>NZ_CAXXTL010000002.1:0-3251253 GCF_963662935.2 uncultured Desulfobulbus sp. | reverse complement strand
AAAAAAAATCGTATCAAGAATGATTTCGTTTCGTTTTTTCTTCATTCGCTTAATGAAATTTGATTCATCAAGGAAAAATTCCCTCAAATCTTGCTCGATCAAATCCATTGAAGGTTTCTTGAAAATTAAATGCAGTAGCTCACAACAAATTAAACTATCAACTTTTTGATTTTACGTTAAAGCGCTACGATCTTTATCGTTTTAAGGGGGCACCCGACAAGCTAACCCGATGGAGACCAGCCATGATCCAGCCCGGATTTTTCGACCTGCAGGACCGATTGCACAAAATCGACAAAAACGGCGGCCCGCTTGCCAAGATCAACGAGACGGTCAACTGGGAGATGTTTCGTCCAGCCCTCGAAAAAGCCAGAGACAAAAACCGGCAATCCAATGTTGGCCCGAAGGGGTACGATGTCATCCTGCTGTTCAAAATTCTCATTCTGCTGTCGCTGTACAACCTGTCGGACGACGCGACCGAATTTCAGATCCTCGACCGGCATTCTTTTGGGCGCTTTCTTGGCTTGCACATCAGCCAGAAAGTCCAGGAGGCCACCACCATCTGCCGTTTTCGGGAAGACCTCATCAAAGCCAGCATCGTGGAGGAGCTGTTTGCGACCTTCGATGCGCACCTCCGTGCCAACGGTTTCATGGCCATGAAGGGGCAGATCGTGGATGCCAGCATCGTCAACATGCCCAAGCAGCGGAACAGCCGGGAAGAAAATGGCAGGATCAAAGAGGGCGACATCCCGGAAGCCTGGTCCGAGAACAAGCGGCGAAGAAAGGACGTGGACGCGCGCTGGACCAAGAAGAACGGCAAGTTCTTTTACGGATACAAGAACCACGTTTCGGTGGATGTGAAGCACAAGCTGATTCGAAGCTATGCGGTGACGGATGCGGCCCTGCACGACAGCAATGTGTTCGAGCAACTCCTTGCCGACAACACAAGCAAGGACGTATGGGCGGATTCGGCCTATCGATCGGCGGATCGGCTGGATCGGCTTGCGCAAGACGGTTTTCGCGAACACATCCAACGCAAGGGGAGCCGCAATCGTCCATTGACGCCAAGGGAACAGGAAGGCAATAAGACCAGGTCCAGGATCCGTTCGCGGATCGAGCACATCTTTGGTGCACAGGCCCAGAGAGCGGGGAATTTGCTGTTGCGTACGATTGGCATAACCCGAGCCCGAGTAAAAATCGGTTTGCGCAACTTGGCGTACAACATTGACCGGATGGGGATGCTTCTGGCGACAAGCAGGTGAAGTGCGCGCAGGAAGCGGCAAAATGGCAAAAGAACGCCATCGAATGCATGGCCAGAAGGTGCAACGGCACAAAACCGATAGGAATAAATTCCGTTATGTAAACCCCCGGCTTTGCCGGGGGACAACAAAAGTTTGACGGTTCCGGCATAATAAAGAAGCCTCCTCTCACGTGGACCGCTCAAAGTCACGAGAAAGGAGGCTTCATGAACAACGTACAATGTTTAAGCCACACGAAATGGGGTTGCAAGTTCCATGTAGTGTGGATACCGAAATGCCGGCGGAAAATGCTTTACGGTCAACTTCGCAAGAATCTTGGAGATGTGTTCCATGACCTTGCCCGGCAGAAGGAGAGCCGGGTGTTGGAAGGGCATTTGCAATCCGATCATGTGCACATGCTGATTTCGATACCTCCGAAATATGCGGTATCGCAGGTGGTTGGCTATATGAAAGGAAAAAGCGCGATCCATATAGCGCGGACCTACCTTGGCCAACGGAAGAACTATAGCGGCATGAGTTTTTGGGCACGGGGCTATTTTGTTTCAACTGTCGGTGCCGATGAAGAGGTTGTGCGGGCTTATATCCGCGAGCAAGAACAAGAAGACCATCGTGTCGAGCAACTGCAACTATTCAGATAGTCGACCACTGAATGGCGGTCAGAGAATCTGTTAAACATACCGCTTTGAGCGGTTCACAATCGTTCAAGCCACCGGCTTTGCCGGTGGTCACTGACTGCCAGAAAAGCATGATTTTCGTAAATAAATTTGCCGGTGAGAGCGACCGGGCTTACTGAGCAAAATTTCAAGATTCCCTCAAGTCGATCACAGGCATGTTTGCTTATTTATTAACCAAAAATCAAAATTTTATTTCGCTAAATTTTTTCCGTAACCGGACACTAGTGGATACAGCTATGTTTAGACCTGTCGGGGTAAACTGACTTGTTCCGCCTCAGTTGGAAATGGACATTCAAGCTGTTTGCATTAAGGGGTTATGGGGAGCCGTATTATCTCCCCTTGGGGTGATTGGCCCGTAGGCACGAAGTCGTTTTTTCTTTCTCAGTTCCCGGGCTTTTTCCAGTTTTTTGTCTCGCTCTTTGAATATTTCCTGTTCTCTGCCGTTCAATTTGTCCATCGGCGCGATATATCCGATGGCGCTGTGCAACCTGACGTTGTTGTAGTGATGGATAAACCCTTCAACCATTCTTCGGGCATCGTCAAGGGAAAGCGGGACACCGGGACGAATACATTCCCCCTTGATGGTTGCGTGGAACCGTTCCAATTTGCCGTTGGACTGCGGATAATATGGCGATGTCCGCACATGCGTCATTCCCGAGATACGGATGAATTCTTTGAAATCCTTGGCAATAAATTGTGGCCCGTTATCTGAAATGATCCTTGGCCGGGCTTCGGGAAAGTGCTCCTTGGCGCGTTGCAGGATGATCTCCACATCCATTTCCGTCATCTGTTCCCTGATCTCCCAGTGGACAATGAAACGACTGCATCCATCGAGAATGCTGCACAAATAATAAAATGTGCCGCAGATGTTGATATAAGAAATGTCCACATGCCAATGGTCATGGGGCCTGAGCGGTTGCACAAAGCCGGTGCCCTTGAGGCTTTTCTTCCGGTTCCATTTCTGCAGCAACCCTGCCTGGCCTAGAACTCGCCAGGTGCTGCTGGGGCTGACGGCAACGATGTCCTGATCCAGTAGCATAAACGTCAACCGCCGATACCCCTCAAGGGAATTGTTGACAGCAAAATTGACGATCGCTGCCCGTTCCCAAGGTTCAAGCCAGAAATCCCGGGGGATCAGCCCATTATGTTCGTTGGCCTTGCCGTACCGCTTGATCCATGCATAAAACTTGCTCCTGGAAACGGCCAGCCAAGCGATGATCTCTTGCAGGGCCACTTCAGCTTTCTTGCTCCAATGCTTGCTGAAATCAACAACGGTATCACGTGTATCATGAGGAACCCAGCTACCATTCAGAGCTCCCCAAGTTCTTTTTTTAACTGGATATGCTCCTCCAGTAACTCGGAAAGAACCTCGTGTTTCCGACGTAATTTATCTTCAAGCTGATGGATTCGTTGTTCTTGTACCTTCTTGGAGTCTTTGTTTTCTAGGGCAAAAGCAGCAGCTCCCTTTTCGAAAAACTGCTTTTGCCAACCGTAGAATGTATTCGGCTGCAGTTGGTATTCATCGCAGAGATCCGATACCGTTTCCCGGCCAACCAGGTGGCGCTTGAGGATGATTACCTTCTCTTCAGGGCTGTAGTTGTGACGTTTCTTTCGCATGGACTTTCCTCCGTTCATAATGGTTTATCATGAACAGCTCAAAAGTCCTATTCCCGTTGAACCAAGACAGACTGGGATTGAACTAAATCATGGTAGGATTGCGTAAAACCTTGCGTTGACAAGCGATTGGTGTATACTTGTGCCTCGCTTATCAAAGCTTTTCTTCATGGACGGGTAGCTCAGCTGGATAGAGCGTTGGCCTCCGAAGCCAAAGGTCGCGGGTTCGAATCCCGCCTCGTTCACCAATAATAAAAAAAGCCACTTAGCAGGCATTCGGCTAAGTGGCTTTTTTTCGTTTTGCGTCCCCATTGTGCCTCTGAACAGAAAACATTTTTTTGTTATGTGATCCCTGCTGGGTACTGGTGGTTTTCTTGCTGCTCAATGGAAAAAGCTGAACGGTACGCTGCCAAACTCTCGCTTACCAGTCGATTCAGGCTAGCCTAGTTGCCGGCGATTTGCGAAAATTAAAAATTTTCAGGCAGCTTTGGTGTCCAGGTTTTGCACCTTTCTCGACTTCTGCTTATCAATTTTTTTCGGTATCAGCCCATTGGCCATGAACGCCGTACACTGTTTGCGTTTATCAAAAGGGCAATCAGTGATGTTCCAACACGGTGTATACTGCAGCAGCTTTTTCACGGCGGCAATAGAGACGCCATGCTCATGGATCATCTCCCGCAAGCATTCAATCCATCTAATATCATTCATAGTGAAATAACGCCACTTTCCCTTACGAAGGGGGGTGATCAACCCCTCTTCCTCGTAGATCCGCAAAGTCCGCGGATGAACCCCGAGCATCTGTGCCGCAACACCGATGGTGAATATCGCTTTTGTTTCATCAACCATGGTAACCCTCATATGGTAAAGCCGTAACCGGAGCCTGCGCGGCCCCGGTTACAGTGCCAAGCCGGTTCCCTTTTCTCAATGCGCTTCGTGCTCAGTGAAACTCTTGCCAAAATATCGCTCGCCCTGGAGAAAAGCCAAACCGGTGAGGCCGATACCGGCGAGAGCAACGATCCATTCGTAGCCTGAGGGTGTGTAGTTAAGATACGTGGGCAGATTATCATAGCCCAGATATTGCGGCACAATTTGCCCACCGGTTACCATATTAAGCCTGGAAATGAACATGCCGACCAGACTCATCAAGGCGGCGGTGGACATTGCGGCCATATTCCTCATTCGGGTCAGAACCAGAAGCACGGCGGGGGCGGCCAGACCAACACCAACCTCCAATGCCCAGAAGTTAAAGGCAAGCGGACCGGAGTAAAGGGCATCTGCCGCTACCCGACCATCGGTGACACCACCAACGTAGAAGGAAGCCATGCGCCAGAAGGTAGAAACAGCCACCAGGATCAACATGAGCAACAACACCTTGCCAGCGGCCTGCACCCCTTGGAAAACATGCTGTTCCATTTTGCGGCCACGGATAACATAGGCATAATGGGTGAAGAAGATGGCAGCAGCCGCTCCGGAAAGAAAGGCACAGGCAAGAAAATAGACCGGCAATTGTGCGCCGTACCAGAACGGGCGGGCAGCCAAAGTGGAAAAAACACCACCAAGACAGGTGTTGGCAGCGACCTCAGCAAGGGCACCGAGAATACCAAGGGCTAAAGCCAGGGTAAAATGACGGGTCAGGATCAACCAAAACTCGAGGAGAATAAACCCAAGGGCCATGCCGTACAAGGTACCCATCCACCAGATATTTGAGGTGATATTGGGGGAAATAACGTTGTATATGGCCATACGCCAAGGGTTTTCTATTTCCATGCCGATGACGGCAAATCCACTAAGAATGGTGATCAATGAAACCCACACCATTCTGTTGGCCAGCGGAGCGAGTTTGTTGCCGCCGAAGACGTGGCTGATTGCCGCCAAAAGGCAAAGTCCTGTAGAGGTGATGGCAAAAAATGCATAGGTGGAAATCAGCAGACCCCAGGGTACTTCTCTCGTATTGTTAAAAATATGCTCATGACCGATAAAAAAACCGGCTAGCCCAACCCCGAGGCCAACAAGCAGTAGCAGCCCAAACATTCCGGACAACGTTTTAACCAGAGAATTTGCCACCTCTGGTTCTGCTGTTGCAGTCAGTGAAAATCCTGTTGCCATAATAAAACCTCCTTTCTTTTTCGTTTAAAATTTTACGTGATGAGTAAGTTTATAACTGTGCTGGCTCAGTCATTCGCGCCCTGTGCTCTTCACTTGCTAGGGAACCGAGGCCGATGAGAACTGCAACGGCTGAAAACGGTCCCATGAGAAGAAAGAGGACAAAGGTAAGACAGAACCAGAAGGACTCGGTGACTTGGCCTAAATGTGCCCGTACCCACTTGGCCGGGGACTGACCGCCATCATTCCCCGGCTTGCTGGTTTGGCTGTGCGATAAGTTGTTCATGGTCTTCCCCTTTTTTTCGTGATTCGCTGGTTGGAACGTTGTTACCCCTGTTATCGCAAGGGATGTGCCATTCGCTTAAAAAAGGAAAAGATACCTTTAAAATCAAGGCAATATATTGAAATTACAATATTAATTTAACTTATAACAAATAACAGGTAAGATTTACTGGTAAAAAGAACTGCCCGTTTTTTTACGCTAAAGACGCAAAATCATCCCATACACCACCGGCCCCTTGGCGCAAAATTCGCCATAAAAAACACCTCCCTCCCTTGGGAGGAAGACCAGTAATAGAGTAAAAATATTTTATATTTCAGCCTGTTAAAAGATATAGGCCATACTTTCCCACAAGAAAAGACAAGGAAGAAAATAGAGAAGACCCCAATTTCTAGCACAGAATAAATAACGGTAAAAAAGATAGATAGGAAACACGCTCAAGCAACCTGCGCATTTCGATTCCATTCATTGAAGCATTCACGCCCCTCACCCTAGAAAAAGAACCTGCTGGGGAGCAGGGAAAGCTAGAAACAAGCCGAGAATATGAAATAATTAGAGGATTACAGACGCAGAAGCGCTGTACATTCCGAAGGAATGGGAGAGAAACTTATCAGCAGGTGGTTGGTAGGTAACTTGACAGCGAGAACAGGCAGATAATAGCAGGAGGAAAGAGACCGGGGCGGGCAGAAAGCCCGCCCCGGAAAAGCAGGGAAATTTAGTGATTCTTTTTTCCGTGGTCCTTTTTATCGGCCGGAATTGCATCGGCAAACTTCCGGTCGAACCCTTTTACCCCGATATGGCAGGTGGTGCATCGGGTATTAGAGGCAAAGGCATCGGTACCATTATGGCAAGCGCCGCAATATTTGCCCGCATAAAGGGCCTCCATGGTGAACTTGTCGGGATGCTCTTCGGCAGCACCCTTGCGCATCTCAAAGGCCTTAGCGTGACAACTGGCGCAATCAAGCCCCATGTCCACATGCCCTTTATGTTCAAAAATAACCGTCTTTACTGGCACATTAAATACAATTGTTTCAGGCTGCTTCATGTCACTGCCGTGGCAGGTTTTACAGGTCTCAGACCCGGTGGTATTGAATGCGGTTTTACCGTCATGGCAGGCGCCGCAATATTTGCCGGCTTCCAATGAAGCCATAGTGTAATCGCCCTTAGCCTTGGCCGAGCCACGTTTACGATCAAACAGGTCGGGGTGACAACTGTCGCAGCTCAATCCTGCAGTCACCACGTGGGATTTGTGGCTAAACATTTCCTTAATTGGATCTACGGCCACCACCTGGGTGTTGCCGTAGGATTCATATTTTTTTTCCGGCGCTGCCTGGGCGGCTACCGGCGCAGTTGCCTGAATTTCAGCAGTGCAGAGCACCCCGGCGGCAACAAGCAAGCCAAGGGCCGCTACTATTCTCATCTTTGCTTTCATAGTCCCCTCTCCTTCCACCGGTTAGGCATTCATGTAAAAAACGTTCGGCAGGGCGCCGGTTTCTGGCCGCAGAACCCAAACTGTCGTTTCCGGCTGATGCACCAGTTTATAGACTTCACTTTTGGGATCGCTGAGATCGCCGAATACTCTAACCTTGGCAGGACAGGCTTCAACACAGGCTGTATCCTTTTTGCCCTTGGAGAGCCGTGTATCCCAACAGAAATTGCACTTATCGACTGCCCGAACCTCTTCGTTAAAATAGCGGGCATTATAGGGACAGGCTGCCATGCAGGTTTTACAACCGATGCATTTTTTACTGTCCATCACTACAATGCCGGTGGTCTTATCTTTGTAGGTCGCCACAGTGGGGCAGACGCGAACACAGGGTGGCTCGTTGCATTGGTTACAGAGAACGGGCATGAATATTGTTTCCTTTTCCTTAGGGCCAATTTCACGGATCCGTTCGAGGATGATGGTTCTCCAGCCATAAGCCGGCACATGGTTGGTCTGTACGCAGGCCTCCATGCAGCGCTCACAATCGACACACAGATTCTGGCGCATAACCATGCTGTAATGGGGGCTGTATGGATATTTTTCGCTCTTGGGCATCGTTCCAATAGCGCTTTCGGCATTGCGGACAGGTGTAAGCGACAATATCGTTCCGCCCATGAACAATCCGGTGATGGCGAGTCCGGCGCGTAAAAAAGTCCGGCGCTCAAGCGAAGGCAGTTTATCCGCCCCCTCATTTTTTAACTGTTCCAACTCTTTAATGTTCATTCCATACCCTCAAGATAAAAAGTAACGAAGACGACATCGGCACACTGTGCTACAACGTGCTGTTATGGTAAGAGAAAAAAAAACAGAATGAATAGACGCTCATTTATTAAAAAACGCAACGAGCGAACATAACCCAAAACAAAGAGAAGAGCAAGTTTTCAAACATATGGTATATGTAAGTGTATTTGGTAAAGACGATTTCATCTGCATGTTCATTGAACGACTAAGCACCGTTCCCAAAGCAGAGAGCATTCCTTTTCCATGATAGCGGCAGATGGCTTTTACTCTGCCCTGCTTGAATTGATAACCCTTCAGGTGACCTAGTGCTATGCGAGCAAAAGTATTTAAACAGTTAATCCTCTTTCCAAGCACCCTGGCTGTGTTCCACTTGGATCGCAACTGCGTCATCATCGGACTCAATAAAAATGCCGAACGCCTGACAGGTCAACCTCTTGCTGCTCTTTTCGGTAAACCGATGGATGAGCTTCTCGTTTTAGAGGAGAAAACCGGCAGCCTTGGTGAACTTTTCACCCAATTTAATTGGGACGAATCAGTCTCCCGGCAATCGTTTTTGCTCAATAGCGTCACAAACAAAAGAAAAATTGATGTTCTGGCCACTTTCATGCCCCTTTGGGGCCACGACCGGGCCCTCTCAGGAGCACTGGTCACCCTTGACTGCAACAATGAATCGCTCTACCATCAGTTGCTGCTTGATTCCGTTTCCGAAGGTGTGTTGACCGTCAATCTTTCCTTGGAAATTACTTCATTTAACAGAGCTGCCGAGCAGATCACCGGATTTGGGATCGAGGATGCGCTCGGGAAAAAATACCAAGAAATATTCCCGTCCGAATTCTGTGAAAATCAATGTTTGATCAAGCAATCCATTGAAGAGGAAAAACCATTTATTGCCCGCACCGTCTTCATGACCCACAAGGACGGGCATTTCTTCCCCCTTTCCTTGACCCTGTCACCGTTTTATGACCTCAATGGCCAAGTAATCGGCGGGGTGCAGACCTTTCATGATTGCTCCGCCTCCCTCAACAACGCCTTGATCCTCGCCTCGGTAGCCGATGGTGTTTTCACTGTTGACCGCAATCGCGTCATCACCTCGTTCAACCGGGCGGCGGAGAATATCACCGGATGGAAGCAAGAAGAGGTGATTGGCAAACCCTGCCGAGAAATATTCCACTCCAGCGTCTGCGGCAAGGATTGCCTCCTGCAAAAGGCAATTGACAGCAATAACAAGTTTGTCGACCGCTCCATCTTCATCAAGGGGAAGGCGGGAAATTCCATACCGGTGACCATCAGCTCCGCTCCGCTCCTTGACGATTTCGACAATATCATCGGCGGCATTGAAACCTTTCGCGACAACACTTCATCGATCCGCGAGAGCCTGATCCTCGACTCTATTGCCGATGGTGTGTTTACTGTGGATCGAAACTGGAACATCACCTCATTTAACCGAGCAGCCGAAGAAATCACCGGCTGGTCCAGCGATGATGCCATGGGCAAGTCCTGCTCGGATATTTTTCATTCATCCATCTGCGGCAAAAACTGCGCCATTGCCGAAAGCCTGTACAAGGGTGCTCCAGTGGCCAACCGCTCGATCACTATCCGCAACAGCCAAGGGGAAAAGGTTCCCATTAGCATCAGCGCTGCCCCACTTACCGATCATGAGGGAAACATTATCGGCGGAGTGGAGACTTTCCGCGACCTGACCGCGATCACCACCTTGCGCCAGCAATTAAGCCAGAAATACACCTTTGACGCGATCATTTCCAAATCATCTACCATGCAGCGCCTCTTCAACATCCTACCAGACATCGCCCGCAGTCCCAGTACGGTGCTGATTCTTGGTGAAAGTGGCACCGGCAAAGAACTGATTGCCCGCGCCCTCTACAACGCCAGTGAACGGAAGGACAAACCCTTTATCATTGTCAACTGCGCAGCCCTCCCCGAAACCCTGCTCGAATCAGAGTTGTTTGGCTATAAGGCCGGTGCTTTCACCGATGCCCGCAAGGATAAAATAGGGCGGTTTGCAGTAGCCGAGGGCGGCACCCTATTCCTCGATGAGATTGGCGACATACCCGGTAGTGTTCAGGTCAAACTCCTGCGTGTCCTGCAGGAAAGAGTGTACGAGCCACTCGGCTCCAACACTCCCGTCCAGGCCAACGTCCGCATCATCACCGCCACCAACCGCAATTTGCAAGCCCTGGTGCAGGAAGGATCGTTTCGTGACGATCTCTTCTATCGTCTCAACGTGGTTAAGATCAACCTGCCGCCTTTACGGGAACGCAAGGAAGACATCCCCCTGCTTATTGACCATTTCATCAAAAAATATAGCGCCCAGCAGGGCAAGGACATCGTCGGCATTTCCAGCGGCGCGCTAGCCATTCTCATGCGTTACGATTTTCCAGGTAACATTCGCGAGTTGGAAAACATCATCGAATACTCGTTCATCCTCTGCGAGGGGGGCTATATCCAGCCCCAGCATCTACCCGAACCTTTTGCTGCCGGTTTTGAAGAAGCAATTCCCCTGGCGACGCGTGCTGCCGGCCCGCAAACCCTGGAAGACATCGAGAAGCAAGCAATCATCCTCAGCCTTGAACGCAACCAGTGGCGAAAAATGGCTACCTGCCGTGAACTTCAGATTTCCAAAGATACTCTGCGGCGAAAAATCGAGCGTTACGGTCTTCACAACCCGCTAGCGAACGAAATCGAACAAGACGATTGAACACAATTTGCATCAAGAAACAAATAAAGGCGTTCCGAATAATCGGAACGCCTTTTTACTACCCGGAGAAACTGCTTCCGCTGTTCTTTGTTCACCAGGTCGCGCCGGCGTCAACGAACGACCCCGCAATCATGAACACACGCAACTAGCCTCAACCGCAAGACGAGCGCGAGGTTTTGCCATCGTGCAGAGACTGTCGATGTTCCCGAAAATACATCATACGGAAGATTGGCGCTTTTTTTTTTGGCCGGGTTTTTCCCGGCTCTCTCTATCTTTTTCTTTGGCCTCCAACTTGGCCGCTACATCGCCAACCGGATGTAGAGTGCGAGGTACTGCCCGATCCACTCGGGCAGCACACCTCTCATGGATCACAGCCGGACATCCGGCTACCTCCCAGCAGGGGATAAATTCCAGCAATTTCTTCAACCCTGGGATACTGATCCCCTCTTCGTGGATAAAGGTACGCAAACAGGTAATCCATTGGATGTCATCGGCAGAAAACATCCTTCGGTTGCCCACAAGTGTCGGAAAAACCAACCCTTCCTTCTCATAGATCCGCAGAGTGCGCGGATGAACATTCAGCAACTTTGCGGCAACACCGATCGGATAGATGGCTACATCTGAGCGAATCGCCTGTATTTCTGTTCTCTTTCTCGCCATACCGGCCTCCTGTCAATGCGGGGCGCCGGGGAAAAGCGGCGGACCGTTACCGGTTGCCGCTCTTCCTTTCGACACAGATTCCATCAGTGGTCTTCAGACAGATGGCCACGGAACAACCGCTCGCCCATCATGAAGAGAATACCACAGAAAGTGAAACCGGACAGGGTCACCATCCACTCGTGCAGGGTCGGCGCGTAGGGAAGGATATGGGGAAGGTCGACGATATTGAGCTCGTGAAACCCGGGTATAATCTGACCAATCAGCACCAGATCGTAGCGCATAACAAAGATGCCGATGATGCTGCAAGCCGAACCAAAGGCCATCGCTGTGATATTCCTAGCTCGAACCGCAAGGATAATCACAAGCGGGATAACCAGCCCTAACGCGACCTCACCGTACCAAAAATTATTGGCAAAAGGGCCGTTAAGCAGAGCCATGAACGCCTCATATTCTCCAGGCGGGTGACCGGAAAGACCAGCAATGAACTTCCAGGTGGTGAAGAACATGATAACAATATAGAGCAAGGCTCCCAGTTTAGCCACCGACCGCAAAGACTCCTGCAATTGTTCACTCATCTTCCAGCCATTAATCTTATAGCCGAGCCAATGAAAGAGGATGACCGTCGCACAACCAGACATCATCGCCGATACGATGAAATAAATAGGCATGTAGGGACCATGCCAGTATTCACGGCCGTTGAGCAATCCAAAAACAGCCCCCAGATTGGAATGTGCAGCAACACCCGAGATGACGCCAAGCAATCCTAACATGCCGGCAATCTTGTGTTTGCCAGCCTGCAGAAGGGCAAATTCAATCAACATAAAGAAGAGATATGCCCCATACAAGGTACCCATCCACCAGATGCTTGAGGTAAGATTTGGCGAAATGATGTTATAGATAGCCATGCGCCAAGGGTTTTCAATCTCAAAGGCGATAACCAAAAAACCGGAAACAATCGTGGCGATGGCCAAAAAAACCGAACGCTTGGCGATGGGCTTAAAGGTTTCAAAGCCGAAGACATGGCCAATCGATGAAACCAGGCACAGACCGGTCGAGGTAACGACAAAAAAGACATAAGCGGCCAGCACCACACCCCACGGCACCTCACGACTGACACCGTAAGCATTGTGATAGCCCAAATAAAAGGCGTGCAGACCAAAGGCGATACCGACCAGGGTAAACAGACCTAACAAGCCGATCACCCCGTTGTACACTCCAGACCGACTCCCCTCAAGCCCCCCTTCCTGGGGCAAAACCTTGGTTAAAATATTTTCCATGGCACTTTCTCCTCCTTTTTAAGGTCGACAGTTCCAACCACTGTCGCCCCGCACTATTATTGATCCTTGAGTTGACTCAATCCTGTACGAAAAACTAGGTTAGGGCAAATCGCTTTCTTCCCTGACGGACTGCAGAACCGGTTTGATTCTCAGATCGAACAGCGTATGGAGAACAGCACCACCCAACCAGATAACGAAAAAAAGTATAGCTTCCATTTGAATTTCTCCTTGCTCCGGATCCCCGGACAGTTGTGTTACACCAGGATTTATTGGCGGATAAAAACCCGGTCACGCTCTTCCTTGCCAGCACCTCCTTTGTTGATGCGACCCTGACACCATCACGGATCCGGGCCTGTTCTCTTCTCAATCCATGAGATCTTTTTATACACAGCCAAAAAAGCTGTCAAGAAAAACTCGTCTTCATTGTCAAAAAAACTATAAATAACATGATCAACTTGCGTCCAATTAACTACTTTATCCTTTTGTTGAAATACCAATTTCCGTTTAACGTTTATTTCCCGTTAAAAAATATATTTGTTATTCCGATATTTTTTAAACTAAAAACCACTTGCAACTGAATTCCCAGGAGGCGAATCGCTCACTTCGAGTGTAATGTGCACAATGAGCCAAGCACACTATGCGCAAGAATCAAAATGCGCCCACAGAAAAGGACGAACGGAACTAGACGTCTCATCCCCGCACATTAAAAAGATAAAAATTAATACAAAAACAATATGTTATATTAGAAACGACTCCATCTTCTTTCAAGCCCTGACAGTGGAACAGATAGTGCATTCATTATTTTCGCTACTCGATTTCATCCAGATAACGAGCAAGCTTCCCCCCTCCCCTCCAAGGTGGCGGCCTTGGAGGGGAATTTTTTATTCTTCTTCCCCCCACCAGCTTTACCTTTACCCTGATTTATGGTAGCTCCTTGCATGGAATGTAGGGATCATGCCTCTACTGAACCTCGGTTCACCCCCCTACACCCTTCCGAATTTCAGTTCGTTGATCGTCGCAGGTTTCACTGAGCTTATTTCATCCCTTCCAGGAGAGTATTGTGCAGAAATTTTACAAAAACCTGTCTATTTGGCTGATCATTGCTTTAGCCTCACTGCTCCTCTTCAATTACTGTCAAAAATCGCCTGACCGCCACCATGCCGTACCCTACACTGAATTCCTTAAAAAGGTGGACAGCGGCCACCTCTCCAAGGTGACAATGATTAACAATACTGTTCTCTGGGAGACGTCCGACGGCTCACTTTTCAAAACCGTTGTCCCCCAAACCAACGACGCCCTCGAGCACCTGCTCCTCAAAAACGTTGCGGTCCGGGCTGAAGAACCTCCCCAAACGCCCTGGTTCCTCCAAACCCTACTCTCCTGGCTCCCCATTTTCCTTCTTGCCTTTCTCTGGTTTTTTTATTTTCAAAAAGGAAGCGGTCAGGGAAACGGGGGCGGCGGTCGAGCCATGGCGTTTGGCAAGAGCAGGGCGAGACTGATCAATCCAGAGGAATCGAAAATCAAGCTGAACGATGTTGCCGGCATCGATGAGGCCAAGGAGGAAGTTGCCGAGCTGATCGATTTTCTCAAAAAACCAGAGAGATTTGTTGAGGCCGGCGCCCGAATTCCCACCGGGGTGCTCCTGTATGGTGAACCGGGAACAGGCAAGACCCTGTTGGCCAAAGCCATTGCCGGCGAGGCCGGAGTACCGTTCTTTTCGATCAGCGGTTCAAACTTTGTCGAAATGTATGTGGGGATCGGCGCCTCCAGGGTGCGGGATCTGTTCAAGGAGGGAAAGAAAAAAGCGCCCTGCATTATCTTCATCGACGAGATCGATGCGGTTGGCCGTCATCGCAGTTCAGGCTCTGGTTCCGGAGGCAACGACGAGCGGGAGCAGACCCTGAACCAGCTATTGGTGGAAATGGACGGATTTGAAGCCAATGACCACGTGATCGTCATTGCCGCCACCAACCGCCAGGACATCCTCGACCCGGCCCTGTTGCGGCCAGGCCGCTTTGACAGGCAAGTTATGGTGCCCCTACCCGACGTTGGAGGCCGGGAGAAGATCCTCAAGGTGCATGCCCGCAATACCAAAGTCGGTCCGGATGTGAACTGGCAGGTGATCGCCAAGGGTACGCCTGGATTCTCTGGCGCCCAGTTGGCCAGCCTGGTCAATGAGGCGGCCCTGCTGACGACCAGGAAAAACAGTCCTACCATCAGCATGGAGATTCTGGAAGCAGCGAAGGATAAGGTGCTGATGGGGGCGGAACGGCGTAGCCTCATCATCACCGACCGGGAAAAACGGATAACTGCCTGCCACGAGGCCGGCCACGCCCTGGTGGCCTGGATGCTGCCCGGGGCCGATCCCGTGCACAAGGTCACGATCATCCCCCGGGGCCGAGCTCTTGGCCTGACCATGCAACTTCCCGAGGAAGAGCGCAATTCCCATGATCGCACCTTTCTGTTCAACAATCTCAGCACCCTGCTTGGCGGCCGTATTGCCGAGGAGATCGTTTTCAACCAGATGACCACAGGTGCCGGGAATGACATCGAACGGGTATCGGACATTGCCCGGCACATGGTTTGTGAATGGGGGATGAGCGAGGCGATCGGTCCGCTGACTTTTAGGGCCTCGAATCCCCTGAGCAATCAGCCCGGCCAGATCATCAGCGAACAGACGGCAGTATTGATCGATGTTGAGGTGAAAAAATTAGTGCAATCGGCGTACGACAGGGCGCGTGGTCTACTCGAAGAACACCGCACGTTGCTCGACGCTATCACTGATGCCCTGATTGAACGGGAAACACTCTCTCGAGCCGATATACAGGGAATCATTGAGATAACCGAAAGAAAATAGCCGGTTTTAATCCTCTGTACAGATGCCGCCGTTTGGAACAACCGGCGGCTCGAAATTCACTGTTTGCTGTGTTTCCAAACCCAGGGCGGCACGGGGTTGCGATCCTTCCATATTCCCAGTTCCTGCACACGAGCGACCTGCTCCAGCTCTTCCAGATTACGGCATAATGGCTGAGCCTTGCAATAATGAGGATAAACCCAGGCCATGCCGAGACGTACTAATTCTCCGTTGACCGACCTGCCCCGGACACCGACCAAGGCAACGATCCTACCGTAACGATCCGTATCGAATGGTTCAACCGTAACAATTTTCCCCTGAACCAAATGACTGGTGGCATCCTTAGCCGTGCGCCAGAAGGCCTGCCCATACTCCGGACTGTCGATACCGTAGAGGCGGATAGTCACAATCTGACCGCCTTGATTGACCCTCAGCGAATCGCCATCGAGCACCCGTGTCACCGTTCCCTCCCATGCAATTGCCGGCGAGGCCCACAGCAAAAAAAAGAGTAATATCAGGTTACAGATTGATTGCTTACGAGGCTCCATTCTTTCTCCTTAAACACCTGAGCGCTTGCTTGCCCTAAAAAGGTCGCGAACATATATTTTATTGTCAAGATAATGACACTTTTTTCGAAAGTCCCTTGTATTCGGTCAGCCACCTGTGGTAACCTTACAAATAATTGAACTTGAGAACACAAAAAATTGTACCTTCTATGACTATTCAACAACTGCTGCATCCTCCCGACATGGAAAAAACCAGCGAATCCGATCAAGAGCTTACGGAAAACGAGGAAAAAACCAGGGATCTCATCCTCACGCTCCCTTTGTTTGACGCCTTCAAATCCGATGAACTCGACATCCTTGCTCGCCACATGAACTTTGCAGAAATCCTGCGGGGAGAACATCTCTTTGTCGAGGGTGACAAAGGCGATTTCATGTGCTTTGTGGTGCGCGGTCTCCTTGATGTTCTTAAAAAAACTACGGCAGGTGATTATCGGGTTATCGCCCGCCTCGGCAAGGGCAACGCCATCGGCGAGATGTCGATCATCGATAAATCGCCACGATCAGCTGCAGTCGTAGCTCGCCAACCATCGGTTGTCATAATCTTGACTAAAAGAGGATTTGACATACTCACCGAGTATTATCCCAGCGTGGGCGTCACCCTGCTTAAAAAGGTCATGCAACTGTTGAGTCTCAACATGCGCCTGACCACTAGCAAACTTGCGGACAAACTCCCCGACTAAGCCATGGCCCTTGATGCTTTTTATGGAATAATCGGTCGCAGTGCATCCATGCAGCGGCTGTTCAAGCTGATCAGCAAGGTAGCCGAAGACGACCTCAGCACCGTTCTGATCCATGGGGAATCCGGAACTGGCAAGGAGCTGGTTGCCAAGGCAATCCATGCACACAGCCCCCGAAACGCCCATCACTTTGTTCCGGTCAACTGCGCGGCAATCCCCGACGATCTCCTGGAAAGTGAACTGTTTGGTTACACCAAGGGCGCTTTTACCGGCGCCCTAACTTCCAAAATAGGCCGAATCGAATACGCCAACGGCGGTTCTCTTTTTCTCGATGAGATCGGTGACATGAAGCCGGTGCTCCAAGCTAAACTGTTGCGGGTCCTGCAGGAGCGCGAATTTGAACCGGTGGGCGGCCTAAAAGCGATTCCGGTGGACGTACGCGTTATCGCAGCCACCCATTGCAACCTGGAACAAATGGTAGCTGAAGGCAGGTTCCGGGAGGATCTTTATTACCGCCTCAACGTTATTCCTTTATCCATCCCTCCGTTACGCGATCGCTCCGAAGACATCCCATTGCTTATCGAATATTTCGTGAACAGCATCGGAAAAAGCAAAAAAACTCCCCTTTTGGGATTTGATCCGGTTGCCATGCGGGCCTTGTCCGTTTTTCCCTGGCGGGGCAATGTCCGGGAACTGGAAAATCTCGTACAACACATGACCATCCTGCATGGCGGATCAATGGTTGGCCACAGTGATCTCCCCGAAAAATACCGTAACGGCGCATTAACTCCCCTCCCTTCCGAGCAAACCAGTTCACAGCAGACATTCGATGATGTCACCCGTCCCGAGCAACTGCTCCTCTTCTCGTCCACTTCTGCTCCGGCAACCAACGAAATCTGGCCGGAAAGCGGTATTGATTTCAATACCTTGGTCAACGATTTTGAAACCCAGTTGATCGTTCAGGCCTTGAAACTAACCCAGGGTAATAAAAAGGAAGCCGCACGGCTGCTGAATTTAAAACGGACCACATTACTGGAAAAAATCAAGAAAAAGGAGCTGGTTGCCAGCGAGACGGAGGAAGAGGCGGGCGAGTAAAACTGGTCAAGCGGCTTTTCTTATCAAGTTAACCTCAATTTTTTCCCGAATATCATCAGACGACGACGGGGTAATGAGAATATCACAAGCCCCGTATTTCACAGCCTTGAGCACCATGGTCCTGGTCCACGCCGGACCAGCGGCCACCAGGGGCACCGGCAAACCGGCACTGCTGATTTTGATGGCTACACCGAATCCCTGTTCACTGGCTTCCTGCATCACCAGAAAGACCATTTGAATGCGGGGCGTTAACACGCTATTGACCGGATCCTTGAAATGGAGAATGCGGCAGACATATCCCATTTCTTCTAAGACATTGGCAACACGACCGGCCTCGCCGTCGTCGTCGGTGAACAAGAGGATATCAGCGCTCTCGGCTAGTTTCTCCTGAATCCGGGATGGATCGACAGATGCGGCGGCAGCCTTTTCAACAGGCGCTTGTACAGGCGCCCCCCCCGCCTTCGTCTTAACAGTCTCAACCGGCTCTTCGGCGGCCAGAAGCAATTCTTCCAATTCAAGCACATTGGCGGGAATAAGTAGTTGCAACCTCCCTAAATCGCGGTCGTTGTATTGTATCTGGCCGGTCGAGAGATAATAGGCCTGATTGGTAAAGACGTCGTCTGAATCGGGATCGATCTTGACCGGCACCACCGGTTCCATTGATGTCTTCACAAAACCAAGCTTGGTGCGGTACTGTTCCTCGAAAATGGCTGTATATACACCGGCGATGATATTGGTCACCTCGCCGTAGGCGTCGCGGGCGTCGTCACCGAATGCCTCGTTGCGAGCAGTCTCCTCCAACTCACCTTCGGGCAGCATGATGAGTGCCCCCCCCAAATACACAGCGGTTTTAACGTCGACAAACAGATATGCCTCACCCTGCCCTCCACCGCGTATATCCATGCGGCTCATGATCTGTTTGCCGCCAGCTTGATCGAGGAACCGCTCCTTGGTGAGCGCCAGATTTTCAGTAGGCAAAACCTTCAAGGTCCCGCCTAGCAGGGCACTCACCTCCTCGCACATCTTAATCATGCTGTTGTTCAATAGATCGTCGACCAGCTTCTTCTGCTTGCCGATGTCGCGGGTGCGCGGGGCCGGTTGAGCAGCCTGTTCCGATGCGACCTCTCCCTCTGATGTGGGATGCTGGAGTACACCTACTTTCTCAGGAACATCGTCATCGGCAACTTCCCGTTCAATCACCCCAACCGATTCCGGAGCATCCTTCTCACCACGCTCCGGGGTCGTTTTCGCTTCCGAGGATTGCTGTTCGGCTTTTCCCTTGGCTGCCTCTTCCACAAGCCCAAAGGGGATCGCGGGAAGAACTAACTGAAGATTACCAAGCTTACGACTATCCAACTGCAGCGGAGCGGTCATCAGGTAATACGGGACATCGACAATTGGCTGATCAGATTCAACCACCACCTTGACCGGAGTGATCAATTCCTGTTCAGTCCTGACCAAACGCACATTTTTCGGATACTGCTCCTCAAAGGTAACGGTGACAGCTCCGCAGACGATATTGGCGACCTCACCAAATGAATCCTGCAAATCCTCCGAATACTGCTGACCGGCAAGAACGCTCTCCAGTTCCGATTCCGGCAGCATGATCAAGGTACCGCCAATATAAATAGCGTCCTTAATGCCGATCAAAAGGCAGCCGCTTCCCTCGATTTCACCTTCCAGGCGGATATGAGCAAGGACCTGTTTGCCTCCGGCTTCAGAAAACAAGTCTTCCTTGCTGACCTGACGGAATTGCGCCTCGCCCAATTTAAGCGGTTTCCCGATCAAGGCGCTGACTTCTTCCTGGATCCGATCACAGCAAGAGAGTAATATTTTGTCGAAGCGTTCTCTGGCTTTCATTGCATAAACAGTGAGAGATTAATCATCGCACAAGGCCCACGCCGACAGGGTAAAGGTATTACCCCTGCCAAACTCCAGGGCTATCCGTCCGATACGGAAAAAAACAGCGCATTGTTTGCCAAGAAAAATCTTGCAAACACTGAACCCTTCTTGTTTATCTCGACAGAAAAATGGAAAATATTTACCTGATTTCTTACGACAACATGAAGCGGAGCTCAACACCGAACCGGCCGATCGGACTAGAAAAAGGAATCATGACTCGGGTTGCCCTGGAAAGACCGCTGGTATGAATAGCTTTACCAATGACGGTGGTAGGAATGGCCAGTTCAATTTTTTTATCATCGGCGGCCAAAGCAACTTTCAGGCCACCAGCGACCATGTTGGCAATTTCGCCGATAGCGTCCTTGACATCCTCGTCGAGTTCCGTCACCTCCATTCCCAACATGCTAGAAGTGATCCCCAGGGCTACAGCCGCTGGACAATGAATGGCAAGAATACCTTTGAGATCACCGGCAAGGCCAATAAGACTCGACAAATTTGGGTCAATGTCCGGCGCCGGATCCGCAGAGGGCAATTCTGCGGCAATGTCGATAAAAATCATGGAGGCAAAAACCTCCAGGATAGCATCAATGAGATAATTTTCCACTTCCAAGAACAAGTCTCCCGCAGTAAAGCTTGTATTACTTTAATGAAACTGCAACATCAGTGTTCCAGTTCAAGCTCCACGTAAAACATACCGGCAGGCGCCTGGAAAGGGAGAATAATCTGATCGACATCGGCCTGTGAGCTAAAGGCGTATTCATCCCCGAAAATAGTCGACGGCAGAGAGAGATGAATATCCTTTCCTCGATCGGAAAGTATTGTTTTCAGGTTGCCGCCGAGCATGTTGGCAATTTCGCCAATGGCGTCCTGAACATCGTCATTGATCTCAGTGACCTCCATCCCGAGAAAACTACTAGTGACGTCCAGGGCCACCTGCTTGGGAAAATGCACCGCAAGAACGCCTTTATGGGTACCGGCGAGACCGACCATCCCTGTAATCGATTGTTTGAGGGGCCCCATTGTTTCCAGCGGTTCGCCGGCCACCGAGATCTCCATCATCACCATGCCGGTAAATATCTCTATCGTCGACTCGATGATCTTATCATTAATTTCGGCAAAACTGTTCACACTGCCCCCCCTCCAGAATCATCCGGCGACCAGGCATGGTCATCCGGAAAAAGAATATGAGTTATAGCCGCGCCCCGCTAGGTGCTTTACATGAGCGGGCCGAGCACTTCATTGACCTTGTCTGGGGTAAAGGGCTTTTTCAACGCACCGACAGCCCCCAAACTCTTGGCTTCGCCGATGATGTCATCTCCGGTTTCGGTCGAAATCATGAACACCGGAATATCTTTCATTCCCGGACGATTGGCTTTTTCCCGGAGGAACTCGATGCCGTTCATGTTCGGCATATTGATATCGCTGAGCACGATGTCAATAGCTTCTTTTTCAAGCATGGCGAGTGCTTCTTGACCGTCTCCTGCCTCGTAAATCTCACCAAAATCAAGTCCGGCCTGACGCAACGACCGGCTGATGATCTTGCGCATGGTGCTGGAATCATCAACAAGCAGTACATTTTTTGCCATTGTTCTCTCCTCTTTTTCGTTTAGGACACGACATCCGTCAATAATGGGGAACCCTCTGCTTTGATCAACAATTACCGCAGCAGGGAATTTTTCATATTGGCTATTCTATCAGGAGGAAAATGGGGAAATCAAGGTTTCTTCCTCCGGGTGGAGCTTTTTCCCAAGAACCTCAACGCCTCCGAGGCACACGCAAGGTGACACAACTTCCCTTGCCCGACCGGGAAACCACATCGATTTTCCCCTGCATTCCGTGGAGGGCTCTGTTAACAACCACCAATCCCGGACTAGGATCCCCTCCCTCCTGTCCACTGTTAGACGTAACCGGGGCACTGGTGAACAGGAGACGAAGGCGGTCGCGGCTGGTCATCTGGCCGACGCTCTCCGCCTCAATTAATCCACGTTTGACGATCAGGGCCGCCACCTTTTCAAAATCAAAACCTCGGCCATCATCTTCGATGCTCACTAAAATCTCATCTCCTTGACGCAAGGCTAAGAGATGAAGCTTGCCGGTTTTCTTCTTCCCCGCCCGCAACCTTTCCTCCACACTTTCCAAAGCATGTTCAACGCCATTGCGGAGGAGGTGAAGGAGGGTATCGGCAAACAAGGTTGCCTCTCCCATCTCCTGAAGCACATCTATTCCCTCAATGGAAAAATGAATGCGTTTGTTGCCGTGAACAGCCAGATCATGCACCACCCTCTGTAAACGGTTGACCAATGAGGAAAGGGCGTCACGACGGCACGATTGGACAAGTGACTGTAACTCACCAAGCAGTGCGGTGTGGTCTCCTGGAAGACGCATTGCCATCAGTTGCTCCAGCACAACACCCATCCGCTCGATTCTGCGGCCATCGATGCACACCTCATGAGTGGCGGAGGTGGTCAGTGAACGCTGAGGAAAATCCGAACCGTTGCCGCCCAGGGCAGTTTCCGCCTCCGCTGTTCGCAACCGTTTGCTGTGCTGCTCCTGAAGGACGTGCTGCACCTGTTCCGGGGTGACCTCGCCCATTGCCACCAGCACCTCGCCCAGGCGGCGCGGTTGTTCCTCACGGGTAGAGCGCTGCACCTCCAGAGCATGGTTGACTATCCCCGAATCCACCAGTCCGGCTTCTATCAACAATTCCCCTATGGGTTGACGCATCAGCCCCTGAAGAGCCGCCAAGTGATGCTCCATATCGGGTACGACAAATTCATCAACTGCCGAAAACCGTGCGATTGCCGTACGCAATGCGTCGATACAGCGGAGAAAAACCCTCTCGGGATATTCGGTTTGGAAAAACTCACCCTGCACATAGCGATTCAGAGTCGATTCCAAGGCCATACAGATCCGCTCCGGTTCACTGAAATCATACAGTGCAAAACTCTGCTTCAACCTGTGCAGCAACCGGCACAAGTCAGCCATCCGTTCAAGATCGACCGCGATGAAATCCCAGAGAACGCATTCCTGCTCAACGGTGGCCAGCAGATTCTCGATTTCCCACAAAAAGGACTCGCGCATTTCGGAAGGCAACGACCCAACCGCTCCTTCGTCCCATCCGGGTTCATTTCCAGTGGAGGCAGAAAGGAGAATCGCCGAGGCTAAGGCACCGGCCGAATTGGCTAAACGGCCGTCACTTTTCTCCCTAAGAACAAGAGCCAGCCCCTGCTCCATAAAGGTACAGGCCTCCGCCAGCAAAGCAATGTGGCGTGGAGTAAGCAGAAGAATACCGGATCTAACCCGGTCAAGCAGGTATTCCATGGCCTCCGCCGGGGTGGTCAGGTGATTGAGACCAAGAAAAGATCCGGTCCCCTTCACGGAATGAAACAGACGGAAACACGAACTTGTTACCTTGGGTAGAACATCCTCCCTATCCGGTTGTTCGACCAGAGCGCGGACAAATGGCCGAACTTGACGAACCATCTCCATGGTTTCATGGACAAATGTCTCTAAGAGTTGTTGATTTTGTTCAGATGCCACTGTTCCTCCACTTCTCCTTTTGCAGCCAGTCTCCAATACCGCCAACTATTGGTGGCAACGGATCAGCATCCCTTCTGACTGGGCAACTATTACAATACATGGAACGCAAAGCTTCGCCTGTGCCAAAATAACGACACAGCACATTGTAAACCTTACAAATGCCGCAGACGACCTATCCGACCACGGACAGGTATCGCTGGAAACCAGTGCCTTTGAATTGCATCGCCGAGCCGGCAGTATGGAATACTTATTGCTTTAAAGGGTTGCAAGGACCCGTCTAGGCGACATGGATTCAGGAGAGCTCTCACTGTTATTTAGAAAAAATATGACCCATCATTTCTTCATCATCACCCTGCTGTTGCTCACTGTCAATCTGTTTTCCGTGACAAACGCGCTGGCGGCCGCAGTTCTCAAAGCCGTGAACCGCAGTGATGAATCGGCTCGCTTACAGCTTTCCCTCCATTTTGACCAACTACCAGGCTTCAATCTTTTAACCAACGGCCGGAGGATCGACCTTAAATTTTCAGACACCACCCTAAGCGAGTCACTGGTGCCCCCAGCAACCGACGGCAAAATGATCAAGATGGTCAGTCAGGTCGAAAACAACACCACAACCCTCACTTTTTATTTCCGTTATCCCCCGCAAAAGGTATCCACCGAGAGCAACAAGAACACTGGGGTCCTCATCCTCGACATCCTTCTGGGCAACCAGCTGTCAGTCTCCTCACCTGATCTTTCCTCCAAACTCCAGGGGGTCAAGGTGGTGAAAGAGGCCCGATCCGATTCTTTGAGCCCTGTCAAGCTCTCTCCTTTTGCTCAAAATTGGCGTTTATTTTTTACGCACTACGAATCCCCCCTCGAGATCTTTCCTCCTCCCAAACTGCACCTGCCTCCCTTCCCGCTGGCCGCCTCTCTACCGCCGCAGACGGCTGTTGAAAAATGGCTGTCCGAAGAAATCCAGGCGCAGATCAAGGACGGCAAATGGCTCCAGGTGTGCCAACTCCTCCGCGAACAAGTGAACAAACAACCGGATGAACAACTTAAGGAGCGGCTTGTCTTGACCTATGCCGAGGCCCTGATCAGAGCCGGGGAATATAAATATCCCTATTTCCTCTTGCAGCGAATCATGTTGCAGTATCCTGATTCACTGATGGCCGATTTAGCCCGTTTTCTCCTGATCTATCAGCAGGCTGACCGGGGCGATTATACCAATGCCTACTATGAACTTCACAGCTTATTGAAAAAAATTGAAGAGACCCCATTTATTGGATCCTTCGATCTATTACTGGCCGAATTGGCTCTGATGGCAGGCCTCCCAGATGAAGGGGTGAAAATTTTAGCCAGCCCAGCTGTCAGCAACAACGAATCGCTCAAGCTGACCCGCCTATTGCGTCAAGCCGATCTGCTTTCCGCTAAAAACCAAAAAGCCAAAGCCTTGACAGATTATCTGGATCTGGCCAGCCAACCAGCCCTTATCGATTCCGACCCGATGTCGCTCGCCCGTTTTGCGGATGCCCTTTATGCCGCCAAACGATATCCCGAAGCCGCCAAACGGTATCAACAGCTCGGTGACTTACTCAACAACAATCGACCGGGTCTGGATCTCGTTCTTTTCCGATTGGCCATGTGTCATCTCCGCATGCCGACTACCGAAAAAAAAGCGAGAATCGATCTGCAGCAGATCCAGAATGCCTTTGCTGGAACCAAAGGCGGAACCCGAGCCTTAATCAAACTGACTGATCTGGACTATGTGGCCAACAAAACGGCCGCGCCTGAAGCGGAATCGATGTATGGAAAATATGCGGTGGAGGCCGAATCAATCTCACTGCGCGAAGAAGCTGCTCTCAAGCAGGCCTTGGTGAATGCGCTGGCAGGTGCAGGTGAGGCAAGCGTCAACCAGTCCATGGAACTGCTTCGCGGTTTTCAGTCCGGGAATTTGCGCACCGAGGCCATGGCCCTTTTAATCCAGCAACTTCCTGGTGTCATCAGGCAGATGGTCAAAAACAAAGAGTATGTCAAGGCGTTGGTGCTAGCCAAACAAAACAAAATGTTTTTTGCCCGCGGCTGGATCGAGGTCGGCGTGTTGTATGACCTTGCCCAGGCCTACAGCAAGCTCGGCTTGGCCGATCAGACTGCACAGACGTACCAATACATTTTCGAGGTAACCGAAGAAGCCAACAAAGAAAAAATTTACCTGCCGCTCATCCAGGCACTTTTCACCTCAGGCCACTTACTTCAGGTCGAGGAATATGCCGACCGCTATCAGCTTCGCTATCCCAAGGGGAGCGACTTCCCAGCCATCTTTGCGCTCAAGATCCAGGCACTGTATGCCAGCGGCCAGCTTGAAAAAGCTCTTAAACTGCTGACCTCCGAGTCCAGCCCCCGAAATCGGGAACTGGAAATCCTCAAGGGACGAATTTTTTTTGAGAATAAAGAGTGGCAAAAGGTCATCGACACCCTGGCTCAAACAGACTTGCAGGAGGCGCTGCTGCAGAATTCCATGCTGCTTCCTCTCGCCGAATCCTATTTCCAGACCGGCAAGGACGAGCAGGCCCTCACAATATTCCAACGGATCAAGGCACAGAAAGAGGGCAGCGAGCAGGCCCAATACCGGCTGGCTCAAATCGCGTTAAAAAAAGACAACAAACAGCAGGCACTTATTCTTTTCAAGGAATTAGCCGAAAAAGGCAAAGACCCCTTGTGGGCCAAACTTGCCCGGGAGGAAGCGGCAATTCTCGAGATAGAGAAAAGGTGACCGGAGCCCTTATTGTTATCAAAGTCAAGAACTACCATTGGAGAAAGACGATGCCAGGCATTCAGCAATTTGACACTACCATGAAACTTCTCCAGAAGGTGCTCGACCTTCGCACAAAAAATCAAGAGGTTATAGGCTCCAACATCGCCAATGCCGAAACGCCGGGTTATGCGGCACAAACCTTCAGCTTCGAGGAGCAGTTGAAAAGCGCCTTCTCGGAAAACGGTTTACGCCCGGTGGCCACCCAGTCCAACCATTTCCCCTTGGCACCTGCCGGCCTCGAACAGGTCAGCGGCACCGTCTCCGCCAAGAAAGACACCGCCGGCCTTGGTGACCAGAACACCGTCAGCATGGACCAGGAGATGCTCAAGCTCTCGGAAAACGAAATCCTCTATGAGACAGCGGTGACCATGCTCAATAAAAAATTATCCCAGATCAAATATGCCGTCAATGGTGGCGCATAATTTGCTTAAAGAATAACACACCTCAGACCAGGAGTTTCTTATGAATATCTTTACCACCTTTGACATCGCCGCCTCTGGTCTCAAAGCCCAGACAACCAGGTTAAACACGATCAGTTCCAACCTGGCGAATGCCGAAACCACCTCAACCCCAGAAGGCGGCCCATACAAAAAAAAATCAGTGGTGTTTCAAACGGAGAAACTTCCTTTCAAACAGCATCTCGATTCCTCTCTCCAGAGCCAAGGCTTGGCGCAAGGGGTTAAAGTAGCAAAAATTACCGAGGATACCAGCCCGCCCCAACGCATCTATGACCCCTCACACCCGGATGCAAAGGAAGACGGCTATGTGGAATTGCCCAACATTAGCACTTTTAAAGAAATGGTGGACATGATGTCGGCAACCCGGTCCTACGAGGCCAATACCACCACCATCAAATCGGCCAAACGCATGGCCATGAAAGCCCTCGATATCGGGAGATAACAGATGGAAGCAATTCAAGCCGTTGCCCCGTTGCTCACACCTGCCCAACCCGCGACCTCGCAGGTTACCCAGGCGGCGACCTCATTTGGCGATATCCTCACATCCCTGGTGGCGCAAACCAACGGCCAGCAGCAAAATGCCGATCAAGCTATGCAGCAGCTGCACGCCGGTGGTGAAAAAAATCTGCACGAGGCAATGATTGCCATGGAAAAGGCTGACATTTCCTTACGATACACCATTCAGGTCCGCAACAAGGCCATTGACGCCTACCAGGAAGTCATGCGGATGCAGGTATAACAATCGATGACAATTCAGGGAATTACCACTCGTACTCGAGTATTAACTGCAGCAGGGACGCACCATGGCTGAACAAACAGACGCCACTCCCCAAAATATGAAAAGCGGATGGCAGGCACTGATGGCCACGATTACCGCTTGGCCTTTGTCGCGAAAAATTGCTCTGGTCGCTGTGACCGCCATCACCATTGGCCTGTTCGCCTTTATCATCGTCCAAGCGAGAACCGCAGATTACCAGATGCTGTACGGCAATCTGGCCGAATCGGACGCCTCTGCCGTAGTCGATTGGCTCAAAGGGCAAAAAATTCCCTTCCAGCTGACGAACGCCGGACACAATATTCTGATCCCGGCAACAAGTGTCTACGAAACCCGCCTGAGCCTTGCCTCCATGGGCTTGCCACAAGGCGGCGGCGTTGGTTTTGAGATTTTTGACAAACAATCGTTCGCCCTGACTGATTTTGTCCAGAAGGTCAACTACTCCAGAGCCCTCCAAGGGGAACTGGCCAGGACCATCGCCTCGCTCGGACCGGTTGAAACGGCGCGAGTCCATCTTGCTCTCCCGGAAAAAAGGTTGTTCAAGGATCAGCAAAAACCAGCCACCGCTTCGGTTATCATCAAACTCGCTCCAGGAAAGCGACTGAACGAGTCACAGATCGAAGGCATAGTGCACCTGGTTTCCAATTCTATCGAAGGACTCGATCCTGGCCAAGTCACGGTGATCGACCAGAATGGCAATGTCCTCTCCCGGACTGGTGAGAAGGGATTGACCGGCAATCTTTCCCCTGACATGCTGGAGTTCCAAATGCAGGTGGAAAAACGCCTTGAAGACCGAGCCCAGGCCTTGCTCGATAAATCGCTGGGGACCAAAAATGCCATGGTCAGGGTCAGCGCGACGCTTGATTTTGCAAAGACGGAAAAAACTGAAGAAACCTTTGATCCGGAAGAGCCGGTCATCCGCAGCGAGCAGGTCAGCGATGAGAAATCAGGCTCGGAAATCACCGGCGGCGTGCCCGGCGTCCAGTCAAATCTGGAGGGCAACAGTAGCCAGACAGCTGGTGCCAGCCCGCCTACCAGCCGTTCACAACGGACCACTAATTATGAGATCAGCAAGGTGGTTTCGAAAACAATCAATCCGGTCGGCACAGTCAGTAAACTCTCTGTTTCAGTGCTGGTTGCCGATAAGATCATTCCAGCTAAGGACAAGGAACCGGCCAAAACTGAACCCCGGCAACCGTCGGAACTCAAGGCCCTGGAAACCATGGTCGCCTCTGCCCTTGGCTTGGACACCGCCCGTGGCGATAAAATTGAGGTGACCTCCATGCCCTTTCTCGAATCGACGGAAGAGTCGAGCGGCGAGGGCGTAGCCGCCAACCGGTTCTATCAGTACATACCGTTCGTCCGGTACGGCCTGCTTGTTCTTGGCGGCCTGCTCCTCTACTTGTTCATGATTCGACCGCTTATGAAGACCTTGAGCAGAGATGTCACCCAACATAATAAAACAGTGGAACAGATGGAAGCCGAACAGGCGAGACAGGGTAAAACCGCTGGCCGCAGTGGAGCCGGGTCTCTGGTTG
The DNA here is from genome assembly GCF_963662935.2 of uncultured Desulfobulbus sp. Lineage (NCBI taxonomy): Bacteria > Pseudomonadati > Thermodesulfobacteriota > Desulfobulbia > Desulfobulbales > Desulfobulbaceae > Desulfobulbus > uncultured Desulfobulbus sp. The sequence continues at coordinate 3,222,244 of NZ_CAXXTL010000002.1, read as the reverse complement.
GTGGGTCTGCCTACAAAACGGCGATGGAATCCCCGCCCTCGGATCCACTGGAAAAAGTTAAAATGGGGGTGGAGACTGATCCGGTTTTCAGCGCCCATGTCTTGAAAAGCTGGATTCATGAACAGAATTAATTCACAGACACTAAACGGATATGTCCTCGCGATCTTTCACCTTTTGCATGAACAACGGTCTCCATGGCAGCAGCGGTAAAACTGACAGGGCTTAAAAAAGCGGCGATCCTTCTCATTTGCCTGGGAGAAGAATCCGCAACCAAGCTGCTGCGTGAATTGACAGACGAGGAGATCTTCAAGGTCACCCGGAGTATGACGGAGATCGAACATATTCCCGAAGAGATCAAGGCGCGGGTGCTTGAGGATTTCGAACTGGCCGCCGAGAGTCAGGCGGGGCTGGTGGTCAAGGGGCAGGAATTCGCCAAAAAACTGATTGCCGGCGCCGGTAACAAAAATAGGGAATCGAGCCTCATGCGGCAGTTTGTCACCGGCACCGAATCCCGCCCCCTGGAAACTATTTCCAAGATGCAGCCATCCATGGTTGCTGGGTTACTCGAACGCGAACATCCGCAGACCCTGGCGCTGGTTCTTTCAACCCAGGCCACCGAACATGCCGGTGCGATCATTGCCAAACTGCCCGAGGAAAAACGAGCAGACGTCATCCATCGCATCGCCACCCTGGACAAGGTTTCTCCGGCGGTCATCGACCGTATCGAGGAGGCGCTGAGCAAGGAAATCGGCATTGTGGTCGGTGCCCAGGAACAACGACAGGTCGGGGGCTTGAAAAAAGTCGTCGAAATCCTCGACAGTATGCACGATAACCTCGATTCGGAAATTTTAGAGAGCCTTGAGGAAGTTGATCCGGAAATGGTCGAAAACATTCGTAAGATGATGTTCACCTTCGAAGACCTCTGCGCCTTGGATGGCCGGTCCATTCAGATGATCCTGCGCGAGGTGAACAACGACTCCCTAACCTTGGCCCTGAAAACCGCCTCCGAGGAGATCAAGGCAAAAATTTTCGCTAACATGTCGTCCCGGGCCGCAGACATGATCATGGATGACCTTGAGGCCATGGGACCGGTTCGTCTCTCCGAGGTCGAAGTCATGCAGCAGACCATCGTCAAGATAGCGATGAAACTTGAGGAAGAGGGAAAGCTGGTGCTAGGCAAGGGTGGCAGCGATGAGTTCGTCTAAGGTATTCAAGAAGGACCTGCACTTTACCCCGACACCACTTGTCCGCCGCAATATTCTACCGGTACGAAAGGAATCAAAGTTTCACCCCGTAGCCACCCCGCCGCAATCATTACCTGATACCGCACTCCAAGCGCCGTTGATAGAACCTGATGATGTCCCGCTCACGCAGGACGAAGCCAAAGGGGAACCGGAAACGCTGGTTGACATTGAAACCCTCAAACAGGAGGCCTACAACCAGGGGAAAGCCGATTTGGCCGCCCAGTTTCAGATGGAGTTTCAACAGACCCTTGCCGCCTTTGCCGATGGGTGTCAAAAAATCGACAGCCAGCGCAAGAAGATGCTCCAGCACAGCCGCGGCGACCTTATCAACCTGATCATTCTCCTCAGTGAAAAAATTCTTGGCCAGGAACTCGCCACACCCCGCAACATCATCGCGGCCACCTTGCAATCGGCCCTGGAACAGGCCATTGAAAGTGAAGAATATTATGTCACCCTCCACCCTGAAGATCTCGCCTTTGCCGAGGCCAAGGTTCCGGAAATCATTGCCGATATCCGTGGTTTGGAGCGTATCGTTTTTAAGACCGACAACAGCATGATCAGGGGCGGATGCCTGCTCGAATCGTCGCTCTGCAGGGTGGACGCCACTATTGAGACGCAGTTGGCAAGCATGAAAGAATTCTTGGCGGACCAACCCATCTTTTTGCCGGTTCCAGAAATCGATGCGGCAGTGCCGGTTGATCAACCGGCTGAAGAAACCAACCCGGAGGCATGAGTCATTGCCGGATTTCGGCAATTCTTCGCACCTCAACCACTCGTGCCGGCAAGTAACGTCTGGACGTGCGGCACCTGGTTCGACAGACATCATGCGATCCTGACCCACCGAGACAAAAGATATGTTCAACGTTTCCGAACCGATGCACTCTTTTTCCCCCATCCGGGTCTACGGCAAGGTCCATCGCATTGTCGGCCTGGTTGTTGAGGGCTCCTGTGCCCGTTCCTCCATCGGTTCGCTCTGCGAAATATCCCCTCTCCATGGCGGAGAATCCATCCCTGCTGAAATTGTCGGCTACAGCAACAACAGGGCCCTGTTGATGCCCTTGGGAGAACTGCGTGGCCTCGGTCCCGGCAGTCTTATTCGAGTCAAAAAGGAACAAGCCACCATCAGTGTCGGCAATGCGCTCCTCGGTCGAGTGCTCGATGGCATGGGCCAACCGCTTGACCAGGGGCCACCGCTCTGCCTCTCCCACGAAAAAGCCCTTTACTCCCTGCCGCCTGGCCCGATGCAGCGCGAAGCCATCACCCTGCCGCTTGACCTCGGCATCCGCGCGATCAACGGTCTGCTGACCTGCGGCATTGGCCAGCGGATGGGTATCATGGCCGGTTCGGGCGTGGGAAAAAGTGTCCTGCTTGGCATGATGGCTAAATACGCCAAGGCAGATATCAACGTGATCGCCCTGATCGGCGAGCGCGGTCGTGAGGTCAAGGAGTTCATCGAGCGCGACCTGGGCAAGGAAGGCCTGGCCCATTCAGTGATCATTGCGGTCACTTCGGATCAATCACCGCTCCTCCGCACGCGGGGGGCCTTTGCCGCCACCGCCATTGCCGAATATTTTTCGCAGCAGGGCAAAAATGTGCTGCTGATGATGGATTCGATCACCCGGTTCGCCATGGCCATGCGCGAAATAGGACTCTCCATCGGTGAGCCGCCCACGACCAAGGGATACACTCCCAGCGTTTTCGCAACCCTGCCTAAGTTGCTGGAGCGGGCTGGCAATTTTCAGAATCAGGGCTCGATCACCGGCCTCTACACCGTGCTGGTCGACGGCGACGATCTCACCGAACCGGTGGCGGATTCGGTGCGCTCCATCCTGGACGGCCATATCGTGCTCTCGCGGAGCATCGCCGCTAAAAATCATTATCCGGCCATCGATGTGATGATGTCCACCAGCCGGGTCATGCGAGACATCACCACGGCCAGGCACCGTGAGCTGGCTGGCAAGGCCCGCAGCGTCATGGCCGTGTACCGGGAATCTGAAGATTTGATCAACATTGGCGCCTACGCGGCCGGTGGCAACAAGAAGATCGACTATGCCATCTCCCGTATAGATGCCATCAACACCTTTCTCACCCAGGAGTTCGACGAATCCTCCAGCCTCGAGGAAACCATCGCCGCCATGGGTGATTTGGTCAGTGATCGGGAAGTGTCCGACAGAAGAAGATTGGGCCGTAAGGGCTACGATCGACGGAAAACCGATCTGGCCGAAGACGGAACCTAATGAAACCTTTTACCATGCATGCGGTGCTCAAGTACCGCCACCAACTCGAAGATGTAGCCTTGCAAAGTCTGCATCAGGCCTTGGAGGTCGAGGCCCGTCTCCAGGAGGCGTTGTTGCAAGTAGAGGCGGAACTGACCGAGCTGTATAGCGGCCTCCAGCAAGACAAAAATCAAGGAACCACCGTCGACCGGCTGCTTCTTTTTGATAATCGGATCGAGTTGGTCAAACAACAGGTCGAACTGCGCCGGAACGACCTGGAAAAACAACAGGTGCAGGTGGCCAATAAAAGACAGCAACTGGTCAAGGCGAGCAAGGGCAGAAAAATTATGGAAAAACTGCAAGAACAACAAAATGCAGCCTATGCGAAATATCTGGAAAAAAAAGAGCTCGGCATGCTCGATGAAATCGCCGTCCTCTCCCATGAGCGAAAACATCGATAGGCCCATTCTCCAACGACCTATTGTTCAACCGTCTATCGACCACAGCCCAGAAGGCGCGTCATGAAAATATCTTTCCTCATCCCCTGCGTTCTCACCCTGTTCTTACTGACCATAACTCTGGCCGAAGAACAGGAGGCAAAAAATCCGCCCAAGGCTTTACAAGAACAGCAATATGGCTCCGTCGAAGAGCGGCGGATCATGGAATCCTTGCAGGATGGGAGTGCTCCTTTTGCCCGCGAGCGTGAGGATCTGGAGAACAAGAAAAAGGAACTAAAGAGAATTGAGGGTGAAGTCGATAAGAAAATTGAACAGCTCAACCAGCTCCGGGTTCGGATTGAAAAACTCCTCGAACAAAAGGGTGCGGAAGAGCAGAAACGAATAGTGGAACTCGCCAAAGTGTACGAGAAAATGACTGCGGAAAAGGCAGCCATAGTTATGGGATCGGTCGAACAGCAACTGGCAATCTCCATTCTGGCAAAAATGAAAACCAAATCCGCCGCCAAAATCCTGAATAATATGGAACGGGAAAAGGCAGCCAAACTGACAACCGCCTTTTCAACCCTGGATACCCGATAATACCCATGCAAGCACTTTCCAGCGTTCCCGTCGATGTGATGCCCGCCGCCCCCCCGGTTGCCGCATCATCTGCCAATACGGGGCAAAAAGGCCATTTCGCCTCGAACCTGAAGACAGCAACCGAGAAGCAGACGACAGCCGAGCGGCCTTCCAAAACCGCAGACAAACAGTCCGGCAGTTCACCCACCACCGACAAGCTCTCCTCCGTCCCTAAAGAGGCCGATTCGTCCGAAGAAACCGGAGAGGAGGCATCTCTGGAAGCAACACCGAACGGGTCTGCCGGAGCTGCACTACAGCAATTCGCCACCAGTCAAAAATCCGACGAGGGCGTGAACGAGTTGAAGGGAGGATCGGATTCGTCTCTCTCATTGGTTCAGAGCAACAAATCTGCTGTGGACAAATTGTTGGAGTCCCTGACTAAACCGATGACACCTGAGCCCCTGACAACGACCAAGGCATCCGGGAGCACGCAGGACGAATCCGTTGCTGAATCAACCCAACAGGAAACAGCGGCCCAGCTATCGCAACCTTTCGACATCATCGCAGAGGAGCAAAAGTTGGCAACAGCTCCCCCTGCGGCCCGGCCTGACACGCAGGTTTCCGCCGTGACCTCGGACGCCAACTCCTCTCGCCAAGCCGGTGCTAGCACGCCCCAACCGCAAATAACCGTTTCGTTCACCGCCGGCACAGCCCAAGCTCCTGATCTGGCTGCCCAGCAAAGCGCCGGTGCTTCAACATCGCCGACAAAATCGACAGAGGCTGCAGCACAAGAGGATGGCGCGCAACAAAACGGCCCCTTGATCGTACAGAACAAATACGGCCAGATTCTTACCATCCATCAGGCAGGAGAGACCGCAGAAGAAACGGCTATCGCCAGTAGTTCCGGCAAGACAGTCTCGCCAGGTACCGAAGGTCAGCGAATGGATGTCAACAACAACTACATCCATTCCCATCTTCCCAACGATGCGTCTCCGGAGACCACAAAAGAAGGTGACGATCAGCCACAAGACCCCTCGACACAATCCAAGCAACAGGAAGCGACTGCTCCAAAAGAACTAGCCAAAAAAGGCCTGGTGACCGGCGAACAATCAATAATCCAGAAAGGACAACCAAACCTTGTCCCGGAAAACCAACCGCTCATATTTGCCCATGAGCGAAGCAGCGGCCAAATCACCACCAGTAGTACAACCGTTGAATCGTCAACGTTCCGTCTGCCTTCCGGATCGACAGTTCCTGAAGGGGTGGTGGTCGATCAAATGATCACCCATTTCTCTATGAACAAGCGCCTGGAAACCGGCACCGTCAATCTCAAGCTCTACCCGCAGGAACTCGGGGAATTGCGGATGGAAATCAAGGTGGAGCAGGACAACATCAAAGCCCATATTATTGCCCAAAATCCCCAGGCCCAGGAGATGATTGACCGCCACCTGCCCCGGTTGCGTGAAGCCTTGGCACAGCAGGGGTTGCATCTGCAGCAGGTGGAAGTCACGCTTGCCGCCCAAGACAACACCGGTGGTGAACGATTCAAGGAAAGCGACGCTTGGCGACAACCAAGTCCTTCCCTGCACCGCACCTCTTCCGACCAACCGGTCTTTACCCTGGAAGCCGATGAAAGCACCGGCGAAGATCACTCCATCGCCAACACCCTCAGTGTTCATGCCTGACACCAGGAGGAATCCATGACGACTATTCCCGGAATAACCAACACCTCGACGACCACCGCGTCAAAAACGACTTCAAAAGCCAGCGCCCTGGGGCAAGATCAGTTTCTCACCCTGCTGGTTGCACAATTACAGAACCAGGATCCGCTTAACCCAACCGACGCCACTGAGTTTACCGCTCAGTTGGCCCAGTACAGCCAATTGGAACAATTGTTTAACCTCAATGATTCGATGGACAAATTAGCATCGGCCCAAAACAGCTCCGAACGGCTTTCCGCCTTGAGCCTGATCGGCCAGGATGTGGTAGTTGAAGAAAGCGAATTCACACTCGGGGCTCAGCCCGTAGAGATAGGCTACAAAATCGACGGTACGGTCACCAGCGCCAATTTGCAGATTAAAAACAGCTCCGGCAAAACCGTGGCAACTCTTACCGCAAAGGATCTTTCGGCGGGCGACCATTACCTTGCCTGGGACGGGAAGGACAGCAGTGGCAACACTCTTGCTTCGGGGAAATATTCAATCACCATCGATGCCAAAAGCGCCGACGGAAAAAGCGCCACGGTCGCTCCCCTGGTGCGTTCCAAGGTCACCGGCATCGACCTGAGCGGTACAGAAGCACAAATAGTCACCGCACTGGGAGAATACAAAATATCTTCCATCCACGGCGCCTACAACAGCGACCAAAGCGCGACCACCGGCAACTCCGGATAAACGAGGAAGCGGCTTCTCTGCCGTTCCCACTACAGCACAACCCCCTTTTCCCTTATCACCGCCGAAGGAATGGCAGTCAACAGGACGAGAGGAAAAACATCTCTGGGCAACGGACGGCGCGGGGATAATTGAGGAGAGACTGCGATGCAAGCAGCAAGCTTAAGACGTCTCACTCTCCACCAGCTCATCACCATCAATTATCCAATTTTCACCAACCACGCAGGAGGTTGTTATGGGCATTCAAAGTGCAATGTTCAGCGGAGTCAGCGGACTCAACACCAATTCCCAGGCCATGAGCGTCATCGGCAATAACCTGGCCAACACCAACACCCTGGGTTTCAAGGGTTCACGCAGCGTCTTTTCCGATCTCCTCTCCAGCAGCGTTTTCGGTTCCGGCGGCATGTCCCAGGTCGGCCGCGGCGTGGGCCTCTCCACTGTCGACGCCATTTATAGCCAGGGCACCTTTGAAACCACCTCCTCGGACACCGATGTCGCTATCGAGGGCGCAGGGTTTTTCATCCTTAAAGAGACGGGAAACGACACCGCCTTTTACAGCCGGGCAGGCGCCTTCCGTTTCAACGACGAAGGCTATCTGGTCAACCCAGAAGGGCTGATGGTGCAAGGCAAGGTGTTCGACCCCATCAACAATAACGAACTCCTGCCTTCAGACCCGACCAATATCCAGGTGGCCAATGTCGGCCTCATTCCCGCCAACGCCACTTCCGAACTGACCTTCAATACCAACCTGGATGAAAACTCCACGCCAATAGGCGCGATTCCCATCGATCCAGCAACGAGAGCAACATATAATTATACTGCGTCGTCCCAGATCTTCGACTCTCTGGGTGAACCCCATTTGCTCTCGGTGTACTGGCAGTTGGAAAATGATAACCTCAACACCTGGAACATGGCTTATACCATTGATAACGACAACGCCTTGCCCCTCGACACTTTTGCAGCCCAGTTAGATTTCGATGTGAATGGCAACGCGCCCGTGCTTACAGAAACCCTCACTCTTCCGGCCTGGGCCAACGGCGCCGACGCCTCAACCATCGACGTCTCCTTCAACTGTACCCAATTCGACAGCGATTCCATTGTTATCGGGCAGCAGCAAAACGGCTACGCGGCCGGCGAACTCACCAACGTGGCCATCAATGGCGATGGCGTGGTGGTGGCCTCCTATTCCAACGGTCGTCAAATCAACATTTCCCAGTTGGTGCTGGCCAAGTTTCAGAATCCAGGCGGCCTGAAACTGGCGGGTTCCAACCGCTACATCGCCCCGTCTGAAGTCGGTACTATCCGGGTTGGTTTGCCGGGACCGGAGTTGGGCAAGCTCTTTACCAACTCCCTGGAGCAGTCCAACGTTGACATGGGTCAGGAATTTGTCAAAATGATCACCACACAACGCGGCTTTCAAGCCAATTCAAAAATCATCACCACTGTGGATGAGATGCTGGGAGAGCTTATTAACCTCAAACGTTAATCGAAGTCAAATTTCCGACACACGGCCCCGCTGGGACTCCATCCAGTGGGGCCGTTTTTTTCTGCCCGGCTCCGCCGTTCCCCCACTTTCCCGTCATTGCCACTGCGACGACAGCTTCACTTCTCCTGGCATTTTACTTGCATTCGTCTCATTAATTCGGCTTCTCGGTACACTTCTGTCATCGAATACGCCTGTTCAACCAATCGCTAAGCAAGCTATTACACACTGTCCAAACCTCTTTCCCTCTTGAGGGACTTTGATTGAAAGGAGCCAACTCATGGCGGATAAAAAAGCTGAGAAAACGGAAGAAGCCAAAAAGGGCGGCAAGAAAAAGCTGCTTATTCTGATTGTAGGCGCTTTAGTCTTCCTCCTGGGGGCAGGTGGAGGAGGATACTATTTCCTCGTTTTCAAACCGCATAAAGCTGAGATGCAGCGCAAGCAGGAAGAGGAGAGCAAGGCAGCGAGCCTGATCAGACCGGTCCCCGAAGAGGCAAAAATAGGCCCGATGGTCGAAATCAAAGAGTTTGTTGTCAACATCATCGGCACAGATGCGGCCCACTACGTCAAGGCCTCGCTCTCGCTGGAACTGGACAAGGACACCACCATCGATGAAGTCAACAAACGAATGCCCCAAATTCGGGACGCTATCCTCCTGCTCATCGGTAACAAGACTTTTGAGGAGTTGCAGGACATCCAAGGGAAGAACCAGGTCAAGGCCGAGTTGAAGAGCAAGATCAATTCGTTTCTTAAAACCGGAAAAGTCAGCAATATTTACCTGACTGATTTCGTTGTGCAGTGAGTCTTGTGGAACCGATACTCACCAGGGAAGAAATCGCCGATCTGCTCGCTGCCATTAAAGCGGGCAGGGTTTCAACGGAACTGGTCGAAAACGGCCAGCCTCGAACCCGGCACACCCTTGCTTCCACCGAGATCGATCTGTTCAGGACTTACGAGCGCAGCCGCATCAGCGGCGAAATGCGCATTCCCAACCTGGACATCATCCTGGATAGTTTTACCCGTAAATTTTCAACCAGCCTGACCAACACCATGCAGCGCAACTTCTCCGTTGAGCGCGAGGAGATCGCCACCACCGATTTTCAGCAAAGCCTGTTAGATCTCAAAAGCCAAGGCGCGGTAGGAATCTACAGTGTTGCTCCTCTCAAACACGGCTGCTTATTTCATTTTGACACGCTCATGGCCTTCACCATGCTGGAGATTATGCTCGGTTCGTCCCAATCCAGCGAGTCGCTCGCTTTAGATCGCAACCTGACCACCATTGAGATCGCGATCCTCAAGACCATCATGACCGACATCTGCAATGAACTGCACAATGCACTCCGACCGGTGGCCGACCTGGAGATCCATCTCTCCAAGGTAGAAAATAATTTCCGCCTGGTCAGCATCGTTGAGCCGGAAACCGAGGTCCTGGTTACCCGCTTCAATATCCGCCTTGCCGGTGAGCTTTGCGGCCAGATGCGTTTCATCGTCCCTTACCTCACCCTGGAACCGCTGCGGGAGAAATTCAAGGCATTAGCCACCATCGCCCAAGCCGCCGCCAACACCTGGGTCGACACTTTAGCCCATGAGACCCTGGAGATGGAAAGCAGGGTAATTGCCAGCTCCGGTCAAATCAACATGACCATCCGCGCAATCCTTGATCTTCAGCCCGGCGACATTGTCGATCTGCCCTACAATCCCGATCAGCCGCTGACCGTCATGGTCGAGGATCAACCACTCTTTCTGGCTATTGCCGGGGAGAGAAACGGCAAAAAGGCCTTTCACGTCACCGGCCGCTACAGCAACCGATTAGGAGGAATCCATGGCGGCAACTGATCCCCTGGAAACGCAGAGATCCAACACCTTGAACCCTGAGGAAACCGCAGCACTGCTGAAGGAAAACCAGCACGAGCCCTCGGGTCGCAACGGCCAGAGCAGCCTTGGCCGGGAACTCGAATTCCTCTACGATGTACCGCTGCAGGTTTCGGTCGAGGTAGGACGGGCCCGCATCCTGCTCAAAGATCTGCTGCAAATGGGTGAAGGCTATGTCGTCGAACTCGACAAACTCGCCGGCGAGCCCCTGGATCTCTACGTCAACTCCCGGCTCATCGCCAGGGGCGAGGCGGTCAAGGTAGGTGACAAGTTTGGTATCAAGCTGACCGAGGTGGTTAGTCAATCGGATCGGATCGAAAACCTGGGCTGACCCATGCCGATGCTTTGCTGCTTTCTCCTCGCGTTTTTCCCGGCAACCGCCTGGGCCGCCGAACCGCCGACCATGGCATCAGCGGTATTGCGTACGGCTTGGGCTCTGCTGGTAGTGGCCGGCCTGATCCTCGCCCTGTATGGATTGTCGAAAAAAAAGCTGTTCCAGGGAAGAATCAGCGGCAACGCCATTAAAATCATTGAATTGCGGCCGTTGCAGCCAAAATCGACGCTTGCGCTGGTTGAGGTTCGCGGCCGGGAATATCTCTTGGGCATCAGCACAGGCGGCATCCACCTGCTGGCAGATCTCGCCGGTGACGCCAGCACCCAGCACAAAGATTTCCCCACCCTCCTGGCGGAGCAGGAATGAAAAGGCTTATCCCCTGCCTCGGCCTATTCCTGCTGCTCGCGCCTGAGCTGGCGGCGGCTGTCAACTTGCCCACCCTCTCGCTTGGCATCAAGGAAGCAAACACCCCGGCCGAGGTCTCTACCGCACTCCAGGTCTTGCTCGTCATGACCATCCTCACCGTGGCTCCAGCCATCCTGCTGATGACCACGGCCTTCACCCGCATTGTTATCGTCCTAGGATTTGTCCGCCAGGCCATGGGCACCCAGAACACCCCGCCCAATCAAGTGTTGTTGGGACTGGCCCTGTTTCTCACCTTTTTCGTTATGGCGCCGACCTTCAACAGCATCAACACCCAGGCCCTGCAACCCTACATGCAGGAAAAAATTACCCAGCAGCAGGCCCTGGAACGATCAGTTGAGGTGATGCGCGAATTTATGTTTTCCCAGGTTCAGGAAAGCGAACTGCAGCTGCTCATCGACATCACCAAAGAACAACAACCAGCCAATAAGAAAGAGGTTTCGTCATCGATCCTTATTCCAGCCTTCATGCTCTCGGAACTCAAACGCTCCTTCCAGATGGGTTTCATGATCTATGTTCCCTTCCTGGTCATCGACATGCTGGTGGCCTCGGTGCTGATGGCCATGGGCATGATGATGTTGCCGCCCGTTGTCATCTCCCTACCCTTTAAGCTCCTCCTGTTTGTGCTTGTTGACGGCTGGCAACTGGTCGTCGGTTCGCTGGTTAAAAGTTTCGGTTGACCCCTAACCCTTTTCCCCCACGAGGAACGCCATGACCCCGGAAGACGTCATCCATCTCGGCAAGAAGGCCGTGGAAACCGTTCTTCTCACTTCAGCTCCTATGCTCCTCGCCGCCATGGTGATCGGCTTGGTGATCAGCATCTTTCAGGCCGCCACCCAGATCAACGAACAAACCATGACTTTTATCCCCAAGATCGTCGCGGTCTTTGTCACATTACTGATCTTCGGCCCCTGGATCATGGACCTGCTGATCACCTTCACCACCGGCATCATCACGCAAATCGCCACGATCGGCCGATAAGGTTTAGAGCGAGAACAATCATGGACCTGCCGTTTGTTCCCTTGCAGCAGTTTCAGGATTTCCTCCTCTGCCTGGCCCGGGTCATTGCCCTGGTGGCCGCCATTCCCGCCTTTGCCGGCAGCCAGATCGCCGGAAGAATCAAGATCGGCCTGGCCGTGATGACCAGTCTGCTGCTTTTCCCAGCCATGGCCCCCTACACCCCCAAGGTAGCCTTTACCCTGACCGGGTTCGGTCTGTTAATCGTCAACGAGGTGCTGGTGGGGGTCATGATCGGCCTGGTGACCCAGATGGTCTTTGCCGCGATCAGTTTCGGCGGCACGGTCATCGGGTATCAGATGGGCTTTGCCGCCGCCAACATTTTTGACCCGCAAACCACCCAGCAGCTCTCGCTCATGAGCCAGTTCGTCAATATCCTTGCCCTTTTGGCTTTCCTTGCCCTGGACATACATCACTTCTTTTTCCGTGCCATCGTCGAATCCTACACACTCCTGCCGCCAGGGTATCTTGATTTCTCCCAAGGTGCGGTCCAGGAACTGATGCGCCTGGCCAGTCACATGTTCGTCCTCGGGGTCAAATTCAGCGCCCCAATCCTGGCCCTCCTCCTGATCACCAACCTGGTGCTGGGTATCCTTGCCCGGGTCTTTCCCCAACTCAATGTCTTCATGCTCTCCTTTCCCCTGAACATCGGCATCGCCTTCCTTGTCATCTCCCTGACACTCGGAGGCACCTTTTCCGTTCTGCGCCGTGAATTTGACACCATGGGCGAGAATATCCTCAACATTCTGCATTTACTCAAATAAGTATTGGCATACCCCTCCCTATCTCCAACCTGACCAACTGCCTGTCCCCCAGCTTTCAGGTCTGGTAATTGCAAAAATGCTGCTAAGAAAGGCCGTTGCATGTGAACAGCGGCCCACCTTGCCGATTAACCGTCATTCGCGCCGCCGAATGACCTTCAAGGTTGTTGACTATGGCCGAAGAAAGCAGCTCCGGAGAACGGACCGAAACCCCCTCGGCGAAACGCCGGGCCGATTTTCGCAAAAAAGGCCAGGTAGTCCAAAGCCGCGAAGTGCAGACAGCAGCCATGTTCACCCTGCTGCTGTTGTTCTGGATGTTTTTTGCCCCGATCTTCTGGGAAAAAGTCCAGCAAATGATCACGGCCATCTGGCGGACCAGTGGCGAGTACGCAATCACCACCAGCTCGCTGATGCAACTGGCCTACTTTCTCGGCGCCAGCCTGGCCATGGCCTTAGCACCGCTGTTTTTAGTGACCATGATCGTTGGCTTTTTCTCCACTTTTCTCCAAATTGGCTGGCTCTTCACCACTGAGCCGCTGCTTCCCGATTTCGGTAAACTCGATCCGATCAAGGGCATGGCCCGTTTTATCTCCAAACGCTCCCTGGTCGAGGTTATCAAGTCACTGCTCAAGGTGGGGCTGATCGGCTGGATAGCCTACAAAACCGTCCAAGGTGAATTTCACCAGGCCCTACTCCTCACCGAAATGCCTGTCGATATGACTATCCTCTATCTAGCGAAAACCTCGGCCCTGGTTATGGCAAAAGTGGCGGCGATCATGATTGCGCTGGCCATTCTTGACTACGCCTTTGTCCGCTGGGAGATGGAGGAGAAAATGAAAATGACCAAACAAGAACAGAAGGAGGAGATGAAGGAGACCGAGGGCGATCCGCACATTAAGTCAAAAATCCGTTCCATCCAGCAACAGATGGCCCGGCGACGGATGATGGCCGCAGTCCCCAGTGCCGATGTGGTCATCACCAACCCCACCCATATTGCAGTGGCCCTCAAGTATGAGGCTGGCAAGATGGAGGCCCCAGTGGTCCTGGCAAAGGGCCAGGACCTGGTTGCGGAAAAAATCCGGGAAATCGCCCGAGAGCACCGCATCCCTCTGGTTGAAAACCCGCCAGTGGCAAGATTATTGCATTCCAAGGTGGAAGTGGGCCACTCTATCCCAGACGAGCTGTTCAAGGCAGTGGCGGAAATTCTGGCCTATGTCTATTCATTGAAAGGTAGGAGATAATGGAAGCAACAAGGATGCAGACGCTGTTTAGCCGGGTTTGGATAATGGACCTGCTACAGCAAAGCAATATCATGGCCTCGCTAGGGTTGATCGGCATCCTTATGATGATGATCGTCCCTCTGCCGGCCATGCTCCTTGACCTTTGCCTGTCGCTCAACATCACCATCGCCATCCTCATCCTCATCATCAGTCTCTACACGGAAAAGGCGGTTGAATTTTCCATCTTTCCTTCCATCCTCCTTATTACTACCCTCTTTCGTCTCGCCCTTAACGTCGCCTCAACCCGGCTGATCCTCCTCCACGGCAACGAGGGCATGCATGCTGCCGGTTCGGTGATAGAGGCCTTTGGCCAGTTTGTGGTCGGCGGTTCCTATGTGGTTGGTCTGGTTATTTTTGTAATTCTGGTCATTATTAACTTTATCGTCATCACCAAAGGTGCTGGCCGGATCGCTGAAGTGGCGGCGCGTTTTGCATTGGACGCCATGCCGGGCAAGCAGATGGCCATTGATGCCGATCTCAATGCCGGCCTTATCGACGAAACCACGGCCCGCAAACGGCGCGAAGAAATCTCCAACGAGGCCAATTTTCACGGAGCCATGGACGGAGCCTCGAAATTTGTCCGCGGCGACGCTATTGCCGGCATAATCATCACCATGATCAATATCGGTGCCGGTTTCATTATCGGCGTCCTCCAAAAAGGCATGCCGCTGGCCGAGGCTGCAAAAAACTACACCATCCTCACCGTCGGCGAAGGTTTGGTTGCCCAGGTTCCGGCGCTGATCATCTCCACTGCCGCCGGCATGCTGGTGACCCGCTCCGCTGGCCAAGAGGACTTCGGCGCCGAACTCAAAAACCAGTTCACCCGCTACGCCAAAGCCCTGTGGGTGGTGGCAGGGATTATTCTCGTTTTTGCCCTCATCCCCGGCATGCCCTTTCTGCCCTTTCTCGTCATTGCCTGCGCCCTTGCCTACACCGCCTATCATCTTGACAAGGCCGAAGCAGCTAAACAGCTCGAAGAAGCGGTGGTCGAACGGCCGCAACCGGTGGTCAAACCGGATCAGGATTACGAAAAGATGCTCAACGTCGACCTGATCGAACTCGAGGTCGGTTACGGCCTGATTCCCTTTGTTGATGCGGCCCAGGACGGTGAACTCCTCACCCGCATTCAATCGATCCGCAAGCAGTTTGCCCTGACCAGCGGTTTCATCGTGCCGCCGGTCCATATCAAAGACAACCTGCAACTCAACCCCAATCAGTACACCCTCAGCTTGAAGGGTGTGAATATCGCCACCGCCGAAATGATGCCCGGCTACTACATGGCCATGGATCCCGGCCTGGTGACGGAGACGATCAAAGGGCTACCCACCATGGAACCGGCCTTTGACCTGCCGGCCATCTGGATCACCGAAGACAAACGGGAGCGCGCCCAGATCGCCGGTTACACCGTGGTCGATTGCATCACGGTCATGGCCACCCACATCAGCGAGCTTATCAAGAAACATGCCCATGAACTGCTCGGCCGCCAGGAGGCCCAAACGCTGATCGACAACCTGGGTAAGAGCTATCCCAAGCTGGTCGAAGAACTGGTTCCCCATGTGCTCAATCTGGGTAATATCATGCGGGTCCTGCAGAATCTGCTTCGTGAAGGCATTTCCATTCGCGACCTCCGCTCCATCCTGGAAACTATGGCTGACTACGCCACTATGACCCAGGACACCGACATCCTCACCGAGTATGTCCGTCATGCCCTGTCGCGGTCGATCTCAGCCGCCCACGTCCAAAATGACGGTGTCATGCCGGTTATCACCATGGACCGCAAAGTGGAGGAGACTATTCAGACCGCCATCCAGCACCGTGAACGCGGCAGCTACCTGGCCCTGGATCCCAAAATTGCGCAAAAGATCCTCGATAGTCTCAACACCCTGCTGACCTCCTTTACCGGGGGACAGCAGCCGGTGTTGCTGGTGCTGCCGCAGATTCGCCCGCATGTCCGCCGCCTGACCGAACGCTACCTCCCCAACCTTTCGGTGCTGTCGCATAACGAGATCACCTCGCAAATCCGCATTCAATCCATCGGAACGGTGACCATCAATGCAAGTTAAGGTTTTTGAAGCAAAAGACATGGCCACGGGCCTGAAAATGGTCAAGGATGCACTCGGGCCAGATGCCCTTATCCTCTCGACCCGAACTATCCGCACCGGCAAATTAGGCATGCTCGGCAAACCGATGATGGAGATTACCGCCGCCGTTGATAACACCTGGCAGGAACCGAAAACAGCACCTGAACCTTCGCGAACGAGTTCGCATCGCTCCTGGCGGAACCAGCCGCCGGAACCGGTTGAGCACCAGCGCGACATTTCCTACGAGGAAATTTGGGCTCGGAACGAACCGGAATCGCAGGCGAACCCATCGTCTTCCCGCCGGGAACCTGCACCGGCGGACCAGAATATCCAGAACGAACTGGCGGAACTGCGTTCTCTCGTCAACGGGCTGTCCAACCGGATCACCGGAATTGCCCCCTCCACCCTGCGCACACCCTACGTTGAGCCCGAATTTGCCGCTCCCACCAGCAACAACGGCCCCCTTGACCCGGTGACCGGGTACCTCACCGGCTACGGCATCAACCAGGAAACAGCCCAGGTGGTGGCCCGGTTTACCCGCGACGCCATTGAGAAAACCCGCAATCTTGACAATGAGGATCTGGCTGCAATTCTCAAAGCCGCTATTGCTCGTCTTTTCACCACGGAGAAGCTGCTCGATGGTCGATTGACCCGCCAGCGGCGCCTCAGCCTGATCGGCCCCACCGGCGTGGGCAAGACCACTACTCTAGCCAAGATCGCCGCTCATTACCTCAGTCGTTATGGTGGTCGCATCGGCCTGATTACCATCGACACCTACCGCATCGCTGCCGTTG
Source organism: uncultured Desulfobulbus sp. (assembly GCF_963662935.2). Lineage (NCBI taxonomy): Bacteria > Pseudomonadati > Thermodesulfobacteriota > Desulfobulbia > Desulfobulbales > Desulfobulbaceae > Desulfobulbus > uncultured Desulfobulbus sp. Next base: position 3,205,333 of record NZ_CAXXTL010000002.1, on the reverse strand, counting down.
AGCAGATCAAGGTCTACGGCGAGATCATGCGATTGCCGGTGGAAGTGGTGATCAATCCCCGTGAATTGGAACTGGCTTTGGACAAATTCCGCGACTACGATCTGGTCCTCATTGACACCGCCGGCCGCAGTCCTAGAAACGGGCTCGATATCCAAGAATTGGCCGGATTCCTCCATCCCCAGCTGGGCATCGAAAACAATCTCCTGCTGTCGGCCACCACCAGGGAGCGGGAACTTGAAGAAACCATTAAGCGTTTTTCTCTCCTACCGATCAGCAATTTCATCTTCAGCAAGATCGACGAATGCGACCAATTGGGCGTATTGCTCAACATCCATTATAAAAACGACACCCCGATCTCTTTTCTCACCAACGGCCAGAGGGTTCCGGAGGATCTGCTCATGCCCTCGCCGACCGATATCGCAGGCCTCATCATGAATGACCACGGGAACCTGAAGCATGGCTGACCAAGCACTCCAACTCGCAGACCAGGCAGGCACCTTGCGGGCCATGAACAATCCGGAACAAACGGAGAAGAGGGTCGGAACGACCACCACCCGGGTTTTTTCCATCACCAGCGGCAAAGGCGGCGTCGGCAAAACGGCGGTCGTTGCCAACCTGGCGGTGCTGCTCGCCCGCATGGGCAAACGTGTCCTGATCCTTGACGCCGATCTCGGACTGGCCAATATCGATGTCGTCTTCGGGCTGGCGCCGGGCCATAACCTCAACCACTTTTTTACTGGCGAACATGGATTGGAGTCGATTCTTACCGACGGCCCCGAAGGCATTAAAATCCTGCCGGCTGGTTCAGGGGTGCAGCGTTTCACCCGGCTTGATTCCCAGCAGAAGATGCGGCTTCTCGAAGGGCTCGACACGATGAACAACGATTTCGACTTTGTGCTCATCGACACCGAGGCCGGCATTTCCGAAAATGTCACCTATTTCAACACCGCTGCCCAGGAGATCCTGGTGGTGACAACGCCGGAACCAACCGCGATCACCGATGCCTACGCCCTGATGAAGCTGCTCTCAAACCAGTACCACGAAAAACACTTCAACCTGATCGTCAATTTCATTAGGAACGAGGAAGAAGCCCTGGATGTCTATCGCAAACTCACCATGGTGGCCAACCGCTACCTGGACATCTCAATCGATTACATCGGCTCGATCCCCCGTGACAAACTTATGGTGGACGCCATCCGCAAGCAAAAGACACTGGTGCAGCTCTTCCCCGACAGCCGGACCAGCCATGCTTTCGAAGCTCTGGCCCGCACCATTGTGCAGGAGCCCCAGAACCTGGAACCCAAGGGATCGATCCAATTTTTTTGGAAACGGCTGCTGGAATTCGGCGCCAAATAAATTATGTGCCCCGACACTCTGTCCTCTGACAACAAATGATCGCTATGTATCCTCCGGTGCAGCCCCTTGATGACCGTTCACAGTTGATCCGGGAGAATATGCCCCTGGTCGAACTGGTCGTGCAACGCATGGTCCCTCAGGTGCCGAGTTTCATGACTAAGGAAGACATGATCAGCGCGGCCATGGTTGGTCTAATTGACGCCGCCAATAAATTCGATCCCGCCAAGGGCGTCAAGTTCAGGACTTTTGCCGAATACCGGGTGCGCGGCGCTATTCTCGATGAGATGCGCAAACTCGACTGGTTTTCCCGTTCCATGCGTGACAAACAGAGCCAGTTGACCCAGACCATGCTCCGGTTGGAACGAAGGTTTGGCCGCTCTCCGGAAGAGGAAGAAATGGCCGCCGAGTTGACCATGACCATTGACGAATACCGCGACCTCCTCACCGAGGTCAGCCATCTCGGCTGCGTCAGCCTCCACGAAACCCTGGATCACTCGGAGGAAGGCAGAAGCTTTCTCGATAACCTGGAAGATATCGGCGGCCCGATGCCCTCCGATCTCCTCGAAAAAGAGGAAATGACCCGAATGATGGCCGAGATCCTTGAAGAGCTCTCGGAAAAAGAACGGCTGGTCATTGCCCTCTACTATTATGAGGAACTCACCCAGAAGGAAATCGCCGAGGTGCTCAGCGTTTCCGAAGGCCGGATTTCCCAGTTGCACAGCCAGGCCCTCCTGAAACTGCGGGTCAAACTGATCAATTCTGAACTGTACGAGCCCTAATTAAAAAAAAACATTGAGGACGATATGCCTACATTCACCCCTCTCATCATGGGCAGCGCCTTGGTCGTGATCGCTTTCTTTCTCTCAGCGCTCCTGCTGCTTGCCAAGCGCCAGCGCACAGAGCGACAACTGGAAACCCAAAGGATTCTGGCACTCCAACGCAAAATCGACGTCGCCCTCCGGGACGAAGGGTTTGAAACGACTCGGGAGGCCTTCAGCGTCAGCCTGAAAACCGCCAGTCTAACCACCGACTTGCAGCGGCCTCGAATGGAAAACATGGCTAAATTAGACAAAAAAACACCGGAGAAATACCGGATTCTCGGTCGACTGGCATCGCAAGGGATGGGTGCCGAAGAGATTGCGACCATCCTCGACATCTCCCAGGTTGAAGCCGGTCAATTACTCAGCCTGAGCAGCATGGCCAAATTCGGCCACTGAGAGGTCTCTGACAACACTTTGCCGTTAAGAAGCGCGTCAAGAAGACCGACAAGAAAATAAACCCTACTCAACCTGAAACACACCAATACGGAGCCCCATGGTCTCGGGAAAATACAGTGCCCTCAGTGGAGCAGTAGCCAGAGAACAGGCGATGAGCAATCTCGCCGCCAATTTGGCCAATGTCAACACCACAGGATTCAAGAAGGATCGGATCAGTTTTTCCGCCATGTTAAAGGGCGCCAAACAGACAAGTGAGACCCAGGGCATCAACTATGCGCGCATCCGCAAGATCGGCGCCGATTTCAGCCAAGGCGGCATGCAGACCACCGGCCGAAACCTGGATGTGGCCATTGACGGGCCCGGATTCTTGAAAGTCATGAAAAATGATGAAATCTTCTACACTCGGGCCGGACGGTTGATGCTCGACAGCAACGGCATGGTCAAAACCGAAGACGGCTTCACCGTCCTCGGTGCCGGCGACACACCCCTGCAAATCGACACCTCGCTCGGTAAGGACATCGTCATTGCCGAATCCGGTGAGATCGCCGTCAACGGTACCCTTGCCGGCAGCCAGGTGCAGGTATTTTCCATTAAGGATCAGGACAAACTGGTCAAGGTGGGCCATTCGCTCTACAAGCTGGCCGAAGGCGACGCTCAACCCTTGACCGATTACCGCGTAATCCAGGGCAACCTGGAGGCCTCAAATGTCAACATGATGGAGGAAATGACGTCCATGATTGCCACCCAGCGAGCCTTTGAGGCGCACACCAAGGTAATAGAGAGTTATTCCCAACTCAGCCAAAAGCAAGATGAACTCGGATCGATAGGCTAACCGAACGTTATCGTCGATCCGCGCAATAAAAAAAACTCTCACGAGAGACATTCTATGCGATCACTCTGGACAGCAACCACCGGCATGTCGGCCCAAAATCTCAATATGGACGTCATTGCCAACAACCTGGCCAACGTTTCGACCTCGGGCTTTAAAAAGAGCCGGGCCGATTTCCAGGACTTGCTCTATCAGATCATGAAAGTACCTGGTTCTCCCACCTCAGCCGATACCAAATCGCCCACCGGTATTCAGGTGGGGCTCGGCGTTCAGCCCGGATCCGTCACCAAGGTGTTCACCGAGGGTGATATCGTGCAGACAGGAAACACCCTGGATGTGGCCATCGAGGGCGCCGGATTTTTCCAGGTGGCCATGCCCGACGGCAACACCGCCTATACCAGATCAGGTAATCTCAAGCTGGACGGCGAGGGCAGAATCACCACCTCCGACGGCTACCCCATCCAACCGGAGATCACTATTCCCGAAGATGCCCTGCAGGTAACCATTAGCCAGACCGGTGTGGTCAGCGCCATTGTCGGCGGCGACACGACCTCCACCGAACTCGGCAACATCGATCTGGCTGATTTTGTCAATGATGCCGGCTTGCTTGCCATCGGTAAAAACCTCTTCCGGGAGACCGAGGCTTCAGGCACGGCCCTAGTCGGCACACCGGGTGAGAATGGTATAGGCACCCTTTTGCAGGGCTATGTGGAAAATTCCAATGTCAACCTGGTTGAGGAACTGACCCAGATGATCTCGGCCCAACGCGCCTTTGAGATCAATTCCAAGGTGATCTCCACTTCGGACGAGATGATGCAGACTGTCACCAACATGGTGTAACTCTTTGAAGTATTGGCTGCCCCTTTCAATTCTCACCTGGTTCTTCATCCATCCGCTGATGGTGGCCGCCCAGATATCGGTCAATTTCCAAACCAATGTCGCTGTAGCTGGTCCCAAAATCGTCCTTGCCGATATCGCCGTCATCAAACCCCAGGGCAGCGAGGCTGAGGCCATTGGGCAACTACCTGTGGCTGCCGCGCCCGCCCCGGGAAAATCGAAAGAATTGTCCACGGTCTCGGTGATCAATTCCCTGCGCAACCGGCCGGAGGTGGCCGATGTTGACTGGCAAGGCAGCCAAACCATCGTGGTCCAGCGCAAAGGCAATACTCTCAACCAGGAGCAGGTGCAACAGATTATCACCGCCTATCTCAAGGAAAACACGGCCAATCTGCCCAAAGCAGAGATCCGTTTCACCGCGGTTCGTGCCCCGGAAGAACTGACGCTTCCAGCTGGAAAATTGAGTTGGAAGGTGACGCCCTCCCGACCTGGAATTATCGGCAGCAATGGTTTTTCCATCGCCTTGTTTGTTGACGGCAAACCCGCAGGCAACTGTGTCGTTCGTGGACGGTTGGAGGTCGTAGCCGAAGTGGCCGTCGCCGCAACACCGCTGCATAAGGGCGATGTCGTCACGGACGCAAGCATTGTTATGCAGCGCCAGGATATTGGAGGAACCGACAAACCGTTCATGGCCAAGGAGCAGCTCCTCGGGATGCAGATTGCCCGCACGGTCACCGCCGGAACGATTCTCAAGCAGGAGCACATCGTCTCGCCCCCCATCATTAAAGACGGGGAAATGATAAAAATTTTTGCCCGCAAAGGCGCTATGCAACTCTCCACCAGCGGTGTCGCCAAAACTGAAGGCCGACTGGGCGAAATCATCTCGGTAAAAAACATCAGTTCCAATAAAATAATTCAATGCCGGGTCGAGGGACCTGGCGCTGTTTCCGTGGAGTTTTAATGATGCAATGCTATTCCGCCTTCCTTCATTTCCAGTGGCCTCTCGCGGCAACTGATCGAAAAAAGGCGCTTCTTTTCCTGGTGTTGACATGTATCCTCACCCTGACCGGTTGTGCGCAACCCAGTCAGGAGGTAACCAATATCGAACCGCTAGAGGAGCCGATTGCCGCCAACCCCAAGCCACAGTCCCCCGGGACCCTGTGGAACGGAGACGAAGGAAACTGGCTGGCGGATGTCAAGGCGCGCCGAGTCGGTGATATTGTCACGGTCATCATCAAGGAGCAGGCCAAGGCCTCCAAGCAGGCGTCCACCGACACCACTCGTGATTCCAGCATTTCCGCTGGTATCTCCAGTTTTTTTGGACTGGAACAATCGGTTGCAGAAAAAAACTCTAACCTCAACCCAGCGTCCCTAATAGAGGCCAGTGCAGGTGATGCATTTTCAGGCAGCGGTAAGACCACCCGTTCGGAAGATCTGGTCGCCACCCTGACCACCCAGGTAGTCGAAGTCTACCCCAATGGGAATCTAAAAATACGGGGCGGAAAATCAGTGACCGTCAACAATGAAAACCAGATCATCTATCTCACTGGTATTGTCCGGCTCTACGACGTGACCGCAACCAATACTGTGGATTCGGGCAATATTCTCAATGCGCAGATCTCCTACACCGGCAAGGGTTCCATTTCCGACAAACAGAAACCCGGCTGGCTGATGCGGATTTTTGACAATACTTGGCCCTTTTAAGGACTGTTCGGAGCTTAACGTATGAAATATCGATTTTGCTTCACCGGTCTCCTTCTGCTGGCAGCACTGCTTTGCATGGCAGCACCTGTCAAGGCCACCCGCATCAAAGACCTCGCCAACATCGAGGGCGTCCGCGACAATCAGTTGATGGGCTACGGCCTGGTCATCGGTCTCAATGGCACCGGTGATGACATAAAAAAATCCATCTTCACTAAACAGGCTATCATCAACATTATCAAACGGATGGGTATGGCTCTGCCCGAAGCAACGTTCCAGCAAATAAAAACAAAAAATGTGGCGGCGGTGATGGTCACTTCCCAATTGCCGCCCTTTGCCCGACCGGGATCACCCATCGATATTCAGATATCTTCGATTGGCGACGCCTCCAGCCTTTCCGGCGGCACCCTGTTGATGACGCCGCTGAAAGGGCCTGATGGCAGCACCTATGCCGTTGCCCAGGGACCATTGGCAGTGGGTGGCATCTCTTTCGGCGGCAAGGCAGCCAAAGCCCAGAAAAATTTCACCACCTCGGGCCGCGTCACCGGCGGAGCAATCGTCGAACGTGCCGTCAATTACGCTCTACCCTCCTCCGGTAATATTCTCTTTCAGTTGCGAGAAACCGATTTTACCACCGCATCACGCATGGCTGATGCTATCAACGGCCATTTCGGGGCCGGCACGGCCAAATCAATAGACTCCCGAACCGTCAGCGCAGTCAAGCCGGTTGGCTTCCAAGGCGACATGGTCACCTTTATCTCTGATCTTGAGAGCATTGAAGTGGCACCGGATGGACCTGCAAAAATCGTGGTGAACGAACGCACCGGCACCATCGTCATGGGACAGGATGTCCGCATCTCAACGGTGGCGGTCTCGCACGGCAACCTGAACCTGGTTATTTCCGAATCGACTGAGGTCAGCCAACCTAATCCGCTGGCAGCCGGAACAACCGTCGCAACAACTAAAACGACCTTGAGTGCAGTCGAAGAGGAAGGGAACCTGGTGGTGCTTCCCATGGGAATCAACCTCGGTGAAATCGCCCGGGCCCTCAACGCCATCGGCGCCACACCACGGGATCTGATTGCTATTTTCCAGGCAATCAAGGCAGCAGGGGCGCTTCAGGGTGAGTTGGTTATTCTCTAAGCTGACCAGCTCCTGTCCATTCAACACCTCCATTATCGGCGATCATATGAAAACAAATCTTGATGCCAACCTGCTGGTCAGCACAACCAAGCAAACCCCAGACACCCGACGCGGTCAAAAGGACAAGGCGGCTCTAAAAAAATCCTGTGAGGATTTTGAGGCCATCTTCGTTCAATCCCTGTTCAAGGCCATGCGTAAAACCGTTCCCGAAAGTGGCCTCTTCGAAAAAAGCACCTCCACTGAGACCTTTCAGGATATGCTCGATCAGGAAATCGCCTCGAAAATATCGCGGAAACAAAGCGTCGGTCTCGCCGACCAGATGTATCGCCAGATGGAAAAGAACCTCACCTCCAAAAAATAACATCCCTCCCACTTCTTTTTTTCAAAAAAAATTCTTTTTTCTGTAAAGTTTTTCTCAACCGCTACCGATACAGTGTCAACAGGAAGAAAAACACCTGTTGAAAGTGGGCCAGGATGGCCCAAAAACACTGCAGGGAGGCAGAAAAACAATGGTCGCAAACATCAGTCCCAACCAGATTCACAACACGCTTCTCTCCTACCAGAGTTCCAGCCTGGAGGTGTCAACGGTGTCCAGATCCGCTAAAAACGGGGTACAGACAACAACTTCCGACACGATCAGCCTGCGAAGCGAATCCACCACGGCCGTTACCTACTCCGGCAACTTAAAGCTCAGTGCCGGCGACGAGGCCAAATTTGGAATGTTGCGAAACTTGGTGGCCAACCTGCTGCAAGAACAAGGCGTCAACACCAAGATAGCTGTCGGCGAAGGTGAAATCGACATCGCCGCCATCACTCCCACGGAAGCTCAAAAACTGGTCAGTGAAGACGGCTATTTTGGCGTAAAACAGACATCCGAGCGGCTCTTTCAGTTAGCCGTGGGTATTGCCGGCGGAGATCCTTCTCGCATCGATGCGATCAAGGAAGGAATCGACAAAGGGTTTGCCGAGGCAAAAAAAGCCTTCGGCGACTGGTTGCCCGACATCTCCTACGACACCTACGATGCAGTGATGAAAAAGCTCGATGACTGGGTGGCAGAAGCCAAGACGGTGGCCTGATATTTTATCTTAAGGTGAACGAGATGACTGTAGAATTCTTTGGAGTACGGGGCATGGGACAGATAGGTGGTCTCAATAAAATCGGCCAGGCCGGTGACGCGCAGAAAACATCGAAGAGCGAAGGCAAGGAAGGCCTCTCTTTCTCTTCGGCTCTGCAAGGTGCAACCGCAACTCAGGCCGCCGGAAAAACTGAAGACGCTGACCGCGCCGCCCGTGTGCAGGAACTGAAGGCACAGGTGAGCAGTGGCCAATACGAGCCGGATCTGAATAAGGTTGCTTCCAGCTTGCTGCGCTTCCTTGTTGAAGGTTGATGAACATGGACCGTGAAACCGTCAAGGAATTACTCTTGCAGTTGCGCGACGCCATCCGCGACGAACGCGAGCACGCCAAAGCTCTTGATCTTGCCGCCATGATAGTGGACGTCAAACGCAAGGAAGCTATACTCCGGGCGCTCAATTCGGTGGAAACGCTGCACCCGGATGACCAACAATTTGCCAGAGAGATTCGTCAGGAAAACCGGCGTAATGCCTTTCTCTTCCGTGCAACCCTGAACTGGATCCAAGACACCATGGAATTTTTTGGCCGCAAGACCGTACCGGTTACGTACAGCCAGCGGGGCCTTTCGCAAAACACCACCATTAACGGACGACTTCTCTCCGGACGAATCTGACAGACCCGCTCTTTCCTTCGCTTCCCCTTCTTCGTATTCCACCGACCACCCCCGCGTGGGTGTTTTTCTTTATACCCCCTTTATCATTCCCCAGTTTTCTGCCAGCCGCAACCGCCTTAAGATTCTTGTCGCTGCAGCTAAACTCGACCCCTTATTCTGCCGATAGTAACATAACGTAACAGTGTGTTACCGCAGCATGACCATGCCGCACCCGCAAAGACCATTGCCCTCTTTCGGGACAGCCATCGGAACGACAGGGACAGAAAAGCACCATGACAAGCCTCCTCAACGCTTTAAATTCCGGCAAAACCAGCCTGCTGACCAATCAGAAATCGATTGAGATAGTCGGTAACAATATTGCCAACGTCAACACCGAGGGCTATTCCCGGCAGCGCGCCGAGCTGATGCAGATCCCGGCAGTCAACTTTGGCGATTTCTTCATCGGCCAAGGCGTAGCCGTTTCCGACGTCAGCCGCGACTACAGCCTCTTCATCAGCCGCCAACTGCAGAGCAAATCCATCGAATTCGGCGTGGAAACAGGCAAATCTGGATCTCTGACCGAGATGGAAAGGATCTTTAACGTTTCCGAGGACAATCTTGCCTCGCAGATCAACGATTTTTTCGACGCCTGGCAGGAACTGACTACCAACCCCAGTGGTCAAGTGGAACGCGATGTGGTTATGCAGCGGGGACAACTGCTGGGCGAAGCCTTTAGCAGCATCACCGATCAACTGGATACGGTGGCGCAGAACATGAACACCGAGATCATTTCCGAAGTTGAAACGCTCAATGAAAAAATAGCCGAGGTCGCCAGGCTCAACGACCGGATCAACCTGGTAGAGATCTCCGGACAAACAGCCAATTCCGCCCGCGACCAGCGTGATCTTATCATCAAGGATCTCTCGGAAACCCTTGGCGTCCAGACTTATACCGACAACAGGGGTATGCTGAACGTTCAGTTGCCCGGCGGCATGCCGCTTGTTCAAGGCGGTATTGCCGCAACTATCAGTACCGTGCCCACCGGTACCGACGTTAACCTCCAGCTGCAGATTGCCGGATCGACGCTTGACATTCCTCTCGAAAATCTCGGCGGGAAATTTAAGGGCATGTTCGAGATGCGCGATGTCTTTATGGCCGATCTGCGTAACGACCTCAACACTTTGGCTGTCGACCTGACTGATGCGGTCAATTTGGAGCATTCTGGTGGCTATGGCTCGGATGGCTTACAAAGAAATTTTTTCCTGGATATGGCGACGTTAGGGCCAACAGATGTACCAAGCCGTAATGTCCGGGTTATCCTCACCGACGCCTCCCAGGTGGCTGCCGCTGGCAATATCGAAGCCGCCCCGGGTGACAACGAGGCGGCGTTGCGCATTGCCCAGCTGGAGGTTACCCATAGAGTCGGGACCACCAACGACACCTTCGACAATTTTTTCAGCCAGATGGTGGCTACCGTCGGCATTGAAGCCTCCCGCAACGACCTGGCACTTTCAGGCGCGAAAGATGCGACCATCCAGCTTCAAAATCTGCGAGATGGCTATTCCGGGGTGTCCCTGGAGGAAGAGATGATCGATCTCATCCAATACCAGCGCGGTTTCGAATCCTCGGCCAAGTTTCTTTCCACTGTTGACGAAATGATGAATGCACTCCTCCAGCTCAAGGGATAAGCTATGAAAGCTACACAGGGAACCACCTACAGGATGTTGAGTTCGCGCCTCAATGATGTATCGAACGACTTGGAAAGACTTCGAATCATCGGAGCAACGGGAAAGAAACTCAACAAACCCTCGGATGATCCTGCTTCGATTCGTCCGGTACTTAACACCCGAAAACAGCTCTCCAATGTCGACCGCTATACGGAAACCATGGGTAAATCACTTGACACCATGCAGTCCACCGATGGTCATCTTGAGCATGTGGAAAACATCATGCAGCGGGCCAAGGAAATTATGACCAATTCAATCAACGGGACCTTGAGTACCGAAGATCGAACGACATTGGCTGATGAACTTTCCCTGCTTCGCCAAGAACTTCTTGATGCCGCCAATGGAACCGTTGACGGTAAATATCTTTTTGCAGGCTATCAGGAGGACAGTAAACCCTTCATACAGAATTCAGGCTATACAACTCTTGGTTATGATCCCACCAATTCCAACACTTGGCCAGTTTTATACCAAGGTGATGGAAATGCGACCTTACTGGAAATTTCAACTGGCGAAACGATGCAGGTTAACCTGACAGGCAACGATCTTTTTCTTGGGACATCAACCTGGGACCCGGCAAATCCAAACAGCATAGACGCGGGCAGGTTTGATCTTTTTTCCGAATTGACTCAGGCTGAAGAAGCTATCCGCACTAATGATCAGGGTGCCATGGAAACCAGCCTGGATGATCTTGAAGGGGCGGCCGAGCAAAACAGACGGCTCCGCTCACAACTTGGCAACAAGGCCAGCTTGGTGGAGACTGCCTTGGATACACAGAAAGGCGTGAAGATTGATCTTGAACAACTGCTTTCCCATTATGAGGACGCTGACGCGATAGAGTCTTTCAATGCCATCGTCCAACAGGAAACGGCATTGCAGGCAGCCCTCAGCGTCACTTCTAAGGTCTCACAACTTTCGATTCTCGATTACCTATGAAAGCGCCAACAGTTTAAAAACGCTTGCTTTTTCCTTTTCTTTACAGGATACTTTTAATAAGTAAATTGGTTTGAACCATGAGGTTCGCACTCTCCTAAATGCAGTTTTTATCAGTCTGATTTTTTTATTATTTTTCTATTTTTACCTCGGGTTTTATTGCCCGAAAGCTTATTAGGTGAAATTTATGCTGGTGCTGACCAGGAAGCCCGGTGAAGGTATCATCATCGGGGACAACATTACCATCAAGATTATTGAGATCAAAAGTGGTGGGATTCGAATAGGGATCGACGCGCCCAATGAAACCAAAATTTTTAGGCAAGAGGTGTATGAACGCATTCGAAACGAAAATATTGGGGCCACTCATTGGGACATTGCCGACCTTGAAACGCTCAGTGACACTCTTGCTACAAAGAAGGTGAAAAGATGAAAAAATTAACCTCTCGTTTCGGCGAGATAGAATATGACCCGCAGAATTCCATTCACTTTCCCGACGGCTTGATCGGATTTGAAACTCTTCATGATTTCATCGTCATACCCAACAGGAAAGAGGGTCCTCTTTTTTGGATTCAAAGCATCGACGACCCAGAAGTCGCCTTTATTGTCACTGACCCATCTAACTTTTTCCTGGAATACAAAGTATTGCCGGATAAAAACGAAATCGGCAAATTGGATATTCAATCCCCTGAGGATTGTTATGCTCTGAGTATCGTTACCGTTTCATCTGCTAAAGAAATTACCCTCAATCTTGTTGCTCCAGTTCTGTTTTCGCCGACATCAAATCGTGCCGTCCAGGTGATCCTTGAAGACACAAATTATGAAGTCAAAACACCACTGCCGAACTCTTGACCCCTGCAATCAGTTGTTTGAAAAAAATTTCATCGAGTACGGTAAATAATGGAAATTTCTTTACAGGGGCCTAAACAAAAAGAGTTCTTTTTAACAAACAATTTTGGCGACAGATATCTTCATAGCCTCAATCATAATTCCCTGAACCAAACAGGGGCAACATTGTTGCAACAGTCTAGGTTTGATCGACATTGTGCAACAAAAAACACCTTGTTCATCGTTATAGGAACAGACTCCGGAACATTACTGTCATTTCTTGCATCGAAAACTATCGCCTCTGGTTCGCAATTCATTCTCCTCGAACCTTCCATTATCTACCAAATAATTAACGAAGAGTATTCATCGCTGAACCTTCCTGAGAATATCGTCTTCGCTCCCTCTGAAGAATTCCAAGTTATTTCCGAATCAGTGGGGATCAACCGCTATTTTTATGCCGGCGAAGTTATTATAGCCAAATCTCTTGCCGCAGAATATGGCTTTCTGACGGATTACCACGAACTCTTTTTTAATATTCAAAATTTATGCACCCAGCAGCAATGGTTAGTGAATGTTCATCTGAAAGGACAGGCATTTATCCATGCGCAGCTTGAAAACCTGGCAGATAACATCGTCCCATCCACTATCCTGAAAGATTCCTTCACAGGGAAAACAGCAGTACTGCTTGCAGGAGGACCATCTCTTGACGATGTTCTCCCTTGGGCCATAGCCAACAGAGGATCACTGGTCATTCTTGCAGTTTCCAGAATCTGTCGGCGCTTGCTTGAAGTGAATCTAGCGCCCGATTTCATATTTTCCATTGACCCGCATCGCCTGAGTTTTGACGTCAGCGTGGAAATGCTTCGTTTTTGGAAAGAGTCTATATTTATACATGGATATCATGTATCCCCACTACTCCTAGGACAATGGCGAGGAAGAAGCATATTTCTAGGCAATAGATTTCCTTGGGAAACTGAGCTGAATAAACCAAGCCTTCCTATGGCCGGCCCGACGGTATCCAATATGGCACTTTCGGTGGCAACTGAAATGGGATTCAGCTGTATTGTATTGGCGGGATTAGATCTTTGCCATAGCAAGGATGGTTACACTCATGCATTAGGCAGTAATGAGCGAATTGCTGGGCCTCAACTCTGCGCAACTAGCCGGCAGGTAGTAACAAATGGTGGCTGGATGGCTGAAACAACCAGCGATTTTCTTTCAGCAATCAATATTATTGGTATTCAATCCCAGCATGCCCTCCAAAAAAATACCAAATTAATCAATCCTGCCAAAGGAGCTGCAAAAATAGATAACATTCTCCATGCTCCTCTTGAGGAAATAGTATTATCAGTTTTACATGAAAAACCAATAGATATAATCAATATTATATACCCTGATATATCAGAGGAAACAAGAAAAAGAGATCTTCATGCGGTAACTGATGAGCTTTCAAAGGCTAGGAAAAAGATCATTCAAATAGAAAAACTTACCAAAGAAGCCCTACACTGTAATGATGGTTTATTTGGCAGAAAAGGAAAAAAACAGAATTTTAAATACAAGAGGAAAATGGACAACATTGAGAATAAACTCAATACAATTTTTTCTTCCTACACGACCTTCTTGAAGAAGTATGCTGCCCATGAATTACTGCAAATAACAAAATTAGGAATGAACTATGACGACTTAACTGACAAAGAAATTGAAGAATCTGCAAACATTTATTACAAAAATTACAATAAAGCAGCAAAAGTATTAATTAGTAAAATTGATCATTCCATCAACAAAATACACGTAAGAACAGAAGAATACTCAACAGATACAGACATTAATGGGTTAGCGTTGCAGTGGGAAAAAGACGAACAACCAGGAAGGGCTTATATTTGGTTAGACAGATGCAATTTCACAGCACAAGATATTCCAGCAGAAAAAATAGAAGTTCTACAAAAATCTATAAAACTTTATGAAAAACAGTTTGTTAAAACTTTAACCTCACCACACATGAAGAGAAGCGTTGCTTTCGCATCACTTCAAGGGTTACGAGGGAAGTTACTTTTATATTTTAAAAACCTGAACGGAGAGTCACTTAAGAATATTCAACATTCTCTTGAAAAGCATGAAAATCCCCAAGCAAGGAAATATTTTCATCTCTGCTCTGGCTTGATTGCGGAACTAGACGAAAACATTGATCTGGCATTGGAGCAGTATCAATTCCTCCTAGACGAACAGGATGAGATCCTGCGGGAAGACGTACTACAAAGAATAGCCACTATCTGCCTCGCTAAAAACGACCACAAGAACAGTTTAGTTACCTTGGAGGCTTTGTCGAAAATATCCCCTTCCTACGTTATACATTACGGAGATCTTCTACGATTGACTGGGCAATCGCAAAAAGCTCTAACCACCTACCTCGATTATTTAGAAAAGGTTCCACAAAACACCATGGTGATGCTGAAGGTTGGTAATTATTTCAGAGAATTGAACATTAAGGAAGGCGCCAAAGGTATGTACGAACATGTTCTTCTCCTCGAACCGGACAATCAAGCAGCAAAACAATTATTACTTGAGCTAGACAGTTTCACCACACACTAACCATCCATCGCTGCAAACTCGACTTTACCCAACTAACTCTTCACGCAATTCTCCAATGGGGCATTGAACGGCCTGACCAGATAAACAAGCACCCACTATACCAGAAAAAATCAACCCTCAATAGACGAGCCCCGCCACATGAACACATCATCAACTAGTTATCAGAACAATGTGTTCATCATTGCAGAAGCTGGGGTCAACCATAATGGCAATCTCACCACCGCACTACAACTCATTGATGCCGCTGCCGATGCCAAGGCGAATGCGGTAAAATTTCAAACTTTCAGAGCCATTGACCTCGTACGTAGCGACACACCTAAAGCACACTACCAACAGAAGGCTACAGTTCCACATGAGTCGCAGTTCGAAATGATCCGAAAGCTTGAATTGGACCAGACTGCCCATCGCATTCTCTTTGAACATTGTCAACGGCGGGACATTCTCTTCCTCTCCTCCCCTTTCGACCTTTTCAGCATTGACTTACTCACTGACTTAGGCCTTACACTTTTCAAAATTCCCTCTGGGGAGATCACCAACCTCCCTTATCTTCTTAAAATAGGCTCATTGAACACGGAAATCATCCTATCAACAGGGATGTCCACTCTTAAAGAAATAGCCGACGCTCTCCATGTTCTTCAAACTGCAGGGCCAAAGAACCATATTACCCTTCTACACTGCAATACCGAATATCCCACCCCCATGGTAGACGCTAACCTGCGTGCGATTACAACACTTGCCGAAACCTTCATGCTTCCGGTTGGTTACTCCGACCATACTTTGGGTACCGAGGCTTCCATTGCTGCAGTGGCTCTGGGGGCTACTATTATTGAAAAACATTTCACCCTAGACCGTACCATGGCAGGACCAGACCATAACGCTTCCCTGGAACCAGATGAATTAGGCAATATGGTCAAAGCCATCCGTAATGTCTCCATAGCTCTTGGAGATGGAATAAAGCAGCCCTCCACATCCGAACTCCACAACATAGCCATTGCCAGAAAAAGTATTGTTGCCGCAAGAGATATCCAAAAAGGTGAACTCTTCACCGAAGGAAATCTCACCACGAAAAGACCCGCATGGGGAATCAGTCCGATGCGCTGGGAGACTATCATCAACACCACGGCCAGCAAAAATTATGAAAAAGACGAATTCATTGTTTTTGACGACAGCCCTCCAACACTCTGAGGTTTACACCCGTCGGCTTCTAGAATTTTATCGCACAAACAACTAGCGCTCCGCTTACATACAATAGCGACAGCTGTTGCAATATCCCGAGGTTGGCTATTGCTAAACCAAAAAAAATCATATCGATTCAATGAAAAAAATCTTGGGCATTACCAGCATCCGTTCTGACTACGACCTGATGAGCAGCCTGTATCGACTGTTAGCAGATTCAACTGACATTGAATTCAAACTGCTTGTCTCCGGAGCCCATCTTTCCCAAATCTACGGCAATAGCGTTGACCTGATCAAAAATGATGGTTTCGACATTCTTCTCACAATCGAGTCGCTGATAGACTCTGATTCTCGCCAATCACGCCTGAAGACTGCCAGCCTTTTTTTACAAAATGCCATCGATACAGTTGCTTTCTACCAACCCGATCTCATCCTGCTTGCTGGTGACCGAGAAGATGTTATCATGGGAGCTTTAATAGGCGGCTTTCTGGAAATCCCCACCCTTCATTTTTATGGCGGTGACCATACCCAGGACGGTCACATCGATAACCCCGTTCGGCATGCGACCTCGAAACTCGTATCAGCTCACATGGTGAGCCATGAAGAACACCGACAGCGACTGATTCGAATAGGTGAGTCTCCGGATCGAATTTTCACCATCGGCAGTATAGCCTTAGACCGATTTGTCCAGCACAGTCCAATATCGAAATCTGAACTGCGCAGGACCCTAGGCATTCAAAAAGGATTCAAAGAATTTGCCCTGTTGATATTCCACCCCGTTACGGAGGAGCAGGACAGCTGCCACCTGATTTTCAGGAATATCCTCAACACCCTTAAAAGAAAGGGTATCCACACCTTTGTCAGCACGCCCAACACAGATCCAGGTAATAAAAAAATATTGCATGAACTGGAAAACTATCATCAAGATCCCATGTTCTTTTTCTTCAAAAATTTTGACCGCGACACATTTCTTTCAATTTTTAAAAACAGTCGTTTTATAATTGGCAATTCCTCGGCCGGCATCCTTGAATCGGCATCAATTCCAATACCCGCCATAAATATTGGCTTGCGTCAAACAGGACGGAAGGTAAATAAAAATGTAATTTTTTGCGATACTTCTGAAAACTCCATTCTCTTTTCCATAGAAAAAGTTACAAGCGCAAGTTTTTCAGCCAGCCTGACAGAAATGCATAACATCTATGGAAATGGCGACAGTGCCCCAAAGGCTTTCAACATTATTAAGTCTCTTGACTTCAAACGATTTCTATACAAAAAAGAAGATCCACTACAACAATCGCCTGAGATTTTCCATGGAGGGTGATATGAAATTTTTCCACTATGCACTTTGATGCAATTTTATGAATAACCATTTCTTTTCAGAAGCCTCAACATCTGGTATTTTGTGAAATTCCCCTATTAATAAAGAACAGTTCCCCAGTCCGCTCACCCAACCGGGAGAAGTCCCCATGCGCAAGGTTAAAAACATCACTATCTCCCCCGACAATACCATCCGTCAAGCACTGGAAGCCATTGATCTTGGTGCCATGCAAATTGCTCTTATTGTCGATGGAGAAAACCATCTTATAGGTACAATTACCGATGGTGATATTCGTCGTGCCATACTCAAAGGGAGGGGCTTATCGGACTCAATCGATGGGGTTTTCAATATCCAGCCAACCAAGGCATATATCAACCAGCCCAAGGAGGACATCCTTCAACTCGCAATCATTAATGGCATCAAGCAGGTGCCCATGGTTGATGAAAATGGTTGCCTGGTTGGCATTGAATATATAGATGATTATCTGCGCAAATCGGAAAAACCAAACACTGTTATCCTGATGGCCGGCGGTTTAGGTACTCGTTTGCGTCCACTGACGGAAAATATCCCCAAGCCAATGCTCAAAGTTGGGACCAAACCGATCCTCGAAACAATTATCGAAAACTTCTCAAGTTATGGTTTTCGCAATTTTTTCCTTTGTGTGAATTACAAAGCCGAGATCATCATGCAGTATTTTGGGGATGGCTCACGTCAGGGAGTGAACATCCGGTATATTCAAGAGCCTACGCGTCTTGGCACAGCCGGAGCTCTCAGTCTGCTGCCGGAGTTACCACCAGATCCTTTACTCGTTATGAATGGCGATCTCCTGACCAACATTAATTTCGAACATCTGCTCAATTATCATCTCACTGCCGATGCTATGGCCACCATGTGTGTACGGGAATATGATTTTCAGGTTCCCTACGGGGTTGTCGAAATGGCAGGCGCGTCCATCCAGGCAATAGTCGAAAAACCAATCCACAATTTTTACGTGAATGCGGGGATATATGTATTAAGCCCCAAAGCAGTTTCACTTATTCCCAAAGATTCTTTTTTTGATATGCCTGAGTTATTTCAACAACTTATTCACTCCGAAAAAAAAATCTGTTCATTCCCGATTAAAGGGTATTGGTTGGATATAGGCAGATCAGACGATTTCGCCAAAGCAAATACCGATTACGAAGAAATTTTTGATGTATAAAAATAAAAAAATAATAGCCGTCATTCCAGCAAGGGGTGGGAGCAAGGGCCTGCCTGGAAAAAATATCCGGCAAATTGCCGGCAAACCTCTCATTGCCTGGAGCATTAAAGCGGCTCAAGAGTCTCGCTATGTGGATAAATTGATTGTTTCAACCGATAGCCAAGAAATCGCTGATGTCGCTACGAGTTGGGGAGCAGACGTGCCTTTTATACGTCCGGCTGAATTGGCCTCAGATGAGGCAAAAAGTATTGATGTGATCCTCCATGCGCTCAATATTATGCAGTCTCCCACACCGCGGTTTTCTCTTGTTCTCCTTCTCCAGCCAACTTCTCCTCTTAGAACAGGTAAAGACATAGACAATGCCGTGGAGCTTCTTTTCGAAAAAAACGCAAAGTCAATAGTCTCTGTCTGCAAAGCTGAGCATCACCCTTGGTGGACAAACACTCTTCCTGAAAACGGTGGGATGAAAGATTTCCTTCGTACGGAAATATGCAATACCAATCGCCAACAACTCCCCATATATTACCGGTTAAATGGCGCCATCTACCTCGCAGAGATTTGTTTTATCGAAAAGGTCAAATCTTTTATCACTGAGGGTACATTTGCCCACCTAATGCGACAGGAATATTCAATAGATATCGACACATTAATCGATTTTCGCTTAGCTGAAATTTATTTAATGGATCGAAAAAAAGCAATCAATATCGCAATAACAGAAACTTAACGTAACATTGAACCTGGCGAGACTGACTGCTTAACTGTAGAATTACAGCCTATGGTGGTGTTTCTACCAACAAGGATACTCTCCCGTATAACCGCACCACTACCAACAAAAACTCCATTCTCTATAACAACTCCTCCGTTCACTATACTCCCTGTAGCCATGTGGCAGTGATTTCTTATCACAACATCATGCTCTATTAAAGCCTTTGTGTTGACGATACAGTTATCACCGATTACAGCACCTGCATTAATCAATGCATGATGCATTATTATTGTTCCATGCCCAATTTTCGTGTGTTTTGAAACATAAGCCAATGGAGAAACGATTGCAGGCAACTTTCCACCATTATCATATATTACATTAAACAGTTCTATTCTTCGATCGCTTCTCTTTATCTGCCCTAATGTAATGAGAAAATAGGTATACTTATTAATGAGATCGAGCAAATCATTATCTGTTGCAAACACTGCATAACCCAACACAGAGCTTCCTCTTTTATCAGCCACGTCAACAATACCTGCAATAGTGTAAAGGCCTTGCTGTTCAATGACATCTATACAGGCACGACAATGCCCCCCTCCTCCCACAAGTACTATTTCTTTCATAGTGCTACACTACTGGGCAAGTTAACAATTCGCTGGGCTAGGTAGTCGGTATGTTCTGTTCCATATGTTTCACAGTGTTTAAACATCGGCAAACGATTAAGAGGGGCCCAGACCGGCCGGGTCATTATTTTTGCTGCACAGCTTTGCTCCAACAGGCAATCCCTCTCCCTCTGACCCTGAGTCATTATGCTATTCAACCAGTAATTAGATCGCGCATTATCAGGTTCTTTGACAAAAGCAAGTGAGCTTTCCTCGAAGAAAGCTTTATACGCCTCCGCAATCCATCGTTTTTTCGCTAAAAAAATATCCAGCTGCTCTAGCTGACCACAGCACAGAGCTGCATTTATGTTGGGCATTCTATAATTATATCCCACTTGTGTGTGCTCGTATGCATAGGGATGGGGCTTTTTGGCAGTTGTTGTCAGGTGCCTTGCATGCTCTGCGAACCCACTGTTATCAGTGACAATCATGCCACCACCGCCACTAGTCACTATCTTGTTCCCGTTAAAACTGAAAATCCCGGCCAACCCGAATGTGCCGCAATGCTTGTTGTGTGAATAACTCCCCAATGCCTCAGCCGCATCTTCAATGACCGGTATATGATAGCTTTCGCAGATGACGATAATTTGCTGAATAGAGACAGGGTGGCCAAAAGTATGCATTGGTACACATGCAGCTATTTTTCGGCCCGACTTTCTATTATAGCAGACACCACTTTTTATATACGTCCGGGAATGCAAAAACCGCTCAAGGTGTTCAGGACATAGACCCATGGTCGTCAGTTCCACATCGATGAAAACAGGTACGGCATTGCAATAAGCTATTGCATTGGCAGTGGCGACAAAAGAAATCGGCTGGGTAAGCACCTCGTCTCCCGACTCAACCCCGGCCGACAAAAGTGCAGCATGGAGCGCAGCTGTCCCGCTGTTAGTGGCTACGGCGTACGCAGCGCCGGTCCGTTCGCACATCATCGTTTCCAATTGCGTGACGTAAGGACCTATCGAGGAAACGAATGAGGAATCAAGGCAATCTGCGACATACCGTTTCTCATTGCCAAGAAAGATGGGAGCATGGAGCGGAATCGTCTCCGCATTGCGGGGATACAGACTTCGGATGAAGGCTATTACGGAATCATAGTTGCTCTCTACCATTGCCTTTTCCCTATCCCACTGTTTTCAGCGAGTCTCAAATATTATAGCGGGACGCTTTATACCGGCTCATGTTTTCAGGATCAGAAAACCAGGCAATCGTTTCTTGCAGTCCTCGAGCGAGCCCATCCTTACCGGCAAATTCCGGTATCCAACCCGTTAACCTGTACGCTTTTTGGTTGTCGGCCCATAATCGTTCCACTTCGCTCTTTACAGGACGCAATCGCTGGTCATCGGTGGTTATGTCTACCTCAACCCCCATAACATCAGTAATAATGCTAACCAATTCAGCAATAGTAACTTCGAAATTACTGCCGATATTAAGTACCTCACCCACAGCCTTTTCCGACTGCATAGCATCAACAAATCCTCTCACTGTATCCTTTACATAATTAAAATCCCTGGTTGGATGCAATGCGCCAAGGTGCAAAGTGCGTTTCCCACTGAGGATTTGGGTAATAACCGTCGGAATAATAGCTCTTGCGGATTGCCGGGGACCATAGGTGTTGAATGGCCTAATAATGGTAACGGGAACATTGAAAGAACTATAGAACGACATGGCGATCTGATCCGCACCTATCTTGCTTGCGGAATAAGGTGATTGCCCCTGCAGCGGATGCTCTTCCGTGATCGGCACAAATCTCGCTGTCCCATACACCTCACTGGTACTGGTATGGACCACTTTGCGAACTCCTATTTCTCTGGCTGCCTGTACAACATTCAAAGTTCCCTGAATATTAGTCGACACATAAGTAGCTGGAGAATGATACGAATACGGAATCGCGATTAATGCGGCCAGGTGCAGAACTGCCTCACATCCTTCCATCGCTTTTTTTACCCCGAATGGATCACGGATATCGCCAGAGAATATTTCGATATTCTCTTTGATATCTTCCGGAACATGATCGAGCCAACCCCAGGAATTAAACGAATTGTATAATACAAATGCACGAATGGGAATGCCGCTACGAACGAGAGTCTCAACAAGGTGCGAACCAATAAACCCATCGGCACCGGTCACTAAAACCTTACCTGTCATTTTCATTTCCTCCTGAATTTATACATAAAATTCTAGCGTTGAACCGGAGAGAAGTCAAATTATCCATTATGTTATCTTCATACGGCCCGAGCCATATTGTTTTTCTCCGCTCGCATGATGCATCCAGAAATTAATCCAGTCAAAATAAAATCATGGACATCTCATCTTTTCTATTAACTCTTTTTCTCGGGCCACCGATAAATCACTAGTTGAGAAAAGCGTGAGCAGTGAAGCAAATTGGTAAAAAACAGGAAAATTAAGTCACGGAGGATAACTCATGGCTCTTGTCATCAACACCAATATTGCATCACTTAATGCCCAACGGAATCTTTCCAGAAGCCAGGGCGACTTAAACAAGGCTATGCAAAAACTGTCATCCGGCCTGCGTATTAACAGCGCTAAGGATGACGCTGCCGGTTTAGCCATCTCCGATCGTATGACCTCCCAGATCCGAGGTCTTACGCAAGCGGCAAGAAATGCCAACGATGGGATTTCCCTGGCGCAAACCGCTGAGGGTGCGCTGCAGGAAACCACCAACATGCTTCAGAGAATGCGTGAGCTGGCGGTTCAATCGGCAAACGACACCAATACCGTTGCTGACAGGAGTTCGCTTGATGCTGAATTCCAAAGCTTGATTGAGGAAATGAACCGGATAGCCACCACTACCTCATTCAACGGCAAGACCATGCTCACCGGCTCGTATGCCAATCCTGGAAGCGGCTTCATCTTCCATGTTGGTGCCAATGCTAATCAGACCATTAGCATAACCATCGCAGGGGCTTCGACAGGAGGACTTGGCAGTGGCACGGATACAATCGCCAGCACAGCCATTCTTACTCAATCAGGGGCTAACTTTGCCCTGGGAGTCATCGATGCCGCCATCTCCGACGTCGATGTCATGCGCGGCGATCTCGGTGCGGCTCAGAACCGGATGGAATCAACCATTGCCAATCTCAATAATGTTGCTGAAAACCTTTCGGCCGCCCGCTCTCGTATTCTTGACGCCGATGTTGCACAGGAAACAGCCGTTATGACGAAGAACAACATCCTGCAGCAGGCGGGCGTCGCCATCTTATCCCAAGCCAATCAGACACCGCAATTGGCTCTCCAACTCCTTCAGGGATAATACCAAATGAAAGCAGGCTGTTGACCGACAGCCTGCTTTTTTTAAAAAAATAAAAAAGAGCTAAAGAAAAATGAAAGTGACGACGAAAAGAATTTTAACAAGAAATACAAATCTAACCAAGGGAGGAAAATAGAAAAGGAAAAACAAAGGCTGAAACGATCACTAAATAACCAACAAAACGTAGCACCTAGGGCAAGGATGCCCGGAAATAATCTTTCACGGAGGAAAGACCATGGCAATCGTAATTAATACCAATATTGCTTCACTCAACGCTCAACGCAACCTCAGTACTTCTCAACTCGGACTGAACAAGTCCATGCAGCGCCTGTCTTCAGGTCTGCGCATTAACAGTGCCAAGGATGACGCGGCCGGTCTCGCGATTTCTGATCGCATGACCTCGCAAGTCCGCGGTTTGAACCAGGCCGCCCGTAACGCTCAGGATGGCATATCCATGGCGCAAACAGCGGAAGGTGCCCTGAATGAAACCACCAACCTTTTGCAACGCATGAGGGAGTTATCTGTACAGTCCGCCAACGATACCAACACAGCGGATGACCGTAGCTCTCTGAACGATGAATTCAAGCAATTACAGGCCGAAATTCAACGCATTGCCGACAACACCCAGTTTAACAGCCGAAGCGTTCTTAACGGCAGCGCAACAGATGGTGTAATTTTCCACATTGGTGCAAATGCTGACCAGACCATCACCCTAAGTATCAACTCAATGGGACTTACGGGCCTTGGGGTCGATTCAGGTGATGCCGTAATCGATACTCAATCCGATGCAAATGCCGCTATATCAACGATTGACGCGGCCATCGGATCAGTTGACACAGAACGCGGCAAGCTCGGTGCGGTCATGAACAGGTTGGAATCGACCATTGCTAACCTGAGCAACGTCTCCGAAAACATCTCGGCCTCCCGTTCGCGGATTATTGATGCCGACATCGCCCAAGAGACCTCTTCCATGACCAAAAACAACATCCTGCAACAGGCAGGTGTGTCGGTCTTGGCCCAAGCCAATCAGACGCCACAGTTAGCGCTGAGCCTGCTCCAGTAAAACAAACCTTAACCGGACAAGGGGGGACGCTCCCTTGTCCGTCCCCCCTATCCCACAGCCGACGTCGACCAAAACTCCATGGAGGGAAACATGAATATCGAAACGATTTCAACCGGACAAAGTGGATCCACCCGCTTTTCCACGCTCAGCCCAGGAGCTGAACAGATCCAACGGAACAGGGAATCTGCTGCCAAGGATCCGGCCAGCGAAACTTCTTCCGGCCAGGAGGGAAAAGCAAGGCAGGTGCAGCCGGAAGAATTATTGCAGAGTATCAAGGCGCTGACTGACAACGGCTCGTATAGCGTCCGCTTTGAAATGCGCAAGGATACGAACGATCTGGTCATCAACCTGATCGACCAGAAATCGGGCGAGATTATTCGCCAGATCCCGTCCGACGAGATTCTTGGTCTGCACAAAACGCTGACCGAACTTAGCGGCAACCTGCTGCAGACTGAAAGCTGAACGCAAAGAAAGAGGCAGGATATGGCATCTATTACTTTTGGCGGATTGGCCAGCGGAATTGACACCGACTCTATCATCACACAACTGATGAACATAGAGAAGAAACCTCTAACTCGCCTGGAAAATGACAAGAGTTATCTCAACACCAGACTGACTGCCTTTTCCAATTTCAATACCAAACTCAAGGCACTGGAAACTGCTATTGAGGATCTTGACAGCACCAACAAGTTTCGCTCCTACAGCGCTACCCTTGCCAGCGAGGAATACTTTTCCATCCAGACCAGCAGTTCCTCCAAAGCAGGATCGTACAACGTCGAAGTAGTCAATCTGGCCCAGGTCCAGAAAACAGCCAGTGTGGGTTACGCTAGCTCTTCGACCTCGACATTCAGCGCTGGTATTATTGATATTAGCGGGACCACGATCACAGTCGACCCAGGCGACAACCTTGCAAATATTGTCGATAAAATCAACAGTGTCAACACGGGCGATACGGCAACCGGAGTATCGGCTGCGCTAATCAATGATGGGACAACCAACGGGTTCCGGATCGTTCTGACTGGGCAGGATGCCTCAACCGAATTTACAGCCACAGCAACAGGTGTCTCGGCGGACAGTAGATCGTTGACTTTTGCTTCAACGCAAACCGCTCAGCAGGCATCCGTGATCGTTGACGGCCTGCCCATAGTCAGCAACAACAATACACTAAAAAATGCAATTCCCGGTGTCGACCTGACCTTGTTAAAAAAGAATACGACGGGCGCGACGACACAATTAAGCGTTGATGTGGATAACGACGGTGTCAAGGTAAAGCTCAACACCTTTGTTTCTGCCTATAACGATATTATTAAATTCATTACCGATCAAAAAGATACCAGTTGGGCCAATGATTCCAGCCTGCAGTCGGCAAAAAGACGGTTACAAAATATGCTTGTCGATAGCGCAGGAGGTTCTGGTTCTCTGCACAGACTAGCAGAAATCGGCATTTCAACCGACAAGAAAGACGGTACCATTTCACTGGACAGCAGCAAAATCGATAAGATCATCAGCGAAGACTTTCAAAGTCTGGAAAACCTTTTTATCGGTGAAGACGGCAGTGAAGGAATTAACGATAAATTTATTAACTACTTATCAGGTCTGACAGACTCAACAACGGGATTATACGCTTCGAAGAAAAAAAGTACAGAAAGCGCTGTCAAGGGAATAGAAAAAAACATTGATAATATGGAACTAAGACTGGAGAAAAGGGAGAAATCCATGCGCTCCCAGTTTGAAGCCCTTGAGTTGCTCATGAGTTCGATGAACGCGACTAGCACCTATCTTTCCCAGCAAATCAGCAGCATGAATTCCAGCAAAGGTTGACAATAATGAACATGTACAGCAACGATTACCTGCGGACTCAGATATCTACCGCCTCCAAAGAACAGTTATTGCTCATGTTCTATGATGGAGCAATCCGCTTCACAGGCAGAGCGAGAATGGCGATAGAAAGAGGCGACATCCAGGATAGAAACTACTGTATCAAAAAAGCTAACGCCGTTATTGCAGAATTGGACGCGACACTCAACCATTCGATTGGCGGGAAGATTGCCGAAGACCTCGACTCCCTGTATACGTATATGCTCAATGAATTGAACCTGGCGACCATACATAACTCCACGGAGCCTTTGATTAAGGTTGAAGAAATGCTGTCAGGCCTTCGCGAAACCTGGGTACAGGCAATCGACATCGTGAAAAAGGAAAAACAAAGCGCTATGTTCCCTGCGAAATCAATGGAACGAGGTTCTTTCTCAATTGCGCTGTAAGATCCTTTAATGTCGACGAAATAGGATATGAAATGAATGTTGAATGTTCCATGATTACCTATGCACTGATGCTGGAAAAACTCGATAGCATCGATCATATTCTTGATTCACTGGATATCTCTTCCATTGAACAGCTTTCACAAGATATTGAACAGTGCCTTGAAGCAATCAAGGCCGAAGATCTTCAACAAACACTCCCAGCAAATGACTCCAAGCGCTCGATCGTAGCGAGAATACTTAAAAAAAGCGGTATTATAGCAAGCCGTATACAGGATATAACAGCGTTACATCATAACGAACTCAATCAAATCAGATTAGGAAGACAAACCGCAAAAGGCTACGCAGCACAAAGGCCATCACGAACTGGGTCAATCATTAACAGTTCAAAGTAACAGAACTTTAGCACCTTGTTAAGTGTCTTAGATGCACAATCCCACATCGTATGGATTCGATATTGTAAATAATTTATAGCCTCCTTTCTCGTAACTTTGAACGGTCGAATGGAGGCTTCTTTGTTATTTTGAAATCGTCAAACTTTTATTACCTTCCGAAGAAACCACCGGTTTTACCTAACGAAATTATTTTCCCGACATCTTCTTGTTCTTTAGAAAAAGATCTTTCTTTCTCGTTATCGTTGTGGCAAGTTAGAAGGGGTATCACTTTTATCTTTTCCACTTAAGGATAGGTATCATCTTGCCATTATTAAACAGTTTTCTTCATACCATCAAAGAGGGGATGGCTGTTCGAGCGGCTGTTCCCCTTCTAGGCGTGACTGAAAAAGAACGATTGAACTGTTTTTACGGGAAGGGGGAAGCTCCGGGATTCACCCTCTCCTTTCCCTACGGCACCTTGGCGGTCGAACAGGTGGACACCAGCAAGATCTGCATGGTGATGTTTGATTTTTTTAACCAGACTATAGCGGTTTCCGCCACTATCAGCGCCATCAATGAACCATCCACCTTGGAACTTGTTGCCAAAGAAACCGTTACCCATACCCATGCCCGCAACTACTTCCGGGTTGATGCGGCCGCCAGGGTTGCTGCCTCACCCGTTGTACCGGAAGAAATAACTCAAGAAGAGGAAAGCTGGCGGCTTCTTGGAGACACTATAGATCTCAGCGGGAGCGGCTTGTTGTGCAGTTTCAGCGAACCGCTGGAAAAGGGGGTAAGGGTCAAAATCGAACTGACCCTACCAACCCGTGACATGGAGGTTATCAATGTCTTGGGCCACGTGGTACGATGCCGGAAAATTGAAGAGCATTTATATCACATAGCCTTGCACTTTGATTTAATCGATTCCGAAAGCCAGGACAAAATAATGGCCTGTTGCTTTGAATTGCAACGCAGGTATCTGCGCATGAGAGTGCGTCTGGAAAGCCTCAATGCCCCATAACCAAAACCCCCCCTCATCACTTTATTTTTCTTAACATAAATTGTGATTGCAACGTGGCAAGAATCAATGAAATCCTAGAAAAGTTGAACGACAACGCCCCGACAGTTGTCGATATTCCCGGTAAACGTGAGGAGAATTTCCGTTGCAAAGCCTTGTTCATAAAAAAAGAATACCCTACCCTGGAACTTGTCTTTCCACCTCATTCCTGGGAGGCTGAAAATCTTCAAATTGGCAGCGACTGCAACCTGGCCGTCGAACACAATGGATTGACAGTCAACCTGATCGCGCGGCTTGATGGGGTAGTCCGAGAACGCCGTCTGAGTTTCACAGCGCGTGAGCCTGTTTCGCCTGAAGCGCTCCGCGATTATTTCCGGGTGTCGATAAACACCCCCATCGAAGCCAGTTATATCGCCGGTCCCAAAGAGACCAAAACGCGGACCTGGAAAATGATCGGCACTACACTTGACCTCAGCGGCAGTGGAGTGTTAGCCATTTTTGCTGAAAAACCGCCCAGCAATTACCGAATCCAACTGGTCATCACCATATCTATCGAAGAAAATCCCATCGTTTGTCTGGCAAATGTGATCCGCTCCTACAGGATTCGCAAGAACCGATTTCAAGTGGCCTTTCATTTTGAAAACATTTCAACCAAGACAAGAGACGTAATCATATCCTGTTGCTTACAGGAACAACGCCGGCAACTCAGAGAAAATGTTCAAACTCTGTAGCCAATCCGTCTGAAACACATTCAAACGGAGGTTTTCTCTCTGCTCATACACCAGTTTCATCGTTTCTCACCCTAGAATGCCAGGCAATACATATGGGAGCATGGCACTCCTTCTCAAAGACGAAGGAACATCCTGTCAGAGTACAAAGAGCGGCCGCATAAACGGGGAGATCGTTTTGGAGCCATTGACCCTGATTACCGAAATAAGGCCTCTCCTCCCCACCAATCTCACCGGCGAACAGCACCAACGTCTTCCTTTTTCCCAGGGCCAACTGCTCCAAGGCGTGGTCAGCGCCAAGGTCGATGCCCATCAATTCACTCTCGAAATTAACGGCCACAAAGTAACGGCTGAGTCATCCGCGCAGCTGCAGGTTGGACAAAAACTCGATCTGCAAGTAGCCTCGCTTGCCCCGCGAATTGAGTTGCAGGTTGTCAGCAATAATCCAATCAATCGCTGGTTGGGCAATTCTATCCCCCTGCTGGGCCAACAATCACTCTTGATGCCTGAAGTATCGGTACTTGCCGGAGATTCTCGAACCATGGCACAGCTCAGTCCAGCCTCCCAAGAAACGTTGCTTTTTTATTCAAAAGGCATAGAAGCAAATGGAACGCAAAATGAGCTTCCTACCTCGAAAATAGCGGCTCAACTCCTCGGCCTGGCATCCAAAATAACGACCACCCTGCCCGGACAGACGATCCAGGAAACATACAAAGAATTGAGCGGACTGCTCCAGCAATTCTCCCGCATTCCCACGCTTTCGCCGAATGCGGCTCAACAAGCTATGCATCTTGCTGCCCTTTTTGCTCAGGAAGCCGGCGGGCATTGGCCTGAAGCTCTTTCCAGGTTAGCGACCGCTTCAACAATTGCACCTGTTGATGCAGGAGAAACCGAGGCCTTATTAACGCTGCTTGGAAGAATGGTCCAGAATGATCCGGCTAACCCAATCTCTTTTTCGCAACTCCTCCCTCTTACGCAAGAATACACCACCCTTCCGGCAACTCACCCATTGCGTCAACTGCTTACATTTCTAATAAAAACAGAAAATGAGCAAACTGTGCCGTCCTTTCAGCAAGCAACGGGTCGACAGATAGAGAATTACCTCAACCGCCTGGGAATCAACATGGAGCAACTCCTGGCTGAAAACAGGCCTGAAGAGGCAGCTCGAACTTTGAAATTTGCCTTGCTTGAGTTGTCACAACAGGCTGGAACGGTCGAGAAAAGTACGGTGGCACCGGATCAACTGGCTAAAACATTGGAGATGTATCAGTTGCTGCAGATTCGGCTGGCAAATGAATCACTCTTTTTCCTCCCCCTGCCATTCTCCTTCCTCCAGCAAGGGTACATGCTTATCAATGCCGATCATCCTCAAGGGCAATCGGAACCAGAGCCCGACCGGGTTGGCCAAACCGACAAAACTGTTGAACTCCATCTGCAGCTCGAAGGACTCGGCAATTTGCAGATCGATATTCACCAGAAAGAGGACCAACTAACCTTGAGGTTCTTGACGGAAAATGTTGAAAAAGCGAAATTTGTCGCCGAATTCCGCGAGGAACTGGAGCAATGGATCACCACTGGCAGCCTGGATTCGGTTCAATTTCTTGTCGGCGCAAAAGAACCTGTCAAAACATTGTTGAAGAAGATGACAAGTGGCGATACCGGAATAATCGACACTAGGGCCTGAATCGGATCTTAACGGAGAAGTCATGGACGAAAAACATACATCGGTGAAAAAAGCTATTGCCCTGCTGTATGACCCCAAAAAAGCCGCTGCCCCAAAAGTTGTGGCTAGCGGCTCCAACCTGGTCGCTGAAAAAATCATCGCCACTGCCGCCGAGGCTGGAGTGCACATTAAAGAAGACCAGGATTTGGTCGAATTGCTGTCAAAAATTCCAGTCGGCGAAGAAATCCCCGCTGAATTATACCAAACTATCGCAGAGGTGCTCGCTTTTGTCTACTCAGTGAACAGCAAGTACAAAATGAAGATAAGCCAAGCCGTAAAAGTGGGTATTTAAAATTTATTTTTCTCGGTAACATCTCGTTTTCAAAAAGGAAAAAAAAAGAATATAACGAGAAAAAAACCGCTTCATATATATTTTTTTCTGGCGTATACTCCTCATAACTGAAAAGAAGCATGAAAGATCCCATTGAAAAAATTCAATTTTTACTCCGAAGCCCCTCAATGGTTGTCCCCTTTTTGGTAAAATATTTTTCCTTTTGTCAACTAAGCGGCATAAGTCTTCCCATAACAATTTTTTTGAACGTGTACGAGGTAACAATATGAACTATGGAGTTGTTAGCCAGGAACAACTAGAGCGAATAGACGAAATCCTGACTGAAAAGCTCATAAAAATTGGTGTCGACTGCGTTATCATTATTGATATGGCTGGCAACATTATCACTGCCAAAGACAACGGTACGTCAAAATACGACGTCTATTCGTTTGCAGCCTTGGCAGCCGGTAACTTTGCTACTGTGGACGCCATGGCCAAACTCGTCGGTGAGCAGGAGTTTTCTCTGTTGTTTCATAAAGGCTCGGAATGCAATATCCATTTTTCTAAAATTGACGACGAGTTGTTACTCATCACCATGTTCGGAAAAAGCATATCCTTGGGGTTTCTGCGGCTCAATGTGGTTGAAACCATTGAACGCATCAAAAAAATCTGGGCTCGCAATTAAATGATTTCTGAGGTCTATGGCATCTGACAAGAATTGTTATTGAATCATTGGCGATCAGCTAAAGGCCGCAGGAGAGTATTGTGAGCTTCATCAACCTCAGAGAAAAAATTGTTCAGGTTAAAATTGTCTATTACGGCCCAGGTCGTGGTGGCAAAACCACTAACCTCGAATATATCAACAGAAAGTTCTCCAAACAGATCCAGTCTGAAATGGTCAGCTTGAAGACTCACGGGGATCGAACCCTGTTCTTTGATTTTTTGCCCTTTAACATGGGACAAATCAAGGGTTATGACTTAAAAATTCAGCTCTACACCGTACCGGGTCAAGTTAAGTACAACGCTACGAGAAAGCTGGTGCTCAAAGGAGTTGACGGCATAGTCTTTGTGGCTGATGCGCAAGAACAGATGCGGGAAAAAAATATTCGCTCACTTAATCAGTTGCACGAAAATCTCGTGAGTTACAAGGAATCTATTTTCAGAATCCCGCTGGTGCTCCAATATAATAAAGTCGACCTGAGGAATCAGGGAATCCCCGTTTTACCGATCTCTGTTCTCGACAAAGATCTCAACAGTAAACTCAAAGTACCCACTTTTGAGGCAAGCGCCCTCACCGGATACAATGTACCAGAAACATTAAAGAAAATTATTTCATCCACGGTTATTTCCATCCAGAGGAAACTCATGTGATGGGAGTGGACCGTTGAGGCCAACACCAGAGTCGGTATATGAAAAAATCACAGCGTGACCAAATTTCTTCAATCGATGACTTTGAAGATCTGACACTTTTTGCCAACGAATCCTTTAACACGGAGGATGTCGATCTTTTTGAATTCACAAGTGAAGAATCTTCTCCGTTGACACGGCTCAAGTCCATTATCCTTTCACTTGACTGGGAGATCAACGACGACATCCTACAGGAATTGGATGACGAGCTCAACAACCTGCAGCAGACAATATGGCAAAATGATAAAGTTGCCGAGGTTTATCTGCAGGGATTGAGCAAGATCGGCAACTACATTCGCACAAAAGGTGCATATGCCCATCCTAATTCTATTAAATTACTCCTTACATTTTTCTACAACTTCGAAAAAATTATATCTTCCGAGCAGATCACGGGCGAAGAGATCACCCAACTACTAAAAGGTGATGTCCGTAAATTTAAAATACTGCAATATCAGATTAACCAAAACGAGACGGAAACTCTCGCGGTATCAGAAAACCGAATCGAACCAAGCAAAATAATAGAGAAGGTCACCATAGCGCCTCCCCAATCGGACGCCACCAAACAGCTCAAAGCAGCAATTCTCAGCTTGGATTGGGAGGTAACGGATGAAAGCTTGCGACTGTTCAATGAGAAACTCGCTGGGTTTCATCAAAATATGGCGGGAAACAAACCGGCGCTGGTATTGGCTCAAGGTCTGCAAGCTTTAGGTGATTATATCGCAGACGAAAGAGCAGCGGCACATCCGGAAGCATTTATTCTCCTCCATTCTTTCAATGAAGCCTTAGAGCAGGTTCTAAGACCAGACGGACAGCGCTTGGAACAAGAAAAAATCCAGGATCTTCTTATTGACCGGATCAATCGCCTCAACAATCTTAAACTGCTTATTGCCGCTCCGCCGGGCGGACTTGTCGACGATCAACGCATTGATGAAATGGTCGAGGAGTTAAGCACCCCTGCCGTTACAGAATTGAGGATGGAAGGGTTTCCTCAATCGGAAGCAGAATCAATTGTTTCTCCCAGCATGCACACGGAAGACATCTCGGATGACCTGGAAACAAGTGGCCCTGTCGACAAACAATCAACCGATATTCTCGAAGCGGAAATTGACACTCTTTTTGCTATAGGCTCAATGCCGGCAATGGAATCGGCTGATGTCCAATATCCCGACGAAATTCTCTCCCCAGACGCCATTCAACCTGTTGAAGACGAACTGGCCGATGATTTCATCGAGGCTCACCTCAGCACTAACCGTGGGTTGACGCCGGCCCTTTCCGACACAGACGAAACCTCCGGGTTCGATGAGAATGCAGAACTCCTTGACCAGTCGACACAAAGTGACCTCGCCGACCAACTGGATTTTCTCTTTTCAGAAGCCGAGGCGAGTAACGATTCGGCACTCACCTTTTCTGCACTCGACTCAAGTGATTTAGAAATAGCCATCGACGGGGAAGAAGAATCCGTGGTTGCGCTTACCGACATGAACCCGGAAATCGAACAGGATACCGTCGAGGCAGCCCTAAGCGACGCAGAGGAACCAGCGGAACACCCCGATTTACATTCCGAAATCATCCAAGAGACTGAAACCGATCCGAACGCCCTTGAAATCCAAAGTAAGTTGGACAACTTCTTTATCGATATCGATGAAGAGCCAGCGGAAACGATCAACGCTCCTCAAACTACGGTTGAAGAAATTGAACAATCCCTCTTTTTCAACGAAGAGGATAATGTTCAATCCGCCCTCGCCGATAGCGAAGAAGAACAAGGTTTTTCAGAAGAAGCTGAGGTTGCAACCCTGAGCTTCACGCCAATGGACGAGATTGAAGAAAAACTTGACTTCTTCTTTGGAACCGATGCCGATGAGGAACCGGAGCCAGACACCTATCAACACGAAACATTGCCAAGTGATTTACGGGAAGGATCACTGGATCTGACCTTGAGTGAACCTGAATTGGAGCAGATTATTCCACCGGCCCTTGATGAATTCGTTTCGGCGGAAGCAGGTGAGTACCAAGAACAATCAACTTTTGTTGGTCAAATCCAGCCAGATGAATCGCTTGGAGAGGCTCTCGATCTCTTTTTTACCGACGTTGAAGAGGAAAAACACGCCCCCCTCCCCACCGCAGTTGATGAGTTGACCTCGGCCTTGGAAGCCACCATTGACGACATTCAAGACGAACCGCTGACGGAATCTCGGCAAATACAGCTGGCTGCACTGGGCGCCCTGTTGCCCATCGTCGTGCGAACGCCATCCCACGAAAAATTCGCCGAAGCGGCCACTCTGGTCGCCAACTTGAAGAAGACTGGATTGACAACCGAACAACAGTCGCTCGTGCAATTGCTCGATTCGGTTATTACCATGCTCGTTCGGCTTCCCACCAAGGATGATGCGTCCACGGAAAAATTAGTCAACTATCTTTACGAGCAGCTCCTGGCAGAACACTGCTTGCCCGGCACCCTGCCGGAGGCCATTGGCCGTTATACGGCGTGGCTGCAACAGGCCAGCGCCATCATGCCAGTAATCCCGGTCGCGGCTGATCAGGATAGTGAGCCAACATATGCTTATACGGCAAAAGAATTGTATTTCGAGCTTTCTGAGCTTCGTACCCATATCAGAGAGGAATTTGCCAAGTTGAGGCTCGAGATGCACCATCACAAAACTTGATTGTCATCCTACTTTTTCATGCTTAAGGGACTGGAGAATTTCTCCGGTCCCTTTTTTATTTCCGGGGATCGAATGCCTCCCGCAGGGCTTCACCAATAAAAATGAGTAGAACTAGTGTACCGACAAGGACCACAAAAGTTGAAAGTGAAAGCCACCATGCCTCAATATTGGCCTTGCCTTGGGACAGTAATTCTCCGAGGCTTGGTGTTGAGGGAGGAACCCCGAGTCCAAGAAAATCGAGACTGGTCAACGCCAATATCGCCCCAGACATGCGGAAAGGCAGAAAGGTGATCACCGGGGTCATGCTATTGGGCAAAAGATGCCTATACATGATGGTGCCATTGCCAACGCCGAGGGCTTTGGCCGCCTTGACATACTCCATGTTTCTTCCCTTGAGGAACTCGGCCCGAACATAATCGGCTAAACCCATCCAGCCAAACATCGACAATAAAATGAGCAGCAGCAGCAGGCTGGGCTGAAAAATAGAGGCGAAGATAATCAAGAGATACAGCTCGGGCATGGAGCCCCACAGTTCGATAAAACGTTGAAAAATCAAATCAAACCGGCCGACAAAATACCCCTGCAGCGCACCCGCAACAATCCCCAGCAAGGTCCCTACTACTGTTAGGGCGGCGCCAAAAAGTATGCTCAACCGGAACCCATAAATGAGCCGCGCCAAGACATCGCGACCGCGATCATCAGTGCCAAGAAAATTGTCCCGACTGGGCGGTGCGGGCACCGGTCGATCCAATGTCAGATTGATTGAGTTGAAGCTATGGGGGTTGGGAGGGAAAAGAGCAAAATTAGAGCCGGTTGTGAGGCGCTCAAGCATATAAGGATCACGGTAGTCGGTCTCGGTTGCAAAATCGCCCCCAAAAACCGTTTCCGGATACACCTGCGCCAAAGGAAAGTACAACTGCCCTTCATAACGAATGAGCAGCGGTTTATCATTGCTGAGTACCTCGGCAAACAGGCTGAAACCGAAAAGCAGTACAAAAAACACCAGGGAATAAAAACCACGCCCATTTTTTCTAAACCGGATCCAGCGCTTGCGGCCAAGGCTGGCGGCCTTCCCCTTTATCTCCTTTACCTGTTTCATTTGCCTATTGCCTGCCTTCAAAACTGATGCGCGGATCAACCACGACATAGGAAAGATCGGAGAGCAACCGCGAGATGAGGCCGATAATAGTGAAAAAATAGAGGGTGCCCAAAACCACCGGATAATCGCGGTTCATGACCGATTCGTAGGCCAAAAGCCCCATGCCATCCAGGGAAAAAATGGTTTCGATCAGCAGGCTGCCGGTAAAAAAGGCGGTGATGAAACTGCCAGGGAAGCCGGTAATGATCGGGATAATGGCATTTCGGAAGACGTGCTTGTAGAGCACCTGCCTCTCATCAAGCCCTTTTGCTCGTGCGGTGACCACATACTGCTTCCGAATCTCCTCAAGAAATGAATTTTTGGTGAGCAGGGTCATTACCGCCAGGCTACCGACCGTGGAAGCAATGATAGGAAGCACCATGTGCCAAAGGTAGTCAAGGACTTTGCCTATGGCACTCAAGTCGTTCCAATTGTCCGAAATCAGCCCACGCAGGGGAAAAATGTTCCAAAAACTGCCGCCGCCAAAAAGAACAATCAGCACAATTCCGAGAACAAAACCGGGGATGGCGTAGCCGACAAGAATAACGGCACTGGTCAGGACGTCAAATGTTGAGCCGTCGCGCACTGCTTTGGCTATGCCCAGCGGGATACAGATCGTATAGACAATGAGAAAACTCCAGAGCCCGAGTGACATTGAGACTGGCAGCTTGGAGACGACCAATTGGGCGACGCTCATGTGGTGGTAATAGGATCTCCCAAAATCAAAGACCAGATATTGCCGCATCATGGTGGCAAAACGGGTCAGTGCCGGCTGATCGAAGCCATAGAGTTTTTTCAACTGCTCGACCCGTTCCTGATCCAATCCCTTGTTCCCCTGATACAGCCCGCCGCCAGAGGTTTCGCCGCCAGCACCGTAACCGCTCAATTGCGCCATCAACCGTTCCACCGGGCCACCCGGTACAAATTGGGTGATGACAAAGGTGATCAGCATGATCCCGAAAAGGGTCGGTATCATCAGCAAAAACCGCTTGAGAATATACAATGCCATCAGCCTCTCCTTACGCAACTCTGGAAGGCGAAAGATGCTATCGAAGAGGAAATGCGGTACAATTTATTATCCATTCAATTCAAGAAATTTTGATGCCACCGATAAAATCCGAATCATCGTTGTGCATGGTTGGTTTTCGCTGCCGTTCTAGACCACGGATGGGTTCCTCCTCCTGAATCTGCTCAACCGCCATCACCTTCGGGGCGGCAGCAACTGAACGCTGTTTTATGATGGGAGGCGGAGGGGCTGCCGGTGCGGCTTCCACGACCTCCTCGACTACCATTTCTTCCCCGGTCGGTCGCTTAAGAAAGGCCAACACACCATCCTGCAGCAGGGTCACATCGACCAGTTCCCAGGACTGTCCGCCCAACTGATTCAAGGTCTTCTCCATCTCTTCATCATCGACATATTTATCGCCCAGCAGGCCATCTTTCGTGAATTCAAAAAGAATGGTCCGGTATTGCCACAACATTGTTTGTTCTCCTTTTGGTGTTTTCACGGATCACAATCCCTCGTTTTGCGTGCAGAGTTTCCATCATGGAATTGCGGTGAGGTTGTTTCTTCTATTCTTTTCCAGGGAATCGTAGCCTTTTGGTACTTCTTAGCCTGGACTGCTCAGGCAAGGATCGCCCGGAGTTCCTCGGCGATGATATGGATGCCCCGCCGCACAGCCTCTTCCTCCTGCGAGTAGGTGATGCGGAGACATTCGTCGGTGTGCCTCCAGCCGGGAGCTAGTCCAGGGAAAAAATAATCCCCGGAGACCACCACCACCCCTCTCTTCTTCAACCGTTCATACAACTGCCGGCCGGAAAGGGGCAGGCCGGGAAACCAAAGCCACAAAAACATAGCTCCCTCGGGAACATGCACTTTATAGGCAATCCCTTTAAAACACTCTTGCAAACAGGTCAGGGCCCGTTGCATTTTGTGCTGATAAAAGGGTTTAATCACCTCCCGGCTCAGGCGAATGATCTCACCGGAACGGATAATCTCTGTGGTCAGCATGGCGCCGAAACTGCCGGGCGCCAGATTCACCACGGCATTCACCCCGGAAAGAAGGCGGATCATCTCTTTGCCTGCAATGACGATCCCGGTGCGCACAGCAGGCAGGCCGAATTTGGAGAGCGACATGCACAAAATCAGGTTTTCGTTCCAAACCGGGGTTGCCTCAGTGTAGATCATCCCCGGAAAAGGGACCCCATAGGCATTATCGATGATGAAGGGAATCTCATTTTCTTCGGCTAGACGGGCCAATCTGGCGATCTCATCGTCGGTAAGGACGTTGCCGGTTGGGTTGGTCGGCCGGGAGACACAGAGAGCACCGATCTCGTCGGTGATAGTGATCCCCTCAAAATCGACCCGGTACTTAAAAAAATGATCGCCGATCATTTCGATACGCGGCCGTACCGACACAAAAAAATCGTCCACCAGGCCAAGGTCAGCATAACCAATGTATTCGGGAGCCATCGGCAGGAGTATTTTGCGTTTGCCGCCATTGCCCGTTGTCCCGGCCAGGACGTTAAAGAGGAGAAAAAAGGCGCCCTGGCTGCCGTTGGTCAAACAAATATTTTCCTCGGTCAAATCCCAGCCATATTCACGACGCAATAGACTCGCCAGGGCTTGGAGAAATTCACCTTCGCCCCGGGGCGGATCATAGGTCCCGATCAATCGCCGCAATAATTGTTCATCATCGGTCAGCGTGCGCAGGCGCTCTGCCATAACCGTCTGAATTTCAGGGATATGACCGGGATTGCCACCGCCCATCATGATCTTTCCACCTTCGGCCAAGGCAGTGCCGAGATCATCCATCAACGAAAGGATACCAGCGCCCGCGGAAAGTTTTTCACCGAATGCCGAGAGTTTCATGAATTCTTAACGCCCATTCTGAACAAAATCATAAACTGGCTCCCTGTAATCGCTGGCCGTACACCCAGTCACATCTGCTCCCTCCAGGTATCGCCAGGAGGATCGAACCGAAAATTTTACCAGCTTCGAAGGAAAATTCCACCTGATATGTGGAAAAGCAGCAAGGAGAGCTGCACATAATCTTTGGGGAACTGCAGGGTGGTTAGCCGACCTTCCGCTCAGGGCGACAAACGAGGGGCATAGAAATGACAGGGCATGCCAGAAGTGGACAGAACCACCTGTGATGGCAACTCCCGTGACTTAAAGCCGTATGCCCGGCAGCCTTTGGGTTGGCGAGGATCATAGGTGATGAAAAAATTCCGGCATTTGAAACAGTCCGGCTCTCGTTCCCTATTCCGCGTACTCACATCGACCACATCACGGTATTGTTGGTTATTGGGTCAGGGGAGACGAGTTAGCAAACGGCTTCTCAACTTCACCGAGCTGAGGGGCAGCTCATTCCTGTTTTTTGGGAAAGTCGAAAAAGAGCAGTGTTCCCTTGCCTGCCGCAAGTTCCAGCCACGAGACCATGGCAAATTCAAGCGCCACGATGCCGCTTGTCGGGATATTGTCGATCGCGAGTCCGCCGAGTGTGTTGGCCAAGGCCGTGCTTTCGGGATTGTGGCCGACCAGAAGCAGCGTGTTCACCTGCGGTGCCATCTCCTGCACTATCTTGATCAGCACCGGAACCGTAGCCGCGTACAGGATGGGATTGGGCTGCACTTGCTCCAGCGGATAGCCCAACTGGCCGGCATAATGGACGGCGGTGCCAAGGGCTCGTGCTGCCGGGCTGGTCATGATCAGGTCCGGTCGTATACCCCGCTGCAGCAGACGGCGGCCCATATCCGGAGCA
The DNA here is from genome assembly GCF_963662935.2 of uncultured Desulfobulbus sp. NCBI lineage: Bacteria > Pseudomonadati > Thermodesulfobacteriota > Desulfobulbia > Desulfobulbales > Desulfobulbaceae > Desulfobulbus > uncultured Desulfobulbus sp. The sequence goes on along the minus strand of NZ_CAXXTL010000002.1, from coordinate 3,165,710 downwards.
TCGCGCTCGCCGCGCTTATTCAGCGGACGGTCAAAATCGTTGAGACTTGTATCCAACCAGCTCGATTTGGCGTGGCGGCAAATCAACAACCGCTTCTTTTCAGACCTGAGTACGGTTTTGAATTTCATGCCATAAGCTCTCATAGGCGGCAGCAGCATTCGAACCGGGAAGGGCAGCGGCAACAGGCTGCCGGTAGACCCCCATCCGTTCAATGTCTGCCGAGTAGGGTATGGTGCTCTGCAGAACACCCTCCTTTTCCAGCATGGACTGCATCAACTCGGAATGCATCTTTTTTCGTTTCTCAACCATGGAAAAAAAGATGAGCACCTTTTCGCGCCCTTCCCCGATCTCATCGAGGAAGGTGAACAGTTGCTCGAGCGAAAGCAGGGAAAGGGTAGTGGGAATCACCGGCGCCAGGATGCAATCAGCGGCATAAAAAATGTTTTCCGACAACAGGGTGAGGTTCGGCGGACAATCGAGAATGATCCGGTCATACTCCTCGAGCAGTGGCTGCAATACCTTGCTCAGACGTTTATGCGATTTTTTGCACTCGTCCAGAGCGATATCGATGTTACGGTAGGAAAAATCAGCGGGCAGCATATCAAGGCCGGGATAATCTGTACCCCGGATATTTGTTTCGATGTGCTTACCGCCCTTGAGCAGCTTCTTGGAGCTGAATTTCTCAGGCGAACGAATGCGGAAATAGAAGGAAGCTGACCCTTGCGGATCCATGTCGAGGAGCAGGGTTTTTCCCGGTTGTTGCGAGGAGAGGTAGGCAAGATTAACCGAGGTGGCTGTCTTTCCCACTCCTCCTTTGATATTGTACACCGCGATAATGCTCATGAAGGCTCCTGTTTTTTCCGGAAAAGCTGGTGAAAGAGTGCCATAGTTTCCGGATCGCTGAACTGATCAAAGGCCTCTGCAAAATGGTCGCGCAGCGCCTGTTGTTCCTGAAACAGACTCTGCATAAGGCCACCAAGAGCAGCCGCCAGTTCAAGATTGCGCCGCGACTCGCCGCGTTGTTTCGTAAGATTCAGCCGGAGCATCTCCAGTTGTACCGAGAGGTCGTTAAAGCTGCCCAGAATATCTTGCAACTTTTTCAGTTGCCGGACCACCCTTTGAACTTCTTCTTTGGGATACAAAGAACTAAAAAATTCAATGGCGTAGCGCAGTTTTTTGCACTGGATGCGCAGCCGATGCACCTCGGCGTCGGGCGTGGCAGTGTTCAATGCCTTGCCCTCGCGCAAGACTCGTTTGAAGCGCTTGACGATAATTCGCCCAGCCAGTTCTCCGACCGGTATCCCGGCTAAAGGTGCCGGTTGCAGATCTTGATTGTGCAGGGCGCGCTGCCAAGCGGCCAAGATGGTTTTGCTTTTTTTGGCTCGCAAAACCCGCACCAGTTTTTTTTGTTCGACCTGACGCCTGCGGGCCAGTTCGGCAAAAAAACCATTCAACCCTGGTTGCAAGGCGGGTGGTAAACGGTTGAGATAATCGTCCCGGTTGAGCAGATAGACATCAAGATCACGGGTGGGTCCGGTCAAGCTGCCGAGAAGGCCGAAATCGCGCTTGAATCGCTCCACCATCGCGTCGGGTAGCACCTTCGTTACCAGGCTCAAGCCTGACCGGGTGCGGCGAATGGCGACCCGGAGATCGTGCAGGAATTCAGAGTCCCAATCCTCAAGGACTCCAGGAATATTGCGCTTGATACTCTCCAGGAGCGATTGATAGATGCGGACCATGGCCTGCCGGGCCGTGCAGGCGGGGTCGAGCACTAGAGAGAATTTCGAGCTGTAATCGAGCGGTTGGCGGCCTGCTACTCGGCACCCCTCTTCAAAACCAATCAGCGGCGAGGCGTTTTGCCGGACGCCGTTCTCCTCCAAAATGCGACGGACATGCGCCAGCTCCTGATCATAGCCGCGCAGACCGAACAAACGGATCAGGCGAAAGATTGACTTTTTTCCGGCAGGCTGCTGGGTTTCAACAACAATCCGGGCCACGGTTTTTTCATCCCGGTTGAGCAGACGGATCTGGCAGCCTTTTAAGCCCACAGTCGCCAGCGGCAAAAGACAGCGAACACCCAGGATCGGCTCCAGAATCTCCCTGAGCCTGCCCGGAGGGAAATCCTGGGCAAAACGAGAGCCTTTCAGTTCCGGCCCGCCCTGCTGCACCGTCACTTCGCAGCTGTCACCGTGGTAGAGAGTCCAGGACTGCCCATGGCAATGAAGCAGATAGCCCTGTTGATAGAGCCGCCAATCAAAGGAGTCGGTGTAGACCACCGTGGCGGCGTATTCCGGAGTAACGACGAGATTGAACTCCGCAGCCAAGGCGGACTGGAGCGCATCGACCTGCAACAAATCGGGCATGTACCAAGTGTCCGCTCCGGGGTGCTGCATCGTTCACATCCCTCAACTCCGGTAATCGGCGTTGATCTTGACGTAGTCGTAGGAAAAATCGCAGGTGTAAACTTCGGCCTCGGCGGTGCCCTCGCTGAGATGCACAGTCACGGTGAATTCGCGCTGTTTGAGCACCTCGGTGGCGGCGACCTCTTGCTCGGCTCCCAGCGCCTGGCCGTTTTCCACCAACTTGACCGCATCAAAGCTGATAGCAACCCTGTTCTGATCAAAAGAGCATTCCGATCGACCCAGGGCGGCGATGATCCGGCCCCAGTTGGCATCTTCGCCAAAAAAGGCGGTCTTGACCAAAGCCGAATTGGCAATGGTCTGGGCAGCGCTCATGGCCTCGGCCTCGTCCCGAGCCCCGGTGATCTTGATCGTCACCAGCTTGGTGGCGCCCTCGCCGTCGGCGACAATCTTCAACGCCAACTCTTTAAAAACGCCGTGCAGGGCCGCACCGAACTGGGCGGAAGCTGCCTTATTTTCATCGTCTATCCAGGTGTTACCGGCGGCGCCGTTGGCCATAACCAGCACCATATCATTGGTGGAGGTGTCGCCATCGACGGTGATCCGGTTGAAACTTTTCTCCACCCCGGATTTAACCAGGTGGTTGAGTACCGGAAAAACAATCCGCGCATCAGTGACTACAAAACAGAGCATGGTGGCCATATCGGGCATGATCATCCCCGAGCCTTTGGCCACGCCGAGAATGGATACTTCAACTCCGTCGATGACCACCGTGGCGGTAGCGATCTTGGGAACCAAATCCGTGGTCATGATGGCTTGGGCCAGTTGGTCGAACCCATCCTCGGAAAGATTGGTCACGAGTCCGGGCATGGCCTTGGCAAAGGGTTCTGTCCGCAGCTGCTGACCAATCACCCCGGTCGAGGCCACCTGCACCAACGATTCCTCAATCCCAAGTTCCTGGGCCGCCAGGGCACCGGTGGCCAGAGCCACGTCCATCCCCTCTTTTCCGGTGCAGGCATTGGCGTTGCCGCTGTTGACCAAAATTGCCTGGGCCAAGCCGGAGCGCAACCGTTCCATATCGAGCAGAATCGGGGCCGCCTTGACCTTGTTGGTGGTAAAAGCCCCGGCGGTCACCGCTGGAACCTGCGAAAAAATCAACCCCAGATCAAACCGCCCCGCGTACCGTATCCCGGCCTGTATCGCTGCGGCTGAAAAACCTTTCACCTGCATGAAACATCCTGTTTTCTATTGAAGTTATCTGAAAAATCTCCTCGTTACTGTACCAGATACCAGGCAAAAGGAAAGTATGAAGAATTGCGCCGGCGCTAATTTTTCTTGACCATCCGCAAGGTTTTATGCCACGTTATGCCCTGGCTCAAACGGCCGGAGCAAGCAGCTACCGTTACAAAAAATCGGGACTATGCCCTACCTCACGCAAACACATTCCTTTTCAGCGCAATCAATGGCCTGCACACTAGCACCACCCGCAGGCGGTACTCGCCACTTTCTAGCATGACAGACACCTTTACCTGGGGTTTCACCAGTTGGCTCTTTCTTGCCGACCTTGCCATCCGCCTTGGTTTTTCCCTGCGCGTGATCATGCGCAAACGTGCGCCCAGCGTTTCCTTTGCCTGGCTGGTGGTCATCTTGCTGCTTCCCTTTGCCGGCGCCATAACCTACCTGCTGTTCGGTGAAAACCGGCTCGGAGAGCGGAGAGCCAATCGGCTGCTCAAGGATCGGCCGATCATTCGGGAATGGTCCAGCGCCCTGCGGAATAAAGCGGCAATCGATTGGAGCACGATCAATCCGGAATGCCTGCCCCTGGACCGGCAGATCATGGCCACCACAGGCATCCCGACCATGCCCGGAAACCATCTGGAGCTGATCGATGAACCCGTCCGCTTTTTCTCTCTGCTGATCGACGATATCCGCTGCGCTCGATCCAGTTGTTATCTTGAATTTTATGTACTGAACGTGGGGGGACGCATCGATGAACTGATCGAGGCCCTCCTAGCGGCACGAAAACGAGGCGTGGTCTGCCGGCTTCTGCTCGACAGCATCGGTTCCAAGCTGTTCTTACGCAGTCAAGACGCTACCCGTTTGCGCAAGGGCGGTATCGAGGTGGTTGAAGCCCTGCCGGCTGGACTCATCCGGGCCCTGTTTGTCCGCATTGACCTGCGCAATCACCGAAAAATCGCGGTGATTGACGGCGAGATCGCCTACACGGGCAGCCAGAATTTGGTCGACCCCCGTTTCTTCAAACAGGAGAACGCAGTGGGCGAGTGGGTTGACGCCATGGTCCGGATGACCGGCCCAGCGGTAGAGCTACTGACAGCTGCCTTCATGTTCGACTGGCTGCTGGAGCGAAGACAACGCCTCGCCAGCTACAAAGGAATGACCGACATTCATCCGGTGGAGCCGGTGGGGAATGCCCTGGTCCAACTAGCGCCCTCCGGCCCAGGATACGGCGAAGACACTATTCACGACCTGCTGCTGACCACCATCTACGCAGCGCGCAGGGAACTGATCCTCACCACACCCTATTTCGTGCCGGATAACGCCATCCTAGCTGCGCTCAAGTCGGCAGCGCAACGGGGTGTCGAGGTGACCATCATTCTTCCCGAAAAAAACGATTCCCGCCTGGTCCACTATGCCAGCCGCGCCCGCTTCGATGCGCTGAGCAAGGCCGGAGTGCGAATCATGGCCTTTGCCGGCGGCCTGCTCCACACCAAGACCATCACGGTTGACAACGATTTTTGCCTGTTTGGTTCGGTCAACCTCGACATGCGCAGTTTCTGGCTCAATTTCGAGATGACCCTGGTCATCTACAATAAAGACTTCACCTGCCGGGTCAGGGAACTCCAGCAAGGTTACCTGCGGCATGCTGTCGAGCACGACGCCCAAAACTTCCGGAACCGCTCCTATCGGCAGCAGTTTCTGGAAAATATCGCCTTGTTGCTGGGACCTCTTCTTTAAACTGGCTGCTCAAACTCGATACGACCGGAACGGCATTTTTGCCCGGCAACCAACCACTCTTTCCCCCACAGCCTCTCGCCCATGAAAATCCTTCTGATCAGCGACATCCACGGCAACTACCCAGCCCTTGAAGCAGTCAGTCGTGAGGCCGAGCCCCTGGCCTGCGAGCATATTTTCAATTGCGGCGACTCCCTTGTGTATGCCCCCTTTGCCAACGAAACCATCGATTGGCTGCGAACCCACCAGGCCTTCACCATCCGTGGCAACACCGACGACCGGGTGATCAAACTGCTCAAGGGCAAGAGTTTTAAAAAACCGTCCAAGCCTGAAAAAAGGGTCATGTATACTAATACGGCGGCAGCGCTTTCTCCGGAAAACAGCACCTATCTTCTTGAGCTGAAAAAGAAAAAAATCCTCCGCATCGGCCAGACCTCCATCGGCCTTTTCCACGGCAGCCCAACCGATCACGAGGAATTCCTTTGTGCCGATACCCCGGAAAAACGCTTTAAGGAACTGGCCAAAGCGACCAGCTGCGAGGTGGTGATTACTGGCCATTCTCATGTCCCGTATCACCGCTCTATCAATGGGGTACATTTTATCAACCCCGGCTCGGTGGGCAGGATGTTTGACGGCCACCCCGAGGCTTCTTACGCCATCCTAGAATTGGTTAAGGGGAAAATATCGGTCAGCCACTACCGTTGTACCTACGATGTCGAAGCCGTGGTCAAGGCGCTGGGCGAGCACCAGTTGCCGGAGATTTACGGTGAAATGTTTCGCACCGGCAGCAAACGCAATTAGACCGGGAACTCGCCGTCGGCATCAGTTTTCAATGGTGACGGCGCACCAAGCTTCATCGACCCGTGCCATGACATAGCTGAGCCCCTCCTCGGTGCAGACCTCAAGATCAAAACAGAGGGCATCTTCTCCCAGCAGACCGCCGGGGACAACAGCCCCTTTTTCTTCGGGATCTTGAACCATATCGCCAAAAAAGCAGACCGACAGCCAACGCGGCTGGTCCTCGATCACGTCAACCATGACAAACAAGGGCCGGCTGTGCCCAGAAACCGAAGCCCGAAACGAATACGTCACCCCTGGCCGGGCTTGAAATTCGAGAACAACGCCTTCCTTGCCAAACAACAAATCCGTCAGCCGGACAAATCCCTGCCTGTTGCCTTCAGGGCTCTCTGTCCATGTTTCCAGAAACCCCGCTACCGCCGTTTTCACCTCATGCATTGTCACCGCTCCTTGTTCGCTGGTGATTCGCCCTGCCAGCGAGTCGAAATAGTGCAAAAAAACGTTGTCTTTGTGAATTTTCCCACGATCTGTGCTACCGTCATATATATCTTTGCACCATTTTGCACCACGATTATCGGCCCCAGCTCAAACATCCTGATCTTTCAGGCGGAAACAATGAACGGGGAAGAACTCAATCAACCATAATTGCCAACCACAGAGGATACGCATGGGCGAAAAAAAGAAGAAGGATGAAGGCAAGGGGAAAAAGCACGACACCGACAAGGCCATCGACTTCAGGCTCCAGGAAGGCACGGCCCTCCATTTCAAGGGCGAAAAAAAGGATGACGACCGCCAGGCTATTTGGGTGAGCAAGGAAGTCCTGGCCTATGAAAAGGAGCTGAAAAAACTGCAGGTCGAGCTGATGAAGCTCCAGCAGGACATGAAAAACCGGGGAACCCGGGTGCTGGTCATTTTCGAGGGTCGCGATGCCGCCGGCAAGGGAGGCACCATCAAGCGTATATCCACTTTTCTCAATCCCCGCAACACCCGCATCGTCGCCTTGGCCGCACCCAGCGACCGCGAGGTCTCCCAGTGGTATTTTCAGCGATATGTACCTCACCTGCCTTCCGCCGGCGAACTGGTGCTCTTTGACCGTTCCTGGTACAATCGGGCCATGGTCGAACCGGTCATGGGGTTCTGCACCGACGAGCAGCACAAACGGTTCCTGAAGGATGTGCCGCTTTTTGAGGAAATGCTGGTCAAGGACGGGATCAAACTGTTCAAGTTCTACTTTTCCGTCTCCAAGGATGAACAGGCCAAGCGTTTCGAATCCCGCAAAACCGACATCCTCAAGCAGTACAAGCTCTCCCCGGTGGACAACCTGGCCCAGACCTATTGGGACCAATACACCGTCAAAAAATTCCAGATGCTCAACGAATCAAACCGCACCCTGAGCCCCTGGGCCATTCTCCGTTCCGACGACAAGAAAAAAGCACGGCTCAACTGTATCAAATACATCCTCTCCCACCTCGATTACGACAAAAAACTGCCGGACGAGGAGTTGGCCATTGACCCCAAAATTGTCATCTCCGGCATCGACGAAATCAAGCACATGGAAAAATACCTGTTTGATCCAGAGCGGCTCAGAGGATAAAAAAAAGCCGTCAGCTCCCGGGCAAAGGGTGCTGACGGCTGGTGCCGCTACATGATCTAACGACGGCCGCGCTAAACTCAGCGCTCAGCCGGTCAAGCCACAACATTTTTTGAATTTTTTCCCCGATCCGCAGGGGCAAGTGGCGTTGCGGCCAATCTTATCTTCGGCTCGCTGGATCGGTCGCCGGTCGATCTCGCCGGGCTCCGCCGCGATGGAGCGCTTGGCCTCGGCCAATTCGCGTTCGCGCTGCTGCCGCCGCTCCTCTTCGAGTCGTTCCAGCTCGTCGTCCTGAACCAGCTGGATGCGCATCAAGTTGGCAACCGTGTGCAGCTTGACCGCATCAATCAGACTCCGGAATAGATTGTACCCTTCCCGTTTGTACTCGTTCAGCGGATTTTTTTGTCCATAGCCACGCAGACCAATCCCCTCTTTAAGATGATCCATGTGCAGGAGGTGCTCCTTCCACAGCGAGTCAACCATCTGCAGCAGGACCATCCGCTCAAGCTGCCGCATCTGCTCTTCGCCATTGCGTTCCTCCTGGCGGGCATAGGCCTGCTGGACAGTTTCCCGCAATTTCTCGGCAAAAGATTCTTGATCGAGATTTTGGCGCTCCTCCGCCGGCCAGTCGAGCTCGATATTAAACACCTGTCCGATCCGTTCCTCGATCGCCGACCAGTCCCACTCATCGGCCACCTTTTTTAAGGCAAACTCCCCTATCACCTGATCCAGCAAGTCGTTGATCATGTCGCCCACGATCGGCTGAACGTTTTCGCCCTCCAGCACCTCGCGCCGCTGGCTATAGATGACCTCACGCTGTTTGTTCATGACGTCATCGTATTCAAGCAGGTGCTTGCGGATATCGAAGTTGTGGCCCTCGACCTTGCGCTGGGCGTTTTCGATCGCTCGGGAAACCATCGAATGTTCGATGGGTTCGTCCTCCTCCATCCCCAGCTTGTCCATGATACTGCTCAGCCGGTCGGAACCGAAGATGCGTAGCAGATCATCCTCCAGCGACAGAAAAAACCGGGAGGTACCGGGATCACCCTGGCGTCCGGAGCGGCCGCGCAGCTGGTTGTCGATGCGGCGGCTTTCGTGACGGCTGGTGCCAAGGATATGCAGGCCCCCAAGCTCGCGCACCCCATCGCCCAGCTTAATGTCAGTGCCGCGGCCCGCCATGTTGGTGGCAATAGTCACCTTGCCCTGCTGGCCAGCCCCGGCAATGATTTCAGCCTCGCGCTCGTGTTGCTTGGCGTTGAGCACATCGTGCGGTATTCCTTCCTTGGCCAGCATCTTGGCGATCTTTTCGGAGATATCGATGGAGATCGTGCCCACCAGAATTGGCTGGCCCTTTTCGTGCAGTTCTTTGATTTCCCTGACGATATTGCGATATTTTGCCTGCTGGTTCTTGTAGATGAGATCGGCATAGTCCTTGCGGATCATCTTCTGGTGGGTGGGAATGACCACAACGTCGAGGTTGTAGATTTTTTTGAACTCGGGTGCCTCGGTGTCGGCGGTGCCGGTCATGCCCGCCAGTTTGTTGTACATGCGGAAATAGTTCTGGAAGGTGATCGAGGCGAGTGTCTGGTTCTCCTTCTCGACCTTAACGCCTTCCTTTGCCTCAAGGGCCTGATGGAGTCCATCGGAGTAGCGGCGTCCCTCCATGGTGCGGCCGGTGAACTCGTCGACAATGACCACAGCCCCATTCTTGACGATATAGTCGACGTCGCGCTGGAAAATAAAATGAGCCTTAAGCGCCTGGTTGATGTGGTGGAGCTGATTGATGTTGCGTGGATCGTAAAGATTATCCACCTCCAGCAGCTTTTCACCCAAAGCCACGCCCTCGTCAGTGAGCATGATCTGGCGGGATTTTTCCTCCTTGGTGAAGTGCTCTTCCGCCTTGAAATGCTTCATGATCCGGTCGACCTTGAGATACAGATCGGTGGACATATCAGCCGCACCGGAGATAATCAGGGGTGTCCGGGCCTCGTCAATGAGAATGGAGTCGACCTCGTCAACAATGGCGTAGCTGAATCCTCGCTGACAGTAATCCTTCAAGGAAAACTTCATGTTGTCGCGGAGATAGTCGAAGCCGAACTCGTTGTTGGTCCCGTAGGTGATGTCCGCTCCGTAGGCTTCTCGCCGCTCTTCGTCGCTCAACTCGTGGAGGATGCAACCGCAGGTCATGCCGAGGAAGCGGTACACCTCGCCCATCCACTGAACGTCGCGGCGAGCCAGGTAATCGTTGACCGTGACCACATGCACCCCTTTGCCGTTGAGAGCATTGAGGTAGATCGGCGCAGTCGAGGTCAGGGTTTTCCCCTCGCCGGTTTTCATCTCAGCGATCATACCATGGTGGAGTACGATGCCGCCGATCAACTGCACATCGTAATGCCGCTCGCCGAGCACGCGCCGGGCGGCCTCGCGGACCACGGCAAAGGCCTCGGGCAACAGTTCATCGAGCGTTGCGCCCTGGGCTATCCGCTCGCGGAACTCGACGGTCTTAGCGGCCAGCTCGGCGTCGGAAAGCGACTCGATCGAGGCCTCCAGCTCGTTGATCGTCTTGACGATCCGCCGGTATTGCTTGATCATCCTGTCGTTTTTGCTGCCGAATACCTTGGCAAGTACCCTTCCTACCATTATGCGTCTCCCATCAAGGGCACAGAGCCCTCAGGATTAGTGAAAATTGCGTGATTTCGAGGATTACGGCTTGGTTCCCGGGACGGTGGTGCGGATCAGGGCGTCCTCGTCACAGTCGGGGAATTTAGCACAGTGGATGCAATCGCTCCAGATCTTGTGCGGCAGATCCTGTTTATCCCGGTCCTCAAACCCGAATTTCCGAAAAAACGGGGCCTGATAGGTGAGAACAAAGACCTTGTTGATCTCCAGACTTTTGGCCTCGTCCAGGCAGGACTCGACCAGCATGGCGCCGATGCCGCATTTTTGTCTGTCCTCGGCCACGGCCAGTGAGCGGATCTCTGCCAGATCGTCCCAGCAAATGTGGAGAGCGCAGATCCCAAGAATGGTACCCGCCTCCTCGTAGACGACAAAATCACGCAAACTGTCGTACAGGGAACTGATCGAACGGGGCAGCATCAACCCTTTGTTGGCAAAAATTGTCAGCAGGGCATGAATGGACCGGACATCGCCCATCCGGGCAGGACGTATTCTGCCGGTTCTCTCATTTTTTTGTGGTGCTGCCATATCATATACCCTCTCTTTTAGACTGAAGCAGAAACACGCCCTCTCCGCAGGCGGCTGCGAACTTCAGGCTGGCAACAAGCCTTTCGGCGGCCGTCTTTGCAATTATGCGCCAACAGTCGTCAGTTTGCGATAAAAAAACCAGTTTCCCTGGCCGACAACCATGCCGATGACGAGCAGAAAGACAGCATTCAACCAGGTCCTCGGCTCAAGTAGCAGGAGCAGAATAAGCCCCATGCCCACTCCATAGGCGCCCCCGGACGACAGATTGAGCATCGTTGCGGTCCAAAGGGGAAATTTACGTTCCAGAATTCCTGTCACCGGCCGGGCAACGACAAAGAAACAGAGATACGAGCAGAGAAGCAGCGGCAAAAATCCATAAACCGCCCAGGTGACGACGGTTTTATGTAACAGGTGCTCTTGCCGCAACAGACCGGATTTGATAAAAATCAGGGCAAGCAAAGTCAGGAGATGCGCCAAAAAAAAGAAGGCCACCGGCAAGAGGGCCGGGACATAGACGACCAGATGCTTTCTGACATGCTGGGTGACGGCCTTGCGTACGGACAAAACAAGGGGGACACGCGCTCTCCGCACTCCGCGCTGATTTCTTTTGGTTCTCATTCCTGATGTTCTTTAGGGGGCTGATGTTCGTTGTTGTTGCCGCGACATGTCGTTTTCCTCAACTGTTTTGACCGGGGGCTGTTTCGAGGATCCCGAGATCGGCTCGGCATTGGTCCGAGGCGGCAGAAGAATGGTCTGTCCCGCCCAGATGCCGAGCAGGAACATCCAGAGAAAAAGACAAAAACAGACGACGACCAGCCCAAACATCCCGCGCCAGCCAAGCTCGATGCGGAAGCGCTTGTTCTTCCCCTCAACCGGAGGCGCCTTTCGCCTAAACAGTCCCACAGCTCCCTGTGCTTGTCCTAGCCATGACCACCGGATCGTTTTCGCCTGTTGTTTCGATTGACTTTAAGCGCTTATCAGTAAGTATTCCATCGAGAAAAGCAAGTATGGAACAGAAAATAACCATAGCGCCTCCTCTCCTTTCTACATGCTTTCCGGTGCTGTCAGGCCGACCAGATGAAGGCCGTTACGGAAGACCCGCTTCAATCCGCCACAGAGGGCTAGGCGCGCCCCGGTCAACTCCAGGTCAGCGGTCAGCACTTTGTGTTTGTTGTAAAAACCATGGAACTGGCCAGCTAGCTCCATCAGATAGAAAATCACGCGATGAGGCGCCAGGTCGGCCGCAGCCCCGGCGACCATCTGGGGATAATCGGCCAGGGTCTTGAGGAGGGCGTACTCCTCGGGTTCGACCAGCCGATCCAACGCCTGATCCGCCGAATCGACCGCTATCCCCTGCTCCAGAGCCTGCCTTTCGATACTGCACAAACGGGCATGGGCATATTGGACGTAAAAGACCGGATTTTCTTGGCTCTGCTTCTTAGCAAGGTCAAGATCGAACTCGATTAGATTGTCGGGCTTGCGCATGAGGAAGAAAAACCGCAGAGCATCAGGGCCCACCTCGTCGACCAGTTCATCCACAGTGACAAAGGTAGCCTTGCGGGTTGACATTTTCACCTGCTTACCGTCGCGAAGCAGGGTGACGAACTGGTAGAGGACAACGGTGATCCGGGAATCGTCGTAGCCCAGAGCTCGGATCCCGGCCATTACATCGGGGACGGTGGCGATGTGATCGGAGCCGAAAACATTGATCATCCAATCATAGCCGCGCTTGAATTTATCGCAATGATAGGCGATGTCCGGCAGCCGGTAAGTGGGCTCGCCGGTCCCCTTGATAATCACCCGGTCCTGCTCCTGGCCGAACTCGGAGGTCTTGAACCAGGTGGCCCCTTCTTTTTCGTAGACTAGGTCTCGGGCCCGCAAGGTTTCGACCACCTCGTTAATCCGGCCATCCTCGTAGAGGGTGTGCTCGTTGAAATAGGTGTCAAAGCCGATGCCTATCCGTTTCAAGGTGGCGTCGATATCAGCAAAAATCGCCTGCTGAGCCCTGTCCTTGAAGATAGTGACCTCGGCATCCTTGAACGAATCGCCACCGTCGGTGATCATCGCTCGGGCGATGTCATAAATATAATCGCCTTGATAACCGTCTTCCGGAAAAGTGTTGGGGAAGCCCTGCAGCTCCAGGTAACGCGCCTTGGTCGATTCCCCCAGAATCCGCATCTGGCGGCCGGCATCGTTGAAATAGTATTCGCGCTGGACCGCGTAGCCGCTTGCTGCCAGAACCCGGGCAATGGCGTCGCCCAGCACGGCGTTGCGACCATGGCCAACACTCAGGGGTCCGGTGGGATTGGCACTGACAAATTCGACCAGAACCCGGCGGCCGCCGCCGGTGTCGGAGCTGCCGAAACGCTCGTCCTGCTCGTAAATCGGGGCGAGTACTGTGGCCCAGATTGCCTTATTGATGAACAGATTGATAAAGCCTGGACCGGCAATCTCAACCCGATCGATCATCGGCTGGCTACCAAGCAGTTCGGCGAAGGGGACGGCCAGATCGCGCGGCTTGCGCTTGTCGACTCCGGCCGCTACCATGGCAAAATTGGTGGAAAAATCTCCCTGGCCTTCGCGCTTGGGCACCTCGATGGTATACCGGCCGCCTGCGGCCTCAGTCCAGTGACCCAGCCGGACGCCCTCGCTGAAACAATGATCGACAATTTCTTTAATCTTCGATTTTATCATGACGTAAACAGGTGCAATAAGTGTTCAATCAATCCCGGACAACCATTCGATCACGAGGTCCGAACATAAGAAAAGCAATTTCCGACAGTTAATCGACCATTTCCCGCTCGTTCAGATTACCGAACAGACACAGAACCTCGTAGCTGATGGTTTCCATCCAACCGGCAACCTCATCAGCGGTGATTTCTTCCTCGCCCTGCCGCCCCAGAAGGACCGCCTCATCGCCCACCTGCACCTCGGGCAGATCGGTGACATCGACCAGGGTCAGGTTCATCGAAATCCGGCCGACCACCGGCGCCCGCTGCCCGCCGATCAGCACCTCTGCCCGGTTGGAGAGAGACCGCAGATAGCCGTCCTCATACCCCACCGCCAACACCGCGATGGTGGAAGGGCGGGAGGTGGTAAATAAATGCCAATAGCCCAAACCGCTACCCGCCGGGACCTGGCGTACCTGGATGATCCGGGTGGAAAAACGCATGGCCGGCTGTAGCAGAGGTGGCGGCGCGGCGGCCCGGCCGGCGTGACCATCGGGATAGTAGCCGTATAATGCGATGCCCGGCCTGACCATGTCGAGCCGGGCGCCGGCAACATAAAATAACCCGCCGGAATTGGCAAGATGGAGGCAGCATTTGCCGGGCACCACATCGGCCAAGGCAGCGGTTGTCGCCAGGAAGGTTTGCAGGACTTCGGTCGAATTGGTCGACTGCCGGTTGTCGGCCAGAGGGAAGTGGGCCATGACACCGTCGAGCCGCAGATGCGGATCAGCCTCCACCGCCCGCGCCAGATCGAGAAAATCAGCCGGTAAAACTCCCTGACGTCCCATGCCGGCATCTAACTTCAGGTGCAGCCCGATTGCAGTTCCCTGAGCTCCTGCCAACCTGGACAACTCGGCCAGAATCGACGGGTCGAGCACCACTGGCGTCAAGTGCGCCTCGACAATCAACGGCAGCGTCTGGGGGATCACCCCGGCCAGGACCAGAATCGGTTGGGTAATACCGGCTTCGCGCAAGCGCAGACCTTCCACAGCCTCAGCTACGCCGAATGCCGCAGCACCCTGGTCGGCAAAAATCCGGGCGCAGTCGATCATCCCGTGGCCGTAACCATCGGCCTTAACCAGGGGCATGAGTGCCGCCGACCCGGCCAACCGTCGGCAGACCTGGAAATTGTGGATCAGCGCCGAACGGCTGATTTCAACCCGATTAAGCGATTTCATGATGGTATAACTGTCTAAACCATTGGAGCCAACCCAAACGGCTGGACAGACAGAGTGACCAGCCGATGGCGCAGTAGAGGGTGCCGATAAACGGACCCGGTTGGGTGATTTTTCGCATAACAAAACCCACGGTCATCATCAGGACCACCAGCAGCCAAGTTTTCCAGGAATAAACGGCCCCCAGACAAGTGTTGTCCTTGAAAAGGACAATGCGTTCCAAGGAGCGCCGCGCTATCTTGTCGAGAATAAACAACGACTTCAGTGTTCCCAGCAATCCGGCCACAAGGAGCAGGAGTCGACCCCATCCCGGATCAAGCCATCCCCACCCCCGAAACAACAGCATGCCGCCGATGGCTGTCCAGAGAAAGGGGGCAGCAAACAGATGGACGGTGCGCGACACTCCGGGTTTGCTCAAAGGGTTCATCGTTGCCTCCCTGAAGGGTGTCTCAGCCCCAGAAACAAGATAAGCCCATCCCCTGAAAGGGATGGGCTTATCGATCGACCCGATGTTCCGGTCAGATCAGATTTCGGTAACAGTGATAGCGCCTTCGGGACAAACTTCAACACAGGTTTCGCAACCCAGACATTCGTCACCATTTACAGGCTCGGCCTTGCCGCCCTGCATTTCAAAAACCTGAGCAGGGCAAGCGTTTACACACTCTTCATCACCGGAACATTTATCTTTATCAACAATGATTTCCCACATGGCACAACCTCCACAATAAATAAAATTAAAAACATGAGAACGATGTAATTGCGACCTCAACTAAAAGATAAAACGATACGCAAGAATCGCTTTTCTTTAAAAGACAGCCCATGGTTTGTCAAGTTAAAAGATATTTTCGATCCAGACGATTACCCTCTTTAGAAGCCTGTTGTTTTTTGCTGACGGCAACCCTTTTGCACCGATCTGCCCCCCTGCATTTCTCTCACGGTGACTCCGCTTTTTTTGGTTTGCTCTTGACCAAAACAAAGGTAAGTAGAGCCTGTCTCATTCAATTCCATTTCGAGGTTCGACAGCAATGGCAAAAAAACAGCACACGAGTGGCAAGGGCGTCCTTCCCCCCGAAAAAGGCGAACAGGCGATGATTGAAGGCATCCTTGAGGGAAGCCCGGACGCCGTGGGCGTAGCGGTGATCCGCCTTAATTGCGGCTGCCGGAAAATGGCGGCACTCGACCAAGCCGGCGATCCGGCCAGTAAAATCATCATGTACCGGGACAATGCCGAATCCATTTGTGACCAATGCTCAGTTGATCACGGCGACTTTTCCCGGGTGACCAAGCAGTTCGTCAGCTGGAAGTCACCAGAACCGGATTTCTACACCAAAAAGATGATTGTCACCAAGGTTCTGGGCACCGAGGAATAACTGCCACTGCATCCACAGACAACTCAACGGACAGAATGCATGGATTCCCTCCTGCCCAAAGGACTCTCTCACCCCATCGTTTTTGGTTCTTTGGCCGCATCGCCTTACTTCGCCTGCCGTTTCCCACCCTTCCCGTCTCTCCACTCCGGTGACTGTGGCTTCCTGTTGGAACGAATCCGTCCATCCTTCTCCCCAACCAACTGTGCCACCAGCGTTTTCCCGGGGCCGCATGCCCTTTGAGGTTTGGCTCCAGAGTCTTTCCGAAAACTCGATCCGTCATATCCGGGCCGACCTCACATTGTTAACCGCCGCTCCCCTTCCCTTCCTCAAAGAGGATCAAGCTGTGTACCAAGTCGAGCAGTTGAGCATGCACCTTGGCTCTCAACCGACCCGAATTCGACAGGCTGCCATCCAGTATTCCCTCTATGTGCGCCAACTTGACGCCATCCAGGAGTGGGAAGGCACCATCCACCATACCTGCGCCCACGATTGCACCCGCCCGCCGGTAGGCTGCTGCAACGGCGAACACCATGTCATCCTCTCCTTTTCCGATGTCGTCTTTGCTCAGCCGACGCAAAATGCACTTCACCTTGCCCATGTGCTCACCGACCTGCAGAATCAGGAACATGCCCATGCCATCCAACAGGGCCACTATCCCAGGCTAAATTATTGCAGCCACCTGACCACCACCGGCTGCACCCTGCGGATGTTCAAATCGCCCCGTTGCGTCCATTACCTCTGCCCTCAAGTTGCGGGAGCCGTCACCGCTGCCCACGGCAACCAGGCCTCTGCCTTTCTTGCCGCCATGCACACGACCGGCAATCAGGTTATCCACAGCATGGCGGACTTTACCAGCGCTCTGGTTATCAGCACCGCTGACACCCTCTTTCACCGATAATGACAGCACCCCCTCGCAATCATCATAAAACAATCATGACCAGTCCTTGCCGATTATATTGGTGATGGGGTATTGTTCCCCTGCCTTACGGACTCTTTCCACCACGATCTGGCACGGGCCCCAGTCGACCGCACCCTGCACAACGAATTGCCCCCGTTGCAAGCACAGCGTTTTTTTCATGCTCCCCAAGTATCCTAAAACCTCTCCCCTGACCCTCGAACTCCGGCCCCTGCTGCACCCGCTTTTCCAGCAGCTGCCCGACGGCATCTCCGAGTTCACCTTCGCCAATCTTTACCTGTTCCGAAACACGCATCGATATGCCGTTACCTCGCTGGTTGACGGCACACTTGCCATCCTTGGCCAAGATGCAGCCACCAGCTTTTTCATGCTCCCCTTCGCCCTACCCGAGCAACCGTTGCTGGAACAACTTTTTCGCGAACGGGGGATGATGAAATGCGCCTCAAGGGTGCAGGCGACAATGCTTGAACAAAGAGGCTACCGCGCAGTCGAAGACCGGGACAATTTCGATTATCTCTATCGCCGAGAGGACCTCGCTCTCCTGGGAGGCCGTAACTATCACAAAAAACGCAATTTGATCAAAGCCTTTGTCAACTCGCACATCTTTTCAGCCAGGCCGCTGCGCGAAGAATTCCGTAACGACGCCCTGTGTGTGCTCGATGCCTGGCGGAACGAGACTGATCAAGGCGATTATGAGGCGGCCCATGAGGCCTTAGAAAGGATGGAAGACTTGCAGCTCTGCGGCGGCATCTATTATGTGGAGACGCAGCCAGTGGCTTACGCTCTGGGGGAGGAAGTCGCTGGAGGCGTCAGCTTTGCCGTCCATTTCGAGAAGGCGGTCTCCGGGTATAAGGGACTGTACCAGTACATCAACCAGTCCTTCGCCGCCATCTTGCCGGAAAGCTACGAAACCATTAACCGGGAACAGGATCTGGGCAACGAAGGCTTAAGAAAAGCCAAGCTCAGTTACAACCCATCGGGATTTGTGGAAAAATTCAAGATTTATCCCGGTAAGCCGCTGCCGGAATGAAGGGTCGCCGCATCGGCTCGGCCCTTGTGCGATCCGTTACGTCAGTTTTCCCGATTGTAGTGGAGAATCTTGCCGGTGAAATTGCGGTCGTACGTCTGTGACTCGGTTGCCTGAGTGAAACTTGCCGCATACCCCAAGCCTTCCATCCTGCGGGTAAATTGCCCCTGTTGCCGCCTGCCCGGATCTATGATGATCACCTTGACCGAAGGGCTGGAATGGAGATCGATGAACCGGGACAGCAAGGCCGGATGATCGGGCTCATAAAGGAGATCGCTGCCGATGATCAGATCAAACAACCCGACTTCAGGCAGGGCCTCGGCCCAGTCGCAGCGCTCGAAATGCTGTGACGGCAGCTCATTGAGCCGATTATTTTCCTGGAGAAACTCGTCCGCCAGCGGATGATAATCGCTGGCTGTATGGCTGGCCCCGCGTGCATTGGCAATCAGGCTGGCAATGCCGAGCCCGCAGCCCACCTCCAGAATCTTGATTCCGGCAATATCATAGGTGCTCATGATATCAGCCAAAATCAGACCCGAAGGCCAGACTGTGCCAAACAGTGACCAGGTGGCCGAGGAGATGCCCATTGCTTCCGCCGTCCCAGCCGGGTCATGGAACTGCTGGCGATCCTGCAACGAACGGATGATATAGTCGGTGCCACCGATGACAAAGGTTTCGAATTTTACATGATACATAGGGGACTGATTGCTCCTACCGAAAGAAGTTCGGGAGATGAATGTGAGCAAATCAGAAGGCGGAAGACCCACGCACGAGGCGGGTGAAACAACTGCCGAGATGGACAGATCCAGTGGATGTTTGCAGGATACCGGGTGTGGTGTTAAAAAGATAGGATAATCGGAGATTTAAATGCGATACCAGCCGCACAGCCCTGCGAAGGGCCGCTTTTTGCAGGTGCAAAGAGCGTTTGTCAAAAATGGCCTCTCAACACACAAAATTCTCAGGTGAAAGCAGGGCGCCCGGCAATATCTCGCCGGAATCGAATCCAATTGAAGTGTTCCAGGTGGGCTAGCGGCCAAACAGCCCCTGGAGAAGCTTACCCGGACTTTGCCTCTGCGGTTCCGCCTTCTGTTTGCTCTGGTCCTGCTGAGACTGACCAAGTGCTGTCCGGCATGGATCCTCATCGATGGTGGCCTTATCGAGCAGCATCTCTCCCAACACAGAAAGACCGCCGGTGGCGACGCCTGCTCCAACTGAAGCTGCGGTTCGCAGGGTGCCAGCCGCATCAATACCCATGGATGGCTTGCTCAATGTGCCCCCCACTTTCACCAGGCCCGCCAGGGGCGAGGACAGCGACAAGCCCACCCCGCCGCGAGCGCGGGGCTTGATGAACAAATCAATACCCTCCGAGCGTAGATCAACGGTGCCGGAACCGACCACATCCACTTTACTGGTACGCATCGCAATCCCCTTATCGGCAGTGGCGACGCCATCACGAAGGACCAACCGGACGGCGGCGCAGGTCATCTGGGTGGTGTCCTCGCTTTTGACAAACGGATTGATTGCCCCAAGCACCTGGAATATCAGATCACCAGCGGCAAAATCAACAGCCTTGTTCTGCAGACGTCCCTCGCCCACACTCAAACTCGTCTCTCCTCTGGCCGAGGCCATCAGAGCGCGCACCGACTCGCCGTTGCCTTTCAGATCGACCTTTATATCACTTTTGCCGCCGGTGATCGGGCCATTGCTATCAAGCTTGCCCAGTTCAATCTGACGGCCATCCAGCCGCAGGACCACAACCGGCATTTTGCCGGCAGCATCCAGACTGGCCTCACCCTCGACAACGCCCCCGACTAGACCAAACCGGAAAGGTTTGACCACCAGCCGGCCAGCGTTGAGTTGCACCGTAGCAGCCACATCGATCAACTGTTTATCCTTCAGGATCAGTTTGCCGATCTGCACAACCAAGTCTGCATCCGCCATATGCAGAGCTGCGACCGGCAACGGCGTCTTGGGAAAAACGCGGCCGTCGTCACTTTTGGCCTTGGCCGGTTGCGCCGCTGGTGTTTTCGGACCCGCTGTTGCCGGAGCCGTTGTTGCCACCGGGGCAGTAAAATCGGTTACGTTCAAGAGGGAGCTCGCCAATTTACCTGAGAGCTGCAACCTTGGAACCGTCATGACGGCCAACTCGCCGCTCAGATCGCTGCCGCCGAGAGTGCCCTTGAGGCCGGTCATTTTCATGGTCGTCTTGCTGCCACGCACTTTTCCAGAGAGTTTCGCCGGTCCCTTGATCGGCAATTCATTGCCCGTCATTTGCGCCACGGCTGCCGGAACATCGCTTTCCGCCTCGATCGACAGATCAACAGCGATTGTTCCTGTGAGATCGGCAACCGACCCCTTGGCATTGAGCAGCAAAAATTCGCGTTCGCCTGCCGCCAGATCCATGTCGGCAAGGTGCAATTGTTTGCTATTGCCACGCACTCTTCCGGAAAATTTCACTGGCCCTTTGACCGGCCATTCTCTGCCAGTCAATAGGGCCACGGCTGCTAGGTTGTCGCTTTCCATCTTCAGCGCGAGATCAACCCCAATTGCTCCTGTCAAGTCGGTCACCGAACCTTTAGCGTTGAGCAGTAGTTCGCGTTTACCCGCCTCAAAATCCACATGGGTAAGGTTCAATTGCTTGCTGCTGCCCTGCAATTTTCCCGAGCCTTTCACCGGGCCTTTGATCGGCCATTGGTTTCCCGTTAATTGCGATATGGCAGCTGGACTGTCGCTTTCCACCTTCAGCCCCAGATCAACAGCAACGGATCCCGTCAGATCAGTCACCGAACCTTGGGCGTTGAGCAGCAGCAAATCGCGTTTTCCCGCTTCAAAATCCACATTGGTAAGATGTAAGTGTTTGCTGCTGCCCTGCACTATTCCCGAGCCTTTCACCGGGCCTTTGATCGGCCACTGGTTTCCCGTTAATTGCGCCACGGCAGCTGGACTGTCGCTTTCCACCTTCAGCCCCAGATCAACAGCAACGGCTCCTGTCAGATCAGTCACTGAACCTTGGGCGTTGAGCAGCAGCAAATCGCGTTTTCCTGCCTCAAAATTCACATCGGTAAGGTGCAATTGCTCGCCGCCGGTATCGCTCAGATGGGCTGCAACCTTAAAGGGACCTGCACTTTGCGGAAGCCCTGGCTCGGTTATTCCAGTAAGGCGAACAACATCGATCAACTCGGCGCCTTGGGCCGCTAGCCTCAAATTCAGGCCACGAAAGGCGACAAGTTCGGCAATGCTGCCTTCAATGCTCACGGTTATCCCGGCTATGGTACCCTTGAGATTGACCGGCCAGGGTTTACCGTCGAGCACAGTGGCAAGCCGGCCAGCGGTGCCACTGAGTTCAATGGTATGCTCCCGAACCTTGGTATGCAGAAGCACGGCCAAAAGCTCGGCATCGGCACTATCTGGCCGCAGAGTCAATTTCTTGATTTCCACTGCCTCGGTTTTTTGGGAGACGCGATCATACCAGCTCACCAGACCATCGGTGATGATCAGTTCATTGAGGTTAAAAGAGTAGCCACCGCCTTCCTTTGGGGCGGAAGGTGCGGGCTCACTTGCTTTGGCCTCGCTATTTTCCGTCGGGTTACTGAAATCCAGATTTCCCGGCCCTTGGGCCTCGGTCTCGATCAGGATGTCGGGCGAGGAAACAATCAGCCGCTTGACAAGAATCTCCCGCTTCAGCAGCGGCATCAGGGCAACTTCCATCTCGACCTGGCCGATCTTGGCCATCTCAGAGCGCGTCGATCCGGCGGGATTGGACAGGGTCACACCCTTGGCGATGACAACCGGAACCAAACCCACTTGCAGCTCAAGTGGGCTGGCAATGGTCAGAGTCCGGCCGGTGGCGGTTTTCACCTGTGTCGTCAACATATTCTTGACCTGTTCCAGATTCACGAATTTGAAGGCAATGACCGCTCCCACTGCCAGAAGGGCCACAAGAACCGCCAACAGAGCGCCAATTTTCACAACTGACTGAACACGCATTAGAGGCTTACTCCCTGGTGAAAAAATTGATCCAAAAGGCGACACTGGAAGCGGACGGCGAACACGCACGCGGACAACCTACCTGCGCACGGCATCACGCTTTCGAGAACCTCAACACAGCTCGGATCGGGATGAACTGCAGTTCTCGGCAAAATTATAAACGGTTGCACCATCCGATACGTTCAAGGATGGACAGTTTCGGAGCCATATTTTAACTTGTTGTTTTATAATTAAATTAATAATAACAATCGCATGATCTTGAAAGTCGTTTTTTCGTCAACTTTTTCTCGTCGAGTCGACTTGCCTGAGCAAAGGCAAGCAACCAGCAAGGAGTCCCATGCCTCCGGTTATCAGTTTTATAGGTTGGCATAATTCCGGTAAAACCACCCTGGCCCGGCAGGTGGTGGCCCATCTCAAAGAGATGGGCTATACCGTTGCGGTGATCAAATCGACCAAGGAAAGCGGCATTGTGTTTGACCAACTGCACACCGACACTGCTCTCTACAAGTCAGCCGGCGCTGAAAGTGTGGCCCTGTTGGCCCCGGACCAATTAATCGTGCAAAGCAAACCACCGGGCCTCGACCTGCTGGCGTTGGCCCAACGTCTGTTTTCAGAAGCAGATATCGTCATTGCCGAAGGGTTCAAGCATGCCGCCAATATACCCAAAATCGAGGTCAGAAGGGAAAGCGATGCACCGCTACTGCGTGATCAGGTAACTGGGGTGATCGCCGTGGCCACCAACCTGCCGCTAGCGGATGGTCTGCGTTTCCAACTTACCCAGAGCCGGGAAATTGCCGATTTGATCACGGCCCGCTTCCTTTCCACGCCACATCAGCCAAAGAGCTAACCGCTGTCCATCACCATCCAAGGAGGAGCGCATGGCCGAATCCCTCAATTACCCATCCGAAAAGGCGGGCCTACCGCCAGGCACCCTGGTGCATGTCGGCAAGGAACCAGCCGCAGCGGGTCGTATCACCCTGATCAGTTACAGCACTGATCATTTCGAAGAACACCTGGTCGCCACCATTGACGACATTCTTCAGCACCGCAACCCTGGAGCGACCCTCTGGGTCCACTGCGAAGGGCTTGACATTGTTGAGATGATCGAGGCCATCGGCCACCAGTTCACCGTCCACCCGCTGGTGCTTGAGGATATCCTCAACACCCATCAGCGGCCAAAATTCGAGGAATACGACGACTACCTTTTCCTGGTTGTCAAAACCCTGAACTCCACCGAGGCTTTGACCGTCCGCCACGAACAGGTCTCTATCCTGGTGTTTGCCGATATTCTATTCACCTTCAGGGAGACGACGGACGGCCTGTTCAACAGCCTCCGCCAACGGCTGACCAATGCCAAGGGTCGCATCCGCTCCATGGGTACGGATTATCTCACCTATGTGATCATGGATGCGGTGGTGGATAATTATTTCGCCCTCTCCGATACCCTGGAAGAGGCGATCGAGGACCTGGAAATCAAACTGCTGGACCGGCCCCGGCCCAAGACCTTTGCCACCACCCAACTGCTCAAGCGCGAACTGGTGTTCATCCGCAAGGCAATCCTTCCGTTGCGCGAGGTGCTGCTTGCGGTCCAGCGTAGCGAGAGCCCGCTCATCCAGGAAAAAACCCTGCCCTTTTTCCGCGATGTTTTTGATCACACCCTGCGGGTGATCGACACCATGGACTCCTACCGGGATTTGATTAACGGGATGCTCGACATCTATCTCTCCAGCGTCAGCAACCGGATGAACGAAATCATGAAGGTGCTGACCGTGTTCGCCACCATCTTTATCCCCCTGACCTTTATTGCCGGAGTCTACGGCATGAATTTCGATTATATGCCGGAGTTGCGCTGGCGCTGGTCTTACCCGATCCTCTGGGGCTTCTTCTTCTTGATTCCGGCGGTGCTCCTGACCCTCTTCCGGAAGAAGAAGTGGCTGTAATGACGCCCCATCCACGCAGCACGAACACCGAGGCCCAATCCATCCCACAGGCCCTGCGGCAACTGGGCGACCCCGCCATTGCTGCCCATTCCCAACGTTTTTTCAAAACCGGTCCCGGCCAGTACGGCGAGGGCGACCAGTTCCTCGGCATCCGCCTTCCCATGCTCCGCAGCCTGCTGCCCCGATACCGGCAAACGTCGCTGGCGGCCATGTGCGAGGTGCTGCACTCACCCTGGCATGAAGAGCGCCTCTTTGCCCTGTTGCTGATGGTTGCCCGGTTCGCCAAGGGTGATCAGGATGACAAAGCCGCGGTGTTCGCAAGTTATCTGGACAACATCGCCTGTATCAACAACTGGGATCTGGTCGACTGTTCGGCCCCGCAGATTGTCGGCGCTTTTCTTGAGGATAAGGATCGAGCTCTTCTCGGTAGCCTGGCAAACTCTACATCACTCTGGGAGCGGCGGATCGCCGTCATCGCCACCTTGCATTTGATCAAGAATAACGACTTTGACGATTGCCTGGCCGTCGCTGCCCTTCTCCTTGCGGACCGGCACGATCTCATTCACAAGGCAGTGGGCTGGATGCTGCGGGAGGTCGGCAAGCGCGATCAAGAGACAGCGGAGGTTTTTCTCCGGCAACACTACCAGGCCATGCCGCGGACCATGCTGCGCTCTGCCATTGAAAAATTCCCCGAACCGTTGCGGCAGGCCTATCTCCACAACAGAATTTCCGTGACAGGGCCGTGAAAGATTCCTGAAAAGGTGAGACGCGGCAACGCCAGCTGCTGAAAACCTTCCTTAAAAAAGTGACCGGCAAGGTTCTGGAAGTGGTATCATAATCGCCGCTCAGGTAGGTTTCAGTCGAGCCATCCGGAGCGGTTGTTCCTTTTCCAGGCAAAGCGTTTTGCAACGCCACCACCCGCCCTCGCGCGAAACAACAATGCAGGAGGTTCTATTATGCAGCTTGGTTTTATCGGACTTGGACATCTGGGCAAGGCGATTGCCGGTAGATTGCTTGAATGTCAGCATACCCTAACGATTTGGAACAGGTCGGCGGACAAGGCCGAAGGATTGCGGGCCACCGTCGCCGCCTCACCGGCCGAAGTGGCCCAACAGGCCGACATCGTGTTCATCTGCCTGTTTGACAGCGCCGCTGTGCAGACTGTCTTCACCCAGGATCAGGGCCTGCTCGCTGCCGATCTCAACGGCAAGATCATCATTGACCACACCACCAACCATTTCCGCGAGGTTCTTGCCTTTCACGATCTCTGTGCCCAGGCCGGTGCCATCTACCTGGAAGCACCGGTGCTCGGCAGTGTCGTGCCCGCCTCTCAAGGCACCCTAACTGTGCTGGTCAGTGGCAAGGAAGAAGGATATAGCAGGGCTGAACCGGTTTTAGCCAATGTGGGCAAGCATCTGTTCCACCTACCGGAGGCTGGCTTAGCCACCAAGATGAAACTGATCAACAACCTGGCACTTGGCAGTTTCATGGCCACCCTGGCGGAAGCTGTGGCCTTTGCCGAAGGAGTCGGCATCAAAAAAGAAGCGGTGCTCGATATTCTCCATGTCGGCGGCGGCCAGTCCCTGGTGCTCAACGCCAAGAGGGCCAAGCTCCTGTCTGAGGATTTCTCGCCCCATTTTACCAACTCGCTGATCTACAAGGATCTGCATTGCCTGCAGGATCTGGCCTATGAAAGCAAACGGCCGCTGTTCACCGGTGCAGTGATCAAGGAGCTCTTTGGCCGCGCCATGGCCGAAGGCATGAGCGAACTCGATTTTTCCTCAATCTACACCCTGTTCAAACAGCAATAAATCGCCCTGCCTCCGTGCTCTTTTCAAGAGAAAATGAGCACGGTTCCTGAACCTTTTCGAGAGCGCCTTGCCTGCTGGGGGAGCGCGCTCGAAAGAGATACATGCCGCCCAATACACTGTGGTGGCCGTCAAAAACGGGGGAACACTCAACCTCATCCCAGAAGACAACCCTTCTTCAAGTTCTCTTCCTCCGGCCCTCTGCGGGGCGCCTTTTTTCTCTTTATACCCCGCGCACAAACAGTTCCTTTTCTTCGGAGCTTCTCTGTCGGGTAATGACCGACAGCCGGGTCGAGTTTTTCCGCACTTCCTGCACCCACCTGTCCCGCCAGCGGAAAACAGGGCCCAGCGTGCAGTTATTACGCTGATTTACTCATTTTTTTTATTGACAGAGAGGGTACGTTATATTTCCATCAACGAGGCAACAGGACACGCGACCCGCTGTTCCGGGAAAAAGCCTTCCCTGTTGATTGCCCGAAATCAAGGAAACAAGACAACGCCTGATTTCAATAACCCCATTCTTTAGGCGGAACCATGGTTGATCGAGAAAATGATGAGGATGATAGCCAGATTGAGGAGTGCTCAGTCTGTGGCGGCGACATCATCGTTGATAGCTATTGCGAGGAAGAGGATATTGTTTACTGTAATGACTGCGAGGCCGAATTTCTGATTCGCTCGCTCGATCCGCTTCGTCTTAAACTGCTCGATGGTGATATCGACGCCGAGCTCGACGAACCGGATGAGCGGTACGGTGAGGAATACGATTGATCAAGGCATGGCGAATCGCGACCAGCCTGGCACCCAGTTGTTCACACGAATCTATGCTTTTGAGGTGTTGAAGAATGAATTTTCTCAATCTGTCGGCAACAAAGCCCCCTTATAACCAAGCCAAAGCAGTCATCCTCCCCATTCCGTATAAGGGATCGGGCCGCACCCCAAGCATGAACAAGGGCCCCGAGGTAATTCTCCAGGCGTCTCAGATGCTTTCCGCCTATGATGTCGAAACAAACACCGACCTCAACGAACTGAATCTGCACACCCTGGACCCGATGGTCTGCCCGGATAACCGGCAGGAAGTAATGGATGAGCTGGCCAATCAGACCAGCCCGCATTTCAAGAAAAACAAACTGGTCGCTGCCATCGGTGGGAGTCATCTGATCAGCGAAGGCTTGGTCCGGGCTGCGCTCGGGCAGGACAATAACCTCAGCGTGCTCCATCTCGGCGCTCATCCCCATCTGCTCGATCCCGCCACCGAGGAGCCAGACGTGATGGCGAGGATCAAAGAAAAATGCATGATCTCCCACATCGGTATCCGCAGCATGGTCAAGGCAGAAAAGGGAAAGATCCTCATCGACAACCTGGTTTTTGCCCGTGACATTTATAACAATGGTCTCAATGCAGCAGCCGACGCCATTGATGTGCTCAGCGAGACCGTCTACCTGGCCATCAACCTCGATGTCCTTGATCCAGCCTGCATGCCTGCCGTGGCCAAGCCCGAACCCGGTGGACTCGACTGGTATACCCTCAATAATCTCATCCGCATGGTAGCCCGGGAAAAAACCATCATCGGTTTCGACGTGACCGGCCTTGCTCCTCAGCAAAGCGGGCTCCATACCCACCTGCTGGCAGCAAAACTGGTTTATAAAACCCTTATTTGCTGCTTGCACAACAATCGCTGATGTATGAAAATCCCAACGGCAACAGGGCGACGGTTGAGCAATGAAGCGCTACAATCTTGTCAATTCCGTCGCCTGGAATATTCTGCTCCTTACCTTGGGCTCGGTGATTTTTTCCATCGGGATCAACGGGGCAGTGGTGCACAACTCCTTCATTACCGGCGGAGTCTTTGGCGCAGCCCTGCTCCTCTATTATAAAACCAGCCTGCTCACCCCCCCGGTCTGGTACCTGCTGATCAACATCCCGCTCTTTGCCATCGGCTGGTTCTATGTCGGCCGACGGTTCTTTTTTTACAGCCTGTACGGCGTGCTGGTGGTCACCGCCGCCTCCGAATGGCTCGTGCTCGATTTCCACATCAAGGAACAACTGTATGCCGCTGTCGCCGGTGGCCTCATCTGCGGGGCCGGTGTTGGTATCACTCTGCGCTCCCTGGGTTCAACCGGCGGGCTCGACATTGTCGCGGTCATCCTCAATAACCGCTTCAATATCGGCATCGGCAAGGTGTATCTGCTCTTTAACGTCATTCTCTTTGGCCTGACCGCTTCGTTTTACACCCCGGATATCTTCATTGCCTCAATCATTCTGGTGTTTATCTCTTCGGTTTCCCTGGATTACATCCTTTCGCTTTTCAACGAGCGCAAGATCGTTTATGTGATCAGCGACCATAACGAAGAAATCTCCAAGCTGTTCAACGAGGAGGAAAATCAAGGCGCCACCTTTATCAAAGGCAAAGGGGCCTACAGCGGCAAGGACAAACTCATCCTCATGGCCATTACCAACAATCTCCAGTTAAAAAAACTGGAAAGCATCGTCTTTACAATTGATGAACACGCGCTGTTCATTGTAGAAAACAGCTTCAACGTCATCGGATCGAATTTCGGCAAACGGAAGATGTACTGACATCCGGCGATCTGCATGCGAAAGCCGATCTTTTTAGGGAGACATGCGGATTGAACAAGACGGTCGTTGAACTGAATCAGGTCTCCAAGGAATATGGCCATCATCGGGCCCTGACCGACATTTCCCTCTCTGTTGCTGACGGCGAATTTCTCACCCTGCTCGGCCCTTCAGGTTGCGGCAAAACCACCCTGCTCCGCCTGATCGGCGGCTTTGAACACTGCACCAGCGGGTCGCTGCTGATCGACGGTCAGGACGTGGACCGGGTGCCGCCGGAACGGCGGACAGTGAACACCGTCTTCCAGAATTACGCCCTTTTCCCCCACATGACGGTCTTCGACAATGTGGCCTTTGGCCTGCGCATGGCGAAAAAACCGGCAGCCGAAGTAGCAGTCTCCGTGGAGCAGGCACTGGAACTGGTCCAACTCACCGGGATGGAGCGACGGCGACCGACCGAACTCTCCGGCGGCCAGCAGCAACGGGTCGCCATTGCTCGCGCCATCGTCAACAAACCTCGTGTTCTTCTTCTCGACGAACCGATGTCCGCCCTGGATCACCGCCTGCGCAAGCTGATGCAAAAAGAGTTGAAACAGCTGCAGCGTACCCTGGGCATCACCTTTGTTCTCGTCACCCACGATCAGGACGAGGCCTTTGCTCTGTCGGACCGGGTGGTGGTCATGCAGGAGGGGCGGATCGAACAGATCGGTACGCCCATGGAGATCTACGAGGAGCCGCTCAACCTCTATGTCGCCCGATTTGTCGGCGATATCAATGTGCTCAATGGCATTATCCGGGAACAGACTGGACCCGCGACCTTCATGGCACTGGTCGAAGGGGCGACGGTCAGCCTCAGGAGCAACCGGCAGCTCAGCCTGGCCCAACCGATCCATATTCTGCTCCGGCCCGAGGACTTCCGCCTGGAACTGGAGCAGGACATGGCCGAATCGCTGGATCTCTCGGCCAAATTTCAGCAGGCCCGGCTCAAGGGCACGGTGCGGCGGGTCTTCTACCACGGCGCCACCTACGACGTGGAGGTCAACCTGGAAAGCGGAACCCGTGTTCAGGTCACCGAATTCTTCGACGACGACAGCGAAAATCTCTACTTCAAACCGGGCGATGCGGTGGCCCTTGGCTGGCATGAGGGCTGGGAGGTTGTGCTGCCGCATGAATAAGAGTTCGCTCTTCCGCAGGCTGCTGATCGGCGTCACCTGTGCCTGGATAGCGGTGTTGGCGCTGATCCCCTACCTGATCCTGCTCGGGGCCAGTTTGCTGGAGCGGGGCACAGAAACCCTGGTCAAGCCGGGGCTGACGCTGACCAACTATCTCCACCTGCTATCGCCGGCCGTGTTCGGTATGGCTGTCGATTCGATCGGACTAGCCGCCATTGCCGCCCTGCTCTGCCTGGCCGTGGGCTATCCCTTTTCGTACATCCTGGCGCAGGCCGGAGCTAGGGTGCAGCCGCTGCTGCTCTTGCTGGTGATGATCCCCTTTTGGACCAACTCCCTGATCCGCACTTATGCCCTGGTGATGCTACTCAAGGCCGACGGCATCATCAACAGCCTGCTGCTGGGGAGCGGCCTGATCGACCAACCGCTGCAGATGATGTACACGCCGCTGGCGGTCTTCATCGGTCTGGTCTACACCCTGTTGCCGTTTATGATCCTGCCTCTGTACGCGGCCCTCAAAGCAGTGGACCCGCGACTGCTGGAGGCGGGAAGAGATCTGGGTGCGGGCCGTCTGCAGAATTTTTGCCGGATCACCGTGCCTCTGACCGTGCCCGGTATCATTGCCGGGACCATGCTGGTTTTTCTGCCGGCGCTTGGCATGTTTTACGTCTCCGATATCCTCGGCGGCGCCCGTTCGATGCTGCTGGGCAACTACATCCGCGACCAGTTCCTGGTCTTCCGCGACATCCCCATGGGCGCGGCAGCCAGCGTCACCATGACCCTTGCCATGGGTCTGCTGCTGATCCTCTACTCTTTGGCCAACCGCCGTTCGGGCAAGGAGATGCTGCCGTGATCCGCTGGCTACAACGATTGTTCGCCACCGGCGTCTACGGCTTTCTCTATCTGCCGCTGGTGATTGTTGCCGTTTTCTCCTTCAACAGCTCCAAATACTCGCTTGCCTGGAAGGGCTTTACCCTCGACTGGTACGTCAAGCTCTGGCAGAACCCCGGCTTGATGACCGCGGCGCTCAACTCGCTGGTTATCGCCGCCGGTGCCGCCACCCTGGCCACCCTGCTGGGTACCGTTGCCGCCTTTATCCTCCACCAGTACCGCTTTCCCGGCCGCCGCCTGCTCTTCGGCACCCTTTTTGTGATGATGATGTCGCCGGACATTGTCATTGCCATTTCGCTCCTGCTGCTCTATCTCGCTGTGTATCTGCCGCTGGGCTTTTCCACCCTGCTGCTGGCCCACACCGTGCTCTGCGTGCCGTTTGTCGCCACCACGGTGTATTCCCGCTTTCACGGTTTCCCCACCGACATTGTTGATGCGGCCAAGGACCTGGGCGCCGGCGAATATCAGATATTCCGTTACATTGTCCTGCCCCTGGCCACCCCCGCCGTGATCGGCGGCTGGTTGCTCAGCTTCACCCTGTCGCTTGACGACGTGATTATCAGTTTCTTCACCACCGGCCCTGACTACGAGGTTCTGCCGCTGCGCATCTATTCCATGGTTCGCCTCGGCATCAAACCCGACGTCAATGCGCTTTGTATGGTGATGATGGCCATAACCATAGCCGCCCTCGTTCTTTCCCGAAAACTGCTCAAGGAGAAACAATGAAAACGATCCTGCATGGCGCCTGCCTGGCGCTCCTGGTGCTCTGTGCTGCCGTGCCGCCTGGCTACGGCGCGGACAAAGTACTCAACCTCTATATCTGGTCGGAATACATCCCGGAAGAGGTCCTCGCTGAGTTCACCAAGGAAACCGGCATCAAGGTCAACATTTCCACCTACGACAGCAACGAGGCCATGTACGCCAAGGTCAAGCTGGTGGGCAAGGGCTACGACCTGATAGTGCCCTCCTCCGATCATGTCGGTCTGATGCGGCGCGAGGGACTGCTCGCCCAGATCGACACCAAGAAAATAGGCAACTTCCAATTGATCGCCCCGCAGTTCACCAACCAGAGTTTCGATCCGGGCAACAGCTATTCGGTGCCGTACATGTGGGGCTCGACCGCCCTGGTACTCAACACCGGCATCATGCCTCAACAGACAGTGCAAAAAATGGCTGACCTGTGGAAACCGGAACTCAAGGGCAAACTGATTCTGCCCAACGATGCCCGCGAAGTCATGGGCATCGGCCTGAAAGTGCTCGGCTATTCGATCAATGAAAAGGATCCGGAACATCTGCGCCAGGCCTATGAGAAGCTGCGTCCCCTGATGCCCTCTGTTCGGGTCTTTGATTCCGATTCACCCAAACAGGCGCTGCTTTCCGGTGAAGTCGCCGCCGGTCTGGTCTATAACGGCGAGGCCTATATTGCCAACAACGAGAACAAGGCGATCCGCTATATCTACCCGCCGGAAGGATTCAGTCTCTGGCTCGACAGCTTTTGCATTCCCAGAGGAGCGGAGCATGTCGAGGCGGCCTACCGGTTTATTGAGTATGTACTCCAGCCAAAAGTTTCGGCCCTCATCAGCGTGTCCATGGGCTATTCCTCGCCCAACGCCAAGGTCTTCGAGTTCCTCCCGGCTGCGATGAAAGAGAATAGCATCGTCAACCCGCCGGTTCAAGATGCCGCCAAGGGGGAATTCCTCGACAGTTTGGATGAGAAAACCCTCAAACTCTACGAGCAGTACTGGGTCAAACTGAAAACCAAGTAAGACGGGCATCCCCCGCCCGTTCACCCGGGCAATAAGCTGGTGGCAATAAAAAAGGCCGTTTGATCCCCAATGGGTCAAACGGCCTTTGTGATTCAGCGGAATCGGATCTTCAGCCCGAACATCCGAAATCTTCCAAAGAATGTCTTTTGATTGTCTTCACTCTAATCGATCCTCCTCGCCGTTTTCCGCAGCATGTGCCGCAGCTGCTGCCTGCTGCAGCCGCCGCAGACAATAGAGCGCCCCGCAGACCACCAGGATCAGGCTGTACAGAAAAATCCTCCAGCCAAAATGCTCGTACAGCACGCCCGGGGCAAATGAACCGATGGTGCCACCGAGGTAATAAAAGGAGATGTAGACACCATTGGCAATGCCCTTCTTGCTCTTGGCCAGGGTGTTGATAAAACCCGAGAGTAGGGAATGCGCCATAAACATGCCGGTGCAGAAAACGAACATGGAGAGGAACATGGCCCGATGATCCGGAATCATGAAGCCGCAGATGCCGATGAAATACAGAAAAAGGCCGGCCATGGCGACCCTGGTTTCCGAACCGAACAGGCTGATCAACCGCCGGACGTTAAGCGACACCAAAATGCCCATGACATAGCCAAAATACATGAAACCGATGCCGGTTTCGCGAAAGGAGGGATTGATCGCCTTGAGTTCAAAGGGCAGAAAATTAAGCAGGCCGGCAAAGACGAAAAAAACCGAAAAAATAGTGCAATACAACCAGAAAAACTGCGGTTGCCGCACCAGCTCTGCCACCTCGGCCAATTTGGGCCGTGTGTACTCGAGATTGGCGTCCTTTTCCAGGGTGCGGAGGAGAAAAAATCCCCAGATCAGCAACAGGCCGAGAACAAAAAAGAAAAACCGCCAGCCGAAGAGATCGGTGAACAGGCCGGAAAAAAAACGGCCTAAAAAGCCACCGAGGATGGTGGCGGCAATATAGCGGGCAATGGCGGATTGCACGTCTTCCCGGGGCGCGGTAAACGAGATATAGCTGACCAGTGAGGTCAGGATGGCCGGAATGGCCATGCCCTGCAGGCCGCGAAGGAAAAGCAGCAGCAGATAGTTGTTGGTCAGGCTGAACACCAGTTCCAGCACCCCAAGCAGGAGGATGGCGGTGCGCACGATCATTCGGGCGGAGAGTGACTCCAGAAGGACACCGTAAAACATCGGGGCAAAACCGAGCGGCAGCATCATCAAGGTGGTGAAGAGAATGGCCTGAAAGGAAGTCAGGGCGAATTCATGCTGAAACACCGGTTGAATCGGCTGGGCCGCATACAGGGAACAGAAGGTGATGACGGTGCAAAAATAGATCTTGGGCAGGGTTCCGTTGAGGCGGAGAGAGGCGAGGACAGACAAGGTAAAGTCTCCTTGATCGGCGAGGAATTCCCGGTTATCGGGCAGACAGGGTTGAGGGGCTGAAAAAGTTAAGAAACTGAGATGCTAAGTGCTGCACCATTAATAGAGTATGGTTACACAGAGTGTCGAGTAGCTGGTCAATTTATATAGCATCTTCTATCTTATCAAGAAGATATAGCTTTTGTGTTTTTATCCTCACCCAATACCCCAGAAACCATCGAATATGGTCTTAGCCATTATTTTTAAAGAAGGCCAAAATGGTTTTCCTGTTATTAACTTGTAAAAAAAATGCTGCTATTCCGTATAAAGATACGGAATGGACCCTATGGATAGGGTAATCAAATCAAGCATTTCACTCACAAATCAATTTTATCTCTTTTACCTACCAGTCAGTTTCATGGCCGGACTACCGAGTCCAGGGAAACCACCCGAAAAACGCGCACAAGAATGCAACTGATCACCAGTGCCGCCGTCAAACGGACGCCTATTATAATCCAATAGTTGGCCCCGAACAGGACAAAAAGCAGCACATCCTCGACTATCGAGTGGCAGATCATGAGAAAGGTGCCGATGAAAAAAATATCCTCACGGCTGAGAGTACCCCTAGTTGCTTCGCGGATCAGGATACCGGCGCCGTAAGTGATGCCGAGCAACTGCCCGGCAATGATGGAAAAAGAGGTGCTGACCTTTTCCAGATGGGCCCGCAGAAATCTGGTTGATTTGAGCACATCCATGACAACGATGATCAGGCTGATGAGGCAGATGATCTCCACCGAAAGTACCAGAGCATTCCACACCGAGTGGAGCAGCATCTGATGGAAGGTTTCGTAGTGCGGCGCGGTGATCTGGTTGTGTTGGACCGTCTGACCGAAAAAGGAAGCGGGCATCAGCAGGACAGGAATGACCGTGAGGCAAGCGCCCAGCCCCCGCAGCAGGATGGAGTAGCCGTAGGAGATGCCCAATTTTGCCATGATGGCGCTCTCGACGATCATCGAATGACACACCCCGAGAAAGACCGCGAGAATGGTCCATTGATACGGTGAAAGGCCCAGGGGCGCGGCAAAGGCAATGCCGGCATATATATTGATCAGCACGCCGCCGGCAAGAGCCACCGCTGCCTCGGGCGGCAGATCAAGCAGCGAAGTGAACGGGGCAAAGAGAAAACCCAGGTGGCGCAAGAGATCGAAATACTGCAGTCCATCCGCCACCAAATAAAGCGGCACCACATATTTGAGGATCAGCAGCCCGCTGGCAATCGAGGATTTGAGGCTGTCACGAAGGAGTTGTTGCATCGGGTTTCTCCGCAGGGCACCGGGATGCTGCTGCACATTGCATTGCCAGCCATGGGCGTGGTGCTCTTTGGGCCCAGTCCCGGCGGACAAGAATCGATATACTGCAGATTCGAACGGAGAACCAGGGCGATTTTGCTGGACCGCCCTTCTTCACCGTTTTAAGCAGGCGAGCACGGTTCCCCGGACACTTCGCACCCAAGCAAAACCGTATGCCCTTTTCGCATCAGTGCGATTATAGTGTCGGGCGACATAGCGCCACCCGTTCCCCTACCATGGCGAGTGAAAATTTTGTGCATCAAACCTTAACAAACCCTCATGCCCCCAACGCCCCCTATCTCGACACTTCCTTTTGCCCTGCACAACTGCTGCCTCTGCCCCCGGCAATGTGGCGTTGACCGCTTCGCCGGAGCCACCGGCTTCTGCCGCACTGGAGCCGGTTATGCCATCGCCGCCATCACCTTGCACCGGGGCGAGGAACCGGCAATCAGCGGCCAAACAGGCATCTGCAACGTCTTTTTCGGCCACTGCAACCTGCGCTGCCAATTTTGCCAGAACCATCAGATTTCTCGCAATGAGCACGATATCCGGGGGGCGGATTGGTCACTTGCCCGAGTAGCAGAGGCCATAATTGCCATCCTGGCAACCGGAGTCGACCGGCTCGGTTTTGTTTCACCCTCGCATATGGTGCCGCAGATGTTTGCCATCATTGAGGAAATACGCCAACGCGGGTGTAACCCGGTGATCGTCTATAACAGTAACGGCTACGACCGGGTGGAAACCCTGCGCGCCCTCGAGGATTGGGTGGATGTCTACCTGCCGGACTATAAATACAGCGATCCGGTTCTGGCAGCAAAACTGTCCGGAGCAAATGATTACCCGAAGATTGCCGCAGCCGCACTTGGTGAAATGTACCGCCAAAAAGGCAACATGCTCCATCTCAACGATGAGGGCATGGCCGAGCGCGGCCTGATCGTCCGTCATCTGGTCCTGCCTGGGTCGGTTGCCAACAGTTTGCAGGCGCTTCGCTTTTTGGCGTGCACCCTCTCGCCTCGCCTCACCTTATCGTTGATGTCCCAGTATCAACCGAATGCTGCCGTGGCCAACCTGCCCCCCCTCAACCGGCAACTCCTGCCCGAAGAATACGCGCAGGTAGTCGCTGAAATGGAACGGCTCGGCTTTACCAACGGCTGGATCCAGGAGTTTGCCAGTGCCGATTATTACAACCCGGATTTCAACCAGGAAACACCCTTTGTCGTATAAATACGAGCTATTCAATGCTCCGGTCTCCGTTTGCAAAAGATAATGCGGAGGAGCAGTTGAAATCCCGTTCACAAATCTATACAGTACAGGACTACCGGCCGATTATTGCCGGGCTCAATCGAGCACAACCGTCAATCAAGGAGACGACCATGTACACTGCATTGCGATATCTCAGCCTCGTCCTGCTCATTGCCTTTGGAGCACTTGCTGCCAACACTTCGGCATTGGCCGCCGACAGCGAGGAAGGCATTCTTGTCGGCAGGATCGCACACATAGAAGGCAAACTCCTCCGCTACGTTGAGGAAGGAAAAGATTGGGTCGCTACGGTCGATGATGCGCCCTTTGGCCTGGAAGACGCGCTCTATTCGGGTGAGGACACCAAGGCCGAGTTCATCATGCCAAACAGAACCTGGCTTCGGGTGGGCGAGAACACCCAGATTCAGCTCATTGCCCTCAATCCCGATGCCACCACCGTGGACGTCGCCTCTGGCCTTGCCCGTCTGTATAACAAGAGCGACGACGCCGTCATTAAGGTAACGACTCCTTTCGGGTATGTAGTCGCCCCGGGCGGCACAATTTTTGATCTTTATGTTGGCGACGACTCCCTGGAAGTCATCGCCGTCCGCGGCGACGTCGATTTTGTCCATAGCGCCACGGGTTCGAGATACGAAGTGCAGGAAGGCTCTCCCTCAATTATTGCTGACCGGAAAACAACTGCCGAGGGGAACGGTACCGTCGATTCGGCTTGGGACGACTGGAACGGCCAGCGCGACAACATCTGGGCCCAGCGCCAGCAAAACAGAGGTTCATCGGTAGAATATCTACCCGAACCCATCCGCGACGAAGCCTATGCTTTGGAAGAAAACGGCCGTTGGGAACGTGTCTACTATGAGGGCGATTATCGCAACATGTGGCGGCCGACCCGAGTCGATCCAGGCTGGCGGCCTTACACCTCCGGACGCTGGAGCGTGTATTACGGCGATAACTGCTGGATTCCGGATGAGCCTTTCGGCTATGTCACCCACCATTATGGCTCGTGGGTTTACGTCGAATCATTCCGCACCTGGTATTGGGTTCCTCCGGTAACCCGGGCCGTTGCCCGCGTACCGGGCATCTCCATCAGCTTTGGCTGGTATCCCGGCCGGGTGGGCTGGATCCACAGCGGTCCTTCCATCGGCTGGGTGCCGCTTGCACCGGACGAGATTTACTACGGCTACCGGCCCTGGGGCCACCGCACCGTGGTTGTTCATCGAGGCACGGTCATCAACATCAACCTTTCCCGTTATCGCTACCTCGACGGAGCCGTCATCATTCCTCGGGACCATATGTACAGAGGAAATCGCTACACTCCCTATGTGCAACCCAATATCGGCAGGGCGGCGATCATTAACAACTACAGTCCCTCTACGGTGATCAACAATACGGTCATCAACAATTTCGATACCGATAGAAGCCGATTTACCTTGAGTGATGCACAGGTGGCCCGTAAACCACACGCCACGGTCATGAACCGGATCAATGACAATCAAAAAATGAGCCGGGATGCAGGTCGCATCAACCGGGCACGGATCGAACAGGATTTGACCCGGGTCAAAGTGGCGGCTCAACCGCCGCCAACGACTACTCTGCGAGCACCCACGCTTGCAACCAAGTTGGTCGATGCCGACAAGATCAACAAACCCATCAGTTCCTTGTCCCTGCCGAAACAAGAAATCAAACCCAAAAATCGAGAACGACAGCTTGGCTCCGACAACGATCAGCGCCGTAGCCCGCGCGTTCAAGGGGAGGCCGGCCAAATTCAGAACACAGCCAACCAGGATGACAACCGGCGAATGCGCTCAGCCAGAGATGCACGCAACCAGATAATGGAGCCGACCAGAACCGAAACACCACCCCAAAAAGAAGATCCTAAGCAACTCGGAACGCGTGATCGAGTCGAACTTGACCAAACTAAGGACGCAGCAAGCCAAGAAGAAAATCGACGCATCAGATCACCTCGAGAGATCCAAACCCAAGCGACAGAGCAAAGAGCCATCGAAACACCTTCCCGCCTCGATGACAACCGCCGCACTCCGCGTGATCGAAACGAACTTGATCAGACCAAGGACGCGGCAAGCCAAGAAGAAAATCGCCGTATCAGATCACCTCGAGAGACCCAAACCCAGGAGACAGAGCAAAAAGCTATCGATACACCTTCCCGCCTCGATGACAACCGCCGCACTCCGCGTGATCGAAACGAACTTGATCAGACCAAGGACGCGGCAAGCCAAGAAGAAAATCGCCGTATCAGATCACCTCGAGAGACCCAAACCCAGGAGACAGAGCAAAAAGCTATTGATACACCTTCCCGCCTCGAGGACAACCGCCGCACTCCGCGTGATCGAGGCGAAATTGATCAGACCAAGGACGCGGCAAGCCAAGAAGAAAATCGCCGTATCAGATCACCTCGAGAGACCCAAACCCAAACGACAGAGCAAAAAGCTATCGAAACACCTACCCGTATTGAGGACAACCGGCGTGCTCCGCGTGATCGAAGCGAACTTGATCAAACGAAGGACACCGCCAGCCAGGAAGAGAATCGCCGTATCAGATCACCCAGGGATCCTCGAAACCAGGAAGCAGAACAGGCTACTCATCAACAAGACCAGACGCGGCGGATAGAAGAAAGCCAGCGGCAACAAACACAAGAGATGCAACGACGACAGCAGGAAGATAGTCAACGGCAGCAAGCTCTAGAGGCGCAACGACGGCAGCAGGAAGATGGTCAGCGACAGCAAGCGCAAGAGGTGCAGCGACGACAGCAGGAAGAAAGCCAGCGACAGCAAGTGCAGGAGGTACAGCGACGGCAGCAGGAAGAAAGTCAACGGCAGCAAGCGCAGGAGGTACAGAGACGGCAGCAGGAAGAAAGTCAACGGCAGCAAGCGCAAGAGGCGCAGCGACGACAGCAGGAAGAAAGTCAACGGCAGCAAGCGCAAGAGGCGCAGCGACGACAGCAGGAAGAAAGTCAACGGCAGCAAGCGCAAGAGGCGCAGCGACGGCAGCAGGAAGAAAGCCAAAGACAGCAGCAGCTCCAGCGGCAGCAACAACAGCAGCAGCAACAGCAGCAACCACCAAATAAAAGGAAGAGAACTCCACAAGAAGAGGAACTTTTGTTACAAGGGCAGCCAGTCCCAAACCAATAACCTCGGGCCTCTAAACAGAGGACAAACGAATCAACACTTCTTGTGAGGAACGGAAGAGTAGAGAGTCAGCAACCACCGGCAAAGCCGGTGGTTTGAAAGATTGGGAACCCGCTCAAAGCGGTCTATTGATTTCAACAGCGGTTTCCAAGTGAGTGTTCAGAGTTCTGTGTCAGGATTTTTGATTCTCGAACTGCCATCCAAGAGAGCGGAAGCTAAAGCCAACTCCGAGAATGGGCCTACAAGCATGCTCGTCGGAGGAGTTGGTTTTTGCTGGAGCGGATTTGTAGAATCATCGTTTTCATCAATCAGCATACCTATCAGAGTTTCAATTCCTTATCCAGCCTTCCCTCAAAAAAACATCGCCAACTGAGAAATTGTCAGGGACCAGTTTTGGACCGGCATCGTCCATTTCACGCCTCGATTCGAAAGATCGGTCAGCACCTGAAGCCAGAAATTGGCGCCTTCATGCTCGGAGATATACAGACCAAGAACCTCTTTCCGGCCTTCGAGGTTGACGCCGAGGATTGTATACACTGCCTTACCAGCGACCTTGCCATTTTCCCGAATCTTGTAGTGGATGGCATCGAGCCAGACAATCGGATAAATCGATGCCAAAGGCCGGGCTTACCACTCTTTGACCGTATGGATTATTTTATCAGTAATGGCGCTCAGGGTGCCGGTCGAAACCTCAAGCCCGTAGAGGTCACGAAGATGACCTGAAATATCCCGATAGCTCAGGCCGACGCCATACATGGCGATAATCTTTGCTCAATCTCGTCATTGAGGCTGGTCTGATGCTTCTTGACCAATTGAGGGGTAAAGGTCCCGTCACGGTCTCGGGGAGTGCGTAACTCAAAGTTGCCATTCAAAGATTTGATGGTCTTTTGGCTTTAACCATTGCGGCGGTTGGCGGTGATTTCTTGGCTGAGATGCGAATCCCACTCGCCTTCAAGGGCTGCTTCAGTGAGATTTTTGATGAGTGGGGTGAGGATGCCTTCCTTGCCGAGAAGCGGCTTGCCTTCCTGGAGGGCTTTCAGGGCTGCTGAAAAATCGAAGTCATGGTTTTCCTGGGTCATGTCAGTTCTCCTTGTTGCGCTGAATATATCAGCTTGAAGTTAACTGACACAGAATTTTGAACGGCCTCGTTTCCAAGGGTTTCATCAGGAAACTTGTTTTCATGACCAACCAGACCGGTACACATATCAAACATTTTCAACAGAGCCTTTTTCAGGATGTTATCGAGCGGATCACCTACTCACCGGATTTCCGAAATTGTCGGCAGCAAAATCAGCTCCTTCCTCGGTGTTCCAGTTGCATACTTCTATTGCTTATAAAAAGTAATAAGGACTTCGCCCAATTTGAAACCAAACTTCGAGAAGACGGCCCGATTCATCATGATTTTGTCGTCAAGCTGCCACATCCAATCGTCAAAGTTCACGTTATAAACCTTGTCACCAACTGGCAGGGCAAGCACATATTTGCAATTCAAGGCATTGCCTGCTGCCGCACCGGCAGCCTCACCGACGACGTCAGCTGCGGTACCGATGTACCGATCCTTTTGTTTTTTGATTGTCCACATACGCCGTTCTTTCTTGCCGTCAGCGTAGGTAAAATTTTCATCAAGTGTGCCGGTGTCACCTTGCCAACTGCACCGCATATCGACCGTCATGCGACGAATAACCTTCCCTGAGCGATCTTGGAGATGCCATAGGCAACAACACGCCCGTTGAAAAATTCCTGCATGTCAAAATGAGGTTTCTGGTTTGCGTAGTCAGAGAGTTGAACCGAAGTACAACTCGTTGTTAACAATGCAATCAGAGCGCACAAGAACCACCGTGAAAACTGATAACGAAGCGGCATGATAATCCCCCCAAATTTTTCCCTGATTTTCAGCCTCCATTGATCAGTCGGCTGCGCATTTCCAGGTCAATAGGATCTTTTCCCAACCAGATGCCAAAATATGCTGCGGCAAAATCCGCCCCCTCAATGGTGATCAGCGGCCGATCATTGTAGCTCAACTCTGTTCCTCGCCCCGGCACGTAGGTCAAAGCATATCGATCACCGGGCTTGACATCACGGTACACCGCATTGATTTTTTCTATACGGCTTTGCAGGCGAGCCAGTTCGTCCGGGGTATTATTACGTTCCAGAATCGCTTTTGCCCCTTTGCCAAAATCTGGTCCGGGTATGGAGACGAGATAGCTTATTTCAAGACGTTTGGGGTATTAGCCAGGACATCATGGGGAGAACCGTTTTCAGGCAGGTAAAGAGCCGCCACGTAGACCTTGAAGATTTTCAACCAGCGCAGAAGTGCTACGCCTCGAATCGGGACCTGTTTGTTATCAATGCTGATGCTCTCTTGGAAAGTAACATCTTCGACGGTTAGAGCGACAGCATTGATTGGTTGCACGACCAGAAGGGAAAAAAGAAGTGTTCTTTTGATGAGGCGCAAAAAGGTTTGTAACGGTTCCATGGAGCTCCTCCTCAATGAATCTAAAAATAGAGTCGTTTGCTAAACTTATAAACTACCTGGCCGGCAGGATTTCTTCCGTCCGCAGGAAAGCATCGTATCTGCACTCATACTGTGTTCACTATGAAGGCCTGTCATTCTAACTTGGACTTGGCCGAGCTGGCGACAATGGTCCGGGCAAGATCATACAATGCGAAATGATGCAGTGGCATGACCAGATACCAATACAACCTGCCCAGGATGCCCCGTGGCAGAAAATGGGCGGTCTGGACGAGTTGATCGGATTGCACGTCAAACTCCAGCCACCCCTCACCCGGCAATTTCATCTGGGCATAGAGTAAGAGCCTTTTCCCAGGTTTGATATCAACAACCTTCCAGAAATCAAGCGCATCACCGACGCGAAGTTCCTGGTCGAGCCGCCTGCCACGATTGAGACCATAGCCGCCAACAAGTTTATCGATGATCCCCCGAAGTTGCCAGAGAAGATCATACTTAAACCAACCATTGGTACCGCCTACAGCACAGGCCGATTGAAAGACATCTTCTTGACGCTCGCCATTTTCAAAAGGAACCGTCCGAATGTCTCTTAAAATTGCCCCTGCAGGATTGTCGAAATCCTTGATGTCGCACGCCTTTTGACCGGTGCTGTCACACCACCGAC
Organism: uncultured Desulfobulbus sp.; assembly: GCF_963662935.2. NCBI lineage: Bacteria > Pseudomonadati > Thermodesulfobacteriota > Desulfobulbia > Desulfobulbales > Desulfobulbaceae > Desulfobulbus > uncultured Desulfobulbus sp. Next base: position 3,123,208 of record NZ_CAXXTL010000002.1, on the reverse strand, counting down.
TAACGACTTGATTGTGCTCAAGTTCCCGCAACGCACCCGCAACCGCCTGTTTGAACGAAAGAGGCTGGATCTCCGGATACAGTTTCGCCGCGTTATCATTTTGTATAACGGTTTCACTCTTGAGCCCCTCTACGAGAGCGGCAGCGAGCTTATAGGGGATAGGAGTGAAGAGAATCAGCCAATAGGATGATAAGCGAGGCGAGAGTACAGGAACGGGAAACAGGTATCTTTTCAGCCCCATGACTTCCGCGGCCTGCTGCATCATTTCCTGAAAGCTGAGCTTTTCACTGCCTATGTCGACGACAAGGTTCCCCTGGTGCAGGAGTTCCACAGACGCCTGCAGATAGGAAAGTACATCATCGATGCCGATGGGCTGCGTGTGGCTTCGTACCCAGCGAGGAGTAATCATCGCCGGCAGTTTCTGGCAGAGATTTCGAATAATTTCAAAACTGGAACTCCCGGACCCGATAATCACGGCCGCACGCAACCAGATCGTCTCGATACGATCGGGTTTTGCTGAAAGAATTTCACCTGTCTCAATGCGGCTCAAGAGATGCTTGCTGGCACTCTCCTTCACACCGAGCCCACCGAGATAGACGATTCGCCGCACACCGGCTTCTATGCAGGCCTCTCTGAAATTCTCGGCGCTTACTTGGTCGAGGTTCCGATAATCCTCGGTGCTTCCCATGGAGTGGATAAGGTAAAATGCCGTGTCGACCCCTTGCAGGGCGGCAGCAAGAGACGCTTTATCAAAGGTTGAGCCCTCTTGTATCTCAACCTGGTCAGCAATCGAATGCTGAACTTTGTTGCTGTTCCGCACCAATAATCGAACCTTCAGTGCTGATGTTTTAAGCAGACGATGGGTCAGCCGCCTGCCGACATAACCGGTTGCACCGGTCACCAGTACGATTTTGGTCTTCATTGTATCAGGCATGATTGCGTTGATGCTGCTCGACTGGGTGATGATTGAGAGTTTACGACTGCATATCTTTCATTGTATTTACGAATAGAATGATGCACAAGGGTCATGGAAACGATGACCTGTCTTGGTTCAACGGGAATAGGACTTTTGAGCTGTTCATGATAAACCATTATGAACGGAGGAAAGTCCATGCGAAAGAAACGTCACAACTACAGCCCTGAAGAGAAGGTAATCATCCTCAAGCGCCACCTGGTTGGCCGGGAAACGGTATCGGATCTCTGCGATGAATACCAACTGCAGCCGAATACATTCTACGGTTGGCAAAAGCAGTTTTTCGAAAAGGGAGCTGCTGCTTTTGCCCTAGAAAACAAAGACTCCAAGAAGGTACAAGAACAACGAATCCATCAGCTTGAAGATAAATTACGTCGGAAACACGAGGTTCTTTCCGAGTTACTGGAGGAGCATATCCAGTTAAAAAAAGAACTTGGGGAGCTCTGAATGGTAGCTGGGTTCCTCATGATACACGTGATACCGTTGTTGATTTCAGCAAGCATTGGAGCAAGAAAGCTGAAGTGGCCCTGCAAGAGATCATCGCTTGGCTGGCCGTTTCCAGGAGCAAGTTTTATGCATGGATCAAGCGGTACGGCAAGGCCAACGAACATAATGGGCTGATCCCCCGGGATTTCTGGCTTGAACCTTGGGAACGGGCAGCGATCGTCAATTTTGCTGTCAACAATTCCCTTGAGGGGTATCGGCGGTTGACGTTTATGCTACTGGATCAGGACATCGTTGCCGTCAGCCCCAGCAGCACCTGGCGAGTTCTAGGCCAGGCAGGGTTGCTGCAGAAATGGAACCGGAAGAAAAGCCTCAAGGGCACCGGCTTTGTGCAACCGCTCAGGCCCCATGACCATTGGCATGTGGACATTTCTTATATCAACATCTGCGGCACATTTTATTATTTGTGCAGCATTCTCGATGGATGCAGTCGTTTCATTGTCCACTGGGAGATCAGGGAACAGATGACGGAAATGGATGTGGAGATCATCCTGCAACGCGCCAAGGAGCACTTTCCCGAAGCCCGGCCAAGGATCATTTCAGATAACGGGCCACAATTTATTGCCAAGGATTTCAAAGAATTCATCCGTATCTCGGGAATGACGCATGTGCGGACATCGCCATATTATCCGCAGTCCAACGGCAAATTGGAACGGTTCCACGCAACCATCAAGGGGGAATGTATTCGTCCCGGTGTCCCGCTTTCCCTTGACGATGCCCGAAGAATGGTTGAAGGGTTTATCCATCACTACAACAACGTCAGGTTGCACAGCGCCATCGGATATATCGCGCCGATGGACAAATTGAACGGCAGAGAACAGGAAATATTCAAAGAGCGAGACAAAAAACTGGAAAAAGCCCGGGAACTGAGAAAGAAAAAACGACTTCGTGCCTACGGGCCAATCACCCCAAGGGGAGATAATACGGCTCCCCATAACCCCTTAATGCAAACAGCTTGAATGTCCATTTCCAACTGAGGCGGAACAGACCAAGACATCATGATGAAGAACATCATTGTCTAAACATTTTCATTCTCGCCCTCTGTTGCGCCTGGAATGAAAAGGTCGCGATGACCGCGCAATGGTCGTTTTTTTCCGAAGATTAGAAAGCAATTGCCTTCCGGGCAAAAGGGCAATACAGTTTTTTTTAATCACTATTACAGGCAAGTCGTGTATCTTTAAACAAGGAGACAGCCATGGGAACCAAGGGAAGAGAGATAGTTGGAGTTAATACTGAAAAAGTTCTGGCACTGCTTAATAAAGCCTTTGCCGATGAATGGTTGGCCTATTATCAATACTGGCTTGGAGCGAAAGTTGCCAAGGGGCCGATGAAAGAAGCGGTGATTGCCGAATTGCTGCAGCATGCCGCTGATGAATTACGACATGCCGATCTGGTGACTACCCGGATTATCCAACTGGGCGGTACTCCACCAACCAGCCCCAAACTGTGGTACGATTTCACGAATTGCGGCTATGATGCCCCGGAAGACCCCTATGTGCTGCGGCTTTTAGAGCAGAACATCAAGGGCGAGCAGTGCGCCATCAGCGTGTACAACTCGATGCTGGCCGAAACCAGGGAACTGGATCCGGTGACCTACAACGTAGCCCTGCAGATACTCCAGGACGAGGTTGAGCATGAGGAAGATCTCCAGGCGCTGCAGGAAGATATCGAACTGATGCTCGCCCGCCGTACCTGAAAAAAGGTCAAAGGAAGAGCGTCGGCCCTTTTTTGGGCCTGCAGCGACAGGCTGAACCAAGCTTTTTCAAACTGTGTTCTACAGTCGAGCAGACCGGTTTCTCTCATGAAAACAAATTGTTAACTGCAAGCTCTTTATTAACGCCTCGCCGCACGCAGCTATTACCTGTTCTGCCGTTCTGAATTGTTTTCACAGTTGGCACCGCCCCCTCTCGGAACCGTGCTTGTGCCATTTACGCACACGGCTCCTCCACAGCATTCACAGGTAGCCCGAACATTTGATATGGAACGTTAGAAACTGTTTGCAACAAGGGCTGATATCCATCAGGGAGAATATCCGAAGGTTAATCGGGGCGATTGACCTGCAGATTCCACGGCTTGGGGTCAGGAGCCAAGACCAGGCAGTGAAAGCCTGGTACTCTAAACAACGGACATTTTCTTTCAGAAAGGACGCGATTGTGAATTTCTGTACTCAGTGCGGTGCCAAAGTGACGATGCAAATGCCCGAGGGGGATGACCGACTGCGGTTTGTGTGCGATGATTGCCATACCATCCATTACAATAATCCCAAAATGGTTGTTGGCACCATTCCAGTAATGGGTAATACAATCCTGCTGTGCAAACGGGCCATTGAACCACGTCGTGGAAAATGGACGCTTCCGGCCGGATGGCTGGAAAATGGGGAAACGGTTTCGACCTGCGCCCTGCGTGAAACACAAGAGGAGGCTTGGGCAGAAGTTGAGGATTTGCAGCCCTACGTCCTTGCCAACCTGCCCTTTATTAATCAGGTGTATTTCTTTCTGCGGGCCCGCCTTCTTAATACCGATTTTCATGCCGGCACCGAAAGCCTTGAAGTGAAACTCTTCACTCCTGATGCAATCCCCTGGGACGACCTGGCTTTTTCTGCTGTACATGAAACGCTGCGATTATTTTGTGACGATGTAAAGAAGGCGGAGTTCCCCTTTCGTATTCTCGACATCAAGCCGCAGCAGAGAACATGAATATGTGCCGTCGAAATCGAAAATACCATCATCTCGCTGCGCTCACTGTTCTGATGCAGAGAGACACTTTGCAGTCAGGGGATATCGGCGATACCCTCTTTGAGCGCATCAACCAGCAATACCCTAAACAGTATGTAAAAGGAGGAAGAAATGCTCGTAATAATAGGTGGCGATGCCGCAGGCATGAGTGCAGCTTCCCAGGTTCGCAGGCTGCAACCTGCGACGGACATACTGGTTTTTGAGCGCGGTGTCCATACATCCTTTTCCGCCTGAGGCATACCCTATTACGTCGCCGGTCTGGTCGACAGAGAAGACGCACTTATTTCCAAGACGCCTCAAACGTTCCGAGAAAAATTAAACATCAATGTTCAAACCAGGCACGAGGTTATTGCCATCGATCCGGCAAATCAAAAGGTTCTGGTCAGGAATCTACACTCGTCCACCGAACATTGGCAACACTATGATCAACTGCTTGTTGCCACCGGGGCAAGACCGATTCGACCGAACTTGGAGGGTATTGACAGCCGAAATATTTACGATGGCAACAGCTTGGTGAACGGTTCACGGCTCAAACAGGCCCTCGCGGAGCAAAAACCGAAGACTGCGGTGATTGTCGGCGGCGGGTATATCGGCTTGGAGATGGCCGAAGCACTCCATATGCGTGGCCTGAAAATCACCATGGTCCAGCGCAATACGCAGGTGATGCCTACTCTCGATCCGGACATGGGCGAACGCCTTGGTCAGGCTCTGCGGGAAGAAGGTGTCGATCTCCATGTGAACGAGACCGTGCAGGGCTTTAAACACAAGGATGGCCTGGCCGTTGCTGTTACTACCAATAAACGAACCATCCCCACGGATCTGATTATTCTTGGACTGGGGGTCACACCCAACAGTGAATTGGCTGCAAATGCCGGGATTCCCCTCGGGCCGAAAGGAAGTATCAGGGTCAACGATCTGCAGCAGACTGCAACCCTCAATATCTGGGCAGCGGGTGATTGCGCCCAGTCCTATCACCTGGTTAGCCGCAAGCCGGTCCATGTGGCATTGGGGACGGTTGCCAACAAACAGGGCCGGGTAGCTGGTCTGAACCTGGGGGGCCAATACGCCACCTTCCCCGGAGTCGTCGGCACTGCGATAACCAAATTTATGGATACCGAATGCGCCAGAACCGGCCTCAACGAGAGGGAAATCAAGGAACTGGGCCTGCAGTGCTCAATCGGCCTGGTCGAAGGACATACCCTGCCCCGTTATTACCCAGGAACCTCACGAATACATGTGAAAGTGCTGGCTGAGAAGGGGTCAGGCCGCTTGCTCGGGGTTCAGATCGTCGGCGGCCGAGGTTCAGCAAAACGTATTGACACAGCGGCAACCGCACTCCATGCCGGTTTTTCCGTGGAAGACCTGCTCTACCTTGATCTGAGCTATGCCCCACCTTTTGCCGGAGTGTGGGATCCGATAGTTATTGCCGCACGTATGGCGCTGAAGGAAGTATGAATCAAAACCTTGAATTTTGCAGATGCGGACTCGAGGCCCCTGCAAATCAATATCTGATCCCGACTTGAGCAGCTATTTATCACCAATGAGCGGAAGTTCCTTCTCAAGTGTGAAATAGACAAGAAAAGCAAGCGCCTCGTTATCATCGCTGAATGTACGCCGTTTTATTTTCTTGATTAATTCCGGGTTGTTTTCTTCACGGACTTTTTTTAAAAAAAGTCTCTTTCCGCTGTATCTCGCTTTATCTTCAATGTAAAGGAAGGTCGCGGAAGGATTTGATTGAAGGTTGTGATGGGTCAGACGGTCGCGCATGATAAAGGCCATCGTCCCTTCCTCAAGAAAATGCGGACGTGAATAAATGGCCGCATCCACTTTCCCTTTACTGTCAGCTGTAGCCAATACACCTACCCCTTTGATACTTTCGAAGTATTCTTGTAACTTTTTCATATTTTTCCCTTTTGCGGCAAAATTTTATCTTCTTGGCTTCTAGGTTGGAACCATAAACACGACGCGGGTCTTTTGCGACACAAAGACTAAGCCAACTTCATGCTTGTAACTGCAACCTTGATATAACTGTTTATTTTTAAAGAAAAGTCAGTGACCACCGGCAAAGCCGGTGGCTTGAAAGATTGTGACCCGCTCAAAGCGGTATATTCAACAGATTCTCTGACCACCATTCGGTGGTCGACTATCTGAATAGTTGCAGTTGCTCGACGCGATGGTCTTCTTGTTCTTGCTCGCGGATGTAAGCCCGCACAACCTCTTCATCGGCACCGACAGTTGAAACAAAATAGCCCCGTGCCCAAAAACTCATGCCGCTATAGTTCTTCCGTTGGCCAAGCTAGGTCCGCGCTATATGGATCGCGCTTTTTCCTTTCATATAGCCAACCACCTGCGATACCGCATATTTCGGCGGTATCGAAATCAGCATGTGCACATGATCGGTTTGCAAATGCCCTTCCAACACCCGGCTCTCCTTCTGCCGGGCAAGGTCATGGAACACATCTCCAAGATTCTTGCGAAGTTGACCGTAAAGCATTTTCCGACGGCATTTCGGTATCCACACTACATGGAACTTGCAATCCCATTTCGTGTGGCTTAAACATTGTACGTTGTTCATGAAGCCTCCTGTTCCGCCTCAGTTGGAAATGGACATTCAAGCTGTTTGCATTAAGGGGTTATGGGGAGCCGTATTATCTCCCCTTGGGGTGATTGGCCCGTAGGCACGAAGTCGTTTTTTCTTTCTCAGTTCCCGGGCTTTTTCCAGTTTTTTGTCTCGCTCTTTGAATATTTCCTGTTCTCTGCCGTTCAATTTGTCCATCGGCGCGATATATCCGATGGCGCTGTGCAACCTGACGTTGTTGTAGTGATGGATAAACCCTTCAACCATTCTTCGGGCATCGTCAAGGGAAAGCGGGACACCGGGACGAATACATTCCCCCTTGATGGTTGCGTGGAACCGTTCCAATTTGCCGTTGGACTGCGGATAATACGGCGATGTCCGCACATGCGTCATTCCCGAGATACGGATGAATTCTTTGAAATCCTTGGCAATAAATTGTGGCCCGTTATCTGAAATGATCCTTGGCCGGGCTTCGGGAAAGTGCTCCTTGGCGCGTTGCAGGATGATCTCCACATCCATTTCCGTCATCTGTTCCCTGATCTCCCAGTGGACAATGAAACGACTGCATCCATCGAGAATGCTGCACAAATAATAAAATGTGCCGCAGATGTTGATATAAGAAATGTCCACATGCCAATGGTCATGGGGCCTGAGCGGTTGCACAAAGCCGGTGCCCTTGAGGCTTTTCTTCCGGTTCCATTTCTGCAGCAACCCTGCCTGGCCTAGAACTCGCCAGGTGCTGCTGGGGCTGACGGCAACGATGTCCTGATCCAGTAGCATAAACGTCAACCGCCGATACCCCTCAAGGGGATTGTTGACAGCAAAATTGACGATCGCTGCCCGTTCCCAAGGTTCAAGCCAGAAATCCCGGGGGATCAGCCCATTATGTTCGTTGGCCTTGCCGTACCGCTTGATCCATGCATAAAACTTGCTCCTGGAAACGGCCAGCCAAGCGATGATCTCTTGCAGGGCCACTTCAGCTTTCTTGCTCCAATGCTTGCTGAAATCAACAACGGTATCACGTGTATCATGAGGAACCCAGCTACCATTCAGAGCTCCCCAAGTTCTTTTTTTAACTGGATATGCTCCTCCAGCAACTCGGAAAGAACTTCATGTTTCCGACGCAATTTATCTTCAAGCTGATGGATTCGTTGTTCTTGTACCTTCTTGGAGTCTTTGTTTTCTAGGGCAAAAGCAGCAGCTCCCTTTTCGAAAAACTGCTTTTGCCAACCGTAGAATGTATTCGGCTGCAGTTGGTATTCATCGCAGAGATCCGATACCGTTTCCCGGCCAACCAGGTGGCGCTTGAGGATGATTACCTTCTCTTCAGGGCTGTAGTTGTGACGTTTCTTTCGCATGGACTTTCCTCCGTTCATAATGGTTTATCATGAACAGCTCAAAAGTCCTATTCCCGTTGAACCAAGACACTCCTTTCTCGTGACTTTGAGCGGTCCACGTTGAGAGGAGGCTTCTTTATTATGCTGGAACCGTCAAACTTTTGTTGTCCCCCGGCAAAGCCGGGGGTTTACCTAACGGAAATTATGACTTACGGCGAGATTGAGTTGCATTGTGTCAAATATATTTTTTCATAGTTACTCAAGTTTCCGAGTTGCTCTAACTTGCCGTTATTATGTTTTTAACGTAGGCCAATTTCTTTCCTGTTTGCAGCATATCAACGGCAAAGCCCATGACTGCATCAACAATGGCTAGTGTAACGTGCGGTTAATTGGGCATATTTATCAACTTATGTGTTATAGTGCGTCATGCCACGCACACATGAAAACTACACAATTAATGAAGACGAGCAGCGGAGCCTCGAAGCCCTGCTGTTGCAATGTTTCAAAGACCAGCAGGAATTGCTCGAAGCCACGTTCGTTCATGGCTTCGAAGAACGAACTCCTGGCAATACCTTTCTTCGGGGCAATATGGTCACGGGCAAAGGCATCTTCTTCCAGGGATTGGAGCAGATGCCTGCCGGAGGTATGCTCCTGCAGGTGAAAATAGATGAGTGCATGGAGCTGGTCTTCAAATTCCATTTGCAGCGGTCTGTTACTCCGGGATTTGAGTTTTGGAATACGTTCCAGGGCCAAATGTAATGGAGAGCAGGAGCGTTCGTAGCTGTGAGCGGTTAACTTTCCTGACTTGAACGGGTGTGGCGCCATTTTCATAACCCATTGCAATGAAAGGATATTTATGAAAAAGGCCGCGGCGGCTCCCCGTTGATTTGTCAAAAAAATTCAGCTTGTTATGTAACTTTTTTTGCCCGGCGCCTCCTTGCAAAATCTTAACCGGACATTGCTGATATTGAATACTGTCAAGAAATCTTTTTTCAAGCACTTCTGTGGCATCATGGCTTCAGCCATTTCAGTCACGGTTTTCCCATTATAAGCCCCTTTGACCTCACGGTCAGGGGGCTTTTTTTTATCCAATCAATAAGAGCCTGTATACCATCCCCCCTCACCACAGGGGGTATTGAGTGCTAAAGACGACAATACCCCGCCTCCTCAGATACCCCCACCCGTGATGGTCGAGTCATCGACTCTCTATAAGCACTTACAAGCGACCTCCGATAGTAAAGATCACAGATAACAAGGAGGTCACATGGCACAATTCAGAGGGACGATTCGTGGAGGTAGAGGAGAAGCGTCAAGGTTAGGGCATAAGTCATCAGGACTGCTGCTTCAGGCTAACGGTTGGGACATTGGCGCAGAGGTCAACTTGAGATGGAATGAACAGGAGCAAAGGGATGAACTCTGTATTTCTCTAACTCATAGGTCAAATGGCAATGGGGTTCGGATGCCACTCGGAACCTTCGCCCTTGAAGACGGTAGGGTTGAGAAGGTACAGGGAGGATGAAGCCAGGAAGGAACAGGAAGGCAGGAATGGAGGGCTAGCGATGGCTCTCCATTCTTTATTTATGGGCTACAATTTGACAAAGGGGGGGCGAATCAGAAAATATACAGATGAGCCTGTCGCAGAACTATTGACGGGATATTTCAGTCTCAGGCCTCAAGCGGGTCTCTCTGTAGAAGAGTGTTGCTTGTAGTCTCGTTTGCTCTCTCGAGACTTGCCATAGGCCACGCTTTTGCCTTTCAATAATGATCGGCTGGCGATTAAAAGCGCCTTCTCCACCATTTTTCGTTGCTCATTGATCATCCATATGCCGCCATGTACAGTTTGCGCAGGTTGAAACAGGCGCAAATCAGCGACCACTCCGACTGCACCGCATCCAGGCCACGGCGAAGAAAGCCCCGGCACCCCATGACGCTCTTAATCTGCCCAAAGACCGGCTCCACCGTCTGGCTGCGCAACTTGTAGACGGCCCGCCCATCCTGGGTTCGCAGCTTGCGCGTCATGCGCTGCTTCGGGGTGATGTCGTCAGGGATCCGGCCCTGGGGAGAACCTTCCGCCTGGTGCGCCTGCGCTTCTCGCAAACGGCTCGCCGTGGCGATGAACAACTCAGGGCCGTCCTGCTCCAGCTCGGTTATATCAAGCTGGTCATGCCAGTACCCGCCTCCGCTGCCAGCGCCTGGGGACGGCCCTCGATCCCGGCAGCTTCCAAGGTGGCCTCCAGCACTGCCAACATCGGCTCCAACTGGTGGACGTCGTTCTCCTCCTGGGTGATATCCGCGCTGACTATACATTGACCCGCCGTCACTATCGCCTGGGCATTGAAGCCCTGCACATGTCCCTGACGGGTTTTCATAATCCGGCTCGCAGGGTCAGTAGGGTTCGCCTTGCGATCATGGTTGATCACCGCTTCTGGACTCGCCGGTTTGCGGCCGGGTTTCTTCTTGCCACTCTGCTGCTCCTCTTCCGCTCTTTTGCCCAGCTTCTCCTCCTGTACCAAGCGCTCTGCTGTCGCCGCCAGCTCAAGGCGTTCCTTGGCCTCCTGCAACCGTGTCAGGCGCTCGCGCTTGCTGCGCAAGTCAGGGGGCAGCTCATCGCCCTGGCTCTCTTTGCCATGCCGCGCATATTCGGCAGCATCCGCCGCCTTCATTTCCTTGTGCATCTTCACGATCTCCTGCTCCAGATGCGCGAGCGTTCGGTTGGCCGCCAAGGATCCATTGGCCTGCATCTTGGTCCCATCCAAGTAGACTTTGCCCACTTTGGCCAAGCCCGCCTCATGACAGAGCGACAGCACCTGGGCAAACAGGTGGTTGATCGCTTCCTCATGAGACGGCTGCGGAAACGGGCAAAGGCGCAGTGATCGGGTCGGATATTGCCGGTCAGACATCGAAACGGCACTTGATCTTCGCAGGCCTTGGCGATCCGCCGAGACGAGCGAATGCCAAGACACCAGGCGTACAGCAAGGTGGCCAGCATCATCTGCGGATCATAAGGAGGGGCGCCTTCATCGCGCCGTAGGCCGCGTAAAACTGCCCCAGATTAAAATGCTCCACACAATCCCAGAGAAATCGGGCAAGGTGATCTTCCTCTACCCACTGGTCGATCGAGATCGGCAGCAGATGCAGTTGACTCCGGTTGGGCTTGTGAAATCGGCGATGCGTGGCTTTTCCCTTCGGCAGATCGAGAAACTGAAAACATCAACTAATATCATTAATTCAATAACATATATTGAGTCTTATTGCATCGGTTCTGCGACAGACTCAGATATTGCTGGAGCAGTTTCCACCAAGTTTCTACGGTGATTTGAAGAGAGGAATAAAGAGAGATAATTCAGGAAGATGGAGCAATTTGGTGGTGGTCAACCTTGGTTTCGCCGGCAGCTTCACCTGAGCGGATCAGGAACGCAGCCATCAGGGTCAGGAGCATGATGCTAAGAGAGGTGAAGGAAAAGGCCTGGCGCATGCCGATAAAATCCAGACTGACGCCGGCAAGCACGGCTCCGGTGAACACACCTGCACTCATCGCCAGATTGAACACCCCCATCATGGTGCCATGACCGAACCGAGTCCGGCCCTCTTCGGCAGCATAGGCGCCGAGCACCGGCCAGAGCACAGCCTCGCCAAAGCCAAGAAAAAGATAGGTTGCGACCATACCGCCAAAGCTGGTCGCCAAAGGAATGAAAAAAACCGCGACGCTCATGCAGAGGCATCCGCACACCAGAAGCACGACTTTGTCAGAGCGGTCTGCCAATTTACCAAAAGGATACTGGAGCAGGGCATTCATTAACGTGCGGCTGGCAATAACCAAACCAGTCTGCAACCCGCTGCTGCCCGGCCACCCGGCCATCATCACCGGTAAAAAGGCCATGGTTGGCACCATCATCAACACGGTGGCGAAACGGGCAATGAGAATACCCACGGTCCGCCGCCTTTTCAGCATCAACCGGACATTGACCAGCAACCCGGTCTGCTGTTGCCGGTCGATCGGACAACAAGCGGGCATATTGGTCAAAACAAGAAGAAAGGCGAAAAAACAGAGCGCTGCCATCATATAAAAGACTGAGGCCAGCCCCCAGGCGTCGGAAAAAAAGCCGCCGAGAATCGGTCCGCAGCCAATACCGCAAAAGATGGCGATGTTCACCACCCCCATGTAGCGCCCCTCCTGGCCGGGCGGAGCAAGAAAACTGGCGTAGGCCATGGCCACGGGTACGATCATGGCAGCCCCTACACCCTGAAAAAGCCGGATGCCGACCAAATGCACAACGCTGCCGGCATGGGGAATCAACAGACCGACCAGTCCGTAGATAAATAGACCAGCGACCAGAAAACCCTTGCGGCCCCAGCGGTCGGAGAGATTGCCGACCACCGGTTGCAGCAGGCCCCGGCTCAAGGAAAAGGCGGCGGTGATCAAGCCCAGAGCAAAGCCGGAGGCTCCCAGCTTAGTGGCCAGCACTGGCAAGACCGGAATGATGATACCGACCCCTAAGAGAGCGATAAACACCGAGAGCACCACAGTAATGAGTATGCGGTTGAACATGCAAAGGAATCTTTCGAGGCCGGGATGCGCCGGCTTACAGTTGAATCATCGACAATTGGTGTGGGAGGAGGAACAGGCCGCCCTGCAACTCTCCTTCATACCATCCGTTCAAGGGATTGCAAACCGCTCTTTCCGGCAACGGTCCATCTCACCTGGCGAAACTCATCAAGCGCCTTTGTCCCCCGCCTTGTACTGCTCAGAAAAAACTCGTATAGTGGTTTGACAAATCGTGTGGAATACCAAGGCAGGACAACCCACTGGAGGAAACATGGAAAACATCGCATTCAAGGCCATGATCGTTACCGAAACGGAAGGCAAACAATTCGTCCGCACCATCGGCGAAAAACATATCGCGGACTTGCCCGCAGGCGAAGTATTGATCAAGGTCCGTTATTCCTCCCTCAACTACAAGGACGCCCTCTCCGCCTCAGGCAACAAGGGAGTGACCCGAAGATACCCGCACACGCCGGGTATCGACGCGGCCGGTATCGTGATGGAGAGCAGCAAGCCAGCCTTGCAACCTGGTGATCAAGTTCTGGTGACCGGATTCGACCTGGGCATGAACACCGCCGGTGGTTATGAAGAATATATTCGGGTTCCGGCCGCCTGGGTGGTACCGCTGCCCACAGGGCTGAGCCTGCGCGAGAGCATGATCTACGGCACCGCAGGCTTCACCGCCGCCCTGTCCTGCTCTCAATTGATCGAACATGGCGTCACCCCGGATCAAGGCCCGGTATTGGTGACCGGGGCCACCGGCGGCGTTGGCTCCATAGCCGTGGCCATCCTGGCAAAATCCGGTTATGAGGTGGCGGCAGTCACCACGAAAATCAACGAAGCGCCCTACCTGCAACAGATCGGCGCCAAAGAGATCATCAGCACTGCCGATGCCGACGACCAGAGCAGCCGCCCCCTGCTCAAACCACGCTGGGCTGGAGTTGTCGACACGGTGGGCGGCAATATCCTGAGTACGGCCATCAAAGCCACCCGCTACGGCGGCACGATCACCTGCTGCGGCAACGTCACCTCCGGCGAATTGCACACCTCAATCTACCCCTTTATCCTCAACGGCATCAGCCTTGTGGGTATCGATTCGGTCAACTGCCCGGCCGAGCAACGCCTGCGCATCTGGAACAAGCTGGCCAGCGACTGGAAGCTCGACCATCTGGAGGCGATCACCACCGAACTGCCCGGCCTTGAGGCGCTGGATGAACGGATTTCTTTAATCCTTAAGGGAAAGCACCGGGGAAGAAATATCGTCAAGATCGGTGATTGATCGCTCCCCGCCATCTATCAGGCAAGTTTCCGGGGCGGACGGTTAGTCGGACCGCCCCCGAATTTTACTCCTTTTGTCCTCCCTCACACGGTCAACAACCCATGCTCCTCGCCGATCACCACAAAATCGCCCTGATCCTGCCGGACCGCTCCTACACCTACGCCCAACTGCTGACCATGGCCCACGCCTATGGCCAGCTTATCCCGGAAGGCACCGAGCGGGTGCTGATCTTCTCGGAAAACCGGCCGGAATGGGTCCATGCCTTTTACGGGGCCTGGGGCAAGGGCTGCACGGTAGTGCCGGTCGATTTCCAAGCCACAGCCGAGGAGGTCGCCTTCATTGCCCAGGACTGCCGACCCCAAATCTTTTTCTGCTCCCAGGAACGCAAACCGGTCATAGAGGAAGTCCTGGCCGGGTTGGACTACGGGCCACAGCTCCTGGTCTTTGAAGAGCTCTCGCCCGTGGAGCACCTGGAGAGCAAGCCGGTTGCCGCTTCCAATCCCCAGGCCACTGCCCTCTTGATTTACACCTCGGGCACCACCGGTACACCTAAGGGGGTGATGCTCTCGTTTGCAAACCTGCTGGCTAATGTCGAGGCGGTCACCATCGGCGCCCCCATCTACGCCCCGGAGGAACGGGTGCTGATGCTTCTGCCACTGCACCACATCTTTCCGCTGCTCGGCACCCTGGTGATTCCCTTCCAGATCGGAGCCACGGTAGCCCTGTCGCCCTCCCTCCGGGCAGAGGACATTGTCAGCACCTTGCAGAACAACAAAATCACCATCCTGATCGGCGTGCCCCGGCTCTACAGCCTGATCATGAAGTCGATCCAGGATAAAATAGCAGCCAACAAGGTCGCCAGCCTCCTCTATTGGGTCGCGGCAAAAGCGGCCTCACCCGCGCTCTCCCGTCTGCTGTTTCGTTCGGTGCACAAGAAATTCGGCGGCCACCTCAAATATCTGGTCAGCGGCGGCGCAGCCCTTGATCCGGTCATAGGGCAACAGTTCACCACCCTTGGTTTTGAAATCCTCGAAGGCTACGGCATGACCGAGGCCGCCCCGATGATCACCTTTACCCGGCCCGGACAGGTGCTCATCGGCTCGGCCGGCACGGCCATGAGCTGCACCACCATCGACATCCGCGAAGGCGAGATCGTGGCCTCGGGGAAAAACATCATGCAGGGCTACTGGAACCGGCCCGAGGAGACCGCCGAGGTCCTCCGCGACGGCTGGTTGTATACTGGCGACCTTGGCCGCCTTGACGACCAAGGACGGCTGTACATCACCGGACGCAAAAAAGAAATCCTGGTCCTAGCCAACGGCAAGAACATCAACCCGGTGCTGATCGAGCAGGAGTTGGAGGCGATCAGTCCCGCCATCGCCGAAGCGGGCGTCTTTCTCAAGGATGATCTCCTCCAGGTGGTGATCCGCCCCAACCTGGCCCTGATCCGGGAAAAGGGCATTACTCGGATGGACGAGTACTTCCGCTGGCAGGTGATAGACCGTTACAATCAGAAAACCTCACCCGCCAAACGGATCCATCATTTCACCCTGGTGGAGGACGAACTGCCCCGCACCAGGCTGTCGAAACTCAAACGATTCCAGCTCCCGGCCCTGGTGACGGCACGGGAGGAGCGCAAGGTTCACGCCGAGCATCCAGCCACCGAGGAATATCAGATCATCCACCAGTTTCTCGAACACCACACCTCTCGAAACATAGCGCCGGACGACCATCTTGAGATTGATGCCGCCCTTGATTCCCTCGACAAGGTCAGCCTGCTCGTCTTTATTCAGAAGACCTTTGGCGTTGCCATCGCCGAGGACAAACTGATGCACATCCCGACGCTGCGCCAACTGAGCACCTTCATTGCCGAGCGCAAAGAAAAAATCGCGGTCGAACTGATCAACTGGCGCGACATCCTGCGGCAACGGGTCGACACCGGCCTGCCGCGCACCTGGTGGACCACCAACCTGATCAAAAATATCAGCCGCCTGCTCTTTGCCTGCTATTTCCGTTTCCACGCCGAGGGACGGGAAAACATCCCGGACACGCCCTGCATCCTTGCCCCCAATCACCAGAGTTTTATCGACGGTCTTTTTGTCGCTGCCGGACTGAAAAACAGCCTGATGCAGCGCACCTGTTTTTATGCCAAAGCCAAGCATCTGCAGAATCGCTGGCTACGCTTTCTCGCCGACCGCAACAATATAGTGGTCATGGACATCAATGCCGATGTCCGCGAATCGATCCAGAAGGTGGCCACCCTGCTGCAAAGCGGCAAAAACATCATCATCTTTCCCGAGGGCACCCGGACGCTCAACGGCGCCCTGGGGGAATTCAAGAAAACCTTTGCCATCCTGAGCAAGGAACTCAACGTGCCGGTGGTGCCAGTGGCCATCCGCGGCGCCTTCGAGGCCCTGCCCGCCGGCTCCCTCCTCCCCCGTCCCTTCCGGCGAATCTCGGTGTGCTTCCAGCCGCCGGTCTTTCCGGAAGGCCACAGCTACGAATCCCTCAAGGAGATAGTCGAGCAGAAGGTCAGGGACTGCCTGCAAAGGGGGCATCAATCGCTGCTGCCTGACAATACGGCCATCACATCCTAACCGGAAACCCATCGCGCCAAACTATGCTTCAGGACAGATGGGCAATCACGTGCACACCGATTCTTCGATCCAGGATCGAAGTTCAACACCTTTACACTCTTTTAGAAGAGGATTTTTCATGCAATACGATGTTATTGACGCCCGCATCAGCCCCAACGGCAGTCTGGATGTCCTCTCCCGGCTGGAAGTGGGCAAGCTTCTCAACACCAGCCAGGGCGAACTCTATCCGCTCTTTCGCAACAGCTCGCTCGCCGTGCTCAACTACGGTGGTCACCTCGACGACGGCCGTGAACTCCTCGAACGGTACAAGAACTTCGATATCCGGGTGATCCAGGAGGAGCGCGGCATCAGGCTCGACCTGCGCAACGCCCCGAGCAGCGCCTTTGTCGACGGCAAGATGATCCGCGGCATCAACGAGCATCTGTTTTCCGTGCTCCGCGACATCGTCTATGTCGACGACACCATCAACAACAACCCTCGTTTCGACCTCCAGACCTCAGACGGCATCACCAACGCCGTCTTTCATATACTGCGCAACGCCGGCATCATGCGGCCGCGCACCAACCCGCGCCTGGTGGTCTGCTGGGGCGGGCATTCGATCACGCCGGCCGAATACGATTACAGCAAGGAGGTCGGGTATCAACTGGGCCTGCGCGGTCTCGACATCTGCACCGGCTGCGGACCGGGTGCCATGAAAGGTCCGATGAAAGGGGCCACCATCGGTCACGCCAAGCAGCGCATCGCCAACGGGCAGTATCTGGGGATTACCGAACCGGGCATCATTGCCTCGGAATCGCCCAATCCCATTGTCAATGACCTGGTGATCATGCCGGATATCGAAAAACGGCTGGAGGCCTTTGTCCGCGTCGGCCATGCCGTCATCGTCTTTCCCGGTGGCGTCGGCACGGCCGAGGAGATTCTCTATATTCTCAGCATCCTGCTTGATCCGGAGAATTCACGCATCCCCCTGCCCCTGATCTTCACCGGCCCGGCAAGCGCCAGCGAGTATTTCGGCCAGATTGACCGGTTCATCACCGATACCCTTGGCCCGGTGGCCCGGCAGTTGTACCGGATCATCATCGACGATCCTGAGACTGTGGCCAGGAAAACCCTGGAAGGTGTGGAACAGGTCCGAACCTTCCGTTTCAAGACCGACGACGCCTACTATTTCAACTGGCTCCTCAATATCGACCCCAGCCTACAGTTGCCCTTTGTGCCCAGCCACGAAAATATGCGCAGCCTCGACCTGCACAAAAAACAAGCCCCGTATCTGCTGGCCTCCAACCTGCGCCGGGCTTTTTCCGGAATCGTAACCGGCAATGTTAAGGAGGCTGGTATTCGAGCTATCGAAGAAAAGGGACTCTTTGAACTCTACGGCGATACCGCGATCATGCAACCACTCGACACCCTGCTTGCCGCCTTTGTCGAACAACAGCGGATGAAACTGCCGACCAGCACCTATACCCCCTGCTATCGACTGGTTGCGGAGGGTGATATGTTTTAGCGCGCACTCAGTAGTTGCAGTACTGCGACAATCAAGAGAGTGCTAAAAAAGGAACCGTTGAGAACAAGAAAAAGAAACCGGTAGCTCGGATGTTTTTTTCGCAGCAAGAGTGAAGTTGCACCAAGAGTCAGCATCACGGCCATAAAGGCGATGGCCAAGCGTGCCCCTGATTGAAGAAGCTCACGGTCAAGGGTAAGAGCGAGAGCGACGACAACGAAGGCCAGTATCCAGACGAGAGCGATTCGTTGCAGGCTTTCTGCGGAGAGCAGTCTGATCAGCGCCGGTTGATCGACAGTGCGATAATCTTCCTGATGGGAGAGGAGAATCAAGCAAAAATGGGGAATCTGCCAGAGAAAGAACAGGGAAAAAAGCAGCCAGGCACGATTGTCAGTCAGCATGCCGCCGGCAGCTGTCCAACCAATCAAGGGCGGCGTGGCCCCGGCAAGACTTCCGGGAAAAAGCGCAAAAATCGTAATCTTTTTCAACGGTGTATAGACGCCATTATACAGCAGTAAGGCGACGATACCCAGCAAGAGCGGTTGGCAGCCATCGGTGCCCCAAAAGAGGGTGACCATGCCAAGGATGACCAGCAGAATACTCAACCAGGTTGCCTGGAGCTTGTCGATGCGACCGGTCACCATCGGTCGATTGCGTGTACGGGCAAAAAGGCTGTCAGTTGCGATCTCCTGGAGGCTGTTCAAACCCGCTGCCCCGCAGGCCAACAAAAAAACGCCACAGCAAATGAGTCCCAGAGAGGGCGTGAGCGCCGGCGAAGAGAGGATATATCCAAAGCCCGCGGAACAGGCCACTGGCAGGCAAAGAGGCACTTTGACCAGTTGCAACCAAGGACGGAGAGAGGCGACCAAAGTGCGCCATAAAAGTCTCTTTCTCACCTCCTGCAAGCGTTACTCATTGCCTTCCTGCGCCAGCCAGGCATCATAGTCTTTGCGTGAAACAACCTTGAGCTTGGCCAGCATCTTCGAATGATCAAGACCGCAATATTCCGTACACATAATATCGAATTCACCCGGTTCCTGGGTTCTGAACCAGACATAGGTGGGCATATTTTTTACCGCATCGGCCTTGACCCGAAAGGCGGGCAGATAAAAGCTGTGGATCACGTCAAGCGACTCAATGTTGAGCTTGATCGGGGTGTGTTCCGGGACCACCAGCAGATTTTCCGACTCCTTGTCATTGCCGTAGACAAAAATCCAGGTAAACATCTGTGCCAGAACCTGAATCTGGACTGAACCTGCAGGGACGGCGCGTAGACCGGTGAAGGATTTCCAACCCACCACAAACATGGAAAGGGCAATGATGGTCGGGATGATCGTCCACAGTAACTCAAGCTTCCAGTTGCCTCTGATGTCGGCGGGCTGGGGGTTGCGGCTGCGCCGGTAGCGGATGACAAAATAGATCATGACCAGCGTAATGCCGGTCAGCAGCACTGCGGAGACGATAAATATGTACCAGAACGCCCGGTCTATACCAACAACAGGATCCATTGCTTCTTCCCTTGACTGTTAACGAAATGCGACATCCCAGAACGTAAAACTAATCATGATGGCCAGAAAACAGACCGTGCTGATAAAGGATATCTTGATGGCCCTGCCCTCATATTTGAGGTGCATAAAAAACAGCAGCACCAGCGAGACCTTGGCACTGGCGATGGCAAGGGTGATCGGCACATTAAGCCTTCCCATATCGATATAGCTAACCCCGACGGTAAGGCCGGTGAGCAGGAGCAGGACAACAAGAACCTGGCCCAGGGTTTTGTAAGACATGAGATGCTGCTGGTCGGAATCCATAGCAGGCTCCTTGGTCTGGTTACAGAATCAGATAGAAAAGCGGGAAAACAAAAATCCAGATGAGATCGACCAGATGCCAGTACAGGCCTGAGTTCTCCAACATCGCAAATCGCTGCGCCGTAATTTTGTCTTGGTAAACAAACAGAAAGCTGAGGCCAAGCAGGGTCATGCCGATGATCACATGCAGCCCATGAAGGCCCGTGATCACATAGTACAGGCCAAAAAAGATATTCTTGCCCGGAGTGCCACCGTTCAGAGCCGGAGAGTTGGGATAGATGCCGATGGCAAATTTATGGCTCCATTCAAAGTACTTATTGATGAGGAAGACGGCCCCGCAGAGAAATGAGATGGCCAGCAGCAGCAGGCAAAGGTTTTTTGCTTTTTGCCTGATCGCAGTGATCGAGGCGGCAACCGTAAAGCTCGAGACCAGGAGGATGATGGTGTTGAGCGCGCCGATAACCCGGTTGAGCTCTTTGCCGTTTTCAGCGAAGGCGGCAGGGTATTTATGAAAATAAACGGCATAGAGCACAAAGAGACCGCCGAAAAGAATGATCTCGGTATAGAGGAACAGCCACATACCGATGCGCGTCCCGGTATGGTCAGGCCGGCTTTCCATGGGACTCCTTTGCTGCTGGGTTGAAGGCGAAGATGCTGCACAGTACCTGCATCGGCTGGGTGTCAAGCATTTGGGGGTGTCTTTAAAATATCTGAAAAATCATAGGGATATTCCTTGATGTGGGGTTCCTGAAGAAAGTTATGCACAGGTGGCGGCGACGGTACCGTCCATTCAAGCGTACAGCCACCCCAAGGGTTGGCCGGGGCCACGATTCTCTTCTGTTTCCGCAAGCTGAGGATCAGATTGACCAGCATTAGGATAATACCGCAAAAGAGCAACAGGCCGCCGACCGCGGCCAGTTCGTTGCCGCGGGAGAACTGCGGCAGGTAATCGTAGTAGCGCCGGGGCATGCCCATCAGGCCGAGGATAAACATCGGCACATAATGAAACATAAAGCCCACCGTAGCCAGGGTAGCGGCGATATAGGCCCGACGGAAATCATACATGACCCCGAACATCTTCGGCCACCAGTAATGGAGGGCGGCAAAGAAGGCAAAGCCTGTGCCACCGAACATGGTGAAGTGGAAATGGGCGACCACGAAATGGGTGTCGTGGACATGGATATCTGGTCCAGCGGCGCCCAGAACCAGGCCGGTCAGTCCGCCGACCGAGAATAGGTAGATAAAAACCAGGGCGTAGAGTAACGGCGGGGTCATCTCGATTGAGGCCTTATAGAGGGTCGAAACCCAGGAAAAAACCTTGATTGCCGAAGGGATGGCCACCAGGAAAGTGAGCAGGCTAAAGACAAACACCGCGGTATCACTCATGCCGCTGGTGTACATGTGGTGAGCCCAGACCAGGGAGCCGGCCACGGCAATGCCCATGGAGGAGAAAACAATCGCCCGGTAGCCGAAGATAGCCTTACGTGAGAAGGTGGGGATGATCTCGGAAATAACCCCCATACCAGGCAGGATCATCACGTAAACCGCCGGGTGGGAGTACATCCAGAACAGGTGCTGGTAAAGGATCGGATCGCCCCCTTTGGCAGGGTCAAAGAGGCCGATACTGAGAAACCGCTCAGCAATCACCAGGAGCAGGGTGATCGAGATCACCGGTGTGGCCAAAAGCTGCACCCAGGCGGTTGCATACAGCGACCAGGTAAAGAGTGGAATCTGCATCCAGCCCATGGCTGACGATCGTTTGCGGTGGACCGTGGTGATGAAATTGAGCCCGGTGAGCATCGACGACATGCCGAGAATAAAGGCGGCGAACACCGTCAGGGGCACGTTGTGTTTGGTGCCGATGCTGAAGGGGACGTAAAAGGTCCAGCCGGTATCGGGAAAACCGCCAGCGGTGAACAGGGAAACGATCGCCAAGAGCCCGCCGAGCATGTAGAGGTACCATGACAGCAGGTTAAGCCGGGGGAAGAACACATCATCGGCCCCGAGTTGAATGGGCAGGAAAAAATTACCGAAGATAGCTGGAATGCCAGGAATGACGAACAAAAAAATCATGATCACCCCGTGGAGGGTGAAGGCCGAGTTGTAGACCCCGGCGGACATGATCGTTCGCCCCATGGTCATCAACTCAATCCGGAGGAGAAATCCGATCGTGAGGGCAATCACGAACCAAAAAAGCACTGCCCAGAGATACATCAGACCCAGCCGTTTATGGTCATGAGTTAGGAGCCAGGCCTTGATGCCTGTCAGTCCTGGTGGGGCCGGTGTGTCGAAGAAAGAAGGTGGGGGCGCCATGGGCTATGGTTTAGAATGGGGTTGGTAGGATTTTTTCCTGCGGAGAAAAAGCAGAAACCAGAGACCTCCGACAAGGAGAACAGCCGCAGTCCCCATTTTGAAATAAGCCAGCACTTGCTGATTTTGCCGGGGATTGGAAGGAAAACAGAAGGCCAGGAGGCGGTGGATGGAGGAGGCCGGTGCGCCCTTCGCAGCTTCAGACAGGGCGAGGTCGACATCTCCTGAAATAAAGGAACCGTAGACGTATTTGATAATCCTGCCCTCTTTATCGAGTACGATGAGGGCCGAGGGGTGGATATAAGTAAACTCATCCTTTTTTATAAAGGTGTAGCCCATGGATTGGGTGAGTTTGAGAATATTATCTGTATTGCCGGTAAGAAAGACCCAGTTCCTTTGCGGAAAATCTTTGCCTAGAAGTTGCGTGTAGTTGGGTTTAACCGTAGCCGCGGTTTCCGGCGTTTCGTCGGCATTGAAGCTCAGGCTGATAACCCGGAAACTGTCGGAGGTATGACGGCTACGGCGTATCGCATCGGCCAGATTGGCGAGTTCAAAAGAACAGCCTGTCGGGCAACTGTAATAAATGGGGAGCAGCAGGGTCGGCCGGTCGATCAGGTGCCGGAGGGTGACCGTCTCACCTTGCTCATTTTTGAAGAAGGCATCCAGTGGAACGATGTCACCGGTCTTTTCCTGTACCCATTCTCCGGGGGCAACAACTTCAGCAACCTCTGGTTCCTGGGGCGCCTCCGCCTGGGATACTTCTAGGGGAGCGACCGTCTCCACCTGCTTGGGTATTGTAGCCTGGCGGTCATCCTTGGTGGCTTGTTGCTTGGCCTGTTGGTTGCCACGAACTGTCTCGTGACCTGGCCCATGGCCGAACACGGTCAAGGGCAACAGCACCATGGCCAGCAAAAGCCACCAGGTGGGTACCGGGCTGGTTCGGCTCATTTCTTGACGCCGCTACCCAGGTTGACGGTGATGGTCTTGGCGAACTGGTGTTTCAGCTTGGTGGAATCCCGGTCCGGGCCGTAGGCCAACATCACCATAGTGTCGGCTTTGGGATCAATGACGCCGTCGTTGGCATCGCCGCTCTGCAGGGGGATGGAGAATTCCAGGGTGGTGGTGGTGCCGGTTTCGGTGCCGCCAATCACGGTGACGTTATCCTTGCCGTCCCTTTTGGTGTCCGGTGTGTGCTGGGTGGGCTGGGTGCCAAAATCATCAGAAATTTCCACCTTACCGTCTTTGACAAAGCCGATGATGATATTGGCATCCTTCATCATGTCCGTGGGATGAAAGCCGATGGCCACCCAACCTGTGGTCGGGGCTGAGAGTTTGATCGCCAGGTTTTCCCCCTCGATGCTCCAGTCAAAGGTCATTGTATCGACGGTGAGCGAGTGTTGATACACGGCGGCGCCGAGATCGGCGGTGAGTAGCAGGGACAGGGAAACAGCGCTGAGCAGGGAACATACGGACTTGATCATTGCCATGATTTTTCCTCTTGTGTAGATGGGATTCTTCAAAGGGTGCGGCCTGCGGCCACCCCTTTCCTTTAGTTGCTATAGACCAGTTGCCCACCGGAGAAGCCAAGCCCAACGGCACAGACCAGGCACAGGGCGTAAATGATGAAGATTTTTTTTGGTTCGGCCCCATGACGATGGAGCCAGATGGAGTAGCCGAGAAGACCGGTGAGCACTGCCGCCAGAATCATCTTGATGATGATGAGCGCCTGGTAACGACCGGCATAGAGGTGCTGCCAGTCGAAAATCCCGGCAATGATCGTGGGACCAATAAAGATCAAGGCCAGCACGGAACAATGCAGGCAGGTCTTTTGAAAATCAGTTTTTTTGGCGTACCAGACCAGGAAGCCAAAGAAAAAACAGCCCATTACCATTCCCATGGGGATATGGGTCAAGGCAGGATGGAGGGGGTGAGTAAAGCCAACTTTTGCCAAAAGCGCATACAATGATTCGATCATGCTCCACCTCGTACATGTTAGAGTTCAAATGTCCGTGCAAGACGGTTCTTCTTTCTTAGGTTCTTCTTCGCTTTGGTGTTTATTTATCCACTCTTTGGTGTCCTTATTCTTCAACAAAGAAGAGTATTTCGTCGTCCTTGAAAAAGCCTCTTTTCAATCTGAATTTGAGACTAATTCACAAAAGATGGGTCAAAGTATAAACTGTGTCTTTTTCTGAGCAAGGAAAACAAACCTCCCCGTCAACTTTCTTAGGGTGATGCGAATATTCTCCCCTACGCCAAAGAGCAGAGCATGAATCTTCTTTCCCCTATTTACCATCCATCCTTGTGATGGTCGAAAGGGGCGCTCCAGTTCCGACTTCAGCTGCTGATGCAGGATGCCCCTTGGCAAGGATTGACCTCGATGAGGACATGGGCAAGATGCGGGATCTGCCGGAGCAGGTTCTTATAGTAGTCCGGGTTCTGGGGAGAATGGGTCACTACGGCCAACCCGGCGGCATAGGTATCAGGCCCGACATGCCAGACATGGAGATCGGTGACGCGATTATCCGCGTCTTCCTCAATGGCCCGCCGAATTGCCGTCAGGGTTTGTTCATCGACACCGCCGTCGAGCAGGATCTTGCCGGTATCCCGCAACAGAACATATGACCATCGGCCAATCACCGCCGCCCCCACCACTCCCATGGCCGGATCGAGCCAGACCCATCCCGCATATTTCCCGACAAGCAGCGCAAAAATAGCCAGCACCGACGTCAAAGCATCAGCCAAAACGTGCAGATAGGCGGCCCGCAGATTGTGGTCGTGGTGGTGTTTGGAGCCATGCTGGTCGTGGCCGTGATCATCATGGCCATGGTGTTCATGCAGCAGAAAACCGCTGACCAGGTTGACGAGCAAGCCGGCGACGGCGACACCAATGGCCTCGTTGAAGTGGATGGCCTCGGGACGCACCATGCGCATCATTGATTCCAGCGCCATGACCAGGGCCACTACCGCCAACGCCACGGCGCTGGCAAATCCACCCAAGACACTCACCTTGCCAGTGCCAAAGGTAAACTGGGGGTTGTCGGCCTGGCGTCGGGCATAGCGATACACAAAGAGGGCAATGCCAAAGGCCGCCACATGGGTGGCCATATGCCAACCGTCGGCCAGCAGCGCCATGGAACCGAACACCATCCCCGCCACGATTTCGACGACCATCATACCGGCGGTCAACAGCATAACCCGGACAGTATTTTTTTCGGCCTGCTCGGTATCTGCCAGAAAATTATGTGAGTGCCGCCAAGTGTCGATGGAATGAATGTGCATTGTTTTCAGATCCTTGAAGAGTACAAGCGAGCCCAGCGGCAGGCAAAAGGTGGCAACTGGGACTGTTTTTATGAGGTGCAGTTGAAAAGAACAACTCGGCCTACCACCAATAGGGAAATCTGTTTCCTTATCTTTGAAGCTTTCACCCTATACAATTAGGTTTCAGAAATCAAGTAAGGATACCCTAAGGAAAGTTCTAAAAAGACACCGGCAAGGAAGTACCGCCCAACTCCGGCTCCAATCGAAAAAACTCACCGGCCCCCAGTTATCAGACTGAGTGAACGCGGGCACAAAACGGTCAGCATGCGGTGACAGAGCACCAGCAGCGCCATAACCAGCACAGGAATGCCCAGGTAAAGGGTCAGCATGGTGTACGCACCATCCAGCGGCACGTATTTAAAGGCCAGCAGACGGACGATGCCCAGCAATGGTTCGTGGGCCGCATAGACAAAAAAACTGGTGCCGCCCAGGGCGATAAGTGCCTTGCACAAGCCCTCGCTGCGCGCAATCAATTTAGTTGCATACAGGGCCACCAAGACACCGGCGATCAACCCGGTCCGATGAAGATAGACATTAAACCAGGCCTCGTACCAGATGACGTCGGCAAGCAACATCGGCAGATAGAGGAGGCAAATGGCTGTTCCAAACCGGTCAAAGGCAAACAGACTCTGCCCCTTGATGCCACACAAGGCGCCTGCGGAGAAAAAGAGCACGCCCACGGCCGCTGGCGCATAGATTGGCCAGCTTTCCGTCACCCAGCAGAGGTACACCACCAAGAAAAAGAGTATGGGGATAAAGCGCACAATGACGGCGATAACCGGCGCTAACAGAACCAGGAGCATGAGATCGCGGATGAACCAAAAATGGTAGGCGATCGGATATCCCTGGATGCCGAAGAGGGCATTGAGATAATCATACACCCCGAATTCAATAACCTTTTTGCCTGTTCCGGTGAAATACGGCTGGATGGCCGGAATCGCCTGAACTAAGATCGTGAAGGCGAGAACCAGAATATTCCAGAAAATAAACGGGATAAGCAAACTGCGCAAACGGGAGCCGATCTTTCTAAGATAGGTCCGTTCGGACCAATGAAAGGTGGCAAAGAAAAGATAGCCCGACATCAGAAAAAAGAGGGGAACAGCAGTCCGGGCGATCCCTTCTGAAATCAGAATGCGGATGAAGTTGGTGACACTATTGAGTTCGGAGGTGCCGAGACTGCCGGTCGAGTAATGGATGACCGAGCCATAGGCATGAATGTAGATCACACCGATGATCGGGGGAAAGCGGAGGAGCTTGAGCCGGAGCGAGGATTCATTGTCGAGCATTGTCTGTTGAGTCGAAACGAGAGTGGAGGGGGAACATCAAAAACCAAGCTATGGTCTAGTGATGCTCAATGAGGGGCGGCAGCCAGAATAAAAAAACTCCATGCGATGACGCAAGCCGGAAGAGCGCTCTCAACCGGCTTATTGTGTCCATTTATGGCCCACTTCCAACAAATACCGATTAGTGCCTGCCACCACCATGGTGATAATATCCTCGATAGCCCCGATAACCTGGATAGTAACCCGGATAGCCCCGATAACCCCGATAGCCATAATGGCCATAATAGCCGGTGCCAAAATAGAAGCTCGGATAGAAAAGTGCCCAGCCGGGATCGTAATAGACCGCGGGAGGTCTGTAGGACGGGTAGTAATAGGAGCTGTAGGGATAATAATAAGATCCGTACGAGTAGGGATCCCCGTAATAACCGACACAACCGCCGCAGGTCAGCAATACAACCGCAGCGGCAAGCACATGACGTTTCATGATGCACCTTCCTTGTTGCCCATTGTTCATTGTTAGTTGTTGGCAACGATTCCAATATACCACGGATGTACCCCAAAGGTCACCGGTCTATTTTCTCTGAAAAATCCTGAGGGGACAAAAGAGCCAAGGGGGGAAGATTGGTGGTACAATCTCCTTGAAAAAGTTGTTTTTCTGGACTTAATACAAACAGCCGTTGAGCAAAAATTGATTCTTCCAATGATGCCCGCCAAAGCAGGTGACCAATTCTTTACCAGGGGAACACTGTCATGCAAGAGGACGTACGGAACGTGCTGCGAGAGATCGCCGGAGGAACAGGCAAGATCACGGTGCTGACCGGGGCCGGGATCTCGGCGGAGAGCGGTATCCCGACCTTTCGCGGCCCGGAAGGCTACTGGACCGTCGGTTCCACGGTCTACCAGCCGCAGGAGATGGCCACCTTTCACATGTTCTGCCAGATGCCCGACGAGGTCTGGAAATGGTATTTGTACCGTATGGGCATCTGCGGCGCGGCCGAGCCCAATCCCGGCCACCTGGCCCTGGTAGCCATGGAACAGCACTTCGGCGACCGCTTCACCCTGATCACCCAAAACGTCGATGGCCTCCATCTGCGGGCCGGCAATACCCTGCCTCGCACCTATCAGATTCATGGCAACGTCTTTTACATGCGCTGTTCCCTGGAATGCAGCGAGGCCTTCTACCCGATCCCGGCGGCTGTCCGGCCCAAGAGCAAGGAAGAGGGACTGACCGACAGCGACCGGGAGCACTTGCGGTGTCCGCTCTGCGGGGCGCGGTCCCGGCCGCATATCCTGCTGTTTGACGAAAGCTACAACGAACATCACTACCACTTTTACAGCTCGCTCAAAACCGCCCAAAACACGGCGCTCTTGATCGTCGTCGGCACGGCCGGGGCCACCAATCTCCCCAACCAGGTAGCCCGGGAGGTCTATCAGCGCGACGGGGTGATCATTGACGTCAACATCGAGGCCAACCCCTTCACTCAACTGGCCCAGAAAAGCGCTCGCGGCTTCTTTGTGCAAGAGCCGAGCGCCTCGGCCCTGCCCGCCCTGCTCGAGGCCATGATCGCCGCCTGACCGCCCTGACCGGGTGCCGCGCTCAACGGTGACCGGCATTTCGGCATTTTATGAAGAGTCAAAGATAGGCCCCAATGGGTGTGTAGCCACGGGCGGAAAGCATCTGACCGCTCTCTACTGGTCCGTCGATTGTTCTGTTGGTTTTCAGTCCTGGTGTAACACGGACCTCGCTCCTCTTTTTTACGGCACAATGCTCGACAGCCCCAAAAACATTCACCGATGGAGGGTCCCGTGGGCTTTCTCAACAACCTAGCCTCGAAGCTGTTGGGCTCTAATAGCCCCGAGCAATCCGCTAATCCATCACCTGCACATCCTGCGTCGGCATCTGACTTGACCGTGACGGTCAGTTATTCCGGGGCAACACAATCCGTAGCAACCATCTCCGAGGTTGAGGTGGCTGAGGCTATCGAGCGTCACAACTTCGTGCTTACCAATGAACTTGGGCTGCTTAAAACCGCCGACCAGTGGTTTGAGGAAACAACACAGAAACGCCGCTTGCGAGACGGCTCAGAGAAGGCCTACGGATGGCTACTACCTTTCCTACCCCCTGATGTGACCAAACTCGAGCACCTCAAGCCAATCCTAGTATTGGGACCCAATTCAGCTGCAGGGATCGCCAAGGTTTTTCGGGTGCTCATCCGAGAACTCCGAAAGGCCAAGCAACCCAACGACGATCTGCTCCGCGCACTGTACAGCTCTTGCGTCCTCGTGGACTTTGCCGAGTCTCTCGCCTTTGAAGGTATACCTGTCCACGCGATGACTCGCTACGTCGATATTGGCGAACTTCAGGGCATTCGCATCGAATACTCCTTGATGGGCTACCTGTGCATCCAAGCGCTTTCGAAGACCGACGTGAAGTGGTTGGTTGAGGCCTTCGGTGAACCTGCTGAGCACCAGTCGTTTGACGCCGTGTGGCCACACCTCCGACGCAATGCCGTGTCTCGCTACTGCTGGGGAGAACTGCATAGTGCGAACGAGACGGCCCGGTCCCTCGGCCTCGCGCAGAAGACGATGGCTGAGTGGCTGCGGGAACTTGTGACGCGCAACTTGGGGTATCGCAAGGAGTGGCTGGAGCGAAACGCTGCCCGTGAAGCGCAGCTCGCTGAATTGGTGACAGACATTGAATCCGCTTGGGCGGCCACGCAAGCGCCGTTTGCCGTAGCGGACTTGGAAACTACCGGTCTCAATCCGCATAGTGCAGAGATCCTCGAGCTAGCGGCAGTGCTGGTCGACCCGGACGGCTCGGTGACCTCCGAGTTGTCGGTGCTCGTAAAAACGCAGTACCCTGTCCCTGCCAATATCACTAGGCTCACAGGCATAATACAGGTCGAGGTAGACACTCAGGGTCAACCGCTCACCCAAGCGTTGGCTGCCTTCTTGAGTCACATAGGTGAGCGCCCGATCTTCTTTCACAACGCGCCGTTCGACCAAGGTTTCCTTCGCGCTGCGTGTGTAAAGACAAAGCTAAAATTTAAGAATGCAGTTCACGACACCCTGCCAGTGGCGCGGCGCACGTGGCCCTCGCTTGGCACATACAAGCTCAGTGTACTAGCGGAGCACGTCGGGGCGGCAGCGCCCAAGCATAGAGCGCTTGGAGATGCCCGTGCGACACTCGCAGTGCTGCTAGCCGCCCGCAACACAACGAGGTGACGAGTGTCTAAGAATGCAGAACAACCCAACCAGCCAATAAACCGAGCCGGAATTACCCGCGTTCCAAAAGGTGGCTTGCTCTGGGGCCGGCCGACTTTCCGCATGTTCCTTTTTCGCCCCCTATTCGTTCCCCGTTGCTGTTACAAGTTGCCGCAGGTCGACTTGCAGCAAAAGGCTTTTTCTATCACAAGATTTAATTCGACCGGGGTCAACTTTGTCATGTGACTGAGAACCCGTGGAAGAAAAAACTCTTAACAAGAGAGTGTTGACCTGCTAGAGAGTTCGGCTTATCTTGCGGGGGTAATGTGCCCAACGGAGGGAAGAGATGGATATCAAAGGATTGCGGAAAGAATATGCCAACCCGGTACTCAGCCGGGACATGCTGGCTTCTGACCCGTTTCACCAGTTTGAACGTTGGTTCGACGAGGCCTGCAAGGCAGAACTGCCCGAACCCAACGCCATGGCCCTGGCCACGGTGGGCACGGATGGCCAGCCCACCCTGCGAACGGTGCTGCTCAAACTGTTTGACCAAAACGGTTTTGTCTTCTTTACCAACTACAGCAGCCGTAAAGCCGAGCAAATTCAAGAAAACCAGAACGTCGCCCTGCTCTTCCCCTGGATCAAACTAGCACGTCAGGTGGCCATCACCGGTATCGCCGAAAAGGTCAGCACCGCCGAATCGGCCCGCTACTTTGCCAGCCGGCCGCGCGAAAGTCAGTTGGGCGCCTGGATATCCAAACAGAGTTCGATTCTCAACTCCCGCCAGTTGTTGATGATGGAACTCGATAAAATTAAAAGCAAATTTTTCAAGGGTGAAATCCCTCTGCCCGATTTCTGGGGCGGGTATCGGGTGCGGCCTATAACCGTTGAATTCTGGCAAGGCCAGACCAGCCGACTCCATGATCGTTTTATCTACCGCCTCAAGGACAACAACTGGACCATCGAACGGCTGGCGCCCTGAAACTTGGACCCGTTCCCCAATCGAAGCCTCGTCGAAGACAGGCGAAGAGCACCCCTGCCGGATGCTGCAATGGTTGTGGTGGCCCCCCGTCGCACTCGTCTCCGCTCCTAACCAATGATATCAATCCCTCAACCCACCCTGAAACGGACCTGATCATGCGCATCCCTCTGCTTTGTTCGCTCATTCTGGCTCTCGCCATCCATGCCTTTGCCGATGAACAAAAGGCCGCCCCGGAACCGGCTGCCCCGCCGCTGTTGATCGCGCCCCAGCAGCCATCGACCCAGGCAGGCAAACAACCGGAGTGGCTGCCCCTTCCGGGACCGCCCTCAGCTCCTCCATCGTCTCCGGCCGCCGCCCCGTTGCTCAACAAATCGCAGGCAGCACCTTCAGCGTCTATTCACCCTGCCACGGAGCCTAAAAAAGTCGAGAACGCACCAGCTGCCGCACCCCCTCCGGCCAAGAAACCGGCAAGAGCAAGCCAGCGAAACAGAACCAATGCCACGGCAAAGAGCGTCGGGCCGGGCAACAATGTCCCGCCTCTGCTCGCCGCCGCGGTCGATGAATCGGAATCGGCCAAACAACAAGCCTCACTATGGTTCCAGGTCTTCCCTTATCCCAAAAACCTGCGCCAGGTAACGGCCACGCCGCCCTTGCGCTCCGGCATCCGCTCACAACATACAAAAACCTCAGCCGAAGAGCCCGAACCGCAAATTACATTCGAATCGGTCCTGACCAAAAAATTGCGCCAGCAAGAAGAGGCGGAACAAACCAGTGATGTCCTGGACATGCTGACGTCCTTGGTGGAGCTGCAGAAAAACATTAAACAGCAGATCACCGTCACCACCAAAAAGCTGAAGGCCAGCGTTTCCGAGGCTGAGAAACAGGCGCTGCAGGAAGAACTGACCAAATTGGATAAACAGCTCTCCGAAACGGGTGCGGATTTTGAGCGGATCGCCACCGGGGTGGCTCCCGAGGCGTTTTCCAAAAAAGAAAAGGTCACCTTCAGTTTTGAAGACGAACTGACCGCTCTGCTGGAACCAAGCATCAAGGAGCTGAAGCAACTGACTGCCCGCGCCCGGCAGAAATCTGAGCTCAAGGATACTATCGCCGACTACAACAAACAGGTAGCCACGGCCCGCCGGGCGGTTGAGCATCTCAATCGGCTGACCAACGAGACAAAAACTCCCAACATTAAAACTCATCTGGGAGAACTGCTGCCCGCCTGGCAGAACATGGAAAAGCGGATCAATAGCAAATTGGATCTAGCCCAGCGGGAACTGGCGAAGCTGGAGGATAAGGATGTTTCACTGCTGCAAAGCTCCGGCAATTCGGTCCGGGAATTTTTCCGCAACCGCGGCTTGTACCTGCTGATCGCCTTATTCGCTTTTGTGGGCATCCTCCTGGCCTGCCGCCTGCTCGCCCGCCTGATCTTTTTTGTCCTCCCCGGTGCCCGGAAGGAGCAGCGGCCTATCCATGTCCGCGTCCTTGACATTTTCTTTCAGGTATTTTCTGTTGTCGCAGCAATTTGCGGTTTAATCTTCGTCCTCTACACCGCTGAGGACTGGCTTTTGTTGAGCGCCACCATCATCCTCTTCGTCGGTCTGGCCTGGACGGTCCGCCAAACTCTGCCCAAGATGTGGCAGCAGGTCCGGCTGGTGCTGAACATGGGCTCGATCCGTGAGGGCGAGCGCATCATTTATAATGGCGTGCCCTGGAAGGTGGAAGCAATCAACGTCTTCTGCAAACTCTACAACCCGGCCCTGGCCATGCACCTGCGCATTCCGATCGAAAACATGATTGGGCTTGTCTCCCGGCCCTATCACATCGACGAACCGTGGTTTCCCTGTAAAAAAGGTGATTGGATCGCGATTGACGGCAAGCCCTTTGCTAAGGTGGTCACCCTCTCCCACGAACAGGTGGAGGTGGTTGAACTGGGCGGCCGGCGGACGGTCTACCAAACCGACGCCTTCCTCGGCATGTCGCCGGCCAACCTCTCGCGCAACTTCAGCCTCCGCGTGGTCTTCGGCCTCTCCTACGATCTGCAGGCCGAGATCACCACCACGGTCCTGGAAACAATGAAAACCTTTCTGCAGACAAAACTGGCGGAAAACGGCTACGCCGAAGACTGCCTCAGCCTGTCGGTGGATTTTCTCCAGGCTGGAGCCTCGTCCCTTGATGTGGCGGTGCTGGCGGATTTCAAGGGTGACCAGGCCCCGGCCTACCGACGGATCGAACGGGCCCTGACCAAATGGTGCGTGGACTGCTGCAACGCCAACAACTGGGAAATCCCCTTCCCGCAAATGACCGTGCACCTGCCATCGGGCGGCAAGGCATAGTCTGGAGTACAGTGTGGAATCGCTACTGAAGGATCGCCTCCTGGCCAAACTGGCGGATATTGTTGGCCCGGACAATGTCTCAAGCGAGACTGTCGACCGGATCACCCATTCCTTTGACGCCACCCAGCGGCAGTGTTTGCCGGATCTGGTGGTGCATCCGGCCAACACAGACGAAATCAGCCGAATCGTTCGTCTGGCCAACACCGAAAACATCCCCCTCCTCCCCCGTGGCGCCGGCAGCGGCTTTACCGGCGGCAGTCTGCCCATCCATGGCGGGATTGTGCTCGTGCTCACCCGGATGAACCGGATTCTGGAAATCGACACCAACAACCTGATCGCTGTGGTCGAGCCCGGCGTCGTCACCGGCCGGCTGCAGAAAGAGGTGGAACGACTGGGCCTTTTCTATCCGCCTGATCCGGCCTCCAAGGATTTTTCCACCCTGGGCGGCAACATCGCCGAATGCGCCGGCGGGCCGCGCTGCGTCAAATACGGCGTGACCAGGGATTATGTGCTGGGTCTGGAAGTAGTGACGCCGACAGGTGAAATCATCCATACCGGCGGCCGGACTATGAAAAATGTGGTCGGTTATGATCTGACCCGGCTTTTTGTCGGCTCCGAGGGGACCTTGGGCATTGTCACCCGGATTACCCTGCGCCTGCTGCCCAAACCCGAGGCCCGCAAGACCATGCTGGTTGCCTTCGAATCCATCGACGGCGCAGCCCAGGCGGTTTCGGCCATTATCCGCGGCAAGATCATCCCCACCACTCTGGAGTTCATGGACGGGTCGGCCATCGACTGCGTCCGCAAGGCCACCACGCTTGACCTGCCGTTTGCCTGCCGGGCGGTCCTGATCATTGAGGTCGATGGTGACAGAGAACAGCTCGACGCTCAGGCCGGCAAGATCCTTGCCATTATTCAAACTCTAGGCGTCCTGGAAACCCGGGTCGCCGAAACCAGCGAGGAATCGGAGGCCATCTGGAAGGTCCGGCGCAGCGTCAGCCCCAGCCTGCGCACGCTTAATCCCAACAAGTTCAACGAGGACATCGTCGTGCCCCGCTCCAAGGTGCCGGAGATGATCCGGGCCCTGGAGGCCATAGCGAACCGCTACGAGGTGCCGATCGTCAACTTCGGGCATGCGGGAGATGGCAATATCCATGTCAATGTCATGGTCGATCTGGCTGAGGCGGGCATGGAGGAGAAGGTGCAGCTGGCCTTGCACGAGATCTTTCGCACCACCGTCGATCTGGGCGGATCAGTGAGCGGCGAGCACGGTATCGGCACAGCCAAGGCTCTTTACATCGGTATGGAGTTGGATCAGGCGACCCTGGCCACCATGCGATTGATCAAGAAAGCTCTGGATCCCAACAACATCATGAATCCGGGCAAGATTTTTTTAGAAGAAATTGCGGCCACCGGAGCCCCATCATCCTGAGACGCCATGGTTGAGCAGAAAACACTCGAAGATTACCGGGACGAGATTGCCCAATGCGTCCGCTGCGGCGCCTGTCAGGCCCATTGCCCGGTCTACCTTGAGACCGGCCGGGAAGGTTCGGTGGCGCGAGGCAAGATCGTTTTGGCAGCCTCGATGCTTGCCGGTGAGGTCGGCCTGGATGAACGCCTGCGCAACGAGATGAGCCTCTGTTTGCTCTGCGGTTCCTGTGTGGTCAAATGCCCAAACCGGGTACCGACCGACGGGATTGTGGGCGCACTCAGGCGGCGGATCACCGATGATCAGGGACTCTCGCCGATCGGTAAAGGGGTGGCGGCGCTGACCGGATCAAAGGTGCTGATCAAGACCTTGCTCAAGGGCGCTGACCTGTTCTCACCCCTGCTGTTCAAAAAAATCCCGGAGACCAGCGGCCTGCGACTCCGTTTTTCCCCGGATATTCTCAAGGACCGCAGCCTGCCGCCCCTCCCCGAACGCAATCTCTTTGCGCGCGTTCCCGAATTCCTCGAGGGCGAAGCGGACAAACCAGTGCTTGGCGTTTTTGCCGGCTGCGCCCTCACCTATCTTTATCCCCAGGTGGGGGAAATCCTGGCCCGCCTGCCGCACAGCCTGGGCTACTCCGTTTTTCTCCCCAGGGACCAGGGCTGCTGCGGCATGCCGGCCCTGTCCTCAGGCAATGGCCCGCTGATCGATAAACTGGCCAGCGCCAACATCAATGCCTTCCGCACCCGCCAGGTGGACACCATCCTCACCGCCTGCGCCTCCTGCCATGGCATGCTCGCCGGTCATTATGCGGCCAAGACGGACAATCCCTTTGAAGGCGAACTCGTCGACATCCACGTCTTTCTCGCGCAGCAAGGGCTCATCGACCAACTGGCGGCCCTGCCCAGATGGCGCCAGCGTCTCCGGGTTACCTACCACGACCCCTGTCATCTCCGCACCGCAGGCATTACCGTGCAACCGCGCCAACTCCTGCGGGCCCTGCCCCAGGTTGAGTTCGTGGAAATGGAGGATGCCGGCCTCTGCTGCGGCTTGGGGGGCACCTTCACCGCTGCCCATCCCGAATTGAGCCGGTCAATCGGTGACCACAAGGTGGCTGGCATCCAAGCCAGTGGTGCTGAAATGATTGCCAGCGGTTGCCCCGGCTGTATCCTGCAACTGCAGGATATCGTCGACCGCGCCGGGCTGCCCGTCAAAGCAGTGCACACCCTGGAGCTCATCCAGCAGGCCCTGACCGAACCGGTTCAATGAGCCTCCCTCGCACCCTTGACCTGCGCTACGGCCGGGCCCGTTTGACATGCGCGGTTGCCGCCCATGCCGAAATCCTTGCCCCCCGCGAACCAGCGCGATCGTTCAGCCGCGAATCTTTCCAGGCCGGAGTGAACCAAATTCTCCCCCCGGTTCTTCCTCAAGGCCCCATCGCCATCGTCGTTGCCGACAAAACCCGCCTTTGCGGCTATCCAATGATATTGCCTTGGCTGACAGAGGCGTTATTCGCGCGAGGTGCGAATCGCCACCAGATCACCTTCTACATTGCTTACGGCACCCATGCCCCCCAAAGCGATGCCGAATCTCGGACTGCCTACGGGCCAATCTATGCAGAGTATCCCTTTATCCACCACCGGAGCATCGAGCCGGTTCGCTTTGTTGAACTGGGCCGGACCAGCCGGGGGACGCCGGTCCGTATCCGAGAAGACCTGCTGCATGCGGCTCTGATTCTCACCGTCGGTGCGATTTCCCATCATTATTTCGCGGGATTCGGCGGCGGCCGCAAACTGCTGTTTCCCGGATTGGGTGAACAGGAGGCCATCTATCAGAATCATCGACTGTTTCTTGACGCCAAGCAGCGAATTTTAGCCCCTGGCTGCCGCTCAGGTCAATTACACGGTAATCCTCTTGCCGAGGACCTGTTTGAGATTAATCGCATGCTTCCAGCCTATCTCTCCATCCATGGTCTGCTCGACAGTCACGGTGAGGTCGCAGCCTTTCGCTTCGGTACAACCTACGATGACTTTCTTGCCGCCTGCAGGGAACACGACGCCCTCTACCGTGCCGGGTCCGGTGAACAGTACGATCTGGTTCTGGCGTCAGCCGGAGGGTATCCCAAGGACGTCAATTTTATTCAATCCCACAAGGCCATCAACAATGCCGCCGCCTTTGTCCGTGACAACGGCACGCTGATTTTGCTGGCCGAATGCGCCGACGGCATCGGCTCCACATCCTTTCTCCCCTATTTTGAGATGGGGAACCAGGAGGCGGCCTTTGATCATTTGGCCGAACAGTACAGCGGCAACGGCGGCACCGCCCTGGCGATGATGGCCAAGACCGCACGTATCCGAATTTTTATGGTTACGTCTTTACAACATAAACTCTGTCGACTGATCGGCGTCACCCGGATCAATGCCGAGGAAGCGGCCCGGCAGGCGGCCAATGCACGGGATATGGCGGTAATCACCAACGCCTCGATGCTGATCCGCTGACCAACCGAATGCCACATTGTGCCATGAAGCATTACTGTTGCCGGTTTGCTGGCTCCGTGCTAAAGGAAGACTCTGAAAGTATCACTCCAATTTTTTTATTGCCTCCAGGGCGACACTAGACCGCATATTTCCGGGAAAACTTCCATGACCCCACCTAAAAAAAATTCATTTCTCAGCCTGTTTGCCTCGGTCCAGTTGGCCCTCTTCCTCCTCTTCCT
The DNA here is from genome assembly GCF_963662935.2 of uncultured Desulfobulbus sp. Lineage (NCBI taxonomy): Bacteria > Pseudomonadati > Thermodesulfobacteriota > Desulfobulbia > Desulfobulbales > Desulfobulbaceae > Desulfobulbus > uncultured Desulfobulbus sp. The sequence continues at coordinate 3,085,775 of NZ_CAXXTL010000002.1, read as the reverse complement.
CCTGGCCTCCACTTCGATTATCGGCACGCTCATCCCCCAGAATAACCCGCACACGTTCTATATCGAGAAGTACGGCCCAAAGACAGCCCTGTTCTTCCAACTCCTTGATATACCCGACATGTACAATTCCTGGTGGTTTCTTGGCCTGCTCGGTCTTTTTTCGCTCAACCTGATTGTCTGCAGCTTGGAACGCATTCCCCAGGTGATTCGCACCCTCCGCCGGGACGGTCTGACCACGCCTCCCGAGCAGTTAATTAAATTTTCGCTGCACCAAGAGATAACGCTTCCTGTTCCCCTCAAGACCGCTCACGAGCGCGTGGCGGCCCTCCTCAAAGTCCAAGGCTGGCATGCCAGGGAGACGGAAAAAGGAACCGGACGTTTCTTCTTTGCCGAGAAAGGCGGCTGGACTCGATTCGGTGTGTATGTGGTTCATTGCTCCATCCTGATCATTCTAGGCGGTGCCCTGGTCGGTTCCTCGGCAGTAGCACGCAAACTCCTCCATAATCCGCAATTTGCCTTCAAGGGCTCGATCATGCTGCCCGAGGGCGAAAGTACCAATCATCTTGTTGCTTTCAAGAGCGGAGAACACCTCGAACTCGGCTTTCACCTTCGTTGCGACGCCTTTGCCATCGAGTATTACCCGAACGGTATGCCCAAAACCTACCGCTCCAGGGTTACGGTTATCGAGAAGAACAAGCCGGTGCAGACCGCTGATATTGAGGTCAATCAACCCTTGACCTACAAGGGGATCACCTTTTACCAATCAAGCTATCAGCCGTATCAGAATTACCAGGTCTCGTTGAAAAAACAGGCGACCAACACCGAGACCTCTGCAATCGTCACCACGGCAAAACAGATGGACTGGCCGGAGGGTGGCGTTAGTTACGGAATAGTCAACCGGGAAAGCCAGGGTGAAGTGACTCGGCGATTGAAAATCTGGTTCACCGACAACCAGGGCGACCCATCCATTTTCTGGGTGAACATCAATCAGGAAGCGGCTATCGAGCGACCTTCCGGAACGTATAGCCTTAACATCCGCCAACTGTACGCCACCGGCCTGCAAGTGACCAAGGATCCCGGCGTCTGGCTGGTATACGGCGGTTGCCTACTCATGCTTATTGGCTTATATATCGCTTTTTTTCTCTCGCACCGTAAAATTTACGTTTTTGTGCAGCCAGAGGCGAACAGCAGCCGCATTCTTTTCGCTGGCGAGGCCAATAAAAACAAGGTAGGCTTTGAAAGTAAATTTCCTGAGCTTATCAATAAGTTAGAGAAATAATTCCGATCAATACCTATTCCCAAGGCGCCCTGCCTGGCAACGGATAGACTATGGACAGCTCCCAACTCTTTGGCATCACCATGATTGCCTACCTCCTGGCCGCCGCCTTTTATCTCGGCCTGTTTCTTTTTAAAATCGAACGCCTCGGTCTCATCGGCATGTTGCTGGCCCTGTGCGGCACCGCTGTGCAAACCGTGGCCATTGGCCTCCGCTGGTCCGAGTCCTACCAGATGGGGGCCGGCCATGCGCCGCTCACCAACATGTACGAATCACTGATCTTTTTCGCCTGGTGCACCACCCTTTTTTATCTTGCCTTGGAATACCGTTTCAAAACGCGCGTTATGGGCGCTTTTGTCATGCCCTGTGCAGCAGTTGCCATGGCCTACGCCTCGTTTTCCGACCGAATCGACGCCCAGATCAGCCCGCTCATCCCTGCCCTGCAATCAAACTGGCTGATTGCCCATGTGGTGACCTGCTTCATCGGCTACGCTGCCTTTGCCGTGGCTGGAGGCCTGGGCCTGATGTATCTCCTCAAGCAGTCGGCCAGCGATAAACCCAGCACCGCCTCCTTGACCGCTTCCCTGCCGGACCTGAAAGTGATCGACGATCTGACCCATAAAACCATTGTTTTCGGCTTTATGTGGCTTTCCGCTGGAATCATCACCGGCGCGGTTTGGGCCAACGAGGCTTGGGGCACTTACTGGAGTTGGGATCCTAAGGAAACCTGGTCGATTATCACCTGGTTTTTGTATGCCTCGACCCTGCACGCCCGCTTCACCAGAGGATGGCGTGGACGTCGTATTGCATGGTTGGCTATTTTTGGTTTTATTGCGGTCTTTTTCACCTATTTTGGGGTCAATTTCTTCCTTTCCGGACTCCACAGCTACGGCTCGGTCTAACCTCTCTGAATGAGGGTATATTGAAGGACAACGAAACCTGGTTTTCAAACATCAGTTGCCTTGACAACCGCTCCGTCGCCACGATATAAGGCATCATCGTATTTACTCTTTTCTTAACTGTGTGTGGAAGTAAGGAGGCTGGTCATGAAAAAAACGCTGATTTATGGCGTTTTCGTGGCATTCTATTGTGTCCCCTATTCATTAGGCAACACAACGACTGCGGATAAAGGCTCGTTGGAAATCACCCTCCAGTCAACCATTGATCCTGCAAAACCGGCGAATCCGGCGCAGTTTCCCCATGGGGCGCACCAAGCCAGACTGGAATGCAGAACCTGTCATCACAGCAAGAGCGCCGAAGGTAAGCGACTCTCATACGTCGAAGGACAAAAAATCGAAAAATGTGAAACCTGCCATAACAGTAAATCGGGTCTCCCGGAAAAAATCTCCACCTTTAAAAATGCCGCCCACACCCTCTGCCAGGGATGCCACCGGAAAAACAGACCGGAACTGGTCAAATGTTCGGTCTGCCATAAAAAATAACCGGTTCCTCAGCAGAATCTGTGGGTAGCCTTGGGAATCGGCAGATCACCAAGTCCATGATATAAAGCTATTTTTAGCCCGTCGTATGTGCGAAATCCATAGGATCGTTTCGTGACCACCTTGGCCTTGTTATTAAGGCCCTCCACGCAGCCCAAGGCAATCGCATTTTTTTTTGCACGAAACCAGTTGAGCAGGAGGGAACGGTGAGCTCTCAACATTTTGGCGACCTTCTTCATCGGTTTGATTTTGGATCGCATGGTTCTTGTACACCAGGCATCAAGGAACTTGCCAGCCCAAGCCGGAGAACTGTAGCCCCAGAACCGCTGAAAATCCTCTTTGAGCAAGTAGGCGCGGACGGTTCTGAGGTTGCATGCGAGCAGATCCTTGAGCCGGTCTACTTGTTTCCCAGTCAGGTTTTCGGGTCGTTTTAATAGACACCAACGGCTTTTTGTCAGGTGGGGTTCTTTCCCGTTTTTCTTCAGTTCCTTGGTCTCATTGGCCCTGACCTCGTCGATTGCCTTGCTCATGTGACTCATGATATGAAACCGGTCGAGGATATTGACGGCACCCGCTGCCTTTTCTACAATAACGGCCAGATAGGGTTTCCACATGTCACTACAAATAAACCGCAATTGCCGAGACCTTGCCGTGCCGAGCCAGTCGAAAAATTCCCTGAAAGTTTTGGATGTACGGTCGGGGCCAATCCAAAGCAGGCGTCTTTTCCCCTGGTCAAGCTGATACACCAGGGTGACAAACTTGTCTTTGCGTTTGCGCCAACAGATCTCGTCGATGCCAATGGCTGTGACCCCATCGATTTGACGATGTGCGAGGCCCCAGTTGACCGCCATTTCCACCGACCTGAAGACAGTGTCCCAACTGGTTTTAAAGACTTCGGCCACTTCCTTCCAGCTCAATCGCTTGCACCAAGTGGCCAGAAACCAGGCGTAAGAGATTGTAAGATGGCTTTTTCCCACAGCCCACGGCAACTTTTCGACTTTGACGCCACAGGTTGGACACTGCACCCGCCGTGGAGCGTAGAGAAAAAAAACCGGTATGGCCCATAATGGGACAAAAGCAAAAGTCCTGACACGTAAGGTGTCGTACCCTGGTCGCCTCTCACCGCACTTGGAGCAGATTGGCTTGCTGCCGGCTTGGGGCCGCAACGTTATCACCAATGCCGGTGGCCCGGAGTCGCGCCAACTACAGGTGTCATAGATAAAACCCGGTTGTTTTTCGATACGGTTCAAGATAGTCTTAATGTGCATCCTATCTGAGCTAAGCTGAGGAGTTTTTGGAAGAAACTTTCCCCGGCAAGGTAAGACAGGATGCTTTTTCTGAAAACCCGCAACAGGACATTGGCAATAGCATGGAGTCCCGACTCTATCAAGGCCAAGCCCTGCGGGTGTGCGCTGTGCGCACAGCCTTGACAGAGCCGAGCCTCCACGCTCATCCTGAAAGTGGCAAGGGTGACGGGGCTTATTTTCAAAGAGCTACCCACAAATTCTGCGGACGAGGCAAATAACCGCCCTTATTTAACAAAAACATCCAAAACGAAAACGGCTGCCCCTTAAGAGGACAGCCGTTTTCGTTACAACACCCTGCGCAACAGAACAGGTATTAATCAATCTATTGCTTTTGGTTACACCTGTCTCGTTTTACTCCACATGCATCCTGGAGATATCCCCCACTCGAAGCACCAATTCTCCCAAGGCAGTCAATAGATTCAACCGGTTGCGGCGGACCGCCTCGTCCTCGGCCATAACCATGACTTTATCAAAAAATTGATCCACGGGACCTTTCATCTCCAACAGTTCGAGCAAGGCGGAAGGGTAGGCCCGACTCTCAAGCAGCGGCAGGGCCTTATCCCGCACCTTGGTCAAGGCGGCAAACAGTTCCTTTTCAGCCGGTTCGGTCAGCAAGGCCGGGTTAACCACAGTTTCCTTGTTTTCCTTAATGATGTTGCGAATACGCTTAAATGAACCGGCCAACACCCGGAAGCTTTCCTGGCCCCGAATTTGGTTCAAGGCCTCGATCCGTGCCAAGCAGTCGACCGGATCGTCAAAGTCGACGGAGGTAGCCGCCTCTACCAATTCCTGGGGAAGGCCAGAGGCCATCTGTTCATTTTCGAAACGAAGTCGAATAAAAGCCACTACATCGGCGGCAACCTCTGTTTGCTGATTGAGTTTTTCGGCATACCCGGCAAGAGCGGCGGTGGCGGTTTCCATCAAGGAAAGGGAGATGTTCAGCCCACGAATGATACTGATCAAACCGATGGCCTGCCGTCTCAGGCCAAAAGCATCCTTGTTGCCCGTGGGCTTCTCGCCGATAGCAAAACAGCCCACCAGGGTGTCCATACGATCGGCTATGCCGACCAAGCCGCCGAGCAGTGACTGCGGCACCTCTCCGTTCGCCCGGAGTGGCAGATAATGTTCCTCGATGGCCTGGGCAACGGCAGGTTTTTCCCCATCATGAAGAGCATAGACCCGCCCCATGATGCCTTGCAACGAAGGAAACTCTCCCACCATGGCGGTTAAAAGATCAGCCTTGGCTAATTGGGCGGCACGGATGACGTCCTCGCGCAGTTCTGGGGCGATGCGAGCGGCCAACCTGCCGGCAAGACTGCTGATTCTTTCGCTCTTGGCCTGCATGGTGCCCAACTTATTCTGAAAGACGATCCCAAGCAGTTCCGGGCAACGATCGGCCAGCGGTCGTTTACGATCTTCCTTGAAAAAGAATAACCCGTCCTCAAGACGCGCCCGCAACACCCGCTCGTGACCGTTAGCGGCCAGGGTCTGATCTTCGACCCTGGTGTTGTTGACTGCCACAAAGAGCGGCAGCAGCTTCCCATCCACCCCAACGACCGGAAAATATTTCTGATGCTCGCGCATCGAGGTGACCAGGGCTTCTTCTGGTATTTGCAAAAATTTCTGGTCAAAATGGCCACAGATGCCGTAGGGATATTCCACCAGGTTGGTTACCGTATCGAGCAACCCTTCGTGGAGAACCGGCTGCGCTCCGGGAGTATCGACCCCCATGTTGACCGCTCGTTTCACCTCTTCGACCACTTTGGCCTTACGCTCTATGGGATTGGCGATAACGAACCGGCCCGCTAGACCGCTGAGGTACGAATCTATCCCCGTGACCGAAAAGCTGGCCGGAGCCAGAAACCGGTGACCGCGGGTAGTGCCGCCGCTGTCCAACCCCTCGAGAGTGAGGGGGATCACCGCGCCGTCATACAAGGCGAGCAACCATTGAATAGGACGGGCAAAGGTCATATTGTAATCAGCCCAGCGCATCGATTTGGGGAACACCAGTTCGCGGACAAGCGATTCCAGTACGGCGGGCAGGAGAACAGAGGTTTCCTGCCCCTTGACATCCTCCACCACCATCAGATACTCCCCCCTGGCAGTGGTGACCACGTGGATCTGTTCCGGCTCAAAACCACGCGATCGAGCAAAACCGACAGCTGCCTTGGTCAGCTTACCTTCACCGTCAAAGCCCGCCTTTTTCGAGGGACCGATGTGCTCCTGACGACAGTCCGCCTGTCGGGACTGCAATCCATCAATGGCCAGAGTCAGACGCCTAGGGGTGCCGAAGGTCCGAATCGATTCAAAGGCAAGCTCCAAAGATCGCAGTTTCTTAGCAGCATCGGCTGCCAAAGCTTCCAGGGCCGGTTGTATGTAACCGGCTGGAATTTCTTCTGTTCCGATTTCAAAGAGAAGTTCACTCATTGCAGTCCGCTCTTGTTGGATTGATTGAACATTATGAAGGGAAAAACACCCGGTTTCCCTTAGTCCGGCAAGAAATATGGTCTTCCCCCGAACCATCTGTCGGATCCGATACAGGTTCAGGCCACTCGGTCGAGGCAAATGTTGAATACCCGCTGGCAATATTTTTCACAACAACTTTGTACCAATGAAAAGAGCCATTTATTTGCAGGGCTGCACTGATCCGGCGGCACATGGATTCCACGGTTTCAGCCTGGGCTGTTTGCGGGGCCGCACCACGTTCAATGAGACCGATCAGATCCTCGATCCAGAGAAAGCGCTTCATGCGAACGGCAACGGTGATCTCACCCCAGAGACCCGAGGAAATAACTGTAGCCGGCAAGCCTATTGGGCTTGGTAACGCCACCGGAATATCGACCTCGACGACAAGATCAAAAACTTGAGAGAGCGTACCATGCAAACGGCAATCATATCGCTCCATCCAGGGGGTGCGATCCGGTTGTTCGCTTTTAAGGAAATAAGGAAATTCGATCTCCAAGTGAGCAGCCTCGGCCTCCAGGCGCACCTTCATCTCCTCAAGAATGAGATGAAAAGTTTTCAGGTTGAATTGGCCGTGAAACCGATTGAGAATCTCGACAAACCGGCTCATATGGGTCCCCTTGAACCGGTGCGGCAGATTGACATACATATTCATCCGGGCCAAAGTCTGCTGGGTTTTACTCTCCTTATCGAGAACAATAATCGGGTAGGTGATGGATTTGACGCCCACCTTACGAATATTGATGCGCCGGGTGTCGTGGAGATTCTGGATATCTTTCATGCGGGGAGCGGCGCAGTGCCCTGGCAAGGGCTATCGCGGGGGCTGTAGAGACAAAGAGCCAATCAATCAGAGGAGATACTTACGGACAGTGGCCTTAAGCTCGTCCATATTGGCCGACTTAACCACATAGGCCTCGGAGGCCCAACTGCCAAAATCCTGTTTGTATTCCTGGTACGCCGAACTGAGAATGATGGGCAGATGAGCGCGAAATTCCTTCATCTGGCGCAACACTTCAATGCCGTTCATTCCCGGCATATTGATGTCCAGGATGACCAGATCGGGCGGGTTTTCCCGGAATTTAGCCAGGGCCTCGACACCATTGTAGGCCGAATCCACAACATAGCCTTCTTCCTCGAATTCCTCCCGATAGAGCAGTTGGATGCTCTCCTCGTCATCAACCAGCAAAATACGATTTTTTTTCATGGCGGCCTCCTACAGTTTTACCTCACGGAGGTATCGGCAGGTCTCCTCCGGCGGCATGGGATTGATGTAGAATCCGGTTCCCCATTCAAATCCGGCAATCGAGGTCAGCTTGGGAACGATCTCAAAGTGCCAGTGATAATGATCCAACGGACCGGAACGCAGAGGTTGAGTGTGCAGCACGAAATTGTAGGGAGCATGAGGAATACAGGTGTCGAGTCGCCGCAGGGTCTCCGAGAAGAGCTCAGCCAGGGAGATCAGGGAGGCGTCATCCTGCTCGATGTAGGAAGAATTATGTTGTTTGGGCATTACCCACATCTCAAACGGTGAGCGCGGGGCAAAGGGCGCGAGGGTGACAAAATGGTCGTTTTCACAAACCAAGCGGACTTTTTGTTGGATCTCCTGCCGGATGATGTCGCAAAAAATGCACCTGTCCTTGTATTTATAATAGGAGAGGCTGCCCTCAAGTTCGGAAGTAATCATCCGGGGCAGGATCGGCAGGGCCACCAACTGGGAATGCGAATGCTCAAGCGAAGCTCCCGCAGCCTTGCCAAAATTTTTAAAGACCACAACGTAATTGAAGCGGTAATCCTTGGCCAGGTCGCGAATACGATCGCGAAAGGCCTGAAAGGTGAGGAGCATGTCATGTGGCGCCAGATGGGAAAACCGGTCCTGATGATTAGGGCTTTCGATAATCACCTCGTGGGCGCCGATGCCATTCATCCGGTCATAGAGACCTTCTCCCTGCTTATCGAGGTTGCCTTCAATAATCAGGGCGGGATATTTATTGGGAACAACCCGAAGTTTCCAGCCGGGGGTGTTGGGGTAGCCCCAATCCCGGCCGTAGACCAGCACTTCGTCCGGGGTGGTTTTCTCATTGCCTGGGCAGAGAGGGCAGAACCCTCCCTTCACCTTGTACTCTTCCACCAAAAAATCAGTGGGCCGTTTGCCCCGTTCCTGGGCAATAATAATCCAGCGTCCGAGGATCGGATCTTTTCGTAATTCAGGCATACAACCTATCGCCCCTGTTCTTTTTCGCGCTGTTCCTGACGGGACTTGCAATCAATGCAATATTTCGCCACCGGACGGGCTCGAAGCCTTTTTATCGCGATATCGCATCCGCATCCGGCACAGATACCAAAGGTTCCGTCGTCAATCCGTGCTAACGCCTCTTCGACCTTGTCCATTAGTTTGCGCTCCCTGCCGCGGATGCGCAACTCGAAGCTGCGGTCAGACTCCATGCTGGCTCGATCGTTAGGATCGGGTATATTGCCAACATGGCTCGTCATCTCGTTCAAGGTCTGCTCGACATCAATGTTGATCTCGGCCTTCATTCCTTCAAGCTGCTCTTTGAAACGCAGCAAATCCTGTTCATCCATGATTATTCTCCAGCAAGGTGGTTCTCATGATTTGCCTCAGTCGAGCATGAGGCCGTCGGTCTGACAAACAATCCGCTCTTGCCGCCGCTTTTGCGCAGAAGACGGATGTTCGAAATCACCATGGTTTTATCAACGGCCTTGCACATGTCATAGACAGTAAGTGCCGCCGTCGAAACCGCTGTCAATGCCTCCATCTCTACCCCGGTCCGGCCGGTTATCGAGACCGTCGCCTCAATTTCGATGGTGCACTGCACATCATTGAACGAAAAGGCGATATCCGCACCGGCGATCGCCAGAGGATGGCACAGGGGAATCAATTGGTCCACTTTTTTTGCCGCCATAATGCCAGCTATCCTCGCCACACCCAGGACATCGCCTTTCTTGACTGTGCCTTGGCGGATCATGTCGTATGCCTGCCGCGACATGGTGATCGATCCGGCCGCTGTCGCTTGCCGGACTGTCTCACCCTTTTCGCTGACATTCACCATGCGGGCGTGACCGCTGGCGTCAAAATGGGTGAACTGCCCTTCCTCAGCCATTGGCTACCTTTTCCTGATCTTCGCTCTTTTTCTTTTGTTTGCCAAGATGTCCATGGAACAGGCGGGCGAAGAAGCCTTCTTCCTCATGTTCCTTATCCAATGCCTCGAACTCACGGAGGAGTTCTTTTTGGTCCTTGGTCAATTTGGTGGGTGTTTGCACCTGCACTTCGACCACCATGTCGCCCTTACTGCCACCTCGCAGACTGGGCACACCTTCCCCTCGCAGGGTGAAACGTTCGCCGGACTGGGCACCAGCGGGAATCTTTAATTTTGCGGTGTCATGAATCGTGGGTACATCCGCCTCGCAACCAAGGGCGGCTCGCACCATCGACACCGGCAACCGAAGGTAGATGGTCTGGCCATCCCGCTGAAAATGTTCATGCTCATCGACATGAATGACCACATAGAGGTCACCAGAAGGCCCCCCCCGGCGGCCGCCCTCACCCTCGCCCGAGAGCCGCATCCGAGAACCGGTGTCAACACCGGCCGGGATACGGATACTAACTTTTTTGCTGCGGCTGATCAAACCTTCGCCATGACAATCGGTGCAGGGATCGGTGATCACTTGACCAGCGCCGTTACATCGTGGACAGGTGGTGCTTACCTGAAAAAAACCCTGGGAACGGATCACTTGACCACGCCCATGGCAGGTTGGACAGGTCTCGGGTTTGTTCCCCGGCCTGGCGCCCGAGCCTTCGCAGGTCCAGCAGGTTTCCTTTTTGGTAATTTCGACCTGGCGATTGATACCATGCACCGCTTCCATAAAGGAAATCTTAATGTCGTAACGCAGGTCTTCTCCCGGTACTGGTCCGTTGGGGTCGCGTCGCCTACCTCGGCCACCGCCGCCAAAACCAAAAAGATCGCCGAATAAATCGTTGATGTGCGAAAAAATATCTTCACTGTTGCCCGGGCCGCTGTAGCCGCTGTTGCGCAACCCTTCCTTGCCGTACGCATCGTAAATCTGCCGCTTTTGCAGATCACTCAGCACTTCATAGGCTTCGGCGGCCTCTTTGAATTTTTCTTCAGCCGCAGCATCCCCCTGATTGCGGTCGGGGTGATGCTTCATGGCCTGTTTCCGGTAGGCCTTTTTGATAGCTTCGGCCGAAGCGTCCTTATGGACGCCGAGAATTTCGTAGTAGCTTTTGCTCATGGTCGTTTTCAATCTGCTGATGCTATTCTTCAACTCCGTTGTCGTCGACGGTCGGTTCTGTTACCTTTTCCGCCTTGCGCTGCTTGGGGAGTTCAAAAATGTTGTCAAAGGTGACCTTGCCCGCAGCAATCTCCCGCAGCGTCATGACAATCTCCTTGTTTTTGCCTGATACGAGAAAGGGTTCCCCCTTCCGGTGCTGACGAATGCGTTCAACCGCCAGATGAATGAGAGAAAAACGGTTGTCATCACCTACTTTTTCCAGGCAATCTTCTACTGTGATACGAGCCATGTTGTTTGCCTCCATGGAATAAAAATCCCGGAGCAAGCTACCTCCGGGAGTGTGGAACAATCTCTACCAGTCATTCGCCTGTACAAGATAAACAAAAAGAAACGGCGATACACTAAGTTGTTCAGTAATAATCATTATATGGGCCATGGCAAGATCAACTGCCAACGGCCATGCGGTTTTACCCGGCAAAGGGGTTACGGAGCAGAAGGGTTTCCTCGCGGTCAGGACCGACAGAAATGATTGCAGGTGCCACACCGGTTAAATCCTCAAGCCGCTTGAGATAGGATTTGGCTTGCTCGGGCAGTTCCTCATAGGAACGGATTCCGGAAAGCTCGGTTTCCCAGCCATCGACCTCCTGGTAAACAGGCTCCGCCAGTCGTGCCTTACGGATGTTGTCAGGCATATAGTCATACTGTACGCCCTCAACCTGATAGCTGGTGGCAATTTTCAACTTCCGCAGTCCGGAGAGCACATCGAGCTTGGTCACGGCAAATCCGGTCAACCCGTTCAAACGTACGGCATCGTTGGCAACCACACCATCAAACCAACCGCAGCGGCGGCGACGACCGGTCGTTGCACCGTACTCATGGCCTTTCTGCTGCAGGGCATCGCCGATGACGTCGCCTTCCGGTAACTCTGTGGGAAAGGGGCCTTCGCCGACCCGGGTGGTGTAGGCCTTGAGGATACCGATCACCTCGTGGATATGATTGGGTCCAAATCCCGACCCTATGCAGGCGTTGCCGGCTATGGTGTTCGATGAGGTGACAAAGGGATAGGTGCCGTGATCAATATCAAGGTGTGTGCCCTGAGCACCTTCAAAGAGAATGTTTTTCCCCTTTTTCCGGGCTTGATCCAGCACCACCGATACATTACCGATGAAGGGTGCCAACTGTTCGGCAAATGCCTCAAATTGGCTGACGATTGCAGCAAAATCTACTGGGTCCGCCCCAAACTGCCGGGTAAGAAAAAAATTCTTTTCTTCCACCGCTGCCTGGAGTTTATCCCGAAACAAGCTCATATCGAGCAGGTCGCCGACCTTCATGCCAACGCGCCCGACTTTATCCATATAACAGGGGCCAATGCCACGGCCGGTCGTGCCGATCTTCTTTTCTTTAGCTAGGGCATTCTCGCGGGCAATATCCAAACTCTGGTGATACGGCATGATCAAATGGGCGTTACTGCTGATCAGAAGTCGCTTCGGAGCAACGACAAAGCCCTTCTCGGCTAGACCGGCTATTTCCTTCAAGAGAACGCCGGGATCAATAATTACACCATTGCCGATCACACAGATTTTATCTTCATACAAAATGCCGGAAGGGATGATATGGAAGATGTATTTCTTTCCATCCACAACCAGCGTATGGCCAGCATTATTTCCACCTTGGAAGCGGACAACATAATCCGCATACCGGGTCAGGAGATCAACGATTTTCCCTTTACCTTCATCACCCCATTGGGTGCCGACCACCACGACACTGGCCATGTTCTCTCCAAGAATTGAATAGGTGAAACAGGCGACTTTCCCGATTTTTATACACTGCAAGAGCAGCATGCCTGTACCAAACCTTGCTAATCTAGCAGAATTATCCAGAAAAGTCAAACGGGAGAAAAACCAGCCATTTTTAACAAAAAACAAGCTATTCCGATGAAATAATGAGGAGAGCAACAGACACTTCCGGTTCCACCCATGGAAAAATGGGCAGAACCGGAAGGTGCGGGACAAAAAAGATGGGGAAAATCAGTTATACGAAGTTTTCAGCACCATATCCTTTCTGGATTCGGGATCATACAGGCCTTTTGCCTCGGAATTCTTGAACCACTCCTGCTTCAACGTGTTGAGGAAGGTCTTTTTCTCTTCGACCAGTTTGCCGTAATCCATACCGATAATCGCCTGCGCTTTTTCCTTGGTCGAAAAATCAGCGGCAACAAAATCAGCGGCCTTGTACTTGGCCAGAACGATACGCAACTTCACACGAGCCTCCTGCCCTTTGTTAATAGCACCACCTAATGTCCGAAGAATCTCCTCCGGAGCATGAAAAAAGGCGCCGTGACCAGCAACAGCGTAATCCCAGCGCCATTGCCCATGGCGGATATCCTGCAACGCTGGTTTCATCTCTTCCTCGGTCGCTCCAGCGCTCCAGGCCTTGGCAGCTTCCAGATGAGCTTTGGCAAGGATATCCGTAGCCAGCTTGGCCAACTCATTCTTGCGAGCCAACTTTCTCTCTACAGTCTCACGAAACTCTTTTTCCGTTCCTTTATGGCAATTCAGACAGGTATTGGCAATATTATCCAGCGGACTACCGACCTTGTGGCTTGAATATTTGACACCTCCTTCCCGGACATAGGGCATGTGGCAATCGGCACAGGCCAACCCGTTCCTGGCGTGCACGCCGGTAACAAAGGTCTCGTAATCAGGATGTTGAGCCTTGAGCATCGGCGTCTTGCTCAGCTGGTGCGTCCAATCGGAAAAATTTATCTCATCGTAATACTCTTCCATTTTTTCGGCCGACAACCCCTTGCCCCAGGGGAAGGTGACCACCATGGCCGTTTTCTTCTCCCCCTTGTCTTCCCACTCGGTCTTTTTGAAATAATACTCAGCATGGCATTGGGCGCAAACCAGCGAACGCATATCCTGATGGGTGATGTCGGCGACCTTCAGGCGCCCCTCAGCTTCGAGCCCACGCTTGAGATACTCTCTGGTCAGGGTCAGCTTCATGGTCTTACTGTCGTGGCAATCGGCGCAACCGATAGGGTTAACCACCTCATCGCCGTATTTGGCCCATTTGCCGGTGAAAAATTCCATCTCGCCATCCCGCTTGATCAACCGGGGCACATCGGGCGACTTACAGGTCCAGCAGGCAGTCGGCAGGGGCCCGGTCTTGTTGTCGACCGGGGCACCGGTACGCAGGGTGTTGATATTATCCTCGAGCATGTAGTAATGACCGCGAGGCTTGTTATAATCCTTAGAAAAAGCATATCCACCCCACATAACCAAGAGAGCGGGATCCTGCTTCAATACATCAGCTATCTCATCGCTCTTTCTGGTTTGCATATAGGTGTCGTACTGACGCGGATAATGCTTGCCCCATTCCGAGGAGCGGGTCTCGCCCTCTTTAATGGTTGGAACCGCGCCAATGGCCTGCTGCTCAGCCTTGTTCTCCTTGATGGAGAGAGTCAGCAACACCATCGGCACAGTGACAAGCACACAAAGAGCGAAGACAATAGATGATTTTTTCATGAACATTCTCCTGGTTGAAATCCTTATAATACCTTGACCGAAAAAGTATTCTGTGTTGCCGTCAGATTGCGCATGGTCCCATGGGGCAGCCCCCGATGACATTCCCAGCATCGACGCCCCATCTGGACACCGCTGTCGGCAACCTTTTCGTAGAGGCTACTGTTGGTCAGCATCTGCGAGACGTTCTCCCGGTGGCAGGAGATGCAATTGTCCTGAATTCTCCTGGCAGCATCACTGCTGATGCGAAGATTGTACCCGTAGGTTTTGAAGGTCATGGCAACGGAATGGTTATAGCCGTCCCGTGCCTTGGCCAGCATCTTCTTGACAAAGGAATCGCGCGGCAAATGGCAATCAACGCAGGTTGCTCGGGCCCGATGGGAACTGTGCTGCCAAGTCTCATAATGGGTAATCATGGTGTGGCAATTGATGCAGGCCTTGGGATCGCTCGATAGGTAGGAGAGCATCTTGGATTCATGCACCAGATTGGCAAAAACGCCCAGAACCACCGCAACGGACAATATCGCTATATATTTCATAGTCGGACCTGTTTTCCCGCGCAACTTTTCAGGTTGTTGGATTGTTCATGGTTCAATACAGGATAGCCCCGTGCCTCTAGTCTCATCTCTTTCATACGCCTTTTTACCTCGCCGGTTGGGTACGTTGCACCCCCAGAGGATGCAAACTGAAAGTGATTTTAACCTCTTACAACCTTCGAACCCCCGCAAACATGTACTTCATAAGCAAACAACATACCATGCAAAACAATGAGGCAAATTCAGCACCATGCCAAGCGGCATCGCCCAAAACTGCTACCATTTGGTAGCGGAATACACCAGAAGCCGCTACCATTCGGTAACACCTCCCCCAAAGGCCTCTCCAGAACATCGTATCATTTGCGGTGCCTCATGCTCGCAACAATGGTACATTGCGACAAAAGTTAACCAACCATCCAGTCATCACCTTATCCCTGCCCATGCCACACCCTTTCTCCTCTCGACGCCTGCAGCGTGAATCCCAGACCGTGGAGGCTATGATCCACCGCTTCTGCCGGGATCACCATGGCGGCAAGGCCACTCCATGCGAGGAATGCCGAGAACTCCTGGCCTACGCCCGTAAACGGTTGCACCATTGTCCTTTCCAGGAACACAAAACCACCTGCGGCAAATGCCCAGTCCACTGTTATACACCTGGGAAACGGGATCATATCAGGGCGGTGATGCGCTATGCCGGGCCGCGCATGTTCCTTACCCACCCTATCCTGGCCATTTTGCACCTGATCGACGGTCTACGCAAGCCGCGCCCCAAGGTTTGAGCCGCCGCCCGCTTGACACCTCCCACCAAATCCCGTAGAGTTGCTGTCTTGCAACGGCTTGACAGCCTCCCTTCCTCCAACCTCCGCCCGGTATTTGCCCATGTTTGGAATCGGCCTCCCGGAAATGATTGTCATCTTTGCCGTCGCCCTGATTGTTGTTGGCCCGGACAAACTTCCCGGCCTGGCCCGATCGCTTGCCAAGGGGTTGATGGAGATGAAAAAAACTCTGAACCAGGTCAAGGAGAATTTGACCCAGGAGGGCGAAGCTCTTGATTCAGTGCAACAAGACCTCCGCAAAACAGCCGACGAACTCCGGGAGAAAATGATTGATGTTGATCCTTCGGTTTGGCACCCAGCCTCCGGTCCAGTGACAAAAAATGACGAAGAAAACATCATTGACGTCGAACCGGAAGCCCTTGCCGACGAAGCTGAAATAAACGCCCGTTCCACTCCCCCAACCGGAACCGTTGATCCGGACCAAGCAACCGAAGCCCCGCAGCCCACCGAGGCTTCTGTCACCGAGCAAGTGCTCGAAATCCACGATAAAACCAAATGATCGAGGCCCTGGCACACCTCAGGCCTCACCATGAGGAGCTGCGTAAACGTCTGATCCGTTGCTGTCTGGTGCTTGTCCTCACCAGCACAGTTGCCTACCTGTTCAAAGATCAGCTTGCCGCCTGGTGCATGCAACCGTTGTACGTGGCCTATCCGCAACTGGGCAAACTGGTCTACACTAAGCTGACCGAGGCTTTTATCAGCTACCTCACGCTCTCCCTGCTGGTGGGTCTGGCTGCCGCCTTGCCCTTTGTTCTCTATCAGATCTGGCTCTTCGTCTCGCCGGGGCTCCTCGACAGCGAGAAAAGGATGGTCCGCACCGTTCTTCTCTGGGCGACTTTGCTCTTTGCCAGCGGTGCTCTGTTTGCCTTTTTCATTGTCCTGCCGAAAATGCTTCACTATTTCATGAGTTACGCCTCGCCCACCCTGCAACCGATGCTCAAACTCGACCTCTACCTGACGTTCACCGGACGCATGGTCCTGGCCTTCGGCATTGCCTTTGAAATACCTTTTCTCATGGTGATGGCGATCCGCACCAGCCTGATTCAGGGCGATCATTTCCGCCAAAAAAGGGCCTATTTTTACATTGCCATCGTCGTCCTATCCTTTCTCCTGACAACCGGTGAGTTGACAGCCACCACCCTGCTCTCATTGCCCCTTTTCGCCCTATACGAAGCCGGTATCATTGCCGGTCGCGTTTTTGGCGGCAAGAAAACGAAGCAGACAACCGGCGATTCATCCTCAGGTTAAAAAAACGCACGCTCACCCTATCGCCCCCCTGAACAGTCCGCCCCCTTGGCAATGGTATCGACGAGAAACGGCAGCCCCGGTCACGAGGCACCTTGATCGGCAACGCGTCAAACTCTTCTTGTAGGCTCTTGGCGGACTGGCCGTTGCGGTTGTTTCCACTCTGAACGGTGGTAAACTCGCAAAAAGGACAGATTCTCCGTTTTTTTCGTTTCGAATTTAGAGATAAATATCTAGAATTATCATGACATCTCCATTATCCGTGCTCGTAAAAATGACAGAAATGGACTTTTAACGAAACCATCAACGGTAAGGCTTCTATTTTTTTGGTGGCCAAAATGAGAAGGTATTTCCGACTGGAAATGTCCGCTCAAACAGGCCCCAAGGGAAATGTTGAAACAACCCGTTTTCCCCAATCAATACTTCGAGTTCCAGACACTTGCCATCGGCTGCAAACGATTCAGCAGTTCTTTTGCAAGAGCCCTTACGCTCCTTGCCAGAGGAATTATTCGTTGTATTCACCTTTGGCCATTTGCACCCACCATGCACACCTCTTCTTCTCATCACAGAGGATAAATGGTAATTTGAGCAGAATAGGTTTTCCAAGTACAGTGCCCTGGAGAACCGGCAAATATGCTTCATCTCGCCCACCTTCTTCAAATATATCAATAGGATTGGAGAGTACATGGATTTAGCTGTGCTTGTATTGCTCATTTTACTCAATGGCATTTTCGCCATGTCAGAAATAGCGGTGATCTCTTCCAGGGATACCCGCCTGCAAAAAATGGCAAACGACGGCAAACGAGGGGCTAACTCGGCATTGAATCTCAAAAAAAATCCATCCGTATTTCTCTCCACCATTCAAGTCGGTATTACCATGGTCGGCATCTTGAGCGGTGCCATCGGAGAAAATGCCTTAGCCGACCCCCTCACCGCCTGGCTTGAGACTTTGCCCTTCGTGCAAACGTATGCCAAACCCCTAGCTCTTGCTGTGGTGGTCATCGCCTTGACCTATTTTTCTGTCGTCGTCGGCGAATTGGTCCCGAAACACCTGGGATTGTTGGAGCCTGAAAAAGTGGCCTCTTTAGTTGCCCGTCCGATGAAGATGCTGGCTCGGGTGGCGAAACCATTGGTGTGGTTCTTTTCAGCGTCATCGAGTTTGCTCCTGCAATTGGCAGGTGCCAACAAGAGAGAGACATCTTCCGTCACCAATGAGGAGATCAAACTCTTAATGGAACAGGGGGCGGAGGCCGGAGTTTTTCATGAAAGCGAGCAAGTCCTCGTCTCCAACGTGCTCCGCCTGGATGAGCAGCCAGTAGTGGCGATAATGACGCATCGCCAAGATATTCATGTGCTCGATCTCAACAGACCAGAACCGGAAATTCGTGAATACCTGGCCACCTGTCCATTTTCCCGAATTATAGTCTGCCGTGGCGGGTTGGAAGAGGTAGCGGGACTCTTGCGGACCGCAGACCTGCTGCAAACCGCTCTTGCCTGTGAGCCACTGGCGATTGAAAAACATCTTCGCAAACCGCTGTATGTGCCTGAATATGTGACCACGACACAGTTGCTTGAGAAATTTCGCAAAGAATATCTGCAATGTGCCCTCATTATTGATGAATACGGCGACATACAAGGCATCGTCACCCTTACCGACGTCCTGACCGCCATTGTCGGTGCAGTGCCCTCCTCCAGTCTGTCCGAAGATCAAGAATTCATCCGACGAGAAGATGGCTCATGGCTTGTCGACGGCGGTGTTGCAATCGAACGGGTAAAATTGATGCTTGAGATCAAGCAGGATCTTTCCGGTGAAAAAAGTCACACGTTCCATACCTTGGGAGGATATATCATCCACATGTTGGGTTGTATCCCCAAGGAGGCGGCTCATTTTGAGGAACATGGGTATCGTTTTGAGGTTGTCGACATGGATAGAAATCGTATTGATAAAATATTGATATCTCGCACGATTTTTCCATAACGGGCAGAAAGAGGCTGGATTGGTCAGAATACAGTCAACAATTATTTCAACCATACGGCATGCATTGCAGTGAACTTATTTAAATTCATCCAGATAGGTATTCATCTTCTCCTTCTCCAGGCGACACTTGCCGGCGCAGCCCAATCGCCGCGTTATGATGTTGCGTACACGTGGGACGCAGATATCCAGCAGGTCCTCGATTACCGGAAAAAGCTGCCGGCTCTTCTTGGGCTGACCATCGACAAACAACTGAAGATTGTCGGGCGTGGCCAAGAATATGGGGTTGTTTACATGATGAACGGGACGCTGGGGCAGGCGAAGGAGACTGCCGAAGAGCACACTCAAAAACTCCGACGAGCAGGTCTTCAACCGGCACAACCCACAAAAAACAGTGGCGACCAGAGTCTCTACAATGTCAGCTACACTATGGGGCCGGACCTTGCAATCCTTCATCAGGATTACGCCACCATCAAAAGCTCTCTCGGCGCACAGGTCAGCGCTCATTTATCTATCGAAAAAAATGATTCACGCAATTTTTCGATCGTTTACCGTTGTTGGGCGAGCAAATCTGCAGCGCTCCGGTTTGCCAAGCAGCACGGAACCATGCTGAAGAAAAAGAAAATTTCCGCGTCGATCATACCTGCCGCCGATCGACCAATTGTCCCCGCCGGTCCTGGCCTCCTCAAGGAAACACGCAGAGTGCCTGACCAGCAAGGTTCCCGGACTGTTCAATCCCAGGCCATTTTTCAGCACACGACAAATAAGAAAACAACCGCGCTACAATTTGGCATCACCAGCAACCAGCTCAGCACGAGAACAACGGAGCATAACCCATCCAATTTACAAGCCATTTCCCCCGGAACCCCGGCAGGATTAAACAGCAGGATGGATGTCTTTCTCCAGGATCAGAAAAAGAAAGGCAGAATACAACAACAAGAAAGGACAGCCTGGGTGGTCTATGACCTCACCAATAACAACTATTTGCTCAGCATTAATTCGAATCGCTCGTTTCAAGCGGCAAGCATGATCAAACCCTTTGTTGCCCTGGCTTTTTTTCATCAAGTAGAAAAAGGGAAATTGGCCTACACCCCGCAACATCGCCACTTGATGGAGGCCATGATCCAGCAGAGCAATAATGCGGCGACCAATTGGTTTATCCGGCAAGTCGGAGGACCGGCTCGATGCGAGGCCATTTTAAAAAGAGAGTACAATCAGATTTTTAAGCAGGTCAAAGTGACGGAATACATCCCTCCAGGCGGGCGCACCTATCAAAACAGCGCTCAGCCATCAGAGTACATTCAATTTCTCAAAGCTCTCTGGAATAATCAATTGCCGTCTTCCAACGAAATGCTTCGATTGATGTCTCTTCCGGGACGTGATCGGATTTTTTATGGCACAGACGTGCCTAATGGCACTTTAGTCTACAATAAAACGGGGACGACGGCGCATCTCTGCGGCGACATGGGCATCCTGGCGCCACGGGACAAGAACGGCGAAAGGATACCCTATGCCATCGTCGGAATTGTCGAACGTCCTTCATCACCAGCAGATTATAAGCAATGGATGCATACCAGCGGCGGGGTAATCCGTGATTTTTCAACGTTAGTTTATGAGGAAATGAAACGGAAGCATAACCTTCTCTGAGTCGCTTGCGGGAGCCCCGAACCCCGATACCATTATTGCATATTTTTCAAGAAATTGGGCTGGCTCGGTGCGGGTGCAGAACCATTGATCTTGCGCACTTCCCCTTGCAAGCTGTCCTTTCATTTACCCCCCAAAAAAACAGCAAATTCTTTACCGGCCCAGCTAACCGGCAACCGAGCCCCATTAAAGAGTTCCCCCCATGCTCGCTGGCGAAGTGCCTCTTATGGTTAGCACGTCCCTCAATTTTCTGGAAAAGGCAGCATCTCGATGGCGATAGCGATTTCCCCGGCAGCGCCACACTTGTCTGACCAACGGCAACGGCTCATCGGTTGGCTGGCTGTTTTCGGCTCGGCACTCTGTTTCTACCTGGCCACCGCCATCATCAACTGGGGCCGGCCCTACGTACATATTGACGCCGCCTTCTACACCTTTGCCCGCTTTGTTCTTGGCTTTGGAATCGTCTCCGCGACCATGCTCATCAAGGGGCAACGCCCAAGTTGCACCCGTGTTCACTATATCATCGGCCGGACCGTGACCAATGCCCTGGCGGTCTTCTGCTTTTACAAAGCGGTCGATGTCTCCACGGTAGCCAGCGCCAATATCCTCAACATGACCTATCCCCTTTTTGTCGCCCTCTTCTCCTGGTTCATGATCAAGGGCCAGCGGGACGTTAGTGCCCTGTACGTCGTCGGCATCGCCTCGCTCGGCATCTGGCTGATTCTTGCACCCGGCGCGACCACACCGCAATTGGGAAACTCTTGGGGCCTGTTGTCCGGTTTTTTTGCCGGCTTTTCCATTCTCTACCTGAATCTGAGCCGTCAATATCACGACTCGCAGACCATCCTCTTCTATATGTTTGGTCCGGGGGCACTTCTCATTCTCCCTTTTCTCAGCAATTCTCTTTTTCTTCCAGGAAAACTGGACATTGCCTTCCTGCTTGCCTGCTCTGCTGCCGGGGTGCTTGGCCAATACCTCCTGACCTACGGTTTTCTCTATGTGACCGCAGTCGAAGGCGCGGTTATTTCCTCCAGCCGCATCCTCATCGCCGCCCTGCTCGGTCCGTTGCTGGTCGCCGACCCGCCACTCACCGCCGCCGGTTGGCTGGGCGCTCTCATTCTTATCGCAGCCAATATCTTTCTGGCGATTCGCAAGACTGGGTAAGCGCTCTGCTGGAGCAAGTTTATCGACTGCCCCTCTCAGTCTGGTTTTCAACAACCACGGTTTCCCCCTTCCCTCGCTTTTCGACCTTGACATGGCCTGGCCGTTTCCCGATAATCTCCAAGTAACCACTTACACCTGCACCGCGTTGTCCTTGGGATTCATTCATTTTTTCAACAGGATTAGATTATGAAAAACATCAGACTCGGCATCAAATTGCTCGGAGGTTTCCTGCTCACAGCCCTCATCATCCTGGCAGTGGGGCTTCTGTCTATCGTCCAACAGGGAAAACTCGCCGATGAAACAGCCCACCTCGGCACAGAGCAACTCCCCGCGGTGGAAAACATCCTGATAGTCAAGAGCCAGGCTGCTTCCATCGCTGCGCTGATGCGCTCCCTCCTAACGCCTTACGCTTCAAAGGAAGATCGTAACTTTTCTCATCAACAATTGCTTGAATCACGAAAGGTGTACGGAGCGGCCAAGGAAAAATTTATGACCCTCCCCATAATGAACGATGTTAAAACGGAATGGCAGGACTTCAACACCCAAATCACCAAATGGGCAGGCGTAAACAACCAGGCAGTCGAACTCTCTAAAGAGTTGATTACCCTGGACATGACCAACCCTACTCTCATGAAAGACAACATGGCCAAGATAGAAATTGCCCATAACGCTCTCTTGATTAAGTTGTCGCAGCTCCTGCTCTTGAACGCCACCTTCGAGGGCGGCACCGACGATACCACCTGTTCTCTGGGAAAATGGATGCAGGATACCAATACTTCTAACCCTGACATCCTGGCCTTGGTGAAAGAAGTCAAGCCCATCCATACCCAACTGCACCAGCATGCAGCCAAGATTAAAGAGCTTGTTGGCCACGGTCAGCACAATGAGGCCAAAGAAATCTTTGAGAAAAAACTGCTCCCCACATCGGAACAGGTGTTTGTCATTTTCGGAAAAATCAATGCAATTGCCGACAGTGGCAGCGAGAAATTCGCCAAAATGAACATCCTCCTTCTAAAGGAAGGAGCCTCATTTCAAACCAACACCTTTGCCGCAGTTGACAAGATGGTGGAGGCGGCAAACAAGACCGCATCGGCGACCATCCAAGAGGCCAAGGATATCGCTGCCCGCGGCCGCCTCATTACCATCGTCTGCCTGGTTCTCGGCATTGTCCTGGCCATCGTCTTTGGTTTTCTCCTCACCCGCCTGATCACCAAACCGCTGTTTAAGGGCGTTGATCTGGCCAAGGCCATGGCCGATGGTGATCTTACCAAAACCATGGATGTCGATCAGCAGGATGAAATCGGTATTCTTGCTAAATCACTCAACGAAATGGCCGTGAACCTGCGGGGGATGTTTGGCGATATTAACAATGGTGTTGGCCGGGTCGACGAATCTTCGACCCAGCTGGCGGCCATCGCCAACCAGATGTCGGCCGGGGCTGAATCCACCGCTACCCGGTCCGCCCAGGTCGCTGCCGCCGCCGAGGAGATGAGCGTCAACCAATCCTCGATCGCCGCCGCCATGGAGCAGGCTGCGGTCAATGTCAACATGGTGGCCGCCGCCGCCGAGGAAATGAACGCCACCATCAACGAAATCTCGAGTAATTCGGGCAAAGCCAAAGAAATCACCAGCCAGGCGGTGAAACAATCGATCAAGGCTTCCGAACGGGTGAACGAACTCGGGAAGGCCGCCGACCAAATCAACAAGGTCACTGAAACGATCACCGAAATCTCCGAGCAGACCAACCTGCTGGCACTCAACGCCACTATCGAAGCCGCCAGAGCCGGCGAGGCAGGCAAGGGTTTTGCTGTTGTCGCCAACGAGATCAAGGAGCTGGCGAAACAGACGGCGGCAGCAACCCTTGACATCAAAACCAAGATCCAGGGCGTGCAGGAAGCGACCGGTGTCACCGTCAAGGAGATCAACGAGATCGGCGAGGTCATCACCGATGTCGATAAAATTGTCGCCACCATCGCCGCCGCAGTGGAAGAACAGACCGCCACCACCAAAGAAATCGCTCAGAACGTGCATCAGGCATCCCAGGGGATCGCGGAGGTTAACGAGAACGTGGCCCAAAGCTCGACGGTTTCCGCGGAAATCGCCTCTGATATCGCCACAGTCAACAGCAGCGCCAACGAGATGAATCAGGCCAGCGGCCAGGTCAAGGTGAGTGCCGAGGAGTTGTCAGGCATCGCCGACAGACTGAAGGAGATGATGGCCAAATTCAAGACTTGACCTTCACTTCTCGGGTTGGGTTCGAGGAAAACAGCTTGGTCGGAAAAATTGGATCGAGCCTTTCCTTCCGGGTGAAAGCAAGCAGGCCGTCTTTGAGTGATTCTACCCCGTTGCGGGTGGCAGTCATCAGCTCAAAGACGGTCTTTTTTATGGCGCCGCAGTGGTTCACACATCACTCATTGCCCTTTGCCAAAGCCGAGGCCAATGTGAGAGTGACGGATCAGGACGACTATTCTGGGGGGAATGGCTATGTTCGGAACTCAATGAGACGAGTGATCAAATCCGGCAAACGGATCTCGACTTGACCAGTCTGCCCCCTCATGAGGATATTCCCGAGGGTGTGAAAACCAATTGCAGCAAGATCAGTAGAGGATTTTATCGAGAACGGACGGACTGGGAGGAAGAACCGGTTGGGTGGGATCGTCTCCCGCCCCATTTTTGAGCTTGAGGCCGAGTAGCCGCAGGCTATTGTCATCCAGATAGAGTTTGTTTTCGTACACACCCCTGATTGCTTGATTGCTGGGCGAAACCAACCGAATGGAAAGATACATAATCCGGTTGGCCATGGTGTAGGTACCGACCACAATCGCCTGCGCCTTTTGCTTAGCGGCCATTTCCTCCATTTCCCTGGTCAGCATGAATTCGCCCTTGTGCGTCTCAACCAACATGTTCCGGCGCAGTTTGATCTCCTTCACCGCATACGCCCGGCTAGCAAAACCGGCGACAAGATGATTCTGAAAACTGCGGCCAAAACTCGAGGTCTCGTCCAGGTTGTCGTTATTGACCAGGGTGGTAACCAGAATCGGCTGATCCGACTGGTTACGCAGGAGCGGCGGCACGGGCTGCCTGGACAAGTAGTCCGCCACCTCATCCCCCAACGCCACCAGATCAATATCACCGCCCAGTACCGGTTCCAGCCGGGTGCCGTTGAGTTCGCTGCATCCGGCAGCGCCAAGGAGCAAAACAACCAAGAGGGAACACAGTAAATATGCTGGACCCATACGCAGTATCATGCGAATTATTTCTTCCTCACAGACGGGGGGATTGAATGTGCACCGGTCAATTGAATTTCAACTGCGGGGCTTGACTGCCGATACTGCCAGAACTCAACATTATTGATAAAATAAATATCCGACGAGCGCATCACATATCGTTTTTTGTCAACAATGGAGGTGGTAATAATCACCTCGTAAAAACCGTTGTCCTGATGGTTGGCCCGAAACGCGTCAATGGCGCCGGCGATGGGGATGATCTCCCAAGGGGCATCGTGGATCACGGAAATCCCGGCCGCCAGAACCGTGAGCATGCCCGGCTTGGGCCAGGTCCATTTGCTCCAATCTGAAGGATGATAAACCGCTTGCACCTTGTAGTCCACCAGGAGACTGGCGCTTTCTGGTGCCGTCACCGTGTGGACGCCAAAGTTGACCAATTGGGTGGTCAGTAGATCATTGAACCCCTCGTCAAAAGGGAAGGTGTCGTAGGTGCCGCATTGCCCCGGCTTGCCGCAGCTATGGCGAACATGCACCGATGCGGTGAGGTAATTCTGCCGCATCAACTCCTTGTTGATCCGATTGGCGACATCATTGGCCAGCACATTCCAATGAGAGGCAGACTCCATTTCCTTTTGATCGGAAAAAAGTGAGGCACGCTGACCCCGCGTACACCCAGCTACCAAAGCCAGCAGGAGAGCCAGGAGCATCAAGAATAAGCCGTTTCGCATCGCGATCCTGAAAGGTGAGAGAAAAGAAAAGAACCGGTTATCTACTCTTCGGAAGCATCCCGCTGAAACAATAGGGAAATCTTAAAAGTGTCGCAAAGAAAACAGGCGGAGCAAACTGTGGTAAAGGTTATCAACTCTCCCAGAGATTTCTCCCGTTGGCCGATATGACAACACAGAGAACGATCCTGACAGCGATGCATCCCTCTGCTTTGCAGACGCTCCAAGCAACTTCTTGTCATCTCGACCGCCGCCCGTATCCTGGATGGAACTCAGCGAAATCCAGGATAATCTCCCTTCACACTCTACCCGGGTTTCGCTACGCTCCATCCAGGTTACCGCACTAGTCTCGCCCCCTTTGTCATAGCCTCTGTTCTCCGGAGGGCCGGAAGCCTGGGATTCACTCCGCCGAATGACAAGAAAAGTAAGGAACCCACCATCAACTGACAAATATTGTCAGCACCAGACAATCATTGTCAGCGGCATGGGTCGCAATCATGGGACACTCTATAAAAGCGCATACGAGAAAAACAAATAAAACCAGGTAAGAGCTTGAAAAAAAAACAGAATAAAAAAAGTGCGCAAAACTGGCACGCCGAGTGCTTAATGGTCAGCAAATGAAAATCTACCGCTGGCGAATGAACGACCGGCGGGCACCAAACACACCTTTCGGAGGGTACCAACATGACACTGAACAAACTGAGACTGAATGCAAATGAAAAAGGCTTCACCCTGATCGAGTTGATGATCGTTATCGCCATCATCGGCATCTTGGCAGCCATCGCTATTCCGAACTACATTTCTTATCGTGACAAGGCATTCTGTTCAGGCGCGGAGAGTGATGCCCAAGCAATTGCCAGTGGTCTGTCCGATTATTTCTCCATCCCCGCTAACAGAACGTTCCATGGAGCTGCTGGCAACTCAGTTGCTTTTCCGGGTGGCTCGACCTTAATGCTCAGTAGAAACAACACCACTGCAGCGCTTGCACCCAACGCCACCGGCCAGTATAGAATTTCCGTCACTGATGTTTCCGGCCGTTGCCCAGCCACATACCGGGCAGGAAACTCGAGATGGGCCGGAAGTGTGTATTCCCTCACTCTGTAATCTCCGCTTAACATAACTTGTCGACAGGCGCTCCCCTACGGAGCGCCTGTCTTTGTTTCCACTCCGGAACCGTTTATTTTGAACACCTTAAAAACGTTATCCCAAAATGGAACTCCTGGTTTTGAGAAGGTGGCAGCCTCAATTCTCTTCTCGTCTTTTTTCCTTTTTATCACTATAGCGATCATTTACAGTAACACGCTGACCGCCGACTGGCACTTGGACGATTACCCCAATATTGTCCAAAACCAGAATCTGCACCTTAATTCGCTTGATTCTCAATCCCTCACCCAAACATTTTTTTCCCATCCCACTAAAAAAGGCACATTATTCAGGCCGATTGCCAACCTTTCCTTTGCTCTTAACTGGTACTTTGGGGGTGACAACGTTATTGGTTATCATATCTTCAACATCCTTCTTCACTGGGCAACAGCCGTTCTCCTTTACCTGACCACGATTCAATTACTCAATATCCCGTTATTGCAACACCAGAGAATCAGAGCAAAATATTCAATAGCTCTGCTTGCCGCCACGCTCTGGGCATTGAACCCTCTACAGACGCAGGCTGTAACATATATCGTGCAGCGTATGGCCGGGCTTGCCACCTTTTTTTATCTGGCATCTCTTCTCTGTTATCTCATTGGCCGACGCTCCATGCCAGGCGGCAGGATGATTCTCTGGTTTTTAACAGCAATGGCCTGCTTTGTTCTCGCCCTAGGGTCCAAGGAAAACAGCATAACCTTGCCGCTTACACTTTTGCTGATTGAAGGCATTCTTTTCCGACTCCAAAGTAAATTAGATAAAAGGCATATTTTTGCCATCCTAGGACTGATTGGGCTCGCCACTGCCGCTGTCTACCTGCTCACCAACGGCATCCCTTTTGGCGGCATCGCCGGGTTCGAACAACGCAGCTTTACACTCACGCAGCGACTCCTGACAGAAAACCGTATCTTGGTTTTTTATCTCTCCCAACTTTTTTTCCCAGCACCGCACAGATTATCCCTGACTCACGACATCACGCTTTCCACCTCGCTTCTTACACCGCCGACAACATTGTTGGCCATGGCGTTTCTTTTCCTTTTGACAATTTGGTCTCTGTATTGGCATAAATCCCGACCACTCGCGTCCTTTGCTATTCTTTTTTTCTTGTTAAACCACGGAATAGAGTCCTCCTTTTTGCCGTTAGAACTCATATTCGAACACCGCAACTACCTCCCTTCATTATTTCTTTTCCTCCCGCTTGCCGCTCTTCTTATCGATGCGTATTACATCCGATTGAAAACGACGCCAGCCTTGCGGCAAGTCCTCATGGGAGCGGTGCTGTTAACAATATGCGGCCTAGCGGTTGCCACATATAGCCGCAATGCTATCTGGCTCACCGAACAAAGTCTATGGGAAGATAGCTTGACTAAGGCACCTGGACAAAGCCGCCCTTACATCAACCTCGCCCACACTTATCAACAACTCGGACGGAACCAAGAAGCCTTTGAACTCTGTCAAAAATCTCTCGATAAAAGCTCTCCCACCCCCTCAAAAGACAAGGCACGGGCCTACAATAACATGGGTAACATCGTCATGGACTGGGGGATGTATACCGAAGCAATTAATTATTATAGCAGGGCATTAAAAGCTTACGAAACCCCATTCTCTCGCTATTATCTGCACAAGGCTCTTTTGGCCAACAACCAAATTGACAAATCTCAAAATGAGCTCCAAATGTTAATGCAAGAGAGTCCCAATGACATTGAGCTAATGACCAGCATGGGGATCATTTTTGCTGCAAGACATGAATTATCCCAAGCTAACTTAATGCTCCATGCAGCAGTGGAAAAATCAGGCGAAAGAAGTTACGAACGAGGAATCGCTCAAGCCTGCCTTGGCAGTGTGCTGAGCAGGCAAGGCAATTTCAAAGATGCAGAAGCACAGTTTCGCGAGGCATTTTCCTACTCAGAACCACGCTTCCCTCTTCTCTGCTTGATCGGCAACCATCTCCTCCAGGGAAACGGCGAAGCCGCTGCGGCTCAACTTTCCGAATTATATAAACATTTTACAACGAAGGATCTTTTAAGCACTATCCAAACTGCAAACCGGCAAAACATACTCTTTCCGGTTGAAGCTAAAGAGTTAGCCGAGTTAATAGGTTCCCAGCTTCCCACCCCTTCCACTACTAATAGTTCGACACAGTGAATCCCCCCAAAAAAAATTTCCCATATCTTTTTTATTATTCTCAGGTGGTATGCCTGAATCTGCTGGGCTTGGCAACCAGCCTCTATCTGGGATACACTCACTATAAAAACTACACAGACCTTACTTTTTCCAGTTTTTGCGCCATCACCGAGGCTATCAACTGTGACACCGTGGCCCAAAGTCCATGGTCAGTCTTCCTTGGAATGCCAGTCGCCCTCTGGGGAATCTTTGCTTACAGCCTGTTTACGTTACTCCTTATACCACTCAAGCGTCACGACGATAATGCCCCACACTGCTGGGCCCTTCTGACTATTCTTGCCCTGGTGGCCTCTTGCTTTTCAGTTTACCTTGCTGTCATTTCTGCCTTTCGCATTCACTCTTGGTGCATTTTGTGCCTGATATCATATGCAGTCAACTTTCTCCTTTCCTTTTCATCATGGATAGTTTTCAGGCGCTTCTCTACAGTTCAAATTCGTCCGTCGTCCCTGCTCACCGCCTGCAAGGCTTTAACATCTGCCGCTCCTGTCAGATTCGGTATTCCCTTGCTGATCGGTTTACTTGTCGCCACCCAACTGCTTTTGCCTGCCTATTGGATACAAGAAGCTGATGTCACCAATCCCAAGGTTACAACCGGGGTAACCAAGGAAGGATCCCCTTGGATCGGGGCGGAAAACCCTCAATTCACCATTGAAGAATTCACAGATTATCAATGCTTTCAATGTAGAAAAATGCATTTTTATCTCAGACAACTCATCAATCGATTTCCCGAGCGTATCCGCCTGGTTCATCGTCATTACCCGCTTGATCATGAATTTAATAAGGCTATCGCTCCAAACCCTTTCCATATTGGATCGGGTAAACTGGCTCTGATTGCCATCGTCGCGAGCGAACGCGGGATGTTCTGGGTGGTTAACGATGCCCTGTACAAAGCGGTTCAATTGAAAGATGAGAAAATCCAACTTAATGAATTTGCAGAGCTTATGAAGTTAGACGTGGAAAGATTGGCGTTTGATATGTATTCAGCAAAAACGCTGGGGCATCTGCGGCATGACATTCTTAATGGTTTGCAACACAAACTGACCGGTACGCCCTCGTTTACAGTGAATGGGGAAGTATATCAAAAACTATTACCCCCTCATCTACTGCAAGAAATAATCAAGTGAAGACTAAATCGACTTTTTCCATTGGTTTCATTCTATGTCTTTTCCTTTCACTTCTCCTGACTGGTCTAATTCTGTCTACTATTTTGATGGATTCTGTGCCACCGGTAGACAGAGATGCATTAACCCACCATCTTTTTATTCCTAAAATGTGGTTAAAGCATGGAGGAATTCATGAAATACCGGAAAATATTTTTTCCTATTACCCCATGAATCTCGACCTACTATATACAATTCCCTTATATTTCAATAATGATATTGTACCAAAATATATACATTACATTTTTGCTCTTTTGACTGGATGGATCATTTTCTTCCATCTTAAAATGCGGTTAGGAACCAACTACGGATTACTTGGTGCTCTTTTTTTTCTTTCAGTTCCGATTATTATCAAATTATCGATCACAGTCTATGTTGAT
Source organism: uncultured Desulfobulbus sp. (assembly GCF_963662935.2). Classification (NCBI taxonomy): domain Bacteria; kingdom Pseudomonadati; phylum Thermodesulfobacteriota; class Desulfobulbia; order Desulfobulbales; family Desulfobulbaceae; genus Desulfobulbus; species uncultured Desulfobulbus sp. The sequence continues at coordinate 3,055,278 of NZ_CAXXTL010000002.1, read as the reverse complement.
TTGGGTCTAGTTTTTTTTTCGACCTCTGCATTAATAATTTTACTCCACTGGGTCGAAAGTAACTTTCAGTGGCGTTTTCTTCTCTTGGCTGGTTTTTGTTGTGGAATGGCTTCCGGGACAAAATACAACGGTATTCTATCGACAATTATCCTTAGTCTTTTCGTTCCAATTCTCCATGAACAAAACAAAAAAAAAGAAAAAAGTAACAGCAGAGCATTTCTCTATGTATTTGTTTTTATTGTAATTACTATAGCTACATTTTCTCCTTGGCTTATTAAAAATTATATTTGGACTGGCAATCCTATTTACCCTCTGCACAACTCCCTATTCCAAAAAATCAGAATACCGAATGTAAGTCAACAAATACTCCCTACAGCAGAAATCCGCAGCACATCCCAAAAGGTTTCAAGCCAAGGAGGCAATGCCTTTCTTGAAAGAAAAATTCTTTATAACGAACCATGGTGGCAGACGATATTCTTACCATTTCGTTTTTTTTATGAAGGGCAAGACGACAACCCTCAATATTTTGACGGCAAACTAACACCCTTTCTTCTTATTCTTCCATTTTTAGCTCTAATAGCTAAACCACTCGACAGCCGACAATGCCGTGAACAAAAGTACCTGTTTCTTTTTGCCCTACTTTATCTCCTTCTCACCATATTCCAATATGCTATTCGTATCCGCTATATCACCCCCATTATTCCTTCCCTGGTTATCCTTTCGATGTATGGTCTAAAAGGCCTATTCGATAAGGTTCTCTCATGGAAAAAATGCACTGGTCGCAATAAAATAATAATTTTTCTATTGGTAGCTAGCCTTCCAATTCTAATGCTTTCGTATAATGGGATTTATATTGTAGACTTATTCAAAACAACTAATCCGCTACCGTATCTGCGTGGCGAGGTGAGCCGAGACGACTACATTGCTAACTTCCGGCCAGAATATCCGGCAATCCAATATGCTAATTCCATTTTGCTACCGGAAGCCAAGGTTATGTGTCTTTTCTTAGGAAACAGAGGATACTACATGAATTTTGAACCGGTCTTCGAGCAACCTTTTGGCTCGGGGGTATTCTCAAACTTTTTCAAAACAGGAATGCAAAATAAAAATATTCTCGATACAATAAATAAAAAAAACATCTCCTATGTATTGATGCGAGATGATTTAACGATGTCATGGTTTCAGCAATTGCATAATGAAGACAAACTCCTCGTTGCGCCCTTCCTAGCAAAGGCTGAAAAACCATTGTTTACTAGGAATGGTTACACCTTCTTTCAAATGAAATGATGAAAACCACCTTATTGAAAGGAGAAGGGTACATTTCACAATCCAAATCTATCTCTTAGGCACTTTGAATATACGCACATCCTGACCGTTAAAGATAAGATCATATCCCTTTTCTTGAAAATCAAACGAGTTGCACCAGGAAGGCAAATGCGGTGACCAGGAATCGATGGAGAGGTACTCTATTTTCTCCTTTTCAATAAATATTCTAAATTCATCAGGCGTTATTCTTTGATCAATATCATGGACATTAAACTCAGGAGCAAAATATTTTATCTGTCTCGGGGAAGCTGTCACGATAGAATGAGGACTAGGTTGTTTTATCAGAAATGCACAAGCCTGAGCATAGCCTGAAAAGGAATTGCTCGTTTGATTCATTATCCCTAGGCTCTTTTGTGCGTTGAAAAATACAATACCCGCAATCAAGAGTACTAAAGATACGTTTACCAATTTTGAATATGACGGCCAGCTCAATTTCAATAATTGAGCACCTCGATAACAACCATAGGCTGCAAAAATATATAAGGCTGGGTAAAGCGGCAATGTATAACGAGAGACACGAAAAACGATCCACGGAAGAAAAATCCGGCTTATTCCAAAAACGACAAACCAATGAAACACTGCCGAATATTTCTGTTCTCTGATTGTGAGAAATATCCCGATCAGAATAAAACCAGCAAGTAAATATCCCAGAAAAAAATCAATTTCCCTTGCCATGTGGAACACATTGGGTAATTGGAAAAAATTATAAAAGTAGCCGACCCAACCATCTAGCTTAGGAAACAAATTCTTGGACATAACAAAAGCTAAAAGCGTCACAAATCCTGTCAAATAAAGCGTTGCCCAGACTCTAGGTTTCAGTTTCATAAAAAAGGGAATAAATAAAATCGGGAATGCAGAATATTTGGTCAATACAGCACAAAGGCCAAAAAGATAGAAGACCGGCTTTTTTTCATTCACCAGCATGTAGATGGCCAAGTAAATGAAGAACACAACCGGAATATCTGTTAAGATCCTAATGCCGACCCAATTGCTGAGAGGACAAATAGCGAGCAATAAGGCTGCGATTATTCCCACTAGGGGATGATATAATTTCCTTCCAATTAAATATGTGGTCAAAACAGTTCCCATCCCCATGAGGACTATCATCGCTCTTGCAGCTTGGTCAAATTCTATAAATTTAATATCGGCCGCAAAACTTAGAAGATACATCAGCAAAGGAGGACTCTCGTACATCATTTTCCCTGAAATGTCCGTTAGGTTGGTCACATCGACTGCTAAATTTCTGGCAATGTAAAGATAGAGCGCCTCATCGGGCCAGAGGCTCACCTGGAATAGGAATTTTATCTTTAAGGCAAACCCAAGAAATAAAATAGACAAGAAGATAAGCCAACTAATTTTATCCACTTTCATTGCTCTTTTATCTGTATAAGAATACATACAATCTCCGGTCTCTCTTTTCCGTCTCTCTTAACGAGACATGGTAAAAACAGATCATGCCTCACCTTATTCAAGACTAAATTAGCCACAGTAAATCCACCTTTTTACAACCGTATTACTTAAGCAGGTTTGTTATGCACCTGAACAATTACAGACCCCGTTAGTAGTCATATCGTTTTTCCATACCCTGCTAATACTTGACGCAAGTCGATAACAGATTAATATGAGCAACCAACAACAAGGCCCCCAAAGGCATTACGACATCTCAAGCGAATATAGTGAAGAGTCGGCTTTTGAAAAATATATCCGCCTAACGGTGGGGGAAAACGCCTCATTATTCAGCCTGCTCTGGCATGAACTGCTCCTTAGCTTTTGCTTATACCTCCCTGGAATAACGGGATTAATTATTAGAAAATTATTATACACACTTTGCTTCCCACATTTTAATTTCAAATCCTATGTCGGCAGACAGGTCACCTTGCGCTGTCCCCGCCAGATATCTCTCGGCGAGGGGGTAATTATCGACGATGAAGTGCACCTAATTGCAACATCTCGCCACCCTCAAGCCATTTCAATCGGCAAGAACTCGTTTTTACGAAGCCATGCTATGGTTAACGCGGGCCCTCCAGAAGGCCATGTCACCATCGGTCAGCGTACAAGTATCGGCCAAAATACCATCCTGTACGGGAATGGCGGCCTTCTGATTGGAAATGACGTGATGATAGGCGGGAACTGTTTTATCGTAGCATCTTCGCATGTATATGAGCAATCTGACAAACCAATGAATCAACAAGGATTTACTGCAAAAGGCATTCGCATTGGAAACAATGTATGGATCGGCGCAGGTGTCACGATTCTTGATGGCGTAACGATTGGAGACAATGTGATTATTGGTGCGAATTCTGTGGTCAACCACACGATTAAGGCCAATTCAAAGGTTGCAGGCTCACCTGCTAGATTGATCCAATCGGACGAACAGTTGTGAAGATTTTTCGTTATCTTCTTATCTGCACTGCCATAGGTTTTATGCTGAATTTGCTTTACGAACAAAATAAGCAAATCGCAGACCTTGATTTTCACCTATCTATTCCGTTCATGCTAATAGGATTGGTAGCCGTGACAGTTCTTTTTATCTTGGACGCTTACGGCTGGGTTCTCATATTGAGACTGCTTGCAGCCCGTCCATCAACATTACAGGGAATCCGGATCTGGATGATTTCGTCTATCGCCCGATATATCCCTGGTGGTGTTTGGTCATATATGTCCCGAGCAGAACTTGCACGTCATGAAAATATTAATCTTGCAACCCTCAGCTTAAGTCTATGGCTTGAAACTATGATAGTTGCAAGCTCTTCACTAGCTGTAGGCTTACCATCCTTGATTTATGCCGGCGGATTACAGTTCAAGCCTTGGCACATACTGGGGATCTTTCTCCTGATTAGCTTGAGTATACACCCCAAGGTAATCTCCCTGCTTCGCTTTACCCCTGGCAGTATTGGATTGGCTTTTTCAAATGCAAAACTACCTACTGCTACAAGTATAATCTTTATATATTGTTATTATTGTTTGTTCTGGCTTTTATTCGGATTGGCTTTTGTGGTGTTTACAAATATGCTTTTCCCCTTGGAATATCAGAAGTGGCTACCCGTAGGCTCAAGCATAGCGATGGGATTCTTCGCAGGATTTATTATCCTTATTGTGCCAGGTGGCATTGGAGTCCGTGAGGCAACATTGTATTTCCTCCTGATTCCCCATTTGCCGGAAGCCCAAGCAACGATATTGGCGATCACAAGTCGGGTTTGGATAATGTCAGGTGAAGCACTGTCGCTATTACTTGTTGAATTTCTGTTCCGAAAATCAGTTCGAAATATTTAGACCAGAACACTCCTCATCCTTTCCGATATTGATTTCCTTTACTGAGAATCAGAAGTAATTTCAAAGAAAGAGGGGCGAATCCCTCGGCGCATACAACTGTAGCATGCAATATGCGACTTCTCTATTTCTTCTCCTTTACGAGCCTGTACAATAATCCGACGAGCCTGTTGAAACAATTCATTATTCCAGATCTCTAAAAAACTATCACAGCTTAGATCTCCGAGATCATCCTTCTTAAAAAAAGTATAACAACATGAAGCGACTCCACCATCGGCCCGAACATTGAGATGGGACCATGGCCTATCACAGTTTCGCAGTCTTTCAGGGTTACCTAGCTCAGTACGGTATTCAGGATCACTTGCAGCCCACTCCTCATCTTCCACATACGCCGGCAATGGAGTAAATTTATTTATTCCAATTTCATATGCCATCTGTTCTACACCGCGCACCTCATGTTCATTGTGTCGAAACACTATATATTGCCATTCAACAAATGGTTTACTGCCTTCTTTTTGTTCACGCTGACCGAGCATATCCCTTACGTTGGCAATTACTTTAACATAATCCCCTCCTCTTCTGTATTTCTGATAAGTCTCCTGGCTCCCACCATCAATGGCAACCATAATGTAGTCGATACCTGAATCTAACAAGCGCTCATTAATAGCCGGGGACATGGTAGTAGCGTTTGTGGACAACATTACATATATATTTTTCTTTTTTGCATATTCAATAATTGAAAAAATATCAGGGTTTAACAGTGGCTCCCCCCAAGTATAAACTTGCAAAAAATAAAGATGATCTCCGACCTGATCGAGTATCTTCCTTGCTTCTTCAAACTTCATATGCCTGACTTTACGTCCTCCTGACACCCCTTTTCCTGTCAAACAAAACGGGCACTTCAAATTGCAAACATTAGTAACTTCCATAACAAAGAGATAGGGGTAACAATTAACTCTTGAATGCCCTCTTTTCATGGACCACTGAACATGAATGAAATTGATGATTTTTTTCAAGGAGTTGTTCAGTAAAAAAGCTTGGATATGCGCGAAGTTTAAACGGTTTGCAAAAAAATTCCTGGATATCCAGTTAATTAATCTGAAGACATATAGTCTAACTTTTAAATTCATTGCCTTTGTCTTTGCCTTTTTAGAATAAAAATGTATGTTGGCAACAGTTTATAAAAAATTTTCCATATGAAAATTGGAATCTTCCTTAGCCCCCCTCCCACCGGCAACAGGTCATAGGCGTAAAACTTGTCAGGATCTGTTATAATTTCCAGAGTATAATCTTTAAAATTGAAGCGTCGAATCAATTTTAAAATACCGCCGCAACTACGCAAATCTTCATAATAATACTCACCTTTACTGAAAGCACGCAGGTACCAATGTGCAAATGGTTTGGGCAACCAAGAGAGTAAAGGTAGGTGGTAATGTGGCTCGATCAAAGTTAGCCTTGAAGCAGCCCCCAGGTAACATCCTCCATTATCACTTAGGACCCGATATATCTCACAAAACATTTTTTCCGGATCGGGAACATGCTCATAAACGTGATTGCAAATAATCAAGTCCACCGATTTATCGGCAAATGGCAAGTTTAAGGAGTCGCCAATTAAATAGGACAGATTTTCTATACTATTTTTTTTATTAGCAAGCTTTATAGCATGAGTATCGATATCTAACCCAACCACCTTATGAAAATACGGGGTGATAGCATAAGTAAAAAAACCTCCCGAACACCCTATATCTACAGCAAGACCGTTTCTGTTGTCACTGACCATTCCAGCATCCTTGAGCACCGACAACATCTTCTGCACCTTAACCTGCTTATATTCAAAGTCCAAAAGTATAGGTGATTGCAGTGACAGATCGTTCTGATATTGACGTTTATTCTTCATGGTGTTCTAAACTGGTTTTTCCACCAAAGTGAGTAAACAAAAATCGTCCAAAGCTTAAAACCATGGTCCCGCCCCCCCCCCTGGTGCTCTTCCCAAAGTCGCATAACCTCCTTACGATTTAATCCATTATCAAGCTCCCAATCAAACATCAAACTTTGAAATGACTCGCGTAATGCTCCCTTGAACCAAGTAGCCAATGGAACTGCAAACCCATGTTTTACCTGCGAAAGTACAGCCTTTGGTACCAAATCAGCAAAACACTTCCGAGGCAACACCTTTTGTATTCCTTGCGCCAGTTTGTATTGTAACGGTAATTTAGCGGCGAACTCTATTATCCTGTAATCAAGAAATGGGCTGCGCACCTCGAGTCCATGTCGCATACTCATTCTGTCGACTTTGGCGAGTATATCTTCCGGCAGGTAGATCTGTTGATCAACCATCAACATCTGGGTGACAGGGTCTTCCAATCGCAGATCATACTTTAAAAGAAAATCAAACTGATATTCGTCCTGAGCGTATCCAGACAATAACCGTTGCCTCTCTTCAAGGTTAAAAATTTGCGCGAGGGGATTTCCTGGAGATAGTTTGTAACGTCTAAGTAATGCATAAAATAGCTTGATTTTCTTAACTGAACTTGCTGTAAAATATTCATCAGGTTCTGGCAACCAATCCACCACGCGACCAATCACACCTTCACGAAGCCAGGATGGTATTTTCAAATAAAGTTGTGCTATTTCCATGGCCTTATAGCGACGATAACCAGCGAACAACTCGTCCACACCATCTCCAGATAGAGCCACCTTAACTTTACCGCCAACATAGTGACATAAATACCAAGTAGGGATCGCCGAAGGGTCAGCAAATGGTTCACCGAAGGAGGATAGACACTGCTCTATAACCTCATCTAAAGGGTTATCTAACATTTTCAAGTGGTGTTTTGTACCAAGATGCGTGCTGACTGAGGCGGCTTGCCTACTCTCATCAAAACTGCCTTGTTTGAAACCGATGGTATACGTTGACAACTCATATCCCAAGCTTCGGATGCATGCAGTGATAATTGTTGAATCTAGTCCACCACTCAAAAAAGCTCCAAGAGGCACGTCACTGCGTAACCGTATTTTTACCGACTCCAGAAGAAGATGCCTGAACTCTTCACACAAATTCGTATCATTACGAAAAGACCTTACAGGAAAAGGAAGCTGCCAGTATCGACGAATATCAATTTTTCCATTTTGCCAAATAATATAATGCGCCGGCGGCAGCTTATGAACCTGTTTAAATATAGTTCGATTTTCTCCTATAAATTGGTGTGCGAAAAAATCATTAACAGCAACTGGATCAATTTCCTGAGACAGAAACCTGAAACTTAATAAAGCTGACAATTCTGATGCAAAAACTAATTGTTCATGTCCTTGTGCATAATAGAGAGGTTTTTTGCCTATCCTATCGCGTGCAATAAACAGTCGGCGCAATTCATTGTCCCAAACAGCGAAGGCAAACATACCATTTAACCAATCCAGACAGGCCGCCCCGTACCTTCTATACATCTCCATAAGCACTTCAGTATCGCCATGGCTTTTAAAGCTAAAACCATCCTTTATCAATACATTTTTTAATTCTAGATAGTTATAGATTTCACCATTAAAAACCATGTGGTACCTACCACAATCGGAAGACCAAGGCTGCCGACTTCCTGATAGATCCAAAATACTCAATCGACGATGACCTAAACTGACGCAGGGTAGATCCAGCAACCCCTCACCATCCGGCCCTCGATGAGCTAGTTTGCGCGTAGCTTGACGAACCGCCTGTGGATCAACCCGATCCGGCACTGTGCAAACATGCCCCACAATACCACACATCAGATTGAACCACGCTGAACAGATTGATAGAGTCTTGTATATTTTTCAGCAGTTACCGACCACAACAAGCCGCGTTCTAGAATTTGTTTTCGGCCATCACCCCCCATCTTCTCAAGTAGCGCTTTATCTCTCATTAAGGTATCAAGACATTGAAACAATTCGGTTACATTGCCGGCCACAAAAAGCAACCCTGTTCTACCGTCTAATACCAATTCATCCACACCCGGGATATCAGAAGCTATTACAGGGAGCCCAGCAGCCATAGCCTCAAGGACAACGTTTGGTCGTCCTTCACTGTAACTGGGTAAAACCAAAACATCATGCAGTGTTAGTAATGTTGACAAATATTCTGGGGCCACCATGCCGTGGAATTTCACGTTATTGGTCAAACCGTATTGACCTACCTGTTCTCGCAAGGCTATTTCCTCAACACCCTCGCCTACGATACTTAGCAACAATGAACTGCCTGGACCGAAAGCATTAATTGCCTTCAAAAGGGTATCCACACCCTTTCTCGGGATAAGACTACCGATAAAAATAAGCCTTAAAAACCCGTCCTTGCACCATTCATGTTGAACCAAAAAAAGTTCTTCATCGACACCGTTTTCGATCAGACAAACTTGCTCAGCAATTACCCCCACTCTTTGTTTCAACCGATCCACTATAGCTTGACTGACACCAATTATCCTATCTGATAAACGCATACAAAACGTCAAGATCAAATTATCTAGTTGAAGTCTAGAAGATCTAGTTATGTCTTCCCCTCGAATTGTTGTTACGACTGGAATTCCATGATATTTACCGACTATTCCGGCTATCAATCCACACGCGGCCCAATTTGCATGCAACACGTTCATATCTCGAGCCCACTTTAGGCTGGTTAAAAAAAAACCAACCAAAAGAAACGGTATTAACAAATACAGAGCACGATTACATCTCAGTGCAACAGGAATCCCTCCTGGTGCGTGAGAAATAACTTGCCACCTATATGGAGCATACCTAAAAGGAATGACCCTAACACCTTTATTGATGAATGGGAGACGGTGCTTATGATCACCTGGAGTAATAACAGTAACTTCATGCTGCAATGCAAGATTATTCACCAAACGAGCTACAAAAATTCCACTTGAAGAATAGTCTTCAAGTGGAAATGAAGTTGTTAAAATCAAAACATTCAATTCAATTCACTCGGTATAGAATTCCTAGCAACTACGAAATGACCAAACACCGATGTACTTTTTTTATCTAATCCCAAAAAAGGCAATGAAATTAAATTATTCAACAAACAAAAAGGATAACATAGCATTGCCAATGCCAACCCTAAAAGCATCGCCCTCTTCATAGTTTTATCGACGACTTCTAAAAACAGCAGGTTGATCATCTGTAAGGCTACAACAATGGTATTACCATGTTGTTTGACTATCTCGATTCCGAACCCGTGCCTTGCAAGATCTTTCTCTAAACCATGCCTTGTGAATCGATGATAATCATAGGGTACATCATGAGCCGGGTAAATAAATGGAGCTGATAAATATAACGTCCCATCTGGTTTCAAAATTCGCTTTATCTCAGCGAGGACCAAATCGAATTGTTCCACATGTTCAAGAACTTCCAACAACAGCACGGTGTCAATAGAGGCATCTAAAAAAGGCATCCTTGCAGCGTCTGCATATAAGTGGGGTACATCCTGATATCGACAATTCGTAGCCGGGTAATCGACTCTCAGGAGTTCGACCGAATCTCCAATATAATCATTAAGATTACTAGCTCCGCTACCTATGTCTACAACACAACCTGATTTAATTTGCCTTATTAATTGTCGCGATTGGTTATGATAGTGATCTGATAACCACTGAGGATGAAAAAATGATCCTTTTAATTTTTTAAAAATTATAAAAAAAATTCTTTTTGTCATATTCTATTCAACCCGATCATACCGCATTTGGCTGATCTGCTCCGCTACAAGGCCGATCATGAAAATAATGATCGAACTATTAAACAGCAGGGCTGACATATTGGTGAAACGGCCTTGAGTAAAGAAGGTGTAGCCGTAGTAGCAGATTCCGGTTGCGAAGAAAGCAAGACTGATCGGCAGGAAGACCCGAAATGGTGAAAAGAGCGTGGCTACCTTGGTGATGATCAGGAAAAACCGTGTTCCGTCTTTTAACAATTTTATTTTACTTTTCCCTGTACGCGCCTTGGTTTGAATCGGGATGTACTTGACACTGCGGCCACTGCGCAGATATCCCAAGGTTAAAGTGGAAGGATAGGAAAAGGTATTGGGCAGGAGGTAGATAAACTGCTTCGCCACGGAAAGCCTGACCAAACGAAAACCTGAGGTCAGGTCTTCGATGTTAAACTTGGTAACATAGCCTGCAAATTGGTTATAGACCCAGTTGGCCAGATCGCGATGGGTGCTGGTTTCCGAATGTTTCGTCCGCGCACCGACGACCATATCGAACCTGTCCCTGTGTACCAGCAGCCGGGCTATATCTTCCGGCTGGTGCTGGCCATCGGCATCCATCATCACCACCCATTCTCCCTGAGCGCAGCGCAGGCCGGATTTAATGGCAGCCCCATTGCCGATATTGTAGGGATGCGGCCACACATTGGCTCCGGCAGCCATGGCTTCCTGCATGGTGTTGTCGGTGGAGCCATCGTCCACCACCAAAATTTCAAAATTGGGGTGCAGGGCCCGTATCTTTTGAATGGTACTGCCGATCACGCCTTCTTCATTATACGCGGGTAACAGAACGGTCACCTCGTATTTTTTTTTCTCCTCCACAACCACACTCCACAAGGTCAAAGATTGACGGCATGGGCAAATTAGAGCAGAAACATAAAAAAAAGCAAAGAGATTAAGCTAATAGAGTTTTCTTTTTTGCACAGTCAGCCCAGGCCAATCGCGTCGGCCAGGTTGCAAAAGGTTGCATCAAGGTGTAGTATGCTTCCAAAAGGAGGTAGTTACTATGTCGACAGCACTCAAAGTATCGGATGAATTGGTTGAGTTAGCCAGGCCACACGCGGCAGCGGAACATCGCTCCATTCCAAAACAGATTGAGCACTGGGCAAGGTTGGGGAAATTGGTAGAGGAGAATCCCGACATGCCGTTACAGTTTATTAAAGACACGCTGCTCAGCATTGAAGAAGCAAACGCCGGGCAACGTGCCGTCTATCATTTTGAAGCCTCATGATCAAAGTCAGCGCTACTCCGACGTTTGAGAGAGCGATAAAAAAGCTCCACGATCGAGATAGAAAAACGGTCAATACCGCAATACGTGAGATTATGGCGGAACCAAAAATTGGAAAAGGCAAAAAAGGAGATTTAGCGGGTGTTTTCGTCCACAAATTCAAGGTCAACAAACAAGAAATCCTTTTATCGTTTAAACTCATCGGCCCTGAAGACTCACCCGATGAATTAGTCCTTCTGGCCATAGGCTAGCACGAAAATTTTTATCGCGATTAAAACGAGGACAGGGGCAGGAAAACCTCCCGTAAACTTTTAACATTTTCCTTGTGCTATGCAATCAAACCAGCCCTCCGTGTTGCAAAACATATTCACTGCCGAGTCAGACCTGGAATTCGCCGTGCTCATAGGCAGCCGGGCTTGGGGAACCGAAACGGCCAACAGCGACTGGGATATTGCGCTACAATGGCGGAAGGACATGGACTGGTTGGAACAATTGGGCCGCACCGAAACCTTGCGCCGCAACCTGGCGGAAGGACTGGCTTGCCCCGAAACAGCAATTGATCTCATCGATACGCCACGGGCGAACCTCGCTATGCGTGCCGCCATCGCAGAAGAGGGGGTGGTACTGAAGGGCGGAGACAGCCTGCCCTGGCAACGCTTTCTCAGGCGAACCTGGCGTGAACTGGAAGACCATTACTGGGAAACACTCTATGCGCACTGACCTGTACCATGCCGAGACAAAACGCATCGCCTCTGAACAGGGTGCCTTGCTGGATGAAGCCAGCGTCCGCATCAAATCTCTGCAGCCACTAACAGCCCTTGAACAGAACGGCTTGCTTCATGGGCTCCAAGTGTTGATTGAAAACGCCATCGGCAAAGCCAAACAGCAACTTAAGGCTCAAGGCGAGGTGGTTCCGGTTTCCGCCTACGACGCCTTTACCGCTCTTGCCAGATTGGGGATAATCGAGAAAGAAAGCCTGCCTCCATGGCATGGCATCATCGGCCTGCGCAACCGCATCGTGCATGACTACATGAATATGGACATGGACAGAATTCTGGACCTCGTAAAAGATCGCCGGCACGCATTTATTCTTGATTTCCTCATGACTCCTTTGAATGGAGAAAGGGAATAAAAAAGCACACTCCACTGAGGCTCTTGCAGAATGTCTGTTATCCCCGAATGCCCTGCCGGGTATCCAGTCTTTCCAGGCGTTTAAAATCTGGATTCTGGCTTAAAGCCTGCCGGAATGACGAGTTGAGGTGATAACGGCAGGAAAAGCCGAAGGAATGCATCTCCGGCAGAGACGTTTATCCGCTGTCGTTTTAACCAGGGAAGAACATTACCGCCACACCCCGGCCGGAGCCAGACCGCAATGATCGCAGATGCCGTCGCGCAACGCGACTAGTCGGCTGCTGAAACTGTATCGTTGAATAAGCAATGTACCGCAGCCGGGGCATAAGGTATCCTCGCCGCCGGAACCTGCGACATTCCCCTCGTAAACAAAACGCAGCCCTTCGGCCAGGCCGATCTCTCGCGCTTTTTCCAGAGTGGCAGCAGGAGTTGCCGGACGGTCCAGCATTTTATAGGTCGGATAGAAACCACTCACATGCCAGGGAAGATCTGCTGACACCCCCCTGAGAAAACGAGCAATGGCTCGCAACTCCTCCTCACCGTCATTGAGACCCGGAATAATCAGGGTGGTGACCTCGACCAGCACGCCGAGTTCGTGAAACAGGCGGATACTGTCCAGAACCGGCTCCAACCGGGCCTTGCAGATTTTTTGATAGAAATCGGCACTGAAAGCTTTAAGGTCAATGTTGATGCCGTCAAGCACCGGCGCAAGATGGTGGATCACTTCGCCGGTCATGTAGCCGTTGCTGACAAAGACATTTTTGATCCCCTTCTCTTTGGCCAGCCGGGCGCAATCGTAGGCAAACTCATAAAAAATCGTCGGCTCGACGTATGTGTAGCTAATGCTAGCGCAGCCGGATCGCACCGCCTCGTCCACCACCGATCCGGGGCTGCAACTCACTCCGCTAATCTGGCCTTTGTGCAGGTGCGGAAACTGGGAAATCTCATAATTCTGGCAGTGCAGGCATTGAAAATTGCACCCGACAGTGGCGATTGACAGGGAGCGGCTGCCCGGCAAAAAATGAAACATCGGCTTTTTTTCAATGGGATCGATGTTCTGCGAAATCAATCTGCCGTAGACCAGACTGATCAACCTCCCGTCCTGGTTCTCACGCACACCACAGATGCCCCGTTTGCCAGCAGCAATATGGCAACGATGGTGACAAAGCCCGCAGACAACCTTCCCCTCTCCCGCCTGCTGATAAAAAAGCGCCTCATGCATGCTTTCCTCCTTGATCAATACGGAACATCTCTCTTGTCATCTTACCAAGGTAATAAAGGGGAAAGTCCCCAACTTACCATGAATTAGTTGAGAGCATGGTTTGCAGATTGGTTTTCTGATGGGTCAAATCGAGCTTTCTTCTGATGTTTTTGCGGTGGATACTGATTGTTCCCGCTGAAAGGTGCATGATCTCGGCTATTTCCTTGGTGCGTTTCCCCAGCTTCACCAAATTGGCCACCTGAATCTCGGCAGGCGTTAGCCGGGTCAGTTTGGCGGAAAAATTGCCCGCAAAGGGTGAGGTCAACTCCTCGATATTGGTCCGGAGGATCTCAACCAATACCTGCTGCTGCTCGGTCAGACCGCTTTTCATCAACCGATCGAGAAAAGGATCGACCAGTTTGGCGGTATGGGAAAGAACCTGCTCGGACAAAATCAGCTTGTCCTCCTCCCGTTTATTCAACAGCACTTTGAGGGCCACGTTGGACTCGTACAATTCAGCGGTCCGCTTTTTGACCCGTAACTCCAAATCGTCGTTCATAGCCTGGAGTTGGTCCTGGACAAGCATCAGTTCAGAAATATCGCGAAAGGCGCCCACAGCCTTGATGAACTGGCCCTCGTGCCGTGCAAAAGGATGGATGGAAACCACGGCGGGAAAGCGGGTCCCGGATTGGCGCATCAGCGTCATGTCAAAGGACTGCATCGCCTGCCCTTGCCGGAGCCGTTTGACCTGATCGGCAATGACAGCCCTGTCTTCGGGTGGATAGATCAGGATGATCGATTGCCCGATAGCCTTGTCCTGACGGTAGCCGAACAGCTTTTCCGCTCCGGCGCTGAAAATGTCAATGCGTGCGTCCCGTTCTTCCAGGTTAAAGACGATCAGGCCGACGCTGTCGAGAGCCTGATAGATCGAGGCCAGATTTTCCGCCTGTTCCCGCAGGAGAAAATTTGCTTCTTCCAACTGGCTGGTGCGCTGCTGGACAATTTCTTCCAGGTGATAACGATAGTGTTCCAACTCGGCGCTGGTCTGCCGTGAATCGGTGACATCCATCATGGCGATCCGGCACAGCGATTCGCCCGAGGCTGCTTCAAACGACGAGCCTTCCAAATAGAGGTGCCGCTCGCCCTCATCACCATCCGGCACCTGAAGTTCGCCGGTTGTCTTGGTTGCACCCGATAGCGTCCGTTCAAGAAAATGTGGCAACCACCGACGAGAAGCCTCGGTAACAAAATCGCCGATATTCCACCCGAGCAACCGGGAGCGGTCAACACCCAGGAGCAGGGCGCCGGCAAGATTGCTTTCGCGGACCTTACCGCTGCGATCAACTGTACAGTATCCCACCGGGGCAAAATCGTAGAGATCGTAATACTTCTGCAGACCGGCCTCAACCTCAGCCCGCGCCAAGCGCAGTTCCTCGTTCTGCTTCTCCAACTCAACCCGGTGCAACGCCAATTCCTTCAACTGGCGGTCCCTTTCATCCTGGTTGCACACGGCTGCGTTCTCAGGTTCCGGCATCGGCCTGTTCTCCTTTTGTCATGGGGAGTCACCCTCTTGTTCAGCCGAAGGGTCGAAACACCCGATGGGCGACGACGCAATCGACTGCGGAAGCGATTCATCCAACCGTTGCCGACAAGAATCGGGGGCCCCATGGCATCATGTAGCCGCCCCTTTCTTGCCGTTACAAAATGATACAACAGCAAAAACGATCCGTACAATAAAAATTCGTTTTTAAAACAGGATCTTCCGCTACAGAACCTTGAGAATCCATGCAACAGAACGCCTTGAGCGATTTAGTAACACGGCCGGTCGACGTACCGGGAATAGAGATAGTTGCCGTATTCGTCGTAATGATTGTAGGTGTCCCGGCACAAAGGCGCCGGCGGTGGTGGCGGGGCAGGCTCATTCATCTGCGACAGGGCCACCACTCCGAGAACGCCGCCGACAATGGCCAGCGGCACAATCCAGTCGTCGCCGTGACCGCTATGGTGGCGAGAGTGGCTGGAGTCCCGGTGGTCATAGGAATAAGGCTGCGACCGGTAACCGTCGTGGTAACGGTCGGCAAGGCTGATTGACGGGCAAAACAGCAGAAAAAGAGCGACTGCAACTGTGGTGCGCATGGCGAAACGTCTCCTTGGTTAATTTGACTGGCATCTACTGTTAAACAATACAATAATTTGCCCCGGCATGATAAGCTAGGCCTCGCCTGTAAGAAAAAACAATGGCGACAGTCTCGTTTTTTTCTTTTTAATTCAGACACAAGGAAGAAAAATGACCCCTTTGACCATCCTTTATAACCTTGCCGTGAGCTGCTGGCTCGGCGGCGCGGCCCTGTTTACCTTTCTCCTGACCCCCAAACTCTTTGCCGCCTACCCCCGCGACTTGGCCGGCAACATCGTTGGCCTGCTCTTTCCCGGCTATTTTCGCTGGGGCCTGGCTTGCGGAGCCGTGGCCCTGCTCTGCCAATTGGTCAACCGCGGCCGCTTTGCCGTCGCATCGTTGCTGATCATCGCAACGATGCTGATCCTGACCTCAGTGCAGGCTTTTATTATCGAACCGCGCGCTGCTGAACTGAAACAATCGATCCCTTCCTTCGAAACAACATCCAAGGACGATCCGCTCCGGGTTCAGTTCCGGACCCTGCACGGTATCTCCATGGCGGCCAACCTGGCGGTCGTGGCCGGTGGCGTTATCCTGGTGCTCCTCGCCTCTCTGCCCGCCACCGACACAGCGCGACAAATCACTGATCCGGGAAAAACCGTAAGCCGAACTATGTAGCCCCACATCCCAACCGGTGCGCAACCGCCGGCCCTGCCGATAGGCTAAGAGGAGCTGGCCGGGTTTTATCGATCCTTGCCGCCGGGGTAAGGTTGGTTTACTGTTGCGTAAATTCCCTGTTACCAAAGCTGCAAGGCCGTGCAAACCCATACACGGCCTTCGACGGCGCTCTCGCCCACCCACTGTATCCAAGGAGACGACGCAGATGTTCAATTTCGAATTCCATAACCCGACACGGATAGTTTTCGGCCAGGATCGCCTCAAGGAACTCAACCGGCTGGTTCCGGCCGATGCCAAGGTGCTGATTCTCTTTGGCGGCGGCAGCGTCAAACAATTCGGCACCCTCGACAAGGTGCGGCAGGCTCTGGGCAACCGAAACCTGATCGAATTCGGCGGCATTGAACCCAACCCGCGTTACTCCACCCTGATGCGGGCCGTGGAGGTGGTGCGCGGCGAGAAGATCGATTTTTTGCTGGCGGTCGGCGGCGGCTCGGTGATGGACGGCACCAAATTCATTGCTCTGGCTGCTCGATATGGCGGCAATGCCGAAGATATCCTCACCGGCAAAGCCAAACCGGCCCAGCTCTCCGCCGCCGTTGCCCTTGCCACTGTGGTTACCTTACCGGCAACCGGATCGGAGATGAATTCTGGTGGGGTCATCAGCCATCAAGGCGGTAAGTTTGTTTTTTTCAGCCCCCTGGTCTTCCCCCAATTCTCGATTCTCGACCCCACTCTCACCTTCACCCTGCCCCCTACCCAGGTGGCCAATGGCGTTATTGACACCTTCATCCACACCGTGGAGCAGTATGTCACCCTGCCGGCCGAGGGGAGATTCCAGGACAGAACCGCCGAGGGCATCCTTCGGACCCTGATCGAAATCGGCCCGGCCACCGTGGCCGACCCGAGCGATTACGATGCCCGCGCCAATCTGATGTGGTGCGCCACCAACGCCCTCAACGGTCTGATCGGTGCCGGCGCTCCCCAGGACTGGACCACCCACATGATCGGCCACGAGCTGACTGCGCTCTTCGGTATCGACCACGCCAAAACCCTGGCCGTTCTCCAGCCGGCAGTCTGGACGGTGTGCAAGGAGCAGAAACGGGCCAAATTGCTGCAATACGCCGATCGAGTCTGGGATCTCCGGGAAGGCAGTGAGGACAACCGCATCGACGAGGCAATTGCCCGAACACGGGCCTTTTTTGAGGGACTAGGAGTATCAACCCGCCTGGGGTCGTACGGAGTAGCGGCGGACCGGATCGACGATGTCGTCCGGGCCCTGGAGACACACGGCATGACGGCCTTGGGCGAAAAAAGGCAGGTGACCCTGGAGGTCAGCCGCAGGATTCTGGAAGAAGCCCTTTAAGCCGGCCAAACCAGCCTAACACGAGTGACGATTCACCCAGGTTTCTGCGGAAAAAACGAAAGGAGGGATTGCTCTCGGATCGCCTTCAGCGAGTTCAGTACGGAGGATATTGGCAGGAGCCCAGAGTGTACTCCTTCACTGGCCGGCCGTACTGATCCAACAACGTTCTGCCGTACCGGTCGAGCACATAACGCTCCCACCGGCACATGCCCGGCGGTACGGCAGGTGCATAGTTAGAAACCGGGGGGTAATAAACCGGAGGCGGGGCCGCATAGACCACAGGAGGAGGGCGGTAGGTAAAGGCGGCCAGTGTCGATCCCAGAAAAAATCCGGTCACGCCCCATGCCAGGGCAACGCCGCCATGGTGATAATGACTCCATCCCGCCGTGGGCGAGAACGGCGTCACCAGCAGGATCAAAACAAGGACGAGTAGTATTTTCTTTCCCATTTCCGCACCTCCTGAGAAGAAACTCTGCAGCCAGGGTCGTCGAGTTGTCCACGGCTCCATTTACATCTTTTTCATACCCTCTTTCGCACAGTTCAGGCGAGCCGTTTCTTGATCATTGTTTGTAAAGATTTCCCGAATCGACCGGCCTTCCCTTCAAGAAAAGGACCAACCATCCCTTATGAGACAACGGCAATAGCCTGCCCCGGCACGGCTGTCTTCCGCAGATTACCCCAACAGTGTTTCCAGCGAAGTGTGGGGCAAACCAAAGGCCTCGGCAACGCCTTGGCAGGTGATCTGGCCGGCCACCATGTTGATGCCATTGCCGATACCGGGATCATCCTGCGTGGCCAGCCGCCAGCCTTTGTTGGCAAGGGAGACGGCATACGGCAGAGTGGCGTTGGTCAACGCCAGGGTCGAGGTCAGCGGCACGGCACCGGGCATATTGGCAACGCAGTAATGAAGGATGCCGTCGACTTCGAACACCGGATGGTCGTGGGTGGTGGGGCGGGAGGTTTCGAAGCAGCCGCCCTGATCGATGGCGACATCGACCAGCACGGCCCCTCTCTTCATGGTGGCCAGCATCTCACGAGAAATAAGTTTAGGGGCCCTGGCTCCGGGAAGCAGGACCGCGCCGATGATGGCATCCGCCTGTTGCGCCAGCTCACGGAGAGTGGCCGGTGTGGACATCAGCAGGGTGCAATTTTTCGGCAGGATCTCGGCCAAGGAACGCAGACGAGGCAGACTGGTATCAAGCAGGTGCACGGTCGCCCCAAGTCCGGAAGCGATCCTCGCCGCTTCGGTCCCGACCGTGCCGCCGCCGAGGACAAGAACCCTGGCCGGAGCCACTCCCGGCACTCCGCCCATGAGGATGCCGCGTCCACCCTGACTGCGTTCGAGATACTTGGCGGCCTCCTGTGCGGCCATCCGGCCGGCGACCTCGCTCATCGGGGTCAGCAAGGGCAGCGTACCTCGCTGGTCGGTGATGGTTTCGTAGGCGATGCACACTGCCTTGCGGGCCATCATCGCCCTGGTCAATCCTTCCGAAGCGGCAAAATGAAAATAGGTGAACAGCACCTGCCCTTCCCGGATCAGCTCATATTCAGAGGGCAACGGTTCCTTGACGTGCATGATCATCTCAGCCTGCGCATAGATCGCGACCGGACTGCTCACCATCTCCGCCCCGGCCTTTTCATAATGGGCGTCGCCGAACTCGCTGCCGATACCGGCACTCAGCTCGACCAGCACCCGGTGTCCGTTTTTCACCAGGACCTCGACGCCGGCCGGAGTCATGCTGACTCGATTTTCCTCTGCCTTGATTTCCTTGAGAATGCCGATGAGCATCGTTCACACTCCTGTGTTCAGGATGGGGTTGAAGACGGATTATCCTCTATTATTTTATCAGAAAATGACGGGAAAGCTGGCTATTATTTGCAGAAAAGCATCTCCGGATCCCGCTATAACGATTGAGAAGCTGCGAATAAAGAGGTGCGAAAGGATGGGGTCGATTACTGAAGCAGCGAGGAGATCGCCGCCCTGATATTGTCGGTGGTGTCGAGCTTGTCGACTATCCCGACCGGCCTGATGGCGCGGGCCCGATCGAGCAGTTGCTGATCTTGGTAACCGGTGAAAAAAAGGATAGGAATGTCCTGTTTGGCCTTGATGATCCGTGCGGTCTCGATGCCGTCCATAACGCCATCGAGGCTGATATCCATGAGGATGGCGTCCGGCAGCTCATTGCGTATTGCCCGGACCGCCGCCTGACCGTTGGTCACCACGGTGGTAACCTGACAGCCCAGTTCCCTGACATTTTCGGCCAGCATCAGGCCGATCAGTTGTTCATCTTCAACGATCAGTATTTTTTTCGGCATGGACGTTACTCTGGGGAGCGGGATCGGATGACGATTTGCCACCTGTTATAGAAGGCCAACTGCGCCCCCACCTTGGCAAAGAACAACGGCACCGTCAAGGGATATTGTTGCATGCCCTTCTTTTCCCGGCCGTGCCCAACCCTGCCCGCCCCGCCTCGGAGTGTCACCGAGCTATCGTTTGTCCGGTGCCTATCGGTTTGCGAAAGGGAGCGGCCAGCTCTTCCGCTTCTTTTTACGGTCGATTCCCCCGCAAAATACTTGTCAAGCGAAGCAAGAAAGGTTAGGTGAGTTGGTACCGGTGGCCGATCTGGCCAATGCCGTCGCCGTTTCAGTAGATCCTGGGAAAAAGACAATAAATCCAAACACAAGGGACACT
Source organism: uncultured Desulfobulbus sp. (assembly GCF_963662935.2). Lineage (NCBI taxonomy): Bacteria > Pseudomonadati > Thermodesulfobacteriota > Desulfobulbia > Desulfobulbales > Desulfobulbaceae > Desulfobulbus > uncultured Desulfobulbus sp. The sequence continues at coordinate 3,034,551 of NZ_CAXXTL010000002.1, read as the reverse complement.
GCCCATTCCATGGAACAATTCTTTAACCCGAAAAGCATCGCGGTTATCGGCGCCAATGATAAACCAAATTCCATTGGCTCCGCCCTGATCGACAACCTCATCCAGGGGGGCTACAGCGGAACCATCGTTCCGGTGAATCCCAACTATGAAACCATCCATGGGTTCAAGGCCTTTGGTGCGATCACTGAGGTGGAAAACGCCCCGGAACTGGCCATCATCGCCACGCCCATCGCCACCACTCCGGAGATAGTCCGCCAGTGCGTGCGCGCTGGCGTCTTGGGGGTGATCATCATCTCCGCCGGCGGCAAGGAGTTGGGAGAGGCAGGCAGCCTCATCGAAGAGCAGATCCAGGGAGCAGCCGAGGGTTCGGGGATGCGGATCATCGGCCCCAACTGCCTGGGCGTCATCCGCCCCGGCAAAAACCTGAACGCCAGCTTCATTCCCGGCATGCCAGCCGTGGGTAATGTGGGCTTCATTTCCCAGAGCGGGGCCATCGGCACAGCCACCCTGGATCGATCCGCCAAGGAAAATACGGGGTTCAGTCATTTTGTCAGTATTGGTTCCATGCTCGATGTCGATTTTGGCGATATGATCGACTACCTGGGCAACGACGGGTCGGTTAAATCCATCCTCATCTACATGGAAAATCTGACCAATCCCCGCAAATTCATGAGCGCGGCCCGCGCTGTCTCTCGGATCAAACCGATCATCGTGCTCAAGGCGGGCAAAAGCCTGGCCGGCGCTCGGGCAGCCACCACCCATATTGGTGCCATGGCCGGCGAGGATGCGGTTTATGACGCCGCTTTCAAACGGGCGGGCATTGTCCGGGTACCGTCGCTGGCCCGTATGTTCGACTGCGCCGAGTTGATGGCCAAACAACCACGACCTGCGGGATCGCGACTGGCGATTCTTACCAACGGCGGTGGTCCGGGCATCATGGCGGCAGACACCCTGGCCGAGTACAACCTGGACCCGGCACCTCTTCCCGAAGACATCACCAGCCAACTCGATGGGATCCTGCCGTCCTACTGGAGCCGGACCAACCCGATCGACATCCTGGGGAACGCCACCCTGGAACGTTTCAGCAAGGCCATGGAAATCTGCCTGTCGAGCAAGGAATTTGACGGCGTCCTGATCATCATGGTGAGCGAGCCCCACATCAAGCCGAAGGAAGTGGCCGAGGCGCTGGCCAAACTGGTTAAGCGCAAACGCTTTCCGGTCTTTGCCTGCTGGATGGGCGGCAAGCAGATGGCCGAGGCAGTTGACATCCTCAACCAGGCCAATATCCCCACCTATGAAACCCCGGAGCGGGCGGTGCGCGCCTTTCTCTACATGGTCGAATACACCAAAAACCTGGAACTGCTCTCCCAGGCGCCACCCAAACTGCCCACCGAACTCTACTTCAACCGCGATCAGGTTTTCCGCACCATCTACGAATGCTTCGAGCAGGAGACCGAGCTGCTCTCCGAAATCCAGAGCAAGGAGATTCTGGCCGCCTACGGCATTCCGGTGAACGAAACCCTGCTTGCTGCCTCAGCCGACGAGGCGGTGACCCTGGCCGCTGAGATGGAGATGCCGCTGGTGATGAAACTGGTCTCGCCGGACATCAGCCATAAGTCCGACGCGGGCGGCGTCCAGCTCGACCTACGCAACGAGGACGACCTCCGGCAGGCCTTTGAGCGAATTATGAACGGGGCCAAGGAATATAATCCCGAGGCCCGAATCACCGGTGTTTCGCTTCAGCCCTACATTGCCAACCCAGATTTCGAGCTGCTGATCGGCAGCAAGACCGACGAAAACTTCGGGCCGGTCCTCTGTTTTGGCTCAGGCGGCGTTTTTGCCGAGGTGCTCGACGATAAGGCCCTGGGCCTACCGCCGCTCAACCGGTTGCTCGCCCGGCGGATGATGGAAGAGACCCGTATCCTGCCGCTGCTCAAGGGCTATCGAAGCCACCCGCCGGCGGACCTGGAAAAACTGGAGGAACTGCTGATGCGGCTCTCCCAACTGGTGATCGATTTTCCTGAAATCGTTGAACTGGATATCAATCCGGTGCTGGTTAAAAACGGCCAACCCTCAGCAGTCGATGCCCGGATCAAGCTAGCCCGAGTCGAAGACACGGCCAAGCTCCATCTGGTGATCAGCCCTTATCCCCAGCACCTGGAGCGGCACGATTTCACCGACATGCAGATGCCGCTGTTCATTCGGCCGATCAAGCCCGAGGATGCGCCGCTCTTTGTCGAGCTGTTCAATTCGCTCACCCCCACTAGCATCTACTACCGCTTCTTTACCGTGGTCAAGACGCTCTCGCCCGAAACACTCGCCCGGTTCACCCAGGTGGACTACGACCGGGAGATCTCCTTTGTCGGCCTCGACGACAGCGAGGGTGAGGAACGGATGCTCGGGGTGGCCAACATTGTCGGCGAACCGGACGGCAAACGTGGTGAGTTCTCCGTGCTCATCGGCGACCCCTGGCAGGGCAAGGGTATTGGCGCAAAATTATTGCTGCAATGTCTGGGGATCGCGAAAGAACGGGGCATGGAGATTGTCTGGGGAACCGTGCTGGCAGAAAATTCCTACATGATTGCCCTAGGCAAAAAGCTAGGATTCACCGTCAAGCAAGGACAGGAACCCTCGGAATACAAGTTGACGATTGACCTGAAAACTGCAAAACTGTGACCTGAAAGGCTTGCCAAGCTTTGCCGGCCATCCAAGCCAGGATGGTCGTGAATGCTGTTTCGGAATGAACCGCCGTCCACCATGATCAGTGGGGACGACCCCTCTTTTTTCAACTCCTCAAGAGGAATAGAATGTCAAAACAAGTAGCTATTGACCAGGAAGAATGTTTGGGCTGCGAAGCCTGCGTGGAATTATGCCCGGAGATCTTCGGGTTTGATATCGATGAAGCCAAGGCCTATGTCATCATGGAGGAAGGTGGTGACGAGGACTGCATTGATGAAGCGATCGGCTCTTGCCCCGCAGGATGCATATCCAACGAATAACCTCTGTCTGAAAAGTCTGAAAATACGCCTGGCCGGGCGGACACCCTCCACTCTCCGCCCGTTTTTTTCTTTCAAACCAGATACTTGGGCTAACGACAGCACAAGTTCATTCTGGTTACGAGGTGCACTGATGGTGACATCGATCATTCTGATCAACGCTGAGCGCAATAAGATCAACGAGATTGCCGAAAAACTGCAGGCAATCACCGGTATTTCTGAAGTGTATTCAGTAAGCGGCAAGTACGATCTCATCGCCATAGTCCGCGTCAAAACCAACGACGACCTCGCTGACCTGGTCACCAAAAAGATGCTGACCATCGGCGGTATTACCAAAACCGAAACCATGCTTGCCTTCCAGGCCTTCTCCCGCCACGACTTGGAGGCTATGTTCGCCGTCGGGATGTGAGCGCCGGACCACCCAGAAGAAGGGGCAATCCAGGCCGTGCGACTCGGCTTTCAAGAGGTCTTGAAACACCGCTCCCGCTCCGAGCGGCTGTGTCTCTCCCCCTCTTTTCCGTGCGGAACAAGCCCCCTTCCCTCTCCTCTCAGATGACTCCCCCTGCCTTAAGTTGTTCCTGAAGTGTTCCGTTCATGCCGATTTCTGCAAGAATCTCGGCGGTGTGTTCGCCCAGCTCCGGGGCATGGCTGCGGAGGGTTCCCGGAGTGAGCGAGAATTTCGGGGCAATGCCCAACTGCTGGTAGACACCCCAGCTCGCATGGAGCAGCTCGACCACCATTTGGCGTTGCCGGGTCTGTTCATCGGCCATCACTTCCTCTAAGTTAAGTACCGGTTCGCAGCAGCAGTCGGTGTCGGCGAAGACCTGGGTCCACTCAGCCAGGGTTTGAGTACGGAACATCTCGGCCACCTCTTGTTGCAGGTCGTGTTGATGGGGACCGGGCTCGAAGTAGGCGGGCGTGTTCCAGTCCGGACGACCAACCGTCGCGCAGAACAGCTTCCAGAACTGCGGCTCGAGAGCCCCAAGCGACATGGTACGGCCATCACGGGTGGCGTAGAGGTTGTAGCAGGCAAAACCATGGTTGAGGAAATCATCGCCCTGACTGGGCACGAGGCCGTCGGCCAGATACTTACCCCAACGGAGGCAGTTCCAGGTAAGGGCGCCATCGGCCATGGCCAGGTCAATGAACTGGCCCTCCCCCAACCGCTCCCGGGCAAAGAGAGCAGTGGCGATGCTGAAGGCCGCGTACAAGGCGCCACCGCCGAGATCGGCGATCTGCACCCCCGGAATGGTCGGGCTGCCTTGCCGGCCGCTGTAGGAGAGCACCCCGTTCAAGGCCAGATAATTGATGTCGTGGCCGGCACGCTGAGCCCGCGGCCCGTCTGCGCCATAGCCGGTGATAGCGCAGTAGATCAAGCGCGGGTTGATAGCCCGCAGCACCTCGTATCCCAACCCGAGCCGGTCCATGACGCCCGGACGAAACCCCTCCAAAACCACATCGGCCTCGGCAACCAGTTGTTTAAAGATCTCCTTGGCCTCAGGCTTTTTTAAGTTCAGGGTCAGAGAGCGTTTGTTGCGGTTGAGCACGATGTGGAAGCCGCTGTTCTTGCCCAGCAGCGGCGGCCACCAGCGGATGTAATCACCGCCATTGGGATCCTCCACTTTGATGACATCGGCACCAAAATCCGCCAAGAGCATAGAGCAGAACGGCCCCGGCAAGAGACGCGACAAATCCAACACCTTCACTCCGGCAAATGCAGCCCGCATACTGACCTCCTTGGGGGAATGGGTTGTACGCACGAATATGGGAAACGGGCAGACAGGCTCACTCCGGCTTGATGATTACCAGTAAAGTCTGCAGCAAAACCATACACCACATCTCCCTAGTTGGCGGTCTTTTTTTTGCGACCCCTTCCGTTGCGATGGAGTTACCTGGGCAATTGAAACGAAAAGGAGTGGTGGATCACAAAAGAAAAGGATTGGAACGGGATGTTCCAATCCTTGGCAGACAGCAGATAAACGGACGGAAAAAAATCCTTCAGGAATCAGGGGGTTTGCCTATTGCGGGCCAGAGCACGAACCCATTTTTCCAGGGAGATGATCGGAAAGATGGCAAAGCCCGCGGCTGCGGTGAGAGCAAGCTCCCTGATCGATAAGGGCGCCGTCTTGAATACCTTTTGCAGAAAAGGCAGATAGACGAACAGGGCCTGGAGCGCAAGGACGACGCCGATGCCCCAAAACACAGTGGGGTTGCTGAAAAAACCGATCTTGAGAATAGTGTCTTTCAGTGACCGGCAGTGGATCATGTAGAAGATCTGAAAGAGAATGACAAAGGTAACGCCAATGGTCTGGGCCTTGGCCAGGGCCAGAGGCTCGGCGATGCCGGCGGTGAGTTCCTGGCGGTATTCCATGTTGAAGAGAATGATGGTGCCGGCGGTCATCAGCACCGAGACCGCCACCACCCGGAAGACGACAAAGCCGCTAAACAACGGTGCCTCCGGCCGCCGCGGCGGGCGTCGCATGATATCCGGCTCCTTGACCTCAAAGGCCAGCGGCAGAGCTAGAGCCACGGCTGCCACCAGGTTGATCCACAGTAGTTGGGTCGGCAGCATGGGCAGGAGCAGAACCTTGGTCACCGGGTCAAAAGGAAAAAACATAATTCCGTAAATCAGGATTAGGGCCAGCCCCAGGTTGGTGGGCAGGAGAAAGGCGAGCGATTTGATCAGGTTGTCATACACCCGCCGCCCCTCCTCTACTGCCGCGCTGATGCTAGCGAAATTGTCGTCGGCCAGAACGATGTCCGCCGATTCCTTGGACACCGCCGTACCAGTGATGCCCATGGCCACACCAATATTAGCCTGTTTGAGCGAAGGCGCATCATTGACGCCGTCGCCGGTCATGGCCACGATATGGTTGTCGCGCTGCAGGGCCTTGACCAGACGCAACTTGTGTTCCGGCGCCACCCGGGCAAAGATATTGGTAGTCCGCGCCACATCTTGCAAGGCCTCCTCCTCCATGCTGGCCAGCTCCACCCCGGTGACGGCCTGACCGTTTTCCGCCAGCTTGAGATCCGTGCCAATGGCCAGGGCAGTGGTCCGATGGTCGCCGGTGATCATCTTGACCACAATCCCGGCCTGGTGGCAGGCCGCAATGGAAGCAATAGCCTCTTCCCTCGGCGGATCGATCATGCCTATCAAGCCCAGAAAATCAAAGCCGTTCTCAACAGCTGCCGGCGACAATTCGTTGGTACCCGCCTCCCCTTGTTTCGCGGCCAGAGCGAGCACCCGCATGCCGGCTTCGCCCATACGGTTCATCCCGGCGGCTATCTGCTGGTGCAGCACCGTATCGCCGGCCTGCAGGCAGCGCTTGAACACCACCTCGGGCGCGCCCTTAAGCACCACGATCAGCTCTTCGCCGCCGTGCAAGGTGGCCATGTACTGGTTTTCCGAGGCAAAGGGGATCGCATCAAGCCGGGGAAATTGACTATTGACCTCCGCAGCCGCGAGCCCTGCCTTGGCGGCGGCTACCAGCAGCGCGGCCTCGGTCGGATCGCCGGTGATGCTCCATTGGTCGTTTTCATGGTGCAGGGTGGCGTCATTGCAGAGCACCGACTTGACCAACAAATTGCGCATATCCGCCGGCAGTTGATCCACCGCCTGGCCGTCGATGGTGAAAGCGCCCGCCGGGTCATAGCCAATGCCGCTGATCCGGCAGGTGCCCTGCGGGGTCATCAGTTCGGTGACGGTCATCTCGTTGCAGGTCAGGGTGCCGGTTTTATCCGAGCAGATTACGGTGGTGGAACCCAGGGTCTCCACCGCCGGAAGTCGGCGGATAATGGCGTTTCGCCGTGCCATGCGCTGCACACCGATTGCCAAAGCAATGGTGACCACCGCCGGCAAGCCCTCGGGGATGGCCCCGACGGCCAGGGCAATGGCAAAAATGAGTGTCTCCTTCAGGGCTGGCCCCAGGGGGATGGCTATGTCCAAGGCCCGTTTAACGCCCACCGCCAGAATAACCACGGAAACCACAGCAATGCCGATGGTAATCCAGGTGCTGACTTCAGCCAATTTCTTGGTGAGCGGGGTATCGAGGTCAACGGCGCTTTCCAACATATCCGAGATGCGGCCCAACTCGGTGGCCATACCGGTACCGGTGACCATGGCCGTGCCTGTGCCCGAAGTGACCAGGGTGCCGCCATAGACCATGCAGGTACGGTCGCCGAGGACCGCTTCGACAACTGCTGGGTCGAGCGTCTTCTCCACCGGCACGGATTCACCGGTGAGCGCGGCCTCCTCGACCTGGAGGTTTTTCAAGGATATGAGGCGCATATCTGCCGGCACGCTGTCGCCCGCCGCCAGAAGGACCACATCGCCGGGGACCAGTTCAACCGCTGGCACCATGGTGTTTCGCCCTTCGCGGATGACCGTGGCATTCTGCGGCACCATCTCGGAGAGCGCCTCGATTGCCCGCCCGGCTTTGAATTCCTGGATAAAACCGATAATGGCGTTAATCACCACCACCGCAAGCACCACCAACCCATCAGTCATCTTGCCCAAAACAACCGCAAGCGTGCCTGAACCGAGCAGCACCCAGATCAGAGGATTGTTGATCTGCCGCCAGATGAGTTGCAGCATACTGTCTTTCGGTTTTCTCTTGATCTGATTAGGGCCGTAAAGGTGCAGCCGCTCCCCGGCCTGATCTTGGGAAAGTCCGCCCTCGGTGCTTGCAAGCTCCTTGAACACTGTTTCCGGGTCCAAGGTATGCCAGGGGGCCTGTTGCTGGTTGTCGGTTAGGGTCGTTGGTCGTTTGTTCAAGACGTTTCTCACACTGGAAAAAGGAAAAGTTTTTCCCAATTTTATAAGCATCCACTGCTCTTGCGCAACCACGAAGGAGCAACGTGGACCCTTCTCCCGCTATTCAGAAGATCGTCATCCCAGCCGCCAATGAATTTCCGGGGTGTTCCGGATCGGCAGACGATGATACTTGAACTTGGGATAGCCCACCATCATCGCCCCATAGCACTGATGTCCCTCGGGCAGATCCAGGGCCTCCATCATCGGCGGAAAAAAATTGGCCGCCGCGTTGAAATAACCGGCCCAACAGCCGCCAAGCCCCAGGGAGGTGGCCGCCAGTTCCAGATAGGTCAGAGCGATGGTGCAAGTGGTGGGAGCCATGCGGTTGTCCTTCTCGGCATGGGCGACGATCAACGCCGGGGCGCCCCGGAGGATGACATCGTGGCCCGCGTTCCAGCGTTCCAAAGTCCGGCCGAGGTGGAGCCCCTGGGCAGCCTCCGGCATTTTTGCCAGCATCCAGTGCATCCAATCGATGACAACCCCGGAAAGCCGGTGCAGCTCCTCCCGGTTGCCGAGCACCAGCCACCGAGCTCCCTGGGAGTTGATGCCCGATGGGGCGTAACGGGCGATTTCGATCAAGCGGGCAAGTTTATCCTGTTCCACCGGTTTTTTCGTATAAACCCGGATGGATCGCCGGGCGCGGAGGAAATGCTCGCATTGTTCGGCGGAAAGACGCAATTCCGGCTGAACCGGCGGGCAGGCATCCACCGCCATGTCCCGGTGGTTGAGACTGCCGGTGGGACAAACCGCCACACAGTGGCCGCAGCGGATACAGCTCTGCTCGCCCCCGGCGGCCAGTTCAGGCAGGCCACCCTGCGTCCAATCGATGATGCCGATCGGGCAGACGGCGGCGCAAATACCGTCGCGGTTACAGGTCTGTTGGTTGACGGTCAAAAGATCCATGGTCGTTCTCCTTTGGTATTGATTGACAGGGACCCGTAAAAAAGGTCTTTTCAGGGGTTGGATACGGTTGGCGGCACCTGGAGTGCCGACGACTACGAACAGAACCGCCTCATTTTTTCCACTCTACCAGAGTGGCAGCTAAAACCGAAAGGCCAAGGCCTTTGAAAATGACGACAACCTGGTGCATGAAAAAATCGGTCGAGCAGCAACAACAACCCGAAAAAGTGCCGCCTGAAGAAAAAGCAAAGCCACCGGTTAAACGCAAGCCCCGCCCATCAGCGAAGAAAGGCACCGGTCGCAAACGCCGGACGAAAAAGCCGCTGGTTTCAACACGCCGGATGCTCGCGCTCACCGGTCTGGAAATCTTCTGCCTGGCCATTAGCACCATGACCGGCATAATCGTCCTTCTGGGTCACGCGGCCGGCAGATTTTCCGGTACCCGTTTTTTCTCCCATCTCTTGCCTTTCACTCTAGGTGTCATTGGTTTGATCGTCACCGCCGCCCTGCTGATGATCGGTTGGTGGTGGCTGCGCCGACAATTAAGCAAAAAATATTTCTTCCTTCCAGCGGCCCTGGCCCTAACCCTGGCCCTGATCATCGGCGGCTTTGCCCTGAAGGGTGATTTCTTCTGGGCTTTCGGCCAGTTTCGTATCCTGATCGGCGGCAAGGAAGAGGCCGGCCGGGTGACGTTGGCCCATCAGGTCTACGCCGCCTATCGTCGCCAGGGTTCTGCGCAAATGCAGCAGTTGCTTGATCGGGCCAAGCCGTACACGGAGGATATTGATGCGGCGGCCCAAGCCTTTGATCTCGACCCAGACTTGCTCCACGGCATCGCCGCCGCCGAATCTTCTTTTCTCCCCCGCGACAGCAAGGACGGCGGCCAAGGATTGTTTCAGATCACCCTGGTGCCGGATGCGGTCATGCGAGATGCGGCAGTCCGGCTCGGGGTCGGCAAACCCCTTGTCGCCGATCATCGCCACAACGCTTTTATCGCCGCCGCCACCCTGCACTATTATCTCTCCCAAATGAGGAGCGACCTCTTCCTCGGTCTGCTTGCCTACAACATCGGCCCTAAAAACGGCGGCCTACGCTTTATCATGCAGCAATACGGCGTCACCGATTTCGTCACCATCCAGCCCTACCTGCAACAACTGCCCCGCGATTATCCCATCCGCGTCCTGTCGTCTGCCCTGGCCTTCCGCCTGTTTCGCAAGGAAGGCAAACTACTCGCCTACGAGGAGGGACTCAACGCGGTCCGCATCCAGCACATCGGCATCCCCGGATTATAACCCCCGCTTCCTTTCCCCTTCCGCACCCATACTTAGGCCATCAAGGAGATGGTCTTGCGAAAACGGAAAAGAGCCAGACTCAACTCACCCGAACGCATGCGCCGATCCAGATGTCCTGAGTATCAGTGATCGGACGGTGTTCGATGAAATGACGGGAACCTGCCAAATTGAGGCGGTACACTCGGCTGGAAGAGATCTGGTCCGTATCAAGTACCGCCAAGGGCAGATCCTCGACATCCTTGCTGATGCCGTAGCCTAGATCACCATCACAATGACCCTGCCCAGAAGGGCCAAGGCGGGGGGAAGAGGTTCGCGGCGCAGTTCCAGGGCTTCTTGCCGGCTATAACTCATGAAGCGCGACAGGATGAAGCGGCAATGCGGCGGGCTCGGACGATCAGGGGCCACATCGGCAGAGGAAGGAGGGGGATACCTCGTGCCAATGAACGCCTCAACCTGATCGCCCTGCGCGCCAGCTTCTTGGAGATAACGGATGAATGCCTGCTTCTGAAAAAGACGAAGCACACCAAGCCCTCAGTCGTGGCGGTTAAAACCCTGGCGCAGCATCGCCAGCATAGCCTCAATCAACTGCGGCGCCTCTTTTTTGATGTCAAAGAGATCCGGCGTCATGATCCAGTTAGCAATAAGGCCATGGATAAAGGAAAGCACCGCAATCGCCCCTACCCGGACATCGAAATCCGGCGGCAATTGTCCCCTGTCTCTGGCATTGTGGAGAGCAATCTGAATTCCCTGAAATCTTTCTTGACGGATAGCGGCATGGCGCAACCGGATGGCTTCGGTATCTTTGCTCCGGTCGCTGTCGTCAAACAAAATCCGAAACAGCTGCTGCTGGCGCGGATCCTCAACCAAACCGGTGAAAAAGGAGAGATACAAAGCCTTCATTTTACCCAGCGGGTCGGGTTCATCGCGGCTTTCACTGGCTTGCGCCAAGGGCTCGTAGAGCAACAGAACCTGATCCCACAAGGTGTTGAGCAGGTCAGCCTTGTTGGCGAAATGCCAATAGATGGCGCCACGGGTGACGCCGGCCTCTTGGGCAATATCAGCCAACGATGCCTGTGCCGCCCCTTTGACGGCGAAGATTCGCACGGCTGCGTCGAGAACGGCATTGCGCGTTACCAGAGCATCTTCCTTTGTTTTGCGTGCCATAACATCCTCATTCCGGTTTGCTTTCAAATTGACACTTTCCGGTTTGTCATTTCGACCAAACGGGAGAAATCTCGAGATTCCTCACATGCGTTCGCTCAGCAGAAAATCGGCGGCTCCCAAGTCTCCCACCTCACGGGGAATGGGAATAATCAGGAACGTTCCTTCCAACCGCCACCGAGCGCTTTATAGAGGTTGACCTGATTGATCAACTGAGCCAGCTGAACAACAAGGTACCGCTGACGGGCGCTGTAGAGTGAACGTTGAGCATCAAGCAGGGTGAGAAAGCTGTCCACTCCCTGAAGGTGGCGATCCTTGGCCAGCGTATGATACTCCTGATTGGCAACAAGATTGGCCTTTTGCGCCTGCAACTGGTGCACATAGGTGTCGCTCGCAACCAGGGTATCAGCCACCTCGCTGAAGGCCGACTGAATGGCCTTTTCATAGCGGGCCACGGATATTTCTTTTCGGATTACGGCCGCATCCAACTGGGCTTGCAGCCGGCCGGCCGTGAAAATCGGCAGGTTGATGGACGGTGAAAAAAGCCAGGAGCCAGAACCACCATCAAAAAGATTGGAAAGATCGCCACTGATCGCGCCGGTCTTGGCGGTTAAACTGATAGTAGGAAAGAAGGCGGCCCTGGCCGCGCCAATATCGGCATACGCTCCTTTGAGTTCGTGTTCCGCCGCCATGATATCCGGTCGTTGTAGCAGAACCCGTGACGGCAGCCGGGCCGGCGGCGGAGCCACGAACGTCTGGGCGTTTAAGGGGGCCGCGTTCCGGAGCAACGATTCCGGCAAGGCTGTGCCGACAAGCAGGGTCAGACTGTTGATTTCCTGCGCAACCAGACGTTGATAAAGCGACAGGTTGGCCCTGGCCGTCTCCAGGCTGGTCCGAGCCTGGGCCAAATCCAACTGGGTGGCGATACCTTCCCGGGCACGCTGTTCAACCAGACGGAAGGACTCATCCTCGCTCCGAAGGGTATCGTCCGTGATGGCCAGCAATTCGTGATCGGCGAGCCAGGTGAGATAGGCGCGCGCCACTTCAGCCACCAGGCTGATCCGGGCACTTCGATGGGTTTCCTCCATGGCCAGGTACTGCTCCAGGGCCTGATCTTTGAGATTCCGGACCCTGCCGTACAAGTCGAGTTCATAGGCCGTCACTCCCATCGAGGCCGAATAGACCTCGCCGGTGGCATAGCCGCTGCCGCTCAGCGTCCGCTGTTTGCTGCCAACGCCTTCAGCGCTGATGGCGGGAAACAAGGCCGACCGCTGAATGCGGTACTGGGCCTGATAGGCTTCGACATTGAGCGCGGATGCCCGCAGATCGCGGTTATGGGCAAGGGCCAAAGTGAGGAGTTGCTGCAGACGGGGATCGGTAAAATATTCGCGCCAGCCGAGTTCAGCATTGACCAGGTCCGCATCTTTGGCTGGCAACAGGCCTTTCTGATTCCCTGGAGCGGCAGGCAACTCTTCCGCTACCGGCAGATCCGGCTGTTGATAATCAGGAGCCAGGGTGCAACCGTGGAGGAGAAAGAACAGCAACCCCGCAATTATCTTATTCAATTGAACATCCATGATTTCAGTTCTCCCGTACCGGGTCGACACTTGCCTTTGGTGCCCGCTTTTTTGTAAACAGGCGCAATACCACCACAAAAAAGAGGGGGATGAAAAAAATCGCCAGGACCGTTGCCGATAGCATGCCGCCCAGTACACCGGTGCCGATGGCGTGTCGACTGTTTGCCCCGGCGCCGCTGCTGATTGCCAGCGGCAGAACGCCGAGCATAAAGGCCAGCGAGGTCATCAAAATTGGCCGGAGCCGCAGCCGGCAGGCATTGACCGTGGCTTCAACCAGATCCTTGCCCTTATCATACCGCCGCTTGGCAAACTCAACGATCAGGATGGCGTTCTTGGCCGACAGACCTATGGTGGTCAACAGACCCACCTGAAAATAGACGTCGTTTTCCATGCCACGAAAAGAAGCGGCAGCCAGAGCGCCCAGGACACCGAGTGGCACCGCCAGAATAACAGAGAACGGCACCGACCAGCTTTCATAGAGTGCGGCAAGACAGAGGAAGACGACCAGGATCGAGATGGCGTACAAAGCGGGAGCCTGGGCCCCGGCCTGCTGTTCCTGGTAGGAAGCGCCGGTCCATTCATACCCGATGCCGGCGGGGAGTTGCGCCACCAGCTCACCAATGATCTTCATGGCGTCACCGCTGGATTTGCCGGGCGCGGCCTCGCCGACGATCTCCACCGCCGAGTTGCCGTTAAAACGCTCCAATCGGGGGGAACCAAAACTCCAGTGACCGCTGGTAAAAGTCGAGAACGGCACCATTTCGCCAGTGGCGTTGCGGACATACCAGAGGGCCAGGTCCTCCGGTTGCATGCGGAACGGCGCATCGGCCTGCACATAGACCTTTTTCACCCGTCCCTGATGAACAAAATCGTTGACGTAATTTCCACCCCAGGCGGTCGACAAAGTGGTGTTAATGTCGGCCACTGAAACTCCGAGGGCCATGGCCTTTTCAAAATCGACATCCACGTTGTACTGCGGGGTATCCTCCATACCGTTGGGACGCACCCGGGTCAGACTGGGGTTTTTGGCCGCCATGCCCAGCAGCTGATTACGCGCCTCGATCAGCTTTTCATGCCCCAGGCCACCGCGATCCTGAAGAAAAAAATCAAAACCGGTGGAAGAACCCAGGGCCGGGATGGAGGGCAGGTTGAAGGCAAAAACCATCGCCTCCTTGAACTGGGAGAATTGCCCCATGGCTCGGCCAATGATTGCCTTGACCGTCTGCTGCGGACTTTTCCGCTCACTCCAGTCGCGCATCTGCGCAAAGACCATGCCCATGTTCTGCCCCGTACCGGCAAAGCTGAAGCCGGCCACCGTAAAGGCAGTCTTGACGTTGTCTTTTTCGTTGATCAGATAGTGATCGCGGACCTTATTGAGCACTTCCTGAGTCCGCTCCTGGGTAGCACCGGTGGGCAATTGCACCATGGTGAGGAAAACGCCCTGATCCTCCTCGGGCAGAAAGGAGGTGGGCAGCGTGGTGAACAGATAGCCCATGGCTCCGATGAGGAGGAGATAAATCAGGCCGAAGCGGCCGGTACGTTTGAGCACAAAACCGACACTGTCGCGATACCCGTCCGCACTGCGGTCAAAGACCCGATTGAACCAGCCAAAAAAACCACGCTTATGCCCATGCCCCCCTTTCCTGACTGGTTTGAGCAAGGTGGCGCAAAGGGCAGGTGTCAGGATGAGGGCCACCAGCACCGAAAGAACCATGGCCGAAACGATGGTCAGGGAAAACTGACGATAGATCGCGCCGGTTGAACCACCCAAAAAAGCCATGGGCACAAAAACAGCGGAAAGTACCAGGGCAATACCGATCAGGGCACCGGTAATCTGGTCCATGGATTTGCGGGTCGCCTCCAGCGGCGACAATCCCTCTTCGGCCATGATCCGCTCCACGTTCTCGACCACGACAATGGCGTCGTCAACCAAGAGACCGATAGCCAGCACCAGGCCGAACATGGTCAGGGTGTTGATTGAAAAACCGAAGGCGGCCATGATGCCGAAAGTGCCGAGCAGGACCACAGGCACGGCGATGGTCGGAATGAGAGTGGCCCGGAAATTCTGCAGAAAAAGATACATCACCAGAAAGACCAACAGAACGGCCTCAACCAAGGTGTGGGCGACCTCCTCGATCGATATTTTGATAAAGGTGGTGGTATCGTAAGGATAGACGACCTCGACACCTGCCGGGAAATAAGGCTGCAGATCGGCAAGTTTAGCTCGTACAGCCTTGGCCGTATCCAGGGCATTGGCGCCGGTAGCGAGCATGATCGCCATGCCGGAGGCCGGTTTACCGTTGAAGGTCGTCACTGATTCGTAACTCTCGCCCCCGATCTCGACCCGGGCAACATCCTTGAGGCGGATCTGGGAGCCATCGCTGTTGACCTTCAACAGGATCTGGGCGAATTGCTCCGGAGAACTCATCTTGGTCTGGGCCATCATACTGGCGTTGATCTGCTGGCCGGCAACCGAGGGCGTGCCCCCAAGATCGCCCACCGCAACTTGATTGTTCTGAGTTTGGATGGCGGCCTTGATATTGGCGGGTGTGAGTTGGAAACTGTTGAGCTTGTGCGGATCGAGCCAGATGCGCATGGCGTACTGACTACCGAAAATACGGATGCTGCCCACTCCGGGAGTGCGGCTCAGCGGGTCGCGCAGGGTCGAGACCATGAAATCGGACAGGTCGTTCTTGTTCATGCTGCCGTCGGCGGAGGTGAGTCCGACAATCATCAGGAAGGTCGCGTTGGACTTGGTGACCTGCACCCCCTCCTGTTGCACCTCCTGGGGCAACAGACTCAGCGCCTGCTGCAATTTGTTCTGGACCTGAACCTGGGCAATATCCGGGTCGGTGCCGGCCTCGAAGGTCAGGGTGATGGTGACGCTGCCCGAGGAGGAACTCTGCGAGTTCATGTAGAGCAGATTATCCAGACCATTCATGTTCTGCTCAATAATCTGGGTGACACTGTCCTCAACGATTTTAGCAGAGGCACCGGGATATTTTGAGGTGATCTGCACCGAGGGCGGCGCGATCTCAGGATACTGGGAGATCGGCAGGCGCATGATCGAGAGCGCTCCGGCCAACATGATGACAATAGCAATAACCCAGGCAAAGATGGGACGATCAATAAAAAAACGGGCCATGACTTACTCCGTTTTCGCCGCCGGCGTGGCGGGGGCAGATACGGCTTGATCAGTTCCAGTAGCGGGTAACTCAACCGCCTTCACCGGACTACCTGGTTTGATTTTTTGCAACCCGGCGACAATCACCTGTTCGCCGGCCGCAAGTCCCTGGGTGATCAGCACCTGAACGCCAACATTCTGCCCAATGTGCACCAGCCGGCTCTCGACTGCGGACTGCTTATTGACCACCATCACTATGGCCTGCCCTTTGCTGTTACGGCTGACACCGGCTGCGGGCACACAAATGGCCTCCGGCCGTTGCCCCTTGACAATCCGTGCCCGGACAAACATTCCGGGCAGCAGTTCCTGGTCGGGATTAGCAACAAGGGCCCGAAGGGTCACCGTCCCCGTGCTCTGGTTGACAGTGACGTCGGAAAATTCCAGACTGCCGGCGTGGCGGTATACTGCGCCGCCCTCGAGCAGCACCTTGACTTCGGATTGAACCTGTTGACCTCCCGAAGCCTGCCCACCTGTGATTTCCTTTTTCAGATCAAGTAATTCCGTGCTTGATTGATTGACATCGACATAGAGAGGGTCCAGTTGCTGGATGGTGGCCAGTGCCGCACTTTGCAGGGCGGTCACCAGGGCGCCTTCCGTCACAGTCGACTTGCCGATCCGTCCGGTGATGGGAGCGGTGACTCGAGTGTAATCAAGATTGATGCGGGCGCTGGCCAGAGCGGCCTTGGCGGCGGCCACATCGGCGACCGCCTGCTTCCAATTGGCCTCCATCTCGATCTGCTCCTGATCGCTGACCGCTTTAGTACGGACAAGCACCCGATAACGATCTGCCTTGAGGCGGGAAGAATGTTCCTGGGCTTCTGCCTTGGCAAGCGCCGCCTTGGCGCTGTCGAAACCGGCCTGATAGCTGGCGGGATCGATTTGATAGAGCAGTTGCCCTGCCTTGACCTCACCGCCTTCGGTAAACAATCGTTTTTGTATAATGCCGCTTACTTGGGGACGAACATCAGCAATCCGAAAAGCTGCCGTCCGGCCTGGCAATTCCACCACCAGCGACACCGGTTGCGGTTTGAGAGTAACAACGGTGACCTCCACCGGATCACCGGTCGCAACATTTTGTTGGGGTGTGTTCTTGCAGGATCCGACCAGAAGACCGGTAACGAGAAGAGGGAGAAGCACGAACACATTCCGCACGACTCTGTTCATATGGAAACACTCCTTATAAGTTTTTCACGCAGGATAAAAAATACGAACACAGAAAAGCAAAGCAGCTTTATACATACATTCGTGAATGTATGCAAGATGATTTTATGATAATCCAGCAGAGCGCAGTTGCCTATTAAGAGGGGTGTCCAACTCAACAACAGTTGCCAAACAATCGCCAACTATTTGAATTTTCTATTCTTACGAAATAATTTAGAGAAATTTCGCATGCGAAAACCAAGACGTCAACAGGCAGCAGATAACCAACAGTCGAGCGGATACAGGATTCGTTCTTTGACGGAGGGTTGAAAAAAGAGGAAGGAAGGGAAAACAGGGGAAAGAAAAACCGCATGAGGGAGGGCTCCCTCATGCGGTAAAGAACAAAATCAACCTCTCTGCCGACAACTCATTGCAGCGACTTATTCAACCGTGACACTTTTTGCCAGATTACGCGGTTGGTCGACATCACAGCCACGACGGTGGGCAATTTCGTAAGCAAGTAACTGTGCAGGGATCGTGTAGAGCAATGGATTCAGATCCTCCAACACTTCAGGAAGATAAAGAATATCGCTCGTCAAACCAGCAAGGTTCTCATCTCCTTGCGTGCCGAAAAGGACCAGTCGGCCTTGGCGCGCCTTGATTTCCTCAATGTTAGAAACCGCTTTCAGATACACTGAATCCCTTGGAACCAAGGCTACAACGGGCATATCGCGATCAATCAAGGCAATCGGCCCATGTTTAAGTTCACCGGCGGCATATCCTTCGGCGTGGATGTAAGAAATTTCCTTTAATTTCAGCGCCCCTTCCAGGGCGATGGGGAAACTGAGCCCCCTGCCGACAAACAGGAAATCCTTGGCCTCATAATAGCCTTCAATCAGGGATTTGATCTCATCCTGCAGACGCGGCAACTCGTTCTCAATCACCTCGGCTATATCAACCAAGGCGAGCCCCAGTTTTTTCTGGGTTATCGGGTCGATGGTCTTACGTGTTTGCCCGAGAAAGAGGGTGAGCAGAAAAAGCGCTGCCAACTGACAGGTGAAGGCCTTGGTTGAGGCCACCCCTATCTCCGGACCGGCATGGGTGTAAATAACGCCATCTGCCTCCCGCGTCATGGTGGACCCGACCACATTGCACACCGTCACCACCTTGGAGCCTAGTTGCGCCGCCCGGCGAATTCCGGCCAGTGTATCGGCGGTTTCTCCAGACTGGGAAATGGCGATAGTCAACGTGCGTTCATTGAGCAAGAGCCGACGGTAACGGAACTCCGAAGCAATATCCACCTCCACCGGAATACCGACCCATTTCTCAATCCAATACTTGGCGATGAGAGCAGCATGCCAAGAGGTGCCGCAAGCAACCAGGGCAATGCGCTCAATAGTGTTGATGGCTGCGTGATCGATTCCAATTTCCGGCAAATCAACGACGCCAGTATCAGGAACAATCCGGCCGCTGACCGTATTGAGAATGGCCTGGGGCTGTTCAAAAATCTCTTTGAGCATGAAATGACGGTACCCGGCTTTCTCGGCCATTGAGGCGTTCCAGTCGATCACCGAAATGGTCTTTTCCAACTCCGAACCGTCATCAATTTGCAAAATGGTGTATGTGCCCTTACGCAATATCGCCATTTCCCGGTCATCAAGAAAGATAACCTCCCTAGTATAGGGCAGAAGCGCGGGAATGTCCGAGGCGATATAGCAGGCATCGGCGGCCACGCCCATAACCAGAGGGCTGTGATTGCGGGCGGCAACCAGCAGTTCAGGCTCTTTGGCCCAAAGCACACCGATGGCGTAGGAACCTTCAACTCGGGCCAAAGCGGCGCGAACAGCGGCGACCAGATCTCCCTGCAGACAGTCTTCAATCAGATGGGCTATAACCTCGGTATCCGTTTCCGAGGCAAAGACATGCCCCTTGGCCGTCAATTCTTTTTTCAGCGAGGTGTAATTCTCAATAATGCCATTATGAACAACGACCAGTTCGCCGGTGCAGTCGGTATGCGGATGGGCATTATTCTCGGTGGGGGCGCCATGGGTGGCCCATCGGGTATGGCCGATACCGGTCCCACTGGCAACACCTATGTATTCGTCAACCGCCGCTTCAAGATTGGCCAATTTTCCTTTGGCCCGATGGCGAACCAGTTGGCCGCCGAAATGATAGACCAATCCAGCGGAATCGTATCCGCGATATTCGAGTCTCCTCAATCCTTCCAGGAGAATGGGCACAACTCTTCTCGTCCCGACATAGCCTACTATTCCGCACATTTGTTCGTCCTCTTTAATATTCGTTGGCAGCATCAACCAGCATTGGGGTCAGTATTCACGAGGAAGCGGTAAAAAGCAAGCCGGAAGAACAATAAAACCATGGATTCTCATTTCCATCCCCTTTGCTCCAAAAATGTAATTCATCGATTTGATATGACAAAAATGCACAACCACCGAGAGGCTCCCCCACCGACCTTTCGCTTGTTTCACTCCACTTGAGAAATCGTTTTGCGAAAAGCGTAAAAAAAGGTATCCTCTTCATAACCATATAGTTAAAGGATAATCCCATGAACAAACGACAACGACTGAAAGAACTGCTCCTCCAAAAATCCTACCGAGAAGGCATCTTCACCCTCACTTCCGGGAAGACCTCAGATTTTTATGTGGACGGCAAACAAACCACTCTTGACGCGGAAGGGAGCTATTTATGCGGCCACCTCCTTTTCGAACTGATCCGCCAGCATCCGGAACCCATCGTCGGGGTGGGCGGCATGACCCTGGGAGCCGACCCCCTGGTGACGGCTGTTTCCCTGGTCAGTTACCTCGAGAAATCGCCGATTCCGGCCTTTATCGTCCGCAAAGAGGCCAAAGGTCATGGCACCGGAAATTTCATCGAAGGGAAAAGTAACCTCAAGCTGGGGGGACTGGTCGCCTTGGTCGAAGATGTGGTCACCACCGGCGGCACCCTCCTCAAGGTAATCGAGCGGGTGGAAAATGAAGGGTTCAAGGTTGGTTTAGTCGCCACTATCGTCGACCGGCAGGAGGGTGGAGCCGAAATTCTGGCTGCAAAGGGGTACCCTCTCAAAACCGTCTTTACCCGTGAGCAACTCATAGGTAAGGCTCAACCAACATGAAATGTAAGGAATGCGATGAAACATTGAAGGTGCAGCGGCGGTGCCGTCAGGTGCGGCTTACATGTTCAGGGTGCAAAAAAGAATACCAAATCCATGAAGTCGCCGCTGAACTTGACCCGGAAACCGAAGCAGAACTTGAACGTTTCACCTGCATCATCTACGATTGACCTCAATGACCAACACCAAGGTGCATGTCCGCGACAATAATACTGCCACCCTGATATGTCCGTCCTGCGGGGCAATCAAACATATTGCTGCCGAAAAATTTCGATACGGACGCCATTCGATCAATGTTCGGTGCCGGTGTCAGCAGGTGTTCACCATTCTTCTCGACTTTCGACGGCACTATCGTAAACAGACCAGCTTGCCTGGCACGTACGTCATTCTTAGCGAAGGCGGGGTCGGGGGCGGCATTATTCACATTAACAACATCTCAAGGGGTGGAGTGGGCTTTTCAGTTTCCGGGCTGCATCGAATCGAAAAAGACCAAGTACTGCAGGTTGAATTTCAGCTCAACGACAAGAAAAAAACAACCTTAAAGAAGCGAGTTCTGGTTAAATCAGTGCAACAGAACGCTATCGGTTGTCAATTCAAAGACACCATCGAAATGGAAAGGGCCTTAGGTTTTTTTCTGCAGAGCTAAGGGCAACTCTCTCCGCCCCCTTTTTTGTTCGTGTTTTCAACGGGTAATGCATTGCCCATCGAAACCAAGGCGCCCTTAAGGATTTCCTGGGCCCGCTCCAGTAATGGTTCAAGCGTGCCCGCATCCAGGGCACTGATCCCCACACCCTCCCCGGAAAGCACCAACTGAACCTGATCTTCCGGAGCCAGCCGGTCGGTCTTGTTGAACACCTTGAGACAGGGGATGGCGTCCAGCTCCAACTCGGCCAGAAGCCCTTCTACTACCTCAACCTGCTTGCGCCAGGCCGCATTGGAGACATCAATCACATGGAGAAGCAGATCAGCCTCGAACAATTCCTCCAGAGTGGATTCAAAGGCCTTGAGCAGGTCGGCAGGTAGATTGCGGATAAAGCCGACAGTGTCGGTGATGATCACTTCCATGTCCTCGGGAAATCTGAGACGCCGGCTGGTTGGATCCAGGGTGGCGAACAGCAGGTCCTCGGCCTGGATTTTGCTTTTGGTCAGGGTGTTGAGCAGGGTAGACTTGCCGGCATTGGTGTAGCCGACCAGGGAAATCACCGGCACGTCGCGTTTACGTCGCCGGCTTCGTCGGTGATAGCGCTGCTCACCCACAGTTTTCAATTCCTTGCCCAAGCGAGTGATCCGATCGTTGATCCGCCGCTTGTCGATTTCCAAGCGGGTCTCGCCCGGTCCGCGGGCACCAATGCCGCCGGTGAGCCGGGACAATGCGTCGTCGCGGGTGGTCAGCTTGGGCAGCAGATATTTCAACTGGGCCATCTCGATTTGCAGTTTCCCTTCCCGCGAGCGTGCCCGGCTGGCAAAGATATCGAGAATCAACTGGGTGCGGTCGATGACCCGCAGGTCGGTGTGGTCGGTGACCGAACGGATTTGCGAAGGGCTGAGCTCCTGATCAAACAACAGCAGGTTGGCCCCGAGCCTCAGACTCATCAGCACGATTTCCACCAGCTTGCCGCGACCGAGGATAAAACGGGGATGGATATGCTTGCGCCGCTGGATCACCTGGGCCAGGACTTCTACCCCGGCGGAGCGGGCCAGTTCGACCAGTTCGGCCATGGAGTCCTCGGACTCGCCGCGAGCACCGGTGGTCACCGAGACCAGGATGGCCCGGTCCTTGCCCTGATCCACCTCGCGCACCGGGCGTTCCCGGACAAACTCCTCCTCCAGGGCCTCGATCAGCTCAATGCAGGACAGGTGCTGATTGGCAGGATGAACCGGAGCCAGCGTCGCCCAATCCCGGCCGTCCACCTGGAGCGGAATAAGATGCACCGCATGGAGCAGATCCGGCAACCCGTCCCGGATGGTGAGGACCGCCATCAGGTCGAGCCGTAAACAGGCCAGATCCATGATGTCCTCCTCGTTCACCGCCGCCGAGCCCCCTAAAACCGTATGGACGCAACGTAGACCACGGAGACGACCGCCACTGGCGCCGACATTCGCCAAGGCCGGGATGGTGATGCGGTCATAATCGCCAACGATCACGGTTTCAATCCAACCGGAACGGTGAATGAGCAAACCGACCTGCCGGTTCAATTCGGTTGAGATCGCGGCCAGTGCCCGGGCGGTTTCCCGGCCAACGATCTCCTCGGGCCCGACCTTTTTCTGGGCGAGCCGTTCCAGGTCCCGCAGTTGCTTGGGCTTGAGCCCGTTGGTGTTACCGGTGACCGTCGCGATGGCACACTCCTAAGGAAAAAAGAAAGATCAACAGGGGGCACTGCCTGGGGTTCGCGGAAAAGGGATGACCTCACGGATATTCTGCATGCCGGTGACAAACTGCACCAACCGCTCAAAACCGAGCCCAAACCCGGCATGGGGCACGGAACCAAACCGCCGCAGATCAAGATACCAGCCGTACTGCTCCAGATCGAGCCCGGCCGCCGCCATCCGGGCCGCCAGCACATCCAAGCGTTCCTCACGCTGACTGCCGCCGACCAGCTCACCAATGCCTGCTACCAGGATATCCATGGCCGCCACGGTGCGGCCGTCGTCGTCCAGGCGCATGTAAAAGGGTTTGATTGTCTCGGGATAGTTGGTGACGATGACCGGGGCCTTTGCCATCTCCTCGCAGAGATAGCGTTCGTGTTCGGCCTGAAGATCGATGCCCCATTGCACCGGAAATTCAAACGTCTTCCCTGACCGCTCCAATTCGGCCACGGCCTCGGTATAGGTCAAATGGACAAAGGGACGGTCACGGACCTGGCTGAGTTTTTCGATCAATCCCTTGGCGATGAACTGCTCGAATAGTTCGAGATCTGCCGTACATTCGGTCAGCGCCGTCGCCGCCAGGGACTTGATCATCGCCTCGGCGACCTCCATGTTACCGCGCAGATCGCAGAAAGCCATCTCTGGCTCTAACATCCAAAACTCAGCCAAATGCCTGCTGGTGTTGGAGTTTTCGGCGCGAAACGTCGGGCCAAAGGTGTAGACCAAGCCATGGGAGAGGGCAAAAATTTCGGCCTGCAACTGGCCGCTGACCGTCAGGCCGGCCCGTTTGCCAAAAAAGTCGTTGGCAAAGGGTTGCGCTCCTTGCAGTTGTCCCGGTTCTAGCGCAGTGACGGTGAACATCTCTCCTGCGCCTTCGCAATCGGAAGTGGTGATCACCGGAGTGTGCACCTGGAGAAAGCCGTGCTCGTGAAAAAAGCGGTGGATGGCAAAACTGAGGGCACTCCGTACCCTGGCAACCGCGCCAAGGGCATTGGTGCGGGAACGAAGATGGGCGATGGTGCGAAGAAACTCAAAACTGTGCCGTTTTTTCTGCAGGGGATAGGTCTCGGGATCGGCCCAACCGATGATGGTGACCGACTCAGCCCGCACCTCGACGGTTTGGCCCTTGGCCGGTGAGGCCACAAGCACACCTTGCACCCGCAGCGAGCAGCCGGTGCTCAGCTTCTTCACCTCGGTCTCGAAATTATTGAGATGATCCTCGGCTATCACCTGGAGGTTGGCTAAACAGGAGCCGTCGTTGATTTCAAGGAAGGCGAGACCACCCGAGTCACGCCGGGTGCGCAGCCAGCCGCTGAATTCGACCGCTTCGCCCACCGGCTGCTGCCGAAAGATCTCGATGATCCGTGTCATTTGTACCATGCCCTCTCTCCCTTGACCTGCCGATTCGAAAATTTCACCGGCAGAACACCCTTCGTGCTCAGTAGTGCGGTTCTCCCCGCTCGTCCTCGCGGAGTCCAACAACCACCAGACCAGCCCGGTCCGCCGCTGCAATCATGACTTCTTTATCAAAAAGAAGCGACTGCCCGGCCTCCACTGCCAAAACCACGCCTTTGACCGCCGCGAGGGTTTCGATGGTTCGCGGACCGGTCGCCGGCAGATCGAAGCGAAAATCCTGATCCGGTTTTTTCAGCTTGACCACCACTGCTCCGGACCCGGACAATTCCCCACCCCGGCGAATGGCGGCGTCGGTGCCTTCAATAGCCTCCACCGCGAGCACGCTGCGATCACGGACCACCACGCACTGCCCAATATCGAGCCGGCCCACTTCTCGGGCTATCTTCCAGCCAAAACGGATGTCGTCCATCTGAGCAGCCGACGGTTTTTTCCGAGTCAGGAGACCCTGGGGAAAGAAGAGGTGGTCAAGGTAGCAGGTGGAGGCGAGAACGCGGATTCCCTCTTCTTCCAGGGAAGCGGCTACAGCCCGGAGAATGGCATCGTCAAGGCGGTTGTCGATTTTGTTCCACAGGGTTAATCCCTTGAAATCAGGCAGGATATCATGGAAGATGCGGGTTTTGGTGATGGTGCCGGCAAAGACCGTCTCCCGGACCCCTTCACCCTTAAAATACTTAATTATTTTACCAAGTTGACCAAGCTTCACCCAGTAGGTACAATCAGCTTTTTCCTCGAGTTCGGCCGAGGTTTCGTTGACGTGGGCAATGGCCACCACACGCCGTCCCCGCGCCCGCGCCGCTTCGGCAAAAAGCAGGGGAAACTGGCCACCTCCGGCGATCAGGCCGATGGCTGTTGCTTGCCCCGCCTCAATCATCGATGGTCCGCTTGACCACGCCACGTTTGCTGGTGCGGAAAAAATCGACCATCAACTGAACTTCGAGACAGTCCTTCATCTCCTCTTCCAGCTTGGCCAACGAATCCTTGAGCAGCAATTCCGGTGAACGGAAGAGAATCTTAAAGGCATCTTCCAGGTTTTTGATGGTTTCCCTGTCCATGCCGGAACGGCGCAAGCCGATCTTATTGATGCCGGCGATGCGCATCTGGTTGCGGGTGCCTTCCATGATCACATACGGGGGCACATCCAGGCCAATGCCGGACATGCCGCCGATATAGGCGTAATCGCCGATGCGGCAGAATTGATGCACTCCAACCCACCCGCCCAGATTGGCGTGGCTGCCGATCTCCACATGCCCCGCCAGAGTGGCGACGTTGGCCATAATGACATGGTCGGCGATGATGCAGTCATGGGCGATATGGCTGTAGGCCATGATCATGTTATTGTCGCCGATCAGCGTCTTGCCACTGGCTTTGGCTGTGGCCCGATGGATAGAGACGTATTCACGGATCTGGTTGCCCTCACCGATGATCAGTTCAGTCGGTTCCCCATTGTAATGGGTGTCCTGGGGCGGGGCGCCGATGGTAGCGAAGGAACCGATGGTGTTGCGGGCGCCGATGGTGGTATGGCCCGAAACCACAGTGTGGGTGCCAATCCGGGACTCCGGACCAATTTTCACCGGACCGTCGATAAAGACATAGGGTTCGACAATCACCGAACTGTCGAGTTGCGCTCTGGGGTCGATGACCGCCGTGGGGTGTATATTCATGGGGCAATGGTCCTGTGGAAAACAAAGAGAGAGGGCCCGGCAAGAGGCCGCCTGGAATGTGTGAATGTGGTCATGCACGACGCGGATCAGGCAAAACTGGCCATCAATTCGGCTTCGGTGGCCAGTTGCTCGTCGACAAAAGCCTGACCAGCCATCTTGATAATCTTCCCTTTCTGCTTGATCATCTCCAGCTTGAGCACCAGCTGGTCGCCCGGACGCACGATCCGGCGGAAGCGGGCCTTGTCGACCCCGGCGAAATAGGCTAGGCGGCCCATCCTTTCCGGATCGGAGAGACAAGCCAGGATGCTGCCGACCTGGGCCATGGCCTCTAAAATGAGCACACCGGGCATGACCGGTTCTCCAGGGAAATGACCTTGAAAAAACGGCTCGTTCATGGTGACGTTTTTGATGCCGGTGATGATTTTTCCCCGCTCCAGCTCAACGATCCGATCAACCAGGAGAAAAGGATACCGGTGTGGCAGAATCTCCATTATCCCCTTAATATCAATGGGCAATTGCACATCAAACGCTTGTGTTGTCATTTTCTTCCTATTGTTGTTCCGTGGATTCGAGAAGACCGCTGAGCCGGTCCACCTCTTTGCGCAACCGACGCAACTCCTTGACCATCTCCGGCAATCGGCTGAAAGCAGCCGTGGCCCGACTCCAGCTCTTTGCCTCAAAGGCAGGAGCTCCGCCGACAATTGCACCGTTGGGCTGATTGTTGTGAATACCGCTCATGGCCGCAGCCATAACCTGATCTCCTAGATGGAGATGTCCAGCAACGCCAGCCTTGGCACCAAGCACTACATTACGGCCCAAGGTGGTGCTGCCGGCAATCCCGACCTGGGCCACCAGGATCGAGTTTTCACCAACCACCACATTATGACCCACCATTACCAAGTTATCGATCCGGGCACCGGACTTGATCCAGGTCACCCCAAAGGCTGCCCGGTCAACGCAGGTGTTGGCGCCGATCTCGACATCGTCGTCGATCCGCACCGTACCAACCTGCGGTTTCTTATAGTGGAGGCCCATCCGGTCGGTGGCAAAACCAAAGCCGTCGCTGCCTATCACTGCTCCATGGTGAAGAATGACCCGCTTACCAATGGTGCAGCCCGATGCCACCGTCACATTGGCGTGAATAACAGTGTCGTCGCCGATCACCGTCTCACTGCCGATCACCGCCCCAGGATGAAGTGTCACCCGCTCGCCGAGGACGACGCGATCGCCGAGGCAAACCAGCGGACCGATGGTCACCTCCTGTGGGATGACGCAGCCCTCCCCCACTACCACCGAGGGATGCACTCCCCAAGCCTGAAAGCGTTCAGCGAGAAAGAAGGTATGGATACGGGCAGCGGCCACCGAAGGTTGATCGGTGACAATCGCAGCAATCGGCAGGGGATCAAAACCGGCTGGCATGATACAGGCCGAGGCCCGGCACTGCCCCAGAAGCGGCCCCTGCTTTTTATCGAGAATGAAGGTAATCTCCCCGGCTTGGGCATATTCAATACCGTTGAGACCGTGGATGATGAGTTGCGGATCGCCTTCCACCCGACCGCCTACCAAGTCAGCCAGTTGCAGCAGAGTACATTCGCGGGACACGTGTAAAAATACTCCCAGAGTAAGGGGGAATGATTGCAGGGAAAATGAAGTTGCCCCTTGTTTTCCCATGTTTTTCTCCACCCGAAAGAGGAAGGGCGAGAATACTGTACTTTTGCTTAATCGTAAAGCAAAACAGCGCGACAACGCTGCCGGTACTCGTCCAACTCCCCCAGCCAGCTCTGCTCCAGCTCAACAATGGGCATACCGTTTTCCAGAGCTTCGCGTACCGCCCAGTCACCGATGATCAGGTCCATGGGCAGCCGCTCGAATTCATATTCATAAGGCGGCGGTTTGTAGGCGAACGGCTCTGGATACAGACTGCGGATCGCCTGAAGCAGGGCGAGGCTGGTTCGGTACGGCCTAAATGTTACAGGATCAGTCACATGCATCTGAAAACCTGTGCACCCTTGCCCCATCCATTTCCCTGAGGTCGGCTCAAAGCGGAGTGGTCGCAGGGTGCAACCGGGCAACTCGGTGGAGCGGAGAAAATCAAGGACCTCGCGATGATCGAGAAAGGGCGCACCGAAGAGTTCAAAGGGCAGGGTCGTGCCCCTGGCTTCGGAAATATTGGTCCCCTCCCATATTACTTGCCCAGGGTAAACCAGAGCGGCCATGAAAGAGGGCATGTTGGGCGAGGGAAAAACCCAGGGGTAGCCGGTGGCCGGAAACAGCATATTGCGCTGCCAACCAACCATTTTCACCACTTCTACATCAGCGCCTATCGAGAGTTCGCGGTTGCAGAACAGGGCCAACTCGCCCAGAGTTAAACCATGGCGCATGGGAATCGCGCACCGGCCAACAAACGAGGTGCACTCCTTGCGCAGAATATTGCCCTCAATCAAATGGCCGCCGATGGGGTTGGGCCGGTCAAGGATAACCACCTGGACACCTGTTTGCGCCGCAACTTCCAAGCAGTGAACAACGGTCCAGATAAAAGTATAGACCCGGGTACCGACATCAATCAGATCCACCAGTAAGACATCAATATCGGCAAACATCGACGGATAGGGTTTGCGGGTCTCTCCATACAACGAATAGACCGGCAAACCGGTGACCCCGTCGATACCATGATCGGATTCAATCATGTTATCCTGCTTTTCGCTGAAAAATCCGTGCTGCGGCGAAAAGAGACAGGTCAGTTGGCCGGGATAGGCTGCAATTAATAAGTCACGGCTATGCACAAACCAGCGGTCGGTGGAGGCCTGATTGGCAAGCAGCCCTAGCCGTTTGCCGGCAAGATGTGCACGGCCGGACCGGCAGACCTGCTCTATTCCTGTATAAATCACAAGACCTCCTGAAAAAAAACGCTTAATCGGTGTGCGTGAGAATGAATGTTTGCCGTTTCTAGCGAACCGGGAAGCCTTCGTCAAGCAGTCCGCTCAATCCGTAGGGAAATTATTGTGCTTAGAAAAGGAAGGCTTTCTCTTATAAAAAAACTCCACTGCAGCTCGAGGGAAGAGCAAGTAACCCACTGATGTGCTGTTGATATTAGGCCATTTTCACCTTGATGCAGCTCTTCCTCCCCACAGTTTTTAATTGTCTCGCAAAAAAAGAGTGCAAATTTTTATCTTTTATTCAAACAAATAAAAACAAAGAGTTAGAACAACCACTCCCTATTTTTGTTCAAAATTTTGTATTTTTTTCATTCCAGGTATTGCCAGTCTCATTTTCCTTTGTTATAGTGGCATTAAAAGATGCGGAAGTTAACAGCATCGTGGTGAAATCGTTTTTTTGGGCAATAACGCCCGGGTAAACATAGTCTCAAATAAACAGGAGAAACAATATGAAAAAAGTACTGAGTGTAATGGCAGTATCCGCCTTTGTTCTGACCGCAGGTGTAGCACTGGCCGGTGGCCCTGGCAAAAAAATGGGTCCGGGTTGTCCGGAAGCATGCCAGCAGCAGATCGATGACCTGAACTCATCTCAGGCTCAGCAGAACGAGCAACTGGGGGCCCACAGCAAACAACTGCAGAACCATGAGGGCCGCATTACTGATCTCGAGAAGGCTTTCGCCGATTCTTGGTATGCTCGTCTTGGGGTACGCGCCGCTTGGATGGATCAGGAGGACAAATGGACTGGTTCAGACTTGGATGGCACTACCGGTTGGGGTGGCGCCATTGCTTTCGGTCGCGAGTTCAGCATGTACCAGGCGATGGGCAAGTTCCGGGCTGAGGTTGAAATTGCAAAGCAGTCAGTCGATCTCGATGACAACCAAACTATCTATACCAGTCCGTTTACAGGTGGAACCGATAGAATCGTAGACGGCAGTGTTGACGTGACCACCATCATGGTCAATGGTTATTATGAATTGCCTGTCGCCGACGCCTTTTCTCTCTATGCCATGGTAGGCGCAGGCTATGCGAAATACGACATGGATTCCACTGTTGCTTTTTTTAATGCAGCGGGCGTGGAGCAAGTTAACACGCGCGGTGAGTATCGCAATGCAAGTGACAACGTCTTTGCCTACAAGGCAGGTGTCGGTATGACCTACAACTTCACCGATCAGGTTGCCGGTGACTTGGGTTACGAGTACCTGGGTGTTGCTGACACCGATCTCGCTGACAGCATCAACGGTCACAATGTTGTTGCATCGGTTCGTTTCAAATTCTAATTTCTTAGAAATTAGTTAGTTTCAATCCCCCGGCCAGAGAACTGGCCGGGGGATTTTTTTTAAGCGTTCCTTTTCCTCCATTTTCTTTCAACCTCGAAAATCGCTCCCTCCTCCCTCTCCCTCTTCTCATTGTTCAAAAATTTGTATTTTCCGTCACAATGCCTTGATTTGTTCAACCTGAGCAGCTATAGCGACTATAAATATTATTTTTGGTTGCATAACCCAGGAGATATTCATTTTATTCGGCGTTATTTTTTTTTGGGAGTTCTTGACACCAAAAAAAACTTACTTCCTTTAAGTGGATAAGAAAGACTAGGAAAAGAGTACTCAGCACCCTCACTGTTTCGTTTTTCGTCTTAATGGCGAGCACAACCTTTGCCGGCGGTCCCGGAAAAAAGATGGGCCCCGGCTGCCCCGAAGCATGCCAACAGCAAATCGACGACCTGAACTCCTCCCAAGCCCAGCAGAATGAGCAGCTGGGCCGCCCATGGCAAACAATTGCAGAACCATGAGGGCCGTATTACCGATCTTGAGGAAGCTTTTGACGATGCGCGGTATGCGCGAATCGGCATGAGAGGGGCTTGGATGGTTGCAGATGTAACCAATGTTTTCGATAGCCAGGACAGTGGTCCCGGACTCGACGGGGCATTGGCCTTTGGTCGTGAATTCAGCATGTACCAAGCGCTGGGCAAGTTCCGGGCGGAACTGGAATTGGCTTATCAAAAAACCGATGCAGATACCTATAACGAACTCCGTCAAGTAGGCACAGTCAACGTTCTCGATAGTTATGACGTCGACACCCGCTTAACGACCCTCATGGTCAACGGGTACTACGAACTCCCTGTATACGAGGCCTTTTCCGTTTATGGCATGGCTGGTATCGGCTATGCTAAGTATGATCTGGATATTAACTATAACGGGAATGACATTGGCGGCAGCGACAACGTTTTTGCTTATAAAGCTGGCGCTGGTGTCACCTACAACTTCACCGATGCTCTGGCTGCTGATCTCGGTTACGAGTATCTTGGAGTTGCTGATACTGATCTCGCCACGAGCATCACTGGCCACAATGTTGTTGGTTCCGTTCGATTCAAATTCTAACTTCTTCGCAATCAGATGGGTTCTCATCCCCGGCCGGTTTTCGGTCGGGGATTTTTTTTCCGCTGCCTCCTCCCTCAAATCTTCCGCGTCTTGCTCATTACCAATTTTCCTGTTACTGCCGCTGCGATAATCATGCCCATGCCCAGCAGAACTTGGGGTGCAACCGGCTGTTGCCGCAGCAAAGCCACCAGCAGGACGGCCAGTGGCGGGGTACAGTAACTCAGCAGACCAATAACGGCCATATTGCCTCCGGTTACCGCCCGATTCCAAAGAAAAAAGGAAAGCCCGAGCGGCACGCAGCCCAGATAGACTGCCGAGAGCAATGCACCAGCGGATGGTAAAGAATGGGGCCCGCTCAGCCAGAAAAGCACGGCGGATAACAAGGCCGCATAGAAGGTGAAAGCGGTCATCGGCTCTTCTCGCAACCGGAGCTGCGACAGTCCCACTGAAAAACTACTCCAGATCAGGCCACACAACAGCGCCAAGGCATACCCCAACATCGAGCCCGAGTCAAAATTCACCTCCTTGCCCGCAGCAATGACCAAACCTGCTCCAAACAAACCGACTAACGCGACAAGAATGAGCGCGGGCTGCAATCGCCTGAAGGTGACCAGCGAGGAAAAGACCACGATCCAAAACGACCAGGTGGTGGCGAGGATGGCCGCCTCGGCGAGCGGGGCTCGGGCCATGGCCTGATAGTACACATAGTGATACAAGAAAATGCCCCAGATTCCGAGCAAGGAAACCTGCAAACCCGGCAAGGCTAGCCTGACGGTTTTTTTCTGCAATAAATCGAGACCAGAGAGAAAAATGGCCGCGCTGGAGAAACTGTAGAACAGCAACTCCTCGATCGACAGGGCATCAAGCCCGGTGCCGGTCGCCACCGGCAGGCTGGCCCAGCAAAAGATGGCACCCATGGCGTAGAGGTAGTGTTTCACATCGTTTCTCCTTGGAGAACACGGGGACAACAGGAAATTTGACTCCAATTCATATTGAATATGGAGAAATCACTGGCAGTTGCTCCGCTTTTTCACTGGTGCTCACGACGCCAAAAGCTTGCCCAATCGGCCATATCCGGCATCCACAGAATCCGTGTTCCGTGAGGATGTGCCCACGCGAGCTGCCATTGCCGATGGCGGCCGTCCTGCCACAGATCAGCGGTCCAGCCGACCCAGCCAAAATCCGGCGGTTTGGGTCCCTGCCAGAGGGTCTCCCACTGCAGCCAGAGCACGGGTTGCGGCTGACGGACGGCCCAGGCTGCTAATTGCGGCCGCAAAGAGGCCCCTTTGTCGTGGAGATAGGTGGTCAAGTAGGTATTATAGAAAACAATTGGGGCATCCGTCAGGGGGCTGATCCGCTCTTCAAGAAATCGGGACAGGTGATCGGGTAAATCGGTCGGGTGGAGTTGTACCGGAGCCTTCGTCCGGTTGACCCGCTGCAGTGCGGCAATTCCGTGACGAAGCATATCCAGCCGCTCCAGTTGGTCACCCCAGACAAAAGCAGCCAAGGTTTGCTCATCGTGCGCCGAATGGAGATCGAGTGGCGCAAAGTCGCAGCCGGTGCGCGTGTAAATGGCTGGAGGAATGGTCCGGTTCGGCAAGGAAAACTGGCCTTCACCCGCCACAGTAAACTGACCCGGACCGCCGCTGCCAAGATCCAGGAGAATGACGCCGGTGTTTTTTTCGATGAGCCGGTACTGGTGCTGGTCCGCTACCAGATTAAGTCCGGCACTGGCGCCTAGGTCCACCAGATGGACACCCTCCCAGCCGGGATAGAGCACCGGCAGCAACCAGCAGAGGCCACGAGCCGTTTCATTGGTCTGCACCGTGGCAGTACGGAGAAATGAACCCAATTGTTCCTGCCGGGCGCACATGGCCTGGCGTAGACAGGCGGCTATATTGCCCTCTTGCGGCGGCATCGTTCCACCCACAGACGGAAAATAGCGGGCCAGATCCCGGACTTCGCTGCATCCCGCGAGGATGTCGCGATGCAACCCAGCCAGCAGAAGGAGCGGCACATCAAATGACGACCGCCCTGCCGCTGCCCGCACCAGCCAATCCACCAGCGGATCTCCCCCCGGTTCCGCCGTCATCCAGTCGGCCAGGACACCATGTAACTGTGCATAGAGAGGAGAAGAACAGGCGGCGAAGGCCTGCTGCTTGCGGAATCTGTGGGCAAGGCGAATCTGAAAATTATCCATGGTCGACAAAAGTCAGAAAAAGAAATGGGCGCGGCAGCAGCCCGACAGGGGGCAGCGGCGGCACAATGGGCCGGACTATAGCGCGGGGCCCGGTGGACGGCAAGCCGGGAGGCTTCTTTTCCAGCTAGAGGCAATGCCGCCGCCAAAAAATCCTTGTAGCCGCGGGCAGCGTGATGGGGTAGAAAGCCCCAACACTCCACTTCGAAGAAACCATGATTGACCTTTCCGTCTATACCGGCCTGTTCATGGCCGCGCTCCTGGCCGCCACTATTGTGCCGATGCAATCAGAAGCAGTACTGGCCGGCCTGCTGCTCACCGGTGACTATCCGGTTGCCTTGCTCCTGGCGGTGGCCAGTTGCGGCAATATTCTGGGGGCGGCGCTCAACTGGTGGCTAGGCCGGTTTCTCGAACGCTTCCGTCATCGTACCTGGTTTCCGGTCAGCGAACATCGCCTCATCCAATCCCAAGGGTGGTATCAGCGCTACGGCAAATGGTCCCTGCTACTCTGTTGGATGCCGATCATCGGCGACCCGCTGACCGTGGTCGCCGGAGTGATGCGCGAACCCTTCCCGGTTTTCCTACTACTGGCGGGAAGCGCCAAGGTGCTCCGCTATGTGGTGTTGACCTGGATCACCCTGGGCTGGCTTGCCTAAGGGGCATGTTCGGAGGGCATTACAACCGATTCAGCAGGCCCACCCCACCGAGCTTTCCCATGTGGTTGCTGATCCAGCGGGCTCTGGCAAGAAGGTAGGGGGAAGGGCGATCGGCATGGAGCCGACGGGGACTAGGCAGGACGGCGCCCAACAGGGCCGCCTCCTGGAGACTCAAACGATCCGGCGTTTTGCCAAAATACCGGTCGGCGGCGGCATGAACGCCATAGATGCCATCGCCGAACTCGGCAATGTTGAGATAGACTTCAAGGATACGCTCTTTGGACCAGAGTGCTTCGAGACCAAGAGTCAAACCAGCCTCCAACCCCTTGCGCAGATAACTGCGACCGCTCCAGAGAAAGAGATTTTTCGCCACCTGCTGACTGATGGTGCTCGCCCCTCGTGTTCGCTCGGAATGATTGTTGTATTCGACAGCGCGGCCGATGGCGTTGAAATCAAACCCCCAATGGTCAGGAAAACGCTGATCCTCGGCGGCAATCACCGCAAGTGCCATCACGGGGCTGATGCGATCCATATCCACCCATTGATACCGAATCGGCGGGACCTCACTGCCTGGTTGCAGCCGCTCGACCTGGCGGATCACCATAAAGGCACTTGTAGGCACGGGCAGCCAGCGCAGGGCGACTATGACCAGAAGCAGGCCCGCCACCCCTACACCCAGCAGCAAAAAGAACCGCAGGATCAACCGGCCCATCAAGCCTCGACTCGGCCGGGCACTGGGGAAGCCGCCGGCCGGAAGCTGTTCCCGGAAACGGATCATTGCGGTGGTCCCTGTTGACCAAAAGAGGAAGACAGCATGGCAGAACCGGCGCTTTACCTGTTATCGGGGCTGTTCCGGCGAATCGGCCGGATCCACTGGTTGCTCATCCGCTGGTTTCTGGGCTTTAGTGCGAACCAGGGCTGCACGGGTGGCGCTCTTTATCTCCTCCAGCTGCCAGCCGTCCACCCGGAACAATTGGTCCTGGTTGGAGACCTTGAGCACAGACGAGTTTTCGGCCATTGGCAGTGCTCCCTCCTTGCCCTCGCCCTGCTCAGCCTTCGGTAACTGCCCGAACAGATAGTCGATGGTGACGCCGCCATCGAGTTCCACAGTGTAGCGCAGGGCAGGATTATCCAGCCCGTATTCCGGCTTGTTTTCCACACCGAGAAGGGCTGTGACTGTCAGACCGGCCAGCCGCTTGACCAGCAGATCGCGGCGGTCCTTGACCAGCTCTTCCTCGGGCTTGAGATCAGCCGGCTGCAATCCGTCTTGCGTCCGTTCCAATTGCAGGCCGGGCAGCTCGACCCGTGTGATCTGCTCGGGCTTGAGGCGAAGGAGACCGGTGTCGATCCAGCTGTTGGCCTTGACCTCCAGTTCGTGCTGGGGCAAGGCCAGCGTCTGAATCTCGGCATCGCCATCGACGCGCAGGTAGATCTTGCGCAGCCCGGGAGAGGCGCCAAAATACACCGTGGCCAGACTCTTACCGTCCTTGCCCAGACTCAGTTTACGTTCAAAACGATCCGGTGCTACCTTGAAACGGGTGGCCGCCTCAGGAGTGGTCGCCTCGGGCCAGCCTCGCTGCAGTCCGGCCAGCCGCTCGATCAGCCCCTGCACCTTGACCGTGTCTGCGGGAAAGGAGCCCGATTCGGGCAAAACCCATTTTTCCGTCTCTTTCTTCAGCCGCAGCTTGCGGCCTTCGCCGTCTTCGAGCAACAACTCGTTGACTTCGGAGGCCGTCAGTTTGAGCAGTGGCCCCTTGCCGGTCTGAGCTTCGTCTGCTTGCCGCAAAAAATGGGTCAGTACCGCCAGCCCGGCCTGCGCCAGAACGAGCACCGCACAGATGAGGATCAGTCGCTTCATGTTCTTGCCTCCCCGGCTATCAGCCGTTGTTCGCGCTGCCGCGTCCGGGCCATGACCAGACGGCGCAGGCCCCAAACGGTCAGCAGACCGAACGCCGCCAGACCG
The DNA here is from genome assembly GCF_963662935.2 of uncultured Desulfobulbus sp. Lineage (NCBI taxonomy): Bacteria > Pseudomonadati > Thermodesulfobacteriota > Desulfobulbia > Desulfobulbales > Desulfobulbaceae > Desulfobulbus > uncultured Desulfobulbus sp. The sequence continues at coordinate 2,998,784 of NZ_CAXXTL010000002.1, read as the reverse complement.
TAATTGATATATTCCCAGAGCATCCGTGCCTCCTTGCTCATCGGCAGCAGGGTGCGGGCAAAATGGCCACGTCCCCGGATGCTCAGCAAATCGCGATCCTCCAGCGACCAATCGATACAGTTCGCCACCAGTTGGAGTGGGTTAAGATAACGAGCGCCGCCAGCTCCCGAGGCCAGATCAAGGCTGGTATCGGCGAGGAAGGTGTTTGAGGCCAGCAGGATAATCCGGGCCGAATCAGCAGACCGTTCCAGCACCCGGCCGATCACTTCGGACTTCTTGCCCCCCGCCGGATCGTCCGGTATATCCCCCTGCTTTTCCATTTTCTTTTCGGCCTGCTGCTTACGCGCCTCTTCGATCAGAGGCGAGGTTTTGCCCTTAAACGCGGAATCGAAAGCGCCTTCAACCAGCACCGCCAGCAACTGGCGGCCAGCACTCTCGCCCTGGGCAAACCCGGCCTGACCGAACCGGTCGAAATCGGGCTGAATGGTAATGGAATCAGACAGCCAGGCGCCTTTGGAACTCTCCAGGAGCCGCACCACCTGGCGGCCCTTGCTTTTTTCCTGATCAATACCAATCGGTGAAGCCCAGGTCATGGACAGCTGATCGATGCCGGTGATCAGGCCGTTGGCACGATTCATGCCGTCGCCGCGGATATCGACAAAATAGGGATAGTTAATCAGATGGGTCTCGCGGATACTGTACCCGCCAGCCTGGCGCTCCACCGGCACCGGAAAAGCGGCATTCTGCGGATCAAGCACCAGGGTGTGGCCAAGGTTGATACCATAACCAGCCAACCAGTCGCTCAGACCGCTTTTCTTCTCAACGGCGCTGATCTGCCCCTGGAGGCTGACATCAAAAGGCGAGGTAGCCAGAACCACGGTGCCGCCCTGCATCAGAAACTGATCGATGGCAAAGACCTGTTTTTGCTGCAATCGTTCGGGGGCGACCACCACCAGGATATCCGCCTCCGGGTCCACCTGGCCGGTACTCAGATCCACTGGTTTGACCCGGTGTTCCTGCTCGGCAAAACGTTGCAAGAGCTGGAAAGTGTTCCCCTGATCGGGCATGCCGAGCTGCGCCATGGACGGATTGGCAGGCGGCGTGTACAGGGCCACCGTCTTGAGCATACCCTTGGAAAAGCGTTTCAACGAGGCCTCTATCGTTGTCTTCAGGGCCGCCTTGTCGAGTTGCGACGGCAGGGCCACCTGCACCTGCTGGCCGCCGCTCTCAAGGGTCATGTAAAACCAAAAAGTCTCGGGTGAAAGCAAACCGGCCACCATGGGCTGCATGCCGAACTCCTTACTCAGGCGTGCCGCCAGCTGGCCACCCTCGGCCTCGGGGTCGGTAAAACTGGTCGAGAACTTGTCGCCGCCCTGCTGCTTGAGATCTGCCAGCACCATCTCCAAATTTTTCCGTAATTCAACCAACGGCTGCGGCAGCTTAGTCTCGGGCGAGAAATAGCCATGAAAGACCACCGGGCTGCCAATACCGCTAAACAGATTGCCGCCGCCCTGATAGCTGTACAGCACCTTCTTGATCGCCCGAGTGATGTCGTGTTCAGGATTGCGCAGTTCAACCTCGAGTTTGGTGTCGCCCTCGCTCTTGACCTCGATCAGATCCTGGAAACCAAGGGTGACAAACTCGTCACCGTACTTGATCAAGATATCAAAATAGGAATTGGTAACCGCTGTCTGATAGCGGGAAGCCGTCTGGAAGGGCACAGGACGGATACCGTATTTCTCCCCTGCCTCCTGCTCCAAATCCGGTTTTTCCTGGGGATCGACGAACTCAACCTTGACCCTGCCCTTGCCGGCCACCTCGTACTCGCGGAGCAGATCCCGCAATTGCGGCTGCAAAGGAGCCAGAAGCGGATGGGTCTGGGCCGAGAAATAGCCGCGGATAAGGAGCGGCTCCTGCAGCCGGTCCAGGTAGGAGCGAGTGGCAGGTGAAATCGAATAAATGCGGCCTGCGGTCAGATCGGCACGCAGGTCGCCGAGCGGAGCCAGCCAGAGATTGATCAGCAGAAAATTGACAGTCAGCAACCCGGTCAATATCGCCCACCGGCGGTGATGGGGATTCACCGGATTGCCGGCCCAGCGCTGCCGCTCCAAACTGTAGACGTTGAGGGAGAGAAAAATGCCGATCAGGCTGAGTGAATAGATCAGATCACGCAGGTCGATCACCCCCCGGGTGATGGCGGCAAAACGCGAACCGGCGCCCAGGAGCTTGAGCAGCTCGCCGCCCCGATTGCCGAAAAAATTAGTCAGGATATCGGAGCCGAGCAGGTAGAGCCCTGTGCAGGCCAGCGTGGTGACGATCAGGCTGACGATCTGGCTGTTGAACTGGGCGCTGACAAAAAGACCGATGGCAATATAGGCCCCGGCGAGACAAATGCTCGCCAGATAGCCGCCGAAAACCGGGCCCCAGTCGAGCTGACCGAGAAAGGAAACACTCACCGGAAGCGGCAGCGTCAACATGAGTCCGATGGCCACCAGGCTCAGACAGGCGACAAATTTACCGCCAACCAGAGCAGGCAGACTGACCGGGGCGGTCAACAACGGCTCCAGGGTTCCGGCCCGATGCTCCTCGGACCAGACCCGCATGGTGATGGCCGCCGAGAGGAAGATCAGCAAAAGCGGCATCCACTCAAACATCGGCCGGACATCAGCGATATTGCGGCTGAAAAAAGTCTCGACCCAGAAGAAAATAAAGAGTGTGGCAGCCAGAAAAGTGCCAAAAAAGATGAAGGCGGCCGGGGTGGCGAAAAAGACGGCCAACTCCCGGCGGGCGACCCTGCGCAAGGTACTCATTGTTCCCTCCCGGATGCCATGTTGATTTCACTAAATATTTTTTCAAGATTGCGCGATTCGGGCGAAAGACCGTAGAGGTTCCAGCCCCAGCCGGTAACAGCAGTGGCCACAGCCGGTGCCAGTTCTTGCGCGGGCTGGGCTCCGGAAAGGGCGAAACAGGCTGGCCCGTTGCCGGTTGGCAAGGATTCGACCCTGGTAACGCCCTCGACACTGCCCAACAGGGCAACGGCTTCCTGCCGGTCATCGGTCAGCACCAGGAGCCGCTGACCGGCACTCAGCTCGGCCAGCCGGGCATCCAGAACCTTACGGCCATGCTGGATGATAATCACCCGGTCGCAGACCGCCTGAACCTCCTGGAGGATATGGGTGGAGATGATGAGTGTTGCCTCCTTGGCCAGTTCCCGGATCAGGCCGCGCATGTGCTGAATCTGGGTGGGATCGAGGCCGTTGGTCGGTTCATCGAGGATGACGATCCGGGGGCGGTGGAGGATGGCCTGGGCCACGCCGACCCGCTGGCGATAGCCGCGCGAAAGGGTGCCGATTGTCTGCCCGGCCTTGTCTTCGAGCGCGGTTCGTTCCAGGGTCTCGCGGAGCAGCGGTCCCATCTGCCCCCCATCCACGCCGTGCAGAGTGGCGAGATATTCGAGGTAGCCTGCCACGGTCATTTCCGGATAGAGCGGACAGTTCTCCGGGAGATAGCCGATCATTGCCTGGATGACGCGCCGATCAGCAGCCAGCTCCAACTGGTTGACCTTGATTGTGCCTGCGGTTGGTTCGAGAAAACCGGTCATCATTTTCATGATGGTGGTCTTGCCGGCGCCATTATGGCCGAGCAGGCCGACGATCTCGCCGGGCCCGATGGAGAAGGAGACGTCGTCGACCGCCTTAAGCGGCCCGTAGGTTCGAGTTAGATGTTCTACATGGATCATAATGATCTCCTGATATAAAAAAACAGCCTCGCAACAGGCGGCCAAAGAAGCAAAAAGTCACACCGCCCGAGATGGAGGCCTGTTGCCGGAACGGCCTGGGAAGGAGGGAATGCGAGCAGCGACAACCACAACAACTACGGAGAGAATCGGACGAAGGAGCATGACGCAATACGTGTATTTTTAAAAAGAGTGCAACAAATCCCGGCAGATGATTCCGGTGCAAACCATAAACCAGTACCGTTGCTTGTCAACCAAATGGCGGAACTTTATAACAACGGAAACAGTGCGTAAGGGGGCAGGAAAATGCCATCAAAGAAAAAAAAAGACGTCCTGGGAAGGTTGCGAGACAAGTGTTTCGTCGAAAAAAGCAGCTAGGATGGGACTGAAAACCGGCACGAGAAAGACAAAGAAGCTGGACCTTGTTGGAGCTGAGAAAAGTGCGGTTTGTCCCCCCTTCCCTCCCTCCTGTTCAGAACATTCCGCCAAGAAACCCATCATCATTTTCCTTGCCGCAGGTTCTGCCTGAAATCGAGTGGGGCTGGTAGACTTCGAGCACGCCGGGCTCGGGCAGATAGATGAGATTGATGATGTTTTGTGAATACCATATTCCCGCTTGCCGCCCGTCGGGGGTAATGATGACGCCGCCGCGATACTCGCATCCGGGGCCGTAATGTTCCGTCCGATACCACTGCAGCCAACCGTTGAGCATCTGCTCGTTCATGTCGACCTGGGCCCAGACTCTGGTGCGAAGGGTGAATTGATTGCTGATTGCGATAATCGAATCAGGCGCAGCAGAGGAACCAATATAATAATAGGTATGATCCGGGAGCACCGTACCTGCTTCAATGGATTGCTGTACGTTCGCGTCCATCTCCCATTTTCCGCCCGGACCGCTGCTGTTGGCGGCGCAACCAGCCATGGCAGCGCAACCGAACAAGACGATTCCACAAATAAAGTGCTGTACTTTCATTGAGGCACCTCGTTGACGCCGATCGCTAGCGCATGGCGTTTTTTCTTAAGCCAAACAGAGTTATTCGTCCTCATCCGTCTGGCCGGTCATCAACTTAATCGGCTCCACCACGCGGACTTGTCTGGAAAAATTTTTCAATCCTTGCAGCAAGGAGTATGTTTATAGTTTGATCTTAAAAAATGATCAACACCCCATTTTTGCCATCATATCCTTTATGGCGACCATGCCAATACAGATCTGATGAACCGGCAAGCCGAGTTCCCGTTGTTCCCGCCTCTTTCTCTTGAGACCAGAAAGCACCACCAAGACACAGCACGGCCAGCACTTCCAAGCAAAAAGTGACGCTGCCCATCAGTGTCTTTTAGAGCAGTATTGGGTCCCTGACACCAGCAAGAGCTTCAGCTGATCCGGCTGCGTACTTCCTGTACCTGTTGACGTGGGGCGATTTTGGCCAGTTCCGCCAGTTCCTCGGCCAGCAGATCGAGCAGGTCGTCCGCCGACACGATGCCGACCAATCCGCCATCACCGTCGACCACCGGAATCCGGCGGACGCCGTGGGTCCGCATGAGCCGAATGGTGGCAATCACCCCCTCGCTTTCCGCAATGCTCACCAACTGCGCGCACATGATGTTTTCCACGGCACAACCTTCCGTTGGGCAAACTTTGGCGACGATCTCGGTGACGATATCTCGGTCCGTGACGATGCCGACCGGCACCCGCTTGCCGTCGACCTGATCGACGACCACCAGATCACCGACATGATAACGGCGCATCAGTTGCGCGGCCTCGACGACAGTGGTTGTTCTGGTGGCAAACACGACTTCCCGGTTGCACAATTCTCCAATAGGCATGGCGTCTCCTCTTGCTGGATTACGTTTTTTGTACGCTACACAGGTTCATGAAAACATGGCTACTCCGGTAAAAAAAAAAAATGAAGAATCAACTGTTCTGCTTTGGTTTTGCCGGCTTGGCACCCTGCAAGTTCAATACGGGTGTTCTATAATTATCAAAAATTAGGCGGATGGGGAGAGAAAAGCAATGAAGAGAAAGTGCAGAGAAAATGGGTAAGGAAGATATCAAGCAGCATTCGGTGAGTTGGCAACAATGCTTGGCTTGCCCCGCCGATATATTGCTTTCTAGGATAAAAAAACCGCTAACAGTGAGCGCCTTGCTGGTGAGCCGCACGGGAGGGGCTTTTCTTTGGGTCCCAAAGAAAAGAAGAAACCGGCAGAGGATGCCAGGAATTGGTTACATATTCAGGCAGCACCATGGTGGGCCCGCACATAAAGCCGGCCCACCCTTCCCGGCTGCTCATTTAAGCTTGATAAGATTTTTCACCCTTTTGACGCCATGAACCTTACCGGCTATCTGCTCAGCTTTGTTCCGCTGCTTTGCCGTATCGACCGCACCGGTCAGCACAACCTCGCCCTGGAAAGTCTCCACGGAAACCGCCACCCCGCTGACATCCTTATCGGCCAGCAACTCTGCTTTTACCTGGGTGGTTATGGAGGCATCATCAACCACCTGGCCCGTCGTCCTTCCGGCCGGGGTGGTGCAGGATACCGTTAGAGAGAGCAAGACCGCGCACACGATGGAAAGAAAAAGACCAAAAGATTTCCGTGCCATGTTGTTCCTCCTTTTTTTGCATTTTAGGGTTCAAACGCTGCCAGCGATGAGGCGACTAATGCCATTTTTTTTACAGAACATTGTGGTTGAATACAAGTCTGAAATACTGCGGCTGCTCGCCCCACCGGAACATTGTCTTTCTGAAGATAGAAAGTGCTCAAGGAGATCGTAAGAGCCATCGTCGCTGAGCCGAAACGGCGGGGTCTTTTCCTTGAGCAAGGAAAGAATGAAAGCCCCTCTACTCCAGCTCTTTCTGTTCGCCGCCGAGGAGGTTCAGCACCTTGTCCACCCGGAAGATGACCAGGAATTTCTTTTCCTGCTCTCCTTCGTCCGGGCGCTTCGGCCGCCGGCTCATGGAGCGGATCAATTCCTGATCGGCGCTTTCGTCAACAAAAGTCAGATAGAGGCGCAGCCCCTGATAGCTACGTCCCTCCTCAATAAACAGATAGTTGGCGTGTTTGTTTTCCAGCAGGTTGGCATGGCTGCGTCTGTCGAGCATGACGAACGTCACTTCGTCCTTGCCCTGCACATGCGGCCTGGCATAGATGGCAGTGTTGACCACGCCGTTACCATCACAGGTTGCCATGACGCCGATCCCTTTCGTTGCCGAGAAATACTGTTCCAGCTTCATATCGCACCGTTTCGTGTGGAAGGTTTTTGACCCCGGCCTGCTCGATTCTGCCAGGACCACTGCAAGAAAGACCGTAGACCGGATGCGGCGCACCGAAAACCAATGCGGCATTGCCACGATTTCGCCACAACCCCCGGATTGTGTTACCGGACTACATTTTGAGGTTCCTCACATGAAACGGTGCATGAGCGGTATGGCCGGTAAGTTGCCCATACAGTGGTAGAGGTTGCAGATAAAGAGGTCAGCTGTTCTGAACCCATAGGCCTTGTGGCTGACGACTTTGGCTTTATTGTTGAGCCCTTCGACAGTGCCGTTGCTGATGGGCATGTGGAACCAGGTCAGGATGTTTTCTTCATGGCGTCGGACCATCCAGGCAAACTCGCGTAAGGGTTCCAGGCGAGAATGCGTTGCCCACCAAAACCACTGCTTCAAGTGCTTCCTGGCCCAGGTTTTTGTCTTATAGGACCATAAATCTCGAAAGCGCTCTTTGAGGAGATAGGCCCTGTTGATCTTCAGATTCATATGCTCAAGGCTGCTGAGTCTGATCCTTTGCTTCGGCGTAAGGTTCCAAGGATTCTTAAGCCAGATATACCGGCTGTCCTTCATGAGCTCCTTGTGTTCCTTTCCTTTTTCTCGGATCTCATCTCGCCGGACTTGATCAACCGCTTCCATCAGGTGGCGAACGATATGAAATTTATCAAAAACAAGAGTTGCCTGCGGAGCACATTCCTTGATCACCTCGACATAGGGCTTCCACATATCGCAACAGATGCCCTGGAGTTTGTTTGTCCGCTCTGGCCCGAGGTAGTTGAAAAAGCTGCGCAAGGTATCTTTGGTTCTTTCAACCCCGCTCCAGATCAAGGTTTTTGAGCGGAGATCGTACACATTGGTGAGGTAGACATGACCTTTTTTCCGCGAAATCTCATCAATACCAATATGCGTAATGCCGCTGAGATCGCGATGCTCCATGCCATATTTCACTACGCTTTTGACTGCTGTGGCAACCGTACCCCAGGCACAACTGAACAGTTTGGCGACAGAGTACCAGGGCAGCATCTCGGCCCACTTGGCCAGGTAGCAACTGTAGGCAAGAGTAAAGCGTTGCTTGCCCGTCACCCAGGGAAGTTTCTCCGTGCGGACGCCTCCACATCGAGAACAAGACACCCGACGAGGTACATATTTGACCCAGACAGGTATATTCCACAGAGGCACGTGGCGAAAGAATCGCACCTCTCGCCGATCCCGGTAGACGGCAGGATGTCCGCATGACCCGCATCGCACCCTGTGGCGGGCATCAGGACGAATTTCAGCGATTATTCCATCGGAGTCTTTGGTGACCGTATGTACTCGAAAACCTTGCAAATCAACCGTCTGTTTGATTATCTGTTCAACAAGCATGAGTTCCTCTGTAGATAGATTATTGGCTGGCCGGCCTTTATCTACCTAAAAGAACTCATGCTTTTAAATTTGTTAAGCTGTTTTACGCACCGTTTCGTGCGGGGAACCCATTTTGATAGTTCTAAGTAGGCGCCCTTTGTGACTCAAAAGAGTACGTGGATGCGGAGAGAAAAGCAATTGAAAGAAACCGCAGAGAAAATGGATACGGGAGATTGCAAGCGAACCGCATGCGGAGAGAGGAAACAACGCTTGCCCACCGTCCACGTTTTTTAGGGTTTGCAGCCTTAGCATTTTTTCCCTGCGTCAAGATGGCAACAAATCAGGCCGTAGCCCGGATGCAGGGCACCAAAATCCGGGGCTTCGTTGCCACGATTTCACATCAACCCAGGATTACGCCAAGGCTTCATCCAGGCTACACGCCCCAATTTTTTGTCATTCCGAACGCAGGTGAGGAATCTGGAGATTTCCCCCTGCGCTCGAAATGACAAGTGCTGGAGTTTTATGGAGAAAAAACAGGCAAATGGTGCACAAGACGGCCCCGCTGAGAGTTTGGTTCGGAGGATGTGGGTTGTCCGGGGACGGTGAGGGCCCTTGCCGCTGAGCCGGGCGGCGGGGTGCGGAACCGGAGCAAAGGGGCAAACTGTTTGAGCGCAGCGAGTTTTTGCCCCGCCGGTTCCGGACCCCGGCGAACGGGGTCGTCTCAGCGGCCGGGCTGCCCTTTCTTTTGGTTCTTTTCTTTGGGCACGCAAAGAAAAGAATGCCACTCCCGCAGGGAGATAGAGGTATTATTCATGCGAGATGGTGCATATAATGCACCCTACCCGGCTGTGAACTTAGTGAAAGATGAGAAGGGAAAAGTTAAATATGCATCGGCGCACATTTTATTTGCTATATTTTATTTCCACTCAATTCCTTTTTTGCGACTTTAATAAGTCTCTCAAGAGTATTTTTATGAAGAAGAAATTCATGCTCATAAACATCCCATTTGGGATTACTATCAAAATCAAGTCGGTCTTTCTTGTTAAGTTCTTCCAATATATCTTCTGCCTCTTTCGATATATAAAATGAACCCATATCTGTGGCTTTTTTTAAAGTCCAGTATGATTTCTCATATTTTTGATGCAATTCTATCTCAACTTGCTTTGAGTAACCAGTCCCTTGCCCATAATCTTCTTTATATACACTAAAATAGTGAACTGAATCATATAATGCTTCAATAATTTCGCGGTATGCCTTTTCCTTTCTCTCCCACCATTTTTCTGCGTGGAATTTCTTTACTGCCCACCTAGAAGCTAAAAATGCCACAACAACCCCTGGCGCAAGCTTTATTAATAAATCAAACAAGAAATCCATATTACTTATATCAATTTCGACTCAAAAGTTTTGCCCTAGCCTCATCATATTCATTTTGTGAAATATGTCCGTCTTCTTTCAACCTTGCCCACTTTGTCAATTCATCAGCAACAGAGTATGACTTCATGATTTCGCCTTTAATTATTTTTACCTCAGTTTTCTTGCCACATTCATTTATCAATTTTGATTTATTGTAAAAAATCCCATTAGATGAAACCCAATTTTCATGATTTTTCAATGGTTGGAAAAACAATTTTTGCAAAAAAACCAGATAAATAACAGTAATTGCAAATAAAGTTAGTGCGAAATAAACCCTAATGAGCTTAAGGCTATCATAACCATTCTCAAATTGAGGATAGTTTAACAGTTGATAACTGAACATGGCGAGCAATATGATACAGAAAAGTATGCACAAATATATATAAATTTTAGAGTTATTAACTGCAGTTTCTACATGGCTGAAATTTCCACTTTTTTTCATCATGTGAATTCCAAAGATAAGAAATATCGCTGGAATTACTCCAGCTCCAAAAAATATTGCTGGAATTAACAAAATAATAAAAATTAAAATTTTACCTTGGTCAGAACTTGTCAATGGTTCATCACTCATCATTTCTCCAGTTAAAATATAATAGTAAAATTCGTTCTATTACTGATCTAGTATCTCAACTCGAAACTCCGTGGCCTTTTTCTCGAATGGTTCGATAAATAACTACCGAAGGTAGCCTACCGCATAACTAATGTTAACAATTCAATAACATTGAATGATCTTCATTGCACCGTGCAACACGGCTAAATTTTACGAACACTTAGAATACCCACAATCCCGACACACCTCACACCCCTCCTCAAACACCAACTTGCCATGACACTCCGGGCAAATCGAGGCAAACCCATGCTGGGTCGCGGCCATGAACGACTTCAACAATTTGCCCAACTGGGCAGGCAGATCCAACATATGACCGGAGGAGCGATCCAACTGCTTAATGATCTCATCCATGGGAATCTGATAACGCAGGGCCAGCGACACCAACCGACAAGTAGTGGTCCACATGGTTGACTTGTCTTTCAAATCCACCCGATTATCAAAGGGGAACTTGGCAAAGACCTCCATCGGTTTTTCCTCTTCGTCAAAGCAGACGATCAGATAGATGGTCTCCTGGTTGATGTCCTTGAGACGGTAACGCTTAGCGCTGAGCACATCGGGCAAGGTCGATTTCTGAAAGAGGCCCTCGCAGGACACGGTCGCGCTCTTGTCGGGACTCGCGGCCATGGTGTTGAGCACCTGATGATCGCGGGAGCCATCGCGGTAGACGGTCAACCCCTTGCAGCCCAGCTCGAAGCCCAGCAGGTAGGAGGTGCGGACATCCTCCGCGGTGGCGGAAGACGGCAGATTGATGGTCTTGCTGATCGAGGAGTCGACCCCGTTCTGCTGGAGGATACCCTGCATGCGGATGTGCTGCTCCGGGCTGATGTCCTGGGCGGTGCGGAAGATCTCCTGCCAGCGTTTCGGGATTTCGGCATGGCCGATAACCGTGCCGCTGCTGGCCACTTTTTCCATCATCTCGGCGGAATAGAAGCCTTCGGCGCGGGCGACACGCTCAAACAACTTGTTGGCCATGAGCAGGCGGTCGCCGTCCATGACATTCTTGATCATGACGATGGAGAAATAGGGCTCGCAGCCCGAGGCGCAATCGGCGATCATCGACACCGTGCCGGTGGGCTGGATCGAGGTCAGGGCGGCGTTGCGCCGGGCCGGATATTTGTTGATCCGTTCGTCATAGGCGGGAAAAGGGCCCTTCATGGCGGCCAGCTCAACCGAGGCGGCTTCCGCTTCCTTGCGGATAAAGGCCATGACTTCGGCGGAAAGCGTGCGCCCTTCTTCACTGCCGTAGGGCAACTCCATCTGGATGAGCATGTCATGCATGCCCATGATGCCCAGCCCGACCTTGCGGGTCTTCTGGGTCATCTCGGCAATCTCGGGGATGGGGAAACGGTTGCAGTCGATGACGTTATCGAGGAAACGGACCGCGAGGCGGGCGGTGGCCCCCAGCCGCTCCCAATCGATCGCCCCGTCCTTGACGTACTGGCCGAGGTTGATCGAGCCGAGATTGCAGGACTCGTAGGGCAGGAGCCATTGCTCACCGCAGGGATTGGTGGCCTCGAACTTGCCCAGTTGCGGCGTAGTGTTGTCGCGGTTGGCGGCGTCGATGAACAGCACCCCGGGCTCGCCGTTGTGCCAGGCGAGGTCGATGATCTTGTCGAAAACCTCGCGTGCGCGCAGCGATTGGACGACCTGGCCGTTGGAGGGATCGATCAGGTCGTATTCGAGGTCGTTTTTGACCGCGTCCATGAACAGATCGGTGATGGCGACGCTGAAATTGAAATTGGTGTAGCGGGTCTGATCCTGCTTGGCGACGATGAACTCCATGATATCGGGGTGATCGACCCGGAGCACGCCCATGTTGGCGCCGCGCCGCTTGCCGCCCTGCTTGATGGTTTCGGTGGCGGCGTCAAAAACAGCGGCAAAACTCAGGGGACCGGAGGCCACGCCCTGGGTCGACTGGACCGCCGAGTTCTTCGGCCGCAGACGGGAGAAGGAGTAGCCGGTGCCGCCGCCGGTCTTGTGCACCAGGGCGCCGTTGCGGATAGAGGTGAAGATGCCGTCCATCGAGTCTTCTATCGGCAGGACAAAGCAGGCCGATAACTGGCCGAGATCGGTGCCGGCGTTCATCAGGCAGGGGGAATTGGGGAGAAAATCGAGATAGTAGATCATCTTGAAGAAGCGGTCGGGCAGCTCGCTGTAATCAGGGAGATCGCAATCGACCAAGGCAACAGCGTTCGCCACCCGGCGGCAGAGAGTTTCCCAATTTTCGAGCGGCTTGCCCTCCGCGTCCTTCAGATAGTACCTCCGTTCCAGGACGGTTTCCGCGGTGTCGGTCAGCTGCTGCTTGGGTATGCTTCTGGTCATGGTTGCCTCATGGTCTGAGTTGATCTCGTTTTCATCTCTCGTGGTTGACACACCCGCCATCCGGGTCTCAACCTCGCCGCCTGCCGCTCTGTCCTGCCCGCAAAACCCTGGAAAAACACCCTTTCAGGGACAGAGCCGCCACGGCCGGAAATACTGGTAACTCCCCTCACCGTCGACGGCAATCTATCACAACATATAGAGCGCATCAAGGATAAAACATGCAACATGTAGTGTTTTCTAAAATATCCTGTTTTCAACGAGTTCAGACGAAAAGCGGCAAAAACACCTCTGCCGCCGCAAAAAAAAGCAGGTCAGGACACCACCAGCACCGGCAACAAGAGCTTGCCCACCAGGACCCTCTTGCCGCTTGCGCATTCGCGCCGCTGCCATTATAGTTACAGCAATTTTTTCAAATCCACGCTTTCCGATGGTTCAGGAAGAGACTCAACCCGGCCGTTTTTTTAACCCGGTCTCCCGGCCGATACACACGAACACGATTCCCCCACACAAAGGATACGATCCTCCATGCTGAAAAAAACCATTCTTTGCGCTGCCCTGCTGCTGCCGTTGACCGTCCAAGCCCAGGAACCGAAAAAAACCACCGCGAGCGACCTCAACTGGTCGGTGCAGGCCTCCTGGCCTATTCCGGCTAAACCCCTGGATGTTGCGCAATCGCTGGACAATAAAAAGGTTTTCATCCTCGGCGCTGATGCCAAGGTCTATATTTTCACTCCGGACGGCAAACAACTCGGCGCCCTGCCGGTCGACCCCAACGTCAATGCCATCGACATCGCCGCCCGGGGCGAGATGCTCTACCTGGTGAACAGCAAAACCAACACCTACACCGCCATTGATGTCAGCTTCAACCAGAAGATCGACGTCACCGGCGCACCAGTACGCGGTAAGGTCGACGCGCCAGTGACCCTGGTGGTGTTTTCTGATTTCGAATGCCCCTGGTGCGGCAAGCTCGAGCCGGTGCTGGCCGAACTGCAGGCCCAGAACCAGGGCAAGCTGCGCATCATCTTCAAACACCTGCCGCTTCCCATGCACCAGCAGGCCGAACCGGCCGCCCTGGCCGCAATCGCCGCCCAACAGCAGGGCAAATTCTGGGAGATGCACGACGCCCTCTTCCAGACCACTGCCTGGACCCCCAACACCATCGACGAAACCGCCTTACGGCTGGGGCTGAATATGGAAAAATTCCGGGCCGATCTGGGCAGCCAGGAAACCCAGATGCAACTGGCGAAGGATAAAACCGACGCCCAAGCCGCCGATGTGACCTCCACCCCGTCTCTGTTCGTCAACGGTCGGCCGGTGAAGGACCGCAGTCTTCCCGCCCTGCAGAAGATGGTCACCGAGGCTGCGGGTGGAACCAAGTAAAGTGAAACCCTCCGCCGCCCTCAACGTCGAGACCACGCGGGATCTTGACTTTGCCGATAACGGGGTCGCCCAGCAGCTGTTCGGCGAACTGAACCGTAATCTGCATACCGTCGAACTGGCCACCGGCGTGTCGATCAATGCCCGGGGCAAGGGGCTGCGGATCAACGGCCGGGCCCATGCGGTGGAGCTAGCCGCTTCCACCCTGCAACAGATGTACGGCCTCCTGCTCAAGGGTTATCCGGTCTTCAGCCAGGACATCGCCTTTGGGGTCAAGATTCTCGAATCCTCGCCCCAGGCCAAGCTGGAAGAGATCTTCCTCGACAAGGTCTGCATTACCTCGCGCAAGCGGGTGATCTCACCCAAATCGGTCAACCAGAAGCTCTACATCGAGGCGATCCGGGAAAACGACATCGTCTTCGGTATCGGCCCGGCCGGCACCGGCAAGACCTACCTGGCCGTAGCCATGGCGGTCTCGGCCCTGGCCAAGGAACAGGTCGCCAAGATCATCCTCACCAGACCAGCGGTGGAAGCCGGCGAAAAACTCGGTTTTCTCCCCGGCGACATGGCCCAGAAGGTTGATCCCTATCTGCGGCCGCTCACCGACGCCATCAACGAGATGATGGGCCAGGAAAAAACTCTGGAACTGACCGAGCGCGGGGTGATCGAGGTGGCGCCGTTGGCCTTCATGCGCGGCCGCACCCTCAACAACGCCTTCATCATTCTCGACGAGGCGCAGAACACCACCCGCGAGCAGATGAAGATGTTTCTCACCCGCATCGGCTTTGACTCCCAGGCGGTGATCACGGGCGACGTCACCCAGATCGACCTGCCGGGGACGCAGAAATCGGGGCTCATCCAGGCCGAAAAAATCCTCACCGGCATCAAGGGCATCGCCTTCCGCCATTTTTCCAAGTCCGACGTGGTCCGTCATCCCCTGGTGCAGGAAATCATCCAGGCCTACGAACTGCAGGACGAGGCCCGGCGCGGCCAAACCGATCATAAGGATTGAGCATGCCGGTTCAATTCAGTTTCAGCCACGGTATTGCCCGCCACCCGCTCAACCGCAGGCTCCTGCAGCTGCGTTGCGACCTCCTGCTCCACCTGCTCAAGCTCGAGACAGCCGAAGTCAGCGTCGTCTTCATGGGCGACACGGAAATGGCAGCCTATAACGCGCAGTACCGCAAGAAACAGGGGCCGACCAATGTCCTCTCCTTCCCGGCCACCGGAGGCGACGACGGTTTTCCCCCGCCGGAAACGGAACTGGGCGACATCCTCGTCTCGGTCGATACCGCCCGGCGCGAGGCAGGCCAGCAGGGCCACAGCCTGCACCACCGGTTGACCGAACTGATCATCCACGGGATGCTTCATCTCACCGGCTACGACCATGAACGCTCGGAGGACGAAGCCCTGCGCATGTGGGATTTCGAGAAAGAACTGTTCCAACAAGTCCAGACAGCAAGGAGTGTTGCCATGCCCTATCTCGCCATCAATGTTGACCATATTGCCACCATCCGCCAAGCACGCGGCGGCGTTGAACCCGATCCGGTTCTGGCCGCCTCGCTCTGCGAGCTGGCCGGAGCCGACGGCATCGTCATTCATCTCCGCGAGGACCGGCGGCATATCCAGGATCGGGACGTGCGGCTGCTACGGCAAACGGTCAAGACCAAGCTTAACCTGGAAATGGCGGTCACCTCTGAAATCGTCGATATTGCCTTGGAGATTGTGCCGGACATGGTCACCCTGGTGCCGGAGAAGCGCAAGGAGCTAACCACCGAGGGCGGGCTGGATGTGCTGGCCAATGCCAAAAAGGTGGGCAAGGCCATTGAAAAGATGCGTAAGGCGGGAATCCCGGTGTCGCTCTTCGTCGATCCGGATGCGGCCCAAGTGCAGGCAGCGCTTGATGTCGGCGCCACCTTTGTCGAGCTGCACACCGGCAGCTACTGCGAGGCCCGGACCATGGAGGAGCAGGAGCAGCAGTTCCGGCTGATCGAGCAGACTGCAGAACTGGCGTATGAATCAGGGTTGCGGGTCAATGCCGGCCACGGGCTTGATTACCGCAACACCCACCCCATTGCCGCCCTGCCCTTCATCGAGGAACTGAGCATCGGCCACGCGGTCATCAGCCGGGCGGTCCTGGTCGGCCTGGATCAGGCGGTTCGGGAGATGCTGGCCATCGTCAGGTCGGTCTGAGGTCAAAACAGCGGGTGGGCCTCACATCTCCTTGCCAAGGCCGACGATATGATCGGTCGCGCCCAAGACGATGAGGATGTCGCCGGCCATGATGACGGAATCCGGCTTGGGATTGAAGAGCATGGTGCCGTCCTGGCGCTTGATCGCCACCACAATGACGTCGTATTTCTTGCGGATTTCGGATTCAATCAGGTTTTTGCCGTTGAGATGCGAGGTCGGACTGACCAGCAGCTCCTCCATCATCAGATCGAGTTCACCAGCCCGCATGGTCAAATCGATGAAGTCGGTGACCGTCGGCCTGACGATGAGATGGGCCATGCGGCGGGCGCCGATCGAATAGGGCGAGATCACCTTGGTGGCTCCCGCCCGCTTTAGCTTGGTCTGGACGCCGGGTCCACCGCTGGAGCGGGCCATGATGAACAGGTTGGGGCTCAGCCCCCTGGCGGTCAGGGTGATATAGAGATTGTCGGCGTCGGAAGCGACCACCGACACCAGCCCCTTGGCCCGTTCAATCCCGGCGGTTTGCAGAACCTCATCGGCGGAAGCATCCCCTTGCAGGCGCATGTACTGCAGTTCTTCCAGCGATTTGAGTTCATCTTCATCCTTTTCGATAACCAGAAAGGACCGGTGATGCTCCTTAAGTATCTTGCAGATTTCCTTGCCGATTCGGCCAAAGCCGCAGACGATGTAATGATCATGTAACCGACCGATCTCTTTATTCATCTTTCTCCTTTTGTACAAACCGCGCAACTCGCCCTCGATCATGGTTTCCGTGATCTTGGTGAAGGTATAAAAAACAAAGCTGACACTGAAGATCACCAGAAAAACAGTGAAGACCCGCCCCGCAGGATGAATAGGGACAAAATCCCCGTAGCCCACAGTGAACACGGTGATGATGGTCAGATACATCCCCATCCAGAACCCCATGTTCTCGAAGTACATGTATCCGAAGGTGCCGCAAAGGACCAACAGGACAAAAATCACTGCTATAATTATAATTTTCCGCATGCTCACCGTTCAATATCATGTAAGAGGCCCCAGTCGGCATAGCGCCACCATAGCACACCCGCGCCCCGGAATCCACTGTTAACCTGCCGTAACTTCAATGGCTTTATCCTAATTGCCGTTTGACAAAGCCTAGGGAGAAGTGTATACAAACCCATCCTGCCCGGATGGCGGAACTGGTAGACGCAAGGGACTTAAAATCCCTCGGCCTCTGGCTGTACGAGTTCGATTCTCGTTCCGGGTACCAACAAAAAAACAGGCACTTAGCTCGTTGCGAGTCAAGTGCCTTTTTCTATTCGCGACGACTTGGCGACAAGTCGATCGGTATGTGATTGTAATTTATATATTAATACGACTTAATTATTTTTCATTTCTAGCAGTTCAGGATTTTCATGGGTGTTGCCGATGACTCGGCCTCTGGCTACACAAATTCGATACCCGTTTCGCCCGGCACTTGCAGCAACAACTACTGGAGCGGTCTCAGCAAATGACCACTCCATCCTACATGCGCCACGAGGTTGGAAGCCTCAAAAGAGGCACAACCCCCTACTGGTCTTCATGAACCGCAGTCCGCAAATGTAGCCCGCCTCGCCTTCCATTAGAAAAACCACAGCCCACGAACCGTAGTAGCCGGCAGGATCTGACAACCCCTATAATTTGCTTTTGGGTTGCTTGTCTGACTTGCCCTGCTCCTTTTGTTTCTGTTTTTTATCGCTTTGCTTCTGACTTTTATCCTTATCCTTTTTTCCGCCCTTATCGCCCATGTTCTTGCTCCTTTTGAAAGAATGATTTCAGATTCCGTAAATATTTTACGTGTCCGCACCTTCTGTACAGGAATGCATCTCTTGCCGAAGAAATCGACCTGTCAGGCTCCATTCATATAAATTTTCTTTCCCCGAGTTGAACTCGCTTCAGGTTTCCGCTCTGTGACAAGACCATGAAGAGTTCACGGGTAACTTGGCAGCATGAGACAAAAAGCCAAATTTTCAAAGCCCATAATT
Source organism: uncultured Desulfobulbus sp. (assembly GCF_963662935.2). Taxonomy (NCBI): domain Bacteria; kingdom Pseudomonadati; phylum Thermodesulfobacteriota; class Desulfobulbia; order Desulfobulbales; family Desulfobulbaceae; genus Desulfobulbus; species uncultured Desulfobulbus sp. The sequence goes on along the minus strand of NZ_CAXXTL010000002.1, from coordinate 2,980,520 downwards.
TAATATAGCAAGGTGCTATTATAGTTAAAAGTCAAATTTTCGCTGAACCGGAGCAGTCGCAGCAACATGGGGTTTACATTTGACATTTGCCTGTGCTGGTTCGCCATTTATTCCTTGCTTGAAGGTATCACGAAGCCATACAAGAAAAACTGAAACAGCCATCGAATTTTTTGAAGTTGGCTTTATTCGCACATGCCCTTTTGTTGTATGGATAATAGATTTATATTGATCAGGTATCTCTGGAGCGTCTTTGCCGAAATAATAAAATACATTTGATATCAGCACTCTATTTACACTCGTATCTCTCTCGAAATGTTTGTCGCTATGAGATTGATTAGGGACCTGAATCAATCCTCCGTTTTCTTTATTTTTGTAAATATTATCACCACGCGCATTCTCCTTGTTCGGTTTTTTCACTTCGTATTCAGGGTATTTCCAATACAAATCATATGTCAATGCTCTATACACTTGCATGGCATAGACCAACCTGCCTCTTTTTGGTGCGAGTGATGTACCAATTATCCAATCACCAATATTCGCACTATATCGAATTTTCGGTTTACAACAAGCAAGAGTACAGATGCCACCAAAAGGGTTCGGACAAAATCCGCTGTCAGTTTCTACTATGTAGGAAAATAAATCGGGAAGCCTGTCTGCCATGTGAGATCACCCCATGAGTTGAGTTAGATCATTCAAATCGGTCTGAATGTTCTCTTAAAGAAAGAAGGAAAATCCGATCCTGATTACGAATTCAACTTCACCAAGCATTGAATGAAGCTTATAATAGTCAGTGTTCTTCTGCATTTTAACCATACGATAACAATAGGATCTTCACCATACAACAAAACACAAGTAACTAGTGAAAATGCTAATATTTTCATATTATAATCATTCTTTATGATGAATACAACTCTTTGAGACTTTACCAAATCAAATAAACGATTCATCTGTCCAATCCACTCGGTATGGCTACAAAATATTCAAGGGAATAAACACCATAACTGTTCACGCCATATACACCCAACCTACTGAAAGCATATTTAAAATACACTTCCCTTCATCTGTAAACAGAACTACAATAACAGTGTGTTGGTTTCAAATATGCCCAATAATAACGGGAAGAATAATCTTCCATAATTTTGGATCCGCATTCAAGACCGCCCGCCCCCATCTCAAACGACGCTCAAGAGGGACAGCAATGGGGGGCAGAAAAAATCAAGTACGGACAATGCAGGAAAAAGTTCGTCTGGATTGAAAACGAAACGATCAAAGCAACGGCGGGATCTCTATGGCGGCAACAACGAGAATATTTTTTAACAAATCGAGGGAGAGAAATCAGATAAGGATGTCGATTCGAGCATCCACCTTCCGATGATCGAAGCGACCCGATACTTGGACATCCAAAAAACTTGAGAAAACAAGTTGTATGCTGATCACCCCCCTTCGGCAATCAGTTCACTTAGCACCTATTTCCGAGCCAAGGCCTCGCGCACCTTGCCATCCAGATCCTTTTTGGTGAAAGGCTTCTGGATAAACACCACGCCCTCGTCGAGAACGCCCCGATGGGCGATCACATTGGCCGTGTACCCAGACATGAACAGGATACTCAAATCCGGATAGAGCGTGTGCAGCCGACCAGCCAGATCGCGGCCGTTCATTTCCGGCATGACCACATCGGTGAGCAATAAATCAATCGTGCCGGCATTCGCCTCGGCCAACTGCAGGGCATCGTTCGGCGAGCCAGCCGCCAGCACCCGATAGCCCAGGTTCTCCAGCATCTGTTGGCCCATCTCCAAAATGATCGGCTCATCTTCGACAATCAAAACCGTTTCACCGCGGCTTTGCGGCATGGCCAGTTCGCTCTCGATGTTTGTTTTGACGAGTGCACCCGCATGGCGAGGAAAATACAGTTTGAAGGTCGTTCCTTTACCCGGTTCGCTGTAGACATTAACAAAACCGTTGTTTTGTTTGACGATGCCGTGAACAGTGGCCAAACCCAGGCCGGTGCCCTCCCCCACTTCTTTGGTGGTGAAAAACGGTTCAAAAATGTTGCTAAGAATTGCCTTCTCCATGCCAAAGCCGTCATCGCTGACCGCCAAGAGGACAAACTCGCCGGGGACAACATCGACACGACCCGTGCAATAGGTTTCGTCAACGGTCACGTTGGCCGTTTCGATGGTGACCTTGCCCACATCAACGATGGCGTCCCGGGCATTGACGCATAGGTTGGCCAAAATCTGGTCGAGTTGGGACGGATCCATATAGACCGGCCACAAACCCGGTCCGGGTAGCCAAGCCAGATCAATGTCCTCGCCGATGAGGCGGCGCAACATTTTGAGCATGCTCTCCACGGTCTGGTTGAGATCAAGAACCTGGGGACTGATCGTCTGTTTGCGGGCAAAAGCCAGCAATTTGCGAACGATGTCGGCGGAGCGCCGCCCCGCTTCGAGGATGGCCTGCAGGTCGTGGTGCACCGGGTCGGATGGGGCTATCTTATCCAGAGCCAGTTGGGAATAGCCGATAATCACGCTGAGCATATTGTTAAAATCATGGGCCACCCCGCCGGCCAAGCGGCCCACCGACTCCATTTTCTGGGCCTGCCTGAGTTGCCCCTCGAGGTTGCGGCGCTCGGTGATGTCATGAATGATTGCATGGAGCAGTTTTTTCCCTTGGATGTCGATACCGCTGCTGTAGACCGCCACATCCCTAACTGACCCATCAGCCAGACGGTGGACGAACTCAAATCGAATTCGTTGATGGTCCCTGGCCTTCTCCATCGCCTCCTTGACCTGTTCGGGCGCAAGGGTGTTGATGTCCTGGATCTGCATCCGCCGCAACTCCTCCCCCGACCAGCCATAAAAATGCTCCGCCGCTTCGTTGGCATCGAGAATGTTGCCGGTCTCAGGGTCAATCAGGAGTTTGACCGCCGTATGTTTATGGAAGAGGTCACGAAATTTTGTTTCGCTGATTTTCAACTCCGCTTCCATGCGCTTGCTCTCGGAGATGTCTCTGATCATGTGCACCGCGCCGGCATACTCACCGCTTGCATCGAGGATTGGATCCACTGAGACCTCAAACCAGGAATCACCTTCCTGCAATTCCATAGTTTCGCGACGCAGGGTCTGGCGGGCCCGCTGGAGGGGGCATTCCTCAAGTGGGCCGGTTCCGCCATGAGTGATCTCCCAACAGTGCCGGCCGACCAGTTCACTGCAGGGGATGGGGAAGAGCCGTTCCGACGCCCGGTTTGAGCGCACCACCCGCTGATCTTTGTCGAGCACCCAGATGACATCTTTTACCGAATCAAAGGTCGTCCGCCACTGCTGGGCCACCGAGGCAAGTGCCCGCTCCGCCTGTTTCCGCTGAGTAATGACTTCCGAAAAAAAGACAACCCCGCCTATTTCTCCGGGCCGCTCGTACCAAGGATGCATTTCCCAACGAATCGAGGTTTCCAGGAGACCGTTTGCGCGCAGGAAGGAATCATCATCACAGCGCTCACTCAATCCCGCAAGACAGCGATGGTGCATTTTCTGCCATCGTTCCGCGAGTTCGGGTAACACCTCGGAATGAGACCTGCCGACAACGATAGCGTTCCCCAAATCATAATCGATCAAAAACCGGCGGCTGACGGAAATGAAGTGCATTTCTTTGTCGAACATCGCAATGGCGACAGGAGCATGCTCGATAAAAAGCTGGAGCATAGTGCGTTCGCTTTGAATCGCTTCCCGCAGCCGGTAGCTTTCGCTCACATCTCGGAAAGCCAGAACCACGCCGGTCAACACCCCTTTTTCATCCTTGATGGGCGCACCTGAATCGGAAATATGGTATTCCTTGCCGTCTCTGGCGATGAGTTTGGTGTGGTTCGCTAAACCGACAACAGCCCCGGTCTCCAGCACCTTTTTCACTGGATTTTCGGCTGGCTCACCGGTTTTTGCATTAATAATTTCAAAAATCTCCTCGAGCGGCTGTCCCTGTGCCTCGGCCTCCTTCCAGCCGGTGAGTTGTTCAGCGACGGAATTGAGCAACTCCACCCGTCCCTGGGCATCGGTGGCGACGACAGCATCACCGATGGCCTTCAACGTGACGCTATGGCGTTCCACGCTGGCGCGACGAGCCGTTTCGGCTTCGTACAGCGTTCTGAAATAGTCCTTTTTTTCCCGCTGCCGCAGGGCTATTCCAGCAGCACCAACCAGGATGGGCAATCCCGAAAGTAGCACCAAAAGCAGGGCGGAACGGAACCTCCAGTCGGCAAAGGCCTCCTTGACGTCAATCTTGGCCACAATGAACCAGGGTGAATCGGCGACGGGCAGGATGACCGCCGCCGACTCCTCCCCACGATAGTCCCTTCCTTGGACGAATCCCTGCCGGCCCAGCACCGCCATGACGGCGGGGACCTCCGTTCGGCTCAGGGGAAGGCGCAGGTTCAGGGCCGCTTCGGGTTGATGGCGCAGATCATTGAGAAAAAGAACAGAATCGCCGTCGCGCCGGACAAGCAGCGTCTCCGCTGAATGGCTCGGCGTCGGCCAGGATTGGATCAGAGGATAGAGAAATTGGGTGGCATCATCAATGAGGATAAGTCCACCGAGGGGCTTTGAATTGTGGCCCTGGTCGCTGAAAAGCGGCGTCACCACGGAGCTGTGGGGTGCTTGATGCGCCATTTCCTTGTGCAGGTCAACAAAGACGGGGTGACGCTCTTGCAACGCCGCGACCAAGGCCGGCACATACCGGTTGTGGTGGCCTCTCGGATCACCCGTCAGGCTCAACAGTTCCTTTCCGTCCGGTTCCACCAGCACAATGTCATCGAAGTCGTGTTGATCGGCCAAACTGCGGAATCGAAGCAGCAAATCCTGGCGGTGCTCTTCACTCGGATCGGCCAAGAAATGCAACACGCTTGCTCGAATAAAGGGGTCCTCTTGCAAGATTGACGCGTCGTGGAGTTGATCATTACGCCAGGCGGCAATCTGATCGGCTTTGAGGTGGGCGATGGCGGTTAGATTCCTTTCGATCTCGAGCCGCATGGCCTCTTTCTGCTCGAGGTAAAACCATACCCCGCCGGCAAGCATGGCGAGAAACACCAGGGCGAGCAAAGGTTTCGTCCAACCCGAAAGGGTATCCACCCTCGGTATCATGCCTTGTCTCCTTTTCCGCTTGCGATCAGGCCTTACAAGTATGTTTCGCAAGACCCTGTTGTCAAACCGTTGCGGGCTCCAATCAACCGATTATTCCCATTTATTTCAACTTACTGTAGATCTGTCCTCTATGTCATCGATTATTTCCATCGACCCTCTTTTCATTCAGGCAAGTGCAAAACTTAAAATCCATAGGTGGGCTTCATCCTTTTATCGACAAATTTTGTCCTGAAGAGGATTGCCAATGACGACGTTGCCAACTGCCTTCATCAGACTCTGCCGTTCCATCAAGTGCGCACTTCCCGCCAGGGAATGGCAACTTCCACGGCAGTGCCATCGCCGACCGCACTGGTCAAGGTGACCGTACCGCCCATCTGCAGCAGGGCTTCGCGGACAATGCTCAATCCCAGCCCCATGCCCCGCCGCTGGCCGACATTGCGGCCGCGGTGGAACGACTCGAAGGCCTGTTCCCGATCCTTTTCCTCCATGCCGATTCCCTGGTCGGCAATGGTCAGCCGCAGCCAGCCGTTATCCCGAAAAACATCCAGGGAAACCGAACCCACCGGGGGCGTATATTGAAAGGCGTTGGCCAGCAGGTTTTCCAAGATGCGCCGGAAAAGAAGCCCATCAAGAAGGAGCACGTCGCATTCGAGGTCAACATTCACTTTGAAACCGTGCCCTGCCGACCAGGCTGCGCGCGTCTCATTGGCGATGGCCAGAGACAATTCCAGGATGTCGCAGGGTTCGGGCGCACCACGCAGCGTGTCCGTGGCCATGGTCCTGTAGGTCAGCACTGTATCCGCCAGGATGCTAAGTTGCCGCGAGGCACTGCGGATGTATTTGTCCTGCTCTTTTCGTTGCTCCTTGCTGAGACGTTCACCATATCGGTCAAGTATATCAAGACTGCTCTGCAGCAGACTGAGCGGAGTGCGAAATTCGTGCGCCACCGTAGAAAGGAGTTTGCTTTTGGCTTCGTCGGCGGCCACGGCCTCGTCTTTGGCGCGCCGCACCTCCTCTTCGGCCCGCTTGCGCTCAGTGATGTCGCGGGAGTAGCCGGTCGTGCCGATGACGCTGCCCTGGTTATTCAAAATCGGCGTCTTGAAGGTCTCATACCATTTCATCACCCCTCTCTCCCAAACGGGTTCTTCAACCACCAGGGAGGTGCCCGATTGCATGACCGCCTTATCGTCGGCAATGTATTTGCTGGCCAGTTCGGCCGGCCAGACCTCGAGATCGGTTTTACCGACAACATCTTCACAATGATCGAGACTGCAGGCACGGGCAAACGGAGTATTGACAGCAAGAAAGCGGCCATCGCTGTCTTTGAGCCATAACAGGCCCGGCTGATTTTCAATGATGGCGGTGAGCGTTGCATCACGTAGACGCAGGGTGTCCTCCATCTGTTTGCGCTCGGTGATGTCAATCATCACCGTCAGCAGAGAGTCCTGGCCCTGGCTATTGATGACTTCCCCCGAAAACAGCCCGTCAAGGATCCGCCCATCCTTGGCGGCAACCTGTAACTCGATCCCGGAAAAACATCTCTGGGAATAAATGGCCGGTAGCAGGGCTTCGGCCTTTTCTACCTGAGGCCTAAAGAGACCCAGTTTGCGAGCTGTTTTACCAATCACTTCAACTTTGGCATAGCCGAGCTTGGCCAGAAATGCATCGTTGACGTCGATAAGTGCGCAATCCGAAATGGTGGAAAGAGCCATGGGGGCGGGATTGCGCCGAAACAGTCGTTCGAAGCGCTGCTGAGCCTCCTGCTCGGCGCTCAAATCCTTGATAAAGCCGACAATGCACTCCTGGCCGCCCCATTTCCCGGCCCAAGCGCGTGTTTCCACCGGCAAGACCACCCCTTGCCTCGTCATTACCGGTAAGGGGCAGGTATCCCGTTCACCGCGCAGCATGGCGGCAAAAATTCCCTCGGCTTCACGACGCAGGTCAGGCGGATGCAAATCCAGCAGGTGCATGGCGGCATGATCGTCCCGGCTGTATCCTAGTCGACGCTCAAAATGACCGTTGGTGAAAAGAACCCGGCCTTCTATACTCGCCACCACAATCATGTCACTGGTTGTTTCAACCAGATTGCGCAAATTATTTTCCCGCTCCCGAAGCACCTCCTCCAGAATCTTGCGTTGGGTGATATCGCGGTCAATGCCGAAAAAGCCGACAATAACACCCTGCGAGTTCCGGACCGGCCCCTTGGTGGACAGAAAGGTACACGTCACGCCGCCTGTGGTCAGATATTCCTCATACGTCCGCACCTCACCCGCTTCAAGAATACGACGATCACTTTCCAGAATCCGGCGAGCGTCGTCCGGTGAGTAAAGGGCGCGGTCATCCTTTCCCATAATCTCTTGAACAGACTTGCCCACGGACCTGGCCATCGCCGTGTTCGCCATCTGGTAACGGCCGGCCCAGTCCTTCACGTAGACAGCGTCCGACGTTCCCTCGGTAATGGAACGCAACAAAGCCCGGTTTTCCCGCAGCGACGCCTCCACCCGCCTGCGGTCAGTGACGTCGTGGACGATCGAATGAAGCAGGCTCCGCCCGCCGATCTCGATCGGACTGGAATACACTTCCACGTCGCGGATCTCACCGGAGGCCAGACGATGACGAAACTGAAAAGGAGAACCCTGCCGATTCGCGGCGCTGAGCATCTCTATCCGGACTTCCTCAGGCGATAATATATTGATGTCGCTGATATTAAGAGCCTTTAACCGCTCCAACGGGTAGCCGTAGTAGGCGGCGGCGGATGAGTTGGCGTCGATAACGGCACCATCGCTCGGATCGACGAGCAGCTTCACCGCTTGATTACGCTCAAACAGGGCATGAAAGAGTTCCGCCCGATCCTGTACGGCTTCTTCCACCTGCTTGCGCTCGGAGATATCCTCCATTGTCCAGATGGATCCCTTGGAGAGATCAGCGTGATCAAAGGCCTTGCTGACTAATTTAAGCAGAACCGGCGTGCCGTCCTTGCGCAGCAACCGCTGCTCGGTTTCATAGATCTCATTTCGGGCAAGAAGGGGATAGGCCGCCTGCCCTAATGCTTCATAGGCATCCTCGGACGGGTAGAATTTTCTGGTGGATTGAAAGAGCATCTCCTCTTTGGAGTAGCCCAACAGTTCTTCCATTTTTCGATTGATCCAGACCTGTTTCCGGTCGACGACCTTAGTGATGCCGACCGGGACCGTTTCAAGGAGAATATGCAACTCACGGGCGAGCTCGGCCAGTTGCTCCTCAGCCTGCTTTCTGGCGGTGATGTCGGTGTGAGAACCGGTCATGCGCCGGGGCTTGCCGTCTTCTGTCCAGTCAATCACCTTACCCCGGTCATGAACCCAGACCCAGCCGCCGTTGCGGTGCTTCATCCGGCATTCGATGTCATACCGGGGAAGGACGCGGGCAAACACCGCATCCAACTGTTCGTCGGATTTTCTGCGATCATCCGGATGCGCTAGGTCGAGCCAGGTTTGAATGGACACCGGGGCCAACTCGGCCAGGGTGTACCCGGCAATCTCAGCCCAGCGTTCGTTGAACACCACCTCTCCGGATTGGATGTCCCAATCCCAAACGCCCGCCTCGGTGGCTTCGATGACATTGGCGAGCCTTTCCTCGCTTGCCCGCAGCGCTTCAGCCGCCCGGAGGCGTTCGGATGCTTGTCCCACCTCTGCCTCGGCCAGAATGACGCGTGACTGAGCTCGATGCATCCCCCTGGCGACCAGGGCGACGAGTAGACCGCCACCAATAAAAAAAAACGCCTCCATCAAATCCGTCGAATTGCGAACGACAAGTCGGCCGACGGGATCGCTCCAGAAAAGAAACACAAGCAAAGTGGAAAGCAAGGTGGTCAATAAGCCCGGCCCAAAGCCACCCATGAAAGCGGCGAGCATAACCGCCGGAAAGAAAGTCACATAGGAAAGAGACGTCCCAAGATCATGCAGAAACAACATACGTACGGCTGCGGCGCTGGCAGTACTTGCCACGGCAATGCCCACGGCAACCCCCAACTGTGACCGTGCATCACCGGCAGCCTGCTGCAGGGAAAACCCTGCCAGCTGGAAGCCGTGCGGGGAACGGAGAGCGGCAACGAGCAGATACACACCGCCGAGATACTGTGTTATTCGCCCAGCCCAACCCAAGGCGCTGCCATTGACTTTCTGAAACAAGATGCCGGTGAGGCCTGCTGCGAACAAAAAAATAGCCAGACTGTACCAATGGACGAAGGGCAACGGAGCCTGACGATGCATCAGGCGCAAGAAGAGCGCGGCGAGCACGAACATGGTTATGGCTGATCCGAGCATCAACTGTCGGGTCAGCGTTCCACCTTGGCCGGGCTGAAAAAATGGAGGCATCCAGTTCAAAACAGCGGCCAAGGTAATAAAGGCGGCCAAAGCCAGGATACCGAGGTAGGCCGCCATTAACCAGGTGCGTGGCGTGTGCAGGATTTCATGCGGTTTGAATGATATTGCGACGCCCGTTAGGTGGCAAAAGGCGGATACCCAGGCGCAGGTATTATGGATGGTGACAAGGGTGTTGGCGTTGAACTGACCGAAGCCGAAGGGCCACATGCCGGCGATAACGCCGACAAAACCAGAGAGCCCCCAAATAAGCGAACCGCATCCCAGCAGAAGCAACCCTGGTCGGCATTCGGCTAGGAAGTTCCGGCCAATTTTCATGGCGATAAACAGTGAAACCAGGGTGGCAAAGACGAAATGGAGGCCCATCAGGAGAAAAGGGCTCTCATGGGAGATGCGCCCTTTCGTCAGCAAAAGGAAAAATATCGTGAGGGCTGCGGCGGCAACAGGCCAAGCAGCCAGCCGATCGAGTTGTTGCATGACGGGATGCGAAACCATCCGGCGGAGTGCGTCCTGTTGTCCGCGATTACGAGAGGGCATGGCGCCTTTTCCTTGGGTGGGGGGAGACAGCGGATGGTGACGAGGCGGGGATCACTATCCCTTCGACTGATCAGCCTGTTCGGCAAGAGCCGCCCAGAAGGCAAGCGAGGCGGCATTGGCGGCTCCCAGCTTGCTCATCAGCCGGGCCCGGTGAACCTCCACTGTTTTGGCGCTGATGAACAGCCCTTCGGCAATCTCCCTGGAGGTTCCACCCCGGGCGACCAGGAGCAGAATCTCCCGCTCCCGTGGAGTAATCTGGCGCAGGCGGGCTGCCTGTTCCGCCGTAGCGCCCCGTCCCTTTGGGGTGGGACGGAGGGTTGCAAACCGCTGCAGGCGGGTGTTGACGGCGGCGAGGAGGTCTTGAGCCGTGAAGGGTTTGGTAAGATAATCATCGGCGCCGGCAAGCATACCCTTGCGGACCTGGCCGGGCTCATTAAGCGCGGAGACAAAAAGAAAGGGGATCTTGTTGAGATGGGGAAGAGAATGAACCGCCTCGTGAAAGGCATAACCGTCCATCCCCGGCATGAGAATGTCGCAGAGAATCAAATCCGGCCGCTTTTTACGGATCAGGGTCAGACCGGCAACCCCGTCGGCGGCAACACGGACCTCAAATCCTTCCATCTTAAGAATCAAGGCCATGTTGCGACCCAACTGGGAATCGTCTTCGATAATCAGGATGGAATTTTTCCCTCTTGATCCTGTCATAGGCCCACATATCTCGGCTTTTCCAGGGTTCCGCACCTGGCCGGAGTCGCCCGCCGGCCGGAAACGGCAGAGCATCACCACAGTTGGGTCCTCAACATAACCAGACCCGGAGAATTCCTACCAATACTTTTTCTGCAGACGGGCGACGTGATCACCACTCCCAGAATTCATTGAGAATGCTCCGCTGCCGCCGGCATCAGTATCCGGACGGTGGTTCCCTTGCCGGATTCCGAGTCGACGAACATGCCCCCCTGGCAGCTGCGAATAATACCGCTGACCGTCGCCAGTCCCAGGCCCCGGCCGACAAACTTGGTTGAGAAAAAGGGATCGAACATCCTGGTCACAGTTTCCCTCCCCATGCCGCATCCGTTGTCGGTCACTTCCAGAAATACATAGTGTCCGGGCGAAGGAATGAAGGTGCCCATGGTGTGCCTCAAACTGTCCTCGTCGAAATACCCCGCACCTGTTGCAATCTTGACGCCGCCGCCGGCTTCGCCCAGGGCTTCTGCAGCGTTTGTCGTCAGGCTGACCAGAATCTGGTGGAGATCGTCCGGGTCAATTTTCACGATCGGCAGGCCGGATACGAGGGTTGTCTCCAGGGTAATCCCCAAAGAGGACGACGCTTCGATTAAGGACGCAATCCGCCGCACCTCAGCGGAGAAATCGAGCACGGTTTGACCGTTGTCGCCCTGACCGGCATACCTGAGCATGAAGTGGCTCAGCTTAACTGCCCGCTGTGCTGCCTGCGTGGCATGGGCAAGAAAACTACTGGCCTGCAAATCTCCGGAAATATCATCCTGTAGCAGCTCCAAATACCCCAACACCGCACCCAGAATATTGTTGAAATGATGGGCCGTTGCGCCCGCCATCCGCCCCAGGCTTTCCAATTTGTGCGCCTGTTGCAGCTCCTGGTTGATCTGACGCCGCTCCTTCTCAGCCTGCTTTAGGTCGGTGATATCCCGCACGAGGGCCAGCCTGTGTGCTGTGCCCTGTTCGGAGGCGACAAAGGAGGTTGATATGCTCACCGTTCGTTTTTCACCGTTGGCACGGGTCATCAGCCACTCCTCGGCGCGCAATTCTTCCCCTTGCCGCATCGCCTGCATCCGCTCCACAACCTTTTCCTGCACCTCGGAATCAGGGTACAAGGTCTGATACCAGCCGGACCGGTTGATAGCCTCCATGGTATGGCCGGTTATCTCGGCCATGCGGTCATTCCAGACAGTAAAACTGATAAAGGGGGGAGCGGTCAATTCATGAAAGACGCAGAGCCCATCGGCCATATTGTCGATGATAGCGTTGCGGAAGGCCAATTCCTGCTGGAGGGCAAGAGTAGCCTGCCGCAGATCGGTAATGTCCCTGGCGATGCCCTCGATGCAGGCAAAGCCGCCGCCGTCCTTGCTTTTCCCTATTCGGGCACTGCAGGAGAGCCAACGGCGTGCTCCACACTTAGTCCGCACGGCAAGCTCGAAGTGTTCAACAAAACCGTTTTTCACCATCAGTGAAAGGATGCGGTAGGAGTCCTCCGGGTTATCGTAATACGTGCCGACACTCGTCCCCACAAGCTCCTCCGGCTGAAAACCGGTCACCCTGGCAACGGACGGAGAAATCATGGTGATGATCCCATCGCGGTCGATTCGGCAGTAGACGTCAAGCATCGATTCAAACAAGTGGCGGTATTGCTCCTCGCTCTCGCGCACCGCCTGTTCCGCCCGCCGGCGATCGGTCTGATCGATCATGACCGTGAGAAAAGACTTCTGGCCATGGCTTTCCACCAATTCCCCGGAAAAGACACCGTCAAGAATCGTTCCGTCCTTGCGCCTGACCTGCAATTCGCAATCCGCAACCCGGCCTTGGGCGGCCAATTGCACCACCACCTCGTCCTGCTTGCCCGAATCGAAAAAAAGCCTCAACTCAGCACTACTTTTGCCCAGCACCTCTTCGCGGGCATAACCGGTCGTGCGCACAAAGGCGTCATTGACCTCGACGAAGCAGTTATCCGTGAAGTTTGACAGCGCCATCGGCGCCGGATTGCTGAAAAATAGCCGGTTGAACTTCTGCAGCGCCTCCTGCTCCTTGGTGAGATCCTTGGAAATGCCAAAAAGACAACCCTTGCCGTTCCATTGTCCCTTCCAGACCCTGGTTGCCACCGGCAGAAGCTTGCCCTGCTTGCTCTGCAGCGGCAGGGGACAGCTGTCGGTTTTCCCGGCGGTCATGGCGACAATGATGGTCTCCGCTTCCTGGCGCTTACCCGGTGGATGCAAATCAAGAAAAGACATTCCCCTCAGCTCCTCCAGGCTGAAGCCCAATTTTTTCACCACTGCGGCGTTGGCGTGGAAAATCCGTCCGTCAAGACCGCCGACGAACATCAAATCGTCCATGGTGTCGAAAAAGACACGGAAGTTGTGCTCACTCTCCCGGAGGGACTCTTCCCGGCGGAGAATAATTGTGGTTATGTCCCGGACCTTTCTGCGCAACTGCATATTCCACAGCCAGACAGCTAGCAGTGCGGCCATGAGAAGCGCAGCCGCAACAGCAACCGGCAGAAAATAGCGCTCAAGTTCCGATTCCTGATATCCGTAGGTCGTCCCCAACCACTTTTTGCCGATTTTATCAAGCACACCGGTTTTCCGTGCCTCTTCAATACCTTTATTCAAGATGCCGATGAGAACAGCCTTGTCCTGGCTGGAGGCCATGCAATTTTTGCCGATGTACAAAGGGGCGCCTGCTTTCTTGACCAAACCGGTCAGCCGGTTGCTGTAGAGGTGGTAGAGGACGATCTGTTCGTCACCGATGACGGCGTCGGCCTGGCCGTCAATCACCCGGTCAGTTGCCTCGCCGAAATCCTCGGTAGCCGACACAGAGAACTGTATGCCCTGCGACTCGAGAAACTCCTTGGCAAAGTCGCCCCGCTGCATGGCAATAGATTTGCCGTGCAGATTACCCACATCCTTGATGTCCGTCCGATCAGTCCGGATAAAAATGGATGCCGGCACATCAAAGAGGGGGCAGGTAAAGGCAAACTGCTCCTTTCGCTTGTCGCTCAGAAACAGACTGGTCAGCACATCCGCTCTGCCCGCCAGCACAGCCTCCTGCGCCTTCTGAAAACTCATATCCTCGAACAGGGGCTGAAAACCGGTCTCGACGCCCAGCCAGCGGACCACGTCGAGCATCATGCCCTCGCGTTGCCGATCGGTTTCGGTGAACTCAAAAGGCGGATAATGAGTCTGGCTGACAAAAACCACCGGCCCTTTGGCCTGAAGATAGGCTTTCTCCTCGCTGGTGAGCTCGACGGTGTACCCGGTTGCTGCTAATAAATGAACCACAAGGAAGCACAACAGGGAAAAGGCCCTTCCTGCTCTCCGGCAACCCGACTTCATAGTGCACTCTCCCGCGAGCATATGACCTTGCCGGCCCAGGCATGGAGCGCGCACACCGTCCGATACACGGCACACCCTTCGACGAACACGGTGTCGAAACAACGGTTGTTCTCGTTTGCAAATGGATTCAACATGACATCTCTTTCGTAATTTACAGAGCATAACCCAACATACAAACAGCACAGCCTGGATGACGCCGAGGCTTCATCCAGGCTCTCCCTGCTCTGCCACCAGACTCAAACTTTGAACTTCTTCACCAAGATTTCCAATTGACCGGAGAGATCAGAGAGGTTTTGAGCACTGGCCTGCACCTGGGCCGAGCCTTCCCCGACCTGTCGGGCCTGGGTGCTGATCCCGCTGACGTCGCGGGTGATGTCGGCGGCCACCACCGTGCTCTGAGCCACATTCTCGTTGACCTCGGCAATCCCCTGGGAGGCCTGGGCAATATTGCCGGAAATTTCTCCCGTGGCCGCAGACTGCTCCTCCACCGCCGTGGCGATGACGTTGATGACGTTACTGATCTCGACGATTACGTCAGAAATCTTCTCAATGTCCGCAACCGTAGTCGTGGTTGTGGTCTGCATCTCATTGATCTGATTCTTGATATCCACCGTGGCAGCGGCAGTCTGCTTCGCCAACTCCTTAATTTCGTTGGCGACCACCGCAAACCCCTTGCCCGCCTCGCCCGCCCGCGCCGCCTCAATGGTGGCATTGAGGGCTAGCAGGTTGGTCTGCTCGGAAATCTCGGTGATGGCCTCGGTCACCCGGCCAATATTGGTGGCTGATTGGCCCAGGTTAGCCATCTTCGTCGAAGCTGATTGGGATTGTTTGACCGCCGTATCGGCAATCCCCCTCGCCTTCGCAGCATTCTCGGCAATCTCGCCCACGGTGGCTGTCATTTCCTCGGTGGAGGAGGCAATCATGTTGACGTTGCTGGTTGACTGCTCCATGGCGGCAGCCACCGACTGAAAGTTTGCGCTCATCTCCTCGGATGCAGCAGCTACTGAATCGGATGTGTCCGCCGCTTCCTTGGCAGAGGTGGTCAAAGACCGCGAGACCGTCGCCAGATCTGTGGAGGTGGCGGCCAGGGTTTCCACATTTCCCGCAATGCTGGTGATAATCTCCTGCAATTTGCCCACGAAATTA
The DNA here is from genome assembly GCF_963662935.2 of uncultured Desulfobulbus sp. Classification (NCBI taxonomy): domain Bacteria; kingdom Pseudomonadati; phylum Thermodesulfobacteriota; class Desulfobulbia; order Desulfobulbales; family Desulfobulbaceae; genus Desulfobulbus; species uncultured Desulfobulbus sp. The sequence continues at coordinate 2,965,271 of NZ_CAXXTL010000002.1, read as the reverse complement.
TTGAAATAATAGGCAAGACGCCCGACCTCATCCTTGCTTTTTACTTCCAGTCGTTTGGTCAGGTCACCTTCGCCCTCGGAAATATCCTTGAGCATATCCGCCGCGCGACGAATGGGGCTGACTATGCTCCGTGCCAGGAGAATCCAGAGTATCGCTATTGAAACCAGGGCGGCCGCAGACACACCCAGCATAAGATTTCGACTCACCCTATTGGAGTTATGAATGATAGTAACACCCCGCTTGATCTCTTCTTCCCATGTCCCCGCACCAATGATCCACTGCCAGGGCCCAAAATACGCTATATTCACTGTCTTCTGGCGAGGCTGAGGATCACCAGGACTCAGCAAAGAATATTGAAATTTGGAAAACTCGCCGGGTTTAAGTGCCTGCCCACGCTTGACTATTTCCTGAATGAATAAATCCCCTTTAGCATCCTTTGTTTCCCAAACATTCTCACCGTCACGCTCCCCCTTCTGGAAGATGATGTATTGCCCCTTAGGATCGAGCACAAAGACATAGCCGGTTTCACCCACCTTGATATCCATAATTTGCCGGCGCAGACTCTTGGCGCTCTCTTCGGCCACGCCGACATACAGCATTCCGACGACTTTTTTCTCCCGGTCATAAATGGGTTCGTAGGCAGTGACGTACCATTTATTGACCACGAAGGCCCGGCCCACGAAGCGTTCACCGGCAAGCACCTTCTGGAGAATCGGGCTGGATTTACCATCGGGGTTTGTAACCGGAATATAGGTGCCGATGGCCCGTTTATTTTCGAGGGTGGCGACATTGGTACTGACCCGCAGCATGTCCCCTTGCTCGTTCATCCGTTGAAACAGGTCTCACCGAACATCATTTTGGGTAAACTCGTGGTGGAGCTTGCTTTGCTGAATTGATTGACTGCCCGCCATTCTACCGATTCCTTGGAAAACCCGACCATGCCGATCTGTTGCAAGACATCCCTTGCCACATTCAAATCAGAGACAACCTTCTCTTCCAGGAGTTCTTGCTGGCTGGCGAGGGTGGCGACAACACCGGCGAGTAGGCCTTCCTGCTCCCGACTGGCAAGTTTCTGAACCTCATCCGCAGCTATTTGTTGCGCCTGATCACTCTGCCACAACGCCAACCCAGCAAGGATCACAGCCAGCAATGCAGTTGTGGTCACACCCGAAAACACCATTTTCTTGCCGACGGACAAATCATTCAAAAGACTCATATTCATTTCTCTCTTTGAGATTATGGAGGGTATGCGTTGCTGATGCCAAGATGCGAGGATGGACTATCGAAAAACGACTCACAAAAGCCTCCTGCAAAAATTACCTTCTATCGTTGTTTGGAAGACTATACCCTGAAACCGGGTAGAGGGTTTCATTACGATGACCTGGCCGATGGTGGGGAGGGAGGGTAATCATTCTCCCTAAAAAATTTCCATGCACAAACCATTTTATGGGAAAATCAGTGCGCCTGTCTATAAGGGAAAACCCTTATTTTTACAGGAAAAAGCTCCACCACCATTTCCCGGAGACGTTGTCAGGAAAATGTCTTCAGGGCAGCAGCGGAAACAGGAAAAAAACAGGCTCTGGCTGTGAACGGGTCAAGGAAACCAACTTGTATGGAAGGCTGCACTGTGCATGCCAGTAGGCGGTCCCGACGGTAACGGCAGGCATTCAGACTGCAGGCGAGCAGCGCTCAAGATGTCACTGCCCTGGCAGGAGGGCGCAAAAAAGAAAATTTACAGGGCGTGGCGAAAAACCTGAGAGGCGTACAGTTCTTTGAGAAAGGCAACGGACTCCTTGTCGAGATCGATGAACTTGATGCCCGTGATGTATTGCCCCTCTATCTTGCGGACATGCCGCACTTCAGCCTTGGCGACGACTTTCACCTGGCCAAGAAAAAAACCAACCTTAACGGGAAGATGGACCGCAAGTGGAATCGGCACCCCCAAGGACAAGCCTCCCTCGCTGAGGTCAAGCAGATGGGCGGTGCATGTTTGGCTGCTTGTTGCAAGCTTGACAAAAATCTCTTTCACTTCAAAGAGTTTGGCAAGAGCCTCCATTTTTATCCGGATAAACGATCTTTTATTATTGGAAGACTCGGGTTTATACTCCCAATCGATCGTCAGCCCATCCAACGAGGGTATGTCATCCCAACTTTTTTTTTCCATGCGGCGAACTCCAGCTGTCTCATAACAGCCCGTTGCCGAACAAAGCGTGATCGTCACCTTGCCGGTTTACTCCTCCTGTTTCTTCCTGATCCCCAGTGGATGCATTTTCACTTTCCCGGCATCTGCCCTAAAAGAGGGGATCAGGTGGAAGATATCTTCAACATGACCACCATCGTCATATTTCGCAACACATGATGTCAATTTTAGGCGAAAAAAATCAACCCTGTCCATAAAAACCTGTCGCCCGGGGCCCCGAGTAAATATTCGCTTGAAAGAGCGGCGCAATCGATGGCTTCAATAACCAGTGCAATCGGCCTGAACAGGTCCATTTGTCCTCTGCGCGAAAAGAGCTTGCGGCGACCACGTATTTGCACTATCAAGAACCATAGGTTCCATTCTTCAATAACATATTGATCTTGTGGAAGAATGATTAGAAATACCTGGCCGATTCATGCGCAATGGCCCGGCCAGGGAAGCGTCAAGCATAGAACCCTGCCCTGCTATGGCGACTTGAGCCCTCGACACCACTCCGGAGCCCCATGCACCTCTCACCCCTGCTCACCGATCTGTACGAACTGACCATGCTGGCCGGCTACCTCGAAGAGGGGATGGCCGACAAACCGGCGGTGTTTGATCTTTATTTCCGCACCAATCCCTTTGCCGGCGGGTACGCCGTGTTTGCTGGACTGGAACCCGCCCTGGACTGTCTGGAGAACCTCCATTTTACGCCGGAGGAGATCGACTACCTGGGCAGCCTGGGGCTGTTCAAGCCCCGCTTTCTGGCCTTCCTCCGCACCTTTCGTTTCCGGGGCACGATCAAAGCGCCGCCCGAGGGCACGGTGGTCTTTGCCAACGAGCCCCTGCTGACCGTCTCCGGTGCCCTGGCCGAAGTCCAATTGGTAGAAACCGTGCTGCTCAATATTATCAATTTCCAGACCCTGGTGGCCACCAAGGCGGCTCGCATCTGCCATGCTGCCGCCGGGGCCGAGGTGATTGAATTCGGCCTGCGCCGCGCCCAAGGGCCCGACGGCGGGTTGTCCGCTTCGCGCGCCGCCTGTGTCGGCGGGGTCAAGGGCACGAGTAACGTGCTGGCGGGCATGACCTACGGCCTGCCGGTGCGCGGCACCCATGCTCACAGCTGGGTGCAGTCCTTTGCCGACGAACTGACCGCCTTCCGCGCCTATGCCGACGCCTTCCCCGACAGCAGCGTGCTGCTGGTCGACACCTACGACACCCTCAAAAGCGGTGTGCCCAATGCCATCAACGTCGCTCGGGAACTGCGGGAAAAAGGCCATGAGCTGCGCGGCATCCGGCTTGATTCCGGCGATTTGGCCTATCTCTCCCGCGAGGCCCGGCAAATGCTCGATGCCGCCGGTTTCCCCGAGGTGCGCATCCTCGCATCCAACGAACTCGACGAACAGGTGATCGACTCGATCCGCGATGAGGGCGGCCGGGTGGACATCTACGGGGTCGGCACCAAACTGGCCACCGCAGCCGGAACCGGCGGCGTTGCCCTGGGCGGAGTTTACAAATTGGTGGCGATAGATGGCCAGCCCAAGATGAAAACCACCAGCGACCCGGCCAAGGCGACCCTGCCGGGCAGCAAGCAGGTGCTGCGCGCCGTCTCCCCTGGCGGCGCCTACATCCAGGATCTGGTCTGCCTGGCAGGCGAGGCGCTGGCAGGCGGGATGACCGTCTACGACCCGACCAATCCCCTCCGCCAGACCACCTTGCCGGCGGACGTCCGCTTGGTCGATCTGCGACTGACCGTGATGGCACAGGGGCAGCGGACTCTGGCCCCGGAACCGATCGACCGCATGGCCGAGCGCTGCCGCCGGGAGATGGACCTCCTGCCCCAGGGCTGCCGCCGATTCGTCAATCCGCACCACTACAAGGTGTCGATCTCGCCGCAGCTCAAAGAACTGCGCTGCACCCTGGCCCAGGCGGTCACCAGCGGGAGGAAAGATTGATGAACAAGACGACGGCCTTGCTCCTGGTGGATGTGCAGAACGATTTTTGTCCGGGCGGCGCCTTGGCGGTCCCCGAGGGCGATCAGGTGGTCGAGCCGCTCAACCGGGCGGTGGAACACTTTGTGGCCATCGGTCTGCCGATCTTTGCCAGCCGCGACTGGCACCCGCCGCAGACCAGCCACTTCCAACCCTTTGGCGGCCCCTGGCCGGTGCACTGCGTCCAGAACAGCCATGGCGCCGCTATGCATCAGGACCTGCGGCTGCCCGCATCCGTTGTTCTCCTTTCCAAGGGGATGGACGAGTCCGTCGACGGCTATTCCGCCTTTGACGGGATAACCGAGGAAGACAGGACTCTGGCGGATCTGCTCACCGAAAACGGCATCGACCACCTCTACATCGGTGGACTGGCCACCGATTACTGCGTGCGCGCCACGGTCCTCGATGCCCGAAAACGTGGCCTGACGGTGACCGTGCTCAACGATGCCGTCGCCGGGGTCGATCTGCAGCCGGGCGACAGCAAACGCGCCCTGGCCGAGATGCGGGCGGCCGGGGCCCGGATGCTGAGGGTAGCGGAAATAAATTTGATGGTTTCGCAATAGGTCGATCTCTGTCATCGACGAGCACCGCGAGGAGTAATATCAGCATAATTCTAGATATTTCTCGCTGCGCTCGAAATGACATCCGAGTAGATGCAACAATTCAGGATGCACATCGCGGGCATGGCCCGCTCCTACCCCAAGAGTATCGAGTCTGCTGGTAGGAGCGGGCCATGCCCGCGAACAAAGTTCAGTCTTGTGCAGCAATCTCCCCCATCCAAGATACAGGCTTTTTCGGTTGTGGCCTTTACATGACACAGCGGGGAATTTTTCCCATTTTTTACCCGCACCTTAACCCCTCACACTCCCGGAGGGATAGCTTGTCGTTAGAGTTTGTCCTAACAACTGGACATCCACAGTTAAAAATGATAACTTATCGAATTTGCTTCATTATATAAGTTCAGCTAACCTGGAAGCAAATCTCGTAATTTTGCCTAACAAGACTGTTATCTTATAGGATAAACATGAATCCATTCATAGGTCCTGAAATGTCAGAAATGTTCTCTGGCTATTATGGTTTAATTAAAAATGAGAGTGATAGAGGTGCAATTATAGTAGCTGTATCATTATTCGATGTTGGATTAGAGAAACTGATAAAAGCAACTTTAGTTAAATCGAACCCAGAAAACAATGACCCTCTTTTTTCTGGTCCTACAGCACCACTCGGAAGTTTTTACTCAAAAACAGAATTGGCATACAGACTTGGCCTATTGAGGAAAAATACGAGAGATATGCTTCACTACTTAAGAAAACTACGAAACGAATTTGCACATGAGACACATACCGTTTCGATGAATGATAAGCCTATAGAGGATAAAATAAAAAATTTATTTTTATATACTCCAGACATGTACACCATTTTAAAAGATGAGGTGGTGAGTAATGGAAATTTTATGGAAGTTGATATAGATAAAGACAAAATTATGGATCAAATACCAGTAAGACACCTATTCAACCTATACTTTGCTCTGAATGCTTCTGCTTTAAATGGTTCCCCGCACGAAACGGTGCGTAAAACAGCTTAACAAATTTAAAAGCATGAGTTCTTTTAGGTAGATAAAGGCCGGCCAGCCAATAATCTATCTACAGAGGAACTCATGCTTGTTGAACAGATAATCAAACAGACGGTTGATTTGCAAGGTTTTCGAGTACATACGGTCACCAAAGACTCCGATGGAATAATCGCTGAAATTCGTCCTGATGCCCGCCACAGGGTGCGATGCGGGTCATGCGGACATCCTGCCGTCTACCGGGATCGGCGAGAGGTGCGATTCTTTCGCCACGTGCCTCTGTGGAATATACCTGTCTGGGTCAAATATGTACCTCGTCGGGTGTCTTGTTCTCGATGTGGAGGCGTCCGCACGGAGAAACTTCCCTGGGTGACGGGCAAGCAACGCTTTACTCTTGCCTACAGTTGCTACCTGGCCAAGTGGGCCGAGATGCTGCCCTGGTACTCTGTCGCCAAACTGTTCAGTTGTGCCTGGGGTACGGTTGCCACAGCAGTCAAAAGCGTAGTGAAATATGGCATGGAGCATCGCGATCTCAGCGGCATTACGCATATTGGTATTGATGAGATTTCGCGGAAAAAAGGTCATGTCTACCTCACCAATGTGTACGATCTCCGCTCAAAAACCTTGATCTGGAGCGGGGTTGAAAGAACCAAAGATACCTTGCGCAGCTTTTTCAACTACCTCGGGCCAGAGCGGACAAACAAACTCCAGGGCATCTGTTGCGATATGTGGAAGCCCTATGTCGAGGTGATCAAGGAATGTGCTCCGCAGGCAACTCTTGTTTTTGATAAATTTCATATCGTTCGCCACCTGATGGAAGCGGTTGATCAAGTCCGGCGAGATGAGATCCGAGAAAAAGGAAAGGAACACAAGGAGCTCATGAAGGACAGCCGGTATATCTGGCTTAAGAATCCTTGGAACCTTACGCCGAAGCAAAGGATCAGACTCAGCAGCCTTGAGCATATGAATCTGAAGATCAACAGGGCCTATCTCCTCAAAGAGCGCTTTCGAGATTTATGGTCCTATAAGACAAAAACCTGGGCCAGGAAGCACTTGAAGCAGTGGTTTTGGTGGGCAACGCATTCTCGCCTGGAACCCTTACGCGAGTTTGCCTGGATGGTCCGACGCCATGAAGAAAACATCCTGACCTGGTTCCACATGCCCATCAGCAACGGCACTGTCGAAGGGCTCAACAATAAAGCCAAAGTCGTCAGCCACAAGGCCTATGGGTTCAGAACAGCTGACCTCTTTATCTGCAACCTCTACCACTGTATGGGCAACTTACCGGCCATACCGCTCATGCACCGTTTCATGTGAGGAACCCTTTAAATAGAGTATATTTGACAACAAAGCAGATTGATGAATTAGAATAATAAGAAAATATAAAGATAAGCTGGTCAACATGGACTCGCTGAAGCTCACCGGTCACACTCCACCTTAGCCGCACATGGAAAATAAACCATCTATCACCGCAACCGATAGCGCATACATTGGCCAAGTATTAATGGCAATGGCCGAGTGTATGAGCGCAGGCTTGTCCAAGTTCTCTGGCTGGATGCTAGTTGGGTATGCAGCAATTCTCGGCGCGCTACTTGCAAACATTGATTCAGCTGCCAAATTCCTCGCACCCGACACGCTTAGCAGACTGGCTATATTGTTTTCAGGGGCTGTCCTCCTAAATCTTTTTCAGCGCTACTCTGCTGCAGTCGTTTCCTCAAGCGCGGAGGTTGGCAAAAAAGTGAAAGAGCAACCAATTCCTCAACACATCGACATCGTTGTGTTTTTGACAGAGTTAGAACATGCCACGCTTTGGCCGGCACGATTGATGGTGCGTCGTTCTAATCGCAAACTCCTGGCGGGCGATCTAGCAGCCGGAGGCCGACTACTTTCTACATTTGCTCAAATCGAGGCTTGGTTAGTTTTTGCACAAGTTCTTGTTTCTATCGCTGCAACCTTGGTGCTTGCCTTTGGCCTACGTGGCTAACCCTTTGGTCAACTGGACGGTTACCTCCAACGTTAAAATGGCAACAAACAAAGAGTGATAAAAAATCATGCCAACCATCTCTATTACCTCCACCCTGGCCATCGATGCTTCCGAGGTTGAACTGACCTCCATCCGCGCCCAGGGTTCGGGCGGCCAGAATGTCAACAAGGTTTCCAATGCGGTGCATCTGCGCTTTGATATCAGCGCGTCCAGCCTGCCCGAAAGCTACAAAACCCGATTGCTCGCCCTGCACGATCAGCGTCTGACCGAAGACGGGGTGCTGGTCATCAAGGCTCAGGAGTTCCGCAGCCTGGAAAAGAATCGGGAAGCGGCCCTGGAGCGGTTGGCCGAGATCATCCGGGCGGCAGGAGTGGTGCAAAAAAAGCGTCGCCCCACCCAGCCGTCCAAGGCGGCCCGCAAGCGGCGGGTGGAGAGCAAGGTCCGGCAAGGGCGAACCAAGGCCCTGCGCCGCAAGCCCGATGAATGAAGGTTGCTTGCCGTGAGCGGCCAAATGAGGTAGTTTGCCCGCATTCGTCGCCCCATCCCTTTCTCCCTTCTGCCGCATCAATTGTCCATGAGTGTTGCCAACCCCGAACTCAAACTGGCGGAAGCCTTTGTCGAGCACACCAACTGCGCCGTCTTTCTCACCGGCAAGGCAGGCACCGGCAAAACCACCTTTCTCCATGCAATCAAAAAACAAACCCACAAACGGCTGGTGGTCACCGCGCCCACCGGGGTGGCGGCCATCAACGCTGGCGGCGTCACCCTGCATTCTTTTTTCCAGCTGCCCTTTGGCCCCTGCCTTCCCGGCAGCGAACTGCACAGCGGCCAGCACCGGGTCAGCCGGGAGAAACGCAACCTGATGAAAAGCCTCGACCTGCTGGTGATCGACGAGATCAGCATGGTCCGGGCTGATTTGCTTGACGGGGTCGACTCCGTCCTGCGCCGCTACCGCCGCTCCGAGCTGCCCTTTGGCGGGGTGCAGGTGCTGATGATCGGCGACCTGCAGCAGTTGGCGCCGGTGGTCAAGGAGGCGGAATGGCATTTGCTGAACCAGTATTACGAGTCACCCTATTTTTTCAGCAGCACGGCTTTACGCAAGCTCGAGCTGATTCCGATTGAACTCAAGCACATCTATCGCCAGTCGGACCAGCGCTTCATTGACCTGCTCAACCAGGTGCGCGACAATCGCCTCGACGCGGCCAGCCTGGAACTGCTCAATTCCCGCTTTCAGCCCGATTTCTCGCCGCGCGAAGAGGACGGCTACATCACCCTCTGCACCCACAACGGCAGCGCCGACGCCATCAACCGCACCAAACTCGACGCCCTGCCCGGCACCAGCCGCCGGTTCGAGGCCGGGGTCGAGGGCGCCTTTCCCGAATACGCCTACCCCACCGCCGCCAGCCTGGAGCTGAAGGTGGGGGCGCAGGTGATGTTTGTCCGCAACGACTCCTCCCCGGAAAAGCGCTATTTCAACGGCAAGATCGGCACGATCAGCGGCATGAGCCGCGAGAAAATCAAGGTCGATTGTCCGGGGGAAACCGAGCTCATCGAGGTCGGGCCGGTCACCTGGGAAAACATCGAATACAAGGTTGATCCGGAGACCGCCGAGATCTCGCAGAAGGTGATCGGCAGCTTCAACCAGCATCCGCTCAAACCGGCCTGGGCCATCACCATCCACAAAAGCCAGGGACTGACCTTTGACAAAGCAGTGATCGACGCCCAGGCCGCCTTTGCCCATGGGCAGGTCTATGTGGCCCTGAGCCGTTGCCGCACCTTCGAGGGCTTGGTGCTCCGTTCGCCGATCTCGCCCCGCGCCGTCAAAACCGATCCGGTGGTGCTCGATTTTATTGCTGCCATCGAAGAGCAAGGGCCTACCGAGACGACCCTGGCAACCGCCAAGATCCGCTACCAGCAGCAGTTGCTGCTCGAATGTTTCGATTTCCAGACCCTGGCCCGGCTGCTGAACCGCCTGGTCGGGCTGATCCGGGGCAATGCGAGCATAGTGCAGATGACCGCCGCAACCGATCTGTTCGATGTCCAGCAGCAAACCCTGGAGGCCATCTGCACCGTTGGCGACAATTTCCGGCGGCAGCTCCAATCCCTGTTTGGTGCAGACCGGGAACCCTCTGCCGACCCGGTGGTGCTCGAACGTCTCGTCAAAGCCGGCAGCTATTTTCAGGAAAAATTCGAGACCATCCTCAAACCCTGCGTCGAGGGCTTGGAAGTCGAATCGGACAACAAAGAGGTACGCAAGCGAATCGTGGATGCAATCAAGCTGGCACGGCAGGAATGCGCCAGCAAGCTGGCGGCGGTCCTTGTTTGCCGGGATGGGTTTTCGCCCTCGCGCTATCTCCGCGCCCTGTCGACCGCAGCCATGGAGGCGCAGCAGACCACAACCAAGTCCAGTTCGATCTATACCGAGGCGGACGTCGGCCATCCGGAGCTGTTCCGCGAATTGCGGCAGTGGCGAAATGACAAGGCCAAGGACGCGGGCATTGCCCCCTTCCAGGTGCTGCACCAGAAGACCCTGATCCAGATCGCCGTCTTTCTGCCTGACAGCCTCCCGGCACTCAAGGCCATCAAGGGCATCGGCAAACGGCTGGCCGAGAAATACGGCCCGGAAATCGTTGCCATGGTGGCCGGGTATCGTATAGAAAACGGGATCGAAGCGGTTATCCTCCCCAACCCCACCGCCATCGGCCCGACCGGCGAGCCCAAGAAAGCAGGAAAAAAAGAGGACACCAAAACCCTCAGCCGGGAGATGCTGGCAAGCGGCCTCTCTATCATGGAGATCGCCCAGCAGCGCGGCCTGACCCCCCAGACCGTCGAGGGACATCTCGCCTTTTTCGTCAAGACCGGCGAACTGGCCATCGACGGCCTCATGCCGGCAGACCGGTTGCGAGAGCTTGAGGAACGCATCACCAACATCCAGGCGCGCTCCATCAAGGATCTGAAAATCGCCCTTGGCGACGACTTTTCCTACGGCGAAATCAACCTGATGCTTGCCCACCTGGAACACCGAAACAACCAATAACCTCTGCTTTTCCCTCTGCCTTCTCCCCCGCCAAACTTGGCCATTTCCATGGTCGAATTACACCTCGGCGACAATATTCCTTGCACCACAAGGGCTTCAGGAAAACACTGAAAAAGCCTTGACTTACGCAACACTCTCACGTAAAAATTAGGACAAATACGGGCGTTGCCCGCAGCGCCCCACACCTCTCTCCCCACCACGCAAGGAGTCTTTCCCCCAACCCCACTACCCAGGAGGTTCCCATGAACAAAAAAGCACTCTGCATCGGCATCAACGATTACCCCGGCACCCAAAACGATCTCTCCGGTTGCGTCAACGACGCCAACGACTGGGCCGCGGAACTGACGACCCGAGGCTTCACCGTCCACAAGCTGCTTGATGCATTGGCGACCAGGGCAGCCATGATTGCAGCTATTGGCGGTTTGATCGATGGGGCGGCCAAAGGGGACAGTCTGATCTTCACCTACTCCGGCCACGGCACCTGGGTGCCGGACACCAACGGCGACGAGCCCGACGCCCGCGACGAGGCCCTCTGCCCCTACGATCTGGCAAGCAAAGGCGCCCTGCTCGACGACGACATCCATGCCCTGTTCACCCGCCGCGCTGCCGGTGTGCGCATTGTCCTTATTTCCGATAGTTGCCATTCGGGCTCCGTGACCCGCGGCTCTGAGGAAGACCTCGATCCCGGCGTTCCCCGCGTCCGTTTCATGCCGCCTGAAGCCTGGATGCCAAAGGATCAGCTACCCGCAGCCCGAGTGAGCGCGACGCCGCTGCGCGGTGGACTCACCCGCTCCGGCGGCGACCTCTTGCTGGCCGGCTGCCTGGATACCGAATACAGCTACGACACCAGTTTCAAGGGCCGGCCCAACGGCGCCTTCACCTATTACGCCCTCAAGGCCCTGCACGATGCCAAACCGGCGACCTACGAAACCTGGTTCACCAAGATCCGCGCCTACCTCCCCTCGACCCGGCTGCCGCAATCGCCCCAGATCTTCGGCACGAGAACGGCACGTCGCTTCAAGATCTTCGAATAACGTGCCATGGGAGGCCGGTGAAGCCCTACGAGATCGCTCGCACCAGCTCAACCGAGCCTCCGCAGCCAAAGGTGGACGGTAAACTCAACAGCAGACCAACGACACGCTGTGGCAAAGCGACATTTTTATGGCCAACCCGGCGCTAACCTGATAATGGTCCCATGGCTCTGTCTCCAAGCATTTCCGGGACAGGGTCACTGGGATCGCCCCAGCCCCGTCTATCGGGATTTGCTCCTACCCGGAAATCGCGGTTGGATCAAAGCGCTTTGAATTCGGTCGCGGGAAGCGTGAACACGGAACCGTTTTTTCACCCTTTAACTTCAACAAAAAAGAGATTGATGCAATGAACCACCTGTTGAGATTGCCCCTCACGGCAACCGTCACCGCACTCCTGCTCACCACCCCGTTGATCGCCACAGGGTATGCCGAGGAGGCCGAAAAGCCCAATCCGCTTCGCTTCTATCAGGGCGAAAACAACAGTTTTCTGCAGGCCTCCGTTGGCTTTGACCTCGCGTTTTTCAATCAGGGCAACGCCTGGTTCGGGAACGATAAAGGGAACTTGAATGGGGAAAATATTGATTCCTGGTGGGAGTCGCTGGTCCGCCTGGGGCTTGAAGGCAACTATACCCTGCCTAATTCACAATCTTTCTATGCCAAGGTCGACGCGGTCCAGGCCAATACCTTTGGCGGTATCGATGTCGGCGGGACCAATGCCGCCGAGGGGGACGTCAGTTCGCTACGCTTCGACAAGGCCTATGCCGGCTGGCGTTCAGGCAATCTGTTGAGCACGCTCGGCGAGGATTTCCTCGACATCTCCTTTGGCCGGCAGATCTATGCGGTCGGCAACGGCTTTCTCTTCACCAGCGAAGGCGAGGGTGGTTACAAACGGGCGGCCTGGTATCTCGGCGGCCGGAAAAGCGCTGACTTTGCCGGCATTATTCGCATGAAATCAGGTCCCTGGTCCGGCGACCTCTTTTATTTTGAAACTGACCGCATCAATGACTTTACCGCCCAGCACTTCAGCGATTTTGACACCCGGGCAGGCGGGGCAACGACGGACTACGCCTTCAGCGATTCAGCGCATCTTGGCGGCAGCCTCTTCGCGCTCGATTCTGAAGACGAGACCCGCGATGGGATGAAGGTCTACGACATCCGCGGCGACATCAAACCCTTTGCGGTCGCCGGTGGCCCCGAGGCCCTGCACCCGCTCAAGTTCGAGGCGGAATATGCCCATGAGGACAAAGATAACAGCCTTGATAACGGCAACGGCTGGTACATCGCCACCAGCTACCAGTTCGGCAAGGTGCCGTGGAAACCGGAACTGACCTACCGCTACGCCATCTTTGACGAGAACTATGATCCCCTGTTCTACGGCGGCACCGACTGGGGCACCTGGTATCAGGGCGAGATTGTCGGCGAATATGCCCTGGGCAACAACAATCTGGATACGCATATGATCCGGCTCAAGTTCCAACCGGTCGAATCGCTGACGGTCAACCTGTTTTATTTTAATTTCAATCTCCATAAACCGGAGGCGTATGATGTCGTCAGCGATGACTATGCCGATGAATGGAACCTGATTTTCGACTGGGCGGCCACCGATTACCTCACCTTATCCCTGGTTGGAGCGTACGCGACTCCAGATGACGGCGCCACGCAGTTACATGGCGGCGATGAGGATTGGACGTCCATGATGTTGTACGGTTGCGTCAAGTTTTAAGGGCAGAATGACCGCCTTGCTTGAGTGTGCTCAATGCAGGGAGAAGAAAGAGACGGGAGGGTGCAGCCTTCCCGTCTCCCCATCGTTTCATGTTCGATCCCTGCAGGTAAAGTACCTGCGGATGTCAGGGGAAAGCCCTAAAAATCCTTGCAAAGGTTCCATTCATCCATCAATCCTGAATTTGCCTGTTGCACAGCCTGTACCGAGCCGGACCATCAAACCTGAACAGTTCCACTTTTTTCAACGCTCATTGCACCGCAAGGATTTCATTACCCTGGTAGCGCCACAGAGATTCCCATAGCCTGGCCGATTCTTTTCCGGCTGGAGAGCGGCCATCCGCCGACACTGTCGGCGGGTAAGCCCTGCCCCCCAATGCATACCCAAGGAGGCAAACATGAGTACATCCACCATCACCCTGCAGATTGAAGGTTCAACTGCCAGCAAAGGAAACGTCGCCGGATGGACGGCCGAGACGTATCGCCTCGACGGGGCAGTACGGGGCGCGGAATCGGCCCTGCCCAAACTTGACCTCCAGCCCGATACCGTTCTGGAACTGCAATTGGCAAATGGCACCCGCATCCTGGTCGCAGCCGAGGATGCAAAGCGGTACCTCGGCCCGGCAGTCAGGGGTGGGGAGAGCACGGAGGGAACCATCACCGTCAGTCAGGCCCTGCGCCTCACCGGTCCTCGTCTGCCCGACGGCCTCTCTCGCGAGGGCATTGGTGCCTGGATTTTGAAAGGGTTGCGCGTCTTCCGCACCGGCCCGGCGGGCATGACCGCCTTGATTGCGGCGGGCAGTTTCCAGGACGCACGGCTTGAGCACCGCAATGGCCTCTATCGCTGCGCCACTGACCGCTGGGATCTGAGCAAGGTGGAGCAACTGCCCACTTCTGGCGAACCGACCCTGGTGTTCCTCCACGGGACTGCCTCTTCCTCTGAGGGCAGTTTCGGCGGCCTGTGGGAGAATTCCAAATACCTGGATAATCTGGTCAAAACCTATGGTCTACGCATCTACGCCCTGGAGCACCGCAGTCTCACCGAAAGCCCGATTGCCAATGCGCTGGACCTGATCAAAACCCTCCCCCAGGGTGCCCGGCTGCATCTGGTCAGCCATTCGCGCGGCGGCTTGGTGGGTGAACTCCTAGCCAGGGCCAACAGAATTGGCCAAGATCCCTTCACCGAAAGTGAGATCGCTCGTTTTCTCGAACTGGGTGAAAAAACAGGGCGCCAAGGATTTGAGATTGACGCCGGACGGTTGCGCGAACTCAACCAAGAGATGCTCAGTCGCAAGATTCGGGTAGAGCGTTTTGTCCGGGTGGCTTGCCCAGCACGTGGCACCACCCTGGCATCCGGCCGACTCGACCGCTGGGCCAGTGTCATGGCCAACCTGCTCGGCAAGGGACTGGAAGCGGGCGGCAAGGCCGTGCCCCTGCTCGAACCGGTGGTCAAAGGTCTTGAGCTGCTGCAAAACTTCCTCCTGGCCGTGGTCCGCGAACGCACCGATGCCCGCATCCTCCCCGGCCTGGAAGCAATGATGCCCGACTCGCCCCTGGTGGGCCTGCTGAATGCGGCAGACATCCGCATCGATGCACCCCTGCATGTGCTGGCTGGCGATTTTCAAGGCGATGGCCTGCTTCCCTGGCTGGGCGACTGCCTCTCGGAAATCTACTACGGCGGCCAGACCGATCTCGTGGTCAACACCCCCTCGATGAGCGGCGGCGCCTTTCGTACCATGGGGATCATGCAAAAAAGCCTGACCGGCCCGGAGGTGCACCATCTCAGCTATTTCCGCCGCGACGAGAGCGCCCTGGCCTTATTGGCCGCCCTCCGGGGCGAGGACAAGGACTTCACCCTCATCGACGGCCCATCCCAGGCGGTGATCAGCCGAAGCGGCATTGAGATCAAACGCCGTGATCAGGCCCCCATCGTTTTCCTCCTGCCCGGCATCATGGGCAGCCACGTTCAGACAGGGACCAACCGCATCTGGTTCGATCCGCTCAGCCTCTGCGGTGGCGGCATGGAGCGGTTGCGCATCGATGCCCCCAACATCAGCCCGGACGGGTGGCTGGATCGCAATTACGAAAAGCTGGCCCGCTTCCTCGCCGAAACCCACGAGGTGCGCCCTTTTGCCTACGATTGGCGCCAGTCGATCAAGGAATCTGCCCTCCGCTTCGGTACAGAGCTGGACCCGGCCATGGCCGAGGCCAAGGAACGGGGCAAGCCCGTCAGGATTGTCGCCCACTCCATGGGCGGATTGGTGGCGCGACTGGCCCTGCAGGACCGCTGGTCTAAATTTAAGGCCCTGCCGGGTAGCCGCCTGCTGCAACTTGGTACACCCAATAAAGGCTCGCATTCCATTGCGGCCGTGCTGCTGGGTCGGGACGATTTTGTCCAGGCCATAGAGCACTGGTTCGACTGGAAGCACGACATGCGCGCATTTCTGGAGATTGTCCGCGATTTTCCCGGCGTGCTGGAGATGCTGCCCTGGCCGGGGGAAAACGGTCTGGCTGCCGATGGTCTTGATTATTTCAACCCCGAGACCTGGCGAACATTCTACGATGCGGACCGGGACGAGAAAAGGGACACGGCCTGGATACCGCCGCAGGACGGGCCGCTGGCCGCTGCACGAGCAACCGTTGCTGTCTTGAGCGGGGCCAAGCTCGATCCGGAATGCTGTTTGTATGTGGCCGGCCAAGCGCCGACACCGATTGCGGTTCGGTGCGAACAAGGCCGGGTAGAAATTGGCAGTACCAGCGAGGGTGATGGCCGGGTGCCGTGGACAACTGGGATTCCAGCCGGTGTGCCGGTCTGGTACACGGACGCCATGCACGGTGATCTTGCTAATCATGAGCGGGCCTTCGAGGCCTACCGGGAACTTATAGAAACCGGCAACACCCGCCAGCTGCCACGGAGTTCAGCCGGGGCGAGGGGCGAGGCTGTACCGATCTTCCGGGCGCGCGGTCTGACCGGGGGTGGTCTTTATCCCAGCGCCGACGAGGTGCTGGCCGCCGCCACCGGCGGGGCAAGGCCGAGACGACGGACCAGGGAGAAAGGAGAGGCGCCGGTGGTCATCGAGGTCATCCATGGCAGTCTGGCCAGCGCCGAAACCCCGGTGCTGATCGGCGCTTATGCAGGCAATACCCTCTGCGGCAGCGCCAAATTCCTCAACGATCACCTTGACGGCCGCCTGGAACGGGCCGGAAAAATCGGCCGCTATCCCTGTCAGGTCGGCAGCGCCATGGTCTTCCGCCGGACCGAGCCGACTGCCAAACCAGCCGGAGCCATCGTCATTGGCCTGGGCGTTCTCGGCGACCTGCTGCCCGGTGCCCTGACCCAGGCCCTGAGTCAAGGTTTACTCGAGTATGCCCGCATTATGGAACAGCAGTGCGAGGCCGATCCGTCGCAACCCGAACGACTCGCAGTCTCCTCACTGTTGGTGGGCACCGGTTTTGCCGGCCTGCCCATCGAATCCGGAGCACGCTGCCTGCTCGAGGCCCTGCGGCGGGCCAACCGGGCCTTGCTGCAATCGGCAATGAAGATCCGAATCGGCCACCTGACCCTGTTTGAGGAGGTTGAAGGCCGATCCGTCGCCGCCGTCCAGGCCCTGCGCGATCTGGTCGGCGAGGCACGCTTTGCCGAGGTAGCCCGCTTCGAAGGCCGCCTGCGCGACGGCCAGGGCGGCTACCGCGGCCGGTGTCAAGCTAGCGGCGGACAGCAGGGTATGTACCGGGTCCATATCGTCGCCGATAACGGCAGCCTGCGTTTCACTGTGGTCACCGATCGAGCCCGCAACGAGGTCAGTGCCGAACCCGACCAACGCCAGGCGGTGGATGGGTTGATCCGCTCCGCCACCCGCAGCACCATGGATCAGCCCGGTCTGTCACGGGCCCTGTTTGAGCTGCTGGTGCCCAATGGGATGAAGGAGGCGGTGGCCGATCTCCGAACCTTGATGCTGTCGGTGGACACCAAGGCTGCGGCCTATCCCTGGGAACTGATGCGCGATACCGACCAGCCCGGCGAACCACCCCTGGCGGCCCGGATTGAATTGGTGCGCCAACTGGCCACACCCCACGGCCGCGGCCGGGTACAGGTCGTCACGGAAAAACGGACCCTTGTTGTCGGCGACACCCAGTCCGGCCTGACGGAACTGCTCGGTGCCCAGGCAGAGGCCAAAAATGTGGCCGAATACTTCACCCATGCCGAATATGAGGTCAACGAGCTCTGTCGGCCCATGGCCCAGGAGGTCTTCGACGGCTTGTTCAACGGCCACTACCGCTTCGTCCATCTGGCCGGACACGGCATCGTCAACGACAAGAAAACCGGCTGCACCGGGATGGTGCTCGGGCCGGAAACCTATCTCACCAGCGCTCAAGTGAGCAAGCTCCGGCGGGTGCCCGAGTTTGTGTTCATCAACTGTTGTCATCTCGGCAGCATGAAAGAGGAGGCGGAGCAACCCTGGGGCGAGTTGGCCGCCAACCTGGCCACTGAATTCATCCAGATGGGCTGCAAGGCAGTCATCGCTGCTGGCTGGGCCGTGGACGATCAGGCCGCTTCCACCTTTGCCCGCATCTTCTATGAGGCGATGTTCAAGGGAATGCGTTTTGGGCAGGCTCTGCTTCAGTCGCGCACCGAGACCCATCGCGATCATCCCCAGACCAACACCTGGGGGGCCTTCCAGGCCTACGGTGACGAGCAGTACCGCTTCCCCGATGTCGATGATGCAAAAGAAACGAAACCACTTGAATACGTCCATCCCAGCCACCTCATTGCCGACCTCGAGATGCTGGGAGCGCGCCTCAAGGAGGCCACCCCGGCTGAGCGGCAGGATTTCTACCGTAAACAACTCAAGGCCATCGAGAAGGCCGCCCGCGGCACCGATTTCCAGCATGCCGGGGTCCGGGAAAAACTGGCGGTATCCTGGGCAGAACTGGGCGACCAGGAACGCGCCATCGGCCATTACCGAGCGGCGTTGAGCTTTGAAGACGCGGACTTGAGCCTGCACGCCCTGGAACACCTCGCCAGCCTGGAGATCCACCACGGAGCCGATCTGTTGGAGTCCAAGGATACGGACAAAAAGAAAGAAGAGGAGCAGCGAAAAAAAGGTAAAACCTCTATGGAAATGGGCCGGGAGCAGTTGGAGCAACTGATTAAGCTCGGCTCGACCACCGAACGGTTGACGCTGTTGGGCTCATACTGGCAACGATGGACCCGGGCGAACGTGGTGCACGGGAACACCAAGGGGATCAAAAAATGGTTGGCCGAGATGGAGGAGGCTTACTGGAAGGCCGCCGTGCACAGCAACAAACGCAGCGGCAGTTGGGAGTATGCCCCGCTGTTCAATGCCCTGGACGCCGCCTTTCTTCGTGCCAGTTGGGGCGAGCGCGAGCCGATGGACACGCTCTCCAGTCAATTGCCGGACCTGCTCCGAGCAGCTGCTGAAAACGGACGCCGCCGTTTTGCCGAACAACGAGAGCTCTGCCACGCCCTGGCGGAAATCGAAGCCGAACGAATCGATGCCCTCTGGGCCTGTTTGGAGGAAACCCGCCAACAGGCAAGCCTGACTGAACCGGAAGTGTTCAACCGGCTGGCCAGCCAGTACCGCCAGGTGCTGAACCGCCTGGGCGATGCCCGCGACCCGGATCCAGCAACCCATCGATTGCGCTTGGTCATCGCCCTGCTTCCGGAGGATGAACCGAGCAGGACTATCAAGGAAGCCTTACAGCGGTTGGTCGAAAAGATCATGCGGAGCCAGTGAGCCTTCCAGGTTTTGATCTCAGAGGCACCGGTAACGGAATGTATGTCTACTCGCCCCAAAGGGAAGCCGAAACCTTATGGCTTGGGATGCACTACCGCAACCGCTGCTCACCAATCATCAATAAAGAAAATAACTCGCAAACCGGGCTCTTATGTTCCAAACCAAAAAAAGCCCTGCACACTAACAAGGAGAAAACATTATATGTCCGGTGGGTACACGCACATTACGCTCGTCCAATTGGCCATTGAGGAAGCCGTGCATCGCCGTGGCGGCCTGTTGCATCCGGAGGCCAAGCAGGCGCTGGGGTTGTGGAAAAAATTTTGCATAGTCGGGTCAATCGCTCCCGATTATCCGTATCTCGATGTTCTTCATGGCACCTCCACCCAGTGGGCCGACGCCATGCACAAGGGGCAGGCCGTGACCATGATTCGCACGGGCATTGCCGCCATTCGCGCTATTCCGGAAGCCAACAAACGGCAGAAATGCCTGGCCTGGTTGTTCGGTTTTGCCGCCCATGTCGCTTCCGACGGCACCATTCATCCGGTAGTCAACCTCAAGGTCGGCCCCTATGAGCAAAACAAAACGAATCACCGCAGCTGTGAGATGTCCGAGGATGTTTATGCGCACAGACGGCTCAACCTGGGCGTGCTGGATTTCAATCGCCAGATATCAACCAATGTGTACGACTCCTCCGACATCAACCATCAGGAACAGATGGACCCCGATATTGCGGCACTGTGGCGGGAGGCGTTGACAACAACCTATCCGCAGCTCGGCAACCCGGACGTGCACGCCTGGCATACGGCCATGCGGAAGATGATGAAAATCGGCGAAAGCGGCAATGTCCTGTTTCCCTTTGCCCGCCACGTTGCCGCCAATCTGGGGCTTATTTATCCGGCTGCCCCTGAACCGACATACATTGATGCACTCAAAGTTCCCGGAGATCGCTCCATGCCCTTCGAGGAAATTTTCCAGAAGGCGCTCGGCAATGTCATCGAAATGTGGGGCTGGATGGCCTTATCCCTGCAAAATCAGCCTTCACCGCTGGACACCCTAAAAAGCATGAGCCTTGATACCGGATTGGATACAGATGGCCGAATGGTGCACTGGAGCTAATGATATGAAACGACACTTCTTCTTTATTCTTGCCGCGTTACTCCTCCTCAACGCCTGCTGCACACCCGGCAACAAAGGACTTCCTGGCGACGAGGAGCGCGGACGCTTGTCCACCAAAATGGTCAATCTGAGTGCAGCGGTTGACGCCTCTTTCTCTGGGCTCGCTGCGCCTCCTCAAGAAAGTGATGCCGTGCTCCTGCAGCAGGCGACCCAGCACGACCCGCGCCTGTTGGCAGCCGAATTCTCGTCGTATCAATTGAAGGTGCAGTACCAGAACCCGTACGCCGTTGTCCTGCTGTGCACCCAGGACGGCCGAGCCATCATGGAAGACGCTGGCTGTTCCGCCCGTCTAGACCGGCAGGTGCGATCCGAGGCCCCCTGTCAATTCACCCTGCGCGTGTTGCAGGGGTGCCAGGTGCAGGGAGCTGATGCACCGTAACTTATTAACAGGAGTCCAACCGATATGAATATACTCGCCATCAACGGTAGCCCGAGAAAGAAATGGAATACCGCCACACTGCTGGAAAAAGCGCTCGAAGGGGCCGCCGCGCAAGGGGCGGAAACGAAACCGAACTGGTCCATCTCTACGATCTTGACTACAAGGGCTGCACCAGCTGCTTTGCCTGCAAGATGATCGACGGGCCAAGCAGCGGCCGCTGCGCCATGAAGGACGAACTCCGTCCGCTGCTGGAGAAAATCGAGATGGAGGTCGACGCCCTGATCCTGGGCTCGCCGATCTACTTCGGCTGCATAAGCGGCGAAATGCGCTCCTTCATGGAGCGGCTGCTCTTTGCGCCGCTGATCTACAGCCAGCCGCCCCGTTCGGTCTTCCCGCGCACCATTAAAACAGCCTTTGTCTACACCATGAATGTCAGCGAGGAGGTGAGCCGGCAGATCGGCTACGAGGTGATGTTCAATTCCACCGAGGCCTCACTGAGCCGTGCCTTTGGCAGTGAGGCCGAAACCTTATGTTGCTTTGACACCTGTCAATTTGCCGATTATACCAAGGTCATCATGGAATACATGGACCCGACCAAGAAAGCGGCGCGACGGACAGAAGTCTTTCCCTTGGATTGCCAGAGGGCTTTTGAACTGGGACAACGGCTGGCAATCAAGGACTAACCACTACTTTTCCCGACAAAAGGATTGGTCATGCGCATTCTCCTTCCCGCACTCATCTGTCTGTTCCTCGCGGCGCCCTGTTGGGCAGGCGAGACCTTGAACACCGTCCTGGCACGCAAGACGATCCGCTGCGGCGTCAGCCCTGACATCCCCGGTTTAGCCCTGCACGATGCGCAGGGCCAGTGGTCGGGTATGGATGCCGACTTCTGCCGCGCTGTGGCGGCGGCGGTTCTGCAAACCCCGGACAAGGTTTCCTTTCTGCCACT
The DNA here is from genome assembly GCF_963662935.2 of uncultured Desulfobulbus sp. Lineage (NCBI taxonomy): Bacteria > Pseudomonadati > Thermodesulfobacteriota > Desulfobulbia > Desulfobulbales > Desulfobulbaceae > Desulfobulbus > uncultured Desulfobulbus sp. The sequence continues at coordinate 2,943,497 of NZ_CAXXTL010000002.1, read as the reverse complement.
CCCCACCCGGGCCAGGTTTTCCTCTCTGCTCAGCAAGGAGATCGACCTGCTTTCCCGCAACACTTCCTATACCCTGGGCCGAGAGTCGCAATTGGGCGTGCTGTTTGCCGGTCCGCTCGTCATCACCGGCCAAGCTTTTCTAGTTCGCAAGGAAGACAGCAGCAAGGGCTTGGAGAGCCTGCGCAACGCCAAAATTGCCGTGATCAAAGGTTCGACCCATGTCCATAATCTTGAGGATCTGGCCGTAACCAGTAATCTGCAATTCCAACCGGTTCTCTTCGATGGTCTCGAGCTGGCTGCCCGCGCCTTTCTCGACGGCCAATGCGCAGCCCTGACCAACGATGCCACCGTCCTTGCCGCCGTACGCCTGCTCGCCCCAAAGGGTGAACAATCCCTCACGCTTCTTCCCGGACTGTACTCCCGGGAGATTATCTCACCGGCAGTGCGGCAGGACGACATCCAATGGCTCATGACGATCAAAGCAGTCCTCTCGGCCCTGGTCACCGCGGAAGAGCTTGGTGTAACGAGCGCAACCCTGCAGGCAAGCCAGGGAAAACCTGATTCAACCTCAGTCACAATTTTTTTCGACCGAACCGACGTCTTGGCTACCCCGCTTGGATTGACGCCAGGCTGGGCTGGGCGAGTGGTTGCAGCTGTCGGCAATTATGGCGAGATGTTTGAGCGCAACCTAGGCAGAAAGGGCCCGCTGAAACTCGAACGCGGTCCCAACCGGCTGGTGCGCGACGGCGGCATGATCTACGCCCTACCGTTCTAATTCCCGCCTTCCAAGAGGACCACGCCCATGCCTGAATTTCACGCCTACGCCATCTACGCCGTTTTTGGCGGTGTCATCCTGTGTATCGCCTTCAACCTGATCGACATGACCCTGGCCGGGTTGCTGGGGTTAAGTTTATTGACCGTCTTCGGGGTTATCGATCAGAAAGATATCCTCAACACCGTCCTCGCCTCCCAGGGTTCGCTGGCCCTGCTCTTCGGCGGCATGGTGGTGGCCCGGGTCCTGGGGCCCACCGGTATCTTCGATCATGTCGGCACCCGCTTTCTCCTCCTCACCAAGGGGAGCGGTAAACGATTTCTGCTCATGCTGGCGGCCATGGTTTCGGTGATCTGCGCCATCCTGCCCAACGCCACAGCGGTGATCCTCATTGCCCCGATCGTCATCAGGGTCTGCCGCGAATTCAAGGTTGACTTTGTCGGCCCGATGGTCTTCACCGCCATGCTCAGCAATTCCGCCGGCCTCCTGACCCTGGTCGGTGATCCGGCCACCTTCCTCGTCGGCCAGGCCATGGGCCTGAGCTTTATGGCCTATCTGCAAAAGGTCAGCCTCGGCGGAGTGATGGCCATTGCGGTCCTGATCCCGCTGATGCCACTCCTCCTGCGGCCGATCTGGCAGACCCGCTGCATCCTGGCCGAAGACCTGCGGCCCAGGCCCGTCGACAGGCCTCTGTTCTGCCTTTTTTCTCTGCTCACTTTGGGCATCATGGTGGCCCTCTTTCTCATCGGCGAGAATATGCCCAGCCCCATCCTGCCACCCTCGGCGGCGATCATCGGCGCCAGCCTGGCCCTGCTGGCAATCCACGCCACCAGAGTCGAACCGGTGGAAAACGTATTGCGCGATGTCGACTGGAAGACGATCATCTTCATCTTCTGCATGATGTGCTTTGTCGAGGAAATCACCAAGACCGGTATTCTTGGCGGTCTCTCGCGGCAGATGTTCGATCTTTTCGGAGATAATTTATTGATAGCCGGGATGTTTCTTTTGGCTGGCATCGGCCTGGCCTCCGGCTTTCTTGCCAACATCCCGGTGGTGGCCGCCGCCATTCTCATGACCAAGGGATATCTGGTGCTTTTGCAGATAGTCCCTGAAGAAGCCCTGGGGATCGGCTTCACCGCCTGGCCGGCCCAATCGTTGCCGGTTTTCGTCGCCATGATGTTCGGCGGGACCCTGGGCGGCAACGCCACCCTGATCGGGGCTTCGGCCAACCTGGTCAGTGCGGGTATTTGTGCCACCAACGGCCAGCCTATTTCCTTCACTACTTTTCTGCGTTATGGTGTGCCGGTCACTGTCTGTCAGTTGGCGGCTTCGGCGGTGTATGTCTGGATACTCACCCTGAGGGCTGTTTGACCCCCTTTACCGAGCAACAATCCCCTGCCAGACAGGGGTGGATGAACTCTTGGATATACGAACGATTATTCTCACCCTCGCCTTTGGCAATTTTGTTTTCGGCGTGGTGCTCATTCTGCTGCAGAGGCATGAGGAACAATCCCAGCGCAACCCTTTTTGGATCGCAGCCAAATTCCTGCAGTGCACCGGCTGGCTGCTTCTTGCCGGTCGTGGCACCATCGCCGACATCTTCAGCTATACCCTGGGCAACTTCTGTCTGATCAGCGGATTTGCCTACGAATGCTGGGCCCTGTTCCGTATCTCGAATCGGCCGGTTCCCCTGGTCTACCAATGGGCAGGCCTTGCCTATGCACTGCTGGGTATCTTGGCCGCCACACCGCTGTCGGCAACCGGGCGGCTGGCCGCTTCGACCCTGTTGTCCGCGCCAGTCCTTGTTCTCTCGGCTTGGGCGATCTTCCGTAGTGGTTGGTCCACCTCGTCGCTGCGCGCCTATATGGGATGGAGCACCCTCCTGCTGGCCGTGGCCGCCTCTCTCCGGGGCATACTCGCCCTCACCACCAACGGCGAATTCGTGCTCTTTTCCCAAAATCCCATTCAATTCATCAGCTTTTTCATCCTGTTCTACATGATGCTGGCCAATGGCTTCGGCATGCTGGTGTTGTCCAAGGAACAGACCGATCTGCGTTTGCAGGAGGTGTTGAAAGAACAGAAAGCGATCCTCGACACTCTGCCGACGGGGCTCTGCATTCTCCGCAACCGGGTTATCGAGCTGTGTAACCCGGCCATGGAAGCCATGTTTGGTTTTGCCCCCGGAACCCTGCAGGGTCAATCGGTGCGCTCCCTGTACGAGAATGACGAGATTTTCGAAGCCTACGGCCGCAGCATCTACGCCGAAATAGCAGCGACCGGCCGCTTTGAGGGGGAGGTGCTGTATCAGCGCCAGAATGGGGAACGATTTTGGGCCAAGGACCATGGCCGGACTATAATTTTGGGCGAACGCCCCGAGGCCTACACCGTGTTTTCCATCATAGACATCACCGAACAGAAGAACCAGCAGGAGCTGCTGACTCGTCAAAAAGAGGAACTCGAAGCGACGCTGGCACGGGTCAAACGGCTGGAAGGGATTATTTCCATCTGCATGTATTGCAAAAAAATCCGCACCGAACAGGAATCGTGGGAGCAGTTGGAAAAGTACATCACCGAGAACAGCGACGCGCTTTTCAGCCACGGCATCTGCCCGGAATGCTATGCTCGATCACTGCGGGATCAAATCTGGTCCTGAGCACCAACAAACCGCCCCCCATCACACCATGCTCCTTGCCACCGAGCTCATCCTCACGATTACCCGGCAACTCCCGATCAACCGGCGGGGCCTTCACGGTCTCGCCCACTGGGCCAGGGTCTACGAAAACGGCCGGCGGCTGGCGGAAAGGACTGGGGCTGCCCCAGAGGTTGTGGCCTTGTTCGCGCTGTTCCACGACAGCAGGCGATTCAATGAACACGCCGATCCCGAGCACGGGCCGCGCGGAGCCATGCTGGCTGAGCAATTGCGGGGGACCTCTTTCCAGCTTGACGACGAACCCTTTGCTCTCCTGCTCACCGCCTGCCGCCTCCACACCGGAGCGCGAACCCATGAAAACATCACCGTGCAGACCTGTTTTGATGCCGATCGCCTGGATCTTGGCCGGATCGGCAAGACGGTAGACCCACAATTCCTCTGCACGCAAGCCGCCAGAAATCCGCAGATCATCGAATGGGCGACCGCTCAAAGCATCGCCGCGATCATCCCGGAGAATGTCATTGGCAACACCCTGCGATCACTGGAATAATCACCCGAGCAGCAGCAAGAAAAACCAAAAAGCTTTCTTTCCCGCTCTAAATCGCCTTGCCTTTAAACTGGCTGGTGTAGAGGTGGTGATAGACTCCGCGTCGTTGCAGGAGGTGCTGATGGGTGCCCTGTTCGACAATCCGGCCCTCTTCGATCACAACTACGAGATCGGCATCACGGATGGTCGAGAGGCGATGGGCGATGACAAAACTGGTCTGCCGGTCCATGACCCGCAGCAGGGCCTGCTGAATGCGGGCCTCGGTGCGCGTGTCGACGCTGCTGGTGGCCTCGTCCAGAATGAGGATCAAGGGCCGGGCGAGGATGGCCCGGGCAATGGCCAGCAGTTGCCGCTGCCCCTGGCTAAGGTTGCCCGCCCGCTCCGCGAGATCGGTGTGGTAGCCCTGGGGTAACTGGCGGATAAAATGATCGGCATCGGCCATTTTCGCCGCCTCAACGCATTCTTGGTCGCTCGCGTCCAATCGCCCGAAGCGAATGTTCTCCAGCACCGATTCGGCAAAGAGAAAAGTGTCCTGGGGCACCAATCCAATGCAACGGCGAAGGTCGGACTTGGCAATCGCGCGCAGGTCGCGGCCGTCCAGGGTGATCCGGCCGGAATCGATCTCGTAAAAGCGGGTCAGCAAATTCATAATGGTGCTCTTGCCCGCACCAGTCGGCCCAACCAGGGCGATGGTTTGCCCCGCCGCCACGGCAAGATTCATCTCCCGGACCACCGGATGGCCCGGTTCATAGCCAAATCCAACCCCCTCGAAACACACCGCGCCCCTGATCCCATCCTTGGGCAACGCCAGGCCTTCGTCGATTTCCGGCGGTGTGTCGAGAATCTCGAAAATCCGTTCAGCCCCGGCCAGGGCCGCCTGGATGGAGTTGTAGATATTGGCGAGCAAGCGCAGCGGCTGGATGAAATTCTGACCATAGCTGATGAAGGTGGCGATGACGCCGATGCTGACCAGCCCGCGCAGGGCGAGCCAACCGCCCAATCCCGCCAGAATGATGACAAAAAAATTGCCGAGCACCCCGGTCACCGGCATAAGCAGCATACTGTAGTTGTTGGCGTAGACCCCGGCCTGGTAGACCCGCTCGTTCTCTTTCCGGAAGGCGGCGAGCACCGAATCGTTGCGGCCAAAGGCCTTGACCACTTTCTGCCCGCCGATGGCCTCCTCGGTGACCGCATTGAGATTGCCCAGCCGTTCCTGGAGATCGCGGTAGCCCTTGCGCGTATAGCCGGCGACAAAGCGGGTGAAGCCGATGATCACCGGCACCACCAGGACCGAGGCCAGGGCCAGCCAGTAATCGAGCACGAACATGGCAATCAGGATGCCGCCCAGGGACAGGACCCCGGCGAGTAAGGTGGTGACGTTCTGGGAGACAGTCTGGTTGACGGCGTCGATGTCGTTGGTCAACCGGCTCATCAGTTCGCCCGCTGGCAGGTGATCGAAAAATTTGAGCGGCAGCCGCTGAATATGGGCAAAGAGATCGCGGCGCAGGGTCTGCAGGGCCTGCTGGGAAATGGACGACATCAACCAAGCGGTCGCGACCTGAAAACCGTTGGCCAGCAGATAGACCAGGAGCATCCACAGGACGGTTTGCAGCAGCCCCTCGCTCTGGCCGGGACCGATGAACCGATCAATGGCCACCCCCATGAGATACGGGCCAGCCAGACCAAACAGGGTGTAGGCGATCACCCCGGCAAAAACCACCGTCAGACGCAGGCCAAAAGGCCGCAGAAAGGGCAGCAGCCGCAGCAGGGCGTGTTTCGGATTTTGAGCCGACTCGATCCTGCCGACCGCGCCCGGACGGGTCGGCTCCAGCCCTTGCCGCGCCGAGGGCGAGACCTGTTTCGTCGGGGTGCTCATCGTTGCCCCTCCTGTTCCCTCTGGGTGTCCTCTTCCAGGCCGTTGCCCAACTGAGAGGCATAGATTTCCTGATAGATGGGGCAGCGTGCCAGCAGTTCGTCGTGGGTTCCCTGGCTGGCGATGCGACCTTTCTCGAGGATGACGATCCGGTCGGCACCCAGCACCGTGCTCACCCGTTGGGCCACCACCAAGCGGGTATGCCGAAACGGCAGATGTTCCAAAGTCTCTTGAATACGAGTCTCGGTTTCGACATCAACAGCGCTAGTGCTGTCGTCGAGGATCAGGATGCGCGGCCGGGTCAACAGGGCCCGGGCGATGGCCAACCGCTGTTTCTGACCGCCGGAGAGATTGGTGCCGCGTTCCTCGATGAGGGTCTGGTAGCCCTGCGGCAGCCCGAGGATGAAGACATGCGCCTGGGCCGCCCGCGCCGCCTCTTCCACTTCGCGATCGCTGGCCTCCGGGGCGCCGTAGCGGATATTGTCGGCCACCGTGCCTGAAAAAAGGATGGTCTCCTGCGGAGTCACCGCGATCAACGAGCGCAGGGCCTCCTGTTGCAGGTCGCGGATATCAATGCCGTTCACACAGATCCGGCCGCTGCTCACCTCGTAAAACCGGGGCACCAGATTGACCAGGGTTGATTTGCCCGCGCCGGTGGCCCCGAGAATGGCCAGGGTCATGCCCGGCTCAATCGCCAGGTCGATATCCCGCAGAATCCATTCACTCGCACCGCCATTTTCACCACCGTTGCCGTTGCCGTAACGAAAACTCACCCCCTCGAAATCGATCCGCACCGGCGTGCCGGCCAGGCCGGCCTCGGTCAGCGACAGGGCATTCGCCCTGTCGACAACCTCCGGTTCCATGGTGAGCAGATCACTCAACCGCCGTGCCGAGGCGATGCCATTGGCCCAAGCGTTGGAGAGCATGGCCATCATGGCCAGCGGCGTCAGGGTAGTGAGCAGGTAGTTGGTAAAGGCGACAATCTGGCCCACGGTCAGCTCGCCCTTGGCTGCCGCAAGGCCCCCGGACCAGATCACCACCACCATGCCCGCATTGACGCACAGGGTCAGGAGCGGCGACATCCCGGACATGAAGCGCAGAATGCGGATGGAATGGCGGGTGAACTCGGTATTGGCCGAGGCAAACCGCGCGCCTTCGTGATCAGCGCGGACAAAGGCCTTGATCAGCCGGACCCCGGAGACGTTTTCCTGGAGCACGGTGTTGAGGCGGTCAAACTTCTGCTGGACCAATAGATAAAGTGGCTCCATGCGAACAATGAACAGCCAGATGACCCCGAGGGTAAGGAGGATCAGCGGGAGAAGCATCAACGCCAGAGACGGGCTGGTCCGCACCATGAGAATAAAGCTGCCCAGCATCAACAGGGGCGCCCGGGTGCCGATGCGCAGGGAGATATTGACGATGCGCTGGATGGCGGCGGTGTCGCTGGACAGCCGCACCATCAAACCGCCGGTTTTCATCCGGTCAAGGTTGCCGAAGCTCAAGCTCTGGATTTTCAGGAAGACGGTATCGCGCAGTTCGCGGGCCACGCCCTCGCCCACCTTGACCGAGAGAAAATTATTGCCAACTGCCATGGCCAAGCTGAGCAAGGAAATTAGCAGCATCAGCAGGCCGGTATGAACCACCATTTCCTGGTTTTGCGCGTGAATGCCCTGATCAATGATCCGCTGGATCAGGCGCGGGATGGAGAGATCGAGAATCACCAGGGCAACCAGACAGCACAGGGCCAGGATGACCGGTAGCCGATAGGGTTTGAGGAAGGGCAGGAAAAGACGGAGGAGATCCATGGTGGTTGCTGTTGGCGTATGCCGCTCCTCTTGGAGGGGAGATGAGGCTAATGGAATGCAAGTCAGGTTGACCGGGGAGGATTCTACACCTGTGCGTCCCTGGCAGGAAGCGGGAATTTCAATTGTCATTCCGGCGCTCGGCACAATCCCGGCGAGAAAGCTGGCGCCAAGAACCAGGCAGACTACCAGCCGAACCGGAGTAAGATTAGGAGAAAGCCTACTCTACCCACCAGTGTTCGCCGGCCATGAGTGGCCGGATGCGCCCTTCGGGGGCGGAGGCGGCTTGCATCGCCGCCGTGAGATCGCGGAACGGGACCTCGTAACCGGTATCCGCCAATTGGAAGGTGCGGTAGTGGGTGGGCAGCATCTGGGGTTGACCCAAATCATTATAAGCGCGGACCGCCTCTTCGGGATTCATGTGGTTGTAGGCCATGAACCAGCGGGGATCATAGTCGCCGACGGGCAGGACGGCTAAGCGAAAGGACCCGAATTTCTTTTTTGCCGCGCGGAAGGTGTCGCCGCCGCCGTAGCCGCTATCAGCCACGAAATAGACATTGCCGCCGGCGGTCGCCAGGACAAAAGCCGCCCAAAATGCCCGGTTGCGATCAAAGGGCGTTCGCGCCGACCAGTGGTGCATCGGTTCGAGATGCACCGTCAGATTCGGTGAGATCACCACTTGGTGGCCCCAGTCATGGGCTTCGATGGTGGCTTCGGGGATACGGTCATGGATGATACGGTCATTGCCCAGCGGAGTAATAATCCGTGGCCGGTCGCGCCGCCACAGCCGCTCGACGGATGCCAGATCAAGATGATCGTAGTGGTTGTGGCTGATCAGCACCAGGTCGATGGGCGGTACATCTTCAAAGCGGATTCCCGGCGGATGGACCCGCTTGGGGCCAATCCAGGTGAAGGGACTGGCCCGGTCCGACCAAACCGGATCAGTGAGGATGTTCAGCCCCTGCGTCTGGATGAGCAGGGTCACATGGCCGACAAATGAAATCCGCAACTGATTGCCCATGACTCGCTGCGGCGGCTTATCGGTGACCGGAAACTCGCTGTACTCGGGCCAGGGCTGGGGCTGGCGCGTCCAGTACCACTTCAAAACCTCCAGCAATCCTTTGTCCATCGGCTTGCCAGGGTTAAAAAACCGCTCACCATCAAAATGATCGGAGACCGGGCCTTGGTAATGGCGCGGCGCACAGGAAATCTGCATGATCAGTACAAGAACGGAAAGAAAGTTGAGTTTGTGTGGCATAAGCGCCCTTGTTGCAAGAATGAACCAGCTTATTCCTTTTTCCTCCCGGCAATGAGGGAAAATATAAATCCCATCTCGGAAAAGACAATTTTCCTATGCTGTTCTTCGTCCTCAGCGCTTTGCCCACGCCCGAAAAAAGGTGTAACAGAAGATCCCCTCAGGCTCAGCGGCCCGTTCCAGATCGCTGATACCTTGGTCCCAAGCGGCCGCGTCTATCAGGCCTTGATCGATAGCCTGCTCACGCACCCCCCGGACCATGGCAATAAAGGTGTTGCGGGAGAAACCCTCGATCAGATCCGACTGGGAGCCATCGACATAGACCATGCGCGGCTCGACCCGCGGCTGGGCAAATCCTGCCTGTGTCAACAGGGGGTATAACCTGCGGCCGATCAGTCCATCGCCGCCCAACCCGGCCTGGAGTTGCACCAGGCAGTCAACAGTGCGTCGGGCCATGGCGGTCTCTGGGTGGCAGTAAAAGGAGCCATGATCCCCCTCGATCACTGTGATCGTGCCGCCCGATTTGAGAAGCTGCCGAAGAGCGGTCAGAGCGCCGACCGGATCTGCAAGGTGTTCAAGAACGAAACAGACGAAAATATGGTCAAATTGCTGCTCGGCAAAGGGTGGCTCGAAAATATCGCCCTGCTGGAGGCTAACATTGGTCAGACCTTGGACCGCGATGGCCTCTGCCGCTGTGTGCAGCGAGGCGGCGGAGATATCCATTGAGACAAAATGGGTGTGCGGATGAGCGGCAGCAAGAAACACGGTTTGGCAGCCGGTGCCGCAGCCGGCCTCCAGCACCGTTGTCCCCTTGGGGTATTGGAGTTCTTCGTACAGCAGCCGGGCCAGGGTTGTCGCCTGATCTTTGAGCCGTAGTCCCTCTTCCGCCGAATAACCATGCACATAGCTTGCCATCGTCGCCTCCTTGTTGGGATAGATGTTGCGTGAGGGGGCGATTGTACAGTGAAAAGCGTTTAGGCGTCTTGTACGGAATTGCGGAGTTGACCGGGCGTATAGCCCATAATGCGCTTGAAGATTTTGGTCAGATGGCTCTGGTCGGCAAAGCCGGTCTGCAGGGCGGCATCGGCGATGGGCAACCCCAAAGCGAGCAGCTCCTTGGCTTTGTGGGCGCGCAACTGCATCAGCCAGGCATGGGGTGTGAGGCCGGTTTGCCGGGTAAAAACGCGGATAAAGTGATAGGGGCTCAGGCAGGCAATGGCAGCCAGGGTATCGACGGCCAAATCCTCACCGAAGTGGGCGTCGAGGTAGTCGATCACCCGCCGGATGGGAGCCTCCTCCCTGCCCGCCCGAACCACGGTCGGCGGCTCATAGGTGTGCCGGACCAGTAACCGGGAGAACATCTCCAAAAGCATCGTTTCCCTCTCCAGCCTTGCCACTCGGATGTCGCCCAACTGCCCATGCACCTGGCGGATCAGGCCGGCAAGGTCCGGATCCTCGATCACCCCCTGAGTGAAAAATGGCAAGGAGGTCGGGCGTTCGCACACAGCCTGGGTCATGTGCTGGAGAAAATCCGCAGAAAAATAGAACATCCGGTAGGTCCAACCGCTCTCCGTGGCGGCCTGGCCGGTATGGACCTCATCGGGGTTGACGGTGTTGATCCAGCCCGCTGGGGCCACTACGTTCTCGCCCCGGTAGTAAAAGCCGAGCGCCCCCTGCTCTATTACCCCAACCCCGTACCCCTCGTGACTATGCCGGGGGAAGGTGCGGGTATGAAAGCTGGCCCGCATCAACTGCAGACCGGGCATCTCCGCCAATGAGCGAATATCCACCTGTTCACCGGTTGTCAACCCGTCCGCATTCTTCCTCATTCCTGCACCTTAACTGCTTCATGCCAAAAACGCTGCGAGACTGCCCTTCTTGTACCCAACACCGAGTATTGGGTACAGCAAAAATCTCCCCTCATCCGCAGTTTTTCAAGAAGAAAAGCATCACTGCTGCAAAACCAAAGAGGGCTAACCCTATCGCATGCTCCCCAAAAAACGGCGCCCACCGCTTGGGCAGCTCGATCCTCGAACCGGTCGAGCAACTTTTTCTCACTTTGCGGCCAAAAGAAACCAAAATTGTTTTGATTATTTCAATTTGGTCCTTTAACGTCGCTTGGTTATCCTTTTTTCCCCTTGAGTTTGTTCGATCCCTCATCTGGCGCTCGTCATTTGAAAAAAACTTATACAAGGAGATCCATGATGCACCCAGCCCCTCCCGGTCAGAAAACGCTGTACAAGCCCACTCACAAAGTTCGTTTTGTTACCGCGGCCTCGCTCTTTGACGGCCACGATGCCACCATCAACATCATGCGCCGCATTCTCCAATCCACCGGAGTGGAAGTTATCCATCTCGGCCACAACCGTTCGGTGCAGGAAATTGTCAATGCCGCTTTGCAGGAAGACGTCCAAGGCATTGCCATCACCTCCTACCAAGGCGGCCACGTCGAATTCTTCAAATACATGATCGACCTGCTGAAGGCGGGAGGCGGCGAAAACATCAAGGTATTCGGTGGTGGCGGTGGGGTGATTGTGCCCGAGGAGCTGAGCGAGCTGCACGCCTACGGGGTCAGCCGGATCTATACGCCGGAGAACGGCCAGAGCATGGGCTTGCAGGGGATGATCAACGAAGTGGTCGAGATTGCGGACATTGATCTCGCCCCGCTCGCCCCGAAGCCGGATGCGGTCCTAGCCGGACTGCAAAAAGGCGACCGCCGGATGCTTGCAAGAGTCATCACCGGACTGGAAAACGGGGCCTATCCGGATGTGCTGCGCCAACAGATCAAGGAGGCGGCAATGGCCAGCAAGACGCCGGTGCTCGGCATCACCGGCACCGGAGGCGCGGGCAAATCCTCGCTCACTGACGAACTGGTCCGCCGTTTCCGCCTCGACCAGGAGGATAGCCTCCACCTGGCCATCATCAGCATCGATCCCTCCCGCAAACGCACCGGCGGCGCCCTGCTCGGCGACCGTATCCGCATGAACGCCATCGAGCACCCGAACATCTACATGCGCTCGCTTGCCACCCGCGAGACCGGCTCCGAGATCTCCGCTGCTCTGCCGGAGGTGATTGCCGCCTGCAAGCTATCCGGGTTTGACCTGGTCATCGTCGAAACCTCCGGCATCGGCCAGGGCAATGCCGCCATTGTGCCCTATGTCGATTGTTCGCTTTATGTGATGACCCCGGAATTTGGCGCGGCCTCGCAGCTGGAAAAGATCGACATGCTCGATTTCGCCCACTTCGTGGCGATCAACAAATTCGACCGCAGCGGAGCCGAAGATGCCCTGCGCGACGTGCGTAAACAGTATCAACGCAACCACGAGGCCTTTGCCACCCCGACCGACCAGATGCCGGTCTTTCCCACAATTGCCGCCCGGTTCAACGACGAGGGGGTGACAGCCCTCTTCCAGGCCATGCTGCCGACCCTGGAGAAATTCGGCCTCCAGCTCAAACCGGGCCGCCTGCCTCAGGTTGCCACGCCTAAATCGGCCAGCAACCGGGCCATCGTGCCGGCGGAACGCACCCGTTATCTGGCTGAGATTGCCGATTGCCTGCGCGGCTACCATGCCCATGTCGAAGCCCAGGTAAAAAAGGTGCGCGAGCGGCAGGCACTGGGGATGAGCAAAGATCTGTTTTCGATCTGCGGCAAGCCGGTGGCCAGCTTTGATGAACTGCTCGAGTGGAAAGAAGGGGAACTCGATCCCCAGACGAAAAAAATGCTCGACCGGTGGCCGGAACTGGTAGGCCAATACGGCGGCGAGGAACATGTCGTCAGAATCCGTGACAAGGAGATGCGCACCCAGTTGACCCGCACCTCGCTCTCCGGCTCTACCATTCGCAAAGTCTACTTGCCGCGCTATCAGGATGAGGGCGAGATTCTGCGCTTTCTGATGAAAGAAAATGTCCCTGGATTCTTCCCCTACACCGCCGGGGTTTTCCCTTTCAAGCGGGAGAACGAGGATCCGACGCGCATGTTTGCCGGCGAGGGCGACGCCTTCCGCACCAATCGGCGGTTCAAGACGGTCAGTGCCGGGATGCCGGCCCACCGCCTCTCCACCGCCTTTGACTCGGTGACCCTCTATGGATGCGACCCGGACGAGCGGCCCGACATCTACGGCAAGATCGGCAACTCGGGCGTGTCCATCGCCACTCTGGACGACATGAAAGTCCTCTACAGCGGTTTTGACCTCTGCGCGCCAACCACCTCGGTCTCCATGACCATCAATGGCCCGGCACCGATCATTTTGGCCTGCTTCTTCAACACGGCGCTTGATCAACAGATCGATCAATTTTTTGCCCAAAACGGCCGCCAGCCTACGGTCGAGGAAGTTGCGGAAATCCGCTGCCGGGTCTTCTCAACGGTGCGCGGCACGGTGCAGGCCGACATCCTCAAGGAAGACCAGGGTCAGAACACCTGTATTTTCTCCACCGAGTTTGCCCTGAAGATGATGGGCGATATCCAGCAATATTTCGTCGACCACCAGGTACGCAATTTCTATTCGGTCTCCATCTCCGGCTACCACATCGCCGAGGCCGGGGCCAACCCGATCTCCCAGCTGGCCTTCACCCTGGCCAACGGGTTTACCTACGTCGAGGCCTACCTGGCACGCGGCATGCACATCGACGATTTTGCCCCCAACCTGAGCTTCTTCTTCTCCAACGGCATGGAACCGGAATATTCGGTCATTGGCCGGGTTGCCCGCCGCATCTGGGCCGTGGCCATGAGGAACAAGTACGGCGGCAACGAGCGTTCACAGAAGCTGAAATACCACATCCAAACTTCGGGACGGACGCTGCATGCCCAAGAGATGGCCTTCAACGACATCCGCACCACCTTGCAAGCGCTGATCGCCATCTACGACAACTGCAACAGTCTGCATACCAACGCCTTTGACGAGGCGATCACCACCCCCACCGAGGAATCGGTGCGGCGGGCCATGGCCATTCAACTGATCATCAACCGTGAATGGGGCATGGCCATGAACGAGAACCCCAACCAGGGTGCCTTTCTCATTGATGAACTCACCGATCTGGTCGAGGAGGCCGTCTTGAAGGAGTTCGAGGCCATTGCCGCCCGCGGCGGCGTGCTCGGCGCCATGGAGACCGGCTACCAGCGCAGCAAGATCCAGGAAGAGTCACTCTACTACGAGCACAAGAAGCATGATGGCTCCTATCCGATCATCGGGGTCAACACCTTCCGTAACCCCAAGGGAGAGGCGCCGATCGAGATCGAGCTGGCCCGTTCAACCGAAGAAGAAAAACAGTCGCAGATCAAGCGGCTGCGGGATTTTCAAACACGCAACGCCGAGGCGGCCGGACCGATGCAGGAACGGCTCAGACAGACGGTGATCAACAATGGCAACGTCTTTGCCGAACTGATCGACGCAGTCCGCGTCTGTTCGCTCGGCCAAATTACTGAAGCCCTGTACGAGGTGGGCGGCCAGTATCGCCGCTCAATGTGAACACCGATCCGGCTTGCTCACCAAGGCGAGCCGGATTGAACTGGATAACAAATGACTCCATTGCCCGATTTCCGACTGTACAGGGTGTACAATGACTCTCTCCAGGAGAATGAAAAATGCCCCGCCCGGATAAGACCGGCGGGGCATTTCTTGGCGGCAATCGATAAGCAAACTGGGTCGACAATTCTATTCCAACCAAGTTTGTAGAGCTATTCTTTCTTCTCCTCCTTCCGGAACGCTGACTCCTCAAACCGAAGATCCATCTGCACCAACTTGCGGTAGAGGCTCTCACGGCCCATCAGTTCCTCGTGGCTCCCCTGCTCGACAATTTGCCCCTGATCCATGACGAGGATCCGGTCCGCCCGGCGAATGGTGGAGAGTCGATGAGCGATGACCAGCGAGGTGCGGCCGTGGAAACCGGCCTCAATGGCCTGCTCCAGCATATTCTCCGATTCGGTGTCGATCGAGGCGGTGGCCTCATCTAACACCAGAATGGCGGGGTCTCGGTACAGAGCGCGGACAAAGGAAAGCAACTGCTTTTCCCCGAGGCTGAGACTGAGGGCCCCTTCGCCGATGCGAGTGTCCAGCCCCTGGGGCAGTCGGCCGATAAAGGCGTTTAAGCCGGTCCGGGTCAAAATAGCGGCCAACCGCTCCTCATCCCGTTCCTGGTCGAGGATGACGTTAGCCCGTACCGTATCCGGCATGATGAAAATATCCTGCATGATAATGCCGACCCGCCGCCGCAGGACCTCAAGAGGAATCTGGCGGACATCCTGGCCGTCGATCCGCACCTCTCCCGTTATTGGATCATAAAAGCGCACCAAAAGAGAAATCAGGGTCGACTTGCCGGCGCCGGTGGCTCCAACCAGAGCGACTGTCTCGCCTGGGGCGATGGTCAGATTGATGTCTTTGAGGATCAACTGGCCCGGTTCATAACCGAAACTCACCCCCCTGAACTCTATAGCCCCGCCCGTGAGCATCGTCTCAGTCGCATGCCCCGGGGCAAGCACTGCCATGGCGGAATGCGTGTCCAGGGTCTGAAAGATGCGCTCCGCCGAGGCCATGGCCGATTGGACGATGCTGTATTTTTGGGAAAGCTCGCGCAACGGCTGAAAAAAGAGCCGCATGTACGAGATAAAGGCCGCCAGTTCGCCGATGGTCAGGTGCTGCCGGATGACCTCGCCACCGCCGTACCAGATGATCAGGGCAATGGCTGCGGAGCTCATCAGTTCGGTCAGCGGCATAAAGGCCCCGAACACTTTGATCTGGCTGAAGGAGCGCAACAGGTACCCCTGGGTCAGGTCGCTGTGGGTGCGGCTGCTCCGCTCCTGGCCGCCGAAGCTCTGGATCACGGCAACCCCGGCCAGTGATTCGGCAAGGAAGCTGTTGATTTTGGCCATCTGCGAGCGAATGGCTCGAAACTGCTCGCGGGCAAAGCGGGAAAACACCAGGGTGGTCACTGTGGCCAAAGGGACGAAGACTGCCATCACCAGGGCCAGGCGCCCATTCATCAGGGCCAGAAACCAGAAGATGCCCACCAGCTTGAGACCGTCGTTAAACAGGCTGACCATTACTGAGGTGAACATCTCGTGCATGTTCTGGATATCATTGGTCAAGCGGGTGACCAGACGGCCAGCCGGCTGATTGTGGAAATAGCGGAGATCCAGGGTCAACAGATGGGCAAAAAGGTCTTGGCGCAAACGGTGCATGACCGACTGGCCGATCCACTCGAGCATGACCACCTGGCAGAAGGTAACCAAAAAAATGACCACGACCAGGAGCCCGTATTGCACCGTCACCCGGCCGAGTCCGGCAATCCGCTCCGGACCACTCAAGGCGTCAGTCACAATGTAGTGATCGATCCCCAGTTGCATCAGCCGGGGTAGACCAAGTGTAGCAACGGTGACAACCAGGGACAGCAGCACCGCCCCGGCCAGGCCAAGAGCATGACCCCGGCAGTACCCGAGTATCCGCTGCCAGAGCCGGGCATCGCTAACGGAACCAACCTTCCCCTCTTCCGAATAGCCGAAATTATGCATGGTTCTGTTGTTTCTCCGCCATAACACGATAAAAGGGGTTGGCCAGCAGATCCTCGTGCCGCCCCTCATCGACGATCCGCCCCTGATCGAGCAGGACGATCCGGTCGGCATGACGCAGGACATTGACCCGGTGGGAGATGAGCAGCACCGATTTCCCCTTGAGGGTGGAGAGAATGCCCTGCAGCACCTGCTGTTCGGTCTCGACATCGATAGCGGACAGGGCGTCGTCGATGATCAGCAGGGGCCGGTCGCAGAGCAGGGCCCGCGCCAGGGCCAGACGCTGCCGCTGCCCGCCGGAGAGCTTCACCCCCCGCTCGCCGATGATCGATTGGTACCCTTCGGCAAAACCGGCAATATCGGCATCAATGGCCGCAGCCCTGGCGGCCGCCTCGATCTCGGCCATGGTCGCATCAATCCTCCCCAGAGCAATGTTGGCGGCGATGGTGTCGGCAAAAACCACCGGTTCCTGGCCGACATAACCGATGCAACCACGCACATCGGCCTGGGAGAGACGGTTGACGTCCATACCCCGGAAAAAAAGCCTGCCATCCGCCACCGGATACATTCTCAGCAGCAGCTTGCACAGGGTCGACTTACCCGAACCGGTGCGGCCCGCCATACCGACCAGGCCGGGCCCGATCTCCAGGTTGAGGTCGGTGAGGGCCGGACGGACAGCCGCCCCATAGGTAAAACTCAGATGCCTGCAGACATAGCTGGTCGTTGGAGTCTGGGGAAGGGTCAAGGTTGGCCCAATGCTGACCACCGGCTGCTGGTCAAGCAGATGATGGATCCGGCGCAGACTGGTGATGCCCCGCTGGGCGAGGTTGGCAACCCAGCCGACCGCCATCATGGGCCAGATGAGCATGTAGAGATAGCTGACAAAGGCGACAAACGAACCGATGGTGATCCCGCCGTCGATGACCAGGGCGCCGCCGTAATAGAGCAGCAGCAACATGCCGATGTTGCCCACCAGGGTGGCGATGGGGAAGAGCAGTCCTTGGATGGCGGCCACCTTGAGGTTGCTCTGCACATAGGCCTCGCCCAGGGCACGGAACCGCCCTTCCTGCAACCGCTCCAGGGTGTAGGCCTTGATCAGCCGGATCGATACCAGGGTGGCGCGGGCAAATTCGGTGAGCAGGGAAAACTGTTCCTGCACCAGGTTGAACCGGTGGTGGAGCCGACCGGAAAGAATGCGGGTACAGACAATCAGAAGCGGCATCGGCAAGAGCGCAATCAGGGTCAGCTTGACGTTGATCGCCAGCATAAACCCCAGGGCCGCCGACGACATCACCAGGGCATCCACCGCCGCCACCAGCCCCATGCCGCAGGCCATCTGAATCGTTGCCAGATCGTTGCTGGCATGGGCCATGAGATCGCCGATGGTCCACCGCTCAAAAAAAGGCTGGTCCATGCGCAACACATGATCAAAAAGCCGGTCGCGCAGCTTCTTTTCCAGAATCCGGGAAAACCCGATAATCAGAAAGCGCCAAAGGAAACGGAGCACCGCCACTACCACCGCCACCACAAGGACGTACAGGCTCAGCTCAAGCAGCAGCGGCGAGGTGGCGGTGCCGGCGGAGAGCGAGTCCACCGCCGATTTGACAAAACGGGGAATGATCAGTTGGAGAAAATCGACCACCACCAGGGCCAAAAAACCGCAGGCAAGCCGCAGCCAATGCGTCCTGAAAATCGGGCGGAGCAGGCGAAGCAGGGCGGCGAGGGTGGCCTCTTGCCTCTGATCCCGAGTAGGACCGGAATTGGCGCCGGCAGGAGAGATGGTCATGGGAGGGAAGGCAAGAGTTCTTCGTAGGCGGCGGTCAGACGGATAAACTGCTCGGTATCGCCGCCTTTGTCCGGATGGAGCTCATGAGCTTTTTGCCGGTAGATCCGGGTGAGATCTTTTTTACGCATACCCGCCAACTGCTCGCTGCTGAGCTCAAAAATGGTGAACGCCTGGGTTCGCGTCATCCTCTCGCCATCGGCGTAGCTGCTGCGATGGAAACGCCGGGACCGCTGGGAACGGGAAAAGCGAGACCAGATTGCCGGGTCTTCCGGGGGAGCGTCGAAATACATGATCAGATAGCGAACCAAGGAGTACGGCAGGCGGCCGTTTTGGGTAAACCCTTGCCAAAAATCGCGATCCGCGGCCAAGCGGCAGATCTCCTCGACAAAAAAGGTGTCCAGCCGTTCCCGGTTAAGCGCCTGGGGAATGGAGTGGGCATAGCTCTCATGAAAAAAACGCTGCAAATCGAAGATGGTAAAAAGATAACTCTGATAATCGCGGGGCGGCAGGGCTTGTTCGCGTTCCAGAATCATCTGCTCGATTTCATCCCGGCTTTTGTCGAGCAGGACAATGTAGAGGGCCGAGGTCTTTTCGACGGTTTCCGCCGAAGTCCGCCCCATCCGGAGGAAATGAATCCGTCTCCGGTCCATGACATGGGTCTCGTTGAGCGCCCGGCCAAGCAAGGCCTCATCCGCCCGCTGCCAGTTGCGGTATGTATGCCGGTTGCGAAACGGTTGCAGCCTATTTTTGATGTAGGGGTCGATAAATGGAAACAACAGCTCTTCAAGTTCTCCATAGGGGGCGGACACCCCCTGCAGACGCAGGCGGCCAAGAAAATCCTCATCAATATGAAACGAGGATTCGCCACTGTAGACAATAAAACGGCCGGGATCTCGGCCCAATTCAGCAAGTTCGCGGGAATAGAGGATGCCGCCGCTACGGTAGGATTCCCGGAGAACATACTGCGACTGCCGGGAACCCATCTCCTTTCGGGCAAGATACATAGAGGGACAAACTCAGAGAAATGGATCGGGGAGAAGTAAAGCGCAAATATACCCGGTTTCGGCCGGCAACTCAAAGGAAACGGTTCACAAGATCCTCAACCGCATCGATGGAAAAAGGTTTGGCCAGGGCGGCGACAAAATTATGCTCGGTATAATAGCGTATCACCTCGTTACCGCTGTCGCCGCTGATGGCGACCATGGCCGCCTCCGGGTCCAGGGCCGCGATTTTGTCGGCCGCCTCCAGGCCACCCATGCCGCCATCCACCCGCAGGTCGAGCAGCACCAAATCGAACCTCTTGCCGTTTGCGCATTTCTTCCGGTAGAGGTCAACAGCCTCTTGCCCGGTGGTCGCCAAAGTGACCGTGCAGCCAAAATGCTCAAACATTTTTTTATTGATCAGCCGCATCATCTCTTCGTCATCCATGACCAGAATCTGGCGTCCCTGCCCCTTTGGGACACGGTGGTTGGGATTCACGACCAACGCCCCCTGCAAAGGAAAATACAAAATGACCGTGCAGCCTCCGGTTAGAGGCGATTCGATCCATACCGTTCCGCCGTGTTTTTTGACAATGGCATGCACAATGGTCAAGCCGAGCCCCATCCCCTTCTGGGCTCCCTTCTGCTTGGTCGAAAAATAGGGGTCAAAAACCTGCTCCACAATGGAGGGGGCAATGCCGGGACCGGAATCGCTGAAGACGATCCGGACCAGTTCCCCGCCCGGAAGAGACTGGCCGGTGCTCGCCGCCTCCTCTTTGCCGTCCACCCGGTCGACAGTCACCTCAATGCGTCCCGCCCCCCCCATGGCATCAAGCGCATTCATGGTCAAGTTGGCAAAGACCTGGCTAATGAGATGGGGATCAACGGTCATGTCGGGTTCATCATCGCTGCACTCGAGACGATAGCCGATCCCGGTGGCCGTCAATTCCCGAAACAGAACCTCATCGATCAGGGCCCGAAGCCGCACCTGCGATTTCTGCGGCAGGTAATTGTCGGAGAATGTGGTGAACTGACGAATCAACTGGGCGGTCAAATTAAGCGCCTTGGTCGATTCACCCAGCAACTGACTGACGTTTTCGTCGCGGCTGATGTAACGGGCCATCTCGACATTGCCGCTGATAATAGTGAGCAAGTTGTTAAAATCATGCGATATACCACTGGCCATCAAAGACATGGCATCCAGTTTACGGATGCGCTGCAACTCTTTTTCCAGTTGCCGCTGGCGTTGCTCCAGCATCTTCCGCTGGCTGACGTTCTGCAGAATGCCGATGATGAAAAAAGCCTCGCCTTCAGCGACCGGCACTAAATTGAAGGTTACCTGTCGCTCTCCCATCAGAATCGGCTCGTCATAGGAGAATACCAGGGGGGGGAGGCTGGCGGAGACATCGAGTTGCCCCATCCAGGCCGAGATCTGTTCTCGGGCGGGTTGCGGCAGCAGTTGGACAAGATGGCGCCCCAACACCTGGGCCTCGGATTCTGCGAACAGTTCAACCGCAGCGTCATTGGCCATGACAATCCGGCCCTGATGATTGAGTTCGACCACGCCCTCTGTCATTCTCCTAAGGATAACCTCCCGGTGCCTCTTACTGACCAGGAGTTCACTTGTCACTTCACGCGGATAGAGCCCTTCCAAACCCTGAATACTACCGTTGCCGCCACGCTTGTTGGCCAGAAACTGCTCAAGAGCCGCCTTGATGTGCACCTTCATCGCTGCCGCCGGGCCTTTGGCGATGCAGACATCGGCCCCGATCCGCACCGTGGCGTCGTTGTCCTCAAGGGCGACACCGGAGAGAACAACCAGAAAGATTTCCTTGAGCTCCGGAGTATTCCGGATGATGTACCCGAGTTTTTCCCCGTCAATCTTCGGCATGATCAAATCGGTAAAGACAATATCAGGCTGCTGCCTGGTAATACAATCCAGGGCTTCCAAACCGTCTTCGGCCACTTGAACGCAGCATCCCTCGGCCTCGAGGACATAACTGAGAATTCTGCGAATGACCGGGCTATTGTCGACGACAAGCGCTTGGATTTCATTCATGGCTGAGCAGCTCCCTCACGGTTTCGGCGAGTTCACGAACATCAAAGGGTTTGCTGAACACCTTGTCCGCCCCCAGTTCCTGGGCGGCTGGCAGATACGCCTCGGGACCGATACGGCCGCCACCGGAAATAGCAATAATCTTGATCCCCGGGTACTCTTTCTTTAACGAGGTGATGGTCTCCAATCCTTCCTGCTCGGGCATGATCAGATCGGTGATCACCAGATCGGCCGGCTGTTTGCGCTGTTTCTGCATCCCCTCCCGGCCATCGCCGGCCTCAATAACCTCATAGCCCGCCCACTCCATCACCTGACGCAGCAAGGTTCGCATCTGATCGTCATCGTCAATGACCAAGATTCTCATTGTGTTCTCCCATCACGATTGGGCAGAATCTCCCGGATAGCAAGTGCCAGCAGACGCATGTCAACCGGCTTGGCCAAAAAGCGGCGGATCCCGGCCTGTTGCGATTCTTCCACTGTCACCGCCTCACTGTAGCCCGAACAGAGGATGATGGGCAGATCCGGATTGGTGGCGCTAATTTTGGTAGCCAGTTGCAACCCGGTCATCCTCGGCATGGTATGGTCGGTAATCAGCAGATCGATCCGTTCTTCTCCCCTGGTAATATAGTCCAAGGCCTGCTCCGGACTGGTAGCCGGCAGTACCCGGTATCCCAGGTGGGAAAGCATCCGAGTGCGCATTCCCACGATATCCTCCTCGTCGTCGACAAAAAGAATGGTTTCGCTGCCTTGGGGTATGGCCCTTTCCTGATCGTCTTCGTCGCTTTCGGCATCGGGAACACGGGGGAAAAAAACGGTGAAGACCGACCCTTTGTCCGGTTCCGAGGTGACGTCGACCACACCGTCATGGGCAACGATGATGCCGTGCAGGACAGCCAGCCCCATGCCGGAACCCTTGCCCACCTCTCGGGTGGTAAAAAAAGGATCGAAGATGCGTTCAAGCGTTTCCTGTGGCATGCCTTTGCCGTTGTCCTTGATGGTCAGAACGATATATCGTCCCGGCGCCAAGTCGTGATAGCGGAGCTGTTCCGCCTTGCCGGTTTCGATCTCCCGCAACGATATCTCGATCACCCCGGCGTTGTTCGGCAAAGACTGGGCCGCGTTGGTGCACAAATGCATGACCACCTGCTGAACCTGACCGGCATCGGCATGGATCATACCAATGCCCTCAGGTACCGCGACCTTGATCTCAATGGTTGTCGGCAGGGTGGCGCGCAGCAGGCGGCAGGACTCCTTGACCACCGGGGCGATTAACAGATCCCGCCGCTGGTTCGAAGACTGACGGCTGAAGGCGAGAATCTGGGCGACCAGATCCTTGGCCCTGGTGCCGGCCCGCTTAATGGCCTGGACATGCTCGGTAATCTCTTCAACCCGAACCGGAGGACCCAGAGGCGCCTCTCCCGGCCCCTCTTTTGACGGCAGACGGTAAAGCAACAGATCGGCGTTGCCAAGAATGGCACCGAGAATATTATTGAAATCATGGGCGATGCCACCGGCAAGGGTGGCGATGGACTCCAGCTTGTGGGCATGCACCAGGCGCTTTTCCAGGCTGCGTTGATGACTGATATCCTTGGCGGAGTAGACAAAGCCGACAATCCGGCCATCATCCAACAGGGGGGAGCAACTCACGGCAAAGGTGCGGCCAAGGTAGCGATGGGTGATCTCCTGGGCATGCGGTTTATTTTCAAGGCGGACTGTTTGCACGGGGCAAAAGGGACAAGGGGTGCTTGATCCGGCAAACAGCTGATGACAGTATTTGCCCTCAATGGTCGCTCCGTCGGTGGCGAGGAGCTGGATGGCGGCCTGGTTGCCCTTGACGATCCGCATCTCGCTGTCAAGAATCAGGACAGGGTCGATGATGGCGTCAAAAGTATACCGCCATTCATCCAAAGCCTGTTGCAAAACGGGGTTGGAAGTCTGGGCACCATGGGTTTTCTCCTTGGTGAACGTTTCGCTCCCCTCAGCGGGCACCGCCGGTGCTGTTGCAGCGACGGCAGGCTCAGGGAGAAGCCGGGGCCTTATCCAAAGAAAAAAGAACAGGACCGAAAAGACGGCGTAACCAGCTAAAAAAAGACAGAAAATGATCAACACAGAAGCGTTCACTGCACCTTTCCAGAAAGTAAAGGGGAGCGTTGCCTGAATATCCGCTCCCGAAAAAAGCTGATCGTCTTGCGTCGACGATCAACAATTCGCACCTGCTCGGGAATCAGATCCGAGATGCCGTTGCGCATGATGGACATTTTATATTCTATGTTAGCTGCAAACCTGTTGTCCAGATACCAGGCGTAAAATAGTCCAAAAAAGAGCCCGGGCGGCGTAAATCCCTCTCCAGGATTGATCACCCGGGTGTACACCGATTCTTCCTGCTGTGAACGATGCATCCGCGAAAGTCGCAGGTAGACATCGATATCTTCGGGTTCAAGAAAGCTGATCAGCTGTTCCTTTCCCCGGACTTTCAGCTGATATGTCCGCCCCACCACCTCCTGACCGGAAACCAGATCGGTCATTCGCTTTTCCTGGGCATAATTACCGAGCAGTGACTGTCCCAGGGCTATCAGGAACACCATCTCAAAGCGGTTGAGGTTGCCGACCTGGTCCTGGCGGATCTTGATCCGCTGATCAACGGGATCGTAAAAAGAAAAAATGTTGTCCCACTCCTGACAGCGCTTCCACGATTCCGGTTCGACCAGGGTGATGCCGCGGATGAATTGCAGATGTTCCAAGGGAATGTCGGGATGAAGCCAGATTATTTCCACCACCCGGTCCAAGAGCCATTTTCGCTCCATTTCCGTCATCTTGACCATAGCCATCGATCCGGCTACAATCAGCTCAGTACTGAGGTAGTGCAACTGCGACCGAATTTTTTCGTACCGCAGACAGGGGGCTAGCTTGGCCTGAAACTCGCTGAAGGAGAAAAAATCGGCAACCGGCAACTGTTCCGTGCAGGCGGGCTGTTTAAGGTAACCCGCCTGTTGCAGCGCCCACAATCCCTTGATTGCCCGTGCCAGGGCATCAGGGTCGTGCTGAATGACCCGCCGCTGCTGCAACTGGTCGTTGGCAAAAATTCTGGCCTCCACCGAACTGAAACCAAGTGCCCTAACCCGGTTCCGGTCAATATAAATCGGTTCCTTGTCCTCGATCGCATACCGCTGGAGGATCGAGCCCGGAATATCGTTCATATCAAGGGCCACCACATGAGAAAACAGGCCATGGACGCCGCCGGGAATATTGCGATGATAGGCCCGGATCAAGTCCGAAACATAAAACTTCCGGTCCGGCGCGTCACGGGCGGCGTCGGTCTCGCCTTTCTGCACCCAAATATTGGCGATCAGTACCTTCAGCGCCGTTGCATTCTTGCGGATGGCCTCGGCCAAACCAGGCACCTGCAAAATGGGAATGATCGAGGTGTACAAACTGCCTGGGGCAAAGAGGATGATATCCGCCTGCTGCACCAGCTGGACCACTTCGGGCTGGAGAAAGGGGTTGCGGCTGAACTCGATCATAACCCGGTCGATCGGATAACCACGCCGAGCCTTGCCTGATTTGTATTCGCTGGTGACCAGGACGCCGTTGCCGTACAGCATCTGCAACTGCGACAGGGTTGTGGTGCACGGAAGAACCGAATTCTGCCGTACCCCCAAACAGGCGGAGAGTTCGCCCAGCCCACGGATCGTTGCGGTCCGGACCACCTGATGCGAGGCCAGCAACTGGGTTGAGGTCAAGGCCGGGTCCAACTGTTTGTAGATGGCGGCGGCCAGAAGGAGATTCCCCAAGCACTGGGGCCGGTACAGCGTTGGACTCAGGCGGGGATCGCTGTAGAGCAGCATGGCCAGTTCGGTAAGGCAGGCAAGCAGTCCCTCAGGCAGATCGGCAAGAACTGCCCCGGTATCCTGGAGCACCTGCGCCGCCGAAACGGGAGGGGAGATGAAGCGGTAGTTAAAAATGGCATGCAATGCCACTGCGCAACGCCGGGCCCCTGCTCGGTCCAAGCCGTAGGTTCTAATAAGATTCTCACGCCGAATCGATGAGATCAGGACATGACGGAGATCGCCGAGGGCGATAAGCGGCAGATCTTTTTGCAACTCCCCGGTCGAACCGCCGTCATCCGTGACGCAGACCACCGAATTGACCTGGGGAAAGACCTGCTTCAGACCGGTAAAGGGGTTACGGGCCCAGCCCAACCGGCGGGAATCGCCACCTATGATATTGGAGAGCCCGGTGCCGCCCCCAAAGACCACCACCTTCGTGGTGCTTACATCCAGAGATTCGATTTGTTGCTGAAGTTTGTTGAAGAGGGAAGAAAGAATCGGCGGGAAGCCGCCGGGGGTGCTGCCCAGAACAATGGAGATGACCTTTTCCGCTAGGGTCCCTTCCGGAAGGACGTCAAGGACGGAAAAGCCCTCCGAGGTTAACATGTGCAACTGGTTTTTGAGCTGTTGCTGCCCGGCCATACTGTCTCGCGACTGATAAAAAGAAAAAGAGAAAAATGCGGCGACCGGCTAAAAGTGTCTACACCGATGCCGCTTGCAGCAGTTGTTCCACCCTGAGCAAGTCCTTGGGCGTATCAACCTCCACCGAATCGTGACCGGTCAGCACCACCCGGATGGTGTATCCAAACTCCAGGGCCCGGAGTTGTTCGAGTTTTTCAAACCGCTCCCACTGACCTTCAGGTAAACCGACAAAGGTGATGAGGAAACCTTTGCGGTAGGCATAAAATCCGAGGTGCTTGTAATAGGTTGGCTGCTCCTTTTCTCCCGGATCACGCTGGAAAGGTATCGGTGAACGGGAGAAATAGAGGGCGTTGCCGTGGCAGTCGAAAACGGTTTTGACGTGGTTGGGATCGGTGATTTCCTCAGGCCGAACAATCTTGTAGATCAGGGTGGACATGGGCAGGGAGGGATCGTCGATCAGCGGCCGGGCCACCTGTTCGACAATTTCCGCCGGAAACAAAGGCTGATCCCCCTGGATATTGACGATCACGTCCTGATCGGAGATAGCAAGCGACTGCGCGGCCTCGGCCAGCCGGTCGGTGCCGGTGGCGTGATCAGGCAGGGTCATGACCCAGGAGCCGCCAAAGGCTTCCACCGCCCTGGCGATACGTTCATCGTCGGTGGCGACCACCACATCGGAGAGCAATTCGACCCGCCGCGCCCGTTCAACCACATGCTGGATCATGGGTTTCCCCTGAATCAGGGCCAGCGGCTTACCTTCAAAACGGTTTGATTGATAACGAGCTGGAATAATGGCAACTATTTTCGGAGAAACTGTACTCATCGGTTATCCTGAGGATGCTCCCGGAGGAGGCAACATTGGTTTGCTTTTTTATCCTACCGCATGATACAGTGCGGCCAATCAAAAGGCAATCACCAAAAAATCCATCAGGTTACCAAGGATCTTCCCCTTGTCCTCGCCCCTCCCTTCCCTGGCTGTTCTCGACGACCCGCACGGCACCCCGTCGCCGTCGCACCTGCTGGCCCGCTCACTGGGCATCCCTCTGGTGACTGATCCGCTCACCGCCACCCTCCTGCTACAGTACACTCAGGAACGGCTGGAACTGTGCAAACCCGGCGACCCCGAGTTGCCAGGCGCCTTATGGGTCGATTTTACCGGGCCAACTGCCCGCCGACGCTCGCGCCATCCGCATCGGGAACTTCTGGTCCAGGCGGCCAAGGTGCGAAAAACCGCGCAACCTTTGCTTATCGACGCCACCGCAGGCCTCGGACGTGACGGTTTTCTCCTTGCCGCCGCCGGCTTTCGGGTGCGGATGGTTGAATGCAACCCGGTTGTCGCCGCCCTCCTGGAAGATGGGCTGAACCGGGCCCGCCGAATCGTCGAACTTGCCGGTCTGATAGAGAGGATATACCTGTTTGCGGGCGATGCGCTGGAATATCTCCCCGGTCTTACCGAACAACCGGATGTCATCTACCTTGACCCCATGTTCCCGGAGCGGACCAAATCCGCCAAGGTGAAGCAGGAACTGCGGCTGCTGCAACTCCTCGACCAAAAAACCGCCTCCCCGGAACACCTCCTGCAGGCGGCACTAGCCCTACAGCCCAAAAAAGTGGTGGTCAAGCGACCGCTCAAGGGGCCGCATCTGTTGTCGATGCTGCCCTCCTACGCGCTGAGGGGCAAAACAGTCCGTTTCGATGTGTATGTGGGAGAGGGAAAGAAGGCTCCAAACCCCTGATTCTGGTCACCGGAATCGGCAACTCGAATCAAGGGGAGGTGTGCTAGGTTAAATCGGATCAGGCCTGCGCTGCTTTTTTCAAAGCAGCCGCAATTTTTGTTTTCTGTTCTTCCGGCAAGAAAATAGGCACCTGATAGGTCAGAGCCCGTTCAATGATTGTCGCCGAGGCTGGCAACCCCTGCGGATCATAAACCACCCGGCGCTTGCCATGGGCGCTGAAGGGCCAGCCGCCGTGGCAGTAGGTTTTCCCTTCGAGCAGGTGCTCCCAGTTGGGATAATAATGCCAGCCGTTTTCACTCCAGCGGACCGCGCCCACGCCCTGATCGCGCAGCACCTGATTGACCGCCGTGGTTTTTTCCTTGTCCGGCAGCATGAAGGTGAGGAAGGTGGCGGAATCGCCGTCGGCATCAAGAATCTCGCGAAAATTGACGCCGGGCAGCACACTGACCGCTTCGCGGAAAAAGGCTTTGTTGTTTTTTTGCGCCGCGACAATCCCATCCAACTTGGCCAACTGGGCCAGGCCAATGGCGCCCTGAATCTCCATCATCCGGTAGTTAAACCCAATAAAGGGGCGGCCCTCGCCGCCACGGCCCCCCGGATTAGGAACATGGTCATGGCCGTGGTCCTGGTATTCGGACATCCGTTGCCATAGGACCGGGTCGCTGGTGATACACATGCCGCCCTCGCCGGTGGTCATGGTTTTAACCGCGTCGAAAGAAAAGGTGCCGATGGCGCCAAGACTACCGAGATGACGTCCGTGCAACCGCCCGCCCGCCGCCTGAGCGGTATCTTCGATCACCGGGATGTTGTGGCGATCGGCAATGGCCTTGATCTCCTCGATCCTCGCCTGGGCCCCCATCATGTGCACAGGGATGATGGCCTTGGTTTTCGGGGTGATCTTCTTTTCCAGGTCGGCCGGATCCATATTGAAGGTCAGATCAACCTCGGTGAAGACCGGAACAGCACCGCAATCAAGGATGGCCTCCCAGGTGGCGACAAAGGTGAACCCCTGGGTGATGACCTCATCCCCGGCGCCGACACCGAGAGCAACCAGAGCAACCTTGAGGGCTGCGGTCCCGGAGGTCACGGCTTGAGCATGGGATGCACCGGTGTAGGCGGCAAAAGCCCGCTCAAATTCGAGCACCTTCCACACCTCCTTGCGCTGGGCCGCAAACTCATAACGAAAGAGCACGCCGCTCTCTAGCACTTCCAGAACCTGCTGCTTTTCCTCTGCTCCAAAAATCTCAAAACCGGGCACAATCTACCTCTTCTATTGTTGTATGAAAAACCGGAAATTTCTTACGTCCGTTGCCGAACACTCAGTCCGCCTTCTGGGGCAGGACATAGCCGTTGTCGATCAGCCGCACCTTGCCGTCGATGAGGACCGCCAGGGCCAAAACCGTGCACTCGTCAACCTCATCCATCGGTTCCAAAGTCTCGCAATTGACAAAACTGACATAATCAATGGCTGTTCCGGCAAAGGAATGAATATGCTGCTCCAGCAGGGTGGCCAATACGGCCACTGACCGCAGCCCTTGCTCCGCCTGCGTTCGCGCCAATTGCAGGGCGGTCGACAAACTGAGTGCCGCAGCCCTGTTGGCCGGGTCGAGGTTGGCGTTGCGCGAACTCATCGCCAGCCCGTCCGCTTCCCGAACAATCGGGTGGCCGACGATCCTGACCGGGATGTTCATATCGGTCACCAGGCGGCGGATGATTGCCAGTTGCTGGAAATCTTTTTGCCCGAATACCGCGACATCGGGCTGCACCACATTGAACAGTTTGCTGACCACCGTGGCTACCCCGGAAAAATGGACCGGCCGGCTCTTGCCGCAGAGATGGGTGGCCAGATGCTTCACCCGCACCTCGGTCTGGAACCCTTGAGGATACATCAGCTCAGGGGTGGGCGCAAAGACCGCCGCCACCTTTTCCCGACGTACCAGCTCCATATCGCGCTCAAAATCGCGGGGATATCTGTCGAGATCTTCATTGGGCCCGAACTGAGTGGGATTGACGAACAGGCTGACCACCACCAGGTCGCAGAGCGTCGCCGCCCGGCGCATGAGATTGAGGTGCCCCTCGTGAAAAAAACCCATGGTCGGCACTAGACAGATGGTCGCCCCTGAGCGTGCCTGCTCCCTGGACCAACGGTTCATCGCTTCCGGGTTTTGAATGATTTCCATTATTTTTTCAGTTGGTTAAATCTCGATTGAACCATTTCCCGAACTGGATCGGCCTTGCCCTGCCCCGACTGCTCGCCGACGGATTCGAGGTATTTGCCGTACATGGCCGCGGCCTCGTCCTTCTTGCCCAATTGCTCGTTAACCCGCCCCATGGCCCGGTAGGCCTCGGGCGCAAACCCTTCACTGGCAGCCAGCTCGGTGTAGAGGGCCAGGGCCTTGTCGAACTGCTGCTCATTCTCGTGCAATATCGCCAGGTTTGTCAACACCAATGGCTTAAGCGGCGATGTTGCTGAAAGTCCGGCATTGATCTCCGCCATCCGGGCAATCGCCTTGGGGCGCTGTCCTTCCTTGTCCTCAAGAAAGGCTAGCTCGATCTGCGCCCAGAGACCAGAGGAGGTCGAGCCATATTCCAGCACCACCTTTTCCAGCACCTGCCGCTTGTCCTGCTTGGCAATGAGAGCGGCGTCAAGGGCGGCGGCGGCCTGGTCGGCGCGGTAATCGCGATAGGTGGTGTACGCGGAGACGGCAACAGCAATCACCACGCACGCCGATACGGCCGACCAGATAGCCCGTTGATTCTTTCGAATAAAGGTGATGGCCTTCGGCGGTAGATTGAATTGCTCCAGCAAACCCATGGCTGGGCCCAAGGGCTGCAATTCGATTTTTTTCGGGTCAAAGGCGCTCTGTTCCGCCATGATTGTCTGCTCCTGTTAAAACAAGGTTGGAAAGGACCACCGGGTTGCCGGCAATAACCGTTGCGCTTCGCCGTCTCGAACGGTAAATAAAAATGCTTACTAGTCGAGTTTCCCAAAAAATTCGGCAAAAGGAAAGGAACAAGGGCTGTTAGCGCCCTGGCGCCAGGGTTTTTGATTATAACCCGGCAGAAAAAAAAAGCATCAGGCAATCCATGACGGCAACGCAAAAAGCCTTCCAGCAAGCACGTCTCCCTTCCGCCTCTTCAAATTGCCTATCCCACCGTTTCGGAGAAAACCATGGATGATCGTCAGATTCTGACCGTCTCCGAGCTCAACGGTGCTATCCGCGGCCTGCTCGAGGGGCGATTTCCCTTTGTCAGCGTCACCGGCGAAATCTCCAATCTGCACAAACCCTATTCCGGCCATTTCTATTTCACCCTCAAGGATGCAGGTGCCCAGATCAAGGCGGTGCTGTTCAAAATGCAGCAACGTTACCTGGCACAAATTCCCAAGGACGGGGCGCATGTGGTCTGCCGCGGCCGGATCTCCGTCTATGAACCGAGAGGCGACTACCAACTGATTGTCGACACCATCGACTTTCACGGCGCTGGCGCCCTGCAGCAGGCCTTTGAGCAACTGAAACGGCGGCTCGCCAATGAAGGGCTGTTCGACGAGCATCTCAAACGCGGCTTGCCGCGCTTCCCTGCCCACATTACCCTGGTCACCTCGCCCCAGGGAGCGGCGGTACACGATTTCATTCGTATTGCCACCCGGCGCTGCCCGTCGATCCGGATTGCGGTTTATCCGGTGACCGTGCAGGGCGAGCAGGCAGCGGCCGACATGATCCGCGCCCTGGAGGAGATCAACGCCCGTGCGGCAACGGAGGTGATTGTCCTCTGCCGGGGCGGCGGCTCCGCCGAAGACCTCTGGGCCTTCAACGACGAGCACCTGGCCCGGGCCATCCGCCATTCCCCCCTTCCGGTGGTGAGCGCTGTCGGTCATGAAATCGATTTCACCATTGCCGATTTCGCCGCCGACCTGCGCGCCCCTACCCCCAGTGGAGCTGCGGAACTGCTGACGCCGGATAGTGTCACCTTGCTCGGCAGAATTGACCAGCAACGCTTACGGATGTACCGCACCCTGCACAACAAGATCGATCGACTCGAGCAGCGACTGCTTCTCGCCAGGCATCGGCTGGAGACCATGCCACACCCCCTCGACAGACGCATGCTGCAGCTGGATCATTTAGCCGCTCGCCTTGAACGATTCCTCAAAACAACCCTCAGCGAACAGCGCCGCCGACTGGATCAGGCCACCTTGAACCTGGAACGGTTGAATCCGTCCCACCGGATTGACCTGCACGAGCAGCGACTGAAAGAACTGTATAACCGGCTGACCCAGGCGGCCCGGTCTGGGCTCCAGGCCAAAGACGAACAATTTGTCCGGACTACCGCCATTCTCCATGCGGTGAGTCCTCTGGCGACCCTGGCGCGGGGATATGCAATTGTCCAAAAAATCGAGAGTAAAAAACGAATTGTGACAGAGGCGGGTCAAGTCAGGGCAGGGGAAACTGTGCAGGTCATCCTGCATCGAGGAGAACTGGTGTGCCGGGTGGAACGAAGTGACGATATGGGGACGCTGGAAAGGTGAAGGTGAGAATCAGTTGAGAACGGCGTCGACTTTCTGATCGATATAGGCAATGGCCTTGGCCAGCTGCTGCGGATTTTTCCGGGCTGTCTTGCGCAAAATATCGCCCCAATCCTGAAGCATGGAGGAATCAACCTTGCGGATCGCATTTGGCCGGCACCATGCCATACCTATTTTATTGCCCAGATTTTCCAGAGCTGTTCTCTGAGCCTGCCGCTGCTCCGGCGGAGTTTTTGCGAGAATCTCAGTGGAAATATCCTGCCAGCCATCGGATAAAAAATTCCCTTCCTGAAACACCTTGAACCAATGTTTTTCTTCGGCGTTCAGCTGAGCCGGAATTTCATATTGGTACACAGGTATCCTGCCGGTCAGGGCTGCCTGAGCCTCACTGGCAAATGATGACGGGGTGGTGCAAACCAAAACCGTCAACAACACTATGCCTGAAAGTACAATTCTCACCGCTTCTCCACAGGAAACTTGGGACATGTTAGACATGGCTATAAACTAACATGCTCCAGCATCGGTGTCAAGAACCAGTCCCACATAATACAATTTTTTGTACCCTGGAAAATTCCCCGCCAACCCCCGAAACCAATCAGGTAGGTCCGGCGACTCCAGCCTCGGCAAAGGTGGCCACTTCGGTGAGAACGGCAACTGCCGCCTCCACTAAATGCATGGAGAGGACAGCTCCGGTCCCCTCGCCCAGCCGGAGGTTGAGATCGAGCAGCGGCCGACGCTGCAATTTCTCCAACAGCGCGCCATGCCCAGGCTCGACACTCCGGTGGGAACAGATGATATAATCGCGAACAAAGGGTTCCAAACTTGAGGCGATCATTGCCCCGGCGGTGGCGATAAAACCGTCGATAATCACAGGCTTGCGATGGGCCGCTGCCCCGATGACCAGACCGGCGATGGCCCCGATCTCAAAGCCGCCCACCTTGGCCAGCACGTCCAACCCATCCTTGACATTGGGTTTATTGCGGGCCAGGGCCTTCTCAATCACCTCGATTTTGTGGCGCAGCCGGGCATCGTCAATACCAGTGCCCCGCCCGGTCAGCTCCGCAACCTTCTTGCCGGTGAACACCGCGGCAATGGCAGCGCTTGGCGTGGTGTTGCCGATTCCCATATCCCCGGTCCCGAAGACGTCAACCTCCGCCGCCAGCTGGTTGGCGACCTCGATGCCGGCCTCCACCGTCATCACCGCATGGGTCCTGGTCATAGCCGGTCCATAGACCATGTTGTCCGTGCCCCGGCCGATTTTTTTAGCGATGATTTTCCCGTCCCGCACCAGTTCGGTGAAATCATCCTTTGCTCCGACATCGACCACACAGACCCCGGCCCCGGCCTGCCGCGCCAAGGCATTGATCCCCGCACCGCCGCGGACGAAGCTATGGACCATCTGAGTCGTGACCTCGACCGGATAGTTGGAGACACCCTCAGCGGCCACCCCGTGATCACCCACCATGACCACCACCTTTTTCCGGGCCACCGGCGGCCGCATCGACCGGGTTATCCCCGCCAGATCAATGGCCAGATCCATCAGGTCGCCCAGAGCCCAATGCGGCATGGTCAATTGATTCAGCCTCGCCTCTGCCAATTGGCGATATTCGTGGTCCTGGGGATAAATTGCGCGAAAGGTCGTATCAAGAAAACTGAGGGCTTTTTCGTTGGCCATGCTCACATCCTGCCGGGTTGAGGTTGGGGTGCACTCTCGGGACGGACAGCCCGCCTCATTCGCTGCCGGCAAGGGTGCGGTCGTAGAGCTTACCCACTCCGTATTCCTTGCGGCGCTGGAATTTTTCGTAGGGTGGACCCATCAACTGCATCTCCGGATACTGTTTTTGGATCTGCATGGCGATCTCCATCTCCTTGGTGCAGCCGGTGGAGTAGGTGGCATCCTTGCCGGTCCACTCCGGAGGCACCTTCTTACCCATCAGTTCAAAGGATTTGACAATGTCGTCGACACTCTGAAAACGCCAGATATCGATCGTGCCGGAACGCTGAAAGATCTCCCACATATACATGATGTCGTCGGCGTCCATGCCCTCGACAAAATGCTCGCCCGGATTAATGATCACCACGTCGTGCAGCGAAGAGCGGAGATGTTCAACAAAGACGTTGAGGATTTCCTTGGCGGTTTTGAGCTGGCCGGGGATCGAACCGACGATGGCCGAGTAGAACATAATGGTTCTGCCCAGCGTCTTTTCCCGCTTCACCATGTCGATCAGCGCCTCGGCCTTATGCCGCAGCGCCGCCCGTGAGAAGCGGACTGCCCGGGGATGATGCGGTTTGAGCAGGATATCGACCTCGCCGTCGTTGCCGGGGATAATGGACACGATATCGCGGGTGAACTGGAAATGGTTGGAGATGTTTTCGCGGCCACCGGGGTTGCGGTATACTACCAAATCGGCCTCCTTGAAGGCCCGGGCATAGGTGACCGAGGTCAACAGCGGATTGAAGGGTTCGCGGGTGCCATCGGAGATGACCAGGAGCCGATTGTCGCTGTCGAGGTGGCGCAGCAGTTGATTTTTTGAAATCTTGGCATCGCCGATGATGTCGGCATCCTCAAGCAGTTCATCTAGGGTCGGGTCTTCCAGAAGATCGACAAAAGAAACCCGGTGGTAGTAAAAATCCTGCTTCACCGCCAGGATCACCTTGATGCCGATCTTCATGAAAATGCGGAGAATGGCCAGATCAAAGACAATCTCGCCCGAACGGCCGCCCACCCAGAGGATACAAGGCCGCCGCCGGCCTGCGATCACATCCCGCAGCCAGTTACAGATCCACTGCCACTCCGGGGTGTCCAACGGAGTGTTCATCACCTGGCGGATGGTGTCGCTCGCCGGGGGCTGGTCCTGCCGCCAGATCGGCCGCATCGAACTGAGCAGGAGCAAACGGCGCAGGCGCAGCAGATGCAATTGCAGATCAATATCGGTGAGCGTGGTGTCTCCCGATATTTCAAGTCCTTCCGGCGAATTGAAAATCTGTTCAAAAGCCTCGGACTGGAGGAAGGCGGCCACCCGCTTGTTCTCCAGTTCCCGCTCGATAGCGAGCGGCCGATCGATCTCGCTGATGGTGGTGAAAATACCGAGCAATCGCTTTTCGATCCGCCCCGGCAATTGGACCTTGTGGGAGGTCTCATGATTGTACTTGATGGTCAGCAGGCTGAGGAGATAGTGCTGCTTGTAGGTATCGGTCACCACCTCACGCACCAATTTTTCCAGCCGGGTCCAGATCCCGATGTAGGTCGAAGTCAGCACCGTGTCGGCCCGTTTCTCGATGATGGCGGCAAACAACTCGTCCGAGCAGGGATAGTAGATCTGCTCGTCTTCGAGATGGACGATGAATTTGAGCTGCTCCGGCGAGGCCACCACATCAGGGAAGGTCTCGTAGGCCAGATGATTTTCGGTGAAAAAATTGGTCAACCAAGCGTCCCGGTCCGGATCCTGGCCTTTGACGTAGCGGATAATCTCACTCATGCTTCCCTTCCTGTCGTCCCCTTAAACCTTTCAATAGCTTCACCAGATTGCATTGGCCGTAACTACGCTCGCCACGCCCCATCCCTGGCGAGCAGCGCCTTGATTTCAGCAGCAATTTCAGATGCTTTCCGGCCCTCGACGTCGATTTCAATATCCGCTGCCTCACGGTACAACGGCAGCCGGGTCCGATACAACTGTTTAGCCTTGTCCATATTTTGCAAGAGCGGGCGTTTTTTGATCTTCCTCTCTGCGTCCGGATGCCGTTGTACGGCAGACAGGATACCCTTGAGGCTTGAATGAAGATAGACGACCCGACCCAGCCGGTTGAGATTGTTCACCATAAAAAACCCGCCGCCGGTGGAAACAATGCTGCCGTTGACATGGTGCTCCAGCCAGTCGGCTGCCTGCTGCTCGACCCGGCGGAAGGCGGGTTCGCCCTGCTCGGCGAAAAAAGCACGAATCTTCGTTTTCAGAAAGGATTCGATCAGGTCGTCGGTATCAAGCGCAAACCGGCCGGTCGCCGCCGCCAGTGCCCGCGCCGTTCTTCCTTTCCCCACCCCCATGAACCCGATCAGGATAATATTATCGGCCACGTTGTCCGCCTTTTTCCGTTTTGATGAACTCTTAAAAAAGGAAAACTCTCGGTTTTGTCATATAAAGGCCACAACCGAAAAAGCCTGTATCTTGGATGGGAGAGATTGCTGCACAAGACTGAACTTTGTTCGCGGGCATGGCCCGCTCCTACCCGCAAACTCGTTACCCTTGGGGTAGGAGCGGGCCATGCCCGCGATGTGTATCCTGAATTGTTGCGTCTACTTGGGTGTCATTTCGAGCGTAGCGAGAAATCTCTAGAATTATGATGAGATTTCTCCTCGCTGTGCTCGTCGAAATGACAGGAATCAACTTTTTTCGAAATCATCTTTTTAGAGTCTCTTGCAAAATGATAAAATCACACCGCACGTCCCACTCGTATCTCGGGAGCCTGAGGCAATTCATGTTGTCATATCGAGCAAGAGCGAAAATCCCAGCCTTCAAGACAAGCATATTTCTCCCTCCGGTTGAAATGACGTAACCTGCAACCGTTCATTTTGCAAAAGGATCTTTATTCACTGTTCACTGGTTGCAGGGCATGGCATGCTGCCCTGCAAGGCCAGCGCTGATAATCCGGCTCAAGGTGTGTTCTTATATACTGTGTGGACAAAAAAAAATCTCGAGCCTTTGCGGGGGCCTCTGTTTTTTTAGGGGATTCCAGTGATCATCAACAGCGCCGTATCTCTTGCTCAGATAAAAAGCGCGTGTTAAAAAAGGTAAACACACAGTAAACGGACTGATCTTTGCACGTTATTCCGCATGCAAAACGATGTGATTTCACCACAAAATGATCGGCCATCCCGGAAAGCACACCGGTTGGAGAAAGCGGCCTGCCCCCATTGGGACAGTTCCAGCCACACCTGTCAGCTGATTGAAGTTGGCCTGTTTCTCCCGGTGGAACAGCATGTTGTCTCTTTTTGCCTTTCCAGCCATTATCCCAGTTGCCGTCACTATCAACTGCTGACCGCTCTTGACGATACCTCCGGGCGAGTCGATACGTCACCAGTCAACCGCCGCCGCTCTATCCGTATTCCCAGTCATCATGTTTTCCGTTTTTCCGAAATCACCGGCAGGGATCACCATCCCGGTGTGCGGGAAGACGATGCCTGGACCATTGACCTCAGCGAGCACGGCATTCGCTTTGTCACCCGGCAGGTGCTGACCGCTGACACCGCTCTCCGCTTTTCCCTGGACGTCGACGAAACCGCCACCAAAATAGAAGGGACTGGTCGGGTTATCTGGTCCGTACCCCTTGCAAACACTCCCCTGTTTCATGCCGGCATCGTTTTTACCGAACGGCTTGTTTCTACCCTGCCTCCCCGTCATCCCTAACCGCATCACACCCCTACCGGACAAAATCGCTGTCTGGATATGCAGCGACAATGACGCTTGCCTCTGAACTTTTCCTGTTCCCTAGCTGCAACCAGACAGCCTCCAGCCAACCGTATTCCGGATTTCCGGAATCATCAAAATGACCTAAAAGGCTGAATTAAATTTATAAATTAACCTTTTTCCAGTATTCCCCCTATTGAGGCAAGGTCGGATGGATACTTTTTCTCAACCACGCTTCAGTTCCCTTGTCAAAACAAGGGCAAGCCGAAGACAAAGAGAAAAAATCGGCTTCCAGCCGCAGGCAGATAAAGATGCAAAACCTTGTTTTTATAACATTAACCAGGAACACCACCCCTGACCACACACAAACCCCATCAAACAGGCATGGTTCGTGAATACGATAAGCAAAACAAAAGGTGTTCATAAATTTTCACATCAAACAGCCTTTAAGGAGGGTCAGATGAAAAAATTATTTTCGGTAGTAGTATGCGCTGCAATGCTCGGAATGGGTGGGATAGCTTCTGCTAACACAATCACTGGAACTGGTCATATTTTCAGTGGCGCTGGTTCAGATGGAATCGATGATTGGTATTTCAACGTTGGCAATGTACAAGGTGGGGATACTATTACAGTCACCATGAACGTTGATCAAACAGGCGGTACCGGTTTTGACTCACAAATGTATTTGCTCACAAATAATGTGTCAGGACTAACGGGTGAAACTTTACTGGCTGGTAATGACGACACGTTTTATCCTTTTGATCTTTCAAGTTATATACAAAGTGACCTCTCTGAGAATCGGAATTATCAGCTTAGAATTTCAGAATTTTTGTTTGCTGATGCATTCGCTGCGACAAATTCTGTTCAAGGTAACTGGACCTATAGCATAACCGTTAGCGCAAACAGGACCCAACTATCCTGGAATAGTGACGTAGCTCCCTCAGCTGTCCCCGAGCCAACCACTATGCTTCTGTTTGGCACCGGTCTTGCTGGTTTGGCCGCTGTTGGCCGCCGGAAAACCGCCACCAAGTCCTGATCGCTTCAGTTCTTGTTTTTTCGTACCCAAGCCCGACAGCGTCTGCTGTCGGGCTTTTCTTTGTCCCGCCGCCTTCTTCGAAAATCCCCGCAGCGAGTAGCGAGTAGCCCGGATGGAGCTTAAGCGGAATCCGGGAACACAGTTATCCCTGATGCATCCAAAACCCGGCAATTCCCCCGCCGTTACCGGACTGCAGCTTTTCACCATCCGATTCACCCCGGATTCCGTTTCAGTCCATCCAGGGGGGCTACACGTCTGTCAAGGAGCTCTTGCAAAACACCCCACCGCCCCACCTCCGCCATCTTGGCAGGCGGCAATGATGTAAGCAAAGGTCCGACTTTACCTTTCGGGGAATTCGAGGGACAGTATCAACATCTCACACGCAGCGCCCTCCCGCAAACGCCCGTCACTCTGCCTCAACCATGGCCGGAAGTTTATCTCATCTCCCTTGCAATGACGACGCAATCTTCCCTTCCTGCTTTCCCGGAAAAACAAACTCCGCCTTCCCCTGTTTGCGGCGCACCCAGTTCAAGGCCCGCTGTATTTGGGGAATCCCCACCAACCGGTCAATCAGGCGACGCTTGCCGGGAAAATCCATCAGGCAAAAGCCGAAACCGTTGCACAGGATCACACTCACCAATGGCGATGGGGGGCAGACCACGTTTTTCTGAGAAAAGAGCAGTGGCCTGCCTCCTCTTTCTCTTTTTCTATTGCATAATGGTATACATATTATACCTTAATAGCATGCAATTTGAATTTGACCCTAAAAAAAGCGCTGCCAACAAACAGAAACACGGCATAGATTTTGTTGAAGCGCAAGCGCTATGGGATGACTGGGACGTGCTTGAAATCCCAGCCAAGACCGTTGAAGACGAAGGCCGTTGGCTCGTTGTTGGCAAAATCGGTTCTAACCATTGGTCAGCGGTCATTACATACCGAGATGATTCCCTAAGAATTATATCGGTCCGTCGCTCACGGGAAAAAGAGGTGGTGTATTATGGAAGCTCAGAAATTTGACGAAAAATTTGATGCAGGCGATGACCTGACCCAAGAACTTGATTTTTCAAAGGCTCGTCGGATCAACCAAGAGAGTAGGCGGGTTAATATTGACTTCCCAGCTTGGGTTGTGGCTGGGCTCGACAAACAAGCTCATCGTCTTGGCATTACCAGGCAGGCTCTTGTAAAAGTTTGGATCGCTGAAAAGTTGAAAAACGCTGCGTAGCGCGCGACAAAGGGGGACAAACCACGTTTCCCCCTATTCTCACCGTGTGCCCTAGAGAAATCTCACCTACCCCTGCTTTCCCGTAAAAACAAACTCCACCTTGCCCTGTTTGCGACGCACCCAGTTCAAGGCCCGCTGTATTTGGGGAATCCCCGCCAGCCGGTCAATCAGACGACGCTTGCCGGGAAAATCCATCAAGCAGATGCCGACAAGCATGGTCAGCAGCCCTTGGCCCGGCAGCACCAGCATGGCAATGCCGGCGATGAGCAGACAAATGCCAAGTCCATTGCGCAGGAGCACAATCACCAAGGCCAGAGCTGGATGCCGGCGATGCCGAGCTTCGACTTTCTGCCAGTGGGTGAGAAAATAATCCGGCGGCATCCGGCCGATCAACCAGGGCACCGCAATCAAGCTGCCAACAAAGGTCACCAGAGAAAATAGACCAAGGAGTTGCAACATATCGACGCGACTCACGCAACCACCGGTGGTTCGAGGAGAATGTCCGCAAGCGCCCGCTTGGGCACATGGTGCACGCCCTGCTGGTCGTGCCAGTAGCGGATGTCTCCATCGACGCCGACTTCTTCCAAAACCACCGTCTCAGCCGGATACCCGAGAGCCACCACTAAAAGCACCTTAAAACGATCCTCCAACTGGAGCAACCGCTGCACCAGCCCTGGCGAAAAGGCGCCGATGCGGCAGCCGAAAAGGCCGCATTCGGCCGCGCCGAGCAACAGATTCTGGGTGGCAATGCCCAGATCAAAATGAGCCTCGGCTTCCGGGCCCCGCAGCAACTCCCTGTCCAGCAGGCAGACAATATAGACAGGAGGCCGTTCTCCCGGCCCCGGACCAGGCCAATCGCGCAGGTACCCTGCCCAACCGAGGAGGGGAAAGAGCTGCTGGCGCAAGGCGTCTTCGGTGATCACTATGTATTTCAGCACCTGCGCATTGCGTGCCGATCCACCCAACCGGGCCAGATCAATCAAGTTCTGCAGCAGGGCCGGATCAATCTTCCTCTCTTCCTCAAAACGACGAATTGTCCGCGTCCGTCTCACCAATTGGCTTAGCATCTTTTCTTCTTTCCTCTCCATGTATTAACCCTTTAGACCAGCCCTTCAGGCTGTTTGCCTTTCAGCTCATCGACTGCAGGCTGCTCAATTATTGCCGTCCCCCTGCACTCTATCCACCTACGGCCCGACACCCCTAATTTTCCTGTTCAATCGGCAAGCGACATGCTACATATCAGACACCTGACCAATATTAACCGACTTTCTCCCTGATCCTTGTATGCTTGATGCGATTCCTTCCATGCGACTGCTGGATATCGTCGATATCCTGCTCGTCTCGTTCATCATTTACCGTATCATGCTGCTCATCCGCGGCACCCGGGCCGTACAGATGCTGGTCGGCATCGCGCTCATTATTATCATCTATTTCCTCTCCGGCAAGTTCGAACTGCAAACCCTGCACTGGCTGCTCAAGACCTTTCTCGGCTCGATCCTGGTGGTGATCGTCATCCTTTTCCAGACCGATATCCGTCGCGCCCTCACTCAAATGGGCAAAACCCCCTTTCATAAGGCCGACGATACTGCCGAACAAGACATGGAGGAGATCGTCCGCGCCGCCACCTACATGGCCAGACGCCGCATTGGCGCACTCATGGTTATTGAGCGCGACACCGGCCTGCGCGACCTTGTCGATACCGGCCATCGGCTTGACGCCCGCCTGCGCCATGAGTTGCTGGTGGCCATCTTCCTTCCCGCCTCACCCATGCACGACGGCGGCGTCATCATCCACAAGGGCCGCATCCATTCCTCGGGTTGCCTGCTGCCGCTTTCACAGAGTACACGCATCGACAAACGGTTCGGCACCCGCCACCGCGCTGCCCTTGGCCTGTCCGAGGAAACCGATGCGATCATTATCGTGGTTTCCGAGGAGACCCAGGAGATTTCCCTGGTCCAGCATGGGCAGATCACCACCTTTCACGACGAAAAAACCCTGACCGCCACCCTCAAGGAACTGCTGGCGCCGCGTAAAAAGACCGCGCGCTGGAAAACCTGGTTGCCCCTGTTGCGACGCCATGAAAAGAAAGCCTGATTTTTCTTTGCTCTCCAAACACTGGGTGCTCAAACTGCTCTCCCTCATCATCGGGGCCAGCCTCTGGTTTTCCGTGGTTGGCGAGGACCGGGTGGACATGACCGTTACCATCCCCCTGGAATTGCGCAACCTTCCTGCCAATCTGGTCATTGCCAACCAGTACCGAAAAGATATCGAGGTGGTTCTCAGTGGTTCCCGTCGGCTGATCCAGGAGATGCGGCAGCAGAACATTTCCCGGCCGATTGACCTGGGCAAAGCGGAACCGGGGACCCTAGTCGTCAAGAATGATGCCGAATCCATCACTCTGCCGCATGGTATTACGGTGCAGCGGGTGCAGCCAGCCAACATCACCCTGCAGGTCGACCGGTTGACCCGGAAGGATTTTCCCATTACGCCGATTACCAAAGGCAAGCCGGCCGCCGGTTTTATCCTGGAAAGTTTGACCTTCACCCCGCGACACATCAGCGTCACCGGACCGCAAACCATTCTTGAAAAAGAAGAGTCCCTGAAAACCGCAGTCATCAATCTTGAGGGCGTCGACAGCTCCAGTACCTTTCAGGTACATCTCGACCTGAATGAAGCCCTGTTGAAACTCATTGGTGAGACCGTGATCGAGGCCAAGGTCGCCCTCAAAGAAATCATGGTCCGGAAAACCGTCCGGGCCATTCCGATCAACAGCAAGGAAGCCGGGACACCGGTGAGATTTTTCCCACCCACAGTGACCGTGGAAGCGGAGATTCCGGAACGGATCGTCCGCATGACCCCGGAACTGGCCACTCTGTTCCAGGCATCAGTCAACGCCTCTGCTGACAAGGCTGATCAGGAGGTCCAGATCCTGGTCAACGGCGTCAACTTGCCGGGGTATGCCCCCATCGTCATCCTCAAAATCACCCCGGACAAGGCCCGTATTTTGCCCTGAGCGGGAGCCGTCAAATTGCCCACAAATGAATCCATTCTTCAGACTCAACAGCCACAACAGGAACAACTTATGAAAAAACTCTTTGGAACCGACGGCGTGCGCGGCGTAGCCAACATCTACCCCATGACCACAGAGATCGCCATGCAGATCGGCCGGGCCATCGCCTTTATTGTCAAAAACCAGGTCAAGGGCAACACTATTGTCATCGGCAAGGATACACGGCTTTCCGGCTACATGCTCGAGAACGCCCTGGCCGCCGGCATCTGCTCCATGGGGGTCAATGTCCAGTTGGTCGGCCCTCTGCCCACGCCGGGTATCGCTTTCATCACCACCTCGATGCGGGCCGACGCCGGCGTGGTCATCTCGGCCTCGCACAACCCTTTCCAGGACAACGGCATCAAGATATTTTCCGCCGACGGGTATAAGCTGCCTGATGAGATGGAGGCTGACATCGAGGATCTGATCTTCTCGCAAAAGATGGCGGCTCTGCGGCCGGTAGCCGATGAGGTCGGCAAGGCCTCGCGCATTGAGGATTCCTGCGGCCGTTATATCGTCTATTTAAAAAATACCTTCCCCAAGGATTACGTGCTCGACGATTTCCACATCGTGCTCGACTGCGCCCATGGCGCGACCTACCGGGTGGCGCCCCATGTCTTCTCGGAACTGGGGGCCAAGGTAACCACCATCGGTGCTGAGCCCGATGGTAAAAACATCAACCATGAATGCGGCGCCCTCCATCCGGAGGTAATGGCCGCCAAGGTCAAGCAACTAGGCGCGGACATCGGCTTGGCGCTCGATGGCGACGGCGACCGATTGATCGTTTGCGACGAGCACGGCGCCATTGTTGATGGCGACCATATCATGGCCATCTGCGCCAGCGACCTGATGCACCGACGCAAGCTGAAAAAGAAAACCCTGGTGGCCACGGTGATGAGCAATATGGGACTGGAGCAGGCCATGACTGCCATGGGTGGGCAGATGATCCGCACCCAGGTCGGCGACCGCTATGTGGTTGAGGCCATGAGGGCCAAGGGGTACAACTTCGGCGGCGAGCAGTCCGGCCATCTGGTCTTCCTCGACCACA
This sequence comes from uncultured Desulfobulbus sp., assembly GCF_963662935.2. Classification (NCBI taxonomy): domain Bacteria; kingdom Pseudomonadati; phylum Thermodesulfobacteriota; class Desulfobulbia; order Desulfobulbales; family Desulfobulbaceae; genus Desulfobulbus; species uncultured Desulfobulbus sp. Next base: position 2,899,791 of record NZ_CAXXTL010000002.1, on the reverse strand, counting down.
ACACCACCGGTGACGGTATCCTGGCCGGCTTGCAGTTGCTGGCGATCATGATCAAGAAAAACAAGCCGCTCTCCGAACTGGCCACCATCATGTCCACCTTTCCCCAGGTGCTGCAAAACGTGCGCATGGCTTCGCGGATCGCCCCAGAGCTTATCCCTGGTTTTCCTGAGGCCCTTGAACAGGCGGAACAACAACTGGGCAACCGGGGCCGCATCCTGGTTCGAGCTTCGGGCACCGAACCGGTCATTCGGGTGATGACCGAAGGTGAGGACGAGCAGGAGATTGCGACTATTGCCCATGAACTCTGCGATGTGATCCGCAAGGCTGACCGGGGCTGAAAAAACACCCCAAAAAAAAGGGCCTTCTTTCTGGAAAGACGGCCCTTTTTTTTTCTTTTTGAATCTCGATGTAGTTTAGAATTTTTATTTCTTCGCCTGGGCCATCGCCTTTTTGAACCCATCGACTGACCGGGCGATCACCTTTTCATCAACGCAGAAGGCCAGCCGTATGTGCCCGGGCAGGCCGAAACCCCGTCCGGGAACGGCAAGAATTTTTTGTTCCGCCAGGAGGCGGCAGAACTCGACATCGTCGATCGGCGTCTGGGGGAAGAGGTAAAAAGCGCCCTTGGGCCGGACATAGGTCATGCCGGCCTCGTCCAGAACCTTGCAGAAGGCCTCAAGCCGCCGGGCATAGATCGAATTGTCCGCCGAGACATCCTGCAACTGCACCACCGCCCGCTGCATCAAGGCCGGGGCATTGACAAAACCGAGGATGCGGTTGGCGAGCGTCAGGGCACCAAGAACCGCCTCTTTGTCCGCCATCTCCGGATGCACTGCCAGGTAACCAATGCGCTCACCCGGAAGGGACAGCTCCTTGGAATAAGAGGAAGCGAGGATGGCATTGGTGGTGGTGTTCATCAGCGGCGGCACATCGTGGTTGTCAAAGACGATGTTACGGTACGGCTCATCGGAAACCAGGTAGATGGTGGTGTTGAACCTCGCACCCGCTGCATCCAGCAACTTGCCGAGTTGCTGCAGAGATTCAGCCGAATAGATCTGGCCGGTGGGGTTGTTGGGGCTGTTGATCAAGACGATCTTGGTCTTTTCGTTCAGGGCCTGCTCAATTGCCCCCAGGTCGAGATTGAACTCCTTGTCCGTGGGCACAATCTTGGCCACACCGCCGTGATTATCGATGTAGAAATGATATTCAACGAAAAACGGAGAAAGGATGATGACCTCATCGCCGGGGTCGAGCAGAGCCTTAAAGATGACATTGAGGCCGCCGGCCGCACCGCAGGTCATGAGGATATCGCCTGCTTGTAGATTGACGCCCTGCTCGGCGCCGAGTCGCTTGGCCAGGGCCTCACGAACAAAAGGATAGCCGGCATTGGGCATGTAGCCGTGAATGCCAGGCTGCTCGTTTTGCGCCAGCTCGCGAAGTACGGTGTAAAATTTGGCCGGTGGCGGCACATCGGGGTTGCCAATACTGAAATCAAAGACCTTGTCAGCCCCGAACTCCGCCTTCATTCTCGCCCCTTCCTCGAACATCTTCCGAATCCAGGAGGAATTCTCCGCAAACGCCCGCATCTTCTTGGCAACACCACTCATTGTGCACCCCTTTTCACTGATATTAAATGGTAAGATTACCCGACCCCAAGCGAACCCCACAGACCCGCGGCCCGAGAGTCATGGGGACGGTGTTAGAGTTTTTGATTTAATTGATTTTTTGCACGAACCATTCGAAGACGCCACTCATGGTAATCGTCCCGTTTTCGTCTTTGATATCGACAGGCACGGTTATGGTCGCGCGGCCTTTCTTTGCAAGATGTTGCTCAAACTGCTCTTTTGTTTCTGTATCGATTCCGGCCTCGGCGTGGATGTCGGATTCGGCCGGTTTTTTAAATTTAATCTCCGATTTCCTTAACACCGGGACAACAACATTGGCCAGATGAGGAAAATGCTGCTGCAAGGAGCATCCGCTGCACGCTTCGGCAAGGGCGAATTGGGCGCTCGCGTGAAACGTGCCTAGATGGTTTTTCATATGATCCTTGAATCGAAGCGCCAACTTATGATTGCCGGAATCGAAGTGGTGAATTTCGACAAAGGCGTTGAAAGGAATTTGGGTTATGTCCATTTTGCTCTCTCCTACTCGCAGCTTTGAATGTAAAAAAATGCCCCAACCACCACCTCACCTGCCGGCAAATTTCTTTTCAAAGTAGCCGTAGGCCACGTTGATTTCCTTCATCTTTTCCTCGGCAATCTTCTTGAATTCCTCGCCCAGATGTCCGACCTTGTCCGGATGATACTGCATGGACAGCTTGCGGTAGGCTTTCTTGATCTCAGCAAATTCAGCCCCCTTTTCCAAGCCGAGCACTGCATAATACTGCTCCTCCACCTGACCGGAAGTTGCGGCCTCCTGCCGCTGGCGGTACATGTATTTCGCTTCGATGGTCCGCTGATCATACACGGAAATCTGCAGCAATCCGGCGATTTCCCGCGCCAGTAGCAACTCGTTTTGCGGCGGCGGCTGCTTGGTGTAGATGATTTGATAGATCAGCTCCAGCAGGATCAAGCGCGGCTCGTACGCAAAACCGGTACGGAACTCTTCCAGCAATTGGCGCAGATCGGTCGTGTTCTCTCGCGCCTCCTTGACCAGTTGTTTGACCCAGTACATCTGATCCTGGTTGTAACGGAGCTGGTACTGGAAGAAATTGAGAATGGCATTGAGTTCCGGCCGGGTAAAATGGCCGTCGGCCTGGGCGATCTTCACCAGAATATTGACCAGGAGAATAACAAAGCGATTGTGGCTTTCAGACTGCGTGGCCTCATAGGTGGAGACTCGCCGCCGGACATAATAGGTGAACGCCCAGAACGCTCCAACCAGCAACAGGATCCCGGCCAGACCGGAATAAAAGATGAAGCCGAGGAGATTGAGCAGGGCCGGCGCGCCACCGGTGACTAAGGCCAGCACGACGAGCAGGAGCAGACAGCCGCCGCAACCCGGTTGATTATGTTGTCGATATTCCATTCTGATCTACTATTTTAAAAAATGGGGCAATCGGCTTGTCCGCCGTTGCAGCTGACACCGGCTGGGCGATCAGCCCTCCTGACCGGCAAAGAGGGCATCAACAAACTCGCGGGCATCAAAATCGCGAAGATCATCAATTTGTTCGCCGATGCCGATGAAGCGGACCGGGATCTTGGTTTCCCGGCAAACATTAGCCACGATCCCGCCCTTGGCGGTGCCGTCGAGTTTGGTCAAAGTCAAGCCGCTCACGCCCACGGCCTCGTGGAACAGCTTGGCCTGGGAGATGCCGTTCTGACCGGTGGTGGCATCGAGAACCAGCATCACCTCGTGCGGCGCACCCGGCATCTTCTTGCCGATGACCCGCTTGATCTTCTTGAGTTCCGCCATCAGGTTCACACTGGTATGGAGGCGACCGGCGGTATCAATGAGAATGACGTCGTGATGATGAGCGACACCGTATTCAAGACCGTCAAAGACGACGGAGGAAGGATCGGAGCCGGGATTCTGGGCAATAACTTCGACCCCGACCCGCTCACCCCAGATCCGCAACTGGTTGATGGCGGCGGCGCGAAAAGTGTCGCCGGCCACCATGAGCACCGATTGCCCGGCGCGAACAAACTTGGCAGCCATTTTGCCGATGGTGGTGGTCTTGCCAACACCGTTGACCCCAACCACCATGATAACAAAAGGTCCTTCTTCAGGCATCACCAGCTCGGCCGGCTGCTCCGAGGCCTCGATATAGGCGAGAATCTGGTCACGAAGAATGGCCTTCAACGCCTGGGGATCGCTCAACTGGTCACGCTTGACCTTTTTCCGGGCCGCATCGAGTAGCTCCAAGGTGGTGGTCACGCCCATATCGGCGGTAATCAAGATCTCCTCCAGTTGCTCGAAGAGATCCTGATCGATCTCCTTCTTCCCCAAAAAAAGCCGGTCAAGGCGGTACACCAAGGAGTCCTTGGTCTTGCCCAGCCGCTCCTGCAGGCGTTGAAACAGCGATTTGCTCGCCGGTTTTTCCTGGGTTATGGCAACAAGGGGCTCGGCCGGAACGATAGGTTCAGCGGGCGCCGGTTCAAGGGCGGATTCTTCCTCACCGGCATCGACTTCCCCGGCTACCGGCTCCTCTGCGATGATTTCTGCCAACTCATGAGTACCGGCAGCACCAGGAGTAATGGCGGAACATTCTTCCGCCGATTGTTGTAAGGGGGTTTCCTCGGCCGGAAGATCGAAAGCCTGGGCAGGAGGTTGTTCAGCGACAGGCTGCTCCAGGGCGGCTGCCAGTTCCTCGACAACCGTCTCATCGGCGACCGCACCGGTATCGGCCTCGAGGGTCGATGGTTCGACCACAGGTACAGCCACTTCGACCATGACCTGCTCGTCTGCAACCGCATCCACCGCAAGGGGTTCCTTGGCAACGGCAACCGGTTCATCAGACTCGACAACCGTTGGTTCCACGATAGATTCCGGCGGCGGCTCGACCAGAGGTGTAGAAGAGAGGACCTCCTCGACAGGTTCTTGTCTTAGATCTGCCTCAATCGCATCGGGATCGGCCGTCTGTTTGCCGAATTTTTTCTTGAACCAACCCAGCATCAGCTCTTTGCCTCTGTTTTCTCAATGGCGATGGCCAGAACTTCGCGGATGGTGTGGGGATAGTGGAAGATCACGCCTTTGCGAATATCCTCGGGGATCTCCAGCACATCCTTTTCGTTGAGCACCGGCAGGATCAACTCCTTTATCCCGGCCCGGAGCGCAGCCAGGACCTTCTCGCCGATACCGCCCACAGGCAGGACATCACCGCGCAGGGTAATTTCGCCGGTCATAGCCACATCCTGACGGACCGGACAACCAAGGATCACCGAAACCAGCGACGAGACCATGGCCACCCCGGCCGAGGGCCCGTCTTTGGGAATGGCACCCTCGGGCACATGGACATGGAGGTCGATACCCGCAAAAATATCCTCGTCAATTCCCAGATCTTTGGCATGGGATTTAATATAGGTCAGCGCCGCGGTGGCCGATTCCTTCATCACATCGCCGAGTTTACCGGTCAGCGTCAACCCTCCCTTGCCCTTCATACTTGAGGTTTCGATAAAGAGGATCTGCCCGCCCACCGGAGTCCAGGCCAGTCCGGTCGCTAGTCCCGGGCCCCAGCTGCGGGCCTTCATCTCGGGATAGAAACGCTGCGGCCCCAGGAAATCATACAATTTTTCTGGGGTGACGACCGTCTTCTCGGTCCGGCCACGGGCGATGGCAGCGGCCGTACCCCGGCAGAGGGCAGCGATCTCGCGCTCGAGATTGCGCACCCCGGCCTCGCGGGTGTAGGAGGCGATCAGCGCCTCAATGGTTGCCTCCGGAATCTCCAGATCATCGGGCGTCAGGGCATGGGCCTCCAGCTGTTTGGCCAATAGATGACGGGTGGCGATGGCCACCTTCTCCTGCTGGGTGTAGCCGGAGAGTTCGACCACCTCCATCCGGTCGCGGAGCGGCCCGGGGATGGTATCGAGCACATTGGCGGTGGCGATGAACATCACCTTGGACAGATCGAATTCGATGTCCAGGTAATGGTCGGTGAAGGTTGAGTTCTGTTCAGGATCAAGGACTTCGAGCAGTGCCGACGAAGGATCGCCGCGAAAATCATTGCCCAGCTTGTCGACCTCGTCGAGTAGAAACACCGGGTTGTTCGCCCCGGCCCGCTTGAGGCTTTCGATGATCCGCCCCGGCAGCGCACCGACATAGGTGCGCCGGTGGCCGCGAATCTCGGCCTCATCACGAACACCGCCGAGCGCGATACGCACAAACTTACGGTTCATGGTACGGGCGATGGACTGGCCGAGCGAGGTCTTGCCGACTCCGGGAGGGCCGACAAAACAGAGGATCGGTCCATGGATGTCTTCTTTGAGCTTGCGGACCGCTAAAAATTCCAGAATCCGTTTTTTGATCTTTTTCAGGCCGTAGTGATCCTGATTGAGATCTGCCTCCGCCTGCACCAAGTCCAGGGAATCTTTGGTGGAATCTGTCCAGGGCAGGTCGAGAATCCAATCGATATAGTTGCGCGACATCGAATACTCAGGCGAAGAAGGCGAAATCCGTTCCAGCCGTGTCATCTCCTTGTCAATCACGGTTTTGGCCTGGGGACTGAGGCCCTTTTCGGCTATTTTCTCCTTCAACTCCTTGACCTCGACCTTATCCTCATCCCCCTCGCCTAGTTCCTTGCGAATGGCCTGCAACTGTTGACGGAGGAAAAATTCCCGCTGGCGCTCATCCATGTCCTTTTTCATCGAGGCCTGCAGCTGGTTGCTCATATCCACGGTTTCCAGCCGCTTGGCCAGTTCCTTGGCTACCCGATGGAGGAGATCGTGCAGAGGCGTGATCTCGAGAATTTCCTGCTCCATCTCAATTTTCAGGTTCAACTGGCTGCTGACCAAGTAGGCGACATAAAAGGGGTTGGTCAGGCTGTTGATGGTAGCCACCAGTTCCTGGGGCAGTTCGGTGGCGCTCACCAGTTTTTGGAACTGGGCCCGGATGTTGAACAACAGGGCCTCGATTTTCTTATCCTCAACAATCTCCATCGGGATTTCGACGACCTTGGCCCGCATGTAGGAGGTGGAGGCGATGAACTCAGAGACGGCAATTTTCTTGGTGCCGCTCATCAGGACCTGATAGTAGCCCTCCGGTGCCTTATTCAGCTTGTGCAGGTAACCAACCACACCCACCTGATAAAGATCCTCGGGGCCAAGAATATCGTCGTCTGAAACCTGCTCGCGGCGGCTCGGCACCAGCCCGATCAGGCGGTCACCAAGGAGGACATCATCGATTAACTGTTTTGAGGTGTCGCTTGAGACCTGGAGCGGAAATCCCATGCCGGGATAGAAAACAAATCCGTGCAACGGCAAAATGGGCAGGGATTCGGGGATCTCCAACGCGGCAGGATCCATTTTTTTGGGTGGCGCTTGTTGTTCGTTTTCCATTTTATTCTCCAGGTGTTATCCTGATCATCACTCTGCCCTTCCGGGTCTGTTTCGGCAGGGTCACCGCGAGTATCCCGTTGGTATAGACCGAGTTGACCCCTTCAACCTCGACGGCGGAGGGCAGGGGCAAGGTCCGCTGAAAGCCGCCCAGTTCGATTTCGAGCTGATGGATGCAGGCAATCGACTGGTGTGGCGGTAATTGCCGCACCCCGCTGATCCGCAATTGCTGACCGTCCACCGTCACCCGAAGGGTGTCACTCACCACTCCGGCCAATTCGACGTAGACATGAATGTGATTATCCGCCTCATAAATATCCACCGCCGGCTGCCAGCCGTCCGATTCCACCGGCATCATCCGGGACAGTGACATGGAGCGCAGAATGCGTCCCGTATGTTGCTGCATCTGTTCCAGTTCCTCCAACAATTTTTTGCTGAATGGATCCATCAGGTCCCCCTTTATGCCTCTTTCCGAAAAAGCATCTGATTCATGCCCGCGAAATTTCCCGCGCAGGCGGCAAACAACTCGCAGTTGATGTCGCCGGAATAAGCCAGCGGTAAATGCCACTCGTTTTGCCGGCCCGGCGATGCGATACAAGTAAGCACTATTACTTTTCCGGCAAATATAAATCAAGAAAAACACAAGGCAAATGGCAGGTTGGGCCCCCTCGGCGACCGTTTGCTTTTTTATTTGCTTTTCAACTCGCCAGCATTAATGTATAGGCCCAAATCACGATGAACTCGCCTCCCCGCGGCATCTCCGGATCTTGATATACCGGCAGGAAATGCGCGGGCTCCTTTTTTACGGTCATACCAACTGCGCCACCGCACCCTGATTTCCGGGCGCGGCCCAAACAGGACCGGACGATGGCGCACCCGCGGGTTCACCCCCAATTTAATCACCACTTTTTTTAACGTTGGAGGAAAATATGAGCAGTTCTTGTGGCAGTTCCTGCGGGAGCGATCAGCAAAGCAGTTGCGGTTCAGGCGATGCCCGCCTGGCCCAGCAGGATATCGCCATCACCAAGTCCCTTGGCAAAATCAAAAATAAAATCCTGGTAATGAGCGGCAAGGGAGGTGTCGGCAAATCGACTGTTGCCGTCAACCTGGCCCTGTGCCTCGCAAAAAAAGGCCACAAAGTCGGCCTGATGGATGTCGACCTTCACGGCCCGGACGTCTGCCGGATGCTCAATCTCACCGGTAGCCTGGAGGCCCCGGCCAACCCCGACGACCTCATTCCACCGCTGACCTACAGCGACAATCTCAAGGTTGTCAGCCTGGAATACATGATGAAAAACCGGGATGACGCCATCATCTGGCGCGGACCGCTCAAGATCCAGGCCATTCGGCAGTTTATCGCTGACATGGACTGGGGCGCACTTGACTATTTGATCGTCGACGCACCTCCCGGCACCGGTGATGAGCCACTGTCTGTTGCCCAGACCATGCCCGGCGTCCATGCGGTGGTGGTCACCACCCCGCAGGCCGTAGCCCTGGCTGATGTTCGCAAGTCGATCAACTTCTGCAAGGCGGTCGAGATGCCGATCGTCGGCGTGGTCGAGAATATGTCCGGTTTTGTCTGCCCGCACTGCGGTGAGACGGTGGACATCTTCAGCACGGGCGGCGGCGAGCAGACCGCCCGCGACTTTGACCTGCCCTTCCTCGGTCGGGTGCCCATGGACCCGCGCGTGGTCATGGCCGGCGACACCGGCACACCGTATCTCTCCGGGGACGAGGACAGCCCAGCCATCAAGGCCTTCAACGGCGTGGTCACCGCAGTCGAACAGCGCCTGCCGCCTGGCCCGGTGATGGTAAACCCCTTCGCCAATGCCGGCTGCGCCTGCAGTCCCAGCGGCTGCCTTTCCGCCTCCAAATAATACTCTTCTTCAATCTTCCCGCAGTCGGCCCTGGCTGGCTGCGGGAAACAGCCCTTAGGGATCAGGTCTATGCTTGTCAAACAACTCACCGTTGGTATGATGGGGGTCTGCTGTTATATTGTCTCCTGCGAACAGACCAAACAAGCCGCCGTAATCGACCCCGGTGGCGATGAGGACCGCATCCTCGACTATTGCAGCACCAGCGGGCTCAAGGTCATCTATATCATCAACACCCATGGCCATCCCGACCATGTCTGCGGCAACGCCCGCATCCAGGAGGCCACCGGCGCCAAGATCGTCATGCATGCCGAGGATGCCGCCTTTTTCAATGAACCGCGCATTAAAGACTTTTTTTCCTCTCTCGGCCTGCCCGAGTCACCGCCCGTTGATCTGATCGTCAACGACGGCGATGTCATTGCCGTCGGCGAAGAGCAGCTCCAAGTCATTCACACCCCCGGCCATACCCCTGGCGGCATCTGTCTGTACAGCGCACCGCATTGCTTCACCGGCGACACCCTCTTTGTCGGCGCAGTCGGCCGCTCCGATTTTCCCGGCGGATCCATGCGCCAAATGATCGACGCCATCAAAACCAGGCTCCTGACCCTGCCGCCGGAGACCTTTGTCTGGCCCGGCCACGGCTACGGAGGCTTGCAGTCCACCATAGCCAGGGAAGAAAAGACCAACCCCTACCTCGAACTCTAGGCTGGTTCTCTCACCCCAGACAGGAACCCCACTCCTCGCTCATGCGTGAAATCATCCTCGGCACTGCCGGACACGTCGATCACGGCAAAACCAGCCTGATTCGGGCCCTCACCGGCATCGAGACCGACCGGCTCAAGGAAGAAAAAGAACGCGGCATCACCATTGAGCTAGGGTTTGCCTACCTCGACCTCCCCTGCGGCCACCGCCTCGGCATTGTCGATGTACCCGGACATGAAAAATTTATCCGCAACATGGTGGCCGGCACGGCCGGCATGGATTTGGTGGCCTTTGTCATTGCTGCCGACGAAGGCATCATGCCGCAGACAGTTGAGCATTTTGAGATTTGTCAGCTACTCGGGGTCCGTGATGGGCTGGTCGTCCTCACCAAAAAAGATATGGTTGAGCAGGAATGGCTCGACATGGTCACCGAAGAGGTCCGCGACTTTTTCACCGGCAGTTTTCTTGAAAATGCACCGATTGTTCCCGTTAATTCGGTCAACGGTGAGGGGATCGATGAGATTGTCCGCCTTCTTGATGCCAAGGTCGCCGCGATAAACTTCCAGGAGGAATTCGGACCGTTTCGCATGGCAGTGGACCGGGTTTTTTCGATGAAGGGATTCGGCACGGTGATCACCGGCACCTCGCTTTCCGGCCGGATCGAGACCGGAGCCGAGTTGACGTTCTACCCCGGCGGCCTCACCGCCAAGATCCGCGGTATCCAGGTACACGGCCAGGATGTCGGCCTGGTCGAGGCCGGGCATCGTACCGCCATCAATCTCCAGGGCATTGAAAAGGAACAGATCAACCGGGGCGACATGGCGGCCACTCCGGGTAGTCTGATCGCCTCCACCCTGCTCGACGCCGAATTCCACTGCCTGCGCTCAGCCCGCAATGAATTGAAAAACCGGACCCAAGTGCGGGTCCATCTGGGCACCCGGGAGATCGTCGGCCGCATTCTCCTGCTGGAATCCGACACCCTCACACCCGGCGAGACCACCCGCATCCAATTGATCCTGCAGGAACCGGCGGCTGTCTGGCCGGGCGATCACTATGTGATCCGCAGCTATTCGCCGATCACCACCATCGGCGGTGGCACGATCCTTAACAATGGGCCCAAGAAACGGAAACGAACCCTAGAACGGGACAGGGAGGTCAACCGGGCCCATTTTGCCGCCCTGGCCGCCGCCGATAGCGAGCAAAAACTGCTGTTGCTGGTGGAGGAATGCGGTTCCAAAGGGATCACTGCCGATCAACTGGCGGCCCGCACCGGTGTCTTCAGCAAAAAACTGAAAAAACAGCTGCAGCACCCTATTTCCACCGGGGCGCTCATGGTGGTCGATTCGGAAAGCCAACGGATGCTGGCCGCATCCGTGGCAATGGGTATCCAACGCCAAATCGTTGATCTACTCACGAATTTTCACCGCGCCAACCCCCTGAAAACTGGACTGCCCAAAGAAGAGCTTCGCTCCCAACTGCGGCCCGCTGTAGAGCAGAAAATTTTGCAGGCCCTGCTGGCCGGCTTGGTTCGGAAAGGGGTGATCGAGCAAGTTGGGGCAGAAATTAAAGTAAGCGGCCACACCGTCACCCTCGAGGTGAACGAACAGGAGATGGAGCAAAAAATCAGTGAACTCTACCGCCTGGCTGGCCTTACCCCGCCCAATCTCAAGGAGGTGTTGGCCGCCTTCAGTGAATTTCCGGAAAAGCAGATCCGCCAGGTGATTGACCTGTTGGCTGCCAAGGGAGCCCTGATCAAAATCAATGAAAGCCTCAGTTTCCATGCCCCGGCCATCCAGACCCTACAGGAAGAGGTGGTGGCCTTCATCCGTCACGAGGGCGAAATCGATGCGCCACGCTTCAAGGAGCTTTCCGGCCTGACCAGAAAATTCTCCATCCCCCTGCTCGAATACTTCGACAAGATCAAACTGACCATCCGCATCGACGACAAGCGCGTCCTGCGCAAGGGATAAGGGTTACCTTCTGAACTGACCGGTTACCAGGAAATGGGTCACCTGCTCCTGAACCAAACGGTGCCGCATAATGAGCGAATGCCCACAGGGGAGGACGAGAAAGTCGGCCATCCCGGGAAGTTGCGCCCGTGCCACCGAAACTTTACCGTCGCTGGGTCCTGGGAAAAATCGGGAAAGGCCGAGAGCCGGCCGGTTGCCGGTGAGAATTCCCAACGGAAAGGCGGCGGGCCCCAGGCGGGCGGGCGACGCCTCTTCCGCTGTCCCCAGCTGACAACCCGCTGGTCCAAAAAGCAGACGAAACCAGGCAAAACGGCAGAGACAATCGACCAGCTCGCTGCCCTGATTCGGCGGACTGAGCATCACCACCCGCCCCAGATTGGCAGGAATTTGTACGGCCAGATAGGCACGGAGCAGAATGCCGCCCATGGAATGGGTGACGAAATGAATACGAGCAACACCCTGCCTCCGCAAGGCGGCGACTGCCGGTGGAATGACAGATTGGGCGAGGATTTCGATGGGGTGGCGACGAGAGGGATAACCGGCATTGACGACACAGTATCCCTGCCGCTTGCAATACGCTGCCAGCGGCCGCATCGACCGGCGGGTCCGGGCCAGACCATGAAGCAGGATCACTCCCTCATGCATATTTCCTCTTCCGTGGCCGCTCCGGTCGTATTTTTGCAGACTCACAAACCATTTTTCCCCTGAGAACAGGAGGATGCGGCCACAACACACGCTCCTGCTGCTCAACGGCTCAACAACGCCGGCGGGTTTGGCTGATGGTCGGCGCGAGAACCGGCATAATCAAAAAGTGATAAATCGGTCGCTGTCCGCAATCAATTGGTACAAATCGATCTGTTTTGCCCGCTGGTGGTACATTGCCTCCACGCCGTGGAGGTCGAGGAGTTTCCCTCAGGCAAGCAAAACGCCTTCGGACAGAGTGAACAATTTCGCCAATTCCGTGAGAGGAAAGCTCGCTGAGGTCAATGAAGCGTACCGCACCGAAGGCCCGTTGAGAAACATAGTAACGTCATCCATCTGCTCCAGCATGAGGTTCCCCATTCTGAAGGCATTCCAAACCACTTCGGCATCTCCGCTGCACACCATCAAGGCAGTTTTCATACTCTTCTCTCCAGGTCAAACGTTTACCACCGGTAACCCTTTGCCACGATCAAAGCGATCACACCGCGCACGAGATGCCAAAAAAACAGATCCTGTCGCGACGAGAGAGCAAAGCCCTATTTGACAAACCGCAAACCGGCTATTTTCAACGCTCCGCGGTGATAGCCGTCCGGAAAGAGCTGTTCAAAGCTGTCCAAGTCAAGATCGCAGCTTTCGCAGGTTTCGTAAATATTGGGAATCCGATGCTGTATCTGATGGACATCGCGAAGATAATAAAGAATCCGCCAATGTTCGTCGGTCAGCTTCCCCCCCGGAATGCGCATCTCCATGGCCCGGTGCACGGCAAAATTCTCATCCCAAGAATCGGGATCGACAAGAAAGCCACGGACATCGGTGGCATAGACCTTGTCGCCAGACAGGGCCCGCAGATCGGCAACGGACTCCCTGAGATGGGCGCCGTAGGGCATATTACTGACCCGGTAGTGCACGCCGGCAACCCGGCACAGCCCCCGGTGGTAGCCGGTGGGAAAAAGCTTCTGCATTTCTTGGGGCCGCAGACCGATGGCCTTACAGGCGGCAAAAATAGTCGGACAGACGCCGGTTTTCCCATAGGCATCGCGGACATACTGGATCACATCCCAATGCTCGTTTGAGAGCACCGGGATTTCGCATTCTCGCGCCACGCCTTCGGCAAAATCCCGATTCCAACTCTGGGGGTCCAGTAAACATCCCTGGTCATCCAATTCGTAGGTTACATCCTTATAGCTAAACGGCTTCATTTCCTCTCCTTTTCATGGCTCACGAATCCCGGTCAACCACCCCACCGACGACTGTCCGGAAAGACTCCGTTGTTTGCCAACTAGTTTAATCTATTGCTAAACAGGTACCACCAGATTGATTTTCCCGCAAGAAGTCTCTCACCCGCCCTGACAAAACGCCAGGGCCTGGGCCACAAGCCGCACATGCTCTTTTTCCGCTTCGGCTATAGTGGTGAAGACCGCTTCCATGGGTTGATCTTGATAGCGATGCGCCATATTGCGGGAAAGGTCGTAGGCCGAATACTCGATGGTCAGGGCCATCTCCAGAGTAGCGCGGCAGGGTTCCATCGGTTGCTCCTCGAGCGTGGCTACAAGAGCGGGGCTGGAGAAGCCCCCCTCGACAATGTCCCCGGCCAGACCGGAAAAAACCGTTTCAAAGGAGGGCGGATCACCCTGCCCTTCAGCCCAGAACCGATAGATCATGCGAGCATGTGCCTCCTCGGCCCCGGCCAGGACGGCAAGGCTCTCGGTCCAGGGGACAGCACCGTAACGCCGGCTCAGGGCCGCATAAAACTGTTCTGCCCCCCGTTCCAGATCCATGGCTTGCAACAGCAGCTCTTGCTCGCTCCCGGAAAGATCAAAAATCTTGAGGTTAGGGGTAGATGGGAGGAGATGCCCGTCCCAGGCGAGGATGCCGCCGGTCATATTGAAGACCGTTCCGGCCACATAGGGCCGCGATCCGATGAAAATGGCCGCGCCTTTTGACCGCTTGCCGGATCGGCAATACAAGATAAGGTCCTTATCCACCGGCAATTCCTGCATCCGCTGGGGTATTTCCCCCAAGGGGACGAGGATAGAACCGGCGATATGCCCCTTCGCGTACTCGTCAGGCTGACGGACATCAACGAGCAGATATTCATTCTCCTCATGCCGCGCCATGTACTCGCGCACCCGCTCCGCGCTGATATCCTGATACTCCTCGGCCATATCCGCCTCCCGTACAGTCTTGATTCTCTCGCTTTCAGCGAACATGCCTGGTTATAGGGAATATGCCGCTGTTTTTCAAGCCCATCGTATGGTTTTTCCTGAGCCGAATCGACAACACAGGTGCCTGGTTCGACATACTTGTCGAATCACTCAGTCGAGAACACCGCTCAACCTTCGGCAAGGGGTCTCTCTCCTGGTTGTTCAGGAAAATATACCGACAGAACCTTTTGGCATGTATACTGCTAAATACAGGCAAACCCTGTTGCCCCCTTTTCTCCAACCCGAGGCTCCCTGCTGTGGATGTGCGAAAAATAACTTCTTTAACCCTCTTGCTTTCCTTTGTTATTCTAGTGCTGACCAGTGTTGTCCTTTACGTCGTGCCCGAAGGGCGGATGGCCTATTGGTCCGACTGGCGCTGGCTCGGACTTAACAAAACGCAATGGGGCGATATCCATATCAACTCCGGCTTTCTCTTTCTGGCGGCCGGGATCGTCCATCTCGGGTACAACTGGAAGTCCATGATCGCCTACCTGAAAAACAGAACCAGGGAGGTGCGAATTTTCACTCCGGCCTTCACCGTGGCCTTGGTGGTCAACTTGGTTGTTCTGGGGGGCACCCTGCTTCACCTGCCGCCCTTCAGCTCGATCCTCGAATTCGGCCATTCGTTCAAAGAAGCTGCGGCCGTCAAGTACGGCGAGCCGCCCTACGGCCATGCCGAGCTGTCCTCGCTGGCCCTCTTCGCCAAACGCACCGGGCTGGAACTGGCCAGCATCAAGGCCGGTTTGAACAAAGCCGGTATCCGCTTCACCAGTGAAGATCAGACGATTCTCACTATTGCCCAAGCCAACCATATCACACCCAAGGCCGTCTACGACGCTCTGCAGATAGGAGCGGCAAGCAAAGGTGACTCTAAAACCTCATCCTTGCCGAATCAACCCTTTCCCGGCATGGGACGGATGCCACTCAAGGAAATCTGCACTCAATACGGTTTGAATCCGCAACAGATTGTCTCTGCCTTGGCCGTCAAGGGGATCACGGCGGATCCGGAAAAATCGCTGAAAGAGATCGCAGGCGAACACAGAACCGACCCCCACAACCTTTTTGCACTCATCCATGAAGCTGTTACGCCGAAATAATACGCTTTTCCTCCTGCTTCTGCTGGCCTTTTCCTTGCCACTGCTCCTGCTGGCCGCCAAGGCGGATAACAGGGCTCCATCCGAGGCGCCGGTGGCGTATCCTCCCGCCAACAGCGAGTCCTCGGTGACGCCAGTGCCCGATGGAGGCGAGCAGCAACAAGCCGACAACGGCCAAACCGAGGAAACCGTCGACATCCAGACTCTGAAACAACGTTACAACCAAGATTCCACTGGTGTCCGGGCTCGTTTGGGCATGTGCCGCCAAGGGCAAAACGGGCACGGTGGCGGCCGACATTGCCGCCACCGCGGAGGCGAGCAGTGGAACAATCAGTGACTCCCCGCCTCCCCCTGCCCTCCTGGGGCATGAATCTCGCCGGATTCGGCATGCTCATCGCCTTGGTTCTGACCGTCTTCTTTTGGCAAATGACCACCGTTGACAACGATCTCCAGCGCAATACCCTCGGCCGCTCCCGGATGATGGCGATGATCATCGAAGAAAATCTGGCGAATGCCGCTTTGGCAGAGACAACCATCGATACGGTGACCACCTCCTTTCTCCGTGACAAGGCCAGGTTCGTCGACTATCTCAATACCATCGACCCTTTGCAACCGGAGGAGTTGAGCGCCCTGACCAGGGAGACCGGCCTGCTCGGCATCGAACTGGTGCGCCAGGATGGGTTTGTCATCGGGGGATCAGCCGAGTGGCTACCGAAACAGCAAGGCTGTGATCTCGCTCCTAATCAAGTCCACTATGACCGGGACCAACAGACGGCCCTGCTCATCTATACTGGCACAGAAACGCAGGTCCGTTGCATCCGGGTCGGTCTCGATGCCCGCGCTATTCTCCAGCTCCGTCTCAAAACCGCCTTGCCGGCACTCCTGGTCAATCTCTCCCGTCTGCCGGGCATTCATTATGTCCGCCTGGAAAAGACTGAAATAGCGGCCGATGAAGATCCTGTCCGCTTGGTCACCCAGGGTGAAAAACAAACTGCGGAAGCGCGACTTGCCATCCCCATGGGCACCCTCGTCGTCGGCCTTGACGCTGCCAACCATTACAAGCGGATCGAACAGTTGCGGCGGCAATTTCTCCTTTTTGCCACCCTGCTCCTGTTGCTTGGCCTCTTTTTCTCCTGGATTCTCTATCACTCTCAGCAGGCCGACCTTGCCCGGACTCGCAGGTTTGAACGGCTGTTGGCCAAGGAGCATGAAGCGGCGTCTCTGGGGCGGGCCACAGCCACCATCGCCCACGAGGTGCGTAATCCGCTCAACGCCATCAGTATGGGATTGCAGCGCTTGAGCCTGGAATCGTCCCATCTCGACCCGGAACAACAACACCTGATGGTCGCCATGAAAGAGGCCGTGCACCGTGCCGGCGCCATCATCACCGAATTGCAGCGCTTCACCAGGAAACTCGAACCCCGCCTGCAACCGGTGCTTCCTGACCAACTCCTCCGGAGCATCCTGTCCCTCTACCAGCAGCGATGCGCCGAGGACCGGATCGAGGTCACTCTCACCGGAAAGGAGACCACTGCCATCGAGGCCGATCCTGATCTCCTCGCGGAATTGCTGGAAAACCTGCTCAAGAACAGCATTGAAGCCCAGCCAAACGGAGGTTTTATCCAGATTAAGTTCACCCTGGTTGCGCAAGGGATGGAACTGACCATGACCAACGGTGGCTGTGTCCTCTCTGCCGAGGATGTCGCCCGTCTGGGAGAACCCTACTTCACCACCAAAGTCAGGGGGACCGGCTTGGGGCTCGCCCTCTGCCGCCGGATCGCCGAGGCCCACGGCGGCGACTTACGATTTACCGTTGATCGGCAGCGGCAGCAACTGATGGTGAGAGTGATCTTGCCCGGAAAAGCGCGCCACCACAGTGTGCAGCGCCGCGAAACAGGGCCGGATGGAACAGGAGGACAGCAAACATGAATATTCTGGTCGTCGATGACGAGCCGCTGCAACGTGATCTGTTAGGCGGCTTTCTCCGCAAGCAGGGCTACACTGTCTTTGAGGCGGCTACCGGGGCCGAGGCGTTGGCCCAATTCATGCATCACCCGATCGACCTGGTCCTGCTCGATCACCGCATGCCGGATATGAACGGCGACCAAGTCCTGGCCCGGATAAAGGAACACACACCCCTGGCTCGGGTGATCATGATCACTGCCTACGGCGCTGTCGATACCGCTGTCCGGGTGATGCAGCTGGGTGCAGACGATTTCCTGGAAAAACCGGTGGAATTGGAATTGTTGCTTGCCCGGATCAGGGCCATTGAGGAACGGCTTTATATTGCCGACGATGTGGCTTGCGTCGAGGAGACGATCGACGCCGAAGCCTTGCCGGTACGAATGATTGCCGCCAGCCCGGCGATGCGGCAGGTCCTTTCCCTGGTGCTGCGGAGCGCGCCGAGTCCCTGGACAGCACTTATCCAGGGTGAAACCGGCACCGGCAAGGAACTGATCGCCCGCCTGATCCACCTGCTCAGCCCCCGCAAAGAAGGCCCCTTTATTCCCCTCAACTGTGCAGCAGTGCCCGAGGGCTTATTCGAGTCCGAGCTGTTCGGCCATGAAAAGGGAGCCTTCACCGGAGCCGCCAATCGGCGGCGCGGAGTTTTTGAACAGGCGCACCAAGGCACACTTCTGCTCGACGAGGTCGGGGAACTGCCCCTGGCGGTGCAGGCCAAACTGCTGCGGGCTTTGCAGGAAAAAACCATTTGCCGGGTGGGCGGCGAGCAGCCCATCGGGGTGGATGTCCGCATTCTGGCCGCCACCAACCGAGATCTCAAACAGATGGTGGCAACGGACGCGTTCCGCGAGGATCTCTTCTTTCGGCTCAATGTCCTGGCCATCGACATCCCGCCCCTGCGACGACGCAAGGAGGAAATCCCCGCGCTGATCCGTTTTTTCCTCGACAAATACCAAAGCCGGGCTGTCTTTGACGACCAGGCCCTCAACCAGCTCACCAAATATCATTTTCCGGGCAACATCAGGGAACTGGAGCATATCCTTCAGCGGACCATCACCCTTGCCCGCTCACCCAGCATTGGTTTGCGCGACCTACCGCCAGAAATCCGGGAGTACCGGGGTATCCCGGCCGAAGGCGACCTCAACACCCGCTTGGCCGAGATGGAGCGGCAGATGCTGGTCGAGGCCCTGGACAACCACAACTGGGTGCAAACCCGAGCCGCCGAGGCCTTGGGTATCAGCGAACGGGTTTTGCGCTACAAGATGGAACGGTTGGATATAGTTAGAAATACCTGAACGCCGACGCCACTCCCCCATGAAGAGTGGCGCCAAACAGGAAAACGTCTCTCACTTACCGATGGATGGACTGGCGGCGCTGCCAGCCGGTGCCTTGCCGGTTGCCGGAGGCGCTGCCCAGTAAGCACAACAACCGCCGCGGCCCATCCCCTTGCCCATTCCTCGACCCATACCGCGGCCCATCCCCTGCCCCATATACTTCTGCCGCTCTTCCGGAGTCATTTGGCTGAGCCTTTTCCACCACTCGGTATGGAAGGCATTCCATTCCTCCTGGCTGGTGTTGTAGATGGTTCCCCGTACCCCGCTCAATTCGTCGTTGGACATTTTGGTATAATCCACTGCCCAGGCGGCCCCTGCCACCAGCACCAGGCAGCAGACGGCCAGTATCATACGCTTCATTGTTTTCATTGCTCCACCTCGTTGGTTGTTGTTTCGATGACTCCCCTCGCAGGGAACCCGTTTACCCCTCTTCTATCAACATCCGTGCCAGTCAGTTTTTTACAAAAAAGAAAGGTAAATCAGTCAATTGAGATAGATTGCGAGGGAGGAAAACCAGGGTGATTCGACATCCTGCGGGAAAAGCTCGACGGAAATGTCGAAAAGGGAGATGAAAAAAGGTCAGCGAACCGAGAGACGTCCGCGCCAGGGGCCTTTCCCCTGTGGATAAGACAATTCCAAGGTTTCACGACTCACTGCAACCCGCAGCCCCTGATGCAGGTGCAGTTCACTCCCGGTACGCCCCGAGTTGGCGGCTGCCAGCACGGCGAGAATCTGCTCATAGTGGGCGGTGTTGCCAAGCGTCCACAGCAGTTTTTCAACCAGGCGCCGCTGCAAGGCCGGATGGAGTTGGCGGAAGGCATCGCGTCTCAGACGGCAGACCATGCCATCCCCCTCACCCGGTTGGGAAATGGCAACGACCGACTCCCAACTCCGGTCGAGCAGGAGTTCGAGCAGGTCCTCATCCTCGCGGAGATTAGCGGCGGTTTTCAACAGAGCCCGGCGGATACCCGGATCGTACTGCTCTTCCAGCAGCGGCAGGAGATGGCGGCGGATGCGGTTGCGGAGGAAACGAAGATCGTTGTTACTGGAATCCTGGCAATGGGCGATGCCCTTGTCGCTGAGGTAGGCGAGCAGTTCCGCCTTGTGAATACCGAGCAGGGGCCGGATCAAAGTGCCCGATCGCAGGCGCATCCCGGCAAGGGCTTTGCGACCGCCCCCCCGAAACAGCCGGAGCAGCAATTCCTCCGCTTGATCATCCGCCGTGTGGGCCACAGCCAGCAGATCGGTTGCCCATGTCTTCCCCAGCTCGGCAAAGGCCTGGTAACGCAATTCCCGGGCCGCATGTTCCAACGAAAGCTTACGCGCGGCGGCAGTTGCATGCACATTCACCGCCACACGGGCGCACTCAATGGCCAACCGGCTTGCCGCCTCCTGCACGCAGACCCACTCCGCAGGAGTTTCGCCGGGGCGCAGACCATGATCGACATAGACCGCCACGGGGGTGAGAGAAAATTCGCGCCGCAATGCTGCCAGGATATGCAGCAGAGCCATGGAATCAGCCCCTCCGGAGACCCCGAGCAAAACCCGATTGCCATTGGACAACAAGGACTCGCCGAGAATGAGCTGACGGATTTGATGTTCGAGGGGATGCAGCATTTGCGTTCTTTCTCGTCCAACTCTTGAAGAGCAACCGAAAATGCTCTATGCTGGTTAAATATGCCATCAGGAACTGCAATCAGGGAGCATGGACAAGAATGGATCGGACAACCTATCTGGAAACCATGAGACAGCACCTCAAAACAGCGTATCTGCTGAGTGATGAAAAAACCGCGACCATGATTCCGGTGTTCGTCAACACCCTGCGCTCCCACATGAACCGGTTAGCCGAACTGGCGGCCGCCGGCGACATGGAACAATTAAGCCGTGCCAGCCATGCGGTCAAGGGGGCCCTGCTCAACATGGGGTTGGCCGACCTGGCCCAAACCGCCCATACCATCGAAAAACAATGCAAAAACGGCGATCGCACCTGCGATTACCAGGCGATGATCACCGAACTGCAGTATACGGTTTCACAGTTTTGTGAAGAGTGGTGAACGTCCCGAGTACGCCCTCCCTCCGGTCACACTTGACCCGCAGATCAGATCTGATATCCCGTTCCAAACCACTCGGTCCTCGATCGTCTCCTTCCAGGCAAACGGGCGCCATCAATTTCCGCTCTTGAACTCCGCCACCAGGGCCTGGACCGAGGCCTTGGCGTCGCCGAAGTACATCCGGGTGTTTTCTCCGTAAAACAAGGCATTCTCGATACCGGCAAAACCGGGGCTCATCGAACGTTTGAGGACAATGACCGTCTTGGCGCGGAAGGTCTCAATGATCGGCATGCCGTAGATCGGGCTCTTCTCGTTGTCTACCGCGGCCGGGTTGACCACGTCGTTAGCGCCGATGACCACGCAGACATCGATGGTTTCCATGCGCGGATTGATGTCATCCATCTCCACCAACTGGTCGTAGGGGACATTGGCCTCGGCCAGGAGCACATTCATGTGCCCGGGCATGCGGCCGGCCACCGGATGGATGGCATAGACGACCTCTGCGCCGTTGGCCTCCAACAGGTCGCCCAGTTCCTTGACCACATGCTGGGCCTGGGCCACGGCCAGCCCGTATCCAGGGACAAAAGCGACCGAATCGGCGGCCTCCAGGATGTAATAAACATCCTCGGCACTGGCCGGCTTGACCTCGCCCTTGGGCCCGTCTTCACCCGGTGCCCTCGCAGTCGTGGTGCCGAAACCGGAGAAAAAAATGTTGGCCAGCGAACGATTCATCGCCTTGCACATAAGCCGAGTAAGGATGATACCGCTGGCCCCGACCAAAGCCCCCGCCACGATGAGGATGGTATTGGAGACCACGAAACCGGCGGTGCAGGCAGCCAATCCCGTATAACTGTTCAACAGGGAGATGACCACCGGAATGTCGGCGCCGCCAACGGGGATGGTTGAGGTAACACCAAATCCCAGGGCCACCAGCACGATCGTCACAAAAAACAGATAACCGGTCAACGAATCCGGCTTGAGATACAACAGGGTAGCTGCACCGATGGCAACAAGGAGAATGCCGCCGTTGATCAGATGCTGGCCTTTGTAGATCACCGCCCGCTGCGGAATCTTGCCGGCCAGTTTGCCGAAAGCGACCAGGGACCCGGTGAAAGCCACGCCGCCGATGAACACAGAAAGGGCGGTCACAAGGGTGAGGGAAGGCGCCATAGCCGGATTCTGATGATATTCGCTCCAGGCAAGCAGCAGGCTGGCCAGCCCACCGGAGCCGTTGAACAGGGCCACCATCTCGGGCATGGCTGTCATCTTGACAAAATAGGCCCCCGCGGTGCCGATGGCGCCGCCAATCAGCATCCCAATGAGAATCCAGCGATAATCGAGCCCTTGGGCGAGCAAGGTGGCAACAATGGCGATCAGCATGCCCAGGGCCGAAACCAAATTGCCCCGGCGGGCAGTGGCGGGCGAACCGAGCATCTTCAAGCCGAGGATGAACATCGCCGCGGAAACCACATAGACGTAATTTATCCCGATAAAACTCAGAGTCATTCCGTGCCCCCCTTGTCCTTTTTCTTGAACATGGACAGCATCCGGTCGGTCACCGCATAGCCGCCAACCACGTTGATCGTGGCGAAAATGACCGCCAGGATGCTCAACAGGGTAGAGAATCCGTGGTGCGAGGTCTGCATGGCCGCCAGTGCCCCGATCAGGGTGATGCCGTGGATGGCGTTGGTGCCCGACATCAGCGGGGTATGCAGAGTGGAGGGGACTTTTGAGATCAGCTCAAAACCCAGAAATATCGTCAAAACAAAGATAAAAATTGAGTAAACGGCAGTCATCGCATCCCTCACTTATGCACAATGCTTTTATACATGGCGCTGAAGACAGCACCGTCATGGGTGACCAGCGCGCCCTTAATAATGTCGTCATCCAGATTGAGCTGGAAGGCCTGGGTTGCCTTGTCCCAGAAATGGGCGACAAAATTGCCGAGGTTGGCCGAATACATCTGACTGGCGGTCAGCGCCACGTGGCCGGGAAGATTGCCGAGACCGACCACCTTGACACCCCCAATTTCCACCACCTGGTCCAGTACCGATCCCTCGACATTGCCGCCGGTTTCCACCGCCATATCGACGATGACCGAGCCCGGCTGCATCTGGGCGATCATGGCACGATCGACGATGCGCGGCGCCGGGCGGCCGAACAATTGGGCCGTGGTGATGACGATGTCGGCCTGAGTGCAGGCCTTGCCCATGCCCTGCTTCTGCATTTCCACCTGCTCCGGGGTCAGTTGGGTGGCATAGCCGTCCTTGGTCTGACCGGTTTGGCCGAGATCGACCTTGACGAACTTGGCGCCCAGCGATTTGACCTGCTCCTCGACCACCGGCCGGGTATCGAACGCCTCGACTCGCGCGCCGAGCCGCCGGGCTGTGGCGATAGCCTGCAGACCGGCCACGCCGACGCCGATAATAAAGACCTTGGCCGGCTTGATCGTGCCAGCCGGGGTGGTCATCATCGGCAGGATCTTGTCGAGGTGGGTGGTGCCGAGCAGCACCGAGACATAGCCCGCCAGATTGGCCTGGGAACTGAGCACGTCCATCTTCTGCGCCAAGGTGGTGCGGGGAATCATCTCCAGGCTGACACCGCTGATTCCGGCTGCCACTAAGGCATTGACCAGTTCCCCTTCGTTGAAGGGATCAAGGTAGCTGATGTGGATCGCTCCCCGGCGCATCAGGGCAATCTCGGCCAGCGGCGGTTTACGCAGCCGCAGGACGATATCGGCGCCCCGGAGCATTTCATCTCGTGCGGTGGAAATGGTCGCGCCCGCGGCAACATAGGATGCATCTTCAAAGCGGCAACTCAGCCCCGTCCCCGATTCCACCACCACCTCGGCCCCCAACTTGATCAGCCGATCCACGGTGGCCGGCACCATGGGCACCCGGGTCTCGCCCGGATGGGTCTCTTTCATCACCGCAATATTCATAGACGGACTCCTTAAGAAAAAGACGACGAGCGGCGGCTGAGGCCAACCGCTCTCAACCAGCGGAAGAGAGGAAAAAGAATATATACCAGCAAGGAACTGTCAAGCCGCTTGCCCGAGCAGGACTAACAGACGCTCATGGATACCGTCGAAGCCGCCATTGGAAAGAATAACAACCACATCGCCACTCGTGCAGGTGCGGACCAATGCGTCGAGGATGGTATCGGTATCGGGAAAGGCCTGGGCGGTGATCCCATTGATGCGGAGATCCGCCGCCAGCTGGACAGAAGAAAACTGTTCATCGACGGGAAGGGTGTCCAGCGGCACATGCTCACGAATCAGGACCTCGTCGGCGGCGCCGAAGACATGGGCATAGTCCTGCTGGAACACCGCCCGACGGCTGGAATTGGTGCGCGGCTCAAATACCACCAGCAGCCGGTTGCCTGGCCAGGCCAGGCGCAGGGCGTTCAAAGTCTCGCGGACGGCAGTGGGATGATGGGCAAAATCGTCCACCACGGTGATCCCACGAACCACGCCGCGGATTTGCTGCCGCCGTTTGACGCCCTCAAAGGAGGCCAAACCATTGACAATGGCCTCAAAGGCAAAGCCAAGACGGCTCAAGAGGGCAATCACCGCGAGGGCATTAAGGCAATTGTGCAGACCCGGCATGGGCAGGCGGCAGCGTCCTAGCAGGCGGTCGTGATGATGCACCGCAAACTCGGTGGCGAGCCCGTGTGCCCGCAGATCAGTCAGCCTCCACTCGCACCCCGCACCGGTGCCATAGCCAATCACGGGGCATGGAGCCGCCACGGCCAGCTCCGCGACCACAGGATCGTCAAGGTGAGCCACTAGGGCGCCTTCCGAGGGAATGCGGCCTATGAATTCGGCAAAAGAGGCTTTGATGGCGGCCAGATCGGCAAAAATATCGGCGTGATCGAACTCCACCGAGGTGAGAATGGCGCAATGCGGCCGGTAATGCTGGAATTTGGAAACCTTGTTGAAGAAGGCGGTGTCGTACTCGTCTCCCTCGACCACGAAATACGGTCCGTCGCTGACATGGGAGTTGCGGCCAAAGGCTTCGACCAGGCCGCCAATCATGAAACCGGGGGTGGCACCGATCCGGTGCAGGGTGGTGGCGAGCAGGGAAGAGGTGGTGGTTTTGCCATGGGTCCCGGTCACTACCAGCGATTTTTTTCCTTCCAGGAAAAAATGGCCCAGGGCCTGGGGCATGGACAGGTAGGGGAGGCGTATCCGGACCAGTTCCACGGCCTCGGGGTTGGTTGCCCGCACCACATTGCCGACGATCACCAGATCGGGTCGCGTGGCAAGATTGGCGGCCGCATAACCAGCCATCACCTCAATGCCCAGGCTGGCAAGAAAATCGGACATCGGCGGGTAGACATTCTGATCCGAACCGGTGACTGTGAAGCCCTGCTGTTGCAGTATGGCCGCCATGGCGGCCATGCCGGTACCGCAGATGCCGACCAGGTGGATATGACAAGGATTGACCGGGGCGATGTTCAGGGCCGGATCAAGCAGGCCGCTGCTCATTTGGTGCGCACCGTCCGCTCGATAGCCTTATAAATATGATCAAAAGTTTCCTCAAAGGAGGCCGGCGTCAGGCGGCCCACCTCGATGAATTTGACCACGATCTCCTTCGCCACCTTGAAGATGGCCTCGTCGGTCACTTCCTGTCGAACCGGCTGCCTGTTTTTCTCCTCAACACCCATGACTGCACCCTTCTGTTGCCTGGCAATAAAAAAACCCCTGTTACAGGAAGAAGGCCAATTCTTAACCAGTCGTAACAGGGGTAACCACTCTCGCGCGGAAAAAACCTCGCCAGCATTCCCCGGGAGGCCATGGTTTTTCTTTGATGGGGAAAAGAGCCGCTTTTCTTCGCCGCCCGAATATCAGTTCTTTTCCAGGGCCTGATAATCGATTGCTTCGCCATAGGCGAGCAAATCTTCCCTGGCGACTTGCCGCCCTTTAATGGTGACCACAAAGCGAGAGGCGACGACAATGTAGAGTTCGCCTGTCTTTTTGCTGCTGTCGTATTTGCTGATCGCCCGCTGCCCCTTGAGGGTTTCGAGCTTGCCGCCGCCAGCCCCGGCAAACATAGGATTATTGACCATCATCAGCACAGACTGCAGCACCGGCGAATCGGAGACGATCTCCACGCTGAGGCTCGATGCCCCTTTCTTGTACTCCCGACTGACGGTAACGCCGCCGCCGAGGATAGCTGCACCGAGAGCTTGGGCGCTGGCCTCTTTCCCCTCCCAACCGGACAGGGGAGCTGGCAGCAAGGACTTCATCCGCTCGCTTTTTTGTTGGCGAACCAACTGCGCGGCATAGTCGAGATTGGAGGCTGCTCCGGTGTAATCACCGGCCTCGTACTGCCTGGCCGCCTCTTTGATGGTGCTGAGGACGTTGTCGTCCGCTCGCAACGGCTGCGAACAGAGAACAAGGGTTAGGGCTAGAATGATCCGCAGCGATAATTGTTTCAGCATAAATTTCCAAACCGTGGAACTGGGGGAAAAAGTTTGCTCTGTGATACCAGGAGGCGCCGGTGGTGTCAAGCAAAGATAGGGCACTGACCTGAAAGGCAGCACCCAAAACATCACCAGATAATTGAAGAGATAGGCTGCAAAAAACTGTCGGCTCGGCCTCAAAAAACCTTCTTTCCCTTGGGGCGGACTAATGTTGGGCGGTTGAACGATTGCCGGAAACCGAAAAACAGTCTACCCTGTAGGTGATAGTCTCTATCAAACCCCAGCCCCTGCAAAATTGGCCGGCATATCGATGGCTAAGGCCGGGAAGTCCAAGCCGCAACCAAGACTCAATTGAGACAAAGCAAGAAGGAGCAAACCATGCCTCAGGAAATCGAACGCAAATTCCTTGTAGCCGGCGAGGGCTGGCGCGGATTGGCCGAAGGGATCGAATACCGCCAGGGCTATCTCTGCGCCTGCAAGGAGCGCTCGGTGCGCGTTCGCATAGCCGGGGAAAAAGGCTACCTGACCATCAAGGGCGCAACCGTGGGCATTGCCCGCAGTGAATACGAATACGAGATTCCGCTGGTTGATGCCCAGGAAATGCTGAACACCCTCTGCCCGCAACCACAGATTGAAAAGAAGCGGTACACTCTCTCCTATCAAGGGTTCGTCTGGGAAATCGACGAGTTTTTCGGCTTAAACCAGGGGTTAATCGTGGCGGAAATAGAGCTGGAGCGGGAAGACCAGCCCTTTAAACGGCCAGACTGGGTCGGCAAGGAGGTTACTGGAGATACCCGTTACTATAATGCGGCGTTATGTGTTACACCGTTTTCCACTTGGGATACATCAGCTCAGCACGAATAAGAGAGACCTCTTCTCCCGCCCATCCTTCCCTTTCTCAATAGGCGCTGCTACTTTCTCCGACCGCTTCGCTCGCGGAAGAGCAGGCGAACCGGTACCCGATCCAGCCCCAAGCCCTCCCGAAAAAAGTTGGTCAGATAACGCTCATACGAAAAATGAATCCCTTTGGGGGCGTTGGCAACCACGGCAAATAGCGGCGGCGCTGTCCCCAGTTGGGCGGTGTAGTAGAATTTGAGGCGGCGCCCATGGTAGAGGGGCGGTTCGTGATGGGCAACCGCATCGGCCAGCAGCCGGTTGAGGGCGGCGGTGGGAAAGCGCTGATGAAATTGGCGGTGCACCTTACCGATCTCCGGAAAAAGCCGCTTGACCCCTGAGCCGGTCAGGGCGGAGACTTTCAGTACCGGGGCGTAGGGGATAAACTTGACAGCCTCACGCACCGCCTCCATCAGCTGTTCCTGACGTTTTTTATCATCCTTTATCAGATCCCATTTATTGATGAGGATAATCAGGGCTCTGTTCTGATCCTGGGTGTAGCCGATCACCTTGGTGTCCTGCTCGGTGATGCCTTCCTCGGCATCGATCAGCACCATGGCAATATCGCAGCGCCCCAGGGCTTTGAGAGCCTTGAGAATGGAAAATTTTTCCAGTTTGTCGGTGGTTTTGCCCTTGCGGCGGATGCCGGCGGTATCAATCAGCAGATAGTTGTACTGGTCCCGACTGAGCAGGGTGTCGACGGAATCGCGGGTCGTGCCGGAGACCTCTGAGACCACCATCCGCTCCTGACCAACGATGGTGTTGACCATCGAGGACTTGCCGACATTGGGGCGGCCGAGAAAGGCGACGCGCATGGTGTTTTCCGGCAGCTCGATCTGGAGATTGGTTGTTTCAAGATGCGGCAGCAGGGCCTCGATCAGGGTACGAAACCCAAAGCCGTGATCGGCGGAAAGCGCCCACAGCTGATCAACGCCGAGCTCCCAGAAGGGGCTGAGCAGAGCGCTCTCCACGTCGGGAGTGTCGATCTTGTTCACAATGAAAAAGACCTGTTTCTCGGTGCGGCGGAGCAGGTCGACAATCTCGATGTCGCTCGGGGTCAGACCTTCGCGGCCATCCATCAGAAAAAATATAATATCCGCCTCTTCAATGGCCATCAGGGCCTGATGACGGATGTGGTTGGTGATGGTGTCGTCTTCGTTATCGATGCCGCCGGTGTCCACCAGGATGAAGGGGTGTTCCTCCCAGCTGACCCGGGCATAATGCCGGTCGCGGGTGACTCCCGGTGTGGGATCGACAAGGGCGTCACGGCGTTTGACCATGCGGTTGAACAGGGTGGATTTGCCCACATTGGGGCGGCCGATGAGGGCTACCAGCGTTGCGTTTTCCGTGGTCATGATCGTTTTTCAAGCTCCTGGCGGCATTGGTCGGTTAAGTGGTTGAGGGCAGCATACCCGGCGGCCTCGGGTTTGGCAAGAAGGGCGCAGAGCGAGCCTAGGGCAGGCCGGAGAAACTGCACAAAAAAAGACTTTTGCCGTACCTGACTCAAAAAAGCGAAGGCTCCAAGAATCTGGAGATTGCGCTGCAGAGCCAGGAAAACGTATTCGCGGCGAAACTGCTCGGCGTTGTAAGGGATTTCCTCATGCAGGGCCTCGAGGTAAACCGCCAACAGTTGCTCCTGCAAGGTCTGCGGCAGGGCGGCATAGGGATCGAGCAAGAGGGAGGCCAGGTCATAGGCCAGCGGTCCGAGGCGGCCGCCTTGGAAATCGATGAAGCGCACCTCGTGTCCGGTCAACATGATGTTGCGGCACTGGAAATCTCGATGAAGAAAAAAATGGGCTGGTGCTTGAGCGGCCTCGTCGGCTAGCCGCGCACATTCGGCCTCCACAGCCTCGCGGTCAAAATCAAGCCCAAAGAGATCGGTGCAGCAAGCCCGAAGGAAGTAGCCGGACTCCCGTTCTCGCATCAACTGACGATCGTAGCGGGGCGTGTCCCAGCACCAGGCGGGGTCAAACCCCTCGGCGGCCCGCACCTGCATCCGGGCCAGCTGACGCACGGCCTGTTCGTACAGCGACAGGGACTGATAAATTCCCTGCTCCGCCACCTGCTCGTAGAGCCGCTGGTCGCCCAGATCCTCGCACAGCGCCAGACCGGTCACCTGATCAAAAGCGTGGATCTCAGGAACCGGGACGCCGGCTTGACGCAGATGCCTGCCGATCCGATGGAAGGAGGTCGCCTCGGCAATGCCGCGTCCGTCGTTTTCCGGGGGCAGGATGGCGATAAAAGCTTTCCGGTCCGGTCCCCGTAACTGAAAAAAGCGGCGGGAAGAACCGTCCGGCACCAGAGCGGCAACCTGCACGGTGGCCTCGTTCCAGGAGTGTTCCGATTTTCCGAGGAGCTGGCCTGCAGCGGATACAAGTTCCTTGTTAGTCATACTCGGTTCTCCGTCACGGACCGTGACCCGGCGTCGATTTCCGGATTGCCGGTGACAATGGCGTCAGCATAGGCGCCGGCAGTCGCCGTCGCCCCGTCCCAGACCACACAGCGGCAGAGTTGCACCCCGTCGCTGATTACCGCTCCCGGACCGATGCAGCCCCATTCTTCCAGCAGGACCTCGGACCCCATCCGGGCGGTGGGATCAACCACCCAGCCCCCTTTCCCCGCCAGCAGTTCACCGTGGAGTTGAAGGTAATCCGCAGGCGTGCCGATATCCTGCCACGGCAAACCATCCACCCGGCAGTACCCGACTTTGCCCTCAACAGCGAGTTCCCGATAGAGATCGATGATGTGGTGAAAACCGGTTGCCGGTATCCGCTCGATCACCTCCGGATCAACCACATGGATGCCGGTGAAGGCGAGCCGATCATCTGCCCCGCCGTCGCCGAAAGACCTAACCCGGTCGCCCGCCACGCCGACGTTATTGAACCGGGGAAAGTCGTGCAGGGCGAGGGTAACGTCGTTTTTGGAGAGGAGATGCTGGTGATACACCTGCTCCAGATCAATGCCATGAAAGAGGTCGCCATTCATCACCAGTACCGGATCGTTGTCGAGCCGATTCAGGGCTTTGCGGAGTGCCCCGCCGGTGCCGAGGATCTCCGGTTCAAACTGAATGAGCACCTCAGGCCAGGCAGTCAGCGCCGCTTCGATCTGTGCGGCTTGATGATGGCAATTGATCAGGACAGGCCGGCAGCTGCAGGCATTCAGTTGCTCGAGCAACCGGTGCAAGAGTGGTTGATTGACCACTGGAAACAACGGCTTAGGCCGGAGCGTGGAATAGGGGCGCAAACGGGTACCGTACCCGGCGGCGAGAAGGATGGCTTGCATGGCAGTGCGTATGGAATTGATCTTGACTTGAACCGGAAACTGCTCTACAAATCAGCTTCTCCGGCCGAATGAAAAAAAAAAGAGCAAAATTCACGAGGCAAACGCGGGAGACAAACGGGAAATAAACCGTTGAGCGCCGGCACGCCTGACCTTGTACTGTTTCTCCTCTCTCCTTGCAAGCCTCTGAGCAGAAAAAACCATGATTACTCTCCTTGATTACGGCGCCGGCAATGTCCGCTCGGTTATCAATGCCATTGAACACCTCGGCGAAACCGTGCGGCTGGTCAACAGTGGCGCGGATATCGATCGTGCTGAGCGCCTCGTTTTTCCGGGCGTGGGCAACTTCGGGGCCTTAATGCGCACACTGCGGGACAAGCAGCTACGTGAGCCGCTTATTCGCTACCTGCACTCGGGCAAACCCTTTTTCGGCATTTGCGTTGCCCTCCAGGCGCTCTTTGAATCGAGCGAGGAGGCACCGGAAGAACCGGGGCTAGGCATCCTCCCCGGCCGAGTCCAACGTTTCACCACTGATCTCGCCATTCCACATATCGGCTGGAACGGCGTCAAGGCACAGCAAGCGTCTTCACTTTTCAACGGCTTACAGGGCAACGAAAAATTCTACTTTGTCCACTCCTATCATGTGGCGCCAACCTCTGATCAGGATATCCTCACCACCACCAATTATGGCTACGAATTTGTCAGCGCCATCCAGCGTGGGGCCATGGTAGCCACCCAGTTCCATCCGGAGAAAAGCGGGCGGGCAGGGTTGAAGTTGCTGGAAAATTTTCTCGCTGGCAACCGAGAAGCTCTCATTCCCATCACCTGCCCCCAAACAACGGTTCTGGCCAAGCGAATTATTGCCTGCCTGGATGTACGCACCAACGAGCGCGGCGACCTGGTGGTCACCAAGGGAGACCAGTACGATGTCCGCGAGGAGGGTACAGTCCGCAATCTGGGCAAACCGGTGGAACTGGCCGAGGAGTATTACCAGCAGGGCGCCGACGAGATTACCTTTCTCAACATCACCGGGTTCCGTGATTTCCCGCTCCAGGACATGCCCATGCTTGAAGTCCTGCAGCAGACATCAAAAAATGTTTTTGTTCCCCTGACCATCGGCGGCGGCATCCGCGACTTCACCGACCGGGATGGCCGCTTCTACAGCGCTCTGGAGGTGGCCTCTCAGTATTTTCGTTCCGGTGCCGACAAAATATCCATCGGCTCGGACGCCGTTTTGATCGTCGAGGAGGTATTGAAGACCGGCAAGGCCACCGGCCTCAGTTCCATTGAGCAAATCGCCCGGGTCTACGGCAACCAGGCGGTGGTCATCTCCATTGATCCGCGCAGGGTCTATGTCGATAGTCCCGATGCGGTCAAACATAAGATAATCGAGACCGCGATTCCCGGGCCAAACGATGAAAAATTTTGCTGGTACCAGTGCACCATCAAAGGTGGCCGCGAGGGCCGGGAGGTCGATGCGGTCACCCTGGCGCAGGTTTGCGAACAACTGGGGGCCGGAGAAATCCTCCTCAACTGCATCGATCGCGACGGCACCAATTCAGGCTTTGACCTGGAGTTGATCAACGCGGTGCGATCGGCGGTCACCATCCCGGTGATTGCCTCCAGCGGAGCGGGCTGTGCCGAGCATTTCCGAGAGGTGTTCACCAGGACCAAGGCGGAGGCCGCCCTCGCCGCCGGTATTTTTCATCGCAAAGAGGTGCCGATCGGCGCAGTGAAAGCATTTCTTCGCACGGCCGTAGAAATTCGCCCGCTCTAAAATCAAGGGGAGCAAGAACGGTTTATCAGCCAGAACGAACCCGATCGTTTTTTTTATACACACGCTTTTGTTCGCGCAAAAAGGGTTTCGGTTTGTTCGTCGATCCACCCCTGAGAAGAACTTTTCTTTGCGTTCACGGGCACCGCATCTATAATGACCTGAGACGAGGTTCTTCTCCCAAAGAACCTTTGCCCCGAACTGCTCAAAAGAACCAGAGAATGCCATGGCGCCTCTCCAGGAGAGTAAAATATCGCGCAATCGTGCGTCCAAACTTTCGCTGATACAGCTTTTGCGGGCTGCTCAACGGCGATGGGCAGCATCCGCTGCGGCCACTTTCTTTTCCCGTTTCAATACAGTTCCGGTGCAAACAGGTCAAACCGAATCACCGCAGGCAATGGCGGACAAGCGGCGCCAGCCGCGGATTTATATAACAAACACCTCTGTCTACGTCACCGATGGTTGTCTCTTTGCCACCGCCAGGATTGGCAACATCTCTCCTTCCGGTATCTGCCTGTGCAATCTGCCCGAACAACTCTATCGCAGTGCTGGTCGATTGACTGTCTTTTCCAATGACAATCCTGGGCTCCCGGTGCTTCACATCGAGCCACGCTGGGAACAAACCGGTTGGAGCGGCAAGACCATCGGAGCGGCAATTCTCAACGCCTCGGAGACCTGGCAACTCTTTTTTGTCCATACCGCCAGCCAAATCGAGGCCTGAGGGCAAACATGTCCCCCTGCCACACCCTCGCATACGAGGCGGTCAAAAATGCTGCTCAAGGCCCGATTGATTTGTTTGCTGCAAGACGGTATCGGCGATCGAACCGGGAATAAACCACCTGTTCATTGGGACGTGGTCCGACAAAAATGAGGGAGAGACAGGGAAGGTGCAAATGAAAAAGTCGCTGAAAGAGCGACACAAGACCTTGTTGCATGAGTGAGGAAACATCCTGGAGCAGGCTCGAAAGAGCCCCGGAAACCGCTTATGACAACTCCTCTTCCCGGACGATATCTTCGCCTTCACCCTCTGTTTTATCTCTGTTACTTTTCCGCTCTTTTTTGGCTTCCTTTTTTTTCTGCTTATCCAATTCCTTGAGCCGTTTTTCCTGCTTGTAATTCGTGCGCTTGACCAAAACAATCCCCCTTAACGACCGTGGTTGACAGGCATTGCCCCAACAATGTGCCCCGCCCCGGAGGGCGGGGTACTTTATGACGACAGATTAATTATCGCAGTTTTTTGACATTAGCGGCTGCCGGGCCTTTGGCGCCATCGACCACATTGAAGCTCACGCGTTCCCCTTCCTGGAGCGACTTAAACCCGTCAGCTTCGATTGCGGAATGATGGACAAACACATCCTTGCCGCCATCCTGAGCGATAAAGCCAAAACCCTTAGAATCATTAAACCATTTTACAGTTCCTTCAGCCATTGTCCTACTCCTCTTTCGTTGTGCGCGGGGCGCACTGTTTGGTGGTTGGCCCCGCTTTGGGACCATTGGTACTCTACCGAACCGTCACAATGGCTCGGTATATCAGTGTTCGTACAGATCATTTAGAACGCCCGGAAAGACCGAAAACGCCTGCAGAGGCAGGGCGGTTGCGCCGGGATCGGTTTTCAGACGATCCCTTCGGGGCGGCCTTGGCTTTGGGTGGGCTGTTTGCCGTTCCAGGCCG
This sequence comes from uncultured Desulfobulbus sp., assembly GCF_963662935.2. Lineage (NCBI taxonomy): Bacteria > Pseudomonadati > Thermodesulfobacteriota > Desulfobulbia > Desulfobulbales > Desulfobulbaceae > Desulfobulbus > uncultured Desulfobulbus sp. The sequence continues at coordinate 2,865,863 of NZ_CAXXTL010000002.1, read as the reverse complement.
TTTTATCTCGATGCGAGGCTCAACCCTCTCCTGCCGAGCGAAAGGGATGGCGGTAGCTGTTTGCTGGCGCATTTTTTCATCGAGTACGAGCTCAATGACACGAATCATCCGTCCATCCTCGGAAGTGGCAAAGGTCAGAGCCTCACCGGTGAGGGAGGCTCGACCGGTGCGGCCGGTTCGATGAATGTAGGCCTCGGCGGTATCCGGCATGTCATAGTTAACGACATGGGAGATGCCGGTGACGTCGATGCCGCGTGCGGCGATATCGGTAGCCACCAGGACACTGAAGGCCCCGCTCTTAAAACCGTCAAGGGCCTGTTGCCGTTTACTCTGCGACAGGTTCCCTTGTAGCGAAGTGGCCTTGAAACCCGATTGCGCAAGTTTCAGAGCCAGATTTTTGGCTTTATATTTGGTGCGAGTAAAGACCAGGGTTGTGGCCATCTCCACATCCTTGAGCAGGTGTATGAGCAAATCAGTCTTCTGACCCTGTTCGACGGCATAGAGCAGATGGGCAATGCTTTTCACTGAACGGGTGGGGTTGATTTGCACGGTGACCGGGTCATGCAGGATATCTTCGGCCAGATGCCGGATCTCTGCAGGCATGGTCGCCGAAAAAACAAGGGTTTGTCGGTCTTTGGGCAACTGACGCAGGATTCGGCGAATATCGGGCAAAAAACCCTTGTCGAACATGTGATCAGCCTCGTCAAGGATCAAGGTTTCAACCTGACTGAGATCGACGGCTTTCTCATTGAGCAAGTCCAAAAGGCGTCCGGGGCACGCCACCACGATATCGACCCCATTGCGGACCCTGGAGATCTGCGCCTGCTTGCTCACACCGCCGTACACGGAAACGCTACGCAACCTGGTGTTTTGGATAATTTTGCAGATAAATTCATTGATCTGCTCAGCCAATTCCCTAGTGGGAGCAAGGATCAAAGCCCGGATCTTATTTCCTGGGACCTGCATGAGATGCTGGACCAACGGCAAGGCGAAGGCCGCTGTTTTGCCAGTCCCGGTTTGTGCCAGACCGAGAAGATCACGTCGCTCGAGAATTGGGGGAATGGCCTGCTGTTGGATGGGGGTTGGCGCGGTATAGCCGCAGTGACGAATTGCTTGTTCAAGATGGGTGTTCAAAGAAAAAACGTTAAAACTCATTCCTACTCCCACAATCACATGGACCGGCAGCCATGACCAACCCGATCTGCATGGAGCAAATAGGATATTGGGCGGCGGATGACTTCTGATTGCTTAGAATTTTTATAAGGCGCTGTCAAGAGTGCGACAGCAAAAAAAGAGTGTACATGATGGACAATCGAAGCCTGGGCGATAAGTTCAAATCTATCAAGCAGAGGTTGCCTGATGCAGGTAGAGTTCGATTGCAGGGGAAAGGTAAACGGAAAAATGATTTATCGACGCCTCGGGCCCTTCTTAACCGGCGGTTTTGCTTCGTTACAGACGAGCTTGCGGTGGTTGTATTCCTTGTTGTTCAGACCATCCATAACTTTGTGCCCTTCCGACCTGGTCGACATTTCAACAAAACCAAATCCTTTGGATTGCCCAGAAAACTGATCAACAATAAGCTTTGCGCTGACAACGGTGCCAAAGGTGCCGCAAAGCTCGGAAAGCTCAGATTCCGTAATATTATATGGGAGACTACCGATAAAAAGTTTCATGCTTTTCCTTCCCTCCAGGGTGGCAAGCAAGAACTTTTCAGGTATCGAAGGATTCGCAATGATTTCGTAGGATATCAGAAAAAGAAAATGCTAAGTGATGTAAGAATCTATATTTATACTCCATCCTCTTCGCCATTGCAAATGAATAATTATCAAACACCAAAAAAAACCCGCTAAAGTCCCCCAAAAAACAGCCAAAACAGTCAAATCCGCCTTAAGTATTCCCATACACCACCAATAATGCTATATTAGAAGATTTTTGTAGGCTACGGCAGCTTTCCCTTACCTGTGCAGGCCCCGGTACATTCAAACATTTTTTCTGATCAGGCAGAGCCATGGACGACAAACAGAACATCCCCCAGGTGCGGCAGCGCATCGACCAGATCGACGACACTATTCTGGACCTGTTGAAGGAACGACTCGATTGTGCCAAAACCATCGGCCAGCTCAAAACCGAAACCAATCGGGCCAAATGGGATCCGCAGCGCGAGTTGGAAATTTACGAACGGCTCCGCAAAAATAACAACGACATCTTCCCCTACAAGGCACTCCGTTCGATCTTCCATGAAATCATCACCACCTGCCGCCTGTCGCAGCGCAAAGCAACCGTGGCCTATCTCGGACCAGAGGCCACTTTTTCCCATTTGGCCGGTGTGCGCTATTTCGGCCAGACCGCCGATTACCTGCCCATGGAATCGATCGCCGAAGTCTTTGAAGAGGTAGAAAAAGAACGGGTCCAGTACGGTATCGTCCCGGTGGAAAATTCCATCGAAGGGGCTGTCACCTACTCGCTGGACGCCTTTTTAAAATACAAGGTTAAGATTTGCGGCGAGATCCAACTGGCCATCACCCATAATCTGGTCAACCGCTCCGGCAACATCGAGGACATCCAGACCGTGGCTTCTCACTCCCAGCCCCTGGCCCAGTGCCGCAACTGGCTGCGCAAAAACCTGCCTAAGATTCCAACACTGGATGTCTTTTCCACCGGTACCGCTGCCCAAATGGCGGCCAACAACCCCAATATCGGCGCCATTGCCAGCTCGCTGGCCATCAATACCTATGGACTGCAGGTAGTGGTTCCAGGTATCGAAGATTACCAGGGCAACACCACCCGTTTCCTGGTCATCGGCCGCAAGTCGCCAAAGAAGAGCGGCTGCGACAAGACCTCGATCCTCATCGGTCTGATCAATCGCCCTGGTGCCCTCAACGAGATTCTGACCATCCTTTCGGCTAAGAATATCGACCTGGCCAAAATCGAATCCCGGCCGACCAAAGATAAGCAATGGAGCTACCTCTTTTTTCTCGACATGATCGGTCACATTGAAGACCCGGTCATCTACGAGGCCTGCAACATCCTCAAGCAGATCTCCGCTTATTTCGAGTTGCTCGGCTCCTACCCCAGGGCCGACGATATCAATCTCAACGGCGACATCTCCTGATCGGCGGGCCACAGCCCCTCAACAGGACTGCCAGCGGTTCGATTTAACCATGTGCGCACTCCTCAGCTGCCAGGGACTGGCCAAGGCTTTTGGTGCCCAGACCCTGTTCACCGACGCCACCCTGATGATCAGCGCCGGCGACAAGGTCGGCCTGATCGGGCCCAACGGTTCAGGCAAATCGACCCTGCTCAAAATCTTCTGTGGCCTTGAGCAGGCCGACAGCGGCACGGTCTTTGTCCAAAAACTGCTGCGGATCAGCTATGTGCCTCAGGAGGACCTTTTCAACGAGGAGGCCAGCTGCATCGACAACCTCTACGAGGCGGTGAAGCATCTCGATATCGACGAAGCTGAACAGTACAACCGGGTGCATACCCTGCTCAGCCGCGCCCAGTTTACCGACCCGCAACAACAAGTACGCCTGCTTTCCGGCGGCTGGCGTAAGCGCCTGGCGATCTGCCGGGCTCTGGTCACCCGGCCCGAAGTCCTGATCATGGACGAACCCACCAACCATCTGGACATCGAGGGCATCCTCTGGCTGGAGCGGTTGCTCAATGCCACCCTGCCCGAAAGCCCGGCCGCCGTTCTCATGGTCAGCCACGACCGCCGCTTTCTCGAAAACACGGTCAACCGGGTGATCGAGCTGTCCCCAGTCTACCCCGAAGGTTCATTCCAGGTTCGCGGAACCTACGCCGATTTTCTCGAGAAGAAAGCAGACTATCTCCAGCAGCGGCAAAGCCTGGAGGAACGGTTGGCCAACAAGGTACAGCGCGAGACCGAATGGCTCCGCCGTGGACCTAAGGCCCGAACCACCAAAGCCCGCTACCGGATTGAGGAGGCGGGGCGACTGCAGGAAGAATTGGGCGAGGTCCGCACGAAAAACCGTTCCGTCGGCCAGGTGGGTATTGCCTTTGAAAGCACCCAGCGCAAGACCAAAAAGCTGCTAACTGCTGTTGGCCTGGAAAAACGGTTCCATGGCCCGCCGCTTTTTTCCAACCTCGACCTCACTCTGAAGCCCGGGATGCGCCTGGGCCTGCTCGGCCGCAATGGCAGCGGCAAATCGACCCTGATGCACATCCTGGCCGCCGCCGCCCGGCAAAGTGGCCTCAAGCCGGACAAGGGAACTATCGCCATTGCCGAAAAACTGCGCATCGTCAGCTTCGACCAGCGCCGCGAACAGCTCGACACCTCAGTCACCCTGCGCCGCGCCTTGGCCCCAGACGGCGACAGTATCATGTATCAGGGCCAGAGTCTGCATGTGGTCACCTGGGCCAAACGGTTTCTCTTTCGCACCGACCAGCTGGAAACTCCGGTCTATCGCCTTTCCGGTGGCGAACAGGCCCGCATCCTCATTGCCCGGCTAATGCGCCAGCCCGCCGACATCCTTCTGCTTGACGAACCCACCAACGATCTCGACATCCCCTCCCTCGACGTGCTCGAAGAGAGCCTGTGCGAATTCCCCGGCGCCCTGGTGCTGGTAACCCACGACCGGTTCCTCCTCGACCGGGTCTGCAACCTGGTGCTCGGTTTCGACGGCGAGGGCAGCACCGAATATTTTGCCGATTACGAACAATGGCTGGTCATGCTCCAGGAGCGTGACCGCAAGGAAGGGTCGAAGGCCCCAGCCGCCGCCAAAGAGAAGCCGGCAGCCAAGGCCAAACCCGGCAAGCTCTCTTACATGGACCAGCGTGAATACGATCAGATGGAGGCAGCCATTCTTGCCGCTGAGTCGCGCCTGGAGGAACTGGAAGCGCTGATGCTCTCGCCCGAGGTCATGGCCAATTCCAGCCAACTGCAACACTACTGGCAGGAACAGCAGGAACTGCAGACCCAAACCGAGCAACTCTACGACCGCTGGGACGAACTCGAACAACGCAGGCAAGGGTAAAAAAAGTACGCCCCCCCCCGTTCACCCTGCCTAACGATTCTGGCTCCTCCACTCCTGCGACCATGATCCGGCCTTGGGGCCCGCCTGGAAATCCCGTTGACACCCCAGGGTAATTTCACTATACCAACGCCAGTAAAGAAGACCTTCGTCATGCCCCCCTACCGGTGCGTGCTCCCTGAGGAGGTTCCGCGAAATCAAACACCTAACAAGGAAAATCATTATGATCCGAAAGAGCCTGCTTCTCCTCAGTGCCCTGCTTCTGATCGGCAGCCATGCTCTGGCGGGCACCAAACTGGTCAACGGCATTGACGCCAACTATCCGCCCTTTGCCTTTATTGACAAAACAGGGGCTCCCAGCGGTTTCGATGTCGAGGCCATGAACTGGATCGCCAAGGACATGGGGGTCGAAGTCAGCCATCAGCCAATCGAGTGGGACGGCATCATCACCAGCCTGGTCACCAAAAAAATCGATATCATCGCCTCAGGCATGAGCATCACCCCTGAGCGCGCCAAACAGGTTGCATTCACCCAACCCTACTGGGTGATTAAACAGGTGATGGTCACTAAAAAAGGCTCCCCCCTGACCGTCGAAAACATCCTCAACGGCAAGAAAATTCTCGGCGCCCAGCAAGGCACCCCGGAGGCCAAGTGGCTGAAGGAACAGGCGGCCGCCAAGGGATTCAATTTTGAACTGAAATATTACAACTCCTCGCCGCTGGCGGTGGAAGACCTGCTCAACGGCCGCATCGACGCCGCCGCCATGAATGATGCCCCGGCCAGGGACGCCGCCGCTAAAAAAGAGGTGCAGATTCTCGGCACCTTCGGCATGGATCAGGAGGATTTTGGTTACGCGGTGCGCAAGGATGACAAGGACTTGCTCGACAAGGTGAACGCCAGCCTGAAAAAACTGATGGCCTCACCCGACTGGGAAGCGCTCAAGAACAAATACGAGCTGACCAAATAGACAATAGCGGCCGGGGTCTTTGACTCCGCCCGCCTTTTTCGAGCAGACATCGCCCAGATCGCCGGTCGTTTTCCCGCATCCCCGAACAGCCGGAAAACCGCAACCGCACGCCCCACGGCGGGCCACCTCTTCGCCCTATACACCCCATCATGCTGACAAGCCTCAACGTCATTGCCGACGCCCTCCCCTATCTCCTGTTGGGGACCATTAACACCGCCGGCATCGTCATTGGGGCCATGCTGCTGGGTTTGGGGCTGGGCATTGCCATCGCCGTCGGTTTGGTGTACGGCAACCGGGCGATCCGCCTGCTCCTTGGTTTCTATGTGTGGTTCTTCCGGGGCGTCCCGGTCCTGGTCCTGCTTTTTCTCTTTTATTTTGGCCTGTTCACCTTTCTCGGCCTCAACTTCAACGCTGTTTTCTCGGTCGCTCTGGTGCTCGGCATGACCACCGGCGCCTATCAGGCCAACATCTTCAAAGGAGCAATCCTCTCTCTGCCGCGCGGCCAGTTCAAGGCGGCCAGCGCCCTGGGCATGAGCGATCTCCAGGCCATCCGTTCGATCATCCTGCCCCAGATCCTCCGCCTTTCGATTCCGGCCTGGTCCAACGAATATTCGATCATCCTCAAGGATTCAGCCCTGGCCTTTGTCATCGGCGCCCCGGAAATCATGGCCCGGACCCAATTCGTGGCCTCCCGCACCTACCAGCACCTGCCGCTCTACCTCACCGCCGGCCTGCTCTACTTTCTTCTGACCTGGCTTGGAGTCTCGGCACTGCGCAAACTCGAACATCGCCTCCGAATCCCCGGCTACACCCACCACGGCGCACAATGATCACAGACACAACACCCATCCTCCGGGTCGACAAGCTCAGCAAATCCTTTGGCGACACGTGTATCCTGAAAAGCGTCAGCCTAAGCCTCCGCAAGGGGGAAATCAAGGTGCTGATCGGCCCCTCGGGCGGCGGCAAATCGACCCTGCTGCAGTGCATCAACTGCTTGGTCCCCCCGGATGCCGGCGAGATCCACCTCGGCGAGGACCGGATCGATCTCGCCAACAGAACCGACCTCTACCGGCTGCGCCAGCAGGTGGGGATGATCTTTCAGGATTTCAATCTCTTTGATCACCTCAATGCGCTAGACAACATCACCATTGCCCTGCGCAAGGTCAAAGGAATCGGCAAACGCGAGGCGGCAGAACGCGCCCGGCTGGAGTTGGAGCAAGTGGGCATGGGCGACAAGGCCGACCTGTATCCGGCGCAGTTGTCCGGCGGCCAGAAGCAGCGGGTCGCCATTGCCCGGGCCCTGGCCATGGACCCCAAGGCCTTGCTCCTGGACGAACCGACCTCGGCGCTCGATCCGGAACTGATCGGCGAGGTCATTGCCGTGATCCGCGCCCTGGCTGCCAAAGGCATGACCATGATCATGGCCACCCACCAGATCAGCCTGATTGCCACCCTGGCTGACGAAATTCTTTTCATGGAGGGCGGCGTCATTGTCGAGCAGGGCTCTCCCACCCAGTTGCTGGCCCCGGGCAGCCCCAGCAAAAGTCAGGGATTTTGCGATCGACTCAATGCGCTGGCCGACAGCGGGTGCTGATGCTGAGCTTGTCCCCTTTTTACCAGGATCTTCTGGCCGCGCTCAATAACGGTCTGCTGATGAGCCTGGCGCTGATCGTGCCCTCGGCCTTGGGTGGGATGATGATCGGCATTGCGGCCGGGGTGCTCCGGGTCTTTGGCTCCCGCTGGATTCGCCGTCTTGGCGACGGCTTTGCCGCCCTTTTCCGCGGCACGCCGCTGGTGATTCAATTGTTTGTGCTCTATTTCGGCCTGCCCAACCTCGGCATCTACCTCAGCCCCTACGTTGCTGCGGTCACCGGTTTTGTGTTCTGCAGCGGTGCCTACCAGTCTGAATATGTGCGCGGCGCCCTGCTGTCGATCAAGCGCGGTCAGTATTTCGGGGCGCAGGCCCTGGGATTCACCTCCTGGCAAACCATACGCTGGATCATCGTGCCCCAGGCGGTGCGGCGGGCCATCCACGGCTGCGGCAACGAAATCATCTATCTGATCAAGTATTCCTCGCTCGCCTATGTGGTCACCTGCATGGAGCTGACCGGCGAGGGCAAGACCATAGCCACTGAATATTTCCGCTTCACCGAGGTCTTTGCCATCATCGGCCTCTACTACCTCGCCTTGGTAACTCTGGCGATCTTTCTGCTGAAAAAAATCGAACAGCGCCTCTTCATTCCCGGTTTTGGTCACCAATAAGCGGTCAATTTCCGGCGACATTTTTCCCGGCGCACTTCACTGCATGACAAGGACTGGCGAGGAAGCGGAGCGCAACGAGATCTTTGATCAGACCGAGGGGTTGGTCGAAAACGGCAAGAAACGGAAAGGTGAAATCAACCGCCGATGCGCGACATCCGGCCGTGGCAGTCGCTGCCGGAGCGGTGCATCCGCTCCTCCAGCTGATGACCACGGGGTTTGTTGCGGATAGCCATCAACAGTGCTTCGCGGATGGCCGCATCGGTCGGCTCGTTTCTCAGTACGGAACGGAGATTGACTTCTTCGTCATGGAGCAGGCAGGAACGGAGCATGCCGGCCGAGGTCAAGCGCAGCCGGTTGCAGCGATCACAGAAATGATGGCTGAGCGGACTGATGAACCCCAGGGTGCCGGCAGCATCCGCCCCCAGCCGGAAAACCTTGGCCGGGCCGTCGGCACGCCCTTTCTGCAGGGGAATGAGTTCGCCCAACGTGCCGATCCGGGCCATAATTTCATCGGTGCTGATGTAGGTATCGGCGTTCCAGCGGCTGGAGGCGCCGATGGGCATAAATTCGATGAACCGCATCTGCAGCGGCAGCTGCTGCGACATCCGGGCGAAATCAAGGATCTCGTCGTCGTTGATGTGGCGCATGGCCACCATATTGAGCTTCACCGGTGAAAAACCAAGGGCAAGGACGGTCTCGATACCCCGCCAGACCTGATCAAAACAGTCGACTCCGGTGATCGCTGCCACCCGCTCGGGTCGCAGGGAGTCAAGGCTGATGTTCACCTTGGTCACGCCGGCGTCATACAACGCCTTCCCGTACTGCTCCAAAAGGACGCCGTTGGTGGTGATGCGGACATCGTCGAGTCCCTCGATCCGGGTAAGATCGCGGATAAAGCTCAGGACATTGCGGCGCACCAGGGGTTCGCCGCCGGTGAGCCGGACCTTGGTGATCCCCATGGCCACCGCCACCCGGACCGTTCGCAGCAATTCCTCATAAGTGAGCAGCTCATCGTGGAGCAACTTGGAAAGCCCACCGCTGGATTCCTCCTCGGTGACGCAATACATGCATTTGAGGTTGCAGCGATCGGTGAGACTGAGACGCAAATAGGAAATGGGACGGGAAAATAAATCGGTCAGGTCATTTCTAAGTGGAGCAAAACTGGTGTTTTCTTGTATCATTGTGTATGGTGCTCGCAAAAAATAATGGTTGCCCTCGGCATTCGGACAAACGACAACCGGCGACTGATACCTACTGATACCACCGAAAAAGACTGATTGCAACCGGCTGCCTATGCTTATCCTTGCCATTGAAAGTTCCTGCGACGATACAGCGGCGGCCGTTCTTGAACCAGAAAATCGGGTGCTTTCCTCGATCATTAGCAACCAGAACGAGATCCATTCCCGGTTCGGCGGTATTGTCCCTGAGCTGGCCTCGCGCCGCCATATCGAAATGATCCGCCCGGTGGTGGACGAGGCTCTGGGCCAAGCCGGAGTGGGATTAAACGACATCGACCTCATCGCCGCCACCCGGGGACCGGGGCTGGTCGGCTCGCTGCTGGTGGGTTTCACCTTTGCCAAGGCCCTTGCTCTAGTGCGCGGCTTGCCCTGCGTCGGGGTCGACCACATGGCCGGGCACCTCCTGTCCTGCCTGCTTGAGGACAACCAACCCCATTTCCCCTACACCGCTCTGATCGTCTCCGGCGGCAACACCTCCCTCTTTGCCGTCAACGACCCAATGACCTTCTCCCGCTTGGGCCGGACCCGCGACGATGCGGCCGGCGAGGCTTTTGACAAGGTAGCCAAACTGCTTGAGCTCGGCTATCCGGGCGGTCCTGTGATCAGCCGACTGGCGACGGAGGGCAACCCGAAAGCCATCGCCTTTCCCCGCGCCCGGCTGGGGGAAGACAGTCTCGATTTCAGTTTCAGCGGCCTCAAAACCTCGGTGGCCAGCCATGTGGCCAACCAGCGCCGCAACCAGCAGCCTCTGGCCGTGGCCGATATCTGTGCCTCGTTTCAGGAGGCCGTGGTCGAAGTGCTCGCCGACAAAACTCTGGCTGCGGCTCAGCAGACCGGCCACCGGCGGGTGGTCATCGGTGGCGGGGTAGCGGCTAACCCCCGGCTGCGAGCTGTTCTCACCCAGCGTTGCACCGAACAGGGGCTGGAACTGTTCATGCCCTCGCCGGTGCTCTGCACCGACAATGCGGCCATGATTGCACTGGCCGGTTATTATCAATTTCTCGGGGGCCAGCTGGTGGATGCCGATACCGACGCCTATTCCCGTTCACCCCTCAACTAGCCGCCCATGCCCCACGAAAAAACGAGAAAACTCCTCAAGCGCCAAGATCTGGCCCCAAACAAAAAACTGGGGCAAAACTTCCTGGTGCACGAGCGCACGCCGAAACGGATCGTCGATCTCGCCGGGCTGCACCCAGAGGACCAGGTCGTCGAAGTTGGAGTCGGCCTGGGCGCTCTCACCCGGCCACTGGCTGCCGCTGCCGCCAAAGTCATCGGCCTGGAGGCAGATTCAGGGATTATCCGTCTCCATCGGCAGCAGCAGGACCTGCCCGCCAATGTCGAACTGATCCACGCCGATGTCCTCAAGGTCGACTTCGCCTCCCTGATTGAACCGGGAGAACGGTTGAAGATCGTTGCCAACCTGCCCTATTCGATCTCGACGCCTTTTCTCTTTCGCCTGATCGATCATGCCCACCTGATGGATTTTGCCGTGGTTATGCTGCAAAAAGAGGTCGCCCGACGATTGATGGCCTCACCGGGGTGCAAAGAATATGGTGCGCCCACGGTACTGCTCGCCGCTTGCGCCGAAATCAAGCCGCTGCTCGCGGTCAATCCGGCAGAATTCCATCCTCGCCCCAAGGTCGATTCCCTGGTGGTCCGCATCAGCTTTCATCCGCAACCCAAACGGGTGCAGGCTCTGGGCGATTTCGACCGCACGTTGTTCAGCCGCGTGGTCCATGCGGCCTTTGGTCAACGGCGCAAGACCCTGCTCAACGGCTTGGACAGCGCTGGCTTGGTGCCTGACAAAAAAAAATTGACCCAATGCATTGAAGCGGCGGGGATTGCTCCTTCGGTCCGGGCAGAAATGTTGACGCTGGAAGACTTTGTGCGACTCAGCCATGCCCTTGGAGCTGTCCCTTCACCCGACAACCCCCTTCCTCAACAAACGCCACCATGAGTGACCCTGAAAAAACCTCCCCGCCGCAGATCAGCCCCTACGTTTTCCCCGTTCTCCTGGCTGGATTTGGCCTCTGGTGTTTCTATGACGGCTGGGTATCCTCTGACCAGGAGATGCTGAAACATCAATTATTCAACCGCATCGCCAGCGGGGTGCTCCTGGCCTGGTCCATCCTCGATTTCATCCGCACCCGGCGCATGGAAAAGGCGGAACAGACCGACACAACAGTGGAAGAGCCAAACCCTTGAGCTCATCCTCCGGATCGTTGCTGACGAGGCCTACCAACCGCCAGCTCCTCCTGCCCTACGCCGCTCCTTACCTCGCCTACGTGGGGATCGCTTCCATTCCCAATGAGATCCTGCCGATGGAGGCTAATTATGCCCTTAGAATTATCACCGTTTCCCTTCTCCTCTTTTGGGCCTGGCGCTGGTACTGTCCGCTCAAAGGACCGCTCTCGGCTCTCGGCTCCATCCTGGTCGGCAGCGGAGTCGGGTTCCTAGGCCTGCTCCTCTGGCTTGCTTTTCTCTTTCCCTTTGTCACCTCGGGAGACGGTCAGCCGTGGTCCACGAGCTCATTTTTGCTTCGGCTGCTCAGTGCCGGATTGCTTGTCCCTCTTTTTGAAGAACTTATCATGCGGGGCTTTCTCCTGCGGCTTGCCTTGCAGTGGGACTATGCCCGTAAAAACAAAGAAGAAGAGCCGTTTTTCATCGCTCTTGACGAGCGGTCTGTGAATGATGTTCTCCCTGGGAAGTGGTCCTGGGCGGCGATTCTTCTTTCCACCTTGGCCTTTGTGTCGGGACATGCCATGCACGAGTGGCTGGCCGCCGCCGTGTTCGGGCTGCTCATGGCCTGGTTATGGGTCAGCAGAAAGGATCTCCTCTCCTGCATCACGGCCCATGCGGTCACCAATATCGCCTTGGCCTTTTTTGTTTACTTCACCGGCAACTGGCAATTTTGGTGATATTTTCGATAAATACTCATCTCATCTCGTCTCGGTTGTAACGCCACCCTCGTCACAAAACCGGCGGCAAGGTGTTTGCCCCTCCCCTTTGAGGAATCTTCCCGGTGCATCTTCTGCTCTCTGCCACAAGGCGGCATAAGCGATGGCACTCGAACCTGCGCATCCTCCAGGGATGCCTAACTCCTGCTCCCTATGCATAATTTCGTCTACCACAACCCGACCAAAATTCTTTTCGGCCGGGGCACCATTGAAAGCATCGGCCCGGAGACCAGAGCCTGGGGTCGCCGTGCACTGCTGGTTTATGGCCAGGACAGCCTCAAGCATAACGGCCTGTATGATCGGATTGTTAAAGCCCTGCACGAAGCTGAGGTCGACATTGTCGAGCACGGCGGCGTTCGTTCCAACCCGCTGCTTTCCCATGTTCGCCAGGGCGTCCAACTGACCAAGGAGCATGATGTCGAAGTAATCGTGGCCGCGGGGGGCGGCTCGGTCATCGACACAGCCAAAGCTATTGCCGCCGGGACTCCGGTTGAGCATGACGTCTGGAAATTTTTTACCGGCAAGAGAGGGATTAAAACCGCCCTGCCGGTCACCGCCGTGCTCACCCTGGCTGCCTCAGGTTCGGAGATGAATTCGGGCATGGTCATCACCAACGACGAGACCAGGGAAAAATTCGGCATTGGCCACCGCCTGCTCCACCCCAGGACCTCGATTCTCGACCCGGAAGCCACCTTTTCCGTCCCCCCCGACTACACGGTCTACGGCGCGGTCGACGCCATCAGTCATGTGCTCGAATTCTATATAACCGCAGCCGACCCGGATAGCCCGGTGCAGGACCGGTTGATGGAAGGATTGATCGAAAACGCCATGACCGCCTGCACACGGTGCCTCCGCGACCCCCTCGATTACAACGGCCGCGCCAATCTGATGTGGACCGCAACCCTGGCCCTCAACGGCCTGACTGCAGCCGGTCTGGGCCGGGTCGGGTTCCCGATGCACCTGATCGAACACTCCCTGAGCGCCATCTACGATGTGCCCCACGGGGCCGGCCTGGCGGTGGTCATGCTCGGCTGGCTGCGGGCTCATCGCCAGTCTTCCGCCATTCGGATCGCCGGGATCGGCCAACGAATTTTTTGCCTGACCGAACAAGAGCCCGCGGCGGCGGCGGCGCAAACCATCGCCCGGTTGCACACCTGGCTGCAGAGTGTCAAAGCCCCTCTCACCTTGGATGACCTTAATATTCCGCCAGAGGACATCCCCCGCATCGCCGACAATACCAAGGGATTGGCCCGGCTCTGGCGACTGCGCAACTACACCCCGGAACGCGTCGAGACCATCCTCCGGCAGTGCCTGTAGATGTTCCAGCCGCCTCATCCCCCGCAACATGACTCTCTGGCCATGCATACGCGGTCGTTATTGGCCGCTGTCAGGAGAAAACCGTTCTTTCCCCATGACATTCATCGGTTAATGCGGTAAGTTGACCCTGTTTTGCAACCTTTGATCCAACAAGAGGCTCAAGCCAGACGATGAAGCGTGAAATCCCGGCCGGGAGGGCAGTTCCGGCGGATTGGCTCAGTAATTTTGACCGGTACCTGATCAGCGAAGGAACGCATGAACGGGCCTACGAAAAACTGGGGGCTCACCTGGTGCGCTTCGAGGACATGGACGGTGTCGTTTTCGCTGTCTGGGCCCCCAATGCCCGGCAGGTGACGATAATCGGCGATTTCAACGGCTGGGATCCCAGCCGCCATCCCATGCATTCCTCCGATGCCGGCATCTGGACCCTTTTCATTCCCGGCCTGAACGAATTTTCCGTCTACAAATACCGTATCACCACCCAAAAAAGGGAACTGCTGGACAAGGCCGACCCCTTTGGTTTTGCGATGGAGGAACGGCCCCGCACCAGTTCGGTCGTCGCCGATTTGGACCGTTACCAGTGGCAGGACAGCAAATGGATTGCCGCCCGACGGAGCCGGCAGGCCCTGGACAGCCCCATCTCCATCTACGAGGTCCATCTCGGCTCCTGGCGCCGGGAGGCCGATGAACAGTGGGGCCAGCGATACCTCACCTACCGGGAACTGGCCGCCACTCTTATTCCCTACGTCCAGGATATGGGCTACACCCATATCGAGTTGATGCCCATTGCCGAGCACCCCTTTGACGGCTCCTGGGGCTACCAGGTACTGGGCTTTTTTGCCCCGACTTCCCGCTTCGGCACTCCCGAAGACTTTATGTTTTTTATCGACCAGTGTCATGCCGCCGGCATTGGCGTGATCCTTGACTGGGTGCCCGCCCACTTTCCCAAGGACATGGCCGGACTCAATCTCTTCGACGGCACCCAACTGTATGCCCATGCCAACCCTCAACAGGGCGAACACCAGGATTGGGGCACCCTGATCTTCAACTACAGCCGCAACGAAGTTCGCGCTTTTCTCATCTCCAACGCCCTGTTCTGGATCGATAAATACCACATCGACGGGCTCAGGGTCGATGCGGTCGCCTCCATGCTCTATCTCGATTATTCCCGGGAGCAAGGACAATGGATCCCCAATGAGTACGGCGGCAGGGAGAACCTTGCCGCCATAAGCTTCCTCCGCAAAATCAACGAGGTGCTGCACGGTATCTTTCCCGGCGTCCTCACCATTGCCGAAGAATCGACCTCCTGGCCCATGGTCAGCCAACCCACCTACCTTGGCGGCCTCGGGTTCAGCCTCAAATGGAATATGGGCTGGATGCACGACACCTTGGGGTACATACAAAAAGACCCCCTGTTCCGCAGGTTCCATCACAATCAGATGACGTTTGGCATGCTCTACGCCTTTCACGAAAATTTTGTCCTGCCGCTGAGTCATGACGAAGTTGTCCATGGCAAGGGATCGCTGCTGGGCAAGATGAGCGGCGACGAATGGCAAAAATTCGCTAACCTGCGGACCTATTTAGGATTTATGTGGGGCTACCCCGGAAAAAAACTGTTGTTCATGGGCTGCGAATTCGGTCAATGGCAGGAATGGAACCATGACACCGGCCTGGAATGGCAGGCGTTGAACGCGCCACGCCATCAGGGAACGCAACGGTTGGCGCGTGATCTCAATCGGGTGTACCAGCACCAACCAGCCCTCCATCAGGTCGATTTCGACTGGAGCGGTTTTAAATGGATTGATGCCAACGATTCGGACAACTCGGTTCTTTCCTTTATCCGCTACGCCAAGAACCCCGATGATTTCGTCATTGTCGTCTGCAATTTCACGCCCGTGGTGCGCGAGCACTACCGCATCGGCGTCCCCAAGGCCGGCGCCTACCGGGAGTTAATCAATTCCGACCAGGAAATCTATGGCGGCAGCGGGATCAGCAACGGCCCGGTCATCAACGCCCTACCGGAACCCTGCCATACCTTCGGCCACACCCTGTCCCTCATTATACCGCCACTTTCCACGCTGTTTCTTCACCCCTGTTCATGACGTTACGTAGACTGTTTCTATAGATGACTTCAACCAAACAACATACACTATGAAAATCCGTCTGATTCTCCTCTCCCTTGTCGGTGTCGCGGCATATATCGTGCTCGCCAACTTTAACAGCAAGATGATCAAGGAAACTGCGGTGTCCAAGGATCATGGCCACGTGTCGGCCCCACAAACCCATACCGCCAAGGTTGCACCGCCAGTTGCTCAGAAGGAGGCAGCTCCCGTACCAGTGGAGCAGGCTCCACCTGTAGCGTCGCAGGAACTGCAACAGCCCCAACCGACCCAACAGAGAGCCTCTGAGCCCCTGCCGGTACAAGTGACGGTTGCGCCTGCTGCCGTCGACTGTGGGGAAGTGCAGAAATTACAGGGGGAAATAGCCCAGAAAGATCAGCAGATTCGCCAGTTGCTCGATGCCCAAGAAGCCATCGCTGCCAAATACCGCACGCTTCTTGCCGAGAAAGAGTCAGGAACCGTCGAGGTCGAGGCCAAAGACAGGTTGCTCAAGGAAAACGCCGACACAATCAAGGTTCTGTCCGCCGCCAAGGAAAAAACAGCGGCCGAACTCACAGCGGCCAAGGCCGCCCTGGAGCAACTGCGCCTGAATCTCGACCAGATAAGGGCCGCCGGGGCCGAAGCCAAGGACAGAATATTCAAGGAAAACGCTGAGCAGTTTAAAGTTTTAGCAGCCGACAAAGAGAAAACTACGGCCGAGTTGATGGAGACCAAGGCTGTTTTGGGGCAACTGCGCCAGAATCTGGAAGAAACGAAATCCGCCGGCACCAAAGCGGAACAGCTCATCCAGGAAAAAGAGGCCCTCCTTAAAACCGTGCAAGCGCAGGTTCAAGAACTGGCCGGCGAATCAAGCAACCTGAAGGCGGAATTGGCCGAAACTATCGATAAACTAACGGCCGCCAAGGCGGAGCTGGAGCAGGCCGGGCACAAGGCAGAGGCGCTGGTCCGCCTGAGTGCGGAGAAAGAACAACAGGCAGCCACCTTGAACCAACAGAAGGAGGCCATTGAAAAATCTCTCCAGGAAAAGACCGAAACCTTGAACAAGGCCATCTTCACTATTCAGTCGCTCAAGCAAGAGGTTGCGGCTCAGCCCCAGGCCGTAGCCACGGTGCAGAATCTGCTCGATGCACGCAACAAGGAATTCGATCAGCTGAAAAAAGAGACCGCCGCCCAACTCGAACAATTGAACAAACAAGTAGCCGATCTCAGCAAAAACGAAACCCTGGCGGCCACGGAACGGGATCGGTACAAGGCCGAGGCCGAAACGGCTCGAAAGAAGATTGAGGATCTCGAAGCTTTCCAGAGCCAGGCGCAAACTGCCCTGCCCGAAATTGAAAAGAAGCTCGCCGAGGCCCTGGAGAGCAACCAGACCTTGCAGAACCAGCTCGACGACAAGGAAAAAGCTCTGAGTGGTGTCCAAACGAAAATCAATGAATTAACCACCAAAATTTCTTCCCTGAGCGATGAAAAACTCGGCCTGACGAGTCAGCTCGTGGCCATGCAGGCTGACCAAAAGAATCTCCTCGCCGCGAAGGCCTCTTTTGATGAGCAGGCTGCTGCTCTTGCCCAAGCAGAGGGTAAGCTGAAGAACCTGGCCGTGCTCCAGACGAAAATTGAGGAGATGAGCAAGGCCTTAGATGAGAAGACCGCAGCCCTGAACACAGCCGCGAAGCAAGGCGAAGAACTGACCGCCCTTCAGGCTAAGCACACCGAGTTGACTAAGCAGAGCGAAACCAGTGCCAGCGCTGTCAAACAACTGGAAGCGGAAAAATCCGATCTGATGGGTCAACTCGCTGCCGCTCAGGCGGTGGTGCAGAATGTTGATGGCCTGAAAAAATCGCTCGATGAGAAAAGTAATGCCCTGATGCTCGCCGAGACCAAGGTCAAGGATCTGGCAGGGGTCAGCGAGCAGATCGCTGCCCTCGAAGCTAAGCTGACGGCAGCGATGACCGCCAAACAGATCGCCGAAAAGAAGGTGGGCGAAATCGAAACCTTGGTGAAAAATCTCAATGAATCACTGGCCAGTAGCAGTAGCAAGGTGAAGGCGCTGGAGAGCGAACTGATTGCGGCCCAAACCCGAGTCAAGGAGTTAACCGACAAAAACCAGCTGCAGGCGCAGCAGGATCTTGTTCCCAATCTCAACCAGCAGATTGCCACCCTTCGTGACCAGATCGCCCAGATGGAGGCTGTCTCCACCCAGGCGAAAAAAAGCCTGACCGACGCAACGGCAGCGATGCAGATAAAGACCGAGGAGGCCCAGGCCGCCGACAAGAAAATGCAGGCCCTGCTGGCTGAAAAAGAAAGCCTGCAGCAAGCGCTCAATGCCCATCAGGCCACTATCGGTGACCTGAAAAAACAACTGGAGACGGTGAAGGCGATGCCAGCTGCCGCCGCCCTGGCTCCAATCCCGGTGGGCCCTGCCGAAAAACCAGCGGCGAACAATGCGGCCGACGCTGACAAAGACGGGGTGAACGATATCGCCGATCTTTGCCCCGGTTCCCCTGCCGGTACGCCGGTCAACAGCCTGGGGTGTCCGGTCAAAAAAGGTATTGTCCTTGAGGGCGTCAACTTCAAATCCGGAACAGCTCTCCTCACGCCTGAATCCCAGAAAAAACTCGACCTGACTGCAGCCGCCCTCAAACAAGTTCCCCAGGTTAAGATCGAGGTTGCCGGTTACACCGATGGGGTTGGCGATGCCAAACGCAATCTGAATCTCAGTGCACAGCGCTCCCAAGCGGTCATCAAATATCTGACCGGTAAAGGTGTGACCGCAGAGCAGTTGACTGCCAAAGGCTACGGCCCGGAAAACCCGGTCGCTGATGATGGTACGCCAGAGGGCCGGCAGAAGAATCGAAGAATCGAGTTACACCCGATGGCCCAATAAGCAGCGCCCCCTTCGATTGCGGCAATAAAAAAGCCCTGTCACCTTTGAGGTGTCAGGGCTTTTTTATTGCCAAATGAAGGTTCGAGAACGCGACAGCCTCCCGTCGCTTACACCAGCTTGACCAGAGCCAGATTAATCAGCCCGATGAGGAAACCGAGCAAGGCACCAAACAGATTGATATATTTGAATTGTTCCTCCATGATGGAAAGCAGGAGCCGTTCCAGTTGCAGGAGATTGAGTGAGTCAACCTTGTCGGTCACAACCCCTTTGATGTTCAAGGATTCGACCACTCCCGGAACCTCCTGGAGAAACATCCGATTTGAGGTCAGAATGATGTACTCGATCAGTCCCTGGCGCACGCCATGGGGCACGATGTCATATAACCTGCCCAATGGCCGGGCCAGCAGGGTGTCCACCATGGCGTTCACCATGGAATGGACCAGACGTTCGCTGGTGCTGGACCGAAACAGGTCGACACATTCGCGGACGATCGCCGCCCGCAAGTGCTGGCCATTGTCTCCAGGAAAAAATTGACCGGCCAGATCGCCAAGCGGCCGCCGGCCCCCATCCAGCAGATTTTCAAGGCCAACATGGAGCAAAGCCCTCAGGCCAGTGAGTGCGCCCTCGCTTTTGAAAGCGGCGAGCACTTGGGTCGCGCAGGCCCGACAGATGTCAGTCAGGCGATTCTCGTCCACCTCGGCCAGCAGTCCATCCAACCGTTTGTCCAGCAGGCTATCGATGTTTTCCTCGAGCACTGACAGCATCCGTCCCTGGACATCGGGATTCCGCAACCAGGCGACCCAATCCTCCTCTTTCTCGTCAAGGTAGGCACCGATCTTCTGTTCAAAGGTGTCCATTTCCAGGAACCCTCGGGCCATGGCCCCCACTGGCCCGAGGGTTTCGAGAAAGTGATCGACCCCTCCAAGAATACCTTTGACGACCTGGGCCCGCAACACCGGATCTGCCAGTTGGGCGCCCATTCGTTGCAAGAGGGGAGAGGATTGATCACGGAGAACGCTCTTCACCAAGCCGACCAAGGGTTCCGGGGCCAGATCGCCGATGGTACGGCCTTGAGCGGCGGATTGCCGCAGGCTCGCGGCCAGATGTCCAGCCAACCAGGCTTCGGTCTGGTCACTGCCCAAAAGTGCCCTTATCACCTCGTCGATGAAAAGATAGACATCTTGCCGATTTTCCGGAGCCAGCAGGCTGTTGAGCTCTTGATCGCCCAGAACCTCCAATCGGCCGACAATGGCGGCAACGATTTTTTCCTCGAACCCGCTGCTGGCCAAGTAACGATTGACGCCCTCGCTCACCTGGTATTTCAGGGTCTTGACTCCAACCTGAAAATAGGCCTTGAAACGGGAGGGAATAATGTCGGGCAAGGGACCGAGATCTCGTTTGAAGATCTCCTGCACCTTGCGATCCGCCAGATGGGCCAGATGCGCCTGAAACGGCTCATCGGAAATGGCAGCGCCAATATCCTTGCTGGTCAGGAGATGACGCCCCACCATCTCGCCGATATTAACCGCCAGGTCATGCCGTTTGGAAGGAATAACACCGGGCGTCATGGGTACCCGCAATCCAAAAATATGCCAGGGCCGCAGGGGCCGAAATAGCATACGGATGGCAACCACGTTGGTGAGATAGCCTATAAAGGCGCCGATGCAGGGATGGACAAGATCGCGGAGCAGAGAATAATCGAGGGCAAGCACGATGGGCTACCTGAGGGGTGAAGGTTAAGAAGAGAAGATGAGCGGCAGCAATTCCTCGGGCTGCGCAATCAGATGATGCGCCCCCGCTTGCCGCAGTTCGTCCGCGGTCCTGAATCCCCAGAGGACGCCAACCGCTTCCATGCCGGCCGAGAGCGCGGTACGCATATCGACTCCGCTATCGCCGACATAGAGAATTTCAGCAGGCATCAGACCTAGCAACCTGGCGACCTCAAGGGCGGCGCTGGGATCCGGCTTCTTCGGCACACCGGGGCGTTGTCCCAAGAGTGGATCAAAGGTCCAATGGGGCAGCAGTTGCTGCACACAGAGCCGGGTAAAGGGGTCCGG
This sequence comes from uncultured Desulfobulbus sp., assembly GCF_963662935.2. Taxonomy (NCBI): domain Bacteria; kingdom Pseudomonadati; phylum Thermodesulfobacteriota; class Desulfobulbia; order Desulfobulbales; family Desulfobulbaceae; genus Desulfobulbus; species uncultured Desulfobulbus sp. Next base: position 2,845,067 of record NZ_CAXXTL010000002.1, on the reverse strand, counting down.
TTTATTGGAAAGGATACTCAAGCGCAGACCTTGGGCCGTCAAACGGTCGAGCAAACCGGCGATGCCAGGATAGGGAGCGGAGCGTTCATGCCAGCTCTGTGCATACTCCTCCTCAAAGGACGCCACCAACTCCAGTATCCTCTCGGTCGAGCGCTGATTCTCGGGCAGGATCCGCTCCACCAGGGTTTTCAATCCGTCGCCGACAAAGGTGCGAAAGGCGTCCACCGGATGCACGGGTAGGCCCCTGGCGGCCAGAACACGGTTTGCCGCAGCCGCCAGATCCTCCAGCGTGTCGAGCAGGGTTCCGTCCAAATCAAAAAGGACCGCTTGATAACGCATCGATTACTTTCTCCTTTGTTCAGCATTCCAAGGTGTTATCCCGACCCTAACCGGACAGGCAAGGGCTTGCGCCCAGAACCGAATCTGCACTATAACCGGGCTTTTCTCCTGCCGTAAACGATTTTTGAGCGATACAACCGCTGCTCACCTTCACCTTGGAAAAAACAACTGCATACACTTTTCTGTTGTTCAAGGCGACGAAAAAGCTATAGACTTAAAAAGATGAATATTTTACGATATATATCGAGGCAGATAAGCGCATCGGGACCACATGTCCGATTTTTTGTGCCCACGGCTTGACCATTGTCCCCTTTACCCATTTCGGACGATCACACATCAATGAACCCGGAAACATCTCCTCCCAGCGTCATGGTCGACCTGATCAAGGTCAGCAAGCTCTATCCCCCCGATGTCCAGGCAATTGCTGACATTTCCCTTACCGTTACCAAGGGAGAGATCGTTTTCCTCACCGGGATGAGCGGCGCCGGTAAGACCACCCTGCTCCGCCTGATCAGCCGTATGGAAAAACCGACCAAGGGCATGGTCGATGTCGCGGGTTTTGATGTGGCTAAGCTGTCGCACCGCAGCATCCACCTGCTCCGGAGGAAAGTCGGCATGGCCTACCAGGATTTCAAGCTCCTGCCTGAAAGGACGGTGGCCGACAATATCGGTATTGCCATGGAAGTGGTTTATCGCCCCAGCTCTTTTATTGAAAAACGGACACGGGAGCTCCTTGAACAGCTCGACCTGACCAAAAAATACAACACTCGCGCCGGCGAACTGTCGCGCGGCGAACAACAACGGGTTTCCATTGCCCGGGCCGTGGCCAATTCCCCCGAGATCATTCTGGCCGATGAACCGACCGGTAACCTCGACGCCGAAACCACCGGCCGGGTCATGGATCTCTTTCATCAACTCAACCGCAAAGGCGCCACCATTCTCATTGCCACCCATGATCGCTCCCTTTTTCAGGAAACCCCGCACCGGGTGATCGAACTCCGCTTCGGCCGAATCCGCTTTCCTCAAGCCGAAACGCAGGATGACAACGACCAGGTCCCCGATGACGCGCTTGCTGTATCTCAGGAGTCATGACAGATGCGATTTTTGACCGTTGTCCTCCGTCACACCTGCCGCAACATGCTGCTGACCTGGAAGTCGCAGTGCATGACCCTGTTCACCGTGTCGCTTTCGGTGCTCATTTTTTCCTTCTTTTATCTGATCTACTCCAACGCCCTGCATATCGGCGAAGAACTCGACGATGACCTGCGCCTGGTTGTCTATCTTGACGAGGACCCAGCGCTCCCCTTGCAGGAGGAATACCGTCGGAGAATCTTGAAATTCGACCAAGTCGACCACATTGAATTCATCAGCCGCGAACAGGCGTATAAACGGTTCGAGCAACAGCTCGGTGACAATACCGATGTGCTCACGGGGGTGCCCACCGATTTTCTGCCGGCCTCAATCGAGGTTTACCCGGTCAGAACGCTGGACAGCCTTTCTCGGATTAAACGCTTTTCCGACTATCTCCAGACCCTACCAGGCGTCATCAAGGTCCAATACGGCAAGGAATGGATCGAGCGATTCTACGTCTTTATCCAATTGATGCGAGTCATTATCATCCTCTCCGGCTCCCTCCTGATCATGACCACCACCTTCATGGTCGCCCACACCATACGCCTGACCTTACTGTCCAGGCAACAAGAACTGGAACTGCTCCGTCTCGTGGGGGCCACCAACCATTATATCCGCATGCCCTTTCTGCTCGAAGGCGCACTCCAGGGGTTTATCGGCGCAAGCTGCGGCATGGGGGCCCTCTTGCTTCTCTATAATTGGATTACGCTTCAGTTCGCCGGCCCGGCCAACCTTACCCTCCTGTCCTTTGCCTTTTTCGACAGGACGATCGTTTGCTCCATCATCGGCATCGCCACCCTGCTCTGCGCCGCCGGCAGTTTTTCGGCGATCAGACGATTTATGCATTTATAAGCTGCAGCCCATGATTCGCCGTCTCGCCTTCTTCTTTTTCCTCGCCAGCCTGCTTATCCCGTGTTGGTGTTCCGCCGAGCCGGAAGACAAGCAGCAAATCAACGCGATCAGCATCGGCAAGCTCCGGCAGGAAATCTCCAGCCATCAGGAAAAAATCGAACAAACCGGCAAGGAAGAACATTCTCTGCTGGATGAGTTGGCGACCTTGGACGCACAAATCGGCGCCCAGAAGGGCAAAATCGATACGCTGCAAACCCGACTTAGGGAACAAGAAAAGGTGATTGAGGCCAAAGAAAAGGAGCTGGCAATCATCTCCAGGAAAAACGAGGTGTTACATCAGCACCTGATCAAACGGCTCCAATCCTTCTATCTACTGGGGAGGACAGGCACTCTCAACATTGTCTTTTCCAATAAAACCCTACCCGACCTGCTGCTGGCCAACGATGCCTTTCATTGGCTGGTGACCTACGACCAGTCGATTTTCGCCGAGTACCGAAAAAGCGTCATCGACATCGATCAAGCCAAACGTGCCCATGAGTTGGAGAAATCGTTACAAGAGCATTTCTTGGCCGATGCCGGCAGAGAAAACAGCCTGCTCCAAAAGGTTGCCGACGAAAAAAATGGGGTGCTGAAGCGGATCCAAGCCGAGAAGGGCTTGTATGAACAAGCGTTAAAAGAGATGAAAAAGGCGGAAAGCGATCTCCTTGTTGTCCTGACCAAGCCTAGCCAGACGCCCGAGCAGAAGGCCCGAGGCTTTGCGGCCAATAAAAGAAAACTGCCGCCGCCGGCTGGAGGCAAGGTGACCAGCCTCTTTCATGACCCGGCCTCAACTGAGGAAGACAGCCCCTTTACCAACGGCGTTACCATCATGACTCCGGAACACGCTGAGGTTTCTGCCGTCTATGGCGGCATGGTTATCTTTGCCGGATATATGAGCGGGTATGGCAAGATGGTCATCGTTGAACATGATCAACAATATTATACAGTCACCGCCCGCTTCGACGACATCCAAGTCCGGGAGGGTGATCCGATCAAGCAGGGACAGGTCATCGGCAGAACCGGAGATACAGACACTCCTTTCGGCCAAGGGTTGTATTTCGAGATCCGCCATGGCGCTCAGCCCGAAAACCCCCTCGACTGGCTCCAGCCGGGAACACTAACTACCCACTGAACATTCCTCGAACCCGCTGTTTTTCCGGATGATGATGAATAACCGTTGCCTCGCTACCTGTTTCCCGTTAAGTTACAAATGATACAGCCTCTGCTCAATATCCACCCGCAACGGTGTAGGTACCGTCCACACCGATTCGTTTCCCGAGGATCTTTCTTCATCTCTTTCATCCGGTTTACCTGCTGCCACATGAAACGCTTTTTTGTCCTTCTGCCCATCCTTTTTATTTTGACCCAGACCTCCGTTTTTGCCGACGAGAGCAAGCAGGAGCGGGACATCTACAGGGATCTGGAAACCTTTGCCAATGTCCTAACCCTCATCCAACAGTATTATGTCGATGAAATTGACTCTAGCAAGGTCGTCAACGGTGCAATCAACGGTATGCTGGGCTCGCTCGATCCGCATTCCGCCTACATGACTCCCGAGGATTTCAAGGACCTGGAAGAGGAAACTTCGGGGAGTTTCACTGGAATCGGCATTGAAATTTCCATGCGTGACGGTGTACTCACCGCTGTAGCCCCCATCGAGGGGACGCCAGCCGAAAAGCAGGGCATCAAATCCGGCGACCAGTTAATCCGCATCAACGGTGAACTCACCAAGACCATGACACTCCTGGAGGCGGTAAAAAAACTGCGTGGCGCGAAAGGGACCCCGGTGACGATCACCGTCCATCGTCAGGAATGGAAGGAACCCAAGGATTTCACCCTGATCAGGGAGGCCATCCCTCTGGTTTCAGTCAAATATACGGAATTGGAGCCAGGTTTCGCCTACATCCGGGTTTCCAACTTTCAGGCAACCACCACCAAAGACTTGCGAAACGCATTAAAAAATCTAAAAAAGAAACACCCGCTCCAAGGCGCCATCCTTGATTTGCGCAACAATCCCGGCGGGCTCCTTGACCAGGCGGTCAAGGTTGCCGATATTTTTCTCGACAAAGGGGTCATCGTCTCCACCAAGGGGCGACACAAAGAAGAGCAGATGGTGTTTAAGGCGCATCCGGGCGAGGGCTACAGCGATTTCCCTTTGGTTGTTCTGGTCAACGGCGGTTCGGCTAGCGGGTCGGAAATAGTCGCGGGCGCGCTCCAGGATCACAAACGGGGGATCATCCTAGGGACGACCACTTTTGGCAAAGGCTCGGTGCAGACCATCCTGCCTCTGCCTGAAGGCGCAGGCCTCCGCCTGACCACAGCCAAGTATTACACCCCAAGCGGCGATTCGATTCAGGCCACCGGTATCAAGCCCGACATGGTGGTTCCCCTAACCGCGGCCGTCGAGGCCAAGGCCGACCCACCGCCACCGCTCAAAACCGTCAGGGAAAAAGACCTGCCCCGCCATTTTAAAAACGAAAAGGACGTCAAAAAGCAGCCCGAAAACCAGGACGAGAGTGGAGAGGGCGGTGATCAGGAAGAAAACTTTCAAAAGATGGAAGATATCCGTCAGATGGCTAGGCGCCTGGAGCAGGACAACCAGCTACGTACCGCTTTTATTACCCTAAAAAGCTTGAGCCTTGCTTCAGGACAGCATCGATCAAAAGAATAGGCCAGGCATATAGGAGAACCAAAAAACAACCTGATCAGGCCAGCCCCAGTTCACGGAGTTTATTGGAATTTCCTGTCCAGTTCTTGCTCACTTTGATCCACAGGTGCAACCGCACTTGGCACCCCAGCAGATGTTCGATGTCGGCAGTGGCATTCTTGCGAATGGCCGCCAGCATGCTTCCTTTCTGCCCCACAAGAATCCCCTTCTGCGAATTCCGCTCGACCAGAATCGTTGCCTGGATGACCACGGGATCACCTTCTTCAAAGGCATCGATGACCACGGCGGTCGAATAGGGGATCTCGTCCCGTGTGAGTAAAAAAATCTTTTCGCGGATGATCTCGGCAGCGATAAACCGCTCGGTCGCATCAGTAGGGATGTCATCTGGATAGTATTGCGGCCCTTCCGGTAGTAGAGTCACCAGTTCCGTCAGCAAGGTTTCAACACCCGTCCCTTTGAGCGCCGAGATGGGAACGATAGCGGCAAAGGGGTGGAGGCCACGGTACCAATCCATCACCGGCAGCAGTTGTTCCGGCGGCAACAGATCCATCTTGTTCAGGGCCAGCACCACCGGACAAGTGATCCTGCCCAGGTATCCCGCGAATTCTTCGGCTCGTTTCCCCAGTTTTTTAGCCGCCATATCGACACTATCGGCAAGAAACAGAACTGTATCCGCCTCTGCAAGTGTGTCTAACGCTACCCGCACCATCTGCCGGTTCATCTCCTCCTGGGCCTCATGCAATCCGGGGGTATCGAGGAGTATCATCTGATAGGTGGGCCCGGTGACAATGCCCATGATCCGGTTACGGGTGGTCTGCGGCTTTGGGGTGACAATGGCGATTTTCTGCCTGAGCAATTGATTGAGCAAGGTTGACTTGCCGGCATTGGGGGGGCCGATGATGGCCACCACACCCGAGCGGTAGAGTGAACTGTTCAATGGTTTGAATCCTTTCTTGACGGCCACGGGGAAAACCCCAGAAGAAAATAATGACAAAGAGATGGAATCCTGCTATCCACTGTAGCTTACCATGACCTCCGAACTTAGCAATGTGTTAAACTGATGATATCCCCCGGCAGCCTTATAGAATTTATTGACGGTGGCAGATTTTTCTGCGGCCTTGTCTCCGGCGTTGCCGACAAAAAAATCCAGCTCCTCAGTCAGAACGGTCGCGAGATCAACCTGCCGGAAGCCCGGATCTTGACCGCATCGCAGCAGCTCTTTCCCCACGATGCCAGCCGGGAGACGATCACCGCCCTCCTGCAGGAGCGGAACGCCGGTCGATCCGCCCTGGCCGAAACAATCGGCCTAGAACTCCTCTGGGAAATCGTCTGCGAAGAACCGGACAACGAGTTTTCTCCTGATTTTCTCACCGAACTGCACTTTGGCGGTAGGGTTGACGACGACCAGCGCGCCGCCTTTCTTCGGGCAATCTTAGCCGATCCCCTGTTCTTTAAATTTAAAAACGGCAAAGTTATTGCCCATACACCTGAACAGATCGAACAGCTGCAACAGCAGCGACAAAGAGAAGAAGAAAAGGCGCAGCTGCTGGAACAGTCAGCGAGTGGACTGCAGGGAATCATGCGAGGTGTCGCGGTCAGCGAGGCAGAATGGCCGGACCGGGAACACTGCCTGCATTGGCTCAGCCAGTCGGTGCTGTTTGGCAGTGAATGCGCCGAAGACGAATTCATCCGGCAGGTTCTGAAGAAGGCGGGGCTGACCTCACCCAATGCCGGTTATGAATTGCTGGTGAAAGCGGGATTCTGGGAACCAGATGAGAATCTGGCCCTGCTCAGATCGGATCAACCGATGGAGTTTCCCGAACCATGCCTCCAGATCGTCGATACCCTCCGGGAACCTACTGCCGAGGAACTGCTCGCCGATCCCAAACGAAAAGACCTCCGGGCACTGCACACTCTGACCATCGACGGTGCCTTCACCCGCGATTTTGACGACGCTGTCCATATCGTCAAAAAAGAAAACGGCCAGATAGAGGTGGGCATCCATATCACCGACGTCAGCTACTATGTGCCGGTCAAGAGTCCGCTCTTTGCCGAGGCCCGGGAACGCTCAACTTCGCTCTATTTTCCCGAAGGCCACATTCCCATGTTGCCTAAAACGTTGTCGCTTGATCTTTGCAGCCTGATTCAGGGAAAAACCCGCCCAACCATCAGTTTTCTCGTCACCCTGACGGCAGAGGGCAACATTGTCCATACCGCCATTGTCCCGGCTATTATCGAGGTTAAACGACAACTGAGCTATCGCGAAGCGGACGGCCTGATCGACCGGGACACCGACCTCGCGGCTCTGAATGTGGTCCGACAGCAGTTGCGGCAGCAACGGGTTGACCAGGGTGCACTCCTGCTCTCCATGCCGGACGTCAACATCGACATCCGCGACCGTGAGCATATCCAGGTCTATCTCTCACCAGTGGACACACCCGCCCGCAACCTGATATCCGAGCTGATGATCCTGGCTAATGGCCTCGCAGCCGCCTACCTGGCCGGCCGGGAAGCGCCCGGCCTGTTCCGCTCGCAGCCGCCGCCGCGCAAACGAATCATCTCCGGTGTCCAGAACAGCCTGCCCGACATCGCCTATCAGCGACGCTTTCTCTCCCGAGGCGAGCTGACTTCCCATCCCAAGCCTCACAGCGGCCTCGGCCTCAACAGCTACACCACCATCACCTCGCCGATTCGCCGCTTTCTCGACCTGGCCATGCAGCACCAGCTGAGCCACATGATCCATGGCCGGGGCATCCTCTTCTCCGGCGAGGAGTGCAAGACCTTTGTCGGTATTATCCAGCAAAAACTGGGCCGGGCCAATGCCATCCGCCAGCAGCGGCACCGTTACTGGATCCTTCGCTATCTCGCCCCCAAAGAAGGGCAGAGGGTCAATGCCCTCGTGGTCGGTGTCGGCCCGAAACGTATCAATTTCCTCCTCTTCGATTGTCTCTTTGATGTCGACCTGCCGCCCAATCCGGCTTTTCCGGTCGAACCCGGCGACACCGTACGGATTCGGCTAGCCCGAGTGCGTCCGCTGGACAACATCCTCCGCATTGAGTGGTAGTCAACCCCCCTGCTGCTCCTTCCGTCTCCACCTCACTCATCAGGGCCTTGCCCGTGGACAAAGCCGGGGCAACTTCCCCACCGCCACTGGTCCTTGCCATGGACAAAAGTTCGTCGATCAGGTATATGCTCAAAGGAGATTTTTCAGCCTTCCCCTTACAGAGTACTGGCACGGCGGCCTCTTCAATATCACAATGAAACTATTCACTATCCGACTGCTCTTTTTCTGCGGCTTCCTCATCCTGGCTCATCCCTGCCAGCCGCTGGCTTCCGCCGAAGAGACGCCTGAAATCAAAGACATCATCGTCACCACCTCGGATACCGACCTTCTCCTCTTTGCCACGGTGAAAAACGGCATCACCCAAGAAATGGTCGAGGGTGTCAAAAATGGCATTCCCATCATTTTTACGTACCAGATGGAATTGGTCAAGACCAGCAGCAAGTGGATTGACACCACCTTGATCGAATCCACCGTCACCCACACCTTAACATTTGATGAGGCGAACAAAACCTACCGGATCGCTTTTTCCGATCAAGGTGACAAGGTCGTCACCACCAAAGACATTACAGAGGCCAAACAACTGATGGCCGAACTCAACGGCGTCAAAGTGATCGCTCTCTCCCAGCTTATCCCCGACGCTCCCTATGCCATTCATTTCAAGGTCACCTTGAAAAAAGGCTCCCTGCCGCTCGGCATGCACCGTCTTTTGCCCATCCCGGCGTTGTGGGATTTCGAAACCGACTGGCGAACCATCGAATTCAGATACTGACCTCGCACTCCGGCCACTCAATGCTCACCGAGGAACAGAGAAAGAAGAAACAGCGGCTGGTCCGGATCGTCATTGCCTTCTGCCTCCTCCTTATTCCCGCACTGGCCTATGTCCAGCGCGGCCTGCTCAGCGGCGATTTTAATCTGCCCATCTCCAGCACCATTCTGATTTTTGCCCTGATCAACATCAACGGCTTGCTGCTCCTGCTCATGCTCTACCTGGTGCTGCGCAACCTGGTGGAACTGGTCTTTGAGCGCAAGCAAAAAATCCTCGGCGCCCGGCTGCGTACCCGGCTGGTCATTTGCTTTGTCTCGCTTTCCCTGATCCCCACAGCCATCCTGTTTATTGTGGCTCTGCGCTTTGTCTCCACCTCCATGGATTACTGGTTTAATGCCCGAGTTGAAGAATCCTTGCAATCCTCACTGAAACTGGCGCAATCGATCCTCCACGATAACGGCAAACAGGCCGAGTATGCCGGCCGGCAATTGGCCTCAATTCTTGAAAGCGGCACCCTGGACCTGACCAATCTGCCCGTCCTCGAGCGTTTTTTTGCCAAGACCTTGGAAATCGACCTGCCCGGTGCACCGGACTCCATTCTTCTGCTCAACAGCGAGCGAAGCCCTGTGGTTTCGATCAGAGGTCCGCGTCTGCAGCCGATTGCGCCGCCATCTCTCCCATCGGAGGCCCTGCGCCTGACCGCCGCCTTTGACCGCACCGAGATAGTCACCCAAAAGACTGCTATTGGCGAGCTGATTCAGGCAATCGTGCCGGTGCAGGTCAACCTGGAGAACCAGCAAACCTGGTTTCTGATCACCACCCTGCTGATCCCATCGGCCCGGTTGGAAACCATGCAATCCATTGCCGAAGGCATCACCGATTACCAGCAACTGATCATGCTCAAGGCCCCGATCAAATTCAGCCTGATCATCATGCTGCTGATCATCACCCTGTTAGTCCTCTTCGGGGCGATTTGGTTTGGTTTCTACGTTGCCCGAGGCCTGACCGGGCCAATCAAAAAACTGGCGGAGGCGACCAAGCGGGTGGCCAACGGCGACATGGATTTCATTGTTGAAAAGGAAGCGGACGATGAGATGGGGATGCTGGTCGACTCCTTCAACTCCATGACCTCGAAGATCCTTGCCTCCAACCGGCAACTGGCTCGGACCCACCAAGCACTGCAGGATAGCAACGAGGTTTCAGAACAGCGCCACCGCTACCTGGAGACCATTCTCGAAAACGTGGCCGCCGGGGTCATTGCCCTGGACGAGGACAACCGGATCACTACCATAAACCGTTTTGCCGAAAAATTGCTAGCCATCCAGCCGGCCGCCTTTTTGGGTAAGAACTTCCATACCGCCCTGCCCAAGCAGCATGCGCTGATTGTCGAAAGTTTCCTCAAGGAACTGCTCACCACTGGCAAATCGACGATCGAACGGCACCTGCGGGTTACCATCCGCAGGGGCGAGACCCTCTCGCTCCAGGTCAACATGACCCGGATGGTGGATGATTGGCAGCATCCTATTGGCTTTGTCATCGTGTTCGACAACCTGACCAACCTAGAGAAGGCGCAGCGGCTGGCCGCCTGGCAGGAGGTCGCCCGCCGTATAGCGCACGAGATCAAAAACCCGCTGACTCCGATCCAACTTTCTGCCCAGCGGCTGCGGAAACGCTACCTCGACACCATCACCGAAAACCGCGACATTTTCGACCAGTGCACCGCCACCATTATCAACCAGGTCGATGAGATTAAAAATCTGGTGAGTGAATTTTCCGATTTCGCCCGCATGCCAAAACTTCACAAGGAACTGAAAAACATCGGCAATCTGGTACACGAGGTTGTTGTTTTATATCAGGAAGCCCACAAACAGCTGACCATTACCTGCCAAATCGACCCCATTCTCCCCGAATTCCTTTTTGATGCCGTCCAGATCAAACGGGTGCTGATCAACCTGCTCGACAATGCCGTCTCTGTCCTCGCCGATGGCGGCGTCATCGTCGTTACCCTCAGTTTCGAGGCAAACGCCGGTCAGGTTCGGCTGGAGGTAGCCGATGATGGCCCAGGCATTGCCGACGAAGTCAAACTACGAATCTTCGAACCGTATTTTTCGACCCGCAAATCCGGGACCGGCCTTGGTTTGGCCATCGCCCAGACCATTGTCAGCGAACATGGCGGTGTTCTTCGCGTTTACGACAATGCCCCCACGGGCGCCGTGTTTGCGGTTGAGCTACCACTGGATACCTGATATGATGCCGAAAAAAGGGGTGCCCCCCGTCCCTGCAAATCGAGCCTGAAATCCCCCTTTGCCCACCGGATAGTTTCCCATGCCCGACACCATTCTCATCATTGACGACGAGGCCGCCATCCGTGAAAGCCTCGCGGGCATCCTGGCCGACGAGGGATTCGCGCCACTGACCGCTGCTTCCGCCGAAGAAGGCCTCCAACTGCTGGATGAAAAAGATGTTCGTCTTATTTTGCTCGACATCTGGATGCCGGGCATGGATGGCCTTGAGGCCCTGAAACTGATCAAGCAACGGTTCGCCCTGCCGGTGATCATGATTTCCGGTCACGGCACCATCGAAACCGCTGTCCAGGCTACCCGCAGCGGCGCCTACGACTTCATCGAAAAACCGCTCTCCTACGATAAAACCATCCTCTCAATCAAAAAAGGACTCCAACTGGCCCACTTGGAACGGGAGAACCAACTACTGCGGGAAAGCGGGCCTACTCCCATCAGCATCACCGGCAACAGCGCCCTGACCGCCAGATTGCGGCAGCAAATCGAACGAGTCGCCCCCACCGACGCCTGGGTCCTTATCCGGGGCGGCCACGGTACTGGCAAAGAACTGGTGGCCCAAACCATTCATCGCCACTCCCTTCGAGGCAAACAACCAATGGTGGCGGTCAATTGCGCCGCCATTCCGGAAGAACTGATTGAATCCGAGCTATTTGGCCATGTCAAGGGGGCTTTTACCGGGGCCACGGAGAATAAAAAGGGCAAATTTGACCAGGCGAACGGCTCCACCCTCTTTTTGGATGAGATCGGTGACATGAGTCTGAAGAGCCAGGCCAAGGTCCTGCGGATCCTCCAGGAACAAACATTCGAACGGGTCGGCGGCTCGCGGACCATCGAAGTTGATGTCCGGGTCCTGGCGGCCACCAACAAAAACCTGGAAGAGGAAATCGAGCGCGGGCTTTTCCGGGCCGACCTGTTCTACCGCCTCAATGTGGTGCCTATCGTGGTGCCCGATCTGGTGGACCGGCGCGAGGACATCCCTCAGCTGGTTGCCGATTTCATCAACCAGTTCAGCCGCAAAGGCATCGAATGGAAACAATTTTCCGCCGAGGCGCTGTCCTTGCTCCAACGCCATACCTGGCCGGGCAATATCCGTGAGCTGCGCAATCTGGTGGAACGGCTGGTGATCATGACGACCGGTGACGAAATCAATGTTGAGGACGTGGCCCTTTTCCTCGGCAACGCTCCACTGCTGCTGCCGCCTACCCAGCCCATCGATCCGATCTACCGGCATCTTGGTTTCAAAGACGCACGCCGCCGCTTCGAAACGGATTATCTCCTCGCCAAATTGGAAGAGAATGACGGCAATATCTCAAAAACAGCTGAACAGATTGGGATGGAGCGCAGTCACCTCCACAAAAAGGTGAAAGCCCTTGGCATTGCAGTAAAGTAAGCGAGCGCTCGCCATACCGCCCGGCACCTGCACACAGAACCCGGCCCACATCTCTCTGGAGCAATGGGGCCAAGCGGTAGTGCTCATCCCCTCAAAACCGAAAGACTCTCCATCCAAACAACCTATATCCGCAACGAGGTACCCCATGGTTTTCCCCGAATATCGCCCCCGCAGAATGCGCCAGACTGAAACCTTCCGCGCCATGATCCGTGAAACGCGGCTGGTGCCGGAACAGATGATTTATCCCCTCTTCGTCCTGCCAGGCAAGGGTCTCCGCCAGGAGGTAAGTTCAATGCCGGGCGTCTTCCGCCTCTCGGTCGATCAACTGGTCAAGGAGGCCCGGGAGTGTCTGGCTGTGGGCATCCAGTCGGTCATCCTCTTCGGACTGCCTGAGAAGAAGGACGGTCTCGGCTCCGGCGCCTACGCCACGAACGGCATCATCCAGCAGGCCATCCGGGAATTAAAGAACAAGGTTCCGGAAATGACCGTGGTCACGGACGTCTGCCTCTGTGAATACACCGATCACGGCCATTGCGGCTGCCTGGCCGGTCACGAGGTCGACAACGACGCCACTCTGGAACTGCTGGCCAAGACGGCGCTCTCCCATGCCCAGGCCGGAGCCGACATGGTGGCCCCCTCGGACATGATGGACGGCCGAGTCAGCGAGATCCGCACCGCGCTCGATGAGAACTCGTTCCACATGGTGCCGATCATGTCCTACGCAGTCAAATACGCCTCGGCCTTTTACGGTCCTTTCCGTGACGCCGCCGAGTGCGCTCCCCAGTTCGGCGACCGCCGCAGCTACCAGATGGACCCGGCCAACAGCAAGGAAGCCCTGCGCGAGGCCACCCTGGACGTGGAGGAGGGCGCGGATATCCTCATGGTCAAACCGGCGCTGGCCTACCTCGACATCATCAGTCGTCTGCACGACGAATTTGACCTGCCGGTGGCCGCCTACCAGGTCAGCGGCGAATACGCCATGATCAAGGCCGCCGCCGAAAAGGGGTGGATCGACGGCGAGCGGGTGATGGCCGAGAGCCTTATTGCCATCCGCCGGGCCGGGGCGGATATCATCCTCACCTACTTTGCCAAGGACATGGCCCGGTTGCTGATCAAGGGGAAATAGGGGAAAAGGGGGGCGCCGGACTACCCGAGCTTCACTACAGGGTCCCTGCGAACATCTATCTAGCTAGACGATTGACGAAGCAGGACATGAGATCCAGAGTCAATTCGGGAAATTCCAGATGGGGGGCGTGGCCGCATTCTTCCAGCAGCAAGGGGGTGGCCGGCCCGGAGGATCCATCGACAATGGCGTCTACCTGGGCCGGGGTGCCGTACTGATCGGCACGGCCCTGAAGCACTAGCAGCGGCACTTCAATGGACGGCAGCAGGTCTTCGATGTTCCAGGTAGCGAACCAGGGACTGGTCCAGGTTTCTGCCCACGCTTTGAACAGCGGCTCAGTTTTGTCGCCGTGATACCGGGCGAGCCCTTTTTTAAGTTTACCTTGGGCAAAGGCCTCCCTGGCTTGGGCAATACCGTCAAGACTGACCTGCTCAACAAAGACATGGGCTGAAACAGTGATGATCCCAAGTAAGAGAGGGCGTTTTGCCGCGCCAAAAATCAGGCTGATGCTGCCCCCGTCGGAATGGCCGACCAGGATGATCCGCTGGCCGGGAATGAGTGCCTCAACCACCTTCGGCAGTTCATCCACGGCTGCTTGGTGAAGATATTGGTTGGTCCGGGGGTGGATGAGCGGTGAGGATTTTCCGTGACCGATCCGGTCATAGACCAAGCCCGGACAGCCGGTCCGCTGGCAGAGGAGAAATGGAAATTCTTTCCACTGAGCAGCGCAACCCAAGCCTTCATGAAGGAAAATCAAACAGGGACGCTCGGCTTCCCCCTCATACCGATCATAAAAAATCTGGTGCTGTGCATTTAATACAAGAAGGCTCATCGGGAAACATTACCTCTGCTTTCGTACTCGCCAGTGATCCCAACACCCATGTGCAATCGCCGCCAAACATCCACCCACGCCATCTGCAATAAGATCAGCGCCGTTGCAATTCCTTCCGGGAACAAAGGATTGATGGAACTCGTCGGTGGCCCCATACAACAGACAGAAGAGTATCACCGAGCAACCGGCGAGGAATGGATGCCGTTGCCGCCATGGCCACGGCAGGGCAAAAAGAAAGGCAAGCCCCAGCACCGCATAGGCCAGACAATGCAGGAACTTGTCGATATTGACAATATCCGGCAGGGAAAGACTGTCGCCGGATTGATGTGACAAATAGAAAATGCCCCCCATGACCAAGGTCACGGGGAGTAGTCGATACCCGTTTTTTCGCCAATCCATTAACGGGCCTAGGCATCGGCGTTGCCGTCGCCTTGCTCCACATGCATTCGTTTGAGCATTTCCTTCGGGTAGCGCTTATGCAACCGCCGGATGGCGGCATGAATCTGCTGGGTAGGCGCCTTTTCGAGCCGGGTTTCGGCCTTGTCGGCATAGGCGGTCAGGAAAAACTGCCGGTCGCGGAGGGCAAAGGTGTGGCTGAAATTGATTTCGATGGTTTCGGGGTTCTCGTCGATAGGCACCTCGAGCCGCTCGCCGCCCTTGGCTATCTGCACCGCATCGGATTCGGTAATCTCCAGGAGCCAAGCATCCCCTTCGTGATCACTGAAAAAGAGAAACACGCCAAGTTCCTGAAAGGCCACTTTCTTCTCGACCGCCTGTGTTTGGGCCTTTTCGATTGCCGCCATCAGTGAGACCTTCATCTGACTGGTCGGGCTGGCCGTTGTCCCTGCCTGCTGGGCAGGCAGACAGCAATGTTTGTATTTTCTCCCCGAGCCGCAGGGACAGGGTTGATTTCTGCCTATTTTTCCCATACCGTCCGTTCCTCTGTCGCTGGTTATGCGGATCACTTGTCCGCCTTTTGCTTTTCAACCGCTTTTCTTACCCTGGATCACTGAAAAAGTTCAAGAAAAAGCGCCCGTTCCTCAAGAAGCCTAAAACGACCCGCCTTATCTCCAACCCGGTTTCGCCCGTCAGGCGAACTGCAGGCCGACGGCATTGTAGCGCGACCAGATGGCCTTAAACGCTTCCTGATTCTCTAAGAGGATATCGACCAGTTTAGGATCAAAATGCCTGCCCCGCTGTTCCTTGAAATGGGAAAAAACCGCCTCCCAAGTCCAGGCCTCGTGGTAGACGCGCCGGTTGGAAAGGGCATCAAAGACATCGGCCACGCCGATAATCCGGCCATGAATGTGGATTTCCTCGCCTTGCAGCCCCTGGGGATAGCCCCTCCCATCCCATCGCTCGTGGTGATGGAGAATAATGCGGGCCGCTGCACGCATGATCGGGCTCGACGAATTAATCAGGAGGTCGTGGCCACGATGAACATGAGTTTTGATGACCAAGTACTCTTCCGGGGTCAAGGGGCCCGGCTTGTTGAGAATGGAATCCGGTATGCCGATCTTCCCGAGATCATGCGGGGTGGAGGCAAGCTTGAGCATCTCCGCCTCCTCGTCTCCCAGACCATACTTCAGGGCCAGGAGACGAGCGTACTCAGCCACCCGGCGGACATGGCTGCCGGTCTCGGCTGAGCGGCACTCCATGGTCTCTGCAATCTGGAAGATAATCTCCTTCTGGGTATCTTCAATCCCCTTATTGAGGAAAAGATTGTCAAAGGCAAGGGAAACATTGGTAAAAAACAACTCCAGAAGATCATGATCATTTTCGTCCAATTCCTTGGCGATCTCAAAGTAGAGAAAGTTTTCCGAGCCGGTCTGACTTTTAAAATACCAGGCACATTTCCCGCCCTCGCAGTAAAAGCCGTGGGGCTGGGATTGGGCCAGTTGCAGGGTGGTATGCATCAGGGCGGTGTCGACTTCGCTGATCGGCAAATCAATATATCGGCAGAATTGACCGGTGGCCGCCAGCACCACCGACTGCCCCTTGATCCCGGAGGCGGTCAGTCCCGAGGCATGACTATAGATGGCGTCCTCCCTTAACTGGAGGATGGAAGTCAGCTGACTGAGAACGCCGCTCCCCAGCTTCTGCAAGGACTGGCGTTCAAAGATGTCCGAAGAGGCGTCGATTATCTTTTTCAGCCCTTTCCGGTTATTTTCGATGGTGGTGATAAAATTGTAGCTGCGCAGGGCCGAGATAACGGTGACCAGCATCTTATCCAGGGTCAGCTCGGTTTTCTCCTTGTAGTCGTTGATGTCGTACTCAAGGATAACCTTGGCGGCCGGCGCCTTGCCGGGTTGACCGGTGCGCAGAACGATCCGCACCGTGCGATTGTGCAACTCTTCCCGAATATACTGCACCAATTTCAGGCCACTGTCATCGGTTTCCATGACCACATCGAGGAGAATCACGGCCATGTCCTGATGTTCGGCCAGGATTTCCTGGGCCTCCCGGCCGCTGTAAGCATGAAAAAACTGAAACCCTCGCCCGAGATAATTCATGCCCTTGATCATGTAGGTGGTGACGCTATGGACATCGGCCTCATCGTCAACGATGAGGATCTTCCACGGCTCACCGCTGGCGGCTAACCCAACATCAGGGTTCCGGGTCGGCGTCCGCTCCTCGTCCTTGAAAAAAATTTCATCGGAATCAGACATAGGCTCCCACATTAAACGGGCATGGTTACATGAAAGGATGTCCCCTGGCCCGGCGCACTCTCGCATGCGATTGAGCCGCCTAAAGTCCGGGTGACTATATTAAAAACAATATGCAATCCCAGGCCGGTGGATCCCTGGCTCCGGGCGGTGGTGAAAAACGGCTCGAAAATCCGGTCGCGGTTTTCCGGTGCCATTCCCCTGCCGTTATCGACATAGCGGATGTCGAGGACGCCGTTGGTTCGGTTCACCTCAATTCGGATTTCACCCACCTGGTCCGGTTCAAAAGCGTGGATGAGGGAGTTGATAATGAAATTGGTCAAAATCTGAGAAAAAGCGCCCGGAAAACTTTCAATCACCAGATCGGGGTCGCAGTGTACCTCAATCCGGTGCTTGGTTTTCTTTAACTTGGGGCGAAGACTGAGCAAAATTTCGTCGATGTAGTTTTTGACATTAAAGATCCGGCGATGTTCCGAGACCTGATCCACCGCCACCATCTTGAAGCTGCGGATCAACTCCGAGGCCCGGCCCAGATTCATGAGAATCATCTCCGTCCCTTCCCGGGAATCGTCGAAAAACTGGGTTAGGTCGGAGCGTTTCATCTCTCCCTGGGTAAACAGCTCAGCCAAGGTCCGATTTTTCTCTGCCAGCGTGGACCCGGCAGACAGAGCCACCCCGACCGGAGTATTGATTTCATGGGCCACTCCGGCCACCAGCTCACCCAAAGCGGCTAGCTTTTCGGAGAGGACCAGTTGTTTTTGCGTTCGCTGCAGGTCCTCCAGGGTATTCAGCAGGTCCTGGTTGGCACCGGCCAGCTGTTCGGTGCGCTGCACCACCCGTTCCTCCAATTCCTCGTTGAGGCGCAGCAACTGATCCTCGACCAGGGATCGTTGTTTTTCCTTGTACTCCAAGCCTTCCGCCATGCTGTCAAAGGCGGCGGCCAACTGCCCCAGTTCCCCTTCGCCGGACTCGATACCGGTCCGGGTACTCAACTCGCCTGCTTTCAACCTGTCGGTCGCCGTAATCAATTGGGTCAAACGACGCATCACAGTGACTTCAGTGACAAACCAAGCCGTCATCAAGGCCAGGATCGTAGCCATTACGAGCAAAACGACGTTGCGGACGATCACAGATCGAGCCTCACTTAAGGCCTGATCCACGGGGATCCCCAGACGAATCATCAGATAGGGAAAGGAGGCTCCCTGAAAATGGAGCCGTTTGAAACTGTACAAACGGTTGACTCCATCCACCCCGGTTTCGAGGAAGGTCCCCTCCTCTTCTCGTCCGGACATGCGCTGCACCATTTGCGGCAGATCGGCAACCCAGGTGTATTTCTCTGTCTCTGGAAACCGCGTTAAGCGCATGCCGTTGGCGTCGGTCAAGGTGAAAACCGACTGCTCCGGCAACCGGGTGTCGTAAAAGAGGCGGCCAAAGTAATTCAAATCAAAGGCGGCCACAAGGATGCCTACCAGTTGGTTGCTGGCGTCGTGGACAGGCTGACCGAACTGGACAACGACCCTCCGTTCGGTTTTCAACAGAGTGTAGTCGCCGACAGTAAACGCTTGTGTGCGTATGGCATTCTGAAAAAAAACGTCCTCTCCAACCTGCACGGCTGGTGTAGCCGGAGTTGCGGCAAGGATACGCCCCTGGGCATCGACCAGCGAAAGGGAAACATAGGCGGCGTTGCGAGCGAGAATATCGGCCAATAAGGCTTGGCAGGCCTCGGCATCAAGGCTCCGCACCTCCGAGGATTTGGCCAGGGTCAACAGCAGCAGGCGGGCATTATCAACCACCCGCTCGTGGTGAGCGGCCATGGCCTGGACCTGACGCAGCGCATAGCTCTCGGCGTCGTGCACCACCCGAGCGCGAAGCTCGCGGCCGGTATAGAGCAAAATCGCCAGTGCCGGCAGCACAGCCAACAGCACCACTACTATCAAACTTTTCCGGATGGAGCCAAAAAGTAAAGATCGCATCACACCCCTGAACATTGGACCAATACGCAAACAAGCGGTGAGCCGCCACCTCCCTCTTGATCAAGAGCCTGACCGCCCAATGATCAAGAGAAAACGAGGCCCTAGAATATCCTTCTTGTTAAAGAAGATACCAAATTTTCGCCCCAACCGCATGGTTTTGCATGGTCGGAGAAGAAAAACAAACGGCAAGAGAAAAACCTTTCGAAGGCGAAGGGGAGATTCAATCGACCGGATGGAGCACCGAGGCTTCCAGTTTGCCCGTGCGGACCGGGACCAGGCAGTATTCGGCAGGCGTCTTGCGGATGGATTGGCTAAGAACGGCGCTCACCCGGTGGGAGTCTTCCACCAGATTGTAAAAGACCGAATCAATACCGATGAACCCATCGAGGAGGTGCGTCAGGGTGTGGAGGACCTTGGTGACATATCCCTGCTCCAGGCCGGGCAGTTGATCAAGGGTGGTGACGCCCTCGTCCTTGAGATGATCGAGCATCCGGCGGGCAAAACTGTCATTGGCGGCCAGGCCGTGCTCAAGTGTCCGCCAAAAAAGCGCCCCCGTACCGTTGAGAACCTCTTCCGTCCGGACAAAAAATTCAGCATAGCTGATCAACTGGTTGCCGGAAAGGTAGCGCTCCACATGCCGACCCGCCAACTCTTCCGAACGGGAACGAACGAGAAAATAATGAGATATAGGATAGTCCATGCGTTGGGTATCTCTTGAGAAAAGGTAAATCCTCGCCACCAGGAGCGAATTTTTACGGGATCACAGTGGCAACGGCCCGAACATGGTTGAGGCAGTTGATGTCCTGGACCCCGGTAAAGCCCATGTCCATATTAACATACCAGCTTTCGTGATGTCCATGCCGGTCACAGCTCCACAACCATTTCACCGGTTGTTTCGGGGACTCCGGAAACACCTCCCGGCTGCCCTCATCCGGCAGGAGACTAAGCAGTTCATTGACCGTGGGCAGGCGCCATTGACGATAACCGTTCAAACCTTGCACGTTCAACTGTTCGACATAGGCCTGCGCCGCAGCAAAGGTCAACGGATACCGATCGCCCCGGCGCTGCCAGACAAGGCCGGTGGCCTGGTCAATCACGGTCTCCTCGCTAATTTCCAGCCGGTTACAGACCGGTGCTCTCGGCCGAAACAACTCATTGACGGCGAAGTGGACCCGGGCGCGGGAGAGGCAGACATTCACCGGTTCGCTGCGCAGTCGCAAGGGTTCACCCTCCTGAGAAGGATGCGGGCAGCCCTTCCCCTTCCCTGGTTGCCCTAACACCAGCCGATTAAAGGCAGTCAGCATCTCCGCAGCGCTCTGGAACCGCTGATCCGGCTGCCAGCGCAGGGCCGTGGCAAAGAACTCGTCCCAGGATTGGTCATAGAGCGGATTAACCAAGGAAAGTGAAAAACTCTGCATGCCGGGCAGTTTACCGGTCAGCATGCGATAGAGCAGCACCGCGGCGGAGTAGAGGTCGGCGCGGCCGTCCACCCCCTTGGGGTTTTTCCGCTGTTCCGGCGACGTGTAGCAGGGTGAGCCGATCTGCATGTTGTCCGGACCGGAAAAGGCAACCCCGCCCACCAGGGCCATGCCGAAATCACAGATTTTAACGGTGTCCTCGTCGGTGACCAGGATGTTCTGCGGCTTGATATCGCGGTGAATGATATTGTTGTGATGGAGGAAATCAAGGGATTCGAGAATCTGACGGCCATAATGGCGCACCTTGGCGGCCCCGATGATACGGGAATCCTCTTCAATGCGAAAGGTCTCGCCGATCATCGCGCCGAGATTGTTGCAGATATACTCCATGACAAAAAAAGGCCGCCCCTGCTCGTCATGGTCAAAATCATGGGCCGTGACCAGGAAGGGCTGATTGAAGGCGGCCATGGTTCGGGCCTCGAAGGTGAAAATCTCCCGGAGCCGGTCGGCACCGAGGATATCCTCCAGCAGCTCGCTCGGATCGAGCAACTTGATCGCCACCACTTTATCAATCACCGGGACGATCCCCTTGTACACCGAACCCATACCACCCTTGCCGAGCCGACGAATGATCTGATACCTGCCGATCTGCTTCATGGGCTCACCAGGAAAGCCGCTTGGCGTTGGTCACGGGAAACCCGCGCTCACCAAGGAGGCGGATAGTCTTCTGGACATCGTAGGCCAAGGCCCGCACCTCGAGGGTTGCTGCTTCCTGGTCCCAAAGCATATATTTTGCATATCGGTTGAGGGCGTCTCGCGGTTGGCCGACACTGCCGGGGAGAAAAAGATACCGTGTGCCTGGATCGAGCCGCCTTTGCTCCACCTGCCATTCGCTGCTGGTGATCGCCGTGTCGTCCTGCTTATAAAAACCAAGATCGTGGGTATGCCCAGCAAAGCAAAACCGTTCCGGGTAGGAGGCGAACAAGCGGCGCAACCGGTTTTCCGTGGGCGCATGCAGATACACCGTCACCGAATGCGGTGGGCACCCATGGACAAACCGGGCATCGCAGCAGAGGTGGAAGGCCGGCAAGGTCTCCAGCCAATCCAAAGAGACAGGGCTCAAGAGAGAGCGGGTGAGGGCCAGTGATTCCCTGGCGGTTGCATTCAAGCGGTTGCAATAGCTGCGGCTGACCAGCCCCAACTCATGGTTACCCATGACCGAAAAGACATGGTGATCGCGCAGAGCTTGCACCACCTCCTCGGGTTGCGGACCGTAACCAATATTGTCGCCCAAGGAAAAAATCCGGTCCGCTCCCATCAGGGCAATATCGGCCAACACCGCTTGCAGGGCCTGATAATTCCCATGGATGTCGGCAACAATCGCCAGCCGCATTGTTCCTCCTTTACGTCTCGGTCAGCCCGCCTTGGAGCAGCACCGGCGAACCGATTCGCAATCCGTTCTCGGGAAAGCGACACCGGAGATAGTTCAGCACGGTCGTGCACTTGACGATGAACAGAAAAAAAAGCGGCGCCCGGACCTCGGACAAGCATTCAAAATTGCCCATCCCCTTGCTGATAATGCAGTCGGCCTCATTAAACCGGCGGCGGAAGTCCTCGCTGCAAGAACTTAAAGGGGTGCCAGGAACATCGGCGCCGTTGCTGATCACCGGACAGAGGCGATCAAGCCCGCAACCGACAGCATCTTCCAGGGTGGCATCGTTAATGATCGGAGAGTGCCTGACCGCCACGGTCACCCGGCACCCCTCGGCGAGGAGGCGTTCGACCAGCAGCTTGTCAAAAACAATTTCACCACAGTTATCAGCCAGATAGAGAATATTGGTTTTTTCGAGGATTCGCTGCCGCAGGACAGGGTAATGGTTGACGACTAGGGGCTGGCGGCAGGAAGCCAAGGCCTCCTCCCGGTCGAGACGGTACTGGGCGCCATCGTCAAGGACATTGGCGTTGATCGCAAATTGCATCGCGGCCAAGAGGGGGTCGCTTTCCTTGCCAATCAGTTTCCTGGTTCGGGCTTCCAACCCGAGGGCATAGGCGTTGCTCTCCTGCTTCTCGGTCCGATACGGGTCCGACACTCCGGTCCGCTGAGCGATCTGCCGATAATAGTGGACCGCGTTTTCCGGTGGTGGAATCCGTGGGTCAAACCCACCAAGCAAGGCACCCACCTCAGCCGTGAGCTGCCAATGCTGTTCCGGGGCATCAGTAGAACGGCGAACCGTGGCTAGGGCCTGACGGAGAAAGCAGACCAGGCAATCATTTCCGGTCTGCATCAGGGCCTCCTGCCGCCGGTCTGCTTGAGCAGGTAGTCCTGACGGACATTGCCCAGAGCGGCGAAGATATTCGCCTTGGCCCCAGGAATTAGCTGGTACATCTGCTCGGCCAACTGATGGATCTCCCGGCGCCTGGTTTTTTCCGACAGCGGACAATTGGAGCGAACTGGCTCCATTCCCAACTCGCGACCCATCGCCTCGATTTCGCTCTTGTCCAGATAGGCAAGCGGGCGAATAAGGGCTAAACGGCCGGAAAAAAGATTCTGGCGGGGCAACATCGTGCTGATGTTGCCGGCGCAAGTGAGATTGAGCAAGAAGGTCTCGATGATATCATCGCGGTGATGCCCAAAAGCGATGGTTGTGCAGCCGCACTCGCGGGCATAGGCAAACAGTTGGGTACGCCGGGACCGGGCACATTGAAAACAAAGATCGTGGCTGGCCGCACCCGGTTGCACCGCCTGCGGATCGGGCCGCCAGAGGGCGGGCAGGATGTGGAAAGGCAAATCCATCGCCTCAACTATCCTGCCAACCAGCGTCGCCGCTGCCCCCGGCCCAGCTGCCCCGGCTGCCATGTCAACATGGACAGCCAACAGCTCATATTCAATGGGGGCCTTTTTTTGCCAATTGGAAAGCAACCAGGCCAACACCAGCGAATCGATTCCTCCGGAAACCGCAACCAGTACCCGGTCGCCATCTGCAAGCATGGCATAGTCATGCATGGCCCGGCCAACCCGACGGTTCACGTCCCGCGACAATTGCACCGCAAAGACCGAAACGAATCGAGCCGGTTACTTGCCCCCAAGATAGGAACACTGCCCCAGTCTCTCTTGCAACCCGTCACGCGCCAATTCCTCGGCGGTCAGCCAGGTAAGACCTCGGCTTTGGGCCTTGGGCAGTGCCAGCAGGTTTTCCATGACCGACTGTTGTTGCTCGTCAAAGCGACCATGACAAAGCACCCGGCCCTCACCCACCTCGTAGAGTTTGTAGGCAAAGGTCACTGCCGCTGGCTGCTTGACACCGTAATCGCCGCCTACCCGTTCATTGTATCGGCTCAGCGTGGTTTCCAGGATGGCATTGCAGCCTTGCTGAGCGGCAATTCGCCGAGCAGCCTCGAGTTTATTGACCGCCCCTTCGTTGCTCCCCGGCCGGGACTGTTCGGTAACAAAACGAACACCAGGCTTACCTGCCAGCACCTCCTTCAACAGGCCATTTATCACCTGACTGCCGTCTCTCAGCGACTTTTCATCGGCCGCTGACGCAGCATCCTCAAAATCAACGGCGGACCGCACCGGCATTACGGCAATACCGGAGACGGCGACCATGGGCCCCTTAGCGGCGGGAATCAACTCGTCTTTCTGAGCACACCCCGCAGCAACAATGAGACAACACACCGCCAATCCCATTTTCAATTGTGTTATTGCCGTCACCCTGTTTCTCCTCTTTCGATTGTTTAATGGTATATAGCCGGCCTGATCAGTAGACCCCGCAGAATAGCCGAACCTATCGAACAAATGTATAGTAAATGTATATTACAAGACGCCTTTTGAAGAGAGCTGCCCGTTCATTTGGGGATGCAACCCAGTAGCCGTAGCCAGAGCCTGCCCTAGTGCCTTAAAAACCGCTTCTAAAATATGATGGCCATTTTCTCCCTGGAGCAGATCGACATGTAAGGTCAATCCAGCGTGGTGCACCAAAGCGCGAAGAAATTCCTTGGCTAGGGAAACGTCGAACGTGCCGACTTTGCTTTCCTTCACCGCCACCTGATAGTGGAGAAAAGGCCGGTTGGAAAAGTCGACGCAGACCCGTGCCAGGGTTTCATCCATAGGTACATAGGCGTGGCCGTATCGGCAAATGCCAGATTTATCACCCAGCGCCAAAGCAAAAGCCTGGCCCAGACAAATGCCCAGATCTTCCACGGTGTGATGGTCGTCAACTTCAACATCGCCTTGAGCTGCTATATCAAGGTCAAAAAAACCGTGGACTGCGAACAGAGTCAGCATATGATCCATGAAACCGACACCGGTGCGGATGGTTGCCTTCCCGCTTCCATCAAGGAAAAGAGCAAGCTGAATGTCGGTCTCTTTGGTTTTCCTCTGTAGGGATGCCTCGCGGGCGGCGATTCCTGCCATTGATCCATACCTCATTGGCCGCTTGGCCGCATTGACGAGTTTCAAAACTGTTAAAATCGAGCAGTCGGTCCTCGCCCAGACGGGAAGTGGCCGAGTTTGACTACCCTACTTATCTCAAGCCAGGGGATAATGGGCCTCCCCGCGAAGAGTCTTCCGCTCTGAGACACCCAAGGCACATGACGCCAAGGCTCAAAGAATCCCAGAAGAATAAACGAGTTAAATCGCATACTATTCCTCTTTTCCAGGATTGGCAACAGTTCTCCGCCCCCAGACTATGGTTTTCTTGCTCTTTCCGGGCGAGATTTTGTTTGCCGAGATAATTTTTAGTTGACACAGGTTGGCCACACTTGTTATGTTCATTGGCTGTTACGGAAAATAAAGAGCGGGAATAACTCAGTGGTAGAGTGCAACCTTGCCAAGGTTGAAGTCGCGAGTTCGAATCTCGTTTCCCGCTCCAAAAAGAGACTCCAGGTTCGAACCTCTGTTCGGACCTTTTTATTTAAAGTGTTGAGGCGAAGAGAATGAAAACCTATTACACGCCGGTAAATGAAATTGATCGCAAATGGTTTGTAGCCGACGCTGACGGCAAGGTTCTTGGACGTATCGCCACGGAAATTGCTCATCGTTTGCGCGGCAAACATAAACCGACCTTTTGCAACTTCCAAGACAACGGCGACTTTGTCATCGTGGTCAATGCGGAAAAAATTCACCTCACCGGCAATAAGTGGGATGACAAGATATATCACCACCATACCGGATACCCTGGCGGCATCAAATCCCAGACCGCCCGCGAAATTCAGACGAAAAAACCGGAAGAACTGATCCGTATGGCGGTTCGGGGCATGCTACCGAAGAATAAGATCGGCCGGGCTCAGCTGAAAAAATTGAAAGTATACGCCGGTAAGGATCATCCCCATCAGGCACAGCAACCTGAAAATCTTGAGATTTGATTACGGAGTATTTTGATATGACCCAAGAACAAACATACGCTACCGGCAGACGAAAAACAGCAATCGCCAGGGTCTGGATCAGCCCAGGCAGCGGCAATCTCGCTGTCAATAAAATGCCTTTGGGTGAGTACTTCGGCAATATATTTTTCGAGCCGAAGGTTGCAAAACCCTTTGCAGTGACCGAAACCATCGATAAGTTTGATGTTCAAGCCACAGTGAAGGGTGGAGGAAAATCTGCCCAGATCGATGCGTTAGTCCATGGCATTGCCCGCGCACTGCAGGAATTAGACCCGGAAATGCGTTTACCGTTGAAAAGAGCCGGCCTCTTGACCCGTGATCAGCGAGCCAAAGAACGGAAAAAATACGGGCAACGCGGCGCCCGCGCCCGCTTCCAGTTCTCCAAGCGTTAATCGCGCGGTTATCGGAGCTGATCGTTCCGATTTTATTTCTGCATTTATGCTTGTCCAGGGAATAACGGTTACGTTATTCCCTTTTTTTTTACCAGCCCATCCTGTTCAAACGATGTCGAGTGAGGAATTTCATCATGGTGCATGTCGGTATTGTTGGCGCCTCCGGATATACCGGGGTTGAGTTGGCCCGGCTTCTGGCCGGTCATCCGGAAGTTCGTCTCACCGTTGCCACTTCACGGCAGTATGCCGGTAAAGCACTTGCCGAGGTATTCCCCAATCTGCGCAAGCGAGTGGACATCCTTTGCGAAAACTTATCGGTGGAAGAACTCGTCCACCGGGCAGACTTTTTTTTCACTGCCGTACCCCACAAAACAGCCATGGATATAGTTCCCAGGTTGCTGGCTTCCGGGAAGAAAGTGGTCGATCTGAGCGCCGATTATCGGCTCCATGACCCCGCAGTTTACGAAACCTGGTATCAGGAACATACCAGCCCTGAACTGCTCGACGAGGCAGCGTATGGCCTCCCCGAACTCTATCGCGACCGGATCGCAACCGCCAGACTGACCGCCAACCCCGGTTGCTATCCGACCTCCGTCATTCTCGCCTTAGCACCCTTGCTGCGCAAGGGACTTATCGACCCCGCCACCTTGATCATCGACTCGAAGTCCGGGACATCAGGTGCCGGTCGGGCCGCCAATGTGGGAACGCTGTTTTGTGAAGTCAGCGACGGCTTCAAACCATACAAAGTAGGAGGAACCCATCGCCACATCCCGGAGATTGAGCAGGAACTCTCTGTGGCCGCAGGCGAGCCCATCACCGTCACTTTCACCCCTCATCTCCTGCCCATCTCCCGCGGAATACTGAGCACCATCTATGCCTCGCTCACCAGTGAGGGAAAAACCGCCGATCTGCAAGCCCTGTACGAACAAACCTATGATAACGAACCCTTTGTTCGCGTTCTGCCGGCTGGAGTCCCTCCTGCAACCCAGCATGTCCGCGGTTCCAACTGCTGTGATCTTTCCCTCCAAAAAGATATACGCACAGGACGAGTGATCGTCATGTCGGCCATCGACAACATTGTCAAAGGAGCTTCCGGTCAGGCGGTGCAGAATATGAATCTCATGAACGGTTACCCTGAAACCTTGGGGTTGATGGGTGCGCCGTTCTTCCCCTGATGCCACGCAATGTCCGGCTGCTGATCGCCTACGATGGCGGCAGCTACCACGGCTGGCAGCGGCAAAACCAAGGTGAATCGACCATCCAAGAAGAACTGGAAAAAAGGCTGACGCACCTCTGTAACGAGCCCATCACCCTGCATAGTGCCGGCCGCACCGATACCGGTGTCCACGCCCTCGGCATGGTCGCCCATTTTCACACCACGGCGACCGTTCCAGTGGCAACTTTTTTCATGGGACTCAATTCGATGCTCCCTAAAGATATCCGCATCCTTGGAGCCGAAGAGGCCGCTCCAAATTTCCATAGCCGTTACAGTGCCCTGGCCAAAACCTATCGCTATGATTTTTTTTCCGGCCCCCTACAACTGCCCTCCAGCCGCCTATACAGGGCGCATTGCCCTGGCCCTTTTGCACCGGAACGATTGCGGGCTACCTTAGATCTTCTCGTGGGCACCCATGATTTTTCGAGCTTCGAGCGCTCCGGCTCTCGCGACAAAAATGCAACTGCTGGCCGCGGTGCAGTCCGCACGCTCTCCCATGTCAGTTGTTTTCCCCTTTTAGCTTGCGACGACTGCTGGTCGATTCGCGTAACCGGGGATGGCTTTCTTCGCCAAATGGTCCGTATTCTTGCCGGCACCTTAATTGAAATTGGTCAGGGAAAACGGTCGCCTGAAAAACTGATAGATATTCTTGAAGCTAGAGATCGCGCCACAGCTGGCCCCACCGCGCCTGCCTGCGGTCTGTTTCTCGAAAAAATCTACTACCATCCGCCCATTTTCTGCCTATAAGGCCCCTGCTATGTTCAGAATCGACTGCCCACTCATCCTTGCCTCGGCCTCACCTAGGCGAAAGGAATATCTCACTCGGCTTGGCTTGACATATCAGGTTATTCCGGCCTCCATTGACGAGACCCCCGAACCCGGAGAATCACCCCCGCAATTTGCCCGGCGGATGGCGGCCACCAAGGCCCGACAGGTCGCGAAGACTCTTCACGACGCCTGTGTCATCGGCGCGGATACGGTCGTTGCCCTCGACCAAAACATCTTCGGCAAACCCCGGGACCAACAGGAAGCCATGGCCATGCTGACCGTTCTCCAAGGTAGAACGCATGAAGTAACCACCGGGTTTGCCATCGTCTCAAGTAACCGGAACATTGAAGAGGTGGACGCCGTCACTACTCAGGTCACCTTCGGTAACTTTGCAGAGGCCACCCTCCAGGCCTACATTGACTCCGGGGAACCTATGGACAAGGCCGGGGCCTATGGCATCCAGGGAATCGGAAGCTTTCTTGTTCAATCCCTTGCAGGTTCGTGCAGCAATGTGGTCGGGTTACCGGTTTATGCTCTTGTTCAATCTCTCCTGAAGCATGGCCTCCTCAAAACCATCTGATCTCCACTCGACTACTTTTGCATTCCCAAAAAAATCTCCGTAACAAATAGGCCGTAACGCTGCCAGCATGAAGCCTGAAAATTTCACCAGCCTTGACTTCTTGAAAAACAATATGATATTCTTCGACAAACTCTAAACATGTGCTCCCCTGTCCTCTCGTTTTCATCCTGGAAAAAAGCATGCCGTACCTGTTCAACAAATATTATCCCGTCCGTAAACTTTTTTTCTTTCTGGGCGAAGGGTTTCTGATCTTTGCAAGTGTTCTCGGCATTCTCTTACTCTTTTCCAGTTGGAAATTATTTTTAGCCGTCCCCTCTGAATTTATGCTCAGAGCCCTCAGCGTGACCTTTGTTTTTCAACTGTCCCTGTATTTCTACGACCTCTATGACCTTCGCAAACCTGGGACAACCACGGAGACATTCGTCCGCATGATGCAAGCCTTTGGTGTTGGCTGCATTTTCTTGGCACTTCTATACAGCCTGTTCCCTTCCATTATCATCTCCACGACGGTGTTTTGGGGCTGTTACCTCATTATCTGCCTCACCCTGCTGACCTGGCGGTCGCTTTACTATCTGATTCTGGAAAAAAAAATGTTTGCCCGGAAGGTCATCCTTGTCGGTACGGGTGAAACTGCGGAACGGATCGTCCTTGAAGTTGGGAGCAACCAGGAATCAGGTTTTACCATAGGAGCGCTGATCGGAAAGAGTCCCCCAGCGTTTAACCATCTTGGCATTCCTGTTTTTTCCGGACTCGCCGAACTTGGCCACGACCAGCATCTATCCAGGATTGAGCGTATAGTCGTGGCTCTTGACGACCGACGGGGGGCCATGCCCATTACCGAATTACTTAATCACAAGTTAAAGGGCGCAATAATCGAAGACGGGATCTCCTTTTACGAGGCCATAACCGGTAAAATCCTTGTCGAGAAGGTCAACCCTGCTTGGCTGATCTTTTCCGAGGGATTTGATTACGGCAGAATGACCTACCTTATTAAACGGCTCATTGATCTCTCCCTCGCTCTTCTGGGCCTTACCCTGAGCCTGCCGGTTGCTCTCCTCACAGCTCTTCTCATTAAAATTGAATCCCCGGGTCCTGTTTTCTACAGGCAGGAACGGGTTGGTGAACGAGGAGAACTTTTCTCCATTTTAAAATTTCGTTCCATGTGCCAAGATGCCGAAAAAAACGGGGCGGTCTGGGCAAGCAAGAACGATGCGCGGGTGACCCGAGTTGGCGGGTTTATCCGGAAAGTTCGCGTTGATGAAATCCCCCAGATGTGGAATGTTATCCTTGGACAAATGAGTTTTGTCGGCCCACGTCCGGAACGGCCCATTTTCGTCGAGCAATTGGTGGGCAAACTGCCCTACTACTCGCTCCGGCACGCGGCCAAACCTGGCATCACCGGATGGGCGCAAGTTTGTTACCCGTACGGTGCATCGGAGGAAGATGCCCTGCGAAAACTCGAATATGATTTGTATTATATTAAGCACCAATCTTTCTTTCTCGACATGCTGATCATTTTCCGAACAATTAAGACGGTTCTTTTTCAAAAAGGTTCACGGTAATGACGAAACAATCATGAGCCCTCTCCCTCCTTCCCCAGCTTCGGAGCAAAGCAGTCTTCTCCTTGATTTTCCAGTCAGATTATACACAGCTATACGAACCATGCGGCTCTATCCCGCCTCTAACCCGCAGGTGCAGCGCAGCAATGATTTTGTTTTAAAGGCCTTCAGGGCATTGTTGGAGAGCGATGCGGACGATTCGGTTAACCTGGCCTTTTCCGATAGGAAAATTATTGTCTGCGGCGAACATCTTCCCGAGAAAGATCAGACTCGTCCGCAGATCCAGGGCCTGATTACCCTTTTTAGCCGCCTGAAAATCCACTCCTTCACCTTTCATCCGAACTTCTCTTTTGAGGACTGCGGTGCATTCATCCAAACCCTCTCCGCCCTCCTGGGAGAAAAGGACATTACGGAATCCATGTCCACCCTTCTGGACAAGGCTGGCATCACTTCCGTCTCGGTTGACACCAAGCGTTATGTCGCGATCCGCGAAGGTGAGCAGGTAATCCGCGAAGATTTGATTGGCTCCGGCCTCAATATCAGCGATGAGGAATTGGCAAACTTTGTGCTCGGCAAGACCGAAAATGATCCTTTACAAAGCGTCTCGCCTGAACTGGTCCAGGAACTGATCAACCGT
The DNA here is from genome assembly GCF_963662935.2 of uncultured Desulfobulbus sp. NCBI lineage: Bacteria > Pseudomonadati > Thermodesulfobacteriota > Desulfobulbia > Desulfobulbales > Desulfobulbaceae > Desulfobulbus > uncultured Desulfobulbus sp. The sequence continues at coordinate 2,813,972 of NZ_CAXXTL010000002.1, read as the reverse complement.
TTGCCCCAAGCAAATGGACCTCACAGGCACCCAGAGGAAGTGAGCAAGAGTGTTATTGAATTCCTGCACAACCTCAGCAAGGAAACCGATTTCAAAAAACACCACGATGAAATAGAAAAATCGGCTCAGGCCCTCTCCGGTCTCGACCCCTCTCTTCTTGCCAAATTGGTTGCGACCCTACCGACGTCTCCAGCTGCCGACGCCATGCTCGGATCGACCCTGCATCAATTGTCCCCTCAGCAGTTGAATACCCTGATCGCCAATCTGGTTACGGAGCAAACCCTGGCAACAGCCCCTGGTAGAGCTCAGAATCAGACGAGTGCAAGTAACGTGCTCAACCGGTTAGGGACTTTGGAAAAGGAGCGAGAGCCAGAGATAAAGACGGCTATCGCCCAGAATATCGATGCCCGGCAAATGCTGCTCAATCCCGACACCACCCTGGCCCAGCTGCCCGAGCATCTTCTCCAGCGACTCAAGCAACCCGAGTGGTCAGCCCCAGTGCTCGCCACCGCCGCCCAGCAGGTTGCCGATCCCCAGATCCAGGCCGGCGGTCAGGTCGACTTTGCCGCCTTCAACCGCATGCTCGGCCACTACGAACAGCTCCTTAGTAAGGAACAGCAGACCCAGGTGGCCCGCCAAGCCGGGGCCCAGTTGGCTTCCATGGAAGGGCTGGCGCTGGGCAACATCCTGGCCCAGAAATTCAAGGGCCTCTTCGGCGAACAGTTGTACAGCCAGGTGATCGGCCAGGTCTCCGACGAACTCCTTGATGAAACCGTCGAGCACCTCACTCCCAAGCAGCTCAATCGGATGATCGCCACCCTCACCAGCGACATCCCTCTGCAGATCGGCAAGGATAAGGATCCCAACTTCAAACCCGCCGACGATAGTGTCCTCAAACGGTTGGCCCAGACCAAGAAAGGGCCCGAGATCACCAAAGTTATCGCCCAGAATATCGATGCCCGGCAAATGCTGCTCAATCCCGACACCACCCTGGCCCAGCTGCCCGAGCATCTTCTCCAGCGACTCAAGCAACCCGAGTGGTCAGCCCCAGTGCTCGCCACCGCCGCCCAGCAGGTTGCCGATCCCCAGATCCAGGCCGGCGGTCAGGTCGACTTTGCCGCCTTCAACCGCATGCTCGGCCACTACGAACAGCTCCTTAGTAAGGAACAGCAGACCCAGGTGGCCCGCCAAGCCGGGGCCCAGTTGGCTTCCATGGAAGGGCTGGCGCTGGGCAACATCCTGGCCCAGAAATTCAAGGGCCTCTTCGGCGAACAGTTGTACAGCCAGGTGATCGGCCAGGTCTCCGACGAACTCCTTGATGAAACCGTCGAGCACCTCACTCCCAAGCAGCTCAATCGGATGATCGCCACCCTCACCAGCGACATCCCTCTGCAGATCGGCAAGGATAAGGATCCCAACTTCAAACCCGCCGACGATAGTGTCCTCAAACGGTTGGCCCAGACCAAGAAAGGGCCCGAGATCACCAAAGTTATCGCCCAGAATATCGATGCCCGGCAAATGCTGCTCAATCCCGACACCACCCTGGCCCAGCTGCCCGAGCATCTTCTCCAGCGACTCAAGCAACCCGAGTGGTCAGCCCCAGTGCTCGCCACCGCCGCCCAGCAGGTTGCCGATCCCCAGATCCAGGCCGGCGGTCAGGTCGACTTTGCCGCCTTCAACCGCATGCTCGGCCACTACGAACAGCTCCTTAGTAAGGAACAGCAGACCCAGGTGGCCCGCCAAGCCGGGGCCCAGTTGGCTTCCATGGAAGGGCTGGCGCTGGGCAACATCCTGGCCCAGAAATTCAAGGGCCTCTTCGGCGAACAGTTGTACAGCCAGGTGATCGGCCAGGTCTCCGACGAACTCCTTGATGAAACCGTCGAGCACCTCACTCCCAAGCAGCTCAATCGGATGATCGCCACCCTCACCAGCGACATCCCTCTGCAGATCGGCAAGGATAAGGATCCCAACTTCAAACCCGCCGACGATAGTGTCCTCAAACGGTTGGCCCAGACCAAGAAAGGGCCCGAGATCACCAAAGTTATCGCCCAGAATATCGATGCCCGGCAAATGCTGCTCAATCCCGACACCACCCTGGCCCAGCTGCCCGAGCATCTTCTCCAGCGACTCAAGCAACCCGAGTGGTCAGCCCCAGTGCTCGCCACCGCCGCCCAGCAGGTTGCCGATCCCCAGATCCAGGCCGGCGGTCAGGTCGACTTTGCCGCCTTCAACCGCATGCTCGGCCACTACGAACAGCTCCTTAGTAAGGAACAGCAGACCCAGGTGGCCCGCCAAGCCGGGGCCCAGTTGGCTTCCATGGAAGGGCTGGCGCTGGGCAACATCCTGGCCCAGAAATTCAAGGGCCTCTTCGGCGAACAGTTGTACAGCCAGGTGATCGGCCAGGTCTCCGACGAACTCCTTGATGAAACCGTCGAGCACCTCACTCCCAAGCAGCTCAATCGGATGATCGCCACCCTCACCAGCGACATCCCTCTGCAGATCGGCAAGGATAAGGATCCCAACTTCAAACCCGCCGACGATAGTGTCCTCAAACGGTTGGCCCAGACCAAGAAAGGGCCCGAGATCACCAAAGTTATCGCCCAGAATATCGATGCCCGGCTTCTTCAAGCTCCCCTGGAGAAATTGTCCAGCCTGCCGGACCAGCTCATCAGGCGTCTTCAGCAAACAGCATGGTCGACGCCTGTTCTCGTCTCTGCCGCCCAGCAATCAACGGATCCGTCCAATCTTTCCAGCGACTGGTCGGACCCCTCCTCGTTTGAACGCATGCTGGACAGGTACGACACCCTGCTTGACAAAGAGCAACAGTTGCAGGTAGCGACCCAAGTCGCGTCTCAATTGGCCACCTTTGATGAAAAAGAGCTTGGCCTCCTCCTTGTGCGGAAATACAAAAGTCTGTTCGGCGAACAACTGTATCGCCAGGTCATCAGCCAGCTCTCCGAGGAAAAGCTGGCAAAGCTGGTCAATCAATTCCAGGCTCTTGCCGAAGGACGTAATGCTCCGCAGCAAAAAAACATCAAGGACAACGATATCGAAGAGGCCTACAAACGGTTGCAGCAAACCGTCCGCGGAGAAAAGATGCGGGCCATAGTTGAAATGCACCACCAACATAAGAAACAGCGGGAGGAACAACGACAAAAAACAATGCAAAGCAGTCTGGACAATCTCCTCCGGGGTGATCTCAAGGATCTTGAAAAGCACGAAGTTCACCAGGCCCTGCCGGAAACCGTCAGAAATCTGCTCTTTGAAAACAAGGGGGAAACGGTGGACAATCTTCTCATGCAATTAGCCGCTGCCCTGCAACACGGCACCCCCTCCATTCGAACAACCGCATTCCAGACTATGGCTGCCATTGGCGAGCAACTCGCGCAGATCGGCCAGTGGGAACGACTCGAAAAACTCCTCCCCGCACTGAAACAAGGATTACAATTACAAGGCATCAACGAGCTGGCCGTGCAGCAAACCATGACAGCCATCGGCGGGCTGACCGGCTCTTACCTCACTGAAGAAAAATATCCCCTGGCCGGTGAAACCGCACATGCCCTGCGGACTTTTACTCTGCTCGATACCGCTACCGACACGACCAATCCCCTGGTCAGGCAGCATGCCCTTGAAACCTTGAAGAATCTCTGTTCGAAGCCTGTGCTGGAACAGTTGATGAACCTTTATCTCCATTCCGAAGTCCACCAGGAAGCGGCAGGCAAATTATTGGTCGAGCTGGGCCCCGAGTCGGCTAAGTTTCAGTTGCACCAACTCATGAACAATGAAAGCCGATTCGAACGAAAACGGCTCCTGGCACTGATTAAACAAACTGGCAACCCGGCGCTCTCCATTCTCTTGGAACAACTGCACAAAGACTCGCCCTGGTTTGTCGTCCGCAACATCATCCGTCTACTCGGCGAAATCGGCAATCCGGACCTTTTCACGACAATCAAGCCTTTTATCAACCACCCGGACCTGCGAGTTCAGCAAGAAGTCATCAACACCTCCACCAAAATCGGTGGAGAGCATCTCAAGGATTTCCTGCTCCAGGCCCTGCAAACCATTGACGATTCCTTGAAGATTAGGCTGATCAATCATATTGCCACCAACCATGACGAACGTTTTGTCCGCCCCTTAACCGATCTGCTCGAAGGCACCAAACCCTTTCTCGGCAAAAACAAGAACGACCTGCAATTGGCCCTCTGTAAAACACTGGGCTCCATCGGTTCCAGACGAGCCACTGCCTCATTAAGCCGGGTGGCGCAGAGCAAGAATGTCCTCGGACTCGCGGGATACAGCGAAGAAGTCCGGCGGGCCGCAGGTATAGCCCTGGACCAGATACGAGAAGCATCAATAAGCCAAAAGGGCCAGGATGAGGATGAAGACTACGGTACAGGTGCATCAGGAGAACACACTACGCCATCAGCAGCGGGCAGTTCCCAAGATTCGATCGAATCCAGGGAGGAGGTTATTTTTCGTTTGGCTGCTCAAGGGAACCGTGATCAAGCCAAACAGCAGCTGGTCGATCTGATTGCGGCTACCGCCCATGCTGGAGATTTCAAGAATGCGGAACGCCTCAGAGAACGAATCTACGAAATTGACAGCTTGGCTTTAGGCGACATTATCCGCTCAGGCGAAATTATTGAGCAGGAAAAAAAGGGCACGATGAAGGAAGAAGACTTTGAAATCTGGTCGGATCTGACCGATCGGCTCAGCTCGCAAGAGTTCGAGACCATCTACCATGCATTCAGCGAACACCGGTACAAACCGGAAGAAACCATCGTCACCCAAGGCGATAAAAATGATGCTCTCTTTTTCATTACCCAGGGGAGCCTCAAGGTTTCACATCGGGCCGGCCCACGGGAGCTGTTCATAACCAGCCTCAACCGCGGACAAATTGCCGGAGAAAATTTCTTTGCGCCCTCCTTCTGGACAGTGACCCTGACCTCGCTCACCCCCTCCAGAATTCATATTCTCCCGCAAGCGGCCCTCAGCGACTGGCAGAAACAGTTTCCTGAATTGCGGACAACGCTCTATGAATACTACCTTTCCGGCAACACCATCCACTCCATGCTTGAGAAAAAAGGCCTGGAGCGACGTCAGGGGCAGCGATTCAACCTCTCGCGTAAGATCCAGGTCCAGCCGATCAACAATCTCGACAACCCGATCGGCCGTGGATTTCGTGCTGAGACCGCTGACATTTCTCTAGGTGGCCTGTCCTTTCTCATCCGCATTTCCCGCCAGGAAAACGCCCGTCTATTACTCGGCAGGCGAATGCAGGTCGTATTGCCGGTCGGCGGCAAGACGCAACACCTGCACCTGAAAGGTTTGGTCATCGGCATTCAGCCTGTTCATATCCAGGAAAACGACTTTTCCGTCCATTTCAAATTCGACCACCCTTTAGAACAACAAGGGCTACAATCCATCCTAGGCTGATTTTTTTTTCACATTCGGCTGTTCTTTCTGTGGATGCCTCTTTGCCTGGCAGCCGCTCGTTCCCGGTGCTGAGAACTGTTCACCGTCTCAATGCCCGCAGCAGGCCTTTTCGTCCTTCGCGGAACGCGAACTGCGCCGAAAACACGTTACGAAGCATCGGCCGTACCGAAAGGCACTCTCAAAGAGGTCAAGAATTCATCATGACTGACGCCGTTACCAAATTTTATCTTCAGCTGTTGCCTGCGGCCAAACTGAAAAACGCTGTCATGCAAGCGCCCTGCCCTTTCTGCTCCCGGCAAGAGGGAAAAAAAGACGGCATCCTGACAGTCCACCTGAATCAGGAAAGTTTTTTCCACGGGTATTTCCGCTGCCTCAACCGTTGCGTACCCGGTGGCTTTCCCTTGCATTTTGCTAGGCTCAGCGGCATCAGCCTGACCGGGACGCCGGGCTTTGATCCTGACCGCGAATATTCCGGACGAGAGGTCGATTACCCGGTCAAAAACATCAACCACGAACTTGTTGGGTTTACCGATAAACTCACCGGAGAGTCACTCGATTTTTTTCAGGCAGCATCCATTACTCCCGAGGTCCTGGCCGAATTGCGGATTGGCTATAATGGCCGCTACCTTGTTTATCCCTACATCCAGACCGACGGCAACTGTTACTCGGCCCGATGCGCCCATCCGGAGCGGCCGGAGGATTATTTCTGGTACGGTGACGAACGATTTTCCACTGAGCAATTCCGCCTGTTCAATGCCCCGGAGATCGAGCACTGCGAAAACGGCGCCCTCTTTCTGGTGGAAGGCGAAAAGAATCTGCTGCCGCTGAAACAATTGGGCTTACCCGGCATTGCTGTTCCCGCAGCCGCAGATCTCGATCATCTTGATCCCCAGAGGCTGACCTGGATTCGGACCATTTTTCTCTGGGTCAATCACAATGCCGAATCCGAAGCCATGGCCAGAAGTTTTGCGACCCGCACCGGATATAAGGTGCGGATAATCCACTGGCCGGAGCAAGCCGCCCGCAACAGTTCTCTTTTTCAACTGGCAGCGGAGACGGCGCCCCATTTTCAACAACAAGTCTCCGCCCTGCTCAAGGAGGCGCGCGCCTTCTCCCCATTTGCCACACCGGCCGGCGAATACCAGGCCTTTCACGAACGGTTATCCCAGGAATCAGGCACATCCTATGCCAACCTCACCAGCGGCTTTGCCAAAATGGACAAGGCTCTTGGCGGTATCCACGGGATCAACATCATGGGAGGTACGCCCAAGGCCGGGAAATCAGCTTTTTTTATCCAGATAGCCTCGGAAATGGCGATCCGTAAAATCCCGGTCATCTATTACGACTTCGAAAACGGTCGGCAAAAAATCTATCTCCGCATTCTCAGCCGCCTCAGCCGTCTCGCCGCCGATCGAATCAGGGAAAACTCGCTGCCTGCCGCGGAAAGACAACGCCTTGTGCAGGCGCAACACACCTTGCACACCATGCTGCACTGGCTGCGGGTAGTTAACGACCGCAAACTCTCGCCGGAAACCATGCGGCGGCATATCGATTTTCTCCGCCATGAGACCAATGCCGACTATACCGTCGTGGTTATCGACAGCCTCCATAAGCTGCCGCTTAAGGACATCAGCCAGCAGCGCAGCGGCATCGACGGCTGGTTGCGCCACCTGGAGGCGATCCGTGACGAGCTGGCAGTCGGTTTCCTGGTGATTTCTGAACTCGAACGGGGCAAGGATGGCCAATTCGACCGTCAACCCCACCTCGGCTCGTTCAAAGGCTCCGGTGACATCGGCTATTCCGCCGATAACGCCATGGTGCTTCTGCCCGAATGGGATCCCTTTGACGACAAACCGCCGGAGAACCGCCATAATGAATTGTGGCTGGTGGCCAGTCGCGAGCAGAGTCCGGGCAGAATTGCCTCCTACCGGCTCGATTATCCCTACTGGGGATTTAGGGAAGAAGAGTGATCCTTCAGCCCGCGAGGGTTTGCCGCCACTCCGCAATGAGGGCAAGGCCCTGTTCAGACCGGAGGCGGCTCCGCTCCTTTTTTGGAAGTTTCCTGCCGATCAGGGGAGGAAACAGCCCGAAGTTGACGTTGGAAGGCTGGAAAGGGGTGGAGCTGGAAGTGGTCAGGTGCCCAATCAACGCCCCGTGAGCGGTGGCCGGAGGCGGGACTGACAACGCCCTGCCAAGTGCCAGACGCCCCCCGTTGATGCCAGCCAGCAGCCCCATGGCTGCGGACTCGATGTAGCCTTCGACTCCGGAGAGCTGTCCGGCGATAAACAGGCCTGGTGCCGGTCGCATCTGCAGAGTGGGTTCGAGCACCTGCGGCGCACAGACAAAGGTGTTCCGGTGGATGGAGCCGAGACGGAGAAAAACCGCGCGCTCCAAGCCGGGAATGGTACGGAAAACCCGCTGCTGCTCCGGGTAGGTCAGCTTGGTTTGAAATCCCACCAGATTGTACGCAGTGCCTTCGCGATTTTCCGCGCGCAACTGGACCACCGCATGGGGGATTCTGCCGGTGATCGGATGGGCGAGGCCGATTGGCTTCATCGGGCCGAAACGGAGTGTCTCCGGTCCCCGCTCGCACATCACCTCAATAGGCAGACAGCCCTCAAAATATTTCGGATCTTCAAAGGCGTGCAGAGGAACGGTTTGGGCCGAGCCGAGTAAGGCCATGAACTGTTCGTACTGCTCCCGGTCCATCGGACAGTTGAGATAATCACCCGGCCCCTCGTCGTCCCAGCGGGATTTGCGGTAAATGATCTCCTGATCGAGGCTGTCAGCCTCAACAATCGGGGCAATGGCGTCATAAAAGGCGAGATGTTCGCCCCCGGTTAACACTTGCAGCTGGTCGGCTAGGGGGCCGGAGAGCAAGGGACCGGCGGCCAGGATGACCGGCGCGGCCGTTGCATCGGGGATGCAGTTTACCTCTTCACGGTGGATGGTGATCAACGGATGGGATTCCATGGCAGCCGTGAGAGAGGCGGCAAACTGCTGCCGATCCACCGCCAAAGCGGTCCCGGCTGGCACAGCGGTGCTGTCAGCGGCCCGCATCACCAGCGAACCCAACTGGCGCATCTCTTCTTTGAGCAGGCCTGCCGCCGAATCAACGGCATTGGAACGAAGCGAATTGGAGCAGACCAGTTCTCCCAACTGCGGCAATTCATGGGCCGGACTGAACCGCTGCGGCTTCATCTCATACAAATCAACATGCACCCCCTGGAGCGCCGCCTGCCAGGCAGCTTCGCAACCGGCCAGACCGCCACCGATCACCGTTACCTGTCCCCTCTTTGTCATCATCTTCCCTTCCCCATAAAAAAAGGCAGGGTGAATGGTTTCACCCTGCCCAGCAATCTCAAAGTTAAAAAAGCAGATTAATACCGATAATGCTCCGGTTTGAACGGGCCGTTGACGTCCACGCCAATATAATCAGCCTGTTCCTTGGACAATGCGGTCAACTGGACGCCAATTTTGGCCAGATGCAGCCGGGCCACCTTCTCATCGAGCTTTTTCGGCAGAAAATAGACCTTGTTTTCATAGGCTGCGGAGTTTGTCCACAGCTCTATCTGGGCCAGTACCTGATTGGTGAAGGAGTTGCTCATGACAAAACTCGGATGGCCCGTGGCGCATCCCAGGTTGACCAGCCGTCCCTCGGCCAGGACAATCAACCGCTTTCCATCGGGAAAAATAACATGATCCACCTGCGGTTTGATGTTTTCCCAAGGCAGACTGCGGATACCGGCAATATCGATCTCGGAATCAAAGTGGCCGATGTTGCAGACAATGGCCTGATCGGGCATCGCCTCCATGTGCGCCTTGGTAATCACCCGCAGGTTGCCGGTACAGGTGACGAAGATATTGCCCTTGGGCGCGGCCTCTTCCATGGTCACCACCCGGTAGCCCTCCATCGCCGCCTGCAGGGCACAGATGGGATCGATCTCGGTCACCAGGACAGAAGCGCCCATACCGCGCAGGGCCTGGGCGCAGCCCTTGCCGACATCGCCGTATCCAACGATCACCGCAATCTTACCGGCTATCATCACATCGGTGGCCCGCTTGATGCCGTCGATCAGCGACTCCCGGCAACCGTAAAGGTTGTCGAATTTTGATTTGGTCACCGAATCGTTGACGTTGAAAGCCGGGGCCATAAGTTTACCCTGCTTGGTCATCTCGTAGAGCCGGTGCACACCGGTGGTGGTCTCTTCCGAAATACCGCGGATATCCTGCATCAACTCCGGATATTTCTCGTGCATGACCACGGTCAGGTCACCGCCATCATCGAGGATCATATTTGGCCGCCAGTTGTCCGGCCCGAAGATGGTCTGCTCGATGCACCACCAGAACTCCTCCTCGGTCTCGCCCTTCCAGGCAAAGGTGGGAATGCCGGCGGCGGCAGTGGCGGCGGCCGCATGATCCTGGGTGGAGAAAATGTTGCAGGAGGACCAACGCAGCTCGGCACCAAGATGGACCAGGGTTTCCATCAGGACTGCCGTCTGAATGGTCATGTGCAGGCACCCGCCGATCCGTGCCCCCGTCAGGGGTTTGCTCGCCCCGAATTCCTCGCGCAGGGCCATCAGGCCGGGCATTTCCGTCTCGGCAATGGCGATTTCTTTGCGGCCCCATTCGGCCAGGCTCATATCCGCTACTTTATAATCAGTCATGTGCTGCTCCTACGCTTCCCGCTTACGGAAGCTGTTCATTCTTTAAGAAATAATTACAGTCCGGCGGCACTGCGCAGGGCTTCAACCTTATCGATCCGCTCCCAGGTGAATTCGGGCAGTTCGCGCCCGAAATGGCCGTAGGCTGCAGTCTTGTGGTAGATGGGCCGCAGCAGATCCAACTGCTGAATGATCGCCTTGGGTCGGAGATCAAAGACTTGACCCACAATCTCGACCAACCGTTCTTCTGAGATTTTGCCAGTACCGAAGGTCTTGACGTTGATCGAGACCGGCTTGGAGATACCGATGGCATAGGCCACCTGGACCTCGACCTCGGTGGCCAGGCCGGCGGCGACAATATTCTTGGCAACATAGCGACCCATGTACGAGGAAGACCGATCCACCTTGGACGGATCCTTGCCGGAAAAGGCGCCACCGCCGTGCGAGCCGCGCCCGCCGTAGGAATCGACAATGATCTTGCGGCCAGTGACGCCGCAATCGCCGACCGGGCCGCCAATGACAAAGCGACCGGTGGGATTGATGAAGAATTTGGTGTTTACATCGATCATGTGGGCCGGCAACACCGGCTTGATGATTTCTTCCATCACCGCTTCTTTGAGATCCTCGTAGCTGACGTCGGGGCTGTGCTGGGTGGACAGAACTACCGCCTCGATCCGCTTGGCCACATTATCAATATATTCGATGGTCACCTGGCTCTTAGCGTCAGGACGCAGCCACGGCAAAATACCTGCCTTGCGCACATCGGCCTGCCGTTTGGTCAGGTAATGGGCGTAGGTGATGGGCATGGGCATGAGCACGCTGGTTTCGTCGCAGGCATAGCCAAACATCAGCCCTTGGTCGCCGGCCCCCTGATCAAGATCAAGCCCGCTACCCTCGTTGACGCCCTGGGCGATGTCCGCCGACTGCTTATCAATCGAAGTGAGAACCGCGCAGGACTGCCAGTCAAAACCCATGTCGGAGGAATTGTAGCCAATCTCCCGGATGGTTTCACGGACAATGCTGGGCATGTCGACCCAGGCCGAGGTAGTGATCTCGCCGGCGATCATGGCCAAGCCGGTGGTGACCAGGCTCTCGCAGGCGACCCGCGCATGCTTGTCCTGGGTGAGAATGGCGTCAAGGATGGCGTCGGAAATTTGATCGGCAACCTTATCCGGATGTCCCTCGGAGACCGACTCGGAGGTGAAAAGATGCGTAGACATAAATGTCTCCTTCTGGAGTTATACAAGAGTAGAGAGTATAAAAGGGCCCTTCTGTAGAGTGATCGTCTTGAAAAATCGGCTGTTTGTGCTCCGAAAAGCAATCAAGACAGATGACGAAGCGGATCAAAAGAACATTTTAAAAAAGAATTTTTAGTATTCGATTTATCAAAAAAATTCAATAGAAATAGCCTGAAATACGGCCACTGGGCAGCGTTGACAAAAAAAGGTTTCTCTCGGTTGGGTAATCCTCTATATTCAAGGAAAGCTGCCAGAAGAGGTGCATCACACTTTCCCTGTACTCGATCCCTGAGAATGCCGCACCATGACTTTTCTCCGCCGAGGGTTTTATCTGATCGCCGGTTTCACCTTTCCCGGATTCTGGATGTTCCACGCCTCCGGCTTTTACGCACACCTGTACCGGCCGATTCAAAACCTCTTTCACAGCCCTGCGATCGGTTGGCCTTCCCTGATCACCGCCCTGCTCATCTATCTGGCAGCGATCGTCTGTTTCGAGATCTGCTACAGGCTCTTGCAGTCTTCTCACCCATAGATGGCGTAACCGCCGTCGACCACTACCGCCTGACCGTGGATCATGGCGGCCAGGTCGCTGCACAAAAACAGGGTCAGATCGGCAACATCCTCGGGCGTGGTCAAACGACCAAGCGGAGTGCGGGCCCTGGCGGAGGCGAGAATCTCATCGCGGTTGGGAAATTTTTTCAGAGCATCGGTTTCCACCACTCCGGCACTAATCGTATTGACCGTTATGCCTCGAGGCCCCAATTCCACCGCCAGATGCCGAACCAGGGACTCCAACGCCCCCTTGGAAGCACCCACTACCGTATAATTGGGGATGGCTCGTACCGCTCCAATCGAAGAAACAGCAATGATCCGGCCTCCCCTCTCCATCATGGCCGCCGCCTGTTGGGTGATGAGCATTAGGGCGCGGGCATTGATGTTGACCGCCCAATCCCAATGGCGGCTCTTCAACTCCATCACCGGCCTGAGCACCCCGGAGGCGGCATTGGAAACGATGATGTCCAACCGGGAATACTGACTGCGGATCTCGTCGAACATAGCGGCCAGACTGTCCTCGTCAGCCAAATTGGCACGGATCGCCTGACACCGACCACCCTTATTGACGATTTCAGCGACCACCTCGCTTGCATTTGTCCGATGCCGGACATAATTAATCACCACCTCGGCACCCCGTCCGGCCAGACGCTGGGCGATGGCCCTGCCGATTCCGCGTGAACCGCCGGTAACCAGGGCTACCTTTCCTTGCAAATCAATCATCTCTTCTCCTTACAATAAAGGCACCGTTCATCGACCAAAGGTCCGGAGCAACGCTCGTTTCATCGAATTTTTCACAAATCGGAAAGGATCAAAACGAACGGGCCCTAATGTCTCGGGCACAGCAAAGTCACGAACCGCAAGCTCAGCCGGTGTCGCCAAGGGAAACACCAATTCTGCCACATTTGTTCCCCCAAGACCGGCTCGATGAGACGCACGCCACAATGGGCTGTGAAGTGGATCAACCCCAAGGAGGGTCAGGAGCCCGGTATCAATTGCCACGGGATTGGTGCCGAAGGCTATGATGCCCAACGGATAAGGGGCACCATGCACCGGCCCGGCCTGATGCATGGCAACGATACCGTCGACCAAAGTGGAGCAGGAGGGGAGCACGGCCAACAGGTCGACCAGCAGTTCAGCAAACCTGCCGTTATTGCCGCCATGAACCATGTGCCACCAAGGTTTATGAAAACCGGACAGGCAGCCAAAAAGATTTTTAACGGCCATGGTCACCCGCATTTGAGAATGGGCCTTGATCCTGGGCAGGTTGATGAGCAGATCGCAGTCCATAACCACCGCTGCCATCGCGGCCTTGTGTCCGCAGGGCAGGGCAATCTCCCTGACCTGTCGAAACTCAACCACGGGGACACCGAGCATTTGCAGGGGTGATAAGGCGTTGATACCCTCCAGCACCGATCGTGCCGAACCAAAGGCGGGAGAATCGCCAACAGCCACCTGCGCCCCCATTGCCGCAAACCACCTGGCAACAGCGGCTATAAACCGGCCGTCGGTGCAGGCCAGCAGCCCATTTCTGGCAGTGATCAGGTTCGGTTTGAGCAAAACTCTTGCAGTGCGCAGGGTGCCCCAATCAAGCGACGAGGCCAGCAACTGATCAACAGCCGCATCCAAAGCCTTTTGCTCATAGGTGGGCTGTGCCATCAAAGAGACGATGGTGCTGTCCAATCGCATAATTCAAAAAAAACCGGCTTGATCCACAAGGAACCAAGCCGGAAAAGGAGAGAAGAGATGAAGAACTACTTAGATTCTAAGCATTCTTCATGCCACTTTAACCGTCAACTCGCAAACTATTATTTCGATAATAATTTCAAAAAGATGGCCAAGAGCACCGCCCGGCATTGCCAACGACCCACAAAAAAAAGTTAAATATTTTTAACCTGTTTATCGTTGACTGCGGCATACACTTCAAAAAAGCATGCCACATCAGCAAGATAAATAATAATTTTTTTTATACGTCGATGGCAGTGTTTATCACCAAATTGGGTATTTTTTACGCACCTCAATTGACCCGTCCCCGAATCTCCAAAGGAATGACGCGCACCCGTAAAACGCCTTCCTGCTGTGCAATCTTGTTTTGCACGTCCTCGGGCACCGGTCCCGAGCAATCGATAATGTTGTAGCCAACGGTCCCATTGCTTTTGTTGGTGTAGTTCATGATATTAATTTTTTCACTCCCCAGCATGTTACTGATCATGCCGATCATGCCGGGCTGGTCCCTGTTGATCACGGTCAGGCGGGTGTGAACGTCGACGGTGGGAATGGTCTCAATATTGGGAAAGTTGACGCTATGAACAATATTGCCAAACTCCAGATAGTTTCTCAGTTCACGCACGGCCATGGTGGCGCAGTTTTCTTCGGATTCGGAGGTGGATGCGCCCAAGTGCGGGGTCACCAGAATTTTTTCGTGGCCGAGGAACTTCACCGAGGGGAAGTCCGAGATATGGCCCCGGAGCTTGCCACTGGCCAAGGATGCGATCACCGCGTCCTCGTCGACGATCGGACCGCGAGAGTAGTTGATCAAGACCGCGCCATCTTTGGCAAACTCGAGGAAATCTTTTTCGGTGACATACCCCTTGGTATTCTTGTTGAGCGGCATATGCACGGAGATGAAATCGGCGTCGGCCAAGGCCTCCTTGCGAGAACGGGCCAGGATGACCTCGGACGAGAGGTGATGAATATTGTCCAGAGCAGGAAACGGGTCAAACCCTAGCACCCGCATACCATGATGCAAACCGGCATTGGCCACGCCGACCCCGATCTTGCCTAGACCGAAAACTGCCAGGGTTTTGCCAGCCATTTCTTCACCTTTGAATTTCTTTTTGCGGGCCTCGACCTCACGATTGATCTCCTCATCGCTCTTACACGCCAACCCCTGACAGAACTCGATACTCTTCTCCACATTGCGCAGCCAGATACCCAACGAGGTGTAGACCAGCTCGACTACAGCATTGGCGTTGGCACCGGGGGTATTGAAGACGCAAATTCCTTTTTCCGAGGCCTCGTCCACCGGGATATTATTAACGCCAGCCCCAGCCCGCGCCACCGCCAGCAGTTCGGGATAGGCTGCTAAATCGACCTTGGAGCTGCGCACGACAATACCTTCGGGATGCGCCTCATCGGGACTGACAGCGAACCGCTCATTAAACAGAACCAGCCCTTCTTTGGCAATGGCGTTGATCGTTTTGATTTTGAATTGCTTCATTGGATTGTCCTTGTTGATAGTGGCAAAGAAAGGAATAAAAAACAGTCGCAAAAGAGATCTACCGCAAACTGCCCGCGGCCCGTTCGATAAAGAGCCGTTCGCCCGAAAAAGAGAAGTCCGGAAAAACAGCTCAACAATACTCAAAATTAAGTAATGGTACGCCGGGCAGTCACCATTCTGAAAAAAAAAGAAAGAAATTAAAGCAAATAACCTTGTTTTGTCAAGAAAAAGAGAACCAATCCCTCGTCAAGTACAACCGAAACAGCGCCCTCGTTTTCTCCCGCTTCCTCTGCTCACTGTACCCGACATTTGATCACCAATAAGGATAAAAAGGACAGTTTTTTCTACGGAACTGAATAGAGCCGGGGCATTCAAAACTGAAAAAATCCCCTTAGATGCTAGAGAGTTGGGTGAATGCCGTTGTCAATTTTATAGCCTGGAGGGTGCTGCGAACATCATGCACCCGAAGAATGTCAGCGTCTTGCTGTGCACAGAAGGCCGAAACCAGGGCGGTGGGACAATCGCGTTCCGCCAGGGGAATATTGAGTAATTGCCCCAGAAAGGATTTGCGGGAATGGCCGATGAGGACCGGGCAGCCATGATGCTTGAAGGCTTGAATGTTGCGCAGGATCGACAGGTTGTGCTCCAGATTCTTGCCAAAACCAATACCAGGATCGACAATGATTCTTCCGCGACTGATCCCTTGACTCTCCATCCACCCGATCCGCTCGACAAAGAAATCGTTGATTTCGACCACCACGTTGTCATATCGAGGTGCAACCTGCATGTCACCAGGGGTGTTCTGCATGTGCATGATAATGACCGGCCCGCTGGAGGAACGGACCACATCGATCATTTCCGGATCATGGCGTAAGGCCGAGATATCGTTGATCATGGTTGCCCCAGCCGCCAAAGCCCGCCGCGCCACCATCGCCTTGGTGGTATCGATAGAAATGGGGATGTCGCTTCGCTCTCTAATTTTCCAGATAGCCGGAAGAACCCGTGCAAGTTCCTCGTCCGCCCTCACAGGTTCGGCAAAAGGACGGGTTGATTCGCCGCCGACATCAATTATATCGGCCCCATCGGCCAGCAGCTGTTCAATCCGGGCGGTGAGCGCCAAGTCGCTGTTCCATTGGCCGCCGTCGGAAAAGGAATCGGGCGTAACATTGAGAATACCCATGATCAGCACCTTGTGTTCCATCATCGCAGCTCCACAAACAAAAAAGGTGGGTTGCCTTCTCCACTCAAAGACAACCCACCTGGAAAAACAAGAATCAACTCAGTTCAAGTTTCGACAGTTTCCGCTTCCTCGGCCTTCTCTACGGTCTGTTCGCCACGCAGTTCATTGATGATCCTATTCATATCATCTAGGATAATGGTCTCACGCTCCAAGAGTTCATCGGCGAGGGCCTTGAGGATATCCCTATTGTCCTCCAATAAGCGGGTAACCTTGTCGTTGGCCTCGACCACGATCTTTTTCACCGCCGCATCGATCTTCTGTGCAGTCTGCTCACTGTAATCACGGTGCTGGGCAATCTCGCGACCGAGGAAAATATGTTCCTCTTTCTTGCCGTAGGCCATCGGGCCGAGCTCATCGCTCATCCCCCATTCGCACACCATCTTCCGTGCCAGCTCGCTGGCCCGTTCGATGTCGTTGCCGGCTCCGGTGGTGATTTCATCAAAAACGAGCTTCTCCGCCACCCGACCACCGAAAAGAATAGCAATCGAATTGAGCAGAAACTTGCGCCCATGGGTATATTTTTCGTCCATGGGCAACTGCATGGTCAGCCCAAGCGCCCGCCCCCGGGGGATGATCGTCACTTTATGGATCGGATCAGTTCCCGGCAGCAACCGCGCCACCAAGGCATGTCCGGCCTCGTGGTAGGCGGTAATCTCTTTTTCCCTGGGGCTGATAATCATGGATCTGCGTTCAGCCCCCATCATCACCTTGTCCTTGGCCCGTTCGAGATGGAGTGCGGTAACCTCCTCCTTGCCTTCCCGCGCAGCCATCAGGGCCGCCTCATTTACGAGGTTTTCCAGATCCGCCCCAGAAAAACCAGGGGTGCCACGGGCAATCACCGCCATGTCGACATCATTGGCCAACTTGGTTTTTTTGCCGTAAATATCGAGAATCATTTCCCTTCCCTTGACATCAGGGGCAGGTACCACCACTTGGCGATCGAAACGGCCGGGCCGCAGCAAGGCGGGATCAAGAACATCTGGCCGGTTGGTGGCGGCAATAATAATGACGCCGTCGTTGCCTTCAAAACCGTCCATCTCGACCAGTAACTGGTTGAGGGTCTGCTCACGCTCATCATGCCCGCCACCGAGACCGGCGCCGCGATGCCGACCAACCGCATCAATCTCGTCAATAAAAATGATGCACGGGGCGTTTTTCTTGCCCTGGCTGAACAGATCACGCACTCGGGAGGCACCAACACCTACGAACATCTCAACAAAGTCGGAACCGGAGATGGTGAAAAACGGCACTCCCGCCTCGCCGGCAATGGCGCGGGCCAGCAGGGTTTTCCCTGTACCGGGTGAACCGGCCAGGAGGACACCCTTGGGTATACGCCCGCCAAGTTTGGTAAATTTCTGGGGGTCACGGAGAAAATCGATAATTTCCTCCAACTCAGCCTTAGCCTCATCAATACCGGCGACATCCTTGAAGGTGACTTTAACCTCACCCTCACCCTGCAATTTCGCTCTGGTTTTGCCGAAGGACAACGCGCCCCCCTTGCCGCCCATCTGCATCTGCCGCATGAAAAAAATCCAGACGCCGATCAAGAGCAGCATCGGGAACCAGGAAACGAAAATGGTCAGGTACCAGGGCGTCTCCTCGGGTTTTTTCACCAGAATATCGACATCCGACTGGCGCAGCATGGGAATCAACCCGGCATCGTCGGGGGTCATGGTTCTGAAAGGACGGCCATCCTTGCCAATACCGGTGATCTCTTCACCTTGGATACTGACCTTGCTGATGGCGCCGCTTTCCACATTCGACCAGAACTCGCTGTATGTGATCGTATTACTCTGTGTTTGCGGCTTGTTGAACAGTTGGAACAGCAGAATCATGGTCAGGCCGATGACCAGCCACATACTGAGATTTTTATAAAAAGTATTCAAAAAGTGTCTCCAAAAAATCGTCTTCGGGAAAAACCGGTAGCCACCAAGGCTGCTTATCCCTTCTTCTTTCGTTAAAGAACGTACTTTAACATCGATTTTCCCTCAGTCAATGCTCTTTGCAAATTCCTGGATGGTCTTGACCCCGACCTCTTTATGGCGCATGGATTCCATGGCCAGGGTCATCGCCAAACCGCCGGTGATTGTGGTGGTGTAGGGGATGTGATAATCGAGCGCTGCCCGCCTGATAATATAGGAATCCTCGGTGGTCCGGTTACCGGCCGAGGTGTTCAGGATCCACTGCACCTGCCCGTCCTGAATCTTGTCGAGGATGTGGGGGCGCCCCTGGGATATTTTATTGACCTCCGTGCAGGCAATGCCGCTCTCGGCAAGTCGAACGGCCGTCCCCCGGGTGGCCAGAATGACGTACCCGAGAGCATCGAGTTTTTTCGCCACCGGAACCACCGCATCCTTATCGCCATGACGGACGCTGATAAATACCGTGCCGTTCTGCGGCAGCTGCGAGTTGGAGGCCATCTGCGATTTTGCCAGTGCCAAGCCCAGGTCATCGTCGATCCCCATGACCTCGCCGGTGGATTTCATCTCCGGTCCGAGCAGGGTGTCGACGTTCTGGAAGCGGTCAAAAGGAAAGACCGCTTCCTTGACCGCCCAATGGTTCAGCACTTTTTCTTGAGTAAAGCCGAGTTGCTCCAGGCTCATCCCCAACATCACCTTAGTGGCGATCTTGGCCAGCGGCACACCGGTGGCTTTGGAAACAAAAGGCACGGTTCGCGAGGCCCGGGGATTTACCTCAAGAATAAAGAGCGTCTGGCCCTGGACCGCAAATTGGATGTTCATCAGGCCGATCACGCCCAGCTCCTGCGCCATGGCCTTGGTGGCGGTGGTGATCTCGGCAAGGATGGCAGAGGAGAGGGTATGGGGCGGCAGCACACACGCCGAGTCGCCGGAATGAATGCCGGCCTCCTCGATATGCTCCATGATGCCGCCGATCACCGTCATCCGACCATCGCTGACCGCATCGACATCGACCTCGATCGCATCCTTGAGGAACTGATCAAGCAGCACCGGATGCTCCCCCCCGCTCATGCCCGGGATGGCCATGAAACTGCGGATGCCCTGTTCGTTGTAGACAATCCTCATGTCGCGGCCGCCGAGCACGTAGGAGGGTCGCATGACCACCGGATAACCGATCTCACCGGCCACGGCCAAGGCTTCTTGCAGATTGTGGGCCGTACCGTTGGCCGGTTGCCGCAATCCCAGCTTCTGCAGGAACTGTTGGAACCGTTTGCGGTCCTCAGCCCGGTCGATGGCGTCTGGCGGGGTACCGATGATCGGCACGCCGACTCGGGCCAGTGGCACCGCCAGGTTGAGCGGGGTCTGACCGCCGAATTGGACAATCACGCCGTCCGGTCGTTCCCGCTCAATGATGTTCAGGACATCCTCGCGGGTCAGCGGCTCAAAGTAGAGTTTATCCGAGGTGTCGTAATCGGTAGACACAGTCTCCGGATTGGAGTTGACCATGATCGACTCAACACCGATCTCGCGCAGGGCAAAGGAAGCGTGGACGCAGCAGTAATCAAACTCGATGCCCTGCCCAATCCGGTTGGGGCCGCCACCGAGAATAATGATCTTCTTGCGGTCGGTCCGCTTAGATTCGTCCTCCTGCTCGTAGGTGGAGTAATAATAGGGCGTGTAGGACTCGAACTCGGCGGCGCAGGTGTCCACCAGCTTATAGGCTGGCTCCAGGCCAAGTTTGATGCGCAAGGTGCGGATATCGTCCTCCGAGGTGCCGGTCAGATTGGCCACCTGGACATCGGAAAAACCGTGCTGCTTGATATCGAAGAGATAGTCGCGATCCAGGCCGACAAAACCGCGGCTCCGAATCTCTTCGCCCTTGTCCACCAACTGTTTAAAATTATGCAGAAACCATGGATCAATCTGACTCAATTCGTATATCCGCTCAATGCTCATCCCCCGGCGCAGGGCCTCGAAAATATGGCTCACCCGCTTCGAATTGGGCCGATTCAAGCCCCGGTCGAGATCGTCCTGATGCAGGGTGGTCATATCCTCTTTGCCATCGAAGCCAAAACCCATCCGCCCGACTTCCAGCGAGCGCATTCCTTTCTGGAAAGCCTCTTTGAAGGTCCGTCCAATGGCCATGGTCTCGCCCACCGACTTCATCGCCGTGGTAAGGATATCCTCAGCCTCGGGAAATTTTTCGAAGGTCCAACGCGGGATTTTGACCACGCAATAGTCGATGCTGGGTTCAAACGAGGCGTACGTCTCCCGGGTGATGTCGTTTTTGATCTCGTCCAGGGTGTAGCCAACCGCCAGTTTGGCGGCAATCTTGGCAATGGGAAAGCCGGTGGCCTTGGAGGCGAGGGCCGAAGAGCGCGAGACCCGCGGATTCATCTCGATCACCATCAGTTCACCGTCCACCGGGTTGACCGCGAACTGGACATTGGAGCCGCCGGTTTCCACCCCGATCTCCCGGATAATGGCAATCGCGGCATCGCGCATCTCCTGGTATTCACGGTCGCTTAAGGTCTGAGCCGGGGCCACGGTGATGGAATCGCCGGTGTGCACGCCCATGGCGTCGATGTTTTCGATTGAGCAGATGATGACCACGTTGTCGTTCTTGTCGCGCATTACCTCCAGCTCATATTCCTTCCAGCCGAGCAGAGAGCGCTCCAACATGACCTCGTTGGTCATGGAGAGGTCAATACCCGCTGTGGCCATCTGGATGAGCTCAGCGCGGTTATAAGCCACGCCGCCGCCGGTACCACCGAGGGTAAAGCTCGGGCGAACAATGATCGGAAAACCGATCTGCTCGGCGGCTGCCATAACCTCTTCCAGGGTGTGGACAATAGCCGATTCCGGGACTTTGAGACCGATCTTGCGCATGGCGTCGCGGAATTCCTCCCGTCCCTCGGCCTTGCGGATGACCTCAATATTGGCGGCCAGCAGTTCCACCCCATATTTTTCCAGGACCCCCATCTCGGCGACCTTGATCGCGGTGTTGAGGCCGGTCTGGCCGCCCAGGGTTGGCAGCAGCGCATCGGGCCGCTCCCGCTCGATCACCTTAGCCACGCATTCGGGGGTGATCGGCTCGATATAGGTCCGGTCGGCCAAGCCGGGATCGGTCATGATGGTCGCCGGATTAGAATTGATCAGCACCACCTCGTAGCCTTCTTCTTTGAGGGCCTTGACCGCCTGCGCCCCGGAATAGTCGAACTCGCAGGCCTGGCTGATGATGATCGGCCCGGAGCCGATGATGAGTATTTTATGTATGTCGGTGCGTTTTGGCATGTTCTCGCTTTGGGCGAAGCAATCAGCTCGCCTGCTCCATCAGTTGAATGAACCGGTCAAAAAGGTATTCGGCATCATGGGGACCGGGTGCATATTCGGGGTGATACTGGACTGAAAAGGCCGGCCACTCGCGGTGACGCATGCCCTCCAGGCTACCGTCGTTGAGATTGATATGGGTGACCTCGACATTGGCGGGCAGGCTGGCCGGATCAACGCAGAAGCCGTGGTTCTGCGAGGTGATCTCCACCTTGCCGGTGAGCAGATCCTTGACCGGCTGATTGCCTCCCCGATGGCCGAATTTGAGTTTATATGTGGTACCGCCGTAGGCGAGACCCAACATCTGATGGCCAAGGCAGATGCCAAAGATCGGCAATTGTCCCAGCAGTTTTTGAATATTGCCGACCACGCCGCGCACCCCGGCCGGATCGCCCGGACCGTTGGAGAGAAAGACACCGTCCGGCTGCAGGGCCAGGACTTCCTCAGCGGAAGTGGTTGCCGGCACCACCAGCACCCGGCAGCCCTTGCTGGTCAGCAGGCGCAATTGATTATATTTAATACCAAAATCGTAGGCGACAACCTTAAAACGGCCACCCTCGCTTTCCGGGAATCCTGAACCAGGCATAGGTGCGCCGGCCTCCCAGCGGTAGCTTGTGGTGCTGCCCACCCGTTCCACCATGTCGCGGCCGATCAGCCCCGCCCACTCACGGGCACGGCGAACCACGGAATCCTTGTCCATATCCTCGGTGGTAATCAAGGCCTTCATCGCTCCGGTGGTGCGGATCTTCCGGGTCAGCATCCGGGTATCGAGTCCTTCGACCCCCAGCACACCGTAGTGCTTGAGGAAATCAGCCAGATTGCCGGTTGAGCGATAATTACTTGGCTGTCCCTGATACTCGCGGACGAGAAAGGCGCGCGGATGAACGCCTGCCGACTCCATATCGTCTGGATTCACGCCGTAGTTGCCGATCAACGGATAGGTCATGGTAACCAATTGGCCGGTATAGGAGGGATCAGTCAACACCTCCTGATAGCCGCTCATGCTAGTGTTGAACACAATCTCCCCTACGGCCTCACCGGGGCCGGTAAAGGAACGCGCGGTCATCACCGTGCCGTCTTCAAGTCCGATTAATGCTTTCATTTTGATCTATTTTCCTGGAGGTACAGATGAGAGTTATTGATCATGAGGTGGGCAGCGGGCGCTCTCCCGCACATGCAGCAGCCACAATCGCTTTGCTTGAGCCACTTTCCCGAATGTTATCCATGCGAACAGATGGTCGAGTAGAATTGCTCCACGGCCATTGCCGTCAGCACAATAAGCATGGCCGCAGGTGATGCCAATCAGCAACAGGAGAAAAACCTCGTTCCCCCTCTTCAACAAGAGGTCAACGTCTGACGCACGATCTCCACCTGCTTGGAGACCGCGCCCCGCTGCTGAGCCGCCACCTCGGCGGCGCGTGTGCAGGCAAGCGAATAGGATTCGGGTTTGTCCATATGGGAAAGAATCAGAGCGGTCAACGCCGCAGCATCGGCGACTTGGAATCCACCTCCCGCCCGGGTAAGCATCTCAGCCGCATCCCGGAAATCCTTCATATGGGGGCCAAAATAAACGGGCCGGCCCCATCGGGCCGCTTCCATAATATTATGACCACCTCGATCCACCAGACTGCCGCCGCAGAAGATACAATCTCCGCCGGCGTACAGGTCAGCAAGATCGCCCATACTGTCGACAACGATAATGTTGGTATGACGACCGTTCTCCACCAGCGTGGAGAAGCGGTCAAAATCCGTCCCGGACCGAGCCAGAAACGTCTCCACCACCGGCAATCGTTCCAGATGCCGGGGAGCAATGACCCAGACCGTTGGCCCCTGTTCAGCCAGCGCCCGGAAGACGTTCAGGAGTTGTTGTTCTTCTCCCTCATGGGTCGATCCGCAGAGAAAGACCCGCTCGGAGGTCACACGCAGTCGTCGCCGACTAGCCGACCGGATTTTGTCCGGCGATTGGACGGGCATGTCATATTTCAGGTTGCCGCAGACCTGGATGCGCTCTGCCGGCACCCCAAGGGCCTCATACCGCCGGCCATCGGCCTCGCTGATCACCGCAACGGTCCGGAAACCGGCCAGCAGGGAAGCTATATATCCCTGAATATGCCTGTAACGGTCGAACGATCGCTGTGAGAGGCGGCCGTTGAGCAGCAGCAAGGGAATCTTCGCGTTCTTTACGTGGGTGAGCATGACCGGCCAGAGTTCGGTCTCAAGGCAAATATAGCAATCCGGCCGCAACGCTTGCAGGGCTCGACGCACCGCCTGAGGCAGATCCAGCGGCGCCATCAGGCAGGAAACGACTTCCGGCATCCTGCTGCGGGCAAGTCGGTTCCCCTGTTCCGTCGTCGAAGTAACCACAATCCTCAAATCACTGATAGTGCTCAGCAATCCGGTGACAAGGACGATGGCCGCCTGCACCTCGCCCACCGAAGAGGCGTGCACCCAAAGGGTCTGGCTACCACCGGATCGATTAGCGATCACTTGCCGTGGATAGCAGCCAAGCCGCTGCGCAAACCCATAGGAAAAACGACCGCCGAACGCCTCAACCAAGGGCCGAAAGAGCGACAGCAGCAGATACACCCCGGTGCCAAGACCACTGTACAATTGGTGCAGCAATGATCCCTCGACTCTCCCGCGCGCTGGGTTCTTGTATGCAAAAAAATCTATTTATATAACCGGGAACTCCTCATTCAGTCAACCCCGTTTGCCGGAAGTGCGGTAACAAAATGAGTCGTCCCCATTGAGTTCTGAAAAAACACCCCCCGTGATAACTGTTGCAACAAACGGAGGGAACCCCTATTGTCGACATTCGATGCCAACGGACAGGCTTTCCTCACTCCCTGAGAAACTTAGTGCGACAGCAGCCCTTCAGCCTGAGTTGAGAGCAACAATGCAGCATTCTCATCGACCAACCCTCTGGGCCCTCATGGCCGGAAACTTCGTCATCGGCACGGGCGTATTGGCCCCCGCAGGCTTGATCAGCGACCTGAGCCAGGCCTTTGATGTCGATGCGGCAACCGTCGGTACGCTTATCGCCTATGGCGGCGCACTCCTCTGCATCGAGGCGCCGCTCCTTGCCTTCCTTTCCAACAGGATGAACCGCCGTCGCCTATTGGTCGGTGCCCTCCTGCTTTATGCAATCGGTCATTTCTGCTCGTCCCTTGTCGCCGATTTTCACGCCCTGCTCGTCATCCGGTTGATCATGATCACCGCCGTCGCTGTTTTCACCCCCCAGGCCGCCAGCGCGCTGCCCCTTTTTATCCCCCCCGAACGAAGGGCCCACGCTATCACCTTTATCTTTCTCGGCTGGTCCCTGGCTGCCGCCATCGGTATACCACTGGTCAACCTGACTGGCTCGCTGGTCGGTTGGCAGGCGGCCTATCGCCTCCTCGCCGCCGCCTGCACCCTCGCTGCCGTGGCCGTTTTCACAACCCTGCCTTCCGGTTTAAAAGCCCACCGCCTGTCCATGGCCGCTTGGGGAAAGGTGCTGACCTCCAACAGGATATGGTGCATCCTCGCCATTTCCAGCCTTGCCATTGCAGGTCAGTACATCAAATATCCCTATATTGTCGTTGACCTGAAATCCCGGCTGGCAACCGGTCCACTCACCACCGCCGCGCTCCTCTTGGTGTATGGATGCGCAAGCATCCTCGGAACCATGAGTGCCACCTGGGCAGTCGGTCGACTGGGCGTCCGCACAACCGTCAGCACCTTCCTCGGTGTCATCCTCCTCGGCCTCATCCTCTGGACCAGCCAACCCGTCTCTCTCCCGCTGACAGGTTTGACTCTTTTTATCTGGGGAATCGGCATGAGCCCGGCCATTGCCGCCCAGCAGGCCCGCCTTATCGAGGCCGACCCGGTTGCGGCCTCGGCTTCTACCTCCATGAACACTTCTGTTGTCTACCTGGGCCAGGCCGCCGGGACTATCCTTGGTGGCCATCTGCTGACCAGCGGACATACCGCCCTTTCCGGTGGGGTGGCCATTTCGCTGCTCGCTATGGCGCTGCTGACCTCAGTCCTGCTGCACCGCCATCTTCGCATCTAAGCCTGCGGCCTCGTCCTTCCGGGCCAAGGTTGGCCCCTTGCGTCCTTTTCATTTTTATTGACAAGCTTCCCTCGGCTTTGTAAGCAGGCCCCTGATTGACATCGCGGTTCTCCGCCGCAGAGGACGGCCGGAGAGCATCTCGCCATCGGAAAACAAAAGGTATCGCCGGAGACATATCATGAACAGATTAGTTTTCTTCCTGCTCCTGTCCGCGCTGCTTTTTTGTTCCGGACAACCCGCATCTTCTGCCGAGGAAAAAAAAATGAAAGACGGACTTTATGCAAAAATCACAACAGCTAAGGGCGATATCCTGCTCAAACTTTTTTACAACAAAACGCCCCTGACGGTTATCAATTTTGCCGGCTTGGCGGAAGGAACCCTCCATCTTGGCGGCAGCGGCAAACCCACCGGCACCCCTTTTTACAACGGCCTGACCTTCCACCGGGTGATCGCCAACTTCATGATCCAGGGTGGTTGCCCTCTGGGCACCGGCACCGGCGGTCCGGGCTACACCTTTCCCGATGAGTTCGACCCGAGCCTGCGCCACGACGGTCCCGGCATCCTCTCCATGGCCAATTCCGGCCCCGCCACTAACGGGAGCCAGTTCTTCATCACCCATGGCGCCACACCCCATTTGGACGACAAGCACACCGTCTTTGGCCGGGTTGTCGAAGGACAGGATGTGGTCAACAAGATCGACAAGGGCGATGCCATCAAAGAGATCGCTATCATCCGGGTCGGCAAGGAGGCGGAAGCCTTCAAAATCAATCAAGCCGCCTTTGATGCTGCCCTTGCAGCCATCAAAGAACGAGAGAGCGGGGCAGTGAAGGCGCAGCAGGAAAAGATCAAGAAAATGATCAAGGAGCAGTGGCCCAAGGCCGTGCGCTCCGACTCCGGCTTGTATTACCAGGTCGAGCAGAAAGGGGAAGGCAAGGCGCCTGCAACTGGTACCACGATCAAGGTTCACTATACCGGCCGCCTTCTTCTCGGCAACCGCAAATTCGACAGCTCCTATGACCGGAGTGAACCCATTGCCTTTCCCGTAGGCGCAGGCCGGGTTATTCGCGGTTGGGACGAGGCCTTGAGTCAAATGACCAAGGGCGAGAAACGAACCCTGATCATCCCGCCCGAACTGGCTTATGGTGAGAAAGGCGCAGGCGGCGTCATTCCGCCCAATGCCTGGCTGGTCTTTGATGTCGAGTTAGTCAGTTTCTGATCTTCTTTCATCCGATCAATAAAAAAGGCGGGGATTGCTCCCCGCCTTTTTTATTTCTCTGCCTTTTTCGGGCAATCAATACTTGAGCCCCATCCGGTCCCGCGCCAAATCGAGGGTGACAGTTGCCTTGGCTCGGGCCTTTTCCGCCCCTTTGGCCAGAATCTGGCGGAGATAATCGGGATTGTCGAGCAACTCTTTTTTCTTTGCCCTCGCCCCGGCGTAATAGTCGTTGATCAGCTCGAACAGATCCTGCTTGAGATAGCCATAAGCGGCCCCGCCGTTCACATACAACCCATGCACCTCGCGCATCTTCTCCGGCGAGGCAAAGAGCTTGAGTAGGGCATAGAGGTTGCAATTGTCAGGATCTTTGGGCGCCTCAACCGGCGTGGCGTCGGTCTGAATGGCCATCACCCGTTTGCGCAACCCCTTTTCATCGAGAAAAATAGGAATGGTATTACCATACGACTTGGACATCTTCTGCCCGTCCAATCCAGGGACAATGGCTGTGGTCTCGTTAATCTCCGGATCCGGGATCACAAAGGTCTCGCCATAGGTATTATTAAAGCGGATGGCGATGTCGCGAGCCACTTCCACATGCTGTTTCTGATCCTTCCCCACGGGCACCACCTGTGCCTGATAGAGGAGAATGTCGGCAGCCATAAGCACCGGATAGGAGAAGAGCCCGTGGCTGGCCGGAATGTTCTTAGCAACCTTGTCCTTGAACGCGTGACACCGTTCCAAGAGCCCCATGGGCGTGAGAACGGACAACAGCCAGGTCAACTCGCAGACCTCCGGCACATCGGATTGCACCCAGAAAATGCACCGCTCCGGATCGAGGCCCAGCGCCAGAAAATCGGCCGCCGCTTCCAGGGTACCCTGGCGTAGCCGATCCCGGTCCTGCACCGAGGTCAGGGCATGAAGATCAACGATAAATACATACAGTTCCGCCGATTCCATATGACGGATCATCGAATGCATCATACCGAAGTAATTTCCGATATGGAGTTTTCCGGAAGGTTGAATTCCCGACAGTATTCGTTTCATGGGGCTCTCTTCTTCAGTAGATTGGGGAAAAATTGACAAACCGCACCCTTATAGCGCACTTACAAAAAAAATGGGAGTGCGGAATACCCGCACTCCCAAAACTCCAGCCGCCCCATGTTGGCAGGGAGACCGACCGATTATTTTACTTCTTCAAAGTCGGCATCAACCACATCGTCATCGTCCTTGCCACGCTTGCCGCCGGCAGCACCCGCTCCGGCCGCACCGGCGCCGGCATCGCCTGGACCGGCTCCCTGCTGGCCCTTGGCCTGGGCGTACATCAGCTCTGCCAGCTTGTGCGAAGCCTGGGTCAGAGTTTCAGTCGCGTTCTTGATGGTCGTTGTGTCCTCAGTTTCCATCGCCTTTTTCAGATTTTCAATCTCTTTTTCCACATTGCCTTTGGTCTCAGCATCAACCTTATCGCCCAACTCGGTCAAAGTTTTGGTCGTCATGTGAATCATGGAGTCAGCGTTGTTCCTGGCCTCAACCAGTTCCTTACGCTTTTTGTCTTCATCGGCATGCAACTCGGCATCCTTCTTCATCCGCTCGATCTCGGCCTCTGACAGGCCGGAAGATGCGGTGATCCGGATCGACTGCTCCTTGTTGGTGCCCAGATCCTTGGCCGACACATGGAGGATGCCGTTGGCGTCGAGGTCAAAGGTAACCTCAATCTGGGGCACACCGCGCGGCGCGACCGGAATATCAGCCAGCTCAAAGCGGCCGATGGTCTTATTGTTCTGAGCCATCTCACGTTCGCCCTGGAGCACGTGAATCGAAACCGCAGGTTGATTGTCAGCCGCGGTCGAGAAAACCTGGCTCTTCTTGGTTGGGACCGTGGTGTTTTTCTCTATCAGCTTGGTCATAACACCGCCCAGAGTTTCGATGCCCAAAGACAGCGGGGTAACGTCGAGCAGCAGCACGTCTTTGACATCACCCTTAAGTACGCCGCCCTGGATGGCCGCACCAATGGCCACGACCTCATCGGGATTAACGCCTTTATGCGGATCCTTGCCGAAGATGGCCTTCACCTTTTCCTGCACCTTGGGCATGCGGGTCATGCCGCCCACCAGGATGACCTCATCGATGTCGGCCGGATTCAACCCCGCGTCTTTAAGCGCAGTCCGGCAGGGGCCTTCACAGCGGTCGATCAGATCGTCAACCAGACTCTCCAACTTGGCTCGGCTCAACTTGACGTTGAGATGTTTAGGTCCGGAGGCATCAGCCGTGATGAAGGGCAGATTGATGTCGGTTTCCATGGCCGTGGACAATTCCTTCTTGGCCTTTTCAGCCTCTTCCTTCAACCGCTGCAGGGCCATCTTGTCGTTGCGCAGATCAACGCCCTGGTCGCGCTTGAACTCGTCGGCCAGCCAATGAACGATGCGCATATCAAAATCTTCACCACCAAGAAAGGTGTCGCCGTTAGTCGATTTGACCTCAAAGACGCCGTCGCCGATCTCCAGGATGGAAACGTCAAAAGTGCCGCCACCGAGATCGAACACCGCAATTTTCTCCTCGCCTTTTTTGTCGAGACCATAGGCCAGGGAGGCGGCGGTCGGCTCATTGATGATCCGCATGACATTGAGTCCGGCAATCTTGCCGGCATCCTTGGTGGCCTGGCGCTGGGCATCGTTAAAATAGGCCGGAACGGTGACCACGGCATCGGTAACGGTTTCGCCCAGATACTCTTCAGCGGTCTGCTTCATCTTGCCCAAGATCATGG
Source organism: uncultured Desulfobulbus sp. (assembly GCF_963662935.2). Taxonomy (NCBI): domain Bacteria; kingdom Pseudomonadati; phylum Thermodesulfobacteriota; class Desulfobulbia; order Desulfobulbales; family Desulfobulbaceae; genus Desulfobulbus; species uncultured Desulfobulbus sp. The sequence continues at coordinate 2,784,345 of NZ_CAXXTL010000002.1, read as the reverse complement.
CCGAAATCTCAGCAGCGGTATAGGTCTTCCCGCCCACTTCCACCACCGCATCGCCACCAGGACCCTCAACGATATTAAAAGGGCTGACGCCAATTGATTTTTGAACTTCCTTATCGCTGAATTTCCGGCCGATCAACCGCTTGATGGCAAACAACGTCCGCGTGGGGTTGGTGACGGCTTGACGCTTGGCGATCTGCCCGACCAGACGCTCGGCACTGTCGGAAAAAGCCACGATCGAAGGCGTTGTCCGGTTTCCCTCACTGTTTTCAATAACCTTGGGGTCACCGCCCTCCATGATCGCCACGCACGAGTTGGTAGTCCCTAAATCAATCCCTATTATTTTTCCCATAATGCCAGTCTCCTGTCTCTCCTGTATTTATATACTCGGCTGAAAAGCCTGAACAATCGTCACTGAATCAATTCTTTTTGCGGCTGCGTGACCGAATCAAACCTGATCAAGACACCTTTGCCGGGCCGCTGGAAACAACCACTTGGGCGTGCCGCAGGACCCTGTCTCTGAACCGGTATCCTTTGGCAAACTCTCGCAGCACATGGTTGGCGGGCACCTCTTCGCTTGCCTCCATGGTCAGGGCGTCGTGCTCGTCCGGATTAAAGGTCAGGCCGACAGCGGTCAACGGCTCCACCCCATACCGCTCCAAAGTGGCCACCAGCCCCTTTCGTGTCAACTCCACCCCTTGCAGCATGGATTCTAACTTCTTGGTATCATCTACGACCGCAGCATTGCCCTGCTCAACGGCCCGGTCAAGATTATCTAAGGTGACCAGTAAGTCGCGAAGGATGTTCTCGCCTGCGTATTTGAGCAACTTGCTTTTTTCCCGCTCCATCCGCTTCTTGAAATTGTCGAACTCGGCGGCGACCCGCATCAACTGATCACGGGTTTCTCCCATTTCCCGCTGCAAGATCTCAACTTCGGTTCCTTGCTGCTCTCCGGCCTCCGCAAGCGTTTCCACAATACCCAGGTCTTCGGGAACCTCTTTGGATTGCTGTTCACCGGCAAGGCCCTGCTCTTTTACCTCGTCTACCACCTACGCTCTCCTTGTTCTGAGTTCCTGTTGACTCGCCCCATGGCTCAGACCCAAATCTCGCGGTTTGTTCGCGGTTAGGCCGGTCAAATCTGGTGCCAACAATAAGTATGGCAAAAACCAGTGTCAAGGGAAGGCCACCGGGAATTAAAGGGGAAAACACTGCGGAAAATTCGAAGAAAAACGCAAGGAAACAAAAGTGAAACCACAAAAAAAGCCCCTACCGCCACAACGGGCGCCAGGGGCTGCAACAAATCAACGATCAAATCTTCGTCAGCCGCAATGGGCACAGGTCTGATGCGAATTAACGTAGCGCTTGATGCTGCTGGCGATTGTATTGAAGATCTCGACAAAATCTTCCTCGTTTTTCTCCAGGAGAGTAATGCGGAAGCCCTGAAGATCGGTGGCAAAGGAAGAAAGCGGCACCACACAGATGCCGGTGGCCCCCAGCAGGTAATACACAAAGCGTTTGTCCGGCTGGATATTGGAGCCGGAAACGAGCCGCTCGACAGTTTCGCGCACCTCGTCAATCTCGATAGGCAGGGTCTGATGGTGGTTGAGCACCCATTCTTCAAAGACCGCGCTCATGTAAAAGGCACCGTTGGTGCGGTTGACCAGGAGCCCTTTGACACCCTTGAGAATATTGTAGGCCAGATTGGAATACCGCTCGTAGCGTTTAATCCGACTCTTGAGATGCACCTTGTACTCGGGATGCTCCTTGATCCGGGGCAGGACGGCCTGTGGCAGGGTGGTCGAACAGACCTCAAGCATCTTGGCGTTGAGGATCGACTGGACGTAGGTGGCAAACATCGGGTCGCGGCGGCGGTTATAGACCTCTATCCAGCCACAGCGGCTCCCCGGCCAGGGCATTTCCTTGGAGATGCCGCGCATGCAGATCGCCGGCACCTTGTCGCCGATCACCGTGCACAGCGGCGCCGAGACCGTGCCGTTATAGGTCATGTTCTGGTAAATCTCGTCGCAGATGATGAACAGGTCATTTTTTTCGCAGATCTCGACAATTGCCCGCATCACGTCCGCCGGATAGACGGCGCCGGTGGGATTGTCCGGATTGATCACCAGGATACCGGCCACCGCCGGATTGTACTTGATGTGGTTCTCGATATCTTCGAGATCCGGGTACCAGAGGTGATTAGGATCGAGGATATAGGTAACGGGCTGATCACTGGCATGAGCAGCCTCGGCCGAAGAATGGGTGGTGTAGCTCGGCGTGGGTACAATAACCCGGGCGGTCGGCTTGAGAAAGCCGTAGACCTTGGAGATCGCGTCGCCCAGGCCATTAAAGAAAATGACATCATCGGCATCGATCTGCGCCCCACCCATGCGATTGGTGCAGGCCGCCACATATTCACGGGTCGCCAGCAGCCCCTTGGTCGGACTGTAGCCATAGGTGGTGTCTTCGCGCACCGCCTCAGCGACAATTTCCTTCATCCAGTCCGGAACCTGCTCACCCTTGGCGATCGGGTCACCGATATTCTCCCAGTTGACCTGGACACCCATCTTCTGAAGCTTCTCGCCGACACAGACAATATTGCGGATCTCGTAATTCAGTTCACCCGCGCCGATGTGCAAAATATCAGTACGCATTGCAACTCGTTCAAAAAAACTTCAATTGATTGTTTTGGGGGAAGGAAGACGATCATGCCGCATCAAGCCGGAGCGATGACACGAACGGGCCTTCTAGATACAAAAAACAAGTGGGGGTCTTACCACGGAGGACAGGAGGCGTCAACCGCCCTTTGCCCGGGATTGCAGAAGAACAAATGCCTTTTCTCCAGCAAGCGGCGCCCCCAGCTGCGGCCCCTGGGCCTGATCACACCCATGGGCGCGGAGAAAAACCAACTGCTCCTCCTGCTCGACCCCATCGGCGAGCACGGTCAAACCGAGGGTGTGGGCGAGAGCAATGATGGCTGCCACCAGGGTTGCGGCCTGCTGATCCGCAGGAACGCAGGCAAGCAATTGCCGGTTGACTGCAAGGCGCCTGATCGCCACCTGCTGCAGACGGACAAGCGAGCATCTGCCTGCGCCAAAATCGTCAACCGCCAGCCCTATGCCAAGGCGTCCAATCCGGCCAAGAACCTCCAACTCCTGGGCTGAGGCATCGGCAACCGCCTGTTCTCGCAACCCAAACATCAGAAGACCGGGAGAAATCGCATACCGGGCCAAGAGCTGCTCGAGCAGGGGAAAAAAATCAGGGTCAAGCAGTTGACGAGAGGTGATCGGGACGACGATTGGCACACACCCTGCCTCCTGCTCCTGCCAGGATTGCAGGGTCAGACAAATTTTCTCCAATCCCCATAGACTCACCGCAGCCAGCATGCCGCACTCCTCGGCGGCGGCAAGAAAGGCATCGGGCAGAAGCCGCCCCATTTGGGGATGGTTCCAGTGGATCTGTGATTCAAAGCCAACCAGTTGGCCGCCGTTTAGGGCATACTGCGGCACATAGTCCAAGCGCAACGCGCCTGATTGCATGGCCTCCCGGAACTGCCGTTCATCCAGTTGCAGCCGCCGGCCGTTGTCGGCAATCTCACGGCGATAAAATTGAAAATTGCTGCGACCGAACTCCTTGGCGGAGTACAGGGCTATGTCGGCGCACTTGATGACGCCTTCAATCTCGTCAGAATCGCCGGGAAAAATGGCGATGCCGATACTGGTGGTGATGGAGAGTGCATGCCCCTTGGCAGCAATAGGTTCGGCTAGGGCCGCCATAATCTTCTCGGCGACCACGGCCGCATCTTTGCGGTTGCCCACGGCCTCAAGGACAAAAACAAACTCGTCACCGCCAAGCCGGGCAACGGTATCGGACTGACGGCACTGCCGTTGCAGCCGTACCGCCACCTCTACCAGGAGAGCGTCCCCGACATCGTGGCCCAAGGTGTCGTTGATGTTCTTGAACCGATCAAGATCAAGAAAGAGAATCGCCACACCAGTCCGGTTCCGCTCGGCCTTACTGATTGACTGGGTGAGCCGATCACGGAATAATAAACGGTTGGGCAGGCCAGTGAGGGTGTCGTGGTGCGCCAGCCGGTAGAGGTGCGACTGGCTGTCGCGCAGTTCTTTCTCGATGCGCAGCCGGTCGGTGATATCCCGTGCCACCTCGATGATGCCATACAATTGCCCCTGCCCATCCCGCAGCGGCGAAACCTCCAGCTCAAAGGTGTTATTGACGCTGTTGCCATGGTAAGGGTTGTGGATAAGCGTGGCTGGCTGCTGCTGGTTGCGAATCTCCGTCACCGGACAGGGGAAACGCAGGTCCTGGCAAGGTGTCCCGGCCCCGCAGAACAGCTGATGGCATTTCCGCCCTTGAAGGGTCTCGATTTCCCCATTGCCGCGAACCAAAAGAGCGGCGGCCTGATTGATCAGGAGAAGGTTAAAGTCGAGATCGATGACCATCACCGGGTCGCCGGCGCTGTCGATGACGGTCTGGAGAAAATTGCGCTCAACATCGACTGCGTCGTGCAGCTGCTGCTGCACCACCGCCAACGCCTGTTCCTGCCGCTTCTGCAGGGTGATGTTCTGATGGGTCCCGGTCATCCGCACCGGCATGTTGTTTTCATCCCGCTCCACCACCCGGCCCCGGTCGAGAAACCAGGCCCACTCGCCGTTTTGCTCCCTAACCCGATACTCGATCCGGTACTCTTCGGTTGAACCGGCCAAATGCTCGTTGAGCAAGGCCAGCACGCGCTCCCGGTCTTCCGGGTGGATGAAACGCCGGGCGGTGGCCGGATTCCCGCTGCCTTCCCGGTAGTCGAGCAGTTCCCACTGATCGGGACTGGTGTACATTTCGCCGGTCTTAATATTCCAGTCCCAGAGGCCGGCCTGGGAGGCGTGCAGGGCCAACTCATATCGTTCTTCCGCCTGTTTGAGCTCCTGTTCCCTGAACTTGACCGCTTCAAAAACAAACAGTTGCCGCAAAGCCTGGGTGATGGCCTCGGCAAGTTCGGTCACGATTGCGGCCTCTTCGGGCGCCGGCTCGATTGACGGAGGCAACTGGAGGATAAAAAAACCTGAGAGACTGGAACTGCAACGAAGAGGGGCGCAAAAGGCCAGGGATGAGACAGGTTCACCGGGCATGGAACAGAGCCTGCAGGAACAGGCGGCACAGAGGACAGCCTCGTTGGAGTCGGATTGGAGAACCCGAGCGCCGCAATCCGGCAGCCTTCCCTCCCGCAGCTCGCCCATAACCGGGGTGATATGCTCACCCAGCCCAGTTTCGGCGGTGATCATGCCGCCCGCTTCCTGGTCCAGCAGCACCACCAGGGCGGAACTATACACTCCGTGCCCGGCCAGCCGATCGCAAAGGCCCTGGAGCAAGGCGGGGAGGTCTCGCTCCTGGATCAGGAAGCGACAAGCAGCGTAGGCGGCCTGCAACAGGACTGATGATCTATTCATTCGGTTCAAAGGCCGAGCAGTAGAGTTTCCGGGAACCGCGTCAAGGGTCAAACCACACCAACTGCAGCTAGAATTCGCCTGAGGCACTTGCTACCACAGCCTTTTCTTTCCGGCCTTAGCTTATATTATAACTTTTCAGCTTGTTCAAGAGCGTCTTGCGGGTTATTTGCAATCGACGAGCAGCCTCACTGCGATTGCCGCCGGTTTCCTCAAGCGTCTTGAGGATAAGCATCTTCTCCGCCTCCTTGAGGGTGGCGGGTTCTTCCACCGCACCCGGGGCGTTCAGCCCGCCCCAGCGCTGGAGAGCAAGCGGCAGGGCTGAGATGTCGAGGTAATCACCGCGCATCAGGATGACACCACGCTCAATTGCGTGTTCCAACTCGCGGACATTGCCCGGCCAGGGATAGCGATTGAATACATCCATGCATTCGGGGGTGACGCCGCTGACCAGGCGGCCATTTTTTTCGGCAAAACTGTGGAGGAAATAGTCGACAAGCAGGGGGAGATCACCCTGCCGGTCACGCAGGGGCGGCACCTCCAGTTCGACCACCTTGAGACGATAGTAGAGATCCTCACGGAACCGGCCAGCCGCCACTTCTTCCTCAAGGTTACGGTTGGTGGCGCAGAGGATACGCACGTCCACCTTGATGGTTTCCTGACCGCCGACTCGCTGCAGTTCATGCTCTTGCAAGACCCGCAGCAGTTTGGCCTGCATGCCGGGCGAGGTTTCGCCGATCTCGTCGAGGAAGAGCGTGCCCCCCTGGGCTTGGACGAATCGACCTTCCCGGCGGCGGTCCGCGCCAGTGAAGGCCCCGCGCTCGTGGCCGAACAATTCGGATTCCAGCAGGGTTTCCGCCAGAGCAGCGCAGTTGACCTTCACAAACGGCCCTTTATTGCGCAGGCTTGTATGGTGCAGGGCGGCTGCCACCAGCTCTTTGCCGGTGCCTGACTCGCCGTTGATCAGAACCGTCGCCTCGGTGGGGGCCACATGGACGATCATTTCCCAAAGGTTCTGCATCGGGGCCGACCGGCCAATGATCCGGCCGTCGTCGCCAAAGGGCTGCCCGATGTCGATTGATTTGGTTTCCCGCTGGCGATGGCCCATGGCCACCTCCAGGGTGGTGCGTAACCGGTCGAAATCAAGCGGTTTGGTCAAATAATCATGGGCGCCCTGTTTGATGGCGGCCACCGCGGAGTCCACCGAGGAAAAGGCGGTCATGATGATCACCGGGATGGCCGGGTTGATGGCATGGATCCGCTTCAGGGCCTCCATGCCGTCCATGGTGGCCATACGCACGTCCATGAGAATGGCGTCAAAGGGGCCCTGTTCAACAGCGGCCACCGCGGTGGAACCGTCATCCGCCTCCTCCGCGTCCCACCCCCACTCCGTAAAAAGAGCGTGCAGCATGAAGCGGTGCACCCGTTCATCATCGACAATAAGAATTTTGGCTTTAACCTGTGTGGACACGCTTACTCACCCTCTGCCCGCTGTTTTTGCCGGCTTTAATTTGTCAATCATTTCTTGAATATACTAGCAACAAACTGCTAGGATGTGCAAATGGAACATACGCTCTTGATTAAAAAGGTGATAGCTGGCGGCAAGGGGTTGGGCACGCTCAGCGACGGCATGGTGGTGATGGTTTCAGGCGCGTTGCCAGGCGAGACCGTGGTTGTCCGCGAAACCAAGACGCACCGCGGCTTCAAGGAAGCTCGCCTGCTCAGGGTGGTGGAACCTTCCCCGGATCGAGTTGTGCCGCCCTGCCCTCATTACGGCCTCTGCGGTGGTTGCGACCTCCAGCATGCGGCCTATCCGGCCCAGTTGGCCATCAAACAGCAGATTCTGCGGGAGGCCCTGGAGCGGGCCCATCTGGATCCGGCGCCGGATCAACCCGGTCCAGCCTTGCCCTCGCCCCTGCCCTTCGGCTATCGATCCCGATTGCGGTTGCACCTCGACCCGACAGGCCGGCTCGGCTTCCACCAAAATGCCAGCAATGCGGTGGTCCAGATCCGTCATTGCCTGCTGGCCGTCAACCCGATTAACCGGGTGATTGCAGCTGTAGTCGATGGCGGCTGGGGTGACCGGCTGGCAGACCACATAGCCGCTCTGGAGCTGATCCACAGTCCGGCGGATGATCAAGTTTTCCTGGTGCTCCAACCACGCCCCAGCCTGCAGATTCCTTTGCCGGCCAACCTGGTTGATCAGATGCACGCCCTGGCTGACGAGGTGATTGTGCAAACGGCAAAGCCCGGCCAAGACTCAAAGCAAGCCCTCACAACCGTTTTGTCCCAGGATTTCACCCTCCGGGGTCAGCCCTACCGGCTCAACTGGGATCATCGCTGCTTTTTTCAGGTCAACACCCAGCAAAACCCCCGAATGATCGAACTGGCCCTCGACCTCCTCCCCTTAGCCCCCCGGCCCTTCACCGCCCTCGATCTCTTCTGCGGCATGGGTAATTTCTCCATTCCGCTGGGGCTTGCCGGTGCCCAAGTAACCGGGGTCGAACATAACCGGCAGAGCATCCACTGGGCCGAGCAGAACAGCCGCACCAACGGGATCAGAGCCCGCTTTATCGCCGAAGGAGTCGAGCCGCAGTTGCACACCCTCGTAGCCCGCAAGACCCGGTTCGACTGCATCCTCCTCGATCCACCCCGCCAGGGACTGGGCAAAGCCGCCGCCCTCCTGCCCTTGCTGGAACCGGAGCGGATCATCTCGATCTCCTGCGACCCGGCGACCCTGGCCCGCGATCTCGCCCTGATCGGCAAGGGCGGCTACCGGATCAGCCGCATCACCCCGGTTGACATGTTCCCCCAGACCCACCACATCGAATCCGTCGCTCTCCTTGAAAGGAATTGACATCGACACCGCTGCGCACTATTTTGGCCGTTTATTCCTCACGCAACCAATTTTCTTCCTGCTCCCAGGACGCCCCCTTCGTTTTATCCACGGATCAGGCGCATACTTTAACTCTTCCTTGCAGATATCCAGATGGAAACAACAAGCAATCTCCTTAAGCAGCGGCGGGAAAAATCCGATTCCCTGGCCGAGGCCGGCGTCAAGCTGTTCAGCAACACCTTCAAGGCACCCACGCCCATCGCCGATATCCTGCCGCAGGGCAGCACTCTGGCAGCGGAATGCCACGACGAATCCGGCACCACCCACCGAGTCGCCGGCCGGGCCATGTCGATGCGCAAATTCGGCAAGGCCGCCTTTTTCCACCTCCAGGACGCCTCCGACCGCATCCAGGTCTATGTCCGCCGCGATCTTTTAGGAGAGGAACAGTACGACCATTTTAAAAAATGGGATGTGGGCGACATCGTCGGCGTCGAGGGGCGGCTGTTCAAGACCAAGACCGGCGAACTGTCGCTGGAGGCCGCCCGCATGCAAATGATCACCAAATCGTTGCGACCCCTGCCGGAAAAATTCCACGGCCTCACTGATGTCGAAACCCGGTACCGCCAGCGTTATCTGGACCTGATCGTCAACCCCGAGACCCGCGAGGTGTTCAAAAAACGGGTAGAGATCATCCGCCTGATCCGCGAATTTCTCAGCAACCGTGGCTACATGGAGGTTGAAACGCCGATGATGCAACCGGTTCCCGGCGGCGCCACGGCCAAACCCTTTCGGACCCATCACAATGCGCTCGATATGGATCTCTACCTGCGCATCGCCCCGGAACTCTATCTCAAGCGACTCCTGGTTGGCGGTTTCGAGAAGGTGTTTGAGATCAACCGCAATTTCCGTAACGAGGGGTTGTCCACCCGGCACAATCCGGAATTCACCATGCTCGAATTCTACCAGGCCTACTCGACCTACCACGACCTGATGGACCTGACCGAGGAGATGGTTTCCTGGCTCGCCCACGAGATAACAGGTTCCATGGACCTCACCTATCAGGGCGTGCCGGTCAATTTGGCGCCACCCTGGCAACGGCTGACCATGGAAGAGGCCCTGGTAAAAATTGCCGGCCTCGACTTGGCCATTCTCAGGGATGATGCCGCAATCATGGCCCTGGCCAAGCAAAAAGGTATCGCGCTGCAGCCCGATGCCGGACCGGGCAAGGCCAAGACCGAACTGTTTGAGCTGCTGGTTGAGGAGAAATTGATCGACCCGACCTTCATCACCTCTTACCCCACCGAGGTCTCGCCGCTGGCCCGGCGCAATGAGGAGGATCCCACGGTCACCGACCGGTTCGAGCTGTTCATCACCGGCCGGGAGATCGCCAACGCCTTTTCTGAGCTCAATGACCCTGTCGACCAATTGCAGCGCTTTCAAAAACAGATCAGCGAACGCGGCGACGACGACGAGATTCATCCGGTCCTGGATCGCGACTATGTCCGCGCCCTGGAATACGGCATGCCGTCGGCGGCCGGCGAAGGCATCGGCATCGACCGACTGGTCATGCTGCTCACCGATGCCCCCTCGATCCGCGACGTCATTCTCTTTCCGCAGATGAAACCGGAAGTCAACGAGTAGCGCGGGTGCCATGGCCTCCTTTGAATGGTTTGTCAGCCTGCGCTACCTGCGGGCCAAACGCAAACAAAAATTCATCTCGCTGATCACCCTCATCTCCATTCTGGGGGTGGCGGTCGGCGTCATGGCGCTGATCATCGTGCTCTCGGTGTTCACCGGCTTCACCGAGGGGCTGCGCGACCAGATCATCGGCGTCAATGCCCATGCCCTGGTGCAACGGTTCGGCTCCACGATCAACGACAGTGAAGGAGTCACGGCCAAAATCGAGGCTGTTGCCGGGGTCGAGGCCACCACCCCCTATATCTACGGCCAGGCCCTGATCAGCTCAGCCACCCATTCCACCGGCGTGGTGTTACGGGGGATTGACGCCGCCTCCGCTATGCGGGTCCTCAGTATCGGCCAGAAAATGACCGCCGGCCAACTGACCGATCTCGACAAACCCTTCGAAGTCCCGGCCATTGTCCTCGGCCGCGACATGGCCCGGCAGCTCCAGGTCGGCGTGGGCGAGCGGATCCGGCTGATTTCACCCAACGGGCCGCTCTCGCCCATGGGTGTCCTGCCCAAAATTCGCGCCTGTGTCGTGGTGGGCATCTTTGAAACCGGGATGTTCGAGTACGACTCCACCATGGGGTACATCAATCTGGACACCGCCCGCAGCCTCACCGACCTGCGCCGGGGGGTGCATGGCATCGAAATCCGGGTCAAAAACATCGACCAAGCCGACCGGACAGCCGCCGCCGTCCAGCAGGCCTTGGGCCAGGGATACTCGGTCCGCGACTGGATGCAGCTCAACCAGAACCTGTTTGCCGCCCTCAAACTGGAAAAACTCGGCATCTTCATCGCCCTGGATCTGATTATCCTGGTGGCGGCGCTCAACATCATCAGCGCCCTGATCATGGTGGTGATGGAGAAAAACCGCGACATCGCCATTCTCAAATCCATGGGCGCCACTACCAAGGCCATCATGCGCATCTTCTTCTATCAGGGCATGGTGATCGGCCTTTCGGGCACGACCCTCGGCGTGGCCAGCGGCCTGAGCCTCTGCGCCCTCCTCAAACACTCCAACCTCATCGAGCTGCCGCGCAATGTCTACCCCATGTCCACCATGCCGATCAAGGTGGTGCCGCTCGACGTGACCGTGATCGCCGTTTCCGCGCTTCTCATCACCCTGGCCGCCACCCTCTACCCCTCATGGAAGGCGTCGCGAATCCGGCCGGCGGAGGCGCTGAGCTATGAATGACACCCCGCTCCTCCAGGCCGCCGCCCTCTGCCGCTCCTACCGCAGCGGTCTGGACACCATCACCGTGCTTAACAAGGCCGACCTCGTGGTTCAACCCGGTGAGATGACGGCCATCGTCGGAGCCTCGGGCTCCGGCAAGACCACCCTCCTCCAGATCCTGGGCACCCTGGATACGCCGGACTCGGGTCAGCTGTTCTTCCGTGGCCACGAGCTGACCGGCAAAAGCGAGTCGGATCTGGCGGGACACCGCAACAACCACATCGGCTTCATCTTTCAGTTTCACCATCTGCTTCCCGAATTTTCAGCCCTGGAAAATGTGATGATGCCCGGCCTGATCAACGGCCGCCCCCGCGCCGCGCTCAAAGACAAGGCACAGCAGCTGCTCGAACGGGTGGGTTTGGGCGAGCGATTGGATCACCGCAGCGGCGAACTCTCCGGCGGCGAACAGCAACGTGTTGCCCTGGCGAGAGCCCTGGTGATGGCCCCTGCTCTGCTCCTGGCCGACGAGCCCACCGGCAACCTCGATGCCGCCAGCGGCAGCCGGGTCTTTGCCCTGCTGCGCGAACTGAGCAAAAACCTCGACCTGGCCGTGGTCATGGTCACCCACAATATGGAACTGGCCCGCGCCATGGACCGCTGCCTCACCCTGGCCGACGGCCGCCTCCGCCTCGACAGCCCCTTCTAAAGGAGACTGACAATGCCCAGCCCCCCTTTCTGCCTGCGTTTTCTTGTAATCGCTGCCTTTGTGCTCCTTTCCAGCGGCTGCGGCCCATCAAAACCACCGGCTCACTCCCCGCAGCCCGCACAGAACGAACATTCGGCCGCTCCCGCAAAAGAGGCGGGCAGTGCTTCCCCAGAAACTGCGCCGGGACAGGACGACCCAAACCGAACCTGCCGCGATGAACGCGCCATTGGGGACAGCGAACGGAACCGGTCCGCCTGTTTTCACCTGCAACCGGGAGCCACGACCACCAAAGTAGTCAAACAACAGGTTCCTGGCAAAACCGCCAAGGCCGGCAAAACAGCAACATCAAGCACCAAAAAAGGCCAAAAAACAGTCGCCAAGGCACCGGCGACCGCGGTAACGAAAGTAGTGCAGACCACCGGACGCTGCCAACCGCAGAGCCTGATCTACGCCCGCTGCCGCACCGGCTTCATGACCTGCAGACTGGGCGACACCAGCCCGGTGCAGTGGTTTGCCTGCGCCAAGAAAAATGGCAGCACTTCCTCCACCCCGGTAGTCGGTTCGGTCGTAGTCCTTGACGTCAACACCCGCCGCGGCATGCCCACCGGCCACCCCGCCTATGTTGAGGCGGTCAAAAAAAACCAGGACGGCACCTGGTCTCTGCGAATCAGCCACACCAACTATGACCGCAAATGCCATCTCGACCAGGATGCCACGGTCCTCTTCGATACCAAACGCATGACTGCTTCCTTTGCCACCGGCCCCTGGAGCACTTGGGCCAAAGATCTAAAGGCGCTCGGCTTTATCCTGCGTTGAGACTCAGGGCAAACGAATAACCATCACCACACCTACATAAGGAGTCCAGACGGCTGAACCCATCCGACTCTGGTTCGTAGTGCTTCAAGAGAGAGTCGCACAAGCATCCCTCTCTTTAAGATATGTCAACTATTAAAGGGACAGTTTCCCCATTTCAGGGGGCTGCGCGAAAATGCGCACGCAACAGTCGTCAATGAGGATTGGGGATCGATGATGCTAAGATTTTGTTGGTCTCGTTGCCCCCTACACCCTTGGAGTTGCAGGGAGCGAGGGAAACAGGGAGAGGAAGGGCCAGGCCCGAAGACCGGCACCCATTTGACTAGGGCGAGCCGGGGCAGTCTCACCCCGGTGTTGCCCTAGTCGTTGGCTTGTTCATAACAACGTCTTATTGCAGCTGCACTTCCTTCCCGTTGAGCAGCAGCTTACCGTCTTTCGTTTCCGCCTGATGTTCGGCGCGCTGCTCCTTCGCAACAAAGACTCCGGTCTGCATTCCAGGGAAGGCTGGCTCAAAAAACATGGGGGAATCGCCCAAGAGCTGCTTGGGCAGACTGAGATGCGATTTCAGTTCAAAAATGTCCAGGGCCAACGCCGGTTGATTGGCAAGGGGCACGAATTGCATCATGGTCATGTCCCTTTTCAAGCTCACGGTCAAGCCACCGTTGACCTCACCCTCTGCAAGCTTGAAACGAAGATCGGAAATCTGAAACTCCAACCCCTTGGTCATGAGTTTTTCCGCTGAGACCATGAGTTGCATCCCAACCTGTGCCATCTGCTGTTCGAGGATCTTTTCCATCTGGCCGGGATCCTCGGTAGTGGCGGCAGCATTCGCCATGACCTTGCTGATGGCAGCCATATACTGCTGCATGAACTCCACGTACCCCTTGGCATTCAATCCGTTTACGGCTAGGCGCACAAAAGGGTTCTCGACTTTTTTGTCGCCCACGCTCAGGCTGTCCGCACCGTATTCCACCTTCCCTGAAAGGATGTTCCGCTCCTTGTCGTACTTGGAGGTGCAGTCCATCTTCAAGTTGGAAAAAGAGAACGGCGCGTTGGCGTCTTCGACCCGCCCCCCTTTAATGGCGAAAGTGGCATACCCATCCCAGAGGTAGAGCGAGGCCATCTCCAGGTCGGATTTGATGGAAAAACCCTCCATCGTGGCCAGGTCATTCACCTGCAACCCATCCCAGGTGCCCTCGTAGAAAAAGTGTTTGAGGTGCTTATCGGAGGTCGCACGTATCCGGCCTGGCTTCACCTGGACGGTTTCGCCTTCCTCGGTGATGGCAAAGGCATCCAGGGTGGTTGTCGTTTCGAACGTACCGGTCAGCGAATACCTGGTGGTGATGTGCAGCGGATCCTTACCGGCCAGCTTCTGGTTGATAAAATCCATATACACGGGATTCTTAGTCAGAGTTGTCTCCGCAACCACGCCGGTCAACTCGTGTTTCATACGGTTGAGGAAGAGCCATTCTTTCACGCCGTACAGGGCCGCCATTTTGCCGGCGTTGACTTTCCACTCCATCTCCGAGGAGGAAAAACCCCGGTCGTAGCGGGTGATCTCGACCGTGATTCCAAAACCGGTATCGCCATACATTTTGTTGACCTTGTCAAATGTTTCGCGGATCTGCCGCTCGGCGAGCAATCCGTTGACAAACGGGGCACCCAGCCCCGCGGCAAGAAGGATCACGACAATCCCGGCAAGAATTTTTTTCATACTGCTCCTTGGGACAGATGTCCCCTGTTGTGGTGGGAGTAAAGAGATAGCAAGACGCACTTGGTACGCTTGAGGCGTCCCGGCACGCAACCAAAGATAAAAAGACTCAAAACATCAGCAATACAGGACGACGGAATCAGACTTCTCCTTCTCGGGCTTATCCGAAAATTCCGTTCCTTGCTCGATCTTCCGCCCATATCGTTTTCGAGAGAGAGGGAATTCAGTAAAAGTTTGCAGCATCGCCAAATCCCGCTTCGTGGCCCAACTTCCCGGAAAAAAGGATTTATTTCTGTAGCAGAGATGCATCTATTTTGGCAAGCAGATAATTTTCAGTAACCATCAGAAAACATTACATATACACTAAAACAGCTCATCCACGGGACAGAGATGGGTCGTAGAAATGAGCAATGCCAATGGCCCCAGGGGGGCTGACTTGAAGATCACGCCGGGCTTGTGATCAAAAAAAACATGGATGTCTCAAGAGCCAAAAGAGGTTGCAAGGGCATCCCGGCCACAAAAGCGCCCACGGTGTTGCTCGACGACCTATCGAGAAGGTTGGTATATTTCTGTTGTCGCTCACTGAGCGAAGTTTTATACAGAAAGCTCGGGAGGCGGGCACCCCGCACCCGAATCAATCCCCAGACGGTCCCTTTAAGCGGACCAAACCGAAGCACCGGTGGTCAACCGCCTGCCATCCTTTTGAACGGCCAAACTTCCACGCGGAGGAACGGAATCATGAACAAACCAGCAAAAATCGTTGTTCTGGCCGCAGTCTTTGTGATTCTCGCCCTTCTTGCCGGTTGGCTCTCGACCACCTATCTCGCCCGTAATCAACCAAACCGGGGCGTGGCCATGGAAGACCTGATGGAATTGTACCGACCGGACACCAAGCCCCTGGGGACGATCGTCGTTAAAACCTATCGCGAATTTCGCGGCAACTCGGTTCATTGGAGTGCCGCCTATTTTGGCTGTCTGTTCGGCTCCGCTTTTCTCAGCGCCATGGCCGGACTGTTTCTGAAACTGGAAATCCTGGCGTCCCAGCCCAAGGTCCGCAACGATCTGGCCGCGGCCATGGCGACCTTTGCAGCCCTTTTGGTGACCCTATCGACCACCGGCGATTTCCAGCGCAAGTGGCAGGCCAACCGGGCAGCGGCAGCAGCCATGGAAAACCTGGCCTATGAGCTGGTCCGGCCAGCAGCAGCCATCAACCTCGAGGCCATCCTGACCCGGATTCAGACCATCAATGATGTGCGCAACCGGGGGATTATCGGCGAACTTGCGGAAAACTCTCCCGGTGATGCGGCGGCTTTGCCCGCCCCAACCAAGGTCCCGGATTCCGAAGGAACGCCCAAAACCTCGGCGCCCTGATTGACAAACGACCTACAGAGCAGCAGCGTACACCGGTGACAACTGCTCTTCCCCATCTAATTGTACACTCTTCCACAAGGAGGCCCGATCATGCGTCGCTCCAGTTCCCACATCCTGCTCCTCACCTTTACCCTGTTGTTCAGCCTGGTTGCTCTTGTTCATGCCCAAGCACCCAAGGTGCAGACCCAGGTGCCCGGCTATTACCGGATGCCGTTGGGCCAATTTGAAGTCACCGCTCTCTACGACGGGGCCATCGAACTGGACACCAAGCTGCTGCGTAATACCAAGGCCACCGATCTGGACCGTCTGTTGGCCCGGATGTTTGTCGGCAATCCCAAGATGCAGACAGCAGTCAACGCCTATCTGATCAACACCGGCACCCATCTGGTGCTGGTCGATACCGGCGCCTCGCAACTGTTCGGTCCGACCCTGGGATTTGCGCTGCAGAACCTGCAGGCGAGCGGCTACGCGCCGGAGCAGGTGGACACGGTCATTATCACCCATCTCCACGCCGACCACATGGGCGGACTCAACGACGAAGACGGCAAACCGGTCTTCCCCAAGGCCACGATCTGGGTTTCGCAGGCGGACAACGACTACTGGCTATCCGAGAAGGTGGCCGAGGCCGCGCCCAAGGAGCGGCAATCGTTCTTCAAGATGGCCCGCGACGTGGCGGCGCCGTATCTGGCCGCTGGTCAATGGAAAACGTTCAAGGATGGGACAACGCTGGTTCCTGGCGTCCAGGCGGTCAAGGCCAACGGCCACACGCCGGGTCACACCTCCTATGCGGTGGAATCGACAGGGCAGAAACTGCTCATCTGGGGGGACGTGGTCCACGCCCATGCCGTCCAGTTTGCTCGTCCAGGCGTATCGATTGAGTTTGATGTCGATCAGAAACAGGCCATTGCCACCCGCAAAGCGATCATGAAGGAGATGGCGGCGAGCGGGTCCCTGGTGGCCGGGATGCACCTGCCCTTCCCCGGTATCGGCCATGTCCGGACCGAGGAGAAAGGGAGCTATGCTTGGGTGCCTATTGAGTTTACGCCGATGCGGAAGGTGGAGGAGAAATAAATAAAAGGGGGTAGAAAACCAAAAAATAAATCTAGCCCCTTTTCACACCCTGATTCAGGTTCTAGTTTTTGCTATAAAAATTCTTTGTAACGTTATCCCAACTCGTAATGGACCCTATGAAGGCATCGGATATTCCTTTTTTGTTTGCCTGCTCTTTCAGTTGCTCGGCTTTTGGATAGCTAACCTGGCTTGCCATTGCAATATAATATTGACCTTTAGTAGCACGAAAAACTGTAAACCCAGATGATGGAATATCTAGCTTGTTAGATACTTTCAATAACGATTGTTGAGTATATATTTCTGTAGTAGGATTTGCAACGATTAAAGCGAAAATTCCAGGCATATTTACATCACCATTTCTTAGTGATTCCAGGATTGAATCAATCTTTTCGATATTCTTATATGCTAATTTACTTCCAAGGTTTTTTGATTTTTCGAATTTTTCTTTTGCCTCTTGAAATCGGTCTAGTTGCATATATGCTACGCCGAAATTATTGTAAACTTTTATTTTAAAATCTTTAGATTTCTTTTGAAACTCTTCTGACATTTCAATTGTATAAAAATATTCTATAGACTCATCGTATCTACTTTCCATTAACAATGAAAATCCAATAATATTGTATATTTCAATATCAAAATTTTCAAAATCATGACCTAACTCTAAAGCAATTTGAAGTTGCTTTATAGCATCTTCATAACGTTTGTCTTCTGCTAGTAAACGTCCGTATGTATATTGTATTGTAAAATTATTGGAATAATTCTTGCTCAGTTCTTCGATTACCAGCAGTGACCCTTTAGGGTTGTTTTTTTGACGCATTCCAACTGCTTCGACAAAACGACGACATGCAGATTCTGGTACACCTATGCAACGATCGTCAGCAGTTGCAGATACATTGCAAACCATCAAAGTCAAACCCAAAGCAGTCAGTATTATTCGCGATGTCATAGCCCAGCCTCCTTGGTTTCTAAATTACCTGTAGCCTCTTTCAACTGGGTCATTTTAATTTCTCTTGTGTAGTTCTCTGTTCCTCGCAGTTTCCTGTCAATTTGAACCAGGTCAAGCGTAATCTCTTGTCCATTCGGAATTTGGATTTCCGTCTTCCCCTTGTTCCATTCAATGCTTTGTCCTTTAACACGAATTAATAGTCCATCCATGTCGTTGGGATGTACATCTACAAACAATGATACTTTGGGATTAAAAAATTCCCATGCTAAACCAAGAACCAGGACAAGCACAGAACCCGCCATATATATCCGGATTTCTCGTGCTCGTATTGAGACTCCTTCATTTGAAAGGTTTGGATTAGAGGTGATTCCATGCAAAAGCCAGAAAGAAAAAATTAGCACAACAACAGCAAACCCTAAGAACCCTAATTTAATAAGCTCAGGAAATAAGGCCATATGAACTCCTCCATTATCTAAACCGATTTATTTTTTACTGAATTTCACGGTGACCGCAGTGGTTACATGTATCCAGATGGCACCCCAATCGTTCGGTGCAGCAACACTCGATGGCGGAGAGAACGGCTTTGTGCTTGTTGTTGAGCGACGTGGGTTGACGAAAGGCCTGCCAATATTGTCGAATGATATCTGAAAGCCCAGCCTTTCTCTCGGCATTGGACAGGGGACGTGATTTTAAATTGCAGGAAGGGTGCTTCTTTGTAGTTTTTTTATTTTATTAGTTTTTTCAAGAAGCCTTACTCGAGCATTATTGGTAGGCTAATTAGTCGAACAAATAACTGCCAAGATATGGGGGTAAGATACACAGTGGACAGCGCCTTGGTCAAGGCAAAAAATAACCCTGTATATGCAACGTCTCCAGGGTGTTACGTGATTTTTTTTGTCTTTGCATGACGTGGTATGGATTGAAAAATGGTCCTTGAGATCAGCGATTGATTGGGCAATATATATAATATGACAAAATCAAAAGACAAACATCGCAAGGCGGCGCGGGCGGCGAATCTCTCCCAGCGGGTGACTCCCCACGCCCTGCGCCATTCCTTCGCCACACATCTGCTGGCGAACGGCGCCGACATCCGCACCGTGCAGGAACTGCTTGATCATGCCGATGTCGCCACCACCATGTTCACACCCATGTGCTCAATCGACCTGGATTGGCCGTGCGCAGACCTCTGGATAATTTATAGACAAAGGCTTGCCGTGGATCAGTTGAGGAGTTTCAGGGACAGTGTATGAATCTCGGATGTAAATGGAGGAAATCCCTGCGGACTTCCCATTCTTTTCTTTGCATACTCAAAGAAAAGAAACCACCGTGTGGTCTTGCGCCACACCGCTAAAGAAAGGGCAGCCAAGCCACTGAGACGACCCCGGTCACCAAGATTCGGAGCCGGCGGGGCAAAAAACTCGCTGCGCTCAAACAGTTTGCCCTTTCATCCAGCCCCGAACCTCGCCGCCCGGCTCAGTGGCAACGGCCCCTACACCCGACCACATTCCTTCCAAAAGGTAAAACAGCAATCAATTTTGCTGGCCTCGCAACCCAAAAAAGCCGCTTCCCGAAAAGGAAGCGGCTTTTTTGGGTTCATTTCGAAAACAGGCGACCAATCTCAGCGCGCCCGGCGCCCTAAGGTCTACCCCAAATACTCCAAAGCAATCTTCAACATCCGGCGGACCGGTTCCGCAGCACCCCACAACAACTGATCGCCGACAGAAAAGGCGCTGAGGTACTCGGGTCCGAGGTTCATCTTGCGTAGGCGGCCCACCGGGATATCGAGGGTGCCGGTGACGCGGGCCGGGGTCAGTTCCTTGAGGGTCTGTTCCTTGGTGTTCGGCACCAGAGAGACCCACTGGTTGTGATGGGCGATGGCCTGCTCGATCTCGGCCAGAGGGATATCTTTTTTCAGCTTAATGGTGAAGGCCTGGCTGTGGCAGCGCATAGCACTGATGCGTACACAACAACCGTCAATCGGAATCGGCTGCCCGGTATTGCCTAAAATCTTATTGGTCTCGGTGACGCCCTTCCATTCCTCGCGGGTCTGGCCGTTGTCCATGGCGGTATCGATCCAGGGAATGAGGCTGCCAGCCAGCGGCGCGCCGAAATTGCTGATCGGGAAGGCCGGGTTGCGCAGGGTTTCGATCACATTGCGATCCAGCGCAAGGATGGCCGAAGCTGGCGCATCCAGCAAATTCTCCGCGTTTTCGCCGACCAGCCGCATCTGGTTAACCAGTTCGCGCATGTTCTTGGCGCCAGCACCGGAGGCCGCCTGATAGGTCTGACTGGTGATCCACTCCACCCAGCCCTGCTCGAACAGTCCGCCCAGTGCCATCAGCATCAGGGAAACCGTGCAGTTGCCGCCGATGTACTTCTTGATGCCCTTGGCCAGTCCCTGATCGATGACGGCGCGGTTCACCGGATCGAGGACAATAATTGCATCCTCATCCATGCGCAGCTTGGAGGCGGCGTCGATCCAGTAGCCCTGCCAGCCCTTGGCCATCAGTTGCGGATAGACTTCGCCGGTATAGCTGCCGCCCTGACAGGAAACGATGATGTCCATTTCCGCCAGCAGGGCAGCGTTGCTGCCATCGAGCAGTTCATAGACCGTGCCATTGACCTCAGGTCCTGCCTGACCGGCCTGCGAGGTGGAAAAAAAGCGGGGTTCGTAGCCCTGAAAATCCCCTTCCTGCCGCATCCGCTCCATGAGCACGGAGCCGACCATGCCGCGCCAGCCAACAATACCTACTTTTTTCATAGTTTCCTTCCGCTGTTGTATATGTTGTTCCCCCTGCGATTAGTGCAGGCGAAAATATCCCTTCAACTCATCGGCAATCACTGGGGCCACCGAATAGATCTGGAGAAGATCATCGCTCTCCCGGCCCGGATAGGTGTCGGCACCGATGATACAGCCGATGCCCTTTTCCACGAAGCGCTCCCTAGCCTTGCCGGCCAGCACCAGGTGGGTGGCCATGACCATGACCCCGACAGCGCCTGCCTGGTAACAGCGATCCACGGTCTGCAGCATGGAGCCTCCGGTGCGGATCATATCGTCGCAGATGATCGCGGTCCGGCCCCGCACCGCGCCCGACAACTGGCCGACAATGGTCTGATCGACATCGTAGCGGTCCTTGTTGGCGGCGGTGTGCGGACAATCGAGCAGCCCGGCCAGCCGCGCCACCCGCTTGGAAAAGCCGTAATCCGGTGACACCAGGACAATGTTGTCCAACTGCATCTGCCGGATCTTCTCCGCCGCCACCCGCTCGGTCCAGAGGTGGCGGGTGCGGACCTCGCCGCTATGGGCATGCATCACCGATTCCGAATGGAGATCGAGAAAGGCGACATAATCGGGCCGAGCCCGGAAGACCTGCCGGGTGCGGGTGATGCCTTTGGGGATCTCGCCGGAGTCGGGCTTGGCCCGCTCCATGGTCGAGTAGCCTAGGTAGGGAATGACCACGTTGACCGACAGGGCGTTCCAGTAGCGAGCGCCGGCAATCAGGTCGATCAGCTCCTGGTGGGCGGTGTCGTCCGGGGTGTTGGCAATAATCACCAGATCATTGCCGGCGATGTCCCGAGGAAAGGCATGAAAAATTTCACCATCGGCAAAGGTCCGGGTGATCATCTCGGTCACCGGGATGTCCAGCTCCTTGGCCACATCGGCGGCCATCCGGGCAGCAGAACCGTTGGAGATCAAAATGATATTTTTTCGTCTCGGCATGCCGTGCCTCCTTCTTGACAGTTCCTCATCCGGTTTGCCCGCAAACAGACACGCTCCTGCTTGTCGACCGCAGGGGAGTCACCCCGAGATTCCTCACATCCGTTCGGAATGACAACACAAAAAGTGTGTCCACGCGAAACATTCTACCCGCTGCAAAGAAGATCGCGGGTGCACTGCGCATCACGCCAGGATTTCGCCGACGATGGCATCTCCCATGGCTTTGGTTGAAACCGGCGCAATGCCGGGGGTGGCTATATCCCGGGTCATGATCTTTTTGTCGAGAATCGCCGCGACTGCCGCCTCGATGGCCGCTGCTGCCTGATCCAGACCCAGGCTGTACTTGAGCAGCATGGCTGCCGAGAGAATCTGGGCGATCGGGTTGGCGATACCCTGACCTGCAATGTCCGGGGCGGAGCCGCCAGCCGGTTCGAACATCCCGAATTTGGAGCTGTTGAGGCTGGCCGAGGCCAGCATGCCCATGGACCCGGTCAGCATGGCAGCCTCATCGGAGATAATATCGCCAAACATGTTGCCGCAGAGCATGACGTCGAACTGATGCGGATCTTTCACCAGTTGCATGGTGGCGTTGTCGATGTAGATGTGGTTCAGCTCCACATCGGGAAAATCTTTGGCCACTTCCGTGACCACCTCTCGCCAGAAAACCATGCAGGTCAGCACATTGGCCTTATCCACCGAGGTCACCCTGCGGTTGCGTAGCCGGGCAGCCTCAAAGGCCATGCGGGCGATGCGCTCGATCTCGGAGCGTTTGTAGA
This sequence comes from uncultured Desulfobulbus sp., assembly GCF_963662935.2. Classification (NCBI taxonomy): domain Bacteria; kingdom Pseudomonadati; phylum Thermodesulfobacteriota; class Desulfobulbia; order Desulfobulbales; family Desulfobulbaceae; genus Desulfobulbus; species uncultured Desulfobulbus sp. The sequence continues at coordinate 2,762,090 of NZ_CAXXTL010000002.1, read as the reverse complement.
TTTTGGTGTCCCAGGCCCGTTCGTCGGGTCCGCTGCCGTCGCGGCCCTTGGGTTGACCAAAATAGATACCCGAGGTCAGCTCGCGCACAACCAGGACATCAAAACCCTCGCCGACGATGTCCGCCCGCAGCGGACAGGCCCCGACCAGGGCCTTGAAGACCTTGGCAGGCCGCAGGTTGCAGAACAGGTCGAAATGTTTGCGCAGGGGCAGGAGCGCGGCCCGTTCCGGCTGCTGGGCCGGCGGCAGGTTTTCCCATTTGGGGCCGCCCACCGAGCCGAAGAGGATGGCCTCGCTGGCTTCGCAGACTTTCAGGGTCGATGCGGGCAGGGCCTCGCCATGGTTGTCGATGGCAATGCCGCCGACGTCGGCGCTGGTGTATTCAAGGGTAAAACCGAATTTCTGCTGAACGGCGTCCAGTACCTTAAGGGCCTCGGCCATGACTTCCGGGCCGATGCCGTCACCGGCTAAAATCGCAATCTTGTGTGCCATAAGTATCCTCGTTATGAAACGGAAAAATTCCGTGATAATGTGTGAGTGGGAAAAACTTTGTTACTACCAGATCAACCGCAATTATTCCAGAAAGAAGTAGCAATAGCCTCAAGCCACAGTTGCGACGGCCAGAAGCCGGGGCGCACCGGAAAAGGGCAGCGTAATTTTTTTTATATCGTCAATCCGCCAGGGGCCGGAGGGGAGCTGCTCGATCCCGGTCAGGGCCTCGTCGCGAGCCAACATAAGAATGACCCGCGTCGCCGGGGCGACCAGAGGCCGGATCAGGGGCAAGAAGAGGCTCGGCTCGGCCACTGCCCGGCTGGTGATATGGGAAAAACGTCCCTGCCAGGCGGCAACATGCGGTTCGATCCGGTCGGCAACCACCTCGGTGTTGGTCAGCCCCAGGGTGCGGATCACATGGCGCAGAAAGGTGACCCGTTTCTGGCGCGGCTCCACCAGGGTGAAGCGGCCTTCGGGCAGGACGCAGGCCAAGGCCAGACCGGGAAAACCGGCTCCGGTGCCGACATCCAGCAGATGCACCGCGTCCCCGTGCAGCAAAGGCAGGAGGGTGAGCGAATCGAGAAAATGGTTCTCGATCACCTGCGCCTCCGGGGTGTCGCGGGCGATCAGATTGATCCGGCGGCTCCACTTCATCAATTCGGCCAGGTAGACGAGCAGCCGCTCGACGGCCTCACTGCCGAGGGGCAAGCCCAGTTGCTGAGCCCCCTGTTGCAGGAGGCTGCGGTTATCGTGTCCCAAGCCGAACCGCCACCGAATTGCCGTGGGCTGTCAACCCTTCGAGCGCAGCCAGACGGCGGATATGCTCGCCATCAGCCTCCAGGGCTTGGCGCGAATAGGAGATGATCGAACTCTTTTTAAGGAATGTTTCGACCCCCAGGGCCGAGGAGATACGGGCTGTGCCCATGGTCGGCAGCACATGGTTGGGACCGGCGACATAATCACCCGCCGCCTCCGGGGTCCAGGAACCGAGAAAGATCGCCCCGGCATGGCGGATGCGGGGCAGCCACTGCCAGGCTTCGGCGACTTGCAATTCCAGGTGCTCGATGGCAATCTCGTTGGCCAGATCAATGGCCTGCTCCAGGTTGTCGGCGAGTAAAATCAGGCCGCGTTCCGCCAGGGAGGTACGGGCGATCTCGGCCCTGGGCAACTGCGGCAGCTGCAGTTCCAGTTCCTTGACGATCTCGCCCGCCAACCGTTCGCTGGTGGTGATCACCATGGCCAGAGCCTGCGGATCGTGCTCGGCCTGGGCCAGCATGTCGGCGGCAACAAAGGCGGCCTGGGCGGTTTCATCAGCCACAATCAGCACCTCGCTGGGACCGGCGATCATGTCGATGCGCACCCGGCCCATGACCTGACGCTTGGCCTCGGCCACGTACTGGTTGCCCGGCCCGACGATGACGTCCACCCGGGGGATGGTTGCCGTCCCGTAGGCCAGCGCACCGACCGCCCAGGCAGACCCGACCTTGTAGACCTCATCAATGCCGATGGCACGGGCCGCTACCAGCAGGGCCGGGCTGATCCGCCCCTCACGGCTGGGTGGTGTCACCATCACCCGCCTCCCCACACCGGCGATCTGGGCCGGAATACCGTTCATCAGCACCGAGGAGACCAGAGGGGTCGAGCCCTCCTTGCCGCCCGGAACATAGAGACCGGCACTGTCCACCGGCCGCACCAATCGACCGGTGATGGCGCCGTCGTCGCGGGTCAGCATCCAGGAATCTTCCATCTCGCGCTCATGGAAGGTTCGGATACGGTCGGCGGCAAACTGCAGGGTCTGGCGAAAGGCATCGTCCACCTCACGCTCGGCCTGGTCAAATTCGGCGGCACTGACCCGCAAAGACTCGACGGTCAAGATCGGACAATCGAACTGCCGGCAATACTCAAGCAGTGCCGCATCGCCCTCCTGGCGGATCCTGGAAAGCATGCCGGACACAGCCTGCCGGCAATCGCCATCGGTTTCCTCGGAAAAACGGTTGCGGATCTTTGCGGCTATCAGACGACCGGGGTCGGAGGCCAGACGAACGATCTCAATCATGATGGTTCACCATATCGCTGCATCAAGGGCTTGCTCTAGGGGTTGATAATTCCAGTTTGCTTTCAAGTTAACATTTTCCGGCTTGTCATTTCGACCGAACGGGAGAAATCCCGGGATTCCTCACCTCCGTTCGGAATGACAAATCCAAGGATTGTGACCGCATGAAATATACAAGCGGATCAGGACATCTTCAATGCAACTGCGGATAACAATGGGAAAATGGGTGAGGAGTATTATTCCTCACCTCGCCGCTTGTCAACTCAAGATTAAAGGGAAAGGGACGAGGCTACTTCCCCTGCTCGGACGCGGCGCAGATCAGCGCCGAAACGGCAGGCCCAGACCAAGACCAATATTGAACGCCCTGGTGTTTAACTCGATATACTCGGTGGGCACTCGCTCCTTGATCGCCTTAAGCACCGACTCGGACCTGACCAGATCAGCGATGCCGATCAGGGCGCCAAGGACACAGATATTGAAGACGATGGGTTTGCCGATCTCCTCCATGACGGCCGCATACATCGGCAGCTCGATCTGCCGGGCATCGACATTGCGGGTCGTCTGCACGGAGCGGGTATCCGACAGCAGAATCCCGCCGGGGATGACTTCAGGGGCAAAGCTGTTGTACGCTTCCTGCGTCAGGCAGACCACGATATTAGGCTGGGTCACCACCGGGAAATAGATCTCGTCATCCGCGAGAATAATATCGCTGCGGGTAGCGCCGCCCCTAGCCGCGGCCCCGTAACTCTGGGACTGAACCGCATTGATCCCCTCGTGGATCACTGCCGCCTCACCCAGCAGAATCGCTGCGGTAATCACCCCCTGACCGCCTGAACCTGAAAAAACCAGTCGGGTCCGTTTCATTGCCCTGCCCCCTGCATCGCCTGAGTGATGATTTTGTCGTACTCCTGACAATACTCCGGTTTTTCAATGTCAACGAAAATGCCCAAGGGGATCAGGGACGGATTCTCCTCCAAGGCCTTGGAACCGAGTTTGGCGGTGCTGTGCTTATACTGCTCGATCATCTGCGCCGCCTCGCCCTCCTTGTTTTTCCGTCCGTAATAGGTGGGACATTGGGACAGAATCTCGACCACTGAAAATCCTTTGTGGACAATGGCCTTTTTGAGGATATCAATGCTTTCCCTGGCATGATAGGTCGTTGACCGGGCGACAAAGGTCGCACCCGCTGCCTTCGCCAGCTCGACCACGTCGAAGCTGCTGTCGATGGTGCGGTAAGGGGCGGTGGTGGCCAGGATGCCCGGACCGGAGAGTGGCGAAAACTGACCGCCGGTCATGCCGTAAATTTTGTTGTTCATGACAATGGCGGTGATGTCGATGTTGCGGCGGGCGGCATGGATGAAATGGTTGCCGCCGATGGCCAGGGCGTCGCCGTCCCCCATGGGCACGATCAGGGTCAATTCCGGCCGGCTCAATTTCACCCCGGTGGCGAAGGCCAGGGCCCGCCCGTGCAGGGTGTGCAGGGAATGGAAGTCAACGTATCCGGAAATGCGGGCGGAACAGCCGATGCCCGAGGTCATAACCAGATCGTTTTTATTGAGCTTGAGGTCGTCCACCGCCCGCAGCAGGGCGTTGAGGATTGTGCCATGGCCGCAGCCCGGACACCACAGGTGGGGAAAAAAGCGCTGCCGAATGTAGTCGTGAACCGCCATATCAGACTCCCCTCCCCTGGATGACCCGCAAAACCTGCTTGACATCGTCAGGTGCGATCAGTTTGCCGTCGACCCGGTTGGCAAGGAAGACCTTTTCCGGTTCCCTCACTGCGGCCCGCACCTGAGCAAGCACCTGCCCCATATTCATTTCCACCACCAACACGGCCTTGGCGCCAGCACATTTTTCCCGGATCACCCCGCTGGGGAAAGGCCAGAGGGTCTGCAGCTCAATCACCCCGATCTTTTCCCCCCTGGACCGCCGCTCCTTGGCCAGGTGAATCGCCGAGCGGGCGGAAGCACCATAGGAGACGAGCACATACTCGGCGCCCTCCATGCAGTGCTCCTTAAAACGGGTGATCTCATGCACCCGGTTGTCGATCTTGTCGACCAGATGCCGGAGCAGCCCGCTGACGATGGTCGGGTTGCTGGAGGGAAATCCCCACATGTCATGGTAGAGACCGGTGACATTGTAGCGATGCTCGCCGCCGAAATCGGACATGGGCAGACGGCCGTCCTCGCGGGGCAGGTAGGGCCGGTAATCAACATCCTTGGGAACCGAGGTGTGCAGCCGTTGGACCAAATCCAGCTCGCCCGGTTCAGGGATGACCAATCTTTCCCGCATGTGGCCGATGGTCTCGTCAAAGAGCAGAATCACCGGCGTGCGATAGGTTTCGGCCAGATTGAAAGCGTCCACGGTCACCGCAAAAACATCCTGATGGTTAGAGGCGGTCATGGCAATGATATTGTGATCGCCGTGGGTGCCCCACCGGGCCTGGTTGATGTCCCCCTGGCCGACGTGGGTGGGATTGCCCGTGGAGGGGCCGCCACGCTGGACATTGACAATAACGCACGGGATTTCCGCCATGCAGGCGTAGCCGATGGCCTCCTGCTTGAGCGAAAAACCGGGTCCGCTGGTGGCGGTCATCACTTTTCGGCCGGTCAGCGAGGCGCCGACGATGGCGCACATGGAGGCAATTTCGTCTTCCATCTGAATAAATTTGCCGCCCTTGGCCGGCAGCCGCTCGGCCAGCAACTCTGCAATCTCGGTCGACGGCGTGATCGGGTAACCGGCATAGAACGACAGGCCGGCGTACAACGCGCCCTCGACACAGGCCTCGTTGCCTTGCACAAATCGAATCTTATTTGTCATGTTCGTTCTCCCGATTGACCAACACCGTGATGGCGAGATCCGGGCACCGGAGTTCACAGAGGGTGCAGCAGATGCAGTCCTCGGGCCGGACGACCGTTGCCTTCCCCTGGGCGTCCAGTTCCAGCACCTGCTTGGGACACAGCGCCACGCAGATGCCGCACCCTTTGCACCATTCTTGGTTAATCACCACCTCTTTGAGTTTCTGTCGTGCCATCCCATCCTCATATTTTTAAAGACTCTGCAACGGATCACCAGCCAGGAGAAGCTCCGTGTCCGCGAGAAATTCCATCCACTGCCAATAGATGCACTGGCCCTCCTCAAGGGAGACCCGGGTAAACTTGACAGTATCTCCAGGTTTGACTTGAGCGATTCGCCAGAGATCCGCCGTCACCACAGTGGCGATGCAGGTATAGCCGCCGATTGTTTGTTCCTTGAGCAAGATGATCGGCTGGCCGTCGGCGGGAATCTGGATATTTCCCGGCACGACCGGTTCTGAAACGATACTTGCCGGAGCCTCGGGGTCGCGATCCACGGATGGCCCGCTCAGCCGGCACCCCATGCGGTTGCTCTGGTTGGTCACCCTGAAGGTCGATGCAAAAAAGCGGTCCTGCGCCTGGCGGAAAAACTGGTCGTGCGGGCCGGCAATGACCCGGAGGACAAGGGGTTCAGGATAGAGCGGAATCCAGGGCAGGCTGCGAGAATGCTTAAGCAACGGTCCTTCCCCACGAGGCAAGATGTCGCCGCTGACAAGGGCACGTCCCCTGAAACCACCGATCTTGCCACCGACATAGGTGGATCGGCTGGCGAGCACTTCCGGGACATCAATGCCGCCGGTAACAGCGAGAAAGGAACGGCAGCCGTTTTCGGCAAAACCCAGTTCGAGCCTATCCCCCGGCCGCACCCGGAGCGATGTCCATTGCCGCGCCGGCTCACCGTTGATGCGCAGGTTCATGCGGGCGCCGGTCACGGCAATATCGGCTTTTCCGAGAATCTCGATGCAGGCACCGATCATTGCCATCTCGAGCGTCGCGCAGGTGGAGGGATTACCGACCAGCCAGTTGGCAACCCGATGGGCATAGTCATCCAGCGCCCCGGAAGCCGGGACACCCAGATGATAGGCGTGAACCCTGCCCAGATCCTGGATCGTGGCTCCAGGCCCCGGCGAAAGGATGCGAAAAGCCTGGTTCATGAATCTGCACCCTGTTGTAGATGCTCGAATTCCTCGAACGAAACCGGCCTGAAACGGAGGGTATCACCGGACTGATAGGGAATCGGCGGCGCCCGATCAGGAGCAAACAGACAGAGCGGCGTGCGGCCGATCAATTGCCAACCGCCCGGACTGGCCAAAGGGTAGACGCCGGTTTGACTGCCGGCAATCCCCACCGAACCGGCGGCCACCTGCAGACGCGGGGTGGGGTGACGCGGGGCGTGAATCCGGGAATCGAGCCCGCCAAGGTAGCAGAATCCGGGGGCAAAGCCAATGGCATAAATACGATAGGAAACAGCACTGTGTATTCGGATCACCTCATCCGGGCTGATTCCGTTCTGCGCCGCCACAAAGTCGAGATCCGGCCCCAGCTCGCCGCCATAACAAACCGGGATGTCAACGGTTGCCGCTTCGAGATCGGCAATTTCATCCAGCCTCTGCTCAAGGTCCAGGAGGAGATGGGCCAAATCGGCCCAACGGATGTGCAGGGAATTGTAGTAGAGAGCAAGGGTGCAATAGGACGGAACCACGGCCTCAATGCCCGGATGGTGGATCGAATTGACCAGGGCTGCCATCCGGCGCACCTTCTCATTGACCGCAGGATCAACTCCGGCCCCATACACCGCTAGGAGCGCCCGATCACCGCTGATCCGAAACTGCACCTGGTGATCGGGATGGGGCGCCTGTTCCATTTGCTCCCTTTTCAATTATTAGGACTCAGGAGGAGCGCCTACCGAATCGCGAGCAAGGGACTCGTCTCTGCCGCCCGCCATGGGCCGGATGGTGACACCCGCTGCTTCCAAACGTCTGCGGATGGTCGCGGCCAAGGCCACACCCTGGGGATTGTCTCCGTGGACGCAAAGGGTCTGCGCCGAGAGCGGTACCGGCGTGCCATCGAGAGCAAGGACGACGCCTTCGGTGACCATCAGCAACGCCCGTGCGGCCGCCTCTTCCGGATCATGGATGACAGCATCGGGTAGGTGACGGGAAACCAAGGTGCCTTCCGGCGTGTAGGCACGGTCAGGAAAGGCCTCGAACACCAGGGTGATCCCTTCTTCCGCGGCGAGAGCGGCCATGTGCCCATTGTCCCTACCGGCAAGCGCGACCATGAGAAGGCGCCGGTCAACTCGGGCGATGGCTTGGGCAATAGCGCGGACCAGCGACGCGTTGCCGACCGCCATATTGTACAGGGCGCCATGCGGTTTGACATGGCGCAAGCGAGTACCGTGGGCGGTGCAGAAGGCCTGGAGCGCCCCGATCTGGTAGGTAAGGTAATCACGGATTTCATCGAGGCTACAGTCCATGTTCCGGCGGCCAAAGCCAAGAAGATCGGGAAATCCGGGATGCGCACCGATGCTAACCCCGTGGTCATGGGCGAGTTTGACAGTCCGGTTCATTACCTGCGGGTCGCCGGCATGAAAACCGCAGGCAATGTTGGCCGAGGAAATAGTTGCAATGATTTCCGCATCCCTTCCCAGGATGTATGCCCCGAAGCTTTCGCCCATGTCACAGTTGAGATCAACGTTCATCCGGTCATCACACTAACAACATGAAAAATTTTCTAACCCAACACTGTTCATCACCACCCTGCCCCATCAGGCTATTCAAAATGTTTCTTGAAAGAGGAAAAATCATTTTTCAGTTGTTCGATTTCTCCCCTCAAGGCCGCCACCGATTGCTCAAGTGTCTCAAGACGAGTATGTACTGAAACCCTTTCAATCAGCACAGGTTCCGGTCGGGCGACAATATGATCAGTGTTGCCCGATTCGACCGCCAGCAGGTGGACAAAGCGCTGTTCTTTTTGGCCTGGCTGCCGGGCCAATTGCGCAACCAAGCCGGTTGTCGTGAGGTTTTCCAAGGAGAGGAAGACCTGATCCAGATCTTCGAAAGAACACATATTCTCCGCCCGACTGCGCAATTCCCCAGCTGTCTGAGGTCCGCGAAGCAAGAGCAAGCAAAGCAATGCAGATTCACGACTATTAAGATTATTTTGTTTGGTAAAAGACTGCCAGTATTTCGGAACGCGGCTCGCATCGCTTTGATAAACGATACGCTGTTCCTTTAACAATTGCAGGGCGACGCTCACCGCTTTTTCGTCAAGGGAAAGAACGGGAGCTCGATTGGTTTTCTGATTGCAGGCATTGATCAATGCATTTAATGAAAGTGGGTAGTATTCAGGAGTGGCCAACTCTTTTTCCATCAGGCTACCAAGAACCCGTACTTCAATTGTATCTAAATCTATCTCCATAGGATGGAAGACCTCTTTCTCAATTCTTTTAAAAAAACGAAAAGTTTCTGTCTAAATATGATCAATAAATGGCGAGATTATGCCGATACTTTGTAAAATATTTATTTTTCCACCTTACCTGTTACATTGAATAAGTACCTACATTCGCCTTCAGTTCCGATGATTCGCAAAGAGTAGAAATCACTTTTCGATGTTGCGAATGGAATGCTGGTAGCTTCTGTTCCGCTATAACGTTTGTAAGGGTCTAGATAAACAGACTTACTCGTTGAATCGACAATTTCAACATTATACTTTCCAAGGTCCCCTGTTGCGAAAAAGTTCAAGCGCATCGGATTATTTGCTTCCACCTTGATCCGGTATTCTGCTACAGCACCTTGGGCAATAACACCCCCAACAGGGTCGTCTCCAATCTGGACTATATTTGTTTCTCCCCGCAATTGAGAATCCAGTGCAATCGCTGATATTTTGAAATTGTACTTTCCCTCATCATCAGTCCCTATGATGTGCAATGCATAAGTATCGTTTTTTGGTGGGGTAAATGCAAGAGTGAAAGTTTCTGTTCCACTATAATTCCTGGATGGATTTCTATAGACGGCTTTCCCAGTTGAATCCAAAATTTCGATAGTATATTTACCCCGCTCTCCTGTAGCCAAAAAATTCAAGCGAACAGGGCTATTTTTTTCAAGACTGACTCGATATTTTGCCACAGCACCTTGGGCGATTACGCCTGCTGCGGCCTTGCCCCCAACCTGAATCACATTAGCCTCACTGCGCAATTGAGAGTCGAATGCAATTGACGATATCTTGACCTTATACTTCCCTTCACCTTCAGTTCCTGTAATATAAAATGAATACGTATCGCTTTTGGGTGGGGTGAATGAAACAGTGAAAGATTCAGTTCCACTATAATGCTGGGAAGGGTTCCGAAGCACAATCGTTCTATTTGAGTCCCAAATCTCAAAATTGAACTTCTCTGAATCTCCTGTTGCAAGGAAGTTTATACGAATCGGACTGTTTTCAACAAGCTTCACTTGGTGCACAGCTACGGCACTTTTTGCAATTGTACCTATGAATTCCATCTCGATTGCGGGTTCGTTCTCTTTCGAAGGACTATTCGCTTTCTTAGCCCCATTGAATGGCATTGCACCTTGCTGACTGGTTTGAATGGACTCTTTAAAAAATAAGGCTAGAGTATTGGCGAGTGCATCTTGGCGAATAACATTGCCGATATCTTCTTTAACAGAGAGAAGTATACCAGAAAACTGATTGGCTATATACAGTGGGCTTCCACTCTCCCCTTTCGAAAGTGCATCCGCCATATTTCTGGGACGAACATTAATGTTTCGGTATTTGTCATAACCGACAATATCGACATCCGTTATACGGAGACTTCCGTCGGCGAGCATTGTCCTCAATTCTCCGTGCTTTTCTATTTCCAAGAGGCCGTTTAAATTGGTTTTACTTGACCAACTTGCGTGGCGGCAAACGGTCGAATCCCCGTTGACTATTCGAAGCACACTGATGTCACCCGGGAACATTTCAAGCATCTCTGCTGCATATTTTGACCTGTCTGATGTTGTCATTTCTATCTGAAAGGCATTTTCCACAACATGCGCAGGCGTTATAACGAGACATTCTTGACCACGCTGGCGCATGACCCCTTGGCCAAATTCGTTACTATCCATTTTCAAATAAACGTCTGCAGCAAAAAGAGAAGGAGCAAAATATATATTTATAAAAAAGAGAATAAAAAATTTATATAATTGAAACTGTTTTTTCATAATAACAATTTTCGAGCAGTAAAAAAGTAAGTTAAATCGTGAGTTTTAGACCAAGACGTATTTTTGAAGAGAAAATGATTAGGTATTTGAATTCATCTGCAGGTGGAAATAAAGCATACGGGTAAGGAATACAAGAAAACCAGGAACCGTAAGCATTATCGCCCAAGTAATCACCAATTCTTCATCTTTGCCAAGCTTAGACCATAAATTGTTTTGAATCTTAAGATGAGTATCTCTGAATTTTTTAATGGTTGCAGATTTTGCCTCGACAATAGCAGCAACCTGAAGCCCCCTATCGCCGTCAAAAGTCAACAATCCACTTGTCCTTGGCTCTGCAGGTACAAATTGGATTTCATCACCAAGTTGCAGTTTATAGGGTTCAACTTTATAATGATTCCCAGATAACAATTGCTTGGCCACCATCTGGATTTCCCCCTCAAGCAGAAGGCCATTGAATTGATCAGCTCCAAATGTTGGAACACGACCTATGATCAATGGCCCATCAAGATTATATTTCCACGCAACACCCTTGTTGGTTAAAAGAGAAAGATCATTCAGAACTAAATCAATATTGGAAGGCAAGGAAAATATTTTCTGATCGTTTTCATTGAAAACAAGAATCGGATTGGAGCTTTTTATTTGTATATGTAAAGGTCCCTTGCCTACTCTTGAAAAAATAATGGTAGCTTTTCCCTGTATCTGGACGGTCCCCCCAACTTCCGGGGGCAGTGATTTAAATTTCGATGCGACCGAAGCCAAAGGGTCAAAATCCGCATCACTCTCTTCATCCCAGTAAAAGGTAGCATTGCGAAATGCGATTCTTGGGGGATCGATACTCTCAGGAGAGTATTCAATTCGTTCCGTTCTCGCCGTAACTATAAAAGACCCCTTACTTGACGAAGTGATGACAATCTTCGCTATTAAAAACAGTAAAAAAGCCACGTAAACACAAAGCAATATGGAGAGAAATTGCAACAGACGCGGATATTGTTTTTTGATATGAAAAAATTGTTTTTTTTCTGGATCAGCAACCAGTGCAGCAAGGAAAACATCTCTTATGATTGAAGTGCATGTATTCAATGCCTTCGCAATTTTCACAAGTTACCTCAACTGAAATTCTATATTTGGCAATCTATTACCAAAGTTATTCCTAACCAAGAAGATGCTTTTAGCATCGCCTATCATATTTTTTTCCATTATACATTTGGTGTCATACGCCACCGTGCTCCCGGAGTCAATTTTCGAGCATTGAATTTTTTCTTTTTTCCCAGGTATGCCAATGGCAGTTTCTGCATTTCCTGAATTCACATACAGTATGTAATCCAACTCATGTTTTTCACCCCAGCTAGCTGGAACATATCGACTCTCTTCAGATGTACAATCCTTTTTCGTTATGGCTGCAAGGACAACTAACGCATCAGTCGAATAACCGGATATCTGTTCTTGATATTTTGAGGGCAAATTGACCGCGATAGAACCATGCGACTGTTGCCCAAGACCATATTCCCAAGATGCAGTGTAACGGCCATCACGACTCACCATGTTCACGCACAACATAGCATCCTGTTCCTCAATATCCTGCGGCAGGTGTATATAGAGTTCATGAATATCGACATGGTCCATTGAACTTTGAAACATAAAACCAGCACGAATCCCCCCTGAAACCGTCACCTTTTGAAGCAACGATTCCTTGAACTGCGAATCGCGCAGAACGATTCTGCGCTGCTCTTGGGCTGTAGCGCTCACTATAGAAGTAAGAAGGACCGCTGCCGAAAACAGGAACAATAGGTTGAAAAATTTTTTCATAATAATCCCTTACTTGAGGCCTGAAGGAGCCGGCCCCTCATCAAGACCAGCACATTTTATCGGAACAACCGATCCTACCGACAAGGGATAGCCTTACGAAGACTGTCCTTGGTCCAGAGCGTTTGGCCATCCGGGGTTTTTCCGTCGGCTTTCCATTTCTCTGTAACACTCAGGCAATAAGACCCCATATTTACAATCTCAGGCCCCTTGTCCCCTGGCTTTTCTCCACCAATTCGCATCAGATCTGGATTGGCTGAAGAGTAGTTGGGGTTGACCGTGGGCACTCCGCAACCGGCGATGGTCACAGCAATAGCCGCGCAAACGAAAAACACACAAAACCTGTTCATGACATGCTCCTCTGATTATGTTTCTTGACTTACGTCGAGAAAAGTTATGGGCAATCTTAAGACTGTTTACGGATAGGGTCACTGACTTTTTCAACTGTCGATAATTATCGATTGAGACCTATTTTTCATGAGGAGTCTTCGCCATATGAAGGAGTAGTGTATCACCGAATAGTTAGGCCAGGGCTCTGTCGGCCAGATCGCCCGAAAACCTGCGATATCGGCCAATATCTAGACTTGAGGAATTGGCGGTGTTCGAGACGTCGTGGCCGGATGAATATCGTTGATGACGAAATGAATCTTCTGGGCAAAAAAGAATCCCGATGACAGTTCAGTGTGGGATCATTTTAATTTTATTCTTCGATGTGTTCTTTCGCCGCTTGAAGGGCGACGCCTTTGTCCTTTGTAAAAAGCCTCCACTTCATTTCTGATGAATGAATACCTGCTTTCCGGTCTTGCCCCTTACAGTAATACCAGTGCCCAAAACGTTCGACCGTAGAAAACGGGTGATTTTCGGTGCAAAAAAAGCCGCAGGGATTGATCTCTTTAAAAAAAAGAGTTTCATCCGGGTCTTGGTCATAAAACATATTTGCAGGCAGTACAATTTGAGAGACATCCCCTTGTTCTGCTTCCTTTTTATCCAACCAGTCTGAAATTTTCATTTGATTTATTCTCCTTCAGATGTCTGCCGATGATACAACCGGCTGGCCGAAAAAGCAGTCGCGCCAAAAGCTTTTTTACCGCTTTGGCGGGACGAAACTCCCATGCGGCCAGGAAGGGGTGGAGAGCGGTTCACCGAGGTTGGTCCAAACCAACCTGTTTCGCAATTCCAAAAGCTGCTTCACTAAGGCCGGCTCACTACAGGCATAGGCCGCGTCATCTTCCACCCGCTTGATCACGATTCCTAACAGCTCGGTGATGGCATTGCCGACCGCATTCTGACTAATAGTGACAATCAACTGTCCCGCGTCGTCACGGTAAAGCAATTGTTTGTATGCGGGCCGCCAGCGGATGTCATTTGCGAACAACGGGTCTTCAAGAACCATGAGGCGCAGAATGCGGGCGGCACGGTGAAACTCATCACTGAAAAACAACACGTTTTCAATCTGCTCTGGATAATGGGCCTCCGAAGGGACCTTGGTTTCATTGGTTGCCACCAAGGTGAAAAAGGCTCGGTAAAAATCAAGAAACCCCTCGAGTACCATGTCATACTCCCGCCAGAATCTCCCGTTTTTAAGCGCGGAGGCACCGCCTTTAACCCGCCAGCTTGGCAGCCCCTGAGGGTATCCGGTCACCTTAATCCTCGCCTGATCGGGGTTGAGAGGCTCGAGAATTTCCAGATCGAGGATTTCAAAAAAGCGGTGATAGACTGTGGAAAGATACTGGAGAAAGAGTCCGTTGTTGCCGCTGTCGGTCAGGTTCGGATCATCATCAGCCGCGGCCGGAGAGGCCCTGAGTTCATCTTGGTCAAAGACCATAAAATGGTTGTGCATCATGCGGATACTTGGCACCCCTGGTTTACTCAGGGGCCAGGTGGCGTCAAGACTCGCCTCTCCGCAAAACACCAGATACCTTTCTGGATCGGGATACTTCTCCAGCATGTAGTCAAAAACAACCTGGGTCATCCGGCTGAACACCAACTTCTCTTCCCGGTCCAGCTGATCCCGCCGGACTGGCCGTCCAAGTGGATCGAGGATGGTTTGCGAGGTATCCAGAATAATGGAGGTGTCAAAAAGGTTCGAATGTCCAATGGCCTTCCGGTAGAGAAGAAATCCCTCCTTGGTCCGCAACAAACCGTTTTCACGGGAGAGATGCCTCAGATTGCAGGGGCTGTTAAAAAACTCGGTAGCGGTGACCCCCTCGGGAATTTCAAGGGGAATTCTGCGGTGCGGGTTCCGAACCTCGCGAGGAAATCCCAACATATTCATCCCTCTCTTTGAGTGCGTATGTACTTCCTTTCAATTGCTTGCAAACTCGACGCCGCAGCTGTCGTTCGCGGCTGAACTTTGGTTCTGGCTCGAGACCTGGCCTTCACGCACTGTTGATTTAGTGATGCGGAAGATGAGCTTTGTTGGCCTTTTTCCGCTTGTCAACATACGACATTTCATTCAAGGCTGATTCCGCCTTGAGCTTCGTATAATTCTGAAAGTGCTCCGATTGCAGGTGACCGTCTTCTATCGCCGCCAAAACAGCGCATCCCGGTTCATTGGTGTGACCGCAATTTGTGAAGCGGCACCCAGAGGAAAGCTGCTGGATATCATCGAAGTTATCATCCATTCCTTCGCTGGCAACCAAAATGCCGACCTCTCGCATTCCCGGTGTATCAACAAGCATTGCCCCCTGCTCAAGAAGAATAAGCTGACGACGAACCGTTGTATGTCGTCCTTCTCCAGAAGTGCTGACGCTTCCGGTTTTGACTATATCATGGCCGGTAAGTTGGTTAATAAGCGTACTCTTGCCGACTCCAGAGGATCCGACCAGACAATACGTTTTGCCTAAACGCATCACCTCTTTGACCTGCCCCAAACCGGATCCCGTGACATTGCTGATAGCCAGAATCCTGGCTTGTATCCCTGCACCGCGAATTTTTTCGATCAAGTGTGCCAATGCTTCTGCACTCACCAAATCTTTTTTGGTCAAGATCAATATTGGTTCAACATGACCTTCATTCGCCATCAACAGGTACCGTTCAAGCCTACTCACATTAAAATCAAAGTGACACGATTGAACAATGAAGACCACATCAATATTTGCAGCGATCATCTGGAACTTAAGGCTCTTTCCAGCAGATTTTCGCCGCAGAAACGATTTTCTCGGCAAAACCGTATGGATACTAGCGAAATTACTCGAGCTAGGGTAATCCACACAAACCCAATCACCAACGCAAGGCATATCGGTGGTCAATTGAAGAGAGCTCATAAAAGCACCGGTGGCCTTGGCAGGGACCTCGCCGACCTCATTACTCACGATACACTGGCCACGATCAACCGCTGTTACTCGAGCTATTCGTTGTTCAGGTTGACAAAGTTCATGGGCATGGTCCTTGAACCACTGATCCATGCCAAGTTCAATCAATTCCATGGAAGCATATTTCGTTTTCCAGCCTGAATTTTTAGTCACTCTCTCGACAAGTATCGTGGAGCTCAGTGGCGCTCGAATGACTGTATCCTTTGCAAGGCACGCCACCCTTTCCCATAGCATTTACTCATTGGGTTGCAGCTTTTTCGTTCTGTGCCCCGGCTTAACCAGAATTTCCAAATAAAACGACTCAAGATGCTGTTCTTCGGCCTTATCTATGCATTTATTTATTTCAGACAAGTGAATAACATTCGCCTCTTCAGCAGTGGGGCCATATTTGCAGTCGAAATCCCAGAAGTCGACATCCTCCGGCAACTTTTTATTGCGCTCTCTTTTGATGTACTTTTTGACCTCGTGTTTTATAGCTTCTACAAGTCGGGCAAGTTTGATTTTCGGATGGCTTAATTGAAATGTTTTTCTCATTTGTATCCTCAAAAATGGGAAGAGGCCGATCTAACCTGATGAATTGGTGTACATCAAGCTAAGATTAAAGGGAGCATATTCCCCCGAGGTCAGGAACCCCGATACTGAACCGGCTGCAACCGATGTTGTTTGTCTTCAGCAGTAGGTGTCGTTGGCAATTCTCGTATACAGTATTTCGTTGTTTTCGTTTTTGAAGAGTTCAAAATTTGTTTTGTTCATGACGAATTTGATGCCTTTGACATCTGCGTCTCGAATTGCATTCACAAATCTCTCCTCTGCCACTTCTCTACTTTTCCTGCCGAATAAAAACCATTCTTCACCAAAGAGTTCGCGCAAACAGACTTCTGATCCATGGCTAACC
This sequence comes from uncultured Desulfobulbus sp., assembly GCF_963662935.2. Lineage (NCBI taxonomy): Bacteria > Pseudomonadati > Thermodesulfobacteriota > Desulfobulbia > Desulfobulbales > Desulfobulbaceae > Desulfobulbus > uncultured Desulfobulbus sp. The sequence continues at coordinate 2,745,479 of NZ_CAXXTL010000002.1, read as the reverse complement.
ATCGGAAATCTTTTTATGATCTCAAAGAAGATCTCGTCGGCGCTATATCTGGCTAAATAATAAAGACCATCATTGTTGTCGTCATAACGAATTCCATGAATTTCATGGCCATTAATTTTTTTTCTGAACTTTTTTTCCGCAATTTCCCTGGATGCTGCATTGAGCGATTCCCACCCATCACCAAACACTTCGCCTATAGTGCTCCCCTCTCTTCTTTTCATTTGGGGAAATCTCTTCACGAGTTCCAAAAAAATTTGCTCAGGATTCAATTCTTCATATTTAACGACTGAATTACTCATATATTTCTCTCTTTTATTATAGATTATTGCAGATTATGAATGGTTTACAATAAGTCACTCTTTTTTCGGCGATCTTGACGGGTTCCTTGGTGGGTCGACACAGTTTCAATTCAAATGACCATGGAGTTGATCAACGAGGTGGCAGGTATCAGCGGCGCTTCTTGGGTTTGTCCAGGTAGTCAACCCCCTCTTCGTACAATTCCTTGAGCTTCGTTTCAATCTTTTCGCACAAGGTTTTCAGCACCTTGAGGCGCGCAAAGTTCTTATCATTGGATTCCACCAGCGTCCACGGAGCAATCAGTGTGCTGGTCCGATCCACCATGTCGCACACAGCCTGTTCGTATTGCTCCCACTTTTCCCGGTTACGCCAGTCCTCCTCGGTAATCTTGAAGCTCTTGAAGCCTGTTTTCTGCCTATCCTCGAATCTCCGCAGTTGCTCGTCCTTGGTAATGGCCAGCCAGAATTTAACAACCAGCAGATTGTGCCTGACCATTTGTGCCTCGAACTCGTTGATTTCACTATACGCCCGCATCCAGTCGGCCTCGGCACAGTATCCCTCAACTCGTTCCACCAGTACCCGACCGTACCAGGAGCGGTCAAAAATCGTCACCCGCCCTTTCCGCGGGAGATGGCGCCAGAATCGCCACAGATAAGGCTGGGCGCGCTCTTCCTCAGTGGGGGCGGCAATGGGGATGACCTGATAATAGCGGGCATCCAGTGCACCGGTAATGCGACGGATGCTGCCTCCCTTGCCGGCGGCATCGTTCCCCTCGAACACCGCAATCACCGACATGTACTTGAATTTGGGGTCGCGCGTCAGCTCGTTGAGCTTGCCCTGGTATTTTTCCAGTTTGATTTTGAACTTGTCCTTTTCGATTGCCTGGCCCATGTCCAGGGTTTTTAACAGGTGCAAGTTGTCGATGGAGGGCATCAAGGGCGGTGCCAGAACCTTGAGCGGCGGCGCCTTTTCCTGTTCCAGCCGATCCTGAATTGCCTTGAGAATAACTTTGCCCACGGTCAGGTTGCGGTAATTCGCATCCTCGCCTTCCACAATCAGCCAGGGGGCCTCGGCCGTACTGGTATGACGGATGACATTTTCATGGACTTCCTGAAACTTGTCATAGGCCTTGAAGTGCTTCCAGTCACGGTCGGTGACTTTCCAACGGGTCAAGGGGTTCTTTTCCAATACTTCGAGACGTTTTTTCTGTTTCTCCTTGGAGAGGTGCAGCCAAAACTTGATCAACAGGGCCCCTTCGTCTACCAGCATTTTTTCCAGCCGTTTGGCCCGCTCCAAGCTGTGTTCAAGATCGGCATCCTTGGTGACACCATTCACCCGATTAAGGATCGGCCAGGTGTACCAGGAGCCAAGGAAGACCCCAATCTTCCCCTTTGGCGGCAGGGCTCTCCAGAAACGCCACATCATAGGGCGATCGAGTTCCTCGTCGGAAGGTTCGCCCATGCCATGGGTTTGAATGTGGCGGGGATCCATCCATTCGTTGAGCAGGTTGACGGTTGCGCCACGTCCCGCGCCATCCAGGCCACCGATCAGAATAATCACCGGAAGCCTGGCCGATTTTGCCAGTTCCATCTGGGTATTGAGCAGGGCCTCACGCAAGAGAGGAACTTCCTCCTCATAAACAGATTTCTTGATTTTGTGTCCCAATTCCGCTGATTCAAACATATATTTCCTCCTCTCCTGGTAGGGCATTCAATGCGTTGGACACGAACTTAAGAAGTTGCCGCATATGCTCCCCATCTCCCGGCCCAGCCCCCTTACGTTGCGTCCCTTTCGCTTTTTTTGCCGGAATCGATCCTTCAGGAGATGTCCTGATGCCGGCGAGAGGAGATGGCACCATGCTGCCATTCACCGCAATTGCCGGATGCGCACCTCGATAACCGGCGTGTTTTTCAAGAGCTCCGTCAGCCTTTTCGGATCAGTCTCGTTGTAGTGGTAAGGGTACAAAATTTTCGGTTTGAACGCCTTCGCCGCATCGGCCACCATCTCTGGGGTCATCGTCGAGGGCACGCTCATGGGCAGAAAGGCGCAGTCGATTCCTTTCAGAGCCTTCATATCCGCGATGTTTTCGGTGTCGCCCGCCACATATATCCGTTTGTCACCAAAGGTCAGCACGTAGCCATTGCCAATACCTTTCGGATGATAGGCTTGGCCACTTTCCCGCTTATGCACCATGTTGAAGGCAGGAAGAGCTTGAACTTCAACACCTTGCACCGTCAGGGATTCGCCATTTTCCATGATCCAACCTTCCGGCACCTTTTCAGAACAGATGGGAGGGAGAATCACAGTCGTCTCTTTTTTTTGAATAGCCTGCAGAGCCGCCAGATCGAAATGGTCATTATGATCGTGGGTGATAAAAATCAGGTCCGCCTTGGGCAGTTTCTTGTAATCTGCCATTTTGCCGTAGGGATCAAAATGGATAATCTTGCCGCGGAAGGTCATCATCAGTGACGAGTGGCCGATGAAGACAAGTTCCAGGTCGCCGGCCGAGGTTTTGATGACATCCCTTTTTACCACCTCTTGGGCTGTGGCCGTCAGCACACCGAGGGTCATCATAACCATGAGAACGAATGCGATTTTCATATAAGCTGGCCTTCTATTAATTGTTCGACGTTCCATCCGGAAGCCAAGACTGTTGGATTTTTCCCAAGCCGACCCCAAAACGAATTTTGTTAGGATACAAGATCCTTCAGGTTTCCGCGACAGGGTTATTCGGTCGATATTTACGCTGCACGCCTTTAAGAAAATTTCGCAAAATTTGATCCTTACAAAGACGGTAGTGCTTATTGTCGGGCTTTCGAAACAACGCACTTATTTCATGCTGACTTATGCTGAACTGTGCCAGTGCCATAATCTCAAGAATATCTTCGCTTTTCAAATCCAAGGCTATTTTCAATTTTTTCAAAATGATATTGTTGGTTAAACGCTGTTCCGGTTCCAATTGCCGCCCTTCTTGTTTGCCGCGCCTTTGGTCAATCAAACCATTTAAAAAAATGGCCAACTGCCTATCGCTGCAATTCTGGAAAGCGGGGTCGTCCTCTTTTTTCAACCAATCGCTGACCTGCCCCCGAGTGACCTGATGATCAGCTGTGCTGCAGAGCGCTATCATGGCTGAATCACTCAAATCGAAGGCATAGCGGACACTTCGCAATACATCGTTATTTTTCAAAAGAATTCCTTTTTCTCATTTATTATTCTTAGGCTACAGACAACTTTCGCCGATTGTTCTTCTCTGGATAGGGTGGGCCAAAGCCTGCAGCACAACGGGCCAAACTTCTTCGATCCCTTAAGAGCGCAATGACTCTCGTGCCCTATGGCCGCAGCAACTTCAAGCCAAGAGGCTCTTCCCGTGCTCTTCTCGCGGTGGTCCCCACCAATTCTTGCATGATCACCTCCATGACATGCCACACTTTCACCCCATCGCGGATACAACCGGTAACCGTTGCACCGGCTCTGCCGCAGGCCATGTGCATATGAAGGAGCGGCGTCCCCTCCTCATCCCGAAAAAGGGTGCCGACGCCAGCAACTTCATGGGCATGTTCCAGTTCATATTTCATGGCATCCAAGGGGAGGCCGCGGTCTCTCCTTGGCCCGACCACCAGTCGACTGCCATCGTCCGCTCCGCCAACAATGAGGAGAGATGCTGCCTCAATATTCTGATCAACAGCGAACTGCTCAATGGTTTCGTGGACGATATCGCCGTCTTCCAGCCGAAGAACAAATACTCTGCCCTGCCGTGCCTCTGAAAATTTCATAGCATCATCTCCTTAAAAAAATCGGCCATCATCGATGTCTCTTTGTGCATCCACACGCAGCCTTGTTCATGGACCCCTTGCTGGCAGCGGGTTATCTCCTCAAGGACCGGTGGGCATGTCTGGTGTCACCGCCACGTTCCAACGTATGGCAAGCGCGGCGGTAGGACAGCAGGGTTTGCTGGGCATGACTCAGTACGCTGCTGCGCGGATACAGACCGCTGGCATTCGCGAAGCCCGCAGGCACTCCGGTGAGCAGTTCCAACCCCTCGGTCACATGCTCCACCGTATGTATATGGAACAAACCTTGAGCGACGGCTTGAATGACTGCATGGTCGAGCATCAGGTGGCGGCGGTTGCGATGCGGAATCAGCACGCCTTGGCTGCCGTTGAGTCCGGCAGCAGCGCAGATGTGGAAATAGCCCTCGATCTTTTCATTGATCCCTCCCACCGGCAGCACCTCGCCGTGCTGGTTGAGTGCGCCGGTCACCGCAATATCCTGTTTGAGCGGCAACCCGGACAGCGCCGAGAGCAAAGCATACAATTCGGCACAGGAAGCTGAATCGCCTTCAATCCCGCTGTATTCCTGCTCGAAGACGATGGAAGCGTTGAGCGCCAACGGGGCATTATGGGCAAAGAGCGATGCCAGATAGCTGTGCAGGATGAGGACGCCCTTATCGTGAATGGGGCCGGACATCTCCACCTCGCGCTCGACATTAATCAGTCCGTCGTTGCCGGCGCAGGTTCGGGCGGTGACGCGCACCGGAAAGCCGAAGCGGTGATCACCCAGATCGACGACGGTCAGACCGTTCAACTGACCGACCTGCTCACCCTGCAAGGAAATCAGCACCTCGCCTTCGACGATGGCTTCCCGCAGGCGCTGCTCGGGATAGTCGTGGCGCCGCGTGCGGGCGACCAAGGCGGCATCGACATCGGCTGCTTCGACGAGGCAGCCGGATCGTTTTTGACACAGCACAGCGCTTTCCATGACCAAGGCCTCAGTATGGCCAAAGATGGCACTTTGGCGCGCCCTGTCTTCTGCTTCGCGATGTCCCTGTTCCAGCAGACGGGCGACGGCAGCGGCGGAGAAATGAGGCAATCCGAGTTTTCGGCAGGTATGGGCAACAAAGGCGGCCGAGGCGCGGCGGGTCTCGTCCCCGGCAAAAAATTTCTCCGCAAAATCCACCTTAACCCGGAAGCGGCGCGCGAATTCGGGATCGCCCTCCTGCAATTCGTAATACAGGGGCCGCGAACCGATCAGCACAATTTTGACATCGACCTTCACCGGTTCGGGTTCGAGCGAAACCGCTGCAATCGCCGCAAAAGCGGTGCCCGGTTCTTCAATCTGCAGTTGACCGCTGCGCAGAAAACGCCGCAGTTTCTCCCATACCAGCGAATCGGCCAGCAGGTCGCGCAGGTGCAGCATGAGGAAACCGCCGTGCGCCTTGAGGAGGCTGCCTGCGCGGATGCGGGAAAAATCGGTCATCAGCACGTCGTTCTCGGCTTGATATTCGATGCTGCCAAAGAGCGAGCGGAACAGGGGGTTGTCTTCAACGATCACCGGCGCACCGTGCAAACCGTCGTTATCGACAACCAGGTTGACCCGGTAACGGGACAGCACCTTGCCCAGCACCTCGTTGCGCAACTCATCCTCTGTTTCCGAGGATTTGAACAACTCCAGGTTGTCGAGAATGTCGTGCACCACCTGGTCCAGATAGGCGTCGACCTTGGTCATATCTGGAGTCTGTTTGCTCAGGGCATCGTGGACTGCACCGACTTCTCGATCCAGCAGCGGCGTGACCACCTGACGACGCAAGGCCGCCAGGGCCTCGTTCATCGTCCGTTCCATCGGGCGGGTTTTCTCGAAATAGCGGTTGATCTCGACGAGCAGATCCTGTTCCGCCTGGGCAATCTCGGCGCGCCGTTCCTTCGGCAGGGCAAACATTTCATCCTCGGTCATGGCATGCCCCTTCTCCGGACCCAGCAAGGTGAACAGAATGTTGCCCGAATCCCGGTGCATCGTAAAATTGCGGGCTTCGGCAAAGGTATCGAGTTCAGCGAAGGCCTTGGCCTCTTCCTCCTTGTAGGATTTTGCCAACCGCTCGCTCTCCACCTTGAAGTCCGGGCCGTCGAGCTGTTGCGGTATTTCGGTCAGCAGGGCCTTGACCATGCGCGCCATGCCCTGCCGGAACAGACGACCCTGTCCAGTGGGCAGACGCAGGGCATGCGGATGTTCCGGGGCGTCGAAGTTGTGCAGATAACACAGGTCCGGCGGGGTGGCCCGGAGCGCGGCGCCCGTTTGCATGGCTTGCTTGAGCAGCGAAGATCGGCCGCTGCCGACCTCTCCCAGCACAAACAGGTTGTAATCCGCCTGATCCATGCCAAGTCCGAAATGAGCGGCGATTTCCGCCCGTTCCTGGCCGATCCACGGCAGGGTGTGTTCCAGCAATTCTGAGGTATCGGCGAAACCCAAGGAGTCGGGGGCGATGGAGAGGCGCAATTCGGGAACAGTTAGATTCAAGATCGGCATAGATGGTCCAGAAGGTCGGGAAGAATGGCTGTTGGGCAGGAATGCCAGGAATCAAGTAAATGAATAACGGAGGCGGTAGCGGATTCGTTGCCGCCTTGGTGCCAGTGGACCGCACCCCCCAAGCCGCCCTCGGCACCACAACAAGACCGCAGCTCTAACCCTTTGAATTCTAGGTGCAAAACAACAAGTTTGAAGTCAACAGCTTTTCGTCCCTTGACCTGGATGCGACCTGCTGCACTCAAAGCAGGGGAATGAAATATCGCCCCAGGATGCGGTCACCTTCGCACCACCAGCCCGTCGACGGCGATAGAGATCGTGTACCCTTTGTGTCCGGCAACTGTCCAGCAAAAATCTCACCGGCTGATCTTCTTTTTGATGTCAATGATGGGCGTGCCATCGAGCATATCCAGCCCGGAAACCTCCACACAATTACCGTGGAGAGCTCGAACTTCCAATTCCGAAAGGGCAATGGGGTTTGGGCGGACCGGACTCCGGGTAGCGAAGACGCCCCGAAGTCCTCGCGACCTGTCCCCCCGTGGATACACTTTGAGAATGTCACGGGTCGCTTGGTGCAGCCAGAACAGCACCACAATGGTCTGACCGGGAACAATACCGTCAAGCCCCTCCTGATACTGCGGAAAGATCTCCAAAATCCCAACCCGTTGCGAATCATCATAGTTTTTGGGAGCATCTTCAAGGCTTGTTATATCGCCATGCAAGACGCCAATAATGTGCAGATGGGGCCGTTCCATAGGGTGAATTATTCAGTTAGGTAGCAGAGAATCGCCCCTAGCAGAAAAGTGTTCCCGTCCTTCTGACCAGAGGCGAACGCACAGCCGTACCAAAGATTATTTTGCCTTCATTTCCTGTTGCATCATCATGCCGTTCATCATTTCCTGCATCATGTTCATTTTTTTCTCCATCATGCCCATGCGATCATCCATGGGCATGCTTTTGTCCCCCATCATAGCCTTCCCACCCATCATGTCTTTCCCGTCCATCATTTTCATGCAATCATTCATCATCTGCATCTGCTCTTGCATGAGTGCTTTTCTCGCCGCTGGGTCTTTCTCCATCTCAATCTTTTTTCGCATCTCTTCCATCTTTTTGGTCTGGGCGTCCATCTGGCCCATTTCCATCTGGCCCATTTCCATCTGGTCCGTCTTTATCTGGGTCGTAGCTGGCGCATCCTTCTTTTCAGCGTGATGCTCATCCACAGCCAAAGAAGACCCAGCAAAGAACAGCATCGACATCAGGGACGCGGTCAAAATCATTTTCTTCATTTCCGTTCTCCTTGTGTAATGGTTGTTGAATGAAGGGGATCATCCCCTGGCCAAATGGTTTTTCGCATAAGATAATTTTTTTCTCGCCTCAACCTCAATGCATTGCTCTTCAAATAAGAAGTAGCGCCGAAAAATTGGACGCGCCTTTAAGGTGAGGCCTTCCTTTCCTTTTCTTTCCGGTCCATCGGGTAGAGGAGGTAAATTCTCAATCTGCACCGAGTTCTTGGGGGGAAATTGCCAGAAACGCTTTAACCACTTCCGGATCAAAATGACGGCCGCTTTCCTTTCTGATCTCGGCAAGCGCTTCCTCATGACTCACCGGCGTGTGGTAGGGCCGTGCTGAGGTAAGGGCGTCGTAAACATCAACTACAGCAAAAAGCCTAGCGCCGAAAGGGATATCTCCGCCCTTCAACCCACGTAGGTACCCACACCCGTCAAAACGCTCATGATGGGCATAGACGATTTCCGCAGCCTCACGAAGAAATCCAATTTTTTTCACAATATCGTAGCCGGCTGAGGGATGATTGCGCATTACCTTTTGTTCTTCGTCAGTCAACGGGTCTGGCTTCAACAAAATGGCGTCGGGCACCGCGATCTTCCCCACATCATGCATGAGCGCACCGAAACCGATGGCCCTCTTCCTGGCCTCATCGAGACCAAACTTGTCGGCCAAGAGAAGCGTATTCTGGCGGACTCTTTGTGAGTGAAGGTGAGTAGAGTGTTCTTTCATATCAAGCGCTGATACAAGGCCAAGAAGCGTTTCCTCGTGGGCCCGTACAAGATCTTTCAGGAGAGATCGCTCACGCTCGAAAAGTTGACCGGCCACAAGCCCCGCGACCCAAAAACTCACTAGTTCACCGCCTTGGTTGGCCTGTTCCATGTAGTTTTCCGGCCAGTCAAGAATCGCATGAAAAGAGAACAAAATGCTGATCGCCAGTGTAACATACACCGCCCCCCTCAACCCAAACCAAGCTGCCCCTATCACAGGAGGGAGGAAATAGAGTTTCCGCAGAACGATATGTATTATGTGCAATGCATGCTGATTGGTCGGGACTAAAAAATGAAGAAAAGTGATCCCCCCGATAAGAAGAATAAGAAGAGCGATTTTCCCCTTAGCGGGCCTGGCAACATCCTGCATCTCCAACCCGTTCCTTCTTTGGCAAGTATTCAATCATGACCTGACATCGCCGTTGAATAGCGTGGCAGCCTGTTCAAATCCGACCTTGACCTAGGGCCAGGAAACCGCACGTTGGCCGCCACCACCCTGGTCAAGGCTAGAGACACTTACTTTAATGTATAATGAAAAGTGAACTGGCGCTTGCTCCCATCTGCCAGTTTGCTGCCGACCTGAAACTGGTACTCACCCTTGGCCAGCAAGGAGACATCAACCCCGAAATGGCCGCCCATACCCATCAGCGGGATCGCTTCGCCGGTCTGGCCGGTCTTCGGATCGGTGATTTTCACGGCCACCGTCCCCTGTTCAATCGCGGCCCCGGTCTTGGCGTCACTGAACATAACCATAAAGTGATAATTCTCCTTTTTACCCATCTGGGCCATCACTGCGCCGACATCGTTGAGATGGGCCATCCCCTTGACGCCTTCGATCGTTTGCTCCCCCAGCATGATCGTCTGCTTATTCATCATCGGCATGGTGCCATGATCACCTTGCGGCGGCGGCATCGCGTGTTGACTGTGGTCGCTGGGGGTCTGACCGATTGCGAGTGCAGGCAAGGTCAAAAAAGAAAGAACGGTCAATAAAAGGACTGTGCGCTTCATAATAAATTCTCCTTAGGTAATTCCTCAATCTGAGGTGGGTTGATAACGATTGCATCTTCATGAAGAGGTGCCTCTGAACTGGCAACCAGGCTGGAATCAAGCCGCCGGGCGCGCCAGAGATAAAATAGAACCGGGTAAACAAGCAGTTCCATCAGGCCCGAGGTGACCACACCGCCGACCATGGGTGCGGCGATGCGCTTCATCACATCCGCCCCGGCGCCGTGGCTCCACATGATCGGCAGCAGGCCGGCGATGATCACCGTGATGGTCATCACCTTGGGCCGGATCCGTTTGACCGCACCAAAGTGGATGGCCTGGACCAGATCGCCGCGGGTGCGCATCCGCCCCTGGTCGCCCCAGAGTTTGTGGGCCAGATCGAGGTAAAGCAGCATCACTACCCCGGTTTCCGCGTCCAGCCCAGCCAGGGCGATGATCCCCACCCAGACGGCGATTGAGGTATGATAGTCGAGCAGATAGAGCAGCCAGAAGGCGCCGACCAAGGAAAAGGGAACGGCGAGAAAAACGATGCCGGTCTTGATCAGACTCTTGGTGCTCAGGTAAATGATGACGAAGATGATCAGGATAGTCAGCGGGATGATGACCATGAGCCTGGCCTTCGCCTTTTCCATGTACTCGAACTGGCCGCTCCAGACGATGTTATAGCCTGGGGGCAGCTGAATGTGCGCCGCCACTGCATTGCGGGCGTCGGCGACATAGGTGCCAAGGTCGACACCCTGGATGTCGACATAGACCCAGGCGGTGCGGCGGCCGTTCTCGCTCTTGATCGAGTCCGGTCCATGGCTGATGCTGATCTCGGCCAGCTGGGCCAGGGGGATCTGCCTCCCCCCCGGACCCGGCACCAGCACCCGCATCAGGGCATCGGGATCAGAGCGGAAATCGCGGTCATAGCGAACATTGACCGAATAGCGTTCCAGCCCCTCGACCGTCTCGGTCACCGCCATGCCGCCCACCGCCGTCTGGATGAGCTCCTGGATCACCCCGACATTGATGCCGTAGCGGGCGGCCTTGGCACGGTCGATCCGGATGTCGAGATAGTTGCCTCCCACGGCCCGCTCGGCAATGGCGCTGAGCGTCCCCGGCAGGGTCCGGACGACTCCCTCGATCTCGACGCCAATCCGGGAGAGCGTTGCCAAATCGTTGCCCATGACCTTGATCCCGACCGGGGTCTTGATGCCGGTGGATAACATATCGATCCGGGTTTTGATCGGCATGGTCCAAGCGTTGGTCAAACCGGGGAATTGGATGGCGTTGTTGAGCCGTTCGATGAGCTGATCGACGCTCATGGTTTTTTCTTCCGGCCAAAGACGGCGCAAAGGGATTTTCAGCCATTCCAGCCCGCCGGACCAGGTGGAATAGAAGCGCATGGCCGGCACCCGCCGCCAATCGCGCTCCGGCTTAAGCATGATCGTGGTTTCAAGCATCATCATCGGCGCTGGATCGGTGGCGGTCTCGGCCCGTCCGACCTTCCCGAAAACATGCGCCACCTCAGGAAATTGGCGGATGATGCGGTCGGTCTGCTGCAGGATCTCCTTGGCCTTGGTCACCGACAGGCCGGGAAAGGTGGTGGGCATGTAGAGGAGATCGCCCTCGTAGAGCGGCGGCATGAATTCCGATCCCATCTTCGACAAGGGCCAGGCAATCGAAAGCATAGCCGCGAGTGCCAGCAACAGGGTCAGTTTGCGCCATTTGAGCACCCAGTCGACCACCGGATGGTAAAGGCGGATCAGGATGCGGTTAAGAGGGTTGGCCGACTCGGCCTTGATTTTGCCGCGGATGAACCAGCCCATCAGCACCGGCACCAGGGTGATCGACAGCAGCGCCGCCGCGCCCATGGCATAGGTCTTGGTGAAGGCCAGCGGCTTGAACAGGCGGCCGCTCTGCTCGGTGAGGGTGAACACCGGGGCAAAGGAAACGGTGATCACCAGGAGCGAGTAAAAGAGCGTCGGCCCGACTTCGCTGGCCGCATCAAGGATGATCTGCCAATGGGGTTTGCGGCCGCGATCGCGCTCCAGATGCTTATGGGCGTTCTCGATCATGATGATCGCGGCGTCGATCATGGCGCCGATGGCAATGGCGATGCCGCCGAGGCTCATGACATTGGCGTTGATCCCTTGGGCATGCATGATCACGAAAGCCAGCAGAATGGCCACCGGCAAGGTGCAGATGGCCACCAGGGCACTGGGCAGATGCGCGAGGAACAGCAGGGTCACCACGGCAACAACGATGGATTCCTCCAGCAGCTTTTCCTTGAGAGTGGCCACGGCCCGCTCGATCAGTCCGGAACGGTCATAAACGGTTTTGATCGTCACGCCTTCCGGCAGGCCGGCTTTCAAGGTTTCCAGCTTGGCCTTGACCCGCTCGATGGTCGCCAGCGCATTCTCGCCAAACCGCATAACGATGATGCCGCCGACTGTCTCGCCCTGCCCGTCCGACTCGGCCACTCCGCGCCGCATCTCTGGCCCCAACCGCACCTCGGCCAGATCCTTGACCAGCACCGGCGTGCCCTCGCCGGTCGCCATCACCACAATACTGCCCAGATCGGCCAGGGTGCGGATATAGCCCTGGCTGCGGACCACAAACTCGGTCTCGCCCATTTCGATGGACCCGCCGCCGACATCGAGGTTGGCCCGCTTGATGGCCATCATCACCTCGGTTATCGGAATCCGATAGGCCGCCAGCTTGTTGGGATCAACCGCCACCTGGTACTGCTTGACAAAGCCACCGAGGCTCGCCACTTCCGAGACCCCTTCGATTGAGGTCAGCTCGTAGCGCAGATACCAGTCCTGGATGGAACGCAGTTCCTGGAGATTGTGCCGGTTGCTCTCCAGCGTGTATTGAAAAATCCAGCCGACACCGGTGGCATCGGGGCCAAGAGTTGGGGTCACCCCCTGAGGCAGACTGGCCGAGGTGGTGCTCAGATATTCGAGCACCCGGGAACGTGCCCAATAGATGTCGGTGCCATCCTCAAAGATGATATAGACAAAGGAAGAGCCGAAGAAGGAGTAGCCGCGCACCACCTTGGCACCCGGCACTGACAGCATGCGGGTGGTCAGGGGATAGGTCACCTGGTCCTCCACCACCTGGGGCGCCTGACCGGGGTATTCGGTGAAGACGATCACCTGGACATCCGACAGATCGGGAATGGCATCCACCGGCGTTTGCCGGAGAGAATAGACGCCAGCGATCACGACAAAGAGCGTCGACAGAATCACCAGAAACTTGTTGCGGATCGACCAGGCGATGATGGCTTCAAGCATAACGACTCCCGGGGTTGGCTCTGGCTGATCTGCTCATTTGAACAGATCGTCCAAGGCCTTGGCATCGGGCTTGTTCCCGGAAGGCGCTTTTCCGGGTTCGTCCGGCTTTGTCGCAGGACCGGGCCCCGGAGGGGAAGGAGTTTCCCCCTCCGTTTTCGGGCTCAGCATCTTATCCAGAGCCTCGCGGAGCCTGCTTTCCGAATCGAGCATGAACTGGGCGGAAACCACCACGCTCTCGCCCTCGCTGAGACCGGAGAGAATCTGGATGGCACCGCTCTCGTCACGCACGCCGCTTTTCACGTTCCGCGGCGCAAATCGGCCTTCCCCCAGGGCGACAAAAACCGTTTGGCCCTTCCCGGAATGCAGCAGCGCGGTCATGGGAATGGCGAGGGTCTCCTCAGCCACCCCAGCGGTAATGCTGACATTGGCAAACATGGCTGGCTTCAATTCCAATCCGGGATTGGCCACCTCGATGCGGGCCTTGACGGTCCTGGTTTCGTTCTCCAGAGTGGGATAGAGATAGGCGATCGTGCCGTCAATCACCTTGCCGCTCGCCAAGGGCAGCTCCACCTGCACAGCTTGGCCGACTTTGACCCAAGGCAGTTCATATTCATAGATATCGGCGTTGACCCAGACTGTGGACAGATCAGCAATCTGCAGCAGTTCCTCGCCAGCCATGATCCGTGCCCCCGCCACCACCTTCTTGCTGGTCACAACCCCACCCTGTTCGCTGAAAAGGGTCAGCGTTTTGAGCACCTGGCCGGATCGTTCCAGGGTGCGGATCTGCTCCGGGCTGATGTCCCAGTAGCGCAGACGGGTTCGGGCGGCCTCCACCAGCCGGCCGGCACCGGCGGCTATCTCGGGAAAGGGGCTGGCCGCCAGCCGTCCCCTGTTGGCCACGGCCAGCAGATATTCCTGCTGAGCAGCCACCAGTTCGGGGCTGTAAATCTCCAACAACGGTTGTCCCTTTTTCACCGGCTGGCCCTGCTGGTTGACATGGAGCCGCTCCACCCAACCCTCAATCTTGGCATTCACCGAGAACTGGCGATCATCGGCAACGGTGACCAGACCGACAGTGCGGATGGTCCGCTGCAGCCTGCGCTTGGCCACCTTCTCCGTCCGCACCCCCATGTTTTGCAGGGTGACCGGGTCGATCCGGATCCCCTCCGAAGCGGCCCCGCCCTCCTGGACCGGCACCAGATCATGCCCCATGTAATCCTTTCCCGGCACATCCCGTACATAAGTAGGGTCCATGGGCGAACGCCATTTCTGCACCCCGCCGCTGCTGGCCGCTTTGACTGGCGTGAGGGCCATGCCGCAGATCGGGCAGGCACCTGGGGCATCGCGGAGAATGAACGGATGCATGGAGCAGGTATACTGGACTTTGGCCGCCTCTTGCCCCGCTTCAGGAACCGCTGGTTCGTGCTCGTGACGGCTGACACCTATCAGGTACCCGCCGCCGAGGGCCAGGGCCAGACCGATGAGCACCATTATTGTCTTCACGTTCGCCGATACTCTCATCAAACATCCTCAAAAAGGGTAAAAAAGCATATCGCTGCTATAATGGATGATCCATTACAGAATCATTGCCGACATTTTTCATTCGAACTCTAATGTCATTAATGAATTCTTTATAATTCGGCTCCAATCCTGATACGTCAAGCTTACATCTGAGCTTTCTCTTCTTTGTAAATATATTCAAAAGTACATACGGACTTTTCCCTGCGTAATTAAGCGATATCTTAGTTACATCTTTCCAATCAAACATCTTTGTCCCAAGAATTCCTTTGTGGATGAGCACGTTTGATGTGGTTATAAATCTTGGGGAAAATTTCGTAATCTGATAGAGGTTATAGAAAAATATGAATAATGAACCTATCCCTATTGCTATAAAAAACACCTCGGATACGATGTCGTTATCATGGATGCCAGTTACCATATCTTTTAGGACCGGTAAAAACATCAAGGCAAATAATGCGTAAGGAAAGCACATAACAAAGTACCCAAACCGGCCATATAAAGAAGTGGTGTATTTTTTCTGATCATCCATATCGCTTCCTGAAATAATGCTGTTCACTGCGTTGGCGGCAAGGGTATGCCCACCACGTTTTCAAGCACCGCCAGCTGCATCTGATGCTCGGCCATGGCTCCATGGTATTCCCGCTCGAAGTTAAACAGGGCCATGCGGCTAGCCAAGACCTCGGAAAATTTTGCCTTGTCGGTCCGGTACGCGGCCATAGCCGATTCAATGGCACCTCCCGCCTGGAGGAGGATACCCTTGTCGTAGAGCCGGGTCAGTTTGCGGCTGCGTTCCAATTGGGCCAAGCCGTCGTTGATGGCCAAACGGATCTGGTTCTGCAGGACGGCCAATTCCTGGACAGCCATCCGTTTCGAAGCCTGCATTTCGGCAATCTTGGCATGGCGCCGGTCCGATTGAATCGGCAGGTTAAAGGACAATTGCGCGCCGTACATATCATCGCCCGGAGTCTCCATGGCCGGCTCACGCTGCATGTATTCCAGGGAAACGGTGAAATCGGGATAGAGTTCTTTCTCTGCCAGCAGAGCGCCGGCCTCAGCCTTGTCGATTTTCGCCTTCAGGGACTTCAGCGCCGGGCGATGGGCCAGAGCCAGGCTCTCAAGCTCGGCAGCCGAAAAAGAAAAGGGGGGCAGGGTTGTTTTGGGGATCTGGGGGATGGCAGTCTCCGGCGGACGGTAGGCCAAAGTGTTGAGGGTGGCGACCAGGGTCCGCCGCTTCTGTTCCAGGCCGATACGCATCTCCTCCATCTTTGAACGCTCAACTTGCGCCTGAAAAATCTCCTGCTGCCCTGCTTTGCCCACGCTGTACATGGACTCCGCCAGACGAATGAGATCATCCAGCAACCGGGCGGTGCCGGCAACCGTCTCCAGGGAGCGGTCAACCAGGTAGACCTGATACCAGGTCTCCTTGACCATCCGCCGCAACTCGATCCGGCGCTCCTCGACCACCCAGCGCTCGGCATCGGCCTCGAATCCGGCCTCCTCCCGCATCAGGTCGCGCTTGCCGTAAAAGGGCAGCTTCTGGCTGAGGCCTATCACCTTGGCGGTCATAGTGTCGCGCTGGAAGTTGAGCGGGTCACGGATCAGGGCATTCTGCACGCGGAACATCATCATCGGATCCTCAAGCGCCCCCGCCTGCCGGGCCCGTTCCACGCTCATCTGCCAGCGTTCCGCCGAGGCTTTAACCTCGGGATTGTTGGCCACCGCTTGGGCAATGAGGGCTCCGAGATCTTCCGGCACCTGTTTTTCCTTGGCCCAAAGCGCCGGAACAGCAATAACCATAATGAGAAACAACAAGATGATCGACACAAGCCGGATTGGCGGCATCACATTCGCACCTCCTTTACTCAACATAGATCATTTTCTTGGTCATGCCGCCATCCACGACAAACGATTGGCCGGTGATGAAGGCCGCTTCTTCGGAAAGCAAGTAGGCCACCATAGCGGCAACGTCGTTGCCCACTCCGACGCGACCTGCGGGATGTTGGAGATGATCTTCCGGGCTCAGTCGCGGGTCATGGTGTTTGTTCTTTTTCTGGAGAGAACTGACATCAATCCAGCCGGGGAGGACGGCATTGACACGGATACGATGAGAAAAACTGATCGCCAGGGCGTGGGTGAGGGCAACAAGACCGCCCTTAGAGGCAGAGTAGGCCTCGGTATGCGGTTCCGACTGCAGGGCACGGGTGGAGGCGATATTGACAATCGCCCCCATGCGCTGCTCCAGGTAGGGAGCAGCATGCTTCACCATGAGGAACGAACCGGTCAAGTTGATGCGTACAATATGTTCCCAGTCTTCGAGCGGCATCTCGGTGATTGGCAACCGCTGAGGGTTGGCGATACCGGCATTATTGACCAGCCCGTCAAGTCGGCCAAAGCGGGAAAGCGTGTGCTTGATGCAGGCCCGGACCGCCTCCTCGGACCCGATATCGGCCGGAACGAACGAGAGCTGTTCCGGGGCACCGAGACCCGCCAGCAATTCTTCCCCCGCCTCCGCATCACAATCGGCAATGACCACGGACGCACCTCGGCGCAAAAGATATTCCGTCACCGCTCGGCCAATTCCTTGCGCGCCGCCAGTGACAATGATGGTTTTCTCGGTCCAATCAACCATCGCTTCCTCTTGCCGTAACAGATCCTCGTCCTTGTCCGGGACGGGAACAACAACCACATCGTTCCCCAGCCCCCCTTGTAATAAGAGGGTAATCATCGAACAGCAGGTCCGCTATTCAAAACCCGGACTGCGGTAGGCAAAACAACTCCCGCTTCCCCATAACAGCAGCTGGAGGCCTGGTACAGGTGCACCTGATATGGCCAAAGAGAGCTGTTACTTTTGGGACAGAAAAAACAGTCTCTCTTTAGAGCCTTTTACAAAATGTAAAAGATCTTTGATTTGGCATGGTTATCAAAAAAGAGATGAGACATTTTTTGTCGTCATTTCGAGCGGTAGCGAGAAATCACGTGCTTTGAAACAAGAAATTTCTCCCGTTGGTCGAAATGACATCCGAGTAGATGCAACAATTCAGAATTCACATCGCGGGCATGGCCCACTCCTCCCCCAAAGGTATCGAGTTTGCTGGTAGGAGCGGGCCATGCCCGCGAACAAGGTTCAGTCTTGTGCAGCAATCTCTCCCATCCAAGACATAGGCTTTTCCGGCTGTGGCCTTTATATGACATGGATCGCAGACCACTGCTGTCTCATAAATGATCAATAAAAAGAGGCTCAGAGAGCTCTTTGGGGTATAATGATTTTGCGAAAAAGATCATACAAACCAAGGAGATCCGAGCCATGGCCCATAGCGATACCGCGCTGAAGCAACTGATTGCACTTATACCGAGATATGAATTCGATGCTCTTGCCAAGGTACATCATGCGGGACAGAAGTTCCGCTTCTACAACCGGTGGAGTCAGTTCCTGGCTCTGCTGATCGGGCAGATGTCCGGCAGAAGAAGTCTCCGGGACATCACCGATAACCTGAAGGCGCAAGGTCAACGTCTCTATCACCTCGGCATGAAAAAAACTTCCAAAGCGACATTGGCACGGGTGAATGCCGAACAGCCTGCCACCCTCTATCAAATGCTGTTCGCCCGACTGTTGAGCCGATGCCAACTGGCTGCTCCCAAACACAAGTTTTCCTTCCAGGGCAAACTCTACCTCTTGGACGCCACGGTGATCAATCTCTGCCTGTCCGTGTTTCCATGGGCCGAGTTTCGGCAGAAAAAAGGGGCCATCAAGTTGCACATGGGGCTGGATGCCGATGGCTTTATCCCCGCGTTCATGGACATGACCAGCGGCAAGGTGCATGAGATCAACTGGGCCAAAACCCTCAAACTTCCCAAGGGATCCTTTGTCTGCTTTGATCGCGGCTTCACCGATTACGCATGGTATAATGACCTGACCATAAACTCCATTTTCTTTGTCACCCGCCTGAAAAGCAACGCCGATGTCGAATACCTGCTCAAACGGGCTGGACGTAAAAGCCCCGGCATCACCAATGACCAGTCCATCCGGCTCAAGGGCGTCAAGGAGCCTCTTCGTTTGGTCGCATACACCGATGCGGAAACCGGTGTCGAATATCGCTTTGTCACCAATGCCCACCACCTGAAAGCCAAGGAGATCGCAGCTATTTATAAGGAGCGCTGGCAGATCGAGCTGTTCTTCAAGTGGATCAAGCAGAATCTGAAGATCAAAACTTTTCTGGGAACATCCAGCAACGCAGTGTTGACCCAGGTGTGGATAGCCCTATGCGTGTACCTCTTGGTCGCTTATCTCAATTTTAAAGCAAAATTGAGTAGTTCCATGCAGCAGATCCTCCGGGTGCTGCAGCTCAACCTCTTCACCAAGAGGAATTTAATCGAACTTTTTAAACCAACCGTTGCTCAACGTACTGTTTCTCCGCAGATTTTATTGTGGGAAAATCTATAAGACAGCAATGATCGCAGACGTTTATTTTGCAAGAGGCCCTTAAAAAAGAAGAGTTGGACTCAAGGGGTTGAGATGAGAAACTGAAAAAGGGAGCAATGTTCAAAGCGCATTGACAAAGGCTCCCTCTTCACCCTCAATCAGGGATTTCCACATCACTGTGTTTGCAATGAGAGCAACGCAGCATTTGATCCAATTCATTGAAGGCTACCCGCCATTTTTCACTACGGATCTGTTCTTCGAATTCAGGCTGGCATTCATCACAGAGCCAACGGTCGCCATTTGGGGTTACCCAGAGTTTCATTTCGATTTCCTTCCCTTTAAGGGGATTAAACTATCCTGGTTCAGGTTGTGTAAGTGTGAGCGTTCATTGCTCAGGGGGTGAGGTTTCACTTTTCCAGCCAACATAAAGATTCGGCAAGAAGGTTCCATATTCGGGGGCAACGGCTTTATCCGGGTTGAACGGGGCCAGTGCACTCCAGAGGCAGTTGGGTGGCGTTGGGGTGAACATAGGGCAAGGTACCATACATTCATCGCATCGACTGAGAAAAACTTTCGATAACCGACAAACAAAAAGAGGCTCTTTCGAGCCCCTTTCATTTGGCAGAGGTGAAAATGTTATTTAAAACTTTTCGGATCGTGGCAGGAGATGCCGCAGAAATTGGTCAACACCGCAAGTACAGCCATATCAGGATCAACACCCTTGACGTGTTTACTGTCCTTGCGGGGAACGATGAACAAGGTGAGAAGTGGTATCATTTTCCCAGTGGTTCTTGCCGTTGCTCCTCACCAAGCCTTTCCCTTCCATCCATTGCTTATAGCCCCTCGTTTACGCTTCCCGTGTTGAGCGCTCCCCGCACCTTGGCAGCTAAAACTTTCAGGGTAAAAGGCTTCTGGATGAAGTGCACGCCTTCATCGAGCACGCCGTGATGGGCAATGACGTTGGCGGTGTACCCAGACATGAACAAGCGTTTGAGCTCGGGATAGAGGGATAAGAGGTTCTTTGCCAGATCACGCCCATTCATCTCGGGCATGACAACATCCGTCATCAGCAGGTCGATTTTGCCGGCATGCTCCTTGGCCAAACGAATGGCTTCGCCCGGTGTGGCCCCAGCCAGGACAGTGTATCCGAGGCGTTCGAGCATCGCCATGGCCATATCGAGGATCATGGGCTCGTCTTCCACCAGCAGGATGGTTTCGTGGCCAGACAAGGCGGGAGACGCCGCCTCAGCCTCTGATTTATGGTCAGCCAAGGCCAGATAGCGCGGCAGGTACACCTTGAACGTCGTTCCCTGGCCAGGTTCGCTGTAGACGTTGATAAAACCGTTGTTCTGCTTGACGATGCCATAAACCGTGGCCAACCCCAGGCCGGTACCCTTGTCCATTTCCTTGGTGGTGAAAAACGGCTCAAACAGATGGGAAATGATCTCGGGGTCCATGCCGCATCCGTTGTCGCTCACGGCCAGCAGCACATACTCGCCGGGGATAAAACCGGTGTGACTGGCGCAGTAGGTTGCATCAAAAACCACGTTGCCCGTCTCGATGGTGACCTTGCCGGTATCCGCGATGGCATCCCGAGCATTCACACACAAATTCGCCAGCATCTGGTCGATCTGGGAGGGGTCCATTTTGACCAGCCACAGATTCTTCCCCGGCAGCCAGGCAAGATCAAGGTCCTCGCCGATGAGTCGCAGCAGCATCTTGTTCATGCTTTCCACGGTCTTGTTGAGATCGATCACCTTGGGAGCAATGGTCTGTTTGCGGGCAAAGGCCAACAACTGTCGAGTGAGGTCAGCCGAGCGTTGCGCCGCCTGCTGGATCCCTTGCAAAGCCGAATGGAACGGCTGACTCTCCTCCACCTGCTCCAGGATCAGTTCCGAGTACCCGAGAATCACCCCCAGCATGTTGTTGAAGTCGTGGGCCACACCACCAGCCAACCGGCCCACGGACTCCATTTTCTGAGCTTGGGCCAACTGCTGCTGCATTCTCTCCCTTTCCGCCTCATACTGCTTGTAGTCCGTGATGTCTCTGAACTCGACAGTTCGAACAGTTCTCCCTTGATACGGAATCATTCTCGCTTCCAACCGAAGTGGGTACTCTTCTCCGTTTTTCCGTATCCCCATCGCCTCATACGGTTTTTCATACCCTGCTACAATGTTGTTCATGACCAGCTCACGGGAGCTGGGGGCTATCAGCGTCAAACCATCCATGCCAATGAGTTCTTCCACAGGGTAGCCGGTAATCTGGGACAACCCTTGATTGCATTCTAAAATCAGCCCTTTGTCATGTATGGTAATGCCGCCGAAGGATGCGTTGTGTAACGCCTTGAAGCGCTCCTCACTCTCCTTGAGTTTTTCCTCGGCCCGTTTACGCTCCGTAATGTCAAGGTAATGCCAAAGGCGGCCGTATTTCTTTTCCTCGACGACAAGGGGAATGTAGTCGCGCAGATAGGTCCTCTTGCCTCTGATAGAAATTTGTTCGTTTTTTATGACTTGGTCTTGGGCGATGATTTCCTGGATTCGGACGAGGGCAACCTGGGGGTCATCAAACACGCCGGGGGTGATGGTTCTCATTGCAGCGGCGGACATTCCGAGCAAATTTGCCGGTGCTTCCTCCAGATCGAAAAGTTCACAGAAGGATTGGTTAACAAAGTCAATTTGATTTTCATTATTGACCAAGAGAATACCGGCATGCATATTTGAAAGAATGACCTGCGTCCGTCTGAGGGTTGCATGCAGCACCTCTTCGGTCCGTTTCCGTTCGGTCAGGTCCCGGCAAAAGCAAACATACTGGCCACCACGTTCCTTAGTAAACGAGACCGAAACCTCCAGGGGAAAGACGCTTGCATCCTTGCGACGATGGTGGGTCTCGAAAAAATCCGTCCCACGGGCAGAAATGCGCTGGATTCGCTCTGCTGTTCGGTTTGGGGTTTCGTCTGCTTCAATGTCCTTGATGTGAAGACCTGCCAATTCTTGCTTCGAGTAGCCAGACATGTTGCAATATGCGTTGTTGACCTCTACAAATCTCCCCTCCGCGTTCAGCACCCAAAATCCGTCTGCTGTTGTCTGGAGAATAGTTTGCAGAAACTGCTCTCGCTCCCGAACAGCTTCCTCAGCCTGTTTGCGTTCGCTTATCTCCCTGAGCACAGCGACAATCCTGTCACAACCACCCGTTACAACTTTTTTCAAGGACACTTCAGACCAGAACAGTTCTCCGTTTTTCTTGCGTGACAGCCACTCAAAAACTTGCGGTTCCTCAAGCATTGCTCTCCGAACCTTCCCAACCGCTTCCTCCTGGGAATAAGGCGACACGCCTGCCGACAGCTGCCAAATTTCTCGTGTTAAAGCTTCATCGCGCCCATACCCAAACATTTCCAGCATGCGCTCATTGACATCGACGATGCTTCCATTGTGGGCATCATGAATCAGGATGGCCTCGTTCGTGGCGTTGAAAATTGCCTGATAGTTTTTCAAACTCTCCAACCGGCCCCTTTCAGCAACCGCGAGCTGTTGAACAAAACGGCTGATTAAAAAATACAAGAGGGTCGCGGTGAAGAAGATAAAGAAAGAACCTTTGGAGACAGCAATTTTCACTATAATTTCAGGGTCGCGCACCAACCAGCCCACTGCAGTATCAGACCCGTAGATCCAGGCCACCCCGAAAATGGTGTAGATTGATACAATCTTGACCGTCTCGACCCTGCGTTTTTGCATAACTTGACCATCCATTGTTCTTTCTCACACCCAACAACTCTTTGTTTTTTCTTCAGAAACACATTCAATTGCCGGAGAGTAAGCACGACACTCGCTTGCCAGCTCGCTACAAACAGGATTTTTTTTGTCTTTCAAAACAAAGGGAGGAGAACCTGAAGCCCGGTAACGTCTGGCAAGGACTATCCCTTGGCTTGCCGATAATGGAGGGATAAGAAACGATCCAATTGATTGGCAAAGGCCTGCCGGTCGGCCTGACTAAACGAGGCCGGCCCGCCGGTTTCCACGCCGGTCGCCCGCAGACTGTCCATGAAGTCCCGCATGCTGAGGCGAGCCCGGATATTTTCCGTGGTGTACAACTCGCCGCGAGGATTCAGCGCATACCCGCCCTTGATGATCACCTCGGCCGCCAGCGGGATATCGGCGGTAATGACCAGATCTCCGGCGACCAGCCTCCGCACAATTTCGTTATCCGCCACGTCAAAACCGGCGGCGACCCGCAAGGATAGGACATTTTTCAGGCGAGGGGTGACCAGCGGCTGGTTGGCCACCAGCGTCATGGAAACTCCGGTCCGTTCGGCGGCCCGAAAGAGTATTTCTTTAATCACCTTGGGGCAGGCGTCGGCATCGACCCAGATGTGCACGATATCCTCTTGTTGTTGGGGTACAGGGCTTGTGTTTCAAGGCTCTTAGCGATCAGAACCATCTTGCCCATTTTATTTCCCGGCTTTGTTCTTCCCTTTCTGATCACGAGACGTACGCAACAAGCTCGAGAGGTCTGCAAAAGGGGTGTGAGTCGTCGTTGGCCCTCTTTCCCTATCGGCATCATGCGTGGGCAGCCATTCGGCATCGAGCGATCGGGCATGCTCATTGTCGTGGCAATACAGACACAACATCTCCCAGTTGCTGCCATCGGGCGGATTGTTTTTGTAATTATGATCTTTGTGATGAACCGTCAGTTCTCGCAGGTTTTTCCCTGAAAAATCGCGGCCGCAACTGGCGCAAACCCAAGGAAGGATTTTCAGGGCTTGTTCTCGATATTCTATCTTTTTCATGGTTTGTTCCAGATGAAGAAAATCATTTAAAGGGCATCCAGAGAGAGCGTCACCGATGGATGCGCATCGCCGGAGAGCGGTTCAGGGGCTTTGATGCTCACCCGATCCTTCGGAATTTGGGCTTCGCCGGCCAGATTGGTGGCAATCGATTGCGCACGATTCTCGGCCAGCTGGAGAAAGGTCTTGTCGGCAATTTTTTCACTCTCTACCAGCCGGGTATACAGCTCTCCCGCCCAGAGAACAGCCTGTTCGTGACTCTTTCCGCCCGGAATGATTTTGTAGAGTTTCATGCCTTCGGCCATCTTCGAAAACATGCCCGCTTCCTTGCCCTTTTGTTGCTGTGCGGGTGTTCGAGGTGTCACGGTCCCGGCCTCGATACCTTTTTCAAGCTCATTCAGCGATTCTTTGCCGAAGCGTTCTGTATACAGCTTTTCCAGAGCGTCTTGCGTGCTGGAGTCGGAGAAGTCGAGCGGTTCCGGGGCGTCGTCTGAACCGGGTTTCGTCCCCAGCCGGATTGCGACCATTCGGCGGACACTCCGTTCTTTGAATTCCAGACCATCGACTTCCAGGCTGTACCGCCCCTGGACCACCAATTTAAGCTGTGGCCGACTTTTCAGGGCCTCGGCCAGTTTCAGGAGTTTCTCTTTCTCCGGAGGAGGAAGCTCGGCGATTCCGGGGTCAAATTCGAGCGCATCAAAACTTTCCGACTCTCCGCCAAGCAGACTGCCCAATGCCCGAAATGGCGAGGTGACTGCCTTGGTGATCAGGTTGGTGAACACTTGCCAGACGAGTGGCCCGATACTGAACTGAGGATCATTGAGATCGCCGGTCACGGGCAAACCGATATCAATGCGGCCGTTTGAATCCTTTAACAGCGCAATCGCTAGATCCAGGGGAAGATTGGCCGATTCGGGATTGTCAACCTGCTCTCCCAAGGTCAGGTTGTCGATCACAATTTTATTATCGCCCGTCATCTTGTACTCTAGCAGCTTATACTTCAGGTCTGCGGAAAACTTGCCCGATTTAATCAGACGCCCGGCGAATTTTCCGGAATAGGGAGAAAGATTTTTCATTTCCAGATTGCGGAACACCATTTCAAAGTCGGAGGAACGCCCAAAATCGTTGGGCCCGATGACACCACTAATTTTCGCAGTCCCGTATTGATCGACCTGCCCGTCCATCTGCACCTTGGCCTGGGCGTCAGGTAACGACGAGAGACCTGTGACCGTCCCCTTGAGGTCATGGATACGAGTCATGAATTGGGGCCGCAGGCTCAAGTCAGCAAAGACCATATTGCCTTTCTCCACCCGCACCTTGGCGATATGATAGGGAAAGGAATCCGGTTCCTTTGCGATGCCGGCTTTTTTGGGTGCTGGTTTGGCAGACGCCGGTTTGACAGGCTGTGACTTGGCAGACGGTGGGGCCTTTTTGTCGGTCGGCTTGTTTTTTAAGACCTTCACGAGATTCAAAGTCTTATCCGCCTCGATAATAAACTCCCCGACCGGCTTGGAGATATTGATCTCTTGAGCGTCTAATCTGTTTGGCTGCAGTGTCAGTTTGAATTTGGGCAACTGGACGGCATCCCAGCTCAGATAGGTCTTTTTAGGGGACTTGGCATCGGCTAGCCGGAGATTATTCAGGCTGAAACTGCCCTCATACGCGATCTGTTGCGCATCCCCAGGAATCCCGTAGCGTAAGCGGCCCTGGGCAGCAAGGGCAGCGGATTGCAACTGCAGGGTGACGAACGGTTCGAGATAGGGTTGCAAGGTGGTGAGCACCAGACCGGCCACATTCACCTCGGCCTCCACCGAAGGGATGGCGAGATTCACGGTGCCGCTCATTGTTGCCCCCCCACCCTGTTCCATCTGGAAACCAACGGTGAATCCCATGGGCGATACACCGTCGACCTCGGTCAGCCGGACCTTGAGATTCTGCAGGCCGAGCACAGGTTTATCCGAAGGTGTCGTCAGGTCCGAAAATTTTGAACCAAATCCTTCAACCTCAAAAGACTTAACCAAAAATTTCCACGCGGGACCGGCAGCTGGCGCAGGTTTGGCTCCCGCGGATTGTTCGGCGGCTCCTTTTGTCTGCAGAAGCTGCTGCCAGTTGATTGTGCCTGCGGCGTCCCGACCAGCATCTAGGCGCCCCTTGCTCAACGCAATGCGGGCAAAAGAAATCGCATGGGCGCCCAGGTCGCACTTGCCGCCTTCCACCGTCAGCTTCTCCGCGGCAAACAACGGCTCCTGCGGTTGGAGACTGTGGATGAGTATTCCTCTCACCTCACTTGCTATGTCTCGAAGCACGATGATGTTTGTATCGTCACCCATCTCCAAGTTCGCCTGCACGTGGAGATCCATACCCGCTATCGCTGCTTGGACCGGAGCCTTCCGACTTTTGTCATCCAGGGCAAAGGCAATATTTTTGATCTCAATGGCGTCTGCTTGCATTTTGAAGGGAGGATCTGCTGCGGGAGGTGGAGGAGCGGCGATCTTTTGATCTGGTCCGGGAGCGGAGGTGGCAGGGGGAACAACAGCGGGTGGAGGTTCTTTCTGAGGATGTTTTTCCGGCCGAGCTGCCCGGATGATCTGCTGCAGATTGATCCCGCCCGAATCGTTAATGCGGGCATCCACCGCGCCTTCCTCTAAAAGCAGGCGACCTAGGTGTATTTCCTTGGTTACCAGATCGAACCGAGGCACGTCCAGATCCATTTTTTTCAATTGCAGCAAGGCCTTATCCTCCCCCAGCAATTTGAGCGACAGGTCCGCTGAGGAGAAGCGCAGCCCTTCGAGTGTCATTTGCAGCGGGGTGTTCTCGGCGCTCAGGCGATATTCGGTGGCAACATTAATTTGGCCAGCAGGTTGCTCCAGGTTGGTGCTGTCCCTGAAAAATTGCCACAGGCTGGCTATCCGGATGGCATTGAGGCTGAGTTTGCCCTTTGAACGGAGCGGAGACAGAGTGACTTCCCCTTCCCACTGGAGAGATTCGCCTGCTTCTGTGGTGGCGGCCAGGTGATAGGTGCCGTTTTGATCCTTGACGGTGGCCAACTGCTTCAAATCCAGATTCAACCCCTGAAGGGTGAAATTCGCCGGCGTGCTCTGTCGCTTGTCGGCAACGGCAATTCGCCCTCCCCGGAGGGTTGCATCCTGGAGAATGAAGGGGAAGGGCTTTGCCTCGGCCGCTGCAGGTTCGGGCGTTTGCGGAGGAACGGTTGCGAGCTTCTCGAAGTTGATCGATCCGTCGGGCTCTATGACCAGTTGGATCTCCGGTTTATCAAGATCCAACGCCCGCAGCACGACCGCCCAATGGAACAGACTGCTCATCTCCAGGTCGACAAAGAACCGTTCAAAGGCAAGCAACGGTGATCCATCGGCTTGAGTCAGGCTGAACCTGTCAATTTCAAGCGAGAAAAGGAACGGGTTGATGCGAATTTTTTCGACCCCGGCCTGACAATGCAGGTTGTTCTGGGCGTATTGGGGCACATACCAGCGGATGACCAGAGGTGCGATGACAAAACCGGCGAGAGCATACAGCAGCAATGCGGCCACCGAGAGGACAAGATATTTGCGGGTCAACACCTTTCGTATTGTCAGTTTCATGTCTCAATCCGATGCTGATGGTTGGGGTTTGGGATACCGAAGGCCGCGAAGTCTGCTTGTTCAATCTCCCTTATAAACCGGTTCTCCATCTGATGCGTCGACGAAGCGCTTACTTGACCTTTCTTAAATCGAAAAACCGTTCTCCAGGTTCCGTATTGGAGTCAGGGTCACGCTCTAAGATCTTCGTAGGTGCAAAGAGCCGGAAAGTACGATTCAATATCCATTCTCCTCATCTCGACCTCAGCGTTCTCAAGATCACGGCGTTCTTGATCTTCATCAATAGCCCGCCGAAATTCATTTCTGGTTCCGTGAACCTTCTGGAGGGTACGCTCGCTCATTCCGGAACGAATCGCTTCGGCCAAAAAAAGCGCGCGAAGTGACGGAAAGTGAAAGTCCTCCCCAAAGAGGCTTTTCTTGTCGTCTGGTAACTGATTCACAGTCGTTTTGATCCAATGCACGAACGACCGCGAAAAGACCATCCCGGCATGTTCTTGACTGGCTTTGTATTCCGAGAAGAGCCTCTCGTTCGGGTGCGTTTGTCTTCGATCTTGGACAAACTCGAGAAATCCTAATCTTTTCAATGTGGGATGCATTGGAATGTCTCGGATTGTCGATCCTGACTGCGCATTTTTTGCACCGCTGGCGTTTGTTTGAATGATCCAAATATCGTATTTCAGGAAGAGGTCCTCTGGGGTGAGATAAAAAATCTCGTTGCGGCTGGTCCCGGAAAAAGCAGAAAGGAGGGGAGCCCAATAATGCGACCTGAAGTCGGCTTTCTGGAATGAGGCAAAATTTGATTTATCAAACAGTATTTCGAGTGCTGCACTGGTAAATGGCGGTATTACTTGCGTCGTTACCATCGTTTGCATTGTGCCAGGAAAGAATGTGTGTTTTATGAGATGCCGGTCAGCAGGTTTATCCGGACAAAGCTCAGCTCTCCGTGCGAATGAGGGATGGGACTGCCCTTCGACCGGAGAGCTGGTTGTTGCAAGAACGTCAAAAATAGATTTTCACTCCGGCATTTCCGGTATATCCACTCACATCGATATCGCCGTCATTCCCGCCATCCAATTCCTGGAAGCGATATACCACTTCGCCGTACAACTTGATGATCGCAAAAGGCGCCCATTCGAGTCCGCCGCCGAGATAGGCGCCAAAGCTGGAATCCACGTTGCTCCGGTCAGCATCGGCGTAGATAAAGGACAATCCTCCCAAAGCATAGGGATTGAACGCGGCATCGGGAGCCAGGTGCACTTGTACCCCCAGATCAAAAGGTATCAGCGTGAGTTCGTCATCCCGGCCCAAGGTGCTGTCCTCAAAAAAATAGACCCTGCCGTCGAGCCTGACATGCTCGGTCAAAACAGGCAGGCTCAGCCCGATCCCATAACCCCACTTCCCATCGGCGTCTCCTTTATCCCAATAGCTGCCGAAACCGTAGAGATCGATCGCCGTCGCCGGCGCTCCGGCAAACAGGATCATACAGCCCGCACCGAGCAGCCCAATCAGTGTTTTTTTCACCGTTCTTCCCCCATTGCATCCATTGATTAATGATGCCGGCCAACGCGACCAATATGCGCACGCAAGAAGCACCGATAACCCGTTAAAATTTTTAAAAAAAGTAATTGACCAGTCTCAAATGTCAATACATTTCCCATCCTGACAAAGAGACAATTCAAAAATCCCCAGTTCTCCTCCCGCAGCCAAGGTGTGGCCAAGCTCTTCAACCCTGACCCACTCAACGCGCTGGCCGTTTTGCTTCCCGGAACCATTCGCGCACCGCAGTCATTTGTTTGATCTGTGCCGCCGGCGCGTGTCGGCGGCAACTCGCATATTCCTCTGTCCCGGCTTCCGCCCCCCAGCGAACCTCAACACAGTCATTGGGGTTGTACCCCATCTCAAATGCGGATTGACGCGCTAAAATATCGGCAACGGAGAGCTCCCAAGGCTCACCATTGCTCCGGATATACTGTATTTTCTTTTCCGCGATCAGTGTGTCATGCAACTGCTCTATTTCAGTTTTCACTTGCTGGACGGATTGGGCGGTCAAATGAAATAACTCCGGATAGTTTTCTATTTTTTCGGGAAATTTGAGCAAGACATTCATTGCAATGATCAAACGCATATCCCGTGACGGCGTGGAGAAATCTTCCCATGGGCCGACCGTTTCAAAAATAGCGGCGCCATTGGGCATGGCAATGGTGGCACCGCCTTTATGGAAATAGGCTTCGCCGTTTTCAACCGATTTGACGCGTGTTTCCAACTGTTCGACTAAAGCGGTTAAGGTGGCCTCATACGCCTGTTGTGCATGCAAGCCTTCAGGGTTAATGAGTTTATACAGGTGTGCGTAAAACTCATTAGGGCTTAAGTCGGCCTGTTCCATCGAAAAATTCGGCAACTCGTCATTCTTCAGCAGGCGGGTATTCGCAATGGGCCGGAACGCTTTGAAACCGGGACCCGCGCTGGCGATATTGGTAAATAAAAAGGTCCCTTCCCAAAATCGTTTTCTGGCAATGGAATTATCCGGCTGAGCATCGACTGCAAATAAAATCCCGGGGCGCTCTGGGGTTTGAGCGACCCATTTTGTCAGGATGAGCACATGGCCGTAAGGGTCGGCATAAATCGTTCCCGGCCATAACACCTCCCGTTTCAAGGGCAAAGGGTAAAAATCGGTTTCCTGATTGGCAAGCGCTGTACGGCCATTACCTGATTGCACCGCATCCATTAAGCTGTAGCTCACCGATTTAAAGGTGGCCAACGGCGCTGTCTTTTGGACAAAATCTGTTCTGATGACGACGGAATCGCAGGAAGGTGGTTTGGTAGCCGAGCCGCGATTACAAAAGCGATAGCTCATC
The DNA here is from genome assembly GCF_963662935.2 of uncultured Desulfobulbus sp. Lineage (NCBI taxonomy): Bacteria > Pseudomonadati > Thermodesulfobacteriota > Desulfobulbia > Desulfobulbales > Desulfobulbaceae > Desulfobulbus > uncultured Desulfobulbus sp. The sequence continues at coordinate 2,715,373 of NZ_CAXXTL010000002.1, read as the reverse complement.
GGCAAACCATTTTTCCAGGCAAAATAGCTGCGCAGAAAATAGGGGAAATCAGCACAATCCGGTGTCGCCGGAAGGCTTTTATCTTCATGCAGGCCTAAGGAGTTATACAAAAAATTGCGCTCAGGATCGCGCAATACCGGTTCTAAAGAGGGAAAACTGACGTCTTCATCAACCGCACCGTCAAACAGCTGCTCTATCCAGGCTGAATAAAAGGCTTCATACGTCTCATTCCAGACTGGTTTATCCCTGGTGTTCTCACCATTAAAAATTTCCCGGCACGCCAGCACGTTGCCATTCGCTTTCGCCTCGATTTGATACTGGCCGCCCCCCAGCGGCTCTATTTGCGCGGTTAAACGCCATGGCATTCCATCCGCATCGGTATCAGTTGTGGTTTTTAACGGTTGTGCCGCACCTTGCGGATCGATCACCAGCAATTCGGTAAGTGGTTCGGAAGTGGACACCGCCATGATCTTGACAGGCATTCCGGCTGCAACCACTTGCGGAGTAATCCAGATATGGGTTGAATCCCCCTGCGCGCAGCTAGAGGCAAAAGCACTCTGGCCAATAACGCCGCTCAATAAGATCATCGCGAGATAGAGTGGTCTTTTCATAAAGTGCTCTCCTGGACGAGGGTTCCATACGTATTTGATTGCATCAATGAAATAAGGAAGGAAAGGTAATGAGAAGAGGGGGTATAATCCCAACATACCTTATATCCTTTTGCCTGATGACACCTTGGTCCTTTCATTTTTGACCCATTGGTCTCTACGTGCCGGATGATGACCACTTCCCTATACAAAGGATAATAACATGAGCCGCTTGCAAAGCAACTGCTTGATTGCTGCAGTGACCGTAGCAATCATGGCCGGGTACCTGCTCCATCTCAACATTGGCTGTCTGAATCAGGAGAAAAAAGAGGCTGCGCCGGGTGAAGCTCCTTGCTCGCAGTCGTATGAAGCGCCAGACACAATAGAAGATTTAAGCAAAATCCCCCAAGATATTCGCCGTTTTGCTGCAATGATCAAAGAAACCATGGGGACCGATGAACAAGCCCAGGTTATGCAGCAATTTCATGAACGATACTTTGCCCCCTGGACGACGCCCGAACCACTGTTCAATGTCAGCACGGTGACGGAGCAGGTAAAAATGTTCGCTGAAAGGACTTGGTATGGGGAAAACCGGCAGATTGTCGAGCCGGAGCGCATGCAGGGACTCTTAGCCCTTGCTGATTTGGATCGGCTTCCCTCAATGAATCAATTGGGGATCGTCATTAAACCCACCTTTATCCGTATTCTTCCGACCATCAGACCGTTCTATGAGACTCCTGACGATTTCCCCTTTGACCAACTCCAATTTTCAGAAATAAAACCAAACGAGCCTATACGCATCCTGCATGCGACCAAAGATGGGGCATGGCTGTACATCGAAACATCCTATGCAAATGGCTGGATAGAACCTGATGCCGTCAGGGTTACCGATGAATCATTGCAAAAACGGATGATCAAGGCACCCCGGGTCGTTATCGTCAGGGATTTTGCAATAATGCAAACCGAACGGGGAGACGTATTGCCGCAACCGAAAATTGGCACGCTCTATCCGCTGGTGCAGGAAGAACCAGATCATTGGCTGGTCAATGTGGCGGTTGCTGGAAGTGATCGGGATGCTGCTCTAGCAACGGCACGCATTGCTAAGAATAATGCCAGCCGTCACCCTTTATCGTTCAGCCCTGAGGCCCTGACCCTCATCGGCAACGAACTCCTCAAGACACCTTACGGCTGGGGAGAACTGTACCGAAACCGCGACTGCTCGGCCACCACAAGAGACTTCTTTCTTGCATTCGGCATCTGGTTGCCGCGCAATTCGCTGAAACAAATTACTTCGGGGCCATTGGTGTCACTGGCAAACCTGTCCAGTATCGACAAAGAAAAACTCATCCGTGAGCAGGGGATACCCTTTCGGACACTCTTACATCAAAAAGGCCACATCATGCTGTACATTGGTCTCGATGGCGAAAAGCCAATCGTCTTGCATACCGCTTGGGCGTTCCGCTACAAACGCATGAATTGTCCTGAAAATAAATTGGTCATAGGACGGACAGTACTGAGCACATTGGAAATAGGGAAAGAGTTGCCCTTATCAAAAGGGACCATACTTGATCGACTGGATCGCATGCTGCTGCTCCCGGTGATGCCTGGAGAACGCATCGAGAAAGATCAAACCAGCCATGAGGAGAAAAAGTTGATATTGCCCCCTTTGTAACAGGAACACGGCGAGGTTCAACCTCTTGCCACCGGTTTGGAGTGAGCCGGATTGGCCAATAAGTAAAACCGATTAGGTTGTGCCGGCCCTGAACAACCGCGGAAGAGATCACTTCTTCTTTTTCTGTGCTTTCTTGACCTGCCTGACCTTGCCGTCCTCATACACCCACACCTCTTGGGGATTAAAATCCTCGCCGCGATGGGGGGCATGGCCAGGGACGGTAACGGTCACCTTTTCCGGCAGCACAGTCAGGATCGGCGGCGGACCGCCGCAATAGTCAATGGCATCGGAGATGGCATAGCTGCCGTCGGAATTATCTCCCAGAAACCAGATCGGGCCGCCATCGCAGGCATTGCCCCACATGCGTTGCTGGAAAACGAATACCTCATCAAAAGGCGCCACACCTTTATTGATGTGGAGAATGACGTTGGGCAAAGGGTAGTCATGAAAGCGGAACCCACTGCTGCTCTCCTCACCGCCCGTTTTTGCAACAACACGGCCGTTGAGGCGGACGGCAAATTCATTACCCACCCGTCCCTCATCCAGCTGGATGATACGCAAGTCGCCACGTTCGGTGGTGATTTTCTGTTTGACAACCTCGGTCTCGTTTTCCTGCGCATGCGCCACCATTGCCATCATCAGCAAGTACAAAACAACAACGATGCTCTTTTTCATAATGCCCTCATCAATGGAAAGGAGTGTGGCCTCTGGCCATCCTCCGGATTAGTCAGACTTTGCAGGCAGGTGGGGGACTTGCCGCCTTCATTGCCATTCCGTTGCCGTTGAATGGTCGATTATCGCTTGAACACTCTGCGGCTCCTTGGCGGTACAATCGGTTTCGATCTCACAGGCCCGAATCAACCCGGCAGAGCCAATACATTCCAGACAAATATCTCGCGGTCCTTGCCTTTTTATTTCCGAAGTCTACAAGGAAATCGGGCTCGCAGTTCCAAACCTCAATTCATGACGGATACCTTGCCAACAAGACTAACCATCAGGCCGAGAAGATTTCTCTGACATCGCGACTCTGTTCACGGCTTTTGCACAACCAGCGGTACCAACCTGTAAAGTGTTCATCGTTCCAAGCCATGCCCATGCCTCGCCAGCGCGTAGGCAATTCGGGCAGGAATATCTGCAGCCCACTGATCACGTCCCTGTCTTCATCCGCGTCACTCTCAATGCATAGATACGACAACAGGTCGGCAAGTTGTATAACCTGCGCCAAAAACTGTTCAAGAGGCGCCTGAGCTTTTATAGGCATGTGGTGGTATTCCACCGCAGACAACAGGTTCTCGGGAAAATTCCACTGCCCCAGGAGTTGCCCTCCGAGCGATGCATGGCTGAACGCAAAAAGCTGCTGTTCCGTGACGAGACGTTCTTCCGTGCTGAAAGAGGTCATCCACTGTTCAGGAGCATATTCGTCCTCAAAGGTGAGCAACATGACCAGTTTGCCGATGTCGTGAATCAATCCGGCCATGAAAAAGGTGCTTGAGGCGAATCGCAGTCGCTTGGCAACATGCTGTGCGGCCATCGCCGTGAGGAAAGAATGCTCCCAATATTGTTCAATCGGGGCTGTGGTGACCAGATTCAGTTCTCTGAACGAGTTGTTCATGGCTTTGATCAAGGCAATGGATTGTACCTCGTTAAAGCCGAGGACTATGATCGCTGCGGTCAGCGAATCAATCCGTTGAGGCCGCCCGAACAGGACGGAATTAGCCAATTTGAGAACGGTGACACAGAGGGATTGGTCCGGGAGGATGGCCTGCACGAGGTCGTCAGCCGAGCTTTCCGGACTGGCGGTCACCTGCATAATCCGGGATACGGTGGCTGGAAGGATGGGAAAGGAGTCAATCTGTTGCCTGAGTTGTTCGGCTTTGGTTTTTTGGATCATGGTCGACTCATCCTGGATCGTAGAAGTTGGCATGATCAGCTGATTCCCTGCTGGTGCAACCGATATGGACCATAATGGCGGCTGATGCTCTGGCTGGCTGCCGTGCACTGCACGGCATTGAAACCCTTAAACATTATGCCCGTCATACTGACTTGCCGACCCGCCCTTGCTCTAACTGGCCAAATATATGCAGCTGGCGGAAAGGAGATCAGTGATGAAACTTGAGCAAGGAGTATTGACCTGCGAAATATAACCAAGCCGCGCCATTATTTTCTGTTTGACAGGAGGCATGCTGCTTCTCTCGCAACAATGCCTCTTGGAAAAAATAATGTCGTTACAGCGTAGAAGGTTATCTTTTAGTGCTGACAGACATGATCCGGACCATGAGCCTCACAGATATCGCCACTGTCCGACAGTTCACCCCGCAAAAAGAGCTCCACGGCATTTTTTGCTGTTCCTGACGCACCTTTTATTGTCTTGATGCCATTACTCGCCAAAACATTGACGGCTCCGTTGCCTATGCCGCCAGCAACCAACACCTGAACGCCATTTTGAGCAAGCTTGCTGGCCATATTGGATTTGCAACCACACCCAGCAGGAGAGTCCATATATTCCACTGCTGTAATTGATTTTTCCTCAACGGTAAAAATCGTATACTTCTCACAATGACCAAAGTGCTGGTCAACCTGATCCCCATTTGTTGGTACCGCTATCTTCATTTTTTCACTCCCCCTGCCTGAACAGGGCGTAATAGATCTTAATTGAGACTACAGACTGATGACTGCGGCATCGCAGCAAAGGTGGATGAGCTCAACAGCAGTCCCCATCCTGGCACCGTCAATCAGGTCACTTTCGCTGATTCCTCGAGCTTTAGCGCATGGAGTACATGCAAGTATAGGCACACCGTTGGCCTGAAGATAGGTCATCAAATCGTCTGCTATATCCCCGGTGGCAGCCCGCAAATGATCTATCAACCCCTTCTTTGCGAGGTAAACAGCCTCGTCAAGGAGGAACAAGGTGACATTTTTTCCTTCTCTGTGAGCAACTGTTGCCAAATGGATCGCCCTTGTTGAGCGATTGGGATTGTCAGTGCCGCATGCAATGGTGATAACAACGTTATTGGTCATCTTTCCCCCTCTCTGTCGTTGAGTTAATGATATTATTAGATTTTTAACACAATTCACCTGTACATATACAATATTTCCAAGAAGGAGCTCGGACGAACAGAAACTCAGAATAAGAGTTAACCAGATTTTTTCTACCACTCGATCTATTTTTTGGCAACAAGCTGAAATAATATATAAAAATTACAGCCAAATCTAACTGATCATAATATGGCAACCGAGATTGCGCAAGGTTGTGTTAACAAGACAAGAGGGGGTAGAAAAAAGCAGGCGATCAGGTTGAATATAATCGTGGCCCAGTGTGGGATGGCCGAAGAGAACGACAAGGGGAAACAGGGTTGATGATGTGGCTGGCAGATGGTCCATTCTTTTCGTGGATACTGGCTCTTACCAAGCAACCATTGTCAAAATCATGGATCGGCAATATATTGAGCGAGGCCGAAGTCATTCTGGCTCTTTCACTGGATGATGCCCGACCAACCGCCTGAGGCGGGGCAACGGGGCTATCTGGTCCAGCCAGAATGACCATTCCAACAAGTCATGTCCTGGCTCCCTTGCTGGTCATTCTTGGCATCCGACAGGGCAGGTAAAGGAGCCCTTTTCAACCCAAATTGACCCGCCTTCTTTTTTCTTCTCCATGAGATACCCTTACTGGACGAAACAACCAAGGAACAAATGCAGGGATATCGGTCACCGCATGAGATGTTTTATTCGGGCAGAGGTGAGCTCCTCCAGGCCACCATTAACTGCTGCACTGCAAAGTTGAATCTGCTATTTCAGTATCATGGGTAATTCGTTCAATCTCTTCATTTTCACCGTTTTCTTTGCAATAACAACCGGAACCGCTCTGGCGGCAGACCTTTTTTCTGAAATTCCAGACAAAACACCAGCTTCCGGATCAAAAGAGAATATTTTCGATGACAAAGATTTGTTCATTGCCGAACCATTACCGGATTCAGGGTCTTCTCTTGGGCAACCAAATGTCCCGAAACAAATTCAGCCAACCATTCAAAAAATAGCGGAAACAAAAGAAAAGAATCAATCAGAAAAGAATAAGTCGGAAAAAAAGAAGCCAAAGGAAACAATCAGCCCTCAAACAACAATACCGGTTGGTCCGTCTCAGAAAACCAGTGATATGAACACAGCTGTTAAGATGAGCGCCGTTCAACGCGTCGAAAAGTGGCTTGAAGAAAACGAGGCCGCGGAAAAAGAGCGCCAAGTTAAGAAAGTTCAGAAACCCGCTAAAAAGTCTACGCAGACATTTTCCGTCTACCTCTCACCCGAGCCGGATGAAAACAAGTCCGACTCAAAACAACCGGAAAAAAAATCGCATTTTAATGCCCCTCTTCCGGTGAAGCCTCCGATGACGCTTCCCGCAAAGACACTGAAACCACCGCTAGCACCTGAGATAAGTAACGAGACGAAGCAAGCTGAAGAGGCCATGAATTTTCAATCAGAGATCGAGTCCGCAGAATCAGGTGACCCTGAGGCGCAGCTGAGTGCTGGTATAAAGCTGTACAAAGGACAAGGAGTGCTGCAAGATCGGGGAAAAGGTTTTCAGTGGCTCCTCAAAGCTGCGGAAGAGGGTAAGCATTCGCCTGAGTCTTTACATATTCTCGGCCAAGCATATTTCAATGGAACGGACACCGAAAAAAATTATGCCAAAGCCAGAAAGTGGTTGAGTTTGCTGGCTGACCAAGGCAATTATAGCGCAAAAAATGATCTTGCGTTTATGTTGTATAATGGCTTGGGAGGCGACAAGGATTACGTGAAGTCGTTTGAATTATATAAGCAGGCCTCAAAACATGGCGATGTATTCGCTCAAGCTAATCTCGGCCTCATGTACGCGACCGGAACCGGAACAGAGGTTGACAAGGCACGTGCATACGCGTGGTATTCCTTTGCAGCGAGCCAAGGCAATAGCGCGGCTGCGAGGAACCGGAATGATCTGCTGAAAGATATGTCGTGGGAAGATTTGAACTTAGCTCAGAAAATTACCGTTGAACTGTACAATGAAATTGAAACGCACCAAGCTGAAAAACCTGGTGGCAACACAGGTCAACTTGAACAATCGAAACTGAAACAAGAACAGTTCAATCGTGAAAGCCGGAAATAAACTGGAAGTCTACTCAACGATGGGATAAGGGAGGTAGGCAGCCACATGATAACCATGTTACCCAAAAGAGAGGATCCCGTGCCAGCAGTGGAAATCATCAAAAAAATCATCAGTCTCATGGCCACCTGTCTTGGCCTTGCTATTATCCTCATCGGGCTCAAATATGCCATGGATATATTTGAGCTCATTTTCACCATCCTGAAATCCCCCGCGTATCTGACTGGCCCTATCCAGCAGATGGCTGAGAGTATCGGCGGGAGGGCGTTTGATCTCAAGCTGGAAAGCAGGTCCGTCCCCCTTGCCAATATCATGGCTCTGATGGTTTACTGTAGCGGTGCGTTGCTCAGTGCTTGGCTCACCCTGGCACTGATGCACACCGGAGCGAAAATCGTATCGCTGACCGCCGGCGACCGAAGTGCCGTGAAGCAGCTTCTCCAAAGCGCATTCGGCAACAGCCTACAGCCAAAAACAACGACAGAAAACGACAAGACTCAACCCCGCGGCTGAGGGGTCCGAAAGATTTCCTCAAGAGCGGGAAAGAGGAAGCGGAAAACCTTCCCGTTTCCCGCTTCACTCTCACCTCAGAACCCTTCAAGCACGATTTTCCCCTTAGCCCTGCCGCTTTCAATCAAGGCGTGGGCGCGGCGCAGGTTGGCGGCCTCAATTCGTCCGAAATGCTCACCGAAAGTCGTGCGGAGAATACCCACATCAACCAGTTCCGCCACCTCGTTGAGCAGAAGGTGCTGGCCGATCCTGTCGGCGGTGCGAAACATCGACCGGGTGAACATAAATTCCCAATGGAGCGAGACACTCTTGCGCTTGAGCAGGGTGACATCGAGCGTCTCCGGGTCGTCGATGAGGCCGAACTTGCCCTGTGGGGCAATTGCCTCGGCAATCTGCGGAAAATGCTGATCCGTCTGGTTCAAGCAAACGATGTGGCTGACCTCGCTGAGACCTATCCGCTGCAGCTCTTCGTGGAGCGGCCGGTTGTGGTCGATCACATGGTGGGCACCCATGCCGCGGACCCAGACCTGGGTTTCCGGTCGGGACGCGCTGCCGATGACGGTCACCCCGGTCAACCGGCGCACCAGCTGCACCATGATGGAGCCGACCCCGCCGGCGGCGCCGATGATCAGCAGGGTTTCGTCGGTCGGCCGTTTACCGGGCGACAGCCGCAGCCTGTCGAAGACCATTTCCCAGGCCGTGATGGTGGTCAACGGCAGCGCGGCGGCCTGGGCAAAGTCGAGACTCTTGGGCATGTGACCGGCAATCCGTTCATCCACCAGATGGAGCTCGGCATTGGTACCCTGACGAGTCAGGTCGCCGGCATACCAGACACGGTCGCCGGGTTGGAACAGGGTGACCTCCGGGCCGATGGCTCGGACTACGCCGGCTGCATCCCAACCAAGCACCTTCCATTCTCCGGCAGGTGGTACAACCAGTTTCCGCACTTTGGTGTCCACAGGGTTGACCGAAACGGCCTTGACCTCAACCAGGAGGTCGTGCCCATCGCACACGGGATCAGCCAGTTCGATATCCTGCAGGGCTTCGGGCTGGTCAATTGCCAAAGATTTCTGGTACCCAATTGCTTTCATGGTCATCCTCCTTTTTGTGGTCCATTGTGACGGCCTGTTTGCGGCGCTTTGTCCTTGGATACCTTGGCATCGTCCTGCGCAATCAAGCATTCCATGGCCGGGGTAAATGGGGTACAGTTGTCAATGACGGCTCCTTCTTTGCGGTTGCCGGGCAAGAGAAAGCCAAAAGGGCTGCCGGTTGCCTGCTCTTTTTTGCGTATCCTGGCAAGTGATCCCATAAAAGCGGACCAGCGAAGGCACCCGTTGTCAGTGTCGCAGCTGGCATTTCTTGCAATCAAGGATCGCCGGAGTAAAAGAAACACCATGGGACACATCATCGGCAAGGACATCTACCGCCAATTGGGCACGCGTTTGGATCAGGCCCCGGTGCGCACCCCCTGGACCGCGATCTTCCGCCAACTGGTGGAGACACTCTATTCCCCGGTCGAGGCCCAACTGGTCATCCGCCTGCCCTATCGCCCCTCGACCCTGTCCCGCATCATCCGCATGACCGGAGAGGCCGAGCAGACGCTGCGCCCCATGCTCGAAAGCCTGTGCGCCAAGGGGTTGGTCCTCGACATCTGGAACGGCACGGAATACCAGTACATGGTGAGCCCCATTGTCATCGGTTTCTTCGAATTCACCATGATGCGCACCGGCCCGGATCTGCCTCGGGCGCGCTGGGCCGAACTGTTCCAGGCCTACATGTTTGGGGAAAAGGATTTTCTCGCCGCCAATTTCGGCAACGGTCAACAGGTCTCGGTGATGCGTGCCCTGCCCTATGAAGAAACGTTGGGCGAGCATGTCGAAATTTTGGATTATGAAAAGGCCTCAGTTCTTATCGAGCAACAATCCGACTTTTCTCTTGGCCTCTGTTCCTGCCGCCATGAAAAGCACCATCTGGGGCATGCGCCTTGCCGCGCGCCCATGGAAACCTGCACATCCATGGGTTCCGGCGCCCAATTTCTGATCCGAAACGGCTTCGCCCGGCCCATCGACAAAAGCCAGATGCACGACATCCTGGCACGTTCCCGCGATTTGGGCCTGACCCTGTCCACGGACAACGTCCGCCGGGACGCGGGCTTCATCTGCCACTGTTGCGGCTGCTGCTGCAATCTGCTGTTGGGGGTGCGAGAGACAGGATACCCCGGCATCCTGGTCACCTCAAGTTATGCGGCGGCAGTGGACGAGAGCCTGTGCACGGGTTGCGGCCTGTGCGCCAAGGCCTGTCCGGTGGATGCCGTCCATCTGGAATCTAAGGCGACTGGATACGAATCGCGGCCAGTTAAACAAGTTGCCCGGATCGGCTCCCTCTGCCTGGGCTGTGGTGTCTGTGCCCTCAAATGCCCCACCGGTGCCTTAAAATTGCAGCCGCGTCCCCAAAAGGTCTTCCACCCCGAGGACAGCTTCGAACGGGTCATGCTTCAGGCCCTGGAACGCGACACCTTGCAAACCTTTCTTTTCGATAATCCCGCCAGCCGCACCCAGGAGTTCATGCGCGCCCTTGTCGGCGGATTTCTGAAGCTTCCCCCGGTCAAACGGGCTCTGCTGAGCAAAAAACTGCGCTCGCGTTTTCTTTCGGCCCTGCGCCGCGGCGCGGGGTAATCTTCGAATGTGCTGCCGCGGATGCGGAGGAAAACAGCATTTCACACGCAGCAAGGGTATGTGTAAACAGACTTACCCACCTGCCCTATCGACCGCAGCATTTTTTGAATTTCTTGCCGCTCCCGCAAGGACAATTATCATTTCTGCCAACCTTGTCGGCATTCCCGTTTCCCTGCTCGGATTCGCCGATCATCTCGCCGGAAAGATAGAACCATTGCCCGGATTCCTTCACAAAACGGCTGGTTTCACGGAGCTTGCAGAGTCTTTTGTGCATCAAGGCTGTCGCCACAAATTCGACGATCCCCTCGTCGTCATCTTCCCGGCCCCGCTCAGTGCGAAGGATCTCCAGGCCGCACCAATCCGGGAATGTAGCAGGGTCAAGAGCAGGTGGCCTGGTGGTCGAATGCCAGGTCCGCAACAAGTAGCTGACCTGGCCCTCAACATAGGCGGAATAGCGTGACCGCATCAACCCTTCAGCGGTCACCGCTGGTGATTTTCCGGCGTGCAGAGGTTCACAACACACGGAATACGGAAGGCCAGAGGCACAGGGACATTGTTTGCTTGTTGCCATACTTGTTCCTGCAAGAGAGAAAATTTCTTTTTTAGAATGATCGATAATCACCGAAACCCTGGGATATTTCAACCGCCGTGGCGATGAAACCACCGTTCCACCTCCTGGACAGAAAATGTTTTGATCACCGGGCGACCATGGGGGCAGTGGGAAAAGACCGAACTCGTTGCCATCTGTGCCAGCAGATTGAGCATCTCCACCGGTTGGAGGCGATTGCCCGCTTTAATCGCTGCCTTGCAGGCCATGGAGGCCAGGAGGTCATCGACCGCTTGGGGCACAGGCCGGCCAGTATCGGTTCGCACCGGCCCCCGCAACCCGTCCAGGATTTCCCGCAACAAAGCTCCCGGATCGACATGACTGACCAGGGCCGGGGCCGATTTGATCACATAGGTGGTATCGCCGAAGGATTCCGCCTGGAGACCAAGAGCAGCCACCTGATCGCCCCGCTGTTCCAGGGTGTCCGCCTGCACCGGCGTCAGCTCAACGGTCACCGGAAACATCAGGGTCTGCTGGGGAATTTTGGCCTCCAGGTAGCCCTGCAGGAGCTGGCCATAGAGAAGCCGTTCATGGGCTGCATGCTGGTCGATGACCATGAACTGGCCATCCTTCTCGCACAGCAGATAGAGGGAAAACAACTGGCCGATTAAGGTGAGGCCGGAATACTCCTCGGCCGGGATCGGATGGATCGGCGGAGTACCGGGCACGACTTCATTTTGGGTCTGCCGGGATCGAGTGTCCGGCCTTAGGCCAAAGGGTGGAGCGGTCGCCGGAAGTGAGGGCAATCGCGGCTGGACGGCCGCCGGTTCGGCAGTGGTGAGGGGTGGGCAAGATACGGTTGATGCGACCTCGCGGCGCTCCACCGGCCGGTCCGGCAGCTGCGGCGAAGGCGGACGGGTAAACAGGCTGGTCCGCAGGCTCTGCTGGTAGCCGCCCATGGCCTGGACCACCCGATCAACGATGAATCGATGGACCGCCTCGCTCTTGCGAAAGCGAATCTCGCGCTTGGCTGGATGGACATTGACATCGACTTGATCGGGTCCGATTGTGAGCAAAAGCGCACCGGCCGGCTGATAGCCCTTCATCAGAAAACCCTGCAAGCCTTCACCCACCGCATGGCGGATCATCGCATCCTGCACCGGCCGATCATTAACCAGGATACGCAGCCGGGCGTTGGTCGCCGGGGCCATTTCGGGCATGAGCAAAAAGCCCTCCAGGCCCATCTCGGCATCATCACCCACCCCATCCTCCCGCAATGGCAGGAGCTGGCCCCGGTAGCGGAAAACCTCGCACAGCCGTTGTTCCAGATCAGCTTCCGGCTGATATTCCAGCACCACGCGGCCATCGACATGCAGGGTAAAACCGGTGCGCGGATGGGCCAATGCCTGGTTCTTGACCACCTCCTCGATATGGTGCATCTCGGTGCGGGCAGATTTGAGAAATTTTTTTCGAGCCGGCATATTGCCGAAAAGATGGCGGATCTCGATCACCGTGCCTCGGGCGCATCCGTCTTCGTGCACGTCCCGCAGGCTACCGTAGCGGATCTCGGCCCTGGTGCCCAGTTCCTGGGTATGGGGCCGGGAGAGGATGGTCATCCAGGAGACCGAGGCAATGCTGGGGATAGCCTCGCCGCGAAAACCCAGGGTGGCGATGGCGGCCAGTTGCCCCTCTTCCTTGATTTTGGAGGTGGCGTGCCGTTCGATGCAGAGCAGCACATCATCGCCGTCCATGCCTTCGCCGTTGTCGGCCACCCGCAAAAGACCCGTGCCGCTGCCTTCGACATGGATGTCGATGCGGCTGGCACCGGCATCCACACTATTTTCCAGCAGCTCCTTGACCACCGAGGCCGGACGCTCCACCACCTCACCGGCGGCGATCTGGTTGGCTAACTGTTCTGAAAGAATCCGTATTCGAGACAAGGGGAGAGACTCTGCGTTTTTCTTTAACGGTGCTGAAATCCTGAAATCATGGTAACACCTGCACCAACAGCAGGGGCTTGGCGGCAAGCGGAGGTGTCCGCGCCGCCCGGAACCAATCCCGTTTTTGTGCGAACTCAACACTACTGTTTCTTCGTCTTCTTGTCCACCAAACCGTCGACCCAATCCGAACCAACACCAGAACCAGCGCCCTTTCGCGGCTGGATCCTGGACGAGCGCCATCTGACCCAGATGCTGCTCATAATCGCCGCTGTGCTCAGCGTCCTGAACGGCACGGTGCTGGCCTGGTTCATGGCCCTTCCCGACATCCGCTCGGTCGACGATTACCGGCCGCAGGTGGCGACCCTGATCCTGGATCGCACCAACCGGCCCATCGACGTCATTGCCAAGGAATTTCGCGTCGTCATCCCCTACACGAGCTTCCCGGCTCTCCTGCCCAAGGCCTTTATCGCCGCCGAGGACAGCCGGTTCTGGGAACATGACGGCCTCGACGGCTGGTCAATCGCCCGAGCCGCCTTCAACAACCTCCGTTCCGGCCGCCGCAGTCAGGGAGGCTCGACCATCACCCAGCAGGTGACCCGGGCGCTCCTCTTGACTCGGGAGAAGAGCTATTTGCGCAAAATGGCCGAAGCGGTTCTTTCGTTTCGGCTGGAGTGGATGTTGAGCAAGGAGGATATTCTTTTCATCTATCTCAACGAGATTTATCTCGGTGAGGGAGCTTACGGGGTCGAAGCCGCGGCCCGCACCTATTTCGGTAAAAAAACCAGTCAACTGACCCTGGGAGAGATCGCCCTGTTGGCCGGCCTGCCGCAGTCGCCGAGCAACTATTCGCCGATCAAACAGCCCGAGGCGGCCAGGACCCGGCAGCGCTACGTGCTCAATCGCATGGCCGAGGACGGCGTTATCACAGCCGAAGATGCGCGTACCGCTTATGAAGAGGGGCTGCAGCTGACCGGTAATTGGCGTAAATCATTGAACGGCTACTTCGCCCTCTATGTCCGCAACCAATTGCTCACCGCCTACAAAGAGGCTGATCTGTATGAGAAGGGGCTGAGTGTGGCCACCACCGTGGACAGCAAACTCCAGGAAGAGGCGTCCAGCGCTGTTCAAGCTGGAGTGGCTAAGGTCGCTGAACGGCACCCAGGCAATCCCACGCCGCAGGGGGCATTGGTCGCCCTGGACACCGGCAGCGGCCGGATCAGGGCGATGATCGGTGGCACCGATTTCACCGAAAACCAGTACAACCGGGCCGTGCAGGCCAACCGGCAACCGGGTTCAGCTTTCAAGCCCCTGCTCTACGCCTCGGCTTTGGAACAGGGAATGTCGCCGGGATCAGTCTTTAAGGATACACCAATCACCCTGCCCAGCGGTGGCGGCAAGTCGTGGCAGCCCCGCAATTTTAAAAACGAGTACCATGGCTCAATGGCCCTGGACGAAGCCCTGATCCATTCCAGCAATGTGATCGCCGTCCGCCTGATGCAACAGGCCGGCCTGCAGAACGTCCTCCGCACGGCCAAAAAAATGGGCATCACCGCCCCGCTTGAGGCCGATCTGACCCTGGCGCTCGGGGCCTCGCCGGTCTCGGTGCTTGAATTAACCGCCGCCTACACCGCCTTTGCCAACCAGGGAGTCTACCATGCCCCGGTGGGCATCACCCGGGTCAGCGACCGGGACGGCCGGTTCAAGCCTTGGCCGCAGTCGCCGGGCCGACAGGTGATTGCACCGGAAACCGCTGCCTGGCTGCATACGGTCATGACCCAGGTGGTGCAGCGGGGGACGGGAAAGAATGCGAGCGGCGTCCGCGGCGCCAGCGGCAAGACCGGAACCACCGACAACCACGTCGACGCCTGGTTCGTCGGCTCGGCTCTTGATCTGACTACCGGCGTCTGGATCGGTCACGACCGCGACACACCGCTGGGAACGGGCGAAACGGGGGGGCAAGCCGCCGCTCCGGTGTGGAAGATGTTCATGCTCCAAGCCGTCAACTAACCGAGATCCCATGGCTACTCAAGACGCCCATTTCATGCAGACCTATTACAGCGGGACTCCGGCTGAAAAACTCACCCAGGCCCGCGCCCTGTTTGCTGAGTTTGCCGACAGATTGACAAACTCACTCGCGTTTCAGGGAGAACTCGACCAGTTGCGCCGGCATTCCCAGGCGCTGAACGAACATATGGGGGGCATGGATCTGGGGCAACTCTGCGGCGGCTGCGCCGCCCGGCCTGGAGGCGGCTGTTGCAGCGCGTACATGGCCGATAATACCGACAGTCTCCAGATGCTGATCAACCTGCTCTTGGGCGTCAGGGTGGCCCAACAGCAGGAGAGCGGTGAAAATTGCCGTTTCCTCGGCACTCAGGGCTGTCTTTTCCTGGTCAAGCCGATCTTCTGCCTTAACTACAACTGCACCCACATCCTTGACAGCGCCGAACCGGTTAAGCTAGAGGTCCTCTATCACCGGGCCGCTGCCGTCCTCAGCCAGCAGACAAAGATAGAAGGATTACTGGTTGAGGCGTTGCGAAATCGGTAAAATGCCGGGGAAGAGCCTTGAGCTCTCAAGGTATTTCTTCAGGTCGACGTTGGCGCATCAAACCAAAAAATCTTCAAAAACGGCACGATTCCTACAACCCCCTTACCCTCTCCTGACAGGAAGCAACCATGCAACTGAGCACCACCCTGCCCACCGCCTTGGGCGTCTTCACCCTGACCGCCGACGAGGCCGGACTCTGCGGCCTCTCCTTTCCGGAGGAACATCAACTTGTTCTTCATAAATCTCTGGTGGCAATTGCCACCCATCCCTTGCTGCACGAGGCTGGTCGCCAGTTGCTCGCCTACATCAGCGGCTCTCTGCGCGACTTCGACCTGCCCCTATCGATCCAAGGCACCGCGTTTCAACTCCAGGTTTGGGAACAACTCCGTACCATTGCCTACGGTCAAACCATGACCTACGGCGAACTGGCCGAACGGATCGGCGGACGGCACAAAGCCAGAGCCGTAGGTGGGGCCGCCCATGCCAATCCACTGGCCATCATCATTCCCTGCCATCGATTGATTGGCGCAGGCGGCAAACTGACCGGCTTCGGCGGTGGCCTGCCCATGAAACAAGCATTACTGAATCTGGAAGGAAGCTCCTGCAAAGATTGAAAAAAAGAGCGCAAATCCGGCAGTAATCCGCTACGATAGCGGTATAAGGGCCTGTTCGCAAATAAACTGGACAAAATTGCGCTTTCGATTTGGGTTAGATTTGGTTGTGGCGCCTAGCGCAAAACCGCAGGCGTAGTCGTGCTACGTCGAGGATTTTGCGCTGAAGCTGCAGCCAAAGATGGCCCGAATCGAAGATGCAAGATGTTCAGGTTATTGGTGAACAGGCCCTAAATACACTTCAGGGAGGAACGACTATGGTGGATATTATCATCGGCTCGATAGCGCCGGCCGGAATCCAACCCAATAAGCCCGGCTCCGGCGGCGCCCCGATCGAGGCGGAACTACTGCATGTGCGTGATCCACGCCAACGGATCGTCGGCCCCCTGGGGCAGGAACGGCGCAAGCAGCCACGCAAGGATCCGCAAAACGGTAAGGTGCTGACTCTGCTCATCCCCGACAGCACCCTCCTCCCCAAGGATTTTGACGTCAAAAAATACAAGGTCCTGCTTCGTTTTATGAAGAAATAATGACCGGCCGCTGACGGCGATGTTGCTCACACGTCGGGGCTTGGCGTATACATCAAGCGTACTGACCGGAGGGCCAAAAGCACATGGTCTCCGCTGACTCCTGCTCGAACACCCGGCATGTTACCACACAGAGCGCTGCCGTAACAACGGCCGCATGTCGGACAGGTCACCCCGGATAAGAACGTGATCTTTCACTATGCAACCGCAGCATTTACCATATCTCCTCAACCCAGGGTGTTGTCATGTGGTGCTGACTTGCCCGGAGACTTGGCCTTATATGCCATTTCTGTTCGTCGGCTCATAGCTTTGCGCTCCGGCTTCCTCCGGACGGTCCCTCGCGGTTCCGCCCTTGCCTTCGGCTAGTATTTATGGTCCTATCTCACGATAGTACCAGGGTTTACATACAGGGGACTACCACCCCATAAGATCACGCCCATGCCGGGCGTACACCAGTCATTTAACACTGACAGCGGGAACAGCCCCGCTTCAGATTAATTCACCGTTATATTAAAAAATATGAACATCACGATTCAACAAATTATAAATTTCATATTGGAAATTGCCATCCCAGGATTTATTGGCTCAGGCGCTGCTTTCCTGACTGTGAAATTTCTGAGCAAGTCGATTATTGCGCACGCATTGATCAAGGATCTTGAAAAATTTAAAATTCAATTACAAGAGAAGACAGAATACTTGAAAACATCATTAGCTATCTTTGCGAATGAAAAAGATATTTCCTACCAACGTGTCGATACGCAAAGGGCTGAGGCTATTCACTCTATTTATCAATGCATCTGTGATACTTCATTTATTCTTAGTACGTTTGTTGTTGGCCCTGCTATTAAGAGTTCACCGGTCGAGAAGCACATAGATTTTTACATAAAATTAACTGACCAAGTTAATAAATCAACGACGGTCATGAATGAAACATTAAGGAAAAAAGCGATCTATTTTGATAACGAAACATACATAATGCTTAACAATTACTTCACTATTGCGGCTAATACAAACGCCGAATTCATGAAAATATTTTTGCAATACGACCTGCCTAATATAACAATCCAAATACTTGAAGAAGCAAGGAAAAAGGTTGAAAGAGTTTTTTATGAACAGCTTAGACCAATTCACGAAAAGACAGTAGATTCATTTCGTTTTAATCTAGGGATTGAAAAAGAGAAATTATACTAAGAAAACGATAGTATAACCAGACACTAAACGCTGATCGCGGGAACAGCCCCGCTGCACGTTAGTTAGTTCCGCGTTAGACTTCACTGCAAAGAAAATGAGCAGGAATGCTCGACTTAAAAAAAACGGCCCTGAACCGCAATGCGGTCCAGGGCCGTTTTGATTTTAAGAAAAAAAAGCCTTAAAAGGGACGCAGCACCCAGATGCCGCAAGGACAGGTATCGGCGCAGAAGCCGCAGGCAATGCACTTGTCGTCATCCGAGACATACTCATAATCCACCCCGTCCGGTCCGGGAACAATCTCCCGGCGGGAGATGGCACCGGTCGGGCAGATAGTCTCACAAAGGTGGCAGTCGCGGCAGGAGCCGCAACTCAGGCAACGGGCCGCCTGCTGATCCTCGGTCGCTCCCCGGTCGTTGACCGGGTCGTAATGGGCGAGGGTCAGATCCTCATATCTGATCAACCGTTGCCGGAACGGAACCCAGGGTTCGCCCTTGAAGGTAGCGAGCAGGAACTCGGCGGTCCGTTTACCCGCACCAAGGGCATTGGTCGCCAAGCCCGGCCGTTCAACATCGCCGACCGCGAGGATTTTGTCGTCGCTGGTCCGGCCAGCCTCATCGGTCTTGATCCAGGCCGCCCCTCCCACCTTAAGCACCTCCACCGTGTCCGGCAGAAAAGGCAGGCTGGGAACATCGCCGATGGAGATGATCACCGTCTGCGCCGGAATAAGGGTGCCATCGGCGCCAACCAGGCCCTCCGCCGTCACCTCGCGGGTCATGACCGGCCACTGGAAGGTGGCGCCCAGAGCCTCGGCCGACGCCCGCTCCTTACCAAAGGCAAGCGGCTTCTGGATATCGACCAGCACCACCTGCTCCGCGCCCAGCCGATAGGCCTCGGCGGCCACATCGCAGCCGACATTACCAGCCCCGATAATCACCACCTGCTTGCCGGTGGCCATGGGCTTATCACTCTTGGCCGCCTTGAGATAGTCGAGCGCGGGAATAACCCGCTCGTGACCGGGGAAAGAGAGGGTCCGCGGCTGGTGGGTACCCACTGCCACGACGACATAATCGAAGTCTTTTTTCAGCTCCTCGACCTTGTCTTTGCTGAGTTGCACCCCCAGGTTGACATGGAGGTTCTTGGTTTTGAGGAAACGGCCGATCTCGACATCCCAAACCGCCTGGGAGAGACGCTCCCAGGGAATAGTCTGGGCCAACTTGCCGCCTAGCTGGGTGTCGCGTTCAAAGATATGAGCCTCGACTCCGTTGAGTGCCAGGTGCCAGGCCACAGCCATACCGGACGGGCCACCGCCGATGATTGCCACCCGCTTACCGATGGCAGGCTTTGCCACCGGCGGCTCCACCGCCTGAACCGAGCGGCCCAAGACCGAGGCATCGATGGAGTAATCGATCTTCTCGCGCGAGCAGTTCTGGATACAGAGGTTCGGACAAATCGTGCCGCAAACCGAGGCCGGAAAGGGGGTATACCGCAGCAGCATCTCGTAGGCCTCATCGGTGCGGCCCTCACGAATCATGCGCAGACGGTCGATGGTCGGGATGTGGATGGGGCAATAAAAGGTACAGGGAGCCGCCGCGTCCCGATTGGCCCAGAAGGGCTTTTTCCGCCGGAATTCGCCGGTCTCGACCACACCGATGAGCGAACGCTCCAGTCCTGGCGCAATGTCGCGCAAGGGATCACCGCCGCCGAACCCCTGATCCCAGACCCGCCGGCGGAACTCGGCCATGGACATGGGACCGGAGAACATCAGGGCGCGCTCCTGCGGGGTGATGGCCGCCAGCACGTTCCACTCTTCGCGTACTGAAACGGTCTGCAATACATCGGACCGGTCAATCTTCTCGAGAAATTCGGGCAACCGCTCGCTCAGCCACTGCCATTCCTCGTCGCTCAGTGGGGTCAGCTTGGCGTTGGTCTTGGAATAGGAATCGTCGATGGGACCCCGGAAGAAGATCTTCCCACCGACCATACCGACGCAAGGCCGGTAGCCGAGCACATTTTTCGGGTCCTTAGGATTGATGCCGCACACCACGCCCAAGCCGCCGCAGTTAAATTCGGCAAAGGTGTCACCCACCGAACCGAGCACCCACATCTGGGGCCGCTCGTAGTCCGGATTCCATTTGGTCATGGTCAGGCCGCGAGCACCGATACTGCCGCCGATCATCACCCGGCCGCCGGCCATGGCGTTGCAGACGCCGTTGGTGGCATCACCCTTGACGATGACATCCGCGCCGATATTGAGGTAGCCGACGTCATCCGAGGCCGATCCCTCGCAGATGATGGTCGCGCCCTTCAGGCCCATGCAGCCGAGCCGTTGACCGGCGGGGCCTTTGACCCGGATGGTCAGCGGCTTCTCGACAGAACCAAGCCGCAAGCCGATGTTGTGCTGGCCGTAGGATTCGAGAATCAGTTCATCGGCAACCGCCGCCGCACCCCGAACCTCTTCCTCAAAAATCTTGGACGAGATCCGGTGGTTGTTGTCATCCCTGCCGCGGACAGTGAGTATGGTGTGCTTTGTTTCGCTCATTTTCAAAGGCGTCCTGTAATGAATCCTGACTAACAGATGTAATTGATCTGCAACCGTTCCGCGATGGCCTTATCGTCAACGCCGAGGGCATCGGACATGCCGATGGGCAGGCTCTGGGAGCGGCCGAGCGGCGCCATGATCTTCTTAGCTTCGGTGCGAATGGCCATGAAAACATCGGCCACGCGCTGGGCGACCTCGTCGGGATCAAGACGGCGATACAGTTTCGCGTTCTGGCTGGTAATGCCCTTGGGACAGAGACCGACGTTGCAGACATTGCAGCGGCCCATCTCGTTACCGAGACAGCCAGCGGTGGCCTGCATGATGTACTTGCCGATATGCACGCCGGAAGCGCCGAGCATGACCAGGGCCATGCCGTTCTGGGTGACGTTGCCGTTCTTGCCGATACCGCCGGCGGCGAACAGCGGAATCTCGTTCTGCCGGCCCTGACGGACCAGGTCGAGATAGCATTCCCGCAGGTTGGAGGCGATCGGGTGACCGGTGGCGTCCATGCTGACGTTGTAGGCCGCGCCGGTGCCGCCGTCGATACCGTCGATCAGCAAGCCCCCGGCATAAGGGTTGCGCACCAGGTTGTTGAGCACCGACTTAGCCGAGGTCGACCCGGAGATCTTAGGATAGACCGGCACCCGGAAACCGAAGGCCATGGACATGGTCTGGATCATCTTCATGACGCTCTCTTCAATCGAATACAGCGTCTGATGCACCGGTGGCGAGGGCAGGTCGACCCCTTCGGGTACGCCGCGCAGGCGGGCGATCAGTTTGCTGACCTTGAACCACATCAAAAGACCACCGTCGCCGGGCTTGGCGCCCTGGCCGTACTTAATCTCGATGGCGGCAGGATCACACTGCATCTCCGGAATGGCGCGGATGATCTCGTCCCAGCCGAAGTAGCCGGAGGCGATCTGGAGGATGATGTATTTAAGGAAAGGACTCCTCAACACCCAGGGAGGACAGCCGCCCTCGCCAGTGGCCATGACCACGGGGATGCCCAAGACCTCGTTGCAGTAGGCCACGCCCTGAAGCAGACCGAGCCACATATTGGGTGACAAAGCACCAAAAGACATTGACCCGATGATGAACGGAAAAATCTCCCGGGTCGGCGGGATCCACTCGCCGGTCATCTTGCGGCGGAGGAACTCCTCCGGCGTCAATACCCGACCGAGAATGGTGTTCATGTTGAATTCGTGGCGGCCGGCATCGAGCGCCGGATCGGTAAGCATCGAAATACGACCGAACGAGATACGGTCCAGCACGGTCTTGCCGGTGGCATTCCGCCGGCCACCGCGCTTGTGGGCATCGCCTTTCTGGTTGAGCAGAAAGGTGGCACGGTGCTCGTTGTCATTGACATGCGGCCCGATGGCCTCATTGGGACAGACTGAGGCGCACATGCCACAACCGATGCACCGTTTTTCGATGACCGTGTGTTGCCGGATGCCGGTAAAATGCCGGTACTCGTTCCCCCGTTTTTTCTGGAGAATATCGAGTTTTGGCATTCGCTGCCGGAGATACGACAGCGATATAGCCCCGACAGGACAGACGGAGGTGCACCGGCCGCAGAGCGTACAGCGATCCTCCCGGTGCTCAATGATCCAGGGAAGATCGTGGTAGCTTAAGCTGCTTGGGGAAGTGTAAATTGATCGAACTGAGACCATATTGTGAGTTCCTTTCGCTCGGGTGGAATAATGACGGTGTGCTCCCGCATGGGCTGAAAATCAAGGGAGGGATCGCGGTCCGGGACAAGGGCGTCGACGCCGCACATCTCCGAAGCGATGGCCCAGGCACCGGGGCGGCCGCCGACGGTTGCCGGCCGCATCTTCTTCTGATCCATCACCAGTATGCTGGTTTCATCGGGCAGAGTGCCGATAACAGCGTTGGGACCGTCGATAATCAGACGGCGGCAGACGGTGCGCAGCCCCTTGAGAAAATCGCCGTTGGGATGCACATTCAGTTCCTCGGTCTTCAGCGGGGTGATGACATGCTTGTAGAGTTCCAGCGGCAGCTTCAACTTCTTGGTCACATAGTGGAGGATATGGGTAAAAGTCTCGGAATCGCTGTGATAGCCGAGGTAGCCGGGGATGTCCTTGCCCAGCAACCACTCCTTGATCGGGACAAAGGCGGTGTTCTCACCGTTGGTCATAGTGGCAACGCCCTGAATGAAAAAGGGATGACAGGCATAGAGATTGATACCGTAGTTGGTGTTCTGCCGACCCTGGGCCATGACCACCCGGGCCCGGAGGCGTCCATCTTCGAGGCCGAGGGCGTCGCCGACCTCCAGGGGCCAACCAACCTCCTTGATCATCACCACGTCGCGATACAACGAAAAAACGGTAATGTCGCCGCCATGGGCCTCGCCGTCCCTCCGGATGGCCAACCGCACCTGCAGCAGGTGATCATCGATCTCTTCCGGAGCAAGTCCCGCCCACTGGTCCGGCATTTTGTAGACGCGAACCAGGTAATTGAAACGGTCCTTGGCCTCAATCAACTGGGGCCGCCGTTCAAATTCGTGCACGTACTTGACCTGGAAACCCTGACTGCCCATCCAGTCGGTCAGACGGTGGAAAGCAGCCTCGGTGTGAGCAATACCGGAGAGGACGACATGATGGGGTTTGAGTTTGAAATCTTCGAATTCCACCCCTCGCAGCAGCAAGCCAAGACCACTGCCGTCATAGCCTTCCTGCATAGCCTCCATGGCGGTGAGGACTTCATAGGGTGAAAAGGGTGTATCTGCGCTTTTGAGAGCTAATCGGCACATGAACGGCTCCTGAAAGGTCGATCGTGGTCAGAAGGACACAATTACGAATAAAATACGACAAAAATGTATATTGCTGCGCGCTATCGTACGGGCAAAATCACAATATTGACAATGGATGCGAGGAAAAGCATTTACTGAAAAGGGGAATGGTTGTCAAGAGCAAAGGCCCCTCGACCGGAAAGCGACGAACAATCGAAGGGGCGCCCGCCGAGGCAGAATAAAAATAAGGGGAATTACTTGCCGAGGATACCGGTGATGTCCTTGGCTTTAGCGAGCGTTTCCTTGACCTCGGTGATCTCCTTGACCACAGGCAGGCTTTTCTTGAGGTCGGTTTGAGCCTCTTCAACCTCACCCAGCCCCTTTTTGAAGGAACCGAGGGCCTTGCCGAGACCGGCACCGATTTCCGGCAGTTTCTTGCTGCCGAAAATGAGGAAGGCAATCAACAGGATAATAATCAGCTCAGGGGTACCAAGTCCAAACATTGCAGCCGCCGGGGTGGGGGTGAAAAAGGGGGAGAGGAAGGATCCGTTCAGGCTTCCTTGTCTTTGTCCTCGTCAAGGGCCTTGGGTTCATTCTCCTTCTTGGTGGCATCCTTGAAGTTGCGAATACCCTTGCCGATGCCGCTACCGATTTCCGGCAGTTTGCCCGCACCGAAGATAATGACGATAATAACAAGAATAATAATAAGTTCAGGCATTCCGAGTCCGAACATGGCGACACCTCGTGTAGAATGAGTACAACAGAATGAAAGGAGCAGATAATAGCACTCCGGCTAAGCGCCTGTCAACCGTCATTGCGGCTTTGGCGAAACCCAGCCCCAATCTCGGCGGCACGGGCCAGGATCGCTGGCTCATCAAGGGTCAGCAGGCGGCGGTTCCGCATTACCAACCGGCCATTGATCACCGAATGAATAACGTCGCTGCCACGGGCGGCATACACCAGATGGGACACCGGGTGGTAGAGCGGCGTCAGGTGTGGCTGGTCGAGATCAAGGACAATGCAGTCAGCTTTCTTGCCCGGCTCCAGACTGCCGATCAGGCTTTCGGCGCCCAATACTTTGGCCCCCCCGAGGGTGGCGACGTGCAGGGTGGTGGCGGCGCTCATGGCAGTCGGGTCCATCCGGTCGACCTTGTGAATCTTGGCCGTGGTGTTCATCTCGCCGAACATATCGACATCATTGTTGGAGGCACTGCCGTCGGTGCCGATGCCCACAGCGATTCCGGCTTCCAGCATCTGCACCACCGGGGCAATACCCGAAGCCAGTTTCAGATTCGATTCCGGACAGTGGGCCACCTTGACGCCGCGTTTGGCCAAGAGACCAATCTCGGCGCTGGTGAGCATGACACAATGATCCGCAACCACATGGGGACCGAGCAAACCCAAGGCCTCGAGGTGTTCCACCGGAGTCCGGCCATAGCGCTCCCGGCAGGTGCGGACCTCCTCTTCGTTCTCGGCGAGATGGATCACATACAGCGCGCCTTCCTCCCTGGCCATGGCGCCCAGACGTGTCAGCAGATCGGGTGAACAAGTGTAGACCGCATGCGGATCGAGGGTGATGGTTACCAGCGGGTGGTTGCGGTAACGGTCCATCAGGTTTTGGGTATAGGCAAAACCATTCTCCAGCTCCCCGTAGTTGGGTGAGGGAAAATCATACAGCACCTCGCCGATCCAGGCACGCATCCCGGCCTCTTCGACCGCCCGGGACACATCGCCGGCAAAGAGATACATGTCACAGAACGAGGTGGTACCGGATTTGATCATCTCGCAAAGGGACAGCAGTGTCCCCTGATAGACCAGATCACCGGTCAAGGTCGCCTCTACCGGAAAGATATAGTCCTGCAACCACTGCATCAGCGGCAGGTCGTCGGCGAGCCCCCGGAACAACGACATGGCGGCGTGGGTATGCACATTGACCAGGCCGGGCATGATCAACCCATGCGGCTCGACAAGAATCGTCGCGCCGGGATACCGCGCCAGCAGATCACTGGCTTTGCCGACTGCGAGGATGGAGTCGCCAGCGATGGCTAGCCCCCCGTCCTCGATCAGCGACTGCTCCCTGTCCATAGTCAGCAGATAGCGACCGGTGAGGATGAGGTCCGCCTGCTGGGCGCTCATGGTATCAGCTCCGCCAGAAGGTTGATGACCAACTGCTGCAGGCGCGGTCCCGCCTTGCGGGCTGCCTTGATGATCTCGTCGATACGGATCGGCTGAAAATGGTCCGGATCATTGACGTTGGCCACCACCGAAATTCCCAGAACCCGCATTCCCGCATGGAGGGCCACCAAAATCTCCGGGACCGACGACATGCCCACGGCGTCGGCACCGATCATCCGCAAAAACCGGGTCTCGGCAGGCGTTTCCAGACTTGGTCCAGGGACGCAGACATAGGTGCCGCTGACCACTTCGTTCAGCCCCAGCCGCTTGGAGATCCGCTGGGCAAGTTTGCGAAATGCGGGATCGTAGGCGGTCGAGAGGTCGGGGAAACGCGGCCCCCAGCCTTCGACATTGGGTCCGCGCAGGGGATTATCGCCCAAGAGGCTGATATGATCATCAAAGACCATGAGGGTGCCGGGGCGAAAGGTTGGATTGAGGCCGCCAGAGGCATTGGTTATGATGGCCGCGCTTGCACCCAAGAGCGAAAGCACGCGGATGGGGAAGGCCACCTCGCGGGCCGAATAGCCCTCATAGCAGTGAAATCGCCCCTGAAGGATAGCCGTTCGTTTGCCGGCCAGTTTACCGACCACCAGATTCCCGGCATGGCTGGTCACGGTGGAGCGCGGGAAATGGGGTATCTTCTCATAAGCAAGGGTGCAGGTCTCCTGCATGGCTCCAACCAGCTCCCCCAAGCCGGTGCCCAGTTGAATAAGCACCTCCGGCGGCTCAGGGATACGCTCCCGCAAAAAGGCAACCGCCTCCTCCACCTCGTGCTGGTGCAGGGCCATATCAATCATTGATCACACCCCCTCGACGCAAACTTTTTCGGTTATTGCAAGGCGTTGGCGGCCACAAAATTCTTAATCTCAGTCATCTCAGCATCCAGCACAGCACAGCGGCTCTCCCGGTTCTCCAGGTCTGCCAAGGCCGGTGGCAGGGGCGGCTCGCTGCCTATGGCCCGGGTGACGGCAGCACCGAACTTAGCCGGATGGGCGGTGGCCAGGCAGACCACCGGCCGGTTCGGATCGCGAAGTTCCAACGCTGCCTTGACCCCGACCGCCGTATGGGGGTCAAGCAGATACCCGTGTTGCCGGTGAAAATCACCGATGGTTGCGATGGTTTCCTCCTCAGAAACCGAACGTGAACGGAAATCGACCGCCACCTGCTCCTTGAAAGTGGAGAGATCAAGGATCCCGGTGGCAGCAAAGCCTTCCATGTCCTGCTTGACCTGTGCGCCGTCTTCGCCCCGGAGGTAGTAGAGATAGCGTTCAAAGTTGGAGGCGATCTGGATGTCCATGGACGGACTGCTGGTGGCAATGACCTGGCCCCGGGAATAATCACCCTGGGTAACAAACCGGGTCAGGAGATCATTGGCATTAGTTGCCAAAATCAGGGTATGGATACAGCCGGCGGGCAGCAGTTTCCGGGCCACATAGCCGGCGAAGATGTCGCCGAAGTTGCCGGTGGGCACGGAAAAATCAACACTAGAGCTCCCCTGTTTCCGCAGTTTGAGATAGGCGTAGACATAATACACCACCTGGGCCAAGACCCGGGCCCAGTTAATCGAGTTGACTGCACCCAACTGGTAGAGGTCCCGAAAGGCGAGATCATTGAAGATCGTCTTGACGATACTCTGAGCGTCGTCAAAGGTGCCGCGCACCGCAATGTTGAACACGTTGGGATCAAGCACCGTAGTCATCTGCAGGGCCTGGATCGGGCTGGTGCGGCCGTGCGGATGAAGGATGAAGATATTGATATTGTTCTTGCCGCGCACCCCCGCAATGGCGGCGCTGCCGGTGTCGCCCGAGGTGGCGCCGAGGATATTCATAAAGCCACCGGTGCGGGCCAGTACATACTCAAACAGGTTGCCCAGCAACTGCAGGGCCACGTCCTTGAAAGCCAGGGTCGGGCCGTGAAAGAGTTCCAGAATATAAACATCGCCCTGTTTGCAGATTGGGGTTACCTGCGGGTGGGCAAAGGAAGCGTAGGAACGCTCGACTAGATCCTCAAGATCAGTCGCCGGGATATCGTCGATGAACAGCGAGAGAATTTCGCGAGCCAGAGACTGGTAGGGCAGGTGCTGCCAGCTGTCGAGAACAGCGGCGTCTATCGTCGGCAGGGTCTCGGGCAGGAGCAGCCCTCCGTCCCTGGCCAGGCCCATCATCACCGCATCCTGAAATCCCAGGGGCTCAATCCCGCCCCGTGTACTGATATAGCGCATACTCGTGTTCCTTTCCGTTAAACTGTGGCTTTTTCAGGCCCCAAGTTGTAGTCGGTAGTTTTTTGGCTCATAGACCTAACAGGTGAAGATTCTCAGACTAGTAAACTCACGCCTTCCATCTCGGCTGGAATTGGCAATTCCATCAGGGTCAGGATGGTTGGGGCAATATCTTTGAGTGCCCCGCCGCTGCGCAGGGTTCGATGCTCGTATCCCTCGGATGCCACAATAAAGGGCACCGGATTGAGGGTATGGGCGGTGTAAGGTTCGCCGGTCTCCGGGTTGACCATCATCTCGGCGTTGCCGTGATCAGCGGTGATCAGCATGATCCCACCACGCTCCTTGACGACCTGAAAAATCCGACCGACGCAGCGATCCACGGTCTCGCAAGCGGTCACCGCCGCCGCCATCACCCCAGTATGGCCGACCATGTCGCCGTTGGCAAAATTGAGAATGACCAGATCGTAGGGAGTGCCGGATGCTTCCCGTTCGGCCAAGGCCCTCAACAGGGTGTCGGTCACCTCCACCGCGCTCATTTGCGGTTTGAGATCATAGGTGGCGACATCGCGGGGAGAATTGATCAGCATCCGATCCTCGCCCTGATAGGGCACCTCATTGCCGCCGTTGAAAAAATAGGTGACATGGGCGTATTTCTCCGTCTCCGCGATCCGCAACTGCCGCCGCCCATGCCGGCTGATTTCCTCGCCGAGAATACGGGTCAGGCTGACCGGTGGAAAGGCGATGGGGAAGGTAAAATCGGCCTCGTATTCGGTCATGGTCGCCAACTCCAGCAACCGGGGCCGGCAACCGGCAGCAAAACCGGAGAAATCGGCATCGCTGAAGGCATGACAGAGTTCCCGCACCCGGTCGGCGCGGAAGTTAAAAAAGATGACCGCGTCGTTGTCCGCAATCCGCCCCACCGGTGCGCCCTGGTTATCGACCAGCACAGTCGGGGCGATGAACTCATCGGTCTCGCCTCGCCCGTAGGCTGCCTGCACACAGGCTACCGCATTCGTGGCCGTCGCCCCATCACCGCAGACCATAGCATCCCAGGCCTTTTTTACCCGGTCCCACCGCTTGTCCCGATCCATGGCCCAGTAGCGTCCGGAAACGGTGGCCACCCGGCCCCGCCCGATGCGTTCCATGGCCACCACCAACTCCTCAATGGCGGCAAGGCCGCTGGTGGGCGGCGTGTCCCGGCCATCCATGAAACAATGGACGTAAACCGCCTCAACCCCCTTGGCCGCCGCCATCTCAATCAGTCCGATCAGATGACGGATATGACTATGAACACCGCCATCGGACACCAGCCCGCAGAGGTGGAGACAGGAACCCGCCATCCGGACCTTGTCCATCACCCGGTTGAACACCGGGTTAACGGCAAATTCACCTAAATCCACGGCGCGGTTAATCCGGGTGTAATCCTGGTAGACGATCCGGCCAGCGCCGATATTGAGGTGGCCGACCTCGGAGTTGCCCATCTGACCCTCCGGCAGGCCGACCATGCCATTGTGGGCGGTGAGCGTGGTCATGGGAAAAGTTGCGCTTAACCGGTCCATGTTCGGGGTATCGGCAACCGTCACCGCGTTAGTGGCGGAAGGCGCACCAATCCCCCAGCCATCAAGGATGGTGAGGATAATCGGGACAGGAGCGGGCATTACAAACCTCCTTGACTGTTATTGCTGCGAATCTTCGGGCAGCAATTCATCCACGTCGATCTTGGTGGCATCGTGCCACAACCCCTCGAGATCGTAAAAGCTGCGGTTTTCGTGATAAAAAACATGCACCACGACATCGCCGAAATCAAGCAGGACCCATAAACCCTCGCGCAATCCCTCGCTGTGCTTGCTGCTGACCCGCTTAGCGCTCAGTTCGCCTGAGATGGCCTCAGCGAGCCCCTGAACATGGCGGGTGGAACGGCCGCTCATGATCACGAAATAATCAGTAAAGGAGGCCAGGCCGCGTACATCAAGCACCACCAGATCCTCAGCTTTGGTATCCAGGGCGATACGGGTACAGGCCGCCGCCAGTTCCCTTCCCTCTTTTTCCGCATAATCTTTTTTTAAATGTCGCATACTTCCATAAATTATTAACTGGCTGTAGTGTAGAAGCACTGCACATTCCGCCGCCATTCGAAATGCATTCTTCTCCGGGACGGAGACGGGGTTCAGCCGTTGCCGGCGTCCTTTTCCGCTCCCCTTTTTCCCCTGGGGGGAAATTCAAAACTCAGTTTGCCCTTGGCGTCGAGCAGTAAAAAGGCATCAAAGGGTTTTTTCTTTTTAGATATAAAACCACCGATCAGTTCGGTGCGACCATCGGCCAGCAGCTGGCTGATATGCTCGCGGTCAAGCTGCCGACTGAGGATCACCTTGGAAATCCGCAAACCCTTTTTCTGATCGCCCTCGAGAGCCGATTCCGACAGGAACCCTGCAGGGGTCTCGAACACCTTTGTCCGGTCGATGGGTGATTCCCCCAAGGGCTCTTGGCGGCGGATCTCATCGAGATCAAGCTCGGCGGTGGAGTCGGCAAAGAGAAATTCCACCTTGGAATGGGCGATGTGGACAGAAGCAGTAAACGGCTTGCCCTTTTTCGAGCGGAAATCAGCAAAGGGCCCCAGAGTCTTGCCCTGAATCAGCTCGACGATCTCCTGCTCCTTCATCACCCGGCCACCCAACACCTTGCGGATCATCAGCTTCTTGTCTTCGGACTCAAAGGCCGAGGCGGTCTCGAAAAAACGCACCCCCTCTACCGGGGAAAAAGCGGCCTCGTGCCGTTCGCTGCCGCCGCCCTGCTTGACTTTGTCGACGATGGCGCCGGTCATAGCCCGGATTTCCTTCATGAACTGCGGCCGGGTCATGGTCCCCTTCAGGATCTGATTGAGCTTGTATTCCCAGTCGCCGGTCAATTCAGGGGAGGCCAGGACATCGATCTGCCGGGCTTCGAGCAGGCTCAACAACTCAATGGCCTTACCGGTGGGCACCAAATCCCGCTGCTCCCGGACAACGTACTTCTCGTTGATCAATTTCTCAATGATCGCAGCCCTGGTTGCCGGCGTCCCCAGCCCTCGCTCCTTCATGGCCTCGGCCAACTCCTCGTCTTCGATCAGCTTGCCGGAATTTTCCATGGCCGAGAGCAGGGTTGCCTCGTTGAATCGGGGCTGCGGTTTGGTCTGGTGCTCCTGCTTGTCGATTTCCTCGCATTGGACCACGGTTCCGGACGGCAGGGCCTGCAGCTCTTTGTCACCGTCTTCCTCGCTCACCGATCCGTAGATCGCTTTCCAGCCCGGTTCCACCAGGATCTTGCCTTCGGTGAGGAAGGTCTCGCCCTCAACCAAGGAAAGACGCCGGGTGTTATGATACACTGCCGGCGGAAAGAAAACGGCAAGAAAACGCTGAACAATCATCTGGTAGATCTTCAATTCCGGCTCGGACAGAGTTTTAGGCAGGCCGGCGGTGGGAATGATGGCAAAATGGTCCGATATTTTTTTGTTATCAAAAATCCGCTTGTCTTTTTTCAGATATTTCTTAGCCAGGGCCTCGGTGGCAAATTTTCCGTACTGCCACTCCCGCTGACGCATCACCACCTTTTCCACCGTGGGCAGATAGTCTTCGGGCAGGCAGCGGCTATCGGTCCTCGGATAGGTAATTAGCTTATGCCGCTCGTACAGGGCCTGGGCCAGGGAGAGGGTGTTCTTGGCGGAAAACCCGAAGCGGCTGTTGGCCTCCCGCTGCAAAAGGGTGAGATCATAGAGAGGCGGCGCGCCCTTGATCGCTTTCTTGCTTGTTTCTTCCACAGTGGCCGGCTTGCCGGTGCAGCGTTCGACAATCGCCGTGGCTGCCTGCTCTTCCCAAATGCGGTTGCGGCGGCCATGGGTCTGTTCATCGTCCTTGGCAAAGGCGGGATCGATCCAGACACCCTCGTAAAGAACCGGACCGCAGCCGAAACGGGCATGCAGCTCCCAATAGGTGGCGGGGACAAACTCGCGTCTCTCGGCTTCCCGCTTCACCAGAAGCGACAGGGTCGGGGTCTGCACCCGTCCGCAGGGAGTCTTGTGAAACCCGCCAAACCGGGAATTGTAACAGGTCAGGGCCCGGGTGGCGTTGATTCCGATCAGCCAGTCAGCCTCGGAACGGCACAACGCCGTATCCTCGAGCGGCAGCATCTCCTTATTATCTTTGAGCTTTCCCAATCCCTCGCGGATGGCGTCCAAAGTCATGGACTGCAGCCATAACCGCCGTATGGCCTTCCCCTCCACCGAGCGGTTGGTAGCCTGTTTAAGGATATACTTAAAAATCAGTTCGCCCTCTCGCCCGGCGTCACAACCGTTGACGATCACCTCCACATCCTTGCGGCGGATCAGCTTGGTCAGGGCATTGAACTGGGCCTTGGTGTCGGGCAACACTGCCAGGGGAAACTCCTCGGGCAGGATGGGCAGGTTATCCAGAGACCATTTATGCAGATCGGGATTGATTTCCTCGGGGTAGGCGATGGAAACTAGATGGCCGATGGCAAAGGAGACAACATGGTCGTCACTTTCAAAATGGGTTTTGGCCTTGGTAAATTTTCCAGGAAGGGCCTTGACGATATCAGCGGCAACGCTCGGCTTCTCGGCAATGATCAGTGTTTTTCCCATGTGCTTGCCGATGCAATCCTCATGTGTTCAAGTTGGTAAAAAAAGTCCGCAGGCTGGCATGCCAGCGATCCGGTTGCACCAGATAGCAGGGATGCGGGGCCTCGGGATAAATTTCTCGGGTGGCGTTTTGTATTTCGGCGAGCAGGGTGTCGCTGTTGGCCAGCGGTGAAATTTGATCCTTAGCCCCCCAGACGATATGGGTCGGTGCGGCGATGCCAGTCAAACCAGCCCGGTTTTCTTCAACGCCCACGGCACCGGCCAGAATCAATCCAGCAATCCACTGCGGATACTTGATGGCAAACTCCAAAGCAATCCGACCGCCCATGGAAGGACCGACAAGGACCACCCGATCAAGCCCCTGTTGTCTGACAAATTGTGCCAGCACCTCGACCGGAAGCGTCTCCGAGGCTGGGCTCTTGCCAAAACCGGGCATGTCCACGGCCAGCACATGTAACCCCAACCCGGCCAAAACCTCCAAAGTACCCAATTCCCGCCAGGTTTCCGCCTGAAACTTCATGCCGTGCAGAAGCACCACAGCCCTGCCCTTCGCCTCGCCACACTCCAGGCAATGCACCACACAGTCATCCAGATTAACTATTTTTGATGTTATTTCTAGCACTTCACACACCTCGCCTCAATATGTCTCCCAAAAGAACCTCATTCCCAAGGGGTGAATGCTGCACAGAAGTAAGCGACCCACGGCGCTTTGTCAACGATCTGAAGGGAATCGCAACTCATTTCAGAGCAAAGTTATAGTTAGACCTGGGGGTATCCGAAAAAAAAATTCTCCGGGTCATTGGCGCGGAGGAAGAAGAGACCTGAAATAATTTTCGCTTGACCGTTATGAAGAATAATTTTATTAGAAAATCAAAAAGTTAAACTAACATCCTACAACATTCTTCTCCAAGGTCCCCATGGCTCTTTTTCGCTGCAACAAATGTGGCCACCTCCAAGAGGTGGGCAACGATTACATTGGAAAATCGGCTAAATGTCCTCAGTGCCAGCAGACAGCTCCTATCTATGACACCGTTCAATTTGTCGAGAAAGTACTTGAAAAATACTTTAAACAACAAAAAGAATTACTCAAATTACAGCAGACGACAAATGAGGTGAATCTATTGGAGATTCAAGTAATCGACAAGCCTGAAGAGGAGTTCTTTTCTTTAAAGGATGTCGATATACTCAACACCACGGAACTGACGAACGATCACCAATATCTGCCCATCATCAAATGGTTTGCAACAAAACAGGTAAAGGTCACTGTTAATCCAAAAGAACTTGATACAACTGGATTCTTCGACGAAGTCGCCCTTGAGTTGGGAAATAATTATGAGATGTTAAAGGAGATTACCGATAAAATAAAACGTATCCAGAAAAAAGGATACACCAACATCAATTTCCCTCTCGCCCAAAAAAGCCAAAAACATTTGCAGGAAATCGTGAAATTCTGCGATCAACTCCATAAATACGCTTTTGTAGCAAAAAATTATTACCAGAAACAGGATAAACTTATCAAATTGACCTTACAAACAGCTCCAGCTATTGTCCAATTCTTCAATGGCGTCTGGCTCGAATGGTTTGTTTTTGTCAAGATGTTACACTTTCTCCGCGAGAGACAACTTTCATTCTCAGGTGCACGCAGTATAATTGTCACCTTACCCAACGAAGATTACCATGAACTTGACACCTTTTTCCTGATCGATAACCGTATACCTATTTGTATAGAATGCAAGACTGGAGAATTCCGTCAGGATCTTGACAAGTACTCAAAACTTCGCAAACGCCTCTCTGTAGACAAATCACAATTTCTTCTTTGTGTTGTCGGCTTAAGCGACGAACAGGCCCAAGGCTTGACGAGCATGTATGAGGTCACCTTGGTGAATGAAAAAACTTTTCTCCCCCATGTGGAACAACTGCTCCGCTAGCCCCATTGCTAAGTGTTTTCAAATTCCTAACAAATCAGAACCCATCAGTTTCGAACTTTATAATGTAGTCGCCGGGGGAGCAGCGGTCTTCGGCGGCACATATGCGCCACCGCTTGCTGCGGGTTTGGACCCAGTCCCTACCGCGTCAACAGCCTTCAATTCCGCCTCGATCCTGGTCAGGTTCCGCTGGACCTTGTCGGTCAGGCCTGATTGCGGATATTTTACCAGGATGCTCTGCAGCAAATCACGGGAGGAAAGCAGCAGTTTACGTTTTTCTTCGGAATCGCGATTATTGGAGGCGCGAACAAAAAGCTCAGCTGCCTTTTGTCGCATATCCTGAGCGCCCAGCTTGGAAGCTTCCTCTATCTGAGAACGTGCCTTGGCTTCATAAGGTGTTCTCGACAGCCTGTTGAAACGTTCAATTGCCTTGTCGTATTCTTTTGCTTGGATATGCGCCATGCCTTTATCGTAGTCATCCTGCAGGGATTTTTCATTGCCCACCGGCGATTGAGGCGTGACGACGGCCTGGCTCCCGCCCGCTGTCGATACATCGCCTTGGTGAGGGGTTCCACTGGGAACCTGCCCACCCGCAACGGGAGGATCGCCAGCCTTCCGTTCACCAGCCTGGGCCTCAATCCGCTTAATGCCCTGATTCAACTTGGCATCAGCCTGTTCCCTGGTGGTTTTATTAATAAGGTTAACATTGGACACCAAACGCGATGCCGGATAGGCAAGCATAAATTTGTCGGCCTGCTCAGCCACATTGTAGCCATCACGCTTGGGGGAATAAGCCAGATAATTTCTAAGCAAGGTAGCGTACTCTTTCATTTCCGAAGGGGCGGCGCCACCGGGTTGCAGGGCCGCAAGTTGCAGCCCAGCCCACTCTTCCTTGTGAGCCCCTTTCTCGATGGAGAGCCGAACAAGCTCCTCGTACTGTTTTCTGGCCTCATCATGAGATTCCAGAGCAAAATTAAGATCTGCACCAGTCTGCAGCAGTTGCAGCAACAATTCGTCCTGCCCTTTCTGCAACCGCATGCGAGCAAGCAGTTCTCCCAACACTTTCCGCGCTTCCGCCTCCTGATGATTTTTCAGCAGGGCTTGGCCGTATTGAAAGGTGGTCTCGGCGGCGGCAACCTGCCCCGGCAGTGAACCGGTTTGGGCATAGAGGTTGATGACCTGATCGTAGTCGCCGTTCTCAAATGCGGCTTTAATTTGGGGATCGGCCGGCGCGGCAGCCGCAGGCTGCGAAAGGGTCTTCAGCTCGACCAGAAACTTGCCGCAGCCGCTTTCAAGATAGTCGATATCCTGCTGATTGAGCTGCAACAGAGAATTGCCGGCGAGCAATTGGGCGGCCTCGACCTGTGTTTCCTGCTGCAGCTGCTTTTGGAGCGAATTGTACTCAAGGAGGATATGCTGCAGATGGGATCGGCATTCGTCTATCCTGTTCAGTTTCTCCTGCGGCAAAGCCAACAAAGCGGCCTTCCGTTCCACCTCCTTCCACTCTTCGAGCTTCTGCTCATAGGAGCGAATCCGGCTATTAATTGAACTCATCACCGGCATCATGACGTCCCGCCGGACCACCTCGGTAGCGGGCTGATCCGTGCGCTCCTGTCGAGTTGCGGCTTCCCGTTTTGCCCGGGCCTCATAAGGATCAATCATCCCGTTTCCGCCCGCACAGCCTGAAAGGAGAAGACCGCACAGACAGGAAACAATCACCAACGGTTTGAAAGAAGAATATATTGTAAGCATCATGATCATTAAATATGTGAGGAGGGAACGTTTTTAATACGCGGGGATACCGCAAAAATTATCGCTAATCCCCACGGGGCTTTTGCCTGCGCATCTCTCCAGGAAAATTTCAGGAGAGGTCGAGAAAACAACAACTCGCTGATATGGAAACTAAAAAAAGAGAGCTATCGGGATGGTTGCAACCAGTAATGGTCCCCCATCTCCCCATCCTGTTGTTGAAAAAAGCAAAGAATAAAGAGGGAAGATAGCAAATTCCACGCCACCGGACAATTTCTTTCTTGCGTCTTAAAGGAAAACATCACGACTAGGAAGGGCGCCTGGATCGACATCTCTTGGGCAGAAGGGTTCGGCCAGACGCCTCGGTGGGCTATCCTTGAACTAAAATATCGTCAGCGATTTTTCCAGAACGGCAGGAAAAGGCGCTCAGGCTCAAACCGGCCATTCGCGCCCACCGCGCCGAAACAAAGACTCGCAGGAGATGCTGGGGGGGTAGTCTGGCGTAGCCCGGTAGAGCCGCCCACCACCGCTCCCCCTTGATTGGGGGCCACCGGCAGAAACACCTGCTTGACGTCGGGGTATTGCAGGGCCAGCCCGTTGAAGGTCAGATCCACTGCATCGAGCCGGTCAGCGATTCTCTCCTCATCAAGAAGGGCCTGAGCAATAGCGCTCCAGGCTGGCAGGGCACCCACCGAACCGCTGACCCGGAAACCGCCTTTCACCATGGGAAGATTATTATCAAAGCCCGCATACACCCCGATGGTATAACCGCCCTCTAGGCTGACTCCCGATTGATCTTTTGCCAAAACGGGAACATAGCCGACAAAGGCGGCGTTGCGGTAGTCGTTGGCGGTACCGGTTTTCCCCAGAAGCGGGTAGGGCTGGCTCAGCTTAGCCAGGATTTTATTGCGGGCGGCATCGTCGCTGCGGAGCTGGACATGCTCCATGGCGTACTTGCCGGTGCCGTATGGAATGACATTTTGCAGGATGTTCCCTATGGCCGCGGAACTCTTGACATCAATCACCCGCGTCTTATGGACCTGCCGAGAGTAAACCACCCTGCCTTCCGGGGTTTCGATCCGCTCGATAAGAGCCGCTCCATCCGGATCCACACGCCCATCCAACTCGGATTCGGCTAGGGTGGGGGCATCGGCGGCGTCATGGCGGCTACCAGTGATGAGCGTCTCATACATACGGGTGATTTCCGCCAGAGAGACCACGTTGGACCCAAGCGGTAACGACAAAACCGGCTCAAAATTGCTATTGACCCCACATTCCTTGGCCAGCTGGACCAAGTACTGCATCCCAAGCATCACCCGAAAATCGCGAACCTCGCCAAGCACCTCCAGCGAATATAGCTTGTCCGGCCCTAACTTCTCCCGCTCAATCCGGATCTGGTTCTCCACCTGCTGCAGGGTCGTCGCTGCGATCATGCCGTCAAGCTGGACCTGTTCCCGCCAAAACGACTCGATCAGACCGGCATCAAGGGTGACGAGATGATCAACGATCTCCGTCGTGGTTAGGGTACGCCAGTTGGGCGGCGGGTCCTGCCGCAGCGTGAAGATAAAGCGGCCCGCCGAATCCCGGACCAGCCTGCCGCCGGAAGGAGGTGCCGATGCTCCTGGATTGTCAAAAACACTGTCCAAATCGAGCTGCTGCGGGGAGGCGGTAAGAGATTGCCGGAAGGCGAGCATGGCCGGGACAAGTGAACGCAGACCAAGAAAGCCGTCATACCGCATGCGCTCCAACTGGTTATACTCTTCGGTGCGGTTGTCAAAGACAAAGTCGGGCTTCAACGACCGCACCGCGCTGGCAAACGCGGCATGATCAAGGTATTGCCGGGAGAGAATAATACCGTAATTGTCCCGCATTCGCTCTTTATATCGCTGATAGTCCTCTGTTTTTCCATCCCCTGATCGCGGCGCCATGTCCACCTTGGCCGCCAGTTCCCGGATCATGGGCGGGGTTAAATGGTCGGTCAGGTGATACAGAAGCCAGACCGCGGCAACGTTTTCCGAGGTAACACCGGCCCAGCTTAACGACACCGAACTGAAGGGACTGTCGTGGTCCGGTTGCGGCGCATATGGCCGGTTCATGAAGACAAAGGAGTCCCGATTGTTACTGAGCATATCCACCGGACTCCAGCCTAGCTGCAGAGCCGCTGCAAACAAAAAAGTTTTGAAAGTCGACCCCATCAACCGCTTGGCCGTAGTGGCCCGGTTAAAGTTTAAATTCGACATCCCACCGCTCATGGCGCGTATGGCGCCCTCCTGCAGAACAAATGCGGCCCCTTCAACCTCTGGAAACTTTTCAAGATCGAGGAGCAGCTCTCCCGATTCGCCGACTCCCCGGACGCTGACATAAACCCGGTCTCCAGCCTGCAACAACTTGAGCAGGGCCTTACGATCCGCGGGCGATGCGGCAGAAGCCCCACGGCTGAATTTGGCGTACGCATCGCCCAACCGATTCAGGCCAATCGCATCAATAACGCCCACAAACCGGCCATCATCGAACTGCACCCGCACTTCCGCGCCTTTATCCCGGGTTTCGCTGATGGCCGCGATTATGCCAAAAACGAAACTGCCCGGGGTGTACTCTTCGTCCCCCGGATACGCTAATGCCTTGTACTCGGTTTGCACGAGGATGCGGTGGTAGCCACGCAAGCGGACATCAAGCTGGGAAAGGTGCTGGCGCAGGGCAAGCACTGTTTTCCCCTGAAGTTTGGGATCGAGTGAGGTGATGATACGGGCGCCGGAGGTAGAAATATTTGAGATACCGTTTTCTTCGAGAGTGTTAGCAATAAATGGGGTTTCCAATCCTTCCTTGACCAGATCCATGGCGGTGTTCTGGGCGAAAGACATTTTTCCCTGCTTGAAGATCAAATCCGCAACCTTCAGCTTGGCGTATTCACTTTCGCTGACCATACCGGCTTTTCGCATCTTACCAAGGACATACTGCATACGTTCATCCCCCCTCTGCCTGACCTCGGCGGCATTGGCCGAATTTTTCTTGAGAAAGGGGTTGTAATAGTTCGGCCGCTTGACACTGCCGGCAATGAAGGCACATTCCAAAAGGGTCAGATCTTTGGGATCCTTATCGAAAAAAAAGCGGGCTGCCACTCCGAGTCCATGCCCGTTGCCGCTGACAAAAAACTGGTTGGTATAAAACTCGAGAATTTTTTCTTTACTGTACTTGCGTTCAAGTCGAAGGGCATAGAGCAACTCCTTGACCTTTGCCTGAATGCTGCGCGATTCCCTTTTAAACAGGTTCTTAGCGGTCTGCTGGGTGATGGTACTGCCGCCCTGAACCACCTTTCCCGCCTTGAAGTTAACGAGCATGGCCCGGACGAT
The DNA here is from genome assembly GCF_963662935.2 of uncultured Desulfobulbus sp. NCBI lineage: Bacteria > Pseudomonadati > Thermodesulfobacteriota > Desulfobulbia > Desulfobulbales > Desulfobulbaceae > Desulfobulbus > uncultured Desulfobulbus sp. The sequence continues at coordinate 2,676,108 of NZ_CAXXTL010000002.1, read as the reverse complement.
ACCGGGAATATCCAAACCAAAATGGCTGAAGAACTGATCGTCCTCGGCAGCAATCAGTGCATTGATAAAAGTAGGGGGGATGTCCTTGTAGGGCAGGTATTGACGGTGAATGCCCTCAAACAACACCCCCAACTTCGTCTGTCCATCTCGATAAAAAACCGGACTTTCACGCCCGAGTATTTCGTTGATGGAGGATTCTTCAAGCTCCGGAGCCGGAACGACCGCAATCAAGTAATAGAGCCCTCCTGCACCAAACGCAGCGGCAAGCAAAGAGAAAAGCACAAGTGAAACAAAACAATATTTAAAAAATTTCATCATAATTTCGGGGTATTCATGACGATGCGATTGCTAACTAGAACAAAACTGAATTGTTCAAATTTAAAACGACAGCACTTCACGTTTCCTTGAAAAACATAATCATTTCATATTATTAAGAATAAACTATCCCTTCATTCAATAAAAGCGCTCAATAACGTGATGAGGTTTTTATCATGTTCAGAAGAAAAAGTGCGTTTTTTTTCACTGTCGCCAAATGCGAACGCCCCATCTGCCCTCTGATCACAAACCCGCCCGCCTTAGATCATCATGTCCCTACAAAAAACGAAAGGTATTCAGACTAAATTTCCTATATAAAATTTTAAAAAACAAATAGTTATACCAACAAACCCGACAAAGTGACCTGCATGAAAAATGCGTCGATGCATCTTCCAGAATAAAGAAATCGGAAAACCGGAAAAGACACTTTTCATTGCGAAATGGTAAGCTAAAAATCGACTCTCCATGAGAGCAAAACAACGGAACCAGATACTTTTGCTTGTCATTCTTTTTGTTAAAAGTTAAAAAGAATCATCGCAACGTCACATCTTGTGTTCACTGTATTGTTGATTGCACAAAAACAATATCATTTCAATGCAATATAAGGTTGCACAACCTCACTATTCTCTATGAAAATATTGCCCAAGCTGCTGACCCACTGTCTAATCGCATTTATTTTCCTTTCACTTTCAGCCTGTTCCTCACACAACAAAAAATCGGCACTCCAGCAGTCCAGTTCCCAGGTTGTGTCCACCGACTCCGGGGATGAAGAAATCTCGTCAGCGGAGCCCGAGGAAACGGCCCAAGAGGAATTGGAAGCCCTGAACGAGCCCGGCGCTTGGGAATATGGGGCCAACCAGACCTACTCTCTAGAAAAACTCGGAATCGACCCCTCCAAATACGATTTCCCCATCACCGTCAACAAACAAGTTCTCTACTACCTTAGCTTGTTCCAAGGGAAACAAAGAAAAAGTTTCAGCTACTGGCTGGCTCGTTCCTCCATGTATCGACCCTATATTGAGGCCGAACTGAAAAAGGCCGGTCTCCCCTTGGACCTTGTCTTTCTTGCCATGATCGAATCCGGTTTCAATCCATCAGCTTACTCTCCAGCTAAAGCTTGTGGCCTCTGGCAATTCATAGAAGGCACCGGAAGCAGATATGGTCTAAAAATCGATTCCTGGGTTGACGAGCGCCGGGAACCGGAAAAGGCAACCAAGGCTGCCACTCGTTATCTCTCCCAGCTCTATTCACAATTCGACGACTGGTATCTTGCTGTTGCGGCGTACAATGCCGGCGAGGGAAAGATAGATACAGCCATGAAAACATTTAATGCCAAGGATTTTTGGGAAGTAGCCAGTTCCGAGGGTATTTTCATGGAAACCAAACGGTATGTGCCCAAATTAATTGCCGCCATCATCATTGCCCGTGATCCAGAAAAATACGGTTTTTCAGACATACCCTACAAAAAACCGCAGGAATACGAGACAATCAGCATTCCTGGCGGGGTCAATCTCGAAGCTGTTGCCGCCACCGCTAACTCATCGATAAAGGAGCTACGCGCACTCAACAACGAACTGAGAAAAAATCAAACGCCACCGAAGCATAAGGACTATGTCCTGCGGATTCCCCTTGGCACCAAGGACCTGGTGGCGAGCAATCTCGGCAAATTGCGCCCGGTCACCACAATCGACTTTGCCACACATACAGTGAAAAAAGGTGAGACCCTGGCTGCTATCTGCAGCATGTATAACATTAGCAGGATAACCCTGCTCAAGGCGAACAACCTCAAAACCGCACAACTTTCCCAAGGCCTTCGTCTCAAAATCCCATCAACAGCTACCAAATACGTCCTCCCCAAAGACGGGCAGTCACCTGAAGAACGTTTGGCTAAGACTGACAACAATAACAAGCAGCAACAGGTGGTGCAGCATACGCTGAAATCAGGAGAGACGCTGGAGACCATCGCCAAACAGTATCAAGTACCGGCACGCAACATTCTGCAGTGGAACAAAATTTCCAGCCTGAGCATGGTAAAAAAGGGGCAGCAGATAACCCTTCATCTTGACCGACCGACTCCGGAGGCAGCTGCAGTAACAGCAAAATTTTCCCAAGCCGTTGTAAAAATCGCCGCTGAACTCAAGCAAACTGCGCAAGTGCCCACTCTGGATGCGACCAAGAAACGGAGCGCGACCAAGTCTCAACCTGAAACCATCGCAGCCAAACAATCTGTTGCAGCCGCAAAAAAGGAGCTGCCGCCCACCTGGTATGTGGTGAAGAATGGCGATACCCTCACGACCATAGCCAGAAAATTTCAAGCCTCTCCTCAGAATATTCGCGACTGGAACAAACTCAGCAACAACACCCTGCAGACCGGCAATAAATTGATTATTAAGAAAGCGTGAACACGCGCTCCTGGCAGGGGCAAACCTTGCCGGGAGCCTCCTCTCCCATACCCCACTTTGGTCTCCCCCCTGTGTACCCTGTCTGCATTCAACAATATACCTCCTGCTTGCTCAAGCCGCTAATCATCTCTATTGTTGTTAAACAATATAAGGGGAAGCTTCTCCAATGACCAAGACTATTCTGATCGCCGGTGCCACGGGATATATAGGCCGAAGTATGGAAAAAGCCCTTCGCCTTCTGGTGCGCAACGCTAAAAAACTCACCTCCAAGACACCCACCTGCATGCCGAAATCGTCGAAGAGGCACCTTTAGCCCCCCCCCCCCAGCACCCCGCCAGGCGCTTACCGGTGTAGATACCACCACATACCTCATCCACTCCATGGGAACAGGCAAGGATTTCAGCCGCGTCGACCGGATCTGTGCCAAAAATTTTCTCAACATCTGCCTTGAGCAAGGCGTGCGGAACATTATTTATCTGTGAGGGCTAGGGCTCTGGGAGTCCGCTTCGGCCCATCTGGCCAGCCTCATGGAGACCGGCAAAATCCTCGCCAGCAACCCTGGTCATATTCGAACCATCTGGTTTCGAGTTGGTGTGATTTTGGGATCCGGCAGTACCAGCTTTGAAAACATCCACCACCTGCGCCCCTCTTGCTCTTCCCCTCGCTCAGGAGCGAAGATTTCATCCCTTTTCCCGCTAAAGTGGAGTACATTGCCGCAATATCTGCTTCCTGGCAATTTTTCGGTCAACACTCAATATGACGGTAGCTGCTTTCCCTTTCTATCACTATCCCGAAGATGTCACCCTCATCAATTGGGACGGCAAAATCATCCTTCTTGTCGGAACTGCTCATATTTCGCAGCAATCGACTGATCTGGTCACGCGGGTAATCGAACAGGAACGGCCCGATGCGGTCTGCGTTGAATTGGATGAAAAACGATACACATCGCTTTCGAGGCAAAATAACTGGGGAAATCTGGACCTCAAACAGGTGGTGCGCAACAAACAGTTGGCCACCCTCATGGTCAATCTGATACTCGCCGCCTACCAGAAAAAACTAGGCGGGCAACTAGGGATCAAGCCCGGAGCCGCGTTGCTGGCCGCCGCTCGGACCGCCGAACAGCTGGGCGTCCCGATCGCCCTCTGCGACCGCGATGTTCGTGTGACCCTTCGCCGCGCCTGGCACGCTACTTCGTTTCTCAAAAAAGGATATCTGCTGGCGGCGCTCTTAACCTCGCTCTTCGATAAGACCGAGCTAGAAGAGGAAAAGTTAGCGGCAATTCGACGCAAGGATGTCCTTTCCCAACTAATCAACGAGTTGGGAACTGCCCTACCGCACACCAAAGAAGTGCTGATCGACGAGCGGGATATTTTCATGGCGGAAAATATCAAGAAAACACCGGGCCAACGCCTGGTGGCCGTGGTCGGAGCCGGTCACATGGAGGGCATCAAACGGGTCATCTCGCAGAATAACAGCAGGCTGATTGAAACGATCAGTCTCGTCCCACCGGTGGGGCGATCGGGGAAAATCCTGCGCTGGCTGGTTCCCGGCCTGATCGTACTATCACTGATCCTGATTGGGGTGCTGCAGGGGACGGTAGAATTTACGGCCAACGCTATCTACTGGATCATGGCCCACGGCATTCCCACAGCCGTAGGCGCCCTGATGATTGCCTTGGCCCACCCGGCGACCACTGTTTCCGCGCCTTTGCAGCCTCGCCGGTGACCAGTCTGTCGCCGCTCATTGGCGCGGGATACGCCTGCGCCTTTATCCAAGTCATGTCCAGTCCACTGATGGTGAAAGAATTCGAAGTTGTAAGCAAGGATATCGTTCCCTTTAAGGGCTGGTGGCACAACAAACTTCTTCGTATTTTTCTTGTTTTTCTTCTCACCACCGTGGGATATACAGCCTGGGTACATGGATCGGCGGCTATCGAATTTTCAACACTCTCTTCAACTAAACACAAACAGCAGGAACCTCTATCCCTCTTATCACAGTAAGGTATCACTCCATGGACGAACCAATCGAATTAGTAGTCGAACTGACCAGTGGACAGAAAAAAGCATTGCGCGGCATGGGACACCACCTTGAACCGGTGGTCTATGTGGGCAAGGAAGGATTGTCCCCTACTTTGCTCAATTCCACCCAAGCTGCGCTCCAAGCCCATGAACTCATCAAAATCAAGCTCGGGCAGAACTGCCCGATTGAACGGAATAGCGCCAGTGAGGAACTGACAAAGAGCACCGGAGCTGCGTTGGTGCAGATCATCGGCAGGATGATTCTTCTCTATCGACCCAATCCGGATTTGCCTGAAGGAAAACGGATACCCCTCTCGTCCCGGCCCCAGAATCGAGGGAAGCGCTCAGACATATAAGAAGATCAGGTACGGAAAGTGTAAATTGTGTCCTGTGGGAAAAACGGCCAGAAGCCTTTAGAACGGGAAAGTGGAGGAAAGCGCTCCCGTTACCCCGGTCTGGCAGATCGCATTCCGGGGTAACGGTAAAAAAGCGGGGACAATCAGAGGTCGCCCCGGTCAAACAGGTCGCGGCGATCTTCGACAAACCAATGGATGAATTTTTCCAGTCCATTCTGGATAAACCGATCAAAATCCCAAGGGTCGTCCGATAACATTTTTCGACAATCGCTTCGGATAGCATAAGTATAGGCCTCCTCGCTGGTGCCATCGGACAGGGCCACCTCGACAATGACCCGTTCATATTTATCTCCCTCAAAGGCATCAAGTTTCTCCATAGCCTTTTCGTCCAGCCCCCAATAGAGTTTGCCGGAAACAACCGCATCCTCCTGGCGAGTGATTCCGGGATACTCCGAGTCTCGCACACGAAAGCGGGCCCAGTTGTTCAACGTAGCTTCCTTGCCCACAAAGGCCTGGCCAGTGACGGCCTTCATCACAAGTGGCGACTGCAATGTTCCATAACAAAATAACGCTCTTTTATCCATTATTCCACCTGCTTGGTCGTTCGATTTCTTTTGATGCCAGGACCTTATCACCCCATTCGTCCAGACAGAGCCACCTCTGTTGCCGCCTTACCAATTCCTCGCCATCATGGTATGTATTGTCCCATCATTTGTTTCCTTTACCGGCCAATGAAACGCGTATCAACATTCCCCTCGTGGTCGCATAACGCCTTGATCTTCTAGGCTCACGATTCAATCTTTCCGTCAAACTTTTTCATGATTTTTCGACTACTCACAGCTCGATCAGGCAGACATTTTTCAGAATACCCCACCATAGTTGTTTTTCCAAGAGCAGAAGCAGTTTATCAAAAAAATCGAAAACCCTTTCGATACAGGAGAAAACCAGCTGAAAAAGGCTTCACAGCCTCATGAGTTTTTTCACTCAAAGGTTAAGCAACCTTTACGCAGATCTGAATCGGAAGGAGCCCTTCTATTCACCTTTCCTTGTAAGTGAAAAAAAATTCGAGCAAACCTGCCGCTGAAGGCCCAGACACCACAACCCCCTCAGCGCAGCACCTGTTCGATAAGCCCAGTGCCTGGTCCGGGATCATATATCCCTATCCTCACCCTAACAATCGATCCCGAATAAGGTTAACGCATGGGCTTGATTTTGACGGTCATGGTTGACAAAGAAGGATCTTTTCTCCGCAAAAATCTCTCACACAGCCATCAGTTCAGCGCTGTTTCTCCAACCAAATCCCATCCCAATCTGTAATTTTCTCCTGTTCAACAGCCAATAGGTTGATTATGATGTTTCCCTTTCATTGAAGTCGACATTTCCAGGTATTTCTTTCCTCAATGCCCCTGGCAATGCAGCACTTGTATCGCAAGCATCCATTTCCGGCCACACGGGGACTGAATCCCGTCCTGCCGGTACTTCCAGACACCGAAGGAGTTAATATGAACGACCTACAACAACGTGACCCAGAGATCTTCAACCTGATTAAACAGGAAGAGGTTCGCCAAAAAGATAAAATACGTCTGATTGCCTCGGAAAATTACGTCTCCGGTGCGGTCATGGAGGCGACCGGTTCAGTCCTGACCAACAAATACTCCGAAGGATATCCCGGTAAACGCTATTACGAGGGGCAGCAGTACATTGATCAGGTGGAAAGCCTCGCCATTCAGCGGGCCAAGGATCTGTTTGGTGCCGAGCATGTCAATGTTCAGCCCTACTCAGGTTCGCCGGCCAATCTGGCCGTTTATCTCGCCTTCATTAGCCCCGGCGACACCATCCTCGGCATGGCCCTGCCGCATGGCGGTCACCTAACCCATGGGGCCAAGGTGTCCATCTCCGGCAAGTATTTCAACGCCGAATCCTATTCCCTGGACAAGGAGACCGGCCTGCTCAATTATGAGACCATCCGTGAAAAAGCCCTGGCCTGTCGTCCCAAGATTCTGATCGCCGGTCACTCCGCCTATCCCCGGGTCCTCGATTTCGCCAAATTCCGTGAAATAACTGATGCCTGCGGTGCCCTGCTCCTGGTGGACATGGCCCATTTTTCCGGCTTGGTGGCTGGCGGTGCCCACCCCTCACCCATTCCCTATGCCGACGTGGTCACCACCACCACTCACAAATCGCTGCGCGGTCCGCGCGGGGCCATGATTCTCTGCAAACAGGAACACGCAGCGGCCATTGACAAGGCCGTCTTTCCCGGACTGCAAGGTGGCCCACACAACAACACCACGGCCGCCATTGCCGTGGCCCTCAAAGAGGCCTCCACCGAGGCGTTCAAGCAGTATGCGGCCCAGATCGTCAAGAATGCCCAGGCCTTAGCGGCCACTTTGCTTGACAAGGGCTTCAACCTGGTGACCGGCGGCACTGATAATCACCTGATGTTGATCGATCTGACCAACAAGAACGTGACCGGCAAGGTTGCGGCCAAAGCCCTGGATGCTGCGGGCCTTGTCCTCAACTATAACGCCGTACCCTACGACACTCGCAAGCCCTTTGATCCGAGCGGTATCCGTCTAGGTTCGGCGGCTGTGACTTCCCGCGGCTTCAAGGAGGAACAGATGGTCCAAATCGGCAATTGGATCAACACCGTTGTTGCCGACCCGACCAACACTGCCCTGCAGGCTGAAATCGCCACATCAGTGCAAAAACTCTGTGCTGGCTTTCCCGCACCTGGACTGGAACATCTGACGTAAGGCAACGCTTTATCACACCACTGAAAAAAAGGGGACGCTTTACCAAGCGTCCCCTTTTTTGTCCGTTCCCTGTGGCTTAAAGCAACGTCTGCACCACTGTACTGGCAAAATCGACAAATTTTGCCGGTAGCGCTCCTAATAAGGTAATGGCCATCACCAGCACAATGCCTGTCAATTGGATCACCGGATGCACAGTGACCGGTGGATTCTCTCCGGGATCAGCAGTATAGACAGCCTTGACCACCGAAAGATAATAATAAATGGCTATCGCGGTATTAATTGCAGCCAGACAGACCACCACCAGATGATCCGCTCGCAGGGCCGAGGTCAGAATCATGAATTTTCCCATAAAACCGACAAAAGGCGGAATACCGGCTAAACCGAAAAGGCCGACCGCCAAGACAAAGGCCAGCACTGGCTGCCGTTTGTAGAGCCCGTTGAAGTCTTCGACACACAAGTTTTCGCCTTGCTGCGAGACGTTGCTGATCACCAGAAAACAGGCCAGATTCATCAGCACGTAACCGGCAATGTAATAGATGGCCACGCCATAGCCCTCGCTGTTGAGGGTCAGCAGACCGAGAAGAATGAATCCCGCATGGGCGATGCCGGAAAAGCCGAGCATCCGTTTAATATCCTTCTGAACCAAGGCACTGAGGTTGCCGTAGAACATAGAACAGAGCGCCAATACCGCCATGAGTTCAATCAGGAACGGCGACTGGCCGGTCGGCACGATGAGAAAACGGATCAAGAGGGCCACAGCGCCAAACTTGGGAATGGTGGCAATGAAACCGGTAGTCTCGTTTGAAGCACCTTGATAAACATCCGGCACCCAGAAATGCATGGGGAAGACCGCCAGTTTATAGAAAAACCCGCCAAGTATCATCAGCACGGCCACCACCACGGCCGGCTGCAGGTTGCCTTGTGCGAGGAAGGCGAGGATGTTTTTGAGATAGGTCGTGCCGGTCAGACCAAACAGATAGCTCATGCCGTACAGCATGAATCCGGTAGCCATGACACCAAAAAGGATATACTTCATGCCGGCTTCCATCTGTACCCGAATGCCGGTGCGATCATCACGCATGGGCACGAGAAGATAGAGAGCAAAAGAGGAGAGCTCCAGGGAAATGAAGATGGCGAGCAGCTCCACCGAACTGACTAACATCATCAGGCCGAGAACGCTGAGGAAAAGAAACAGGTAATATTCCGGCCGGACACTCGGGCTGATCCCCTTGAGGTTCTGACCTAGGATGAGGAGCAGGGATAGGGAAAAGCCGATCATCACCTTGAAAAGCTGGGAATATTGGTCGACTTCGTACACGCCGTAAAACAAAGTGCCCTGCGCCTGAAAGGAAAGCAGGGTTGCCACAAAGGTGGCAATGCCAAAAACGATGGCCACCGATTTCGCCGCCTGCTTGGAAGGCGTCGTGTCAAGGCTGACCAGGAAGAGTGCAAGTGCTCCAGCCAGCAGCACCAGTTCGGGAAGAATAACCATAGAGAGTGCCTTTCTTCGTGTTTCCTCAACACCTGGCGCAGCAAGCGATCAGGGTGTTGGCGGGGAATAGAGGGTTGCAATGCATTCGTTAACGCCAGAGCACAGCCGCAATCTGTTGGTGCTGCTGCCAATGATTGAACTGCTCCAGCAAATGGCTCACCGAGCCGTGCATCAAATCAATAAAAGGCTGCGGCCCCAGTCCAATCCAGAAAACAAAGAGCAGGAAAGGCGTCAGGGTGACTATTTCCCGAATGCCGAGGTCGGCGAGGTACGACTGATCGGGATTGGCGGTCCCACCCCAGACAATCTTCTGCAGCATGCGCAACATATAGGCCGCCGCCAGGACCGCGCCGGGGATGGCGGCTAAGGCCAGAATGATATTGTGTTCAAAGGTTCCCGCCAGCACCAGGAACTCACCGATAAAAGAGTTGGTCCCCGGAAAACCAAAGGAAGAGAGGGAGAAAAAGGCGAGAAAGGTGACGAACCAAGGCATATATTTCCCCACCCCAGTGGCCAGGGCCAATTCCCGGCTGTGAGTGCGCTCATAGATCATGCCCACACAAAGAAAGAGCGCGCCGGTGGTGACGCCGTGGTTGATCATTTGCAAAATCGCACCTTCAAGACCTCGGGTATTGAGCACGAAGATCCCCAGGGTGACAAAGCCCATGTGACCCACTGAGGAGTAGGCGATCAGCTTTTTCATATCCTGCTGAGCCAGTGCGGTAAAGCCGCCGTAAATGATACCAGCGATGGACAGCCACAGAATCGGCTGAGCCAGGAGCAGGGTGGCGTCCGGGGTGATCGGCAGACAGAAGCGCAGCATACCGTAGGTGCCCATCTTCAGCAGGACTGAGGCCAGGATGACCGAACCGGCGGTCGGTGCTTCGACGTGGGCGGCCGGTAACCAGGTATGGAAGGGAAACATCGGCACCTTGATCGCAAAGGCCAGGAAAAAAGCGAGGAAGATGAGGACCTGGAAGGTGAGCGAATAGGGTTGCCACATCATCTCCGGGATGAAAAAGCTGCCGGATTTGAGATAAAGGGCGATAATGGCCACCAGCAGCAACACCGAACCGGCCAGGGTGTAGAGAAAGAACTTGATCGATGCATAAACCTTGCGCGGCCCGCCCCAGATCGCAATCAGGAGATACATGGGGATAAGCATGAACTCCCAGAAGATGTAAAAAAGGACAAAATCCAAGGCCACAAAGACGCCGATCATTGAGGTTTCCATGATCAGCAGGCAGAACATAAAGGGCGCAACCCGATGCTGGATGTATTTCCAGGAGGCCAGAACGCAAAACGGCATGATGCAGGTGGTGAGGAGCACCAGCAGAATCGAAATGCCGTCCATACCGACAATGTAGTTGATATGAAAACGTGGAATCCAGGTGTAGGCCTCGGCAAACTGATACTTGGCGCTGGTAGAATCAAAACCGGTGAGCAGGAAAAGCGAGCAGACAGCAGTCAATGAGGTGAAAAGCATTGCCCACAACCGGGCGAAAGTCTCCCCGTGAAAGAAGAGCAGGACCACAGACCCGGCCAGCGGCAAGAAGATGAGAAAACTGAGCAGAGGAAATCCCTCTTTGATAAGTAACTGATCCATTCTCTCAATTCCCCTTAGAGCAGCTGAAAAAAGATGAAGGTGACAAGCAGGAGGGCGGCAAGCGAAAAGGCGTAATACAGGGTGATCTGGATCTGACCACTCTGCAGAAGCCGCACCTTACCGCCAAGCGCTCGGACAGAGCGGGCAATACCGTCAACCACGCCGTCAATGGCGTGCCAATCAAACCAACTCCAGAAACGGCTCAGGGTCATCAGAGAAGAGAGGCCGACCACCCGGTAGGCCTCGCCCCAGGCAGTATCGCACCACTGCAGAGGGTTCTTGATCAGCCAGAGGAACCCACCACCGGCCTTGCGATAGAGCCAATCGATGTCGAGGCAGATGCGGTCCACCGGCTCAACGTATTTCTTGAGCAGAAAAAAGGCCAGTGCCGCAAAGCCGAGCAACTGCAGGGTTTCCATCAGGTGGTAGGCGGTGTGCGGGGTATAGTTCACCGCATACGGCAGCATGGCGTAGAGAAAACCAGGAGCCGTGCCCACCAGAATGCAGAGGGTGGCACCCAGGGTCATGGCGATCAGCATGTTCCAGCTGGGATCACTCGCCTTAGCCCAGGTTTCCTTGCTGCAGTGATTGGTACCGAAGAAGAGGAAATAGGGCAGCTTGAGACCGTTATACATGAAGGTGCCGGTGGCGCCGAACATCAGCAGCCAGGAGGCCCAGTTGAGATGCTGCTCAAAACCGGCAGTGATGATCATCGACTTGCTGGCATAGGCTGCAAAACAGGGGGCTGCAGAAATCGACAGGCAGCCGATCAGGGTGAAAAAGAAGGTGGCCGGCATTTTCGCGTACAAACCACCCAGTTCGGTGAACTTGGTCTTGCCGGTCATGTAGAGGACCGAGCCCGCGCCCATGAACAGCAGGCTCTTATAGAGAATATGGACAACGGCATGGGCAACGGCGCCGTTGATGGCCATATCTGTGCCGATGCCGATACCGGCCACCATGTAACCCACCTGGGAAACGATCGACCAGGCCAGCAGTTTGCGGATGTCATTCTCCATCACCGCGTAGATGACGCCGTACAGGGCCATGATCACCCCAAGGACGACGAGAATGTCCATGCCGGCGCAGGCTCTGGCCAGGGTGTACACCGCGGTCTTGGTGGTGAAGGCGCAGAGAAAGACCGCGCCATTATAGGAGGCCTCGGAATAGGCCTCGGGCAGCCAGGAATGGAGCGGCACCATGGCGGCGTTGAGGCCGAAGCCGATCATGATCAGCCAGGTATACAGCTCGGGATGGGCGACATCCATCAGCTCAAAGGTGATATTGCCGGTCGCCTGATAACGCAAGAGGATACCGGCCAGAAGGATGATGCCGCCGATGGTATGGATCAACAGGTAGCGGTAGCCGACCCGTAGCGACTGGGGCCCACGCCGGAACCAGACGAGAAAGACCGAGGCAAAGGCCATCATCTCCCAGAAGAGAAAGAGACTCAGGTAGTCGCCGCTGTAGATGGCGCCGAGCGATCCGGCGGCATAGAACCAGGCGGCCATGTGTTCGCCAGCCCGTTCGACCTGAAGACCGTAGAGGGTGCCGATGACCGCCATTAACCCCATGATCAGGGCAAAAACCGTGGAGAGCTTGTCAACCCGGCCCAGGACCAGTTGCCAGTCGAGAAAGGACACGACGCCCAAATTGCCGCTGAGGGTGGTATTGAGCACCACGGCACCCAAGGCCAGCAAAGGCACCAGGAAAAGATAGGGTTTGCGCAGCGGTCCCTGGATAAAGGGCAGGAGCAGCGCGCCCGCTATCAGCAGCGCAGAGGGATGGATAAAACTGGAGGTCATTCTTCTTCCTCGCAGAGTGTTGATTGAGAGCGGTCATAGAAATCGGTCGGCGCCTGAATACCGGACCGGCCGAACCAGCGGGCTACGCCGATGATCACAGCGGCGGCGGCAAAACCAAACAGCGACCAGAAAAAGGGCACATGCTGTTCCACCCAGGTGTGAGCGTGGTGGGTATCAATGAGCAGTGACGATCCGGCGATGACGGCCAGTGCCACAAAACAGAGCGTGATCACAATTTTCAGATGCGCCTGCAAGTATTCAATAAGCGTGGTCATCCTGTCACCATCCAGACAAATTGCATCATAAAATTGGGATAGATACCAATAATCACCGAAACGGTAACGGCAATCAGCAGGGGAATGAGCATGCTGAGCGGCGCTTCCTTGATGCCGGTCTCAACCTCGCCTTCCGGTCGTTTGCCGAAAAAAGCCTTGTAGGTTACCGGAGCAAAATAGCCGACATTGAGCACGGTCGAGGCAATGAGAATCAGGAGGATGCCTACCTGATGCGCTTCCATCGAACCCACCAGCAGGTACCATTTGGAGACAAAGCCTGCCACCGGCGGCGCTCCGATCATGGAGAGCGAGGCCACGGCAAAGGCGCCGAAGGTAAAGGGCATGGTCCGGCCCAATCCGCTCATCTCTGAAATATACTTTTTGTGAGCGGCGATGTAGATAGCGCCGGCGCAGAAGAACAGGGTGATCTTGGCAAAAGCGTGGTTGACGATGTGGATCAGCCCACCTTCGATGCCATGTGGCGTCAGCAGGGCCACGCCGAGGATGATGTAGGACAACTGACTGACCGTGGAGTAGGCTAATCGAGCCTTGAGGTTATCCTTGGATAGGGCGATCATCGAGGCCACCAGGATGGTGAAACCGACAAAGTAGGCGGTGGGGATACCCAGGTTGAGCCGATCCATGGTGTCAACCCCAAAGACGTAGAGCATGGTCCGGGTGGTACAGAAGACCCCGACCTTCACCACGGCCACCGCATGCAGCAAAGCGGAAACGGGCGTCGGTGCGACCATGGCACCGGGGAGCCAATGATGGAACGGCATGACACCATTCTTGGCAAATCCCAAGATGCAGAAGATGTAGAGCATCGTCACCACCCAATCGGTGGCCGAGGTGGGGATCATGCCCGTGTTAATATTGTGCGGAAAATCGAGAGTACCGGCGAGCACATAGATGAGGATCAGCGCCGGTAGCAGAAAGAACTTGGCGGTGGTGGTCAGGTAGATAATATATTTCCGCGCCCCCTCGTAGGATTCCTCATCCTGATGGTGGGCAACTAACGGGTAAGTGCAGACCGAGACGATCTCGTAGAAGAGATAGAGCGTGAGCAGATTATCGGAGAAGGCCACGCCGATGGCCCCGAAAATGGCCAGGGCAAAACAGGCGTTAAACCGGGTTTGACAAGGCTCGTGATGGGCCCGCATGTAGCCCATGGAATAAAAGACGGCGATCATCCACAGCGAGGAAGCGACCATGGCAAAGATCATGGAAAAGCCGTCGGCGCGCAGGGTAATGGACAGCCCGGGCAGCAATTGAAAGAGCGGATAGACCAGGGTCTGGCCTGCTTTCAAGGCTGGGATGAAGGAAAGCACCATGAGAAACAGCAGAACCGAGGCACTGGCAGAGACAAATTCGCGCAGATTCGGATGGTTCTTTAGGGTCATGACCACCAAGCTGCCAAAGAGCGGGATGATCACCGCCAGCAGCAGGTTGGAGTTTTTGACAATTTGTTCGGCGGCGGCAACGGCGTCCATGGTCATTTTCTCCAATTACCCCTGCAGATCAACAAGATCGTCGGTCTCGATGGTCTTGTAATTCCGGTAGACGGCGATCATGATGCTGATGGCGATGGCGGCTTCAGCGGCGGCAATGGCCATGATGAACAGGGTGAAGATCTGCCCGACCGCCGGGTCCGGGGCCAGAAAGCGATTAAAGGCCATGAAGTTGGTTGAAGCGGCGGCGAGGATGAATTCCGAAGAGATCAGCATGCCGATCACCGTCCGGCGAGCCACCATGCCATACACCCCGAAGGCAAACAGCAGGGCGCCGATGACCAGGTAGGTCGGCAGACAATTATACAAATTGAGCAGTTGCATCGGGTTAGTTCCTCCCCCTCTGCGCCAGCACCAAGGCGCCGATGATGGCCAGGAGCAGGACGATGGAAATGAGTTCAAAAACCAGGGAATGAGTGGTCAGGAGCGACATGCCCACTGCCTTAATGTCAAAGGAACCCTGCCGGGGGAAGACCTGCCACTGGGTTTTCAGACCGAGCACGGTCAGGGCGGCAAAGATGAAGGCGCCGACACTGAAAGCCAGGGGCCCGGCGAGGATCGAGCTGTGTTGCATATCCGCCGTCTGCTGCTCCTCCGGTGTGGCCATCATTATGCCAAAGGCAATCAGGATCGAGACCGCACCGACATAGATGAGCATCTGCATCATGGCGAGGAAGGGACTGAGCAAAAAATAATAAACGCCGGCCAAGCCGGTGAAACAGATGGCTAGGCCGGCAACGGCACGGACCAGCCGCTGGGCGTTGACCGCGATCAATGCACCGGTCACCACCAGGGCCACGGTCAGCAGAAAAACAACCCCCACCATCCCCTCGGCGGAAAACAGGGCCGGAGCGGCGGCCGGTTGACAGACTAGCGCTTGCATCGGTTCTGCTCCTCCAGCCTTTTCATTAAATCCATAATAAACTCGTTCTTATCGAAACTGGCCAGGTTGTACACCTTGGAAAAACGCAGCGCGTTGAAGTTGCAGCTCTCCACGCAGGAACCGCAGAGGCTGCACTTGGTGAAATCAAGCACATAGCTGGTCAGCACCTTGCCCTTGCCGCCCTCGTTTTTCTTGCCGTCCAGGCTGATACAGACAGAGGGACAGGCCCGTTGGCACATACCGCAGACTACACAGTTGGGTTCCCCGGTCTCCTCGTTGCCGATCAGCTCGATGTGTCCCCGAAACAGAGGCGTCATCGTCGGCACCTCGTAGGGGTACTGCTCGGTCACCACCGGTTTGAAGAACTCACGGGCGGTGATAGCCAAACCGGTGATCAGGCTTTTGCTGCCGGTAAAAATATCACTCCAATAGCCACTCATATTCAGAACACCTTGATCAGGGCCGCGGTAATCAGCAGATTAGCCAGCGAAAAGGGAATCAGAATTTTCCAGCTCAGGTTCAACAACCGGTAGATCTGGGTGCGTGGATAGGTCCAGCGAATCCAGATGAAGGTGAAAATCAGGATGTAGATTTTGATCAGGAACCACCAGACGCCCGGCGTCATACCAAAAGGGCAGTCCCAGCCGCCGAGAAAGAGAGTAGCTGTTAGGCAGGCGCCGACCACGATATTGAGGTACTCGCCCATCATGAACAGGCCAAAACCCATGGAACCGTATTCGGTCATGAAACCGGCCACCAGCTCACTCTCGGCCTCGGCCATGTCAAAGGGCGCCCGGTTGGTTTCAGCCACCGAGCAGATGAAAAAGATGATGAAGGAGATCCACATGGTCAGAAAATGACCGTTCTCCAGGCGGAAGATGTTCCAGTGCCAGAAGCCGCCCTGCTGATCGATGGCGATATCGCGCAGATTCATCGACCCGGAAATCATCACCACCGTGATCACGGTGATCAGCATAGGGATCTCATAGGCCAGATTCTGCGAAACCGAGCGGGCAGCGGAGATGATGGCGTACTTGTTGCCCGAGGCCCAGCCGCCGAGCAGAATGGCGATCATGCCGATAGAGGCCAGGGCAAAGAGCAACAGCACCGAAAGCTCCATCGCCCGAGCGCCGATATTGTCGGAAAAAGGAATGACCACCATGGAAGTAATGGCCGGGATCATGGCCAGCACCGGGGCCACCCGGAAGATAATGCCATCAACTCCATCGGGCACCAGCAACTGCTTGCTCATCAACTTGAGGCCGTCGGCCAGGGGCTGCAGCAGGCCAGCATACCCAGCCTCGCACGGTCCGATGCGACGCTGGATGCGGGCCGCGCCTTTACGCTCGCACCAGCCGAGATAGGCGGCATTGAGGCCGGCAAAGGCCATGATGCCCACCAGGTAGAAGAGGGCGCGCCAAATGCTTGTTTCCATAGAATGCACCTCCCCCGATCAGCGGTCGATTTCGGGGATAACCAGATCCAGGCTGCCCATGAAAGCCAGGGCGTCCGCCAGCAACATACCCTCGGCCACCTCACCGTACAGACTCAGATTGGAGAAGGTTGGGGAGCGCAGCTTGAGCTTGTAGGGATTTTTGCCGCCGTCGCAGACCAGACGGTGACCAAGCGAACCCCGGGCGGTTTCGACCGCCGAGTAATAGTAGCCTGCCTCGGGTTTAAGCACCTTGGGTGCCTTGCCCATCACTGGGCCATCGGGAAGTTTATCCAGGGCCTGCTCGATGATGCGCAACGACTGCTCCATCTCGTGCATCCGCACCATGTACCGAGCCATGGAATCGCACTCATCAAAGACCGGTACATCGAAATCAAACTCTGGGTAGACCGAATAGGGTTCGTTTTTGCGAATATCGTAATTGATGCCGGAACCCCGGGCTACCGGGCCGGTGGCGCCGTAGCGGCGACATTGTTCCGGGCTGATGATGCCAATATCTTTAATTCGCTTAATCAAAATGATGTTATGAGTGACGAGGTCGTGATAGAGGCGGGGCATGCGACCGCGGAGGCGTTTGATGAAATCGCGGGTGCCGGTGATGAACTCATCGTCGATGTCATTGCAGACCCCGCCAAAACGCATATAGCAATAGGTCAGCCGGGAGCCGGTCACCCGTTCCAGCAAATCAATGATCTTCTCGCGGTCATCAAAGGCATAGAGCAAAGGGGTGAATCCACCAAGATCAAGCAGAAAGGCAGCCCACCACAGCAGGTGGCTGGCGATCCGGTTGAGTTCAACGGTGATCACCCGGATGTACTCGGCCCGCTCAGGCACCTCAATACCGGCCGCCTTTTCCACCACCAAGGCCCAACCGTGATTGAAGGCCAGGGCATGAAGGTAATCCATGCGGGCGGTATTGGGCATGAACTGGGCAAAAGAGCCGCCTTCGGCGAGTTTTTCGTGCATCCGGTGGATATACCCCAGCACCGGCTCGGCCTTGACGATGTACTCGCCGTCCATGGTGAGCTTGACCCGAAGAACGCCGTGGGTGGCGGGATGCTGCGGCCCCAGGTTGAGGACAAAGGTTTCATCATGCCGCAGGTGAATGGGGACGGTCATGGCATAAAATCCTTGAGAAGGGGATGGAAATCGGCATCTTCCGGCAGGAGAATACGGATCAGGTTGGGATGATCCTGGAAATGGACGCCGTAGAAATCAAAGGTTTCGCGCTCGTGCCAATCGGCTGCCGGAAAGACACTGGCAATGGTCGGCACAACCGGTTCGCTCCGGGGAATGAAGGTTCGCACCATTACCCGGCAGTGGGTGCCGCCCAGCCGGTTGTAGTCATAGAGGATTTCCATCTGCTGCTTGTCGAGCCAATCGACTCCGGAGATGGCTTCAAGGAAATAGCCCTCGCGATCCATGATCCGGGCTACGGCCACCACCTGATCGGGACCGCAGAGGACATCGAGATGACTGCCATGCTTAGCCGGATCGGTTGCAAGGACACCGGCTTCCCTCGGCGGAGTCACTTGGTCCCCCTCCCCTTCCGGTGCCGAAGCCGGAGCTATTTCCGGGAAAAGCTCGGCCAGTGCGCTCTGCGTTTTTTCCAATAGTTCCATCACTCTTGCTCCCCGTTTCAGCCTGGATGCACCCGCGGCCAGCGTCGTTTTCCGGTGATCTTTTCTTCAAGGGTCATAATCCCCTCAAGCAGAGCCTCAGGACGCGGTGGGCAACCGGGGATGTAGACGTCCACCGGAAACAGCTTGTCCGCCCCTTCCACCACATTGTAATTGCCCTTCACCTTGAACGGCCCGCCGCTGATGGCGCAGTTCCCCATGGCAATCACCCATTTGGGTTCGGGCATCTGGTCATAAAGGGTCTTGATCGCCAACTCAAGCTTTTTGTTGATGGTCCCAGCCACGATCATAACATCGCTCTGCCTCGGTGAAGGCCGGAAGACCTCAGCGCCGAAACGGGAGATGTCGAAGCGGGAACCGCCGGTGCACATCATTTCAATGGCACAGCAGGCCAACCCGAAAGTCATGGGCCAGAGCGAATTAGCCCGACCGAGATTAAGCAGTTTATCAAGCTGGGCGAACTGCACTATTGACGATGGTATATTTTCTTCTCCCACGTGAACACTCCTTTGCGCCAAGCATAGACAATGGCTAATGAAAGAATGGCGACAAACAACAAAATCTCGTAAAAATCCTGAAGACCTAACTCCGGACTATTGTAGGCGACAGCCACCGGAAAAAGAAAAAGCACGTCGACATCAAAAGCGAGGAAAATCAAGGCATAGAGATAATAAACGATGCCAAAGCGGATCCAGGCGCTGCCGATGGGTTCCATACCGCACTCGATCAACTGTTTAGCGCGGCCGGCGGACTGCCGGGTATGAGACGAGGGACTGAGCAGCTTGACGATGATGATCGGGCCAAACCCGAACAACAGTGCCCCGATTAGAAACAGGGTCACGTAAATGATATTGGTGAGCACAACCTGATCCATCATTTTCTCCTCAACAGCGCCAATCACGACGCATCAATCCAACTGATGCATTTAATCAAGACATCTTATCAGGCTACTGAAAAGCACACCTGATGTCAAGTAGAATTCCGGTAAAAAAAGGCACACACATTCTTCTCAGGCCCTGAAATAGTGCCCGGAGCCACCGAAAAGTCGTTGACCTATTTTTCGGAAGTGTTAGTTTAACGTTTAGCTTTCAATTCCGATCATAGATAGATTCAGTCGAGCTGATAGAAAGACTCTCATGGCCATTACCTTCAGACAACTTGAAATATTCATTGCTGTCGCCGAAACACAACAGGTGACCCGGGCCAGCAAGAAGCTCCTGCTCACCCAGTCGGCGGTGAGCATGGCCTTGGGTGAATTGGAAAACCAGTTGGGCGGCCCGCTTTTTGACCGTCATGGACGCAGCCTGCTCCTCAATGACCGAGGCCGCTACCTTCTTCCCCTGGCGAAGGCCATTCTCCACCAAGTGGCCAACATCGAGACCATCCTCACCGAACAGCAGGGTGCTGTGGCCGGTGTGCTTGAGATCGTTGCCAGTTCGACGCTTGGCAACTATGTTCTTCCCTATCTCATCGGCGCCTTCATGCAGCTGCACCCCGAGGCGCATATCAACATGCTGGTGGTGAACACCATGACCGCCGAGAAATTGGTGGCCACGGGACAGGCTGATCTTGGATTTGTCGAGGGGGACATCAACGTCGACTCGCTGGTCGCCACCTCCTGGTTTGAGGATGAATTGGGGATCATTGTCAGTTCCACTCACAAACTGGCGGATCGTTCAACTTTCCAAATCCCGGACGACCTCAAGGAGACCAGTTGGGTCATCCGCGAGGAAGGATCAGGAACCGCAGAAATCTTCATCAAAAAGCTGGGCCGCTATGCTTCCATGCTCAAGGTGGTCACAAAAACCGGACATACAGAGGCGATCAAGAAGGCCGTGGAATCTGGAGTCGGCGCCGCCTGCCTGTCCATGCTGACGGTCTGCCGGGAGGCGGAGGAAGGTTGGCTGAAAATCTTGCCCATCGAGGGTATGGACATGAGCCGGCAACTCTGGATCATCCAGCATAAAGACAAGATTATCACTCGGCTCATGGCCGAATTCCTTAAATTCTGCGAGATAGTGGCGGAAAATCATTTGGGCCGGGAATGTCTCTCGTCGCCGTGGAAATTGCAGTCACTGCTGGCCAAAAGCAAAATCGGCCAAGACTGCATGCTGCCTTCTCAGCAGCAGGAGGAACCAAACCGTTAGGGGTTCAATGCGCCCATGCCAGCAAACCGGAAACATCAAAACCGGGCAGAGGAACACTCCCTGCCCGGTTTTTTTTATGGAGCATTCTATTGTAAGGCGGCAAGCGCCTTCTTAATGCGGTCCATGCCTTTTTTAATATTCTCCATCGAGGTGGCAAAGGAAAAGCGGATAAACGCATCGGCACCAAAGGCGGCTCCAGGCACGGAGGCCACCTTCGCTTCCCCGAGGAAATAATCGGCCAGGGCGACGGATCCGTCGATAATTTGGCCGTTGAAGGTTTTGCCGTAATAAGCCGAAAAATTGGGAAACACATAGAAGGCGCCCATGGGGTTCACGCAACTCACGCCCGTAATGGACTCCAAGGCCTCGACAAAAAATGCCCGGCGCGGAATAAAGGCCTCACGCAATTGCCGGGGAAAATCCTGGGGCCCGGTCAAAGCGGCAAGGGCGGCATACTGGGAAGGCGCGGCCGGGTTCGAGGTGGACTGGCTCTGAATCTTATTCATCGCCTTGATCACCTCACGCGGGCCGACGGAATAGCCGATGCGCCAACCGGTCATGGCAAAGGACTTGGACACGCCGTTGGACAGCACGACCTGGTCCTTCAAGCGCGGATCGGCATGGAGGATATGGGGAACCCTGCCTTCTCCGTAAAAAAGATCCTCGTACATATCGTCGGTGATCACCAGCCAGCCGTTGGCATAGGCCATTTTGGCGACCTCGGCAAGTGCAGCCCGAGAATAGACAGCCCCGGTCGGATTCGAAGGGCTGTTGAGCACAATCGCCTTGGTTTTATCTGTGGCGTACTGCGCCAAAATCGACGGATCAATATCGAAATCGCTCTCTTGCCTCAGCGGGACAATCACCGGGGTGCCGCCGGCCAACTGGACCATGGGCGGATAGGAAACCCAATAGGGCGAGGGAATGAGCACCTCGTCACCGGGATTCACAATCGCCTGGAAAATGTTATAGAGTCCGTGCTTACCGCCGCAACTGATCTGCACCTGGTCCGGAACATAGTCCCAACCCTGGTCTTTTTTCAGTTTGGCGCACACGGCCTCCCGCAGTTCCGGAGTACCCGCTGCCGGAGTATACCTTGTGTGCCCATCATCGATGGCCTTTTTCCCAGCCTCACAGACATGGATAGGGGTGGACAGGTCCGGTTCTCCCACGCTGAAATTCAAGATATCGGCACCTGCGGCCCTGAGCGCCTTTGCCTTGGCGTTGACCGCAAGGGTCGGCGAGGGGGCCACTTGCAGCACTCGATCTGCAAGCACGAATTTTTCAGAAAACATCATTGTACTCCTTCCTTGTGTCATTCTCCGGTTAATAAAAACCAGTGGGCTCTAACGCTTTTAAAAAAAATTAACAAGAGCAAAAAAAGGGACCTGGATATTTTGAGAGCAACGACAGGTCTCTCACGGCTCCTTGAAGACCGGACACGGCCGTTGCCGGTCAAAATTGCGATAAGCCGGATCATCGGGCGCGCTGTGACAATCAAGACAGAGGCCAATCCGGAGGATTCGCTGCAACTCCTCGCCATTAAAAGGCCGCAGATCCTTGCGTGAACCGTGCTGCAGCGGTGTACCGTCGATAGTCACAAAGGTGTCGAAACCCGGTGTTTGCCCTTGCTCGCTCGCCACCCCGCGATCCACTGGAAAAAACTGCCATTTCCCCCCTTTTTTCACCACCGTGCCTTCACCTAGCCCCACGGTTTTGGGTGAAGCGTGGCAATCCTTGCAGGAGCGCCCCTTGGCCTGGATGGTATGGGGGTTAATCGCCGCCATGGTAAAGCGGTTGAAGCCGCCATCGGAGGCGCCTTTTTCATCGATCAGCGTCACCAGATCCTGGCACCCAGGTGTCACCACCACCACCTTTTCCCCCCAGACCGCCAGCATCGGTTTCTCGTAACGGATGTAGGAACGCCCCTCCTCCCACCAGCCCGGTGTCTCCTTCAGTGTCAATTTATCGAGATGGGTTTCCCGCTTGTCCCGCTTGACATGGCAACCGTAACACTGCGGCACCAAAGTGGAATGACAAGCCGCGCAGGTAACGCGCTTATGTTCGGGGGCAATGCAGGCCTGTGGGGCAGGTGGGCGCAGCGGATGTTCTTTGCCGTCGATCTTGCCGGTGAGGACGAACTGCTCTTGTTTTTCGCTGACATTATTCAACTGCTTCTGCTTGCGGGTCATGCCCGGCTGAGCATCATGGCAGCTCTGACAGGTGATCTCTACCTGTTCCTCGTAATGGGCATAGCTGGTCCCATCCCCCATGATTTCGTCGCGGGTATGGCAGTCGATACAAACCATCCCCTTGACATGATGAATATCCTCGGCGATTTTCAGATAAAAGCGATCTCCGGGTAGCCGTTGCGAGGAGTGCTGCCCCTTCTCATAGGGGGTGCCGTAGCCCTCAGCCTCAAATATTCCAATGTAGGAGAGACCGATGCGGCCGGAACGATTGTGGCAACGGATGCAGTTATCTTCCGGTACCTTTTTAACAACCAAGGGATGGGGCCGGTTTTTCTTCGCCTCCGCCTGATCGGCCTCGGGAATCTCCGAGGTCACGGTGTTGCTGGGTGTCCCCGGTGGCAGGATGTAATGACAGGCAGAGCAGCCTCCACCTTTCTCGTTGAAAAAGGCCGGTGCGCCGGGCAGATCATTCTTCTGTTTCCACAGATGACAGGTGCCGCAGAGCTTGCGGTAGTAATCAAGGGCAAGCGAGGTCTCACCACTTGCAAGCAACTGCTCGACCGTGATGTCGGCGTTCTGGCTCTCCCGTTCGCCCCAATAGTACAGCAGAGTGGACAGGATGCCGCGGTTAGTGGCCATCAATGAATTCTTGACTTTGTGAATGTCAGCCGGATGGCAGCCCTCGACCCCGCAGGTTTTGCCGACCCAACGCAGGTCACCGGGATTAAGAACCATGCCCGCATGGGCCTTATCCTTATCGATAGCCAGAGAATCGCCCAGATGACAGGGTGAGCAGCCGACTACCAGACTGTCGTGAGCGCCGTCAAGTTTTTCCTTGGTGTGGCAATTCAGACACATCTCGACCATGCCGGCAGTGGTAACAGCCAGTTGATCAGGACGCTTGGTTGTATGCTCACGAAAAACCAGATAACCAATCAACAGGAGGATGACCGGGACAAAGAAAAAGAGAGGCATGAGACTACGGGACGGCCTGGCCATGTCGCTTGCTGATCGTCTCGAATAGAAGTTTACAACCGGAAAAGTCAGATCAGGATAACGAAAAAAACCAACAGCGTCAAAAGAACTTTTGCGGCGAAAAGGGCTACCGCCGAGTCGGTCTCACTCCACAAACCCCTGGACCACTGGATAGCGGCGCCCCGGCCCGAAGGCCTTAGTGGTCACCTTGATCCCCAGAGGCGCCTGCTTGCGCTTGTATTCGTTCAATTTGATACGCCGCACAATATCCCGCACCAATCGTTCATCGACGCCACCGGCGACAATTTCCGCTATGCCCTTGTGTTCTTCCAAATAGGCTTGCAGCACGGCATCAAGGATTTCATAAGGCGGCAGATCGTCCTGATCGCATTGATCCGGCTTAAGTTCCGCTGTCGGCGGCCGGTTGATGATTCCCTCGGGAATCACTTCGCGGTCCCTGTTCATCCATCGGGCAAGTTCGTAGACCATAGTCTTGGGCACGTCAGCTATCACCGCCAGCCCGCCGCTCATGTCACCGTAAAGGGTGCAGTAGCCCACGGCCATCTCCGATTTGTTACCGGTAGACAGCAAGAGCCGATTGAATTTATTCGACAGGGCCATGAGCAGGTTGCCTCTGATCCGGGCCTGGATATTTTGTTCGGTGGTATCTTCCGCAGGCCCGGTAAAAAGGGGAGCTAGGGCCAAATGGTAGGCTTCCATAACTGCAGAAATGCCGATGATCTCAAATCCGCAGCCCAAGTTCTGCGCAAGCAGGCGAGCTTCATCGATGGATTGCTGGGACGTGTAGGGTGAAGGCATGGCGACACAAAGGACGTTCTCTGGTTCCAAGGCACGGCAACCAAGAACAGCAGTGACCGCAGAATCGATGCCTCCCGACAACCCGAGCACCGCCTTGTGAAATCCGGTCTTGTGGAGATAATCGCGCACACCAAGGACCAGCGCCTCCTCGACTTCGGCAACGCTATCCACCATCGTCGCTTGGCCAGCCTTGTCCCACTCCTCGCTGTCAATAATCAGCATGTCCTCGGCGAAACCAGCAGCAACCCTGCAGAGGGTTCCGGCTGGAGTCATCACCGTCGAGTGGCCGTCAAAAATGAGGCCGTCCTGACCGCCAACCTGGTTGGCGTAGAGCAATGGGAGATTGTTATTCCGGCACAGTTGGCCAAAAACACGCTGACGTTCCTGCAATTTGCCGTGATGATAGGGTGAGGCGGAGATATTAATCAGGCAGTCGGGGACAATCGGGCCAACCGCAAAATCCTTGAGCGGGTTTGCCTGGTAGGCCTCGCTCTTCCACCAAATGTCTTCACAAATGGTCAGGCCGCAGTGCAGGCCCTTAAAAGGAAAAACGGTCGACATTATCCCTGGTTCGAAATACCGGGTCTCGTCAAAGACATCATAGGTGGGCAACAACCGCTTACGCGCCCGAAAGGCGATCGTATTTTTCTCAAGGACAAAAGCGGAATTGTACAGAGGCTTTCCCGGGCCTCGCCGTCGTTCCAGCACCCCGATAATGCAGGTGATGCCGTCCAATCCTCTGACGAGATCGGCCAAGGCTCGGTCATGGGCGTCGAGGAAGGAAGGACGCTCCAGCAAATCCTGAGGTGGATAGCCACACAGCGTTAATTCTGGAAAGACAACAAGATCACATCCATCCCGCTTTGCCTTTCGAATCCAATCGAGGACCTGCCGAAGGTTCCGCTCAAAGGCGCCGATGATCGGGTTTGTCTGGACAAGAGCGATTTTCAAAATGCGTTCAACCTAAAAAAACTGACTCACGGACTACCGCTATGGACACGTCCTGGCTATGCGGATCCGCACGATAGTGACTGAAAAAAACGCAACTCTAGGGAAAAGCGAGGGAATAAAAGCCCCAGGCTCTTCACAAAAAAAACCCGGCAGAGGTCATCCCGCCGGGTTTGAGAAAACAATTTGAATTACTGTTTCATGACGTTGGCGGCCGCCGGTCCCTTTGGCCCGTCAACAATTTCGAACTGAACCTTGTCGCCCTCATTGAGTGTCTTGAAACCCGATCCACTGATGGCAGAGTAGTGGACAAAAACATCCTTGCCTGCTTCCTGCTCAATAAAACCGAAACCTTTAGACTCGTTAAACCACTTCACTGTTCCTTTCAACATTGTTCCCTGTTTCTCCTTGTCTTGGGCTGAATGTTCCGTCCATGCGATTTTCCGGCTGTTTTAGAAATTCAGGAAAGAGAATTAAAAACCTAACCATCGAGAATACCGCATGTTCTACTCCTGCGCGCGAACATAACACTAATTTAATTAAAAACAAGGAAATTGATGATTCCGGGTACTCGCTCGAAGTATTTTCATCATGGAAGCAACGAGATGGAGAAGGAAGGGCCGGAAGTCACCTCGAGAAAAACAAACCAGATTGCCTCTACTGTCCCCGAAGGTCGTTCACGGTCCGGCGCTGATAGACTTGAACGGCCTGATTGTGATCCTTCAAGTTGGTGGAGAAAATATGGGTGCCGTCATTTTTCGAGACAAAATAAAGCGCCTCCGAATCAGCCGGACGAAGGACTGCTTCCAAGGCTGCGCGCCCAGGGCTGCAAATGGGCCCCGGCGGCAAGGCGGGGATAACGTAGGTGTTGTACGGTGTCTCTTTTTTCAGATCAGCTTTGGTCAGGTTGCCGTTAAAATCGCGAATGCCATAAATAACGGTGGGGTCTGATTGCAAACGCATTTTTCTCGTCAGCCGATTGTAAAAAACCCGAGCAATCAGCGGACGCTCCTCAGCCGCTCCCGTTTCCTTTTCCACCACCGAGGCCAAAGTAAGGAGTTGATGACGATTGAGACCGTACGCTTCCTGAACATTGAGTTCCTTCCAGACCACCTGAAAGCGATCCACCATCATTCGGATCACCGACGGTTCGTTGGTTTCATGGCGGACCAGGGTATAGGTTTCCGGAAAAAGATACCCTTCCAGGTTGACGGCATCAATTCCCAATTTTTTTATAAACTCGATATCCTGAACAAGGCTGAGAAAACGATCTCGCTTAATCCAGCCATCCTTCTCAAAGAGAGAGGCAATCTGCTCGGCGGTTACGCCCTCGGGAATGGTGACATGATGACGAAGGGTACTGCCCTTTGCCAGGAGTTGCAGGACTTCGGGTGGGGTCAACCCCAGGGGGATGCTGTACTCTCCGGCCTGAAGCCGGGTTTTAAGCCCGGAGAAGTAAACCAGGCAAAGGTAACGAATGTCATTTTCAAGGATGCCGTTTGCTGCCAACAAGGCGCCGATACCGCGTACCCCTGCCCCTTTAGGCAGAACAACAATAACTTCTCCGCTCCCTGAAGAGCCTGTGGTCAGGTAGGATGTATACCAGAGACCCGCGCCGCCAATACAGAGGAGAACCGGCACCAAAAAAAACAGGAAACGACGCATGGATACACTGAAAAGAAGGAGGTTCCGTCAGAAAGAAAAGGCAGTTGACCAGGCGGCGACACTATTTCACGACGTGCGCTGCCCGGTTGGATTCAACTATTTTTCTTCCTTGACGACCTGTTTCGGTTGATTCTTGCGCACGGGAATTTTCCCCAAGGCCAATTCGATCACCTCATCCATGTGCTTGACCGGAAAAAAGGTGATTTTCTTGCGCAATTCCTCTGGAATTTCGACCAGATCCTTTTGATTTTCCTCAGGGATAATGACTTTACTGATGCCAGCGCGTAGTGCCGCCAAGGCCTTATCCTTCAGCCCGCCAATAGGAAGAACCCGGCCACGCAGGGTCACCTCGCCGGTCATGGCGAAACCCCGCTTCACCACTTTACCGCTGATGGCCGAGAACAAAGCCGTGGTCATGGTAATACCGGCCGAGGGACCGTCCTTGGGAATGGCACCCGCCGGAACATGGATATGCACATCGACCAAGTCGAAATACTCAGGCTCCACACCCAACATCTTGTTGCGGCTGCGGCAGTAGCTGAGCGCTGCCTGGGCCGACTCCTTCATCACCTCGCCCAATTGGCCGGTGAGGAGCAGTTTGCCCTTGCCCGGTAACACCGATGTTTCAATGTGCAGCAGTTCGCCGCCGACCTCGGTCCAGGCCAGCCCGATCACCAGGCCGGGCTGAGAGCTGGTGTCCAGCTCGGTTTCCGGCAAAAATTTAGGTGGCCCCAAATATTTTTCCACTGTTTTTTCCGAGATCACATAAGGGCCCTTGCCCCCCTCGGCGACCTTGCGGGCAATTTTCCGGCAGACCTTGCCCAAGGCCCGCTCCAAGTTGCGCACCCCGGCCTCGTGGGTGTACTTGCTGGTAATGGCCTCCAGGGTGGCAGCGTCGATCTTGATCTGGCTGACTTTAATGCCATTTTCCTTGATCTGGCGGGGCAACAGATATTTATTGGCGATGACCATCTTCTCTTCCAGAGTATAGCCGGAGAGCTGGATTACCTCCATGCGGTCGAGCAGCGGTCCGGGAATGGTGTCACTGCGGTTGGCCGTGGTAATGAACATGACCTTGGAAAGATCAAAGGGAAGGTTCATGTAATGATCGGAGAAGGTGTTGTTCTGCTCCGGATCGAGGACCTCCAGCAGGGCCGAGGAAGGGTCGCCGCGGTAATCGTCGCCAATCTTATCGATCTCGTCCATCATGAACACTGGATTATTAGTACCGACGCTCTTTAACCCCTGGAGGATCCGGCCAGGCAGAGCACCAATATAGGTGCGGCGATGGCCGCGGATTTCCGCCTCGTCACGCATGCCGCCCAGGGAAAGGCGATAGAACTTGCGCCCCATGGCCTTGGCGATAGCCTGACCCAGCGAGGTCTTACCCACGCCAGGCGGGCCGACAAAGCAGATGATCGGCCCCTTGGTGTCGGCGTTGAGTTTGCGTACAGCCAGATATTCGAGGATGCGTTCCTTGATTCGATCCAGGCCGTAGTGATCCTCATCAAGGACATTGGCCGCCACTTTCAGATCCAATAAATCCGTGGACGATTGCCGCCACGGCAAGTCGAGAAACCAGTCGAGATAGGTGCGGACAATGGTTGCCTCGGAGGCGTCGGGATGCATCATTTCCAGCCGCCGCAACTGTTTGCGCGCCTCTTTTTTGGCGTACTTCGGCATCTTTTTCTTGCGCAACTGCTTGCGCAGGTCGTCGATCTCCTGAGAGTAGCCGTCCTCATCGCCGAGTTCCCGCTTCAGGGCCTGGATCTGCTCACGAAGGAAATACTCCCGCTGACTGCGCGACATCTCCTCTTTAGCATCCGATTGTATCTTGGCCTGGACAGTAGAGACTTCCAGCTCCTTACGGAGCAGGTCGGCCACCAGGCGCAACCGCTCGGTGGGATCAACAGTTTCGAGAATTTTTTGCGATTCCGATATTTTCAAGCGCAGATTGGAGCCAACCAGATCAGCCAGACGTCCAGGTTCCTCGATGTTGTTGATGATCATCATCAAATCCGAGGAGAGCAGACCACGAAGTGACATAATCTTTTCCGTCTGCTCGCGCACTGTCCGCATCAGCGCTTCGGTCTCGACGGTGATTTCGGGGGATTCCGGTTCTTCGACCAGGTCGATCTCAACCCGGTAAAACGGTTTTTTCTGGAGATAGGAACGGATTTTGGCCTTGGACAGGGCCTGCACCAGAACCTTGAGCCGTCCGTCGGGCAGCTTAAGCGTGCGCATGATCATCGAAACCATGCCCACATCGTAGAGATCTTTCTCCTCGGGGTCGTCTTTGGTCGGATCTTTCTGGGTCACCAGCATCAGCAGTTTGTTGCTGTTCAGACCCTCATTCACGGCTTCGATCGAACCAGGCCGGCCGACAAACAACGGGATGATCATATAATTAAAGACGACGACATCCCGGACGGCCATCATGGGTAGGGATTCGGGAATCTCCAGATCCTGCGTCTGCTCCCCGAAATCACCCATACTGGTCGATAATGAATCATCAAATTCCACGTTCCCCTCCTTAAAATCGCCTCAAGCGATTGCTAGTGCTGAATTGTCCCACGATAGTAAACACAACCCCTTCCGAAGTCAAGGCGGCGCCCCGCCCTTAACGGCAGAGAATATTTCCCTTGAATAAATGCCGGGGGCTCAATATAGAAAGGCTATCGTGCAGCCTTCCATTCACCCGCTTGCCTGGAGCCGACTATGCTGACCATCGGGTCATTTTTCGATCTCACTGATTTTTCTGACCAAGAACTCTTTGCCGACTGCGCCTATGTCTGGGGTCCGCTGAAAAAACTGCGGGCCTACGTCGCCAGTCAGACAGCTCCCACCTTTCAGCATGTCTGCATTACCGACGGAGTACCGCTGGATAGCCCGTACATTTTTTTTAACGGCAAGCTGCGAAACGCCCGAGAATGCATCATCACCTACGGCGACACCACCAAGGGCGGTCTTTCGATATGGGAAAACGGCCAGTTCCTCGAAGGGGCTTCCGTGATCATGGCTGGGGCGGTGATGGTGGGAAAGAACATCAAAATAGGCAAGGGCGTACTTATCGAGTCGGGTGCAATGATCAAATCGCCGGCCATCATCGGCGACAACTCGGAGATTCGCCAGGGTGCTTACCTGCGCGGCAACTGCCTGATCGGCAAGCGCTGCGTCGTCGGTCACACCACCGAGGTCAAGCACACGATCTTCCTCAACGACGCCAAGGCCGGCCATTTTGCCTATCTGGGGGATTCGATCCTCGGCAACAACGTCAACCTCGGGGCGGGCACCAAATGCGCCAACCTGCGGTTTTTCCCTGGCAATGTCCCAATCCGGACAACGAGCGGCATGCTCGACACCGGCCTACGCAAATTTGGCGCCATCATTGGAGACGGGGCACAAACCGGGTGCAACGCGGTCACCAGCCCCGGCACCATCATGGGGCCGGACTGCCTCCTCATGCCAAACACTACCGCACCTTCCGGATTACATCCTCCAAAAACCGTGCTGCGCTAGAGTTGTCCCGCAACTCCCGGTCCACCAGCGGCTGCCCCTGACTGGCATGCTCGTACAAGGCAAAAAAGAAAGCAAAAAAAATGCCGACGGTGAAGAAGACCCGCATCAACCGATCCCAGGGGAGCCACCCCTTGCCCGAAAGCCGACGGAAAACAACCGCGACTATATAGGTGAAACCAAGGGCATAAGGGGCTGTCAGCAGCACCTGGTAGACCGTTCCGGTCAAGATGGCGGCCATATCGGGGCCCAAGCGCAAATGAAAGAGCACATAGGCCAAGGCCGTCAGTATAAATGTAATTTTTTCCCGTAACGTACTCATACTATGAATAAAAGCATTGCCTGCGTGTTTCCGGAAACCCTTCCCAGCGAGCGTCTCCTTTTCCCCCTTCTACAAGTTTTCGAACAGGTTGTCTACATGCAAGCCATTGAAAACGAACCGACACAACAAGGGGTCACCCCTTCCTTTATTGAGCATTCCCAACAGTTGGGGCGACTGCAGCGGTTTACCCCCGTACCGCTGGGCGACCAGCGCGAGCGGTTTCTTGCCTTAGTGCATGACATGAGGCAGCGCGGTGTTGATTATACCAGCCAACTGAGCATGCTGACCCTGGCAGGCCTCAACCGCCGGAACCAACCGGAGTCACAACACTCAATCCTGTCCAACCTGTTGCAGCGAAGTGACATCAAGGAGCAAGAAGAGGCGAAACTGCTGCTCTGGCAGTCGCGACTGATCTTGAAACTGGGGGAATTCTACGATGAAGAACAAGGCGAATTGAACAAGGCTCTGCGCGATATAACCACCCAACAGGACAGCCTGCTCGCTGATCTATGTGAGGAGGAAGACAACCCCTTTGTCCTCCCTACCGGCATGCAGAACAACGGCCAGGAAACAGATGGGCTTCTCCGGCATCGGCTTAAAGCCTGGAGTCGACTCTGTTTTCATGACGGCAACCCGGCGCCGGGAATCCTTGTCACCGGCCACGGGGCGGCCATGGATCTGCTGCAGGAAGTCTATGAAAAACTGCGCCGGCAAAGTGCCCGGCTGTTAGTCCGCCTGGAGTTGCCATGCGGCACCCCGCCATCCGGACAAAATGCCTCTATCGACAAACCGCTAGGACAGTGTTGCCCCACCCTGCACCTGGCGTTGACGGCGCTTAACGCCGGTGTTTCCAGTGTGCAACTGAAAGAAGGATTAGAACAGCTTTTAAAGGATGGCCAGACCGAGTGGTCGCAGCACCACGCCCTTCACTTTCCCCCCGGGCAGGATAAGCACTGCGTTCTCGACTTGTTCTTTTTCCCGGAGATATCGGCCCGGCAGTTATGTGCGGAGAGCTTCGGCGGTGACACCCTCTCCGGCAAACAGGTAGTAGAAGAGGGTGCAACCGGATGTGTCGTCGGTCTGCTCAGGATAGAATGAGTCCAACACCTACTTCTTTTTCCTCTTCGATTCAAGCGAGAGGATGTATTCGGTCCATTGGGGGGGAGGTTCATGGATTTCGACCCCCACCCGTTTGTTCAGCCTGCCCACCTGTTCCCATTTCGGCCGAACCCGGAACTTGAAATGGAGGTCTTCGCTGGAGGCAACCACAACATAGGCATCGATGTTTCTGCCAAAACGTTTCGCCAGATCAGACAGACATAAACCGACCCGGGAAATATCGCGCACTGTCCCCGAACAGCAGCCGATACCGTCGGAGATATCGATCTGCATATTACGAACGACGATACGCGTGTGTTTTCGCTTTTCCATGCAAGCACCTCCCCTGCTCATCGACAGCACGACTCAAAAACCAATGGCCAGGACAGCCAGAGCTCGCCGCTGCTGCGGACCTCCTGTCCAAATAACGGCTGATCACCGGTTCCGCTCTTCCAAAAAATGCTTCACTCAACCTTCCCCTCACACTCCTCACGATACGGGTTGATCGTCATCACCGGACAACAGGCAGTTTTCACCACCTTGTCGGCAACACTGCCGAACATGATCCGCTCCAGCCCCTTGTACCCATGGGTCCCCATGACAATCAACTGCACCTTCTTCTTGGCAGCGTAGCTCAAAATCTCCTCACCCACATCCCCGGAGAGCACTTTACCGGTCACATGGGTGACCCCGACCTCGGCAAACATCGGCTTGTTTTCTTCGACATAGGTTTCCATCTGCTGCTGGGCCGAGGCAAAAAGTTCTTCTTCCAAATTAGGCAGGTTCACAGGCGGGACAAAAAAACCACTGTAATCTTCAAAGGTCTGCACAACGAAAACTAGGTGCAACTCCGCTTTGAATGTTCCAGCCACATAGGCCGCAGCCTTGACAATCTTGCCGGCATTCTCGGAAAAATCGATTGGGGTAAGGATATTCTTGATTGCTTGCATACTGATTACCTCCTCATGTGAAAGAAGATGGAAGTTCAACCTGGTTAGTCAATAAGATATATCGTTTGCAACATTTTCACCATGAATAGTTGCACCGGGGATACAGCCCGACGGGAGAGTCTCCGACAAAGCTGTTGACCCTGCCGTTTATCGTGAATATATTCCAAGTCGTTTATCTGGCTGCAACTTCCTGCGACTTTCGTCGCTCCCGCCGGCCGGACAGGGCAAGACCTGCTGTTCCACCGGGGCGCACTGACACTCCACCACCTTTTTCTGCCCCATCACCACCGAGAATTATCATGGAATTCACGCCCAAATGGATAGCCTGGGAGATCACCCGTCGCTGCAATCTCAACTGTGTGCACTGCCGTTCCTCGTCCCAGCTTGAGATCGAAGGGCATCCCGATTTTTCCCTGGCAGAGGCCAAACGGGTGCTTGACGAGATCCGCGCTTATGCCAATCCGGTCATGGTGCTTTCCGGCGGGGAACCACTGCTGCGGCCGGATGTGTTCGAGATTGCCGCCTACGGCACCGGCCTGGGTTTGCGAATGTGCCTGGCCACCAACGGTTCCCTAGTGACGGAAGACATCTGCCGCTACATCAAGGACTCCGGCATCAAGATGGTTTCCTTGAGTCTGGATGGCTCGACCGCAAGCGTCCACGATAATTTCCGCAATCAGCCGGGCGCCTTCGACGGCGTGATGAACGCCATCCGCCTGTTCAACGAGCACCAGATCGATTTTCTCGTCAACTCCTCCTTTACCAAGCGCAACAAGGAGGAGGCACCAAAGATATACAACCTGGTGAAATCGCTGGGTGCCACCGCCTGGTATCTGTTTATGATCGTACCCACCGGTCGCGGTGAGGAGATCATGGGCGAGCTGATCCCGGCCGAAGAGTACGAGGATATCCTCAACTGGCATTACGATATGGAAAAGGAAGAGGGCGACCTGCTGGTCCGCCCCACCTGCGCCCCCCAGTATTACCGCATCGTGCTCCAGCGGTCCAAGGTCGAGGGTGAACGTTTCAAACGGCGCAGCCTCAAGTTTTCCACCGGCGGCTCCAAGGGATGCCTGGCTGGACAGTTGATCTGTCTCATTGATGTCGACGGCAATGTCCTGCCGTGCAGCTATTTCCCTTTGCCGGCTGGCAACCTGCGCACCCAGTCCTTTCAAGATATCTGGGAAAACTCAAAACTTATGCTCGATATGCGCAACTTTGCCGGGTACAAGGACAACTGCGGCCGCTGCGAATATGTGCATGTCTGCGGCGGTTGCCGGGCCAGGGCCTACGCCATGACCGGCGACTATCTGGCGGGCGAGCCGTTCTGCACCTACCAGCCCCAGCGATGAGCTCCTATCTGCCCATCAGGTAAACCAACCGGCCCAGTGCCGATAACCACAAACTAACGGACAGCAATGAACGATACCTTTCTTCAAGCCTGCCGCGGGGAGCGCACCGCCTACACCCCGGTCTGGTTCATGCGCCAAGCTGGCAGGTACCTGCCCCAATACCAGAAGATTCGCGGCAAAGTCAGCTTTCTGGAGCTATGCAAAAGCCCGGAACTCGCCGCCGAAGTCACCCTGCAGCCCATCGACCTTTTCGGTTTCGACGCGGCCATTCTCTTTTCCGACATCCTCATCCCGATGGAGTCCATGAACCTCGCCCTCGAATTTCACGAAGGCAAGGGGCCCATCTTTGCCCACCCCGTGCGCAGCCAAAAGGCGGTCGATGACTTGGTGGTGCCCGTTCCGGAAGAAGCGGTTCCCTTTGTCCTGGAGACGATCCGCCTGCTGCGCAGCCAATTAAAGGTGCCGCTCATCGGCTTTGCCGGAGCGCCCTTTACCCTGGCCACCTACCTGATCGAGGGCGGCAGCTCCAAAGTATTCCTGCACACCAAAAAAATGATGTTCCAGGAACCCAAACTCTACCACAATCTGCTGGCCAAAATTACCGCCTGCACCAGTGCCTATCTCCAGGCCCAGGCACGTGCCGGCGCCCAGGCCCTCCAAATATTTGATTCCTGGGTCGGCATCCTCGCCCCCTGCGATTACGAAGAGTTTGCCCTGCCTTATGTCCGCTCGATCATCAGCGACCTCCGAGCTGTAACCGATGTGCCGATCATTTATTTTGCCAACAATGGCGCAACGTTAACAAAATTAACGACCACCGTAGGCGCCGACGTCCTTGGTTTTGACTGGCGATTACCCATCGGCGACGCCATCGCCCGCTCCGGCCAGCACGCTGTGCAGGGTAACATCGATCCTCTGGCCCTCTTTCTGCCGAAGGAACGACTCGAAGAACGAATTAAAAGCATGCTAACAGAAGCCCGCGAAGCCAGGGGGTATATCTTCAACCTCGGCCATGGCATCCAGCCGGAGACGCCACCGGAACAGGTACGGATTGCGGTTGACGCCGTTCATCGCTTCAGCGGCAAGCCGTAACCAGCCTGCTCTTCGCCCCATCTATGGAAAACACGAGCGCGTCCACCCCTTCGCTCACCGAATGCATCGGGTTGATGGAGCAGTACGGGATGCTGGCCAATATCCGCCACCATTCGCTGGTTGTCGCCCGCTTGGCCGAACAACTCCAGGCAGGCCTGTGTGCCTTTGCCCCGAACCAACCCCAGGCAGACCGACATCTGGTGATCAGCGGCGCCCTGCTCCATGATATCGCCAAGACCCCCTGCCTGGGCAGCAATTGCGACCACGCCAAGGCCGGGGCTGAGATCTGCCATCGGCACGGTTTTCCCGAGATTGCGGCCATTGTCGAGCAGCATGTGATCCTCTGGGACTTTGATCCCGAACGCTATCAAGCCGGAAACTTCACTGCCCGGGAGATCGTCTATTATGCTGACAAGCGGGTCCGGCACAATGTGGTGGTCAACCTCGATGAGCGACTGGAATACATCCTCGACCACTACGGCAAAGGCACCCCGGACCGGCGGGAGCTGATCCGGAAAAATTTCAACAAATGCCTCGCCCTGGAACAGCATCTTTTCCACTGGCTGCCCTTCGGCCCCAAGGAGCTTGGCCGATTCTGACAGGCTGTTTTCCCTTCATCAATGGAAACTCATATGCCCCCTACAACCTTTGACTGGGTGGAACACTATCCGGCGGCTGTCAGCGTTTGCGACACCCAAGGAACAATCATCGCCATCAACAAGCTGGCTCTGGAACTGTTTGGCAAATACGGCGGGGCAAACCTGAACGGGACCAGCCTGTTCGACTGTCACCCGGAACCGGCCAATATTATTATCCGCCGACTCCTGCGGGAACACACATCCAACACCTATTTCACCGAGAAAAACGGCGTCCGCAAACTGGTGCATCAGACTCCTTGGTACCATGAAGGGCAATTCGCCGGACTCACCGAAACCATTATCGTCCTTCCCGCCCAGATTCCGACCAAGCAGAGAAGTTAAGAGCGCCCATGTGATCAACATCGCTCCCCTCACTTGACAGGCCTCTGTGGAGAGGTATACTCTGAACCAAAGAGTTCAAGCCCTTATTTTTTCGGGATTCAGCCATGATGCAGGTCACAATAGGAGCCGACACGATGAAACCCCGCTCTACTCTGCCTTATTTCCTCGCCTTTTTTCTGCTGATTCTAGTTGCAGGCCTGGCCCGAAGCGAACAACTGGTTCCCAAGGACAAAAACTTCAACACCACCGAGGATATTCGCTACCTCCGCATGGCGGACAACTTCTTCATCATCTACGACCCCACCACCACCATGGCAGTGCCATACAAAACCACCGGACTGACCCGGATCGAGGCGCAAAAGCACATCCTGCGTGCAAGTAACGCCTCTCTGCCGCAACTGAACTGGCAGGCCGGCCTCTATCCGCACTGGAAGGGTGAGCTCTGGCTGCCTGGCTCGCCCTATGCCTTCAAGCCCTACTACCGGCTGCAGAATTATAAAAAAGCAGAGTATGCCGCCGCCATCGAGCAGTTGCCGGTCACGCCGCAAAGCCCGCCGATGCTGCAAACCGGGTTAATGAAACTCGAACATCTCCTCGGTCTTGCGGGGCGCACCGAGATTTTCCTCTTCTCTGACGGCAAGCACATGACTGAGAAGGGGCTGGAACCGCAACCCCTCGCCGAGGCCCGGATGCTGGCCGCTAAATTCGACATCTGCTTCAATATCGTCTCCAGCGCCACCGATGCCAAAGCTCGAAAACTGCTGGAAGACATCGCTAGTGTCAACAGTTGCTCTCAAGTCATTGATTTCGACACCGCCTTCGATCATCCCGAGCATCTCCTGGGCAAACTCTACATGGACACCCAGGGAGGCGGCTTCAACAACATCCTTTTTGATTTCGACAAATCCAACATCCGCCCCACTATGACCCAACATCTTGACAAGCTGGGACGGTTGCTTGTGGCCAACCCGCAGCTTTACGTTGTGCTCTCGGGGTTTTGCGACAGTATCGGCAGCGAGCGCTACAACGTCGGGCTCTCCCAGCGGCGAGCCGAAAGCGTTCGGCACTATCTCCAGAAACGATTCGGCATCAAGCGGGACAGAACGCTGCTCTACTGGTACGGCTATGCCAACCCTGTGGCCACCAACGACACCGAGGAAGGCCGCCAACAGAACCGCCGGGTCACCATCGTCCTGCGCGGACAATAACAACAACGCGAACTATTCGCACGGGAGTTGTCCATGCGCATCACCTTTCACGGGGCCGCCCGCAATGTTACCGGTTCCTGCCACCAAGTCGAATGTCAGGGTAAACGGATCCTGATCGACTGCGGTCTCTACCAGGGCAACCGGGAGATGGCTGAGGAAAACCGCAATGATTTCGGTTTCGATCCGGCCTCCATCGATTTCCTCCTGCTCACCCATGGGCATCTTGACCACTGCGGCCGCATCCCGCTGCTCAGTCGGCTTGGCTTCAAGGGCACGGTCCTGACCACTGCGGCGACCCGCGAGCTGGCCCGCCTGGTCATGCTCGATTCGGCACGGATTCAGGAAGAGGAGGCCCGCTACCGCAATTACAAGGCCAACAGACGGAGAAGCCGGGAAGAGCAGGTTGAACCATTGTACAATACCCTGGACGCCCTCAACTGCCTGGACACCTTTGTCGACATCGCCTCGTTCGACCAGCCCCACGATCTCTGCCCCGGCATCCGCACCACCTTCTACGATGCCGGCCACATCCTTGGCTCCGCCTGTATTCTCCTAGAGCTGGAGGAAGGGGGCAAGCAACGGCGCGTGCTCTTTTCCGGCGATCTCGGCTACAACGGCCGGGCCATCCTGCCTGATCCAGCCACACCGCCCCATGCGGACACGGTGATCATGGAATCCACTTACGGCGACCGGCTGCACAAACCGCTGGAACCCTCCATCAAGGAGTTATACCAGGCGATCAACACCACCATCGCCCGCAACGGCAACGTCCTTATCCCCAGCTTTGCCCTGGAACGGACCCAAGAATTGCTTTATTACCTCCGGGAAGGGATCGAACAGGAACGGCTACCGCGCCATCTCCAGGTCTATCTCGATTCGCCCATGGCCGTTTCCGCCACCCAGATTTTCCGGCGGCACCGCGAATGTTTCGACGAGGAAACCTGGGCGGTTATTTCTGCCGGGCGTGACCCCTTCGAGTTGCCCGGCCTGGAAATCATCCGCGACACCGCCGAATCCATGGCCTTGAAGCATGTCCGGGGGGCGGTGATCATCGCCGGGTCGGGGATGTGCACCGGCGGCCGCATTCGCCACCACCTCCGCCACAACCTCTGGCGCCGCGAGGCCTCGGTGGTTTTTGTCGGCTATGCGGCTGGGGGCACCCTAGCCCGACAGATTATCGAAGGCGCGGAAGTGGTCAAAGTGATGCAAGAGGAGGTCGAGGTCAACGCCGAGATCTACACTATCGGCGGCTTTTCGGCCCATGCCGATCAACAGGAACTGCTCAACTGGCATGCGCAGACGGGTCAACCCGAGCGCACCTTTCTGGTCCATGGCGAGGTGGAAGCCATGGAGGTCTTGGCCGCTCACCTCATGGAGACCAAAGTCGAAATGCCGGACCTGCACCAATCGTTTGAACTTTAGAGAAAAATCCCTTCGGAACATTGTCCCGCTTGCGAGCTGCAGAGGCAATCAATGTTCCGGGGTTTCTTGGGTCTTGAAGGATGTGCTCCGGCGGCGTTAAACTGCGCCGTAAGGATCTATTGTTGTCCGGCAGGAGGCGGTGCGGCGGCCGGAGCGGGCGGCCCTTCTACGGCGGGTTGCGCAGGAGCATGAGGCGCTACGGGCGGAGCCGGGGCGGTGACCTCATGAACTTTGGCCTTGCCCTTCTCCCAAAAATGCTTCGACTCCTTCTTGGTGGCATGCCAGGCCTCCTTCGATTTATCCTCAACCGTCTCGAACAATTCACGGGAACCGGCCCTTGCCTTTTCCCACGCCTCGACTGACTCGGTTTTCACCGTGTCCCAGGCGGTTCCGGCCGTCTCCGTGGTGGCTTCGGCCACCGATCCGGCGGCTGCCTTGACCTCCTTCCCGGCCTCCCCCCACTTGCTTGCCTCCTGTTGCTGCACAACCCCCTCTTCCTTGGGAGCGGCCTGCTCTTCAGCCACGGCATTGGACAAGAACGAGACGACTGCAAGCGTCAATCCACAAATGATTATCTGATTTATTGTGTGCATCATTTTCATTGATTCCTCCTTGATCGATTGTTCCAATGTTCCTATTCATTGGATGTTTAATATGCATTGTTATTGCAAAATTCAAGATTACGACCTATTTTCCTCATGACCTAATTGCAGAAAAATTTGTTTTATCGAATCCCGAAGAGTTCTTTTCCGATTGGATTCCATTTGTCCCCATATACCCAACGCCCATCCCGATTCACCCCGAAAAAAAGGTCCGTATCATGAGGCACCGATGCATTCCCCTGGCCCTTTTCCTTCTGTCTCTTCTCCCGCCGCAAATGCTCCCTGCGGCTAACAAGGAAACCGTGCCGGCCCAATGGAGCGTCCGGGGGGCGGTGCAGTATGCATTGAACCACAATCCGGACGCCAAGGCCGCTGTGGAGCGAATCAAGGCGGCCGATGCCGACATCAAGGCGGCCAAGGCTTCCTTTTACCCCCAATTGGGAGTGAGCGCCGAATACAGCCGCACCAATAATCCGATGTACTCCTTTGGCAATATCCTCAATCAGGGGGTATTCACCGACACGATTGATTTCAACAATCCCGGAACCACCGACAACCTGCAGACCAAGGCGACCCTCCAATACCGGCTCTACAACGGCGGTCACGATCTGGCGGCCCTGGATGCCGCCGATGAACGCGGTCGGGCAGCTGGCAACGAGCAGGCGGCCATCCGTTCCCGCCTCGAATTTGAGGTGGTCCGAGCCTTTTGCACCATTGTCCAGGCTACGGAGACGGTACGGGCACGACAGTCCGCCCTTGAGGCAATCGACGCCTCCGTGGCTGTGGCCCGTGCTCGTTTTTCCGAGGGCAGTCTTTTAAAGGAAGACCTGCTCAATCTCGAGGTGCAGCAATCACGAACCCAGGAACAACTGATCCAGGCGCGACACGGCTTGAATCTGGCACAGCGCGGCTTTCTCCATTTACTGGGCCTCACCGGAGAATCGGTGCAACTCAATATGGCGGCCAGTCCTGACCAGGAGATTCCGGTGGAGCGGGATATCCGCACCCGGCCTGAACTCACGGGCATGGCGGCCATGATCAAAGCGGGAGAGGCTATGGTCCGGCAGGCTCGGGCAGGCTTTTATCCCACGGCCGATGCCATCGGCAGCTATCAGGTCGACAAAGGCACGGAGCTGGAAGGTGGCTCCGGCAACTCCTGGGCCACCGGTGTCCGGCTCAATTACACCCTGTTCAACGGTCAGCAGACCTCCGCCGCAACGGAACGAGCCGAGGCCCAACTGAGAGTAGCCAAGGAGCAACAACGCAAAATGGAACTGGCCTTCAATCTGGAGATGGAACAGGCGGCGCTCACCCTCAACCAGGAGGAGGAGCGGCTCAAGGTCACCGGCAAGATGGTGGAATCGGCAACAGAGAGCGCCCGGCTGGCCCGCCTGCGCTTCAAGGAGGGCGTCCTGCTCTCCTCGGAACTGATCAACACCGAAAACCGACTGACCGACGCCCGGCTGAGCCATGCCCTGGCCACATCCTCCCGTAAAATTGCCATTGCCGATCTGCGCCGGGCAGTCGGACTGGCCCAATTCAACCAGGAGAAATAACCCATGTCGCACACCCTCCACAGATTGCCCCTCTCCCTCTTCTGCCTGATCCTATTGGCGGCTTCGTCTTTTCCCGCTCTGACGGAAACCAGGAACAAGGAGGCGGCAGCGCCGGTTGCGGTAACCGTGGCCAAGGTGAGCGAACAGGAAGTTCCGGTCCTGATCGAGGTGGCTGGCACCCTTCAGGCCGCCGAGCGGGCGTCCATCGCCGCCAAGGTCACTGGAGTAATCACACGGATGCCGGTGGTACTTGGCTCCACAGTCAAGGCCGGCGACCTGCTGGCAGCCATCAGCGCCGAAGAAATTGCCGCCCGGCTGAATCAGGCCGAAGCCCAATTGGCCCAGGCCAAACGCAACTTGGAGCGGGATCAGAATCTGCTGGCGAAAAGCGCGGCCACCCCGGAAGCCGTTAAATCAATGACCGATCAATACAACATCGCCCAGGCGGGGTACCGCGAAGCCAAGACCATGATGGGCTACGCCACGATCACCGCGCCTTTTGACGGCGTAGTCACCCGCAAAAACGTCAACAGCGGCGATCTCGCCACGCCGGGGACTATCCTGCTGCAGATTGAAAACAACCGCACCCTGCAGGTGACCACGGCAGTCCCGGAAAGCCTGGTTCTGCACATCCGCACCGGCGATGTCCTCACGGTCAAGGTGGAGGCGGCCGGCGTGGTCATCCAGGGGACAGTCTCGGAGATTGCCCCAACGGTTGATCCGAACTCGCGCACCGCCCCGGTGGTTCTTGACCTGCCCGCCAACCCCAACCTGCGAAGCGGCCAGTTTGCCCGGATTGTCCTGCCCGGAAAAAGCTCAAAAGCCCTCATGGTGCCGAGTAGCGCCCTTGTCCCGAGCGGACAGATGGACAGGGTCTTCGTGGTTGAGGGCGAACGCGCCCGCCTCCGCCTGGTGCGGACCGGTTTGAGCCTCAACGGCATGACCGAAATCCTCACCGGCTTGAGCGCTGGGGAAACCGTGGTCACCGCCAACAACCGCCTCCTGGTGGACGGCCAGCCCCTGCGGACCCAACCATGAAGGGCGACAACTCGACCCATCCTGGCTTTGCCGGACGACTGACCGCCGCCTTCATCGGCTCCAAACTCACCCCCCTGGGCCTGATCGCCTCCTTGCTGCTCGGCCTGCTGGCCCTCTCCCTGCTGCCCCGCGAAGAGGAGCCGCAGATCAAGGTGCCGATGATCGACGTCATGGTCAGTATGCCCGGCGCCACCGCCAAGGAGGTGGAACAGCGGCTGGCCGTGCCCATGGAAAAGCTGCTCTACGAACTGCCGGGGATCGAGTACATCTACTCTACCTCCACACCCGGCCAGTGTCTGCTGGTCGCCCGTTTCTATGTGGGTGAGGATTTCGAAAAAGCGATCGTCAGTCTCAACCAGAAACTGCAGACCAATTTTGACCGTATCCCGCATGGGGTCTCCCTGCCGCTGATCAAGCCCCACTCCATCGATGATGTCCCGATCCTGGCCCTGACCTTCCACTCCAAGACCTCTGACCACTCCACCCTGCGCCGTCTGGCCGCCGAGGTCGACGATGCCGTCAAATCCATCTTCGAGGTGGCCGAAACCAAGTTGATCGGCGGTACCCGACGACAGTTGCGGGTCCAGTTCGATCCGCTGCTGCTGGCGGCCCGCAGCTTAAGCCCGGCGGACCTGGCCCTGCGTCTGCAACAGGCCAACCGCCAGTCGCATTCCGGTGCCCTGCGGGCGCAGAACAACGA
Source organism: uncultured Desulfobulbus sp. (assembly GCF_963662935.2). Taxonomy (NCBI): domain Bacteria; kingdom Pseudomonadati; phylum Thermodesulfobacteriota; class Desulfobulbia; order Desulfobulbales; family Desulfobulbaceae; genus Desulfobulbus; species uncultured Desulfobulbus sp. The sequence continues at coordinate 2,633,017 of NZ_CAXXTL010000002.1, read as the reverse complement.
GGTGCTGGTGCAGACTGGTACTTTTCTTGCCTCGGCGGAGGAAGCCGGCCGGATCGTGGTCGGCGTCCATGGCGGCAAGCCAGTGTATCTGAGCGAAGTCGCCACTGTGATCGACGGCCCGGAGGAGCCGAAATCCTATGTCCTCTTCGGCACCCAGAACGCCAATCCCGAGGCAGCGGTCACCCTGTCGGTGGCCAAGCGGCCCGGCGCCAACGCCGTCCATGTGGTGGAGACGGTCCTGCACAAGGTGGAGAGCCTCAAGGGTACGCTCATCCCGCCCGAGGTTGTGGTGACCGTCACCCGCGATTACGGGGAGACCGCCGCCGAGAAGTCCAATGAACTGCTCCTGCACATGGTGATTGCGGTCTTTGGTGTGGCCCTCCTGATCCTCTTTTTCCTGGGATGGCGCGAGTCGACCATTGTCCTCTTGGCCATCCCCTCAACCCTTTCACTCACCCTGCTGCTGTTCTATCTTTATGGCTACACCCTCAATCGGATCACCCTGTTTGCCCTGATTTTCTCCATCGGCATCCTGGTGGATGATGCCATTGTCGTGGTCGAAAACATTGTCCGCCACATGCGCCTGCCAGCCAACCAGCGAGCCTCCCTCAAAGACATTGCCGTGAATGCGGTGATCGAGGTCGGCAATCCCACCATTCTCGCCACCTGGGCGGTGATCGCCGCCATCCTGCCCATGGCCTTTGTCGGCGGCCTGATGGGCCCCTACATGCGGCCCATTCCCATTGGGGCCTCGGCAGCCATGATTTTCTCCCTGCTGATCGCCTTCACCGTCACCCCCTGGGCCGCCATCCGCATCCTGCGCAAACCCAAAGCTTCGGCCGACGGCAACGAGCATGATCCCGACCATGCCCCCAACGACTGGTCCACCCGGCTCTACCACCGGATCATGGACCCTCTCCTCGCCCACGCCCGCTGGCGATTCGGATTCTTTGCCCTGATTGTGGCCCTGCTGCTCGTCTCCTGCTCTCTGGTTATCTTCGGCAAGGTCAAAATGAAGATGCTGCCCTTTGACAACAAATCGGAGTTTCAGATTATCCTCGACATGCCCGAAGGCTCACCCCTGGAGCAAACCGCCCGGGTAGCCCTGGAAATGGCCGAGGTGGTGGGCAAGGAACCTGAAGTGGTCAATTACCAGATCTATGCCGGCACGGCCTCGCCCTTCAATTTTAACGGCCTGGTGCGCCATTATTTCCTCCGCTCCGGGCCGACCGTGGCCGATGTCCAGGTCAATCTCAAGGGTAAAAAGGACCGCGACAGCCAGAGCCATGACATTGCTAAGCGGGTGCGGCCGGCCATTGCCAGGATCGCGGAGCGATACGGGGCCGCCGTGGCCGTGGCCGAAGTGCCGCCCGGACCGCCGGTGCTGCAGACCTTGGTGGCCGAGATCTACGGCCCGGATGAGGCCAGCCGAGTGCAACTGGCCACTGAGGTGAAAAAGATTTTTACCACCACCGACGGGGTGGTGGATATCGACTGGTACCGGGAACAGGAGCGCAACAAGTTGGTCCTGACCGTGGACAAGGAAAAGGCCGCCCTCAACGGGTTGTCCGAGGGCGAGATTGCCCGCGCCATGGAGATGGGATTGTCCGGCAAATCGATCGACCTCTTCCACCAGCCCCGCGACAAAGAGGAGATCGAACTCATCCTCCAACTGCCGCAGTCGCAACGGGCCCGGGTCGACAACCTGCTCAATATATCGCTGCGGCCGGAGAACAACCCGCAGGCACCGCTGGTGCCGCTGCGCGAACTGGTGCGGGTCAGCGAGCAGCCGGTGGATCAGCCGATTTACCGCAAGAACCTCAAACCGGTGATCTATGTCACCGGCGACGTCGCCGGTGCGGCCGAAAGCCCGGTCTACCCGATCCTGCAGATGAACCAGCGGCTCAAGGAACTCGATGCCGCCCATTTCGGCGGCCAGACTGGCCCGGTGACCGTCTACAACCTCAGCCAGCCCTTCACTGAAAGTCAGCCGTCGATGAAGTGGGACGGCGAATGGCACATCACCCTGGAAGTCTTCCGTGACCTGGGTCTGGCCTTCTGCGTGGTCATGGTGCTGATCTACATGCTGATGGTCGGCTGGTTCAAGGACTACATCACGCCGCTGGTGGTGATGGCAGCCATCCCCTTCTCGCTGATCGGCATCCTGCCGGCCCACTGGGGGTTGAACGCCTTTTTCACCGCCACCTCGATGATCGGCTTCATGGCCGGGGCCGGGATCGTGGTCCGCAATTCGATTATTCTGGTTGATTTCATCGAGCTGCGGATCAGCCACGGCCTGCCACTGGCCGAGGCAGTGGTCGAGGCCGGTGCCATCCGTTTCCGGCCCATGCTGCTGACCGCACTCGCGGTGGTGGTTGGGGCCTCGGTGATCCTGGCCGATCCCATCTTCCAGGGCTTGGCCATTTCACTAATGTTTGGGGAGATTGCCTCGCTTCTGATCAGCCGGATGGCGGTACCGGTGCTCTATTACATGGTAAAGGCAAGAAGAGTTCGATAATATTCCACCAACTCAGATGAGTTGATATTCTCCTCGCAACCTCCGACGGCGGAAACAAGTGTATTTTCCTCGGATTGAAGCGAATAGATAGAATCAGCAGGACAGCAAACAGATCCCTTTCAACTGAGGAACAGGCATGCTGTGGCGAGATGGTCGTCGGTCCACGAATGTGGAAGATCAGCGGGGGAGCCGCCTTTCCGGAAAAGCCAAGGGCGGCGGCATTGGCATTGTCATACTGGCCTTGATTGGCATGTATTTCGGCATCGATCCCTCCATTATTCTCAACCTGGGCCAAAATGCCCAAGTTGTTCAGTCCGGGCCCTCCAATTTGCCCCGTCAAACCGAGGAAGAGCGGCAATTGGCTGATTTTGTCTCCGTGGTGCTTGCCGACACCGAAGATACCTGGAATCAGCTTTTTCGCGCCGCCGGCAAATCCTATACCGAACCGACCTTGGTGCTGTTCAGTGGCGCGGTCGATTCGGCCTGCGGATTTGCCCAGGCCGCCATGGGGCCTTTCTACTGCCCCGGAGACGGCAAAGTGTACATCGATCTTTCCTTCTACCGTGATCTCAAGCAACAGATGAACGCCCCCGGTGATTTTGCCCAGGCGTATGTCATTGCCCACGAGGTGGGTCATCACGTGCAGAATCTGCTGGGAATCAGCAGCAAGATGCAGGCCTTACGGCGGCAGGTTTCCGAAAGCGAATACAACAGGCTGTCGGTCAAGTTGGAATTGCAGGCGGATTGTTTTGCCGGTATTTGGGCCCACAATGCGGACAGGGTACGGCAGGTGGTGGAACCCGGCGATATTAAGGAAGCCCTCAATGCCGCCAGCCAGATCGGCGACGACCGGTTGCAGCAGCGTCACCGAGGCTACGCAACCCCGGATTCGTTCACCCACGGAACCTCGGCTCAGCGCGTGCGGTGGTTTCAGCAGGGCTACCAGACGGGAAAAGTCGCCAGCTGCGACACCTTCAACGCCAATTCCCTCTGAACATACGTGTTCACCTTTTTCAATGATCAGTACACAACGCTGGAGGGGATGGTAGCCGCCCCTATGAACCCGAAAGGCGTATCAAATGCCGAATAATCATATACTGAGGAAATTATGAAGCCATATTATGTTGGAATTATTTTTCTGCTTTCAGCATGCTCAAGCACTGGCATTGTTCCAATGGACAAAGATTCCTATATGGTCTCAAAACGAAGCGCACAGGTTGGCTTTGGTCCGGCTAATGGCGCAAAGGCTGATCTTTATGAGGAAGCAAATGCATTCTGTGCAAATCAAAACAAAGCTCTTGAAACGGTGAACCTGGAAATGACTGATTCAGGCTTTGCCCGGCCTGCAAGTGCCTCACTTCAGTTTCGGTGCGTGCCAAAATAACTCGCGACCTATCCAAAAAAATCCAGCATTCATGAGAAGCAGAGTTGGCTAAAAGACCTGTTATTTCAAACATCAGACCTGGGTCATCACATTGCAAAAGCGAGGACGGAAAAACAATGAACCCTCCTGAATCCAAGAAGGGCTACTTTGAAGAACTCACCGACTTTCTGACCTTCTTACAGAACCTTTGGGGCATCCTTGCAGGAATTTCCGTTTTTTTCCCTCTTTCCAACATCCTTCTTCATGTTATCCCCTTGGGTCCCTATGGGACCAATGATGGCGTCTTTGACCAGCTTGCCCCAAACTTGATAAGCACGGTGACGACAGTCAGTACTCTGTTCGTTGTTCTCGTCACTTTTGCTGGCCGCAGTCAATTTCAAGACACCAGGAAAAGGCGCGCCATGCTCCAGAAGGCTTGGCTCTCTTTCGGGACAGGCCTTTTGTCCCTCCTCGCCTACCTTGTTCTCCATCAAGCCTATCGTGAATATGCTTGGATCCCCTGGGGATGGGGAAGTGGCGACCCCAGAAAACTCTTGGCTGAAATTCCCCTGCTCATCGCCTATGGCCTTTTTTTCTCGTTACTGACAAGGGCGTTCATGCTGTTGGGGATGGTTGAATACTTTGGCACAAGGAAGACCCATGACAGATCAAACCAGCCGAACGCTTAGCCAGGCGCTCCAGCGCGTCGGCAACTCGGCTCGCTGAGCGTTGGCGCTTGCCCAATGTCGCGTACCGTGCTCACCCTTGCAGCCATTGCCTCGCTCGCCTATCTTGGGCTGTGCGCCTGGGTTTTCGCGTTCCAGCGTTCCCTGATCTACTTTCCGCAACCACGAGCGTTTGGCGGGGGCACCATAATCACATTGCCGGTCGATGGTGCCGAAGTGGTGATTACTACGCGCCCCCACAGCGGTCCGGACGCTCTCCTCTACTTTGGGGGCAATGCAGAGGATGTTTCCTCCAGCCTGCCCAGCCTTGCACAGGCCTTCCCCGATCACGCCCTCTACTTGCCCCACTACCGGGGGTATGGCGGAAGCTCGGGCAAACCCTCCGAGACCGCGCTCTTTGCTGACGCTCTTGCTCTGTTCGACAAGGCCAAGAATGAGCACTCAAAGATCGTGGTTATCGGCCGGAGCTTGGGTAGCGGTGTCGCAGTGTACTTGGCCAGCCAGCGGCCGGTTGCACGCCTTGTCCTCGTCACGCCCTACGACAGCATCCAAGGGCTGGCCACTCGCCAGTTTCCGTACCTTCCGGTACACTGGTTGCTGCTGGACAAGTTCGAGTCAGGAAAATACGCGCCCAAGGTCACCGCGCCCACGCTTGTCATCGCGGCCGAACATGACGAGGTCATTCCGCGCGCCAGCACCGAGGCCCTCTGCACCCGTTTTTCGGGCGGAGTGGCGGCCCTGAAGGTTGTCGGCGGCACGGGCCACAACACAATTTCCGAGAGTCCGGCCTACATTGCGCTGATGCAGGGGATCCAATGAATCGGGTAACCAAAGAGCTGCCCCCCCCTCACTCATGACCACGCAGCCAGGCACTGAAAAATGCGCAAGGCCAGGATCAATACTAGCAAAAAAAGGGGAAAACAAGAGGCTGATCGGCAGGCCGTTGCCTGACTCCTATCCTAACAACAGTTCCGCGACAACGGACCGATCCTTCTCAACCGCCCCTCATTTCATGGAGGAATGCGTCTGATGAAAAGGAGCCTGTATGCTTTCCGCTTCAATTGGATACCCGCCGTGATGGCGGCATGCTTTCTGTTGGCGCCGGGAGTTCCGGCACACTCTGATCCAACCGAGAACACGCGCCTGGAGATGGTGCGGACGCAAATCGCCGCGCGGGATGTCCGAGATCCCGCAGTGCTGGCGGCTATGCGCACCGTCAAGCGGCACCTGTTTATCCCCGAAGGGCAGGAACGGCAGGCCTACGATGACAGGCCGGTAGCCATCGGTCACGGTCAGACCATATCCCAGCCGTATATCGTGGCGCTGATGACGGAACTGGCGCGGCCGCGTCCGAATTCCAAGGTGCTGGAGATCGGCTCCGGCTCCGGTTATCAGGCTGCGGTGCTGGCCGAAATCGCCGAGCACGTCTACACAATCGAAATTGTTGAACCTCTCGCCGCATGGGCAAGCCAACGTCTGCAACGGGCCGGATATAACAATGTTACGGTGAAACACGCCGACGGCTATTTCGGCTGGGAAGAGCATGCGCCGTTTGATGCCATCGTGGTGACGGCAGCCGCACCGCACATCCCGCCGCCGCTCATCGCCCAGCTCAAGGACGGCGGTCGGATGGTTATTCCCGTTGGCTCGCGCTTCCGGACGCAACAACTGGTCCTGGTGGAAAAGCAGGGCGACCGGATCACCACCCGCAACATGCTGCCGGTGCGGTTCGTTCCCTTTACCGGTGTCGGCGAACGCTCGGGCGAGTGACGGCTCCGCCATGACCGCCTTTTCCATTGCCCTACTTTCCTTCCTGCTGCTGGCGCTGCAGATCATCTGGATACAAGCGCTGGGCTATGCCCAGGGACACCACCTGGCCTATGTGATCATCTCCATCGCCCTGCTCGGCTTTGGCGCCGGCGGTTCGGTGCTGACCCTGTGGCAAAAACCCGGCAGCAACCTGGAAAAGCTCTATGCGCCCTGCCTGCTGCTCTGCGCCCTGGCAACCGCCCTGCTCCCTCTGATGGCGTGTCCCCTGCTTGCGGTCCTGGAGGTAGACCTGCTCCATATGGACCGCGGTCAATGGTTGCGCCTGGCCGCTCTTGGTGGGGTGATCTTCTTGCCGTTTTTCCTCGGAGCCACCGCTTTAGCCGTCGCTTTCTCCGTGCGCGCGGAAACAATAGGGCGTCTCTATGCTGCAAATCTGCTGGGTTCCGCTGCCGGGGCCGGGGCTTCGCTTGTCCTGCTGCGTCTTGCCCTGCCTGAACAGATCATGCCGTGGCTGGCATTCATCCCTCTGCTGGCGGTGCTGCCAGCTCATCCCCGAAGGACGCTGTTTTTCCTGACTGTTCTGGGGGTGGTACCGGCCGTCGCCTTCTCACCCCCGCTGCCGCGATCCCCTTACAAGGCACTGAGCTATGCGCTCCAACTGCCTGAAGTCCACCACGAAGGCCCTTTACCACATCCATTGGGACGGGTGGACATCGTCCGCTCTCCCGCCCAGCGATATGCGCCCGATCTCAGCCTGCACTACACCGGCCCTGTCCCAGCACCGCCCCATCTGTTCATCGATGGAGAGGACGCCGGCAACCTGCTCCATCCCGCCGATCCTGCGGCGCTGATCCTTGCGGAAACACCCCGCGCCCTGCCCTTTGCCGCCGGACCTGTCGGTACGGTGCTCTGCCTGTCTCCCGGCGGCACACCTCTTCTCAATGTCGCCGCCACGCTGAGCGCGCAAGTCACCGCCATTGAACCGCATCCCCGAATCGCCGAACTCGTTCGTCCCCTGCTGAAAGCGGGAGCAACGACCCTGTACCACGCTGACCCTCGCCTGTTCCTGGCGCGGCAGGTCCTTCCGCCGCAGGATCTGATCATCTTTCCCGAGCGCGGCCTATTCGGGGGCCCCGCCGGCTTGCAGACCTTGGGCGAAGATACACTCTTCACGGTTGAAGCCCTCCGCTCTGCTTGGTCACGACTGGCCCCGGATGGCAAACTCGCCTTCAATGTCTGGTTGGATGAGCCTCTGCGCCACGCCCCGCGCCTGGTAGATCTCGTGGCCTGCGCCCTGCGCGCCGAAGGGATTGAACGGCCCGGCGACCATATGGCCATAGTCCGCGGATGGAGCTCGCTGTCAATTCTCGCCGGCCGCGAACCGATCAGAGCCGAAGCCCTTGCCCGTATCACCTCATTTGCCGCGGAAAAAGGTTATGATGTTCTTTGGCCGCCGGGAGATGTCGAGCGCCGCCACGGATTCGCCGGCGAACCGCTTGATCGGATGATCGCGCTCCTCCTCAGCCCGCATCCCGAAGAACTGATCCGGAACTACCGCTTCGACATCCGCGCACCCGTCGACGACCGACCTTTTTTCAATCAGTTTTTGCGGCTGGGCGAACGCAGTTCCGACTTGGATTTTCTCAGCGTCAGCGAACGCGGCCTGCTGTTTCTCCAGGCCCTGCTGATAGTACTGACTGCAGCCGTGCTGTTTCTGGTTTTCGCCCCCTTGCTGCCGCTGCACGCATCACTGTCGCGTGCGCCATTCACCCTGCTGTTTTTCGCCGGGATCGGGGCGGGCTTTATGTGTTTTGAGGTGGCGCTCATCCAGCGGCTGACCCTGCTTTGGGGCAGTCCGGTGACCAGCGCCGCCCTGGTAATCATGGCGCTGCTCTGCGGTATGGGGTTGGGCAGTTCTATCAGCCGCCTGCTGCCCGCCCGGCCGGGTGTGCTCACCGTATTGGTGCTCGGCATCGCCATCATGCAGGCCATTCTGCTGCCGATGTCGGCCCTGGCGGTCGAACACCTGCTCGCTGCGTCCGCCGCCGTGCGCTTTGGCGGGGGGATAGCGCTGCTGGTGTTGTGCGCCATCCCCCTTGGCATGCCCTTCCCTCTAGGTATACGCCTGCTATCGGCCCACCCACCGGGACAGATTCCCTGGGCCTGCGGCATCGACAGTGCCTTCGCTGTGATCACCGCCCCTGCCGCCGGCCTGCTCGCCTTCCAAATGGGCTTCTCCAGCCTCGCCCTTGCCTCCGCCGCTGCTTATCTGCTTGCCGCTCTCGGCGCCCTGGCGGCACGACGATAAAGATATGGATCAAGATACAGAAAGAGACGGGACAGAGAAAGAGACAAGGAAAATGACAGAATGGAATTCATACATAAATCGAGCGGACACAGATGTATCGCCTGCTCGTGCCTTGCTCTTTCAGGGAAAGAATCAGGGAGTATGCAAAACCGCACGGATAATCGGCGCCAGATCGTGCAGCGACACCGGCTTCATCATGAATTCGCGGATGCCGGCCGCGGTGACCCGCTCGGGTGAGAGAGCTGAACTGTAGCCCGAACAGAGGATAATCGGCAGCTCGGGCCGGAGGGAAAGCATAGCCCGGGCCACCTCAAAACCGGTCTGCCCTGGCATGGTCTGATCGGTGATCACTAGATCAAACTCCCCGGGATTGCGCCCAAACGCCGCAAGGGCGCTGCTGCCGTCGTTGCAGACCGTGATCCGATACCCGAGTCGCTCGAGAAAGGCTTTGAGATAATCGGCGACCATCTGCTCGTCGTCGACCACCATAATCGATTCATTGCCACCGGCCAACGACAGCGACTCCTTGTGCGGTTGGGGCGTTTCAACACCGTAAACCACCGGAAAATACACATGAAAGGTGGTTCCCTGTCCGAGCGTACTCTCCACCTCAATTTGGCCCTCATGCTTGTCGACAATGCCGTGCACCACCGCCAACCCCATCCCCGTCCCTTTGCCGCTGGGTTTGGTGGTGAAATACGGCTCAAAGATGCGATCCAGGGTGACGGGGTCGATGCCGGAACCGTTGTCGGCGATACTGATCCGGATACACTCCTGCTCCGTCTCGCTTGCCCCCATTTTTCTGCCAACCACATCAAGGCTCAACACCATCTCTCCGCCCTGCTCTTCCATGGCATGAAAGGCGTTGGTGCAAAGGTTCATCACCACCTGGTGCAGCTGGGTGGGGTTGGCTAGAATCGCCCGGTCTGCAGCGGCAATCCGTTCACGGATGGTGATGGTGGCCGGGATGGTGCCGCGGAGTAATTTGATCACTTCTTTGAGCAGAGGAACCGGCTGAAGCAGGATACGCTTGGCTGTTTCCTTACGACTGAAGGCCAGAATCTGATTGATCAGCTCTGCGGCCTTGCCGCCGGCCTTGAGGATTTGCCCGATCTCCCGGTGCAGGGGAGCACCCGGATCCAGCTTGAGCTGCGCCAGCTCGGCGTACCCAAGAATAGCAGCGAGGAGATTATTGAAGTCGTGGGCAATGCCGCCGGCCAAGGTACCGATGGCGGCCATTTTCTGCGCTTGCCGCAGTTGATCCTCCAACTGTCGCTGTTGCCGGAGGGCTGAAAGCCGCTCGGTCAGGTCGCGGATTACCTCAAGAGTGCCCAGAAGCCCCCCCTGTTCATCGCGAATCTCACTGGCCAGGGTTTCACCAAGAAAAGGGGTGCCGTCCTGACGGACAAAACGGCGACAGCAAATAGCCGGGAACTCATCGTGATGAAAAACCTCGGAATGCACCTCGTACAGGATGGAGGGATTGTTGCCCGCCAACTCCTCGGCGTTGTAGCCGAACATCCGGCACAGGGCCGGATTCGCCTGTATAATCATGCCGGCAGGATCCATGACAACTACCCCGTCCGGGATACTGAAGAGGGTCGACTGGAAAAAGGAGCGCTGCTGATCAAGATCCCTGATTTTATTCTTCAGTTCCGGGTAGTGACTTTTCCGGATGGATCGCTCGCCGAGTCCGACAATGCTGTCTTTGAGACGATCCCACTGATCCCCGCCATCACCGTTCCTGGTCATTGCTCAGTAGGCCTCCATGTAGATCGCCTCAATATCGGCGAGTTGCGCCCGTCGCGGATTGGTTGCCATACACGGGTCAGCGATGGCTTTACGGGCAAGCACACCAACATCCTCACGACGCACACCACGCTTGGCCAGGCCGGACTGGAGCCCCAGGTGCTCTTTGAAAGTTCGCAGCGAATCGATGATGGCTCTCCGTTTTTCCTGCTCCGTCAAATCGGTCAGGCACACCCCGAAAATCTCGCCGATCCGGTCATACCGCTCCGGGGCGGCACTGTAGTTGAAGGCCACAACATGATCGAGCAGTAAAGCGTTGCATTCGCCATGCGGCAGATCGAGCAAACCGCCCAGGCTATGCGCCATGGCATGCACTGCTCCGAGGCTGGCATTGGAAAAAGCCAAACCGGCCTCTAGACTGGCCAGCATGATCCGGCCCCGCAGCCAGAGATCATCAAGCCGATCCAACACCTCCGGCAGGTAGCGATGGAGCAAACGAATAGCCTCTAGGGCATGCAGATCGGTGAGGTCGGAACTGGCCGAGCTGACATAGGCCTCGACGGCATGGACCAAGGCATCGACACCGGTACAGAGCGTTAGGTATCTATCCATGGTCAGGGTGGTGGCCGGATCGATCAGGGCCACATCCGGGACAACGGTTTTGCTGATAATGGCGACTTTGACCCGATCATCCACGTTGTTGATGATGGCAAACTGGGAAACATCGGCGGAAGAACCGGCGGTGGTGGGAATGCAGATGAGGGGTGGACCGGGAGCCCCGACCTTGTCGACCCCTTCAAAATCGAGAATATTGGCGCCGTTGACCGAGACAACACTGATGCCTTTGGCGCAATCCATCGGGCTGCCGCCCCCCAGAGCGACAATGACATCGCAGGTGGCCTGATGATAGAGCGCCGCACCCGCCATCACCTCGTGGTCGCGAGGATTGGGGCTGACCCGGTCGTAGACAATCGCCTCCACACCCGCTGACCGGAGAATATCCACCGCCCTATTCGCAAGCCCGACCTTCACCATTCCAGAGTCGGTGACTACAAGCACTCGGTTGGCGCCAAAATTGGCGGCGTAACGTCCAAGCAGTTCAGTGGTGCCCTCTCCGAAAACGATCTCAGGGGCGACAAATTTTCGTATGTTCCGCATGGCGTTCAACTCTCCCCGGCGGGCTGGGTTCATGCCCGCCATCAACAACAGAAACAGTGAACCTTTCTCTTCTTTGTATCCTATGCCAAAATCTAGCAACCGTCAAACAAACTCCCGGTGACGTCTCAAAAGAACAACGATAGTACGGCCTCTTCATTAACATCCAGCTTAACGGATCGATACAACAGCTCATTTTTTTACCAACGGTAAACCAAACCGGTCCTGTCCCAGCAGATGGATACTGTCCGCACCAAACAGATCAAGAAAACTTGAATCGGCCAAATTGCACCGGAATCCACGGCAGGCGCGCGGCCGATGGTGATAAATTTTGCAGGCATGCTTGCCGTTTATCTTCTGTAAAAAAATGCACCCCTTGTCGTCCGGGTGAATCATAAACACCTTCCCCGTTGCCGAGGCCTCGCCCACCAGTTGTTCCATCGATTTGTCGCGTAGTTGCGCGATACTGACATTGACCCCGACATGCCCGCCCATCTTGCCAATAAAATCGACCTCATCGGGCTGCAGGGTAATCTTGCGGTACGATTTACAGCAAGTGCCGCATTGCCGGCATTCGGCAAAGATGGTGCGCAGGGCTGCTTGATCAATCGCTATATTTTTCGTCATGACAAGGTAACCGCCCCCTTCCCTTTGGTTCAGACCGTCCAGAAACCGTGCAACGGATGATTGGTGAGGATTCGCGCCGCCCGTTCGGAATAGGCGACTCCCGGCCTTCGCCCCACCGGATGCAGCATGCTTTCCACCGTCGCCAAAACCGATGCCTCCAGCGAAACCGGATTGTAGCCGCCCTCGAGCACGAACAGCAACCGGTCGTCGCAGGCCTCGTGCGCCAGATGCTTGAGCAGCTCAGTGATGGTCGCATACCAATGTGTGGTCAACAGAACCCTGCTGATAGAATCCTCGCAATGCCCGTCAAAGCCTGCGGAAACGAGAATGATCTGCGGCAGATATTGTTCCACCACCCCGTTCAGCACCTTCCCCAGAAGAAAGGTGTATTCCGCATCGCCGAACTGCGAATGCACAGGCAGGTTGATCGTGTAACCTTGTCCTTTGCCGCTCCCGGTTTCATGCGCCTGGCCAGTGAAGGGGAACAGCTTATCCTGGTGGATCGAAATAAAAAAAACCTGTGCCGTCTCGTAGAAGACCGCTTGGGTGCCATTGCCGTGATGGACATCGAAATCTAAAATCAAAATCCGCTGCAGCCCATGCACCCGGCGGAGGTACTCGGCGGTGATCGCCACATTGTTGAACAGGCAAAAGCCCATGCCTCGGCCCGGTTCGGCATGATGCCCCGGCGGCCGGACAAGAGCAAAGCCGTAATCGATCTCCCCGCCCATAATCCGGTCGGCCAGATTAAGGCAACCTCCGGCAGCCAGGGCCGCCGTATAGAGGCTCTGCTCCATCAGATAGGTATCGCGGTCATAGGAATAGGGATCATTGAGATTAACATGTTCGCGCAGTTGTTCCAGGTAGAAGGAGGAATGCACACTCTCGATGTCCGCAGCAGAGGCTTCCCGTGGCCGATAGGTCCGCAGCTGGCGGGTGTATTCCGGCCCTTCCAGGGTGCTGTAAAGGTTGCGCACTCGCCCGGAATTTTCCAGGGAGAGCTGAGGTATGCCGTGCTCGTAGTACCTGCGGTCGAACAGGATCCCTGGCTGTTTATGCATAGTGATGCCGGTAGATGGGTTCGCGGGAGAATCGTTTTCGGCACAGGCGATAGAGATAGCCGATCCGCTGGACCTGCTGATCGGCATACGGCAGGGACTGGGTAAGTTCAAAGCCGAGTTTCTGCAGGCAACGCTGCTGGGCAATGTTGTTGACGTCCGTATACATCTCCACCTGCCGGATATCGAGCCGATTGAAGAGAAAAAGGATGAGATACTTCTGGATCTCAGTCCCATAGCCCTTGCATCGCTCCTCCGGGAGGGCAATCTTAACCGCAATCACCACAGTGCCTGGATCCTCGGAACGAATCCAGTAATGGATGGTGCCAATGGGAGTCCCATCGCGCAATTCGATCAGGAAGGTCTTTTGCCGCTCATTCCAGAGAATGCCGGCCTGCACCTGCAGCCGAAGATGATCGGCGGAGTGGTTTTCCGGGGTCAGATAGTCGCCATAGGCCGTGGGATTACTGCTCCAAGTGGCAAGAAGGGGCAGATCGCCGACCTCGATGCGCCGAAGCTGCAAGCGTATGGTAAATATCCTGTCACCGAAAATGGTCATGTCCGCCGAACCTCCCGCAAGGGAACGGGAGAGGTGCTGCCCCTCCCGTTCGTTGCCTGCCTATTGACACATATTGTTGACTGCGGTCTGCAGCGAACTGCTGGAGGTCATCAACCGGTCCAGGGCTTTGACCGTATCGCCGACCGAAACCTGCACGGTTTCCGTGGTTTTCTGATTGTCGCCCGCGGATTTAACCACCGTCTGGATCTGCTCCATCACCTTGTGCCCCTGATCAGCCAAGGTGGCGGCGCGGCCGCTGACATCGTCAACCGAGGTCGAGATGGTCATGATGCCACTGGAAATCTGTTCCATGGCGGAGAGGGCGGTGTTGATCACCTTGGAACCGTCGTCGAGCATGCGCATGCCGTCTTGCATGGCGCTGATGGTCTGGCGGCTGTCGTTTTCCACCATCTTGACGATGTTGGAGATATCCACCGCCGAGCGTGAACTGTTCTCCGCCAGTTTGCGCACCTCGTCGGCGACCACCGCAAAGCCCCGGCCCGCATCTCCGGCCCTGGCCGCCTCAATGGCGGCATTGAAGGCCAACAGATTGGTCTGCGAGGCAATTTCCTTGATAATGTCGACAAACCCGCCGATTTTTTCCACCTGGGTGACCAGGGTGGCCACCTTCTCGTTATTCTGCTGCATGGAACGATTGATCTGCTGCATCTTATCGCCGGCCTCTGCCCCAGCCTTCTGGCCGTTTTCCGCCTCCCGCGACATAGTGCCGGCCAGGGCATTGACCTTCTCGCTCACGCTCAGCATCTCGGTCGAGGACTCGAGCATCTGGTGAATGGTGGTCTCCGACTCATCCAGGCGGACAACCTCCTGATCAAGCGACTGGCTCATCAGGTGCATATTGCCGCGCACATGCTCCATCTGCCGCTGGGACTCGGCCACCAGCTCGGCCACATCCTGACTGGCCATGCTCACCAGCTGCTCGACCTCGGCCTCGGCACTCACATCCAGAGCAAATTCAAGCGCGCCCTTGATATTGCCCTTGGCGTCCTTGATCGGCGCCCCTGTGTACTTCAACGGGATTTCGCGACCGTTGACCCGGGCTACGGTTTTGGCCGAAACCACGCTGTCGGTCTTCATCGCCTGGCCGCAGGCGCAGTGCTCGGTATTGCAGTGGGTGGTATTAAACAGGCTGAAGCACTTCTTGCCGATCACTTCATCAACGCTTGCCCCCAGGGCACGAGCCCCGGCCGGATTGATGTAGGTAATGACAAAATCGGTGTCGATGGAGAAGATCGGCGTCGGAATAACATTGAGGTTTTCAATCTTCTCGTTGGCCTCCTGCCTCTGCCTTGCCTCGTCGGTGATATCGAGGACGAACTCGAGGGCGCCGGTGATGTTGCCCTTGGCATCCTTGATCGGCGCGCCGGTGTACTTGATCGGCATGATCACGCCGTCGCGCGGCCGGGCAATCGTCTCCTCGGTCACCACGGTATCGGTTTTCATCGCCCGGTTGCAGGCGCATTTTTCCGTCTGGCAGTGCGGGGTTTTGAACAGATCATAGCATTTGCGGCCAATAACGCTGTCCGGGCTCAAACCAACAACCTGGGCACCAGCGGGGTTAATGTAGCTAATGGCGAAATCGGTGTCGATGGCCATGATCGGCGTTGGAATGGCGTTGAGGTTTTCGATCTTGGTGTTGGCGTCGTGCCGCTGCCGGGCCTCCTCGGTAATGTCGAGAATGAACTCTAGCGCCCCCTTAATGTTGCCCTTGGCATCCTTGATCGGCGCGCCGGTGTACTTGATCGGCACGATCATCCCTTCCCGCGGCCGGGCAATGGTCTCCTCGGTTACGATCGCATCCCGCTTCATCGCTTGACCACAGGCACATTTCTCGGTGCGGCAATGCGGTGTTTTGAACAGGTCATAGCATTTCTTACCCATCACCTCGTCCGGGGTCAGGCCCGCAATGGCCGCGCCAGCCGGATTCATGAAGGTAATGGTAAAATCGGTGTCGATGGCCATGATTGGCGTGGGGATAGCATTGAGATTCTCGATCTTCTCGTTAGCCATCTGCTGCTGCTGCGCTTCTTCGGTGACATCGAGCACATATTCCAGCGCCCCCTTGATATTGCCCTTGGCGTCTTTGATCGGCGCGCCGGTGTACTTGATCGGGATAATCACCCCCTCCTTCGGTCGGGCGATGGTCTGCTCGGTGACCACGGAATCGGTTTTCATCGCCCGGGCGCAGGCGCATTTCTCGGTCTTGCAGTGCGGGGTTTTGAACAAGTCATAACACTTCTTGCCCACGGCCTCGTCCGGCGTGAGCCCGGCAATGGACGCCCCAGCCGGGTTCATGAAGGTGATGGTGAATTCGGTGTCGATCGACATGATCGGGGTGGGGATGGTGTTGAGGTTCTCGATCTTCTCGTTGGCCATCTGCTGCTGCTGGGTCTCTTCGGTGACATCGAGCACATATTCCAGCGCGCCCTTGATGTTGCCCTTGGCGTCCTTGATCGGTGCACCGGTGTACTTGATCGGGATAATCACCCCCTCCTTGGGCCGGGCGATCGTCTGTTCGGTCACCACCGAATCGGTCTTCATCGCCCGGAAGCAGGCGCATTTCTCGGTTTTGCAATGGGGTGTTTTAAAGAGATCAAAACATTTTCTCCCTACCACTTCGTCCGGCGTCAGGCCGGCAATCGAGGCACCGGCCGGGTTCATAAAGGTGACGGTGAAATCGGTGTCGATGGCCATGATTGGCGTCGGAATGGTATTGAGATTCTCAACCTTCTCCTCGGCCATCTGCTGCTGTTTCGCCTCGTCAGTCACATCGAGCACATATTCGACCGCACCGACAATATTGCCCTTGGCGTCCTTAATCGGCGCGCCGGTGTACTTGATCGGAACAATCACCCCGTCGCGCGGACGGGCAATAGTGTGTTCAGTGACCACGGAATCAGTCTTCATGGCTCGGGCGCAGGCACATTTCTCGGTCTTGCAATGCGGCGTCTTGAACAGGTCATAACACTTCCTGCCCACCGCCTCATCCGGAGTCAGGCCCGCCACTGCCGCGCCCGCCGGGTTCATGAAGGTAATGGTAAATTTATCGTCGATCTCCAATATTGGGGTAGGGATGACATTGAGATCGGTTTCCATCTGATGTAACCGGGCCTCCAGCTGCTTCTTTTCACTGATATCGGTCATGGTGACCAGGGTCTGACCGCTGCCGCTGTTCATCGGCCGGGCCAGGGAACGATAGTAGCGCAGACCGGCGCCGTTATTCTGAATGGCTTCGGCCGACACCGGTTTATGCACTCGCCCGGCCTTTTCCACCGGGCAATCCTTGGTGCCGCAGAGGTGCAGGTTACAGGTCTCCTCACAGGTCATCTTACCGATCACCTGCGCCGCTTCCAGTCCAAAGGCTTCAAAAAAAGCCGGGTTTGCCCAGGTAATGGTCCGTTTCTGGTCGACCACAAAACCAGGTTCATCCAAGAGTTCAAGAACTGATACATCCAAGCCGGCCATCATTTTTTCCCCCGTTGCCATTGTTCCCTCCGTTGATTTATCCTGTTCAATATCCATGAAATTTCTTTGTTGCACCTGGAGTTACGATCAACCAACCAAGGTTGGTTCTTCCACTGCGGCCTCCTCCGGCCCTGCTGTCTCCTGGTCCGGTATCAGGAGATGATTGCGCAGAACATTGGCGACATTGACAACCAGCACATGTTCCTTCAATCCATTGCCGTTGACAAACTCGATCAACCGGTCAAGCGTGTCTTTTTTTGACTGCAGCTCGGGCCGCAGTGAGGGAGTGGTGTGAAATCGCTCCTGCTTGTAGATAGTGACGATTTCATCGACCAAAAGGGCGACCAGGTTGCCGTTGGCCTTGCCGATAATCAGTTTGTCGTCCCGGCCGGGTTCCCTGCTGACCACGTTCTGATCAGGACAACTGTAAAAGCTGCGCAGACTTAAGACCGGCACGATCCGGCCGCGCAGGTTGATGATCCCCTGGACCAGACCACCGCCGCTGGCGATCCGCATGAAATCGCCGCCGCAATCGATAATCTCCTGCACATCCCTGAGTTCAATCGCATAGTGCTTGCCGATGGCGAACACCAGGTAGCAGTGCTCGGTGATGAGATGCCTGGTTGAGGAGGTTTCCTCGATAGTCTCGTCGCTCTTTTTGCGCAACCGGGTCATGGCGCTGATTTTGTCCGACTGAGAGCTGACAAGCTCCGGCACATCGAGCAGCATGATATTGTTGTATTTCGAGCAACGACACACCCCCTGAAGGTGCGGCAGGTGACGGCCAGGTATAGGCATGATCTCGTCGTCGGCCACCACCAGGATCTGATAAATCCGGTCGACAATCAGGCCAAAAGACAACAAGCCGGACTGCATCACCAGAATCCTGGTATCTTCGGTCGGCTTGAGTGTCTCCTCGGAGCAGCCGAGCAGCGTGGCGCTGCAGAGCACAGGGATCGTCTGGCCGCGCAGTTGCAGGGCTCCTTCGACCTTGCCGCTCTTGAAGGTCTGATCTATATCGTTAAAAAAGCAGATTTCCTTGGCGTCGCCGACCGGGATACCGTAGACTTGCTCCCGGCAGGAAAAAATGACAAATTGCAGATAGGTGCGCTGTATTGCCGGCGCCGGTTCTCTCCGATCAAGTCCGCTTTCAATCTCAGCCGCGCCATCGGGGAACAGCCGTCGCAGGTCGAGCAACTCCAACGTACGCCGCCCCTGCTCCAGTTTGATCAAATCGACGATCACCGTTTCCGCTGACAGGAGAAACGGATCGAGATGCTCGATCGACTGGGGTGAGACGCGTAAGACATCACGGATATCGTCGAACAAGAGACCGTAGCGCTTGGCATTGAACTGAATCACTGCCACCTTGGCGTCTGTGCTGTAGTCGGTTTCCGCCAAGGCCAGCCGTTTTTTCAGATTGATCACCGGGATGACGTCATCGCGCAGATGCATGACGCCTTCGAGAAAGAAAACACCGGTGGGGAGGGGCTGAATAGGTGCGTTGAGGGACATGGCCTCGATCACCTGCTCTGCCGGCAGGGCAATCTCAATTCCGGTTCGACGATCAAGGATGAAAGAGGCAAAAAGCTGTTCCCGGTTCATAGATCTCCTTTCCGTCTGTTACGTGTGTCTACTTTCATTGACCGCTCTCAGTCCCAAAAGAGGAAAATTGGATGGTTTTGTTCCGGTGTCGAGCCTCAAGCCGTTCAAGCACCGCTCCCACTTCACTGAAATCACTGTCCTGATACACTATAAACCGTGGCCGCAACTGGTGACCTCGGGCCACGGTTTCCGGATCGGCATCAGGCAGCACCAGGACAAAAAACACCTGTTCCAAGCGAAACCGAAAGGATTCCAAGGCCTTGAGCTCATGCTTGCTGGCCGCTTGCAGGACAACGGCTTCCGGGAGCGGATCAGGAGTCTGCAAATGGTGGATCAGATCGGAGATATTCCAGCAATCAGTCAGGGATCCCAGAGACGCAAGTGTCTCAATGGAACGTTTTAACCTCTCGCCACTCTCCGTATTTTTTGCGGCAAATAACAGTACATTCATATCAGACCCCGTTCTCTTTCATAGCGTCGGCCGCAAAAGGTTACCGTTTCCAGCAAATCAGCAAAGACTATGCCTGTCTCCTCAAGGAGAGCAAAGAAGACGGAAAGCCTTGGCAGGCCGGGCATTGAGGATTCGAGTCAGGAAGCTGCACACGGCTGCAACCCCATCAATAACTGTCAACAAAAGGGGATGATGTTGAGAAAAGTGAACAACAAAAGGCAAATCTGGGTTGAGTTCTCCGGGATCAGCAGAGGAGAGAAAAAAGCTGTGGAGACCTGCGGGGAAGGATGTGAAGTGGGCTAGATCGAGGTGTGGACATCGTGCCCGCCTAAGGGGGTGAGATACTCGGCAAGGCGAGCGCCTCTCCCCTCAGCCGGAGGGGCAGGTTGATCGTTTAGATGGAAGGCAGCATTCTTTTTTTGGACAACAACATGGCGGGGAAGGCGATCGGCACCTGGCCGCAAGGATTGGCTGCTTGCAAGCCCCCAACCATGGGAACGGAGAACCCCATTTCGCCCTTGATTTATCGCCTTTTCAAATCGTTACCGGTTCAGCAATTCGTGCATTCCATGGTGCAAAGATTCCAGCCGCTCGGCAAATGGCAGGTCTTGCTTTTCCCTTATGCCGTCATGGATCTCCTGGGCTATTTCTGCCCAACCAACGAGGCCGCATTGCAACAGAGTTCCCTTGAGGGTATGAGCCGCGCGGCCAAGAGTTGTAAAATCTTCTTGCTGGAGGGCCTGCTGAGCCAATTCGAGACTGTTTGTCATACTCATCCGTGCCGATATAAGAATTTTCTCAATCAGTTCAGGCGCCATCAGGGTTGATGAGTGCAAAAACGCAACCACTTCCCGTGAAGTGGCTCTGGCTGGCGGTGCTGCTGCTTCTTTCCGAGATGCCGGCTCAAGCGTCTGTTGCAGCGTTTTCGTATTCAAACAGGCGGCAGCCCCGGTGAGTGCTCGAAGGATCTCGATCATCTGACGGGGATGAAAAGGTTTGGTCAAATAGAAATCCATGCCGGCAGCGAAACACATTGCCTGATCCCCCCCCATGGCATGGGCTGTCATGGCAATAATCGGCACATGTCGCCCTTGCAGTTTTTCGGTAAGAGGGACGCCTATAGTTTCCGGTAATTCGATGGCGAGTGGCGTTCCCGTTTCCACCGATCGGATAATGGCAGTGGTCGAAAGGCCGTCCATTACCGGCATTTGCACATCCATGAGGACGACGTCAAAAGTATCTGCAGCCAAAGCCTTCAGCGCTTCCAGGCCATTGGCGGCGGTGGTGACTCGGTTGTTCTGTTCGAGCATCATGCCGGCCACGTCGCGATTCACCTCGTTGTCATCGACAATCAGAATGGACATATCGTTGATCAGGCCATCCGGGCAGAGGGGTTGCGCCACAGTGAGTGCCGGAACCTGTTTGAAAGAGGGGTGCAGGCGAACGGTAAAATGAAAGGTGCTGCCAAGGTCCACCTGGCTTTCAACCCAAATGCGACCCTCCATCAACGCGGTCAACTGTTTGCAAATGGCCAAGCCCAAACCGGTACCCTTATATTTTCTAAGGTACGAATTGTCAGCCTGTTCAAAATTATTGAAGATCAGGGACTGTTTCTCCGATGGAATGCCGATGCCGGTATCGGCCACGGAGAAATGCAATGCGGTCTTGCCGTCGTTCTCACCGGTGTCCTCATAGACCACACCGAGGGTGATGGAGCCGGTGGGGGTAAATTTAATGGCATTGCCGACGAGATTGAGCAAGATCTGGCGTAAACGCAGGTCGTCGCCGATGAAAACCGTCGGGCAGGCGTCTGGGGCTGTGATGTGCAGTTCCAGACCATTCTCGATGGCCGTTCCCTGTAGAGTGGCAAGGATGCCCTCAAGCAGCTGGTGCAGGTCAAAGGGGCCATTATTCAACTGGAGCTGGCCGGCTTCCATTTTGGAAAAATCGAGAATGTCATTGAGAATGCCGAGCAGGCTTTCGGCCGAATGCTGCACTGTTTGCAGAAAACGCTGCCGCTTATCATCCGTTTGCGCCTGCTGGGCCAGATGGGTCATGCCGATGATCGCATTCATCGGTGTGCGGATCTCATGACTCATGTTCGCAAGGAACAGCGACTTAGCTTGGTTGGCGGTTTCTGCCGCTTCCTTGGCCTGTTGCAGCCTTTCCTCGGCGTTCTTGCGATCGGTGGTGTCTCGGCCGACGCCGGCATATTCACTGATCGACCCTTGCGCATCGAAGATCGCCCGATCTGTCCAGTGAAGCCAACGGATGTCTCCATCTGGTCGGACAACCCGGTACTCCAGGCTCCCAGCGGGGTTGTTGCTGTTGAGTGAGGCAAGCAGTTCCCTGTTCAAATTGAGATTTTCGGCAGACAGAAAGGGCAGAAGGCCAATACCAAGCAACGCCTCTCGCGGTTTCTCAAAATAGCGGCAAAAGGCCTCGTTGACGAAGGTGATGGTCCCGTCTGGCAGGTATCGGCAGACCAATTCGGTCTGGTCTTCGACAATGGCCCGATAGCGCACCTCACTCTTTTGCAGGGCCGCATTTTGCTCGGCAATGTCCTGTTGGCGCTGCTGCAAGCGGAGGGTCATGTCGTTAAAGGCCGCAGCCACCTGGCGGATTTCATCCGGTCCAGTCAAGGCAAGCCGGTGCTCCAGGTCCCCCAGGCTGATCTGTTGCACCCCTTCTTGCAGCCGGTCAATGGGCTGGAGGAATTGGCGATTGAGCAATCTGGTGATGGTGGCCGCCAGCAGGACGCTGACCAGCAAGGCAGCGACGAGCATGATCCATAAAGCACGCAGGCTGGCGGCGTGGGCTTCGGCTTGCGGTAATTCGGTCACCGCAATCCATGGGGTACCAGGAACGGGGAGCAGAGTGCCGATCACCGGTTCCCCTTGAAAATTGCGATAGGAACCGGACCACATAGCCTTATTGGTACGGATCAGCCGGATGATCTCTTCGTGATCCGCCAGGCTAATGTTGGCAAGGGCCACCTGGGGAGAGGAATGGGCGACAACCCTGCCATCCCGGTTCACCAAATAGGCAATGCCGGTCTTCCCGAAGTGAAGATTGGCAACCACTTCGTTCAGTATCTGCATCCGCAAACGGCTGGCGATCACACCTCCATCCATCACGGGAATGGAAAAAACCAGATAGGGTTCACTGGTGGAGGATAACTGCCGGTCACCGATGTAACTCTCTCCTTTGCGGGCGGTTATAAACCAGTTCGACTGGGGGATGGTGAACAGGTTAGCCAGTATGTTTTGGCTTTTCGGGGCATGCGCGAGAATCCGGCCAGCGGCATCGACATGCACGAGTTCTTGAAGAATGGGCTCGTTATGCAGCAACTGCTCAAGTTCGCTTGAAATCTCGGCCAATTCATCAAGGCCAAAAAGACGCAGAATGTTCAGCAGATGCTGCTGGCGGCTGATGAAGTCACCCACGGTTTGGGCGACCCGCTGGGTGGCCTCACGCTGACGCCCCATCCACCCCTCTTCCTCGGTTTGCCGCACGAGGAAATACAAGCCCGAGACACTGGCGACCAGCACGATGAACATGGTCGCGCCGAATACCGTCAATAACTGCCGGCGCAAACTGCCGGAGGGGTGCTGCACCTTTTCCGAATTCATTGGCCGTTTGGCAACACTGGTGGCGCGGCAAGAAAACGATCCCATGCCTGCTTGTACAAGGACTCTCCAGCTGGACTGAGTGGGAGATAAAAATGCGCCCGCCGAAGCTGCTCCGGCGATGGGAAAATCACTGGGTCATTGCGGATTTCCGGGTTAACCAGGGGAAGAGCGGCATCGTTGGCGGTGGGGTAATTTTTCTCATTGACGATCCGGGCGCTGATCTCCGGGCGCAGCAAGAAATTGATGAAAAGCTCAGCGGTATATGAGTTGGGGCTGCTCGTCGGGATTACATAGTTGTCGCTCCACAAGGGGGCCCCCTCCTTGGGGAGGATGTAGGAGATGGCCGGATTGGCCCCATGGGCCTCCTGATAATCCAGGGGCCAGCCCAAGAGAAGAGCGGCTTCGCCGCTGAGAAGCTTAGCCGCCGCTTTGGGGGTGTCGACCTCGACCCAAAGGATCGATTGTTTCAGGGCAATGAGGCGATCAACAGCGGTATTAACCTCGTCCGGGATTTCCGAATTCAGTCCGTATCCAAGCGACAAGAGGGTGATGCTGATGAGTTCCCTCGGCTGGAGGCGCAATGCCACCTGACCGGCAAAACGCGGATCCCAGAGGTCGGTCCAGCTGTTTACCGCGTTACCGATCAGATCGGTCCGTACCAGCAGCCCGGTTGTACCGTAGTGGTAGGGGACGGTGTAGCGGTTACCCGGATCAATAGCCAGATCGCGAAAATTTGCCGAGATATTTTTGAAATTTGGGACATTGCGAAAATCGATCTCGGCAAGGCGCTTGGCCCCAATCAATGAGGGGACAAACGGATTTTCCAGCACGGCCACATCGTAGACCTTGCCTTGCAAAATATTTTCGACCGCTTCTTCCTGGGATTCAAAGGTGAGGTAGGTGACCTTAACCCCATACTCCCTGGTGAAATCGTCGAGCACTGATCGGGGCATATCGTCCACCCAATCGTAGAGGACCAGCTCCTTGGCCAGGGCCGGCACAGTTTTTTTGGGAGTATCCGTATTCTCACACCCATGGATCAGGCCCATAAGCAGCAATCCGCAGAACACGGCCAACCAGCTTCGCACGAGCATGTATACATCCTCCATTAGGGATTCCCGGCCATAAATCGCGCCCAGATATCGGCGTACAGCTTTTTCCCCTCAGGGCTGAGCGGCAGGATGATGGAGCCGTTTTCCAAATCCCTGTTGGCAGGGAAAATAACCGGGTTGAAGCGTATCTCTGGCTTGACCAAGGGAAGTGCCGCATCGTTGGGTTGAGCGTATTTTTTTTCGTTGATGATGTGAGCGGTAATTTCAGGACGCAGCAAAAAGTTGATAAAGAGCTCCGCCTGCTGTTTATGGCGGCTGTTGGTGGGGATGGCATAACTTTCTCCCCAGAGAGCTGTCCCTTCCATCGGCAGGACGTAGATAACCGCGGGGTTCTCCTCATGGGCCTCCTGGAAATCTTCGGCATAACCGTGGAGGACAGCTATCTCGCCCTGGAGCAGGGCGCGGACCGCGTTATCGGCTTCAATATCGAGCATGACAACCGAGGGTTTCAATTCCAGCAGCCGCTGCAGCACAGCCTCCAGTTCTTGTGGATTTTCGGAGGCAAAGGGATACCCAAGGGATGTCAGGGTCAAGCCGATGATTTCACGGGGCTGGGCCCGCAGGCCTATCTTGCCGGCATATTGCGGATTCCAGAGATCGGCCCATCGTTTCAAGCCGTCGCCGACCAGGTCGGTTCGCACCACGAGACCAGTGGTGCCGTAGGAAGCGGGCACCGAATAGCGGTTGCCCGGGTCGATGGCCAGATCGCGAAAATTGGCTGAGATATTTTTGAAATTCGGCACCCGGGAGAGGTTGATCTCTGCCAACAACTGCTCTTTGATTAATGCTGGAAAAAGTTGATTCTCTATCAGGACCACATCATAACGATGCCCTGACCGGATGTTTTCATCAGCCTCTTCTGGGGATTGGTAGGAAAGGTATTGAATGCTGACACCAGATTCCTTCGCGAAGGCGTCGAGCACCGGTTGGGGCATGTCCTCAGCAAAAGCATAGAAGACCAATTCCTTTACCGCTGGAGGAACTGGCGGCGGCTCAGCCTCACGGCAACCGTTCAACTGGGCCAGCGCAGAGAGGGTGAGTGCCAGCCAGAGCCAAGCCGTTGTTCGCCTCCCCTTTCTCGCCGCCAGCCAACGAAATTGCGAATCAATGCCAGTCATCATCTTGTTCCGCTTGTTAAACAATCTGTTGCCGCTATTAGACCATCTCACGGTATCAGCCTGATTGTAACAGCTTGCAAGCATTTGAAACAGTAATCATTTATCAAAATAGCGCCTCCCCCGAGAGAGCGTTCACAACGCCTTCCCCATCCCGCATGCAAGTTAACTGTGCCAAGCCTTTATGCCGCTGAAGACGCCGATCACAAAGGATAATCTCCCCAAGCCTTCCTTCCCCCTTCTTGTTTGCAATAAAAAAAGGGGAGAGGCCTTGCGCTGCCGAGAAAATCCGCCGGTTCAAGCAGAAGAAGGACGAAAGGGTTACACTTCTGGATATTTCTTGATCAACTGATAGAGGCGGGTACGGGAGAGCCCGGAAAGGCGACCCGCTTCCATGATATTGCCGTCGCTTTGGTGAAGGATATTGCGGGTATATTCCCGTTCGAAGGTATCCTTGGCCTCCCGCCAGGAAAGCACGGTAGCGCCGGATGCCTGGATAAACGAGTGGACGGCCGTTTCCTTCCCTCGAACATGGGCGCGGGCGTGTGCGGTACGGATGTGCACCGGCAAGTGCTGGGTGAACAGCATGGGTGAGTAGACAGCCTGGGCAAAGGCGGATTCAACCGCCTGAGACAGCTCCCGGACATTGCCCGGCCAACTGTAGCTTGCGAGATACTCCATAAAATCGGGGAGACACTCCTTTTTTTCCTGCCCATAGCGTTGGATCAGGCGGTTCAGAAAGTGGTCGACCAAAAGCGGGATGTCACCCTCGCGTTCACTCAGAGGTGGCAGGGTCAGGGACATGCCCCGGAGTCGGTAGAGCAGGTCATCGCGAAACAAATTTTGTTCGGCCATGGCGGCCAAATCACGATTCGTGGCGCAGATCAGGCGGAAATCGCTCTTGCATTCCTCCTGACTGCCGACCGGACAGAAAGCCCGTTCCTGGAGGACACGCAAGAAACTCTTTTGGGTCGACAACGGCAACTCACCGATTTCGTCGAGAAAGAGCGTTCCCTTGTCTGCATGCCGGATCAGGCCTCGATTTGCCCTGTCAGCGCCGGTGAAGGCCCCCTTGACATGACCAAACAACACGCTTTCCACCAGCTGCTCCGGCAAGGCCGTACAATCGACCACCACAAAATTGCCGTTTCGACGATGACTGTTAGCGTGAATAGCGCGGGCAAAGGCCTCTTTACCGGTCCCTGATTCGCCGGAGATGAGGACACTGGCCTCCGCTGCCGCCGCCTTGGCCATGATTTCAAGACAGTGAGCAAACCGAGGGCTTTCACCGACCAATTGGTCGCGCTCCACGGTCTTGAGGACAGCCTTTTGGCTGGACAAGGCTTGCCGGTACTGCAAGGCCCTGGTCAGGGGGAGGGCTATCTCTTTGACAATGGAGTTTTTTTCCAGGTAGCACCAGGCTCCGTGCCGGATGGCCAGTTCCGCCCCATCCGGATCGCCTTGGCCGGTGATGATAATGACTTGTGGCTCGGAAGGAACCGAACGCAACCGGTCGATCGCCTGCAGGCCGTTACCATCGGGAAGGTAGACGTCAAGCAAGACAATGTCGTAGTTGCCTGCCACAGCTGCTTCAAGCCCTGTAGTGAGGGTGTGCATGGCGTGGGAAACATGGCGGAGGCTGTCCAACTTGTCGGCAACCGTTTCGGCAAAAAGCCGGTCATCGTCGATAATCAGAACCGCAGCCATGCACATTTCCCTTAAGAATGGGGCACCAGGTGGTACTTGACTTATCCGGAAAAACCCGAATCAAAGTCTCTTAGACATTATAGGCATTACACACGCTGGCCAGGAAAATGTCAAGGCGTCAAAAGACGGCGAACCGCAGCCAACAGCGCCTGCCTGTCCAACGGTTTCATCAGCAGCTCTGCGACCCCCAGATCGGACAATTGCTCTGTCGAGATGTGCCGATCATATCCTGTCACCATGAGCACAGGCAGATCCGGACGCACTTCATGCATGGTCCGGCACAGTGTTGCCCCCGAGACAAACGGCATGTCAAAATCGGTGAGCAACAGATCAAAGGCAAACGGATTTGCCCGTACGTTTTCCGAGGCAATCCGGCTGTCGGTCACCCCTTGCACGACGAACCCTTCCTTGAGGAGATAGCGGCTGATGATCTCAACGATATCCTTCTCGTCATCCACCACCAAAATACGCCCCGGCGTCGTGGCAAGCGCTGGTCCCCACGCTGACCGATGCTGCTTAGAATCTGCCGGAGTATCTTCAGGATTGCGAATATGGCGCACCAGATCCTCGCCCCGGCGGCAGGCTTCAAGAATCCGCTCCAGTCGCCTCTGCTCCGGCCCGGTTGCTCCCAGAGTCTCTCCGATCATCTCCGCATTGGCAAGAATGATGCTGAAGATGTTCTTAAAGGCATGTCCGTGCTCGCGAGTCAGCCTGCTGTCTTCCGGAATCAAGAGGTTCTTGCCTTCAGTTTGGCTGCTCATTGACACCACCGCCGATTACCGGAAAAAAAAGATGAAAGGTTGAACCATACCCCTGCCGACTATTGACCCTGATAATGCCGCCATGAGCTTGAATTATGCCATAGGCCACTGACAACCCCATCCCTGTCCCCTGCCCCGGTTGTTTGGTGGAAAAAAACGGGTTAAAAATCCGCTCAAGGGTGAGGTGATCCATCCCCTGCCCCTTGTCCTTGATAAAAAGGTGGGCGAATTCGCCCGCCGGCAAATCAGCGTCCACATCGGCAAACCGTTCACCCGCTCCAGGCGGGTACTGGAGGCCGATAATCAACACCCCGCCTTCAGGCATGGATTCGATGGCGTTCCGGCAGATATTGAGGATCGCCAGCTGTAGATTGACCGGATCGGCAACTACCCAGGCGGTGTCTCCGGCAAACCTGGTTTCGATCGTCAGGCCATCCGGCGCCTGTTGCCGTATCTCTCGGACGACATCCACAACAAACCCAGCAAGGTTGATCGGTTGTTCCTCTTGAACCTGCTCCCTGCTAAAAGTGAGGATCTGCCGCACCAGTTGTTGCGCCTCTGCCGCCTTTTCCAGAATTCTCTCCAGATCCCCGGCAGTCTGCGAATCGGCGTCAACGTCATCCAGGGCCAATTCACCATAACCAATGATCCCGGTAAGGATATTGTTGAATTGATGGGCAAGACCGCCTACCAAGGTGCCCATGGCCTCAAGATTCCTGGCCTGGGCCATTTGCTGTTCAAATTTCCGATTCCTCTCCTCCATCTCCCTGGCGACAGTGAGATCATGGAGAGTACTGAGCAGGCAGTTTTTGCCATTGATGGTCATCAGAGAAACAGAAAGAAGGGTCGGCACGATCACGCCAGCCTTGTTGTGAAATTCGACTTCCATGTTTCGGACCCGTCCATGTTGCTCCAACAAAGCCACCATCAGGGTTCGCTGTTCGTCGGGCCAGCACCACAAACCCAGGGCAACACTGTTCTTCCCCACCAGTTCTTCGGGTGCATAGCCTGATATTTCACAAAACACCTGATTCACGTCACGGATGGTCCCATCCCAGTCACTGATGCACATGGGAACAGTGTTGTGCTGGAAGGCCAGCGTAAAGCGATTTTCCGCATCTGCCCGCTGTTGCTCGGCCTGCCTGGAAGCGACAGAAGAACGATGCAGCAAGTGATAGAAAACAAAGAGCAGCATCGCAAGGATGCCACCGGCAACCAGCAAGGGGATAAGGGGACTCGAGAGCAAAGAAAAACCTGTCATGATCGGAAGAGAGGGGCATTTCGCACCGGCCGGCCTGGACGGCTGAGCGCGGATTATCGGGGAAGAATGCGCCGAACACCTTGTTCTTGTTTACTTCCAGGCAGAGTTTGGCTATGTTGCGGCCCTGACAACGCCTATCCTGCAAACTGATTGTCCGGGCAGATCGACGGCGGCCTCATCCTATGGTTCACACAGGTTGCCCGCCTTGTCAAGAGAATCAACGAAACGCGTCTTTCCGCTCCGGCAGCGCCCCCCGGACGCCAGCCTCTGATACCGGCATTCACGTCAGTTCCACCCTACATTGTTCATTCCGAAAAAATAGAGACTTCATGCTCCGAGCACACCCGACCGCCAAAACAAAGAAGAAACAACCCCTGCGCTTTATCGCCACCTGCGCCTCCGGCCTCGAACCGCTGGTCAGCGAAGAGATTGCCTCTTTCGGCGGTGACGAGATCGCCGAAACCCCCGGAGCGGTCTCCTGGGCCGGCAACCTGGAAACCGGCTACCGGGCCTGTCTCTGGTCGCGATTCGCCTCGCGCATCCTCCTGGAGTTAACCCGATTCGACGCCCCCGATCCGGACGCCCTCTACACCCACGCCGGCACCATCCTTTGGGATGATCATTTCACCGTCGAATCAACCTTTGCCGTGCACACTACCCTGGTCAACGCCACCCTTAACCACAGCCAATTTGCCTCGCTGCGGATCAAGGACGCCATTGTTGACCAGTTCCGCAAACGCTTCGGCAAACGTCCGGACGTGAATGCCTCTGCACCCGATATCCGCATCAACCTCCATGTCCAGGGAACCGATGCATCGCTGTCCCTGGATCTGTCAGGCGAGAGCCTGCACCGGCGCGGCTATCGCTCCGGCAGTGGCGAGGCACCGCTCAAGGAAACCCTGGCCGCAGCCATCGTCCGTCTCTCCGGCTGGCTGGAACGGGCCGAAAACGAACCCATCCTCCTGGATCCGATGTGTGGCGGCGGCACCCTGTTGATCGAAGCAGCGCTGATGCTCAGCCACAGTGCTCCAGGCCTGCTGCGTAAAACCTTTGGCTTCATGGCCTGGAACAAGCATGATCCGCAGCTCTGGGAACGGCTGACGCAGGAGGCTCTTGATCGCGAAAGTGAAAGCATTCCCGAACCCTGGCCGCAATTCATCGGCTATGACGCCGACCCCAAGGTGGTGGCCGCCGCCCGGAAAAACGTGATTGCCGCGGGTCTGCGCGATGTGATCGTCATCAAGCAGCGGCAACTGGCGCGGTTGCAGAGTCCCGGCCCCCGAGGCTGCATGTTAACCAATCCGCCCTACGGCGAGCGGCTGTCGGACAAGGAGGTGGTGAAATACCTCTATCGCTGCCTCGGGCGCACCTTTCGCGACCAGTTCGAAGGCTGGACCCTGGGCTTTTTCACCGCCAATCCCGATCTCGCCGAAATGACCGGCATCAGCTGGCAAGAGCGGCACAGGTTCTTCAATGGGCCGATCAAGTGCCAGTTGCTGGTGGGCAGGGAGAATCAGATGAACGAAAAAGCAGCGCATTCCTGGACGCTTGTTCCTCTGGAACCCGGCAGCCCTGGCGAAGACTTCGCCAACCGGCTGATCAAAAACTGCGAGACGCTGCTCCCTTGGGCAAAAGAAGAAGAGGTCACCTGTTTTCGCATCTACGACAGCGATATCCCAGAATACAATCTGGCGGTTGACCTGTACGAGGAGTGGGTCCATGTCCAGGAATACGCACCGCCGGCCAGCATTGATCAGGAAAAAGCAGAGCAGCGCTTCAGCCTGGCCCTGCAGGTGATCCGCTCGGTGTTCGAGACCCCGCGCAGCCGGCTGTTCATCAAAACTCGGCAAAAACAAAAAGGAACCCAGCAGTACCAGAAAAAGCCGGGAACCGGCTCCCTACACGAGGTCCATGAGGGCGGCGGCCGTTTTCTCGTCAATTTCACCGATTATCTCGACACCGGGCTGTTCCTTGACCACCGCATCACCAGGGCCCGCCTGGGGCAACTAGCCCAGGGCAAGACCTTCCTCAACCTGTTCGCCTACACCGGGACCGCCACGGTCTATGCCGCCATGGGCGGGGCCACCGCCACTACCACTGTCGATATCTCTGAGACCTATCTCACCCGGGCCCAAGCCAACCTGGCGCTCAACGGTTTCGGCGGGCCGCTGCACCAAACCGTTGAGGCCGATTGCATCGATTGGCTCAGGCGCAATCACGAGCGATTCGGGGTGATCTTTGTCGACCCGCCCACATTTTCCAATGCCCGTCACCGCAATCAAACCTTTGATGTCCAAAAAGATCACCCGGCCCTGCTCCGCCTGGCCATGCAGCACCTGGCCAAGGGTGGAACACTGGTTTTCTCCTCCAATTTTCGCAAATTCAAGCTCGACGAATCCCTCACCCGCGACTTTGCAGTTCGGGAGATCAGCGACGAGACCGTGCCCCCCGATTTTCAGCGCAACCGCCGCATTCACCGCTGCTGGGAGTTCCGGCACCGGGAACAACAGGATGCATCGGCAGAGCTAGCGGCATGATTGCCAATCCGGCTGAAGAGATTGTCGAGATTGTTGATCGCGACAACACTCCCATCGGTGCAGTCACCCGCCGGATCATGCGCCAGCAGAGACTCATCCACCGGGCCTCCTACATCTTGGTCTTCAACCGCCAGGGTGAGCTGTTCATCCAAAAACGTACCCTGACCAAGGATGTCTATCCCGGCTACTGGGATCTGGCCGCCGGCGGCGTGGTGCTGGCTGGCGAAAGTTATCTGATGTCAGCGGTGCGGGAGTTGCGGGAGGAATTGGGCGTCAGCGGCGTCAAGCTCAAGCTGCTTTTTGATCAGTACTTCGAGGATGAGAACAACCGGGTGTGGGGGCGTATTTTTTCCTGCATCAACGATGGTCCGTTTACCTTGCAGACGGAAGAAATCGACCATGGCCGGTTTATTCCGCTCTCCGCAATTGAGGCCCTGAACACGTCCGAACCGGTCACTCCGGACGGTATGGCGCTCCTCCGCCGGCTTCCCCAATAGGGTGCGATAGTTCTTGGTGGAGGGTTTGTTTTGCCCTATACTCCGCCTAAGATAACTTCGGAGTCATTATTGAGGCGCAATGGATGTCCATATAGCCCGGCAACCCATCTTTGATATTCATCAAAAACTGTTTGCCTATGAGCTGCTTTTCCGCCAGACCCTGGGATTGCGCCTGGGAGAACTCAGCGGTGACCGCGCCACCACCAGCCTCCTCTCCACCACCTTTCTCACTGAAGGAATCGAGAAAATTGCCGGCAACAAGCCCTGTTTCATCAATTTCACCGAAAATCTCCTGACCAGGGAGATCGCCGCCTCCTTCCCCAAAAACAAGATCATTGTTGAGATTCTCGAGGATGTCCCACCCACCGTTGATGTGCTGGAGGCCTGCCGCACCCTTTCCCAGCAGGGGTATATCCTCGCCTTGGACGATTTTATCTTCGCCAAGAATCTGCTCCCCCTGATCGAACTGGTCAACATCATCAAGATCGATTACCGACTCTCAACCACCGATGAAATCGAACGGACTCTCTACCGCCTGGCGCGTTTCAATCTCAAATTTCTGGCCGAAAAAATAGAAACCTACGAGGAATTTGAGCACGCGAGAAAACTGGGGTTTCATTATTTCCAAGGCTATTTCTTTGCCCGTCCCGAATCCCTGCGCATCACCGAGGTCGCCTCGAACAAAACTAGCCTGCTGAGTCTGCTGGCTGAGGTCAACAAGCGGCAAACCACGGCGAGCAGGCTGGAACAGATTATCGAAATCGACGTCGCCATTGCCTACAAGCTGCTGCGCTATATCAACTCGGCCTTCTTTCACCTGCTCAAGCAGGTAGAGTCGATCCATCAAGCCATCGTCTATCTGGGGGAACGGGAAATCAGGCGGTTTGTCACCCTGGTGATCATTTCGGAGCTGGCGGCGGATAAACCGACAGAATTGGTGCGGCTATCGGTGGTCAGAGCCCGTTTCTGTGAACTGCTGGCCGAAGAGTGTCAACAAAAGGAGGATGCCTCGGAGATGTTTCTCCTTGGTCTTTTTTCCTTGATCGACGCTATTCTTGACACACCAATGGCACAGATGATGGAGAAACTGCCGCTCTCCGAAGATATCAAGGAGGCACTGCTCGTCCGGCAAGGACCGCTTGCCCCCTTTCTTGATGCGGCCATAGCCTATGAAAAAGGTTTGACCGAGGAGTGCGTGCACGCACTGGACAAGCTGCAGGCAAACCCTGATAAAGTCTACGGCATCTACCTGGAAGCCATCAAATTTTCTGCCATCATCGACTGAGCGCCCCTCTCTCCTTTGCCCAGCGGTCCGCCGCTCCCAGTCCGCCCTCGAAGAGGCCGATCAACTCTTTTGTCCAGCAGTATCCTCTGTATCCCACAAAGTAAACAATTGCCGGATGCCTTCCGTGGCCAATCCCGCCATGGTCGTGAACAGTTCGGGCTGGAAAGGGGCGCCCTCGGCTGTAGTCTGCACCTCGATCCAGCGGCCGTCGCGGCTCATGACAAAGTTGGCGTCCACATCGGCGGACGAGTCCTCGGAATAGTCCAGATCCAGCACTGGTTGACCGGCAACCACGCCGGCGCTTATTGCCGCGACCGGCAGCAACAGCGGCATGGCCGGAATCTTCCCCTGCACAACCATGCCTGCAAGAGCCATCCGCACCGCCAAGGCGCCGCCGGTAATCGAGGCGCACCGAGTGCCGCCGTCGGCGTTGAGCACATCGCAATCAAGGCGCAGGGTGTGTTCGCCCAACAACCGCAGGTCGACCATCATTCGCAAGGAACGGCCGATCAGTCGCTGAATTTCATGGGTCCGGCCGGAAAGACCCGACACCGCCTCCCGCCGACCCCGGCTGTGGGTGGCGCAGGGCAGCATGCCGTATTCGGCGGTTATCCAGCCCTGCCCCTTGCCCTTAAGAAAGGGCGGCACTTTGTCTTCGACCGTGACCCCGCAGAGCACATGAGTATGCCCCATCCGGAGCAGCACCGAGCCGTCGGCATGGGGCTGCACACCGTATTCAACACTGACCGGACGCAAATCACCGGCTGGGCGATTATCGTTTCGCATAGTTTCTCCATTTACTGTCGAGTAATGTCGTCAAGAGTGAGCAGGACGCGCCAAGGAATGGCGTTTTCTGCCGGGATTACAGGATAATCAGGGTGATGCCAGGATTGGCGCGATTGAGATCGCGGTGGTCGGTTAAAAAAGGAAAGCGGCGTAGCAGTTGGCGGCCACGGCCGGAGCGTCCTTCGAACTCCTCACCAGGGATGACCTCCTTGATCCGCCCCTGCAGGCGAAAAAACTGCAAATGACGATGCACCGCCGATTTGATCGCCCCGCCCGTACCGCTCGAACCGTAGCCATGGATCAGGGTGAGCGCCTTGAGTCCTTGCCCGCTGCTGGTCGTAACTTCAGCCTCCAGCCGGTCCAAAGCCTGCTGCACCAGCGGCATGCCCTTTTCCAGGTTGACCACCCGGTGCAGCAGTCCAGGGGCACTGGGCGTGCTCGCACTGCATTCGGCCAGGCAAAAAGGGCATTGCGCCTTTCCGGACTCGACCTCATTGCCGCAGACCTCGCAGACCAGGTAGACCATCGCCTCGCTCTCTCCGCCCAAATCGCCCATCCGGCCGCGCTACCGGCGGCGGACCTCGATCACCTCGGGCATCTGGAGGAGATGCTGCTGCAGGATCTGCAGGTGTTTGAGATTGACCACATCAAGCAGGACATCGAGCTCAGCAATATTTTCCACCGTCGTACGGGCGTTCAATTCGACGATATCGGCATCGTCGGCACTGATGGTGGAGCTGATTTCAGCCAGCAGACTCTTGCGGTTTTCCGCCCGGATCTGCAGCGACGCCCGGTGGGTGGCCTGCGGCGAGCCGGACCAGGCGACCTCCAGCCAGCGGGTTGGGTCGGTGGCCGCCAGATTGGGGCACTCAGCTTTATGAACCGAGATGCCAGAACCGGTGGTGATAAAACCCAGGATGGCATCACCGGGAACCGGCCGGCAACACTGGCTGACCTTGACCAACATGCCGTCAACGCCGTCGATGTCGATGACGCTGCGCCTGCGTACGCTGACCCGGTTGCCCTCAGCGGCCCGCTGCGCCCGCTCAACCATCTCCGTCATCCGCCGTTTTTCCTCAGCTTCGCGGAATTCCTCGGGCTGCAGGGTTCGTACCAGATACGGAATGGTGAGGGAACTGTTCCCCACCCGGATCAGCATGTCCTCAAGGGAGTTACAGTTGAGCTGTTTGAGCAGTAGGCGTAAATGGCCGCTCTTCAGCAAACCGCGCAGGTTGACATCGTATTTTTTCAACTCCCGTTCGCAGATCTCGCGGCCAAGCTTGAGGGATCGTTCCTTCTCCTCCCGTCGCAGATAGTGGCGGATCCGAGTGCGGGCCCTGCTGGTTTTGACCAGTTGCAGCCAGGCACGGCGGGGATGCTGATTCTTTTGCGTCAGTATCTCGACAATATCGCCGCTTTGCAATTCATGTTTGAGCTGGACGATCTGACCATTAACCTTGGCCCCGACGCAGGTGTCGCCAACAGCAGTGTGGATGGCGTAGGCAAAATCGATCGGCGTACTCCCCCGGGGTAACTCGCGCACCTCGCCAGTGGGAGTCAGGGCAAAGACATCGGGTTTGAACAGTTCGCCCCGCACCGATTCCATGAACTCGCTCGGATCCTCGACTTCCTGGAGGGACTGGACCAGCCGCTTCAGATCTTTGAACAGACGGGCGTCGCCGCTGGTGACCTTCTGCCCTTCCTTGTAGGCCCAATGAGCGGCCACGCCCTCCTGGGCGATCCGGTCCATCTCTTGGGTACGAATCTGAATTTCGATAAAATGCCCGTGCGGGCCCGCGACTGTGGTGTGCAGCGACTGGTAATTGTTTGATTTCGGCGCACTGATCCAATCCTTGATCCGGCCCGGAACCGGTGTCCAGTCGGCATGGACAATGCCCAGGGCCTGATAGCATTCCTTGACCGTGCGGACAACAATGCGGAAGGCGACCTTATCATAGACTCGCTCCAGAGGGATTTTCTGGGCGACCAGCTTCTTGTAGATCGAATAGATGTGTTTGGGCCGGCCGATGATGCGCAATGGCTCGATTTTGTTAGCCCTGAGCTTGGAATGGAGGATCTCCAGGACCTCGTCGACATAGGCTTGGCGTTGGGCTAGGGTACTCTCAAGATGGGCGCTCAGGTCGGCATACTCAACCGGCAAGAGATACTTGAAAGACAGATCCTCCAATTCACGCTTGAGCCATTCGATACCGATGCGACTGGCTAGAGGAGCATAGAGATCCATGGTCTCCCGGGCCTTGGAGCGCCGTTCTTCCTCGTCGACAGCGTCGAGATTGAGCATGTCCTGCAGGCGGTCGGCCAGCTTGACCAGGAGGACGCGGATGTCCGCCCCCATGGCCAGGAGGAGTTTGCGGATATTTTCCGCCTCATGGGCCAGGTGCGAATTGTAGCGGACATTGGTGATCCGGGTAGCGCCGTTGACAATATTGGCAACGGATTCGCCGAATTGTTTCTTCAGCTCATCCAGAGTGGCAACGTTTTCCTTGATCACGCCATGGAGCAGGCCAGCGACAATAGTCTCCAGGTCGAGTTTCATCGAGGCGAGGCTCGAGGCCACAGCCAGGAGATGATCGACATAGGGTTCGCCGGTCACATAGTGTTGACCGGCATGTCGCTCGCTGATGAACTCGTAGGCCTTGGTTAACGGGGTCAGGTCGACCTCGTGGAGATACGCCGAGGCCAGGGAAAGAAGGGGCTTAATGTCTGACATCGTTATTGTCCGCAGTCCAAGAGAAGTGACTTCCGGAAAATCAGGAAAGGGCCTGCCGGACAAGCCCGGCAATATGATCAACGGCCCCATCCAGATCGAGAACTTGGGTCTCTCCGGTTTTGCGGGAACGCAACTCCACCTTGCCTTCCTTTTCAAAGGTCTTGCCTACGGTCAGCCGGTACGGGATACCAAGAAGATCGGCGTCGTTGAACTTGGAACCGGGCCGTTCATCGCGGTCATCGTAGAGGACATCAACGCCCTGAACCCGCAATTCGCTATACAGTCTTTCCGAAGCCTGGTTGTACGTCTCATCTTTAGGACCGAGATTGAGGAGAATGACCTGGAAGGGAGCCAACGGCACCGGGAAGATAATGCCCTTGGCGTCGTGGTTCTGTTCAATGGCCGCCGCCACTACCCGGCTAACGCCGATGCCGTAGCAGCCCATGACAAAGGGCTTCTCCTGGCCGTCACTGTCCTGGAAGGTGGCCTTCATGGCCTCGGAATAGTTGGTGCCAAGCTTGAAGATGTGCCCGACCTCGATCCCCTCTTTCAGCCGCAGACTACCGCCACAGGCAGGGCAGCGATCATCGACCGTGATCTGCCGCAGGTCGCCGACCACATAGGGCGTGAAATCGCGTCCCGGATTGACACCGGTGAGGTGCGTCCCTTTCTCGTTGGCCCCGGCCACCGCGTTGACCAGTTGCATCACTTCCTGATCCGCCACGATCCTCAGCTCCAGTCCAACCGGTCCGAGATAACCGACGGGCAGGCGGAGTTGCTGCCAGACCTGTTCCTCGTCCATAACCTCAACATCGGCGGCACCCAGCAGATTTTTCAACTTGACCGACTGCACCTCGCGGTCTCCACGGACCAACGCGGCTACTGGAGCGCCGTCGGCGAGATAGAACATGGTCTTGATCACATCAGCAGGACCGACCTTGAGAAACTCAGCCACCTTGTCGACCTTTTTCATACCCGGTGTAGCCACCTTGACCATTTCTTCCAGGGTGACTGCCGAGGTCGTCACGTCCTCCAGGGTAAGAGCTGCTTTCTCGACATTGGCCGCATAGCTGCAGGAGTTGCAGATCACCAAAGTGTCCTCACCGGTCTCGGCCAGAACCATGAACTCATGGGAAAATGAGCCGCCGATGGCACCGCTGTCTGCCTCCACCGCCCGGAACTCCAGGCCGCAGCGCTCGAAAATGCGGTAGTAGGCCTGACGCATAATCTCGTAACTGCGACTGGCGCCGGCGTCGTCGACATCAAAGGAATAGGCGTCCTTCATGACGAATTCCCGGCCCCGCATCAGACCGAAACGCGGTCGGATCTCGTCACGGAACTTGGTCTGGATCTGGTAGAGATTGATCGGCAACTGCCGGTAGGATTGCAACTCGCGGCGGGCAATATCGGTTACCACCTCTTCATGGGTCGGTCCGAGACAGTAATCGCGATCATGCCGGTCCTGGAAGCGAAGTAGCTCCGGCCCGTACTTCTTCCACCGCCCTGATTCCTGCCATAAGTCACCTGGCTGCACCATGGGCATAAGAATTTCCTGGGCGCCGGCGCGATTCATCTCCTGACGGACGATCTCGGTCACCCTTTGCAGCGCAAGAAAACCCATGGGCAGATAGGTGTACATTCCCGAGGTCAGTTTGCGGATGAACCCGCCCCGGACCAGGAGCTGATGGCTAACGACCTCGGCTTCCGATGGGGTTTCCTTGGTGGTGGGCAACAACATCTGTGAATAACGCATAGTCAATCTCCATTCGCTTGAAAACAGGGCCGGCGGCGCGTGGCCGCTTGGCGTATTCAAGTCCCTGCTTTTCTTTCGGCTTCCAGTTTATCCAGTTCCTCAAGAAAGACGGGCAGCAATTCTGCTTCCGCAACCTTCTTGTATATTTCGCCTTTTTTAAAAATAATCCCGACCCCGTGGCCGCCGGCGATGCCGATATCGGCCTCCCTGGCCTCGCCTGGTCCATTGACCACACAGCCCATGACCGCGACCTTGAGGGAAGATTGCATGGTTTGCAGGTGTCGCTCTACCTTTTCCGCCAGCGAAAAAAGATCAATTCGGGTCCGGCCGCAGGTGGGGCAGGAGATCAACTCCGGCCCCCGTTCCCGGATGCGCAGCGAGCGGAGCAGTTCAAACCCGACCCGAATCTCTTCCACCGGATCGCGGGTCAGTGATATTCTGAAGGTATCGCCGATCCCCTCGGCCAGCAAAATGCCTAAGGCCACGCTCGACTTGACCGTCCCGGCGATGAGCCCGCCCGCCTCGGTGACCCCAAGATGCAAGGGATACTCGGTCGTGCGCGCAAGCTGACGATAGCCGGCGATGGTGGTGAGGGTGTCCGAGGATTTAATCGAGATCTTGATGTCGAAAAAGCCGTGCGCCTCAAGCAGGCGGACATTACCGAGTGCACTTTCGATCAGGGCGTCCGGCCGCTCTGGAGTGGGATACCCATACTGAGTGAGCAACCCTTTTTCGATGGAACCGGAGTTGACGCCCACCCGGATCGGCACCTGGTGCAGCTTGGCAGCGGCCACCACCCGGGCCAGTTTCTCAGGTCCCCCGAGATTACCGGGGTTGATGCGAATTCCTTGGGCGCCGTGCTCCATAGACGCCACTGCCAAACGGGCATCAAAATGGATATCGGCAATCAAGGGAATGGCAATCTGCTCTCTGATTGCGGTAAGAGCATGAGCCGCCGCCATGTCCGGCACCGCTACCCGGATAATTTCGCATCCGGCGCGCTCCAACTCATGAATCTGCCGGACCGTGGCCTCGACATCGTCGGTAAGCGTATTGGTCATCGACTGAACGGCAATGGGCGCGCCGCCGCCAATGGCCACCGAACCTACATGAATTTGGCGGGTTGTTTTCCGTGTGATCATCACGCTCCTCGCACCCTCCCGTCCATACCGCGCAGACTGAGCTCCGCCTCGGAGGCACGGACATAGAGAGGGACAATTTCCTCAGCCTCGTTGGCAGCCTCCTCTGCTAACTGCCGAGCGCCGCAAAAACCGATCGCCGCTGCCCGAGGATGAAGAAAGCCAGAGGGGTTGGATCGGATAAGCGGATGCGCGGCGAAAAGGGACTGACACGCTTGGACGCCGGGGCCGATCACCAGGGTCGGCTCGTCTATATGGTGCGCAAGTTCTTCCGGCCCCAAGACAAGGAAAGGGCTGGTCCGGCGACAGCGCTCCGCCTCGTACCGGTAAAACGCAGCATACACTTGTTGTTTTCGTGCATCGAGCAGACAGCAGATCGGCAGGTCGGTCGTTGTCGTCTGCAATGCCAGACCGTCAAGGGTGGGAACAGCCAATAAAGGGGTACCCGCTGCCATGGCAATCCCTTTCGCAGCCGCCATGCCGATGCGCAGCCCGGTAAACGAACCCGGCCCCTGGCTGACGGCCACAGCGGCCAGTTCGCTCCAATCGATGTCGGTCGCTGCCATCATGGCGGCGACCGATCCCAACAAGCGCCGCGAGTGGGTAACCTCCGGCTGCAAGGTGTATTCGGCCAGCAGTTTTCCCGATTCGCCGACACCTCGAGTCAGGGCGACACCACCACAGCCGGTCGCCGTCTCAATGGCCAGGATCAGGACACCAGCCATCTTTTGACCAATCGAACGATATCATTATAAAAAACGAAAACCATCAGGGTGCCGAGAATGGCGATGCCAACCTTCTGGCTGATTTCCATGGTCCGGTCACTCAAGGGACGGCGACGAACAGCTTCAAACGAGAGAAACACCAGATGGCCGCCATCGAGCACCGGCACGGGCAGCAGGTTGAGAATGCCGAGATTGACGCTCAACAGTCCCATGAAATAAAGCAGGTTCATCCAGCCGGCCTCCATCTGCTGGCCAGCCAGTTCGGCTATGCGAATCGGCCCGCCCAGTTCGCTGGCGGGGATGACTCGCTGGATCATCTTGACGATGCCCATAACTGTCAGGTAACTGAGATTCCAGGTCTGAATCAAGGCTGCTTCGCACGATGCGCCGATGGTGGCGTCTTTATAGCGGATGTCGTCGCTGCGGACAATACCCAGCATGTAGCGTTCACCGACCTCCTCGCCAAAAAGATTTTTCATCTTCTGCATGGTCGGCTTGGCGGTAATGGTCAGTTCCTGTCCCAGACGGTCTACAACCAGCGTCACTTCCTGTCCGCGACTGTCCTTGATACTCTCGGAAACGTGGGTCCAGGAAGTGGTGGGGGTGCCGTTGATGGACCGGACAAGGTCGCCGGCCTTAATCCCCACCTGATCGGCCACGGAACCAGCAGTCACCTCGCCGATTTTGGTGGAATCCACCGGTTCGGGGATGCCCGCAAAGATGAATATGAAAAAAAACAAGACAATAGCAAACAATAAATTGAACAAGGGGCCGCCGAAAACGATACCAAAGCGCTGCCAAACAGCCTTGTGGGAAAACGATCGGTGCTCGTCCTCCGGGCGGACCTCCTCGCCCTGCTGTTCGCCGTACATTTTGACATATCCTCCGAGAGGAAAGGCACTGATGAGGTATTCGGTCTCTCCCCATTGCCGACCGATCAGCTTGTTGCCAAATCCCAAGGAGAATTTGAGGACTTTGACGCCAAAGGCCTTGGCCAGTAAAAAGTGGCCAAGTTCATGGACAAAAATAAGAACACCGAGAACAAGAATGAAAGACAGGACGGAATTCATGATATTTGAAAGAAAGAGGTAGAAAAAGAATTAAATAAGGCGGTTACGGCCAGTGGTTGCGCTTGTGCTCAGGCGAGACCAATCTCTCGCTCTGCGAGGGTCCGTGCCTCCTGATCCGCAGCGAGAATAGCCTGCAGGTCTAACTCATCAGCTTGTGTGGTCTTTGTCAGAACCGCGCCGACTATTTCAGCAATCTGGGTAAAACCGATGCGGCCGGCAAGAAAGGCCTCCACGGCAACCTCGTTGGCGGCATTGAGGGCCGCAGGCTTCACGCCGCCCATGGCCAGGGCATCGTATGCCATTTGCAAGGCGGGAAAGCGTTGATGGTCCGGTTGTTCAAAGGTAAGTCCGCCGCATTGCGCCAGGCTGAGACGGGACAAACCCAACTCAAGTCTTTCCGGGTAGGAAAGGGCATAGGCGATGGGGATCCGCATATCCGGTAT
Organism: uncultured Desulfobulbus sp.; assembly: GCF_963662935.2. Lineage (NCBI taxonomy): Bacteria > Pseudomonadati > Thermodesulfobacteriota > Desulfobulbia > Desulfobulbales > Desulfobulbaceae > Desulfobulbus > uncultured Desulfobulbus sp. The sequence continues at coordinate 2,591,128 of NZ_CAXXTL010000002.1, read as the reverse complement.
ACCCAACTGGGCCACCACCGAACCATCCTGGTATTCGACCAAGGAATGGACAATCGATTGGGGGTGCACCACAACCTCAATCTGGTCCGGACTGACGTCAAAGAGCCAGCGAGCCTCGATCACCTCTAAGCCTTTATTCATCAACGTGGCGGAATCGATAGAAATTTTCCGCCCCATGGTCCAGTTGGGATGGGCCAACGCCTGGTCCGAAGTCGCGGCAGCCAAGGCATCAGAGGTCCAGGTGCGAAAGGGCCCGCCGGAAGCGGTGAGAATAATTCGAGCCACATCCTCCCTACGGCCGGCTTCAAGCGCCTGAAAAATGGCGCTGTGCTCTGAGTCAATGGGTAACAGACGCACCCCGTACTCATGGACCGCTTCCATAATCAGGCGACCGGCCATGACCAGAGTTTCCTTGTTGGCCAGCCCGAGATCTTTGCCAGCACGAATGGCGGCGAGTGCTGGTAGCAGGCCGACCGCCCCGACCACGGCAGAAACCACCATGTTGGCTGAAGGCAATGATGCCACCAGACAGTTGCCTTCCAAGCCAGAGACAATCCGGGAACGATACGCAGGGGGAAGCAGTTGCGATAAAGTTTCAACCAGAGCCGGATCCCCCACGGATACACATTCCGGTTTAAATTCCAGCACCTGTTTGGCCAGCAGATCAACGTTTCGACCAGCCGAGAGCCCGACAATTCGAAATTGTCCGGGAAACTGCCGAACCACCGCTAAAACATTTTCACCAATCGAACCGGTGGATCCAAGCAGTGAAAGGGCCTTCATCACAGAATCCCAAAACGGAGCAGATAATACAGAACAGGACCAGTGAGCAGGAGACTGTCTATGCGGTCAAGCAGGCCTCCGTGACCAAAGAGAATGGTTCCCGAATCTTTAACGCCAACTGATCGTTTGATCATCGATTCAGTTAAATCACCGGCGATCCCGATAGTAACCAATAGAATCGCCACAATAAAAAGGATCAGTGGATCGGCTTGTGCGGGAAAAAAGAGATTGATCCCCTCGGCAGCGGCGACACCGGCAACCACCCCGCCGATTCCGCCGGCCACGGTCTTCTTCGGACTGATCTGGGGGAATAGCTTTCGCTGCCCAAAAGCCCTCCCGGCATAATAAGCCCCGGTATCCGACCCGGCGACAATTCCCACGAGCATGGTCAACCAAAACGCGCCTTGCGGGAGAAAACGGATAAGGGCAATATGGGCTAGGCAGAGCGAGATATAGACACAGGCAAAACCGCTGCAACTGGTGTATTTGAGCACATCGTCGATGACGCCGTACCCATGGAGCGCCACCGCAACCATGACAAGCAAACTAGCGATCACCCCGGCGAGCACTGCGTCACTTTGCCCGAAGAAGGCTGCTAGAACCGGAAAAAGGCAGAAACTAATCGTTGCATACAGACGCCAACCATGAAGCGAAGCCATGGCCATGCGGAAAAATTCATGGAGTGCCAAACAAGCTCCGCTGACAATAACGGCCCAAAACAGGTGGACTGGCCCCCAAAAAAGCAGGAACAGCCAACCACCAGCCATGAGAATTCCAGGGATGACGCGGCTCATCGCTCTTTACTCGCCATCAGTTGCGCCCCGACCTTCCCGAATCAGTTGCGCCCCGACCTTCCCGAATCTGCGCTGCCTGTGGTTGAAGATGTTAATCGCTTCCAGGAATTGGGCTTTTTTGAAATCAGGCCACCGTGTTTCGGTGAAATAGAGTTCGGCATAGGAGGCCTGCCAGAGGAGAAAGTTGGACAGGCGATGCTCGCCGCCGGTGCGAATCAGTAGATCCGGATCGGGCTGACCGGCTGTGAACAGATGGTCACTGATGGTGGTTTCGGAAAGCGTACGCCAATCAAGGACACCCTCCTGACACTCTTTCGCTATTTCTTGAAATGCCAGCACAAGTTCACTACGGCCACCGTAACTCAAGGCCAGATTTAAGGTCATACTCCGGCACTCCCGAGTGTCATCGATGGTCTGCTGAAGAATCGCTCGCACATCCGCCGGTAGGCGATCCTGCTGCCCAAGGCAAAGCAGACGAATATCATTGCGCACCATAGTGCGCAACTCCGACTGGAGATAGCTTTTCAACAAGCCCATCAAACCGCTCACTTCGCCGGAGGGCCGATTCCAGTTCTCCGTCGAAAAGGCGTAGAGGGTGAGCACTTCAACGCCGATTTCGCGCGCTGTTTCGACTATCTCCCGGACGGAATCGACGCCCGCCTTGTGTCCGAATAATCGCGGGCGGTGCCGTTCCTCAGCCCAGCGTCCGTTACCGTCCATGATGATGGCAACATGGCGGGGAACGGGCGTATTTGTATCGAGCTCAACCACGATTGCCGAAGAGAAGAGGGCGCATCAAACCGCCATCACTTCTTTTTCCTTCCCCCCGGTGATATCGTCGACCTGGGTGATATAACCATCGGTCACCTTTTGCGCGTCTTCCTGCAAACGAAACATTTCGTCTTCGGAAATATCTTTGTCTTTTTTCAATTTTTTCAAGGACTCGTTGGTATCACGACGAACATTGCGAATGGCGACTTTATACTCTTCACCAATCTTTTTCACCTGTTTGACCAGTTCTTTCCGACGTTCACCAGTGAGCGGTGGGATGGTCAGGCGAACGACGTTGCCATCACTTTGTGGAGTCAGCCCTAATCCGGAACCGAGGATCGCTTTCTCAATGGCAGGCAGAAGTTGTGGATCCCATGGCTTAATGGCAATCATGTTATTCTCGGGTATCGTCATGGTTCCCACTTGGTCCATGAGCATCTGAGATCCGTAGGCATTCACCTTAATACCGTCAAGCAGAGAAAGTGACGCCCGACCGGTCCTAATCTTCACCAGTTCCCGTTTAAGAGCATCAATACTCGAAGCCATTTTCTCTTTAAGTTGATCAATGATTGCGTTTGTCATGGGACCCTCGGACAGCCTTATGTTGAGCTCAATGATAGGAACCAGAATACACCAGTCGCCCGTTTGAGAGATGAGCGAGACGAATGTTCTCAGTTGGTGATCAGCGTACCGACGTCTTCTCCCATGACAGCCTTGACGATGTTCCCAGGCTTGGTCATGTCAAAAACGAAAATAGGCAGATCATTGTCTCGGGCAAGCGAAATCCCGGCGGCATCCATTATCCGGAGGTCATCGCGCAGTACAGTGGAATAAGTGAGCGTATGGTAACGGACGGCATTCGCCTCTTTTTCCGGATCACGGTCGTAAACGCCGTCAACCCTGGTGGCTTTCATAATTACATCAGCCTTAATTTCCAGGGCTCGCAAGACGGCGGCGGTGTCGGTAGTAAAATAGGGATTGCCAGTTCCGGCCGCAAAGATAACGATCCTTTTTTGTTCCAAGTGCTCAAGAGCCTTTAGCCGCTCATACGGTTCACACACGTTCAACATAGTGATGGCCGACATAACTTTGGCGGGAATCCCCTGGCTTTCGAGTCCATCCTGCACGGCCAGAGAATTCATCACCGTGCCCAACATGCCCATATTGTCCGCGGAACTCCGATCCATGCCACTGGCAGCTCCTGAAACTCCGCGAAAAATATTGCCAGCTCCGACAACAAGGCCCAATTCGATTTTGAGATGGTGCAGAGCCTGTATTTCCTGCGATAAAAACTTTATCACCTCAGTACTTATGCCATAGGCTCTATCACCCATCAGCGCTTCCCCGCTGATTTTCAAGAGTACTCGTTTAAATTTCATCCTGTCGCCCCCTGCGACTCATCCGAAACCTGATCGAGGCGACGGATAAAAAGTACTTTGATTCCTCAAATCGCTGAAACGTAAACCTCAACCGATCTGAAAACGGGCGAATTTTTTTATCGAAATATTCTCACCCATTTTAGCCACCAGTTCGTTCAATAAATCCTGAACGGACAGTTGGTCATTTTTTACATACTTTTGTTCCATGAGACAAATCTCGGCAAGATATTTTTCGACTTTTCCAACAACCATCTTCTCAACTATCTGCTGAGGTTTACCTGACTCAAGGGCTTGGTTGACATAAATATCCTTCTCACGTTGGAGAACTTCGGGTGGCACATCGTCCCGATTGACGGCAACCGGGTTGGCGGCAGCAATATGCATGGCAACGTTTTTGGCAAACGCCTTGAAATCGTCCGTTTTGGCAACGAAATCGGTTTCACACCCGACTTCCACCATGACGCCGAGCTTGCCACCTGCATGGATATAGGCCTCCACCACACCTTCTCTAGTTTCCCGACCTGCGCGTTTGGCAGCAACTGCCAAGCCCTTCTGCCGAAGGAAGTCGACAGCCTTTTCCATGTCACCTGAGGTTTCAGTCAACGCTTTTTTGCAGTCCATCATGCCGGCATTGGTCTTGTCCCGAAGCTCTTTCACCATCTGGCTTGTAATAGTCACGATATACTCTCCTTTTTACAGAAAACTGGATCCTTTCAATACCAATAAAGAAGTCAGCAACACATGGAAGAACCGACAAAAAAATATTTTTTTTGTCGGTTCAAATCCAAAACGGTTTTCGTCGCAAAGCAACGACACCCCTTATTCTTCGTCCACTTTTGCCGCCAATTCCTCTCCCGCACCTGCAACCATGGCGGCTTCCAAGTCATCGACATTGGGCTCAGCTTCTTCGCCCCGACGAGCCTTGCCTTCAAGGACGGCTTCTGCCATCATGGAAGATATCAACTTGATGGCGCGAATGGCATCATCATTCCCGGGAATAACGAAATCAATACCATCAGGGTCGCAGTTGGTGTCGGTCAGCGCGATAACCGGAATACCGAGTTTATTGGCCTCACCGACTCCAATGTCTTCTTTTTTAGGATCAACGACAAAAAGAATATCCGGTAGACTCCGCATGTTCTTGATGCCTCCGATATTCCGATCAAGTTTGATTCTTTCTTTCTCCATCTGCAGAATTTCTTTCTTCGGAAAACGGTTGATCGATCCGTCGGCTTGCATAGCCTCAATTTTTTTCAGTCGATCGACAGAATGTTTAATTGTTTGAAAGTTGGTCAACATGCCACCAAGCCATCGGTGATTGATGAAATACATGCCGCAACGTTCGGCTTCTTCCTTGACAATGACTTGCCCTTGCCGTTTTGTGCAGACAAAAAGAACCGTTCCGCCATTGGTAATGGCATCCACCATGGAACTGTAAGCTTTTCTGAACAATTTCATGGTAATGTCAAGATTGACAATATAAATGCCATTCCGAGGTCCATAAATGTAGGGTTTCATTTTGGGATTCCATCGCCTGGTTTGATGTCCAAAGTGAAGGCCTGCCTCGAGCATTTGCCGCATTGTGACTGATGCCATACTTATCTCCTGTATTATTTTGGTTTTTCCTCCATCCCGCAAGCCAATTCCAAGAAAGAATGGAACACCAAAGAGCTATCGAAGGGATGTGTGTATTTAGGGTACAGGCAAAAAAAACCTCGCCCCAAGTATAACAAAACAGATTATACTATCACGCCAAGTTAATAATTTCAAGTTTAGCTTACTCCAGCCAACTTTCTCCTCAAAAATTTTAGGGAGTAAAAAATATCATTTTTTTATAATTCTCTTCCGCCCACCCAAAATGTATTCAAGCCAATCGAATCCAAATCGGAGCAGTGCACCATCGTCCTTCTGGATACGTCGACGTTCATCTTTGTTCAGCTTAAAGTTATTTAATAAATTGTGCTTTTCTGTATAGGAACGAAAATCATCCACATTGTAGCATACCATAAAAGCAAGCTGTTGCATCGCACCCGTTGTCCCCTCACCTGCCCATGGATTGGTAGCAAAAAAAGCATCAAGCTCAGCCCAAAAATCATTATATTGGTTGCATTCATGGAGCATTTGATCACGTTCCCATTGATCGATGGAATAATGTCGTGCTTCAAAATGGCCTTTACAATATGGATGCTGAGTCATGAAATAATGTACTTTTAATTCACGGTTATTGCCTATATGTTCAACTCCACGTTCAAGTGGATAAGTGCGACAAGCTGATGGACGATTTTTGTAAACCGAACATCCCACTTCTCCAAGAAAAGGACACGAGAGATCATCCTGGCGCATGTTTAACTCAAGTCCAGGGAAGAAAGGGTGGCTCCCTTTACAAATATGAGTGTAGTTGCGTAAAAAAACAGCGGAATGAAGATTGAGATGATTCTTAAGCAAAACGATATCATAAGGAAATAACAGCATGTCAACCTTCTGACAGCACGAAAGATAACAACTTACCCCAGGGTGACAATGAAACTGGAACGTGCCACCTTCAATCTTCGTGCGATCAGGGGGCAGAATTTGCGCAAAATCCATCTTAACTCTTTCGATGAAAGTTAAAAAAAAAAGCTGGCATGAATATTCATGCCAGCTTGTTTGTAATAGTATAAAAGGACTTTATTGGTCTTGTTCCGCCTTAACCTCGCTCACAATTTCCTTATAATCGACCAATTCGAGAATTGCCATAGGCGCGGCATCACCCAATCGTGAACCAGTCCGGATAATCCGTGTGTAGCCACCTTTTCTCTCGGCATACTGGCTGCTCAATTGATCGAAAAGCTTAGCTACAATATTTTTTGACCGAATGTAGGACATTGCTTGACGCCGAGCGTGAAGATCTCCTCTTTTTCCTAAGGTGATCATCTGTTCGGTTACCCGTCGAGCTTCCTTAGCTTTAGGCACTGTAGTAACGATTCGTTCTTGGTCGAGTAACGAAGTTACCATATTCCTCAACATGGCATCACGATGTGAAGATGTACGGCCAAGTCTACGGCCAGCTTTTCTATGTCTCATGGTCTATCCTTTGGTCTTTAGCAAGAATTGTCCTTTAGCAAGGAATACAAGCCTACTCTTCAATTTTCTCTTCACGTTTTTCGGGGAAAACCCATCCGTCGTACTTCATCCCCAAAGTGAGATTGTGTTCTGAAAGTAAAGCTTTAATTTCATTTAATGATTTACGACCGAAATTCTTGGTCTTCAACATTTCAGCATCAGTTTTATTAACAAGCTGACCGATGTATTGGATTTGAGCGTTTTTCAAACAGTTAGCAGATCGTACCGATAGCTCAAGGTCCTCGACATTTTTATCAAGAAAAGGAGGATACGCTTTACCATCTTCATCATTATCTGAATTATCAGGAGCTTTAGCAATTTCTTCGTTGAAATTGATAAAAATGGTCATTTGCTCTTTCAAGATTTTCGCGGCATATGCAAGAGCATTTTGCGGTTCTACGCTTCCGTCGGTTTCAATCTCAATCGTGAGACGGTCATAATCTGTTTGCTGTCCAACTCGAGCCTGGCTAATAACATATTGTACACAAATGATAGGTGAAAACGCCGAATCAATAGGAATGACACCAATCGGTTGCCCTTCTTTTTTATTGAACTCTGCGGGAACGTACCCTTTTCCCCAATGAACCTCTAACTCAGCACGAAAAGTAGTTTCACTTGTAATCGTACAGATAACGAGATCAGGATTCATAACTTCAACGTATGCGCCACCGTTAATGTCCCCTGCGAGAACTTCTCCTGGACCTATTTTTTCAATGGTGACGGTACGAGATTCCGGCCCGTTCAATTTCAGTCGTACTTGTTTTAGGTTAAGGATAATCTCAGCCACATCTTCATGAACACCGTCTATTGTTGTGAATTCATGTAGCGCGTCATTCAATCTGACGGATGTTATAGCAGCCCCTCGAATCGAGGAGAGCATAATCCGACGCAGAGAGTTTCCAATAGTTGTAGCGAATCCTCTTTCCAAAGGCTGGCAAACGAATTTACCGTAACGACTGGTAAGTGAGCCCTCATTGACTTCCAGCTTTTCCGGAGCTATAAGGGTGTGCCAGTTATTGTAAAAGGGATTTTCATCCCGGATTTCCTGTGCCATGCAATACCTAACTATAAAAGTTACTTAGAATACAGCTCTACAATGAGTTGTTCCTGAATTGGCATCGTTATTTCATCACGGTTTGGCAATGCTTTAACAACACATTGAAATTTAGTCTGGTCAAATTCTAACCAACTCGGTAATCCTCTGCGGGCTGCCCCTTCAAGATTGTCAGTTATCACGGCATTTTTCCGATTTTTTTCTTTCAAAAAAATGATATCCCCTGGTTTCACTTGATAGGAGGGTATGTTAATTTTTTTCCCGTTCAATGTGAAAAGATCATGTCGAACCATCTGACGTGCTTGATCTCGAGAACTTGCAAAACCTGCTCTATAAAGAGCGTTGTCGAGCCGACGCTCAAGCATAATGAGAAGAATTTCACCTGTCACGCCCTTAGCCCTTTCGGCTTTCTCAAAGTATCGCCGAAATTGAGCTTCAAGCATTCCGTACATTTGCTTGACTTTTTGTTTTTCACGGAGCTGGACAGCGTAATCTGAAACTTTACGAAATTTATTCTGCCCATGTTGCCCAGGGGCAAATGAACGTCTTTCGAAAGCGCATTTATCAGAGTAGCAACGGTCGCCCTTAAGAAACATTTTCAGATTTTCACGCCTGCAAAGCCTGCATGATGCTCCAGTATATCTAGCCAACTTTTACCTCCAAATAATTGTCTTGGGTCACTAGCAAGACATAAATAACGAATTATGACAGAGTAAAACTTAGACCCTTCTTCTTTTGGGGGGCTTACATCCATTGTGTGGAAGTGGGGTGACATCTACAATTCGGCTTACATCCAAATCAACTGTCGTTAAGGCACGCAATGCAGCTTCCCGCCCAGGCCCTGGTCCCTTTACTCGCACTTCAACCTTGCGCAACCCATGCTCTTTAGCTTTAGCCACAGCATCACTCAAAGCATTTTGAGCAGCAAAGGGGGTAGATTTCCTTGAACCCTTAAAACCTAGAACACCTGCACTAGCCCAAGACAAAGTATTTCCTTGGCGATCAGTAACGGTAACAACCGTATTATTGAAGGTAGAGTAAATAAAAACAATCCCTTCCGGAACGTTCTTTTTATCTTTTTTCTTAACTTTTACGTTAACTTTGCCGGCTTTTGCCATAAATGCTCCTGATTACCTGTAGCCAAATAACATTATATTAATAACCTGTTGTTCATTTTTTCCGAACAGCTGCCCCACGTCGTGGACCTTTTCGGGTTCGGGCGTTTGTTTTCGTTCGTTGCCCCCTGACAGGCAGTCCTCTTCTGTGTCTTCGCCCTCGATAGCATCCGAGATCCATGAGCCGTTTGATGTCCATAGAGACTTCACGTCTCCGGTCACCTTCGACCACGTAGTCATTTTCAATGACGGTTCGGACTCTATTAACATCCTCTACACTTAGGTCATCACTGTTCATCTGATAAGGAAGATCAGCCTTGTCGAGAATTTGGCGCGCAGTTGTCAAACCAATTCCGTAAATATATGTCAGCGCTCGTTCCATGTGTTTATTGCGTGGTAAATCCACACCAGCTATACGTGCCAAATTTGTGCTCCTTTTTTCAGAAAATTGCTAGAATTTCAAAAAGACCTGTTAACCTTGACGTTGCTTGTGCTTTTTATTGACACAAGAAACCCTAACAACCCCTTTTCGCTTTAAAATCTTGCATTCACTGCATATTTTCTTGACAGATGACCGAACTTTCATATCATGCCCCAGACAGTATAATTTATTTTTTCCCTTTTCCGCCCTTGGCGCGAAAAGTAACCCTTCCCCGTGTTAAATCGTAAGGAGACAATTCAACAGTCACACGATCACCAGGGAGGATTTTAATATAATGCATACGCATCTTTCCGGATATATGCGCAAGTACCTTATGCCCATTGTCCAATTCCACCTGAAACATAGCATTGGGTAACGGCTCAACAATAGTACCTTCTACTTCAATAGCCTCTTCTTTCGACATTTTTCAAAACACCCCGATTCGATCGAATAAAAACGTAAATTATATCGAATTACATTTTGTTTTTCAAGCTTTATTATTATCTATCCAAGAAAGCTAACAAAGAGAAATCTGTTTACTGAGAATTCTTGGCCCGTGTGAAGTGATGGCTACTGAGTGTTCAAAATGGGCCGATGGCTTTCGATCCGCAGTCACAACCGTCCATTGGTCCTTCATGACATTTACCTTTGCTACCCCAAAATTAACCATCGGTTCAATCGCAAGGACCATTCCCTCCAAGATTCGGGGAGAAGCCTGCCTTTGAACATAGTTAGGTATTTCAGGTGGTTCGTGAAGGTTTGAACCAATACCATGTCCAACAAATTGACGAACAACTGAAAAACCATGCTCTTCGGTATATTGCTGAATGGCCCGAGAAACATCAGAAATTCTATTCCCTACCTTTGCCTGCTCTATCCCTTTATCGAGTGCTGTTTTGGTAACCTCTATTAATTGAGCTATCCGAGTATCTATTGGTCCAATAGCTACTGTTATAGCTGCATCTCCGTAAAAACCTTTATAGCGAGTCCCAAAGTCAAGAGAAATAATATCGCCTGGGCGAAGAATCTTTTTCTTTGAAGGTATACCGTGGACAACTTCTTCGTTCACAGAGGCACAAAGGCTTGCAGGAAAACCTTTATACCCTTTAAAGGCGGGCTGAGCATCATGCTCATAACAATATTCTTCGGCTAAACAATCAAGCTCAAAAGTTGATATACCTTCTAATATTTTTGATTCGAGCAAACTAAGAACACCAGCAACTATCTGGTTTGCCTGAAACATCAGTTCAATTTCTTCAGGCGATTTTATCGTAATTGCCTTATCGTAATGGTCACTGGCCACAACTGTATCAACGCCTACCTTTAATCCGACCAGCTTTCATAAACCCATCATAGTTGCGCATAATGAGATGGGATTCAATCTGTGAAATGGTGTCTATGGCGACACCTACTACAATTAGTAACGCTGTACCTCCAAAATAGAACGGTACATTGAGTTTTTGTATAAGAAGTGTAGGCATAATACAGACAACGCTTAAATACAGAGCGCCTATAACCGTCAGCCGCACTAGGGCTTTGTCAAGAAATTCTGCCGTTTTTTTACCGGGACGGATTCCGGGTATAAACCCACCATTCTTCTTTAAATTTTCGGCGACTTCATCAGGTTTAAAAGTAACAGCAGTGTAAAAAAAACAGAAAAACACAACCATCCCAACGTACATGATGTAGTAATAAACAGTTCCTGGTGAGAGAGCTGCTGAAACCTGCTGTACCCAGTCGATTTTAATAAAGGAGCCAATGGTCGCAGGAAACATCATTATTGAAGAGGCAAAAATGGGAGGTATAACTCCTGACACATTGATTTTTAAAGGCAGATGGGAAGATTGGCCCCCATATACTCGTCTACCAACAACTCTTTTAGCATATTGAATGGGAATTCGTCGCTGCGACGTTTCAATAAAAATTATGAAACCCACGACGAAGAACATCATAATTACAATGACTGGCAAGAAAATCAATGAAAGTTCGCCGGATCTGATAAGTTCAACGGTATTCATTACTGCAGCAGGCATTCTCGCGACGATCCCGGAAAAAATGATCATGGAAATCCCATTCCCGATCCCGCGTTCGGTCATTTGTTCACCAAGCCACATGATAAATGCAGTTCCGGATGTCAAGGTAAGAACAGTCATCAGTTTAAACTGAAGACTAGGATCTATAACAATAGGAACTCCATTAGGGCTCGTCATTCCCTCTAAGCCCGTGGCAATAAAGAAGCCTTGAATAATGGAAAGAACCACTGTTCCATAGCGAGTGTATTTGGTAATTGTTCTTCTGCCCGTTTCACCTTCTTTTGACAAGGATTCGAGTTGAGGAACGACAACGGTAAGCAATTGTATAATAATCGAGGCAGAGATATAAGGCATGATGCCCAATGCAAATATCGAGAAATTCTCCAACGCACCGCCGGAGAACATGTTAAACATGCCAAATAATGTACTCGCATTTTTTTCAAAAAAAGCAGCCAGAGCCTCTCCATTTATACCTGGGGTGGGTATTTGCACCCCCATTCTGTAGACTAAAAGCATCAAGAGAGTGAAAATCACTCTCTTGCGTAACTCTGGTATACTGGCAGCGCTGACTAGACCGCTCATCCGTTATGCCTCAATTGTCCCACCAGCAGCAATAATTTTTTCTTTTGCGCCTTGGCTAATTTTCTCAATTTTGATTGTAAGGGGCTTGGTAACCTCACCATTGGCCAATACTTTTACAGGTCCATCCTTTTTTATAAAACCTGCAATCACAATAGCCGCATAGTCTACAACAGTTCCCGTTTCAAAAGTATTGAGTTGATCGAGAGATATCAAGTTATAGACTTTTTTGAATATATTAGTAAATCCTCTTTTGGGAAGGCGACGATGTAGTGGCATCTGTCCGCCTTCAAAACCTGGCCTGGCACTATAACCAGATCGTGCGCGAGCACCTTTATGGCCCCTTGCAGCTGTTTTTCCATTGCCACTGCCTGGTCCACGCCCAACTCTTTTTTTATCTTTCCGAGCACCTTCACTCGGAGTGAGATTATTTAATGTGAGCATAGTTACTCCTCCACTTTTACTAGGTGCTGCACCTTTGCTAACATACCGCGCAACTCAGGTGTATTTTTTTTGGTTATAGTTTTATGCATCTTAGTGAGCCCTAGTCCAATCAAGGTAGCACGAATAGCCTTGGGGCTACCAATGTAGCTTTTCACCTGAGAGTATGTGATGATCTCATTCATTTTATATCTTCCCTTTATGAGATGCTTAAGCAACCATCTCTTCGACCTTTAGATTACGCAATTTTGCAATCTGTTCGGCGGTTCTCAGTTTTCTCAACCCGGCCATGGTGGCTTTTACTAAATTGTGTGGATTATTAGAACCAAGGCATTTGGTGAGAATATTTTGAACACCAGCAGCTTCAAGAACAGCGCGCACAGCACCACCGGCAATAACACCTGTACCGTCAGATGCTGGTCTGAGCATGACACTTCCGGATTTAAATTTACCTATGATATCATGAGGAATTGAAACTGCGGTTAAGGATACATTTTGCATATCCTTACGCGCTTGTTCAATTCCTTTACGTATCGCCTCAGGTACCTGGTTTGCTTTGCCAAGCCCGTAGCCAACTTTGCCATTACCGTCTCCGACAACAACAATGGCGCTAAAACTGAACCGCCTACCGCCTTTAACAACTTTAGCAACACGGTTGATAAAAACAATTTTTTCGATGAGCTCTTCCTGAATCCCTTCTTTCGCTCGTTTAAATTCAGCCAAGAAACACCCCCGTTCGATATATTGAATCGATTAAACTTTAGAATATAATTAGAACTGTAAGCCGCCTTCGCGTGCCCCTTCGGATAATGCCTTTACTCTACCATGGTAAATATAACCGCCTCGATCAAAAACAACCTTTTCAATTCCAGCTATTTTTGCTTTCTCAGCAATCAGAAGACCAATTCTCTTTGCCTGCTCACATTTACCGTTGAGCTCAGTACAATCGAAATTTTTATCTTCAGTTGACATGGCAACAAGAGTTTTGTGTTGCATATCATCAATGATTTGTACGTAGATATGCTTATTACTTCGATAAACACTCATACGGGGTCTTTCTGTAGTTCCGAAGATTTTGACCCGGATTCTTTGGACCCTTTTTTTTCTTGCTGTAACTTTTGGATTAGTTTTAGCCATGGTTGACCACTTTAGTGATTAAGTTATTTTTTACCGCCAGCTTTGCCTACCTTTCTAACGATATGCTCATCGAAATATCGTATTCCTTTCCCTTTATAAGGTTCTGGTTTTCGAATGTCTCTTATTTTTGCTGCTGTCAACCCTACAAGTTCTTTGTCAACCCCCTGTACGGTGATTGAATTGTCTTTTTCGACAGTAGCAAATATTCCACTAGGAAGAGGAAAACTGACAGGACTAGAGTAACCAACACTCAAAGAAAGGGTTTGATCGGCGATGTTTGCTCGATATCCAACACCTTCAACCATAAGTTTTTTTGAGAATCCCTGATCAACTCCAGCAATCATATTGCTAATAAGTGAGCGAGTCATACCCCAAAAAGCCATGACCCGTTTACTGGTTCCTTTAGGCGAACAAACAAGAAAACTTTCTTCTTGTTTGATATCTATCTCAGGTCGGATATTTCGTTCCAGCACACCCTTATTTCCTGAAACCTTAATATGCGTCCCCTGTATTTCAACCTTCACACCCTTGGGTACGGGTATAGGCTGTTTACCTATTCTGGACATTCCATTCTCCTATTTTCGAAGATACTTATCTGTTTCACCAGACTTCGCAAAGCAGTTCACCGCCAATATTCAGCTGCCGAGCTTCTCTATCTGTGATAACACCTTGAGAAGTAGTTAAAATTGCTACTCCGAGTCCGTTCATCACTTTGGGAATTTTATTGCTTGGTTTATATCGTCGGCAACCAGGTTTACTAACCCGTTTGATTCCAGTAATTACACGCTCGTTATTGGCGCCATATTTCAGATCTATCTTCAGAGTACCTTGAGGTCCATCTTCAAGGATATGATATTCTGCTATATAGCCTTCCTTCTGAAGTACCTTGGCTACGCTGACCTTAAGTTTTGACAGTGGCATTTCGATTGTAGAAAAATGCGCCTTTGTAGCATTTCTGATTCTTGTTAACATATCTGCTAACGGGTCACTCATGGACATTGAACGTTCCTCATATTGGAGAATAAAAGCTTAGCAAAAAGTAATGCGATGAGCTGTCACCAACTAGATTTTGTAACGCCAGTAATTTCGCCTTTGGAAGCAAGCTTACGAAAACATAATCTGCATAGGCCAAATTTGCGGTAAAAAGCCCTTGATCGACCGCATAAAGGGCATCGGTTGTAGGCGCGAACAGAAAACTTAGGTTTGCGCCCGGCCTTGGCAATAAGCGATTTTTTTGCCACAGAATCCTCCTGTTACAGATATTAAAAATATGACTATTATTTCTTCTTAAAGGGCATTCCGATGGCGTCCAGTAAAGCCCGAGCATTTTCGTCAGTTTTTGCCGAAGTCACTATAGTAATATTAAACCCACGAATTTGGTCTATTTTATCGTAATCAATTTCGGGAAATATAATATGTTCCGTAATACCCATGGAAAAATTACCCCGCCCGTCAAAGCCTTTGCCAGATACCCCGCGAAAGTCCCTGACTCGCGGTAAGGCGACATTTATTAGTTTTGAGAGAAAATCGTACATCCGGTCTTTACGAAGCGTTACTCGGGCTCCGATAGGCATTCCGGCGCGCAGTTTAAAAGTGGCGATGGATTTTTTAGCCTTTGTTACCACTGCTTTTTGGCCTGATATCATGGTGAGTTCTTGTGCAGCTTTTTCAACTATCTTAGGATTCTGAACCGCATCTCCGAGTCCCATATTCAAGACGACTTTTTCTATTTTTGGGATATCCATAACATTTGAAATCCCTAATTGTTTCTGAAGTGTTAATTTCAGTTCGTTCTCGTATTGTTCTTTCAGTGTGGTCATTTCTTGCTCCGTAAGCAGGCAATGCTACTATTTTGCTGATTCAATTGTTGCTTTACATTTTTTGCACATGCGAACCTTCGTTCCATCTTCCAACAATTTTTTTCCGACTCTTACTGTTTCGGAGCATTCAGGGCAGACGAGCATCACATTTGAAATATGTAATCCTGCTTCTCTTTCTATAATTTGCCCTGACTGAGTAGCTTCAGTTGCCTTTTGATGCTTTTTTATCAAATTTATTCGCTCAACTATTAATCGATTGTTTGCATTTTCAATTCGTAAAATCTTACCTACACGTCCTTTATCTTTCCCGGCTATAACTTCAACTTTATCATTGACCCGGAGATTAGCATGTCCTTGGCGCATTTTTTAAATCCTCAGTCGCTTTGTTATATATTGATTATTATAGCACTTCAGGAGCTAGAGATATTATTTTCATAAATCCGAGTGAACGAAGTTCTCGAGCTATCGGTCCGAAAATACGAGTGCCTATCGGTTCGCCGTTATTTGCTAGCAGAACAGCTGCATTTTCGTCGAATTTAACAGTTGTATCTTCGGGTCGCCTTATCGATTTAGCTGTACGTACTACAACAGCGTTCAGTACATCACCCTTCTTGACCTTTGCATGCGGGATGGCTTCTTTAACTGTGACGACAATAATGTCTCCTATACTCGCATAGCGTTTTCGGGTTCCGCCCAACACTCGTATACATAGTATTTTTTTAGCACCGGAGTTATCGGCAACATTCAAAATGGTTTCTGTTTGGATCATGACATCACCCGATTATCTTCTCTATTCGTATCGTTGAGCGTTCGCTAGTCTACTACTAGGGGGGAAATTACGCGGCGCGTTCTATAATGTTGCGTACAAGCCATCGCTTTCTTTTGGATAAAGGTCTACATTCTTCAATCAGAACTAAATCACCGATTTGACACTGATTTAAAACGTCATGCGCCATATATTTTACCTGTTGTCGAATATATTTCCCATAGAGTTTATGGGGAATAATTCGTTCCACAACCACAACTACGCTCTTATCCATTTTATTGCTAACAACAAAACCTTGTCGCGTTTTCTTGACTTGATCGCTCATCATTTTATCCAGAAACAGTAATTAATGGTTAGGCAAAGTAGTTTTATTTATTTCAGTAAGTACGGTTTGAATTCTAGCTATATCCTTTTTTAACAACCCAATTTTAGAAGGATTTTCAAGCCGTCGAATACCGTGTTTAAAGCGTAACTTAAAAAGATCTTCACGTGTTTCAGAATTTTTCTTATGAAGTTCTTCGACAGAGAGGCTTCTGAGTTCTTTTACTTTCATATCATTTTACTCTTGCTAACAACAGTAGTAGGAAAAGGTAACTTAAAGCTCGCAAGTCTCAAAGCTTCGAGTGCCAAATCTTCAGGTACACCTTTTAGTTCATACAAAATTCTTCCAGGCTTGATGGTCGCTACCCAATATTCCGGGGCACCTTTGCCTTTACCCATGCGAGTCTCAGCAGGTTTCTTAGTAATGGGTTTATCTGGAAAGACGCGTATCCATAATTGACCACCACGCTTAACCTTTCTATTGATGGCTATACGAGCGGCTTCTATTTGTTGGGCGGTCATACGACCACACCCAGTAGCTTTCAGCGCAAAATCTCCAAAGGCAAGATCGGAGCCACGGTATGCTTCACCGCGCATCCTTCCTTTAAATTGTTTTCTATGTTTAACTTTGCGAGGACTTAACATAATTTCTAACTCCTAGTGAAAATCGCCAATGGAAATATAATCGCAGATCAATGATTCTGAGAAATCTGTTCGCTTGAAGAATCAGCGTCCGCAAGAATTTCACCTTTAAAAATCCAGACTTTTACACCGATTATTCCGTAGGTTGTTTTGGCTTCAGCGGTTCCATAATCGATATCGGCTCTGAGCGTATGCAGAGGAACTCTGCCTTCCTTAAACCATTCCGTGCGGGACATCTCGGCACCGCCTAATCGCCCTGAGCAGGATATTTTGATTCCCTGTACTCCAAAGCGAAGAGCAGAATTGATCGATTTCTTCATGGCCCGTCTAAAAGCTATTCTCCTTTCGAGTTGCGTAGCGATACTCTCCGCAACGAGTTGAGCATCAGCTTCTGGACGTCGCACTTCTTGGATATCAATGAAACAAGTGCGCTTAAACTTTTGCTCAAGCTCCTTCTTTAATCCTTCAATTTCAGTGCCTTTTTTCCCTATGACTATCCCAGGGCGAGCGGTATACAGTTTTATCTTGATCTTGTCACCGGTTCTTTCAATAACAACCCTTGAAACACCTGCGTGATAAAGTTTCTGTTTTAAAAATTTCCGTATAAGTTGATCCTGATGAAGATTTTTTGCATAATCCTTGTCAGCATACCAAATGGATTCCCAAGATCGCGTGATATTAAGCCGCAGTCCAATGGGATTGACTTTTTGTCCCAAGATAATCCTCCGTTCCCTATCTACAGGTAATCTCAAAATGAATGATAGTTTTGATCACGCTTCAGCGACCACTACTGTAATGTGGCTCGTTCTCTTTAAAATACGAGTAGCTCGCCCCATAGCCCGAGGGCTAAATCGTTTAAGCATAGGGCCTCCATCAATAGTAATCTCCTTAACAAAGAGCGTATCAACATCGATAGATTCCTTCTGATCGGCGTTTGCTACAGCAGATTCCAACACTTTACGTATGATCCTAGCAGCTTTTTTGGGCATAAAACGTAAAGTAGTAACCGCTTTTTCGGCATTCATACCACGAATGACATCTGCAACAAGACGTGCTTTTTGTGGAGAAATACGAATATATTTTGCGACGGCTTTTGTTTCCATCGTTTCACTCCTGAGGGTGACCTGCAGTATAATTTATTATAGTCTATTTGCCTTTTTTATCTGAGGCATGACCATAGTATGTTCTTGTCGGTGAGAATTCACCCAATTTATGCCCAACCATGTTTTCAGTTACATAAACAGGAATGAATTTATTACCATTATGAACTGCAAAGGTTAACCCAACCATTTCTGGCAGAATGTCTGACCGACGAGACCAAGTTTTGATGACTTTACGAGCTCCTGTCTCCTGAGCCTGCTCAACCTTTTTCATCAAATGTCCATCGACAAAAGGGCCTTTTTTTATAGATCTGGCCATAAGTATGTTCTCCTTTTACTAACTCCGCTTGTTGACTATGTCACGGTCAGAGGTTTTCCGTTTTCTTGTTTTAAAACCCTTAGAAGGCATGCCCCATGGTGAGCAAGGGTGACGGCCACCTGAGCTTTTGCCCTCACCGCCGCCCATTGGATGGTCAACGGGGTTCATGGCTACACCTCGGACCGAAGGACGAACACCTTTCCATCTGGCGCGACCAGCTTTACCAAGTTTTTGACTTGCATGCTCAGGGTTTCCTACCTGTCCAATGCAGGCTCTGCATTCTTTATTAAATTTTCGCACTTCCCCTGAAGGCAGTTTAACGAGTACCTGATTTCCATCTTTAGCCATCAATTGAGCTGCAGCGCCAGCGGAGCGGACTAATTGCGCTCCTTTGCCGATTTTCATTTCGATGTTATGAATAACTGTTCCTAATGGAATGTTAATCATGGGGAGACAGTTGCCAAGCTTAATGTCCACCCCTGCCCCTGCGACGACTATATCGCCAACAGTCAGGCCATTGGGTGAAAGAATGTAGGTTTTTTCACCGTCAGCATAGGTAAGCAGTGCCAGGTTAGCTGAACGATTGGGATCATACTCGATAGCTTTTACAGTAGCGGGTATACCTATTTTATTTCGCTTCCAGTCGACTATTCTATACTTACGTTTATGACCGCCGCCTTTGTGCCTCGCAGTAATCCGTCCGTAAGTATTACGTCCACCAGTTTTTTTAAGGGTAGCAACCAGACTTTTTTCAGGCTCTTTATCAGTCAAAAATGCCTGTTGAACAGATACGTGGTGCCGCTTTCCTGGTGATGTTGGCTTGTGGATTTTGATAGACATTGCAATTCCTATAATCTAATCTCTGCTGATGTAAATCGGTAAATTATGGATTAAAGCTCGTCGAGGAAATTTATTTTTCCCTCTGCTAGGGTGATATACGCTTTTTTCCAATCACTCGTTCTACCAGTGGATTTGGCACCTACTCGTTTCTGTTTTCCAAGTATATTAGTCGTTGTAACTTTTGATACCGTTACATTAAATAGACTTTCAACTGCTTTTTTTATTTCAATTTTATTAGCTCTCGGATCTACCTCAAAGATAACCTTATTTTGTGTCTCCTGGAGGATATTTCCTTTTTCAGTCAAGCAAGGACTTTTAATCACGTCATATATTGCTTTCATGCCATCAACCTCTCTTCAATTTTAGCTAGGCTCGATTGAATCAGCATCAATTTAGAGTGCTTAAGAATGTCATAAACATTCAGTCCTGCGACTGACAAAACCTTATAGCCAACAGCATTTCTCGCCGAAATAGAGATTTTATCATCAATCTCACTTGTGATTAGTAAACAATTGTCAAACTTAAAATTACTCATCACTCCTACAAAACCTTTAGTTTTGATTTCAGGGAGTTCGAAAGAATCAACAATTACAAGATTGCCTTCTTGATTACGCGCACTAAGTGCCATTTTCAAAGCGAGCCGTTTGACTTTTTTAGGCATTGAGTAGCTGTAATCTCGTGGTTTAGGGCCAAAAACAGTGCCGCCACCGCGCCAAACTGGAGACGTCCGGCTTCCAGCTCGAGCACGGCCGGTTCCTTTCTGTCGCCACGGTTTTGCACCTCCGCCACTCACCTCGCCTCTCGTTTTTGTACACGCACTACCACTGCGGCGATTTGCTCTCTGCATGCATACAACTTCATGCAGAATTCCTGTTTTAATTTCAACATTGAACAATGAATCGTTCAAGTCGATTTCGCCGACTTTTTCGGCTCGTGTATTTAAGACATCACAAACTGCCATGAGAATCTCCTTAAAAGCAGTCCTGGCGATTATGCTTTTGTAAAAATATTAAGTATCCCGTTTTTTGCGCCTGGAATCGTTCCATGCACAAGCAAAACGTTCTCGTCTATTCTAACATCAATGACCTTAAGATTTTTCAGCGTCACCAGGTCATTCCCCATTCTTCCAGGCATTTTTTTGCCTTTCAATACCCGTGAAGGCCATGCACTGCAGCCAATGGAGCCAGGAGCACGGTGGAAGTTAGAACCATGACTTGCCCCACCACCTGAGAAACCATAACGCTTTATGACACCCTGAAACCCTCTCCCCTTACTCATTCCTGAAATATCGATGAGATCACCAATGGTTAAAATCTCAGCAAGGGTAATTTTCTGGCCAACTTCATAGGATTCAGGATCGTTCACTCTGAATTCTTTAATATGGTAAAAACCGACACCCCCTGAACGTTTAAAATGTCCGGCCTCAGGTTTATTTAGCCTCGATTCTCTTTTCTCAAGAAAACCGATCTGAATAGCATTGTACCCTTCCTTTCCCACCGTCTTTTTCTGCAGTATCGTACATGGTCCAGCTTCAATAACGGTTACTGGAATCGCCCGACCATTTTCATCGTAAACGCGGGTCATTCCGACTTTCCGTCCTAATATTCCTTTTGTATTCGGCATTTTTCTACCTGAATTCAATTCTTAATCACTAGATGTGATTATTAGTTTATCAAACACCCATTCATCAACAGTCGTCAATTACGGGAGTTTAATCTCAACGTCGACGCCGGCAGATAACTCAAGTTTCATGAGCGAATCGATTGTTTGCTGAGTAGGTTCAAGTATGTCTAGCAAACGTCGATGGGTCCTCATCTCAAATTGTTCTCGAGATTTTTTATCAACATGCGGAGATCGCAGCACCGTGTATTTATTTATACTTGTGGGAAGCGGAATAGGTCCAACAATGGTCGCCCCAGTCCTTCTCGCGGTATCGACTATTTCCTTGGTGGAGAGATCAAGAAGTTTATGATCATATCCTTTCAACCTTATACGAATTTTATCAGTAGGAATCATCATTTCTCCTTTTATTCGATAATATCGCTGACGACGCCTGCGCCGACGGTGCGACCGCCTTCACGGATGGCAAAACGAAGCCCTGCTTCCATCGCAATCGGGGTGATGAGTTCACCAGTGATATGTATATTGTCACCGGGCATGACCATCTCCACACCCTCTTCAAGAGTACAGACGCCGGTCACATCAGTGGTCCTGAAATAAAACTGCGGCCGGTAACCATTAAAAAATGGGGTATGACGCCCACCTTCTTCTTTGGTCAAGATATAGGCTTCTGCTTTGAACTTTTTATGCGGCTTAATGGAACCTGGTTTAGCCAAGACCTGACCACGGACGATTTCCTCACGCTTGACACCACGAAGCAAGGCTCCGACGTTATCACCAGCCTGCCCCTCGTCGAGCAATTTGCGGAACATCTCAACACCCGTACAGGTGGTCTTGGCAGTCGGGCGAATTCCAACGATCTCAACCTCATCCCCGACGTGAACAACGCCACGTTCAATTCGTCCCGTTGCGACGGTACCGCGACCAGAGATGGAAAAAACATCCTCGACTGGCATCAGGAAAGGCTTGTCAATGGCGCGTTCAGGCTGCGGAATGTAGTTATCGACCGCTTCCATCAAATTCCAGATGCATTTTGCCTTTTCCTCGTCTTCAGGAAATTCAAGGGCGTGTAGCGCCGATCCCTGGATAATCGGAATATCATCACCAGGAAAATCGTATTTGTCCAACAACTCGCGGAGCTCCATCTCAACCAACTCGATCAGTTCCGGGTCATCGACCATGTCGCATTTATTGAGAAAAACGACCATGGCCGGGACACCGACCTGACGGGCCAGGAGAATGTGCTCACGGGTTTGCGGCATGGGACCGTCGGTGGCCGCCACAACAAGAATAGCCCCGTCCATTTGAGCCGCACCGGTGATCATGTTTTTGATATAGTCGGCATGCCCAGGACAATCCACATGCGCGTAATGGCGAGCAGCTGTCTCGTATTCGACATGGGCGGTAGCAATTGTAATACCGCGCTCTTTTTCCTCGGGCGCCTTGTCGATCTCACTGAAATCAGTAAATTTGGCCATGCCTTTTGTCGACAACACGCGAGTTATCGCCGCTGTCAGGGTTGTCTTACCATGGTCAATGTGACCGATTGTTCCGACATTAACATGCGGCTTTGTCCGCGCAAATTTTTCCTTCGCCATCTCATGCACCTCAACGGGTATAAATAAGGTTATACGCCACTAATCTTATGTATAATGACTTCAGCTCGCCTGGATGGAACCATCGAGAATTCACTGAAAATCATGGTAAATGTCGCTCTGCCCTGGGTGGCTGATCGTAGATCTGTGGAATACCCAAACATCTCAGCCAAGGGAGCCTTTGCATTAACGATCTGCCTGTTTTTTTCCGTGACGACACCATTTACGTGCGCACGTTTTTTATTCAAATCATTCATTACGTCACCCAAGTATTCCTCCGGTGTGACAATTGCCAAATCCATCAAGGGCTCAAGCAGTACCGGTTCTCCCAAAGTTGCTGCTTTTCTGCAGGCCATAGTGGCGGCCACCCCGAAAGCCATTTCCGTTGACTTTTCCTCGTCGTAGGAGCCCCCAACTAAGTGGGCGACTACGTCAAGCATGGGATAACCAATCAATGGCCCAGAATCCAAACTATCAAGAACGCCCTTTTTTATGGATTCTACGAATAAAGGGGGTATTAAGGTTTCGTTGACGAGACATTGAAATTGGTTACCGCTTCCTTTTTTCCCTGGAAAAAGTTCTATTTCAACATGTCCATATTGTTCTTTGCCGCTACCCAAACTATCAAACCTAGCTTCTGCCTTGCACTTTTTTGTTATAGTCTCGCGGTAGGATACCTGAGGTTTTCCGACATTAGCGGACACCTTAAATTCGCGAACGAGTCGATCAGTAATTATTTCCAAGTGAAGCTCACCCATACCGGAAATAATCGTTTGCCCAGTGTCCTCGCTCAGGGTCACTCTGAAACTTGGGTCCTCTTGAGCTATTTTTTCCAAACTTTCAACAAGCAGTTTTTCATCTGCCTTAGTCTTGGGCTCTATGGCGATCCCAATGACTGGTTCAGGAAATTGCATTGTTTCGAGAACAACGAAGTCGTCAATTTCGCAGAGTGTATCGCCAGTTCGAGTAAATTTCAAACCAGCAATAGCCCCGATGTCACCAGCGCTAATAGATGAAATTTCTTCACGTTTATTTGCGTGAAGTTTTATAAGTTTCGAGATCTTTTCCGTTTTATTTTTACGCGGGTTAAAAATTTTATCCCCTAGCTTAAGCTCACCGGAATAAACACGGATGAAAGCTAAGTTCCCCACATACGGATCTGTTTGCAGCTTGAAAACCAAACCGCAAAATTTTTCACTCCTCTCAGGCTTGCGGACAAGCGGCGCACCGTCCTTATCCGTCCCCGCAACTGGGGGAACATCAGCGGGTGATGGTAAATAATCTGCTATTGCATCAAGTAATGGCTGAACGCCTTTGTTCTTGAATGCAGATCCACAGAGCACTGGTACCAAATCGAGGTGAAGCGTTGCCTTTCGCAATGCCGCTCGAATCTCACCGGGAGCGATCTCTTGATCGTTTAAGTATTTTTCCATGACGCCCTCATCGAAGTCGGCCAACTTCTCGAGGAGTGTCAATCTAGCGGCCGATGAATCTCCCAACAAAGAGTCAGGAATTGATTCTTCAGTGACAAGTTGCCCTAGCGTGTCTTCATCAAATCGGAGCAGCTTCATTCCGACAAGATCAATGATGCCTGAAAAGGTTTCTTCACTGCCGACGGGGAGCGTGATAGCCACTGGAGATGCTCCCAACCGGTTTTCTATTTCTTCAAGGCATTTAGTAAAGGATGCCCCCACTCGGTCCATTTTATTAACAAAAGCAATTCTTGGAATCCGGTAGTAATCAGCTTGCCGCCATACCGTTTCCGATTGCGGTTCAACTCCACCAACCGCACAGAAAACCGCAATTGCGCCATCAAGGATTCTCAAGCATCGCTCAACCTCAATGGTAAAATCGACATGCCCAGGAGTGTCAATAATATTGATGCGGTATTCTTTCCAAATACAAGTAGTCGCAGCCGAGGTGATAGTAATGCCACGCTCCTGCTCCTGCTCCATCCAGTCCATAACGGCCGTACCGTCATGCACCTCACCAATTTTATGCGACCGTCCCGTATAATAAAGAATACGCTCAGTAGTGGTGGTCTTTCCCGCATCAATATGGGCCATTATGCCGATATTGCGAACATTGGATAATGGATCAACCACTGCCACTGTTACTTCCTATTTTCTAAAAAACATTCCCCAAGTGTAAGCCTAGAAAAATGTCGCTGTACATACAGCAAATTTACCTGCTTGTCAAGGCTTCTTGTTCACCCAAGGAGAACTCAAGACAAAAAAAAGGAAATTACCACCGATAATGGGCAAATGCTTTATTAGCTTCTGCCATTTTATGAGTATCGTCCTTCTTTTTTACCGAGGCACCCCGATTGTTAAAAGCGTCTAACAACTCAGCTGCAAGTTTTTCAGACATTGTTTGCCCAGAGCGCCCTTTAGAAAAATTAATAATCCAACGAATAGCTAAAGCATTTCTACGCTCGGGTCGGACCTCTACTGGAACCTGATAAGTTGCTCCTCCGACACGCCGACTCTTTACCTCAACCCTAGGCCGAACATTTTCCATAGCCGCTTCAAAAACCGCAAGCGGCTCCTGGTCAGTTATTTTGCCATCAATGATCTCCATGGCATCGTAGAAAAGGCGCCTCGCGACGGTCTTTTTCCCATCCCCCATCAAACCATTGGTGAACTTTGCCACCAAAACTGAATTGAATTTAGGATCTGATGCAATAGGCCGCTTATCTAATAGTTTTTTTCTTGGCATACTCTAACTCGTTCAGAATCTTGTACAAAAAATCATTTAGGACGTTTGGCTCCATACTTTGAGCGCCCCTGCCTACGATCATTCACCCCTAGTGTATCCAAAGTACCGCGTATGATATGGTACCGCACGCCGGGCAAGTCCTTGACACGCCCCCCGCGTATAAGAACCACTGAATGCTCCTGGAGGTTATGCCCAATGCCTGGGATGTAGGACGTCACCTCTATGCCGTTCGTGAGGCGCACCCTAGCGACCTTGCGCAACGCTGAGTTTGGCTTCTTGGGTGTTGTTGTATAAACACGGACGCATACTCCGCGCTTTTGCGGGCAACTTTGCAAGGCAGGAGTATTAGTCCGCTTGGTAATTTTCTTTCTTCTGTTCCTGACAAGTTGATTTATCGTGGGCATTCAACCAGCTCCTTTAAGTAATACAATCAGGCTCCCCTTTAAAATAGAAGGGGGCAAGCATGAAAGGATAAATTAATAATCGAACCAAGAGTAAAGGTCAAGTTATATCTTTGTTAATTATCCGGATGTAACCGGTATCTCATCAATCCGGTGCCGGCCGAAATCAACCGTCCCATAATGACATTTTCTTTTAGACCAGAAAGATCATCAACTTTCCCAGCCATGGCAGCGTTTGTCAGTACCTTCGTGGTCTCCTGGAAAGAAGCGGCGGAGATAAATGAATCCGTCGAAAGCGAGGCCTTGGTGACCCCTAGAAGCAGGGGTTCGGCAGAAGCCGGTTGCATGCCAGTTTGCAACAGGAGCTCGTTCTCCTCTTGAAACTTCCACCATTCAACCTGTTGGTCCAACATGAAGCGAGAATCACCGGCATCGGTAATCCGGACTCGCTTGAGCATCTGACGAACGATGGTCTCGATGTGTTTATCGTTGATTTTTACACCTTGTAGTCGATACACCTCTTGAATCTCGTTGACCAGGAATCGGGCTAAAGCCTCTGCGCCCTTTACTCGGAGGATATCGTTGGGCAATCTGTTTCCTTCCATCAAAGGGTCGCCAGCAGCGACGCGGTCATTCTCGTGCACGGTGATATGCTTAGACTTAGGTATGAGATATTCTTTTGGATCGCCGATTTCAGGAGTAACGACAACTCTGCGCTTCCCTTTCAGATCTTTGCCAAAGCTCACGCGACCGTCGATCTCCGCTATAATAGCCTGCTCCTTTGGTTTTCGTACTTCGAACAATTCAGCCACACGGGGCAAACCGCCTGTAATATCTTTTGTTTTGGTGGTTTCACGTGGAATTTTGGCTATCACCATTCCAGGAAAAATGGCATCATTCTCACTGACTGTAATAATCGAGCCAACAGGCAGTGGATAACGGGCTGCCAGTTCCCCGTCCGGTAATTTCAACGTTCGACCACGATCATCCTTGATGGAAATTCTAGGGTTCATCTGCTTCGTAGAACTCCCAGGGGTAATGACCTTACTCGCTTTGCCAGTGATCTGGTCAACACGTTCCTGCATCGTGTCCCCTTCCACTACATCACCATATTTGATCTTGCCACCGACCTCAGCGACGATAGGGATAGAAAACGCATCCCAATCGCCTATGACCGTTCCAGGATCAACTATTTGGCCATCTTTGATTCTCAATGTAGCCCCATAGGGAACGGGGAAACGTTCACGATCCACCCCGAGGTCGTCAAGCACGGTAATTTCGGCATTTCGGTTCATGACCACTTCAAAACCGTCGTTGTTGGTGACCGAATGTAGATTCTTATAACGAATCTGGCCGCCGCGCTGGGTCCGGACTTCAGCCTGTTCCACAGACCCCCTCGCAGTACCACCAATATGGAAAGTCCGCATGGTCAACTGTGTTCCAGGCTCACCAATAGATTGGGCCGCAATAATACCGACGGCCTCACCAATATTGACCATGTGTCCACGACCGAGATCACGCCCATAACACATGGCGCAAACCCCCCGTTTAGCCTCGCAGGTAAGTACCGATCTGATATGAACACGATCGATGCCGGCGGCCTCAATGGCCTCGACTCTATCCTCGGTAATTTCCTCATCCATACCCACCAACACTTCACCGGTGTGTAAATCAACCACATCTTCGAGGGCTACACGGCCCAGAATTCGCTCGCCAATACGGACAATAACCTCACCGCCCTCGATCAGCGGTTCAGCCAAGGTACCCCGCATGGTGCCGCAATCTTTCATGACGATGGTGGAATCTTGGGCAACATCAACGAGACGTCGTGTCAAATAACCGGAGTTAGCTGTCTTTAGTGCAGTATCGGCGAGACCTTTACGAGCTCCATGGGTAGAAATAAAGTATTCAAGAACACTCAGGCCTTCACGGAAGTTAGCCTTAATCGGGGTTTCAATAATTTCACCGGACGGTTTGGCCATAAGCCCGCGCATACCGGCAAGCTGCCTGATCTGATCCTTGGAGCCACGGGCGCCGGAATCAGCCATGATATAGACAGAATTGAAACTTTTGAGCTCCTGGACTTTTCCGAATGCGTCGGGAATGAACTCAACCGCCATCTCATCCATCATTTCTTTGGTGATTTTATCGGTGGCCTTTGACCAGATATCTATGATCTTATTGTACTTTTCACCATCGGTTATCAAACCGTCCGAATATTGCTGGTCAACATCCGCAGCTTCTTTTTCTGCATCTTCAACAAATTCCTCTTTTCTAACCGGAATTTTCATATCGTTGATGCAGATAGAAATTCCTGCCCGGGTAGCATATTCATAGCCGAGATCTTTGAGCCGATCAGCTAGAATAACCGTTTCCTTGGTTCCGCCATGGCGATAAGTATAATCAATGAGGAAGGCTAATTCTTTTTTTGACAACTCCTTGTTAACCAACGCATAGGGGACCATGGGTGGAAGCAGTTCCCCGACAAGCATGCGACCGATAGTGGTTGCAACAAGGGAACCCTTGATCCGCACTTTTACCCTAGCCTGCAGGTGAGCGGCGCCGTGATCATAGGCAACACGAGCCTCGATCGGAGAACCGAAGACTGCTCCTTCACCGGTCACACCAAAACGTTCCCGAGTCATATAATACAACCCAAGAACAATATCCTGACTGGGAATAATAATAGGTCCGCCGTTGGCGGGTGAAAGGATGTTATTGGTCGACATCATCAAGACCCTGGCCTCAACCTGGGCCTCGACCGACAAGGGGACATGCACTGCCATCTGGTCGCCGTCAAAGTCGGCATTAAAAGCAGCACAGACAAGAGGATGGAGTTGAATGGCCTTTCCTTCGATCAACACCACCTCAAAAGCCTGCATGCCAAGCCGGTGAAGCGTCGGTGCCCTGTTCAGGATCACGGGATACTCCTGAACAATGTCATCTAAAACATCCCAAACTTCCTTGGTCCCTTTTTCGACCATCTTTCGGGCACTTTTTATGGTCGTAACATATCCCTTCCGCTCAAGTTTATTGTAGATAAAAGGTTTAAACAGCTCGAGCGCCATTTTCTTGGGCAGGCCGCATTGGTGTAAGCGAAGATGCGGGCCAACGACAATAACAGAACGGCCGGAATAATCGACACGCTTGCCGAGCAAGTTTTGCCGAAAGCGTCCTTGCTTGCCTTTAAGCATATCGGAAAGCGACTTCAGCGGACGTTTGTTCGGGCCAGTGATCGTCCGCCCCCGCCTCCCGTTATCGAAAAGAACGTCAACCGCTTCCTGCAGCATCCGCTTTTCATTGCGGATAATTATATCTGGCGCATCGAGTTCCAATAACCGTTTCAACCGGTTATTACGATTGATGACCCGACGGTAAAGATCATTCAGGTCAGAGGTGGCAAAACGCCCTCCTTCGAGGGGAACAAGCGGGCGCAGATCGGGTGGCAAAACCGGGATAACCTCCAGGATCATCCATTCAGGCCGGTTGCCGGAATCACGGAAGGCCTCAACTACATTGAGCCGCTTGCCGTACTTGGTGCGTTTGGTCACCGATCCGGTTTCCTTCATTTCTTTGCGAAGGGTCTCAGACAGTCCTTTCAGTTCCAACCCCATGAGCATTTCGCGGATAGCCTCTGCACCGATGCCGACGCGAAATTTACCGGGATGCTCTTCCAGAGCTGTCCGGTATTGATCCTCGTTCAGGAGAGAACCGACCGGCATGTCCTCAACTTGTGAAGCAACAACGGCATAGGACTCGAAATAGAGAATCCGCTCAAGTTGCTTGAGGGTCATATCGAGAATGGCCCCTATCTTGGAAGGCAAACTCTTGAGAAACCAAATATGAGCAACCGGTGCCGCAAGTTCTATATGTCCCAACCGCTCTCGGCGAACCTTAGACTGAATAACCTCAACGCCGCATTTCTCGCAGACTACACCGCGGTGTTTCATTCGCTTGTACTTGCCGCAGTTGCACTCGTAATCCTTGACTGGTCCAAAAATTTTGGCACAAAACAGGCCATCCCGTTCAGGTTTGAACGTACGATAGTTAATGGTTTCAGGTTTTTTTACTTCTCCATGTGACCACTCCCTGATTTTTTCCGGTGAGGCGAGAGAAATTTTCACCTTATTGAAACTAATGGGACCTTTTGGTTTTGCAAAGAAGCTAAACAGTTCTTCCACGAATTCACCTATTCTTATTTCAAATCTATCCGTTAAAACGGCAGAAACGCTGACGCTATTTACATCGTTGAGTTCAACCGGCCGATGGCCTACTCGAGCAGTTCAATATCTAGGCAGAGTCCCTTCAATTCCTTAACCAAGACATTGAACGACTCCGGCAAACCAGTTTCAAGGAAGTTGTTCCCTTTCACGATTTTTTCGTACATCGTGGTCCTCCCTTCAACATCATCAGATTTTACGGTGAGAAATTCTTTGAGGGTATAGGCAGCGCCATAGGCTTCCATGGCCCAAACCTCCATCTCTCCAAGCCGCTGACCACCAAATTGGGCTTTACCGCCTAGCGGTTGCTGAGTAACCAAGGAGTACGGACCGGTTGAACGCGCATGGATTTTATTGTCAACCAAGTGATGGAGTTTGAGCATGTACATTGCTCCGACAGTGACCTGATTGTCAAAAGGCTCACCGGTCAGTCCATCGTACAGTGTCGATTGACCGACCTCATCAACACCCGCTTCAACCAACAACTGTCTGATTTCCGACTCGGAGGCCCCATCAAACACAGGGGTGGCTATGTGGATGCCACGACCATATTTACACATGATATCGAGCAGTTCGTCGTCATTGAGGCCTTCAGTCAGGCTATTATATTCGGCCGGGGAGTAAATCTGACCTAGCCGCTGTTTTAACCCTTCAACCTCTTTCTCTTTGGCCAGGGCTGAAATCTGTTCTCCGAGTTTTTTCGCGGCAAAACCGAGGTGGCACTCAAGAACCTGTCCCACATTCATACGCGACGGAACACCCAGTGGATTGAGAACAATGTCGACGGTGGTGCCATCAGCAAAAAAAGGCATGTCCTCTTCCGGAAGCAACCGGGAAACAACACCTTTGTTGCCGTGGCGACCAGCCATTTTATCGCCTACTGCCAGCTTTCTCTTGGTCGCAACATAAATCTTAACCATTTTGACTACACCTGGAGGCAGGTCGTCTCCTTTTTCCATCCGCTCAACAATCCCCTGATAACGTCCTCTAACAACGGCGGACTGGCTGTTGTAGCGGCTAAAGACAGCCTCCATCTCTTCATCATATTTGGCTTTCTCGGAGAAATCCAGCTCACGTAACTCGGTAAAACTCACCTGTTCGACTATCTTGGCGGTCATTTGTTTTCCGAGTTTAAGAATAACCTTGCCTTTCTTATCCTTGACATCGCTCTTGGCAGTACGACCATCCAGCAAGGTAGACAAGGTTTTGCGCACACCTTTCTTCAAACTTTTGAGTTCATCTTCCATATCACGGTTGAGGCGCTCTATCTCCACTTCCTCAATTATGAGGGTGCGCTCATCCTTATCCACACCCTTTCTGGAAAAAACTTTGGCATCGATCACTACGCCTTCTATTCCAGGGGGAACACGAAGGGAGGAGTCTTTAACATCGCCAGCCTTCTCTCCGAAAATCGCTCTGAGCAATTTTTCTTCAGGCGAGAGCATGCTTTCACCCTTTGGGGTCACCTTACCAACTAGCATGTCACCCGCACGGACTTCGGCACCAATGCGGACGATGCCAGAATCGTCAAGATTACGCAGACCTTCCTCGCCAACATTGGGAATATCACGGGTTATTTCCTCCTTGCCCAATTTAGTGTCTCGAGCCATGGTCTCGAAAATCTCGATGTGCACAGAGGTAAAGGTGTCTTCCTTAAGCAAGCGTTCGTTGATCAGAATCGAGTCCTCAAAGTTGTAGCCGCGCCAAGGCATAAAGGCGATGGTTACATTTTTTCCAAGCGCAAGCTCGCCCGCTTCGGTGGACGGTCCATCCGCTAAAATAGTTCCCTTGGAGACTCGCTTTCCGGGATACACTAACGCCTTTTGGTTAAAGCACGTATTTTGGTTCGACTTTTTGTATTTAGACAGACGATAAACACCAATCCCGGTATCAAAGCCATCCACACCGGGTTGGTCATACCGTACAACAATCCGATTGGCGTCTGACTCTTCAACGACACCATCGCCACCCGCCAACAAACAAGCACCTGAATCCCGTGCCACATATTTTTCCACGCCGGTACCGACAAGCGGAGAACTGGTCTTGAGGAGCGGCACCGCTTGGCGCTGCATGTTGGAGCCCATCAAGGCCCGGTTAGCATCGTCGTTTTCAAGAAAAGGTATCAACGAGGCTGCAATTGAAACCATCTGGTTGGGCGCAATATCCATCATGGTAATGTCATCGGCAGGGACCATGGACACCTCACTTTCATGACGCGCAATCAGATAGTCATCAACAAGGCGGTTGCCGTCCAGTGCTACCCTGGCTGGAGCAATAACATGATCCTCTTCCTGCAAGGCGGAAAGATATTTATGCTCATGGGAGACTGTCCGCTCCTTCACATACCTGTAGGGCGTTTCAATGAATCCGTATGGATTGACCTTCGCATACGTTGCCAAACTGACAATAAGACCAATGTTCGGGCCTTCCGGTGTCTCGACCGGACAAATGCGGCCGTAATGTGTGGGATGGACGTCACGAACTTCGAACCCGGCCCGTTCACGGGAAAGACCTCCTGGCCCAAGAGCGGACAGACGCCTTTTATGCGTGACTTCGGAAAGGGGGTTAGTTTGATCCATGAATTGGGACAACTGGCTCGTGCCGAAAAACTCCTTGATGGCCGAAGTGACGGGCTTTGGATTTACCAAGTCATGGGGCATCAAAGTTTCTATTTCTTGAAGCGTCATCCGTTCTTTGATCGCTCTTTCCATGCGGACCAAGCCCATACGGAACTGATTCTCACAAAGTTCACCAACAGTGCGTACTCTTCTATTGCCAAGATGATCGATATCGTCACCATCTTTCAATTCATCTTTGATCCGAACCAGATGCTTGACACTCTTAACAATATCTTCCTTGGTTAAGGTGCGGACCTCGATAGGTGTGTTCACACCTAATTTGGTGTTAATTTTATAGCGCCCTACCTCAGACAGGTCATAAGTGGAGGAATTAAAAAAGAGGTTGTCAAAAAAAGATTTGGCTACTTCAGGAGTCGGAGGACTGGAGGGACGTAGCCGCCGGTAAATTTCCACCAAGGATTCTTCGGTATCTTTGATTTTATCGAGTAACAGCGTTTTTCTGAAAGATTCACTAAAATTAACGCCGTCAATGAAAAGCAGAGAAAACGTATTGATTCCGGCATCAGCAAGAGCCTGCAGATTTGCGGGCGTAACGGTCTCGTTACAGCGAACCAAGATTTCGCCACTCTGTTCATTGACGATATCATTTGCATAAAAACGTCCGTGAAGTTCATCAACGCTTATACTCAGCGAAGAAACCCCTAAACTCTCAATCTTTTTCGCCAGTGTCTTGGTGACTTTCTTCCCCTTCTTGGCAACCACAGCTCCGTCGGCTGGATTAATGATATCGGTGTTCAGTCGCTGATTAGCAAAAGTGACGGCATTGAAGGAGATTGTATACTCTTTCCCATCAAAACAAATGGTATCCGCATGATAAAACTCATTGAGCAGTTCGGCTTCGTTATATCCAAGCGCTTTAAGGAGTACGCTCACTGGCAGTTTTCGGCGACGGTCAATCCGCACATAGAGGATATCTTTGATGTCAAACTCAAAATCAAGCCAAGAACCACGGACAGGGATAATACGTGCGGAGTAAAGTCTTTTACCGGATGCATGCGACTTTCCATGGTCATGGGTGTAAAAAAGACCTGGGGATCGCTGCAATTGATTGACGATAACGCGTTCTGTCCCGTTGACAACAAAGACGCCATCCTGAGTCATTAATGGTAAAGCACCAAGAAAAACCTCCTGTTCTTTGATGTCACGAACAGATTGAACCCCTGTTTCCTCGTCGAAATCGAAGGTAATCAGCCGAACGGTGATTTTGAGCGGTGCTTCGTAGGTCATGCCCCGTTCTATACACTCAGCAACAGTGTATTTCGGCTCTCCAAAGGAATAACGTACGAAATCAAGTGAACAGAGTCCGTTGAAATCCGTAATGGGAAATATACTTTGAAATATGGCTTGCAATCCATGGTCTTTGCGTAGCTCAGGCGCTATACCTCGCTGCAGAAAGTGCTCGTAAGATTCCCTCTG
The DNA here is from genome assembly GCF_963662935.2 of uncultured Desulfobulbus sp. Lineage (NCBI taxonomy): Bacteria > Pseudomonadati > Thermodesulfobacteriota > Desulfobulbia > Desulfobulbales > Desulfobulbaceae > Desulfobulbus > uncultured Desulfobulbus sp. The sequence continues at coordinate 2,557,102 of NZ_CAXXTL010000002.1, read as the reverse complement.
CATTGCGATAAGATGTGGTGGTTCTATAATCTGGCTGGTTTTCGCAAAACTCTTACGTACTCTTCTCATAGTCCCCTCAAAACATTCCGCGTGACGCCGATTGTTTTCTTATTATTCATCTGAAATAATAGTATAAAATAAAAAAACGATCTGCCCTGAAAATTGAAAAACCTACAAACACAGGAACGCTACGGGGCATTAAGCCCTATAGCGTTACCTGAATGGATGGATTGCCTTCGGGCATGGAGTGTCCCGTTAGCACAATTGAAAAATAATTATTTGATCTCTACGGTACCACCGGCACCTTCGATTTGAGCTTTGATGGCAGCAGCCTCATCCTTGCTCACGCCCTCTTTAACTGGAGCAGGAACACCCTCCACCAAATCTTTTGCTTCTTTCAGCCCAAGGGAAGTAATAGCTCGAACTTCCTTAATGACCTTAATTTTTTGATCACCAGAACCTGTCAAAATAACATCAAATTCAGTTTTTTCCTCAGCCACGGCACCACCATCAGCGGGACCAGCGGCAGCAGCTATGGCGACCGGGGCCGCAGCAGAAACACCGAATTTTTCCTCCAACTCCTTGATAAGCTCAGAGAGTTCGAGAACTGTCATATTTGCTATAAAGTCAATAACCTCTTGTTTAGTTGCAGCCATTTTCATTCCTCCTGACGTGATGACAAAATCAATTTACTCTGGATTTTTCAATTCCAGAGCGTTGTTGTTTTAATTTTCTTTCTGGTCTTTAATCGCGGAAAGTGCGTAGAGCAATTTCTGCGGTACTGCGCTAAGAACTCTGACGAACCCTGTCGGAACAGCAGACATGGTGCCAAGCAATTTGGCCAGCAACTCGTCTCTGCTGGGCAACTTGGAAAGAGCTACCACATCATCCGCACTCAAAAGAGTGCCGTCGAGTATTGCGGATCGGATGGAAAACGCGTTAAATTCGGTGGCAAATGCAGCGAGCACCTTTGCAGGTCCTACCGGCTCATTGAATCCGATAGCGACAGCAGTCGTGCCACTAAAAGAGTCGCCTAAACTTTCGCAGGCGGTTCCTTTCACGGCAAGTCGCAACAAGGTGTTTTTTGCAACCTGAATCTGCGCATCGTTTTCACGAAGATTCTTCCGAAGTTTTTCCAGTTCCGTAACTTTAAGTCCGCGGTAATCGGCGACTACAGCAAACTTTGCTTTGGAAAAGGTTTCGTTGAGTTCACTAATGATATCGGTCTTCTGATCGCGATTCAACGTTGATACCTCCTTTCGTGTGTAACGGGACTGTCTAAAAGAGCAGAAAGAGGAATGAAGACTACAATCGGCATAACTTTCTACGCCGGTCTGGCCTCGGCAGGGGACACTTTCCGAAACAAAGTGTCATTAACCATTCGTCCCTGCTGTCTTTGACCTTCCCAAGGGTTAATCTTACTTAAACAAGATGCTACATTTAAAGATTACGTTGCCACATATTCCTGGCCCAGTAGTATTTAAGCTGCTTTGATGAGGGATCGCACTTGCAGTGGATCAACCTTAAAGCCAGGCCCCATAGTGCTGGAAACCGAGATTGCTCGCAGGTAAATCCCTTTGCTTGTCGATGGCTTGAGTTGAATTAGTTTATCGATAAAGGCCAAAATGTTCTCTGCTAATTTCTCTACGCCGAAAGAACTTTTGCCCATAACAGCGTGAACAACCCCAGCTTTATCTACGCGGAAATCAACTTTCCCTTTTTTTATTTCGTTAACAACGCGCTCGATATCAAACGTTACCGTACCTAATTTGGCGTTAGGCATTAAGTTTCTTGGTCCTAGAATACGTCCGATTTTTCCGACTTCACCCATCATGTCGGGGGTGGCAATGGTTTTATCAAAATCAAGCCATCCCCCTTTAATTTTTCCAATTAGTTCATCGGAGCCGGCAAAATCAGCACCTGCAGCGAGCGCCTCTTTCTCTTTTTCACCTTTAGCAAACACGAGGACTCTCGCAGTTTTTCCAGTACCATTCGGCAAGATGACACTAGAGCGTACCATCTGGTCAGCGTGGCGCGGATCGACGCCAAGTCGTACAGCTATATCGACAGATTCATCGAACTTAGCGTATTTAGCTTTTAACACATTTTCTAGAGCCTCAGTCAAATCTGTTAGTTTTTGGCGATCGACTGTTGCAACAGAAGCATTATAATTCTTCCCACGTCTAGGCATAAGTACCTCTTGTATTCTCCCTGGTGCAGTGTGGTTTTGCACAGGTGAAGCGAATGTTTTTGTTATTTGATAACGGTAATGCCGCAGCTTCTTGCAGTACCTTCGATAATACGAACTGCATGCTCAATATCGTAGGCATTAAGGTCAGGCATTTTAGTTTCAGCGATTTCTCTAATTTTTGCTTGATCCAATTCTGCAACCCGATCCTTCTTAGGATTACTCGACCCCCTTGTCAAACCTGCAGCCTTTTTTAATAAGACGGAAGCGGGAGGAGTTTTGGTGATGAAGCTGTATGACCGATCTGAATAGACCGTGATCACAACGGGAATAATAGTATCCCCAACTGACTGCGTCTGAGCATTGAACGACTTACAGAAATCCATTATATTGACGCCGTGTTGCCCAAGAGCTGGACCTACTGGTGGCGATGGATTTGCTTTTCCTGCAGGAATTTGCAGTTTAATAAACGCCTGAATTTTTTTTGCCATAGCACAAACCTCTCCGAGAGAGTGGGAGCTTAATTTTTACTCACCTGGATATATTCTAGTTCAACCGGTGTAGAGCGTCCAAAAATTGACACCATAACTCTTACCCGGCCCTTTTCCGGAAAAACTTCTTCAACGGTTCCTTGAAAATTGGCAAAGGGTCCATCTATTACCCTCACTGCATCTCCTTCCCCAAAAATCACCTTAGGCTTGGGTTTATTCGCGCCGTCGGCTATGCGACCTAAAATTTTATGCGCTTCTTTTTCTGTGAGCGAGGGAATTTTTTTATATATATCTTTATCCGTGCCTGCTTGGCTCATATTTATACCAACGAAACCAGTAACTCTTGGGGTTTCTTGTACAATGTGCCAAGTGTGTTCACTCATTTCCATGTTGATAAGGATGTAGCCTGGGAAAAATTTCCGTTCGGAAGTTTTTCGTGCTCCTTTCACCATTTCGACGACTTGCTCGGTAGGAACGAGAATTTCTCCGAAGCCATCCTCTTGACCTGCCATTTTAATACGCTCTTCCAAGGTGGCCTTGACCTTGTTCTCAAACCCGGTGTGCGTATGAACTATATACCAACTTTTTGCCATGAGTTTCTTCCCAGCGAGCCAATCATTTAAGGACGGTGGACACTAATTTGCCCAAGAGGAGATCGACAGAGCCAAGATATAGCGATATCACAACAACCAACAAGATAACAAAACCGGTTAATCCGGCAGTGGTTTTCTTAGGCGGCCAGACGATTTTGCGAAATTCAGATTGAACTTCCAGCAAAAAATCTCGAATGCCAGAAGGAGAGAAATAAAATTTCTTATCGGGATCAACTATCCCTTTTTTGCCTTCCATCTCTTCCTTGTTGGTCCGAGTTAATTTCTTATTTGACATCGTGAACTAAGAAACTTGAATTCACATGACCATAAATCTCAATGGCAGGCCAGGAGGGATTCGAACCCCCAACCCCCGGATTTGGAGTCCGGTGCTCTACCGTTAGAGCTACTGGCCTGTTTATTTGGTTTCTTTGTGTGGGGTATGAGCCTTACAAAAGGGACAGTACTTCTTTAGCTCTAATTTGTGCGGCACAGTTTTTTTATTTTTGGTGGTGGTGTAATTTCGTTGTTTGCAAGCTTGGCATGCCAACGTGATGGTATCTCTCATAATATGCCCCATCAGAGTGGAGCAGCCGGGACGAGCCCGGCTGCTTCATTCCTCGTATTTTTTCCCCGAATGCGGGGTCGTGATTATTCGATAATATCGCTGACGACGCCTGCGCCGACGGTGCGACCACCTTCACGGATGGCAAAACGAAGCCCTGCTTCCATTGCAATCGGGGTGATGAGCTCACCGGTGATATGTATATTGTCACCGGGCATGACCATCTCCACACCCTCTTCAAGAGTACAGACGCCGGTCACATCAGTGGTCCTGAAATAAAACTGCGGCCGGTAACCATTAAAAAATGGGGTATGACGCCCACCTTCTTCTTTGGTCAAGATATAGGCTTCTGCTTTGAACTTTTTATGCGGCTTAATGGAACCTGGTTTAGCCAAGACCTGACCACGGACGATTTCCTCACGCTTGACACCACGAAGCAAGGCTCCGACGTTATCACCAGCCTGCCCCTCGTCGAGCAATTTGCGGAACATCTCAACACCCGTACAGGTGGTCTTGGCAGTCGGGCGAATTCCAACGATCTCAACCTCATCCCCGACGTGAACAACGCCACGTTCAATTCGTCCCGTTGCGACGGTACCGCGACCAGAGATGGAAAAAACATCCTCGACTGGCATCAGGAAAGGCTTGTCAATGGCGCGTTCAGGCTGCGGAATGTAGTTATCGACCGCTTCCATCAAATTCCAGATGCATTTTGCCTTTTCCTCGTCTTCAGGAAATTCAAGGGCGTGTAGCGCCGATCCCTGGATAATCGGAATATCATCACCAGGAAAATCGTATTTGTCCAACAACTCGCGGAGCTCCATCTCAACCAACTCGATCAGTTCCGGGTCATCGACCATGTCGCATTTATTGAGAAAAACGACCATGGCCGGGACACCGACCTGACGGGCCAGGAGAATGTGCTCACGGGTTTGCGGCATGGGACCGTCGGTGGCCGCCACAACAAGAATAGCCCCGTCCATTTGAGCCGCACCGGTGATCATGTTTTTGATATAGTCGGCATGCCCAGGACAATCCACATGCGCGTAATGGCGAGCAGCTGTCTCGTATTCGACATGGGCGGTAGCAATTGTAATACCGCGCTCTTTTTCCTCGGGCGCCTTGTCAATCTCACTGAAATCAGTGAATTTGGCCATGCCTTTTGTCGACAACACGCGGGTTATCGCCGCTGTCAGGGTTGTCTTACCATGGTCAATGTGACCGATTGTTCCGACATTGACATGCGGCTTTGTCCGCGCAAATTTTTCCTTCGCCATCTCATGTCTCCTTGGACAGAAGTTCAATCAGACTCAATCGACCACCCTTCACAATCGATTGATACTTGGAGCCCACGATCGGATTTGAACCGATGACTTCCTCCTTACCAAGGAGGTACTCTACCCCTGAGTTACGTGGGCGAAGAACGATTACTTGAAACCTTGCATTGGCCGGCCAACGTCCGATATGCGTGGAGCGGGAAACGAGACTCGAACCCGCAACCCTCAGCTTGGAAGGCTGATGCTCTACCATTGAGCTATTCCCGCTTGATCCTTGCGAACCCTGCGATACCAGTGCGATACAACTGAACCAGGTTATGGTGGAGGGGGGAGGATTCGAACCTCCGAAGGCTCCGCCGACAGATTTACAGTCTGTTCCCTTTGGCCGCTCGGGAACCCCTCCACTTTATCACCAGAAAACAAAGGACAGAAAGCAGCTTTCAATCAACCGCTCCCTGGCATTTGTTTTCTCATCTCCCTGGAGCTGGCGATGGGACTTGAACCCGCAACCCCCTGATTACAAATCAGGTGCTCTGCCAATTGAGCTACGCCAGCATTAACCCGGAAAATATACCCTATGAAAATTAAAAATCAACAATTTTCTCTAACTCTCAACAAATAAAAAACCGGAAGCGAGAGCTTCCGGTCTCCGTTCCTTCCCCCCTGGCGACTGTTCAGCCGTTCAGTGGGTTTTTAATGTAAGATGATTCTCGGTAGCGCTCAAACGCCATGGCAAAGGTCCGATAAACGATATGAGCAAACTTGGTGTACGGCATATACGAGAAAAGCATAACCACAGAGATGAGATGCAGGTAATACACAACATATCCCAAAGAAGGTATACCAATCAACCGGAGCAACTCAGCTGCAAGGCCGGTAACGCCAACGCCCATGACGATCCAGATCAAAAACCAATCATAGAAAGTTTTGGTTGCTTTACCTGCAGCCTCCATTTTGCTTCTATTGATCCAGAGAATGCCGATACCGGCTATCATCGCCACCGCAGAAACGTTGGCAAGCAATTTAACCGGGTTCCACATGGAAATCGGACCATGCATAGATGGGATAAAAATACCAATGACATCTTGTGTAAACAGTGAGTAGCAGGTGACAATGAAGAGGCCAATAAACCCAAAAACCATAGGTTGATGTCCTTTCACGCGGTCTGCGTTTACAGTACATTCCTTGAATCGTTTGTGCTGAAGAATCTCAATAATCGAGGGCCACAAAAACAGTTTGATGAACTGCGGCACAGAAGGACGATAAGGTACGTCTTTGAGACCGATTGATTCGGACATACCTTTCCAAAGGGTTGAAACGCCTTTGTAGACTGAGGTCACGGCAATACCGGCTGCCGTCAGCATGATAATGTCGATAAAGAGAACATTCTTGGCCAACAAATAGAAATCCCAGTGCCCAAAGAATTGCGTGTAGCCAGCCCGAGCGAATTGCTCACCTGAGGGAATATGCATTCCTCCAGAAATCAGCCACATGATGAAAATAGTCACAGCAGGAATACCGATGAGCACGGGAAGGTTTTTGGCAGAGCTACAAAGACCTGCCAAGGCCTTCGGCCAACCGAGCGAACGATAGGCATAGGCGCGGATTGCGCCCAGAACATCACCAGGACGGGCACCGCGTGGGCACAACTCGGTGCAATCGCCGCATTGATGGCAGAGGTAGACGTTGGGATCAGTAATCAGCTTATCCTTTAATCCCCACTGAGCAAGAATCATCTCTTTGCGCGGAAAAGGCTGGCTGTCTGAAGAAAGCGGGCATGCGACTGAACAAGTCGCACATTGATAACACTGTTTCAAAGTGTCGCCACCCGCCTCCTTCATGGCTTTGATAAATTCAAGATCGGGTTGCACGTTCATAGACATTATTTCCTCCTGTCATGAAAAGGTGATGGTCAACATGTCGAGTCCCTTTGCCGTAAATCAGTAGCATAGGAAAATCACCGCCATCGACGATAGAAGAAGATGGCGGCGGCGAGATAACAGTCACTTATTATTAGAAACCCTTAAATGGATTGGGCCCCATGGCTACAACTTCCTCGACAAATTCATCGATAATGGCAGGGATTTTGTCATAGTCGGAAATAGCAATTTCACGTACCCCACAACGTTCAGGTTCCAGTCCCAGCGAACCAAGGGTTTCACCGATATTCTCCATACGCCGAGAAGCTATCTCAGATCCCTTGACAAAGTGACATTGGTAATCATCACCGTACTTGCATCCAAGTAGCAAAGCGCCGTCCATGCCTGCCGACATGGCATCCTTGATCCACACCATATTCATTGAACCAAGGCAACGGACAGGGATAAAACGGACCAGCCTATTGATCTTGTTGCGGTGCATTCCAGACATATCTATCGCTGGATATGCATCGTTTTCACAGACAAAAACGATAACTCGCAATTTTTCTTCGTCATCATCAGGTACTTCGATGGCTTTGACCATCGAACCAATCATGTCGATATTGTAGTCGGCAAAATTGATGATGCGCTCAGGGCACGCACCCATGCAGGTACCACAGCGGCGGCACCGGGTCGGGTTCGGCAACGGTGTACCCTTTTCGTCGTCATCCAAGGCACCAAAGGGGCATTCTTCTGTGCAACGCTTACACTGGGTGCAGCGGGAGAAAAAGAAATCAGGATAGGTCTGGTCACCTGATCGCGGGTGAACGGCTACCCCGCGGTTAGCCGATTCAATACACTGAATGGCTTTCAATGCGGCGCCGGTGGCATCGTCGATGGTTTCTTCCATGGTCTCGGCCTTCCGGACGCCACCACAGTTATAGATACCTGTTCTTCTCGTTTCATATGGGAAACAGATAAAATGTGAATCGGCATAGCCGTCAAACAGGTCAAGATCAAGGAAAGCTGGGCCTTGGCGATAAGCCAGATTGATGACATTCTCGGTAGCGGTGGTCGGAACCATACCAGCTGCCAATACGACCATATCCACTTCTAACTGGAGATTCTCACCAAGCAAATTATCCTCAACGTCGACAACCAAACCGCTTCCTGCCGCAGCCACTTTGGTGACCGCCGCTTTGGTCATGAAGACGCCATCTTTGGCCTGCATCCCTTTGTAAAAGAATTCGGCGTTGCCAGGGGTCCGCATGTGCTGATAGAGGATATAAGCCTGACCGTCGACAGGGTTATCCTCAACGACATAGTTGGCCTGCTTGAGAGCCACCATAGAGGTAACCGAGTTGCAGTACGGAAAATCCTTGTCGTTATCCTTACCGCCAGGGCTCTGGACAAAAGCTACTCGCGCCGGTACCTTACCATTTTTGGCTAACTTCTCAAACTCAGCGTTGGTAACCACGTTGGTCAATTTACCGTAACCGAGATGTTCATATTGGGAAACATCAGCGGGTTTCCAGCCGGTGGCCAGAACAACGGCGCCAAAAATCTCGCCCTCGGGATTCAAGTTGGTATATTTCTCCAACCCCTTATTGGGATCTTCCAATTCACCTTTGTTAATGAGATCTTGCTGGTCAGCTGTAACCTTGGCCGGCGCGTCCCATGATATGGTAGAGCCTGCAGCCTTTAGGGTGACGTTGAACTGCCCGGGAGACCCACCAATTCGAGCGACCTCGCAGCTGGTTTTCACGGAAATTTTACTGTTGGCCTGCACCTCGGCAATCATGTCTTGAATTGTCGGGTTTTCCAGATCCGTGTACGGGTAAGCAGTTGGAAACATCTTCCGCCATCCCAGTGCCTTACCGCCGAGCTGTGCTTCCTTTTCAACGAGGGTTACTTCATACCCGGTTTTTGCCGCTTCATTAGCTGCGGTCAAACCGGCAATGCCCCCACCCATGACCAAAATTTTCTTACAAGTGGTCTCGAGTTTGTAAGGAACCGGCAATTCGGTTTTTTGGGCTCTGGTGACTGCCATGCGGACATAGTCGGTTCCCATTTCCTGCAGAAAATCATCGACACTACCGTCTTCCTTAGGGTCACCGGCTGTCCAAGCAACATGCTCACGTAAATTGCCACGAACAGTAATGGTCTGCTCGCCAAAATCAAATTCCTTCTGCATGACTCGGGGTGAGCACGCACAAACAACAACCGTATTGACCCCTTTCTCGGCAATATCCTTTTCGATGAAGGCCCGACCGTCTGCTCCGCACAAGCAGGCATGGTCATTCATTGCAATGCCAGCATCGGATGCGGCGTCTTTCAGGCCATCTACATCGAGGACTTTGCCAATGCCACAACCAGTACAGAGATATGCACCATATACTTTTTTCATTGACTCTCCTCCTACCGTCCGATCTGAATGGCTTTAAGGGCAGCGGCAGTGGAGGATTGTCCACTGGTATAAACATCAACGGCTGATTTTGCACAACCTGCTGAAAGCATACCTTTTGCCGCATCGGAAACCACAAAACCGTTTCCATCCATGATAACGCCCAACGCCTTGCCCTGCTCACCAAGTGCGGGTTCCATCCCGGTTGCCAGAATGCAGAGATCCACTTTCTGGTGGACCTTGGTTCCGGTGACGGCATTCTCAGCAGTCACGCTGACACCGCCATCACGTTCGGCGACAATATCTGCCACCTTACCCTTAATGAAGGTGGTATTGGGGTCAGCCATAAATTTTTCACGAAAATGTTCGTATTTCCCAGGCGTTCGCAGATCGATGTAAAAGACATAAATCTTGGCGTCGGGATACTGTTCCCGAATATAGGAAATGTGTTTAAAAGTTGCCATGCAGCAGATATAAGAACAGTGCTGCAAATGATTTTCATCACGAGACCCGGCACATTGCACAAAGGCGAAGGAGGCGGGTTCTTTGTTATCTCCGGGACGAAGAATTTTTCCTTTTGTCGGCCCGTTATCGGCCGCCATCCGTTCCATCATCATGTTAGTGATAATAGCGTTGGAGGAATTGTAATTCAAGTTACTGATTTTGTTGGCAGCGTAGGGATTCCACCCGGTCGACCAGATAATGGAGCTAACCTTGAGAGTAAAAGTTTGGGGCTGCATATCCAAGTCAACAGCATTGTACTTGCAGGCAGCTTTAATTGCATCGAGGCAGGTACTTGAGCAGGCATCCTTTGCCAGGACATATCGCCGCGGGAAGGCCATCTCGTGAGGGAGGTACGCAGCCTTGATTTTGTTCATACCGAAGTTAAAGTCATCTTCGATTTCGTCGGTGCAAACTTGGCCACAGTCACCACAGGCGGTACAGTTAGAATTGATGTAACGCGGTGCTGTTTCGAGCTGAACCTCGAAATTACCAGGCCCACCAGTAACCGATTTAACGGTTGTCAAGGAATAGGTTCTGATCTTACGATTGTCTTTGATGCGCTTGAAATTGATTTCAAGTCCACATGTGGGGGGACAAAGTTTGGGGAAATACTGATTGAGCTGGGCAACCCGGCCACCAAAATAAGAGTTTTTCTCAACGAGAAAAACATCATTGCCGACTTCAGCAGCTTCGAGTGCAGCGGTCAAACCACTTATACCGCCGCCCACAACCAGTACCGCACCATTGCCTGCAGTGTCACTCATGCCAAACCTCCATAACTGCTGGTATTGATGAAAGGTGATTTCTGGTTCAATTGATACGAAATGTGAATAACTACTTCATCTTTCGTCTCAACTCAAACAAAATCAGACCCGTATATAAAAAATCTCCAGGCTCCGCGAGGGAGCCTGGAGATTTTTCTTCAGACAATCAATGTCTCTTCGAGATCAGATCCAAGGAGTGGTCTCGATGATGTTCACACAGTTGACTTTTTCACACTTCCACTCTTGGGTTTTCGGATTAAAAGTGGAGTTAACAAAGACCTTCCAGTTCTCGTCATCACAGGTCGGATAATCTGACCGGTAATAGAATCCGGGATAACGGGATTCTTTACGAAACTCGATGTGGCGGATGTGGGTCTCTACACACCAGATGCGGTGATAGTTTTCCCAAGCGCGCATCAACTCATGCAGGTCGCCGGCAGCCATCTTGGCAGCATCTTCACGCATTACTGCAAGCAGATCAAGACAGATGTTCAGCAGTTTGCCGGAGGTCATATAGTAGGTAGCAACACCACCGCCGTATTCGTCGGTGGCCTTCATCAGACGCATCATCAGCCCGGCAGGCTTAACATAGTTCGGGTTAACGTCAGATGCGGTGGAAGCATCTTTAAACTCATGATACAGACGTACCGGTGCATAGATTTCAGCGGCCAATTCCTTGGCGGTCTGAGCGAGCTCAGGTTTGAACGCTGCGTTATCACGACAGTACTTAACCATTTGTTTAGCGCAGATACGACCTTCAGCATGTGAGCCGGAGGAGAACTTATGTCCGGATGCGCCAACGCCGTCACCTGCGGTGAACAGGCCGTTAACGGTTGTCATGCGGTTGTAGCCCCATTTGTACTGATGCGAACGAGGACCGTCGATTGCAGGGACCCAGCTCTCTTCAGGACCGGAAACCCAAATACCGCAACAACCGGAATGGGAACCTAGCATGTAGGGTTCGGTCGGCATGATCTCAGATCCGACTTTCTCGGGTTCAGTGTTGGTGCCCGCCCAGAGACCGGCTTGACCAACGGACATATCCAAGAAGTCTTCCCATGCTTCTGACTCCAGATGTTTCCAGAATTTTTTAACCTCTTTCTCATCTTTGCCGGCGGCGCGCATGTCATCCAAGAAGGCGTTAAGGGCTACGTCGGTGGCCATGTAGATCGGACCACGTCCAGCCTTCAGCTCATTGATCATCAGGTGGTTACGCAGACAGGTCGGAGTAACCGCAGATGCACCATAAGGCATGAACTTCTCAAGCTCTGCTTTAACATCCGGGCTATTGGCATAGAACTCGCCAAGACCATTCTGTACTTTGGCCTTGAACAGCAGGAACCACGCACCGACCGGACCATAACCATCTTTGAAACGAGCCGGTGTGAATCGGTTTTCCATCATGGTCAGGGTAGCACCAACTTGGGCGCACATGGTGTAGGTGGAACCAGCATTCCATACCGGATACCAAGCGCGACCTTTACCCTCACCGGTGGACCGGGGACGGAAAATGTTTACCGCGCCACCGCAAGCAACCATAGCGGACTTGCAGGTATAGACATGGACTTTATTTTCACGGGTAGAGAAGCCAACCGCACCGGCGATAGTGTTCTCTTTGTTCTTGTCAAGCAACATCTTGACGATGAAAACACGCTCATGAATATTGGCTTCGCCCAATGCCTTCTTGGCCGGCTCAGCAACAATACACTTGTACGATTCACCGTTGATCATGATCTGCCATTTACCGGTACGAACCGGAGCGCCACCTTCACGGAGGGTTTTGGCAGGCTTGGCGCCATCGAGGTTGCCGCCGTCATCAGCTTTCTTCCAAATGGGCAGACCCCATTCTTCAAACAGCTTAACAGACTCATCAACATGACGACCGAGATCATAGATAAGATCTTCGCGAACAACGCCCATCAGGTCATTACGAACCATCTTGACATAGTTTTCAATGGGGTTCTCGCCGATATAGGTATTAATAGCGGAAAGGCCTTGAGCAACAGCGCCTGAGCGCTCGAGAGAAGCCTTGTCGACAAGAATGATTTTCATGTCGGCAGGAGCCCATTTGGTAATCTCGAAAGCTGTGCCGCAAGCAGCCATACCACCGCCCACGATCAGCACGTCACAGCTATGCTCAACGATTTCTGGATCGACAACGGCGTTAAGCTCGCCTTTCGGCTTATTTGGTAATGCCATATTTCTATCTCCTCAGTATTATTTTCAGAATAGAATTTTCAGTTAACCCTTGCTTCCCGTTGATGCTCAGGCCAGCTTGGTGGGGGATGGCAGATTGCTCTCGAGCAGCAAACACTCGTCATCCAGGCTTGCACCTTTCTGACCAGGATACTCATTGGCAGCGCCCTCAGCGGTGGTCCGAATCGGGAACTTAAAGCGTTTAATATTGCCATTCCGGAATTTTACAGTCCACATGATGGAGTCAGAGGAACGCATTGGATGCACCTGGCCTCCCAGCGGTACAAAGTCATCATAACCACGAACAAAGATTGCACCCTGCGGGCAAATCTTAACACAGGAGTAACACTCCCAGCATGCATCCGGTTCCTGATTGTACGCCTTCATAGCCTCAACATTGAGAACCATCAGATCGTTGGGACAGATGTACATGCAGGCGGTTTTATCTCCACCCTTGCAACCATCACATTTTGAAGGATCTACGTAACTTGGCATTAAACTACCTCCTCACTTGAATTTTCCTTTATGGCGCCCGATCTGGGCAACCAATAACCTCTAGCTTCTTGCTTCAAGAAAAACAAATACTCACATCAAGCAGCCAACCGTTTTCCACCGCGGCCACGGGTGCAACCTGCTCATTTCATACGTCTTTTCAGACAATTTGTCATTATACAAAAAATGAACAGCCACTCATTTCTGACCGTGTCACACTTTTAATTTGTTGCCTTCCCGATGTCAAGAAAAATCGTCAAAACAACATTGAACAGCAAAACTTAACGAAAGTATCAGAATTATGGATACATACTGTTAACCATACCGAGACACAGAATATTTCCCGTCTCGTGGAAAGGATAACTTCCGGTCGACAATTCCAGTTCGGTCAACTCAAGGCAGCCTTCAATCGTTCCCGGAATACGATGACCGGACCAGGACCTCGCGCGGCCGCGAGCCGTCAGCCGGGCCGACGATGCCTTCCTTCTCCATGATTTCGATCATTCGTGCGGCACGATTGTATCCGACCCGCAACCGGCGTTGCACCATAGAAATCGAGGCCTGTCCTGTTTCCGTGACCACGGCCACGGCCTCGTCATACTTTTCATCATGCTCCTCGCAGGTCTCGTCCGCACTCTCCGCTTCTTCCTCGATCCCTTGCAAAACTGACTCGTCGTACTCGGCGGTTCCTTGACCTTTCAAATAAGTAACCAGTCTTTCGGTTTCCTGTTCGGAGATAAAAGCACCATGAATACGCTGCAATTTAGCGGCGCCCGGTGGCAAAAACAGCATATCACCCATGCCGAGCAGATGTTCCGCCCCGGATCCATCGAGAATAGTCCTTGAATCGACTTTCGAAGAGACCTTAAATGAGATGCGGGTGGGAAAATTGGCTTTGATCAAGCCAGTGAGGACATCAACCGACGGCCGTTGCGTCGCCAAAATAATATGCATGCCTGCGGCCCTTGCCATCTGCGCGAGACGGGCAATCGAGGTTTCCACATCCTTGGAAGCAACCATCATCAGATCGGCCAGTTCATCAACAATGATAACGATATAGGGCAGTTTTTCCTCGGCTACCTGATTATAAGAAGCAATAGATTTCACCCGTCGCTCCTCGAGCAACCGGTAACGGCGTTCCATTTCGCGCACCGCCCAGAGCAAGGCTCGGGAAGCCATCTTCGCTTCAACCACCACGGGATGGAGCAGATGGGGAATGTCGTCGTACACGGAAAGTTCTATCCGCTTCGGATCGATCATCAACAACCGCACCTCCTCGGGAGTGGCCTTGAAGAGTATGGAGGCGATAAAGGCGTTAATCGCCACCGATTTACCCGCACCAGTGGCCCCGGCAATGAGCAGATGCGGCATGCGGGCCAAGTTGGCAACTACCGGGTGGCCGACGACATCGAAACCAAGGGCCAGCGTAAGCATGGCAGCAGCATCCTGGTATTCGGCGGTGGTCAAAATTTCATGCAGAAAAACAGTCTTGCGTAGCGGATTAGGAATCTCGATGCCGATGGCCGCCTTTCCGGGAATGGAACCGACGATCCGAACGCGGTCGACCTTCAGCACCATGGCCAAATCATCAGCGAGGGTTACGATGCGATTGATTTTCACTCCCGGCGCCGGCGAAAACTCGTAGGTCGTAACCACTGGCCCAGGAGAAATCCCAGCCACAGTGCCCTGCACGCCGAAATCCTGAAGCTTAGCCGTTAGGGTAGCACTGACCTCGTAGTAGTGCTCGCGGCTCAACTCTATGTCACCCTCATCGTTCTGATCAAGCAAGGAGAGCGGCGGCAACTGATACTCGCCCCGTTGAGCGTACTTCGATATGGTATTTCGGTCTTTTTCTGCGGGCGTAGTTTTTCTCTGGGGTTCATGCAGTGCAGGAACAGGTAAAGGCTCGTCCTGAAGGCGCTTGGATTCTATATTTTGCTTTCTCCGCTTGGGGGAAAAAGCCGACTTACTCACCTTTGGTTCTGCGAGATCCTGCAATTCGTTGAATTTGGCCTCGTGCCGTTTAACTCTCTCTATGTATGCAATAAAAGCAAAAGGGGAAAAGCGCACCGAGGCCATCAGGGAGAAAAGCAGGAGGAGGAGGAGAACAAGAACAGAACCGACAGTACCGATCACACTACTGAGCAAACCCCAAATCAGGTTGCCGAGGTATCCTCCAGGTGCAATAAAGGAAGCTGGTACGAGCAGTTGTTCAATGGCCCCGAATAAACCCGATGAACCGAGCATGATCCCGGAAAACCCGGCCACGATGGCGGGTAACCGGTGAGCAGTGGTGCGGGAAAGCAGGGTCGAGCCCAGGGCATATCCTAGAAGGGCAATCGGAAAAAACGCAATAAGCCCGAGAAACGAAAAAAGGTAATGGGCTGCATAAAAGCCAAGCGCCCCGCACCAGTTTGCAGTTGGCTGCTGCCGTGCCGGTTCGGACCCAAAGAGTGGTTGGAGGTAGCTCCCAAGGGCAATAAGAAAAAAAAGAGTGAGAAACAGCAGCAGAAGCGCCACCACATCTTGCCGCCCCCTCCCCTCTGGCTGTGTTTCGGATATGCTCATAACGCCCTAATAAATAACTTCCGCTTTCGTTCTCGCCCGAGAACGTTCCTCAACTACCTACAACAGTGCGGATAATCCATCCACAGGGGCGGAGGAAGGCCGGAAGGTTTTTCGCCGACCAAATCATGCAACCCATGAGAAAAGTCCACTAAACTTTCTGAAATATAGGCAAACTACCTGCACAGAGTACGCGGCGAGGATCAGGCGGCCAGCCTGTTCCTTCTTGCATTGGAAGCCAGCAGGATAACAGGACCAAGCGGAAAAAAAACGAGACAGCACCTGTGGAACAGAGCAGAGCTCATTTGGGAACAGCGGTTTGAACTGCGTCAAGAATGCCATTGATAAACGGCACCGAATCATGGATGGAATAGTGCTTGGCGATCTCCAGGGCCTCATTAATGACCACCTGCGCGGGAATTTCATCGGCGAGGAGCATCTCGAATATGGCTATCCGAAGAATGTTGCGATCCACAGAGGACATACGTTCCACCCGCCAGTTATGGGAGTGCTCGGCCAGGAGAATGTCAATCTCGTCCAAACGCAGACAGATCCCCTCGACCAGAAGGCGGGCATAGGGCATTGCTTTTTGCCCCACTTCAAAGCTGTGACAGAAAAGTTCCAAATCCTGCACCACGGTTTCAGGAGTGCTTGCACGCTCCTGAAAATCGTGGCTAAAGAGAAACTGTAGGGCCAACTCCCTCGATTTGCGTCGTAATCCCATGCGATTCAGTTAGAGCAGTTCAATTGACAAAGAAGCCCAGAAAAAGCCGGCGCCTGCATCAGTTGATCGCATCAAGGAGATTGATCATTTCCAGGGCAGCAATGGCAACGTCCGAACCTTTGTTGCCAGCCTTGGCCCCTGCCCGCTCGATGGCCTGTTCAATGGTCTCAGTGGTCAAAACCCCAAAAAGCACAGGAATGCCGGCGTCAAGCATCACCTGGGCCGTACCTTTGGAGACTTCGCCGGCCACATAATCAAAATGGGGTGTTGCGCCGCGAATAACCGCTCCGAGGCAAATGACCGCATCATGCCTGCCCGACTTGGCCATTTTCTGAGCCACCAGTGGAATTTCAAAGGCACCGGGCACCCGCGCCACCACGATATCATCGGTGTTCACACCAGAGCGCAACAAACTGTCGAGAGCTCCTTCCAGCAGTTTTTCGGAGATAAACGAATTAAACCGAGCCACGACTATGCCGATTTTCCGTCCAGTGCCCTGTAAATTTCCTTCCAGATAATGTGCCATTGTAGTTCCTGTAGTTAAATATCACGGGTCCCTGGTGACGCACATCCCATCGGCAGATCGCCGTACAGCTCAAGGATGTGTCCCATTTTATCGCGTTTTGTTCGTAGATAGTCCTTGTTTTCCTCGTCGCCGGGAATCTCGATAGGCAGACGATCCGTCACCTCGAGTCCGTAGCCCTCCAGCCCTATAATCTTTTTGGGATTATTGGTCAAAAGGCGCATTTTTCGCACTCCCAAGTCCCGAAGGATTTGCGCGCCGATGCCGTAATCGCGCAGGTCAGCTTTGAATCCGAGGCGGATGTTGGCCTCGACCGTGTCCAACCCGTCGTTATCCTGGAGTTTATAGGCTTTAAGTTTGTTGACCAAGCCGATACCACGTCCCTCCTGGCGCATATACAAGACCACGCCCTTGCCCTCCTGCTCGACCATACGCATGGCCGCATGCAGCTGCGAGCCGCAGTCGCAGCGGGCGGACCCAAAGACGTCGCCGGTCAGACATTCGGAGTGGACGCGCACCATGACCGGTTCTTCCGGACTGATTTCGCCCTTGACCAAGGCCACGTGCTCCTGCCCGTCAACATCGTTCTGGTAAGCAATCAGGCGGAATTCGCCCGCGTGGAAGGTGGGCAGACGGGCCTCTGCGGCACGGCGTACCAGCACGTCCTTGCGCAGCCGGTAGGCGACCAGATCGGCGATGGTAGCGATCTTCAGTCCATGTTGCTCGGCAAAGATCTCCAGATCGGGCATTCTCGCCATCGTGCCGTCATCTTTCATAATTTCACAGATGATGCCGGCGGTGCGTAGTCCGGCGATCCGGGCCAGGTCGACCGATCCTTCGGTCTGACCGGTGCGGACCAAGACGCCGCCGCCGCGAGCACGCAGGGGAAAAATGTGCCCAGGGCTAATAATGTCGCGGGGTGTGGCATTGGGGTCGACGGCCGCTTCGATGGTTCGAGCCCGGTCCCCCGCTGAAATGCCGGTACTAACGCCGGTGCGAGCCTCAATACTGATCGTGAAACCAGTGCCGTATGGCGACTGATTGTTCGACACCATCATCGGCAGCCCCAACTGATCGATGATGTCGGGGCTCATGGCCAGACAGATCAGGCCGCGCCCATGGGTGGCCATGAAATTGATGGCCTCCGGGGTCACCAGTTCGGCTGCCATGCAGAGGTCGCCCTCATTTTCCCGGTCTTCATCATCAACCAGGATAATCATCTTCCCAGCCTTGATGTCCTCTACAACTTCCGCTATCGAACTGACTGCCATATCACCCTCTTTCCAGGAAAGACCGTGCGCACGCCACGTTTCCCATTCTCAACGAATACCTACAATAGCCTTCCGGTTTGCGATGCATACCCCGGACTTTTACAAAAAACCATGCTCGGCGAGAAAAGCCGGGTTGATCCGGCCCTGCATCCCGCCACCAGCCGACTTCTCGGTCAGTAATTTTTCGACGTACTTGCCGATCATATCCACCTCGATGTTCACCGGGTCGCCCTCCCTAAGCGCACCTAAAGTGGTGCTCGCCAGGGTATGGGGAATGATGGAAACGAAAAATCGATCGCGTTCGCAGGAATTGACCGTCAGACTGACGCCGTTGATTGTGATCGATCCCTTTTCAATAACATACTTTGTCAGACCAGGGTCCAACGAGAAGGTAAACAGAGTGAAATCACCGGCGTTCCGTCGTTGCTCAACCAGCCCTTGGGTGTCAACGTGGCCACTGACCAGATGTCCGCCCAGGCGGTCGCTGAGTCGCAATGCCCGCTCGAGGTTGACCCGTTGACCGGTTTGTAAACGACCAAGAATGGTTCGCGTCAGACTCTCCGGCGAGACATCCACATAAAAACGGCTGCCTTTAATGTGACGCGCGGTCAGGCAGGCGCCGTTCACCGCGATGGACTCCCCCTCTTCCGGATCGGTCAGTGCAAAGTCGGCCTCCAGGCCAAAGATCATTCCGCCGCCGGCCGGACGCTTTTCAAAAAGCGTACCCAGTCCCTGAATGATCCCGGTAAACATTTACTCGTGCTGCTCCAGGGAAGCGGCCCGTTGGTTGAACTCCTCAGCCAGGCGGGTGTGTTTAAATCGGGAGTGAATGCTGGCCACCGAACGGTAGGCGTCCGCCGCTTTCAATCGTTCACCCTGTTCAGTATAGGTTTCGGCAATGAAGATCAGCGCCTCAACCGCCCCCTTGGGGTTGTTGGTCAGCCGAAAATGCTCAAGCGTATCATAGAGCAACTCCAGGGCCTTCTCCTGGTCACCCAGCTTGCGATAGGCGACCGCCATTTTTTTGTTCAAGGCCAGCACGGAAAAGCTGTCATCCTCTTTCTCGCAGATGGCGCAGGCGCGCTGGAAATTGGCGATGGCCATGGCATATTCGTCGCGAGCAAGGCAGGCATCGCCCAGCCGGTCGGAAGCATTGGCTACGCCCGCCTGATCTCCCTGCTCTTCAAAGCCCCTGAGGGCATTATGAAAAGCGATGGCCGCCTGGGTATACTCGCCGTCACTGTGGAGCTTGCGTCCTTCGAGATAATCCTTTTTTGCCGGATTGTCCTGGTCTTGGTCGCTGCCATTCTGCGTGGCGACCGGACCGAGACTGTCCAGAGGTTGAATAAACTCACTTGCCATTGCCTTCTTCCTTATAAAGAGTGCGGGTGGCCTGGGCGGAAAGCTCGGCCACTGTGGTTGCCAGGGGAACGCCCTGCTCGTAAAGAGTGAGCGGGGCGATATCATGCTGCAGGCCAAGAATCTGAAATGCCGCCTCTTTTGCCTGTATTCTCCCCAGTAGCCGCAGGGTCAGGCCTCGCAGAACCGGGTCGCTGTGATTGAGCACAGGAAACAGGGAATAAAAAGGGGTTTTTCGAATCAGATCGGGCCGGGTAGCAGCGATCTCGCCCAAGCCCCAAAGTACGGCCTCACGGGTTGCGGGATCGCCCATGAAGTTGAAGAGATGCCGGGTGAAAGCACCATAGATATCGGGCCGGGCGGCAATGATGGCGCCGATGGTCTCGACCATGCCCCAGGAGCTGGCAGCCGAGTCGGAACAGGCCTCGAACAGCCGGTGGAGCAGATCGGCCACGGGACCAGGCTCACGGATGGCCACCCGTCCGCAGACCTGGCCAATCACCCAGGCAATACTGTAGCGGGCCCCTGGATCGGGCTCATACAGCAAACGCTGGAGAAACGGCAGAACTTTACGGTCGTCGAGATAGAGATCAACCAAGGCGCTGATATCGCGAGATTTGGCCAACTGCTTGACCACCTGTTTGTCCGCTCGCTTTTTCGTCCGTTTAGGATCGCGGTCCGGCTCAACCGCAACTGCGGGCTCGCTGTGTCCACTCTCATCATTGACCAGTACAGGTTGCTCTGCACTGAGTTTGTGCTCAAAGCGCTTGACCAGCTCCGCCATCTCCTTGTGCAGCCGAACAAAATAAAGCACTCCGCGCACGGCCCGGCCGTCAAGATTCCGTTTGGGAACGACCTGATGGGTAACCTCGTCGTAATTCTCAAGCGTCCCGGTCAGATAATCATCCTCGGGAATCAGTTCCCAGGCGAGGTCCCACTGATTGTTGCAGGCGATGACCAAACATTCGACCATGGCCGCGCCGATGTTATGGCCCGTGGTATCGCTGACATACACCGCCCCGCACTCGCAGATGCCCATGGGAAACTCCCGCATCTTGCGTTGGATGCCCTCGGTTGGCTTGCCGACATCCATGCCGCAAAACGGGCACCAAGGTTTGAGGGCTGATTCCGCCTTACTGCCCATGATTCTTATGCCAATTTTGCCTGCAGGGCTTGGACAAAACGAGGATCAACGCTGTATCCTAGCTCCTGGGCCTTTTCCATATTTCGCTGGGACTCGGTGAAATCGCCCTTAAAATAAAGGGCCACCGCCAGGTTGTTGCGGGCCATTGGCGAATCGGGTTCCAGGGTGACGGCTTGACGGGCGGCATCCACTGCTTTTTCATCCTCCTCAAGCATGGTGTAGGCCGAAGTCAGATTAATCCAGGCGGTGATCAGTTTGGGATCAATCTGCACCGCCTTGGAATAACATTCGATCGCCTGATCGACCTCGTTGCGATGCTGACGAATCAGGCCGATATTGACATGAGCCTCGGCCATGTCGGGACTGATGGCCAGTGCCTGCTGGTTCAGCTCTAAAGCACGATCAGTATCGCCGCGATCAAAAAAGATGGCGCCGAGATTGATCATGCTTTCCATGGACTGATTGTCGAGTTTTATAGCCTTTTCGAGCTGAGTGATGGCATCGTCGACACGTCCCACCTGGCGATAGACCAGACCGAGGTGGTGCCGGGCCATGACGTTGTTCGGTTTTTCCTCTACCACCTTTTCAAGCTCGCTGATAACAGCCGAAAGGTCGGCTGGTTTTTGTGCTTCCGTCATAAAAAAACCTTCTCTGATGCTAGAGTGACTCTAAATGGTAACGAACGTTTACCGGCAATAGCCGAGGGTTGAACAGGAAAATTTCGTACAGTATAGCCATGAACGCCGCAGATGCAAGTGGCCGATCCACTCAGGAAGGCCGCACCCTGACCGCATTTTCTGCGCCTTTGTTGCCGTGGTAGGCGATCAGTCGTCTCTGCTGCTCCTTGACCAGGACTTTCTGCGCCACTTCGATGTCCTTACAAATCTGCCGGGCTAACGCCTCGGGCCCACTGAAAGTGATTTCGCCGCGCAGATGCATCAGCAGATTAATTTTCAACGGCCGACCGTAAATATCGTCCTTGAAATCAAAAATATGGGTCTCAGCCACCAGGCTCGTATCGCCGAAGGTCGGATTATAGCCGATGTTGGACACCCCGCCATATTGCCTGCCGTCATAGATAACCTGGGTAACATACACGCCGCGCTTCGGACACAAGTCTTCTTCGGAGAGGTAGAGATTGGCGGTGGGAAAGCCGAGCAGCTTGCCGCCGCGTTGCCGCCCCCATTGCACATCGCCACGTATCTGATAATACCTGCCGAGCAGCCGACGAACGTCTCGCATCTTGCCCTCGGCCACCAGTTCCCTGATCCGGGTACTCGAGACGAGCATGCCCTGTTCATAATGGGCAGGCATCACCATCACGGAAAACCCTTTTTCCTCCCCCTGATGCTGCAGAAAAGCAGTGTCGCCCTGCCGCCCCTTGCCCATGGCGTAATCGTAGCCGACCACGAGATCCCGCATGCCCACGCACCGCAACAGTACCTCATCGACAAACTCAACCGCCGTGGTCACCGCCACCTCGCGACTAAAGGGAATAATCACTAGAGCATCAATCCCGGCACGTTCGATCAATTCGATCTTCTGAGGGGTGGTTGAAATGAGCCGGATCCCCTGCGGACTCAACACCTTGAGCGGATGCGGATCAAAAGTGACGGCAACACTGGTCCCCTTGCTCTGGCGAGCTCGGGCCACCACCTGATCAAACAGCATCTGATGCCCGAGATGCACACCATCGAAATTGCCGATGGTGACGTGCGCCTGGGGGAAGGGATTTTGTATCTCGCTGAGATTGGTATATATTTCCATGGAAGCCGCCGCCGGTCTTCGGCGGACTCATTGCAAAACAAAAAGTAAATCCCCGGTTGGCAAGGCTATCCTCGCGACCATGGAGAAGGGGATATGTACCCCAAATTGGAAAAACAAGCAAACAGTTCATGCCCTTCGCCAAAGGCAGAAACCGGACGTTCCTGTTCATTTGTCGACGAGGTCTATATTGTCAGCACTTTTTCTCTGAGCGCCAGAGCCGATCCTGCATTTGAGCAAAAAGCCGGTAAAAATTCCCGATCGCGCACCGTTCATTATTGCCGCCGGCACGCCACCCTCCCTTGAAAACATTCTCCTTTGCCGCCAAAGAATTGCTTGACAAAAGCCCATGAGGCGAGCATATTTGCCGACGCAGTGCCGAAGTGGCGGAATTGGTAGACGCGCTAGGTTCAGGGTCTAGTGGGCGTACGCTCGTGGAAGTTCGAGTCTTCTCTTCGGCACCATTTTGTAGTATAGAGACATACCCCTGAAGTCATTTAACCCCGGAATATCACTTGATTTTCCGGGGTTTTTTTTGCCTTTTCGACCCCTCCTGTCCATTCCCGTCTATTGGCATCCACGATTTAGCGTGGTCCGGCCAGTTTCAAGGCCGAATTGACCAAGCATGGAGGAACGGCTGTCTCGACTGATCCTCTTTACGGTTTCGGCGTAGATAACTTCGGCCGACCGGCTGCCGCCATATCATTTGTGCACTATCAAAACCTTCTATAGTAATTGATTGTTTCCCTCCCGTTTCCAAAATGCGAAGTTTATCTTTACTCCCATCCCGCTTTATTCTGATTGCTCGACAAACAGAGCCGATTGAACAAACCCCATTTGCCGAGCGGAAATTTATCCGCTACAATACGAATATTATTCCGCCTTTCCCCGTCGTTTGATCACTAGCCAGTGGAGGTTTCCATGGACCAGCACGCAGTCACCCCGGCAAATAACCACGCCTACTCCTCCATTTTTCAAGGAACCGGGGTTGAGGACTTCAAGAAGTGTATCCAGCACCATCTGATGAGTTTTCAAGGCCGTGACCCGGATCGGGCCGGCGATCAAGACGTCTACCGGGCTGTGTCCTATGCCCTGCGCGACGTGTTAATGGAAAAATGGATCAAGACCCAAAAGACCTTTTATGCCGGCAAGATGAAACGGGTCTACTACCTCTCGTTGGAATTTCTCGTCGGTCGCTCGCTCGGCAACGCCCTCATCAACATGGGACTGATGGACGAGATCACCCAGGCCTTGGAGCAGTTGGGTTATGACCTGGAATCCTTGCGGGAGTGTGAGGAAGATGCCGCTTTGGGGAACGGCGGCCTCGGCCGCCTGGCCTCCTGTTTCATGGATTCTATCGCCACCATGAAGATTCCGGCCTACGGCTACGGCATCCGCTACGATTTCGGCCTGTTCAACCAAAAGATCGTCGACGGCTATCAGGTCGAGACCCCGGACAGTTGGTTGCGGCTCGGCTCGCCGTGGATGTACGAGCGCACCTCCTTCATGTACCCAGTGCAGTTTTACGGCCACGTTACCGCCACTACCGACAAGCATGGCCGTTACCGCGCCCGCTGGACCAACACCGAGATCGTCATGGCCATGGCCTGTGACATGCTAGTGCCGGGATTCAACAACGACCACGTCATCAACATGCGTCTGTGGTGCGCCAAGGCCTCGCGGGAACTGGACCTGCGTTCCTTCAATGCCGGCGACTATATCTTTGCCGTGGAAAGCAAGGTGAAATCCGAAACCATTTCCAAGGTGCTCTACCCCAGCGACGACATCAGCGAGGGCCAGGAACTGCGCCTCAAACAGCAGTATTTTTTCGTTTGCGCCACCTTCCAGGATATCCTCCGCCGCTATCGCAAGGAAAACGAGACGTTCGACGATTTCCCCAACCAGGTGGCGGTGCAACTCAACGACACCCATCCGTCCATCGCCATTCCCGAACTGATGCGTATTCTGCTTGATGTCGAGGGATTGAGCTGGGAACAGGCTTGGGACATCTGCGTCCGAACGTTTGCCTACACCAACCACACCTTGATGCCCGAGGCCCTGGAAACCTGGCCAGTGAACATGCTGGGCCGGGTGTTGCCGCGCCACTTGGAGATCATTTACGAGATCAACCGGCGTTTTCTGGAAGAAGTTGCCATCCGCTACCCCGGCAACCAGCGCAAACTCCAAGAGATGTCGCTGATCGATGAGGGGCCGGTCCGGCGGGTCCGCATGGCCAATCTCGCCATTGTCGGCAGCCATTCGGTCAACGGTGTCGCCGCCCTGCACAGCGAACTGCTGAAGAACTACCTTTTCCGAGATTTCGATGAGATGTATCCCAACAAGATCAATTCCAAGACCAACGGCATCACTCCCCGACGCTGGTTATTGAAGTGCAATCAGGACCTGGCCCAACTGATCGGCGAAAAAATCGGCTACGACTGGGCGGTCGATCTTGACAAACTCCGCGATCTGGAACCCTACAGTGACGATCCGGCCTTTCATCAACGTTGGCAGGCGGTCAAGCTGGTCAACAAAAAACGGCTGGCTAAAATCATTGCCAGAGATTGCGGTATCACTGTCGACCCGACCTCCCTGTTCGATATCCATGTGAAAAGGATCCATGAATACAAACGGCAATTGCTCAACGTGCTCCATGTTATCCACTTCTACCAACGCCTGCTGACCCGATCCGACGAGGCGATGACACCGCGCACCATCATTTTTGCCGGCAAGGCTGCGCCCTCATACCACAAGGCCAAACTGATCATTAAGCTGATCAATTCGGTGGGTTCGGTGGTTAACAACGATCCCCGAATCGGAGATCGGCTCAAGGTGGCATTCATCCCTAATTACTGCGTCTCGCTGGCGGAACGGATCATCCCGGCCGCCGATCTCTCCGAGCAGATCTCCACTGCCGGCACCGAGGCCTCAGGGACCGGCAACATGAAATTCGCCCTCAACGGCGCCCTGACCATCGGTACGCTGGATGGTGCCAATATCGAGATTCAGGAAGAGGTGGGAGCGGAAAATATTTTTATTTTCGGCATGACCGCCGAGGAGGCCGAGTACGAAAAGAAATGCAAGTCGCGCAAACCCTGGCAGGTTTATGAAAACAATCCGGAGGTACATGCAATTATCGATGCCATTGGCGGCGGCGCCTTCAGCAACGGCGATACCGAGCTGTTCCAGCCGCTGGTCAATGACCTGCTCAGCGAAAACGATCCGTACCTGCTGCTGCTTGATCTCGAATCCTACCTCCAGTGCCAACAATTGGTGGGCGAAGTCTATGCTGACCGGACCACCTGGACCAAACGCTCGATCCTCAACGTGGCCCGGATGGGCAAATTCTCCAGTGATCGAACGATCAAGGAGTATGCGAAAGAAATTTGGGGTGTGAAGGTCGGGGACTGAGAAGGCAGCGGTTGAGGCGGCAGGAGATCGTCTGTAGGGACGGAAAGGAGTAACGAAAAAAAACTGCCTCCCTACAGACCAAACATTCTAACCATTTTCTTCATTTCCTGATAAAGCAGTCGCCGTAATGTTTGAGTTCAGCAATGGACTCGCGAATGTCCTCATGGGCCAGGTGGTGGCATTCCTTGGTGAACTTGGGCAGATTCGGGGCCCAACGCAGGGCCAGTTCCTTGAGGGTGCTGACGTCGATGTTGCGGTAATGAAAATAATTTTCCAACTCCGGCATGAAGCGGGCGAGAAAACGGCGATCATGCCAGACCGAATTGCCACACATGGGTGAAACCCGGTGATCAACCCATAGCTTGAGAAAATCCAGGGTTTCCAACTCGGCCTGGCGGCAGGAGTGGGGGCTCTGGCGGACGCGATCAACCAGGCCCGACTCCCGGTGATGCTTACAGTTCCAGGGATCCATAGCTTTGAGGACCTCTTCCGGCTGGTGAATGGCAATGACCGGCCCCTCGGCGAGGATTTCCAGATGGGAATCGGTAATCACCGTCGCCACTTCCAGAATCTTGTCGACATGGGGATTCAACCCGGTCATCTCCAGATCGATCCACACCAAATTGCCGTCGTCTTTCATTACATTCCGATCCTTTCAACTCCGTCGAACCATGCCGCGCATCCAGCCTTTTGTTGCAGTGGACCACAGCTCGGTGCTCAGTTCAACCTTTTTCCCGTTTTTTGCTGCTGAATCCGCCCCTTGACCCATGGGATGCACAAGGGACGGCCCGGATTATTTAATCCTGCCGGCACTGCCTAAGACCTCACCGTTCTTGTGTATAACCATGGCGATCAGTTCATCGCGCGCCGGTCCGAGATATTTCCGGGGATCGAATTCGCCCGGCTTCTCGGCGAAAATTTTGCGGATAATGGCGGTCATCGCCAGGCGGCCGTCGCTGTCAATATTCACCTTGCAGACCGCTGAAGCTGCGGCTCGGCGCAACTGCTCCTCGGGTATACCGGCGGTGTTGTCCATCTTGCCGCCGTATTGGTTGATCATCTCGACGTGGGTACGGGTGACGGAGGAAGCGCCGTGCAGGACGATGGGAAACCCGGGCACCCGCTTCTCGATTTCCTCTAGGATGTCGAAGCGCAGAGGCGGCGGCTCCTCACCGGGTTGAAGCTTAAACTTGAAGGCCCCATGCGAGGTACCAATCGAAATAGCCAGACTATCAACCCCAGTCTGTTCAAGGAATCGTTCGACCTCCTCGGGCCGGGTATAAGAGGAATGCTCGGCACTGACCTCGTCCTCGATCCCAGCCAACACGCCGAGTTCAGCTTCCACCGTCACCTCGTGGGCATGGGCGTACTCCACCACCTGCTTGGTAAGGGCAACGTTGTCGGCAAAAGAGTGATGGGAGGCGTCAATCATCACCGAGGAAAAGCCGGAATCGATGCAGTCCTTGGCCAATTCGAAGCTGGAGCCGTGATCGAGATGAAGGGCTAGGGGAACAGCCAGCCCGGTCTCTTTGGCCAGTTCCACGGCGGCGGCGGCCATGTGGGGCAGAAAGGCATTGCCGATATAGCTGCGGGCACTGCCCGAGACCTGGAGAATCACCGGCGAGGCTGACTTGGCGCAGCCGACAACGATAGCCTGCAATTGCTCCATATTATTAAAGTTGTACGCGGGAACCGCAAATCGCTCCACCATGGCCTGCTGAAACATGGCCTTGGTGTTGACCAGCCCGAGTTCGGTAAAATGATATTTTTTCATCGCGCTCTTCTCCGGGAGGAAAGGAAACTGGGGGGAAACAGGGCAAACGGCACATAGCCAAAATCACCTTTTCAAGAAATCTTGCCAAAGAATACACTAAAAAAGGGCAAGCGTTGATGGAAAATAGAGAGTTTTTTCCACATCTGCTGAAAAGAACCCGGAAACGTCTGTTACCGGGGGACAATTCCCTCCCCCCCTGGCCGCCGCCCTTTACGCTGACTTCTGAAAAAATAGAGTGGTCAACCCTTTAGAAATATGGCAGAATTACAAAAGAATCAGCGAAAAAATTGACCGACCCTCCTTCGCAACCACTGTGGAGCCAGAGAAACCAACAGGCCGTCCTGCCTCCTCCCCGGCAACCAATTGGAGATGTATGACCACAGCCAAAAATGGGCCGACCTATGATGTCATTATCGTCGGCGGCGGACCGGCGGGACTGTTTGCCGCCTACTACCTCAGCGAGCATTCCTCGCTCCGGGTGCTATTGATCGAAAAAGGCAAGGCCCCCTTGAAACGCGCCTGCCCAATCGGCGAGCGAGGTTGCAGCCATTGCCAGCCCTGCAACATCCTCTGTGGCATTGGCGGTGCCGGGCTTTTTTCCGACGGCAAACTCAATTTCATCCACAAACTGGGCAAGACCGACCTGACCCAGTTCCTCGGCACAGCTGAGGCCTGTTCTCTGATCGACGAAACCGAGGCCATTTTCAACCGTTTCGGCATGGACGGTCAAATCTTTCCCACCGACATGGAGGCAGCCCGGTCCATCCGTAAAGAAGCGCGGAAAAACGGCATCGACCTCCTGCTCATCAGACAAAAACACCTGGGCAGCGACAATCTGCCGCGGCACATCGAGGCCATGGCCCGCTCCATCGAGGCAAAGGGGGTGACCTTTCACCACTCCGAATCGGTCAAGGACATCCTCGTCCGAAAGGGCCGGGTGACCGGTGTGGTAACCGAGCGAGGCACCTACCGGGCCGCCCACGTCATCCTGGCGCCGGGGCGGGTCGGGGCCGAGTGGGTGGCCGGAATAGCAGGCCGCAACTCCATCCGGGTCTCGCAGCGTGGCATTGAGGTTGGGGTGCGGGTCGAGGTGCACAATGAAATCCTCCAGGACCTCTGTTCGATTATTTACGACCCGACCTTTTTTATCCGCACCTCCAAATACGACGACCAGACCCGCACCTTCTGCACCAATTTCGGCGGCTATGTCGCCCTAGAAAATTACCAGGATTTTGTCTGCGTTAATGGCCACGCCCTGATGGACCAAAAATCGGAGAATTCCAATTTCGCCTTTCTTTCCAAGGTGGTGCTGACCGATCCGGTGGAAGACAACCAAGCCTACGGTGAGTCCATCGGTAAACTGGCAAGCCTGATCGGTGGAGGCAAGCCGATCCTGCAACGCTACGGCGATCTTAAACGCGGCCGGCGATCCACTTGGAACCGCATCCGCAACAGCACCATCGAGCCTACCCTGAAAAATGTGATCTGTGGCGATATCGCCATGGCTCTACCGGAGCGCATCCTCACCAACCTGGTCGACGGCCTGGAGCAACTCAACCAGATCATCCCCGGCGTCGCCAACGACGAAACCCTGCTCTATGCCCCGGAAATCAAATTCTTCGCCACCCAGGTGGAAACAGACCACAACCTGGAAACCTCTGTCCAAGGGCTTTATGTGGCCGGCGACGGTCCCGGCGTGGCCGGCAACATCGTTTCCGCTGCGGCCACCGGCCTTATCTCGGCCAAGGCGATCATCGGCACCTGCCATAAGGAGCACCTCCCATGAAACGGATCCCCGTACAAACCAACAAGGCCCCTGCAGCGATCGGTCCCTATTCCCAGGCGATCGCCACCGATTCCCTGCTGTTCACCTCGGGAGCCATTCCGATTGACCCGCAAACCGGCGCCATCCCCGCAGGCAGTATCGAGGACCATGCCCACCTGGTCTTCCGCAACCTTGGCGCCATTGCCGAGGCAGCGGGAACCCGTCTGGACAGAGCGGTCAAGGTGACCGTTTTCCTGACCGACATCACCCATTTTGGGCGGGTCAACGCGGTGTACGCCCAATATTTCACCGAGCCTTACCCAGCCCGTAGTGCTTTCCAGGTGGCCGCCCTGCCCCTCGGTGCGGCCATTGAGGTGGAGGCAATTATCGCCTTGTAAACTCGTCAGCCCCCACCCCGTTCCTTCCCTTTTTTCGGCAAGGCGACCAGAACCTTTGCCGTGGTGACCAGATCGTAATAGTCCGGCGTTGCCCGGACCCGGCTTCCGCCCAGCAATGACTACCACAGGGTGCCACTGGCACAAGTCCTTGACATGCCCCACGGCTTCCGCCTTATACCTCTTCAACGGTCAACACCTTAACTTTACTGTTGAATGACGACGTGACGCCTCTACCGGGGTTGGAAAAAATGTTTGACAGCCCGACTCTTTTACAATAGACAGTACGCTGTTTACGTTTCCGCCCTTGCACCGGGCAACCGGGCGCTCTGCCGCCTTCTCGAGACATACAGAATCCGAGCATGCAAAAGTGTGTCTCAGTGGCTGCGGAACGTGAAAGCAACCATCCTTTTACCCTTGAGACAAATCGCCATCCCCAATCCAAGCGATCTTATCATAACTCTGAAATAAGGAGCAAACGGTGGCCTATTCATCCCTTGACCTCACCATCGCCGACGGCATTGCAACACTGACCTTCAACCGCCCCAAGGCTCTCAACGCCCTCAACACCGCCCTGCTTGAAGAACTTGTCGATGCCCTTAACAGCATTGGCAAGGACGAAACCATCCGGGTATTGATCTTGACCGGAGCCGGGGAAAAATCGTTTATTGCCGGGGCTGACATCACCGAAATCGCTACCCTGACACCGCTTGGTGCCAAAAGATTTGCCCAATTCGGCCAAGATGTCATCAGCAAACTACAGGGATTGGCCATTCCGGTCATTGCCGCAGTCAATGGATACGCCCTGGGTGGCGGTTGTGAAATGGCTCTGGCCTGCGACTTCATCTATGCCTCGGAAAAAGCGATCTTCGGTCTGCCCGAAATCACTTTGGGCGTTATCCCCGGGTTCGGCGGCACCCAACGGCTCCCACGCCTGATTGGCGCCAATCGGGCCAAGGAAATGATTTTTACCGGCAAACACCTGACGGCCACCGAGGCCAAGGAGATCGGCTTGGTCAACAAAACCTTTGCCCCGGAAGAACTCATGCCTGCAGCCGTCGAGGTTGCCAAGACTATCGCCGCCAAAGGTAAGGCCTCCCTCTGTGCGGCCAAACAGACGGTCAGCCAGGGTTTGAACGCTGACCTGGCCACCGGGCTCGGCATCGAGCGTGACGCTTTTGCACTTTGTTTGGCCAATGCCGATGCCAAGGAAGGAACAAGCGCTTTTCTGGAGAAACGCAAACCGGTCTTCAAGGGCGACTTGAACGGCTGACAAGAGATCGTGGAATTGGAATATAGGAGCGAGAGGTCTATGAACGAGGTTGTGATTGTAAGTGGATGCAGGACTGCGGTCGGCGCCTTTGGCGGTAGCCTGAAAAATACGCCCGTGGTCACCCTAGGAGCAGCCGTCATGCGCGAGACCTTGCGCAAGGTGGGACTCCGGCCAACAGCAAGCACTGACATGCTGGCGGTAGCGCCGAACAAACTCAAGGATCAGGGCACCATTGAGCTGGAACAGAAATATGCGGCCTGGGACGCAGCTGCCACCGAAATCACCTTGGATGAGGTGATCATGGGGAATGTCCTCCAAGCCGGTCAGGGCCAGAACACCGCCCGCCAGGCCATGGTTCAAGCCGGAATCGCCAAGGAAACGCCAGCTTTCACCATCAACAAGGTCTGCGGCTCCGGCCTCAAGGCCATCGCCTTGGCTGCCCAATCGATCATGACCGGACAGGCCGAGGTAGTCCTGGCTGGCGGCCAGGAAAATATGTCCATGGTGCCCATGGCCCTGCCCAAGGCCCGCTGGGGCTACCGCATGGAGTTAACCGGGGTCGGTGAAGTCTATGACCTGATGGTCTACGACGCCCTGTACGAAATTTTCTATGGCTACCACATGGGTGTCACCGCTGAGGCCATCGCCAAACTCTACAACATCAGCCGCGAAGATCAGGACCGCCTCGCGGTGCTCAGCCACGCCAGGGCGATGCAGGGTATCAAGGATGGCCTGTTTACATCGGAGATTGTGCCGATTCCGGTTCGGTCCGGCAAGCAGGAGATCCTCTTTGCCCAGGACGAACGGCCCATGGAGACCTCCATGGAAAAGATGGCCAAACTGAGACCTGCCTTTGCCAAAGACGGCTCGGTCACGGCCGGCAACGCCTCGGGCATCAACGACGGCGCCGCCGCCGTGCTCCTGATGAGCGCAGCGAAGGCCAAACAGCTGGGCTTAAAGCCCCTGGTGACCATCGAAGGGTTTGCCTCCGGTGGCCTGGATCCCGCCTACATGGGACTGGGACCGGTTCCGGCCATCCAAAAGGCTCTGAAGCTCTCCGGGCGTCAACTCGGTGATATCGACATGATCGAACTCAACGAGGCTTTCGCCGCCCAGGCCATCGGTTGCATGCTCGAACTGGGGATAGATATAGACAAACCCAATCAGTTGGGCAGCGGTATTTCCATGGGCCATCCGGTTGGGTGCACCGGCGCCCGCCAGATGGTCACCTCCATGTACCAGATGCAACGCCAGCAGTATGCCACCGGCTTGATCAGCATGTGCATCGGCGGCGGCATGGGTATGGCTATGGTGATCAGCAGCAAGTAATCATCCACCGGATTCGGTATACCGGCCGGTTCAACAGGTCTTCAGGAAAGGGAGAGAGCAACAATGGAAGTGAAAACATTCGGCGTGATCGGCGCCGGCCAGATGGGCAACGGCATTGCCCAGGTTGCAGCGGCCAGCGGCCTGTCCGTCATCATGAATGACATCAAGCAGGAATTTGTCGTTAAAGGCTTGGCCAACATCGCTAAGAACCTGCAGCGCAACGTCGACAAGGGTAAACTGGCAGCCGCCGAGAAGGACGCGATCCTTGCCCGGATCAAAACCAGTGTCGATTTGAAGGATATGGCCGCTGCCGATTTCGTGGTCGAAGCTGCCTCCGAAAACGAGGTCATCAAATTCAAAATCTTTGAGAACCTGGAAGCAATCTGCGCGCCGCATGTGATCCTGGCTTCCAACACCTCCTCCATCCCCATCGGCCGGATTGCCTCCCACACCAAGCGGCCCGACAAGGTCATCGGTATGCATTTCATGAATCCGGTGCCGGTGATGAAGCTGGTGGAGGTCATCTGCGGCCTAGCCACCTCGGCCGAGACCCTGGAGACCACCTTGGCGCTCACCAAGCGCATGGAGAAAACCCCGGCCCAATCCAATGATTTCCCGGGATTCATCGCCAATCGCATTCTCCTGCCGATGATCAACGAGGCGGTTTTCTGCCTCTACCATGGGGTCGGCACCAAAGAAGACATCGACACGGTGATGAAACTGGGAATGAATCATCCCATGGGTCCGTTGGCCCTGGCCGATCTCATTGGTCTCGACACCTGCCTGGCCATTATGAATACCCTGTACCAGGGATTGGGCGATTCCAAGTACCGCCCCTGTCCGCTGCTCCGCCAATATGTCGAAGCCGGTTGGCTGGGACGCAAAAGCGGCAAGGGCTTTTACTCGTACGAATAACAACCTCCGCATCTCCGCAAAAGGGCGATCAATGCGCGAACCGGCGTTTCAGGATCAGTACCCCGATGATTATGCCTACTGCTATGGCTGTGGGCGGCTGAACACCCAGGGGCACCATCTGAAAAGCTATTGGGACGGGGAGGAAACGGTCTGCCGCCACACCCCGGACCCAAAATTTACCGGCGGTTTTCCCGGTTTTTTGTACGGCGGCATGATTGCCTCGCTGATCGACTGTCACGGCGCGGGGACGGCTGCGGCAGCCAAGGCCAAGGCAGACGACAAACCGATCTCGCGCTTTGTCACCGCCTCGCTGAAGGTGGATTATCTGGCGCCGACGCCAATTAATACGGAACTGGAGGTTCGCGGCAAAGTAGTGGAGATCAAGGGCCGCAAGGTTATCGTCGACATGACGGTAACCGCTGCTGGCACCATCTGCGCCACCGGTACAGTGGTGATGGTGCAGATTAAAGATCAAAAGTAAGGCGTCGAATGGAACGGCGAAAACGGTGCGCATCCCGTGATGCACCGGCAAGACGGGATTCCGGCAACAGCTCACCTGGGCGGGTGAGCGGCCGACATGGGGTGCTGATCGTCCCTCCTCAGAGAGAAGATCAGCGCCAATCTCAGAAGACAACACAGACAAGCTTGGGGAGTAGAGCACATGAATTTCGAGTTGACTGAAGAACAAAATCTTATCCGTGATATGGTCAGAAGTTTTGCCGAAACTGAAGTCGCTCCGTCGGCGCGCGAGCGTGACGAAGAAGAACGTTTTGACCGGGCTCTGATGTATGATCGGCTCGGCGAACTGGGCCTGACCGGTATTGTTTTCCCGGAAGAATACGGCGGTGCCGGCGCCGATTACATCAGTTATGCCATTGCCGTTGAGGAACTGTCCCGTGTCTGCGGGTCAACCGGCGTAACCCTGTCGGCTCACCTGTCCCTCTGCGCCAACCCTATTTACATGTTCGGTACCGAAGCACAGAAACAAAAATTTCTGGTGCCGCTGGCCAAGGGTGAAAAACTCGGCGCTTTCGGCCTGACCGAGCCCTCCGCCGGCTCCGATGCAGGCGGCACCAAAACCACCGCCACCCGCGACGGCAACGACTGGATCCTCAACGGGTCCAAGATCTTCATCACCAACGCCGGCGAGGCCGAGACCTATGTCGTCCTGGCCCGGACCGACAAATCAGCGGAAAAACATCGCGGTATCAGTGCCTTCATCGTCGAAAAGGGCACCCCAGGCTTCTCTTTTGGCAAGAAAGAGGCCAAAATGGGTATCCGTTCCTCACCCACGATGGAGCTGGTATTCGAGAACTGCTGTATTCCCGGCGACAATCTGCTCGGCCAGGAAGGCCAGGGGTTCAAGGTGGCAATGAAAACCTTGGACGGCGGCCGTATCGGCATTGCCGCCCAGGCTCTCGGCATTGCCCAGGGCGCTCTCGACGCAGCTCTCGCCTACACCAAAGAGCGCGAGCAGTTCAACAAACCGATCGCCGCCTTCCAGGGCGTTTCCTTCCAGCTGGCGGACATGGCCACCCAGATCGAGGCCGCCCGCCTGCTGATCTATAACGCCGCCTATCGCGCCAGCGCCGGTCTTTCCTATTCCCAGGAATCGGCCATGGCCAAACTCTTTGCCTCTGAGACCGCAATGCGGGTCACCACCCAGTCGGTCCAACTCCACGGCGGGTATGGGTACACCCGGGAATTCCCGGTCGAGCGAATGATGCGCGACGCCAAAATCACCGAGATCTACGAGGGCACAAGTGAGGTCCAGCGCGTGGTTATCGGTGCCGCATTGACCCGATAACCCGCCGAGGTCGCTCAGTGCGATCTCGGCACCTAACCTGTTGATGAGAAACGAGAAGAGAGTGTCGGCGCAAGCTGCCTCTCTTCTTCTGTAAAAGCATGGAACACGACGTTTGCTTGTGTGAAGGAAGGGGGAGGCTGGATGGAGTTTACCCGTGAAATATATTGGAATGTCGGTCATGGGTTCACAACCTTGGCGCCCATGTACGGCCTGTTGCTGGTGGCCTTGACTGTCTTTGTGTTCGGATTTCTCAAGCGAATCAAGGTCTACCGCCTCGGGCAACCTTTGGACCGGACCAGCCAGCGGGGAGAACGGATCAAACAGATGCTGGAGAATGTGCTCCTGCAGACCAAGGTGTTCCGAGTTCCGGGTTCGGGAACAGCGCATGCTCTCTTTTTCTGGAGTTTTTTCGTCCTTGTTATCGGCACCTCGCTGATTGTCGCCCAGGCCGATTTTACGGATCTGTTCTTCGGGGTCAAGTTTCTCAAGGGAACCTTTTACAAACTGTTTTCCCTGACGCTCGATCTCGCCGGCTTGGTGGCCATCATCATGCTGGCTGGCCTGCTGGTGCGCCGTTATCTGGTGCGTCCGGAGGGGTTAGTCACCAAGGGCGATGACGCCCTCATGCACGGGCTCTTGTTCGCCATTCTCATCACCGGTTTCCTCATCGAGGGCGCCCGGATGGCGGTGACCGAGATGGGCACGCCCCTGGCTGGCTGGTCACCGGTCGGACTGGTGGTCGCCAAGCTGCTTACCGGTGTTGGCGAACCGGGTCTGCGCACCCTGCACATCGGCCTCTGGTGGTTCCACCTCCTGCTGGCGCTCGGTTTTGTCGCAGTCATCCCCTTCTCTAAATTTCGCCATATCGTCACGACCAGCGCCAATGCCTTTTTGGCCGATCGTGGCCCCACCGGCAAACTGACCACGGTCAACCTGGAGGACGAAACCACCGAAAAATTTGGTGCCAACGAACTGACCGATCTGCGCTGGAAGGACATCTTCGACGCCGATGCCTGCACCCTGTGCAAACGCTGCCAGGACCGCTGTCCGGCCTATACCACCGGCAAACCATTGTCGCCGATGCAACTGGTCAACCAGATCGGCGAGATCGCCTTTACCAATCCGCAGGTCAATCTCATCGACACCATCGGCCGCGAAGCCATCTGGGCCTGCACCACCTGCCGGGCCTGCCAGGACATTTGCCCGGCCTCGATCGAGCATGTGGGTAAAATCATCGAGATGCGCCGCAACCTGGTGCTGATGGAAGGCGAATTCCCTGGCGATGAGGTCATGGCCGCCATGGAAC
This sequence comes from uncultured Desulfobulbus sp., assembly GCF_963662935.2. Lineage (NCBI taxonomy): Bacteria > Pseudomonadati > Thermodesulfobacteriota > Desulfobulbia > Desulfobulbales > Desulfobulbaceae > Desulfobulbus > uncultured Desulfobulbus sp. The sequence continues at coordinate 2,520,447 of NZ_CAXXTL010000002.1, read as the reverse complement.
AGACCGAGGTCAACGGCAACCCGCTGGGTATGGGCTATGCCTCCCGCGGCGACTGGGCCGTCGACTTAGGCATCAAGACGCTGGCCGAGGATTCCGAGGCTGATCTGCTCTACTTTGTCGGCTGTTACGCCTCCTTTGATAAACGCAACATTGCTGTGGCTAAAAGTTTTGTCAAACTCTGCCAGGCCGCCGGGGTAAAGATCGGCATCCTGGGGAAAGAGGAAAAATGCTGCGGCGAGCCGATGCGCAAGATGGGCAACGAATACCTCTATCAAACTCTGGCCATGGAGACGGTGGAAATTATCAAGGGGTATGGCGTCAAAAAAATCGTCACCACCTGCCCCCACTGTTTCAACACCCTGACCAAGGATTATCGCGATTTTGATTTTGATATCGAAGTCCTGTCTCATGCTGTTTTTCTCGAACAATTGATCGCCTCCGGCAGGTTGCCGATCAAGGCGGAAAACTTTGCTTGCACTTACCACGATTCCTGTTATCTGGGTCGACATAACGACATCTACGATGCCCCGAGAAACCTGATTCGAGCAGCTGGGGGGCAAATCACCGAAATGGCCAAGCACCGTGATCAGGCCTTCTGCTGCAGCGCCGGCGGTGGGCGAATCATGGCCGAGGAAAAGCTCGGCGAACGGATCAACATCAAACGGATACAGATGGCGGTGGCCACCGGGGCCAATCAATTACTGTCCAACTGCCCTTTCTGCCTGACAATGTTTGAGGATGGCGTTAAGGGCGCCAATGTCGAGGAACAGGTACGACCAAGAGACATTGCCGAGGTTCTTGCCGAAAGGTTGTGAGAATCGCCTGCGTATCAAAGAGTAAAATAAATAATATCTAGTCTGACTGCTGGAGGAGAGCGATGAAAATACTGATCTGCATCAAACAGGTTCCGGACATGGAATCCAAATTCAAGATCAACGGCGAGGGCAACTGGTATGATCGGGCTGACCTGGCCTGGCGCATGAACGAGTACGACGAGTATGCCGTCGAGCAAGGCGTACGCCTCAAGGAACAGGTGAAGGATGCCGACCTGACCGTGCTCTGCATCGGCCCGGATCAAGTGACTGAGACCATGAAGAAGGCCTTGGCCATGGGTTGCGACCGCGGCGTGCACATCGCCGACGCCGAATCCTACAAGCGGGAGCCCATCGAAATCGCCGCAATGATCGCCGGCTTTGCCAAAGACAAGAACTTCGATATCATTTTCACCGGTATGCAGTCGCAGGACCGGGGCAGCGCTCAGGTGGGCGTCATGGTCGCTGAACTGCTCGGCATCCCGGCGATCACCACCATTGTCGGCTTTGCCTTTGACAACGGCACCGTCCAGGTCAAGCGTGAGCTGGAGGGCGGCAGCAAGGCCTTAGTTTCGGCCACTACTCCGGTGGTGCTCACCTGCCAGCTGGGACTGAACACACCGCGCTACCCCACCCTGCCCAACATCATGAAGGCCAAGAAAAAGGAATTACTGAGCTTGGCACCAGATACCGGCGGTATTGGTCCGCGTCAGGAGACGGCAGCCTTCTATTTCCCGGAGAAAAAAGGCGGCGGCCTTGTGCTTGAGGGCGACGTCGCCGAACTGGCCGACAAATTGATCCAATTGCTCAAAGAAAAAACCGGCGTTTTGGCCTAGGAGACACCAATGAAAACCTTACTTGTGGCGGAATTCCGGGAAGGAAAACTGCGTGCCGAATATACCCAACTCATCGCCTTTGCCCAACAACAGCAGACCGAAGCTGCCATGTTTGTCGTCGGCAGCAGTGCCGAGCTGCCCCTGTTCAACGGCACCCTCTATCTGGCGGATGCTGCCCAATACGGCGAATATAACCCCACCGTGCATAAACAGCTGCTCCTTGAGGTCATCGCCAAGGAACAACCGGAGCAGATCGTCTTTCTGCACTCATCCTACGGCTGGGATCTCGCCCCCCGAATCGCCGTGGCTCTTAAGGCCGCCCAGATAGCCGAGGTCGTCGCCATTGAGGAGGGCTTGCCGGTCGTCCCTGTGTGCAATGCCAAACTGCGGCGGAAGGTCAGAGTGACAACCGCCCAAACTGTCCTGACCCTCCAAGCTGGGGCCTTCGGCCTGGACGAGGAGCCAACCGGCACTCCGACGGTCACATCAATTGAGACGGGTGCCAGCGGCAAGGTGCAGTGCACCGGTTATGAGGCGGCAACGATTGGCGGTGTTGACCTGACCAAGGCCGAGGTGATCGTCAGCGCCGGCCGCGGTGTGGGCAAGCCGGAAAACGTTGCCATGGTGCAAGCTCTGGCACAGGCTCTGGGCGGCGAATACGGCGCCAGCCGGCCGGTGGTCGATTCCGGTTGGGTGGACCACAATCGCCAGGTCGGCACCACCGGCAGCACAGTCACTCCAAAACTTTATATCGCCTGCGGCATCTCCGGCGCGATCCAGCACCTGGCCGGAATGAAAAAATCCGATTTCATTGTCGCGATCAATACCGACAAGGATGCCCCCATCGGTGAGGTGGCCAATGTCCTGGTGGTGGCCGATCTCAAACAGTTTCTGCCGGTTCTGACCGAAAAGCTCAACGCCCGGTAGAAAAGACATCCCCAGCATCTTTCCCCACGTACACTTCGCCGCACCCTTCGCGCAGACTGCTGCCAGTCTGCGCGATTTTTTTTCACATTCCCTGCCTGCTTCCGTATTCTTCACAACATTTTTGCTCCAAGAGGCACCGGACCGTCCGGTACACAGAGAACAACCTCCTTGCTCTCATTGTGAAAACCGGTGATCAGACACTCGGACATCACTGGCCCTATCTGTTTCTTCGGGAAGTTAATCACGCCCACGACGTACCGACCGATGAGCTCTTCCGGTTGATAGAGGGCTGTAATCTGAGCGCTTGATTTTTTCACCCCGATCTCCGGCCCAAAATCGACGGAGAGGACATAGGCAGGTTTGCGCGCCTCGGCGAAGACTTCCGCCTTGGTGATTTGGCCAACCCGGAGTTCCACCTTGGCAAAATCGTCCCAACTAATGGTTTCCATCTTGCTTCTCCTACTGGAGCCGTCGCAGAGAACGGAAGGACCACAGGCAAAGGTTTCGGATTGATGGCACGGGCGCACTGTTCCGTGGTAACAAAAAGAGCCGCTTCCTTTGGCGGGAAGCGGCTCAATCAACCATTCAATGCGGGTAAGAAAAATCAGGAGGCCACGACCTCAATGCCTTCCAGTTTCCAATTTTCAGTGCGAAGCGGTCGAGCCCAAGTCCACTTTTCGGCAAATTTCACCGGTTCGGTCATACTGCCTTCCACTAAGGCGCCAGTTTTTTCATCAACGGTGTAATCAAGCAGGTTAGCGGTGAAGAGGACGGTCAAAAAATCCTCGCCGTTGTCGCTACCGGCATTCACTATCTCGACCTTGCGCACCGCAATGCTTTCCAGCTTATTGAGGTGCCCCTTGGCCTTCATTTCAGCAAAATGGCGATCGTATTCTGCCGCCAATTGGCTGCCGAGCAAATGACTATAGGCGGTAAGATCGCGCCGCATCCAGCCAGCCTGCACCTTGAAGAAAACATCCGAAGCCACTTCCAGAAAATATTTTTCATCAAACCCCGGATCGTTGAGACGAATTTCAGCGAGGCCCTGCTCAAGTGTGTTAGTTGCGCCAAGAGGGGCCACGGGCGGCACTGGTGGCACAGGAGGCATTGAACTGCCGCCAAATTGACCAGCTCCTCCCTGAAACAGGTTGGGGGCCGAAGGCGGTTGATAACCAGAATTGGAAGGGGCCGCTGGTCGATTGGCAAAACGCTTGTACAGAAAATAGCCCACACCGCCCAGGAGTAAAAGCGGCAAAATCCCCATGCCGCTGCCACTGGCGCCAAAGAGACTGCCAAAGAGCATCCCTCCGATGGCGCCACCAAGAAGACCGCCCATCAGCCCACGCCCGAAACCGCCGGGTTGCTGTGGCATCTGCTGCTGCCTTTGCTGGCCGAACTGGCTGGGTGACGACTGGGGCACCGGCGGGGGAGAAGGCCGGCTGGACGGACTGCTGAACGAGCGGCCACCGGACTGAGAACGTGCGTCGGCAGAATCAGCTGTTATCCCAGCCTCCATAAAGGTCAGCGTCAAAAAAACAAGGAGAAAGGGGGTACATCGTTTCATAATTACAAGCATGGTTATTCTTCCGTAAGTACATTAGGGGTTAGTCGAATCTGATCCCGCCAGGACAGGCTGGGCCGTGCAAACCACCTGCCAGCCCTGTCAACGCTTAAGTTAAATTACTTTAATGATGGCTTCCTTATTGTCAAGACGTTCCGGGTGACAACACCGGTGCCTTTTTCAATAACGCCGTTCACGACTTGGATCGTGGACTTGATCGAAGAGCAACCCCATGAATAATGAAGACCTGCACGAGAATGATCTGATCCCAATAGCGAATGGTCCTTCTGGCCAGTTGGATACGCTGTCGTTGGTGCTCTCGGCTGTGGGCATTGATCATTGGCAAGATCATGACACCGGCCGCTTGCTGGTGGCCGCAGACGATGTTCCGTCTGCCCTTTATCACCTGAACCAGTATCGCCAGGAAAACCTCAACTGGCCGCCCCCACCTCCTTTGCGCCAGAGCTTGTCGACACAGGCCCTGCCCACTCTCCCCCTGATGGTTCTGCTCGCTCTTTTTTTCGCTCATACCGGTCCGTGGTCGTCGGGAAGCGCCTGGTTCGCGCAGGGGGCAATCGACAGTGCGGCTATTCTCAACCACGGCGAATGGTGGCGGCTGATCACGGCCCTGACCCTCCATGCTGATCTTTCCCATCTTCTCGGTAATTGCCTCATTGGTGGCCTGGTCATTGATTTGCTCGGCCGGATGATCGGCTATGGCCAATCCTGGTTGTTCGTGATTCTCACCGGTTCAATCGGCAATCTCTGCAACATCGTCTTCCGGCAACACCCCCATCTCTCAGTGGGATTTTCCACCTCGGTCTTCGCGGCCATTGGCCTTTTGACCGGCCTGCAACTGGGTAAATCTTCGATCCGCTCCTACAAGGAATTCCTGCTGCCTTTGGGTGCGGGTGCGGGCCTCCTGGCTTTTCTCGGCAGCGAAGGGATACGGACCGATCTGGGAGCGCATCTTTTCGGCTTTTTCAGCGGCATCGGAGGAGGTTGGCTGGGCGGGCGGACCGGCTTGGTTGAGCGGTTCCAGGCCCCTGCACTCCAGGGCCTGCAATTATTCCTGGCGCTGGCCCTCCTCATCCTTGCCTGGATATGGGCACTTCGCTGAAGAATGGCCCACACTGGCACGGCCAATGATTGCAGGGGGAGGAAATGTTGGATTAGCTCCAATCTTGTTTGACCTTACCGGCTGCAGTGCATACTATAAGCCCTGTTAATCTCTCGCCGCCTTGCATGAACCTTTATAATCATCATTGTTCTGCGGCCGTCTTGATCAACCAACTTGTTACAGCAACCGATGGAGCCGTATTCATGCCGATGAACGAACAACCGCCCTGGGGCAAGAAAAAGAGCCCTTCCGGACCGGAAGATCTGCTCGCCGTTCTTATCCAAAAGATCAGAGACTTCTTTGCCGAAAAGGGGCAGAAATCAACACCCGACAGATCGGGCAGTCCGCCACCCGAAACACCACCCAACCTTCTTTCCGGTGCGGGTAAAATTATTGCGATCGTCGCGGTAGCCCTCCTCTTGCAAACTGCCTTTTCCAGCTTTTACACCATCAAACCGGGTGAAGTCGGAATCGTCCTTCGCCTCGGCAAGTACAACCGAACATCTCAATCCGGGCTGCATTTCAAAGTGCCGTTCCTCGAAGAACTGTCGAAAGTCGATGTGGAAAGCGTCCGAAAAGAGGAATTCGGATTTCGTACCCGCACTCCAGGTGTCAATTCCTCCTTTGACCGGAAAGGGTTTGGCATGGAAGCACTCATGCTCACCGGCAACAAGGATGTCATTGAGGTTGCCTGGATCGTCCAATATAAGGTGAGCGACCCAGTCAAATTCCTCTTCCAAGTTCGTGATGTCGCCCAGATGGTTCGTGACGCTTCGGAAACGGTCATCAAACGAATCGTCGGCAATATGGATTTTGATTACGTCCTCAGTAATCGTGAACTTCTGGCCGCCAATTCCAAACGGGAATTACAGAGTCAGATCGACAGACTGCAATGCGGCATCACTCTTGTCACCATCCAACTGCTTGATATCAACCCGCCCGAACAGGTGAAACCGGCCTTCAACGAGGTCAACGAAGCGGACCAGGATATGAAACGGCTGATCAACGAAGCAGAGGAGACCTACAATAAGGTTATTCCCAAAGCTGGCGGTAGCGCCAAGCAGATTATTGAAGAGGCCCGAGGCTACGCTGCGGAGCGAATCAATCGGGCCAATGGCGAAACCAATCGGTTTAAGGCGATCGTCAAAGAGTACCAGGGGGCAGAAGAGGTCACCAGGCAACGGATGTATCTTGAGGCCATGCAAGAGATCATCCCCCGCGTCGAGCATGTCTATATTATGGACAAAAACCAGCAGAATATCTTTCCGCTGCTCGACCTTACCAGGAAAACGGGCAAAGAGCCGCCCGTGATCGAGACGAAATAATCACGTCCCTTGCGGGTCTCCCTGTTCTTAGAACTCTTTTAGAGATACGGCCAAATGCAAAAAATACTCCGTTTCATCATACTGCTCATCATCGGCGCCGCCACCATTACTCTTTGGGACGGCTTCTTTATCCTCCCCGAGGGCCAGCAGGCCGTCATCACCCAATTTGGAGCACCGGTCGGTAACTCGCTAACCGAAGCCGGGTTGAAATTCAAAACACCCTTCATCCAGCAAGTTCAGTATTTCGACAAAAGGGTCTTGACCTGGAACGGTGATCCCAACCAGATCCCGACCAATGACAAAACCTTCATCTACATGGAGAATACCGCCCGCTGGCGCATTGCCGACCCTTTGCGATTCCTTCAGGCCGTCGGTACAGAAAAGAGGGCGATGTCCCTGCTCGACGACATCCTCGATGGGACGGTGCGGGATCTGGTCAATAAAAACAACCTGATCGAAATTATTCGCAGCTCGGACTGGTCACCGGATTTCATGGCAGCAGTCGTCGAATCACGAGACATGGTCCTTCCCCCCAAGGTGGGCAGGGACAAAATCAGCCAGATGGTGCTGGATGATGCCTCAAAAATTACACCGCAATACGGCATCGAGTTGATGGACATTATGTTCAAACGGGTCAACTACATTGAATCGGTCCGTTTGAAGGTGTATGACCGGATGATTTCCGAACGGAAACGGATCGCGGCAGAAAAACGCTCGACCGGTGAAGGCCGCAAGGCGGAGATCCTGGGCCGGGTAGACCGTGAGTTGCAAGAAATTACCTCAGCGGCCCAGAGGGAAGCCACCGAAATCCGTGGCAAGGCGGATGCCGAGGCTACGCGGATCTACGCGCAGGCCTATTCGAGTCATCCCGAATTCTATGCCTTCCAGAAAAGTCTGGAGAGTTACCGCAACATCATCAGCAAGAACTCCTCGTTGGTGCTTTCCTCCGACTCGGACCTTTTCCGCTACTTGGATAATCAAAAGGCTCGAAAGTAGCAGGGAAAACATCGTTCTTCCTTTTTGCACAAAAAAAGAGCCGGGAGCTAAGCCCCCGGCTCTTTTTTTGTGTATGTGGTCCAAACGGATCGGCATTTCCACACGGGCGGACACGGTCTTTTTACTCGAAAACAGTCTCCGGTCCGTCCCCGGCAAAGCTCGGTCGCTGCTCCGGGGAATAGGGTATTCTCCCCCGCTCCTCCAGAAGTGCCTCGAATTGTAGCAGTTCCACTTCCGAACCAATCGAATCCAGACCCAATTTTTCATAGCGGCAGTCGCAATAAATAAGCTGCCCACCACACCAGGGGCAAAGTTCCACCGGACACCCCAGCTCGTGCAACTCACCGGCTACGGCATGGCAGGCCGGACAGATATCCTCATCCATCTGCAAGGGTTCATAAATCGGCAAGGTTTCAGGCGAAGCACAGACCACCTTAAAGGCCTCAGCGCTGTCATAACCAAAAAAATCAAGGAGCTCCTCGGCCAAATACCCATCGGTCATGCTGCCTTGGAATTCCAGCCCTTCGCTGGAGAGAAGATAGAGATACTGCCTCTGGGGGGTTATTGCCGCCAAAAGAAAAAGCCCGCGCTGACGGTTGACCACCCGGATTTCCCGAATCCAATCATCCTGCGCATCCGGCATATGGCTATAAAATTCATGCAACAGGGCTAATGCTATTCGGTCCTCTCGGTATATATCAAGCACATCTTCGGCCTCGATCCGATCGTTTTCGGGCACGGCATACTCCATGGCCTCTCGAATCGCTCTTCTTGTCTCTTCCACATTCTCTTGCATCGTCTTCCTTTCTTCAGGTTTTGCTTATCTTCCCGGTGCTCGTGTCCCTCTTCCGGCAGTCCCCTCTCCGGCCCCCATCGCCAAGAGCCCGCCTTGAATTTCAAAGCTAAATGCGATAAGGTGGGACCCTGAAGGTATTCGGGGAGCGTCACCGTGCCGGGCATACGCCCGAGTGCCCTCCCAAGAGTACGGAACAGGAAACAGGACGCCATTTCTGTTACTTTAACCAAACCGCGCCACCCGTGCATTCTTTTTCAACGATTTGACGCCAACTACCGATGCACGGATCACGCATCCGGCTCAACCTCAGTTCCTATCATCCCTGCAGGAGGATGCCATCCATGTCTGAAAACTTGTTCGACCAAACAGCGGAACTGACCATCGACGGCACCACCTACCATTTGCCTATCCTCGAGGGGATTGAGGGTGACCGATCGATCGATATCCGCGACTTGCTCCGCGATACCGGATGCACTGTTTTTGACACCGGATATAAAAACTCTGCCTCTTGCAGCAGCACGATCACCTTCCTGGACGGCAAGAAGGGTATCCTGCGCTATCGCGGATACGACATCGAGGACCTTGCATCGAGATGTCTGTTCATCGAGGTTGCCTACCTGCTGCTCCACAACAAGCTGCCGAACCGCGACGAATTAGAGAGTTTCCGGACCCTGCTCGAACATCATGCCCTCATCCACGAGGACATGGTCCATTTCTTTGACAAATTTCCGCCTAATGCCTCACCGATGTCGATTCTCTCGGTGATGGTCAACAGTCTGCACAATTTCTACCCCGAAATGAGCGCCGATCCGCTGGAAAATATTGACATGACCGCCAGCCGTCTCATTTCCAAGATCAGAACCATTGCCGCTTTTTCGTACAAGAAATCCATCGGCCAACCCCTAGTCTATCCACGCAACGATCTTAGCTACTGCGGTAATTTCCTTAACATGATGTTCAACACCCCGGTCAGACCGTATATAGTTCTGCCCGAGGTCGTCGCCGCCCTCAATAAACTGCTGATCCTCCATGCAGATCACGAGCAGAACTGCTCGACTTCGGCGGTCCGACTGGTCGGCAGTGCCGGCGGCAACTTGTATTCCTCTATCTCGGCAGGCATCAATGCCCTGTGGGGACCGCTCCACGGCGGCGCCAACGAAGCGGTTATTCAAATGCTCGAGGCTATCCATAAAGATAACAACGACTACAAAAAATATATTGCCAAGGCTAAAGACAAAAACGATCCTTTCCGCCTCTCCGGATTCGGCCATCGGGTGTACCGGACCTTTGACCCCAGGGGTACTATCATCAAGGATGCCTGTGACGGTATTCTGGGAGTACTCAACTTTAAGGACCCACTTCTGGATATCGCTAGGAATCTCGAGGAAATCGTGCTCAACGACCCCTATTTCGTCAGCCGCAACCTCTACCCCAATATCGATTTCTATTCAGGAATCATTTACCGGGCTCTTGGTATCCCCACCAACATGTTCACCGTCATGTTTGCCCTTGGGCGGCTCCCCGGCTGGATTGCCCAGTGGAAAGAAATGCGCGAGGATCCGGAAACCAAAATCTATCGTCCTCGCCAGATCTACATAGGCGCCCCGCCCCGCAAATTTGTCCCCCTGGCTGAACGAAAGTGAACGGTTTGCTCACCTATCCTCCACAAAAAAACGGATCGTACCTTATCAGGCACGGTCCGTTTGCTTGATCCAATATTCCCGCTAAAAATCGCTCTTAATATTTCACCCTGACTCTGTAGGTGAGAGTAGTGGTCTCCATGGGCGGCACGGCCACCAGCCAAGAGGCGGTGTGTGCGGCTTCCTTGACATGCTTGACCGATTCGCTCAAGATTTCCCAATCGCCAGGAATGGGCTCTTGCACCTTCACGATGACCTGCTCTTTTTTCGCATTTTTCAATTGAATTGCATATTCGCTTTCAAAGGCGTAATTGGCAGAACCAATGCCCTTGAGCTTCTTGAAATCCGACTGCTGCTTATCAGCCGTCACATCAAAGGCGTCGCCGAGGTGAAGGCGGAGCAATTCCTTCTCTGGGGTGTGATCGATTTTGTCCTCACCAACAAATTGGAGGAATCCGCTGCCGTCTTTTTTATACACCCGGACCACACCGGCAGGGACGGGTTGCCCCAGACCTGATTCTTTGTCATTTTTTAACTCAACAAAGACTCCCACCTTCATTTTACGCCCGATCTCTCCAGCCTGAGAACTGAAATAATAGTCCTGCCCCTTGAGCAAAAATTCCTTCCGGCACCCAACACCATCGGCCTGAAGCAAGGCTACCTGCTTTTTCTGATTCTCGCCGAGGGTGGTCGGGCGGCCGAGGGTGTAGAGGTGGTATTCGAACATCGACTCTTCCGCCATAGGTTTGGGCGCAGGAGCCATACCGGCAGCCATGGCCTCCATCCTCATTGCCCGCGGTTCCATCTCCCGCTGCACCATATTGACGTCACCGGCGACCAGCTGCAACCGCGCCTGCGGATATTGGGCGCCGCTTTCATTGGTCAACGTCACCCATCCGCTCAGATTGAGATGATCGTCCGTCGCATTGAGTTCCGCCACATAATCCGCTTGCCAGGACAAGCCTCCGGTCAGATAGGACAGTTCGACATCCCTGGCGCCCGCCGTGGCGCTTTCGACCTGCATGGTCAGCGTGGGCCGGTCACGCAGGGTGCCGGGAACGTCTGGATAGATCAGCCGGCCGCTCACCTCGGTTTCAATTTGATTGCCGACCTGCAGCACCACGCCGTTGCCGGCGCTGAGTACCTTGGCATGGACGGATTGCTCTTCGCCGGTGGTGGGATGGCGCCTGCTCATGGTCACTTCGCGCCCCACATATTTTTGCAGCAGGGATTGCGGGGTCAGGAGGTCATATTCGAAGTTCTGTTCTAAAACAGCCACATCCCCGCCAGTCATCAAGGCTGTTTCCGGTTTGATTTTGGCGCTCACTTCACGAAAAGCCAGAATTTGTATGCCTGCGGGAAGGGTGATGGCTCGACGATCTTTGATCAGGGCCAGATTCTTGTTATAGATGGTCACGCTGACCGATTGCTGCTCCCTGGCACTCACAGCTATTTCATCACCTGCCTGCACCGATCCCCAGCAGCAGAGAAAAGCTGCAGCCAAAACAAGCGCTTTTTTCATTCAATTCTCCATGAGAAAAAAAAAGGATACCTGCAGAACAGCGCACTCTCTTACAAAATGGAAATTAAATCAGTTTTCGGTAACCGTATTGCAGGCAATGAAGTCTTCGATCCGAGCCAGTTGCTCGCTGGACAGAGAACCGAATCGTATACTGAGTCGTTTAATCCTGAGAAGACTAAAGATCGAGGCGGGAACAGTCTGTACCTCGCTGACAAAAGAAACGGGAATTTTAGGCAGATAGAAGTGGGGTTCGGCTATAAAGATGTCAAGGTGGGAAGGGATGACCGGTTCTTTCTCAAAAACAGCAAAATGGAATGAAAATCCGCCTTTACTGATGTCGAAGATGGTGCCGGAGTCTTCGCCGAGAAAGGCAAAGGTCTCACTCTTGACCCGGTATCGTTTGTGACGCCGCCGCTCGACGCCACCGGAGGTTTGCGAATTCAATTCCATGGGGGAATGTTTTCCAACCTGTCATTTTGTTTTACCGGCATTAAAGTTCCGGCAGTATTCCAACACCAGTTGCCATCGTTGGGGTGGACTTAAACGAAAATACACAGGACTGAGCATCAGGATTCGAATGGCTTCGCGCGGACTCATGATCACACCTCCAGGTTATCCTTTGCCTAATCTAATGCAAAAAACAAACCTGTTTAAAAAAAGACAAAACACTGGACAGTTACAGCATGCGAAAGAACAATCTCCATCCCAAAGGCTTATCCGGCCCCCTTTTCATTCCGAAATAACGGAAAAAACTAAACATCATCCGCTCGTTGCAAACAGTTTTCTCTGCCAAAGACTCGAAAAGAAACATTGTCGAGTTCTATACCGTATGAACAAAAAAAAAGAAAAGGAAATTAGTCTCCTTTTTCCAGACTCTGCCCGTATCCGAGGTGCACCACTAGGGGAACGCGTAAGGTCATCGCCGCTTCCATATGCTCCTTGACAAGAGCGGCAACCACCTCAAGCTCGCTTTGCGGCGATTCTAAAACCAATTCATCATGGATCTGCAACAGCAAACGGGTCTGCAATTGACGCTGTTCCAACTCACGTTGCACTCGCAGCATGGCCAACTTGATGATATCGGCGGCTGTCCCCTGGATGGGTGTGTTGATGGCTGTTCGTTCGGCAAATTCGCGCTGATTACGGTTGCTACTGTTGATCTCCGGAAGGTATCGTCTTCTTCCCAGCAGGGTAGTGACGAAACCGTCTTTTTTCGCTTTCCCGACAATCGACTCCATAAATTCCCTTATTCCGGAAAAATGGGCGAAATACCGGTCGATAAAGGTCTGCGCATCTTTTCTACTGACGTGCAGCTGACTGGCCAGCCCGAAGCTTGACATGCCATACACAATGCCGAAATTGATGGTTTTGGCCACCCGGCGCATCTCCGAGGTCACCAATTCCGGTGCCACAAAAAATATTTCAGCGGCGGTCCGGCGGTGAATGTCCAGTCCTCCTTTGAAGGCGGCCAGCAGCTCCGGGTCCTCGGAGTAATGGGCCAAGACGCGGAGATCGATCTGGGAGTAGTCGGCGGCAAGCAGGCTGCAACCCTCGGAGGCAATAAAGGCTGAACGGATCCGCCGCCCCTCTTCTGTACGGATAGGGATATTCTGCAGATTGGGATTGCTGGAACTCAACCGGCCAGTGGCGGTGCCGCACTGGTTGAACGAAGTATGCACCCGGCCGGTTCGCGGGTTGCACAGACTGGTCAGTTTATCGACATAGGTGGACTTCAGCTTGGCCAAATTGCGATACTGGAGAATAAGCGCCGGCAACTCATGGGTCAGACTCAAATTTTCCAGAACCTTGACATCCGTGGACCAGCCGGTTTTGGTTTTACGCCCCTTGGGCAATTGCAGCTTATCAAACAGGATCTCGCCCAACTGCTTGGGCGAATTGATGTTAAAGGTTTCCCCCGCCGACGTGTAGATGGTCTGCTCGTCAGCCTCCAGCCGCTGCCCGAATTCGCTGGAAAGAGCGGCGAGCTTGCCACTATCCACCCGGATACCAGCCCGCTCCATGGCAGCCAGCACAGAAATCAACGGCCCTTCCACATCCTGCATCAGGGGCAGTAGATCTGCTTGCAGAAGCTTCGGTTGTTGCTGCTTGTAAAGCTGCAAGGCTCCGTAGACATCCTCACAACTATAATCCTTGGCTGCCTCCAACCCAACCCGACAAAATGCGTCTCCAGCCTTATCGCTCTCGGTGACCTCGGCAAAACTGGTCATTCGTAGATTGATTTCCTGGCAGAGGTCATCAAGCTTGTAAGAATGCCGGTCCGGGTCAAGCAGCCAGGCGCCGATCATGGTATCGTAGAGCGGACCGGCAAGCTGGATGCCGCCGTTCTGCGGCGCTGCAAAAACCGCCAGATCAAACTTAAGGTTATGCCCGACTTTGAACCTGTGCGGCTGTTCAAGAAAGGGTCGCAAAAATTCAACCAGCCGGGAGAGCGGCAACTGACCTGCCACCAGCTTGCCGCCGCCATCACGGTGACCGCAAGGGAGATACCAAGCATCCCCCTCCTCGACGGCGAGCGAAACCCCGACCAGATGAGCGTCCAGGGTGTCAAGAGAATCGGTCTCGGTATCGATCGCAAAAAGGTTTGCGGCGGCGAGTCGTTGTCCCAGGGTGTCAAGTTCGTCCAATCCACGCACCAAATGGAAACAAGAAGTCTCAATCTTCGCGGCCCGGGTCTCCTCCTTGAGCAGGGAATGAAACTCCAGTTCGGTTAGCAGACCTCGAAGAAGTTCATTGTTGGGGTCAACCATCCGGTACTGTTCAATATCTCCTGGAACCTCCGCAGCGGTATTGAGACGCACCAAATCGCGGGACAGAAAGGCCATCGCCCGGTGATCACGGATCTGCTGAATGATCTTTGAGGATTTCAAGCCGTCAAGGGCCTGATAGAGCCCCTCCAAATCACAGTGCTCGCTGATTAATTTCTGCGCCGATTTCGGCCCAACGCCAGGAACACCCGGAATGTTGTCCGAGCTGTCACCGGTGAGGGCAAAATAGTCGAGCAGCCGGGCAGGAGGCAGACCGTATTTATCCTGCACTGCGGCTTCATCCATCACCCGGTCATTCATCGGATCCCACAGGCTGACATTGGGCGACACCAGTTGCAGCAAATCCTTGTCACCGGAGACCACCACCACCTTGAATCCCTGCTGAACCATCTTTTCGACGGCCGAGGCGATGAGGTCGTCCGCCTCCTGATCGTCCTGTTCGAGATTGAGAATTCGGTAGGCAGCCACCATTTTGCGGATATAGGGAATCTGCGGAACCAGATCCTCGGGCATAGGTGGGCGGTGGGCCTTGTATTTGTCATAAAGCTGATGGCGAAACACCGGCCCCTTGGTGTCAAAGGCCACCGCCAGATAGCGCGGATTGCGCTCCTTGAGAAGACGCCGCAAAATGGCGATAAACCCGAAGACAGCGTGGGTCGGCAAACCGTGCGAATTGGAGAGTGGTTTGATGGCGTGGTAGGCCCGGTAAATATAGGCGCTACCGTCAATCAGATACAGTTCGGACGTGGTCATGGAATCTCTGGTGTAAAAAAGGACTGGCTACCGGTTATTGAAATACTGGCACCTTACTGGTCGAGGCGCAGCTTCTTGTTTACACAGCAACGGCATGAGAACCAAGATTTATTTTATCGACTCCCTCGCCCCGCCCCCACACTCAAGACGAGGGCATAAAAAAACCCGCCATAATGGCGGGTTTACACTCAAGCCCGGAACCTCAAGAAACCCGGGAAAGGAAAAAATTACGTTGCTTAGGCGTTACCCACCTTCACCCAGGTTGCCTGCAAGCCCTTGTCCCCCTCTTCCATGGCGAACAAAACTTCATCCCCCTCGGAGAGATCGCCCATGCCCACATCCTTGAGACTATTGGCATGGAAAAAGACATCGAGTTTGTCGTCGGTGACAATAAAACCATAGGACTCGGCGGGTACAATCTTGCGGATAATTCCCGAAGCTTTGCCGTCAACAACAGCTCCTTGGACTTTGACCGCCTTATGATTTTGTTTTTTCTTGACGATTTCCTTAAGCTGCGCCCCGAGCACGTCAAAGGTCTCAACCAAGAGGGGGCGGACACTTTCGCCCCACCGCTTGACGGCAACCGTATCGTTGGGCACTGTGGCGACAATCCGAACCTCATAACCGCCTTCCTTATATCCTGGGGTGGCCTCAATGGTCACACGCAGGTGCAAAACCAAACTCGCATAGTGTCGGGTCAGTTTATCCCGCTCCTCTTCGATCTTTTCCTGCCAGCTCTTTCGTATGTCAAGATTTTTGGCTTCGATTTTCAGTTCCATAAACATCCTCCGCAGAGAAAGACGTCAGCGGCCCCATGCCGCTGCCTTAAGGTCATGCTTCGGCATCCTTTGCTGAAAGGCCGCAGTCTAGTCTTCCCTGCTTGCCCCAGATGGAAAGTCGTGGTGTAATGGTGTGCGAAGAGCACGAGAAGTAATTGATTTTGAAAGGATACCGCTTAACCATAATTTAATTATAGCCATTGACCAGCGGGTAAATCAAGGGGGAGCCGTACATTTTCTTGACGGGCAGGCGAGTGGGCCGGTACATTACCGATATGAATACTCGGAATAAAATTGGTGTGTTACTCTTAAACTTGGGTGGTCCCGAACGGCTTGAGGACGTCCGCCCCTTTCTCTTCAATCTGTTTTCCGACCGGCAGATCATCCGTCTTGGTCCCAAATTCCTGCAGAAAACCATCGCCCGGATAATAGCCCATCGCCGTGCCCCGAAAAGCATGGCCAATTACGAGCGTATCGGCGGTGGTTCTCCCATCCGGAAAAAAACCGAGGAACAGGCGGGAGCCCTGGAACAGGTCCTGCGCCAGGACGGTGACTTCATCGTCCGGCCGTGCATGCGCTATTGGCACCCCCTGGCCGATGCTGCACTCAAAGAGATGGAACAGGCCCAGGTCAAGGAGATTATCGCCCTGCCCCTTTACCCTCACTATTCCATCGCCACCACTGGCTCGTCGCTCAGTGACCTCCACCGGACCAAGGCCCGACTCCGGATGGATTTTCCCATCCGGGAGATTCACTCCTGGCCGGTTGAACCCGCATACATCGCCTGCCTGGCAGAGAGGATTCGGGATGGCATCCAGTCCTTTCAGGGCGAACCGGTGCAGGTTGTATACAGTGCGCACAGTCTCCCTGTGCAGTTCATCCAGGAGGGCGACCCCTATGTGGAGCATCTCAAGCAATCCATCCGGGCCATCGAGGAATGCACTGGAATCGAGGGAAGACTCTGTTACCAGAGCCGGAGCGGCCCGGTGGAATGGCTGGGCCCGGCATTGCCGGAGGTGATTGCGGCACTGGCGGCCGAGGGCTGCGCCAACATGCTGGTTATGCCTATTTCCTTTGTTTCCGATCATGTGGAAACCCTGTTTGAAATCGACATCCAATACCGGGACATGGCCGAAGGCCTAGGTATACGATTTGCCTCCACGAGGGGACTCAACGCCGACCCACAATTCATCGCCGGCCTCCGCGAGCTGGTTCTCACCAGCCTCCGTTCCGAAATCAGAGAGCGGGCTGCTACTAAGTTGTAGCCGACGGAAAGCTTCGCATCCGGACACTCATGATGATACCGATAGCGGCCATGTTGGTGAGAAGCGAGGAACCGCCGTAGCTGAACATCGGCAGCGGTACCCCGACCACCGGCAGAAGCCCCATGATCATGAAAAGATTAATCACCGCTTGCCAAAAAATCAGCATAGTGCAGCCAAAGGCAAGGATAGAACCGAGTTTATCCTTGGCCGACATGGCGACATTCACCCCCCAGATGAGCATGAAAAAATAGCAGCTCAGAAAGAACACTGAACCGGCAAACCCCCACTCCTCCCCCCAGACCGCAAAGGCAAAGTCAGTATGCCGCTCCGGCAAAAAATGGAGATGCCCCTGAGTACCCTCCATGAATCCCTTGCCAAAAATTTTCCCGCTGCCGACGGCGATCTTGGACTGCATGATCTGATAGCCGTGGTTCATCAGATCCCCCTCAGGATTAAGGAAGGTCTCGATTCGCTTTCGCTGATATTCTTTCAGAAGAAACTTCCAACCAACGAAAATGCAGAGCAGACCGGTGCCACTGAGGATGCTGAGGGTTGCCCATCGCAGGCGGACAAACAGGGTCATGGACACGAAAACAATGGCGCAAATCAGGGCCGTACCCAAATCCGGTTGCTTTGCTATCAACACAAAGGGCAGGACAGTGAGAATCGCAGGTTTGATCAGGTCGCGCAGACGATAGCCGCCAGCAACGTCGGTGTTGGCATAGCAGGCGGCCAGGACCAATATCAACGCCAATTTGGCCGGCTCAGAGGGCTGAAGATTGAAAAAACCAAGATCGATCCACCGCTGGGCACCGGCGATCGCCTTGACAAACAGCAGTGTATAGAGCAGCAGGAGCAAAACGAGGCCATAGAGCACATACCCTAATTTTACGACCCTTTCATACTCCTGAGTTAGGATCAGCAGAATCATCCCCAAACCAGCGGTAAAGAAAATCAACTGTTTGTAAAAGAGCGAAGCGGCCCCGGTATCCGCTATGTAAGTAGAACTATAGAGATTGGTTAGCGCCATTCCGCCCACAAGGAGGAGCATCAGCAGCATAACCCAGTCAAAATGCTGAAGCAAACGTCTGTCAAAATGAAACATATCAGTTAATTGGCTGAATCATTTGGTTCTGGAGAAGGACCACCACTGCCCTCTTCAGGATCTTCAATGGGTGGCGGGTCGGTATCCTCAAGCATTTCCTGGGAGAGAACAACCCGGTGAACAGGGCGCCCCCCTTGTCCCAGTGCAGCCCCCCCCCCTTCTTGCTCTTTAAATTTATCTTCAAAATATTTATTGAGTATTTTCGAAGCAATAGGTGCCGATGCCGAGCCGCCGTGCAAACCGTGCTCAACCAGAACAGTGACCACTATTTCCGGGTTTGAGGCTGGAGCAAAACAGGTGAACCAGGCATGGTCCCTGTATTTATAGGGAATATCGTCTTCTTTCAGATGGATGTATTGCGCAAGGCGGACGACCTGGGCAGTGCCCGTCTTGCCACCAACAATGATTCCGTGAGAGGAGTCGATCTGTGCCTCCCGGCCGGTTCCCCGCTTGCTGTTGACGGCCTCGACCATACCTTCACGAACCAGTTTCAGATTTTTCCCCTGCCCCTGCAACATGGAGAGAACCTCCGGCTTAAAGGCACTGACCTGCTTGCCGTTGGGATCGATAATCTGTTCGACTACCGAAGGTTTATACAGGGTGCCGCCGTTAGCAACGACCATGGTCATCATGCCCACCTGCAACGGCGTGGTCAGATTATACCCTTGCCCAATGGCCACGGAAAGGGTTTCCCCTTCGTGCCATTTGACATTGTACCGCTTCCTCTTCCATTCCGAACTAGGCGCTATTCCGGGTTTTTCATATTCCATTTCCACCCCGGTTTTCTCCCCCAGACCGAACATCTTGCCGTACTTGGCCAGACGATCGACCCCTAATTTCAAACCCACGTTATAAAAGTAGACATCGCACGACTCGCCCAGGGCCCGCTTCAGACTAACCGTTCCATGGCCGCCTTTTTTCCAGCAGCGGTACGTCCGGTTTGCAAACTGCATCGAACCAGGGCAAAAAAAGGTGGTCTCCGGAGTAATGACGCCCTCGGCCAGACCGGCAAAGGCAGTGATGGGTTTATAGGTCGAACCGGGAGGATACTGCCCCTGAATCACTTTATTGATCAGCGGATGCAGAGGGTTGTCGAGCATGCCTTGCCAGGCCTTCTGGGAGATGCCGCCGACGAACTCCTCTAAATTCAACTCTGGAGCACTGGCCACCGCCAACAAGCGACCGGTGTTGGCCTCCATCACGACCACGGCCCCGGCCCGGTTTTTCACGGCCATCTCTTCTTCCGCAATTTTTTGCAACTCGACATCAAGGGTCAGATACATATCCTTGCCGGGCAGTGGTTCGTCTCCCTTGAGATTCTCCTGTTCAAACCCCAGGGCATTGACCTCCATGTTGTCATGCCCCTTCTCGCCGCGCAGATCGGTCTCGCGCAAACGCTCAAGCCCCATCTTGCCGATGAGGTCGCTGCCTTTGTAGAGGGTTTTGTCGGCCTTGTCCAGCTCTGCCTTGTTGATCTCTCCCATGTAGCCGATAAGGTGCGAAGCCAGGTTGCCGTAATGGTAAATGCGCAGAGGCACGACCTCGATCTTGATGTCCGGCAGATACATCCGGTTGTTCTCGATCCGGGCCACCGTTTCCCAGTCGATATCCTCGGCCAGCCGCACCGGAATATGCCCCGGGCCACCGGCCATCTTGCGGATTTTTTCAAGGAGGGTGGTGGCGTCCAGTTTCAGAAGACGGGTCAGACGCTTGAGCCATTCGTCATTAATCTTGTTGTTTTCCCGAATCCAGACGACGTTGAACGAAGGGCGGTTGGTGACGATTTCCCGGCCCTTGCGGTCGTAGATATTGCCGCGCGGCGCTGCAATCTCGATGGAGCGGACCCGGTTGGAATCCGCCAAGAGGTTGTAATAATCACCCTGTTGGACCTGGAGAAACCAGAGGCGGGTGATGGCAAGTGCAAAGAAAACAATGATAATGACAAACGAATAAAGCGCCTTTTTTTTAAACCCGCTCAGTTCGCTCTCGTCGCGCTGAGGCAGCCGGGTAACGCCGCTATCCTTCTTGCGCTCGGCATCAAGCAGCGGCTCCGCTCTTTTCCGGTTCAGTTTCCTCAGATTCTTCATACTGTCGCCAAACATATTCACCACGTTTATACTATCTCACAGCCCAAGAAAAGGGAGCTCAGGCCTGTCGCCTGCGCCGGTTGTCGGTGCGCAGCCGCAATCTGTTCCAGGGCAGGAAACTGCGATGGGAATGTTTCAGGAGCCAATCGAAAAGAAAAAACATGGGATAGGATAAACCAGCGACCAGCATCATCCGCACGATCATCTTCCACCAAGACCAGGAAACTTGCTGCCCGGGTTCGAGGAATTCCAGCAGCAGATACACCACCCATGAAACTGCCAAATAGCTCAAACCGACCAACGGGATCTGATATAAAAATTGGTTGACCGGCAGCTTTGCGGAAAGCAGACGAAGAAGGAAATAACTACTGAAACAAAGCAGGGCATACATCCCCAGAATCGTACCGGAAAGGACATCGAGAATGCAAACCAGGGGAAAAAGGATGATCAGGCTGCGCATCAGGTCCAGCCGAAAGGCCAGATAGGCCACCAGAATATAATAAAAGTCGGGTGCTGGCAGCCATATAGGTGAGGGCATACAGATGGTCGTTTGCAGGATGGCCAGCAAAAGGCCAACGACTATGAAGTTAAAAATAACCATCTTCCTCTTTCCCGTTCGCACCGCCCTGTTGCAACCTGCCGGCGCAAGACCACTTCAGGCGCAGCCAAGGGGGCTTGCTTGCAGCCTTTTAAGGACGAGTCATCTCTTTGATTTCGCCAAGTTTCGGTTGCTGGAGAATCAGCAGGTGTTCCAGCTTCTGGTAATCAACCGAAGGCGTCACCTCGATTTCATGAAACATGCCCCGAGGTTTCTTAATGATCTTCGAGACCACGCCCACCTGCAATCCAGTGGGAAAGACCCCGCCATAACCAGCGGTGACCACATGTTCCCCCTCTTCGATTTCAGCGGTTTTAAGAATATACTCAAGGCGATAGGTCAAAGTGCCGTCGCCCTTAAGGATGCCGCGCACTCTCGATTTCTGCAGAAGAACGTCAATGGCACTTGATGGCGCAATCGCCAACAGCACCTTGGCGTAGTTGGGCGTAACGGTGAACACCTGACCGACAACCCCGTCGTTGTTCACCACGGGATTCCCCTTCATCACGCTGCTGTTTGATCCTCGGTCGATAATCACCGAGCGAAACAGGGTGGAGGGGTCTTTACCGACAATCGTCGCCGCCACGGACTGTTGTTGGTCCAGCGTATTCTTGAACTCAAGCAGTTTGCGCAGGCTGGCGTTGGTGGCCATGGCCTCGCGGCTCTTATTGAGGATGTTTTCGTTTTCCTGCAACTGCTGGATCAGCCGTTTATTCTCTTCGCGAAGACGGAGACTGTCCTGAAGGATATCGATATATTCGCTCTTAAAGGTCTCGACATAGGAGCTCCCCATGGTGACCACTTTCTGCAACGGCCCCACCGCCTCGAGCACCAGTTTGTGCAGGGATCCGAACTTCTGGCTCCCTAAAGTGGAAACGAGAAAAATAAACGCCAGAGTCAGTAAAAAACCGGCAAGAATGACGATGCGAAAAAGGCGATAGTGGTCGCTTCGTTTTCTGGTGGGCTTTTTTCTCATGGGAGAGGAGTGGCTGCGGAAATCGGCAAGGCAATAAAGCAATAAACTTGAAACACCAAACGCCCCGTACGGTTTCTTTTGCGGCTAATCGATGGCGATTTCCCGGAGAATCTCGAGGTTATCGAGAGCTTGCCCGGAACCGAGCACAACGGACGAGAGCGGATCGTCGGCAACGATGATCGGCATTCCGGTCTCGAGTTTCAGCCGTTTGTCGAGATTTTTCAGCAAGGCGCCACCGCCGGTGAGGACGATGCCCTGATCGACGATATCGGCGGACAATTCAGGGGGAGTCTGCTCCAGGGCAACCCGCACAGCATCGACAATCACGTCGACCTGCTCGGCAATAGCGGCCTGGATCTCCTTGGAGGTGATGGTCAAGGTTTTGGGAATGCCTGCTACCAGGTCACGCCCCTTGATATCCATGGTTTCGTAGGGTTCCTCCGGCAAAACGTTGCCAATGGTGGTCTTGATCTCCTCAGCGGTTCGTTCACCGATGGCCAGGTTGTGTTTTCTCTTGATGTATTGCAGGATGGCCTCATCCATATTGTCGCCCGCCACCCTCACCGATTTGGCGTAAACGATGCCAGCAAGCGAGATGACGGCTACCTCGGTGGTGCCGCCGCCGATATCGACAATCATGTTGGCGGTTGGTTCGGTGATCGGCAGGCCGGCCCCTATGGCGGCCGCCATTGGCTCCTCAATCAGATACACCTCACGGGCGCCGGCGGATTCTGCCGTGTCGCGCACCGCCCGCTTCTCCACCTGGGTGATACCCGAGGGTACGGAGATGATGATCCGTGGATGCACCAGGGTGCGACGGTTATGCACCTTGTTGATGAAGTAGCGGAGCATAGCCTCGGTCACCTCGAAATCGGCAATGACGCCATCCTTCATGGGGCGAATGGCAACGATGTTGCCGGGCGTCCGGCCCAGCATCTCCTTAGCCTCCTTGCCCACGGCAAGCACCCGGCTGCCGCGACTGTCCTTGCGGACCGCAACCACCGAGGGTTCGCGCAGCACAATCCCCTTTCCTTTCACATACAAAACCGTATTCGCGGTCCCGAGATCGATCGCCAAATCGTTGGACAGCCAGCCAAAGAGAAAATTAAACGGAGAGAACATTCCGGTGTCACCTATAAAGTCTAAATGTTATCAGCCCGCTCATCATCGCAAAGATGATAGGGGTGGAGCCGGGAGCCGAAACAATGAAAAATGTTGATGTGGATAATCTCGGCACATTACCAATAGAACCGGAGCTTGGCAATCTATATGGCAATCACCCGAAAAAGAATTGAGAAAAACTTGACAGGCCCCGGCAAAGCATGGTAATTGCCCCGATGAACGCAAGGGGCTATAGCTCAGCTGGGAGAGCGCTTGAATGGCATTCAAGAGGTCAGCGGTTCGATCCCGCTTAGCTCCACCATTAGACAGTCCAACGGTGTCCAACACCGTTCATAAACCCGCACTCCTCCAAGGATTGCGGGTTTTTTGTTGTCCAGTGATGTACGTCATGATACGATAAAATCCACAAGGTTTGGGGGTACGTGTAGGGGTACCGGGCCATACCCCCAACACAGATACCCCCAAAAAGTGGAGATGCCCGCTATGCCTAGGCAAATCGTACCATTGACGGATATCAAAATTAAGAGCACCAAACCATCAACCAGCAAAATAAAATTATTTGACGGCGGTGGTCTTTTCTTGCTGATCACCCCCACCGGCGGCAAGCTATGGCGATTAAAATATCGTTTTGGGGGTACCGAGAAATCCCTCACCCTTGGCACGTACCCCCAAACCACACTCAACGAAGCCAGACAGAAACGTACCGACGCCAGGTCATTACTCGAGAAAGGCATTGACCCCGGAGCAGTAAAAAAGGCTCAAAAGGCGGCAGATACTGAAGAGACTGAAACTCTCGAGGTTATCGCGAGAGAGTGGCACAATAAATTTTCTCCTTCCTGGGCATCTGGCCACGCCGACAAAATTATTCGCCGCCTTGAACTTTACATTTTCCCTTGGCTAGGCAACAAATCAATCCGCTCCATCACAGCCCCTGACCTGCTTGCATGCTTGCGACGTCTTGAAGAAAAAGGCACTCTCGACACAGCGCACCGGGCAAAGCAAAACTGCGGATAGGTGTTCCGCTACGCCATTGCCACTGGCAGGGCAGACCGAGACCCTACGCCAGACCTTCGCGGCGCACTCCCCACCGTCCAGAAACAACACTATGCGGCCATAACGGACCCAATCGAGGTGGCTAAGCTCATGCGAGCCATTGACGGCTATAATGGGGGGCTTGTCACGATTTGCGCATTAAAGCTGGCACCATTGTTTTTCCTGAGGCCAGGAGAACTGAGGCAGGCAAAATGGGCCGAGTTCGACCTTGATCAAGCAACGTGGAATGTTCCGGTTGAGCGATTGAAGCTCAAGATGTCGGAGAAAATCAGACGTGGTGGAGAATTTCACCTCGTCCCCTTGGCTTCTCAGGCAATTTCTATTCTGCGAGAGCTCCACGCGTTAACCGGCTCTGGCCGCTTCGTCTTCCCATCTACAAGATCAGCATCAAGATCAATGAGCAATAACACCGTAAACGGGGCATTGCGGCGGCTTGGTTACGACACCAAAACAGAAATGACAGGTCATGGTTTCAGAGCAATGGCCCGGACAATACTTGATGAAGTGCTACATGTACGCCCGGAGATCGTGGAACACCAGCTTGCTCATGCCGTACGCGACCCCCTGGGCAGAGCATACAACCGCACAACCCATCTGCCAGAACGCAAGAAGATGATGCAGGCTTGGGCCGACTATCTGGACAAGCTCAAGGCCGGAGCTGAAATCATACCAATCCGGACAGCGGCTTGAGGAAGGAGATGGTGTTATGTTGAGCAATACCAATGAGCCAAAAAATAATCGAAACACTAAAAGTAAGCTGTTCAAATTGAAAGAATGGCTGACTGTTCCTGACGCTGCCCGACATTTATCGATCGTTTTCGGTGAAGAGGTTACTGAGGCCGATGTATTGAGGTTTGCGTTGGATGGGCATTTAAAATTGTCTGTTAATTTCGTCAATTATACCAGTGCAATGTTTGGAAAATGTGTGGCATGGAATTCTATATTTGATAAAGAATGGCTACATCACAAGTCACTGGGAGAAGATGTGGATGTTGAATTATCACATGAGATTATCAATTCGTTCCTTACAGCACTTCCTGATGTTTTTTCACATCGTGGTTATGTCCTTTTAGATGGTGAGGTTCTATCCATTGAGGGCGTTTGGGATTTGCCAATGATCGGAATTGAGCGGGATGAAATTGAAAATAAATATCAGATATTAACAAATGGTCCAGAGGTAAAAAAAGGATTACGGGTAAATAACGGCGTTTTTGTTGAAAGAGAGAATGGTGAAATATGCCAGCTTCAAACGGGTTTTGATGAAAACGAATTTCATAGTGGTTCTGCCGCTGAACTGGAAAAAATAAATAAATACATAGCAAAAAACAATATCGAAGAGGAGAAGACGCAGGAACTTTTAAGTCAACATAAGATAGATCGTAAAGAGTATCTGGATTCACGTAAAAAGAAAAAATACTCTGACAATTTTTCCCGTACTTTTAACCTGCCCCAGGATAGTGTTCTGGTGGTTCGCACCCAAGCACTGATTAACCTTCAGGAAAAGCTATCGCTGGAAGAACCATCAAAGAAAAAGCCACAAGGTCCTCGAGCGGAAAGAACCTACCTCAATATCATTGGTGCTATGCTTGAAGTCCTCAAGGGTGACCATGGCAAGGGTAAGTTTACCACCGAGACTGATCTGAAAGATTATTTAACTCAAAAATATGCCGGATTCTCGGGAATATCAGAACGAACTCTCTCTGAAAAATTCGCCTTAGCCAAAAAATCAATCAGTGAAGAGCTAGACTGAAAATCTAAAGCGATTTTTTTCACCGCAACAATCGTAATTGCAGTTGCAATGCAAATTGTTGCAGTTGCAATGAAAACATAATTAAAACGTCATACTATCACCTCAAAGGCCATGGATTCCCCTTGGCCGTTATTAAGACATGAGGTGATACATGCAAAATTCCCTTTCCGAAACCGGATTCATCCGGCTCTCCCAAATTGTCGGTGACAATAAAACTGAACCGCCGACCCCTGCAATCATTCCTGTTTCAAAATCGACTTGGTGGGCTGGTGTAAAATCGGGCCGCTATCCACAACCTGTTAAGCTGTCGGAGCGGTGCACAGCTTGGCGAGTCCGAGATATTCTGAATCTTGCCGAACGGCTGGGAGGATGATGCGATGACCAAAAAAGAAAGCCTCACCGGCCAGGGTGAGGCAAAAGACAAAACAAACCTTATTAAAAAGATTACCGCTACTCCTGCCAACTGTCAATCGGCAGCAGCACAACGTCAGCGAATTTTGGATTGGCTTCAACGTTCATCTCTAACCACTCTGGAAGCGCGGGAGAAACTTGACATCATGCACCCCGGCGGCAGATGCATGGAGCTGCGGCGAATGGGGTACAATATTCAGACTGTCTGGACATTGGAACTTTCCGATGCAGGGGGGCTCCACCGGGTAGGCAGGTACATTTTACAACAAGTTGAAGATGGTGACCGGTGATGGTATCGCCCTTGGATCAATTCGAGGCGTATAAACCTGTCACGAAGCGGACGCGACCCGAACTTGATTGGTCTCCTCAGCCAAGAGTATTTTGGATTGTTCCCGAATTGCTGCACTCAGATGCGTATCGCGATCTAACCAAAATAGAAAGTGACCTGCTCCTTTTCATTTATTCACGGCGGAGTTATCCGATGGCCAAAGGGAAAAAGAAAAATCCCAGGGATTATTGGTCGCCATTGAATGGCCATGAAATGACAATCCCGCATATTGCAGTCAAAGAGTTTTTCAGTCGAATGAAGGCACCACCGCCGGTTCCAAGCACGATCACGCGGGCGGTTATTAATTTGATGCGAGTTAGTTTTTTAGAGCCCGTGGCAATTGGTGGTCGAGGCAAAGGAGACATGAGCAAGTATCGCCTGATACATGATTGGCGAGTCTGGCGAAAAGGTGACGTCGAAGTCCACACCAAGGCCGGGATGTGCAAAGGAAAAGGATTTTGCCTTCCCGGCAGTGGAGTGTTCTGCCCTGCTCGAAAATTAGAAAAGGGGTGCGAACTCGCATGAGAACCTTACATGCAGACTCGCATGAGAAGAAACTGGAATTTCACTTCTTCTCATGCGAACTCGCAGTAGTAGGAAAATCACAGCAAACCAAGGCAGGGCAAGGGATTGCGGGCGAAATTGCACCCCATGTCAAAAACAGCCCTTACTACTGCGAACCTGCATGTACTTAATTTAAGCCATACCATGGCAAATTCAGGCAGGCCTTTCGACCCTTTCAATGGTGAGGAAATGAGGGTGAAAACGCGGACGGGTCAAAAAGCGCAATTACTTTTGATGGAGAAAACATAGATGGCACGGAAAAAAACGCCAGTCCTTCAGAAAGAAAACAAGGCTGTGGCAAAATATGAACCAACGGACCAAGAACGGGAACTAAGGATGGCGCTCCGTGCAGCGATAGCTGCTAAACCGCCGACTCCAGCGGTCAAGGTGAACCAGGGCAAGATTGAAATGGATCACCTTGATTCAGGGATGGGATGGGCCATACTGGTGAAATCTCTCGGAACAACTTCTATCGATTTTTCAGTGGCAATCCTGAATCAACTCAACAGCGCCTTCTCAAAAGGGAAAGAGCCGGACCCGGCAGCAATAAACTTTGCTTTTGCTGTTATAGCAGGCATCAAACCCCGTGACGAACTGGAAACGATGCTGGCGACTCAAATGGCCGCTATCCATGCGGCGACCATGACCCAAGCTCGAAGGCTGGCCAATTCAGAAACCATCCCACAACAGGACAGCAACGAGCGTGCCTTGAACAAACTGGCCCGAACATTTGCCACACAAATGGAGACCTTAAAGCGATACCGTACCGGCGGCGAACAGAAAGTGACCGTGCACCATGTCACCGTCAACGATGGCGGCCAAGCGATTGTAGGGACCGTGGAGCAATCTAACGACCGGAGGGAGGGGTGAGTATGGAAAACAACCTTTACCCCATGCCACGGGCATTCTGCGGTGCAAAGACGCGCTCAGGAGGCTCATGCAAGCAACCCTCTATGCAAAACGGACGTTGCAGACTCCACGGCGGTAAGAGCCTATCAGGCAAAGCTCATGGCAGGTACAAGCACGGGCAGTTTACCAAAATCGCAAAGGAAGAGAGGCGGCGACTTGCGGTGCTCTTGCAGGAAGTGAAAGACACGATGAAGCTATGTGAGGTCTATCCGCGCATTACTGAGGAAGTTAACAAATGCACAACCATCAAAGGGCACCATACCCTTTCAAAGATCATCATTCAGGCAAAGGATAATGTTCTTTGATTGTCCGGCGGGTATGGGATCAATCTTCACAGCTTTTCGTTTTCGGAAACCGCTTGTCCTCGCATTCGGAGATAATTTTCCCGGGTTTGATATTCGCCAACCATAATCAAAGGAATTATCAAACAGCAAGAGGCAAAGCTAGTACTGTTGGGCGGGGTTGATAGCACGACTGGCTTATTAAAGAGGCACAGGTGCGACTCAGGTGCGCAGCCCCGAGCGGGTTTCAAAGGAAATGGTTTCCACAATGGTTTCCACGGAAACAATTAGTAAAAGAACATACCACGGTAACGGAAGGACTGCCTTTTTAGGACTCTAGTTTTGGGTTGATCGTTCAAAAGGTCCGAATTGTACCAGGGATATACCCTTCCGGCGTGTTATTCAAGTCTCCACCATTCGCGGCATGTTTTAGGCGAGGGATAGCCTGCCCGGTCCATTTTTCAATGGTATTCCTTCCTTTCGATTTTTTATAGGTGCGGGTGATAGTGTCCTGGTTGAAATCACACTCAAAAACGACAATGTCGGTGCTGGTCTTATATGTGATCTGGTAATTGGCCTTCCCAGGGTTTCGAATGATCAGATCGATAATGGCGAGTGCCTGGGCTGATGTCCCGAACCCATCGGGTTTTGTCCCAAGATTCACGGCCACCTGGGCAACTGCTGGCACGGAAAACAGGAATAATACTATGCAATTGATTAGTATTTTGTGGATCATAATAAAATTTTATCCCCCTGCCCTCTCCCAAGTATCAATTAGCGCATGCTGGCGGGCAATTTTTCACTTCAAGGAAAAGGGCAAAAGAAACGCGGGCCTTGTCAGTGTCATCTGTCGTTCATATTATAATACTACAGTCAATGAAATTCTGCCCTCCCCCAAACGGATGCCCGACGGCTTGTTCGGGGCGTACCGATTATTGATCGGACGTACAAACGGTAGCTATCCGATTAGGTCAGAATGATTAGGCTGGTATAAGTCGAGTCGTTTGGTTTTCACTGGTGACCCTCCTTACCAGATAGGGGGTGGCGAGAAGTGCCTACCCTGAAGCCAGGCTGACCCGACTTTTTTTTATCACTTTGAACGGATATCCCCAAACTGATACTTGTCGGCGGATTTTTTTTACAGAGGGTGTGGATTTATTTTTGGGGGTACATTTGGGGGCATGTCGCTTTTCTGATGTTTATTTTTTTAATCGAAATCAAGTATTTATTATGTTTATTCGATAGAGCTTAGCGGGTTACAGATAATCAGATAACCCCTTTTCTCGTTCTCCGTATCTGGCGCCGCCGCCCTTCTCATTGCTCTTTATTTGCCGTCGAAAGTTCCGCCACCGCGAAGAGATCAATCACTTGCCCGGCATCCACCGCTCCGTCGATCACTTGCCGGACAGCGGCGCCGATGTCGCCCCCCTGATGATAGTCTCTTTACCTCGCCCCGATACACCACGGGGTGCGGTCCGGGAGCAAGCCCCCCATCTTCCTTGATCAGCCGGTCGAGCAGGCGTTGATGTTGGGTATTGAGCACGAGAGCGTCAAAAAATGACAAAGGCTGGAGTTGAAAGACGGGCCACTTCCGTGGCCATCGAACCACAAGGCCACATTTCCAGTTTTACGGATTTTTTTTCGGAAAAGTGGAAAACCGGAAAAGGCAGCGCGTTTGAAAAAAATGACCTTTTTTTAATGTGCTGATTTCACGTTAAATTATTCGCGGCGCCTTCCAGTGTAAAATGGCCCGGTTGTTGCTCACTTATTAATAAGAGTTCAACCCGACCAAAGGAGGCATCGAGATGAGAAAGTTATCAGTTATTTTTGCAGCCGTCATGATGCTTGGAACAATTACAAGCGCCGTTGCAGGCCCTGCCTTCCTTGCCCATGTACAGATACCTGAATCGGAGAGCATGCTTTTCTTCGGTATCGGTTTACTTCTGCTGGCTAAGGCTGCCGAAAAATCAAAAGATTAAATTTTCCCCAAATCCGAAAGACCAAAAGCAGTGCCAAACGGCTCTGCTTTTTTTGTTTCACCCCGGGGAGAGCGATCGAGCCGCTTCAATCGCCGATCGACTCACGCGAAGGCCGGAAGCGCCCGCTGTTCAGGTCCAGCCCCTGGAGGAGAACGCGGGGGTCCTCGTACAGACTGCTGATCAGACCGCGTTGCCGCCGGTTGACCAGTAGACGGATGTCAACCCCGGGCAGCGTTAGCATCTCAAAATCGGTATCGGCGTCGCCGGCAACCAGTACTGGCCTGCCACTGATCCATTTCCCGATAATCTCGGCCTTGCCCTCGCGGAAGGTGACCGGGTATGCGGCGGGATCGTCAATGGTGAGCACTTCGCCTTCCTCCAGGCCGACCCGGATGCCAAAAATGTGGTCCGCATCCACCGGGAATCCCAGCAGTGTTGCGGCCCCTTCCACCAGCCATTCGGTGCTCGCCGAAATCACATATCGCTCTATCCCCAGATTCGCCAGACTGTGCATCAGGGCCAGCATCTCCGGGTGGGGATGGAGGCCCAGCGGGTAACTCGCCTCGATCCGGCCGATCGGTTCCGGGGCCGCCACAGTCAATGTCTCCTCCCGCAGCGGTTCCCTGCGGACCACCTGCACCACTTCAACAGCCAGATTCCGCAATTCGGCAGTGGAAAATCCGGCCAGCATCTTACCCATAAACGGCAGCACAAAACGCGGCCCCAGGTGCTCGTCTTTGCGGGCCTTGTCGGTAATCCAGAGCATCAATACGGCAAACAGCTGATATTCCGGCAGGAGTTGCGCCTCCTCCTGCTTGCCGGCGGCAATCAGGGGGTAGAGTGCCCGATAGGCCTCTGTCAAGACAGTGGTGAGTAGTGTCATCGGCCGACCGTCCAGCGCGCCGCCGGTCTTGGGCAGGATGGCGGCCAGCTGTTTCGGGGTCAGGCGGTAGTGCAGGTGCTGCACCTGATAGCGGAACACGGCCTGCCCCACATCACGGAAGATGCAGGTGTTATCGAAATCAAACACGGCCACCGGTTTCACTGTCGCTGGTTGCGTGACGATGGCGTTGAGTCTGCCTGTGATCTGCGCCAGATTTTCCGGAAACCAGTTTCCAGCCACATTCGAGAAATTAGTGGCCTGCGCTTGCGTTGTTGTTCCTGAAGATGTCATCGCTTGTGTTTCGCGGAAAAGAACAGAGATCGGGCTGAGAATCCAGAGCGGGTAAACAGCCGGTTGTGTCGGGTTATATACGATAAAACGCTGAAGATTGCATGGAGTATCTGCCGGAAGGGGCGGCCAGAGAACTCTTTTCCGGGAGGACACCAACCTTGAGAGTAATGGCGGAGCAGCCCGCTGTTTTCTCGAAACAGGGAGGCGGGGAAATCATTTATTTCTTTTCTTGGGAGCGGCGAAACGGTTGGCCCTTGGGCCGTTATTTGGCCGGCCGGCATCGCCGACTATCGCCGCCTTCTGCCGCTCCCTGCCCGCTTCGCTTTTTTCGACGAAACAGGGTGTGTTGGTGAAGGGGTCGGTCTCGGTCCAGTACATCAGGGTGGACCAGGTGCAGGGAGTGGGGGTGAACAGTTGCACCTGCCGGGGCAGGAGATGCAGCTCCTTTTGGCAGAAAGAGCGCAATTCTTCCATGGCCGCCTGGGTGCAGCCCGGATGGGCGGCAATCAGGTAATAGGTGAGGAATTGCTCCAGGCCCTCTTCCTTGGTCAGGCGGTTGAACAACTGGCGAAATTGGACGAGGCCGTCTGCGCTCGGTTTGCCCATGGCCGCCAACACCCCTGCATTGCTGTGTTCCGGCGCGATCTTCATCTGTCCGGAGACATGATGGCGAACAACCTCGCGCAGGTAGTTGAGACCGTTTTTGCGATCAGCGAGAATCATATCGTAGCGAAGGCCCGAGGCCACGACAATTTTCTTGATGGTATTGATGGCGCGCAGCCGTTGCAGCAGAGCCATGAGCGGCCCGTGGTCGACCTTGAGACTGGGGCAGACCGAGGGAAACAGGCAGCGCTTGTCCCGGCAAGCGCCCTTGGTGAGTTTCTTAGTGCACTCAAACCCGTACATATTCGCGGTCGGGCCGCCGACGTCGGCGATGGTGCCTTTGAAGGCCGGGTGGGCGGCAAGCACTTTGGCCTCCCGCACGATCGAATCGACGCTGCGATTCTGGATAGTTCGCCCCTGGTGCACGGCGATGGCGCAGAAATGACACTCGCCGTAACAACCCCGGTGGGTGGTCAGGGCAAAACGGATGGTGTCAAGGGCTGCAACCCGGCCTGCCTGCCGGTCCCGGGGATGGAGATCGCGCTCGAACTCCAGGCTGTGGATCGCATCGAGTTCCTCGGTGGACAGCGGTGGCTGCGGCGGGTTGTGGACAAGAAAACGGCTGTCCTGCTGTTGGACCAAGGTTTGGGCCGAGACCGGATCGTTGTTGTCGTAAAAGGTCCGGAACATCGAGATGAAGGCCTTTTTATTGGCCGCAGTCGTCTGGTAGGTGGGCAGCATCAGGGCTCCTTCCGGCGGGGCAGCGGCTGCATAACAGAGGCCGCGAATCGAGAGCGGCGATTGTCCGGCCGTCAAGGCCTGGGCCAGTTGGACCACGCTCCGGTCCGCCATGCCGTAGAGCAGGTAGTCGGCCTTGGCATCAAAGAGGATCGAACGGCGGATCCTGTTATCCCAGGCGTCGTAGTGGGCGATACGGCGCAGGCTGGCCTCAATGCCCCCCAGCACCAGGGGCACGGTCCCTTTGAAATGCTGACGGATCAGGTTGGCGTAGGCGATCACCGCCCGGTCCGGACGGCGGGTGTTGAGGCCGCCGGGGGTATAATCGTCGGTTTTGCGCTTGCGGTTTGAAGCGGTGCGATTGGCGACCATGGAATCGATCGAGCCTCCGGTGATGCCCCAGAAAAGTGCGGGCTCGCCGAGGCGGGTGATGTCGCGCTCCGACAGGAGATCGGGCTGAGCAATGATGCCGACCCGGAAACCGTGCTGGGCCAGGATCTTGCCGATCACCGCCACGCCAATAAAGGGCGAGTCGATGTAGGCGTCGCCGGTGACCAGAATGACGTCAAGCGCATCCCAACCCAATTGGGCCATTTCTTCTTGAGTGGCGGGGAGAAACATCTTACTCCTCGGCGCGAGAGGTGAGGCGGGCTGCCGCCGCACATCCAGCCAGCCAGCCGGTGGAAAAGGCGGCCTGGAGGTT
Source organism: uncultured Desulfobulbus sp. (assembly GCF_963662935.2). Taxonomy (NCBI): domain Bacteria; kingdom Pseudomonadati; phylum Thermodesulfobacteriota; class Desulfobulbia; order Desulfobulbales; family Desulfobulbaceae; genus Desulfobulbus; species uncultured Desulfobulbus sp. Next base: position 2,486,948 of record NZ_CAXXTL010000002.1, on the reverse strand, counting down.
ATAGCCGCCGGTGTCCGCCTGGATGTCGAGCACCTCGCCGGCAAAATAGAGGCCACGCACCAGCCGTGATTCCATGGTGCGGGGATCGACCTCGCGGGTGTCGACGCCGCCGGCGGTGACGATGGCCTCGGCCAGTGGGCGGTGGCCGGTGATCCGCAGACGGAAATTCTTCAGCCAGTGGCGCAAGCGCTTGCGTTCTTCGGCGCGGATGGTTCCGGCAAGACGTTCAGCGGGCAGGTCGATCTCTTCTAAAGCAACGGCCACCATCTCCTTGGGCAGCAGGCCGCGCAGGACATCGGCAAGAGGCTCGAGTCGGCGTTGTTCAAGATCGCGCAGCAGACGGGCATCAAGTTTTTTCTCATCCAGGGCGGACTTAAGATCCAGCAGCAGCTCGACCTCCCGGCCCTCGTGCAGGGCATCGACGATCCGGCCGCTGAGGGTCAGGATCACTGGGCCGCTCAGACCGAACTCCATGAAGGCCAGCTCGCCAAATGCTTCTGCCCGTTTCTTGCCGTCAACGAACAGCCGCGCCAGGATGTTGCGCAGTTGCAGGCCTTCCATCCGGGCCGCAAAGCTGCCCCCGGTGATCAGGGGCACCAAGGCCGGGCGGATCGGGACAATCCGATGGCCCGCCTGCTCGGCCATCCAGTACCCGTCGCCGGTGGAGCCGGTGAGTGGATAGGAGGCTCCGCCAGCGGCCAGGATGAGCGCGTAGCAGGTGATGGTGGCGCCGGCGCAAGAAACTCCGGTGAGCACACCGTTCTCGATGTGCAGACGATCAACCGTCGCTCCGGTGCGGATGGTCACCCCGCAGCGCGCCAGCCACTGCTCAAACACTGCCAGCACCTCCGGGGCCTTGCCCGAGGTGGGAAAGACGCGGCCACCGCGTTCAGTGACCACGGGAAGTCTCAGTTCCTGGAAAAACTCGAGGAGTTCCGGGGTGAAAAAGCGATGAAAGGCCTGGCGGAGAAAGGGGCCGGTCGGGCCGAAATGGCCAAGAAATTCGGCCAGGGGGGCGACGTTGGTCAGGTTGCAGCGGCCCTTGCCGGTGATGCAGAGTTTGCGGCCCGGCCGCTGCATTTTTTCCAGGACAACCACATCCGCCCCAAGAAGTGCAGCCTGACCGGCGGCCATCAGGCCGGCGGCGCCGCCCCCCACGACCACCAGACGCGCTTGTCCCGTTGCGTTCATCGAGGTGCTGCGGCTTTTCGGTCGGGAAGGAGAGGTGGAATGCATGTCCCCTGTACTACACCAAGCCACGAAAAAAAACACCACAATCCGCAGTTCTGCCGCCAGGAGTCTGAACAGCGGCGTTCTCATTCTTGACAGATTGCTTTTGTTCCACTAACCATAACAGGCATGCATATTTGCCAGAAGCATGGCCGGTTAGAGAGCCGCAAGCATTCTCGGAGGGAGTTCAATGGACAATGCGTTACCAGGATTGATACTGACCGGCGCCTCTGGCTTTGTCGGGCGTAATTTCATTAAGGCTGCAGCCGGCAGGTATCGTTTGTTCTGCGTTGCCCGGCGTTCCATGGAGGAGGCCGGAGTGCAGCCGGAAGCCAATCTGCGCTGGATCCAGGTGGATATCGCCGACCGGGACAAAGTGCTGGGATTTGCGCAACGGTTACGGGATTACGGTGGGGTTGATTATGTGGTCAACCTGGCTGGATACTACGATTTTACCAACCAGGAACATGCCGAATATGTCCGCACCAATGTGTGGGGGACAAAAAACATGCTCGATTTGGCGAAAGAGCTGGGTGCAAAACGGTTTGTCTTTGCCAGTTCGCAGGCGGCCTGCCCGTTTGGCGCGGTGGTGACCGAGGAGACCCCGCCCGATGCCGACATTCCCTATGCGCGGAGCAAACGAGCAGGCGAGGAGTTGGTCCAGGAATACGCACCATGGGTTCCCGGTGCCATCATCCGAATCGCGGCGGTGTTCAGCGACTGGTGCGAATATCCGCCACTTTACACCATGCTCAACAACTGGTGTTCCGGAAAATTTCTCGAGTCGCATATCCTTGCCGGCCGCGGCCTATCGGCTATTCCCTATATCCATGTCCAGGATCTGGCACAATTCTTCCTGCGGGTCATCGAAAAAAGTGACACCCTGGAGCGGCTCTGCACCTTCAATGCAGGACCGGATGGCACGGTGTCTCACCTGGAGCTGTTTAGCATCGCGACCCAGTTTTATTACAACAAGACCGTCAAACCTTTTTTTGCCCCCAGATGGCTGCTCACCCCCATGATCATGGCACGGCTGGCCCTGTGTCATTTGCAGAGCAAGGAGTCCTTCGAGCAGTTGTGGATGCTGCGATATATTGATCAACAACTTGTCGCGGACAGTTCTCGGACCCGCCGCGAGCTGTCCTGGAAGCCGACGCCGCGCAAATCCATTACCCGGCGGTTGGTCTTTCTTATCGAAAACATGAAAAAGAATCCGGAACTCTGGCGCAACTGGAATGAGGCCATGCTTCATAAAGGTTCCGACCGACCTCATCTTGTCCTTCATGACCTGCTGTGTGATGCCATGGATACAGACCGTGACACGGTGGTTCAATCAATAATGGCTCAATTAATGGCTCGTGATGCCGTGGTTCAATCAATAACGACACCGCTGCTGGAAGCGGAACAACCCCACGCGCAATCGAGTTGCATCCGGGCATTGCAGGCCATGGATAGAACAGTTGCCAACTCGTTCATCAAGCTCCTGTGCCAATTGATTGTTACGGTCATGCGGACTCGAAACCGCCCGATGATGCAACAGTATGCCCACACTATTGCTTTCCTCCCTATGACATCAGGTTTCGACAACGGCCTGGTGAGCCGCAGCCTGTTTATCATCGGTGAGTTCTTGATCCAGCGTTTCCGGGCCCAGTCAAAGTTTCAGCAATTGACACCCCAGGCCGACGATTATATCACCATGACCATCCACATGGCCATCGATCAGATTGAGGATCATATCGAACTGTCCCGGCTGCAATCCCCCCTTCTGCTGGAGGAACTCAAGAAGATGCCGCCGCCGAAAACCAACAAACGTCTGGAGAAAATTGCCACCCAACTGGAGGACTTATGCAGCGAGACGATTTCCGGTCAATCCTGGACCAGCCCGTTGGTCAAGGATTAATGGCGAAGCACGACAGGGAAGCGGGAAACGATTCAGCGCGTCTTTTCTTCGCCCCGTAGCCTATCGTATGATGGGGCTTTCACCCTTCCCCTTTACGAACTATGACGATCATCCCTGGGAAGAATTCAATTGCAAAAGGCAATGCAACGAGGGTAAATATTACGTTTTTAACAAGTTGAAGAAAGCGCAGTACACACAACGCTTAATCCTGCGGCAGCGGGAGCGGGGGAACCAGATTTACGGGGCGGATCGCATATGCGTAAGGCATCTCTCAGCCTGAGCCCGTCAGCTAACCTCGCCTGCGTCAATGGGAGCCTCCGGTAGTCTACGCCAGAGGAGGCTGCTTATGCCTTGGCATGTCAACAGGAGAACTTTGTGGACGCAACCGCTCTATCCGCACCACCCCAGCCAGACACGCACGCTCACCACCCCAATGTCCCCTTTGCCCATTTAGCCCTGGCGGCCCTAGGAATTATTTACGGTGATATCGGCACCAGCCCCCTGTACACCATCAAGGAATGTTTTTCCGGAACCCACGGAGTGGCGACCACACCGGCCAATATCCTGGGGATTCTCTCGATGGTCTTCTGGTCGTTGATTTTCGTGGTCAGCCTTAAATATGTTCTGTTTGTCCTCCGGGCCGACAACAAGGGGGAAGGCGGCACCTTTTCCTTGCTGGCCATGCTGCGCAGTCGTCTGAAAAACGATAAAAGACGCTGGGCTATCCTGACCCTCTTGACCGCTTCAGGTGCATCGCTGCTTTATGGCGACGGCGTGATAACCCCGGCCATCTCGGTTCTATCGGCCATTGAAGGGCTGAATATGGCCACCGACGCGGCCGCAAATTTTGTAGTCCCGCTGACCTGCATAATTCTGACTGCCTTATTTTTTGTACAACGGCACGGCACGGCAGTCATCGGCAAGGTTTTCGGCCCGGTCATGATTATCTGGTTCGGCACCTTGGGAACCCTGGGGCTTCTCTCCATCCTCAAGCAACCCGAGGTCCTGAATGCCCTCAACCCGTACTATATGATCAACTATTTTGCCACCAATCACCTGCATGGCACGGTGGCCCTGGCTTCTGTTGTCCTCTGTATTACCGGCTGCGAAGCGCTCTATGCCGACATGGGGCACTTTGGGCGCCTACCCATTCGACTGACCTGGTACTTCGTGGTTCTGCCTGGCCTGCTGCTCAATTATTTCGGACAAGGAGCCTATCTTTTACAGAATCCGGACATCACCGACATCAATCCCTTCTTCGCCCTTGCGCCCAAATCATTACTCTATCCCCTGGTGGTGCTCGCCACCTTTTCAACAATCATTGCCTCACAGGCGATGATTTCCGGGGTCTATTCCCTCACCCAGCAGGCTGTGCAGTTGGGGTTCACCCCGCGTATGCGCATCGTCCATACCTCTGATAAAGCCAAGGGCCAGATTTATATCCCGACAGTGAATTGGATGGTGATGATCGCCTGCCTGACCCTGGTGCTGGTTTTCAAAGAATCCTCGCGTCTTGCCGCAGCCTACGGCTTTGCGGTGACAGCCTCGATGACCATTACCTCGATCATGTATTTTCAGGTCACACGGATCAAATGGAACTGGCCGTTGTGGCAGAGCCTGGCCCTGTTTGTTCTTTTTCTCTTTTTCGACAGTTCCTTTCTGGCTGCCAATATGCTGAAGGTGGTTGACGGCGGTTGGATCACCATCTGTATTGCCGCGGCAATCCTGACCGCCATGATTACCTGGCGTGACGGCCGCGCCTTGCTTGCCAAGCATTACGAGCTCATGCGGATGCCGACCGATATTTTTCTCAATGATCTTGCCAAATACAGTCCGCAACGGACTGCCGGCACCGCTGTCTTCATGTCCATCAATCCTCAAGGCATTCCTCATACGTTATTGCATCATCTTAAACACAATGAAGCCTTGCATGAGCGAGTGCTGATGCTGTCCATGCTTTCGGCAGAGACGCCGACTGTCCCTGTCGAGGAGCGGGTGCATTTCGAGGATTTGGGCCAGGGATTTTATCGGATCAAGGCTTATTATGGTTTCATGGAAAGCCCCAATATGCCAAAACTCATTGAATTGCTAGGGAAAAACGGATTAATGATTGATATCTACACAACCTCCTTTTTTCTTGGCCGTGAAACCCTCTTCCCCACTGGAACGGCCCCCATGGCCCGGTGGCGCAAACACCTCTTTATTTTCATGTCCCGCAACGCCTGGAACGCCACCTCATTCTTCAAGGTTCCACCGGATCGGGTGGTTGAGCTCGGCAATCAGGTCGAGATCTGAGGCTGTTGTTTTTTTCTTCTTTCAACGACCTGGCGAATAAGTGGCAAACCGAAAGTTGTTATTGTAGGAGCCTCTTGCAAAATGAACTATTTGCCCCGTTGGGTACAAACCTCATTTTCTGATCTTTGATATTCTATCCGGCCAGTCGAAGCAACTGATCGGCAAACAGGACGACAACACCAAGCATCAGGTGGAGTTTTACCTTGCTGTGCCCTTTGACCATGACATTGCTGGCTCCGAAGTCTTCTTTCAACCGACTGTTCGCCCGTTCCGCACACGATCGAATCTTGTAGCGCTCTGCCTCGTGAGGGGCCATGGGTACAACCTCCTTGCCCCGTCCATTTCTATCGACAATCGGGACATGCCCAAACTCCCGGCTGGTCTCTTCAATCCGCTGGGCGTGGTAAGCGGCATCCATCAGGTCGTAGAGGTAGGTTACCTTTTGGCTGGTCAGTTTGATCAGCGGAATAGCTACCTGGCTGTCATGCAGAGAGGCAGAGGTAACAAGGGCGCTGATCGGAAGACCGATATCATTGGTATCCAGATGCAGCTTGTAGCCGTTCCATGCTGTTTTGTACCCCTTGGCATTCTGCTTGGCCCCGCGGTCACAGACAATCGGTAGTTCGTCAATGGCCTCCTCTGCGGTCTGGTCCACCTGGCGATCCATCCGCTTTATTAAAGTGTCCGCTTCACGTTGTTCGCCCTTGGCGGGACGGCCTCTTTTGCGGCGCGGCTTCGGCTCTTTGGCAACCTTCTTCACCGGTTTCTCGCGGCCAACAATCGCCGTGGAATCCCGACTTATGTGGCCCACAAGCTCACGCGACAGGTATTCCACCACCAACGCATCATGCACCACATTGCCCAGACTGCCAGCAGCAAATGCAGCAAAGACACGTGAAAAGGTGGCCTCTGACGGCAGAGTACCTGAAGCCCCGAATCCACATATCCTTCGCAGGTTGGTTGCCGATTGCAGGGCGCGGTGCAGGTCGCTGGTCGTCGGATGACGATAGAGCGCCTTGGCTACGAACGCTCGGGCCAAAGCCTGCCGGTCAAGAGGCTTACGGCCGGGATACCGATACCGGGTGACGATCCTGGGCACATGTCGTTCTATCTGGACGATTTCCAGGATCGACACCAACCGCTTCTCCTGCTCGGTAAGCGGCGCTGGCAAACATTCGTTCAGATGGGGGAACAGACTTCTTTGGACACGCCCCATCAACCATGATATCTTTTCCGTGAGCTTCATGGCATTCTCCTCGGTTCTGTTTTGCTGGATACAAAACTTTACCGTGAAATGCCATTAAGCTCAATTATTTCAGATTGTTAAACTGAAAATTGTGCGGCAGTCGCCCCTCTCGGCTACCGATAGTTCTCGTCTTTTTGCAAAAGGCTCGTAGGTGATATCGTTCCCAGTAGTCGTCCTGCCCGGTAGACTTCAATGGTTCAGCAATGCCTTCCCGAATGGCTTATGGACCATAATCCTCCGAGAGAGAGCATGGATTTATTCGAGCAACTAGACATCAGCGAAACCGCGGTTCGGGCCTTCGACCTGGAGATGACCCCGGATTTGGCCTACCGGATGTTTACCTGTTCCGGCTTTCATGAAGAACAGTGCTCGACCAAACAGAGGGTGCTTTACTGCTATGTCGACACCTGGGGAGAGACGCCCAAACTCCTGCTGATGGAGCAGGGAGTCAAATACGCGAGGGTTTTGGCGCAAATCAACGCCCCGGACGAAACAGTGCGCGCCTGTGTCGCCAACCCGGAGACAACCTCCATTCTGCGCCGAGTGCATGCCCTTGATGCCCCCCTTAAACAATGGCTACAAATCCACCTCGTCGAGGATAAGGGTGTCGGCTACCTGCAATTACTGATCAAAACCAGGGAGGCCGATCTTTGCACCGATGGCCTGCCGTTATTGGGTACATTCTCCTTTACAGGCCGGCAATATCTCCTGCCCTCGGAGGCGCAAAGCCTGAACGAGGCACAGATGGAGGCCGAAATCAAAACCTGGAATTTTTTTGAGAGCCAGCGCCGCCCCCAAGGCGGTATTGCTAGCTTTCTGATCGACAACGGCGACAGCCTCACTGTCACCGACGCTTACACCGGTCTGACCTGGCAACTGGGCGGCTTGGAGCTTGCCTCGCTGCGCACTATCAAATCCGCTACCGAACAGCTACGCGAGCAGGGGTTCGCCGGCTGGCACGACTGGCGGCTGCCGACGCTGCATGAGGCCATGTCACTGCTCCTACCCGAAAGAAACGTCAAGGGATTATATATGCACCCTTGTTTTTCCAATGAGCAGCCCTTCATCTTCACGGCGGCCCGCTGCCATCCCGGTGGCTACTGGCTGGTCGATTACCGGCAGGGGCGGGTCTTCCGGGGATCAGGCTCAAGTCCCGGCGCGTTTGCCAGACTGTGCAGAACCAACGCCTGATCTGAAGATTCCACAAATGAAGCGCTGATAAAAACAAACCGGCACCAGTGGCCTGTTCTCTCCAGCACTCATCAATTATTTCTTTGACCTTCAATAGGTTATAACATAAAGTCAGGTTTTGATGTCCTCGCTGTGCGCCTTTAACCCCGCTCTTATCCATGGAACCTCTCCAACAACATAACATCGCCGTGCTGTTGCTCTCCCTGGCGACCTTGCTTGGAGCTGCCAAGGTGCTGGGTGAGCTGGCGCATCGGCTCCGCCAGCCAGCAGTACTGGGTGAGTTGCTGGCCGGAATACTGCTTGGTCCCACCGTTTTCGGCACGATCGCGCCGGAAGCAAACGCCTTTCTTTTTCCCCAGGAAGGACCCAGCGCCTTCGCTCTCACTACCATCACCGGTCTGGCGGTGACCCTGTTTCTCATGGTGGCCGGACTCGAGGTCGACCTCTCCAATGTCTGGCGAAAGGGTTGGGTCGGGCTGAAGGTTGGAGTGGCGAGCGTCATCATTCCCTTTGCCGCCGGTTTTTTCGCCGCCTGGAATCTGCCGTCTTTTTTCGGCGCCCAGCCAGCGGTCGACCCCCTGCTTTTTGCTCTGTTCCTGGCGGTAGCTATGTCGATCTCAGCACTGCCGGTGATTGTCAAGACTCTGCTCGACGTGAATCTCTTCCGCAGCGACTTCGGCGTGGTGGTGGTCAGCGCCGCCATATTCAACGACCTGGTCGGCTGGATCGTCTTTGCCGTGGTCCTCGGGCTGAGCGACAATGTGGCTGATATTAGCAACAGTATCACCCTGACCGTCACTCTGGCCCTGAGTTTCGTACTCTTTGTGTTCACAGCCGGCCGCAAATTGATCCATCGGATTCTGCCCTATGTCCAGGCCTATACCTGGTGGCCGGGCGGGGAGATCGGCTTTGTTGTCATCCTGACCCTGTTGGGGGCAGCTTTCACCGAATGGATCGGCATCCACGCCATCTTCGGCGCCTTTTTCATCGGCATGGCGGTGGGCGACTCGCCCAACCTGCGCCGCCGCAGCCGCTATATCCTCGACCAGTTCGTCTCCAGCGTCTTTTCGCCGATCTTTTTTGCCAGCATCGGCTTGAAGGTCAATTTCATTTCTCATTTCGACGGCACCTTAGTACTCACCGTCTTAGGCATTGCCTGTGCCTGCAAGCTGTTTGGCGGAATGGTCGGCGCGAAATGGGGAGGGATGCGGCACCGGGAAGCTTTGGCGGTTGGCTTTGCCTTGAATTCCAGGGGGGCCATGGAGATCATCCTCGGCCTGCTCGCCTTGGAACGGGGAATCATTCATCAAGAGTTATTTGTCGCCTTGGTCATCACGGCTATTTTGACCTCGATGATGAGCGGGCCGATGATGCAGTTGATTCTCCGTCCGGTGCGCAAGGTGCGGCTGGAAGACGCCTTCCGTTCCGGGCTTTTTTTGCCTGCATTGGAAGCTGATTCTATGAAGGGAATGATCGAGGAGATGGCGGCCGTCGTCGGTCGTATACTCAAGGGCAGGCTGGATCCGCACAGCATCACCCGAGTGCATTGCGCCCCCGAGGATGTGGCCTGCGCCGCCATTGTTAATGACGTGCTGCTGCTGGCCGCCGGGGTGGACGACATCACCCAACCCTATGTAGTCACCGGCATCTCAACTTCAGGGGTTGGCCTGTCTTTCATGGACGAGCAGCGCGCCCACGTGGTTTTCCTGATTCTTTCTCCGAAAAACGATCCCGGTATCCGCGGCAACATGGTGGCAGAACTCTCTCTACTTTACCAGGACCCGGCCATGATTGAGCAGACTCTCCAGGCCCGTAGTTTTACCGAATTCCTTGCCCTGATCAGGACGTCGACGGTTTATCTCCAAAAGGAGTAAGTTTTTCGGGCTTCGAGGAAAAGGAGGGAACGGTAGCCAACCTGTGCACCGAGCTGTTCTTTTGTGTCCCGTACCAAGCAATCCCTTCCTCCCAATCAACATGATTGGTGAGCAAATCCTTCAATTTCATGCCCGTCCAAATCCCCAGGAAAAAGAGGCTTTCATCCATTCCCCGCCGCCAACTCTCACGCCGGCGAACATTGTTTCGGCCATGTGAATCGATCCCATGATTTGCGCCACTTCAATCATCAGTTCGGCGTCTGCAATCAAGCGCTCGATTTCCTCTCCGGGATATCCGGCCCAATATTTCAAATCATGCTTAAAACACGCTGGATAGAGGTTGAATCCTTTCCACTTATCGAACCACAAAGAACAGCCATCGGAACTGAATGGATGGCAGGGCGGATTCTTTTCAATTTTTTCCCAAAGCGCTACCAAACCGAAATGGGCGCAGATGTCTTTGACCTGAGCCAAGGGAACCACTCTTCCTCGTCCTGGAAAATCCATGTGTACTCCTTTTTTACAAGGGGGTGCCTACCGTTGATTGCCACGCAATGATGAAGCTGCAAAGGTCGCGGCCCCTGTTCCTCCTCCGAAGCGGAGAAAAATCCAAAATGTGTGCCAGAGAGTCTCGTTTCACGAGTTTGGCGGGAGACAAGCTGAACCGGAGCGAGAACCTGAGCGTTGCTCAAGCGCCGTCCAAGTGCATATCGTTTGATCGATTGAGGCCTGGGAACCCTTGATCAGCCTTTGAAGCCTTCGAAATAGCCTCTTTTGTTGCCTTGCCATCGGGAGAACACGGCGCTGTCCTGGATCGTGGCGGCGGGAAAGGCAGGGGGAGCTGTCGCATGGAGAGGAACCGGGCCTCCTGCTCGGTGCAGAGATTGGCCACCGTGACCCCGAGTAGACGGATCTTGCGCCGGCCGGCCTCGGTGGCCGCGAGGAGCCGGGGCAACTGGGCCAGGATGTCGCTTGCTGCAAAAAAGCCCTGAGCCAGCGTGCAGGAGCGGGTGATGGTGGTGAAGTCGCTGTAGCGGACCTTGAGGGTCAGGGTGCGGCCACCGGTCTTTTTTTGCGCCAAAATGCGAGCCACCTGTTGAGCCAGGTCAATGAGAACGGTGCTCACCCGAACAAAATCGAGGATATCCGTGGAGAGGGTGGTTTCCGAGCCGATGGATTTGCGCACTCTGGCCGGTTCCACCGGACGTTGATCCTGGCCACGAGAGATATCGTAAAAAAAATGACCGCTCTTGCCAAACAGGGCGACCAATTCCTCACGGGAAAACCGGAGGAGATCCCTGCCGGTGCCTATCCCCTGGAGCAGCATCTTTTTTTTCGTGACCCGACCGACCCCGTAAAACTTGCCGATCGGCAGGGCAGCGATAAAGGCCGGGGCCCGGTCCGGTGGAATCACGGTGAGGCCGTCGGGCTTGTTGTGGCCAGAGGCGATCTTGGCCAGAAATTTGTTATAGGAAACGCCAGCCGAGGCGGTCAGACCGGTGACAGCCTGGATGGCAGTGCGGATGGTTTGGGCTATCCGGGTGGCCGAAGGTTCATCAAGGAGATTGTCGGTGACGTCGAGAAAGGCCTCGTCCACGGAAAGCGGCTCCACCAGGTGTGTGTAGCGGTGGAAGAGGGCCATGATCTGCCGTGACACCTCCTGGTAGCGTGCCATCCGGGGCTTGAGGAAAACGGCCTGCGGACAGAGTTGATAGGCCTGACTACTGGGCATGGCCGAATGAATGCCGAAGGCGCGGGCCTCGTAGGAGCACGCCGCAACCACGCCCCGGCTCCGGGGATTGCCGCCGACAATCACCGGCAGCCCCTGCAGTTCGGGCCGGTCTCGCTGCTCGACCGAGGCAAAAAAGGCGTCCATGTCAACGTGAATGATTTTCCGAATGAGCGGCATGGCAAGATGGGGTGTTGGCTCGCGATGTTATCTCCATTGACGCTGACTGCGGTCAAGGCTATTATCCAACCGGACACACCGGTGCGATGCGGCACAAGGTACAACAAATCACAGGCTAGGGGAATAAACAAAATGAACGCGTATCAGGAGCGCCGGGGCCATCTCCGGCAACAGCCCGCCACCTGGCTGGTGACCGGCGTGGCCGGCTTCATCGGCTCCAATCTGCTCGAAATCCTGCTCGATCTTGGGCAGCGGGTGGTGGGCCTCGATAATTTTTCCACCGGCCACCAGCACAATCTCGACGAGGTCGAGGGCCGGGTGGGTGCGGATGCCTGGCAGCGATTCTGTTTCATCCGAGGTGATATCCGCGACCTGGAAACCTGCCGTAAGGCCTGCACTGGTGCGGACTATGTCCTCCATCAGGCGGCACTCGGCTCGGTGCCGCGCTCGATCGAAGATCCAATCACCACCAACGAAAACAACATCAGCGGTTTTCTCAACATGCTGGTGGCGGCACGGGATGCCAAGGTGCGACGGATGGTCTACGCCGCCTCCAGCTCGACCTACGGCGACCATCCCGGCCTGCCCAAGGTCGAAGACCGGATCGGCAATCCGCTCTCGCCCTATGCGGTGACCAAACTGGTCAATGAACTCTACGCGAGCGTCTTTGCCCGCGCCTACGGCTGCAAAACCATCGGCCTGCGCTACTTCAACATCTTCGGCCAGCGCCAGGACCCGGACGGGGCCTATGCCGCCGTCATTCCCAAATGGTTTGCCGGTCTGCTCAAGGGCGAACCGGTCTTCATCAACGGCGACGGCGAGACCAGCCGCGATTTCTGTTTCATCGACAACTGCGTCCAGGCCAACATCATGGCGGCCACCGCCGATGACGCAGCCGCCGATCAGGTCTACAATGTCGCCTTTGGTGAACGCACCAGCCTCAATGAACTGTACCGGCTCATCCAGGAGCGGGTGGCCGAGCGGATTCCAGCCGCTGCCGGCGCTGCGCCGGTCTATCGTGATTTCCGCGCCGGTGACGTTCGCCATTCGCTGGCTGACATCGGCAAGGCGGCGCAGCTGTTGGGCTATGTACCCGAATACTCGGTCCGTTCCGGCCTCGACAAGGCGGCTGATTGGTATCTCAATAAGTTTTCAGGGTGAGAGTTTGCAAGTCTCTTGGGAGCCTGTAACCGTCAACCCTAAAATTGTTGAACAAAAAGCCGCTTAGGTGTATCCCGCCGAGACAATAATTGCGGCCTTGCAGGTAATCCGGGGACGGGGGAGCCATCGGCGCTGAGCCGGGCGGCGTGATCCGAAACCGGATGAAGGGGCAAGCTGTTTGAGCGCAGCGAGTTTTTGCCCCGCCGGTTTTGGAGCGCGGCGAACGGGGTCGTCTCAGCGACGCGGCTGCCCTTTCTTTTGATTCTTTTCTTTGGGCACGCAAAGAAAAGAATGCCCCTCCCGCAGGGAGACGGAAGGTGGAGGTTGCGTCAGGAGGTTGGGAAAAAAAGGAAGGAATTCTTGTTGGTGGTGGGGCAAACGATACCGGCGTTTACCCATTCGACACAACTCTCTTGGCGCAGGACATTGGATCAACACATGAATGAACCTAAAAACAGTAATGCTGTCACAGATTTTCCATGTCACAACTGCGGAAAATATGGAATGATTAGGAATTTTTAAAAAGGGGAAAAAGGAAAGATTTCTAAATATAGATGTTTTGGCTGCAGGAGAGAGATAGAAACAGATTTTTCAGGAGACGCAATACATAAGGTCAGGTTCTACGTGCCAGGATACGGCAACATAATTAAAGAGCATAAATTTACAATCATATTTGTATGTTTTTTTATTGTTAGCAAAATAATCCATCCTATAAAACTGCAATGGTATTTCTTTATACCGGGTATCATATCCGGCCTGATTGCAATATATGAATTAGCTGACTCAAGATTCGGTATCCTTAAATATATTGGATGGGCAATTATTATATATTTTAGCTTTTGGTGGGTGTTAGGAGGAGGATGGCGTGGTTTTTAAAAAATAAATTTTCAACACGTAAAAGCCACCCTATTTTCAACAGCGAGTAGCCCGGATGAAGCGCATGCGTAATCCGGGAACCAAGGGGGGCAGCGGCAGAATGCCCCGGATTTCGTTGCCCTGCATCCGGGCCCCAAAAAAAAGTTTGAACAGTCGACAAAACCACCGCCGACCCGCCTAAAAAGACACAAAACGCAAAGGCACAAAGGAGTACACCATGTCCAGTACGCTGGGAACCCTGTATAGGGTAACAACTTTTGGGGAATCACACTGCAAGGGCGTCGGCGCCATCGTCGACGGTTGCCCTTCCGGGATGGAATTGACCGAGGCGGACATCCAGCCGCAATTGTCCCGGCGGCGACCGGGGCAAAGCGACCTTTCCACTCCGCGCCAGGAAGCTGATCAGGTCACCATCTACTCCGGGACAGAATTCGGCCGTACCCTGGGAACGCCGATCATGCTCCTAGTCAACAACAAGGATCAGCGGCCCCAGGATTACGGTGAGATGAGCCAAATCCCCCGCCCCTCCCACGCCGATTTCACCTATCAGATGAAGTACGGCATCCGCGCCTCAAGCGGCGGTGGCCGGTCCAGTGCCCGCGAGACCATCGGCCGGGTGGCCGCTGGGGCTATTGCCGAAAAATGGCTACGCCAGACCTACGGCATCGAGATAGTCGCCTGGGTGAGCGCGGTTGGCGACATTGAGGCGCCGGAGGTCGACGCCCTGCGGATCAGCAGGGCCGAGGTTGACGCCCATATCGTCCGCTGCCCCGACGCGGCGACAGCTGCGCGCATGGAAGCCAGGATCAAGGAGGTGCTGGAGGCCAAGGACAGCACCGGCGGCATCCTCACCTGTGTCTGCCGCAATGTGCCCATTGGTCTGGGCGAACCGGTCTTCGACAAGCTGGAGGCCCGGCTGGCGCACGCCATGCTTTCCCTGCCCGCCACCAAGGGCTTTGACGTCGGCTCCGGTTTTGCCGGCACCCGGATGCGCGGCAGCGAACATAACGATCCTTTTATACGCAAAGGCGAACGGCTGGGAACCCGGACCAATTACAGCGGCGGCATTCAGGGTGGGATCAGCAACGGCGAACCTGTTCTCTTCCGGGTGGCCTTCAAGCCGGTGGCCACCATCGGCATGGCCCAGGAGACCGTTGACTTCGACGGCGAAGACGTCTCCTTGCAAGCCAAGGGCCGGCACGACCCCTGCGTGGTGCCGCGGGCAATCCCGATCGTCGAATCCATGGCCGCCCTGGTACTGATCGATATGGCCCTGCAACAGCGGGCCCGCCAGACCGTCTGCCCCTTCTGATGCCTGGTGCCGTGATAGCCGCTCCGCCCGCCGCCTCAATCCTGGTTGTCGAGGATTCTCAGATCAACCAGCGCGTCCTCAAGCGCCTCCTGGAAAAGGAGGGCCACGAGGTTCGCACTGCGTTGCACGGCAAGGAGGCCCTGCTCCTGGTGGGGGAAGAACGGCCGGACCTGATCCTGCTCGATATCCTCATGCCGGAGATGGACGGACTGGAGCTCTGCCGGTTGTTGAAGGAGCAGGAAACCACCCGCGATATCCCGGTTATCTTCATTTCCTCGCTCGACAATACCGCCGACAAGCTCAGCGGTTTTGCGGCCGGCGGCGTTGATTACATTATCAAGCCCTTTCATCCTGCAGAGGTCCTGGCCCGGGTTGACACCCATCTCAAGCTCTGCCGTCTGCAGCGGCAATTGGGCGAGAAAAATCGCCTTCTCGAAGCCGAAAAACAAAAATCCGAGGCACTGCTGCTTAATGTCCTGCCGGCTCGTGTCGCCCGTGAACTGATGGCGAAAGGCAGTTGCACGCCCCAGTATTTTCCCGATGTCAGCGTCTGTTTCGTCGATATCGTCCAGTTCACCTCGGCCGCCGCCACTCTGGCCCCGGAGGTGCTCATCGGTGAACTCAACACCCTGTTCACCGCTTTTGACCGGATTGCCGAGACCAACCGCTGCGAACGGATGAAAACCATCGGCGATGCCTACCTTTTTGTCTGCGGCATTCCCGAAGCCAATGAGCACCATACCCGGGACGCGGCCGTCGCCGCCCTGGAGATGGTCGCCTATCTTCGCCGCCGCAACCGAACCTTTGGCCAGCAATGGCAGGTGCGGATCGGCCTGCATTCCGGCCCGTTGGTGGGCGGTATCGTCGGCTCAAAAAAATATTTGTACGACATCTTCGGCGACACGGTCAACATCGCCGCTCGCCTGGAAGCCCTTTCCGGCCCCATGCAGATCAATGTTTCCGCCGAGATCCGCAGGCGGCTGAATCCGGACTTTCTTTTTTCCTGCCCGCTTGAGGTGGAGATGAAGGGCAAGGGGCTGCAATCCACCTGCTTCCTCGAGGGGCGACGGGAATAATCCGGTTCAAAACCTATCCGACCAGCCTTTCCGGCACCGATCAATCCTCCTTGCAGAAGACAGCATGTTTCCACCCCATAATCACTTTCGCCCCTCACCGGCGCCCTCATCCCCGGAGTTCCAGCCGTGAAAAATCTGTGGTCCATCGCTGACCTGATCGATCTCCACTTTTTTTCCCAGCTTGACGAGGAGGTGCAGCGCAAAGACGGGGAGGCGGCCCTGGCCAAACGCGACCGGATCATCTATCTGGCCAAGATCGAGCCGAAACTGGGCAAGGCCGACGATATTCCGCCCCGCATCCTGGTGCGGAAATGGCTGGCGATACGGCAATTGCAGTATCGGCGGGAGCGGGGGCGCGAGGGATTGCTGCTGCCCGGAACCGTGTGGCGGGAACTGGCCTTCCTCTGCCAGGGGCTGTTTTTTTTCTGCGGCCTCTTTGCCGGTCTCGGCCTGGCTGGTTCCCTGTTGCTCTACTCGGGGACAACGCCGCTCAACGTCTCGGTCTATTTCGGCCTGTTCGTGGCCGTCCAACTCGTGCTGCTCGGCCTGCAGGCGCTCTTGTTATGCTACCGGCGGGTGCGGCGGATCCCGATGGAATCCACCGTGGTTTACGTCCTCATCGGCCGGTTGCTGATGCGGGGGCTGGATGGTATCCGCCGGTGGCTGCAACGCAAAATGACCGGACACCAGCGGCTCGACTTGGCGGCACTCCTGGGCGGTGTGCGGCAGCGCCAGGAACTGGCCGCCCTGCTCATCTGGCCGGCATTCATCCTGATGCAACTGGGGAGCATCGGCTTCAACCTCGGGGTGATTAGCGCGACCTTGGCCAAGGTGGCCTTTTCCGATATTGCCTTTGCCTGGCAATCGAGTCTGCAACTCTCGGCCGAACTCGTCGCCGGCCTGGTCCAATGGATCGCCCTGCCCTGGTCCTGGGCCGTATCGCCGGCTTATCCGAGCTTGGCACAGATCCAGGGCAGCCAAATGGTGCTGAAGGAAGGCGTCAGCCACCTGGCAACGAGCGACCTGGTGGCCTGGTGGCCTTTTCTTTGTTTGTCCGTGCTGGTTTACGGTCTCCTGCCCCGCTGCCTCCTGCTGGTGCTGGGCCTGGTGCAACAGCGGCAAGCCCTGGAACAATTGCATTTCGCTACCCTGGGCATCCGGCCGCTCTTGCGACGGATGACCGCGCCCCGGGTTGACACCAACGGGGTCAGGGGAAACGCACGATCGGAAGTCGTGCGGCCTTCCGCATCTGCACCGGAAAGGGCGATGAAATCCACCCCGGATCAATCCGTGCTCGTACCGGCAACAGTCGCCGAGGGGGCCCTGTTCTGCCTGCTGATCCCGGATGAAGTCTACGAGGATTGCCCGCAAAATACCCTCATTGACCTGGTGCGCCCACAGTTCGAACCGGCTCGATTTGAGTGTCTCCGGTATGGTGTGCCCGGTACGGGCGAGGGGGAAAATCTAGCGCCCCTGGGGACAGCGGCGGATCAAGGCAAACTGGCCGGCATTCTCCTGCTCCAGGAGGCCTGGCAGCCGCCGCTCAAGGAAACCGAACTGTTCCTGCGCCAGTTGCGCCAGCTGGCCGGAGAACGAACTCCGCTCACCATTTACCTGATCGGCAAGCCCTCCGCCCAAACGGTACTCACGCCGGTCGATCCGGAACAGTTGCAGATCTGGAGGCAGAAAATGCAAGCCCTGGGTGATCCCTGGCTTGAGGTCCAACCTCTGGTGCAGCCATGAAAACAATCATTCCGGAATTTGCCATCATCGGCCACCCCAACGAAGGCAAGTCCTCGGTCCTCTCCACCCTGGCCGAGGACGATTCGGTGCGAGTCAGCCCCATTCCCGGTGAAACCCAGGTCTGCCAGACCTTTCCGGTGTGTATCGACGGCCGGGAGATCATCCGTTTCATCGATACGCCCGGTTTCCAGAATCCGCGCCAGACTCTGCAGTGGCTGCAAGACTATCAGGGACCGGAGGAAGGCATGCTGGCGGCTTTTCTGGCGGCACACCGGGACGACCCTGCCTTTCGCGATGACTGTGAACTGCTTGGGCCGGTGGCGGCCGGGGCCGGGGTGATCTTTGTGGTCGACGGTTCGCGGCCCCTGCGTCACGTCGATCGGGCCGAGATGGAAATTCTTCGCCTGAGCGGCGCCCCCCGGATGGCGGTAATTAACTGCAAGGATGAGGAAGTCGGGTATCTGACCCACTGGCAGAACGAATTCCGCAGACATTTCAACGCCATCCGCCTGTTCAACTCCTGCCGGGCCAATTACCGGCAACGGATCGAACTGCTCGAAAGCCTCAAAGCCATTGATCAGCAGCTGGAGCCGGTGCTCCGGACCGTGATTGAAGCCTTCCAGGAGGAGTGGGAGGTCCGCAACCAACGTGCTGCCGCCCTCCTCGCCGGCCTGCTCCAAGAAGTTCTCGCTTACCGGAGGACCGTGCCGTGCAGCCGCGACGAGGAGGACCGCAAACGGAGGGAACTGCACCAGGAATACCTCGATTATGTTGCCGAAAGGGAGCGCCGGGCGCAACAGGCCATCCGGCAACTGTTCAAGCATAACATCTTCAACCTGGAGCTGCCGCCGCAGTCAATCCTGGCAGAGGATCTGTTCAGCAAGCGGACCTGGGAATTCCTCGGCCTCAGCGACCGGCAGATCATCCTGGCCGGGGCGCTGGGCGGTGCGGCCCTGGGGGTGGGGATCGACGCCGCCACCATCGGCACCTCGTTTGGCCTCTTTTCGGCCGTTGGCGGTCTGATCGGCGCCGGGGCCACCGCTCTCAAAGGCAAAGATCTGCTTTCCGGTGTCCGGCTGCTGGGGATGAAAATGGGCGGCGAGCAACTGCGGGTGGGGCCGGTGAACAACATCCAATTGCTCTACATCCTGCTCGACCGGGGCTTGCTCTTCTACTCACATGTGATCAACTGGGCCCACGGCCGCCGCGATTACGAGCGGATGCTCGGCCTGCCGAAACCTGCGGGCGGCAAAAGCGGGTTGACCAGCCACTGGGACCGGGAACAGCGCAAGATCTGCGACCGTTTTTTCCGGGCCGTGCACAAGGGACACGAGGGCGAGATCGAGGAAGCCTCGGTGGCCCTCCAAGACCTGCTCCGTGACCAGTTTAGCGACATTGCCGAAGACCGGCAGACGGCCGGCCCGGATGATGGCATCCCGCCCTTTCCCGCGCAGGATAGGAGTGCATAAGTGGCGAATTCTCCCCAGCCGCCGCGACTGCTGATCATCAACTGCGCCAGCCCCTATTTTTTCTATATCCCCATGGGGAGCTTCGGCCTCTGTGATGCGCTCGGAAAGCAGGGTATGGAGGCGCGGATTTTCAATCCGGCGCTCTACCCGGAGGTTGAGGTGCGAGAGCGGCTATTCAGGATCCTGCAAACCCTGCACCCCACCCATGTCGGTTTCGTCTGTCATTGGCAGGAAACCGCCCACGGCCTACTGGCGGCCCTGGCAATGGTCCGGGAGTGGGATCCGGCAGTGGTCACCCTCTGCGGCGGCTTCACCGCCTCCTACTTTGCCGAGTCTCTGCTGGCAACTGTCGGGGAGTTGGATTATGTGGTGGTCGGTGACCCCGAGGAACCGGTGGCCCACTTACTGCAAGGCAGGGCACCGGAGACCATCGCTAACCTGGTGTGGCGGGATGAGGGTGAAATCCGGCGAAGCGATGGCCTGTGGCTGATGGAACAGCCGCTTTTCGACAGCCTGGTCTTTGCCGATTGTTCCTACTTAGTTGATGCCGAGCGTTACTTCGACACCATCAATACCAAGCTCGGCTTTCCCCTGCTCCTGGGCCGTGGCTGTGTTTTTGATTGCGAATACTGCGGCGGCAGCCGCCATGCCTTTCGTCTTCATTCCGGACGCAGCAAGCCGGTCACCCGGTCGATCGCGGCCATCATGGCTGACCTCCACCTACTCAAGGCGCACACCACAGTTCTCTACATCTGCTACGAAAACGATCCGGCCTTTGTCAAATTCCTGTTTCAGGCGATCAACGAGGACCAGGAACTGCGGGGCCACTTCACCCTCCATTACGGGGCCTGGCATCTGCTCGACGCCGAATTTCTCGATCTCTACCGGCGCGCTTTCAACAGCGGAGCCCGGCCACCGATTTTCGAGTTTTCACCAGAGGTGGTTGCCGACAACCGGAGAACAGCCATCAAGCGGGGCGCATCCTACAGCCTGCAGCAGATGGAGGAAAACTTTCGCGCCATCAGGGAGGCCTTCAACGGACAGGTGCGGCTCGAGGTCTTTTTCAGCCGCTATCACCCCGCGATGCCGGCTGGAGAACTGGAACGGGAAATCGGGGAGATCCTGCAGTTCAAACACCGGCTCTTTCTCCAGGGACTACCGGTTCATGTCTGTGTCGACCACCTTTCCACCGATGTCGGCAGCCGCTACTGGGAGGAGCATCAAGACCGCCCCCGTGATTTTGCCCGCTTTCTCGATCTGAAAACACAGGTTGACGAAGGGCGCTTGCATCCCTTTCCGGTGGACAACCTCTGCCTGATGATTCCAGCTCATCTGCCCCAGCCCTTTCTCATCCGGCACGAGGCCCTACTCCTGGTGCTGGAGCGGCTGGAGCGCCACTGCCACGAACTGTTGCATGTTCTCCTCGCCTGTTTCGAGGACGGGTGGCTCGGCGAATTGGAAGCGGTGCTGACGCTCTGGCTCGACGCAGAAACAGTGGCTGGCTTTTTTGCCAAACCGCCGCTGGAGGCGATCGTCAACGAACTTGCACGGCGGCTACAGGCAGGCCCACATCAGTGCCCATCGTTCATGGCTGATCTGATCGGTTTCAGTTGTAAAAAAATCGAACAGGGCATAGGGCCTGTTGCCGCATACCCTGTCTCTCCCCGCTCAAATGGTGACGACTGTTTCGTGCTCGATCAAACCCGGATAACCACCCACGAACAGGACTATCTCGACCTGCTCCCCTTGCTCCGGCAACTGCACCCCAACATGAGCGGCCCGCTTCCCTACCGGCGCACCGTCTGCCTCTTTCTGGAGAGCGGCATTGTCGCCATGCCCCACGCCTCCTACCGGACCACCTTACACCTGTTCGCGCAACCCCGGACCCTGGAGTCGTACCGTGCCGCCGTGCTCAATTCGCCCCGCATCGATCCGCAAGAGCACGAAGGCCTGCTCGCTCAGCTCATCAAGGAAGGGGTGTTACTCCCGGCTGCCTAAGCCTGATCGTTTTGAATCGACGGACGATGGATCAACAGAGAAGTGGTCCCTGTCATTTTAACGGTGAAATAACCTACCGACCGATGCGCTGCCCACCTTTTAAGAACGCGGCAATTTCCGGTCAGGTTTATTGACTTGATACTAGAGAAGGCCCCCTGAGCACCCGGCGGACTATTCCGCTATAATGGGGGTATCAGCAACCCTTAGCAAGGAGGCCTTCTCATGCGATTGTACACCAAGCAACACAAGCATTACTGTGGAATCGACCTGCACACCAACAAAATGTACCTGTGCATCCTCAGCCAGGAAGGGGACATCCTGCTCCATCGCAACATCAAGACCGAGCCGGAAACCTTCCTCAAAACCATCGCCCCCTATCGGGATGATCTGGTGGTGTGCGCCGAGTGCATGTTCTCCTGGTACTGGCTGGCCGATCTCTGCGCCACGGAAAACATCCCCTTTATCCTCGGTCATGCGCTCTACATGCGAGCCATCCACGGCGGCAAAAGCAAGAACGACAAGATTGACTCCCAGAAGATCGCTGCCTTGCTCAGGGGCGGCCTCATTCCCATGGCCTACGTGTATCCCCAGCGGATGCGTGCCACTCGGGACCTGATGCGCCGGCGCAACCATCTCATGCGCAAGCGGGCCGAGCTCTTTGCCCACACCCAGAATACCGCCAGCCAGTACAACCTGCAGGTGCCTCTGGGCCGGATCGCCAAACCGCAAAACCGGGAAGGCTTGCTGGATCGGTTCGACGATCCCTCGGTGTGCATGTCCATGGCCGCCAATCTCGACATGATCGACGCCTATGACCGGGTGTTGGCCGTCCTCGAACAGGACATCATTGCCCACGCAAAGGAGCATGACCCGACTGCTTATGCCCTCTTGAAGAGCATCCCCGGCGTGGGCCGGATCAATGCCCTCAATCTGCTCTATGAGATCGAGGACATCAGCCGCTTTCCCAGGGTTCAGGATTTCGCCTCCTATTGCCGCCTGGTCACCTGCTCCAAGGAATCCAACGGCAAGAAATACGGCAGTGGCGGCAAGAAGATCGGCAACGCCCATCTCCGCTGGGCCTTTTCCTTGGCTGCGCAACTGTTCCTCAAAAGCAACGAACCGGGCCGGCAATTCCACGACAAGCTGGTGCGGAAACACGGCAAAGGCAAGGCGCTTTCCATCCTGGCGCACAAGCTCGGCCGAGCGGTCTATTTCATGCTGAAAAACCGGCAGGGGTTCAACATGCATACGTTCCTGGCCGTCTAATCGAGGGGACGGGCGAGCCCGACACCTAACTGGAGCTTTTTTCGAGCATATCCGCATGGCCCTCCGGAGCATATCCTCCGTCTGCCGTCAGCATTATGGGCCATGGTCTGCCGGTTGCACCGCAGCCAGAAGGCTTGATTGGCCGTCCGTCCCGCTCGTTGAACATCTGCTTGTTGATGTGGTTCTGCCCCTCACCCGAGCCCGGCTCTAACTCTGGCATGCCGCCGCATGACCAAGCCGTTTTGAATGGGACGGCACGAGGGTACGCGATTGTTTCTAGGACGCGACAACAAAATCCTTGCCGCAATCACCCGGCCTTCGTTCCCGGCGAGCCCGCGAATGGAACCCGGTCTCCGACGAGCAAGAGAGTGGCCCATTCTCGACCGGGTTCCATTCGCTCGTTGCTCTTGCCAGCATCGTCTTAACTGGCAAAGTGGTTGATCCTCGATAAGTGTTTGGCGCAGAGTCACTCTGTCGTCGAATATGAAACCCAAGTCAGGGCGCGCTTCATCGGGCAATTGGTCGGATTGTACCGACCACAGAGTGATAAGTTCATCGCTCCCGGATACCTTTATCCGTTGACAACCGGGGGCCTTCTAAGGGTTTATTGACTGGTTAGGGTAATTGTCTTTCAATGTTAGATACGTTCATGCCAACTTTTGATATTTTTCCAACTAATTTAATTTTGGTGCCTATTTTAAAATTTTCCTTTTCGTTTTCGCTAACACATAACGCGTGAGGGGCATAATGAAATATACTTAGATTATTTATCAGTGGTTGAGCACAAGTCCGAGCCCCAGCTCCTTTCCACCCTGTAACTATCGCAAAAACATACCTATTTTCTCCAAAAAATGTATTGTAAACCCATGGTATGCCGAAATATACAGGATAGTAGAGCATAAACATAGATGCTAGAAATAGAAAGACGCGTCTCAAAGTACTACATTCAGCCCATGAATGTCTTTTAATTAGCATTTCTAAATTACGCTTATCGCTTCTTTTTTCTAAATACGATATGATTGTAGCTGATAGTAAAATGTTTCCTAATAATAAATAAACTGTACTGCTGTTTTCAGGGACAAAATTGCTAACAAACATTGCAATTATTAGTAAAATAATATACAGCCCTATGGTAAAAAATACAATTTTTTGCCTTTTCATCTTACGCCCTAACAGGCTGACAAGTGGAAACTCTGCCAAGAAGCAATCCTTCCATCCACCCCATCAACCGCTATTTTTTCAACGTCTTGGCAAAATCAAGCATCCGCTGAATCGGGATGCGAGCCTTGGCCGCCAATTCCGGCGCCACCTCGATCTCCCCTGCCCCAGCCTCCAGGGCTATTGCCAATTTCTCCAGGGTGTTCATCTCCATCCAGGGGCAGCGGGCACAACTCTCACAGGTGGCCCCTTCGCCGGCAATCGGCGCTCCGAGAAGAATTTTGTCCGGTGCCAGCTGCCGCATCTTGTTGAAGATGCCGGCATCGGTGGCCACAATAAATTCTTTGTTTGGTAGCCGCTGCACCGCCTGAATCAGGGCCGTGGTGGAGCCGACCACATCCGCCTGATCGACCACCTCCTGGGGCGATTCGGGATGAACGAGCACCGCCGCCTGGGGATGGAGTTTGCGCAGTTGGATCAAAGCATCGGCCTTGAATTCCTCATGGACCACGCAGGAACCGGGCCAGAGGATCATCTCCACTCCGGTCAGTTGCTGCACGTACCTGCCGAGATGCCGATCCGGGCCCCAGAGAATTTTCTCTCCCTTCTCAGCCAGATGCTTGACCACCGGCAGGGCAATGCCCGAGGTGACCACCCAGTGGGAACGGGCCTTGACCTCGGCGCTGGTGTTGGCATAGACCACCACCGTATGATCGGGATGCCGGTCGCAGAAATCGGAGAACAGACCAATCGGACAACCCTCGTCGAGCGAACAGGTGGCCGCGAGATCGGGCATGAGCACCCGTTTTTCGTTGTTAAGAATCTTGGAGGTCTCGCCCATGAACCGCACCCCGGCCACCACCAGGATCTGGGCCGGATGCTCGGTGCCGAACCGGGCCATCTCCAGGGAGTCGGCGACGCAGCCGCCGGTCTCCTCGGCAAGATCCTGAAGATCGCCATCGGTATAATAATGGGCCACCAGGACGGCGTTCTGCTGTCGCAGCATGGTTCTGATGCGATCTTTGAGTGCGTCCTTCTCCGGGCCAGGCAACTCCAGCCTGACAGGATGTGCCGGGACTTTGACCAGGGGGATACGGACATCCGCCAGGTTTTCTCCTGCTCCGTTTTTCATGTCTCATTCTATCGTCTTAATTTCGATTAAAAAACCGGGCACCTTTCAGGGCAGCCGGTCCTGTTGCAAGGCTCCCTACTACTGCAAAACCCCACTCAGCACAATCATTTTTCACCCAGCCACCCCAAACGGCGCATCCCATGGAAAACACGACCATAAAATTGGTTTACAAACCTTAATCATCATGGTTTTATGTTGAGTCAACCTGCGGCACATCGCCCGCATCCCGGCAAACTACTTTCCCCAAAACAGGCCATGCACGTCTATCCCTCCGACCTTGTCGCCCTCATCAATCAACGATGGAACGAGATGCCGTCGCCGGGGGAGAGTGTCACCGGAGGAGAGAGCGCTGCCCTGCCGGGCAAACTGGCCCTGGAGCGACTGATCTCAACCTGTTACCAGGTGAGCATGATGCGAGAGGAGGACCGGCCCGTTACCCTGCGCCTCATTCTCGCACCTTCTCAGCTCTTCCCCTCCGATCAGGGGCCGCCCAAGGGGTTTCTCCGGCTGCTCTTCTCCACCCCGCGGCCCTTCAACGAATACGAACTGCGCCGCCTCTCGCCGGCCGTGGATTTCGAGCGGTCCCTCATCGCCATCGAGCCGCACCCGGACAAGGGTTTTCAGATTTGGGGGATCCTCAATTCGGGCATCCGCTGGCTGCAAGAGGAACGCGGCGGCAACAAGAAGACCAACCAACTGCCGGATGTCTTTGGCATCCATGTCACCGGTCCGGGCAAGCTCGCCATCTGCCGGGGACTCAAGATCATCGCCACTCTCAACGGCGGCAAGCTGATCGATTCCACCGCCAATGCCTTTCAATCCAAATGGATGAACAAGCTCTTTGCCGAGGAACGGAACAACCTGCTGCAACTGCATGAGATTTTTCGCGCCAGCGTGCTCTATCCGGTGGCCAGGATCCAAGACGAGTTCATCGAAAGTCTCCAGTTTCAACTGTTGAAACGGGTTATCAGTGTCACCCGCATGTCCCGCCACGGTGGCACCTTCATCATCTTCCCCGGCGCCAACCCGGAAGAACTTGCGGCGGAGAACCCCTACATCCTCCTCAAATACCGGTTCCGGCATGACGAGGCCGTCCAGCGGCAACAGAATCTGATGGTCCGGACCATCCGCCTGGCCACCACCGTTCTCGGCGATATCAAGGATCCGGATAAGATCATCACCTGGAAGGATTATGTGGAACTCCGCCACGAATCGGCGGTCTACGATCTTGCGGAGGCCCTCTACGAACACGCCCAGTTCGTCGCCAGCCTGGCCTCGGTCGACGGCGCGGTGGTGACCAGCAGCCGCGGCCCGATCGGCTTCGGCGGCATGATCGTCGGTTCGCTCGACAAGCTGACTGAAGTGGCGCTCGCCAGCGATGTTGAGGGCAAGATGCTCAGCCTGGCGAATATCGAGGGATACGGCTCCCGGCACCGTTCCGCCTACCACCTCTGCAATGCCCTCCACCAGGCGATGGCCATCGTCGTTTCCCAGGACGGCAACGTGCAACTGGCGAAATGGCGCAACGGCATCGTCACCTGCTGGAATCTGACCTCCCAGATGTTCATCGGCGACAACTGAACACCGTTAGCCGCCCTCTCCTTCTCTCCCTTCAGCCGGACACCGGCCGCAACCGCCGCTTGACCACCTGCCAAAGCAGCAGGGTGCAGGCAACCGAGACGACCCCCATCCTTCCCAGCATCACGATCTTGTCGTTCCAGTCGAACGAAAAAAACCACATGGCCAAAGCGCCGATCATAAAATAGAAAAAGACCATCAGCGATGAGGCGGCGCCGGTGTCCCGGTCCACCTGCTCCAGAATCAGATTGTTGCCCGCTGGCCGGCAGAAGGAAAAGGAAAAGGTCAGACAAAACATCGGCAGGGTCAACCGCCAGGGATCTGGAATCCAGGAACAAAGGAGGAACAGCGAGGAGACGAGCATGCCGGTGAAGGCGTAGGGCATCAGCCGGGTGATCGGGAAATGGCGCACCATGCGGGAAAAGGAAAGCGGCGCCAGGACAAAGGCCAGGGCATTGAAGCCGAAAAAATAGCCGAACTGCCGCTCATCAAAGCCCAGCCGGGTGATGTAGAGATCCGCGGAACCGCCGATAAAGGCAAAGACCGGCACGCAGGTACATGACAGCGTCAAGAGCAGCACCATGTAACGCTTGTTACGAAACAGGCGCAGGTAGCCGGACGCGACCTCGGAGAAACTGGGCGGTGCTTGCGGACGCAGGGACTCATCCATGCGGAGCACCCCAGCAAAGGCAACGGTTCCCATGATTGCCTGGAGCAGAAAAATCCAGCGCCAGGAAAACAGGGCGATAATCCAGCCGCCGAGGATCGGGGCGATCATCGGCGCGATGGCGACAATCACGCCGATCTGAATGAACACCCGTTGCCGCTGCTGGCCGGTAAACCGGTCCTTGCTGACGGCAAAAACAATGGCCGAGGCCGCCGCCGCACCCGCTCCCTGCAGAATCCGGCCGCAAATCATCATGCTGGGGCTCTGGGCAAGACCACAGACCAGGCAGGAAAGGACGAACAATCCCACCCCCACAAGCAGCGGCGGCTTTCTGCCGTAGCGATCGGAAAGCGGGCCGTAAATCAGGAGAAAGCCACAGTAGGTTATGAAAAAGGTGACCAGGGTGAGGTTAATGACCACCAGCGGTACCTGCCACTCCCGCTGCAACAGCGGCAGGGCCGGCAGGTACATGTCGGTGGCCAGCGGAGGAAAGGCCGACAACAAGGCAAGTAACAAAATGATCGGGGGAAAGCGCTCCCTGATTTCCTTAACAATGCCCATCCGGAGCACTCCTCTCTTGGAAATTCTCGATTGAATGCGTGGACCGGCATGAACTCCGGCTCCAAACGGGCTTGATCATCGCCCATATCCGGCAAAGGTGCAACCGTTACCCGGCAGCCCCATCCGCTACTGGTCGCTCAGCGAGGGTGCCGTGCTGCCAGGACCGTTTGCAGCGCCTGCCCCAGTTCGACCACCGTATAGGGTTTGGCCAGCACCCCTGAAAACCCATAGGCTTGATGATCCGACATGACTGGATCGTGGGAATAACCGCTGGACACAATCAGACAGGCATCGCCGTCCAGGGCAAGGATGCGCCGCGAAGCCTCCAACCCTCCCATGCCGCCGGGGATAGTCAGATCCATGAGAACTGCGGCATAGGGGGTTCCGGCTGCCAGGGCGGCCTCGTAAAAGCCTATCGCCGCCTCGCCGTCGGCGCAGACGCGGACCTCGTATCCCAAATGAGTCAGCATGGTCGCGGCAAGGTCACGAATAACCGCCTCGTCATCCATAACCAGCAGGGGAAGCCGCCTCTGACCGCCATCTGCGGGGCGAATAGTGGCGGGAACGGACAGCTCGGCCGCTGGAGTTTGGCTGGTTGCGGGCAGCAGGATGGTCACGACCGACCCCTTCCCGGGTGTGGAATCAGCACTGATATGGCCGGCGTGCCGGGTGACGATCGAGTAGGCCGAGGCAAGCCCCAGGCCGGTCCCGGAGGCCTTGGTGCTGAAGTAGGGATCAAAAATACGTTCCAGGGTTTCTTCAGGGATGCCGGATCCCTCATCGGCAATGGTGATCCGGACATACTCACCCTCTGGAAGGGCTAAGGTGTTGGCGGCTTCAAGCCTGGCATTGTTGGCGGCAATCCGCAGCACACCACCTTCAGGCATCGCCTGAACCGCGTTGATCAAGACATTGTTGAACACCTGCGAGATCTGTCCTTCGTCGGCCTCAATCGCCTGCACTGCATTATCAAGGTGGATATCTCCACGGACTTTAGTTCCCCGCAAAATGAAGGCCACTGCCTCGTTGATGAGGGAACCGACGGACACCACCTCTTTGATCGGCTCTCCCCCCTGGGCAAAAGTCAGCAACTGCCGGGTCAGTTCCGCAGCACGCTCCGAAGCCTTCTCCGCTGACTCCAGCGGTTGCTCGGCGGCATGTCCGGGTTCGAGCACCAGCCGGGCATAGGAAAGATTGCCCATGATCCCGGTGAGGATATTATTGAAATCATGGGCTATACCGCCGGCCAGCACCCCAATGGATTCCAGTTTCTGCATCTTGATCAACTCGTTGTGCAACAACTCCCGCTCGGTGATATCAGTGAGAATGACCACGATCCGTTGGTTGATGACCTGGGTGTTGGCAATGGCATGCCTGACCAGACCATTTTTACAGGTCACCTTGACCTCAAGGGGACGAATGGACGAATTGCTCTCCCTCGCCCGGTTCACCTCGTCTCGCCACGCGGCTCTCACTTGTTCCCGGTAGGCGGGATCGGGATAGGCGAGCAGATACCACTGCGCATCGGTGGCAATTTCATCAAGGCTGTAGCCAAACCGCTCGGAAAAACTGATATTGACGTATTCGATGGTCACGCCGTCGGTCAAAACGATGCCCACGGGCATGGCATCAAGGATGTCGAGAAGCTCCTGCCGGCTCTTCTGGAGATGCTCGGTAATCGTCTGGTAGGTTGAGATTTCCCGTTTCAGTAAAAAATAGATCAGCCAGGCGGTGCCAATGACGAAGAGCCATTTCTTGAGGGCCTGGATCTCGTTGAGGAGTCGCGTCTCATCGACCAAAGAAGAGACGATCCGGTCGGAGAAGAAGATCCAGAAGACGGCAACAGCCAGAAAGATAGCGGCTATTTTCAGCGGTCCTCGGGATTTGCCACGCAGGGGGTTGGTATCCATGTCCTCTCACGGTTCGGAAAAATCTGAACTGTTGCCAGAAAAAAAGACGCGGCTGTCCATCACCGGAAAGCACCGCGCCTATTATATAATAATATCAGGGAATGAGACGAGAAACAACCGCTTCCTGCGGCAACCGGAGGCAGGAGGCGATTGTTCTGCTGATCACCCCTGCGGCCGCCACTTCTTAGGAGTTGGAGGCTTCACCCGCAACGCGAAGAACATCGAGCCGCAGGCGGTGGCGAGCGTCGAACAGCCGCCGCTCCACGCCGAAGATAGCGGCCACGGCACCGAAACCGGTACCGGCACAGATGAGAAACATGATCAGAATTTGATAGTTCACTGCCTCCATAGGGCTGGAGCCGCCCAGGATCTGGCCGGTCATCATTCCCGGAAGACTCACCAGACCAACGGTGGCCATGGAATTAATGATCGGCATCATCGCAGCGCGGATGGCCTGACGACGGATTTCACGCACCGCCGTGGTCGCGGGCTGGCCAAGCAGGAGCCGCTGCTCGATGATCGCCCGCTGCTGCCAGACCGTCTCGGTGACCCGTTCCATGCCCAGGGCCACGCCGCTCATGGTGTTGCCCAGAAGCATGCCAAGCAGGGGAATGGCATACTGGGGTGCGTACCAGGGTTGATGACCGATAATGACAAAGAGGGCCAGAAAGGTGACCGTGAAGGAAGAAAGGAACATCGCCCCGGTGCCGATCAGCCAGCCGTGGGCACCACGAACCCTGCGGTGCTGACGCGCTACCGCCTCCCGGCCGGCCGCCACCAGCATCACCAGGGAGATGGCGAACACATAGGCTGGATGGGCATCGGCAAAGAGCAGGCGCAACACCTGACCAATGAGCAGCAACTGGACCGTGGTTCGGACCGCAGCAATGGCCAGTTGCTTGCTCAAACCGAGTTGCAGCCGCCAGGAGAGGAGGCCAAGCAGCAGCACCAGTGAGGCGGCCAACGCCAGATCGGCGGGAGAAAGTGGTCTAACACCCATCGGCGGGTCCTCCCGGGATGACAAGGTGACCGGTGCTCTCCATGAACAAGCGCCGCTGGCAGACCCGGTCCAACTGGGTCAAATCGTGGCTGACCCAGAGCACGGGTGCCTGGTGGGTGGCACTATAGGTCAGCAGCAGCTCTTCAATCCGAGTCACCGCCTGCTGGTCGAGACTCGCTGTTGGCTCGTCAAGCAGCAGGCACCGGGGCTGGTTGTGCAGCAGGCGGAGGATGGCCAGCCGCTGTTTTTCTCCGGTCGAGAGCCGACTGACCTGCCAACCCTGGACTGACCGATCAAAACCGGCGGCCGTCAGGGTCTGGTCATCAATTGCGTCAAAATCGGTGAAATGGTCACCCACCAGATCGAGCCACCAGCCGCTTTCCGCCGGCAGCAGACCGACGGTGCGCCGCCACAGGGGTGCAGCCACCGCATCGGCATCTAGATCGCCCAGCCGAAGAGTGCCGGTACGCGGATCGAGATCGGCAATGGCCCGAAGGAGCAGGCTCTTGCCAGCCCCCGAGGCCCCTTGTAGGCCAACACACTCACCACTCTCGAGACGAAAGGAATAGGGACCGCGGTTGCGAAAACACAGTTTGTCGATCTCAAGAGGGGGCATGGGGTTGCTCATTGAGGAGATCCGTCAGCCAGATGGCGACCTGGTCGGCTCCGTTCATTGTTCGGGGGATACGAGATTGCTCCGCCGGGAAAGGCGGCAGGGCTTCAAGCCACCGGCCGTTGGAGAGGAACTCTTGCGGAATTTCCCAGGAAGACAGCTGGTCGTCGACAAAAACGGCAAGCGAGGCGGATTCACGAAAGTCGCGCCTGGCCACATAAGCATAGGGAGTCTTCGCCTGATAGGCCTCGGCCACTGTGGAATAACCGAGCTTGCCGACCACCAGATCTGCGGCGGCGACCAGGTCGGGATGATACCAGGAGGCCTCCCGGCCGAGAAAGCGGAGATTGGCGGTAAACTCATTCTCCCGGCTCCTTCCGGGAAGGACAAAAACCAGATCCCGACGTTGCAGCAGGGGCTGAAGGGAAACGGTCTCAACTCCAAGGCCGCCCATGGTCAACAGCACCACCTTCTGTCCGGGTTCGAGATACAGCCGCTGCCGGATCTGTTCTGGCCGCACCAGCGCCCTGACCACCGGATCAACCACGAGATCGCAGGCCGTGGGGGCACAGACGGGCCGGGTCTGGATGTGGTAATCCGCCCGGAAAAACAATGCCCTGAGGGTATCAATATGGGGTCGGAGTTGCGGCCAGCGGGCCGCATAGCCCTCGTAGATCCAATCCCAGGTAAAATTCTCGATCAAAATGGAAGGAATACCGGCTTGGTGAGCGGCGGCAATACCCCAAGGAGCAATATCGCAGAGCACCAAGTGGCAACCGGCCAGATGACGGGCAATCCGCGCCACCCGCTCTTCTGCTTGGCAAGAATAGACTGCCAAGGCCTGGAGGGTAGCGGGCAGGTCCTCGACGAGAGCACTGTGCTGAACCAGACCGACATCCACTGCCTCGGCATGCAGGTCAAACGGTACGCGCAACGACTCGGCAAACAACCACGCCGGGGCTTGAGTGACGATGGTCAAGGCCACTTCCACCCGCCGGGACAAGGCTTGCATCACGGCGATGGCCCGGGTGGCATGACCAAAACCATGCCCACTGATGCAGCAACCGATCCGAAACCCTTTTCTACCGTCCATTGCCCAGATGGTCTCGAGAAAACAGCCTATGCGCCCACTGGCAGGGTGAGGCGAAAGGTGCTGCCCTCGCCCGGAATGCTGCTGACGGTTATTTTTCCCTGATGCTTGTCGACGATACTCTTGGCAATGGCCAGACCGAGCCCGGTGCCGCGATTTTTGTTGGTATAGAAGGGGGTGAAAATTTGCTCAAGCTTTTCCGGAGTGATACCTATGCCGGTGTCAACCACCTCGAGCATGACCGCGTTTTCCTCCGGAAGGGCGACGGTTTTCAGAAAAAGTGCGCCGCCCTGAGGCATGGCCTGAATCGCATTGAAAACAATATTGAGGATAACCTGGTAGATCTGCTCGCTATCGAAAAAAATCTCGGGCAGCTCCTCGTCGAGTAGAACCTGCACCTGCACCTCTTTCTGCTGAAACTCCGGCTCCATGAAACGGAGCAATCGCTCCAGCACGGCATTGAGCGAGCCGGCAGCCTTCCGCACGTCCCGAGGTCTGGCAAAATCGAGAAATTCGCGAACAATGTTGTCCAGCCTTGAAGTTTCCTCGACGATAATGTTGGCCAGGTGCTCGTTGCCCGGGGCCACCTTACTGATCCGGGTCCCAAGGATTTCAGCGGTCGAACGCACAATACCCAGCGGATTCTTGATCTCGTGGGAAACGGCCGCCACCATCTTGCCCAGGGAGGCAAGCCGCTGGGCCTCGTTGAGCTGTTCTTCCAGACGCAGCCGCTCCTCGGCCCGCTCGGCGATGATCCGGTTTGCGCGCACCACGATCAGGCTGAGGATGGTGAAGAGAATGGACATGATCACCAAAGAGAGGATAATAACCCGCCCCTGGAGAAGAACGATGGCTTCCAGGTCCTCGGAGAGATCCTGGACGACCTCGATGACCCCCATTATTTCACCGGTGCGCTCGCCCAGCTTGTTTTCCTGGCGGAAAGGAACATAGGTTTTCAAGGTGCAGTAAATCTCAGCGGTACCGGGGAGAAGACTGAACAGGCTTCCTCCGCTGATCAGCATCGAGTTACTTTCTCCCTTGGCCGCTTTCTGGTACTCCAGCCCGCCCATGTCGCGCTTGCCCATCAGCTCCGACATGGTGGAATAGGCGATCCTGTTCTGAAGGGGTTCGTAAATGGTGACCGATTCGATGCGCATGCCGCGGGCGATGTTGTTGACGATCTGGTCGAGGCGCTCGAACTGTTCCTTCTCGGAAAGGGCGATCTTCCCGTAGCGGACGACGGTGGGCAGGACGAACTGGAGGAAGACCTGACGGTTGACATGGTCGGCAAACAACCTGGAATACGCCTCGCTGCGCTGCAGCAACACGGTCTTGGCGTTGGCGGCAATCATCCAGGAGAGCAGGAAGGAGGCTATCAGGATGAGGGTCAGCGAGGTGAAAGAAAAATATTTAACCAGCTCGAAGGGCAGCAGCGTACTGCTGCGCCCGCGGTAGCGGATCCGCCGCCAGAGACGGGAAAGGTCGGGAATTTTCAGCCTCACCGCTGCCAACGACAGCCTGGGCAGTTTGAACCGCACTCTTTTCTGCGACTGACTGCGTCTACGGGGTTTCATGACAGACTCCACAGCGGCGGCAGACGACCGGTTCGCAGGCCGTGGTCAAGGTTCCGCGCAAGGCTCGTTCATACTCTTCCCAAAGATACCTGGGACGGATGGAGTGATCGATCACCTCCCAGCACATCCGTTCTTCCCGACTTCGCGGGCGAACGGCAAACTGCCAGGGATTGATCCCATGGCGCGGAAGGGCCTGTTTGAAGGAAAAACGGCCACTGCCGATATCAAGCAGGGCCGGACCGATCCGCCGATCCGCTCGGGCATAAACCGCCTGTTGCAAGGCCTGCTCGAGATGATCGAATTTGAGACGGAGATTGGCTTTACCGGTGAACATTTTGCGAAGATACCTGATTTTTTCCTTCAAGGCTGCCAGGGCCTTCGATGTATTCTCTTCCGACGCCTGTTCCGCCGTCAGACCACCAAAGGAACAATATTGGAAGGGTGTCCAAGGCTTGGGCACAAAGCAGTTGATCGAAAGAGTCAGTTCCGAAACCCGTCCCCTGGCCCGGCCTACCGGCAGAATTCGCGCCTGCAGCCGATCGACCAGGCGAACCAGGTGGTCCAAATCCTCTTGGGTTTCCGTGGGCAGACCGATCATCACATACAGCTTGAGATGGAAGATACCGGCGGTGACCAGACGCTCGGCAGCGGTCAAGAGGTCGTCTTCGCCCAGTCCTTTATTGATCAGGGTCCGCAGCCGCTCCGAGCAGCCGTCGGCGGCAATGGCCACGCTTTTCAGGTTCGAGGCAGCGAGGAGCGCCAGGGTTTGATCGGTGATGCGGTCCGCCCGGAGAGAGGAGAAGGAAAGCGTGCAGGCGTGCTCCCGGAGGTAGCCGGCAATTTTGTCGACCGTTTCGCTGCTTGCCATCTCCATGCCGAGCAGGCCGATGCGGTCAATCCGCTCCGGACGATCGGCCAAACCCCGGAGGATGGCCTCTGCCGACCACAGACGAGGAGGGCGATAAATGAATCCAGCCGCACAAAAGCGGCAACCCCGGCTGCACCCACGTCCCAGCTCCACCATATACATGCCCAGCTCGGCCTCGGGCGACAGCAGGGTTGAATGGGCCGCGCGCTCCATCGCCGGGGCGATCACCTTGGCGACCGGAAGCGGCAGTTCGGCCGGTGCTGTGATATCGAGAACTTCGCCGCTGCCGGTGTACGAGAACCGGTAAAAGGCGGGAACATAACACCCTGGCAAAGAAGCTCCTATATGCAGCAGGAGACTCTCCCGGCTGGTAGTGGCAAAGCCTTCAAGGGCTGCGAGCAAGGATTCCAGGATCGGCTCGGCCTCGCCGATGACCATGAGGTCGGCAAAGATCGCAAGCGGCTCGGGATTCATGAACACTCCGACCCCACCCAGGACGACTAAGGGGCGGCCCGGGCCAATATCTTGCGCCCGTTGAGCCGCTAGAGGCTCAATACCACCCGCCGCGAGCATCGCGGCCAGCCGGGGAAAATCGTGCTCAAAACTGATCGAGCCAAAGACCAGGGGAAAATCGCTCAACGGGCGGGAGGATTCGAGCGAACGCAGGGGCTGGGATGCCTCGGGATAGACAAATCGCTCGCAGACCACTGTATCCTGCTGGTTCAGCAGGGAGTAGACCAATTGGAAACCGAGGTTGGAAACAGCAACGGGATAGGTGTTGGGATACAGCAGGGCCACGGGCATCCTGCCTTTCCATTTTTTGCGGACAGTCCCGGTTTCGGTGGCAAGGTAGGAGGACAAAGTGTTGGCCTAGGGGTTGAGGAAAGCAGAGTAATCTCCTGCCGCTGTCAGCTTGCCGGCACGACGCCCATTTATTGGCACACGCAACGGAGTGCATGCACCGAGAACAGGCGACCCAGACACGTCGGGGGAATATCCACCGGATATTCCCCCGCACAGAACCTTTGTGGCGCCGGATTGCCCGTCACCGGCCCGCTCCCGGCTTTCAGTTCGCCTTTTTGCGAAGATAGGCCGGCTCGTCGTACTCGTTGTTAATTTCGTGGTCGTCAAAAATCGGTTTGGGCATGCGTGGGAGCCCCTTGGGCAGGAGGTTGGGTTTGGCGATACTGACTGGGGTAGTCTCCGGGATATTAACCTCATCCTCCAGAATTCTCGGCAGGCGAGTTCGGGTTGGCGACGCTGGGGAATGCGCCTGCCGTGGTCGCTTCACCTCAAGTTGCGAAACCTCCGGCTCCTCAATGCTGGAAATACCGGTGGCAATGACTGTGACCCGGAGTTCCTCGCCAAGCGATTCATCAAACAGGGCACCGATGATGATATTAGCGTCATCATGGGCTTTTTCCTGGATCAGAGCCGAGGCTTCCATGAACTCGTTCATGGTCAGGGTATCTTTGGCCGCCGAAATATTGATCAGAATGCCGCGGGCGCCGTCGATACCAACGTCTTCGAGCAGTTGGTTGTCGATGGCTCGCTTTGCCGCCTCGGTAGCGCGGTTGTCACCAACCGCCGACCCCGTTCCCATGATCGCCGGTCCGACCTCTTTCATGACGGTCTTGAGGTCGGCAAAGTCGACGTTGATGTGTCCCGGCAGGTTGATCAGATCGGTAATACCCTTGACCGCCTGTAACAAGACATTATCGACCATTTGCATCATATCCACCAGGGTGGAGTTCTTGTTCATCAGACTGAGCAACCGGTCGTTGGGCACGGTGATGATGGTGTCGGAGTACTCTTTCAATTTCTCCCACCCCGACTCGGCATTGCGCATCCGCTTTTTCGCCTCAAAGTAGAAAGGTTTGGTGACAACAGAAACTGTCAGCGCTCCGGCCTCCTTGCTCAGCTTGGCGATGACCGGAGCCGCTCCGGTGCCGGTGCCGCCTCCTAATCCGGCGGTGACAAAAACCATATCGGCTCCCTTCAGCACGGCCTGCAGGTCATCAAAACTTTCCTGGGCGGCTTCCCGGCCCATTTCAGGGTCGGCGCCCGCCCCCATGCCCTTGGTGATTCCCGGCCCCAGTTGCAGGCGGATATCAGCACGGGATTTTTCAAGAGCCTGCATGTCCGTGTTGGCGGCAATGAACTGAACGCCCGCCAAACGGCTTTCGACCATGGTGTTGATGGCGTTACCGCCACCACCGCCGACTCCGATCACCTTGATAACTGCCACAGTTTCCTCTTCGGCCATCCTGAAAGGCATGTTTCTCTCCCAAGAAAAGATTTCCTATAAAATCCCTTTAAATATACCACCGAGCCTGGTGATACTAAAGGAAAAGTTCTGTCGATTCAGACGATATTTTTCATCCACTTTTTCAGCTTGTTAACCATCCCACCGCTTTCTTTGGGGACATAGGCCTTCGCTTTACTGCCATACAACACAAGTCCGACCCCGGTGGTACAGCGCGGGGAGCGGATATCCTCGATCCGCCCCGAGACCCCCTGCGGGTAGCCGATTCGCACCGGTAGGTCGAATATCTGCTCCGCCATCTCCACAATATTGGCCAGGAGGGCGGTGCCGCCGGTGATGACGATGCCGGCGTTAATCCGATTGCGATACCCCGAGGCACAAATATTTTTATTGACCATCTGCAGGATCTCTTCCATCCGGGCCTCAAGAATTTCGACCATGATCCGCTGCGACACCTTGCGTGGTTTGCGGTCACCAACTGTCGGCACCTCAATGATGTGGTTCTCCTTGATCATTGAAGAAAGGGCACCGCCATAGAGATACTTGAGCTCCTCAGCTTCCAGGAGCGGTGTACGCAGGCCGACGGACAGATCGCTGGTCAAATTGTTGCCGCCTAGGGCCAGCTCCCAGGTATGCTTAATGGTGCCGTTGCAAAAAATAGCCAGGTCGGTGGTGCCGCCGCCGATGTCGATCAGGGCTACCCCTAACTCCATCTCATCTCGCCCCAGAACGGTCAGCGAGGAGGCCACAGACTCAAGGACGATCTCCGCCACGTTGAGGTTAGCCCGGTTGCAACTGGTGACCACGTTATGCAGGGCAGTAACATCGGCAGTGACGATATGGACATTGGTCACTAGGCGCACCCCGGTCATGCCGAGCGGGTTCTGGATGCCGGTATGGTCATCGACCATGTATTCCTGCGGCAGGACATGGATAATCTGCTGATTGTCAGATATCTTGACCGTCTGTGCCGCCTGAATGACGGCATCGATGTCCTTTTCCTTGATCTCCTGATTGTTGATGGCAATGATGCCGGGCGAGTTGAAGCCCTTGATGTGGTTGCCGGCAATGCCCACAAAAACCGACTCAATATCGCAGCCGGCCATATCCGAGGCGGCATCGACGGCCTGACGAATCGACTTGACCGTGGACTCGATGTTAACCACTACACCTTTTTTCATGCCTGAAGAGGAGGCCGTACCGACACCAACGATCTCAACCCGATCGTCGAAGACCTCGCCGATCAGAGCGCAGACCTTGGTCGTGCCGATATCCAGGCCGGCGACGAGCTCACCGGGTTCCCGCACGTCACGCTCTTCCATCTCCTCATCCGTCAATTTGGACTCCGGTAACCAAGACTTTATCATCTAAATAATCCATTCGAATTTCTTTAACGGCATCAACCTGTTTTTTTGCATACAGCTGTTCTAGCACCTTGAGCAATCGAGAGTATTTTATCTGCAGCCGGTCCGTGCCAAAGTAGACAGGAAAAGGCCGGTCCACCAGGTAAAGAATAAGCCCCAGTTTCTGATCGATATGCACCTCGGAAACCGCCTGAATCGGTAGAATAGCATTTCCCTTGGCCGCCAAAAGCAACAGGCTGCACGCCCCTTCCGCCAGGCTCCCTTTAACAAGGCGATCCGCCTCTACATCTTTCTGCGACAGCACACCGGTTATCACTGGGAAATCCAACTCCTGCCCTTGAGCGACCTCGGAAAACAGGTGACCTGACCTGTTCAGGTAGCGCAGCCGTTTCTCCTTACCCTCTTCAAGATTCACCAGAGCAAAGGGCTGGAATTCGCTGATAGTGATTTCCACAGCGGAAGGCCACTGGGTTTTAATTTCCGCCCGTTCGACCCAAGGATGCGCTTCAATCAGCGTTGCCGCCGCCTTGGCGTCGAACCGCAACAGGCTCCCCCCCAGGCGCAGACCTGCAAGTTCGAGAATCTGCCGCTGAGTCGTGATGCGGGTCCCGGTAATCCTGATATCCGTCAGATGAAAGATATTGGATCGGAACACCAGCTGTTTCGTCCCCCAAAAGAGCGTCCCCACGACACAAAAAAGAAAGCAAACCAACAGGGCATTTCGAGAAAGCTTTTTCCACTTCCAGGCCCGCTGTGCCCCAGTCACCACGACCTGAGTCCGAAACGATTCTGGCGCCTTGCCCTTCCGGCGGAACAAGGCTTTGAAAAATCCACCCAACCAGCTGGACTTACCTCCCCCTTTCCGGGAACGGGTCGGTGACGGGCGGGGAGTATAGATTGCCATCTGCCCTCACTTCCGTTTCCTAATAGATGCGAACTTCAGGCTCAAGAAGAACGCCCGAATGCTGCAACACTTTCCGCCGGACTTCCTCCATGAGGGCGATAATATCCTCAGGCACAGCCCCGCCGGTATTGACAATAAAATTAGCATGTTTGGGCGACACCATCGCCTTACCATGCGAGAGTCCTTTCAATCCCGCCCGCTCGATAAGGCGACCGGCAAAATCCCCTTCAGGATTCTTAAAAAAAGAGCCGGCGGAACCAAGCCCCTGGGGCTGTTTTTGTTTGCGCTGTTCGACAATCTCCCGGCAGCGCGCCGCCACGTGCTTTCCATCGGCCCGCTGCAAACGAAACACTCCAGCAGTGATCAACATCTTGCCGGCATGTTCGCCCGGTAGCCGGGTGGAGCGATAGGCAAAGAGAGCCGCGTCCTTGGCCACTGCCAACGTCTCCCCTTGACTGGTCATACAGTGTACCGATTCCAGGAGTTCACTGATCGCATGGCCCAGAGCGCCGGCGTTCATCCGGATGGCCCCGCCGACACTGCCGGGAATGCCGGCCATGAATTCCAGACCGCCGAGATCATTGCGGACACACCAACCAAGAAAGGCAGCCAGACTGCATCCGGCATGCACCCTGACCAGGACACCCTCTTCAGCCGCGTACGCATCCGGCGGTTCGAGGAGAATATCCTGAATGGAACCGCGCAGCCGGATAAACACACCCTCGTGATACCGGCCGGTCACCAGGATATTAGAGCCGCCGCCAATGACATGCCATTGCGTCTGTTCCTTTTGGAGCCACCGCAACAGAGCTGACAATTCCGCTATGTCACCAACCTCAACCATCGCCTCGGCCACCCCGCCGGTGCGGAAGGTCGAATAGGGAGCCATATCGACGTCCCAACGGATGGAGCGACAGATCGTCGCAAGCTCGGCGCATTGTTGGTGGTTCATCGTGCTTTTCATCTCATCGTTGCGGGCACTGCTCAACTCACCCCTCAACCTTTTTGTTCCTTCAGCAGATCGAGCAACTGCTCGCCAACCCGGACAATATTGCCGGCACCCAGGGTCAAAAACAGATCACCGGGCTGGAGCAACGGCAGCAAAGCCTGCGGCTGTTGCACCAACTGAGAGATGAAATGGGTCTGACGCTGGCCATGCTGCCTGATTGCCTCCTGCAGACACTCAGAGGTGACCCCCTCGATCGGTTGTTCGCTCGCCGCATAGATGTCGGTCAGGACCAGAACATCGGCCCGGCGAAAGGCGGTGACAAAATCAGCAAACAGCCCCTGGGTCCGGGTGTAGCGATGTGGCTGAAAAGCCACCACCACCCGCCGCTCCGGCCATCCCTCGCGGACGGCGTCCAGAGTAGCCCTGATCTCCGTGGGATGGTGCCCGTAATCGTCAACCACCAACACACCGCCAGCCTCGCCCTTGACCTGTAGGCGCCGCTGAACCCCCTGGAATTTCTCTAGCGCACGAGCAATCACCGGAAAATCGATCTCCAATTCCAAACCGACACTAACCGCTGCCAGGCTGTTGTAAATCAGGTGCCTCCCCGGCCGGTTGAGGCGGATGACGCCTAATTCGCCCTCCCGGCTACGGACCGTGAAGCTGGAGGTACCGTTGCCCGAGCTGATTTTGATGGCCTGCAGATCAGCCTGTTCGCTGAGGCCGTAGGTAAAAATGCGTTTTTTTATGTGAGGCAAGATCTCGGCGACATGGTCGTTATCGATGCAGACAACCGCCACGCCATAAAAAGGGAGGCGGTCGATGAATTCGAGAAAGGTGTCCTTGATGTGCTCAATATCGCGATAATAGTCAAGATGCTCGAGGTCGATGTTCGTCACCACCTCGATCA
Organism: uncultured Desulfobulbus sp.; assembly: GCF_963662935.2. NCBI lineage: Bacteria > Pseudomonadati > Thermodesulfobacteriota > Desulfobulbia > Desulfobulbales > Desulfobulbaceae > Desulfobulbus > uncultured Desulfobulbus sp. Next base: position 2,445,858 of record NZ_CAXXTL010000002.1, on the reverse strand, counting down.
CCGGCGACAGTTTAAGGAACGAGCCGTCGCTTTCATCGGCCTCGGCGACCAGAAACTCGCCTTCCCCGAGTTTGGCGTTGCTACCGAGCCCATGAACCTTACCGCCGACCACCACCGTGGGGTCGAGCTCGGCCTCAGCCAGGACAGCGGCCACCATCGAGGTAGTTGAGGTTTTCCCGTGACTACCGGCTATGGCAATACCGTATTTCGTCAGCCGCATCAGCTCGGCCAACATCTCTGCCCGCTGGATCACTGGGACATGTGCTTCCTTGGCGGCCAGAACCTCGGGATTGCCGACAGGTATAGCGGTGGAGGTCACGACCACATCAGCCCCCGCTGCCCAGGCTGCCTCATGACCCTGATAAATCACCCCGCCCAACTGTTCCAGCCTTTTGGTGATGTCGGTCGCACGCAGGTCAGAACCGCTCACCCTGTATCCCAGACTCAGCAGCAGTTCGGCAATGCCCGACATGCCAATGCCGCCGATGCCGACGAAGTGGATATGTTTGGTTTTTCTATACATGAAGGCGCCTATTGTTGATTGAATCAAGAATTATCACGGCTGCTCCTTTCGGGCAGCAAGCCGTAAACATTCGTCCACGATCCGGTTCGTGGCGTCCGGCATTGCCATGGTCTTCATGTTGGTCGCCATTGTATGTAACTCTTCCCGGTTCTGCAAGCACTCGCTGATCGTGCGGGCAAGAATTTCTCCGGTCAACCCGGCTTCGCGCAACAACCGGCAGCCATTTCTTTTTACGTAATATTCTCCGTTTGTTACCTGGTGGTCGTCCGCAGCATAGGGATAGGGAATGAGCAGGGCCGGCAGCCCCATGACCGCAAGTTCGGCCAGGGTGGTGGCGCCCGCCCGTGACACCACCAGGTCGGCACGAGAATAGACCTCAGCCATGTTCCGAATAAAGGCGGTCACTTCAGCATCGATCCCAAGTTGTTTATAACCGTTGGTCAATTGCTCCTGATCGGCTGTTCCGGTTTGATGGATCAGACGAAACGCTTGATGCTGTTTCCTTAATATTTCCACCGCCTCCAGCATCAACACATTGACCCGATGCGCACCCTGACTGCCGCCGAGGACGAGCACGGTTAGTTGATCGGTGGCTTGTTTTTCCGTTGCAGCGGCCTCCAGAATCTCCCGACGCAGCGGATTCCCGGTCTGCATCGTCTTTTTCGGCGGAAAAGATGGCAGACAGGGGAGAGAAATAAAGACCATGTCTGCGAGCTTTCCGGCCAATCTATTGGCCATACCCGGCACCGAATTCTGCTCATGGATAGCGATGGGAACATTCAAAATTTTGGCTGCCAGCAGGACCGGACCAGTCACATAGCCGCCAACACCGAGCACCAAATCAGGTTTAAATCGACGCAGCATCCGCAGAGCCTCAAACACCGCTCCGGGCATTAGGAAAAGACTGCGAAGCCGGCCGGTAAAACCAAGCCCCTTGACCCCGCCGCACTCCAAAGCTGCCAGCTCAAAGCCAAGTCCGGCCAAAGCCTGTTGATCCAGAAGGCGAGAGGTGCCGATAAACAACACCTTGGTCGAGGCAATTCGCTCCCGCATGGCTGTGGCCACCGCAATCCCGGGAAAAAGATGCCCACCGGTTCCGCCCCCGGCCACAATCAGACGCATCGGTTCTCCTGTCCCTGCATGATTGACCAGCCCGAAAGAGGCTGCGCACCGGCTACCACTTCGCCCATCAATTCCTCAACCGCCGCCATTGCCTCACCGAAACACTCGGGGCAATAACCATGGGTCAGCATTTGATCCTCGGACAGGAACAGATCGGATCGCCACTCGCCCTCCTGTTCAATCCTCTGGCAAACACAGCAGATTCGTCTCATGGTCACGACTTAGGCTTGCTTCCGTTCCCGGCCAAGAAGACACACGCTCTCGGCAAAAACCCGCCCGCGCTCCTCGTATCCGGAAAACATGTCGTAACTGGCGCAACCGGGGGCCAACAGCACCAAGTCACCGCTGACTGCAGCCGCCATCGACTTCCGCACCGCATCCTCCATGGTGGTCGCATCTTCAGTCGGCACCACTGAACCCAGTGCCGCCCGCATCAATCCGGCTGCCTCACCCACCAGCACCAGGTGCTTGACTTTTTTCCCGACCACTTCTTGTAACAAAGTGTAGTCGCTCCCCTTGTCGCGGCCGCCAGCTATGAGCACAACAGGGGCCTCGCACCCACCGAGGGCCGCTTCCAGGGCGCCGATATTGGTGGCCTTAGAATCATTGATAAACCGGACCCCGTCAATTGTCGCCACCTCGGCCATGCGATGGGGCGGCGGTTCAAACCCGGCCAAACCCTGCTCAATGGCCTCAGAGCCACAGCCGTGGAGCGCTACCGCGATGATGGCAGCAGCGGCATTCAATTGGTTGACCGAGGAATGTAGCTTAGTGCCATCAAGGTTATAAACTTCTTCGTTCGACACTCCACCCCGATTTCCTTGGAGGATTACGCAACCGTCGACTATTCTGGCCTCGCAACCGGCCTTTCGGCCAAAAGCACATCCCCGAACGCCGGAATTGAGCGGTGTTGCCGCGCTGACCGGGTCATCGGCACCAAGGATAGCGAAATCGCCGGCTGCCTGAAAACGAAACAGGTTCCTTTTGGCGTTCGTGTATGCATCCAGTGAACCATGCCGGTCCAGATGATCGGGCGAAATGTTGAGCAGCAGACCAATATCCGGGCGAAACATTGCTGCCAGGTCAAGCTGGAAGCTGGAAAGTTCAAGCACTACCACGTCAAAGGCGCTCGGCTCGATAAAATAGTCCAGCAGGGGGGTGCCAATATTGCCGCCGACAAAGGGTTTCTTTCCCGCGGCCTTCAACAGATGGCCGATTAAACTGGTGACCGTTGTTTTGCCGTTGGAACCGGTAACGGCGATGACCGGCACCCGGTATTGACCGGCCGCCAGGGCCAATTCCCCGAGGATCGGCAATCCTTGTTCACGAGCCGATTGGATCACCGGCAGATCAAGCGGCACTCCGGGCCCAGGAATCACCATATCTGCACCGGTGAGTAAGGAAACGGTGTGACCGCCCGTCTCTAAGGGCACACCTGCATGCCGAAGAAAATCCAGGGTCTCTGCTGCAATCTGGTCGACACTCCTCCGGTCCGAGACCTTGACTCGCACGCCCCGAGCCAACAGATACCGGACCGTGGAAAGACCCGCTGCTCCCAACCCGATGACCACCGCCTGCATGCCGCTTTGAATCTGCACGTCTTATCTCAGCTTGAGGGTTGCCAGGGCAATCAGGCCCAGAATAATGGAGATAATCCAGAAACGGACCACCACCTTCGGTTCCAACCAGCCTTTCTTCTCAAAATGATGGTGAAAAGGTGCCATGAGAAAAATCCGCCGCCCACCGCTCATTTTGAAATACCCCACCTGGAGGATGACGGAAAGAGCCTCCATCACAAAAATGCCACCGACAATCACCAGGAGGAATTCCTGCTTGGTGATGATCGAAACCACACCCAGGGTGCCCCCCAGGGAAAGTGAGCCGACGTCACCCATGAAGATCTCGGCCGGGTAGCAGTTAAACCACAGAAAACCGAGACAAGCGCCGACAATGGCGCCGCAATATATAGTGACCTCACCGGCGCCGGGCACAAAGGGGATCTGCAGATAACTGGCGACAACAGCATTACCGGCAATATACGAAAAAATGAGATAGGTCGAGGCGGTGATCACAATCGGCCCGGCAGCCAGCCCGTCCAAGCCATCGGTGAGATTGACCGCATTGGAAGCACCGACGATCACCAGTATGGCAAAGGGCAAGTACCACCACCCCAGATCGGGATGAAACGATTTGAAAAAAGGGAAGCTGAGGATACCGTCGTGACCACGGGTCAGGAGCAGAAACACACCGACCACCGCCGACCCGATCACCTGGAGCACCAGTTTTTCCCGGGCGCTCAAGCCTCTTGAATTCCCCTTATGGATCTTTTTGATGTCGTCGGCCGAACCGATGCAGCCAAAAAACAAACTAATGCCGATCAACAACCAGACCAGGCTGCTGCGCAAATCGGTCCACAACAGCGCGGACACAGTCATGGCGAAGAGGATCAACACCCCGCCCATGGTCGGCACCCCTTTCTTGGCAAAGTGCGTTTCCGGTCCATCGTCCCGAATCACCTGACCGATCTGCCTTTTTTGCAGCCAGGCGATGAAGCGGGGGCCAATGATCACCAGGATGAGAAAGGCGGTCACCGCGCTGCCGATGGAGCGGAAGGTAATATAACGGAAAACGTTGAGCCAGCTCAACTCCGTATGAAAGGGGTATAAAAGATTATAGAACATGGTTTTGCTGTATGCTTACTTTCCTGTTTTCAACCGTTGCTCCAGCTCATCAAGAAGCTGTTCCATACGCATGCCGCGCGATCCTTTAATCAAAAGCCAATCGCCCTTACCCAAACTGCTGTCTGCCAGCATCCGGCAAAGTCCGTCGGCCATAGCCCGGGGGTTCTGAAAGATCTGAACATTTTCCGGCTTCATGCCACCTGCCAAGGCAGCTTGAGCTGCATGCACCATTTGGGCACCTGTGAGGAGAAGGTGGTCATAGCCCAAGCTGGCAGCCAACGTGCCGATCCCAGAATGCAAATTCGTCGACGACGGTCCCAATTCAAGCATGTCGCCTAAGGCGGCCACGCGGCGACAGTTCACGCCGAAACTGGCAACGGTGCGCAAACCGGCAGCCATCGAGGCCGGGTTGGCGTTGTAGGCGTCATTGACTACCTTCAATCCTCCAGGAAGTTCACTGATTGCCAACCGCTTGTCCACCGAGGGCGCATACTGCTGCAATCCCTGGGCAATAATCTCAGAGCCGATGTCAGCGGCATGGGCAATAGCGGCGGCGGCCGCACAGTTGCCGACATTGTGGCTGCCAAAAACGGGCACAGCGATCCGGCGGCACCATTTCCCGATATGCAGGGTGAACCGCATGCCCAGCTCGCCCCTATTTTCCTGGCGGGTGACTCGAACCAAAGGATTCTGCTTCCGGCCGGATGGCGTGACCGCAAAACCGATTTGGTTCCCGCCTGCTTTTTTGGCCAGCGCTCGAACTTGGGGGTCATCGCAATTCACCACCCGGACCGCCTCAGGTCGCATCCCGGCAAAAAGCTCGCCCTTGGCCGCTGCTACCCCAGCAAGATTGCCCAATCCCTGCAGATGGGCGGGGTGAACATTGTTGATGCAGCCAATGTCGGGATCAACAATCTCGGTCAGCCGAGCAATCTCGCCGGGAACATTCATGCCTATCTCCAGAATGGCCAGTCGGTGTCCGGCCTCCAGCGGCAAAAGCGAGAGGGGCACCCCGACAAGATTGTTGAAATTTCCCTTGGTTTTCAAAAGCGGATCAATGCCGGTGTGGACCTCCCGCAGGGCCTCGGCAAAAATGCCGGCAACCATCTCCTTAACCGTGGTTTTGCCTGAACTGCCGGTAACGGTAGCCACCTTGACCTCGCTACCGAGAAGCCGACGGCGATAAGCGGCCAGGTCACCGAGGGCCTGAAGACTGTTGTCGACCTGGATATACAGAACGCCCTCGCGGTACTCTGACGGCATCTGCTCGGCGATGACCACCGCTGCACCGCGATCTGCGGCGGCATCAATGTACTGATGCCCATCGAAGGTTTCGCCGCTGAGGGCAACGAAAATGTCGTTGGCGGTCAATTTCCTCGAATCGGTCGAGATCTCATTAAAAACTGATCGCTGCCTGCCCGACTTTACCTTGCCGCCCGTGGCCGCCAGCAGATGGTGTTCGTTCCAGTGCGCAAGTCCGTTAATTGCCTCTAAACGATCATCAAAAAAATGTTTAACCGTGCCAATGATCTGGTAGTTCTCATGCCCCTTGCCAGCAATGAGCAGGCTGTCTCCCGGACCAGCCAAGCTGCAGGCAGCGGCAATAGCCTTTCTCCGATCGCTGATCACCGTGTACCCGTCGAGCGGCGCTGCACCAGTCAATAACTCCTCAACAGGATGAACATTTTTACCGTTGGCGGCAACACCTGCAACGATCTCCTCGAGAATGGCCTGCGGATTTTCGGTGCGCGGATTATCGGAAGTAACGATCACAACATCTGCAAGGCGGGCGGCAATGGCCCCCATTTGTGGCCGCTTGCCGCGATCACGATCTCCGCCGCAGCCAAAAACACAGATAAGCCGGCGGCTCGCCAGTTCCTTCAATGTTTTCAGCACATTTTCCAAAGCATCGGGCGTATGAGCATAATCGACAAAGACCGCCGGTCCCATTGAGAAAAGCCCTGCCGAAAGCCTCACTCGTTCCAAGCGGCCGGGGACTCGCCCTACTTGGGCCAGCCCCTCTCGAATCCGGTCATTGGACAAGCCAAGCCCTAAACCGACGCCGGCGGCGGCCAGGACATTGAGGACGTTGAAACCACCGGTCAACGGCGAGGCGAACGCCGTCCCCTCACCCCGGAGATTGAGGGTACAGCCGAATCCTTCCACGGCTTGCATGATCGCATCTCCACTCACCTCGCACTTCGCCGAAACGCCGCAGCGGATCAGTGAATCTTTGGTGATCGACCGACAGATTGCCTCACCCCAATCAACGCCCTCGGCATGCGGGCCAATGACCACCACCGCGGTGCCCTTTGGCTTGAGATGAGACTGGAACAACTGCTGCTTGGCCGCAAAATACTGTTCCATGGTCTGATGGTAGTCAAGATGGTCGCGACTCAGGTTAGTGAACAGCGCCACATCAAAACAGGTTTGCCCCAGCCGCTTTTGCTGCAAAGCGTGGGACGAGACCTCAATGATCACATGGGTTACGCCCTCGTCCGCCATAGTGCGAAACAGGCTCTGCAAGGTGACCGGGTCCGGGGTGGTCAGCGGTGCCTCCTGAAGAATGTGCAAACCATCGCGGCCATGATACCGGTAAGTAATAGTACCAATCACTCCCGGCCGATACCCAGCGGCTACCAGCATGCCCTCAATCAACCAACTGCAGGTAGTCTTGCCATTCGTTCCGGTAATGCCGATCAATTGCATCTTTTTGGCGGGATACCCATACCAGGCGGCCGCCAACTCGCTGATCGCCTCATGACAATCAGGGGCATGTATAACCGGTACGGCAAGCTCTTCCACTTCCTTTTGTTGCTCCACCACAACCGCCAGGCAGCCCTTTTTAATCGCATCCGCAATAAACAAGCGGCCGTCGGTCTTCTCCCCCTGGACAGCAACAAAAAGACTCCCCGGAATCACTTGTCGTGAATCAGAGGTAACCGCTGTGACACCCTTTTCCAGGACCGCCTCGGTCAGTCGACCGGCGTCGAGGGAGGGTATAAACTGGAGGAGTTGTGCCAGGGTAATCATAGCCTTGACCCGATCATTTGGATTCCAGGGTGAGCATGCATTCGTCAACTCCGATCAACGATTGCCCGGGAAGCGGATACTGGGCAATAATTCGACCGCTGCCGTTGATATTCACTTTCATCTTGTACTTATCAATCTGCTGCAATCCTTTACGCAGGCTCATACCCCGCATTTTAGGCATAAGGGGTATCGGTTCGTTGGCCTTGCCCGGAGCTTCCCGAAAACTCAACCGTTTGCTGATAAACAACTGCCGCAAATTTTCCTTGCTTCGCTCCGGCGGCCTATCCGCCAAGCCTTCCGGTGATTGACTTTTGACAAACACAGAAAGTAACTCCTTACCCATGGCCTCCAAGGCTGCCTTGCCGCTTCCTTTTTCACTCGACAGGGGATACAAATGGTCCCGTTCAACCGCCATCAGTAAAAAATATTTCGGCTGTTTTGCCGGTGCCATGCCAACAAACAACTCCTGCATGGAGTACTGAGAAAATTCCTTCTCCTTCCGCATTTGCACATGATCGGCGGTGAAAACGATCATGTTTTCCTGTTCTAAAAGCCAGTTGGTGAACAAGTCTCGGCGGATTTTCACTCCCAAGGCCGGGTCAAGCACATGAATTTTTTCAGTGGCCTCATTGTGACGACTATACCGCTTGGCTGTATTGTGATCGTAAAGAGAATCGATCACATAGGGTGTTATCCGCCAGCCTCCATTCACCAAGCTTGCCAAAGTCACGCCTACCTGCACCCCGGTGACAACCGGCTGGGCATCCGCTTGATCCGGTACCCCTGGACCCGATTCCCAATTACCGAAAACCGAACCATACAGTTGAATCTGCTGTTCAAAAGCATCGATCTTTTCCCCGGAAAATCCATAGTTCGGGGCAGCCACGGTTGGTGGAAGAAGGGCGGGGCCATCCAACCCTTCGCGCTCAATGGCGGCAGCCCTTGCCAGGATAGGACGGATCAAATCCTTATTGAGCACATGGTTGTAAATGCGATTGACCCGGTTACTCTCACTGGCCTTCCAAAAATAATTAGGATTGAAAGAAGGTTGGTTCACCAAAGCGAGAATACGGCCGCTTCCCGGCTCTATCAGCAGGCCCATGCCTTTTTCCGCCCCTTGGGTCGCTAGATACCCGCGAAATCGGTTTTCCAACTGCTTTTGCAGATCGACGTCCAGGGTGAGAATAAGATCTGTCTCAGTCGCCCCCAAACTCTCCTGCCCTTGAAAATCAATATCCGGAATATTACTCTTCCGGAACCCGCCCGCCTGCAGGACCGTGTCGTATTTGCCCTCCACCCCGGCTAGGCCGACACCGTCTCCCATGAAACCTAGTACATGCGAGGCAGTGGTATGCCCGGGATAAAACCGGATTTCATCAGCCTTACACGACACTCCCTTGAGTTGCAGCGCATTGATCTGCGCGGCCTGCTTCTCATCGATGTCCTCCGCTAAAACCAAGGAATCTTGCGAATTTTTTAGCCGAGTTTCGACATTCCCCGGCTTATCGCCGATAAACCGAGCCAGCTCCTCTGCCGTCTTGCGCCGGTCGCCGACCTCCGCTGGGTTGACCTGCAGGGAGAACAACCGATAGGACACCGCCAACTCCCGCCATTTCCGATCATAAACGGTTCCCCTTAAAACAGGTTCAGCGGGCGTTTGGCCCGCTGAATGAGTGGAAATTTTGCCGACAGCAGACTGTAGTATCCTGCCGATATCCTGGAGGGAGGGGTGGATTCTATACAGAACGGCGCCAGCTGCTGTCAGCAAAATAACAAAGAAAAGTAAAGGGATTGGCCATCGTCTTTTATTCTTTTTTGACCGGAGGGATTTTATCATCGCCCAATTACATCCGACGCACCTGCCCTTTATCGGGTTCAAACAGGTTTAATTTGGTCGCGGCAAGAGCCGCCACTTGTGTTTTTGAAGCGAGCTGAGCACGCCCGGCCAACAACCGAACATTCTCAGTGGCCGTGCTCGTATTTTTTGCCCGCAACTGTTCAGCCCTGGCACGCATATCTGCTATTTGCCCATGGAAAAATTGGGTCAACCCCAGGCCCGTCACCACGGTCACCGCCAACAATGCGGCCATAACTTTCCCTTGTCCGGTTAAAAGGTTCAGGGTGAACCGGGGCTGAGTCTGTTTTTTTTCCTTATTTGAAAACGTTTGTTGCCGGGGTTTGTATGTTCGGACACTCACATTTGGCGCCATTTCCAATTCTCCTATTTTCCTTGCCCCTGCTCTCCGAAATGGTTTTCGGAAAACACGCTACACTCTTTCCGCTACCCGAAGCTTTGCGCTTCTCGCCCTCGGATTCCGTTCTATCTCTGCCGGCAAAGATGCAATCGGCCGTTTGCAGAGCACCTTGTACGCCGCATTCTGCTGAAAGACCTGTTTCACTATTCGGTCCTCCAGAGAATGGAAGGTGATGATGCAGATCCTCGCACCTTTGTTCAGCACCTCCGGCGCCGTGGCCAGCAGCCTCGTCAGGTTGTCGAGTTCACCGTTCACCGCGATCCGCAACGCTTGGAACACTTTTGTGGCAACATGCACTTTTTGCGGATGATACTTCCGGGGAATGGCCTCGGCCACAATCGCTGCCAGTCTCGCCGTGGTGTCTATAGGTTGTTCTTGCCGTGCCTGGACGAGAAAGCGTGCTATTCTCCGGGCTTGCCACTCCTCGCCGTAATGGTAAAAAACATCGGCCAACTGTTCCTCGGAAAGCCTGGCCACCAGCGACGCGGCGGTCACAGGACCGCGACGGTCCATACGCATATCCAAGGCACTCTCGGTACGAAAACTGAATCCCCGATCCGCCTGATCGAGCTGCAACGAGGAGACTCCGAGGTCGGCCACCAAACCATCAATGCCTCTCACCCCCATCTTGCCGAGTTCCGAAACCAGATCGGCATAGGAGGCTCGCACCACATGAACCCGCTCGGAATAGCCAGCCAAACGATCGGCCGCCTTTCCGGCCGCATCCTCATCCCATTCAAACCCGATGAGCCGTCCTGTTGGCGCCGACTTTTCCAGTACAGCCAGGGCATGTCCACCCAGCCCCAAGGTTCCGTCCACATAGAGCCCCCCCGGCCTCGGTTGCATCCACTCAAGAACCTCGTCCTGCAACACCGGGGTATGAATCGCACATTGATCTTGCGACATACGGCCTTATGGACTACAAAATTCCTAGATTAGCGAGACCGTCCCTGAAGTCGCCGAAGTTCTGGCGAGTATTCCTGGTCTCTTCATCCCATGCACTCTTATCCCATATCTCAAAATGCCGGAGCATACCGACCACGGCCACATCCTTTTCAATACCCATGCCTGCCCTCAATGTGGGCGGCAGAAGGATGCGCCCCTGTTTGTCCACGGGACATTCGTTGACACCGGCGATGACGTACCGGACAAACCGGGCGAAATCAGGTTGATTTTCCCCCCGGGCCAGCAACTTTTCTTCAAGAGCTTCCCACTCGGCGACCGGATAGGCGCGAAGACTTTTTTCCCAGTGGGTGACAATCAACATTTCGGAGTTGTATTGCTCCCGAAGCACGTCACGGAACCGGGTCGGTATGTTCAACCGCCCCTTTGGGTCAAGACTATGTTCCGAGTGACTCCGAAATCGCTGCACAGCACTCCTTTTCCCTTAACCCAACCCGAAACGAGCCAGCCCACCACTTTCAACCCCTTTAAACCACTTTCCACCACTCTATGACTCATTAGTATACGAACCAGGCACGAGAGTCAAGGAAAAATAGAGTAAAGACAACGGGTGAAAACCGCCCAGACCCGCCGCGGAAAAACTTACAACTTATTGTTGCATTTAAGATACATACAAGAAGAGGGACTGCCGAGAAACCCTCGCGAAAGACCCGATCCGGAGTAAACAGCTCCTAAGACACGGGACAAGGCAACGTGCTGAATGAATTGCGTGGATAATCAAAGCGTGGATGAAAATCAAAGCCCTTTAAAATTCTCCATCAATAGGTTTCCGGGGGCGTGATGCCGCGATGGAACCGTTGAAACCGGAGAAGAAAAATAGAAGAGGAGGGGCTATTCAGGATTTATTACCGGAAAGGTCAAATACGATTGCTTGCTGCAGGGGACTGGAATGAATCGGTAACTGAAGGTGCTCATAAGCGGCGACGGTGGCCATGCGGCCCCGTGGGGTGCGAATTAAAAAACCGGACTGGATGAGAAAGGGCTCATAGACATCCTCAAGGGTGTTTTTTTCCTCACAGACCGCTGTCGACAGGGTTTCCAAGCCGATGGGACCACCCTGGAACTTCTCGATCAGGGTCAGCAGGATTCTTCGATCCATCTCGTCCAGGCCGAGCGGGTCGACATTGAGCATGGTGAGCGCCTCGTCGGCTACGGTCCGGGAAACAACTGGGTGCCCGCCGACCTCCGAATAATCGCGGACACGGCGCAGCAACCGGTTGGCAATCCGGGGCGTGCCCCGGGAGCGCCGCCCCAGTTCCATGGCTCCATCAGCATCAATTTCCATTCTGAACAATCGAGCTGTTCGCTGAATAATCGTCACCAGTTGCTCCGGACTATAATACTCAAGACGAAGCATAACGCCAAACCGGTCGCGCAATGGAGGCGTCAGCAACCCTGTCCTGGTTGTTGCCCCCACCAGGGTGAAACGTGGCAGATCCATCTTCACAGATCGGGCCCCCGGGCCCTGACCGATGACCAGATCAAGCTGGAAATCTTCCATGGCCGGATACAAAATTTCCTCCACCACATGATTAAGCCGGTGGATTTCATCGATAAACAGGACATCCCCGGCTTGCAAACTGGTAAGAATAGCGGCCAAGTCACCCGGACGCTCGATCACCGGACCCGAGGTGACTTTGATGCCGGCCCCCATTTCATTGGCAATGATGTAGGCCAGCGTCGTCTTGCCCAGCCCGGGAAAGCCGTGAAATAACACATGATCCAAGGGTTCGCCCCGTTGCAGGGCCGCCTGAATGAAAATCCGCAGGCTCTGCTTCACCTGGTCCTGGCCGATATAGTCATCCAACCGGCGCGGCCGGATCTCACTCCCTACCTGGAGATCCTCCGGTTGCGCCCCTCCGGCGATCAAACGTTTCCCGGTCAGATTCTCTTCGTGTTTCATCGTGCCCTTTTCCCGTTTAGTCTCATTGCAGGCATTATCTAGCTGCCAGAGATCGCAGGGCCAACCGAATCAGATCCTCAACCCGGAGAGACTCCGATCCCTCGGGAAGTTGCTGCTCGACCACACGCAAGGCCTGCCAGGCCATAGCCTGGGGGTATCCGAGGTTGACTAAGGCGGAAACGGCATCGGCTATCGCATTGGGTTCACCGATCGGTGCCGATGCATGCATACCGGCCCCTTCTGCCATGAAATCGCTCAGACCGCCAACCTTTTCCGCCAACTCCACACAGAGGCGCTGAGCCGTCTTTTTGCCGATTCCCGGCAAGGCCATCAGCCGCGACACATCTTTCATCGTCAGCGCCCTACACAGCTCCTCCACACCAATGCCCGAAAGAATGGTCAGGGCCAGTTTTGGCCCGATACCGGAAACCGTGACCAGCAGGAGGAAGAGGTCTTTCTCGTCTTTTTTACTGAAGCCAAAAAGAATGATCGCATCTTCACGGACCACCGTCTGCACAAAAAGAAAACAGGCGTGCCCGGTTTCCGGCAAAGCGTCGTAGGTTCGCCCGGAGATAAACGCCTCATACCCCACCCCTCCCACATCAAGAATAACGGCATTGGGGCTTTTAGCTAAAACCAGACCACTGAGGGAGGCAATCATCGACGAGAGGAGGCAGGAGGCATAGTAGTTTGGCGAGAAAGGTTACTGTTTTCAGACTAAATCCGGGTGGCAAGTTCCGAGTGAAAGGCGGCATGGTGGGCATGGCAAATGGCTACAGCCAAAGCGTCGGCAGCATCCTCCGAAGGAATCGAATCCAGCCCCAGCAGGGACCGCACCATGTGCTGCACCTGCCCTTTTTCTGCCTGCCCGTACCCAGCCACCGACTGTTTCACTTTGCGGGCGGTGTAATCATACACCGCCAAATTATTATGCAGAGCCGCGACCACCGCCGCACCCCGAGCGTGCCCGAGCTTGAGGGCCGAGCGTGGGTTACGGTTAATGAAAATATCCTCAACTGCGGCCACTTCGGGGGTGTGCACGCTGATCACCTCGCACAAATCCTGAAAAATAATCAGCAAACGCCGCGAGAAATCAGTTTCTCCAGCCGTGCGTATGGTACCGCAGGTGACAAACCCGATTTCATGGCCGCAGGTGGCGATCACCCCGTAGCCGGTGATCCGCGATCCGGGATCAATGCCTAAAATACGCATCCGCGAACACGGAAGACGATGTTCAGGACAAGAGCTCCATCAGCTCGTCGGCAATGTCGAAGTTGGCGTGCACCTTCTGGACATCGTCGTGATCCTCAAGATTTTCCAGCAAACGCAACAAAGAACGCGCGGTTTTTTCCTCGGTTACCTCAATGCTGGTTCTGGGCACCATGGAGAGAGTGGCCTCGGAAAACTTGACTTTACCTTTTTCCAACTGATCGACCACATCGTTGAAGGACTCTGGGGCAGTGATGATCTGAAAGCTGTCCTCCTCTTCCACCACATCTTCCGCGCCGGCCTCCAGCGCCAGATCCATCAGCTCATCTTCGGCCATGCCTTCTTTCTCGACCGATAGAGTTCCCTTCTTGTCGAACATCCAGGCCACACAGCCGGACTCGCCGAGGTTGCCGCCGCTCTTGGCAAAAAAGTGACGGATATCGGCCACGGTTCTATTCTTATTGTCGGTCATGGTCTCGACCAGCACCGCTACCCCACCCGGCCCATAGCCCTCATAGAGGATCTCTTCATAGATCGCGCCGCCAAGGTCGCCGGTCCCTTTTTTGATGGCCCGATCGATATTGTCTTTGGGCATATTTTCGCCCTTGGCCGCCGTAACGGCGCTGCGCAGACGAGGATTACCGTCTATATCGCCGCCGCCCATCCTGGCAGCAATGGTGATTTCCTTGATCAGTTTGGTAAAGATCTTGCCGCGCTTGGCGTCATTGGCCCCTTTCTTGCGCTTGATCGTGCTCCACTTCGAATGTCCCGACACGGTCTGACTCCTTCAATTGATAATTTCGTCCAATTCCTGGTGTACAAATCATTTCGCCCGGCGAAAACCCCGGCCCAGTACAAAGACTTCCCGGCTTTCCAGACGCGAACTTTTGGGTTTCACCACCTTAACGGTTGCAAACAAGGGTTTACATTCCTGCAGGAATTCGGGGAAATCCTCTCCCTGAAAGACCTTGCAGTATAAGGTTCCGTTTTCATGCAAAAACAATGCGGCCAAATCAAGAACCCGCCGCACCAGAGCAAGCGATTGCTGATGATCGGCATACTGGCTGCCTGTAGTACGGGGCGCCATATCACTGAGCACCACATGAAAGCCTGGCCAGTGGCTCTTCAGATAATCAACAAACTCCGCCGAATAGACATCATAACAGAGCCAATGGATTTCGGCATGGGGTTTTTGCAGAGCGATATCGGTGCGCTGGAGATCGGCAGCCACCACTAGCCCGTTCTCGCCGAGAAGGCCGGCGGTATACATGCTCCAACTGCCGGGATGGCAGCCCAGATCAAGCACTCGCTGGCCGCTCTTCAAGAACTTATATTTCAGTTGGGCCTCTTCCAGTTTGTAGACAGACCGGGCCGGATATTTTTCTTTCTTCGCTTTTTTAAAATAATAATCCTGCTCGTCGCGCATCTGCCTCTCCCTTGAATTCGTTCAGGACTCAACGGAAATATCCGTCACTATTTTTTTTGCCAGCCGCATGGCGCCGTTAACATCGTCCACTTCACCCGTCATTTGGGCCTCCTCGACCGCAGCAAGGATCTTTTTGAAAACAGGACCAGGCTGAAGATGCAGAACCTCGATCAAATCCCTGCCCGTCAGCAGCGGCACAGCAGCCTGCACCGGAGCAACGCGCTCACTTCGGATCTGTTCCAACTGACGATACAACTCGGCTAACTCTCCTTCCATGCCCTCAAGCCGCTCGACGCCCTGTCCGGCCAGGCTGTCGGCCATGGCCAGCAAAAAAAGCCCCGGCAGCTCGCCACCGGCCTGACGAATCATCCGGATAGCGGCCCGTGAGGAAAGATTGCCGGCGCGAGCAACATTGGCCAGATGAAAGGGCCGCATGTGCCCCGCAATCAGGCGGCCAACCGACGCCCTTTCTTCATTGCTCCAGCGCAGCCGCAAGGCAAAGGCGTTGAACATCCGGGCCCCGATCAGGTCATGATTGTAGAAGGTGATGCGGTCCCCTTTATCTGCTCGCAGGGCAAAGGTGGCAGGTTTGCCGAGGTCGTGCAACAGAGCGGCCCACTTCAGACGCCGAGGCTGGCGCGTCCCTGCGAGGTAGGCGGCCATTCTCTCCCCCATTTCGGGGAAATACCTGGAGGGCTCCGCGATGATCCGCTCCATCTGCCGTAAGGTCTCCAAATTGTGGAGCCAGACATCCAAGTGATGACTTTTGGGCTGCTCCATGCCGACCCCGGCAGCCAGTTCGGGAATCATCTGCCACAGCAACCCGCTCTCGGCCATCAATCGTATGGCGCCATGGACATCGGGGGCGGCCACAATACAATCCAGTTCGTAGGCTATCCGCTCGGGAGCAACTTGAGTTATCAGTCTGCAATGTTGGTGCACCAGGCCAAAGGTGGCGGCCTCCACGGCAAACTCTAGGGTGGCGGCAAAACGAAAGACGCGCAAAAGACGCAGCGGGTCGCTGGTGAAACTCTCCGCGCTCGCCACCCGGATGAGGCCATGCCTTAGATCAGCAAGGCCTCCGGTGGGATCAATCAGCGGTACCTCGACCTCGTCATCCGCTCGCGGCCGATTCAGCCACGGGTCGAGCCGCAAGGCCAGGGCGTTGACGCTCAGGTCCCGACGAATCAGATCTTCGGCTATCGTTCTGGCCCCTTGACGAAACGAGGAGAAATCGATAGTCGTCCGTCGACAGACCACCCGGGCCGCATCCTCCTCACGGCCAAGGGGTACCAGGGCACCACCGGTCAAGACAGCCAATTTGCCAGCCCAGACCCTGGCCCTTTCTGGCATGGTCAGGTCAATGTCCGCCGGGACTTTCCCCAGTAACAGATCGCGGACCACGCCACCGGCAAGATAGAGCTCGCCGCCCAGTTCACGATGCAAAAGGGTCAATTGCCGCCGTAACCATGACGGCAAGACCCGCAAAACCTGCCGATTGCTCAGGGCATTGGCCACTGCATGCACGGGCTAAATCCGCCAGGGGTCACATTCAGCTTCAGCCAGGGGAGCAAACCATCCCTTTTCGCAACTGGTCCCCTTATCTATCATCACTTCAGCTTCCATAAGCACCCCATCGATCTTCTTGCCATAACGGATCACCAGGCCGGCCAGCTGACGGACAATCGCCGCCTCCCGATCTGAACCGGCCACCTGTTGCCGAGCACGGCGGAGAAGACCGAGCGGACCAGGCCGAGTGGTCATCCGCAGCAGCCAGTCATCCAGGCCCCGCAGGGTTTCGAGAAGCGTGTTTTCCCGTTCGTCCCGTCCAAGGATAAACCAGATGTCGTCGGCAAGCTTGAATTGGCGGCCGGCAGCCAGCAACCGGAGATCAGCAACGGCGTACTCCTCGCCAAAGGAAAAAAGCCCGTTGTAGAAATGTTTGATCCGCGAGGCCAGGTTGGGGTCGGTGAGCATGCAACCGCCCGCGGGGGTGGGATACTTTGTAATACCCAATTGTGCTGCCAGCAACTTCTGCTGCTTGCGGCCCCGGCCGGAAAACGCATGGAGTTGCTCCCGGTCAACCACGCCTTCCAGCTCCGCCTGGGTCGGAAGCATCAGCTTGGCACTGAGCGGCCGCAGGAGAAGGCCGGTACACCCGGAATCGCGCTCGATTACCCGCAGGGTATCCCGTCGCTGGGACATCGGCCGTTGCCCTAAAACCTCCCCGGTAACCAGGAAGGAAGCACCATAGACCGGCATCAATTCACGGGCCCGGTTCAGCATCAGGATCTTGCAGTCGATGCAGGGATTGAAATACCGACCAAAGCCATGGGCAGGATTTTCCAACAGGCGCACATACCCCTCACTGACATCAACAACCACCACCTCCAGCCCGTATTGCTGCCGCATGGCTTCCGCGTATTGGGTGGGCCGAGTCAGCAACTCGCTGTCAAAAAAGGGGGTGACGAATTTAAGTGCCACAACCCGCACACCCTGATCGGCAATCACCCGGCAGGCGAGAATCGAATCGAGACCGCCTGAAAAAAGCCCCAACGCTACCTGGTTCGTCATGCCGATCTTCTTTTGCCCCGGCGCTCGACCAGCTCACCGGCAAGGGCCAATGTTTGAGCCGTCGGATGATCACCGCCCAGCATCCGCGCCAGTTCGGCCACCTGCTCTTCCTGCTGGAGCAGATTAATGACGGTCCGCGTGCGTCCGTCTTCCACCCGTTTTTCCACCTTGAAATGCAGGTCCGCACAAGCGGCAATCTGCGGCAGATGGGTGATGCACACCACCTGATGATGCCCGGCCAATTCGCTGATCTTCCCGGCCACGGCTTCGGCTGCCTGGCCGCCGATTCCGGCGTCGACCTCATCGAAAATCACCGTGTCGACCTGATCCCGGCGGGCCAGCAAACATTTCATTGCCAGCATCAATCGTGACAACTCACCACCGGAGACGATCTTCACCAAAGGTTTCGCAGGCTCTCCAGGATTGGCGGAAAAAAGAAACTCGACCAGGTCTCGTCCGGTGCTATGGATTCCGTCTAACCCGAGCCCCTCCGGCTCGGTCACTGCCACGCGAAAAACAGCCTGGGGAAAACTGAGGGAGGCCAATTCCCTTTCCATGCTGTTCTCCAGTTTACTTGCAGCCTCCCGGCGGGCCAGGGTCAAGTCGGCAGCCTTGAGCAAGGCCTCGGTGGAGATTTCCTCCACCTTGACTTCCGCCCGGGCAATCTCCTCTTCCAAGCTCTCCAGCAATGCCAGGGTGGACTCAGCCTTTTCGGCAAAGGCGATCACCTCGTCGAGCGTCGGCCCGTATTTGCGCTGCAGCTGTTTCAATTCGGTCAATCGCTCGGAAAGATTGTCGAGCCGGACAGGATCCATGGAAATCGCATCAAGATATTTCCGCAGACCGCCGGCCAGGTCCTCTAATTCGAATCCGGCGGAGGTGATTCGCTCGGCCAGCGGACCAAGACTACCGTCGAGAGAGGCCGCCTGTTCCAAATTTTTTCTACTCTCAACCAAGGTACCGTTCACCAGGTCGGTTAGTTGCCGACTAGAAGCGCTCACCAGACGGCGCAGCGTATCCGCGGACTTGAGCTGCTCACGCTCACGTAACAGTTGCTCGTCCTCGCCCGCCACCGGGTTACACTTGCGGATCTCTGCGAGCTGGAAGCGGAGAAAATCGCGCTGCTGTTCCTTGTCCTGCTCTTTCTCCTGCAATTGCCGCAGCTCCGAGGAGGCCTGTTGCCAACGATGAAAGAGCTTGGTGAACTGCTGCCGCAACCCCCGGAGTTCACCGTAAGCGTCAAGATAATCAAGGTGACTGCGGACATTGAGCAGTTGCTGGTGATCATGCTGGCTGGCAATGTTGATCAACCCCGCGGTCAACTCCCCGGACAGACGGGTGGTGACTGATTGATCGTTGACATACGCCCTGGATCGCCCCTCCCGGGTTAGGACACGACGGACAATGCACGTCATCCCATCCTTGAGGGAATGCTCACTGAGCAAACTATTCATTTCGGCATGATCGGGGCGGATGGCGAACACCGCTTCAATCCCCGCCTGCTCGCAGTCGTTGCGCACCCAGGAGGCTGCACCTCTACCACCGGTCAGCAGATTGATGGCCTGCAAGATGATGGATTTCCCGGCGCCGGTCTCACCGGTCAGAACGATCAGCCCGGTTTTCTGGGCCGAAAGATCGAGATGAAGGGCGTCGATCAGGGCCAGATTTTGTACTCGAAGTTCCTGCAACATGGTTTTTTTTACCGTTTAAACGCCGAACGCGAGCGGCGACATTCTTCTTGACGCCAAGGGTGCAAGAATGTATCGTGCTGAAGATACATGTAAAAATAAGCAAACGGGAGTTTTGAGATGACTGATCCGCAACAGCTCAGCGCCAGCCTTGAAGACTATATCGAGGCCATATACCATATCATCACCGCGAAACAAGTGGCCCGGGGCAAGGACATCACCGCCCGCCTCGCCGTGAGCGGCGCTTCGGTCACAGAGGCCCTACGAGCCCTGTCGCGCAGAGGATTGATCAATTACGCACCTTATGAAGTCATCACCCTGACCAGCGAAGGACGCGAAATCGCCGAGGATGTCATCCGCCGGCACAACTCGCTGAAACAATTTTTTACCGATGTTCTTGCCATTGAGGAAGCTCTTGCCGAAGAAGGCGCATGCAAGATTGAACACACCGCCCCGCCGGAAATCATTAACCGTATGGTCGACTTTATCAAATTTTTAGAAGTCTGCCCCCGGGGCGGCAAGGATCTGATCACCGGTTTTGCCAACTTCTGCCAACGAGGCCAGACCGCCAGTAACTGCGCCACCTGTGTCTCCCACTGCCTGGATGGACAAATGGGGAAACGCCTCGGCTGAAAACAGAGCTTGCGGGAGAAGGCACGGCCAGCTCAACCCGTCGCTCTCAAGCTTTTCATATTAGCATAACCCACAGCAGGTGCAAAGGGATACCTCTTTCCCTGTAAGGTGAAGCCACAGATGCCAGTCTATGAATATACAGCCCTGAGCAGTTCGGGCAAAAAGCTGAAGGGGGTCATTGACGCGGATTCATTGACCGCAGCTCGGCAGAAAATTCGCGGCCTTGGCCATTACCCGGTGGATCTCAAGGAAACCTCAAGCAAGCCCTCCACGATAAAAACGTCCCTGTTCTCAAAGCAGCTGACCCTGGGAAAGAGCATCAAGCAGCAGGAGGTGCATATTGCCACCCGGCAACTGGCCACCCTGCTCGGAGCCGGCATCTCCTTGATCCCCGCCCTCAACGGCCTGATCGAACAAACGGACAACCGTTCATTCAAAACTGTTCTCGCCCAGATCAAGGATGCCGTCAACGAAGGCAATTCCCTGACGTCAGCTCTCACCGATCACCCCCGGCTTTTCTCAAAAATCTACGTCAACATGGTCCGCGCCGGCGAAGCCTCGGGTTCGCTGGATGTGGTGCTCGAACGGCTGGCGGAATTCGGCGAAAATCAGCACGCAATCGGCTCCCGCATCAAGGCAGCCCTGCTCTACCCTCTGTTCATGGCCATTGTCGGCGTCGTCGTCCTGTTTCTCCTGATCACCTTCATTGTGCCCAGTATCACCGGGGTCTTTGAAGGTACCAAACAGGCATTACCGTTACCGACGATTATCCTCATCGCCATCAGTGCGCTGCTTAAACAATTCTGGTGGGCAGTGCTGTTTGTCGTCCTGGGGGCCATAGCCGGAGCTCGCTGGTACATCGGCACCCCGGCCGGCAGGCAACGCTGGGACGGACTCAAGCTGTCGGCACCGGGATTCCGCGATCTCACTATCAAAACCGCTTCGGCCCGTTTCAGCCGCACCCTGGCCAGCCTCCTCCAATCCGGCGTTCCCCTGATCACCTCACTGCAGATCGTCAAAAATATCGTCGACAATGTCCTCTTGGCCGACCTGATTAATAATGCCTGTGATGAACTGGAAAAGGGATCAAGCCTGTCGCATTTTTTCAAGGGAAACGAATGGTTCCCGCCAATGCTGGTGCAAATGATGGCGGTCGGGGAACAGAGCGGCACCCTGGACAAGATGCTCGCCAAGGCGGCAGACAGTTATGAAAAGGAGTTGGAGAGCAAAATCTTGGCTCTGACCTCAATGATCGAGCCGGTAATGATCCTCACCATGGGGGTGGTGGTCAGCTTCATCGTCGTCTCGATCCTACTGCCCATCTTTGAAATGAACCAACTGATCAGGTAACCCGGAAGACCTCTTCCAGAGTGGTCAACCCGGCCAGCACCTTGCGCAGGCCGTCCTGGCGCAAGGTCATCATGCCCGTCGCCAGAGAGGAAAGCGCCTGCTTCTTGATCTGGCCGGCATCCGAGGTGCTCAAAATCAGACTCTTCATTGCCGGCGTCAGACTCATTAACTCGAAAATCCCGATCCTTCCCTTGTAGCCGGTTTGCAAACAAAGGCCACAACCAATGCCCCGATACAATTCCCTATTGGCAAACTTGATCGGCGACAATCCCACCCTTTCCAAGTAGGCATTGGACGGCACATAGGCTTCCCGGCAATGCGGACAGATTTTCCGTACTAATCGTTGAGCCAAGATGGCATTGACCGCCGAGCTAACCAGAAAGGGTTCCACGCCCATGTCAATCAGGCGGGTAATCGCGCTGGCCGCATCGTTGGTGTGCAGGGTGGAAAAAACCAGATGACCGGTGAGGGCTGACTGAATCGCAATTTGAGCGGTTTCCAGATCGCGGATCTCGCCCACCAGGATCACATCCGGGTCCTGACGGACGATGGTCCGCAGGCCGGTGGAGAAGGTGAGTCCGATCTTGGAGTTAACCTGCACCTGACTGATACCCTGCATCTGGTACTCGATCGGATCCTCAACAGTGATAATATTGATATCAGAATTATTGATAAGGCCCAAGGCCGAATAGAGGGTCGTTGTCTTGCCGCTGCCGGTTGGACCGGTAACCAGAATGATCCCGTGCGGGGCTTTGATCATCTTGAGAAAATGATTCAAATCTTCCCTGGAGAATCCCAAATCCTCCAGCGGCACAAGTGAACTCGACTTGTCCAAGAGTCGCATGACCACGCGCTCGCCGAAAGAGGTTGGCAGGGTCGAAACCCGAATATCAATATTCTTGTCGGCAATCCTGATCTCGATCCGGCCGTCCTGCGGCAACCGCTTTTCGGCGATATCCATCTTGGCCATGATCTTGACCCGCGAGATCAGCTTGCCCTGCACATGGCGAGGTGGTGAATACATGTCGTAGAGAATGCCGTCGACCCGTTTGCGGATCTTGACCCTATCTTTGTAGGATTCAATATGGATGTCGCTGGCATTGTCACGCACCGCCTGGGAGAGGACCAGGTTCACCAGCTTGATCACCGGGGCGTCGCTGGTGTCATCGAGCAGATCAGAGGTTTCCTCGATCTCGGAAAGGATACTTTCCGGATTCTCCTCATCCACATCCTGCATGACCTGATCGGCAACCTCCTGCCGGGTCATGTCGTACGCTGAATTGATGGCGACAAAAATCTCGTTCTGGGAAGCCAGGACCGTCTTGATCCCTTCCCACTGGAGCAACCGCTGCAGGTCATCCAACTGCTGAAAGAAAAACGGCTCAGCCACGGCAATGTACGATTCCGCTGGCGTGGCGATGGGAATCATCTTGAATTTCTTAAGAAATCCGATGGGGACGCGGGGGACAAAGAAGGGTTCGAAATCAACCGGCAGTGTATACACAACCTCCAAACCACACTGCACGCTACGGGCGCTCAACAGATCGCTTTCTGTGATCTTGCGAAGCTGGATCAGTATTTCTCCAATCCGCCCCCCTTTTTCCTGCTGCAGGGCAAGGGCCGCCTCAATGCTTCCGGCGGCCACACCAAAGGTATCCTGGAGGATTTCACCTAAGAGACGCATTTGTCAGATCCTCGGATCAATTGGGGCAGCATCATTGAGCTCTCTTTTCCGCAACCGTCACCTCCATTTCACAAACTCGATCCCTTGCCGAGTTGCAGGCGCTTCAGCCCAGCGCGCGCAAGCGCCTTCAATGGGTCTTCCTCCGCCTGCCCCTCTTTCCCTTTTCCAGCTTTTCCTTTCCCGTCGCCATTGGCGGAAGGCAGGGCCAATATCCGACGATAGAGGGTTTCGGCCTCTGCTTTTTTCCCTTCCCGTTCGCAAACCGTGGCCAGATTAAGCAGGGCAGAACCGTTATTGGGATCGATCTTCAGTGCTTGGTTGAAATACTCCCTAGCGCCGACAAGCTCATTCTTCTGCAGCTTGGCAAACCCGATATCCGCCAGTGCTACGCTGTTCTCCGGGTTAGCAACGGGGTGAAAGTATTGATCGGCGGCATCGCCAGGATTTCTGTGGACGCCTTCCATTACATCCCGTTTTTTCTGATACAAATCAGCAAGCTCAGCTGAACTCTCGACGATATGCGGGGTAATAAAAATATAGAGGTTGGTCTTTTCCTGCGTGTTGCTGTGCGACTTGAATAACCAGCCCAGAACGGGGATATCGCCAAGCAATGGCACTTTGTATTCTCCAGTGGTGGTGTCCTGACCGATCATTCCGCCGATCACTACTGTCTGCTCGTTATGCACTACTACGGTGGTGTCTGCTGTCCGTGTGAAGGTCGTGGGTGTGCCGGTCGCCGCGCCAGCTTTGAGTTTAATCACCTCAACGCCAATCTCTAAGCGCACCACTTCTGCCTGATTGACCTGAGGGGTGATGGTCAAGCTGGTGGCCACATCTTTGTATTCATAGTTGGTATAATCCTGCTGGGTTGTGGTAGTGTTCTTGCTGGTGATATAGGGTACATTCTCACCGACTTTGATCGTGGCTTTTTTATTGTCGGTGGTTAAGATTTGCGGAGTGGCGATGACATTTATGTCATCATCACTTTTATAGGCATTGACCACAGCGCCAAGATTAGGAAAGGTAACATCGCCGATTTTTATACCCTTTTTAAGAACTCCCAAGGCAAAACCCGCAGGTAATTGTCCTGGGTCGGTTGTCATATTGGTCAAATTGTCATAGGCCGCGGCGCCTGCCTTACCACTAAAGCCGCCGATTACGGACCCATCGCCATCAGCCCATTGCACGCCAATGGCAAAATCTTTTGTGACCTTGACCTCCATGATCAAAGCCTCTAGGTAAACCATCCGCCGCGGGATATCGAGTTTTTTCACGACATCTGCAACCGCCTCATATTCCTCGCGCGGTCCGGTGACAATCAACACATTGGTTGCCGAATCAGCAACAATTTTTACATCCTTGGATATAGCAGGCATCGACGGCGAAGCAGCACCGGCAGCGCCCGTCCCTTTACTCCCTGCCGCATCATTGGGCAGATTCATCAACACCTTAACCAATTCTTCGGCATTGGCGTGCTGCAGGTAAATCACCCGCAGATTGCCGTCCTTTCTGGGCGCATCCTCGTCCAGCTTAGCCACGAGTGCCCGAACTCGCTGTACTGAGGCTTTGGACGCCATGACAATCAGGGAGTTGGTCCGCTCAAAGGGAATAATCTTAACCAGTTCCGGACGGACCCCCTTCTGCGCCGGAGTGGCGACAAACAATTGACTGATTGCCTTGGAGAGGCTTTCTGCTGACGTGCGTTGCAGCGGAATAATGACCATCTCTTCACCATCTGTAGGCACATCCACAGCCCTAATAATCTCGAGTAAGCGAGAAATGTTCGAGTTAAAATCAGTGAGAATAAGCATGCCCGAACCGGCATGGGAGATCAGCACACTGGTTTTTGAAGCCAGGGGGGTCAGGAGATTTTTGACTTCTTCGGCATTGGCATACTTGAGAGAAATAATTTGGGTAACCACCCTATCTTCCCCTGAAGACGGCTCACCCTCATGCAAGGTGGCAATATTTTTCGATCGCGCCACAACCGAAGGCACGACCTTAATGACGGAACCGCTGGGTATGGCGGCAAAACCATGGACCTCCAGCACAGATTCAAAAACCCGATAGGCATCATCCTCGGAGATGCGGGTCGGCGAGATGATAGTCACCTTACCTTTCACTTCCCGGTCGACAATGAAATTTTTCTGTGTCAGTTCACTGATGTATTTAATGAACAGGTTGATATCAACATCGTTAAAATCGATGGTAACAAAGCGCTGTGCACTTCCACCCTGCTGCACCACCTTCGGACTGGCGGCAAAAAGCGGCGGCATGAAAAAAAGCAGGGGCAAAAGAGCGACCAACAGGGTACGGACAAAAAAAAGGGACTTTCTCATAATCATTCACATAGAAAAGGAGCAGCCGATTCGTCGCCACTCATCCAGAGTTATTTTCCTGCTCGAACTGTTGCCGACAACAACATCCTCAGCCTATTGTCCCTGTTGTTCCGCACCTTTTTCCATCTTTGCATCGGGAAGAGGTGCTTCATCGTCGGGCATAGGTTGGTTTTCGGCCATTTCAGCCGGTCTCTCTTCCGGTGACGGGCTGGCCGGGTTTTCGGCTCCCGGAGCTGCCGGGGCTGCATTGCGAAAACTGATACGCCTCCGGGGCTGGGCCTCGGGCACCTTGTTTTCAACCTCCCTGCCCGGCGGACGCAAGGTTTTGCCCGCCGCCTTGCTTTCCATTCGTGGTGCCCCATTCTGACCCTGATTTTCGTTCTCGGGATCCTTAATGGTGAGAATTTCCTCACGGCCATTCAATTGCAACACCACCTTGCCCCTACTGATTCTACTAATGACCGCTCCCTGCAGTTCGCTTCCTGCCTGATAGAGGTCTTCAAGCTTTGTTGTTTCGTCACGAATGATGGCTCGGGCATCATCCTTGCCTCCGGTCACCGTGCCGAGCAGCACCAAATGCAGTTTGGTTTCTGCCAGATCGTCCAAATCAGCTTGCGATGATCCCCCCGAGTGGTCACTCGTTTCAAGAGCGGCCTTAAAAATATTCCTGGTCAGAATAATCCGATAATCTTCTTCGGCAGCCACAGGCTGACTCTCTTCCTGCACCGGAGTTGCGACACGTTCCTTTTGTTCTGCGGGTTGCGGCCCTTGAAGCCGCTCTTCGATCCGGCTATACCAAAGGCTAACCCCGGCATAAACTAGAAGAGCGATGACCGCTAGGCGGAGCACAGTGGATGTCACGACGTTATTTCAACTCCTTTTCCAGGGTTTGAACATGCATGGAGTATTCCTCGAAATGTATTCCCGGATTTGAAAGGTCACCGGATACCCGAAACGGTAAGGAGTTGTCCTTCAGCTGCACGCGAAAGGCCTGCAGGGCTACGGTGTTGTCCAGCCCTTTGAAAAATTTCGTTTTGGGTTGCATGGTGCCCTTCAAATCGAGCTGGCTCAGAGCCAGATCGCGATGCATGGTGATTGTCCCTGAGAATTGGCCGCCGAACAGTTCCGACTCGACTCTCCCTTGCGCCAGTTCCAGCTTATCGCCGTGGCCACGCAGAGTGAATGTTCCCTGCGAGAAGGGCAACTCTGTATGACCGAGGATAGGCCGTTTCAAGCCCAAACGCCCATTTGCCACCTTCAATCGTGCTTCCAGCTCGGCCATTTCACCCTTTGCGAGTAAAATGGTCCCGGTAAAGGTTCCCGAGATCGATCCTTGCAGTGTCCGTCCCAGCTGACGACTCAACAGAGGAAAGTCCGTCAGTTGGGAATCTTGGACTGTGCCTTCCACTTGCAGTACCTTTTGCCAATCAGTCATCCGCACGATACCAGCAACAGTACCTTTGCCGGCCGTCAACCAGTATCCGACCTGCGGTCTCCCAGCCTGTAACGACTCTGCAATATTTGGCCGCAACGTCAAACTGTTGATTCGCAACAGAGGGATCTTGCCCTCCCCTTTCTCATAGCCCCCAATGGCCCGAAGCGTTAATCCCTCAGGTATTTCCAGAGCGACTCCCTCGATTTGCCAACGCAGAGTCGGGCTAACACGATTGAGAGACGCCTCCAGATACCGGCGCACCGCCTCTTGAGGGAAAAGGAGCCACAGCAATAGGCCAATCAACCCCAAGGCATAGAGCAGATATCCGACACTGCGGCCCACCCATCCTAAAGCTTTTCTCAACATGAATGCTCCCGCCCCCACCTCTAGTGGGATGCGGGTCCCTTAGCCTGATCGACACTCACCATCTGCAGGGTCACATCAAGGGTTCCCTCCTCCTTGGTGTTATCTTGAATAGTAATTTTGTCAATCCCGACAAGATGTTCTGGAGATTCCGCTTGCTCAAGAAACATGACAAGTTTTTTCAAGTTGACCGCCTGCAGTTTCATTTCGACCTGGCTCTGCTTGAACTGATCGCTTTCCAGAGACTCGGACGGTTTCATATAAGCGATATGCTCCTTGACCTCGCTATCAGCAGCCTTTTTTTCGAGAAAGGAGAAGAGGCTGAAGTCGGGTTCCCGTTGAGCGAGTTGAGAAGCAAGGGAACCCGACTGCTGAGTGATTTTTTGATAGCGCTCCTGTAAAATGCGCATTTCGGTCACGGCTTTCTCACGTGAGCTCAGCCTCTTCGTCAATTTAGCCCGCCCGTCTGTTAGAGGAAAAACAATGAACTGGAACACGATAAAGAGAACCAAGGCGCCACCGCCGATGCCCACTGCAATTTTTTCACGCTGATTCAGTTGCTTCATATGCCCTCAAGCTGCAACTGGACTTCGAACCGGATGGCACCGTTCTTTTTCTCCTTATCCGCCGTTGCCGAAACAATCTGTACGGATTTGAATTTCGAAGAACCCGACAAAGAACTTTTGATTATTTCCACAGAGTTAAAGGTGTCGGTTGTCCCCTTGATCAAGACCGACTCACGATCAATGGCCAGACGACTGACCCGCAACGCGACGGTTGCCGGAATGCGGGCTGAGATGTCGGTCAGCAGGCCAAGCACCTTTTTTTTGCCGTACAAGATTGCAGTGGGCGAGGCTGGTCCTTGGGCCGACTTGAGCCGCGCCTGCATCTCGACAAAAGGGTCCTGCACCTTGGTTACTCCAGGAAAACTCTTTTTGAAAATGGCAACCATTTCCTCCCCAAGCGCCTTGTCCCTTTGCTGTAGCCGGTAATAATCATACCCCAGAAACCCGAACAGGCACATACCCAGAACCGCCACTGCAGAGAGCGCTCCAAAGAACCGTTTCTTTGAAGAAAAAAAGGCCTGTTTTTTGGCAAAACCCTCTTTACGGAAATTAATATCCGCCCGTCTGAACCCCTGCAACGCTAAAGACAGAGCACGGTCAAAATGCTGACCATGCCACTGAAGCCGTCTTTCCTCTGGACATGAAATGGCATTAACCGCCAAAAGATCCATCTCCTCAACCGGAAGCCCAAGGACCGAATGAATAATCTCGGCCATGGGCGCTATTTCGGCGAAGGGACCTGTGAGGACGACCCGTTCTGGACGCCCCTCTTCCTTATGTTCCACGCGGAAATAATTCAGACTTTGCTCGACCAACCGGCTGAACAGGTGAATGCACTCCTGAGTCGCCGCCGTGTCGGATATCACGATCTGGTCATTTTCAACATGAAAGGGGGGATGAAGGATCATCTGCTCCGGATAGGAAAGCCGCCGGTAAAAAACAGCCTTGTCATTCAACACAAGGACCATGGTGCCGGAGTGCTGGTCCGCATGGATCAGGAGGAAGTTATTTCCGTCTTTATTGTGCTTGACCATCTGCGCGGCTAGAGGCACCATTGCCGGCGTGACAATATCCGGATCGACAAGATCCTGCACTTCCTCCAGCAAACCACTTAAAAAAGCTCTTTCCAGAGAGAAAGCAACAACCAGAGCCCCTGCCGCATCTTTTTTACTGACGGAAAAATCGGTGATCAGGGAGTCAATGGGAATAATCAACTGCTCTTCCAACTCCAAAGGCAGGATCTGTGCTATCTTTTTGACATCCTTAAACGGCAGGGCCAGATTACGGACGCTGAGCATGGAAAGGGGCAACCCACACACACTCACCCCCTCCTGCCAGTCGAGTTGTTGGCACAGCAAACGAATGTGCGTTGCAGGATCGGCGCCTTCGGGCAAGGGCAGAAAGAAACTGGCGCACAACGCCAATTTCTTTCTCTGCTGTTCCAGCACCACCGCAGTGACGTAACTGTCACTTATGTCGATACCCAGTGATTTCAGGCCCATGAATCTCGCATTTATTAACAGTTACACTTTCCTGGGGTCACTCCAGCTTCCAGTTCAGGAGAGTGAGCCGCTGCTCATCGCTCCGGAGAAGAACTCCGGTTCCGATACGGTTGTACTCATGAAGGGTTGCACTGACTGTTACTTTGAAATATTTACCGGTCACAGTCAACAAGTCAGTGCCGAAATCGATCGAACGGGGAAACCCGCTTACCTGCCGGTACCAGTCAGAGTTCAACAACAATTGAGCATACCGTTGATCTTCTCGGAACTCTATCAATTCCTGTGCCATTTTTTGAGTCATTTCCGGTGACAAGGCTTGCAAGACCGGCAACGGCGCTGTATTCAGGTTGACTTTACCGTCTTCGCCCATCACTGTGATCGAATTGACCAGACCTTCATGGTCGGCGTCGCCGAACAAAAGCACCGGAGTCATCCCCTTGACCAGAAGCAGCTCCTCGGGGGTGGCAACGGGGCCGTTTCGGCAGGAATAAGGGGGATTGAGCGTCCGATAGTATTGTTCCTCCGCGCCCTCTTGCCGCTCATCTTTATCCTGATCGACCCAGTCGCCGAGTGCGTCAAGCAGGGCCTCAGCCTCATCCCTGCCGGCTATGGCGAAACGGCCGGACAAGAGCAAGCGCAACCACGCTTCCCGATACTTCTCTTTGGCGCTATCGCCAAGCGCATTCACCTGCAGCCTTCCGCTCAGATCGGTCACCAAAATCTTGAGGATGACATCACCAGCCAGGGCCTTGAACCTATCCGGGTCGAAGGTGGCCCACGCGTCATGGAGGGATTCATGGGCATTTTCTTTCTGATCTGCTGCCAAGGCAGCCCGGGCCAGATTCAATCCGGCAAGCACCATGCCGTCAAGCCGCACCTGTTCCCGCTGGGCGGTCGAGACAGAGACCTGCCGATCAACGGTCATCATGAGTTGCACGGTGATCGCCACCAGAAAGCTGATCGTCAGCAGGGTCAGCACCAGAGCCATGCCTGACTGGTTGCCGACTACCCGTTCAATGCTCACCTGGAGCCTCCGCAGGCAGCAATATCCGGGTGCTGAAGGATTGCGAAATCTCCTTGTCCGGGTCAAGCCAAAAATCCAAGGTGCAGTGAACGGCGGCCGGTAGTTCTCCGGATGTTTCCTCCTCCCCAGAGCTTGGCTCCTTCCGCCAACTGTCAAATTCCCGACCTTCTCGGTTGAAATAACTAAATTGAACCGCGCGCAGGGTGTCGGCGAGCAGAAAGGCCGGGTCCGTCCCCTCATCTTTCGAGAGGCCCTTGGGGGGGTCAACGCCGGGGAGCACCGGGGTATCCGAGCGTAGCAATTTCAATCTGCGTTCATCGTCCGGATCCTCTTGCAGTTGATACCGGATAAGTGCCACCCCCGGCTTCTGCTTTTCCGGATTCAAGACAAGATGGGCCTGAGAGGTAAACTCCAGCGTATCGGCCCGTCGATCACGCAACCCATTTTTCTGGCCGATAAAGATGCCCTCTGGAGCCGCGACGGCGGCGGTCAGGTCCTCGCTGATTCGGCGCATGGCTATCTGGGCCAGGGAATACACCTGTTCTTGTTTCTCGGTGGCCTCGACCACTCGCAGGGTGGCGGACAGCGAAAGAGTCAGCATCGCCATGACCACTCCGAGAACGGTTGTCGCCAGCAGGACCTCCAACAGAGTAAAACCGTTCTCGCGCATGGTTACTTGTTCGCTGCCGGTTGTTTATACAATATGGTCCGCACGGTGTACGTCCGGGTTGTATCCTGATCGACCCAAACAGTCACATCAACCGCCTTAAGGAGACCTTTGGCCCCCTTGATTCCCGTCTCATCCTCCGCAAGTTCGTTGACTTCTGATTTCCAGAAAAAATGGGGGTATTCTTCGCCAAAATTTCCTTCCCCACTGGTCAGCTGCTCATAGTCCTGAAGATTGAACTCCGTCAGTTTCCATTGCGCCAGCAGAGAGGCCATGGTCTCGAATCGCGACCCGGTGGCAATGGAGATGCTTTGGGCCTGAGCCCCAATCAGGGTGACCAGGGCAATGGCAATAAGCGCAACGGCAATCATCACCTCAAGAAGGGTAAACCCTGCGGAACTGCAGCGAAGCCCCCCCTGGGGGCGGCTATTGAAACGAGGTTTCCTTTTCCGGGAGGACATAACCGTCCACTATGTTCACTTTTCCAAGGAACGGAGACAAGATTACGGAAAGCTCCTGGCCGTCCTCCTTACGCAGATGGATGATCGATGGTTCAACATAACCGTTTTTGGTAAAGCGGATGACGAACGCATCGGACGGGCGGGGACCGCCGTACCATGACCAAAGATCTCGAACCGCCACCGAATCGGCAAGTTGCAGCCTGTTTTCTTTTTTTATGACCTTATCCTTTACCTTTTCCTCGACTTGTTCCGGACCAACAACAAAGGTGCGCTCTTTGGGCTGATACGTGAGCAGATACGGGGCCTGATGCCGCTGGGCCAATTGTGAAGACTGGTGGATTAAGCCTATGAGCTTGCGCACGGAAACCTTCAACTGGTCAGCGTAAAGGAAATGAGCAATCTGGGGCACGGAGAACGAGGCGATCAGGGCAATAAGAGCCATCACCACGATCAGTTCAAGCAGGGTGAAGGCTTTATTGTTCAAGGGGGAGCGTTGCATGAAGGTGGCTGGACAGAGCAAGCCAGTTCTTTATTGCAGTTCCCAATTATTGATGTCCGCATCCTTCCCCTCCCCACCAGACTGATTGTCAGGGCCGTAGGAAGTAAGGTCATAATCGCCATGCAGCCCGGGAGAGATGTAGACAAAATCGTTATCCCAGGGATCCTTGGGAACCTTGCCTTTTTCCAGATACCCGCCAGTGCGCCATTTCTTGGCAAGCGTACCGGTCGCAGGCGGCTCCACTAGAGCAAGTAACCCCTGTTCGGTTATCGGATATTGACCATTATCGAGTTTATACAGTTTCAGAGCCTGTTCAATTGATTGAATCTGGATGGCGGCTTTGGTCCGCCGGGCTTCTTCAGGACGATCCATAATCCTTGGAACGATGAGCCCGGCAAGAATCCCGAGAATCACCATCACCACCAT
Source organism: uncultured Desulfobulbus sp. (assembly GCF_963662935.2). Lineage (NCBI taxonomy): Bacteria > Pseudomonadati > Thermodesulfobacteriota > Desulfobulbia > Desulfobulbales > Desulfobulbaceae > Desulfobulbus > uncultured Desulfobulbus sp. The sequence goes on along the minus strand of NZ_CAXXTL010000002.1, from coordinate 2,413,532 downwards.
CAGTTCGATCAAGGTGAACCCCTGCGTACAGGTGAGCGCATGCACCTTATTTTGTCTTAATCCCATTATTCTTCTCTTTAGTTAAAAAAAATCCACTCATCGTACCAGGCCCTGCGGGTTCGTCATCCCCCCAAGCTCAGCGGCTGACGGATGCGGTCCACAACCCAACCCAAGAATACCATCGCACCGGCAACAAGAAACAACGTCATGCCCAGCCCCGTTTTCAGGGCCAGCCAGGAAAAACCGATAAGTGGCAAAAGCAATGCCCGCACCACAAAACGCAGCACAGCGTTGCCGGCAATAAAGTCGGCCAAAGGCGGCGAAAGGGTGTAGTACCGGTCAACCAACCACCGGCCGGCACTGTGGTTGACAAGAAAAGCATCACGGAAGTCACGGAGGATGCCAACACAGGGATGCAGCAAGGTGCCGAAAGAGGCCGTGGCAATAAAACAGGCGTCTGCGGTTCTGACACTGACCTGATTGCCGTAATACACCTCACCCTTGGCGGTGAGGGCATAGGCCCGAATATAATAAAGTGTTCCGGGCAGGAGAGACTCCATCAGAGTCGTGTATCCACCCACTCCGGTACCGTTTTCCGTTTCCCCTTCGGAAATGAATTGTTCGAGCACAATGTTGTTTGCGGAGGCGGTATTCGTCACCTGCGGGCCTGATGGATCGGCAGCCACCGCTTCGGGCAGGAAGAAAGAGACCAATGGATCAACTTTGCCTGTTGGCACCGCTGAGATTCCTTTGCCGCCGACGGCACCCTTGCCTGTATACACCGGTCCAGGTTGGACGCTGAACACCACTCCCCGGCGAACGACCTCTTTATCAAAGGAATCGGCGATTTCGCCTCCGGTAACCATGGTGGTTCTGGTCACATCGGCAGGAACAGTGGTGGCGATATGGCTACTTCGATGACCGGGTTTGTTGGTTATGCGGTCAACCAGATCCTCCGCCACAAAGCGGGCGGCAACAATCGAGCTGGCATTATTGCCGTCGGCTGTCCCCACCACGATAATGTTCCCCTCTTCGTCCGAGGTCACTGCATAACTCACAGCCTCGCCCTCACTAAAGGTGGTGGTGATACTGCGGGATGAAAATGTCCCAGCCGCTGTTTCCGGCCACAAGCCCTCCACTGCATGGGCGGCGGGCAGGAAAAATTCCCCAATCTGCTGGCTGGTATGGGAGAGCAGCCGGTCTAAACCGGGATCGACCTTGCCTGAGGCCAAAATCTGGGGAGCTTGCCAGACAGCGGAATTGCCGAAGGAGTCCCCCGACAACTGCAATTCCCGGATTTGGACTTCGTTGCTCCATACCTGCAATCGCCTGATCTGGACCTTGCTTTTGCCGTTCACCCGCACTTCCTGGACCGGCGGAAGTTCCGAGGCGGCACCCTCATTGCCCGCCGACACACCCCGGATGCTGGCGGTTGCCTCGGCCGCAGCAGCATCCTGAGAATAAGAGTTCAGTAAAAACTGGCGAGTACCGGCATCGGTGGTAAAGCCGCTTGCGGCCACCCCATTCTTACCCGCATCGACATCGTAAAGGACATCGTCTTCTTTGCTGATTTGAGTCACCATAACACCTTGATCGCCAAACGCCGAATCAGCCTTGCCGTTCCGGGTAAAACGAAAAAGGGCGGTATCCCTTCCGCCTGGAATCCCCACCGCCCCGGCGACATAGATCATGCCGTCATCGTCGGTGGCCAAGCCATAGCCCTCGCTGGCGGCAAAATTCCCGGTCGGGATCGCGACCCCCTTATCACCGAAACCGGCATCAACTGTCCCGTCCCCATTCAACCCCACCAACATTGCCGATGATTTTTTATTCTCTTCGTAGGATCCCGAAACGACATACGTTCCATCTTCCCGTTCAACAATCCCCTCGGCGGAGGCATCTTTACCGATCCCTATCAGGCTGACCCCCTGCTCACCATAAGAGGCATCCAGCTCACCATTGGCAAAGAAGCGGGCGGTCACCAAAACCCTGCCTGCCGTTCCTTCAGTCGATCCGACAACAGTAATCTTATTGGAGGGACTGATCGTCAAGGCAGTAATTTCCTCATTGCCATTACCGATTGAGGTCAGCACAACCCCAGCATCACCGAAACTTTTATCAAGGGAACCATCCGGACGAAAACATACTAAGGCCAGATCCCGATCCTTCCCATTGTGACTGTACCCAGCGGCGATAATTCGATCATCTGAGAGCAGACCAAGCGCCAAAGCCTCGTCGTCGCCAACGGAAAGGGAGGTGATAACCGAACCGTCACCATTAAAAGTGGAATCGAGCGAACCGTTTTTGTTAAAACGAAGGAGAGAAAAATTAAAGACGTTTCCCTTAGAAGAAGAGCCGGCGACCACGATCTTACGATCCGGTTGGACAACCACCGCATGGCCACTGTTCTTCACCCCCAGCTCAACAGCCACCCGGCCGTTGAGACCAAAGGCAGCATCAAGCCGGGTAACAGCCCAAAGGGGGGGATTACAAAAGAAAACAAGCAAAACCCATATTCCAAGCACCAAAGGATATCGATTCAGCATGGTCGCGCCTCGCATCAGGGGGACTGGGACTTTATCTATACGAACTATAACACATTTGTTTATTATACCGCAATTGAACAAGAGATACAGCTTCTATTCGTCAAAGAGGCTAGATGCAAAGAGTTCCGTCAAAAAAGAGAAAGATGGTCGTGTTTTCCGGTTACGCCTTGCCGAAACTGCAGATCGAATACCGGCATTGCTTGCAGTTGCGGCAAAACCCGCCGTGACTTAGCAGAGCCAGTTTCTCACGGCCGATTGCCTCGCCGGTCAAGATGCTCGGCAACAGCAAATCGAGAACTGTGATGCGGTGGAACTTGCGCAAGCGAGATACTTTTTTTAACGACCCCTGAGCCTTATCAGCCACACCTACACAAACGCATACTTTGCTGGAAAACAAGATTCTGTTGCGAACAACGTTTCACACCTCTTTGCCATTGTCTCCTTGCGAGGAAAGGGCTCGCAAGAAGCAAAAAAAACGCTCCATGCTTATCAGGATAACGAACCGCTCACAAATATTTCCCGCAACCATTTTCAAACACGCTATTCCGCAAGCCGCTTTACCCTCTGACGGCAATACAGTACAATACCTCGAAAGAAGACCACTCTTTCTCCTGGCCGGATCAGTCAGGGAAAAGCATTGAAAAAAAAGCGAGGCAATGCCGCCTCAGAAAAGCCAAAAACGCTCGGGGAATGGAAAGATGATCAAAAAGGAATTGCTGGAAATCCTGGCCTGCCCGCAGTGCAAGGGCCCGGTTACATTGAATCAAGAGCAAAACGGGATTATCTGCCGCGCCTGCCGGTTGGTGTTTGAAATCCGCGATAACATCCCGATTATGCTGATCGACGAGGCCAAACCGCTCGAGGATGCAAAATCGTAATAAAAGCCTGGCGGGACATACCATCCCGCCAGGCCATTTTTTCCACTCCGCAATTGCTTACGGGGTAATGCCCAATTCCCGCTCCTTGGCCGCAATGGCCAATCTGGTTTTCACCACCGTATCTGAAACGAGACTGATCGAATCGATGCCTTCCTCGACCAAGAAGGTGGCGAAGTCCGGAAAATCTGACGGCGCCTGGCCACAGATACCAATCTTGCGCCCCCGGCGCTTGGCTGTGGCAATCACCATTTTAATCAAAGTCTTTACCGCCTCGTTGCGCTCGTCGTAGATGTGCGCCACCAGATCGGAGTCGCGATCAAGCCCCAGCGTCAATTGGGTCAGATCATTGGAACCGATGGAAAACCCGTCAAAGACATCGCAAAATGCATCGGCGCTGATGACATTGGAGGGGATCTCGCACATCACGTAGACCTCCAGGCCGTTCTCGCCCTGCACCAGGCCGAATTCCCGCAGCACTTCGATCACCCTGCGCCCCTCTTCCGGGGTGCGGCAAAACGGCACCATCAGTTTGATGTTAGTCAGCCCCATGTCATTGCGCGCCTTAAGCAGGGCCTTGCATTCCAGCTCAAAGGCCGCCTTGTAGCGCGGATCGTAGTAGCGGGAAGCTCCGCGCCAGCCGATCATAGGGTTGGATTCCTCGGGCTCGTAGAGATGGCCGCCAATTAAATTGGCGTATTCGTTGGATTTGAAATCAGACAACCGGACAATAACGTCCTTGGGGTAAAAACCGGCCCCGATCCGGCCGACGCCCTCGGCCAGTTTATCGATGAAATACTGGCGTTTGTCACCGGGGTAGGCCGAGGTTCGATGGTCGATTTCCTCGATAATGTCGAAAATTTCATCGTTCTCATCCGCGCGCTCGCGCAGTTTCTCGTAATTGATCAGAGCCAGGGGATGGATGCCGATATGCGAGTTGATGATAAATTCCTCGCGCGCCAACCCAACCCCCTCGTTGGGTAGTTGCGCCTCGACGAAAGCCTTCTCCGGCAACCCGACATTCATCATGATCTTGGTCCGGGTGGCCGGAATGTTTTCGAGGTCCAAAGTTTCAACCTCAAATTTGAGCAACCCGTCATAGATGTGGCCGGTTTCACCCTCGGCGCAAGAAACAGTGACCTGCTGACCGTCCTTAATCATTTTGGTCCCGTTTTCCGTGCCAATCACACAGGGAATGCCCAACTCGCGGGAAATAATCGCTGCATGACAGGTCCGGCCGCCACGGTTGGTGACGATAGCGCCGGCGGTTTTCATGACCGGCTCCCAGTCGGGGTCGGTCATATCGGTGACCAGCACCTCTCCGGCCCTGAAATCGTGGATCTGACTGACGTTATTGAGGACCCTGGTGATTCCCTGGCCGATCTTGGCGCCGACCGCCTGGCCCTTGGCCAGCAGCGCGCCCTTCTCCTTGAGTACATAGGTTTCCATGGTCCGGGTGCAGGCCTGGGAATGCACGGTTTCCGGTCGAGCCTGAACGATGAACAGCCCTCCGGTGCCCACGGTCTTGCCGTCGCCATCCTTGGCCCACTCAATATCCATTGGCCGGTTGTAATGGTCCTCTATGATGCAGGCCCAGCGAGCCAATTGCAGGATCTCGTCGTCGCTGAGAATGTAGGAGCCTTGCTCCTCAACTGTCGTCTCGATGTTTTTGACCGGTTCCTCGGCGCCGGGATCATTGTTGTAGACCATCTTGATCTCCTTGGATCCCACCCGCTTGCCGACAATCGGCCGCTTGCCCTCCTTGAGGGTCGGTTTGAAGATGTAGTACTCGTCCGGATTGACCGCACCCTGGACCACATTTTCTCCCAGTCCCCAGGAGCCCGTCAGAAAAACGGCATCCTTGAAGCCCGACTCGGTATCGATGGAAAACATAACGCCGGAGCAAGCGGAATCGGAGCGCACCATCTTCTGCACCACGATCGAGAGATAGACATCGAACTGACCGAACCCCTTTTCATGGCGATACGAGATGGCTCGATCCGTAAACAGGGAGGCAAAGCAGCGCTTGCAGGCATCAATCACAGCTTCCGGCCCACGGATATTGAGGTAGGTGTCCTGCTGACCGGCAAAGGAGGCGTCCGGCAGGTCCTCGGCAGTGGCGGAAGAGCGGACGGCAACATCGACGCCCTGGCCATATTCCTCTTCCATCTTGTTGTAGGCGCTGATGATCGCCTGGCGCAGGTCGGCAGGGAACTCGGCGGTGCGGACGATGTCCCGCGCTTTAGCGCCACGCTCCTGGAGGTTGCGCAGATCGTGGGTGTCCAGCCCGGCCAGGGCGTCGCGAATGGCAGCCTCGACCCCCGCCTCTTTGAGGAGGTAGCGATAGGCAAAGGCGGTGATGGCATACCCATTGGGCACCGCCACCCCCTGCGCCGTCAACTTCTGATGCATTTCACCCAAGGAAGCGTTCTTGCCGCCCACTATCGGCACATCCTCGATGCCGATGTCGTCAAACCAGAGAATGAGTGCTGTTTCGTGTTGGTGTTTCATCTCGTGCTCCCTTGTGAAAAGAAACCGTCTGCTGGGCCAAGCCCGTTCCTCAAACCATTTGTCGTCGGCAACCGGCGTATAATTCTGTAAGTTGTAGACAGTAAAAAAAAAAACCCAACTGGTCAACCGAAACGTCCGTCTGTTTTGTTTCCTTGCAACAGCCCAGGTGACGGACTGCCCGGTAGCACCTTGCCAAGAATATCGCAAAGGGCTATATTGACGTAATGTTTTCATTATTTCAATACGAGCCGAACACCTCCCCCAATACGGAGCCGACATGACCAGCGAACACGAAATCCAAGAGATATCCAGCCGCTATATTGTTGAAAAAAATCCTACTAAAAGCAGGTATTTCGACGCGATCAAACGATTGGTCGAGGGCCGAAATCTGGAAGCGAAGCCCTCAGTCAGGCAGCAGTGGCAAGCCGGAATTGATCAGGTGTATCAGTTAATCAGGGACGAAATGCTGACCAATACGGGACAGCCTTCGCACCCTATTCAATTTGGCACTTCCGGCTGGCGCGGCACCTTGGGCAAAGATCTCACCGTGCGCTCGGTGGCTGTGGTCACTGCCGCCATCCTCAGCCTGTACCGGGAAGCAGGGGGCAATGAGGAACTGCGGCTCGCTCTGGGGGTAGACAGTTTTGCCGAAATGCAACAGCGCGGCTGCGTGGTTGGCTTCGACAACCGCTTCGGCGGCCCCCTGCTCGCCTTGGCAGCGGTCAATGTCCTCTGCGCCAACGGCGTTAAAGTTTTTTACGCCGGCGAGGCCACCACCGGCGCCCTGTCAGCCTCGGTTCTGATCCGCAAGGCCGCGTTCTCCATCAACCTGACCCCCAGCCACAATCCGCTGGAATACGGCGGCTTCAAATACAATGCCGCCGATGCCGGCCCGGCCCCGACGATCCTCACCGATACCATCACCCGCCTCGCCGGGGAATATGTGATGCTCGACCAGGTACCCCTGATTCCAGCGGGACTTGACCTGCAAGAACCACTGAAAGAGTTGCCGGGGATAGTCTTGGAGGATGCCTTGATCAGCTGGCAGCAACTGGTCCGCAGCGGTACGGCCCGCCACGGTATCGAGTACGACCGGCTGTTGGCCGACCTTGCCACCAACGATGAAGTGGTGGTCTGCGTCGATGCAGTCCACGGCGCTTCCCGCCAGTATCTCAGTCGGCTGTTGAACAATCCGCCAGCGGAACGGCTGCTGGTGCTGCGCGATACCGAGGACCCGACCTTCGGCGGCATTGCCCCGGAACCTTCCTCGACCAACATGCAGCCGGTAATCGCGGCCTTGGCAGCTCGGCCCGAACCCTTGAAAATTGGGGCCATCATCGATCCGGACGGTGATCGCATCCGTTTCACCGATGGAACTATCGAAATCTCGATGAATCAATTCGGAGCCATGGCCTATCATTTTCTCCATGAGATCAAAGGCAAACGGGGCATGGTCGCCAAAACAGTGGCCTCCAGCAATTTTGCCAACGCCCTGGCCACCCAGTTGGGAGAGGAGGTCTTTGAACCCAAAGTCGGATTCAAAGAGTTCAAACCGGTAATCAACAAGGCACTTGTCTACTTCGAGGAATCGGACGGTATCTCCATCACCGGTCACACCCCGGAAAAAGACGCTTTCATCGGCCTGATCCTGGCTATCGACATGGTCCTGACCCTGAAAAAGCCGCTCGGCCACTACCTCGCCGAGATCGAGGCCACCTTCGGCCACTATTATCCCGACCGGGATGGCGTCACGGTCTCCCAGCAGGGCGAAAGCCTGCTGCGGGCGCTCGATCAACTCCGCGCTTACAGTCCGGGCAGTCAGGTCCAGGTGGGCGAAGGCCACAGAACCATTGCCTCCGTGATTGACATCGACGGCCGCAAGATGATTCTCGACGACGGTTCCTGGATTATGATCCGCCCGTCTGGTACCGAACCCAAGGTGCGGTTTTATGTGGAGGCCCGCAACCGAGAAGAAACCTCGCTCCTGGTAAAAAGTGCCAAATCGATGCTTGCCGAAATAGGACTCCTGCCCTAATGTAGAAAATTGTATTCTTCCCCTGTCTCATTGAACAAAAGGGGTCGAGAGCGATCATCGAAAACCATCAACCCAGAGAACCGTCATGTGGGAATATACAGAGAAGGTCCAGGAACATTTCATCAATCCAAAAAATGTCGGTGAGATCGAAAATCCCGACGGCGTTGGCAATGTCGGCTCCATCGCTTGCGGAGACGCCCTGCGCCTGACGATCAAGGTCGACGCAAACAAAATAATCACCGACGCCAAATTCAAAACTTTTGGTTGCGCCTCGGCCATCGCCTCATCCTCCATGCTCACCGAAATGCTCAAGGGAATGAAGCTGGAGGATGCTAAAAAGCTGACTAACGACGACATCGCTAAGGCGCTTGGCGGCCTGCCCAAGGAAAAAATGCACTGCTCGGTGATGGGGCGCGAAGCATTGGAGGCCGCCATCGCTGACTACACCGGTGCCATCCTGCCCATGGCTCAGGGCGAGGTGGTATGCGAATGTTTCGGCGTCACCGACCTGGAAATTATCCGGGCGATTAGGGAAAACTCCCTGGTCTCGGTTGAGGAAATCACCAATTTCACCAAGGCTGGCGGTGGATGTGGCAAGTGCGAGGGCAAGCTGCGCGGACTTCTGGCAGAGACGGTGGAAGGACTGCCCGCGCAACCTGTTGGCCTTAAGAAACAAAAACGCATGACCACACTGGAGAAGATCAAGAAGATCGAAGAGGTCATTGAACGGGAGATCAAGCCAACCCTGAAAAAGGACGACGGCGATATTCAGCTGATCGATGTAGATGGCGATTTTGTGACGGTTTCGCTGAGAGGCGCCTGCGCCGGATGCCACTCCTCACGGACAACTCTAAAAGAATATGTCGAAAAGAAATTGCGTGAACAGGTACTCGACAGCCTGATCGTTGAGGAGGATAAGTGATGGCTGGATTATCTGAGCAGGTTATCTACATGGACAACAACGCTACCAGCCGGATCGCCCCGGAGGTGCTGGACGCCATGATGCCGTATCTGACTGAGCTGTACGGCAATCCCTCGTCCATGCACACCTTCGGCGGCCAAGTCGGCCAGGCAATCAACCAAGCTCGGCAGGAAATCGCCGATCTGCTCGGCGCCCATCCTGGAGAAATCGTCTTCACCAGCTGCGGCACCGAAAGCGACTCCACGGCTATTTTCTCGGCTATTCAGAGCTATCCCGAAAAGAACCACGTGGTTACCACTAGAGTGGAGCACCCGGCTGTTAAAAACCTTTGCGACAGTTTGGAAATTTTTACCGGCCGAAAATATCATACCTCTCGCTTGCCGGTCGCTGCGGACGGCACCTTGGATCTGCAACGGTTCAAGGACAGCCTCACCGATGAAACCGCTATTGTCAGCGTCATGTGGGCCAACAACGAGACCGGGGTCATTTTCCCGGTAGAGGAAATGGCAAAAATCGCCAAGGAACGTGGCATCCTGTTTCATACCGATGCGGTGCAGGCCGTGGGGAAAATCCCAATCAACCTCAAAGAAACGGCAATCGATTTCCTCTCCATCTCCGGCCACAAGCTCCATGCCCCCAAAGGGGTCGGCGTCTTGTACGTCCGCAAGGGCACCCCGTTTGTTCCGTTCTTGAACGGCGGCCATCAGGAACATGGTCGTCGGGGTGGCACGGAAAATGTCGCCGCTATTGTCGGCCTGGGCAAGGCCTGCAAACTGGCGGCTGACAAGATGGAAGAAGAAAACACGAGGGTGCGGGCGCTTCGCGACAAGTTGGAGAAGGGGTTGCTGACAACGATTCCCAAGTCCCTGCTCAACGGTCATCCTGAGCAACGCCTGCCCAACACCGCCAATATCAGCTTCGAATACGTCGAGGGCGAGTCCATCCTTCTGCACATGAACCAGTACAACATCTGCGCCTCCTCCGGTTCCGCCTGCACCTCCGGCTCCCTGGAGCCCTCCCATGTACTCCGGGCCATGGGCGTACCGTTCACTGCGGCGCACGGTTCCATCCGCTTCAGCCTGTCGGTGTACAACACTGAGGAAGAGGTCGACTTTGTCCTCGAAAAAATGCCGGCTATCATTACCAAGCTCCGCGCCATGTCCCCCTTCTGGGAGGGAAATTAGGAATGTTCGCTCCGGCGCTGCCTCCCTTAAACGGCAGCGCCTTTCTTTTATCCCCAACTTCCCTGTCGATCCGCCCATGCGCATAATTGAGCCAAGCTTCACAATTCTTGATGAACTTGACCAGCAGAGCCTGCCGGTCCGCATCGAATTCTGCGGCCGTATTTGCTATAAGAGTGAAAATCGGATCGACAGCGACTCTGCCATTCCCTTTGTCAGGAAGATGGCGAAAAATGGCCACAATTCTGTCCTGGAGATGGGAGTCCTCACCCTGGTCGTTACCTGCGCCACTCCAGATCCGATCCAAGCCCTCTTTTCACTCCAACCCAAATTCTTGCAGATCGACCGCCTGGAAGGCAATCGGTTGCTGATCACCGGTTCCATCCGGACCTTTCGCGAGATGCTGCTTTTTCACCCCGAAGATACTCTTTCCCGTGCCATGGCCCACTACTTGAAGGAGCAGCATCCCTACTTTTTCGAAACCTTACCTATCAATGATACGCCGGAAAGAATTGCCGGGGTTACCATTGCCAAAATGGCTCTCAAGGATGTGGAACAGCTTGCCGCTCCGCTGCATGCCAAACATCGGTATCTGGCGGTCAAGTTCATTGTCAACCGGGCCGTCACCCATGAATTGGTTCGCCATCGTCCCTGCACCTTTCTACAGGAAAGCCAGCGATATTGCCGCTATTCCGCTGACAAATTCGGCAACGAAGTGACTTTTATCAAACCCGTTTTTTTCGAAGAGCAAAGCGAGGAGTTCACCATCTGGCAACAATCCATGGAGGCGATGGAAGCACAGTACCTACGGCTTCTCCAGACCTCATCGCCCCAGGCGGCCCGGACAGTCCTACCCAATTCCTGCAAAACTGAAATTATTGTCTATACCAATCTCCTTGAATGGCGACATATTCTCTCTCTTCGTACCTCTCCGGCGGCCGAACCGTCCATGCGCGAGGTTATGATTCCCCTTGCCCACACCTTGCAGAACCGCTACCCTGCCCTTTTTCGCTTACACCTTGAGTAACTAGCGAACATTCCTTGCTACAGCGGACAAACAGGGCCGGAAAAGTTTTTTCCCAAATACAGGGAGGATACTGACCAACTTTTTATCTCTGGCAATCACCATTCCTTAAAAATCTTGTTCTTTTTTGACCCGCTCTTTCATTTGTTGTACAATACCGAAAAAATACCTTCTATTTTATTCCGGGGACCTCACCACACAAATGGCTCTCAAACTAGGACAACAAATGACAGACGCCCACAAAAGCTCCATGAAAAGGACGGTCAAAGACCAGTCAGGAGCGGGCAAACTGAAAATCGGCGAACTGCTGAGCAAAGCTGGCTACATAACGTTAACCCAGTTTGAGGAAGCCAAGGTCGCCCAGAAGAGAACCGGAGAACGACTAGGCCGGATCCTTCTCGAAAGCGGTGCGATTGAACGCGACACCATCGCCAATTTCCTCAGCAGGATGCACAACTATACTCTGGTTGCCATCGAACAGGAACCACCGAGCAAAGAAGCCCTAAGCCTACTCCCCTACGAAACCGCCAAACGTTTCATGGCCTTTCCTCTGCGACTTGCAGGCAACACCCTGCAAGTGACCATGGCGGAACCCACCGACACTCTGGATGTCGAGCAACTGCAGGATCTTGTCCAGAAGAATCTTAATGTCTGCGTCTCAACCGCAAAGGATATCATAGAGGCGTATAAAAAATACTATCATATCAGCGACGAAGAGCATCAGTCCTTCTTTAAATTCGAACCAGAGGGCGAGGAAGAAACCGTCACCCAGGTCGATGACTTTGGCGCCCTGGTTTCCGATGCCGCCGAGGATTTTGAAATCGAGAGCGGTGGGGCCGAAGAAGGCGGCTTTGAGCAATTTTCCGCCTCGGATGCGCCTATCATTAAATTGGTCAACGGCATCCTGGTGAAAGCGGTCCAAGATGGTGTCAGCGACATTCACATTGAGCCGTTTGAAAAGACCATGCAGGTCCGCTATCGGAAGGATGGCGCTCTGTTCAAATCGATGAACCTGCCGCTGACCATTAAAAACGCCATGGCCGCCCGCATGAAGATTCTTGCAGGCCTCAATATCACCGAACGGCGTGTTCCCCAGGACGGCCGCATCAAAATCCGCCTGGGCCGGAACAAGGCGGTTGATTTCCGGGTTTCCACCTTGCCGCTCCTCTACGGTGAAGGCATCGTTCTTCGTATCCTTGACAAGGACTCTCTCAACGTCGACCTGACCAAACTCGGCTTCACCGTGGAAACCTTTGCCGCCCTGAGACGTTGCCTGGAGCGCCCGCAAGGCTTGCTTTTGGTAACCGGACCAACCGGGTCGGGCAAGACGGTTACGCTATATTCCGCCCTGAACTCGCTGAACACCGAGGACATCAAAATTTTGACTGCGGAAGACCCGGTCGAATTTAACTTCAAAGGCATCAATCAGGTCAACGTCAACGCCGAAGTGGGGATGACCTTTGCCGCGGCGTTGAAGGCCTTTCTCCGCCAGGACCCGGACATCATCATGGTCGGCGAGATCCGGGATATCGAAACCGCGGAAATTGCCATGAAGGCCGCCATGACCGGCCACCTGGTTTTTTCGACCCTGCACACCAACGATTCACCGGCCACGGTCAGCCGTATGGTGGATATTGGCATCCCATCTTATATCCTGGCCTCCTCGCTCACCATGGTGCTTTCCCAGCGTCTGGCCAGAAAACTGTGCTTGAAATGCAAAACTCCAGCTCAATATGAGCACCATACTCTGCTGGCTGCCGGTTTTAAGGAAAGCGAACTGGACGAGCTGAATCTGTTCAAGGCCAAAGGATGCCCAGAATGCAACGGTTTAGGCTACCGGGGACGGGTCGGTTTTTTCGAACTCATGGAGGTCACCGAAGCAGTGGCCGAGGCCATCCAGGCCGAGGTGTCCGAAGAGCAACTCCGTAAAGTTGCCATGCAGGAGGGGATGTTTACCCTGCGCGAAGCCGGATTGCAAAAAGCCCGCGAAGGTGTCACCAGCCTGGAAGAGGTCCTGAAACGCACCGTAGCCCATGAAGACAGCCTGCCGGCTTATCTGGTCAACCCGGATGTTGAGGAGTACGAGGACGGAGATGTTGTTATCCAGGAAGGTAACAAGGATAAAGATTTCTTCAAACTGATCAGGGGTAAGGTAGCCGTGCTCCGTTCCGGAAAAAAGATTGCGGAAATCACTGAACCGGGCGAGTACTTCGGGGAAATGGCTGCCATTCTGGAGGAGCCGCGGTCAGCATCAATCATTTCGGTGGGCCGGTGCACGATCAAACGTTATCCGGGAAACAAGCTGGCGGAGCTTATTGAAAAATACCCAGAGGTCTCCAAGTATCTGTTTCGGACTTTGGTAGAGCGATTGCATAAAACCGATCGTATCGTCGTGCAACTCGCCAGCGCCAATAAAGCTCGTCCGTCTCAGGTTGTCCGCCAAGCATGAAGAAAATTTCCGTCTACATCATTGCCTATAACGAGGCCGATAAAATCTGCGATGCTATCAACTCCGTCCTGTGGGCTGATGAAATCGTTGTAGCCGATTCGTACAGCCAGGACAACACCGTTGCCTTGGCAGAACAGTTGGGAGCTCGGGTGGTCCAAATTCCTTTTCAAGGTTTCGGCGACCTTCGTAATCAGGCCATGGCAGCCTGCTCCCATGAGTGGATCTTTTCGTTGGATTCTGATGAGCGCTGTACACCCGAGGTCAGGGATGAAATTTTCACCTGCCTGCAGTATCCGCAGGCTGACGCCTACTACGTCCCCCGCCGAAATTTTTTCATGGGCCGCTGGATCCGTTATTCCGGTTTCTACCCCGATTATCGCCAACCACAGCTCTTTAAAAAGGGCGCTTTGGTGTTTAAAAACGATCCGGTGCATGAAGAATTCACCGTTGTCACCGAACGGCCGGTCGCTTACCTGCATAATGCAATCTGGCAGTTTCCGTTCAAGAGACTTGAGGAACTTATCCACAAGGCGAATAAGTATTCGACGCTGGGTGCCGAAAAGCTTGCCCTGAGCGGTCGCCGGAATTGCTCACTCTGGACAGCCTTAGGGCATGGCCTCTGGTCCTTTTTTCACATGTATTTTCTCAAACGGGGCCTCATGGACGGTTGGCCGGGATTCATCATCGCTTTCTACAATTTCGAAGGAACGTTCTACAAATACGCTAAATTACACGAACTCCAAGCCAATTGGACCCCGCCAGCTTCTCCCCCCCTCCAACCAGTTATTGAGCAGCAACAGGCTCCATGAAGGCCATGACCCGATCATAAACAGTCGAAACGGCAATACCCCGCATGCAGCTTTGATGATCGCAGGCCCTTTTTCGGCAACAAAGACAATCAAGATTTTCCGCCTGAATCACTGCATTTTTCACCCCATACGGCCCAACCCTCTCAGGATGCGTGGGACCAAACAACGCGACCACCGGAATTCCAGCCATGGCGGCTATGTGCATTGGCCCCGTATCTACGCCGACATACACGGCAGCTCTTTTCATCAGCGCCACTGATTCCGTCAGATTCAAACAACCCGCGGCAACAAGGGCGGAACTTGTCATCTGCCCCGTAATGTCGGTGATATACGCACGATCATCCTTGCTCCCGCCAAAAATTGTGCGCACACCAGCTGCCTCAAGCCGATCGCAGAGTTCACCCCACCTTGACCTAATCCAAAACTTCGATTGCCAACGGGCAGTTGGATTAATGTAAACAAAGGGCTGCCCCGGATGCACCCCGGAGGCCGTTAAAAAAGCTCCTGCCTGTTGATCGTCGGTTTGGCTTGTGACGAGGAAAAAGTCATCGGCAACTGGTTCGCATCCAAAAAATGAACAAAACAATAAATTTTTCTCAACCGCATGCATCGATCCTGACTTCACCTTGACCAAGTGCTTCTGAAACAAGGTATTCAATTCCCGAGCATCGCTAAACCCTACCCGTACGCCCCCGGAATTCATCCAGGAAAAAAGGCCACTGCGAAAAGAAGCATGAAGATCAAAAATCAAATCATACGGATCCTTTTGAAACGCGGTGTGCAATCTGTTCAAAACGCCGAAGGTGGCCGTGAGCGCCTGGAAATATGCAACTTTTTTCGAATCCGGGTTGCTGGTCGAGGGAATATGGATGGGATAAACCGCATCAACAGCTGGATCTTGAGCTACAAATGTTGCAAAAGCCTGCTCCACGACCCAACCGATACGGCACGAGGGATAGCAGCGTTTGAAAGCATGGATCACCGGAAAAGTGTGAACAATATCACCAAGCGAACTTTGCTTGACGAACAAGATACGTTTACCGCTAAGATCCTTATCCATTCCCGAACCCATACGGCGTAGCGCTTGCTCCCAGCCTGTTCCAATAAGGCCGCGGCTCCTTCCACCACGAAAAGCAAGAGAGTATGCGCCAATGCTTTTGAAGACTGCACACTACTTTAATGTGTATGAATGGAAGCGTCTTCACCCTATAAAGGAACACCTTCAAGATGCCTCGGTGCATTTTTAAAAAGAATTGCGCTCAATAAGGAAAACAAAAAGCCAGTCCCACTCAGATTGAGATAGGACTCAAAACACATAATCACCATAAAAAACAAGGGGAAAGCAATACGAATGCGCTCCAGCCCATCGGTCATTCGGGCAGCCTGATAGAAATGGGCGACAAGAAGTCCAAGCAAACTCAGCAAACCCAATACACCAAGTTGAGCGGTTGCGAAAATATATTGATTGTGGGGGTTATTTGTAGGCAAAATAGTAGGAGACAACCTATTGTTCATCTCAATATATGCACGGGAGAAATCTCCGGTTCCGACACCACCCCACGGAGATTCCTTGATAATCGCCCATGAAACTTGCCAATAATGTAACCGTTGTCCAACAGGAGTCTCCGTATTTTCATTAAGCGTCTCTAGATCTTGTCGAATCGCGTCCATTCGCCCCTGAAAAACAGGGCTAAAATGATAGGCGGTAAAGAAAAGGAGCGGTAACATCACTACCACAAGAAGAAAAGCCTTCAACACATTCCGACGAAAATATTGAAACAATAACAGCGTGAGTAGCGCGAAGAAGGCGGCATATCCTGCGCGTCCCCTGGTGATAAACATATTGACCACCAGCAGGACGGTGAATATAGACAAACTCCACCATTGCAAACCTTTCACTTCACTCCATAGAAGCTGATGCAACAGGAGGTAGATGGTGAACGCCAGCATTGGCGCATAACTCAGCTGAACTGTCTCTGTGCGAAAATGGAGGTCGGGACTAGAGAGGTCGATTACCTGTAACAGTTGAAAATAATCCAGAAAGATGAGAAGCATGGTAACAGTCACCCCGGCTACGAATGCCGTGACATACCACCAGCGCCGTTCCCAACGAATGGTAGTCAAAAAAATGGGTACCAAGAGGACCTTCCACTGCTTCTTGATGGCTCCCAACCCATCTGGAAGAGAGTCACTCCAGCATAACCCGACTATCAACACGCCCACATACACAAGCACAGCAATGCAGATCGGACTGGCAACAATCTCCTGGAATTTTTCACGGAACCCTCCTTCGATCAACCAGCAGACCATAATCAGAAGAGCGGTCACACTGACGGCCGAGGTCGAAAGAGGCAGGCAAAAAGCCAGCAAGAGAAGCAAACAAAAGTTAATTTGCGCTATTTCCTGACCATATACGTTCATATTTGTTCTGCAGAATCTCCGGAAAACTGCAAATGGTACAATGCGCTATAGTCGCCCCCAAGAGCAAGCAACTCTCTATGGCTCCCCTCCTCAACTAGTTGCCCATCCTTGAGGACGATAATTCGATCGGCGTTTTGAATCGTTGATAGACGATGAGCTATAATAATAGTTGTTCGGTTCTGCATCAAATTCTCCAAAGCTTTTTGCACTTCCCGTTCCGATTCGGTATCAAGAGCAGAGGTCGCCTCATCAAGAATCAGAATTGGCGCATCTTTGAGCAAGGCGCGGGCTATGGAAATTCGTTGTTGCTGGCCACCGGACAGCCGAGCGCCTGCCTCACCGATGACAGTCTCAAAACCCTGGGGCAACTCCTGAATAAAATCTAAGGCATAGGCGGACCGGGCCGCCTCGATGATTTTATCCTCCGGGCAATCGTCGCGGCCATAGGCGATGTTATTGCGGACCGTGTCATTAAAGAGAATAGTCTGCTGGGTAACCAGAGCCATTTGCCGACGAAGAGAGGCAAAGGTAACCTGCCGGATATCGATATCATCGATCCGCAGCTCTCCTTGACTGATCTCGTAAAATCGTGGAATCAGGTTAGCCAGAGTCGTCTTACCGCTGCCGCTCGGACCCACCACAGCCAGGACTTCGCCCCGGTTCACCCGAAGATTGAGATGCTTAATCACCGGCGGATTCTCTTCATACTGGAAACTGACATCAGAAAAGGTAATGCTCTGGCTAAAAGGAGGTAATTCAAGGGCATCGGTTGCCTCACTAATTTCCGGACGAAGGGCAAGGAGGGAAAATATCCGTGTTGACGCAGCCAGCCCCTGCTGAATGGTGGTGTTAATTTTACTAACGCCCTTCAACGGCTCATAGAGCATAATCAATGCGGTGAGAAAAGACATGAAGGCTCCCGGGGTCGAATGCCCCTGAAGGACCTGTCCGCCACCAAACCAGATGATCATTGCGATGCCGATGCCACCGAGAAATTCAATCATGGGGTGGGAAAGACAGCTATAGCGGGTCTCCAGCATCAGGGTATCCATGACACCCTGCATCTTCTTGGCAAAACGTCTTTTTTCAAACCATTCCATGCCAAAAGCCTTCACGATCCGCACCCCGGCGATGGTTTCATGCAGCTGGCTGGTCGCCTCGCCAATTTTTGTCTGATACGTTGTGCTTATTTTTCTGAACTTCTTGCCGAAAATAACAATAGGGACCGCCGCCATAGGAAGAAAAAGCAGTGAGACCAAAGCCAGTCGCCAATCCATATAAAAAATAACGGCGAGCAAACCAATCACGGAAAAAAAATCGCGAAGCATGCGGATAAGCGCATGGGAAATCGACGATTGCAGCATACTAACGTCATTGATTATTCGTGAAATCAACTCGCCCGTGGGATGCTTGTGGAAAAAGCTGAGCGGCAAATCATGCAGATGGGCGTAAATTTTATTCCGCAAATCACGAATGACGCTCTGCCCGACCTTTTCCAGTAGATACGAATAAACGAAGTAGAAAATACCCTTGATAAAAAAGATCAGGAGAAGGCCTAAGGGCAGCAGGTTAAGCAGGTGGGCGTTCCGGTTAAAAAAAATCTCATCAAGCAGGGGTTTTACCATATAGGCCTGAAGGGCATTAAACCCTCCCACAGCAATCATACCAACCATCGCAAGCAATAATTTCGCATGATATGGCCGCAGAACCACCAGAAGTTTCGAAAAAAGGGTTTTATTGTTCATGTAAATATTTTGATTTATTCAAAAAACGCCGAAACAAGCACAAAAAAACAGGGTGCCGGCTTTCCCAGGACCCGCTTTTACCCTATTTCACGACAGTGTACCAGCATAGTTGCCGGAAAAAACAAAGGGTAATTCACCTCGACCGCTGAGCAGGGTGGTGACCTCGCCACACTCCTTTTTCGGTTGGCCGTGGCTGACATCAACAACGAGGTAATCAATCCCCATGTGCTTCAATTCATTGGCATGTTGCAGTAAGGAAAAAGTTGTGTGGGAAAAGGCATACAGGGTTTCAGCCCGGCGGTCGAGATAAAACCGTTCGCCGCGCGGACTGACAAAGGTCCGTTGCCCTTGAAAGTGTGGCGCATCCAACCGCGCAGAAAAAAGTGGCGGCCGTCCATACACATACAGCCCGACCTTCATCCCCTTCCCCTCTGGGGAGCCCGCTGAACGGGGAAAATGCGCCAAAGCAGCGGCAAGGGTCACCTTATCGGTCTCCAGGGAAAACTGCACACCGGACAATCCGCTTGTCGCGTACATCCGCAAGGCGGCGCTATTCAGCACGTTGCAGGTAAAATCCCCGTATAAAGCAAGATTTTTTTCGGGCCCTGCTCCGGCAAACATGGCAATCTGTCCAATATGGCTGACCTGAAAATGCTCCGCCCCATGGAGACGGAGCTGCTGCACGGCATCGCGATACCAGGGAAGCTGCTCTTCACCAAGAATGGGCGGCAAGGCCCAGACGAGCAATGGCTGCCTGGATTTGTTCCCTTGACGGGACTGGAGAAAATGCTGGACATTACGTTTGTTGAGATCAAGCAGCACCTTGGCGACCGTGAATGGATAGCGTTGCGCCAGCGCTTCCAGCGACTGCACCTTGAGCCACCATTCCGGCGAAACGGTTCGCTCACGACCCAAGTTTCCTTGGCCGGATTGCCGCCGGCCGGAAACTCGCCTGCCCGCATCCGACTTATTTCCACTCCCCATGGCAAGAGCCGACAGCAGTTTCTCCAGTGTCGCAGGATCGGGTGGAGGCAGCTGCAGGTGCGCTGCACTGCGCATCAAGGCCGAATCTTTTCTTTCCGACCGCCCGCTGACATCAACCCGAAAAAGAATCCCATGGAAGGGTTGGCGCAGACTCCCCGGTTCAATATCTGCCGGCCAGATCGTCACCGTCTGCCCCGCACTCGCCTGGTCAACCTTTCTGCCCTTGATCTCCAAGGAACGCAGGGTAAAGCTCTTGCGATCGCCGGTCCGCTCCTCGTACAAGCGCAGCCGATCGCCCAGCTTAATCGCTGACTGCAGCGTTACCTGCAAGGAAACAGCCCGCACTGCCCGAGGTCCCTTGGTCTCCTCCAACCGGATCACCTTGCCGATAACCTCGCCGGTGCTACCGGAAAGCTTGGGAATAATCAGCTTGTCCTCACTGCCGGCAATGAAGAAACCCGAAGATCGTTTCCGCCCCATGGCTGCGTCAAGGTGCCGATGGGCCTCTTCGAGCATTCCCGCCCTCTGCTCCGGAGCCGCATCAAGAGCCTGGAGGGCCAGACGATAGGCACGGACCGTATTGCGAACATAGGCCACCGATTTGAGCCGCCCTTCGATCTTTAGGCTGACCACCCCAGCCTCCCGCGCTTCGGCCAGATAATCGATGCCGCTGAGATCGTTCATAGAAAACTGGTACCCGCCGCCCTTGCCGCTTTGACCGCCGATTAAGCGCTTGCCCGAGGGCAGCCACTCATAGCGGCGACGACAGGGTTGGACACACTGTCCGCGCAGGCTCGATTTGCCGCCATGCAGACTGGAGAAGCGGCAAAGACCGGAATAACTAAAGCACATAGCCCCGTGGATAAAGATCTCCAGTGCCACATCGCTACGGTGGCGAATGGTCCGAATCTCCTCCAGACTGAGTTCGCGGGCAAGAACAATGCGTTCAAAACCCAGCCCCTTGAGGTAGTTAGCGGCTATCGAATTGTTCACGGTCATCAGGGTCGAAGCATGCACTTTTAATTCCGGAAAAAACCGGCGAACCAGATAGAGTATCCCCAGATCCTGAATGATTAAGGCATCAGGCCCGATTCGAGCCAGCCTGAGCAGCGTCTCCAGAGCGAGGCGCACCTCGTCCTCCTTCATCAGGCTGTTCATGGCCACATACAGTTTTTTTCCCTTAGCATGAGCATGGCCGGTCATGGCCGCGATCTCGTTAAAGCTGAAGTCCCGCGCCAACGCTCGCGCATTCAGACCTGGTGCGCCGATGTAGACAGCATCGGCTCCTTCATCCAGCGCGGCCTCAAAGGCCGACAAGGTGCCGGCCGGCGCCAGCAGTTCCATGGTCAAACGAAGGGGAGTGAACGATTCAATGATTGTCATTAATGATTGTTCAGAACAAAAACCTTAAGGATGCGGCACCTGGAAAAACTACGTTCCGGAACAGCGCCGCAAGAATATTGCGGGGTGAACCTACTCGGTGGGTAGGCAAAGGGCTAGAGGGTAATCCATGGGCGGTAGAGGCAAAATAAAATAAAAATTATTGCCCTCGGGGGTCGGATCATAACCAACACTGCCGCCATGCATTTCAACAACCAACCGGATAAACGACAATCCATGACCGGTTCCGGGGACATTCAAACTGTCATCACCGCGCATGCCCTCCTGGAAGAGCTTAACACCCTGCTCCACAGACATGTTGGGACCGGTGGTAAACACATTGAATTTAATTCCCTTTTTCCCTGGACACGGAAAATTATCGACAATTTCCCGGCCATAGGCCATGGCCTTGCGCGGTCTGCCCTGATGGTCGATGATTTCCCGGGTGTACTTGGCGGCATTGGAAAAAAGGTTGGCATAGACCTGGGCCAGCAGGCCGATGTCGACCAGAATCGGAAACTCTTCCTCATGCATGTTCTGCGGCCGGTCGATGGTGACATTGGCTGCTTTCAACCGGCTGATATAATGCTCCAACTGGGGAATGATCACCTCTTTTTCGACAAAACAACGTTTAGGATGGAGCACCAGATGGCCCCGCTCAAAATGTTCCCGCCGAAACAGGCTCTCGATAAAGAGACTCATATTGGCGTGATGCTTAACGATTTCCTGATAATATTTAAACAAGTCATCCTGCAGTGTCTGCAATTTAGCGAAACATTGCTCGCACCGCCCTGAGGGCAACGCTGCCCCCTGTGTTGCGGTCATTTCCCGTTTCAATTCATCAACCAGGTTGATTTTCTTTTTGAGTTGATTGAACAGATGCCGAAAATACATATTGGGTACAATTATGTTGTGCTCAATATCGATCACCAGAGTGTTGATAAACTTCAATCGGTCGATATTCTGCCGGGCAATCAACCGGTTATCGAGATTATATCCGATCCGGTTGGCGTATTTAAAAAAGAAAAATTTATCGGCTTCGGTCAGCCCCTCCTTCCGCCGGACCTCAAACATCCCCAAAATCCGGCCGCCGCCGCATAATCCATGTAAATCATCCCACAACTTCACCTGCCGCTCCGGGTAACGGTCATCATTCTCCTTCTGGTCATAAGGCTGCTTGCTGAAAACGGGGATAACGTACGACCCGGCCAACTCGTAGGGCGCCTCATGCATCTGGATCGGGTAACCGGCAGATTTCGGTTCCGGTAACACTCCCTGCTCGCTGGAACAGACCAGTTGCAATTCGTGATTCTGCCCCTGGCAGAGGTACAGAGCACTGGAGACACCAACCAGGGCAAGGGGCACGGAAACACAGATCCGGTAAAAATCGTCGAGGGAATCGTATTCTTGGGCGAGCTCGAAAAACGCTTTGAGGAAATCATTCCGTCCCTGGGAGAAGTTATACTGTGCATAACTCTCCGCCTTCTCGCGGATGCGCTGGCAAACCGCTTCGAGGTCCGAAGGGATGGGAGGAGTGGCCGTTTGCTCATTCATGGGCTGAAAAGAATTCAGGATTGGGAATCATCGGTCGCGCTGATCACAAGCATGCACTGCTTTCAGGCTCATCGCTGGGAAAGAATCACCGCATCGCGGGCATTCTTCTCGGCGAGCAAAACATCCACCCGTTCATTGGGGGCCACGCCGACGGTCATGCCTATATAATCAGGTTGAATCGGCAATTCCCGCCCACCTCGGTCGATCAGCACCGCCAGTTGGATCGACAGGGGCCGGCCATAATCCATGATCGCATCCATGGCGGCGCGAATGGTCCGGCCGGTAAAGATCACATCATCCACCAGGATGACCCGTTTATCTTCCAGGAGAAAACCGATATCCGATTTGCGGACGATCGGGTTCTGGGAAATGAGACTCCAATCGTCCCGGTACAGGGTGATGTCCAGGTTACCCGCAGGCAGGGTCACCTCTTCCCGCTCCTCGATTTGCCGCTTGATCCGTTGCGCCAAAAAGACGCCGCCGGTATGGATACCGATGATCGAGAGATCGGCCACACCGTGGTTGCGTTCGACAATCTCCAGACTGATTCGATCCAGGCTGCGCTCGATGTCCCTGCCCATCATAATGGTCCGTGCCGTCATATCTTCACCCTGTTCCAGAAATAGTCGACGCCCTTTGCATCCACCAGGTTGATCGCCTCGGGAAACACCTCGCATTCCACCGCAAAAACCCTGGCGGCGATATCATCCGGGGTGTCGCTGTCCTCCAGCCCCACACATCGCTGCAGGACGATCGGCCCCTGATCGTAAGACTCGTCGGCAAAATGAACGGTGCAGCCGCTCACCGTACAGCCCCTCGCCTTCACCGCCTCATGGACATGATGCCCATAGTAGCCCTCGCCGCAGAAAGAGGGAATGAGAGCGGGATGTATATTGAGCACCGAGCGGCTCAATGTTTCGGGAGGGGTGTAGAGCTTCAGATATCCGGCCAGGGCAATGAGATCGATGTCGTAGCCAGCCAATATCCGGTTGATTTCGTCGTTGTTTCTCGCGTAGAAGGCAGGATAACCGTACCGCTCGGCCTTTTCCAAGCCCAGCACGCCGGATACGTTGGAGATCACCACCTGTATTTCAGCCTGCAGGGTGCCGGCACCTATTCGTTCATGAAAATTATCGAGCGTCCTGCCGCTGCCCGAAAGCAGTACCGCCATCTTACGCATGATCATCGGCTCCGGAAAAATAGGGGTCGACCGCCGGATCGACTATCCGCAGCCACTGGGCGATGGCGGTATCGTAAGTGGAGGTCAACTCGAAGACCTTGCGGGCAAGACGAAAGCGGGTGGCCAGGGTGGTATTGCCTCGAGCCTGCAACTCGGACAGCACCTGGGGGTAATCGGCCGGATCAACGATCACGGTGACGTCCTGGAAATTTTTTGCCGAGGCGCGCAACAACGTCGGCCCGCCGATATCAATATTCTCAATGGCATCCGCCAGAGTACAGCCCGGGTCCGCCACGGTTTGAGCAAAGGCGTAGAGGTTGACGGCAACGATGTCGATGGGCTTGATGCCGTGCTGCCGGCATTGTCTTTGGTGGTCAGCATTCTCGCGCTGATTGAGGATACCGCCGTGAACCAAGGGGTGCAGGGTTTTGACCCGGCCGTCGAGCATCTCGGGAAAACCGGTAAACTCCGACACATCCGTTACCTTAAGGCCGCTGGCACGCAACTTCTGGGCCGTGCCGCCTGTGGAAAGAATTTCGATTCCCATGGCGGCAAGCGCTCCGGCAAACCCCTCACACCCCGATTTATCAGTCAGGCTGATCAGCGCTCGTTCCACTCGTCTCATCATCTTCCCCCTTCTCACCTTATTCTTTTTTTAAAAATTGACGGATCTTCCGCCGCTCATGCTTATCCGGCCGACGATCGGGTTGGTTGCCTTGCAGGTTCAAGGCCTTTCGTTCGGCCTGCGCCTGTTCGCGCTTGGCCAGCGAGGCCTCGGTTTCCTCATATAAGGTGCGAGCGACCGCCGCCGGGCCACGGTGTTCACTTAACGCCAGGATCCGGACTGTGTACTCGAATAATCCCTGCCGGATCTCGAGCATGTCGCCGACCTGCACCACCCTCGCCGGCTTGACCTTGTTGCCGTTGAGCGCCACATGACCACCGCTTGCCGCCTGAGCCGCCAAAGAGCGGGTTTTGAAAAATCGGGCAGCCCAGAGCCATTTGTCAATCCGCACATTTTCCATGTTCGACATTTACGGCCCTTTTTATCGTGTCAAAATACCACAGTTTTCCTGATCGATCAAACAAAGTTAAAGAGGCGCGGACACACCTCCATGCGACCAGAGCATCCTGCCTGACTCACCGGCCATCCATTCTCAAGGGTATTGCCGATCCCGACGAAATCGGGTAAGGGGCACTCTCACCCTCTTCGAGACCTGCTCATGTCGCTCCAATCCGTCGGTATCAACAACTTCACCTGCCCCGTCCGCATTCCTGAAAAAAGGGGCGGCGTCCAGCAAACCGTGGCCACGATCAATCTGCTGGCGCAGATGCCCCAGGATCGGCTCGAATCCTGTGTCAGCATCATGACCGGACTGCTGGCCCAATTCCTGCCCGACATCCATTCCGGCATCTTTCCCGCCCTGTTGACCGGGGTACGCGAGCAATTGCAGGCCGACGAGGCCCGGCTGGAGATGCGTTTTCCTTACTTCATCGCCAAAAAAGCGCCGGTCACCGGCACAACCAGCTTGATGGAATACCAATGCGCCTTCACCGCCTCCTCGGAAACGAGCGGTGAGCCGCTCTTGACGATAGTGGTCCCGGTCACCACGCTCTGCCCTTGCTCAAAAGAAATCAGCGAGACCGGCGCCCATAACCAACGCGCCGAGATCACCCTGACAGTCCGGTCACTGGCCCTGATCTGGCTAGAGGACCTGATCGCCATGGCCGAGACCTGCGGCTCCTCCGAGGTCTATGCCCTGCTCAAACGGCCCGACGAAAAATATGTGACCGAACGGGCCTATGCTCAGCCGATGTTTGTCGAGGACGTGGCCCGTAAGGTAGCCCAAAAGGCCATGCAACATCCCGATATCGTCTGGTTCTCGGTGGGAGTCGAAAGTTTTGAATCCATCCATAACCACAGCGCCTACGCCTTTGTTGACAGCCGCGATCTGGAGCAACAACCTGTCAAAAAAATCCGGGACTGACGGGCCGGGTCAGGAACGATTTCCCAGACCGCCGAGGCAGAGATACTTCAATTCCAAATATTCCTCGATGCCGTATTTCGATCCTTCCCGACCTATCCCCGACTCCTTGATGCCGCCAAACGGCGCCGCCTCGGACGACATCCTGCCGGTGTTAATGCCGACCATGCCGTACTCCAGGGCCTCGGCCGTCCGCCAAATACGGCCGATATCCCGACTGAAGAAATAGGCAGCCAGTCCATAAGGGGTATCGTTGGCCAGGGTCACGGCCTGGCTGTCTTCCTTGAAGGCAAAGAGCGGAGCCACCGGGCCAAAGGTCTCCTCCTTGGCAATCAGCATGTCCGGGGTGGCGCCGAGCAGCACCGTGGGTTCAAAAAAAAACCCGGCGGAGTCCAACCGCTTGCCGCCGCAGGCAATACGGGCGCCTTTGGCTACGGCATCGTTGATCTGCTCCTCGATTTTGACAACCGCATGAAGATCAATCAACGGCCCCTGCTGCACCCCTTCCTCAAAACCATTCCCGACCCTCAGCTGCTGCACCGCCGCAACCAGCTTGCCGGCAAATTGCTCGTACACCTCTTCCTGAACAAAAAATCGATTGGCACAGACGCAAGTCTGCCCGGAATTACGATATTTAGAGGCGATTGCCCCGCGAACCGCCTCATCGAGATCGGCATCGGCAAAGACGATAAAGGGGGCGTGGCCACCGAGTTCCAGCGAAATCTTTTTCACCGTGGCGGCACAGTCGCGCATCAGAATCTTCCCCACCTCGGTTGAACCGGTGAAACTGAGCTTGCGCACCAGAGGATTGGCGGTCATCTCCGCACCGATCTCCGCAGCAGGCCCGGTGACCACATTAAAGACGCCTGGCGGGATCCCAGCCTCATCGGCGAGGGCAGCCAAGGCCAGGGCGGAAAACGGAGTCTGACTCGCCGGCTTGACCACCACCGGACAGCCCGCAGCCAAGGCGGGAGCTGCCTTGCGGGCGATCATCGACGAGGGGAAATTCCAGGGGGTGATGGCGGCACAGACCCCCACCGGTTCCTTGAGCACAATGATCCGCTTGCCCTTCTGTCCCATGGGAATAGTGTCGCCGTACACCCGCTTGGCCTCCTCGGCATACCATTCGATATAACCGGCGCCATACAAGACCTCTTCCTTGGCCTCAATCAGCGGCTTGCCCTGTTCCATGGTCATGATGATCGCCAGATCCTGATGATGGGCAACCAGCAAGTCATACCAGCGCCGCAGCAGGCGGGCCCGTTCTTTGGCGGTCAAGGCCCGCCAAGCCGGCCAGGCACAATGAGCGGCCTGGATAACGGATGCGATCTCCTTGCTGCCCAACGCCGGAACCGAGCCGATGGGCGTGCCGGTCGAGGGATCGACAACCGTTATCCGCCTGCCGTCCGCACTTTCCATCCATTTGCCGTCCGCATAACATTGGGAGCGCAACAGCTCTTGACGACGTAGTTTCATTGCCCCCTCTCCACGAGTGCACCTCAAAGAAAAACAGGCAGCGTGTCGGAAAAAGACCGTTGCTGCCTGCCGGCTTGAAAATAATTTTATGTAGAGTCTCGTCTATGGTACTGTATAAAGGTAGCCATAATACACTACGGCCACTCTTTTTTCATCTCCGATAACAGACGCTCAGCAAAAGACTTGGCCCTTATGAACGTTGAACACCGCAGATCCGAACGCATCGCCGATTTTCTCCCCCTGGAGGTCCATGTGGTGGACCAAAAAGACGACCAGGTCCTCGCCGGTCCTTTTTCCGGGAGGATCATCGATATATCGGCCCACGGCGCCTGCCTCCTCATGACCCAGATCATGCACAACGATTTTCACGTCTTCTACTCGACCCGCGACGTAGACAATGCCGTGCTCCGGCTGACGATCGATCATCCTCCCGACATCAACCCGTGTACCCTCATCGCCCTGCCCGTCTGGATGGATATATTCCGGCAGCAGGAGATCAGGGCCTTCAAAATGGGGGTGGAATTTACAGAGGATCCAGAACAAAACCAGATGCGGGAGATGCGGGCGGCTCTTCGCAACAATCAGGAACAACGGGGCAATTGGTGGCAGAGACATTGCCGGATATTGGAAAAGAAGGGATAACCCCATTCCCGAGGCCCTTCTTTACTCCTGCTGCTTTTTTTCTCCAAGGAGACAGAAGGTCCTGGTCTTTTGTTCAACGCCTCGAAGCTGTATCTCGCCCAACTCTTCCACTTCAAACCGGCCGGCTATCTCACGGCACACCGCATCGGTGGCGTAAATTCGGCAGTCGGAGGCCTCCGCCGCCAACCGTTGGGCGATATTGACCTCGTTGCCGATCACCGTGTAATCAAGCCGCCGGGTCGAGCCGATATTGCCGAGAAAAACCGTGCCGCTGGTTACGGCAATGCCCAAATCGACCTTTTGAAAATCCTCACTCCGAAGCATCCACTGTTCGCGAAGGACCGCAAATCTCGCTTTGATCGCCACGGCGGCATGTGCCGCTGCCAGACTCGGCTCATCTAATTTGACCGGCGCTCCGAAAACAGCAAGCACCGCATCGCCCATGAACTTGTCGACCGTCCCCCGGTACTGGAAGACCTCTTCGGTGAAAAACTGAAAAAATTCGTTAAGAAACGAGCGGAGCGATTGCAGGTCGATGTGCTGAACCAGGCGCGTAAAATTTCTGATATCGGCAAACAACACCGTCACTTGCTTAATTTCCCCCAAGCCCATCAGATCCGAATTCTGCGCCAGAAGCAGCTCGGCCACCTCGGGGGCCACATATTGCTCAAATAGAGTCCGCATACGCGTCGTTTCCGTCAACTGGAGGCGAGCACGCAAATTTTCCAGGGCAATGGTAGCCTGACTACAGAGAATGCTCAGCATCTCGTTATCCGCCTCCGAAAAACGTTCATCGGTCTTTTTTTGGCTGATATTGAGTACACCAAGTATCCGCTCACGAATCCTCAGAGGAAATGAAATGGCGGAAACGATGTCTGGTTGTTGCAGCAGGGGTGAGAAGATGGATGTGGCCTGATCTTCTTTGTTGAGAAGAACCGGCTTTCCTTGCTGAAAGACCCAACCGGCAATCTGGTCGCCCGGCTGGAGCCTGATCGATTGCACCAGGGCGGCCTCCATACCACGTGAAGCTGCGATACGGAGGCAGCCTTCATGTGGGTCATACAGCATAACCGAAATGTGACTTGCGCCGGTCTGCCGGTCGACCGCATCAAGCAGCAGATCATGAATCTCCTGCTCGGTGGACGCCGCCACAAACTGCTCGCCCAGACTGTACAGGGGAATCAGGGTCCGTAACCGGGTATTTTCCTGCTGCAGCCTATATCGCTCCAGCGCTTGGTTGACCACCCGGGTGACGTGCACCGGATTGACCGGCAGCTCGACCAAACCTGAAAAACCTGCCTCCAGTGCCCCATGCAGGAGTGCCGTGTCAACGGTGGAGGAGAACAGTACACCGGCAAGCCCAGGTTGAGCAGCCCCCAGGTCAGTAAAAATCCGGCGGCCATCAACACGGGGAGGATCATCCACGAGCAATGCCAGGCACAACTCCTGGTTGCGGCAAATCGCCTCGAGTTCCTCTTCCTCCCGGCAACGGATCACCACCAGCCATGGGAGGGCCGAGACAATAGCTTCGGCCTGGAGGTCGTCGGGGGTATAGAGAACAACAACAGTGTGCATGCCAGCTCTCATGTGGGTGAATTCCATCTTTTTTATCTTTCCATGGTACCATTATGGAGGGGGCAAGGCAAGCAATAGGCCGGAAATGGATGCAATAGCCTCTCGTGCCTATCCATTTTCCGCGCACTGGGGTATAAATGACCATGCCTGAACACAAGCCACCACATAGACCGCTTGCCGAGCGGATGCGTCCAAGATGCCTGGAGGATTTCGTCGGCCAGGAACATCTGGTTGGCCAAGGAAAATTTCTTCGCCAACTGATCGACGGCGGCACCATCCCCTCGCTGGTGCTCTGGGGGCCTCCCGGTTCCGGAAAAACAACCTTGGCCACCATTCTTGCCCAGGCCATTTCCGCGCAATTCGTCTTTTTTTCCGCCGTGCTTTCCGGAGTCAAGGAAATCCGACAGATCGTTGAACAAGCAAAATCGCTCCGAGAACAGAGCCCCAAGCCAACCATTCTCTTTGTTGACGAGATTCACCGCTTCAACAAGAGCCAGCAGGATGCCTTTCTTCCCCATGTAGAAAGCGGTCTTTTGACCCTGATCGGGGCCACGACGGAAAATCCTTCGTTTGAGATTACCGCTCCCCTGCTCTCCCGGTGCCAGGTACTCCTGCTTGCCCCCCTGCGATCCGAGGATCTTCAACAGGTGGTCCGACGGGCACTGACCGACTCCCTTGACGGATTAGGCGAACAGCATCTGGATATCGAGGACCAAGCTCTGCGCCTGCTCACTGAGGCGGCGGACGGCGATTGCCGCCGCGCCCTGAACTACCTGGAGACTGCCGCTTCCCTCACCCTGGAAGCGCTTCGGCGGCAAGAGTCGGCCGCGGGCGGGGGGCGGACCATCTCCACAACCTGCATCCTTGAAACTCTGCAGCAAAAGACCCTGCGCTATGATGCCTCGGGCGAGGAGCACTATAATCTCATCTCGGCCCTGCATAAAAGTCTGCGCGACAGCGACCCGGATGGGGCGGTCTACTGGCTGGGACGGATGCTGGCCGGAGGCGAAGATCCCCTCTACCTCGCCCGACGGATGATTCGTTTTGCCTCCGAGGATATCGGCAATGCCGATCCGCAGGCTCTGCAGGTCGCTCTCAACTGCCGGGAGGCCTATCACATGCTGGGAACGCCGGAGGGCGAACTGGCTCTGATCCAGGCCGCTGCCTACCTGGCCACGGCCCCCAAAAGCAACGCCGCCTATGTTTGCTATCACAAGGTGCGGGCGGACATTCAACGGACCGGTTCACTGCCGGTCCCCCTGCATCTGCGCAACGCCCCGACCTCGCTGATGAAGGATATCGGTTACGGCCGGGGCTATCAGTATGCCCATGATGACCGTGACGGCCTTGTCCTGCAAGAGCATTTGCCTGCGGAACTGGTCAACACCGTTTATTATGAACCAACCAACCGCGGCTACGAGGCGGTCATCAAAGACCGGCTCACTAAATGGAAACTCCTCCTCAAACAACGAGCACAACAACATGGACAAAAAAAAACCACCGAATAAACCACGAATTCTGTCCTTCCTCCTGATTTTACCGATCCTGGCGCTGCTTGTCGGCTCAACGGCCAACGCTGCGGGATTTCGGCTTATCTATGCCAACGATAACCTGGGCGAACTGGACGGCTGCGGCTGAGGCAGCGGCAAATTGGGCGGTCTGTCCAAGAAAGCCTTCCTCATCAAGAGCCTGATCAGCGATCCACAGCTCCCGTCACTGATTGTCACCGGCGGCAACCTGTTGTTTAAAATGGATCGGCTGGAGCCGGGCACAGCTGAAACGGCAAAGATTGCCGCCGATGGCGTCCTCCAAGCCAACCAGAAGATGGGCGCCACTTTTGCCGGTATTGGCGCACAGGACCTGGCGGCAGGCCTTGCCTTCCTCAGGCAGTCTCAGAAACCACCGGCCTTCACCTGGCTTTCACTCAACCTCGTCGACCCGGCCTCGCACCAGCCCTTGTTCACTCCAATGCTCCATCGACAGGTAGGCGGCGTCAAGATGGCCATCCTGGCGCTCACCGACCACACTGCCTTTCCCGACGAACCGGGAGAATTTCAGGTGGCGGACTGGCGCAGCACACTGCCGGAGGCCTTGGCCAAGATGGAAAAGGATGTCACTTGCATCCTGCTTCTGTCGAACTATGCTTTATCGGAAAACATGGAGATAGCTCGAAAGCATAGCTCCATCGACCTGATCTTCCAGGCAGGCCATGTCATCGGCAACATGACGCCTACAGTTGTCAACAAGACCCTGATCGCCCAAACCGAGATTCGAGGTAAATATCTGGGCGTTATGGATATTGACTGGAACGGCCATGGCAAATGGAGCGAAGGGGCCTCGTCGCCGCAGGTTCGGGAAAAGGATCAACCGGCGTCAACCTATGCCAACCGCTTCATCGCACTCAAGCAGTCCCTGGTCAGCGACCCCGAGATCGAGGCACTGGTCAGACAAACGCAGCGGAGCATCGATAAACTGCAGCACGGACAAACACGGTAACCGATAGAAACAAAATAAAAAAAGGCCGCCCAAGGGCGGCCTTTTTTTATGCGGAGAAAAAACCTCGACTTAGCAGCCGAAAGCCTTCTGCAAATTCGGGACGGTCTGTTTCTTGCGGCTCATCATGCCGTCAATCCACATGGAATTGCCGGAAAGTTTAGCTCCAAAGGCACCTTCGATCAGAGCCGGGTCGTCGGAAAGAACTACTAGGTCAGTGCCTTCCTTGACAACGTCGGTGAGCATCAGCAGAACCGAATGACGCTCGCTGCCCTTCTGCTCTTTCATGGCCGCTAACAGGGCCTCACGCATATCGGCAACCTGATCCAGGGTGGCAAGCTCCAACTGGCCAACGCCAACCTTCTTGCCCTTCATATCAAAATCCTTGTAGTCACGGTGCAGCAATTCCATGGCAGGAACGCCGGCAACCGCGCTTTTTGCCTTGAGCATCTCCATGAAGATGGCGTCGGTGTCCTTGATGCCGGCGATGGCAGCCAGCTCAGCCACGGCCTTCTTGTCGGCAGGGGTACAGGTAGGGGATTTGAAGTTGACGGTATCGCTGAGAATGGCGGAGAGCATAATCCCAGCAACTTTAGGAGCAACCGCCACGCCTTCCAGGTCATAGAGGACCTTGAGGACGGTACAGGTGCAGCCGACCGGCATATTGCAGAAGAAAATGGGCTGGTTGGTGGTCACATCACCGATTTTGTGATGGTCAACCACGGCCACAACCTCGCCAGCGCTGAGGTTATCCGGAGCCTGGGCCAAATCACTGTGATCAACGAGTGCAACTTTCTTCCCGGTGGCGTCGGTCATGATCTCCGGGGCGGCAAAACCGAACTGCTTGAGAACGACTTCGGTCTCTGGATTCAACTTTCCTGACATAGCGGGAATATAATCTTCCCCTTTTGCTTTCATCAATTCAGCATACGCAATGGCGGCAGTAACAGAATCGGTATCCGGACTTTTGTGACCAATAACATAAACAGACATGACGTAACACCTCCCAAAACTTGATAAATGACACATAAAATATGTGCGCTTCTCTTCACCCCAAACCGCCCGAGCGGCTGGAAACAATTAAATTGAACGACATTATAATGTTCACTTATAAGCGTCAAGCAGAAAAAGGAAAAATCCCCGGCAGGAGCGGCTCTTCATCCAAAAACAAAGGGATCGACTCTGTCGATCCCTTTGTTTGACACCCGAAAAAGGTGGCCTGATTAATCGCGGCTGCCACCAAAAAAACGCAGCAGCATCAGGAACAGATTGATGAAGTCCAGATACAGGGCCAAAGCCCCCAGTATGGCTCCTTTGCGGATGGCGCCCTCACCCTGCTGCATGATGCCCTCCTCGCCCATATTTTTAATCTTCTGGACGTCATAGGCGGTCAGTCCGACAAAAACCAGCACACCGATGGCGGAAATCGCCCAGTACAGGCCCGAGCTTTTCAAGAAGATGTTGACGACCGACGCCAACAGGATGCCTATTAGGCCCATAAACATGAACGAGCCCATACCGGAGAGATCCCGCTTGGTGACCAAACCGTAGACCGCCATGGCCGCGAACATACCGGCTGTAACCAGGAATGTGGCGGCAATGGAGGCGTGGGTATAGGCCAAAAAGATGGTGGATAACGTCAGGCCATTGAGGACCGCGTAGCCGACAAACAGTCCGGTAGCCGTACCCGGCTGCAGTTTATCGATACGGGCGGAAAGAAAAAAGACCATGCCTAATTCGGCCAGCACCAGGATGAAGAAAATCGGGCTGGCTATCAACGTCTTGACGATGCCCGACTCGGCAATAAAAAAGGCCACCCCGCCGGTAATGGCAAGCCCGATGGCCATCCAGTTGAATACCTTGGCCAGAAAGATGGTCGAGGCCTCCTGCCTTGCCTGAGCCAGGGTTATATCACGTGTTCCTATCTGCGTTTGCATGTCAGCTTTCTCCTTCATGGTATGAATGGTCTATGTAGTGTCTCTGACAAAGAGTAACCATTTCGGCGGGAAAGGCAATATTCTCTTGCCCTCCGCAAAGAAAAATTCACGGCTACAAACGCCATTTGCCGACCTGCCGTGACAAGCAATACCAGCGGAAACGATGCCACCAACTGCAGCGCCTAGTGTCCCGTGCGGTTAGTCTCGTTTTTTATGATTGTTTTGCTCTTTCCACTTTATCAAGGATACCATCGGCGCTTTTTGTCCACTTGAAAGGTTTTGCCGTCTTTGAATTATGAGGGCTTATGAAACGGTGGATTTCGTTTCTCAGTTCTTTGACACTGGTAAAAACTCCGCGATAAAGAGAACGACGTTCCAGCTGTCCAAACCAGCCTTCTACAGCATTAAGCCATGATGCGCTGGTTGGGGTAAAATGCATTTTGAAGCGGGGATTGGTCTTGAGCCACTTCTTCACTTCAACCGTTTTGTGTGTACTGCTGTTGTCCAGAATAACGTGGAGGTCAACATCTGACGGCATTGCTTTTTTTATTTGCCGAAGAAAATCGAGAAATTCTTTTGCCCTGTGCCGTGCTGTCGTCCTCCCAATAACCTTACCGGTTACAATGTCAAAGGCAGCGTAAAGGCTGGTGGTCCCGTTTCGCTTATAATCATGTGTCCGACGTTCAATTTGGCCTGGCCGCAACGGGAGCATCGGTTGGGTTCGATCTAATGCCTGAATTTGAGTTTTTTCGTCAACGGATAAAACAACCGCATTTTCAGGAGGATTCATGTACAGCCCAACGACATCTATAACCTTTTCAGCAAAGTGTGGATCATTGCTGATTTTGAATGTCTTGAGCCGATGGGGTTTTAAGTCGGCAGCCTTCCATATTTCCCGCACTTGCCAGGTGGTGACATGAGCCGCTTTCGCCATGAGGCGGACACTTCAATGAGTCGCCTCTCGAGGAATGCATTCCACAGTCATTCTCAGCACTTCCTTGACTTCTTCTTTGGGAAGCTTCTTGGGTTGACCACTTCGAAAACGATCCTGAAGGCCCGTGAGGCCTTGGTCTTTGAATCGCTTCCTCCAGCGGTAGACAGTCAGTGCAGTGGTCCCGAGCTGGCTTGCCACTTGCTCAACTGTCTTTCCAGAAGCCGTCAGCAGGATGATCTCCGCACGGAATACAAGGCTTTGCGCTGTTTTAGGTGAACGCAGCAGGGCTTCAAGGCTCCGCTGCTCGTCTTCATTAATTGTGTAGTTTTCATGTGTGCGTGGCATGACGCACTATAACACATAAGTTGATAAATATGCCCAATTAACCGCACGGGACACTAGTTCGCGACGAGACTTTCAGGCAAGGATTCGACAAACTCCCGGATCTGATCGCAGACCATGCGGTACGCCTGGAGAACCTCCTCCTCGGAAGAGGCATTTTTTTGCCAGTTCAGGGGGATCGGCAAAGCCCCGGTGAACGGTCCGTCCAGGAAAATAGGAGCAGGTTTCATGGGCATGCCCGCAGAGGGTAATGACGTAATCGAAAGCCGCAATCGGTAATTCTTCAATCAGCTTTGAGCGTTGCCTTGAAATATCGATACCCGCCTCGGCCATGATTCTAACCGCGTACGGATTCAACCCGTGTTTTTCGATGCCGGCCGAATACGGCGCAATGACATCCGCCCGCAAGTGCCTCGCCCAGCCCTCGGCCATCTGACTGCGGCAGGAGTTGCCGGTGCAGAGGAAAAGGATGGCCATCTTATTGCTTCGTCCGGACATGGCAAACTCCGGCGAGCGTGTTGCGTTCATAGGGGAAATATTTCTGTTTCAGCCGCAAGGCCACATTGACCAGCCCAATCAGTACCGGCACCTCGACCAGAGGGCCGATGACTGCGGCAAAGGCCTCACCTGAGTTGATGCCGAACACGGCGATGGCAACGGCGATAGCCAACTCAAAGTTGTTGGAGGCGGCGGTAAAACTCAGGGTGACGGTCTGCTCGTAGGTCGCCCCGGCACGCATGGAGAGGTAGAAGGAGACCGCGAACATCATCAGGAAATAAATGGTCAGGGGCAGGGCGATCTGAAGGACATCAAAGGGCAGTTGGACAATGTACTCACCCTTGAGTGAAAACATCACAAGAATAGTGAAAAGGAGGAAAATAAGGGTCATCGGGCTGATCCGGGGGATAAACACCGTTTCATACCAGTCCTTGCCCTTCAGCTTGATGCCGATCAACCGGCTGAGCATGCCGGCGATAAAGGGGATGCCCAGATAGATGAACACCGACCAGGCGATCTCGGCGATGGAGACATCGACCACCGCTCCGGTCAGACCGAACCAGCCGGGGATGACGGTGATGAAGATCCAGGCGTAGAGGGAAAAAAACAGCACCTGGAAAATGGAATTGAAGGCCACCAGGCCCGCGCAGTACTCGGTGTCGCCGTCGGCCAGATCGTTCCAGACAATGACCATGGCGATACAACGGGCCAGGCCGATGAGAATCAGGCCAACCATGTAATGCTGCTGCCCGGAGAGAAAGGTGATGGCCAGCAGAAACATCAGCACTGGGCCGATCACCCAGTTCTGCATCAGAGAAAGGAACAGAACCTTGCCGTTGCGGAACACCTGCCCCAACTGCTCGTATTTGACCTTGGCCAGGGGCGGATACATCATCATGATCAGACCGATGGCAATGGGAATATTGGTGGTCCCTACTTGAAAAGCGTTGATCACGCCCTGCACGCCGGGGATAGTATAGCCGAGCATGACCCCGGCGAACATGGCAAGAAAGATCCACAGGGTGAGAAACCGATCAAGAAAACCGAGTTGTTTGGGTTGCTGGCTCATAATAAATCCTTTGGTGAATACTATTTCAGGAAATGACCGGAAGCAAAGCCTGCGGGGCATTTGATGGTTGCGATGTTAATCCGCTTGAACGGATGAGTCAATCCCCGTCCAGCTATGAACCATGTGCAGATGAGCATGCGATTAAGATTTGATGGGAAAAACGTTGGTCAACGAAAAGGCCGCGGGGAAGCCGCAAAAGCAAACGGGCTGCCCGAAGGCAGCCCGTTTTTCTGTGGTTGAAAGGGTGGAACCTTACACTTTGACCAGCTTCACCTTGGTGTCATAGAACGAGACGCTGCCACCGACTTTGTCGATCATGCAGGTGTTCTTCAGGTGGGGATCGACCCACATGGCGGCATTGGCATGGACGCCGCCCGCCCGCTTCTTATCCCCCTTGACCAGTTTACCATCAATGGTGACATCCACGGCCCCCGAATCCCAATGGCCATGACCGAGGGTAAAGGTGACCACTCCAGGACGGATGGTTTCCGTGACCTGAACCTTGCCGATCATCGGCTTTTTATTGCCGTTGCCCAGATCCCAAACGCCCTCGGGATTAGTTGCCGAGAGCACCTTCACCTGATCTCCGGTCTTGACTCCCAGCTTCTTGGCATCGCTGGTGTGGAGAATGATGCCGTTCTCCGGCATGAGGTCGGTGAGATACGGATGCGTGATCGTCCGTGCCTTGGTATGGCGGATATCCCGCTGGGTAATGAGATGGAGCGGATACCCTTCACTGAGCTTGATTGGTTCGTTGCCCAGGGTGTCGGCCACCGGCACATAACGGGCCAGGCCGTAGTAAGACTTACCGGTAAAGGCGTCTTTGCAGCCGGCTGTTTTCTCCTGGTAAAGATTGATCTGCTTGCCGTACTTGTTTGTCACCTGCTCACCCTTGTAGGTGGCACCCTGGCTGTCAAAACGCCCCCCCCGATTGAGCACGGTGACCACCTTGGGCCAGGCAGCTCCGGCGATTCTCTGCCAGCGTTCGGCATCAAAGACGTTCTTGGGCAGATGACGGCGTGACTTGAGGAACAGATCGATTTCCTCCTGGCTCGCGTCAGCCACCGGTTCCTTGCGGTCCAAGGCGATGTTGGCCACCATGCGGATGTAGAAATCATCCGGCCGGGTGAAATCCTGGCCCTCGCCGAAGCCGTTCGTGCCAAATCCCTTGAAGCCGAGCTTTTCCGCCAGGGCGAGCCAGAAGGTCTCGTAGGAGAGCGGCTGTTCCTGACCGAACACCGTCACCACCTCGTTGGGCGAGGCGATCACCGGCTGTCGCACCGGCTGGATGCGGACCGGCATGTTGGGGTGGGATCCTTGAAATTCCCAGCGTTCCAGATAGTGGAGGTCGGGAATGATGTAGTCTGCATACATCGAAGTCGGTCCGATGACGATGTCGCTGGCGATATAGAGCGGCAGCTTATCGAGATCCAGCAGGGCGGCAATCTGGGTATGCCCCGCCGGCAGCGAATAGGTGGGCGCCCCCATGTAGGAAAAAACCACCTTGGCCTGGTAGGGATAGGCATCGGCAATAGAGGGCAGGATTTCCTCGTAGACATCCGAGGAGATCGGCCACCAATTGCGCTTGGCCGGATAGGATTCCTTGCCCTTGAACAGGGTGGACTCCTCGTACTTGATGTCATGACGGATGATCGAGGTGCCGAAGCTCTTCAAACCTTTGGGGCCGATCTTTTTGAAATTGAACGGCTGGTTATCGGTGCCGGAGCCATCGATATTGAAAACAGAGGCAGCGATCATCCCGCCCTTCCAGTCGAAGTTGCCGATCAACAGGTTGAGATTCATCAAAGAGGCGATGTTATAAAAACCGTTGGTGTGCTGAGCCGGGCCGCGATGGACATCAACACAGGCCTTCTTGCCATAGCTGGTGAACTCCTTGGCCACCGCCTCGATGGTGGCGGCGTCGGTGCCGCAGAGGGCGGCATATTCGGCAATGGTTTTTTCCTTGGCTGTTTCCAGCATCACCTGCAGACCACTCTTGACGGGCACATCCTTGCCTTCGGCATCCTTGAGCACGGTGTCGACGAACAGTTCGCCGGTCACCGCTTCTTTTTCGTCGTTGGGATCAAAGGCCACCGGCTGGCCGTCCTTGATGGCGACCAGGTATTCAAAATCAAATTCCTTACCGTCCTTGTCAGTCCGCTTCTCCGCCGCTTTCAAACCGATCTCCTGGGCGCGGAGGAACTTGCCGGGCTTGCCGTCCTTATCCACCTTGACCAGCCAAGGACCGTTGCTCCAGGTCAGTTCCTTGATCGCGGCGGCGGCAGCCTTGTTGCAGCAGGCCAGAAAATTGGCATCATACTTCTTGTTTTCCAGGATCCAGCGGGTCATGCCCATGGCAAAGGCGGCATCGGTACCCGGCAGCACCGGCACCCAGCGCTGGGCCTTGGAGGCCAGCTTGGTAAACCGGGGATCGAGCACGGTCATCTTCAGTTTGCCATCCGCCATCCGCTGGGTCATGCGCATGGCGCGGTTGGTGGGGCCGTAGTTGCCGTCAAAGAGGTTGGCGCCGACAAAGAGGATGTAGTCGCTATTCTCCTGATCCGCTTGCCAGTAGAACTTCTGGCCGTCCTTGAAATTGTTGCCCACGTACTGTTCGCTCATCGCCTTGCAGGCAAAGTAGAGCGAACCCTGGCAAACCGTGGTGTGGCCGTGGGTGTTGGCGGTGCCGAAGGCGCCGGTGAAGGCGCTCGCAAAATTAGAGCGGCCAGCCTTCTTTCGCCCCCAGAAGTAGACAAACTGGTTGTTCTTCGGTCCGAAGTCGGGGTGGTCGGGATCGATCAGCGCAGCCAGGTTGGCGGCATGTTTGACCTTGAACTCCTCGATGGTCGCCTGACGCTCTTCCGGTTTTTTCTTGCGCAGGGCAGCAGCATCCTTGCCCATCTCCTCGAAGGCCTTGCTGTCAGTCAGGGCGTACAACTCCTTGAGGCCGGTGACCTGGCGGGCTTCCTCTCCAGGCACATTCGCAAACAGCTTGCCGCCGCCCACAATCTCCTCAATGGCTTGATTAAAGGGGATGGTGGTCCATTTATTCTCTCCCCGCTTGCCGACCCGTTTCAGCACCTTGGTCACCCGGTAGGGATCATAGGCGCCTTGATGCCCGGCCTGTCCCTTGGGGCAGAGACCGGCGTCGACCATGACGGCATTAGTGGGAGCATCCTTCATCTCTAGATGGGGATGCAAATTGAAGGGGTTATACGGATTGCCGTCAATCTTGACCGCGACGCCATTGAAAATTTTGACTTTGATGCCGCAGCCTGTATTGCAGTTGAGGCAGGAAGAATACAAGGTGTTTTCCGCCTTGAGCAGTTCGTAAGCCTCGGCCTGGGTCAGCTCGCCAGCCTCGACCCGGGTAATGAGATCGCGGGCAAAATCAAAATGGGTGGCCACGAAGGCGCCGCAACCGGCCAATGCCGATGTTTTGAGGAAATCGCGGCGGGAAACGATGGGTTGTTTTTTATTTACCATAGAGCACCTCCAGCTTTTCAGTAGCAACGTAATACACTCGCGGCTCCGTTTTCTTGCCCGGCTTGAGCACCTGGATCTTGTTAGTCTTTTTCACCTGGGCGATCAGGCTCTGGGGATCATTTTCATCACCGAAGTAGCCGGACCTGCCGATGCAGGTGGTGATGCAGATGGGCAATTGCCCAGCAGCGAGCCGATGGACGCAGAAATGGCATTTACGGGCAGTGCCCACCGGCAGATTTTTGCCGGAGCGTGGCCACTGTTTGCCGTATTCATAGCTGGCCATGGTCTCGTATTTCTGGTTGGCCGGAGTACCTTCGCCATGGAAATGGCCCTCATCCATGGTCCGGGCATCATAGGGGCAAGCCGGAACACAGGCACCGCAGCCAATGCATTGCTCGTAATTGATCATGACGACTCCGGCATTAAGGCCGGCAGCCTCCTTCCAGGTGGCGCCTTCCTTGCCTTTAACCGGACAAGCGGCCACACAGGGCGGCTTGTCGCACTGCATGCAAGGACGGGGGAGGAAAGTTCGGGAGACCTTGGGATATTTGCCCTGTTCATACTCGTGGACCGGGCGGTAGTACATCTTGGGCGGCAGCTTGTTCTCGGAAACGCAACCGACGGTGCAGGCGTGGCAGCCGACGCATTTGCGCAGGTCTATCAGCATGGCCCATCGGCGATTCTTCTCGGGCTTCGCCAATGCCCGTTCGAGATCTTTCTGCATCACAACCAGAATATCTTCGTTCTGCATTCCCTACCTCCTCTGATGGGCTTATTTCTTATGGCAACTCTCGCAGTTTTCCTTGACGCTGAACGCGATCTTACCGTTATGGCAGGCGCCGCAAGATTTCCCCTGTTCCATGGCCTTCATTGTGACCGCCTTGTGCTGCTTGGCATCGGCGAACAGCTTCGCGTGGCAACCCTGACACTTCAGACCGGCACCCTCCACATGGTTTTCGTGATTGAAGACCGTCGCCCCTCCTTTGTTTATTAAGGTGATGTCACCGCCACCGACCACAGCCAAGGCGACGCTTCCGGACAGCAAAACAAGTACCGCAGCTAGAGCCAACTTCATGGTCACCTCCTTGAAAAGGTTAATCGACGACATTAACATATCCGGATAAGCGGATTGCCACAAGATAGGAGTCAGAAACGTTGACGGTCATTTTTCTCTGGGGTACTTTGTCCCCATGCGAACCACCGTTGAAATTTTCAAATCTCTGGCCGATGAAACCAGATTGCGTCTTCTCATTCTTCTTCAAGGGGAAAACGAATACTGTGTCTGCGATCTGATGCAGGCCCTCAACATGCCGCAATCCACGGTTTCCCGCCATCTCGCCTACCTAAAACGAAACGGATGGCTCCAGGACCGTCGCGGAGGTATCTGGATGTACTATTCCCTCAAAAAAGAGCTCGATGGATTTCTCCAGACCCAGCTGAACCTTATCACAAACAAACTGACAGACCACCCTGCCTGCCGAACGGACAGGCAACGCCTCGAAACACACCTCCAGGGCAAAGACTCCGGAACCTGCAGTTAGAGACAAGCAGCAACTAAAATCCCTGACCATGGCCTTCCCAATTTCAATACGGGCCGGTTTGACATCATCTACATGGCATAGAAAGAATAAAAAAAGGATTAACAAGCTAAATTCACTTGTTAATCCTTCATAATACTATGGTGCTCCAGGCAGGATTCGAACCTGCGGCACCAGGATTAGGAATTGTAAAAGGTCTTTTTTCTCAACGTTTTGAAATTCCGTAATCTTTTAAAATAACAGTAAAAATTCCCTTCTATAGTTTGCCTTCCATTACCACATTTTCCACAGTTTTAACGATTATATCTACCCAGATTCTACCGAAACTTTCGGTATCACCTAATCTTTCTCACAACTCCATTTTCGATTTCAATCAAGCCGTCTGTTGAATCACCATCTTTGGACACTGCTGTCTCATAAATGATCAATAAAAAGAGGCTCAGAGAGCTCTTTGGGGCATAATGAGCAATATTAGCGAGGAGCAGGTGCAGCGAGCGGTTGACCGACTCAACCATCGACCGTGAAAAGTATTGGAATATCGTTCGCCGCATGAAGTATTCTTCGCGACAAAAATGAACTATACCAAGCCGCCGCTAGCTGTTGCACTTCAGAGTTGAATCCGCCAAGATTAAAGAGTATGGCTTACGGTTATAAGGATGTCGCCTACTTCCTCCTCAAGATACATCAGCACTGCGGCTTGCTGAATCCGAGGCTTTCAACTTAAAGACGAAAGAACCAAAATTTTTATATCAACTGGCAGTTAAAGGCTCCGCCGCATCGTTGTTGATTGTTTACGCTTGAACCCATTGAGAACAACCTTGCGCTTGCCATCTTCCGTGGCCGGACCCAAAACATCATCTGTGGCGAGACGTTAGCCACGCTAAAAAAGGAGGATCCATGAAATTTTTTTTAATTTTGTTTCACTTTCCAACGGTAAACTTCAAAAGCTATATTTTATCTGTTTTTTGGATTCTCGTACTTACTAGTCCCTCCCTAGCTGTTCCACTCAGATATCACATAGACGCAACCTTGTTGGATAACAATGCAACAGATGTGGGTAGCGTTTTTGGGTCATTCGTTTCCGATACAGCTCCAGAAACAGGCAATGGTGCTGTTTGGGATGTGGATATCATTGTATCGACTACAAATGGGACGCCTGGCTTCACCTTTTTAAGTGGCGAAATTCAGTCATTTAATGGCAGGGGACAGTCAGAGACACCAACTACTATTTTTGTCTTTAATTATCCCTCTCAAAATTTTGAGTCTCCTGATTCAAAGGCAATGAAAATAATCACCAATTATCCTATTTGGCATCCTGGATTTTATCCAATATATCCTGAGTTTTACAATTCAAATGATAGTCTCATTTTCACTTCCTTTTATGCTCCTTATGTATCCCCAGACACTTACCTATACATGTCAGGTGAACTAACAGTTAGGCCGGTTCAGTCTAATGCCCCTGTCCCAGAGCCAACCACCACACTCCTCTTTGGCACTGGTTTAGCTGGACTTGCAGCAGTTGGCAGGAGAAGGCGAAATTAAATTGTTCCGTAATGCCGGATTCAAGAGGCAGGGCTTAACAGCTCTGTCATTTTTATTCCACCTTGATCCGCCCCAGCATCCCACCGAACCCAGTATAGAAAGTATAAGTTCCCCGACTAACCTGGCTTGGTGCACAGGGCTTAACAGCTCTGTACCAGCAACACCAATGTTTATGGCACTTAAAATAGGATATTCAATTTTTCCCAGCTCAAAGTACTTTCGCTTGATCCCTTCCGGTGCCCTATGTAACGCACTGTAAATAGGATAATTTTTTCGAGCTAACTAGCTTGGTGCACTAGTACCAGCAATACCAATGCTTTTACGCTGGCCACCTCTTGTTTCATAGAAGTGCATACTGATCGGAAATCATCACCACGATCCCTGCCGTTTAAACGGCATCGACCATTCCAGTAAATATCCAACCGCTGGCACGGTGTTCCCTTCCTGGTTCGCGCTTCGCAAAATCGACGAGATAGCAATTCTTCAAAGGCGTACTTCATTTTTACTGATACTTTGCGGGGAAAAATTGTTTCAACCGAACCCAGAAAGGAGATTCGGCATAAGCTAATCACTGATTCTGATGCTAGAAAAACTAATTTTGAAATATAAGCGGTGAACTTTCAACTTAAATTTTATCCAATATTCTTTGGCGTCTTGATATCAACAGTAACGTATGCAGACTGTGTAGATTCGACTCGCTGCAATATGCAAAAATTTCGTCTTATAACGGGTGAGCAATATACATATCGTTCACCTGACGTGCATTACAAGGAGAAAAAAAAACGATATCCACGAGAAGTTAATATTCGAAAAGATTTTACAGAAGAGCACTATTCTTTTTTTCCCTTCCTGCAACTAGAGTACTATCCTAATCAGGCTAGCTCATGGAATATAACTTATAACGAAGACCACACAGATACAGGTGCATTGACGCATGAAAGGATAAAATTTTTTGGTTTTTCCATCAAATTAGGCTTGAAAGCTCCTGTGGAAATTGATACTCAAACACTGAAGTTTTTTTACAACCGTGCATTAATCCAGAATAAAAATTTTGAGCTTGGCGGTTCGCTAGGCATGCAAATTTTGAATATTAACGCTGACGCAAAAATACCAATTTTAGGATCGCGATCAGAAAGCATTACTGTTCCCCTGCCAGCTCTAGGTATGTTTGCCTCTTATGCGCATTCTGATCGTCTGAAATACCGGATAAGGACAAACTATTTTTCTCTTGGATCAATTTCTTTTGGAGAACTTTCTGCGGGCGGTATGGTCGCTGAAAGTAATTTTTGTATTGAATACCAGTATACTCCAACCTGGGTAATTGGTACTGGATATAGATATTCCTACCTGACAGTGAAATTGGATCAGGAAAATTACAGTGCAAGTGGTTCCCACATTACACACGGACCAACAATTTTCCTTGGCGCCTCTTTTTAAAAAATTAGCATATCTCATTATTTGGGAAAGGAGAAAAAGATGAGTACCATTCAGAATTTTTCGATCGACTTTGACGATGCTTTGACTGACTTTCAAAACCTAATTAATGACCCTGCCCATCCAGAGAATTCAATTGAGCCGTATCTAGAAGGAAAATATAATAATATTGTGGCACTGACTGAGGGAGACCCTGGTGAAATCTTGAGTGCCGACCAGACGCAATATACCCAAATTTATCAAAGCACTGCCGATCCCAATAAGATCACAATTACGGTACAAGGTACTTCCC
The DNA here is from genome assembly GCF_963662935.2 of uncultured Desulfobulbus sp. Taxonomy (NCBI): domain Bacteria; kingdom Pseudomonadati; phylum Thermodesulfobacteriota; class Desulfobulbia; order Desulfobulbales; family Desulfobulbaceae; genus Desulfobulbus; species uncultured Desulfobulbus sp. The sequence goes on along the minus strand of NZ_CAXXTL010000002.1, from coordinate 2,368,673 downwards.
TGGGTAAATTTACCGGCGCGGATTATGCCACCGGCTCATCTTCAGTCACCAGTATTTCCTGTAGCTATGGTAATGACATCTCTTTTAATTTGTCCACAGGCAACGGGGGCGTCACAATTAACTGGGATACTGGTGGGTTGACGGGGACCCTGACCGGTATGAGTTTTTCCACCCCAATGCTGAATATTGTGGCGGCTGGCACGGTAAACCTTTCGGGTAATGTTATAGGCCCCGGCTTCGCCGTCAGCGCCAATTTTTCCCAAATTTCAATCAGCCGTCCGCAAAATGATTATAGCTTGCTCTTAAAAGGATCAGTTAACTATTCGCAGGATTCCACGGGGCTTTCTACCTTTAGCGGCAGCCTGACTGAATTTAAGGTGTTAACACCAACTTTCGACTTGATTTATCAAGGTACACTCACCTGCATCGGCGATACAAACGGGGTGCGGTCGGTTACAGGTTCGGTGAGTAAAATCAGTTTATCCAGCGATGACGGTGGCTTTACCCTAAAGGGAAATATCAACTATTACGCTTCTGGTGGATTAAGCGGAACGATCACGGATATATCCTATGATTCGATGGAAGAGCATTATAGTGCAACCGGTCTCAGGGTAGACCTGCGAACATTATTCAATGCAGATGGCACCGCCATTGATCAAAACGGAGATAATTCAATCGATCTAGATGATCTTAAATCCTTTATTTTAGCAGAAACGCACACTGTTGCATCCTCCGTTGATTGCTCTTTAGCCGATACTCCCGATGCCCAAAATATTATACTCACCGGAAATGGCAACATTAACGGCACTGGCAACAGTGGCATCAACACGATCACGGGAAACACAGGCAACAATGTTTTAGACGGCAGTGCTGGCCCCGATACCCTCAAAGGCGGTAGAGGTGACGACACCTATATTGTGGATTTGATCAGAAGAGGCACCGTAGCGACACTGGAAGACACCGTTATCGAGAATACGGGTGAAGGCAATGACACTCTGCAATTGAGGGCCACAGGAAATCTGGGTTTAGCCACAGCCGCCACCCTTGTCCTAGGATCCAACCTGGAAAATTTTGATATCAGTGGCACAGGCAGCAATCTACTCAATGTCACAGGCAATGCGCTAAACAATGAAATTATCGGCAACGACGGAGTTAACGTGCTCGATGGCAGTACCGGCATGGATACCCTCAAGGGCGGCTTGGGCGACGACACGTATCTCTTAGATCTCACCAGCATAGGCGCAGTACAGGATGTCATTATTGAAGAAATCGATGCTGGCATCGATGCGATTCAATTGCGCGGTGCCTCCACTAACATCACTGCAACATTGCTCACGCTGCCTGACAACGTAGAAAATTTCGACGCGGGCGGTACGGGGCTTAGTAAAATCAATATCACCGGCAACGCCCTGGCCAACGTGATCTCCGGCAACGCCGCTGCCAACACCCTCACCGGCGGCGATGGCGATGACAGTCTTAACGGCATGGCCGGCAACGACGTTTTATTGGGCGGCGCTGGTACAGACACTTTGTTGGGCGGCGCCGGCACAGACACCTTGACCGGCGGAACGGGCGATGACATCCTGACCGGGGGCACTGGAGCGGATACCTTCGTCTTTGCAGCCAGCGGTAACGGTGTTGACACCATTACCGATTTTACAGGGCTCGATATTATTTCCATTACCGGTGCCGCATTTACTGCACTGGAAAACTCAACCGGGGATGGTACTGCGTTGGGCGCGAATCATGCCCAGTTAAGCGCTGACGGCCAGACCCTCTACATCGGTACCGACGGGGTTGCCGGCGCCGATGTGACAATCGACTTCACCACCAGCCTCGATCCAGACTCTCTTCTCCTTTCCGGCAACACCATCAAAATGAAGCCTGCCATCCTGGATCTGGCAGCGGCCTCGGATTCGGGCGTATCCAATGAGGATAATATCACCAAAATATCTACCCCGATTTTCTCCGGCGGGAGTTTGACTCCCGGATACAAGGTCAAGGTGTTCAAGGACCTCAATCACAATGACGCTCTTGATCTGGCCACCCCCATGACACCTACTAGCGAATTGCTGGGCACCGCCACTGTTGGCGCTAACGGCACATGGAGCGTGACCTCGCTGGCGTTGGCTTTCGGCACCTATGATATCAAGGTGCAGGTTACCGACGCATTAGGAGGCAATAGAACTATCTCTGATGCCCTAAGTGTCACCATTGACACCAGGATTACCGCCCCGATCTCCCTGGATTTGATTACCGCTTCCGATACCGGCTTTTCCAGTACCGACGATTTCACCAACGACACGACCCCGACGATCAGCGGCACGGGCGAGAACGGGGCCACGGTAACCCTGTTTGAAGATGTCAATCTCAATGGCCTCATCGATATAGGTGAAACACGGGGTACAGGTATTATTGCTGGAGACGGCACCTGGAGCATTGACACCGCTGTTCTGGCAGCCGGTTCCCATGCCATCCAGGCGTTCCAGACCGATGTGGCCGGCAATCGCTCAGGCAACTCAACGGTCTTGCCGATCAGGGTAGATACCACTGCCGCACCACCAGCGGCCCTGAATTTGATTGCCGCTTCCGACACAGGCGTTTCCAGTGCCGACAATCTCACCAAGAAAAATACGGCCCTGACGATCACCGGTACGGCCGAGTCCGGGGCGAGCGTGCAACTCTTCGATGACGCCAACCACAACGCGACCCTGGATGACGGCGAACTGCTGGGAACAGGCATTGCCAACCTTGGTGTCTGGAGCATCCCCACCTCTGCAGACATTGTACTGACTGACGGCGAACACACCTTAACTGCGATTCAGACGGACAAGGCGGGTAATGTTTCCACAGCCTCGGCGGCCCTCAAGGTCACCATCGACACAAGCGAAGCTGCACCCGCCGCCCCTATTTTGTCGATAGCTTCCGACAAGGGAATATCCAACACGGATAACATCACCAAGGTGACTACCCCGGTCTTCATGGGAGAAGGTCTGCAGGCCGGTGATAAGGTCCAGGTGTTCAAGGACGTCAATAATAGTGGAACGCTCGATTCCGGTGAATTGCTGGGCACTGCCCTTGTTGGCGTTAACGGCACATGGAGCGTGACCTCGCTGGCGCTGGCCAACGGCATTTATAACATTAAAGCACAGGTCACCGATGTGGCAGGGAATGTCTCGGCACCATCAGATGCATTGAGGCTCACCATCGATACCAGTAAGCCTTCCGCCCCGCTCGTTCCATTCCTCGCTAACGACCTTGACCCCGGCATTACCAATCTTACCTACGAATCGACCCCGACAATCTGGGGTGTGACGACTGAGCCTGGGACCATGATGGGGGTGACCCTGTTTGAGGACACCAATGGTAATGGCCTGGTGGATGCGAACGAATTACTGGGCACGGCAGTTGTTGAAGGGACCCATTGGAGCGTCGAGACCTCTTCTCTGGCAGACGGCCTCCATAACATCAAGGCCATCCAGACCGATACGGCGGGCAACAACTCGGCTGCTTCAACGGCTTTACAAGTCATGGTGAAAACAGCCCCTGTGATCCTCGATGCCACTGTTTCTGGGACCATTGTGACCCTAAAATTTAATGTATCAATGGATGGTGACCATCAACCCTCTGCCAGTTATTTTCAAGTGACCGCTGGCGCTAATGGCAGCGCCTATCCGATTGCCCAAATTGCGATTAACGGCAGCACGGTCCAGCTGTTGTTGTCCAAACCTGTTGCCAAGGCGGATACCGTCACGGTCAAGTACACCGATCCCACCGCGGGCAACGATGCCTATGCCCTGCAGAATAGCGCAGGTAAGGATGCCGCCAGCTTTGCAGGCACCATACCCAGCAGCTCTAATGATTCCTCTGACTCCGGGATGGTATTCAGGGTCAGCACTGTCAAAATTACAGAGGGAGCCAACGCAGCTTTATCGTTCACCTTCAGTAAGAATATTTCTGCGGACGATGCCTCGGCAGGATGGAGCCTGCTTAAGATCGACAAAAACGGCAATGCCACCAGCATGACGATCAGTAACGCTTCAATCACAGGTGGCAACCAGCTGACGCTATCGACAACCAGCAGCTTTGCCGCCACCGATTACGTGAAAATTACCTATTCAGGTGGAAGCCTTATCGACGGAGACAGCAATCCATTTTTGATGGTAGACAACCCAGTGGGTAATTACGTGGCATGTTCAGCATATATCCTCGGCGGCTCCGGCGTCAACACCATGAACCTCTCGTCCATGCCAGGGTATACCTCATCGTCAAAGTGGAATGTAAGCAGCGGTGGCGGTGATGACATCCTCACCGGTAGCTCCAAAGCGGAAACCCTAAGCGGCAGCAGTGGAGCCGATCGGATCAACGGTGGCGGAGGGGCGGACGGCATCTACCTCACAGATGGGAATACACGGTCCTCGGACACGGTGGTGGTCAACACGGATGGATGGAAAAATAATAACCCCGAGTCGATTTATGACTTCGACGTATCAGGCGTTGGCGGCACGAACAACGATAAATTGAACTTACCCTCCAACAGCATTGCCGCCGACACGACGGCCCCGGTAAACGGCACTATTGTTGTAGGTAATCTGGCTCAGCACAGTATCAAAAAAGGTATTCTTACCTTCCTCGACAGCAACGGCGCACCGGTTTCCATCTCTTATTCCACCGATCCAACCATCGGAAATTTTAATATTAACCAGGCCTTCTCTTACTTGGCGCAAAACATTACCACCCCCGGAACAACTGTGGCTATTGCCCTTGATACCGATGGCAACGGCGACAACGACACGTTGGCCGTATATCAGGCTGCGGCCCAACCCGGGGAGGACGCCCTTGTTCGGTTGAAGGGAATCACCGGCGCCACCTTGGGCACGACCCCAGGGCAGAACGTAGTACAGCTGGTGGATACCACTGCGCCGGCGTTAAATAAATCAGGGGCGAGCTTCAGCGGGACCTCGATCTCCCTAGCGTATTCGGAAAAAATAGCTTTCATGAGTGGAGCAGCGCACAAACCGGTTTATTTGAATGGCGATGGCAGTGGCGATCATATCAACGATGGCACACTGCTCACTGTGACCAACCGTGGGGTTAGTGCCAATGTCCTGACCGAAACCGTGAACCATACCTTTGTGGATACGGACTGGCTCCTGCTGACTGCGGGAGCTGATGTTAAAGATGCTTCCAGCAACATCGCAACCGCCGGTGACAAGATTGCCCTTGGCGGCAGCGGAGCTAGTACTATCGACATGAGCAGTTACACCGGGAGCCTCTATATTTACGGCGGTGCGGGCAACGATACCCTCACTGCCTCAAGTAGCGGGTGCGTAATTGAAGGCGGGATCGGAGCCGACACCATGCTTGGCGGCACCGGAAATGATACATTCCTTTTTTCCCAGCAAGATGCGGCAGTGGTCACCTGGCATGACAATGATGCCAGCCTTACCTTGGATGCGGGTGATACCTTTTCCATCACAGGAGGCTTTGATGTCGTGGATAATTTCGCGGCAGGAGACGATATCATTCAATTCCAGACCAGGAATCCTGTTACCGCGAATCTAAGTAAAATGGATGCACCTGGTAATGGCCTGGTTGTTAACCAGAAATATTTTCTGCAACAGGGAACTTTGTCAGGCACTACCTTCACCGTTGGCGGCAGCGGGAGTGACACTTTGGTAGTCTACGACGGCAATCAATTTTCTAATGTTTCCCAAGGGGCATTGGTTATCAGTGGGGTATCCCCGTCGGAGTTGAGCTGCAACGGGGCTCAGATTTCCTTGGTTTGACTTATTGGCTTCGCATCAATCAGGCATGACCGCTATTCACGAGGAAATACAAAACGATATTTGGAAACGGAAAAGGTGGAAATAATTTCAGTTAGGTAAACCCCCGGCTTTGCCGGGGGACAACAAAAATTTGATGGTTCCAGCATAATAAAGAAGCCTCCTCTCACGTGGACCGCTCAAAGTCACGAGAAAGGAGGCTTCATGAACAACGTACAATGTTTAAGCCACACGAAATGGGATTGCAAGTTCCATGTAGTGTGGATACCGAAATGCCGTCGGAAAATGCTTTACGGTCAACTCCGCAAGAATCTTGGAGATGTGTTCCATGACCTTGCCCGGCAGAAGGAGAGCCGTGTGCTGGAAGGGCATTTGCAATCCGATCATGTGCACATGCTGATTTCGATACCGCCGAAATATGCCGTATCGCAGGTGGTTGGCTATATGAAAGGAAAAAGCGCGATCCATATAGCGCGGACCTACCTTGGCCAACGGAAGAACTATAGCGGCATGAGTTTTTGGGCACGGGGCTATTTTGTTTCAACTGTCGGTGCCGATGAAGAGGTTATGCGGGCTTACATCCGCGAGCAAGAACAAGAAGACCATCGTGTCGATCAACTGCAACTATTCAGATAGTCGGCCACCGAATGGTGGTCAGAGAATCTGCTGAATATACCGCTTTGAGCAGTTCACAATCTTTCAAGCCACCGGCTTTGCCGGTGGTCACTGACTCAAAATTCCATGAGCGCAAATGCTGCGATAACGCAGGACCAACAGCTTTGAGTTGAGTGCTTCCTTCGGTTTTCCAGACTATTCATTCTTTAGCTTATTCCACGGCTGCTGCTCTTCCTATCTGTCCAGCACTGGCCAGAAGTCGTAAGCGCGCAGAACGCCATTCAGCCAGACAACGAATCCGTTCCTGCCGTGCATCGGCCAGGGCTGCTTGGGTGTTCAACAGCTCGTTGATGTCGGCAGCTCCCTTGGCATACTTGCGCTGCGAAACAGCCAGTGCCTTTTGTGCAGCTCCAAGCAGGTTTGCGGAGGCCTCCAGATTCTGCAGGGCGGAAGTGGCATCGGCATGCGCCTTGATGACCTCCATGGCGATCTGATGTTCGGTGTCAACCAGTGCCGCTTCCTTTTGCTCTACCTGGGCCTGGGCGCCCCGAACCTTGTAGGTGGAAGAAAATCCGTCAAAGATCGGCACGGTCAGCGTCAGGCCCACGGTGGTTTCTTTAGTGTCGGTATGCGTGACCGCTTCACCGGGCCGGGTATTTTGGTAGTAGCTGGCGGAAAGGCCCAATGAAGGCAAACCTGCCGAGCGAGTGGCTTCGACCCGCTGCTGCGCGGCTTCGAGTTGACTTCGGGCCGCAAGAAGAGCGGGATGCTGTTTCTGGGTTTCATCTAACCAAACGGCCAGAGCCTTGCCGCCATTCTCACCGGCCTTCTCATCCAGGTTCTCCGGCAATGAGATCGCAGGATTTCCAGGCACTCCCAAAAGATATCGCAACACGGACAAGGCTTTTTCATAGCCGCCCTGCGCACGGTTTTTTTCCAAAGAGGCCTTGGCCAAGGCGGTGGTCGCCTGCAGGGTGTCGGTTTGCGCAAGAGCCCCTTTTTCTTCCCGCGACCTTGCTGAACGGAGCGTGTTGGTGGCAATATCCACACTCTCGACTTTTGCGTTGAAGGCCGCACGAGTGGTCAGCGCATCGCAATAGGCTTGAATCACTTCAGTCAGCGCTTTTTGCAAGGTGGCACTGTGGCTGGCGAGTGCCGCTGTCAGTAGATTTTCAGCAGCCTGATGGTTGGCTGTTCGTCCCCCAAAATCAAGGAGGCGCCAGGTCACGGTCCCTTGCGCGGTGTTCTGATCGACATTAGTTTCGGTGAAACGGGAATCCGAATACCTGATCTGGTCATTGGTCCGGCCAAGCGATCCAGTTACTGCGGGTAGATAGGCAGATCGTGCTTCGCCGAGTGCCCCGGCCTGGATTTTGATATTTGCCCAGGAAGATCTGATCTGCGGATTATTGCACAAGGCCAGATCAACAGCCTCGCCCAAAGTCAGCGGCAGAGAAAAATCTTTCTGCGCCGGACAGGGAACCGGCGCGCCGTCGCCCGGAAGCGTGACCCCGGTATGCAGCAAATCAGGCTTGGTGCGCAACGGATCGACAAGCGGATACGCGGGATCAAGAGCCCACGCCGCCGCGGCCCAGATCAATCCTGCCAGCAGCAACACGCCCGTTCGAAAGCCTATCCGTCCATAACATCCTTGATACCTGCCGAAATCAACGCTCATTGAGACTCTCCCGCTTATGCTGCAGCAGCGGACTCAACACGTATTCGATCACCCGGCGCGAGCCGGTCTTGATCTCCACCTTCACCGACATGCCCGGACTCAACTCCATGTCGTGGCCGTTCACCGGGATGATCGAGGTATCCAGTGCGACCCGGATTGAGTAAATCAACCCCTTTTTCTCATCCTTGATGGCATCGCGCGAGACATGCACCACCTTGGCGGGCACGGTGCCGTACTTGGTATATTCAAAGGCATCGACCTTGACCGCCGCCATCTGGCTCTCCTCAACAAAGCCCACATCCTTGTTCTCCAGGAAGGCTTCCACCTCGAGGCGGTTCTCCTTGGGGACGATCAGCATCAGAGGTTGCGCCGCCGGCACCACTCCGCCGATGGTATGCACGGTCAGCTGCTGTACCGTGCCCTCCACCGGCGCAACCAGCTTGAGCAGATTACTGTGTGAGCCTGCCCGCAACGCATCCTGCCGCGCCGCCCCGACGATCTTTTCTCCCTCGGCCAGAGCATCGAAAGCGGCTCGCCTGGTTTCAGCAATCAAAGCCGTCCGCTGGTCCTTTGCCTCCACCAATTGCCCGTGCAGATCAACCCGCGCCTGCTCCTTTTCCAGATACGCGTGCTGGGAGACATCATGCTCCTTGGCCAGTTCCTTGTAATCAACAGCACGCTGGGTCGCCAGCGGCAAGGCTTGGGCATAGCGGGAGATTGCCCCATCGAGGCGTTGGAGTTTGGCCATAAAATCATGGAACTGGCCATCTAAATGCTTTTGCGCCTCGTGCAGCTTTTCGGTAGAGATGCCTTCAAGCGGAGCGAGTGTCGGTCGTTTCCGGCTGTCAACAGCTGTGATCATCGCCCGCGATCTTGCCACCTGCAGGGTCGCCTCCATCACGCTTGACAAGGCCTTGTCGCGCTCGGCATCGGGGGCGCTGGTATCCAGCTCAATCAGCACATCCCCTTTCCGGACCTTTTGCCCTTCCACGACGTGCAGGGCTCTGACGCTGGCTACATCCACCGAGGCAATGGTCTTGGTGCGCCCACTGGGGATGATTTCACCGGTGGCGTTGACAATGATGTCAATGTGGCCCAGAATCGACCAGGCAAGGAGCACGACGACCAACAGTATCAACACCTTGGCCGTCAGACGGGAGGTTGGTGAAACTGGTTTTTCCTGGAGCGAGAGGGCGGCAGGTAAAAATTCCGCTTCATCTTCAGTAAAGAGCCCACCGCCCAACTCATTGCGTTTCTGCCAGTAGTGTTGAAAAACCTTGCGATAATGGCGTAACAACCCGACATACGCCTCTCGCTTGTGTTTGGCGCTCATAGTGCCACCGGTGTCGGGATTGAACCAAGTTGCAATTGATTCAAATGGGCATAAATACCACCATCGATCGCGATCAATTCGCTGTGCGATCCGACCTCGACGATCTGTCCCCGATCCAGCACAATAATGCGGTCCGCGTCTCGCACGGCCGAAAGTCGGTGCGCAATAATCAGCACCGTGCGTCCGGCCCAGATCTTGCGCATGTTGTCCTGGAGGATTTTTTCCGATTCATAGTCCAGGGCGCTGGTGGCCTCGTCAAAAATGAGGATGCGCGGATTGCTGATGAGAGCGCGGGCGATGGCAATCCGTTGCCGTTGGCCGCCGGACAACCCGGCACCATGTTCTCCCACCTGGGTATCGTAGCCTTCCGGTTGTTCGCAGATGAATTCATGGGCGCCTGCGAGCTTCGCCGCCTCGATAATAGTTTCAATGGGAAAAGCGGGGTTAGCCAAGGCAATATTTTCCCGGATGGAGCCAGTGAAGAGAATATTTTCCTGGAGGACTACGCCCAACTGGTGCCGCAAGGAGGTGGTGTCGATCACCGCCAGGTCCTGGCCATCGATCAGTACCCGGCCACGATCCGGAACATAGAGGCGCTGCAGCAGTCGGGCCAGGGTGCTTTTCCCTGAACCTGAACGGCCGACAATGCCGATCACCTCTCCCGGGGCGATCTTGAGCTGGAGGTCACGAATGACGTCCGGGGCATCGGGTCGGTAGCGGAAAGAAACCTGGTCAAACTCGATGGTGCCGGCCAACCGGGGAATCCGGGTTTTCTGGCCCACCACCTCCGTCTTGGCATTGAGAATATCGCCCAGGCGCTGCATGGAAATCCCCACCTGCTGAAAGTCATTCCACAACTGGGCAAGACGAAGGATCGGAGAAGATATTCTCCCGGAGAGCATGTTAAAGGCGATTAATTCACCCACTGTCAATTTGCCCTCCACCACCAGCGACGCGCCAAACCAGAGGATGGCGACCGTCACCAGTTTGCTCACCAGATTCACCCCGCCGCTGGCCACCATGGAGACGTTGTTGGCACTGACTCCTGCAGACACATAGGAGGCGAGCTGTTTTTCCCAGTTCTGAATCCAGCGGGGTTCAACGGCCATCGACTTGACCGTGTCGATGCCACTGATCGATTCCACTAAAAAGGCCTGATTCTTGGCGCCACGATTGAATTTCTCGTTCAGGCGTGCCCGCAAGGTCGGGGTAATCGCCACCGACAAGGCGATATACACTGGTATGGAGATAACGACGACCAGGGTAAGTAAAGCACTGTACCAGAGCATCACCCCAAGAAAGACAAAGGAGAACAACAGGTCCATCACCAAAGTAATGGCATTGCCGGTGAGAAAGGAGCGGATGTTTTCCAGCTCACGGATTCGGGCCACGGAATCACCGACCCGCCGCGACTGGAAATAGGCAAGGGGCAGCGCCAACAGATGCCGGAAAAGCCGGGCGCCGAGCTCGACATCGATCTTGCTGCTGGTGCGGGCAAACACCCAGGTGCGGATTCCGGTAAGAATCGATTCAAACAGGGTGGCGCAGAGCAGCCCGACGGCAATGACATTGAGCGTTTTCATGGCGTGATTGACCAGCACCTTGTCCATCACCACCTGAAAAGCCAAAGGAGTGGCCAGGCCAATGAGCTGCAGCACAAAGGAGATCAGGAGAACTTCGCCCAGCAATTTTCGATATTTGACGATGGCCGGTATGAACCAACTGAAGTCAAATTTGGCCAGTTCCTCGGCAAAACTCGCCTTGGAGGTGAAAAAGAGGAACTGCCCGGACCATTGCGCGAGAAAATCTGGGAGATCGAGCGTCTCGGCGGCAGAACCAGGCCGCTGGACGATGATCTTCGGCCGGGCCTTGTCACCGCCCTCATAGCCGAACTTGACCGCGATACAATAGTTGCCCTCTTTGTCGATGGCCACGGCAGGAAGGGGCGCACGTTCCAGGCGATCCGGGTCCTGCTCAACGGGCTTGGCAGTCATTCCCAGGTGTTTGGCAGCCAGCAGTATCCGTTCCGTGGAAAACGGCTCCTGGCCAAACTCGTGCCGCAGCTGTGTTTCATCAACCGCGATGCCATGATACCTGGCCATCATCACCAATGCCAAAAGCCCTGAATCCATGTCTCCTCTTCTCTGTTATGGTCCGCATCGATGAACCAATCGCAAATAACAATTAAAAAGGCATCAATTGAGGATGCCGAAGAAATACTCAAAATCCAAAAAGACGCATTTCTTGGTCAAGCTAAAATATATAATAATTTCAATTTACCACCTCTCAGGCAATCCCTTGAATCTATTAGAGAAGAGTTCAATATAAAGATATTCTTGAAAGCCTTGTTTAATGGGGAAATCGTTGGTTGAAGAGGTGCCGATTATTGAGACAGGTGTATAAGCAATGAACCAACCTATTTTGCAAGGAGAAGTTCAATGTCAAACCCACCTCATCGTCCACGTCACAGCGCAGAATTTAAGGCCACAGTAGCCCTGGCCGCACTGTCGGAGTCCAAGACTCTGGCTGAACTGGCTACTGAGTACCGGGTTCACCCGACCCAGATCACCCGCTGGAAGCAGGATCTGACCAAGAACGCTTCTGAGCTTTTTGGCAAGGGCAAGAAGAAAGAAGTCAACCATGAGGCCGAAGTGGCCGAGCTCCACCGTCAGATCGGCAAGCTCAAGGTTGAGAACGATTTTTTAGCCAATCTGCCCGGTCTGAACTTGGCCGGGCGCAGAAACAACAGGTGATCGCTATGGGACATCCTGAAGTTTCTGTTCAGCGTTGCTGCCAGCTTTTCGGACTGCCTCGTTCCAACTATTACCGCGGCCTTGGCTTCGGTCTACGTGTTGGTGATTTGGAACTGATGGCCCGGATAGACAAACTCTATATTGAGCACCCCTGGATGGGGAGCCGTTCCTTTGCTGATCACCTCACAACTCCCGAACTCGTGGTGGGAAGAGGTCGTGTCCGTCGCTTAATGCGGGTCATGGGCATCGAGTCTTTAGCTCCCAAGCCGGGCACCAGCAGGCGACAGCCGAAGCATCCGGTCTATCCCTATCTGCTCCGGGGAGTGACCATTGACAGGCCCGATCAGGTGTGGGCGACTGACATCACCTACATCCCTATGGCTCGGGGTTTCATGTACCTGATCGCGATCATGGATTGGGCCACCAGAAAGGTTCTCGCCTGGCGACTATCCAACACTCTGGACACCAGATTTTGCGTTGAGGCTTTGAAAGAGGCTCTCTTTAAATATGGCGCTCCTGAGATATTCAATACTGATCAGGGGTGCCAATTCACCAGCGAAGCGTTCACCTCAGTCCTCAAGGCCTGGAACGTCAAAATCAGCATGGACGGCAAAGGACGATTCAAGGACAATATCTTTATCGAGCGACTTTGGCGCACCCTGAAATACGAAAGGATCTACCTGAAGTCATACGAAACGGGAACTGAGCTTGTCAAGGATCTGACTTCCTGGTTCGGCTGGTATAATGAGAAAAGAAAACATTCGTCACTTGACAAGCAGACTCCAAATGAGGCTTATTCAAAACGAATCGAACAATTGAGCAAGGCAGCCTGAGGCCTGTAACTGTATAATAAAAGCAACATTGCTTATTTCACACCTCAGGATGTCTCACAAACCCCGACCACCTCAGGTTCCGTTAGATTTACAGAAAGAAACCATAGTATAGAAATAGAACGGTTAACTGTAGTACCGAAATTTCAAAATCAAGGCATTGGTTCCAAATTACTATCTGAAATCGAAGTTATGGAACCAAATGCACAGGTTCCCCGCACGAAACGGTGCGTAAAACAGCTTAACAAATTTAAAAGCATGAGTTCTTTTAGGTAGATAAAGGCCGGCCAGCCAATAATCTATCTACAGAGGAACTCATGCTTGTTGAACAGATAATCAAACAGACGGTTGATTTGCAAGGTTTTCGAGTACATACGGTCACCAAAGACTCCGATGGAATAATCGCTGAAATTCGTCCTGATGCCCGCCACAGGGTGCGATGCGGGTCATGCGGACATCCTGCCGTCTACCGGGATCGGCGAGAGGTGCGATTCTTTCGCCACGTGCCTCTGTGGAATATACCTGTCTGGGTCAAATATGTACCTCGTCGGGTGTCTTGTTCTCGATGTGGAGGCGTCCGCACGGAGAAACTTCCCTGGGTGACGGGCAAGCAACGCTTTACTCTTGCCTACAGTTGCTACCTGGCCAAGTGGGCCGAGATGCTGCCCTGGTACTCTGTCGCCAAACTGTTCAGTTGTGCCTGGGGTACGGTTGCCACAGCAGTCAAAAGCGTAGTGAAATATGGCATGGAGCATCGCGATCTCAGCGGCATTACGCATATTGGTATTGATGAGATTTCGCGGAAAAAAGGTCATGTCTACCTCACCAATGTGTACGATCTCCGCTCAAAAACCTTGATCTGGAGCGGGGTTGAAAGAACCAAAGATACCTTGCGCAGCTTTTTCAACTACCTCGGGCCAGAGCGGACAAACAAACTCCAGGGCATCTGTTGCGATATGTGGAAGCCCTATGTCGAGGTGATCAAGGAATGTGCTCCGCAGGCAACTCTTGTTTTTGATAAATTTCATATCGTTCGCCACCTGATGGAAGCGGTTGATCAAGTCCGGCGAGATGAGATCCGAGAAAAAGGAAAGGAACACAAGGAGCTCATGAAGGACAGCCGGTATATCTGGCTTAAGAATCCTTGGAACCTTACGCCGAAGCAAAGGATCAGACTCAGCAGCCTTGAGCATATGAATCTGAAGATCAACAGGGCCTATCTCCTCAAAGAGCGCTTTCGAGATTTATGGTCCTATAAGACAAAAACCTGGGCCAGGAAGCACTTGAAGCAGTGGTTTTGGTGGGCAACGCATTCTCGCCTGGAACCCTTACGCGAGTTTGCCTGGATGGTCCGACGCCATGAAGAAAACATCCTGACCTGGTTCCACATGCCCATCAGCAACGGCACTGTCGAAGGGCTCAACAATAAAGCCAAAGTCGTCAGCCACAAGGCCTATGGGTTCAGAACAGCTGACCTCTTTATCTGCAACCTCTACCACTGTATGGGCAACTTACCGGCCATACCGCTCATGCACCGTTTCATGTGAGGAACCAATGCACATAGTTTTCTGCTTTGTACGGGCAATAAAAGCGAAAGAAACATCCATCTTTATCAAAAAATGGGTTTTCAAATAGCGGGCAGAGAAACAACAAATCAAGGTATTGAATTGCTGCACATGGTAAAAAAACCATAACCCTTAGAAGGCCCCCGGTTGTCAACGGATAAAGGTATCCGGGAGCGATGAACTTATCACTCTGTGGTCGGTACAATCCGACCAATTGCCCGATGAAGCGCGCCCTGACTTGGGTTTCATATTCGACGACAGAGTGACTCTGCGCCAAACACTTATCGAGGATCAACCACTTTGCCAGTTAAGACGATGCTGGCAAGAGCAACGAGCGAATGGAACCCGGTCGAGAATGGGCCACTCTCTTGCTCGTCGGAGACCGGGTTCCATTCGCGGGCTCGCCGGGAACGAAGGCCGGGTGATTGCGGCAAGGATTTTGTTGTCGCGTCCTAGAAACAATCGCGTACCCTCGTGCCGTCCCATTCAAAACGGCTTGGTCATGCGGCGGCATGCCAGAGTTAGAGCCGGGCTCGGGTGAGGGGCAGAACCACATCAACAAGCAGATGTTCAACGAGCGGGACGGACGGCCAATCAAGCCTTCTGGCTGCGGTGCAACCGGCAGACCATGGCCCATAATGCTGACGGCAGACGGAGGATATGCTCCGGAGGGCCATGCGGATATGCTCGAAAAAAGCTCCAGTTAGGTGTCGGGCTCGCCCGTCCCCTCGATTAGACGGCCAGGAACGTATGCATGTTGAACCCCTGCCGGTTTTTCAGCATGAAATAGACCGCTCGGCCGAGCTTGTGCGCCAGGATGGAAAGCGCCTTGCCTTTGCCGTGTTTCCGCACCAGCTTGTCGTGGAATTGCCGGCCCGGTTCGTTGCTTTTGAGGAACAGTTGCGCAGCCAAGGAAAAGGCCCAGCGGAGATGGGCGTTGCCGATCTTCTTGCCGCCACTGCCGTATTTCTTGCCGTTGGATTCCTTGGAGCAGGTGACCAGGCGGCAATAGGAGGCGAAATCCTGAACCCTGGGAAAGCGGCTGATGTCCTCGATCTCATAGAGCAGATTGAGGGCATTGATCCGGCCCACGCCGGGGATGCTCTTCAAGAGGGCATAAGCAGTCGGGTCATGCTCCTTTGCGTGGGCAATGATGTCCTGTTCGAGGACGGCCAACACCCGGTCATAGGCGTCGATCATGTCGAGATTGGCGGCCATGGACATGCACACCGAGGGATCGTCGAACCGATCCAGCAAGCCTTCCCGGTTTTGCGGTTTGGCGATCCGGCCCAGAGGCACCTGCAGGTTGTACTGGCTGGCGGTATTCTGGGTGTGGGCAAAGAGCTCGGCCCGCTTGCGCATGAGATGGTTGCGCCGGCGCATCAGGTCCCGAGTGGCACGCATCCGCTGGGGATACACGTAGGCCATGGGAATGAGGCCGCCCCTGAGCAAGGCAGCGATCTTCTGGGAGTCAATCTTGTCGTTCTTGCTTTTGCCGCCGTGGATGGCTCGCATGTAGAGCGCATGACCGAGGATAAAGGGGATGTTTTCCGTGGCGCAGAGATCGGCCAGCCAGTACCAGGAGAACATGCACTCGGCGCACACCACCAGATCATCCCGATAGGGGGCGATGGTTTTGAGGAAGGTTTCCGGCTCGGTCTTGATGTTGCGATGGAGCAGGATGTCCCCTTCCTGGCTGAGGATGCACAGGTACATTTTGTTGGTGTGCAGGTCGATTCCACAGTAATGCTTGTGTTGCTTGGTGTACAATCGCATGAGAAGGCCTCCTTGCTAAGGGTTGCTGATACCCCCATTATAGCGGAATAGTCCGCCGGGTGCTCAGGGGGCCTTCTCTAGTATCAAGTCAATAAACCTGACCGGAAATAGCCGCGTTCTTAAAAGGTGGGCAATCCCTCGGCCGGCAGGTTATTTCACCGTTAGCAACTGACGATTGCTGGTTTTGCACGATCGTTGCCATCCCCGAATGCTTTTAGCATGGACCAGTTGTTCATACCCATGGTTGACCACGTAGCACCAGAGGGTTCAATCTCCGGATTTTTCCATGTAATATACTGGGATTATACATGTTAAATCACTGCTGTCTCATAAATGATCAATAAAAAGAGGCTCAGAGAGCTCTTTGGGGTATAATGATTTTGCGAAAAAGATCATACAAACCAAGGAGATCCGAGCCATGGCCCATAGCGATACCGCGCTGAAGCAACTGATTGCACTTATACCGAGATATGAATTCGATGCTCTTGCCAAGGTACATCATGCGGGACAGAAGTTCCGCTCCTACAACCGGTGGAGTCAGTTCCTGGCTCTGCTGATCGGGCAGATGTCCGGCAGAAGAAGTCTCCGGGACATCACCGATAACCTGAAGGCGCAAGATCAACGTCTCTATCACCTCGGCATGAAAAAAACTTCCAAAGCGACACTGGCACGGGTGAATGCCGAACAGCCTGCCACCCTCTATCAGACGCTCTTCACCCGACTGTTGAGCCGATGCCAACTGGCTGCTCCCAAACACAAGTTTTCCTTCCAGGGCAAACTCTACCTCTTGGACACCACGGTGATCAATCTCTGCCTGTCCGTGTTTCCATGGGCCGAGTTTCGGCAGAAAAAAGGGGCCATCAAGTTGCACATGGGGCTGGATGCCGATGGCTTTATCCCCGCGTTCATGGACATGACCAGCGGCAAGGTGCATGAGATCAACTGGGCCAAAACCCTCAAACTTCCCAAGGGATCCTTTGTCTGCTTTGATCGCGGCTTCACCGATTACGCATGGTATAATGACCTGACCATAAACTCCATTTTCTTTGTCACCCGCCTGAAAAGCAACGCCGATGTCGAATACCTGCTCAAACGGGCTGGACGTAAAAGCCCCGGCATCACCAATGACCAGTCCATCCGGCTCAAGGGCGTCAAGGAGCCGCTTCGCTTGGTCGCGTACACCGATGCGGAAACCGGTGTCGAATATCGCTTTGTCACCAATGCCCACCACCTGAAAGCCAAGGAGATCGCAGCTATTTATAAGGAGCGCTGGCAGATCGAGCTGTTCTTCAAGTGGATCAAGCAGAATCTGAAGATCAAAACTTTTCTGGGAACATCCAGCAACGCAGTGTTGACCCAGGTGTGGATAGCCCTATGCGTGTACCTCTTGGTCGCTAAACCACGAATCAACAAAAAAGCGCCTGACTCGCAAAGAGTTAAGCGCTTGATACAATTGGTGCTCCAGGCAGGATTCGAACCTGCGGCACCAGGATTAGGAATCCTGAATATTATATTTAAAATTAAACAATTATTAATAATAGTCGCATTTTTGGGCGCAATTTTCAACTACCATTCGAAATAATCGAGTTCTAATCTGGTCGAACGGGGAGATTTGATTGAACCTGACAGTCGTTTCGGGAACCAGTTAACAAGGATCTCCTGGCCAATCCTCACCTTTCACTTCTCAGCTAAGCCGTATATACAGTAGTAATAATAAGTTGGGATGCATTAAGTAGTTCCTGAGGCTTTTGATCGACAAAATCAATATATCTTTTCCCCAGCTCTGTGTCAGATTAAGTCTGAACTACTCCAAATAAACGCCGCTTGGAACATCCAAACTGTACCAGCCCCCAGTACAGGGAGAAAACGTGAGCAAAGTTTTCACGGTAACTCTGGGCAAGTTTTACTTTGCTCTGGGCAGAATATTCTTGGCATTCTCAGCGGCGTGGAAGAACATAATTCATTAAAATTTAAATCTTTATCTTCCTGACCCGTTTGCGAGGTATTTCAAACACTTCTATATAATGGCAACAGGAGCGATTCAATATTATCCCATAAATTAAAACAGATAGTACTTTTTTTCAAAAAGATTTTAGCAGCGACAGATTTTTGACAGACAGAGTTAATAGCCAACAATACAGATTGCAAAATTATTCTTAAATGACTTCATCTACTGCGGTTGAACAGTGCAGGATTGCGTACGAAAAGTTGTTCGAAAGGAATTTCACAGTAACAGATTCTCTTGAACAAGCTGCTGACTCGTGCTCGCACCTCTACCTGGACGGTAAACCCCAAAAAAAGGATTTTACTCATCAGGTTCGAACCACAGCATTATGGCAATGCTCATTCTGGCAAAAAATAACTGATACTGGTTACCAATCTGATCCCATATCGCTTGCACTTGGCCGCTCACTACATTTCGGTTTAGTGGATGATAAGTTATTCCGGCGTTTGCTTCAAACTGAACCAGAAACACTCAAACGGGGAATACGATATTCCCGCCTTTTTTTTCAGCCAGACTCACCTTCATGGACGACCATCCTCTCAATAGCTGACGACGGGGACGTTGATTTCCAACAGTTCATAAAAGTTTGCCAGATACTCTACGAGGAACTGCATCAGCATGATAACCAGATTCATGACCTTAAAAAGGAATTGGATGAGCTGACAATATTTGAATATCTGCTGTACGGGAGCCTATTCACTTTCCAGAATTTAGTCCCCGAAAGATACGAATCACCAAAGAAAGATGATGCATACAATGAGATGCATCAACGTGCTTGGGATGCATTAAGTGAACTCCTCGTATGGAAACTCAAAAGCAGGCCTGAAAACGATTTTAGACTCAATGAACGGTTCTTAGCAAAATCGCTTAAACGCCACCTGATGCCGTTATTGCTTCCAGGGGAAAATCCTCCGTCATTGTGCCTGAAAAATCTTGATCGGCTAAATGTTCTCATTGCTGCTGTGGTAAAACGGAATGCTTTTTTACATGGAACTGTCTATGAGTTCTGTTACGACGATGATTATCGATATCTTTTTGAGGGTGATCACCTAACCATTTATCCTATCGAAATTCCCGAGGAATCTGAATGGGACTTTAACGGCAGAAAACTCTCTGCACTTCATACTTACTGGTTCAATAAGGCTCTACTTTTTCATCTCCAGTCGGACCTAGCCACTCAACATTTTGGGTTGCCAGAAAACGATGATTCAAACCGTCTTGCGCACATCAAAGCTTGTCAGGTGTTTTTGCAGTTGGATGAAGTATTTGGCTTGCGATCAGAAATTGTTTTACCGGATGGTTCAAAGGTTGATTTGTTCAAAACCATACATTCTCTCGAACTTATGACGGCATTTTTCAACTCGTCATACATCGCCAAATTTCAGGAGTATCTGCAGGAAACTGGAAACTGGATTCCAGCGTTGTCACAGTTGATGATCGAAGGTCTCATGACTGGAGAAAATCGATTTCCGTTAACTTGGGCAGAGCCATCGGAAAAAGCTGAACGGATAAAGTCATGGACAGTTTCCGACACTGTTCCGCCTCAGTTGGAAATGGACATTCAAGCTGTTTGCATTAAGGGGTTATGGGGAGCCGTATTATCTCCCCTTGGGGTGATTGGCCCGTAGGCACGAAGTCGTTTTTTCTTTCTCAGTTCCCGGGCTTTTTCCAGTTTTTTGTCTCGCTCTTTGAATATTTCCTGTTCTCTGCCGTTCAATTTGTCCATCGGCGCGATATATCCGATGGCGCTGTGCAACCTGACGTTGTTGTAGTGATGGATAAACCCTTCAACCATTCTTCGGGCATCGTCAAGGGAAAGCGGGACACCGGGACGAATACATTCCCCCTTGATGGTTGCGTGGAACCGTTCCAATTTGCCGTTGGACTGCGGATAATATGGCGATGTCCGCACATGCGTCATTCCCGAGATACGGATGAATTCTTTGAAATCCTTGGCAATAAATTGTGGCCCGTTATCTGAAATGATCCTTGGCCGGGCTTCGGGAAAGTGCTCCTTGGCGCGTTGCAGGATGATCTCCACATCCATTTCCGTCATCTGTTCCCTGATCTCCCAGTGGACAATGAAACGACTGCATCCATCGAGAATGCTGCACAAATAATAAAATGTGCCGCAGATGTTGATATAAGAAATGTCCACATGCCAATGGTCATGGGGCCTGAGCGGTTGCACAAAGCCGGTGCCCTTGAGGCTTTTCTTCCGGTTCCATTTCTGCAGCAACCCTGCCTGGCCTAGAACTCGCCAGGTGCTGCTGGGGCTGACGGCAACGATGTCCTGATCCAGTAGCATAAACGTCAACCGCCGATACCCCTCAAGGGGATTGTTGACAGCAAAATTGACGATCGCTGCCCGTTCCCAAGGTTCAAGCCAGAAATCCCGGGGGATCAGCCCATTATGTTCGTTGGCCTTGCCGTACCGCTTGATCCATGCATAAAACTTGCTCCTGGAAACGGCCAGCCAAGCGATGATCTCTTGCAGGGCCACTTCAGCTTTCTTGCTCCAATGCTTGCTGAAATCAACAACGGTATCACGTGTATCATGAGGAACCCAGCTACCATTCAGAGCTCCCCAAGTTCTTTTTTTAACTGGATATGCTCCTCCAGCAACTCGGAAAGAACTTCATGTTTCCGACGCAATTTATCTTCAAGCTGATGGATTCGTTGTTCTTGTACCTTCTTGGAGTCTTTGTTTTCTAGGGCAAAAGCAGCAGCTCCCTTTTCGAAAAACTGCTTTTGCCAACCGTAGAATGTATTCGGCTGCAGTTGGTATTCATCGCAGAGATCCGATACCGTTTCCCGGCCAACCAGGTGGCGCTTGAGGATGATTACCTTCTCTTCAGGGCTGTAGTTGTGACGTTTCTTTCGCATGGACTTTCCTCCGTTCATAATGGTTTATCATGAACAGCTCAAAAGTCCTATTCCCGTTGAACCAAGACAACACTTATCCCGATGGAGATCTCAGGATGGCCGCAAATATTTTAGAATTTTGGACGAATGACCTGAAAGAGTTGAGGGACAGCATAGACAAAGCACCCAATGTACCGACACCAGAATTTCATGAACAACCGATAATCAAACTTGGCATGTTTGGGTTTCAGTTGCCCTGGCTGATGGCATCACAGAACAATTCAACCGCTGCCGTTAACAATTTACGAAGGATTGGATGTAGACGGAAAGGCAGAACGGATGAAACTCACCGCATTGAATCACGATTAGGTGATATATTCAGGAGTAAAGGATTTTACGTTTTAGAATCATATCAACCAGATGCAGAAGATGGTTATGACCCGGGTGAGGTTGACCTGATTTGTCACCAAGACGACCACATTTTAATCTTGGAAGTAAAATCGTCCTATCTGAGAAAAACAAAGCAGGAAGCTTGGATCCATCGAACAATCACCCTACGTAAAGCCGCTCAACAACTTCAACGTAAACAAATCGCTATACAAAAATCCATTCTATACAATGAAAAATTACAGTCTGAACTCCAATTACGAACGGACATAAACAAGGTCAAGGTCTACCCCTGGATTGTGGACACCTCGATTGAACATGACCAGGAGTTGATAGATGGGTTTCTCAAGGTATCATTGGAAGGTTTGATCGTAATATTGCGAAATGAACGGCAGTTATTGGGTCGTAACCTGGTACTTGAAAAAGAAGTTGTTGAAGACGATTTGTTTCCCGACGGATTTAGTGTTCAACGATTTATTGAGATAGTTGAGAAAGGGAAGTTATGGGATCCTTTGGCCAAACGTCTGATGAAATGATGTGGGAATATCGTACGGTTTGAATGAAGATACCCTCCACAACAACCATTAATGGGGGGTACAGTACCTAGAGATGAGGTGGTTATAAAGTATGAAATACAATGTGCGAAAGATAGAGGTAAAGGAGGAATTCAAGATTTGTCCTCAATGCGGTTATAAGGACGGTTTTCACTCTATGTTCAAGGCTGATGGTGAGGCGGTGAGGTGGCTGTTCATTTGCCCGAACTGTCATGAAATTTTCGACATAGGCTATACTGCGCCGCCTTTTCCCCAGATCCCAAATTTATGAGACTTGGTAAGGATCAAGTTCAAGAGGATATTGTTCCTGGCAGTATCAATCAGTTTTACGCAGGCAAGGCTTGAGGTTATTCCTGAATCTTTCAGGAGGCGACGGGTCAAGGTGCTTTCCAATCTTTGTTGACTCGTCTATTTTGATTTAGGTTCCTGCCCACCTCTTTTCTGAAAGTCATGATTTACAGTCTATATACGTAACAGATCCTATTTTTCCTTTTAGATTAATCTGTTACTTGCGTCTATTCTCTACCCTTCACATATGATCTGTCAAGATTATTTGCCACCTCGATGGTAGCTCTGTCAAAGTCTGATTCCGAGAATGGGCCTCTACTTATTGCTCGTCGGAGGAATTGGGCTTTGGCAGAGCGGATTATGACCTCGAACTCTCTTCTAGCGGATTGCCCAAAGCCCTTTCAGTGATCACTTCCATGGCTGTGAAGTAATCTTGCTGTACTTTCAGATTTGACAACTTACTGTAACGCTGAGTGGTTTTGATCTTAGTATGACCTAGAATTTCCTGAATGCTCACCAAGTCTGCGTCGGCATTGAGAAGCTGTGTTGCCATAGTATGCCGAAACCTGTGACAGGTAACAGGAATCTCACTAATTTTTGCGTAGTATTCTACTCGTTTCTGTATCGCGCGAACCGATATGGGCTTGCCACGACACCGACCTTTTTCAGCCAGGAATATTCGACTTTCCTTTGTCACAGACCTGTGTTGCAAATAGACCGCCAAAGCACTAGCTGCATCGTTACTGATGAAAACTATCCGATCTTTTGCGCCCTTACCATTTCTGACCATTATCCGGCTGCGTCTGTAATCAATGCAATCGAGAGATAAATTCGCAATTTCGTTAACCCGTAAACCACAACGGAGCATCAGCATAAAAATTGCAAAATCCCGCTTATTGGAAACGAATCTAAAAAATCCCTCTACCTCATTATCGGTTAAATATCTGGGAAGCGGTCGTGATTCCTTGAGCAGGAGACCTCCGATAACTGGATTTTCTAGGATGATATTCTCCTCATCTACCAGATAATCATAAAACAGCCGGATACTCGACAGGTGACAGTTGATGGTACGTGGGGCTACACGTTTTTCAAGCAAGTAGTCAATATACAATCTAATCTCCGCCACAGTCGTCAATTCAACAGCCGTTGAAACCCAACTGAAAAATCGCTGCAAGCGGTGAAGATAGTTTTTAATCGTGAGAGGAGAAAAATTTTTTCTCTTCAAATACTGCCTGTAATTCAGGATTGACTCTGTCATATTCATGGCGACCTCCCTGCTCAATAACTGCCATAGCTTTGAAGTAGGCTTCTTCCTGTGTAAAGTTCGATATCCTTGCATATCGCAGTGTCATGTCAATGTTCAGATGCCCCAGAAGTTGCTGTAAAACTTCCACTCGTAATCCAGCATTCAGCATATTAGTTGCGTAGGTATGTCGCAAAGAATGGAGGCTGTACCCTTTGTGTTCAAGTCCGGCTTTGTGAATAACGCTTTTCATCATCTTCCGCGCTCCTGCATAGGACAGTGATTTCCCCTTGTAACCGTAGAAAAGGTATTCATTAGCCGGGTCTCTGATCGACAGCCACGCGTTCAGTGCCTTCTCTGCTGTGTTGCCGTAATAGACAACCCTACCGTGTAAATTTTTCTCGCCGACGTACAATAAAATTTTTCGTTCTGATTGTACGATATCTGGCAACCGGAGGTTGAGGAGCTCGCCTATTCGCATCCCTGTATGAAGGAGTAAAAGGATAAGAGCTCGATCCCTGGTGTTAGTTACAGTTTGGAGAATTTTGTCCACATCTTCTGCTGGAATTGCTTTGGGGAGAATCTCTGGCAGTCGCAACCGGATCTTTTTCAGCAGTATATCTGCGGGAAGTATATCGTTTCTGACCAGATAATTGAGGAAGGAATATACCGTATGCAGGTGCTGACGGACTGAGTTGATCTTTAACCCACGCTCCTGCTCCCGCTCGACGTATTGAGCAATATCTTTCCTGCTGATCTGCTCAATATGGTGCCGTCCTAACCCATTGAAAAACAACAAAAAGGAATAAAGAGTCCTGCCTGTCTGCCTGATCGAGGATATCGAGTGATTACTACGGTATTTGCTGTAAAGATACGAAACGACGTACTCAAAACCAGGGAGGCTACTTGCTTCTAATCTGTCTGCAGCCCTGTTGAGTGCTCTCCGTCTTTCACTGGGTTGGTGAAAATAGAGAGCGCCGGCGCTAGGAAAGGAGAATGTTTGTAATGATTCAGCTTCAAAAATGGGGCTATCCTGAAGCGGAATGAATAAAGAATGGTTGGTTGAGTAAACCGAACTAAGCCATTCAGTGGGGTAATAATTGTTCGAAAAATCGAGTGAATTGGCCATCACATCCTCCTTCTCTCTTCGAAAAAACAGGATTTTGACAACCGTATTTTATCACTTTCTCGGTCTCAATTTTATTACGTATATACTGGAGAAATATGGACTCGGCGTAGAAAAACGTGGTCGTCGTTCCAGTTTCTTCGCACAACGAAACAGACCTGACAGTTGTTGTCACGATATGTAGTTTTACTCTGACCCTTTTTGTGTACAAGTAGTGATAGGAATTTTACAATCTTTTATTACAAGAATAATAACGGTAAGGTGCGTTCGTAGCAAGCTAACAACTTGGTTACAATTAATTCATTGAGACGTTATTGAAAAAACGCGAATTACTTCGATTATATACGATTTAAATAAATGATTACATAGGTGTGATAATTTCATCGTAATCACCATCAATTATATCTTCAATTGAAAGATTATCAAGTGTCCATTTCGAAAATAAAAAAGTGGCGTTAACAATATTTTCCTTTTTTGTTATATCTCCGAAATCATTCTCGACACAGTATTTTTTTGATAATCTCTTGCATCCCCATTTCTTTTTTCTAAAAAGATATCCAGCCATTGTTTGCTTTGGAGTTGAAAAATTTTCTGTTTCAGAATTATTATTTAATATAATAAAATAAAATTTATATGTTAATAAAGATTCTTTATTTAATTCATTAAAAGGAATATTAATTCCTATATCTTTTTGACTTTCTATAATGTCAAAAATTTCACCTTTTAAGTGATCTTCAAAATAATTTTTATCTTTAAATTTGAAAAAGTCATTAGCATGTTTATATATACCACTATTACCACCTATAGAACTGTTTCCATATTTCAATTCTATTAAAGCGGCAACATGTCCTTCTTCTTTTGATATTTCTTTTTTTGATATTGCTATAATGTCAAATCTCGCTGAAAAATTAGATTCGTTTTTTTCGTTTTTATCATTGAATGATTTAACATACTCGATATCGATACAAAACCAATTTGATAACTCATTTGAGTTATTTTTAATAAATAAATTCGATTGTGCTTTTTTTTCATTTTTTTGCTTTTTGTTGCTGTTTTCTTTTATTTTATCATATTTATCACATATCTCATTTTGAGAAATTTCGTACTTTTTGTTTTTATCATTAATTTTATAATGTATTCCATCTGTGTAATATCTATCTATTTCACAACGAAGTGAATTATTTATGCATGATATTTTTGCTATGCTGTCGCAGTTGTAATATAAATTAAGAGAATTATTACGAACACCTATGATTAATTCATCATTGTGCTTTTTGTAAAGCTGATAAAGTTCAGATTTTATGAATTTTTCTGCAAACTCTTTATTAATTCCGCGTGTTATTTTTTTGTTTTCCATTTATACCTCCCACCATTCGCCATCATTATGAGCCTCCACGTTTGGGAAAAGCTCTAGAAATTTCTCTGGAAAAAAGCTGTGAATCGGAACGACTTTTCCTGGTGATAAAGCGGCAACAAAGGCCTTGAGGTCGGCAGGACTAGCATGTCCAGACGTGTGGATATTGTGCCTTGGAATACTGTGCCGTTCGAGCCAATCTTTAAGTTTGTCGTAATTGCCTTGTTCCCAATAACCTTCCCATTGCGAATAAAAATAAGCAGCCCCTTCCAGACATTTGCCGCGCTCGAGGTCAAACCGGTGCAAAGGACGGAAAAGCAAGGTGGACCTCTTCGGCATTTCGCGGAGGCCTTCTATGTAAATCCGGTTAGACGAATGCTGCTTCAGTAGGTCGAACCAAGCGTTTTCTTTGATTTGGAGACGTTGCACCTGTGGTACGAAGAGAGCCATAGATGGCCAATCTGATTGAGGTATGTTTTTATTTCCAGTAGCCTCAAGAATGGCCGCAGCGTAAAGGTCAATGACCAATTTTCTGCCTGTTCGCTTAGAAGCGCGAAAGATGGAAACGATCCGGTCGATATTTTGCACTGAGGCATGGACCATAGCTAAGCCGTTTGTTACGGAGAAGGCTTCAACGAGTTGCGTCTCGATATCAGATTCGGCTGGAAAGTGTTGATTATCATTGAGTCGACCCAATGACGAACCCTCAACCAGCATGGCGTCTATGTTTCTTGGCGGCATGGCCAGCATTTTTTTGAATAAAGCTGATTTACGGCCATGCGATCGAAAGTCGCCACTGTAGAACAAGCGCCGGCCGCCGCCCTCGATGAGCAATGCGTACGCGTCGTAAGCGGAATGGTCGACGAGATAGGGGGTTATGTGAAACGGCCCCACAGTAAAACTATGTCCTGATTTATAATCCCAACCCTGCGCCGGGACAGGCCAGTTCCCAGGCAAAAATGGCCCAGCAGCCGAAAGAATTCGTCGAGCTGCACCTCCTATACCGATAGGGATGTTTGAGGAAACATGGGCCAATAATCCAAAATGGTCAAGATGAGGATGGGAGATGAGGATGCCCAGCAAGGAAGGATCACTTCCGTCAATGGCACCCAATTTTTCAGGAATATGGAACCTTTCGTTGATTTCGGCATCCAACGGCAGGCCTAGATCGATCAGGATCCTTTTCCCGTCTTGTTCAACTTCGACGCAGCTACCGCCTATTTGGTGACTACCTCTGTGGATGCAAACACGCATTGTGGATTCTTTACCTTGGGGTATTGATTTTTAGAACTTCAAGACGTTGTTGATGTTTTTTGAGTTTATCAATGAACTCTGCAGGAGATAGGTTTAATCGGCAAAGTGAAGCAATTCGGACCGTGTTGGCTAAAGCCTGAGGCGTGCGTTGAAAATCCTCCAGCATCCGCGATGCTGATTTGAAATGTAAATGCACCTTGCCGGAGTCGAACGAATCGCAGGTTGGCCCGAAAAAATCCTGCTGAAAAAGATCTACATCTTCAGGTTCTAGGAAATGGTTGTCATTTGTAGCCACCACTTGGATGTCTAATTCATTGCCCAATTTCACCAACTCAGTGTTCACATAGCGCTGGACAATCAATCCATTCTCTTGAAGTTCAAGGTAAAAGTTGTCTCCAAAAATATGCTGCAACTCCAATGCTGCGAGGCGAGCTAAGGTCTTTTTCCCAGCTACGATAAGTTGCGGGATCCGCCCGGCCAGACAACCGCTCAAGCAAACCAGACCTTTATTGTGGAGGGATAATAAATTTAAGTCAACACTAGGTACTCTAAAATACCCCTCTGCGTGAGCCAGATAATCAAGTTGCATCAGGTTTTCTAGCCCTACTTGATCTTGGGCCAGCAAGACTAAGTGGTATCCTGTTTTCACATCTCCTTGCACTTTGTGGACGAAACGGTCATCGACCACATTGAACTCACAACCAACAATCGGCTTGATATTGTGGTCCAATGCCTGACTGTAAAAACTTGCAATCCCTGCCAATGTGGCATGGTCAGTCAAGGCTACGCTCGACATGCCGAATTCATGGCATTTTTTAAATAATTTCGTGAATTCGATAAGACCATCTCCGATTGAATAACAAGAGTGAAGATGAAGATGGGCGAAAGCCTGTATGAATCCATCCTCTTTCCCGACAAAGTATCTGGGTTGGTCGGTGTTTTCCATTACAATCCCGTCGAGTAAATCACGCTATTTTTAGTATTAAAGTCATGGTTTTCGACAACATAGGCAATGGCTTTAGCTATTTTCTTTCCTCCGATCTCTGACGGTTCGATTGGGGACACTGAGGAGTAATCTGCAGGTTGATCGAAAATCATTCGTAAATCAATAACTGGTATGCCTAATTTGAATGCTTCTTTGAATATTATATCGTTGAAAATTGTTAAAGCAGTTAACAATTCTTCTTCTATCTCTGGTGAAGAATCATATATTGTGCATACAGATAATTTTTTATTTAATTTTAAAATGCTGTAGAGCATTTCTTGATAGAAACCGTGAAATTGTAATTTTATTTCTGTTAGTTTATGCATGGCTTCAATCATTGATGAACATTTTTCTCCAAAAACATTTATGTAACCAAGTGCATCATTACCACCGCAACTCACAAAAATATGGGTAATGTCTTGACCGACTTGGGCACATTGCCGCGCAATGTCACGCGTTATGGCGCCATCTAATGCCAGCAATTCTGCGTGCCAATCTTTTTTGTTAATTTTGCCGATCTGTTCAATTACAGACTCCCCTCTGGCGACATAGGCTTCATTGTCAAAAATAGAGTCTCCAAGCAGTACAACCTTCTTTTTTTGCATAATTACCCTCTCCTGTCGTTTCGGTTAGTGGCGTGAAATATTCAAAATTGACGAACCTTCACTCCAAGGGCAATTATTGCTCCATGTTGAGTGGCGATTGCCTGTAATCGTACAAAACATTTAAATTTGGCTGGTTATATGTCAAAATTCTGTTTTTGCGTGTTGCTCTCTCTTTTCCTCTTTTGTCATTAAATGACACGTGATATCATTTAAATGTATAAATTATGTCATATTTTGATAAATACGAATGGAGCGACACATGGCTTATATTCTTGTCTGGCCAACTCCGGAGTCAATATGGAAGGCGGCAGAGATATGCAGATCAAAAAATTTAGAGCCTGAAGTGGTTATAGAAACAGGCAGGCGATCTGTGGCCGCTACACTTGGCCACGTTCACCAAACCTGTAAAAATGCTGAAATCGTTATAGTGGCCCCTTTTGTCTGCAACGATGATGTTTGTTTGTATCTTCAGGCAATCGCCAAAGAAGGTGGGCGGGTTTACTGGTACGGTGAACCTGAACAACGGGTCGAAAAAAAATTGGCCCTTTGTTGCGGAAAAAAGTTTTTGCATCTATATCCAAAAAAAACCACATCACCATTGAAACAAGATATAATTAATTTTCTCAGGTATAAAATCACTTTAACTTTTCTTGGTGATGAAAACGGTGATGTTAATAGAGATGAGCTTAGAAAAGCAATCGTTACCCTGGCCAATGGTCTAGACTCCATTTCCTCTGAAGAAAAGCGCCTAGCTGATAAATTTTCAAAGTTCAATTTTCCTGCAATTGAAGGTAAGTCTGCTGATCTAATAAAGTTAAAAATGAACATTTACAGGGTAGCAAAGGCAGGATTAAACAATGTATTGCTTTTAGGAGAAACAGGAACTGGAAAGGAAGCCGCTGCATTTTTCCTCCATCACCTTGACCCTTGTCGGCGAGATAAAAACTTCGGTGCAATAAACTGTGCAGGCCTTAAAGAAGACTATTTAATATCTGAACTGTTTGGCCATGTAAAAGGAGCTTATACCGACGCAATAGATAGAAAAGGCCTGTTTGCTACATTAGACGGAGGCACCCTGTTTCTTGACGAACTACCCGATATGCCCCCGCGAGTCCAAGCAATGCTCCTGCGGTTTTTAGATAACGGTACATACACACCGATGGGCAGTGATCGGGATATGGTGGCAGACGTGAAGATAATTGCGGGTGGCCAGAATGAGTTGTTGCGAGAAAAAATACTATCGAAGGAATTCCGTAAAGATCTCTATTATCGCCTAGCTGGTAAGGTTCTTACTATTCCCAGCCTGAGAGATATCATTGATGATTTACCCACCCTTATTGATCACCTAGCTTACAAGATGGAAAAATCTGAGCAGAAACGAAGTGATACTATTCTATATTTCAATCAACGATTAGACGAACTGGAAGCTTATCATTGGCCTGGAAATATCCGGGAGTTGGCAAATTATGTCAGGAGAAGGTTAACGCTCGGAAAAGATGAAAATATTATTTTAGGCGAGCACGAATTCGAAGATAAAAGACTAGAAAATAATCATGGCTCTCTAAAGAAAAGAAAATATCAAGGATATTGTATTGATGTAACATTTAGCGGACTTTTCGATGATACAGCTATTGATAAATACAGAAGCAATAGCATAAAACTTGAGCCACCTGAAGGTGTGAAATCTAGATACATTAACCACGTATACAAATGCCTCAAGGACAAAGGATTGCCGAACTATCTAATTGCCGATAACCTTAATATATCTATAAATACATTAAAAAATAACATTAAACATAGGTAGTTTTTTTCTCTGTATACAGATTCAAAAGGATTACGACCAGAGATCAACCGGCAAAATGAAATGATTTTTTCAGATCGAACTCTCCATATTTTCAATCAAGATTAACAGGAGCAAGTGCGCCACGAGGCTGCACGAAAGATGAGGGTAGGTCCCTCGGGGTCGGCTTACAGGAGCGGGCTCCAAACCACCTTAAGCTGCTGTGGTAAAGAGCCATGGTGGTGAACGTTAAGGAAAAGGCCCGGCGTTGGATCGGGTCAGGTATGGATCATGGAGACGAATAACCCTGAACCACTGATGAGGTGTCGAAAATATAAGTTGCTGTCAAAACTGGGATCTTGTTCCAACCCAGGATAAGTTCGGAGGAAACCTGTTTTACTGTCCGAGCGGCGGCCGGCATAAAGGTGGCGTGAACATGATCTGGGCTTTCGTGCGGAACGTGGGAACCTGTCGTTCCGATGATAAGGGAGAAATCCAAGTTGAGGCCCCATGAGGATGAGAGTACCGATGCGGAGCACAGGGACGGATTACCTCGTAGTAGTGTTGAAGACTCTGTAATGGAGGTGGAGCGAAGGGGGTAACATGTCCATGATTGCTTTTGGGTCAACCAGAGATGGGAGGAACCTCGAAGTAATTCAAACCTCGGTTAAGAGGGGACATGAGGAGCCGGATGAGTTGAGAGGCTCACGTCCGGATCTGTGAGGGCCTGGGGGTGCGACTCCCCCGGGCTACTCGACTGTTGACTTCTAACGTCGCCCATAACCAGCAGCAATAAGCAGAGCGACGAAGGAACGCCGCTTTTTGCTTTCCGAGTTGATGGGCTTGTTAGCAAGAATTATTGGTCGAGTTCTGCTTTGATTCCTGAAATCATTGTGGATGTCCAATCTTGTCCGGTGATTTGAGCCCTCGCACGCTTCAGACTTTGCACCTCGACTGTGTACACCGGAGCACCATTATTTGTTGGACGTACAAAAATGCCCACAACCTCTCCCCATGTCGCCATGCCGACGCCCTTTTCGGCCCTTAATGTTCCGGATTCCTTATTACTATCAACGATTGTGAGACTGCGGCTTGCCGTTCTCACCACAGCTTTCCATATTTCGTCATAGCTCTTTCCGCGAACCTCAAAGGTTGAACCGCCGGTTCCAGGCTGCACAGTATCAATGGTTGCGCACCCAGAAATGGAAAGGGCAACAAACAAGTAAGTGATCCAACGCATCATTGGTAAATTCTCCTTCTTCGCTAACAGTGTTAATTGACCAACTGGCATCGTTACAATATGACAAAGTCAAAAAACAAACCTCTCTTTCCAGGTGAGCCGAGGAAGCCGGGCAACATATTTCCAATCATACTGGACTTTTCATTCGAAGAATCGAAAAGCAATCCACTGTTTCTACGGTTTCTCATTGGCTCGAATAAGGTCAAAGCCCTGATCTCAACCCTTCGTAACGATTCGGTCATTTAACCCCGGTTCGCATCTATTGATTCCCTGAGATCTTTACCGGCTTTGAAGAATGGCAGCTTTTTAGGCTTCACCGATATCGGGCTCCCAGTTTTAGGGTTTCTGCCGGTATACGTCTCATATTCCCGCACTGTGAAAGTTCCGAACCCGCGCAACTCGATATTATCACCTTTAACCAGAGTCTCGATCATCGTATCCAGAATCGTATTCACAATGGAGGCAGCTGTTTTGGGAGGCAAATTTTGATCCAGAGCAAAAGCTTCTATCAACTGTGATTTGGTCATAACGTATCCTGTAATTAGCGGGTTGTTATTTACTTGCACCTTTCTTCTTGGTTCGTGCATCGATGGATATGCGGAGGTTGGCCGGAATGCCTCTTTCTTTGCCAGACAAGGAACGCTTTTCTGAAAGTGCCTTTGCACAAAGTGGCTGACGTGCTGAAAATCCATATTTTTTTCGGTATTCTTTTGCAGTGAGGCCATGGGATCCTAAATGCTTGGGAGACAGCATTTTGAATTCCTGGCCACACTCAAGACAGACAACCTTATTTTTCTGAATTGATTTCTTCGGATCAACGGTTGGATTGGCATCTTCAGCCTCAGTCACTATATCTCCACCGGCTTCGGCGTCTTGAAGCGCTTTAAGGGCCTGAAAAGTGTCGTTCAAAGCAGTTTTGATTTCATCGGTGCTCATTTGCTTGCTGGTGATTTGCGATTGGATGATTTCGGCAGTCATCTGCACAAGTGTTTTGCTCATAAAATTGTTCCTTAATGAAATTGATTATTAATTATTATCTAATACAGGAGTAACCCTGACTGTTAGCATAACAGAATTTAACTGATACTGTTTTCAAATTTTTACTAAATATGCAACCAATTATATTTTGACAAGCAGCAATCAAACGATATAATTTCTTTATTCCCATTTCATTCACGCCAATGCGGAAGAAACCCGCACCCTGCCACAGAACTGATTCAAGTAGCTGGCGAATCCACGAGGAAATAAAATTGAAACTACTCAACATCCTTTTCTTATTAATTTCATTAGTATTATCTCCTGCTTTCAACGATTCCTCGCAGGCGGAAACCATCACCGCTAAAGTTGTTTCTGTTACTGACGGTGACACAATCATTGTGTCTGGTACATGGAAATCACTAGAAATTCGTTTTTTTGGAATTGATACCCCTGAAAAAAGTCAAGCATTCGGCCAAGAAGCCAAAGATTTCACCTCATCAATGTTATCAGGGAGGAAGGTACGTGTAGAGCCAATAACTAAAGACCACTATGGTAGAACCGTGGCCATGGTGTACGCGGATGACATCAATTTGAATGAACAGATTGTCGCCCAAGGGTTTGGCTGGATGTATCGGAAATATTGTGAGGAAAGTTTTTGCTATGACTGGCTGAAGCTAGAAGAAGCTGCGAAGGCTGCACATAAAGGGTTGTGGGCAGATGCCAACCCTGTACCTCCTTGGGAATTCAGACACGAGCAGCGAAGCGGTGGAAGCAGCAGTGCAGCAGGCGTTGCATTACCGTCTGGCAACCCTCAAGCTTTACCAACTGGATCAGCTGAATATCACGGCAACGTCAATAGCCATGTTTTTCATGGCCCTGGCTGCGTTGATTACAATTGCAAGAACTGTACAGTGAGATTGAAATCAGCCCAAGAAGCCATAAATGCTGGCTATAGGGCGCATAAAGAATGTGTCAGGTAAAAAGGATATTTCATGGCAACGTTACCGGCATGAAATTCCAAGCACCTGGGTGCAAGGCTTACAACTGCAAGAACTGCACATCGTCTTTCGGATCAAAGTTGGAAGCTGTTGCAGCAATGTATACGCCGTGCGGGTTATGTGAAAACCATGAATCATTTCCGTGCGAGAAGTGCGTAGAATTGACGAGAACGCATGTTAGCAGCCAGATTGGTACGTTATGTTGCGTTTAGCTAAAAATGGAAGAGATAGCATTCTCTTTGCTGTTTCGCAGTCAAGGTTGACAGTCTATATACGTAACAGATCCTATTTTTCCTTTTAGATTAATCTGTTACTTGCGTCTATTCTCTACCCTTCACATATGATCTGTCAAGATTATTTGCCACCTCGATGGTAGCTCTGTCAAAGTCTGATTCCGAGAATGGGCCTCTACTTATTGCTCGTCGGAGGAATTGGGCTTTGGCAGAGCGGATTATGACCTCGAACTCTCTTCTAGCGGATTGCCCAAAGCCCTTTCAGTGATCACTTCCATGGCTGTGAAGTAATCTTGCTGTACTTTCAGATTTGACAACTTACTGTAACGCTGAGTGGTTTTGATCTTAGTATGACCTAGAATTTCCTGAATGCTCACCAAGTCTGCGTCGGCATTGAGAAGCTGTGTTGCCATAGTATGCCGAAACCTGTGACAGGTAACAGGAATCTCACTAATTTTTGCGTAGTATTCTACTCGTTTCTGTATCGCGCGAACCGATATGGGCTTGCCACGACACCGACCTTTTTCAGCCAGGAATATTCGACTTTCCTTTGTCACAGACCTGTGTTGCAAATAGACCGCCAAAGCACTAGCTGCATCGTTACTGATGAAAACTATCCGATCTTTTGCGCCCTTACCATTTCTGACCATTATCCGGCTGCGTCTGTAATCAATGCAATCGAGAGATAAATTCGCAATTTCGTTAACCCGTAAACCACAACGGAGCATCAGCATAAAAATTGCAAAATCCCGCTTATTGGAAACGAATCTAAAAAATCCCTCTACCTCATTATCGGTTAAATATCTGGGAAGCGGTCGTGATTCCTTGAGCAGGAGACCTCCGATAACTGGATTTTCTAGGATGATATTCTCCTCATCTACCAGATAATCATAAAACAGCCGGATACTCGACAGGTGACAGTTGATGGTACGTGGGGCTACACGTTTTTCAAGCAAGTAGTCAATATACAATCTAATCTCCGCCACAGTCGTCAATTCAACAGCCGTTGAAACCCAACTGAAAAATCGCTGCAAGCGGTGAAGATAGTTTTTAATCGTGAGAGGAGAAAAATTTTTTCTCTTCAAATACTGCCTGTAATTCAGGATTGACTCTGTCATATTCATGGCGACCTCCCTGCTCAATAACTGCCATAGCTTTGAAGTAGGCTTCTTCCTGTGTAAAGTTCGATATCCTTGCATATCGCAGTGTCATGTCAATGTTCAGATGCCCCAGAAGTTGCTGTAAAACTTCCACTCGTAATCCAGCATTCAGCATATTAGTTGCGTAGGTATGTCGCAAAGAATGGAGGCTGTACCCTTTGTGTTCAAGTCCGGCTTTGTGAATAACGCTTTTCATCATCTTCCGCGCTCCTGCATAGGACAGTGATTTCCCCTTGTAACCGTAGAAAAGGTATTCATTAGCCGGGTCTCTGATCGACAGCCACGCGTTCAGTGCCTTCTCTGCTGTGTTGCCGTAATAGACAACCCTACCGTGTAAATTTTTCTCGCCGACGTACAATAAAATTTTTCGTTCTGATTGTACGATATCTGGCAACCGGAGGTTGAGGAGCTCGCCTATTCGCATCCCTGTATGAAGGAGTAAAAGGATAAGAGCTCGATCCCTGGTGTTAGTTACAGTTTGGAGAATTTTGTCCACATCTTCTGCTGGAATTGCTTTGGGGAGAATCTCTGGCAGTCGCAACCGGATCTTTTTCAGCAGTATATCTGCGGGAAGTATATCGTTTCTGACCAGATAATTGAGGAAGGAATATACCGTATGCAGGTGCTGACGGACTGAGTTGATCTTTAACCCACGCTCCTGCTCCCGCTCGACGTATTGAGCAATATCTTTCCTGCTGATCTGCTCAATATGGTGCCGTCCTAACCCATTGAAAAACAACAAAAAGGAATAAAGAGTCCTGCCTGTCTGCCTGATCGAGGATATCGAGTGATTACTACGGTATTTGCTGTAAAGATACGAAACGACGTACTCAAAACCAGGGAGGCTACTTGCTTCTAATCTGTCTGCAGCCCTGTTGAGTGCTCTCCGTCTTTCACTGGGTTGGTGAAAATAGAGAGCGCCGGCGCTAGGAAAGGAGAATGTTTGTAATGATTCAGCTTCAAAAATGGGGCTATCCTGAAGCGGAATGAATAAAGAATGGTTGGTTGAGTAAACCGAACTAAGCCATTCAGTGGGGTAATAATTGTTCGAAAAATCGAGTGAATTGGCCATCACATCCTCCTTCTCTCTTCGAAAAAACAGGATTTTGACAACCGTATTTTATCACTTTCTCGGTCTCAATTTTATTACGTATATACTTAAGCAATGTTGACTTTTAACGTTGCCATAAAGCGCGCCGCTTTTTTGGCGTCGCTTTTGATGGCTTTGTTAGAAGTCTTATTCGCTGACATATATAGCTTTACCTGAAACAGTCTTAGCTGTAACTGGTATAGCATACATATATCCCGTTCCATAACCACCTACGACTGTTGATGTGCTCTCACCAGTAGCGCCCAATAAAACTCCATTTGCACCAAGCTTTGCCGCTTGATTTTTGAGTTCTTGTACAGCGTAATCCACTGATCCTTGTTCGGTCCATCCAGCATCACTTGACGCATTAACTATACCTATGACCTCAAACTTAGCTGGTGACTCTAAGTACAGTTTAACCTGGCTTGGTTCCAATGGCGTTCTTTTAGTTCCAGTTACGATTGCCGATCCAGATGCGCACGCAACCATTGATATAGCCAGTAATGAGACAAATATGGTTTTTATGTTGGAAATACCCATTTACGGCTCCTTTGACTTCTAACAGTGTTATTAAGCCAATTTACCGAACAATTAACCAACTAAGGTCAAGCAAGAAAACAAAACAATATCAAAATTTTACATGTTTGACCAAGCAGCATGGTTACAATATGACAAAGTCAAAAGACAAACTGCTCTTTTCCAGCGAGTGAGGGAAGCCGGTCAACATGTTTCAGAGCAATGTTGACTTTTAACGTCGAGGTGTGGCACCGGATACCGGGAGCGCCACTCCGCAACAGGGTTAAGGGTTATAGTTACGATGGTCATTTCGACTCAGAGCGGGTAGCCGGTTGTTCACCACCGCCTTGTTCGGCAGTTATTCGTCAAAGGACCTCCACTTCCGGTGGTCTGTTTGAGGCAAACTAAGAAACCGAATACATTTCTCCAAATGCTGCAGCATTTGACAGCAACGATGGCGAAAATCGCGCTCTTCCCTGTCGGTCGTAGGGCTTGCGACGCCCGTAACCGTGGACGCTTGAATCGTTCGCCGGAGTGCTTCAGTCAGTTCTTCCGCTTCATTTACGTTATACTTCCATCGATGATCGATCTCTTCTATCCCGACCCGAAGCGAGTCGATAGATTCTGGGTTCACGATCTGTCGCTCGGCATAAAGAATTTCGTGTTGAAGCGCGTTGAAGACTTTTCCAAGGGATGTCGACGTAAAAAAATCATCTCCATTCCTCGAAAACATTGTGTTGGTGATAGTTTTGAGAACCAGTCCTCGAAGATCATCCTCGTTTGCGATGCTCCTCAGCCCTGCATACAAACCCAAAAAATATGCTCTCTCCATCAGTGCTGAGCGTGTGACCCATGATAGGTCCGCATCTGGTCGGATCGCCTCCTTTGCAGAAGCGACTGCAGCGTCGACTTGTTTCTTAGAGATCATGTTTGTTTTCCGAACGTTGAGCTAACCGGCCCGGCGTTGTTTGCCGGGTCCGAGCGGAGTGCAACGGAGCGTTGTTGAGCGCCTGGTTAGATTTTTTTATTTTGCAATAATAAATTCCTTCTCGAAGGTAGCTCTAGCCCAAGCTTCGCCCTCTTTAGTGAATGGTGTGTACAATCCGATATCATTAATTCCGATTTTAAGATGATTCAGGCAAATTTGAAATAAATGAGTTGCAACCCCGGTTTTTCGATATTTTTTATGAAACCAAATTAACCCAAGAGACCATATGGGACTGTGTTCTTTTAATTCTTTTTCAATCTTTTTATCATATTCATCCCACGTATATTTCGAAACATAATCTCTTTTCTCAAAAATTGCAAAACCCACAACTCTTACATCGGAAACATAAAGATAGAGATGGATATCTCTAGAATCAGCTGACTCACTTTCGTGATAGATCGGCCCATCATGTTGCAATTCACGATTCGCTATTTGACCTATTTTTCTTGCTCGAACCCGTTCTTGATGGTCGGATAGATTATTGACAAGAATGATCATGTTCTTTTCTTGAGACCAGATCATATTTTAAGTTTCTAATCTGGTTGTTAGTAAACCGTATTCCAAATTATCACTATTCAAATGATCCATAATTTTATCTAGATGTTTTTTTCAATAATCTAACAGTATTATTAAGCCAATTTTCCGAATTTTAAACAAGCTGGAGTCAACTCATAAAACAACATAATATCAAAACGCTGATGGATTGAGCAACATACATTGTATCAATATGACAAAGTCAAAAGACAAACTGCTCTTTCCCCACGAGGCAGGAAAGTCGGGCAATATTTTTCCTGATTATCGACAGTGAGACCGAGAAACGAAAAGGTTGACCTTATCCCCGCGTATCTTTTTTTGAGTATTTTTCAGATTTGATCGAAACCAAAATACGTGGCGTGCAGATTGAATCTCAATTTCTACATATCAACGAAAACAGCCCTCTTCGTTGTTTTCTTCTCTATCCTAATCGGATGACGATTCCAATTTTCCCAATCTTTCTTCCAGCATTTCCAACCTCCTAACCATATGTGAAGTTTCCTGCTTTGCTTTCATGGCGCGGTAGAAGGCATCGGTCATTTCATTCAAGAGGTTGCTGTACTCAGTTTCAGAGTGGAGTACCTCCAAAAAACGCTGCAAGGCTTCGGATTTCGTTTTATCCGAAGGCTGATCATGCCTCTCACCACTGGATTGTGCGTCATTTGAAGGCCCAAGCCGTGAAAGTCCTTGGCCCTGTACCACCTTCCCTTCCTCAACCGCCCGACCGAGGGTGAGCATCGCTTCATACGTTATGCCGAAGTGATCGGCAATTTTGAGACGGATCTCCTCGGCCGCCGGCTTTCTCCCCTTGGTGACAGCGTTGAGATAGCCTCGATCAATGTTCTGTGCCCCGGCAAGGCGCACTTGGGCGCCTCTTCCCTCCTGATGAAGCAAGAAATTCAAGGCGGCCCGGAACTGCTCTGCGATTGCGTTATTCATGTCACAAACGATAGAGCATTTGCTCAATAAATAAAAGCCGAGAATACGTCTGGGCCGAAAATGTGAGGGGGTTGCATATTCTTCGGTATTGGCGTTTGGTTTAAATCTCATGGCGCGAGCCTAATTTTGCTCGTCATTTTAAACCTATAGCGCAATAGCGTTTGAGGAAACCGTTGCCATGAAATCCTTCTGCTGCAATGCTTGTCGACGAATCAAACCTGCAAACCCAAGGAACCCCAACCAACAATACTGCAACCGTGCTGACTGCCAGCGAGCAAGAAAAAGAGAATGGCAGCGAAAAAAAAGAGCCACTGATCCCGATTACCGACAAAACCAGATCGACTGTCAGAAACGATGGCGGGAACGCCATCCCGATTACTGGCGAGAATACCGGAAAAGGAAAAAAGGCTCACCGCCATCACCTGAACCGCCCGCTGCAAAGATGGACGGCTCACCTGCATATTTCTTCGTCGTTCCAGGAAAATGCATACACGTTCCTGTTCCTGGCAAAAATATCAAGATGGACGCGTTCCAGGCCACAATCGTTCCTATTCCAACCAGTTGCGACCCTGCAAAAGACGACATTATAGGCAAGTTCGCTACATTTGCCTACGATCTCATGAAGGACAACGGACAGATTCAAACCCAGTCCACCTTTTCCCCATAGCAACAATTTTTCGCATCAGCAATCAGCCCCTCTGCGTTGCCTTCTTTGGGGCAATGATTGCGTAGAAATGCATGGTGAAAAATTGAGCACATGCTCATCACTTGAGCAATTGCTCAATTTATTCAATAAAAACAGTATATTGTCGTTATATTTTTCTTGACGTCACCTAAAATTTAATCCAAATAGTTGACTATGAGTGCAACTAAAGAGCGGATCACCCAAAAGCAGCTTGCCCTCCGGGCGGAAATATCGCCCGACTTTTTCAGCCATATCCTCCACGGCAGAAGGCCCTGCCCGAAAGCGGTGGCGGTTCGCCTCGAAATGGTCACCGGTATCAGCAAGGTTATCTGGATCTGGGGCACTCCTGACCAGATTCGCGCAGCAGTTCACAAGGTATGTGCCAATGATACGAAACACGTCCATCACGATCGATGAAGCGGCTCAACTCGCCAAATGCAGCTATCACACCATTCATCGGGCAATCAAGAGAGGTGATCTGGCGGCTTACAAGCCAGGTAAAACCGTTTTGATCCTGGAGGCAGACCTGAATACCTGGTTTGAGAGCAAGCGCATTCGAGCGGTGAAAGCAGGTAGGCCGCGTCGAACCATCGAGATTCGTGAACGGTAACCCTCTTCATCCCAACAATTTTAAGAAAGGAGGCTGTTATTTCACACGAATTCTTTCCAACAGAACCAGAGGCGAGCAACCTTCTCCAGCATCGATGCTTTGATTCCCTCTCACCGGAGATGCGACAGAAGATACAAGCTATTGAACAAATCCCTCTATTACCCGATTGGCCGGAGAAGACTCGCGGCATCCCCAATATATGCCTGCGTTCCGCTCTGTTCGGGGTGATTAAAAGGGGACGGCGAAAAGCCGTCAAAAAGGAACTCATCGCATCGCTCAAGGGGGTGACGATCCAATACACCGGATGGCGATTGGACCAGGGCGATTTCGACGTATTGGCGCAAGCGCTTCATTTTCAGGCCCGTGAACCTGCCCCGGAGAAGCGACAATTTCTCCGTATCAAGGTGAAGCCCTTTCTTGCGGCCATAGGACGCCAAGGCGGTAAATCAGGGCGGGAGTGGCTCAAGGATTCACTCCGACGACTGACAGCCACCGCCGTGGAGATCAAAGTCAACCTTAAACAGGGCTTTCATAGAGGGACTTTCTCCTATGCCGGTTCATTGGTCGACGAATTTTACTTCAGCGATGAAGACCAGTCCTACATCATCAGGATCAATCCCAAATTGGTTGGTCTTTTCGATGTCGGATGGACCCAGGTGCAGTGGCAACAAAGGCTGCAACTCAAGACCGATCTCGCCAAGTGGTTGCATGGCTTTTACGCGAGTCACAGAATGCCCTATCCGGTGAAAATCACCACATTGAAGCACCTGTGCGGGTCGGAGTGCGCTCGCCTGGTTGACTTTCGCCGGAGCCTGCGAACCGCCATGAACGAATTGATTGAGGCCGGCGCAATTCTGGGTTGGGCAATTGATCAGGAAGACAAGTTGAACGTGGTTCGCCTCTCCCAGTCACCTCTGGAGAGAGGGGGCATAGCACTCACACCTGGGGGGCATAGCACTCACATTCAGGGGGCATAGCACTCACACCCGGGGGCATTACACTCACAAAAATGGGGGCATAGCACTCACATTTTGGGGGCATAGCACTCACAGTTGCTCAATTTTTTTCGCCTCCAACCCCTTGCAAAAACAAGGGTTTTTTCGGGGCCGGCAGACCCTCTAATCATCTTTAATCTTTTTTTAATCATAAAAGAAAAGGGCGAAAAGCCCCGGTCGCACCATGAACGCTCCGAACGCCAACCAGTCAACCGCCAACCACGAGATCTGGCAAGCAGCCATTGGATGGGTCCGTTCCCACATGCGAATTGTCCACTGGGTGGCGAGACCCTATCTCCCGTACATGGCGGCGGATGAGGACGACCTGTTTCAGGAGGCAACCATGGCTGCTGTTCACGCACTGATCGTGGTGCAACAGAAAAATTCTCCCCAGAAGCTGACTCCCTTCTTCCGGGTCATCTTTAAAACGCACTGCCTCAAAATGGCAGCCGGTGTCCAACCGGTACACTCTGCGCACGACTACCTGCTTTGCACGGCCTCTCGGGAAGAAGAGGAATACCTCCCCGAACCATATCCTTGTGAGATCGAAGAAGCCCTGCAGGTGATCGATGGTCGAAAACGGGAGATCTGCTCCTGGATACTGCAGCAAGAGCTGCCAGTTACCACCCTGGAGGCGGCTCATCAGTTCAAGGTCAGCCGACGCCAGGTTTGCCGTCTTCTCAACCACACCCTTCTTCAACTCACCGAGGCCGCCTGATGAACAACGACTGCCCCACCATCACCAAATACGCACAACAATCACCCATTCCGAGGAAGATCCTGCTGCTCCTGAAGCGGGCGGCCATCATCCAGGAACCGCTCACCCAAGAAGATCTGATCGGCCTGCAGCTAATGGAACAGGTCTGGGGCAACAAAGCTGTCCTTCGCTCGCAGATCTCCCGGATGTCGGTCAATGCGAGGAAAAAATTTGTGCAGACCGTGGCCTTGAATTCGAAATGGGAACGCTATGCCTATTCCCGCTACTTCAACCAGAAATCAGGGAACCGTCTCTCCCTGCAGCAGGTCATCGAAGAAATCCAGACCACCTTTCGGTTCGAACTGACCACGCATCAAATCATTCGGATACGAAAAATTCGCACCCAAGCGCAGGTCGCCCGGCATCGGGAAAAGAAAAAATCGGACCAGTCCGAACTCTTACGAAGCACAAACTAAGAAATAAGAAACAACGTTTATTGGCAATTACCCAACCCGGCAAGACTGCACCTGCATCATTTTTTTGCCCAAAAAAGGTCACCACCCCGGAAAAAAGAGAGTGAGGAAACTATGAACGCTCAGATGATCTGCATATTGATGGTTGGCCTGCTTCTCAACGCCTCCCTGCTTACCGCAAGGGAGATTCGACAGGAGCGCTTTTCTCTGTTGAGCGAGACCGTGCGCTTGGCTGACCGGGAGACCTTCATCCTTACCAGCACACCCAACCACCGCCAGCCTGCGTGCGAGGAAAGGACCGCAAAGGCCAAGGATGGTTGTGTGCTTCCGGTGGTGCATTTCCAACTCGGCAGCACTGAGCTGTCGCAGACCGAGCAAGAATCTCTACTGGCAGCCCTGGCCCAATGCAACATTGCTCCGGAGGCTGGATTGATCGTCACCGGGCACACCTGTTCGCTGGGGACGGAAGATCGCAACCGTATCCTCTCCCAGCAGCGGGCGGAACAGGTGGCCGTGGTTCTTCGTGCCAATGGTTTCACCGTCTCGAAGGTCGAAGGAAAGGGCTC
The DNA here is from genome assembly GCF_963662935.2 of uncultured Desulfobulbus sp. Lineage (NCBI taxonomy): Bacteria > Pseudomonadati > Thermodesulfobacteriota > Desulfobulbia > Desulfobulbales > Desulfobulbaceae > Desulfobulbus > uncultured Desulfobulbus sp. The sequence goes on along the minus strand of NZ_CAXXTL010000002.1, from coordinate 2,325,189 downwards.
GTATTACCCGCTACCTGGAACTGAATTGGCCAACAACCGGCGAGTAGAACTCGCCATCATTCAGCCTTAACCTGCCTGAACGGCAGATACTTCAAAAAATCTCTTTGGAGGAGACTAAGATGAAACGCTTCCGCAAACGTTTGAACATGGCAACCTGGATGGCCGCCGTACTGCTCTCCCTGATCAGAGCGGGCAATGCCTTGGCCATGACCGTGCCGGCGACCGGCTCCTTTGCCTATGACCTCTACGACATCGGCGTCAACCAGATCTTGCTTGGCCCGGTGGGCTTCACCGGCGGGGTGGCCTGTATGTGCGTGGCTGCCATCCTTGCCATCCGGCAGATGATCCTGCCGGCGGCCGGTGTGGTTTTGGGCGGGGCTTTTCTGCTCCGGGCCAACACCGTGGTCGAGACCATTGGCGCTTTAATCTGCTGAGGGGAACATGGCCGGCTCATCCCGAAAATTTCCCCAGTACCTATCCCGACCCTTCCAGGTGCTATGGTTTGAGGTCGATGAGCTGGCCATTTTTCTGTTCACCCTCACGGTGGCCCTGATCTACGGGGGCCTGGCCTGGATCGTCTTTGTTGGCATCCAGTACGGTTATATCCGAACCAAACGGAGCAAGCCGAGAGGATTTCTCAAGCACCTGCTTTATGCCTGCGCCTTGCTGCAGATGAAAAACTACCCCGGCTACTTTGAACAGGAGTTCCACGAGTGAAACTCAACACCTATGTGCAACACAGCAGCAACCTCTTTGCCCACAACCGGTTACTCCAGTTTGTGGTCATCGCCTTGACCGTCTGCCTGATGTTCACCTCCTTCATGGCCTACCGGGCGGTACGCTATCAGAAGGTGATCCTCATCCCGCCGCAGATGACCGGCACGGTGGAGTTTGTCCAGGGCAAACCAACGGAGGCCTACATCCAGGATATCGGCCGGCGGATCGTTTCCCTGGCCACCACCTATTCGCCCAGTACGGCACGCAAACAGTTCAACGAACTGCTGGTCTACTACGCCCCCGAGTCCTACCCCGAGGCTTCCACCCTCTGGTACTCGCTGGCCGGCCGGATCGAGGAGTCCCAGGTCAGCTCGGTGTTCTATCCGCAGATTCTGACCATGAAGGACAACCGCATCGAGGTGTTTGGCGATCTGAAGCAGTACACCGGCAACTCTCGACTGGAAAACACCACCCGAACCTATTTCCTCGACTACCAGATTCGTGACGGCCGGTTTTCCCTGCTGGCCTTCAAGGAGAAGGAACAATCCGGAGAAGAGAGGAGTGAACGATGAAGAGATTGTGCCTTTCCATCGGCTATTTATTGCTGACCACCGGCCAAGCCTTTTCAGGCGAAGGCGTTCCTGCCGAGGTCCCCACCATGGTGGAACTCTCAGCCCGGGAGATCAACCGCATCGTCTGCCCCGGGCAGATGAGCGATCTGATCTTCTCTGAAGAGAAGGGGCTGACCGGCCACTTCTCCGGCAACAATGCCTTTGTCAAGTTCACCGCCGAGGAGATGGCCGGCAAGCTCAAGTACAGCAAGGAGCCCAGCGAGATTTACGCGGTCTGCAACGGCTCGGTCTATACCATCATCGGTGCCCCGGCTGAGATCAATGCGGTCACGGTCCGCCTTGCCCTGCCCAAGAGCGAGACCGTGGAGAAGAACATCGCCCGCTACAAGAACATGCCCCTGGAGAAGCATGCGCTGCAACTCATCCAGGAGGCCTACGATGGCGTCTTCCCTTCTAGTTATCAGGTGATCGACAAGAAACAACCTGTGCACCTCTGCCCGGACCTTGACCTCGTCCGGCAGCAGGTGGTCGAGATTGAAGGCGTCGGCCTGCGGCTCAAGTCCTTCAAGGCCACCTCCCGGTCGACCACGGATCTGGAGCTGGCCGAGAAGACCTTTCTCGCTGCCGCTGTCGGCAACCCGATTCTGGCGGTGGCCATCGAACAGCACAACCTCAAGCCCAAGCAGTCGACCCGGGTCTTTGTGGTGGAACGCAAAGATGTGCCTGCCGCAACCATGGCCACCCTTGATGGCGGAGTTGAGCCATGAAGATCAAGGAACGGTTCAATCGGCTCACACCGGCACGGAAGAAGATCGTCATCTGGTCGCTGATAGGCGCCGTCCTCCTGGTGCTGGTGGTGACCGGCTACAACTCCAGATCGACGCACCCGCCCAACCAAAGCAATGAACGCGGCCAGAATACCCGGCTTGACCCGGATCTGATGGAGAAGACCATTGTCCGCGAGTACCGGCGCAAGCTGGAAGAGCTTGAGGGGCATGTCTCCACCATGCAACGGGATCTGGAACGGGGCCGGAAGGATCTCGAAGCGACTGAAAGGAGCAATCAGAAAGCTGCCAGGGAAAAAGAACTGCCCAAGATACCCGAAGCCGGCGAGATCGAACGCGGCAAGGCTGCCTTTCCTCCGCCCCTGCAGCAACCTGTGGCCGGAGGTGAGGAGAATCCGCATATCGCACCTGCCTCCAATCAAAAGGACAAAAAGCGGGTCGGCAAGATCACGGTGGTCAAGAACGATAGCCTGCCCAAAGGGGATACCAAGAAGAAAGGCCGGACCGTGTACCTGCCGCCCTCATTCATGGAGGCTAACCTGCTGACCGGCTTTGACGCGGCCACTTCGGGCACAAGCAAGAACAGCCCGGAACCGCTGCTGCTGCGGATCAAGACCCCGGCGGTCCTGCCCAATGACATCAAGGCCGAACTCTCCGGCTGTTTTGTGGTTGCCGAGGCGGTCGGCCGGCTCGACAAGGAACGGGCCGATGTGCGGCTGGTCTCGCTCTCCTGCCTGAGCAACGAAGGCAAGGCGGTGATTGATGCCCAGGTGAAGGGCTTTGTCACCGATTCTGATTCCAAGGTAGGGATCTCCGGCCGGGTGGTGTCGCGCATGGGCGCGGCCACGGTCCGGGCCATTGTCGCCGGTCTGTTCGAAGGCGCCGGTGATGCGCTCAAGTCATCGGCTACGACCACCTCAACCTCTGCTCTGGGCTCCACCTCGACCATCGACGGCTCCCAGATCGGCAAGTCCGCTCTGGGCACCGGCCTCTCCCAGGGCGCCCAGACCATGAGCGATTTCTACCTCGACCTGGTGAAGCAGACCACCCCGGTGATCGAGGTCGGTGCAGCCAAAAAAATCACGGTCATCATCTCCGAGGGTAAGGAGTTGGAGATCAGGGACATCAAGAACAATGAGTTTGCCCAACAGTAAACGAGGATATGCCATGATGAGAATAATCGCCTACCTCGCCGCGCTTGTCCTGGTCTCGGGCTGTGCCGGGGTCAAGGATGCGGTCAATCCCTATGAGGAGAACTTCCGCTGCAAAGCCAGGGACAGTGAGGGCAAGTGCCTGGATACGCCGACGGCCTACAAGGAAGCCCGGCTTCCTGACAATCAGGGTATTGAAACAAATTCAATCAACATTTCCCAGATCGAGGCCCAAAACAGCCGTTACAAGGCGCTGACTGATCTGCTGGAAGCACCGGAAACTCCGGTGCTCAATCCGCCCAAGATCCTGCGGGTACTGCTGCTCCCTTACCGGGGGGAAAACAACGAACTGTTCATGACCCGGTACGCCTATCTGGAGATTGAGCCCTCCCAGTGGGCGCTGACCGAGGTCAGTGAGAAAAAGCCATGATCTCCCTGCTGGAAAAAATCGGCTTGGGTCCTGGCGCCCACCTCAAGCAGGCGGACCTTGAGCAAATGACCAGCCGGCATCCGTTCTCCGCCTACCTGAACTATCTGGCCTACGACTATAACCTCGACATCTACCTCAACCAGGATTGCAGTCTGGGCATGCTCTGGGAATGCACCCCGCTGACCTTTGCCGGTCCCAAGGCCCTGACCTCGCTGGAAGGGTTATTTCGGGCCGGCTTGCCCAAGGGGAGCGTGCTCCAACTGATCCTCCATGCCGACTCCCATATCGCCCCGACCCTGGAGGCCTACCGGGAAAGTAGAAAAGTGGCAGACATCATTGTCCGCACAAGTACGAATCAAATTGTCGATTTCATGGAAAAAGGACGCAGAGGTCTTGCCGCCTGCTCCAACATCCCGGTGCGCAACTTCCGCCTATTCGTTGCGGTCAAACTGCCCGGCGACACCCCGGAGGCGCCGAATCCCGAGGACTTCATCGACCGGGAGAGATCCAAACCCCTGCAGGACATCAAACGGCAGATCACCGAAACCCTGAAGGCGGCGCTCCTGTCTCCGCGTTCCATGCAGCCGGGCGACCTGCTCGAATGGGCGCGGCGGTTATTCAACCATTATCCGGCCAGCTATCCAGAGCACAACTTCACCAGCTACAACGACACCATCCCCCTTCGCAAACAAATCCTCAACGCTGACACCGTGGTGCGGGAGGCGGGTGACCATCTCCAGGTGGGGGATAATTTTTTCTGCTGCACCACTCCCAAGACCATCCCCACCCAGGTCGACCCCTTGCAGACCAATGCACTCTTTGGTGGTATCTGGGGCCTGGTGTCGGATATGGATCAAATCAAAACTGGCTTCCTCTACACCCTCAATATCCTCTTTGAGCAGGGACTGGAAACCAGGATCCACGCCAAATGCAACCTGCTCCTCAATCAGCAGGCGGTCGGCTCGTTGTCTCCCTTGCTGCGGAGAAAGCAGGAGGAGCATCTGGAGGCAACCGACGCCCTGGAGCACGGGGTCAAGTTCGTTCGCATCATCCCCATCCTCCTAGTCTGGGGCCGGGATCTGGAAGGGGCTCGCGAGTCCTGCACCCGGGCACGGCGGATCTGGGAGGATAACGGCTATGTCATGCAGCAGGATTCTTTCATCCTCAAAATCCTCTTCCTCTCGGCCTTACCCTTCGGCCTCTACACCACCGGCAAGAATATCGACAACCTGGAGCGGGATTTCATCGCCCCGGTCCCTTCAGTGACTCCCTTGCTACCCGTCCAGGGCGACTTTGCAGGTACCGGCGGGGTACCGAAGCTGATCTTCACCGGCCGCAAGGGCCAACTGGTCAGCCTGGATTTCTTTGCCAAAGGGGCTCCCAACCACAACACCGTCTGCTGCGCCACCACCGGCTCGGGCAAGTCCTTTTTGGTCAACTTCCTGGCCTTCAACTACTACGCCTGCGGTGCCCTGGTGCGGATCATCGACATCGGCGGCTCGTATAAAAAAATCGCCAACATGCTGGGCGCCCGCTATCTCGATTTCCAGCCGGGCACCACGGTCTGCCTCAATCCCTTCACCTCCATCCAGGAGCCGGACGAGGAACTCAAATCGGTGACCGCCGTCTTTGCCCAGATGGCCTACTCCAATTCGGACACTGAGAAGTGCGACGACACCGAGCTGAACATGATCCGCAATGCGGTCCGCTGGGCCTGGCAGCAGAAGGGGCAAGAGGCCGATGCCGATGCGGTCTATGAATTTCTCGCTAAGTTCCCTGGGGTACCGGCGGCTGATTTCGACTCGATGAGCGACAATCCAGCCTTGGTTGAAGTTGCACGAAAGCTGGCCTTCAACATCCGCGAGTTCACCAGTCACGGCTTTCACGGCAAGTTCTTCACCGGCCCCTCCACCTTTGACATCCACCGCGACGCCTTTGTTGTCCTGGAGCTGGAGAATCTAAAGATTCAGCCTGATCTCTACCGGGTCGTCACCCTCCTGGTGCTCAATGCGGTCACCCAGGATCTCTATCTCTCTGACCGGTCCCGTTCGCGGCTGATCATCTTTGACGAGGCCTGGCAGTTCTTGGGCAAGGCGGCCATGTTGGGGCCAGTGATCAACGAGGGGTACCGGCGTGCCCGCAAGTACAACGGCAGCTTCATGATTATCACCCAGTCGATCCTTGATCTGGACAGTTTCGGCGAGGTGGGCCGGGTGATCAATGGTAACTCGGCCTTCAAGATCTACCTCGAATCCTCGGACTTTGATCAGGCCCGCAAGCAGGGGTTGATCGAGTATGACGATTTCGTTCTCCAGCTGCTGAAAAGCGTCAAATCCAATCCCCCCAAATACTCGGAGATCTTTTTCGACACACCTTTTGGTCTGGGTGTGGCCCGATTGGTGGTCAATCACTACGACTACTTCATCTACACCTCCAAACCCGCCGAGATTGCCGCCATCGAGGCCATGGTCAAGAGTGACCTCACCTATCACCAAGCCATCCTGGAGATGGTTGCCCGGAGGGAGCAGGATGCGATTTAAACTGTTGCTCTGCATGTGGGCAGTGACCTGCGTCACGCAGGCGTTGGCAGTGCATACCCGGTTGGAGAGTGCGGGAAAGACCTATCCCATTGTTGAGCAGGATATCCGTGAAGAGTTCAAGCAGAAGGCAACCGGCATAGATATTGACGCCCTGTTTAACACCCATAACCGCTATCAGCCGGCCAATCTTCACCCGCTGCCCCGGGCAGCGAGTGATCGGGTGTTCACCGTGGACCTGACCCAAACCCTGGAGCGCGACATCAAGGATAGCCAGGGCAACCTGCTCTATCCCCAGGGCTTCACCTTCAATCCCTTGCAGTATGCTGGGCTTACCGGTGGGCTGGTGGTCATCGACGGTAGCGATCCGGAGCAGATCCAATGGTTCAAGGGTTCTCCCTATTTCCAGAATCACCGGGTCACCCTCCTGCTGTCCGGCGGCTACGCGGCCCAGTTGAAGCAAGAGTTGCAGCGTTCGGTCTACTACCTGACCCACGACACTGCCGCCCGACTCCAGCTCAAGGCAGCTCCTTCCGTGGTGATCGAGCAGGACAACAAACTGACGGTTCGGGAGGTGCGCCTTGCCGCAAAGCCTTAGCAGGATGCTCGCTCTCTGCCTGCTTCTCTTGATTCCATTCCCGTCCTTTGCCAAATCGGGAACGTCTTTTAATTCGATTACGGATATCGATTGGAACGAAATCGATTTCACCATCGAAGGAGTATGTATCTGCCCCCGCCCACCACCCGTTTTTATGGAGACCGGGATAATCGTCAGTTACTGGGAGCCTTTTCTCCTGCTGGACACCTCATCGATTGCCTTTTATTCGGCGATGCTGGGCCGTTCGGTTGGAGGAACCTTGACCGATGAACTGGGGGGCAAAAACAAAAGCTCGGATGCGGTCGATCTGGCCAACGAATCCACCTTTGCCCAGTCGCATGCCTTTCTCTTGCCTCTGATGCGCGGGATCTGTCAGCGTAACGACTACGGAACCTGGTGGAGCGAGTATGACCCGCTCTGGCAGAATGATGAACTGGCGGCCTTGCTCACCCCCGAGGTCTCCCTTTTTGCCAACAAGGCAATGGTGATGAGTTGCATGGCCGATGCCACTGCCGCCAATGCCGGCTGGCCGCTCGATGCCATGCCCTGGTGTGTCGGTAGTGGCGGATTGGCCTATCCCTTGACCGGCCATGTCGATAACGACAACATCGTCCAGGCCAATGCCACAGCTGCCTACCGAATGCTCTACAAGCTCAATCGTATCGGCATGATCTGTGACGCATCTCCGCTCTGTGGCTGTATGCAAACCCCAGTCTGGATCAAAAGCAACTACAAGATGAACGTGGCCAGGCCCGGAATTCGGGGAGTGCATCCCATCGGCCGGGCTACTTCCCTGTATGACTCCGGACTCAATCCGCCCTACATGGGCGCCTTGGGTTCCAACGACGAGTTCCTCTGGGTGGTCTACCGCAAGCAACGGTGCTGCACATGCTGCGAATAAGTTGGAGGATACTTGCCGTAGTGCTGATAATCGCCCTCTTTCAAGGCGAGTGGGTAGTCTTGGCAAAAGAACGAAAAGAAACCCGAGAACTGGTGGATAAAGCGGTCGAACAAGCCAGAAAAACCAGTGCGTCAATGCCTCTTCCTGAGAATGTCCATAAACAGAAAGGGCAGGAAGAAGCCCGGCAAGCGGTGGAACAATTCCACGCGCCTGACTTTCAGGAGAAGCTCCGTTGCCAGATGGACAGGATCCAGCACGGTGGGCCACCGCAGGAACAGGCAATAGCGCCACAGGGAAAAGGTGCGCTTAACATCCAGGAGTCGCTCTACCTCTTCCTTTCCAGTTCCGTACCCGAGAGCCTAGTGAACCGATACCTGATCGATATTGGCCGAACCGGCGAACAACGGATTGTGCCGGCCCTGTTTGGTCTGCCGCAAGGATTGGAAGGCAGGCGCTTCAATGCCGACTATTTTAACCGGGTAATGCACACCGATCCGGGATGTAGGGATACACCCGAATCTCCCTGTCAGCGGCTGGAAATACCGCTACGGGTCAACCCGGAGTTGTTCACCCGATACAACATCATCGAGGTACCGGCACTGGTCTATGACAACGGCCAGAATTCCTGGTCGATCCATGGGGAAGCGGAGCTGGCCTACCTGCTGGAAAAGGTTGGCAAGGCGGCAAACAATTCCGCTTTGGCTGGCATCGGTGCCAAATTGCGAGGTAACCAATGAACGAACCAATAGAAGTACGTGACGAAGAAAGCAGGGCAACAGTTTCTCCCGGCTACCTGGAGGTGATCGGCATTGTCCTGGTCATTGTTCTGGTAGTGGTCTTTTCCTACGACCGCTTTTTGGTCCCCAAGGTGAAGGTGGCTGATCTGAAAGGATACCTGCAGGAACAGAAGACCTTGCTCGCTGCCGGGACAATTACCGAAGAGCAGTGGAAACGAAATCTCGACACCCTGGAACAGGTGTTCCAGGAACAACCACCTCACCAAATGATCATCCTCAAGGATGTGGTGCTTCATCATGATCCGGATACTGAAATCAAACTCAAATAGACCGCTCTGGCCGTTGAGCCGGCGAGAACAGGCCGTGACAATCGTCTTTCTCGCCTTCCTCCTGGTCGGCGCCTGGCTGCCCGGACGGATTACCGTGGCCACCAGTGGTTCGCTGGAGCATCGGGTCTTTTTTCTCCTGCCAGCCCCCGCCAAGGTGGAGCTGGGCGATTACCGGGTCTTTCGTCGTCAGGATCTCTCGCAGGTGCGGTCAGGACTGCGTGCAGATCATGGCCAGATGCTCAAGAAGGTCGGTTGCCTTCCGGGCGAGCAACTGACCACCGACGAAACCCACCATTTTTTCTGCAATGGCAGGCTGCTGGGGCAGGCATTGGAAGCGGATAGCAAGGGTCGATCCTTGCCCCAATTTTCCTTCAACGGCCCAGTTCCGGCGGACAAACTGTTCATGGTCGGCACTCATCCTCGCAGTTATGACAGCAAATACTATGGGTTCATTGATGTTCACGAGATCAGCCATCAAGCGCTGCCGCTTTGGTAGCGTGGGCTTGAGTCTGGTGCTGCTGGCGGTGCCGGCCTGGGCCGGAACCGCCGTTCCTCCCACGACCACCAACTTCTACCAGGAGAGCAAGCACGGCTGGTTCTGGTACGAGGATCCGGCTCCGGTTGAGGAGGACAGAGAAGAACCGGCCACTGTGCCCACAACCTCCGCCACCATGTCGCGTGATGTATCCCTGGCCCACTATTCCACGGAAACCCTGTGGAACATGCATCCGGATGATTTCCAGCAGTTACTGAACGGCCTGCAGAAGAAGGCGGTCCAGTTTCCGACCGAGCAGAATATTCTTGAATATCTCTCCATCCAGGACATCGCGCGGCGCAAGGCCCTGGCCTACGCCAATGCGGCCCAGTTCGTCACCCAGAAGCGGGCGGACCTGTTCAACATCAACCAGGTCTATCCCACCTCCAGCCCCGGAGCGGTCGCCCGGGTACAGATGCAGCAGGAGGAGATAGGCGAGACGATCAGCGAGGCCAGGAATGATCATGCCCTGCTGTTCTTCGTCGCCCCTGGTTGCGGCTTTTGCGAGAAGCAGGCCCAAATCCTGGCCTACTTCGTCGACAAATACGGCTGGCAGGTCAAGCCGGTGGATATGGAACGTGAATCCAATATCGCCCTGCGCTTCAACATCACCACTACCCCGACCTTGCTGCTGATCAGGCAGGACCGGGAACAGTCCATGCCCATTGCCACCGGCGTGGCCACGCTGCCGGAGATCGAGCGCAACCTCTACCAGGTTATCCGCTCCATGCGTGGTGACACCTCCATGGAATCGTTCACTACCTATGAGTTTCAGAAAGGCAGTGCCCTGGATCCAACCTCGATCCTGAAAATTCAGACACCCTGGCAAGGGACCGGTCCAACCAACAAGTCATCCACGAGGCCATCGCCATGAAAAAAGCACTCCTTTCCACCATTCTCGCGGTGACCATTTCCGCCCAAACGGCGCAGGCAGGCTGGGTCGACGACTGGCTGCAGCAGCAGGCCGGCAGCACGCCCAATTACTTCAGCGGGCAACAGCGAGGCTATTACTCCGGCGGCAGTTTCTCGGGCCGCTGGCACAGCACGGCTGAATACCCCGTCACCGTGGAGGTGCCCCGGATCAAGAGCGGCTGCGGTGGTATCGATGTATTCATGGGCGGCTTCAGTTTCATGAACACCGATTACCTGGTCAACAAGCTCCAGGCCATCCTCGCCGGTGCACCGGCGGTGGCCTTTGATCTGGCTTTGAAGACACTATGCGAACAGTGCTCCAACACCATCAAGAACTTCGAGGCACTGGCCGACAACCTCAACTCCATGCAGTTGGATGAATGTGCCGCCTCCAAGGAACTGGTGGGGATCGTGGCCAATGAAAACGGTTTTCACTCCTCCGAGGTGATGCGGGAGAAGCTCGGCACGGCCATCAAGGAAAACAAACTGGTCAGCGGCACCGCCGAGATGTGGGATATTCTCACCAAGCAGGACCGGGCCAACAACAATCAGCCCCAGCCGGCGGATGTGGCTGATGTGACCAGCGGCTGCAATGCTGAAATAACCAACATCTTTCTCGCCGGTGGTTCGCTGCTCGCCAATGTCGGCTCGCGGATGAGTATTCCGGCCAGCCATATTGATCTGATTCGTGGATTGGTGGGTGACGTGCAGTTGGAAGGCCCTGCCAATGCCTATCGAATTTCTGCCATCCCACCTTGTCCGCAGAACAATCCGGACGACATCAAGGCCTTCACCGAAGGAGCGGTTTACATCAAGAGTACAACCAGCACTTGCAGCCAGATCAATGATGCCAACCGGGATCTGGTCACCCATGTCAGCACCACTCTGAACAGCATTGCCGACAAGGTGGAGAATAAGGGTGCTCTTACTACCGCCGAGCAGACCTTTCTTGAGTCCAACCCGCTCGCCACCCTGCCGATTCTCAAAACCGCAGTGGGCACCAGCACCAGGGCGACGATCATCCCCGGCCTGGCGGACATCACCGCCAAGGCCTACAGCCTGCAGATGCTCTCCGATCTCTATCTCCGGGGTGAATCCATTGCCGCCAAGGCCAAGGAGGTGCTGGAGAAGAAAGCCGGGCCTTCCACCGGTCAGGGACCGGAGAAGTGCGCCGCCGTGCTCTTTGCCGAACATGCCGACCAGAGTATTACCGCCATGTTGGCGCGAATTCGCACCTTGAAAGAGGCTGCCAAGACCGGCTATGTCGCGGCGGCGAACGAGATGAACACCACGGTCGCCTATCTCAACCACATGCAGCGGATGGAGGTGCAGATGGCCGCCGAGATCACCCGGCGCTACGGCAAGGACCTGGCCGCGAGGATGCAGTTGTGATGGTAAAAGGAGGCACGATGAAAAAATGGACGATGCTCCCTCTGGCCTTGGGTGCCATTTTCCTTTCGGCCGGGTCTGCCCTGGCCCTGGATATGGAGTATTACACCTACGGTGGTTTCAATCCCATCGTTCAGGCCTTCATCCGCATTGCCCTGATCTTCAGTGATGCCAGTTATCAGGGCCTCATCTTTGTGATGACGGTCATCGGCATCATGGCCGGGGCAGCGGCCTGGATCGCCAGGGCTACCACCGGGGCCCGGATCATCCCGCTCACCTGGACCGTGCCGGTGGTGTTTGGGGCCATCGTCTATCTGGCTGTCTTCGTCCCCAAAGGCAACATTACTGTCTATGACCCGGTTCTCAACCGCTTCCAGACAGTGGGTGGAATCCCGGATGCCATCGTCTTCACCGCCGGCACCCTCAACCTGATCGAACGCGGGTTAGTCGACATCATCGATACCTCGGCGGCTCCGGATGCTGCCTATACCCAAACGGCAGGAGGTATCGGCTTCAAGACCCTGGAGTCGGTCAAGGGTTCCTCGCCCAAGGACAACTATGCCCGCACCTCCATGATCCGTTACGTCAAGGACTGCGTCACCTTCGAGCTGATGCGGCCGGGCACCACCCTGTCCCTGGATGACCTGCGCAACACCAGCACTGATTTTCTGGTCAATCTCGCCCAGACGGTCAACCCTTCGGTCTATACCGTCTATTACGATGCCGCGAGTCCGGCCGGGACCGCCATGAGCTGCACCCAGGCCTGGACCAACCTGCAGCCGATCTACGCCACCGCTGCCAACTACAGCGAGTCGATCCGCAAGGTCTGCAGCAAATCCTACTACGATCCAAGCAGCGCCACCGAGCTGGCCACCTGCCGCAATCAGATCACCAACACCCTCAACTTTACCACCGGTACAGCGGTGACACCGGAGCGGATCATCCAGCAGCGACAGATTGCCGAGATCCTCTATAACTTCTATTTCCAGGATGATGTCGAGACCTCCATGCTGATGGAGAGCGACCGCAAGATAACCACTTCCGGTTTGGGTATCGGCCTGACCATGAACGAGTGGATACCGATCATCCGGGCGGTGATGACCGCCATTGCCATCGGCGTGATCCCGTTTCTGGTCCTCTTTCTTCCCACCCCGATTGTCGGCAAGGCAGCCTCGGTGATGCTGGGCTTTTTTGTCTTCCTCTCCACCTGGGGCGTAACTGATGCGGTGATCCACGGGGCGGCCATGGATTATGCCGTCCGCAACTTCGAGGAAGTCCGGCAATCAAACCTCGGTGTCTATGCTATGGCGGCCCTGCCTTCGGTCTCTACCAAGATGCTGGCTATGTTTGGCGTCATTCGTTCCGCCGGGATCATGTTGGCCAGTCTGTTTTCGATGATGTTGATCCGCTTCGGTGGCCATGCCCTGGCCATGCTGGCCGGCAATCTGAGTGGCCTTGTTCAAGGAGCTGGCAGTCATGCCGGTGCCTTGCTCACTCCGGATGGTCTTTCGTCTGCCATGCGTCAGCAAACCAAGGCCGCCGGCCTGTTGGACGGGATGGCTGAACATCGCTTTGCCAACCTGGCTGCCGCTGAATCCTGGGGTCTGCACAAATCGGTGGGCGGGCATACCGCTGCCATGAACGCCCGCAGGAGTTTGCAACAGTCGGGACAAATTCCGCCGATGCCATCTCAGGGGGACTTTGCCACCATGATGGCCTCGGCCAACCAGAGTGTCGGCACCGCCTCCGGACCGGTCTCTATCTCCACCGGCCCTGACGGAGCCGCGACCCGGATGCGGTCTGAATCGGTCAACCCGGACGGCTCTTCCAGTGTCGTCACCCTTGGTCCAGGTGAAACCGGCATCCAGGAGGATATACTTGCCACCGGAAAGGCCTCTTACGTGGTTGATAGTGATGGAGCCAGAACTACCACCCATGCCTCGGTTCATGGCCTTGATCCGATCAAGGTTGGCGCCATGGCGGTGCAGCAGAAGGTGTCCGGTGCCGCCAAAACTCTGGGCAGTGACAGCAACTGGGGGATGCTCTGGCAACAGGTGCAGAGGGATAGTCTTTCTGGTGGAACCAACCAGAGTTATTCTGACTCCCTCAATAATGCGCTCAGCAACAGTTGGAAACGGGCCTTTAATGATCAGTCGAGTTTTATGCACTCTCTGGATGAAATTCAAAGAACTCAACTGCAAGGCATGTTGGGCGCAGGAGGAAAAATCGTTGGTGCCAGCTTGGGTGCGAATGGCCAATTGTCAGTAGTAGGAGGTGATGGAGAACGGGTGAGCTTTCAAGTTTCCGAAGATACTGCCAAAGCCTTCGCCAGGGACGAGGCTAGAGTACGCTCTGAAGCGGTCGCCCAGACATTCAGCGATGGTCGTGGATTGGATTACCTGGCGAATGTGGCCAAGCGCATTGGTGCCACAGAGGCCTACTCCATCATTGACGAGGCCCGGTCAATCAGCAGATCGCAGGAGTCTTACGGTGCAGATTTGACCACGGCTCTGGTGAGGAATTATGCCCGAGATCGGTACGGCGAAGAAACTCCGGAGACGATCCGCAAAACCATCAGCGATTTCAACAGTTATGTCACCCAGCACGGCGCAGCCGGTGTCAATAACATGAACGCTATCGTCAGTGGTTTTGTCAGCGGGCACGGGTACGGCTGGGGGAGTACACAATCAGAGGTGCAAGGAGCCATCCACAACGCTCGGAATCGTATCCTTGACCAAGGTCTGATTAAGGGTTTTGTCGATCAGACGGCCAGATTGGCTCGCTCCAACACCGCTAGCATTAACGAGGGAAGCATCCAATCCCCCGAGAATCACCTCCCGTTACAAGAACCGAATGGGACGAGAACTATAACCGACGCGGATAATCTGCGGAGTGTCAATCGGCGTGAGGAATCAGGACAAGGTCGAATTCGCACCGATGCAAAAGGGATGGCCACAGAGGGGATCGGCAAGGTGTTCAAAGGGGTGGTGGATAGTCAGGGGAATAGGCCGACCACAGAGGGATACTTTCAGGAACCGACAGAGATTCGATTGGCTCCGGGTGAAAGAAAACCCGGAGCTGTGGTTGAAATTCACAAAAGGAAATAGGCTTATAAGGAATGGGGAGTATGCCAGAAAAATTTATTTGTCATCCCAGTGGTAAATGTTTCCCTGGTACATGCGCCAACTGGGACAAAATTCAGGTTCTTCCTTGATTGGCGATAATGCTTCCTCGTCGTTGCAAGGCTGCCAAGACTCCACGATTTTTGACATCAACCCGCTTGCGGAAAAAGGTCGCACCGGCACCGACTCATCCATCAATCGGCCACAGGACCGGCACATCGCGCTGTCTTCAGATTCATACCCGCAGTGGGGGCAAATGGTGGTCCACTTGGTCTCGTCAGCCATGATTGTTCTCCGGTGTGCTGGTTTGCTGGAGGATCAGTACCGGTTCGTGTGCAAGAAAATACCTTTAAAATTAACACTTATCATGTTTCTGAAAAAAGTCAAACCATCAGGAAGAGCCTTACAAGTGACAGATACGAGGATTAAGGTGGATCCAAAAGAACGAAAGCCCTTTGCATTGTTTCCGCTCTTGGCCGTTTTTTTAATCTACTTCGCGTCGAGCTGCACTCTACCGATCACCGCCGGGGCAACAGTTGCTGCCTATATGGACGTTCAAGGGAACGTCCATTATATGCGGAGCAAGAGCAGCCAAACGAACAAGAAGATCGCAATCAACCGACCGATTGCACGATCAACGAGTGATATATCCTCTCAAACAATCAACGCATTCATCCACGCAGCCGCCACCGAACACGGTGTCGATCCCTTGCTGATCAAGGCCATCATCAAAGCCGAATCGAATTTTGACCCTGCCGCTGTTTCGCCCAAGGGCGCTCAGGGGTTGATGCAACTCATGCCGGCGACCGCAAAAGACCTTCAGGTTACCGACCCCGTTGATCCTCAAGACAACATTGCTGGCGGCACAAAATACCTGCGTTCCCTGCTCGATAGTTATGGATGGGATGTAGAACTCAGCCTCGCGGCCTACAACGCCGGGCCTGGCAAGGTCAAGGGACGCATGCCGAATATCGTTGAAACCAAGACCTATGTATCCAAGGTACTTGAAGAATATCAGTCTTTCAAAAGGATGCGGTAATGCAACTCATTCAAATGATCGCAAAGTGAATTGCCAAATAACAGGCAGGAATCAAGAAGATAATCAGTATTCCCAAGCAGCCTCCTCTCCCCGTTCGCTGGGCATTTTCTTTCCGCATTTCCTCAAAAAGAATGCAGTCCAACGCTGGATCGTCATCAAAAAGACCATTATATTCATCGTCGTCATTGCACATTGCGAATCTAATTTGTTTTTAACTGTTAGAAGTATGGATATTTTTACAGACGCCTGTGCTTCCCGTCTACTCAGAATGACCTGCATCCCGATAGAATGCAGCCATGCTTTGGGTTGCATTTCGCATCTCCTCAACCAG
This sequence comes from uncultured Desulfobulbus sp., assembly GCF_963662935.2. NCBI lineage: Bacteria > Pseudomonadati > Thermodesulfobacteriota > Desulfobulbia > Desulfobulbales > Desulfobulbaceae > Desulfobulbus > uncultured Desulfobulbus sp. The sequence continues at coordinate 2,309,104 of NZ_CAXXTL010000002.1, read as the reverse complement.
AGAAGAAGGGGCGAGCACTCGCGCTGCATCCCCCCACGACAATACCCATCGTTTCAACTCCAGAAGATGATTGACCGTCATCGTCAAGAGAAGTGATCCATCCTCATGCTCCTCAAGATTCTGTGTCGGATGCCACTGGCGTTCGCGCACATATGTGGCTGCTTCTTTTGCAAACAGAATACGCACCTCGAACTCCTTATCGCTCCAATGAACGCCAAAGTGACTGCCGGAGAGTTTTTTGAAATCGAATCGTTCCGGCAAACGAAAACGCTCCTTGCATTGCTTTAACTTCTGGATTCGAGAAAGACTGAAGGTTCTTATCTCTTTTCGCAGATGGCAGAATCCAACCACATACCAGTCACCTTCGAAGCGAACCCCATGATACGGATCAATCTGCCGCCAGACCGTCGTGCCTCCAGGGGTGCGATATTCGATTTCTAATCGGGTCAAAGTTCGCAGACAGTCGAAGACGGTTGGTAAAACCTCCGGTAGAATAACTGTAGAAAAAGGGGGGATCACGGTGAAGCGAGATTGATCAGCAGGCTTGATGACCACCTTGTCCGGCAGTGAATCCTCGATCTTTCTGAACATTGATCTCAAACTGTCATAAATTGGCGTTCCTTCATACTGCTCCAGCAATTTTTCGGTCAGGTAGATGGCAAAGAGATCGCTCTCTCTGATGTTCATTGCCGGGAGTTGGTATTGTTCTTCGGTGTAATAAAATCCCCGCTCCTTGGCTGAATACTCCAAAGGTGCATTCAGTTCGCAACGCATGTAATCCAAATCCCGGTGGATGGTTCTGGAGCTTGTTTCCCACTCTTCGGCCAGTGACGAACAATTTGGATATCGTTTTTCCCGAATTTTCCTGTCGATGAACAACAGACGTGCATGCTGTGGTTTGTATTTTGCCATGGTGTTTTTTTTTATTGGTTAGACGCTATTTGTCATACCAACCATGGTATCGTAAGGCCTGACAAAGCACCAAAGACAATTTTCACCGGACGACGATATGTAAAAAATTAGAGCGACGTACCCGTAGCGCTCGACCGGTCCGGGGCTATGTGACAACTAACTTACCTGATTTCTAGTAAATTCCTATGCCTCAACGAGGAGAGTGAGATGAAAATAATTTTCGATTCCGCCTTTGACGCTCGGACATGGCCGATCTGGCCCTATACGGAACGAGGTAGAGTAGGGGAAATCCGGCTTGGGTGCTTGGGCATGCTTAGCTATCTGGAGGGTATGCTCGGCTTGCGTGGCCCTGCTGTGCATGAGGTGATACGGATTTCCTCTCTCATTCCTTTTTTGAAAAGAGAGGATAACAAGTTTTGGTCATCGTCCTTTTCCGCCGATCCCTTCGGAGTTGCCCGCAACATTCTCCACCTGCATGATTTCCTTGTTTTTCATGGCTGGCAAGGGCAAGCTCTGACACTACGACTGGCGGATCTTGCCAGCATCTCAACTCATATTCGCCCTGGCATTGCGCAGCGATTGCTGGCCATTTGCGCAAAAGTTGCTGATTTCAAAGCCGAATTTCCTGAAATTGTGCTGTTGGAGGAGATTGACGTCTTGCCTCCCCTCTGGCAGGACCTTTTCCGTGTGCTGCAAAAGCAGGGGGCGGTTATTCATTGCAGGCCGGTGCAAAACGCTGGTAACTCCGAGTGTGATCTTGGCAACGCGCGGAAAGAGAAGTTTGCCCCTTGCGGAGACGGTACATTGCAGCTGGTACGACCAGATGGCATGTTACGAGCAGCGGAGGAAGTTGCTGCGTGGTTGAATGCCCTACAAGAAAAAAAGGGCTTGGCCGATGTCGTCATCATAGGTGGCGATGCCATACTGGATAATGCATTGCATCGTTTTGGTCTTCCAGTCACAGGTGCAGAACCGGAAGAAGGCTCATCCCTGCTTCAGCTGCTGCCGCTGGTCCTCGACATGGGACATAATCCTCCGGATCCTGAACGAGTTATGGATCTGCTCACTCTCCCCGTCTCACCGGTTCCCAAAGGTATTGGCCGTAGATTGCGCGAGGCTCTTTCACGATGGCCCGCCATTGGCAGTGATCTGTGGAATGCAGAGCTCAAAGAGGGACTGCAAGCACTTGATGATGCCGAAAAACGCAGCCGTGTTGCTGATCGGCTGGAGCTGTTATTCTCGCAGGTTACAAGCCTTCACTTCACAGCAGATGAGATTGTACAGCGTGTCGACATGCTGCGGACATGGCTGCGTGGTCGGTTCAAGGATGATCCGGTCGCTCTGCCTACGATCAACCAATGTTCTCTCTTCAGGGAGATGGTTTTATCGTTACAGGAAGAGACCGTTGAAGGGCCATTGTTACAGAAATTGCTGGATGGTGCCACTTCAGAGCAGCGTGGCGTTCCAGCTATACCGGCTCAGGCAGGGCTGGCCGCCGTTCCCTATCCCGAGGCCGTTGCCGGAAGAGCAGGAACAGTGGTGTGGTGGAATTTCACCCGCGACAGTGTGTCTGCCATCAATCTGCCCCTGTTCTCCAGGGAAGAAATGGATCTGCTCACAGAAGCAGGCGTTCATCTGCCTGATTCCGCACTCCTTGCGAACAGCAGGGCTGAACGCTGGCGGCGTCCTCTTCTGTGTGCCGAATCGAGACTGCTGCTGATCTGTCCGGAGCAGAACCACCTAGGGGCGGAACTCTATCCTCATCCACTTTGGGACGAACTGTTGGCCGCATCCGGGAAAGAGACGGAAAATCTGGCCTGCAAGCGGATAAAAAGTGATTTTGCCCCTACTCTTACCACACCACCACCGTTGCAGGTGCCTTGCCCGCAACCGGTGTGGCACGTAGCCCCTGAAACTGTGACACCGCGTGAAGTTGAGTCGCCTTCGAGTTTAGAAAACTTTCTTGGCTGCCCACTGAAATGGAGCCTGCAGTATTGTGGTGGTATCCGGGGAGATCACAAGACCTCTCTGCCGGACCTTGTCCCTGTTCTTGGTAGTCTTGCCCATACCCTGCTTGAAGAGGTACTGGCATCAGAGACTCTGCCGACGCCAGAAGAAGGTGAACAAATGGCGGCGGATCTGTTCGCGAAAAAAGCTCCGAGAATGGTCGCTGTACTCTTCCAGGAGGGCATGGAGGTGGAACGGGAGCGAATTCGCCGAACGGTGATGCTCGCAACCAAGGCCCTGCTGGAGCATCTCCATAAGGCAGGAGTCCAAAAGATCTCCCTGGAACAAAAACTCAGCGCTGTTTTTTCTTCACAACGTCTGGAAGGCTTTGCCGACCTTGTCATAGACAGTCCCTTTACGGTAGTTGATATGAAACGGAGTTGGGCAAAGTTTTATAAAAAGAAAATGGAATCGGGTACGGCCCTGCAGATTGTCCTTTATGGTTTTCTGCTCAAGGAGCTGCGAGGGAGATATCCACAACTTGCCTATTATACCCTGGAGGACCAGGCCCTACTGACGACTGATCTCCGCAGTTTTCCTCTGGGGGAAGAGGCTATTGTTCCTGAAACGGAAGAAATATTTCAGATATTCGAGGAAACTTTCATTTCTACCTGGAAGGTTGTGAAATCCGGCGTGCTGTTATGCCCTGGCAATAATGGTGAAGATATTGAGAGCAGGGTTGAGGAGGGTAAGCTCATTCTTGAGCCGCCCTGCAGATTTTGTGAGTATGAGGTTCTTTGCGGTAGGAGGTTTCAACAATGCGCATAGAAATTATATCCGCCAGTGCCGGAAGCGGTAAGACGTATAAATTGTCTGAATTATTGCTTAACGCTGTAAAAGAGGACAACGTCCGTCCGGATGCTATTTTGGCAACGACGTTCACCATCAAGGCGGCTGCCGAATTGCAGGAGAGGGTACGCACACGTCTGCTCAGCGGCAAGCTCACCACACAGGCACAACAATTGTCGGCGGCACGCATCGGGACGGTGAATTCGGTGTGTGGCGGATTATTGCAAGACTTTGCCTTTTATTTGGGAATATCTCCCGAGCAACGCGTATTGGAGGAAAACGCCGTTGCCGGTGTCATCGCAAAGGCCATGGCCGGGGAGATCGACACCAAGCTCAGTGGCGAGATGTATCAGCTTGAGCGACGTTTCAAAGGTCTTGATATCCGCAAAGAAGTGAGTGCCATTATTGGTAAAGCGCGCGCCAATGGTCTCTCCGGGGAGGATCTTTTTGCCTGCGGTAGGCGTTCAGTCGAAGAATATCAAAGGCTCTTTGGTGAAACACACCCCAATGGAGCCCAGCTTGATCAGCAGTTACGGGACGCAATTCGTGAATTCCTGCGCGATGTCGATATCGAATCCGATACGACGAAAACTACTAAGGAAGCCAGGAATACAGTGCAACAGCTGCAGAGGTGTATGCAGCAGCAAGTATATTTACCCTGGAACGAATGGCATCGTTTGGCAACGTTGAAGACAGGCAAGAAATCCCAGGAAGTCGCCGATCCCCTCAATGCAGCAGCGGCGGTCCATGACAATCATCCCCGCCTGAAAGAAGATGCCCAGCGGCTGATAACGCTTACCTTTGATATTGCTGCAAGGGCTCTCACGGCCTATCAGGAGTATAAACGTAGATGGGGTTTTATTGATTTTACCGATCAGGAAGCCCTGGCTTTAAAGCTGCTGCAGATGCAAGAGCCTGCGGAAATTTTGAGCGAGCGACTCGACCTAGTGCTGGTTGATGAATTCCAGGATACCAGTCCTATCCAACTGGCCATATTTCTAAAGCTTGCCGCGCTTGCCAAGCGTTCTGTCTGGGTTGGTGACCAGAAACAGGCAATCTATGGTTTTCGTGATGCCGATCCCTCGTTAATGGATGCGGCCATTGAGACAATCCTTTCCGGCGAGGAGCCAGAGACTCTTTCCCTGTCCTGGCGCAGTCGGCCCGAGTTGGTGCGCTCTACCTCCGATGTCTTTGCGTCTGCCTTCGCACACCAAGAATTTCCGGAACAGCGGGTGCGTCTTGAACCGGCCCCTGAGGTGGAAAAGCAAATACCTGGAGGGCTGGGTCCGGCCTATGAGTGCTGGAACTTGGAGAGCAAAAATCAGTCGGATGATGCCTTGGCGTTGGCAGGGGCGATGAAAGCCTTCCTCGCCGATGAGAACGTACGTGTGCGTGATGCCAAAACGGGAATGAGTAGACGGGTCAGGGGCGGCGATATTGCAATCCTCTGCAGGGTAAACGACGTTTGCGTTGCTGTTGCCGAGGCATTGGAAAAGCAGGGTATAAGCGCGGCAGTGCCACGCCCTGGGTTACTGGCCTGTCCCGAAGTGATACTTGTCCTTGCCGTCATGCGGCTTCTGATCGATCCCACGGATTCACTTGCCCGTGCAGAGGTAGCAAGACTGCTTGATAATCCTGGCGATTACAATCGCTGGCTACAAAAGGCACTCTCGGCCAGGTATGCGCAGGCCTTTGATCTCGCAATTTTTGACGAGGTGGAACAGATCGGGTTCTCGCTGCAGGCCGCAGGGGTGCTGCAGGTAGTCGATAAGGCAATGCAGGTTGCCGATGTGCGCACGCACTGTTGTTCCTGGGGAAATACAGAAGAACGACTTGCCAACCTGGATAGCCTGCGCTCTCTGTGCGCGCAGTACATTGAGAGCTGTAATGTCGCAAGCAGGGGGATAAGCCCTGCCGGACTGCTTGCACATCTTGAAGGACTCGATGCGGACACCAAAGCGGTTGTGCAGGATGAGGATACTGTGCAGATTCTGACCTGGCACGGGGCAAAGGGGCTCGAATGGCCGGTGACCGTCTTGTTTCAACTCGAAAAGGTTTACAATCCTCTGCCGTTGGGCGTTACGGTGGTGAGTGATACAGAATTCACCTTGGATGATCCTCTGGCAAACCGGAGGCTGCGTTTTTGGCCCAATCCTTATGGGAATTTCAAAATAGGGGCACCGTTTCATGATCGATTGATGAGAGACGATGCAACCCTTATTCATCGGGAAAAGGAGCAACGTCAAGAATTACGCCTCCTCTATGTCGGTTGGACCAGAGCACGGGATATTCTGGTGCTGGTAGGAAGACCGGGTTTTCTGCAAAAGGGAATCCTTCGCCTGCTGATTGATGATGGAGATGCGCCACTTCTTGCCACGCCCAAGGATGGTGCTGCTCTGTGGGCTGGAAAAGAGGTGGCAGTTACGGGAAGGATCGGGACTCCGCTGCCGCCCCTCGAACAGGCTGTCGTGCCTGGTTCCGGGTATAGGGCAGAAGAAGGCAGGGAATATCCTCCGGCTTATCAGGCTGCCTCTTCAGTTGTTGCCCAAGGGAATATTATAGCGGAAGAACGGTTGGGTGAACGACTTACTCTGCAGGGAAAACCGGACATGCAAATGTTGGGGGAAGCAATGCACACCTTTCTCGGTGCCAATCATCGTCAATATGCGCAGGAGAAGCGCCTGCAGATAGCAGGAGAGACTCTCGAGCGCTGGGGCGTGAAAGGGAACCTGAGTCCAGAGGTTCTGCTGCAGGCGGGTGAACGGCTAGATAATTTCATCCAGAAGCAATGGCCGCAAGCTGTCTGCCACAGGGAAATCCCAGTAACATACCGAACCGATGTCGGCACAATTATCTCGGGTTTTATCGATCTACTCCTTGAAACGGAGGAAGGATACATCATCATCGATCACAAGAGCTTTCCCGGCAGTATTGCCGATGCAAAAGAAAAGGCGGAAGGCTTTGCCGGTCAGTTGGTGATGTATCGTGATGCGTTGTTTCATGCCGGTAGGAAGAAGGTGTTGGCGACATATATCCATCTGCCCGTGGTTGGCCTGATGGTAGAGGTCAAAGGTATATAGAAATACTCTCGGAGAAGTGTTGATATTCTGCCATGGTTTTTTTTATTGGTCAGACGCTATTTGTCATACCAACCATGGTATCGTATGGCCATAGAAACTGCCGAAGACAATTTTACCGGGAGACGATATGAAAAAAAATTACAGCGACATAACCGTGGTGCTCGATCGTTCCGGCTCCATGGAACCACTTACCAATGAAGTTATCGGCGCATTCAACACCTTTGTCGATGAACAGAAACAGGTCGAAGGGGATGCTACCTTCACCCTCATCCAGTTCGATGACCGCTATGAGGTCAACTGCAATGCAATCGATATCCAGGAGGCGAGACATCTAGACGAGACCACCTATGTGCCCCGGGGCATGACAGCTTTATTTGATGCCGTCGGCAAGGCTATCACCTCCACCGGCATACGTTTGAGCGACATGGACGAGTCAGGTCGACCAGAAAAAGTGATCTTTCTGATTCAAACCGATGGTGAGGAAAACGCATCCAAAGAATTTACCCTCAACCGGATCAAATCCATGATCAAGGAACAACAGGAAGTCTATTCCTGGGAGGTTGTTTTTCTCGGTGCGAATATCGATGTGGTAAGTGTGGCTGCCGATATCGGGATCAGGCAGGACAGGGCCATGAAGTATGCCAATAATGCTGAGGGAGTTAGGGAAGCACTCTGCTCCCTGTCTTCCAATCTTGCATCCTTCAGGCGCGGTGAAAAAGTGGACATGGCCTATGAGGAGGAAGATTTCGATGCACAAAAGAAGGCTGGAGTTTGAAAAAAAACCACTCAACACCGCCGGAGACGACCATGAAACGGCTAATACCACACTGCTACTACGTTTCTCCTGGCCAATTCCTTGCGGAAAAGTACTCGCGTAATCTCGACGAACAATATTCGCTCATTAAACTCAACTCCCTGATGCAGGCCGGCGTGTCGCTTTTCATGACCTGACTGAGGAAGAGGACGGATTGATTCCATACAAGGAAATGATTGTTGGGGCGCGATATCTCCGATATCCCATCCGTGATGTTTCGGTTCCCATATCCTCCGAACTGATGCTGAAAATCCTGGACGCCATCGATCAGCACATAAACGAGAGCAAGTTTTTGTATGTCCATTGCTGGAGAGGGATTGGTCGAACGGGAACCGTAGTCTGATGCTGGTTGGCACGACACGGTCAAGAGGGGCAGGCTGCCTATGATCGGCTTCAGGAGCTCTGTCGGCATAATACCAAATCAGCCTACCTGCAATCACCGGAAACCTTGGAACAGAAGCAGTATATCTTGGATTGGAGGGAATGATGATTTCCTTGGAACAACGCTATCAAGGATGCCAGCTGGGGTTGGCCGTCGGTGATGCTGTGGGGACAACGGTGGAGTTCAAGCCCCCTGGCACTTTCCCTTTGGTCGAGGATATGGTCGACGGCGGGCCGTTTGGGCTCAACCCTGGGGAGTGGACCGATGACACCTCCATGGCGCTCTGTCTGGCAGGCAGTTTGATTACCTGTAAGGGCTTCGATGCCCGCGACCAGATGGAGCTGTATGTCCGCTGGTGGAAGGAAGGGTGTCTGAGCAGTAACGGCAAAAGTTTTGATATTGGCGGGACTGTCTCAAAAGCCCTGCACCGCTATCAGCAGACGGGTAACCCGTTCTGCGGTTCCACTGATCCCCATTCTGCCGGCAATGGCAGCTTAATGCGGATTGCACCGGTTGCCCTGTTCTTCGCATTTGACCCGGAAAGAGCGATCCTCCTGAGCGGGGAGAGTTCCAGGACCGCGCACGGAGCCCGTTCCTTCCTGGATGACTGCCTCTACTTGTCAGCGGGACTGCTTGTCGGCGCTGTTCTGGGTACCTGCAAGGAAGAACTGCTTGTCCTCCCGCTATGCACCGGTGCCCGGTCTTTAGGGGTGCTAACTCTTTGCCGGGAAATAGACGAGATTGCATGCGGCTCATTCAAGCAAAAGCCCCCCCCCTGCAATTGTCGGCAGCGGTTATGTGCTCCAGTTGCTGGAAGCGGCTTTGTAGGCCTTCCACCGATCGTCATCCTTAAAGGAAGGTTGTCTACTTAGGGTCAATCTGGGCAACGACGCCGATACCACGGCTGCCATTTACGGCCAGATTTCTGTAACCACCAATCACGCGTCCATTGAAGCCGATAAGTTCGTCCCGGATTTTTCTCCAAACGCAAGCACAGCACCCAGGTTAAAAGCATGGACACCTCTGCACCCAAACCACGATATCTGACCAAGCCCCCTCATGGCTCCTTGTTGTTTTGTGTGGATTTGATATATAAAAAAGCTCCTTTCCGCACAAGATGACGAAAAAGGCTGTGGACAGATGAAATATCATCCCATTAGTCCAATAAGGTAAGAAAGCCATATGTTTGAGGAAGAAATGGTACAACCTATGAAACGTGAGGACATGATTCAACCATTGAAGCCTATCGCACCGTTCATTGCGCAGGTGACAGGGGTTTGAATTCTCGCAGTAGTTCCCCTGGAGTGATTTGTGCATCACCTGGAATGCTCTTAGGCTACTCAGGTGGTTAGTGGCCTCCGAACCAATGGGTTAATAAGACGGACGAAGAGTTTGAAGCGTTATTGAGAAATTTCTTGCTCGATGAAACATGGGAGGTGATGCTATGGGAAGATTTGAGCAGCGAAGAAATTGAGCAGTGGCTTGAAGACGTAAACAACACGGAGCGCAGAGCCTAGGGAAAGGCAACAGGCTAACGAATAAGGTTAGATTGTGGCTTTCTGCGCTCTGACAATCTAACCTTATTCGTTGGACGAGCCCGATGGTCATATATAAAAAAGAGCTTTTTGGCGCTGAGGTAGTTGGATCAGTCGGCTGGGTGGCAGGAGTGAGGAAGAGCCCCCTGTAATAATCCTTGCGATGGTTGACGGCGTTTTTTGGGCGTAGGTGCCCTGTTTTCCGGTGCAATCCGGCTTTTGTCCTCAGTAATGCCAATAGCCACGGTCTTGAAATTCGCATTGATGTGCCGCGTCTAACCGCCTGTGGGCTTTGGCAATAGGGGCGGCGGCGCAGGGAGTGCGGATCATTTTCAATCGTGGAGATCAGATTGCCCTCCCGATACGAGGGGCTTTTGTAGCGATAGCCAACCATATCAAAGTCATGATACAAGGTAATTGTAGACATACCTCATCCCCCTCACCTCCTTTCTTAAAGAATGGTATCTAAAAAAAGGGCATCTCCACATTCTCATATAGAAAGTGTGCTTTTAAAGAAATATCCATATAATAATTGAATATTTTGGTTGCACAGTATGATCAACGAACTTTCTCCTGATGAATATTTACAGATGGTGGCATGTATTGCTGATGGAAAAAAGATGCCTGATGCAATTTATATGCATAAATCGATATATTTAAATCAAAATGAAAAATTAATTAAATTTATTAATTTTAAAATTAAATTGTTGTCGGATGACAAATTATTATGGAATATTATTAAAATATTCAAATATGAATTTAAAATTTCACTTTTGCATTATCCTGATTTTTTTTCTATGGCATACCCTGAATTGCATACCAGTTTTGTATATAATTTTTTAAAAAATACTCTGCGTTCTTTTAATTATAAAAAATCTTCCAACCCTCCTATCTTGCACCGTAAAGAAATGTTTCTTTCAAAGGATCACCCATTAGTTCCTTTATTTAAAGAACTTACACGAGAAGGTGAACAAGCTGGCTTATACGATAATTCTAAATTTATTGGTTTCAAGAAAAATTGGAGTAATATTATTGCCGAAAGAGGTTATAAGCTGGAAGATGGGCACATCGTAGTTGCAAAGTGATATGAGCATAAAAATAGAACGTCATCGAACTGCGATTGATCGTTACAGTTTGTCTGCACCAATGCAGAGCCTGTATCGTCATGATTATATTTCAGATAACATTACTATCCTTGATTATGGTTGCGGAAAAGGTGACGATGTTCGTATTTTACAACAATACAATATCAATGCGTTAGGATGGGATCCTGTCTATTTCCCCAATCAAGAGATTGTTGTCAGTGATATCGTTAATCTTGGTTTTGTTATCAACGTTATAGAAGACCAAGGAGAACGAAAAAAAACATTATTTAACGCCTACAATTACGCAAAAAAGCTGCTTGTAGTGGCTGTTATGCTGGGTGGCGAAAGCATAATCAATCGTTTTCAACCATTAAATGACGGTGTAGTAACTGCAAGGAATACATTTCAAAAATACTATACCCAGCCTGAAATTCGTAAATACATAGAAGATGTGTTGAGGGAAGATGCGATAGCCATTGGCCCTGGTATTTTTTATATTTTTAAAGATAAAATTGAAGAACAAAATTTCCTTATATCCCGCGAAAAAAGTAAAAAAAATTGGCAACGATTGTCGTATACCTGCGACTCGAAACGGTTAGAAATAAGACAGCATGTTTTTTATGAACAACATAAAGAATTACTCGATCTTTTTTGGACTAAATGTCTCGACCTTGGGAGGGTTCCGTCTCAAGAAGAATTTTCCCAATCTGAACAGTTACGTTCTTCTGTCGGATCTCATGAAAAAGCAATTCGTCTCCTAATCGCCATCCATGGAGATGCCATATATGTAACCGCTGCTGAATCTAAGAAAAATGATTTGTCAGTCTATTTCGCCCTAGGGCTTTTTGAAAGGCGAAAGCCTTATCTCCACATGCCAGATGGGCTAAAAAGAGACATCAAAACTTTTTGGGGGAAGTACGGCAAGGCTTTAGATCAAGCGAGGGAGCTCCTATTTTCAGCGGGGAAAGCTGAGCTGATTAGAAAAGCCTGTATTCTGGCAAATCAAGATTTGCAATGCGGCCAGTTGGTACCTGACCATTCTTTCATTGTGCACGGTGCGCTCCTTGAATACCTGCCTGCCGTTTTGCGGGTCTACATTGGCTGTGCCAGTCGATTATACGGAGATGTAAGCGAGATTGACCTGATAAAAATCCATTTTAATTCGGGCAAGGTAACTTTTTTACGCTACGATGATTTCTGGAATAAACCGCTGCCTCTATTAGAGCAACGGGTAAAGGTAAAGTTACGTGAACAGGTTATAGATTTTTTTAATTACGGGGATGAATTTCCGCCGCAGCCGCTTTATTTGAAGTCAATATTGTTGAAAGACGATATGCCAAATTATTCCAAACAAAAAGCATTTGATAAAAGGTTGATGTCGTTTGAATGGTTAAATTTCAATGGTTTTGGACCGTCGAAAACGGAATTTGACGCCCTGTTGAATCAAAATAATATGCAAATTAAGGGTTTTAAATTTTATAAAATACAATAGTCCGAGTAATAGAGGGCGATATGCGCAATGATACCCCCATGTCTCAAGCAAGTACCTCTACTTTCAGGATCTCGCTTTGCCATATTACCTCTTTAAAATTATATAATATTATTAATGGTATTGATGAATCATGATGGAGTTGACTGAATGGATTGAGACTATTTTTTTTGCCCGCCATGAGACTTTCCCGCCACGTTATGGCTGGCTAAAAAAAGGTTATGATGCTGTCGTAGAACATGGCTCCGATGTTTTTGACTCAGCTAACGCAATTGAGTATCTCGGGGTAGGGAAGAATATGGTGCGAGCGGTTCGATTTTGGGCCATGGCTTATAAAATTCTTGAACCTGTAGGTGATAAAAAAACACTTCGGATCGGCGGTCAAATGCAAGTCACAGACTTGGGTAACCAGCTTTTTAACGATCAGACAGGCTGGGATCCGTATTTAGAGGATATAGGTAGCCTTTGGCTTCTCCATTGGCAGCTTTGTATGCCGCCCATCTTGGCTACAGCATGGCCACTTGTCCTGAACCTGTCGCTGTCTGGTAAATTTACTTCCAAGGATCTTGCCACGGCAGTGACTGAACGTATGAGTCAGCATTATAAATCAAAAAACGTTGCGCTTGCCTCAATAGAAAAAGACGCATCTTGTTTTATCCGCATGTATGGCTCGTCAAAATCACAAAATTCTGACGAAATAGAATGTCCATTTACCCAGCTCGGCCTTTTGTCTTCCGACGGTGATAGGCAGGCTTTTTCTTTTAACATTGATGAAAAAAACACCTTGCCTAATCAAATTTTTCTTGCCGCATGCTTCCAATATGCTGCCCACACTCAGCCCACTTTAAGAACCTTATCCCTCCACAAGCTGGTCTATGGTTTCAATAGCCCTGGGGTACTGTTCCGAATTTCTGAGACAGGCGCTGGACGGCGTCTCGATGAAGGGGTGATGACAATCCCAGGAGTTGCTTTTATTGAATCTTATGGGAATAGACAGCTGCAATTTGAACAGGAACCTGATCGCATAGCTCAACAACTCCTAAGCCAATATTACACACAAAACAACTGATCAATACTCTCATATGTTTTTATCCGATATTGTAGTCCCCGATTCCATCATTGCCCGCTCTGTCAACATTGAGAGAGACTTGGGAAATGTCTCAACTCTTAATCAGTACATTCTGACGGATAAAGGGCTGGAAATTATAAAAAGATTCATAGGCGCTTTAAAAGGCGAGAAGGTTTCTTCCTGGTCGCTGACCGGGCCTTACGGAATGGGAAAATCTTCTTTTGTGAATTTCTTTATCGCGTTATGTGGGGCAAAAACATCAAGACATGGCCAGATTGCCAGAGAGCTTCTGCGGGCGTCATCAGAAAACGTCTATAAAGATTTTACAAGAAGTTTCCCTAGTGAATTGACGAAAACCCATAAGGGGTTTTTTCGAATTATTGCAACTTCTTCATTTGAGCCTGTCAATCGTACCATTGCTCAAGCATTACTCAACTCCTTGCATCGAGAATTTCGGGATATGGCGCCTTCCAACTCCTTAAGGCAGCTTATATCCCAAGTCGAAGTTTTCAAGGACGGAGATGCTAAGGACACCCCTACGCTCGCTCGCTATATCAAGGAAGCTGGTTCCTTGTACGGGGCACCAGTTGTGGTGGTGCTTGATGAGTTTGGGAAAAACCTGGAGTACATGGCCCAGCATAACGGCTTGGGTGATGTCTACATCCTGCAGACTTTAGCTGAAAGTCCGAACATATACTTGTGGGTATGCTTGCATCAAGCTTTTGAGGAATATTCATCCGAATTTTCAGGAAAACAGTTGCAGGAATGGGGCAAGATCCAAGGACGGTTTGAAGACATCTCATTCGTCGAGCCTCAGCAACAGATGATTCGCTTTATTGCATACACCCTGAAAAAAGCAAATAAGGTCTCTCCATTTGCTGAAAAATTACAAGCATGGACCAATTTTTACTCTGAACAATTTTCTGCCCTATCATTGCCGGGACCTCTTACTTTAAACAGAAAAACCATTGAAGACTGCTACCCCTTACACCCACTAGTAGTTTATGTGCTGCCTGAGTTGTGCGCCAGATTCGCCCAAAATGATCGCACTCTGTTTGCTTTTCTCTGTGGGGGAGATCCTTGCGCTTTACCCTATTTTTTACACCACAACGATATTCAGCACGACTCTGAAAGTCTGACAACTTTTGGCCTTGCGACGCTGTATGATTATTTTCTCTCAGTCACCAGCACCCCCTCCCTCAACCGCCCAGAAGCAAAAAGATGGTTTGAGGTCAACTCCATCATAGAAGAAACCCGCCACCTGCCAGCTAATGAACAAGAGTTGATTAAAAATATCGGCTTGTTGAATCTGCTTGCAAAACCTACAGGGTTGCGTGCTTCTCAGGATATTACAAAATTTGCCCTTTCTTTTCCGGGTCATCAAAACATACGTGCTGCCGCAGATCATGATGGCCTTTTGGACAAATTAATTAATAAAGGCTTGCTTATATATCGCGAATACGCCGACGAATACCGTTTGTGGGAAGGAACGGACATCGACATCGCTTCGACTTTAGAAGAATATAGAGAAAGGTCATCGGTACTTGTGCTTGAGGATATGTTGAAAAAAACAGCCCCGTTGCACCCTCTTATAGCTTCACGCCATTCATACCGGACTGGCACGTTGCGATATTTTGAAAGACATTGGTCTTCCTGTGCAAATCTAGAATACCTAGTCACCAACATTTCAAAAGAAGCGGATGGCCTGGTTGTATATTGTTTTGATGGAACATCTGAAGAAATCCAATTTGTAGAGGCAACGCCTGATGGACGACCTGTGCTCATTGCCCATGCCTCATGCGAAAAACAACTACGGGAAGCTGTAATTGAGGCTACTGCCACTAATAATATGCTAGCGGAGTCTCCCGAGTTGGCCAGAGATGGCGTAGCTCGTAAAGAGGCTAGATACCGAGCAGGGGTTGCCGAGAAACGGCTGAAGCAATTGTTAGAAACGCTCTTTGCCCCAGGCGCTCCTGTTGCCTGGTATGCCTTTGGCAAGAAGCATACGATAACCACTCATCGGCAACTCTCAGGCTTACTCTCAATCTTATGTGATCAAGTTTTTAAGGCTTGCCCGCTTATCCGGAACGAACTTATTAATCGTGACAAATTGTCGTCAGCCACTGCAATGGCACGGCGTGAACTTATTGACGCGATGGTAACACAGAGCACGGTTCCTCTCTTGAACATGCAGGGCACGGGACCCGAGGTCGCAATCTACCGCACCATGCTCCTTGCCGAAGGGCTCCATAAAGAAGACAATGGTGACACCTGGAAATTCACAGCACCGTGCCAGACATCAACTTTTCATGCTGTTTGGGAAAAAATAGATGATGGGTTAAAGCAGGCCGAGAAAAAGAGGGTGCCTCTCAGCTATATTATACAAACCTTGCAGCAGCCACCCTTTGGACTGAAGTATGGTCCTGTCCCTGTCATATTATGCCTCTATCTTTTGGTCAATTCCGAAGAAGTAGCTTTATACCGGGAAAATACATTTCTTCCTTACTTGTCTCCTGAGGAGATGGAGCTTCTCGTAAAAAGACCGGATCTTTTCTCTGTAAAAAGATTCGCGACTTCCGGAACTCTCCATGAAATTTTCAGGCTTTACCAGCAACTTCTCAATGCCAATGTGGAATTGGGAACTGATAGGATTCGCAATGCGAGCATGGTGAGCGTAGTCGGCCCCTTGATTCAGTTTGCAAACAACTTGTCGGGCTATGTTTTGCAGACAAAAACTGTCAGTAACAGGGCCAGAAACATTCTTCGTGTTTTGTTAAATTCAAAAGATCCCATAGAATTGCTTTTTCGTGAATTACCCAAGGCTCTTTCCTTTGAACCATTCGTTAGCGAGGGGCAATGCAACTCCCAAGTGCAAGAGCTTGAGTTCCAAAAGGCTCTTCGTGAAACTTTACTTGAACTAACAAGAGCGGACAAACTTCTTCATGAGGAAATTGCCAAAGTCATGCAAAGTGTTTTTGGCCGGGAGGTTCCTTTGTCATCTCTGCAAGAAGATCTCGGAGAACGTTCGGCGTTGCTTGTTGAAAGATGTGCGGACAAAGATCTGAAACCTTTTTTAATCGTTCTTGGTAAACAGGCTCCAAGTCCTTCAGAGTGGGTTGTCACAGTAGCAACCGTAGTTAATCAGCGTCCTGTTAACTCTTGGCGAGACAACGATCTTCAGATTTTTGCCACCCGCCTCCATGATCTTGTCGATCGCTTCCACTCCTTTGAATCGCTTGTTGCTGCTGAACTCGACTTGCCCACGAAAAAGAAAAATGAAGAAATTCGTTATGTATCAATGATGAATTCAGCGGGTAGCAGTCAAAGAAAAATTCTGCGGGTAAAAAAGAAAACTCTTGGCGGGATGCAATCTATAGCCAGGCGATTAAGGGAATCGCTTTCGCCAGATGATTTAGAGGCCCTCTTACTACTCCTCGGCGATTCGGTGTTGCAAGGGGAAATAAGCGCGAAATGAACGATGTTTAGGTTTTTTGAAAACGAGCTCTTTTAGGCTGAAATTTAATCAGAAATAGTTACCAGTCTCTGGATTGAAAAAAAGGCATTAGGAAAGCTTTCAAAAAATTTTAATTCTTTATTGACAGGACACCTTTAGATATGCCGATCATTAAGGCTGACTGAAATGAAATAAGTACAGTGGAAGGGAAATATGAAGAAAAGCGATGAACGGCGGCATGTACTATCCTTGTCGGGTGGCAAGGATAGCGCAGCCTTGGCTGTCTATTTACATGATAAGATACCTAACTTGGAATATGTATTCATGGATACCGGTTATGAGTTGCCGGAAACCTATGATTTTTTGCAGCGCATGCGCGCAATGTTGGGGATTGAGATCAAAGTCCTGAAGCCAAAAAGAGATTTTGAAACATGGCTTGAGCTCAAAGGAGGCTATTTACCATCACCTTTTAAAAGATGGTGTACAGATGTACTCAAAATTTCTCCTTATGAGCTATATATAGGGAATGATAAAATATTTAGTTACATCGGCATAAGAGCAGATGAAGATAGAGAAGGATATCTTTCATCTAAAGATAATATCATTCCAAGATATCCTTTTATAGAAGATGGACTCGTGTATGCAGATATTGAAAACTTGCTAGAGAGTAGCGGATTAGGATTTCCTGAATATTACAAATGGAGAAGCCGATCCGGTTGTTTTTTCTGTTTTTTTCAACAAAAAATAGAATGGGTCAATTTGCACAATGAGCATCCTGACCTTTTTAAAAAAGCCATGGAATATGAAAAGGTAGGAAAAGATCAGAAACGCTTTACATGGAGCCAAGAAGAAAGCTTGAGCGAATTGATAGAACGTAAAGAACAAATTATAGAATCATTTAAAGATAAAGTCCCTGTTAAACTCAATGGACCTAATGGAAGAAAGCTTGTTGATATTTTAGGAGGATGTACCCAAAGGGCTTGTATAGTTTGTGATTTATAATTGACAGGATGATTATGATTGAATTTTCTAATATAGAAAAATTACTGCTTACTGTTTTGCCGAAAAATATACATGAAGATAAACCTCATAAAGCACTAGCTATACTGGCAGTGATTGAAGGGATTGAATCAGGGGTATATACTGAAAATAAGATATATTTTAATTCATATTTTAAAGATTTATTTAAAAAATATTTCATAAAATATTCTAGGCCACAAGACAGTAACAGGCCTGTAAATCCATTCTTTCATTTGCGTTCCAGCAGTTTTTGGAAATTACAACCTTTAAAAGGTAAAAAAGAAGAGCTTGACGCCTTAACCTCCGTAGGATCTCCCAAGGATTTGTTGAATTTGGTAGATTATGCACATCTTGACGAAGAACTTTTTTCATACTTAATATCGGATACTGAGCATTGCGGAGAGGTGAAAAGATTTATCATTGGCGCATTGGCTCCATATATATCATCTCCCACCCCTCGCGCCTTAGAAATTCCTTCCAAATTCCCCCATGAGCAGCAAGCTTTGGAGGCCATCATTCCACTGCTTGCCAAGCAGGTGGAATTTATCCCCAACTTCGAGCTCCATGATTCTGCTACAAATGAATATCTTGAATGTGACTTAATTGCTATATGCAGCAGTTTTATTGCCATTGTAGAGTTAAAACATTGGGGTGGGGAGATCGAGATTCTTCCCAATAACTGGCATGTCCACGGAAAATTCCCTCCAGATCCGCACAAGGCAAATACCTACAAATGTAAAGTTTTAAAAAGTCATCTCGAAAATACATTCCCTTTTATCAAAATTCCTTGGGTAGATTCAGTTGTAGTTCTGACCAATCCTAAAGCAATCGTATACAACCAATCTCTTCCCAAAAAAGCCGCAAAAAATCCCACCTTTGCAGGCACAGATGATTTGGTGCATTATTTCCAATTCAGAATTAGTACCGAAGATAAAATCCTAGGTCCAAATGATCGGGAAAAAATCGCTGACTCTCTATGGAACCTGGTTGATGGACCTAAGAAAAAAGGTTTGCATATTCCCGGATACGAACTCCTTGATAATATCACCCAGACCCCTGGACGACTGGAACTTCTTGCCCGGGTGAAAGGGTTAGAATTGCAGTCGGTCAAACGATTACGGATCTTTACTCCTGATTCCACCCTACCTTACAACCAGCAAGAGAAGCAGCGTAAACAGGCTTTCAACACTTTAAAGACTCTTGATCAATTAGATTATCACCCTAATTTGTTGCGAGTTGAGGCGCTTCCTAACGAAGATGATTTGATTATTGAGGTTTCGGATTGGTCGAACGAAGGAACCTTGGCCGATGTTCTGCACAACAAGGGGAAATTCTCGGAGGAAGAAGCTGTTAAAATAATTCTGGGAATAGTAGCTGGACTTTCGGTGTTACATGAAAAAGCCATAGTGCATAGAGATCTCCGACCTGAAAATATTTTAATGCAGGGTCTACTACCTGTATTGATGAACTTTGACTATACATATATCCCAGATCACGGGCCAGAGTACACGGTGTTTCATGACCCGGAGAATCTGGTAGCTTCTCCATTTCTTGCTCCAGAGCTGTATACGGACGGACAATTTTCTGAAGCGACCGACCTCTTTAGCGTCGGTGTTATTTTTTACACTCTGCTGTGTGGTAAACCACCGTTTGATAACTCACTAGAGTTGTTAAATCGTGTGGACAGCCTGACTGAAGAAAATAAAGATTGCCTTCGAGAGGTCGTCGTCAATAAGACTATTATTCCTCTCATTTCCTCTCTCGTCCTCTTGAATCGCAATCAACGTCCCCAAAACACGAATGATATAGAAACACAACTCGAGGAACAGCTCGATGATCATAACAAGAAGGCGCCCGCAAAAAAGAGCAATGATCCTCTAGCTCCCGGGACTTCCCATGATGTCTACGTCATTGATAGTTTGATTGGCCAAGGCCGGGAAGCACAGGTCTATGCGGGAAGAGGCTTCAATGGCAACGAGATAGCTTTGAAGCTTTATTTTCATGAGATCCCCAGAGAAAGAATCAACGCCGAGCAAAAACACCTCTCTTTGGTGAACAGCCCGTTCGTGCTTCATGAATATGGCGTCCATGTTTGGAGCAACGGACGTTTTTTTCTGGTAACCAACCTAATTCAGGGGCCGTCCTTACGCAAACTGATCAAAAATGGAAGGATTCCAACAATAGAAACCTTTAGGCATGTCGCTACATGTCTGCTCATGGCGCTGCAAGCCCTGCATCGCGACCCTGCCCGGGAAACGCCCCTTCTCCATAACGATATCAAACCGGACAACATTCTTCTCACTGTCCAGGGCGATCCTGTTCTTCTTGACTTTGGGACTGCTTGCAGCCCACACATAGGCCTCTACCAGGGAACTGATTATTATATTGCTCCGGATTTACTTAGAAAAATTGATTATGAATTTTGTGAGTCAGGGGATCTTTTTGCTTTAGGAGTTACTCTTTTTGAATGGCTGCTAGGACGGCGGCCTTATGTAGGAGTACCCACTGTTGACAGTATCCCTCAGGTCACAAATGAAGAGCGGCAAATAGAAATACCTGCCGCTTTATTTGACTGGTTAGAACAAGCGGTGCAACCTCTGCGCAATGATAGATTTGCAGATATTGATCGCATGCAAGAGGTTTTTGATACAATTTGGCTGCCACCAGAGGAACAGAATGAGCAATTCTTGCCTGAGCCTGAAAAGACCCCAGCTCCACATGAATCACTTCTTCCCTTAAAGATAGAAGAAGTCGCTCACACTGAAGAAAACGATTTTGTACGCTATCTGAATAGCCTGCACAATGCCACCGCTGCTGATGAAGGTGCACTTGCTGAAACTCAAGCCCTCAGCAAGCATTTTGGCCAGATACACGTCCCGTTGCCGCAAACAAATTATATTCTTGAACGCCTTACAGCCCCAGAGGGCATCCATGTGTTCCTTACTGGTCATGCCGGCGATGGAAAATCAACTATTGGTTTAGAGCTGTACAAACAATTGCACGGTATTCCGCCGGATTTACCTCTCGATCGTCCACTGAAAGAAGATGAATCCATTGAATATCATGGCCACACAATTCATATCGTTAAAGATATGAGCGAGTTAAGCGCGGAAGAAAGAGTCTCAAAAATAAGGTCCGTCCTTCAGTCGGAGAATAGCGAGCGATGGTTCATTATTTCCAATACCGGTACCTTGCTGGCCACATGGAAAATTCTTGCCGAGGAACTAGGGGTAGATAGCTATGACGTGGAAGGTCGTCTCCTGGATACTTTAGGTTCGGCGGACCCTCGGGAGTTGACCCTTTTGGATACCCAGCTTTCGATTATAAATCTAGCGGGCACAGACAATATCTCGACTTGTATTGATGTCTTGAAGAGGATTTTAGAACATCAAGGGTGGGGAAAATGCAGTTCCTGTCAGGTCCAGGTTTCCTGCCCCATAAGACGAAATATTATGGCCTTGCTGGCAGCCAAAGAACGAGTGAGCGAGCGGATTTCATGGATTTATCGGCGATTGAAAGAATATGGAACCCGCCTGACCATGCGTCAATTAACCGGGCATCTTGCCTATAGTCTGACCGGGGGGCTTGACTGTTCTGTGATTCATGGTCAGGCGGCTGCTCCAAATCCGCCGGATGCAATGGATTTCTTCTTCAGCGACCTCTTTTTCGGTTACAAAGAGGGAAAAAGGAACGAGCTTGTCGGTCGCATGGCGGCCATCCGACATATCCGTAAGCTCGAATGCGGTTCTAAGCCCTTTCCTGCTCTCGATAAAATTTTTTGGAGCATGGAAAAAGGGGAACTCCCCCATCTGCCGCCTCTACTTACACCTCTTCTTGAGCCCTTTCAGAAGGATAGTATCTTCAGAGTAAATGGTGAGAATGAAAAAACTTGTCAGGACCGTGGGGCACTTCGCCGCCTCTATTATATTTTTGGTGAGTTCCCTTCATCTTTGTCTAGCTTTATTCCACAGTTTCTTGAATCTGAGGTCCTCGTAGATATGGAGCAATGGCAGGAAGGAAACGGGCCGCAGACTATGTACAAGAGTAAATTGCTGCGCAAAATACTCCGCGTCCTTCAGGAACAGTACACTGGATTTCTCTTAAGTGAAAATCATGCGTCAAACAGCCTTTATATCGCTTTACGAAGACGCAATGAAGGTTATCGGCAAAGCGTCCAACTTCTGCTTGCTGAGATTCCCTTCAGCTCTTTTTCCCTCGATTGGAAATCGGTGAATGAACAATTTGAACCGAAACGGAGTGTGCTTGAACTGCGTGAAAGTAACTCCCAAAACAGCCTTGAACTGGATCTACCTTTTCTTGATTTTGTTCTTCTGCGTGATAGAGGGGAGCTTGGCCAAGGGTTGCACCCGGGCTATCGAGACCGACTGGAACGCTTCAAGTCCCGCTTACTTGAGAAACAGAAGAATACAGGCACAGGCACTCAGCTCAATCTGCTGGAAATGGGAAGGAGTGGGCGGCTAAAAGTCAGAACACTTGAAATCAATGATCAGCAGTTACAGGTGACATCATGACAACTGTACCTCGATTTCCACGGTTGGCACAGCATAAATCAGATGATGACAACGCCGCCATTCAGATCTTTGGCCGACGGTTTTACAAAGATCAGACCGACATTGAATACCTTGTGGAATTCTTGCTGGTCTTTCTTTCTCCAAAAACGGTTTTCGATTCGGATGTTGGTTGGGGCTGTTCGCTGCCGGACAGGGAAATCATGGCAAGGTGGCCTGAAAACAGTACGTTAAAATATACACCTGAACCGCGATTGGGACTGAAACTTTTCTCTTTTCTTGGCTCTTCAAAGCTTGAGACCCGGCATGGTTGTCATAAACAGCACTTCAAACAGATAATAACCACTTTAAAGGAGCGAATAGAAACAGAGCATATCTCCAAAGATGAGGTTTTGGAATTACTGGAGCAGCTGCTTTATGGTTTTGTTGGAGTAGCCGCTAACCGTACCTGGTGCACTCAAGTCTATTTGCCGGTGAGTACTCGCTTAGTTGCCTGTGAAACTATTTGGAAACGGGTAATGGGAAACCAAAATCCCGATATCCAATGGGATAATGCACTTGATGACCCAAGAGGATTTTTCACCTTTACCCAACATGATTTCCTTGCTCGTGGCGGCGAAATTCTCTATCTGCAGCTCTGTAATTTGATACGTTATTTCAACAGTCCTGAACTGGTAGCTTTTGAAGAAAAAAACAAATTTAGAAAAGGGCAGGCAGAGGACGCTGTCGCATCTGTAACTAGTGGCCTCAATGAGTTGTTTCAAAAAACAAGCCCCATTGATTCACTCTGCGAGTGGATTGAAGCAGCCGACCAACAAACTAACCGTCTGATCAAGCGTAACCCCGCACAGTGCGGCTGGTGTCCCGAAGAGAGCTGGAAAGAAGCCTATCTGTTTGCTTGTGAATTTGCCAATATTTGCCGATCGTCTATCGATCCGTTAGAAAAGATTGAAATGCTAACCCTATGTTGCGTATTGCAGGTATTGCGTAGCCTATGTGCCCAAGCTTGCCGGTACAGTGGCACTATGAATGACGCATTGTCTGATCTAGGTGGTGCCTGCGGTTTTTCCTGGATTATTAGCCCCGAGCAGCTTGACGACCCGGTGTTGAAGGAGACGGCGAAAAGCAATTTAGTCCGCGTTCAAGAGGTTATTCATGGTGCCTTGAGGCACCCAGATATTGTGCCTTCAACCCGAACAGGCGCGAATGACCCAGAAAAAAGAGGGGATGAACAGGGACACGAGCTGTTTGTATCACTAGCAAAGCGAATCGGTTTTATTATTCCTAAAACCGGACCTGGTGCAAGGATGGTAATTTCTGATAAATTGTTACGCTACCTGGTACTCGCCCTAATACCGCCTGGAGAGAAACGCACTCTTCAGAGTTTTGAACAACTTATGTACTGCTATTACGGTATGGCAACCGGAGGGCCACTGTTAGAAAAAGCGATCAAGTGGACGCATCCTCGCCAGAAACTGCATATGACCCATAGTGATAACAAATGGTTGGAAGAGGATCTATTGGCCGCTGGATTCCTTCTTCCCCTTTCGGATGCAGTTTCACAAGTGACGAATCCTTTCTAATGGAAGATCGATTCACAATCAGTTCCTTTGGTGTCTGTTTGAACCGTTTCTGCACTAGTTAGTACAAGGAAATCTTTCGAAATGAATTTGTATGCCCATACCTTAGCAGAGTATCTCGTCCACCATTGTCGGCCATGCCTTGCAGGCACTACTGGCAGTAAAGAATTCCGAGCAGTACTCTCGTCTGCTCCGCCCGATGTTATTTTGCAGACGGGTACCGCACTAGAGGAATTCCTCGCTGGCAATCCGCAGAACATAAAGTTTTTTTTTCAGGTCGGATATGGGCTTTATCAGCATTGGCAGGCAACTGATCCAAAGAGCGTTCAAGATAGTGTTGACCAGCTTGAGGGAAAACAGTGGATAGATAAAGATGATAAACTGACCCATTATCGCAACTTGAAGCTTGAGGACTTCCCTGAGTATGACAACTTGGTAATTATTCTGATCGGAATAGATTACGCGCGGGATAGCGGTGGGTTAGAAGATTTTTTCCGTTTGGATGGGAAAACTGTCTGGGATGAGGCACTCAATCGTTCTTTTATCCCTTGGGTGAATCGCCTATTTTCCGAAAAAAACATCTACGCTGAAGACGAACACTTTGATGATATAGATGCTTTATTGCAGCAATTGCATAAGCAGGGCACCGGAGATTTTTTATCGATGGCTGCTTTCCTTGGGGAAATGGATTTTAATGGCGTGCAAGATGGGAAAGACGCCTTGTTGGCCATGTATAATAATCTAGGATTTTGGGACTTGCCTCCATTCAGGGAGCTTCCCCAACGCAGGAAAAACAGCTGGCCTGATTATATCCAGGAGGCCGCAAAATTTTTCTCTTACCAGAGTTTTCTGAAAAACTCGGAAAGAAAAAAAACACTTGATAACATTGATCGTTTTGCTGAAGAGGTTGAAAGAGGAACAGCGGAGATATCTTTTTCCGTGGATCAATTCATCGATACGAATGATCTTCTTGCCAACTTGCGTCAATACATCAGGAATAACGATATTTCGGCAAGAAAACGTCTTTTGCGAACCGATTTTGCACCGATAAAAGATAAGATACTAAAATTCAAGAAGCCACGAAAAAATTCGGCCCCGTCAAAGCTTACTAAAATTGACGCTTCGCCTTTGGAGACGGTATTGACCGCACTATGGTATTGTCTCGTTGATTTTAAAAAAAGTTGCGGAGATCAAAGTCCTGCAGAGTTACTCGAACAAATCAGCATTACTGGCCGTAAGTTCCGCCATGACCTAGATACAGAAAACGATGGCATAGATCTCTTGCGAGGCTGCTTAGGTGGCCTTGACGCCTATATTGAGAAAAAACTAAGAATCACGGTTGAACTTGATGGAGTCGAGAAAAATATAGCAATAAAAAGCGCACTTCTTTCTGAAAATGTGAGCTTTGAGCGAGCAGGAGCTGGAATTCCTGGTTTTCAGTTTATTATTCATTTCCAGACGCAAAATCAACACGGTGTGCAGCGGACATTTCAGTGGCAAATTCCGGCAACTCAACCTGAAAGGAATCTTTGGAATCTAGCTCGAGCAATTCGTGAGAAGTTACCTTCTGCGGATCCCTGCCTTCCAGTTTTCTCCATATCTTATTACGATGAACTATTTCTCGCTTCTGATGAAGATGAAATAAATCGTATTTTGCAGTTGGGACTCAAGAATTTAGAAGTGGAAAATTTTCTAGATCTGCCCGAACTTCCACCCCTGGATCCGATTCGACCCCTCCTTCATGATTTATCACATGAGTATGGAAAATTGATCCGGGCCATGGACCAGGATGGGATGTATACCGCTCTTGATGGACCATGGCCAAAATTTTCAAATAAATATAAGGAAATTTTAAAATCGTTCACAAGGGACCAGAAAGTTGGCCCGACAAACCCATACGCACCCTTAGTGTATAAATCCTTTGCAATCATGAATGCAAAGGATCTTGAAAATCCTCATACGAACTATCTGCCTACCGCTGTCCTCACGGGGATGCACCCTGCACTCTTAGAGATGCTTGAAAGTCGAGATATTTTTCTCGTTCATGGGTTTATTTCAAAAATAGAAAATATTTTAGTTGATAGAGCAGGGATGAAGATCAGCTCGCAGCAATGGGGTGATGTCTGCGATCTGGCAAAGATCAATTATCCGCTCTTTGGTTTGATTTCCGATTCGAGCAAAACATTAAATACCTGTATTAAATCTCACGGATTAATTCACTGTTTTGGTAATCCACCAGAAAGTACAGCGCCTTTATCGGCCAAGATGCTATTGCGGGCGGATGAAAACGAGGAGGACGATATAACAGATACGGTACTTTTTCGGGAAAACCGTGAATCTAGGGTTATTAAACGCTTCCTTGAAGAATATGTGATGGTGTATCCCCATGCAGTTGATGGAATTTCATTGGCAGTGATCAATCCTGACGCTTTTCAACCGTTAATTGCCGGTATCAATACTTTTTTAATGGAACGGCTGGCGAGTAAATCCCTTGAAGCCGAGACATCCCCGTACCATTTTTCTCTGACTCTTTTTACCACTGATGAGCAACAACAAGAAGCAAGCAGATATCTGCAAGAGTGGAAGAAACGGTGGGAACTAGCCAGAGAGACAACCAAATTTTCATTTTATAAAAATTGTCGCCTTTCCATCGCCCACCGGATTGCCCATGACATTCAAGACTATGAGCGCTTGATTAAGAGGGAAGATTTTGAAGCGGATTTGGCCTTACTGATGAATTTTATCTCCGCTAGTGATGCTGGTAATGAAGTCGAAAAGACGGAGCCATATCAGGTTGATCTTGCCTACTCCTTAAAGTTTCCGGTCGTGGAAACTCCTTGTTGCAGCATTGATTTACCTGCACATATGCATGAAAGAGCCACAGTAATCAGTAACCGACGTTTTCGTTTAGCTACCCTACATTCGGAACTTGGGGTCTATTTCAAACATCCTGGCTATGCCTTGGGGCAGGAATTTATTGTTATAAGCAAGGGGAATTACGGCAAATGGCTGAAATTGATTGAGAAGCTCCACGAAAAAGCCACCTGGGTTGTATGTCTTGATCCAGCCATTGATGAAAAGTTAACCAAAAACGTAGGAGTAGTGGGGCTAAAAGAACGTGAGATTATAGGGTTTTCTGCAGGTCTTGGATTTAGAGGGGAACTGAATTACACAGTCTCTACAGAGCGCTCGTCTTTAGTAGATATCAAAGCAAAGGTGGCAAGGCAACTGAATAGGATTTGTGGCCCATGGGAGGAGCGCATTCTTGATAACACCGTTCATCGCCTAGTTGACTGCTCAAGACTGCTTTCAGGTTTGTCCTTGGTCAGAGCGACGGGCTCGGGGGAGCGTAACATCCGTGAACTGATTGCATCAACTTTGGTTCGCATGTCCTTGCCGGAACCTGAAGAAAAAGGGACACTTCTTTGTGATGAGTTGATTTCACTGGATTCCTTTATTCACTGGTTTGACACCTCATATGATCCCAACCGTCCGGATCTTCTCCGTATTGTTGCTCATTTAGTTGCAGGCAATCGCATCGTAATCGATGCCCATATTATCGAGTGCAAGCTTGCTAATACCAATGAAGATCATCTAAATAAAGCACATGTTCAGTTGGAAAGCGGGCTGCGCCATTTGGTGAAAGTATTTTCTCCTAGAACCTACAACGGCAAAAATAGGAAAAAAATACCTATTGATTTTGATCAACGCTACTGGTGGGCACAGCTTCAGCGCCTGATTGCTAGCAAAAGCCGCATCACTTCTAAACAACAGGCCGACGTTACTTTTGCCTTGGAGCAACTAGGTGAAGGGAAGTTCGTTATTTGTTGGCGAGCCATGGCCGTAGTTTATTGGACAGACAATAATAGTGACTCCTATGCACTGGATCGACAGTGGGATTTTTGTTATCAAGGGAGACCTATGAAAATAGATGTCATATTCGCAGGAAAAAACACGATATCATCCATCTGTGATGGTGGGAATGAAATAAATATCCCCTGCTCAGATAGTAAATTATGTATTCCAGAAGAAGAATATGAAGCAGCGAAAAGAGAAACGACTACGGAGGGAAATATTGCTGAAGATATAAATATAAAAGAACCCGAAAAGAGCACCGCAGAGAAGGAACAGGAAGAACACGATACAAAAGAAAAGGCTAGCAGTGGGGGCCCATCTGAGAGAACTAAAAAAGGCGAACCAGATGAAGATCTAGGTGCCGTGAAAACTGCCGAACCCAACCCAGAGCGCGAAGGAGACAAAAGGAGCCAATCGGGTGTTTCTAGCCAAGTTCCTGACCGCATCCTATTAGGGGAGACCCTAGGCATGGTAAAACGTGAAGTGTTTTGGGAGTTTGGCCATTCGCAGCTGGCAAACCGACATATTCTCATTTTTGGGAATTCAGGTATGGGTAAGACCTATGCCATCCAGTGCATTCTTTTGGAGCTTGCTAAACAAAGTCAGCGTTGTGTCATAGTTGACTACACCATGGGATTTTTACCAAAGCACCTGGAGCCGCAATTCACAGAGACAGTTCAGCCCGAACAGCATGTAGTTATCAATTCTCCTCTTCCTATTAATCCCTTCAGGGCACAGCGAATGCTCATTGATGAAGGCATTGAAACTATTGAAAATCCCTACACTATCGCTGGAAGAGTGACAAGCGTTTTCACCGCTGTGTATGATTCTTTTGGAGAGCAGCAAAAAGCACTCCTGCAAAAGGTGATTGAGCAAGGGCTAATAGCATACACTGAAGAAGGGTATGATTTTGGGAAGCTGTTGAAAGACCTGGAAGATGATGGAAGTAGTTATGCCCAAGCCGTAGTTAACAAGCTTACGCCTCTGGGCCGCGCTGCTTTGTTCCAAAGTAGTGAACAGAATAGCTGGCAGGAAATGTATTCTAATTCCATTAATAAAATTAACATTCTTCAGCTTGCTGGGTTGCCACGTGATATTGCTAGAATGACCACAGAATTTATCTTATGGGATCTGTATGATTTCGCGCGTAATCAGGGAAATAAAAAGTATCCATTGCCCATGGTGTTGGATGAAATACAGAATCTGGACCACCGACTTGATGCTCCTTTAGCTAAATTCCTTACTGAGGGAAGAAAATTTGGGTTAGCTGCAATTCTTGCGACCCAGACTTTGAGCAACCTAGCCCTGGAGGAGCGAAGTCGGTTATTCATGGCATCGCACAAATTATTTTTTCGGCCGGCAGACACGGAATTGAAAGAGTATGCGACCATACTTGCTAACGCTACCAGTGAAAACGTTAATATATGGAAAGAGAAGTTAGTAGTTTTGCAAAAAGGTGAGTGCTATTCACTCGGCCCTTCTCTCAACCCCCATACAAAGAAGTTGGAAGAAAAAGCTTTTCCTATCAGAATAACAGCCTTATCTGAGCGTTTAGCAAAATGAGCATGACTGAAGATCAAGTAAAAGGATGCCGCCTACCTGTTACGTTTCATCAATCTTTTATCATGGAACGTCAGAATGTTGCCTCGCTACTCAAATTTGTCGCCAGCGGACAGGGAGGAACAGATCAGGACATTTCTAAACAAACCGGGATCCCTGTTGGCCGATCATCCGGTAAAGTGCCTGCAACAATAAACTATTGTATTGGGATGGGGCTTATAGAATTTCCCCAAAAAAATGGGCAAGGAAAAAAAACTTTCGAGCTAACCCCGTTTGGTAGAGTTGTACTGCTTGAAGATAATAACCTTAGTGAAAACTTGACACAGTGGCTCGCACATCTCCATCTATGCCGAAAAAAAAATGGTGCCGAAATCTGGTATCTGGCGTTCACCGAAGGGTATAAAACCTTAGGGATGAGCTTCACTGAAAAGAATCTTAAAGAATTTATAGAACGGTATTGCGGCAAGCGCAACAGGTCTCCTTTGGGCCCTCTTATCCGCACTTATGAGGAGACCGCAGGTTTACGGCTTGCATCTGTTCTTGAGCGAGGTCCAAGCGGTTTCGTCCGCGCTCATGCCCCGATTCTCGGTAGTTTCCGAAATGGCTACAGTGCGTTATTTCTCTCTTTGTGGGACGAGTATTTCCCTGAAGACCGTCAAGTTACAGTTACAAATTTCGGATCTGTTTGTTTTCAAGAGATGTGCGGATGGAATGAACGACAATATGAAATTGCCTTAGATTTAATACAAGAAGCCGGTGCATTCACCATCGATAAACAAATGAGACCATGGGTTTTGACTCGAAGTGCTGAATCTAAACTATTCTGGTCAACTTTGTATGATGAATTAGCCTAATGAGCATTGATCAATAAAAGACTTGGAGAAGACATGGCAACTGTATCCGAAGTCGTCGAGTTTAGGCGAGATCTCTTTTTTGATGGGGCAGTACAGATAAATTGGTTTGAAAGTGATACTGCCCGTCGTGATAAAGCTGCCTCGAATTTTGTTTTTCATGGTCCAGAGTACCATGGGGTCGCCGTAGAGGATTTAGTTGAATCACAAGGGTATAATTTAATAGACACCGTAACGTTTACGGCAAGTGTTGTAGAGTCACTTGCCGGGGCAGTGAAGCGCGAGTCACCTATCTCGCTTGCGATCGCCGGATACGGTACCGGTAAGTCACATCTTGCACTTACTCTTGCGACACTTCTGTCTGACCCTAAAGGTGAATCTGGTCGCCAAATACTTGAGAATCTAAAACGAACCGATCCTGTTCTAGGCAGTAAAATTTCAATAGTCCTTAATGAATGCTCAGCACCGATTCTTGTGCTTCCAATTAACGGGATGGGTAATTTTGATCTTGCTAGTGAACTAAGCAGACAAGCCTTAGGTCGGCTTCATGATCGCGGACTAGACACCTCGGCAATTGATGATCTTTGGCCACGTTTTCAGCAGGCTAGCAGCTTTGTCGAACGTAACTTTACTCTCAGGAAAAACGATTTTATTAAATATTTTGGAAATGACACAAGTGAGTCTGAAATCATTAATAGACTCTCGCTCCATGAAGATATCGCCTTTCAGTATGTCAACGAAGTGTTTCTGCAAGCTAATGGCTATCCATTACGCGCTATAGGAGAAGAATCCCCAACACAACTTATAGAGACGCTTTGCGAACACTATTGCGGCGAAGGAAAACATTTTCATGGATTACTCATTATCTTTGATGAATTTGGTCGCTATCTAGAGTTCGCCGCAGACAGACCTCATATTGCCGGGGATGCTGCCCTGCAACAGATCTATGAAGGTGTGCAGAACAATTCGGACAAATGTTCTATGCTGTGTTTGAATCAGTATGAACTCAAGGTCTACTTGTCTCGTATTTCACGAGACAGTCAATCCGTAATCCAGCGATATATTGGTCGCTATGATTCAGCGAAAAAATATCATTTATCGAGTAATCTCGAGACACTATTTGCCCATCTGATTCAAAAAAAAGACACAGGTTTTCTTGATAAATTTCTCCAGGGGAAATCTTCAGAAAATCAGGCACTACAACGGGATATACAGGCATGGTTCCCTGTGTCAGAACAGCAGAGTGTTTGGAAAAACTCCGCACTGTTTCAGCAGGTTATAGTCAGAGGATGCTGGCCACTTCATCCTTTAGCTACTTGGTTTCTCTGCCGCTCTTCTGAATTTCTCCAGCAGCGTTCTGCTCTGAGTTTTGTTGCTGACGCTTTTGATCAGGAAAAGGATCGCATTCTAGGAAAAGGGGATAAGTCCTGGAGTATTTCTGCGACAAAGCTTTGTGATTCCCCTCTTGTCAAAGAATTGATTGCTACGGAAGAGTCGGGGTTAGGAGGAGCCGCAGCGCAATCCTATGAGTTAGTAACGCAGAAATACCAGCATGATTTTTCTACTGAAGATCGTCAAGTCCTTCTCGCGGTACTCATTGCTTCTAAACTTGGATTAAAAGTTGGTAACATCGAGGAGGCCCATAGAGCTTTGTCGGCTTTATCAGGATTCATTCAAGAAAAGGTTGAGAATGTTATTGGAAACCTTGTTAGTGAGTATGGGGTACTTGAGTGGAATGATCGTTTTCATCGTTACGAGATTATTGGCGATGCTATCCCAAGGAGTACCTTTTTAAATTTTCTCAGAAAAAAAACGCAGTCTATCGCTATCGGGCAGATCGAAAGCATATTTTCTACTCACTGCAAAGTGTGGGCGGATCTCGCTGATATCGAACCAATTTTTGCAGCTGAACATAGTATTTCAACACCTGAGTGGCAGTTTGTAACCAGTTGTTCAAATCTTGATATTCTTTCAGGTTCCATTGAAAATGCCTTAGTTGATTGGCGTAATGCAATTAAACCTGACGAACTTCGAGGTCAACTGATTTATTGCTATGGAAGAGGAGATGAAAATAATGAAGCAGCTTCACGATCTATTCAGCAAATTTTAGATACTACACTCGGGAAAAAAGAAAATGCTGTAGCTCCAATAATCGTCGTTTTTCTTCATGACGAGCACAATACCCTCAGTAAAATATTAGCAGAATATTCTATTTTATGCGGCGACCTGCCAATAGATGAAAGACATAAATTTTCTCATTTTATTGAAGATCACAAAAGTAAACTTAAAGAAGAGCTCAAACGTATTTGTGAAGAACTAACTAAAAACAGATGTTATTTTTTCTCTTCTTTTTTCAAAATTAGCAATAATCGTCTCGTAAAGGTATGCAACGATGTCTTTCAGCAAGCATACCCTGATATCATTCCATTTGATTTTGATGGATTCAGAACAACAAAAGGTAATGCAGCAAAAGATTGTCGATTAATTACCGTCGAACTGCTGACCGGAAGTTTGAACCATTCGTGGCTTTCAACGCAAACAAGGCAAACACAAAATCGCGCCTCCCAGTTACTTGAATCTTGGGACGTAATGGGTGGCGACGGCCAGATCAGTATGCGGCCAAAGCTCCGAAAACTTAGTCAGCTTATTGGCTTACTCGATGATCAACTGGAACAGGAAAAAATACTGAATATCGGCAAGTTGTTTAAAAAGCTGCTCGCCCCTCCTTACGGATTCAATATTGCTTCGGCTGGTCTTGTTTTTGGAGTGTTTCTTTCTCCGAGGCAAAATATAGCTGTACTTGTTTATGAGGGCCAAGATGTTACGCCTGCAACTTGGATCAGACAGGCATTCTCTGGTAGTTTTCTCAATCTAAAAATTCTTGATCAAACTCGAATAAGGTATGTTTCTGATTCTGAAACCGGAGAATGGCAGAAGCTCCTGTCTCAATGGGATATGGAGCTTACTCATCTTGGTAAATTATCTTATCTTGAAAGAGCACAGCAGCTGAGAAAGAGAATTCCTCTACCTCACGGCGAGCTTTACGAAAGGTACACAAGGCTCGAGGAGCATGCTGAGAGATCAATTAACGCCCTGCGAGCTCTCGATAATTTCTGGGAAAAGCAGGCGGAAAGATTTGATTGGTCATATAAAAAGAAAGATGCAGGTACTTTGTGTTGGATTGCTCAAGATGTGCAGCAACGCCTACTCTTGATGAAAAATGAGGTAGATTTCTGGACCGAGGAGCAATCTCAACCTTTTAAGGAATTGTTTAGCAAGGCTAGGGAAGCTGCAGTGAACTGTTTTGATGATTGGTTGCCGTATCAAAGTTGCCTGTCTTCAGCTCAAATCCCTGAATTTAGAATTCGATTAATTGACAAAATATGTCGTTTTTTTAGAAATATTAGCCTTCATGAATATGCAGAAAAAACAGAAAAACATGCACTACACATTATCTCCCAGATCAGCGAACGGCAAAAAATATCCTATATTGTTAATGAATCGAAAGCTTTTATAGATAGCCATCAAAATCGTATCTCACAACAAAGCCGGGTTGCTGAATTGAGAATTTGGATCAAAGAGGCTGACAATTTGGTCAAGCCATTGATTCAAGCTGGGGAGGAGATTAACGCTCCAGAAATTAGAACCATGTTGAATGGGTTAGAAGTATTTAAAGAAAAGTGTAAGGGGCAAATAAAAAAACATGAGGATAGATTTGGAGAATTATGGAATTTATCGTTTCAAAATTTTCCAGAAATAAAAAATGGGCAACGAGAAGTCAATCTGTTGCTAACGATATTCTCTGAAGATAACCCCGCAAATATCGACGATCTTACCTCAATGCAGCGTCAGCTTAGTCAGTTTGAGGAGGATTGTTCTGTATGGAGTAATTTGCAGTGCTCAAATGAGGTATTAATAGACACTGTCGAGTCACGGATAAATACATTGCTCACAGAACAGGATGACGAAGACGAAGCACCATGGGACCATGAAGATACATATAGAAATATTTTAGAAAATTTCTTGGAGGAGAGGCAAAGGTTAGCAGACCGTTGGCTAGTTGAAAATGCCATTAATAACGACTCAATAAACGAGATGGATGCAAGGAGCTGCCGTGTCAACTTAGCGCAAATTGGTAATCCGCCGCTCTGCCTTTCTCCAGACCAAATAAAGATAGTCGAACGTAGCCGTTACCAGCTAACGCAACGATTAGGTGAACTCCAGCTAGATGGCGTCATAGAAATGTACCGGAGTCTTTCTGCAGAATTACAAAGAGAATTCATAAAAATCATCAACACCGACTTGTCAACATAGGGAATCTTAAAATTTAGCTCAGTAATCCCCAGCAATTTTCATATAGCTCAGATTAGGAGATTGCCATATGAGAGAACCATCAGAAATAGTGGATACCAACTTTGGCAGACTGTCCCTTGTAGATGAGTCGGCATATTTCGCGGAAGTTCCATGGAATAGAGGGATACACATTCGGCTGTTTGTTCATGTCGATGGGAAAGATCATCAACGGTGTGTTGAGAACGCTCGCAAAGTATTCTTTGAAGTTCAAAATAATGAAATGGAGTTATTACGCCAAGGCATTGATTTTGTTGAAGCTAGTGAATGGGAAAGCGGTTTCCTGAATGAAGAAGCTGAGGCCTCCATCGAAATATTTTCAAATGGCGAAGGACAGTTGGTCTATCTCCTTTTTATGGTTGGGAGCTTAATAGTTCAGTTTTCCCGTGAAGCTGCTTTTATGGAGGCATCCGTGATGCCTGGCTGAGCAATCTGCTGGAGGCATTGTCTCACAATAAAGCCAAATGTCAGGATTGTGGCTAACCATGCCTTGCACACGGACTGGGATTCCGCTGCGTTTCACCCAGCTAGTGAATGCCACGTTATAATTCACATTTCACCAGTACATTTTGACTTTAACAACCTGTTTCTTCGTTTCTTCCAACACCCCGTTTTTTTTTCTTTGCCGGAGGCCCTGTTTCTTGCCTTTTTGACCCGTTAAACCGGCATTAAAAAACGGCTGCCCAACCGTTATGGTCGGAGCAGCCGTTGGCGTTACTGGGGTTTCTTCGTTTCTTCAAATTATTCGTGGTCGGTTACCGACTCTTCACAACGGCACCCTTTTCCGACCTTCTTGGTTGGATGGCAGGAAAAACTCCAGTCAACCTGATCGGCTGGCAAGGTCGAATGCACCGTGCCTATGGTAAGCCCGCAGTGGTGCTGCACACAATGTCTTGCGGTTTCGAGTGAAGGCGCTTCGATACTGAATTCACCCGCGAATTCAAAAACCACCGGAATCTTGTACCTTTTCATGTTCATCAGCCCCTCCTCTCACGCCGCAACGGGAAGCTCGTTCGTTACGGAAACATCTTCCTGAGCACCAACAATCCCGGCTTTATCGAGGACAAAGTCGGCAGCTTGCTGGGCCTTGGCAGCGACGGTGAAGATGGCCTTGCTGTCGCCCTGGAGAATCTGCAGCCAATGGTGAATATATTCTGGATGCCTCATGTTCTCAAAGGGAATGCCGGTGTGGGCACCAAGGAAGGCGGCGCCGATCTCGGCCACCAACTCCTCGAAGGCGTAACCAAGATCACCGAACCGGGTGCCGAACACCCGGTTCAACCGGCTGGGGTGGCCTACCCAATGCACTGTCTCGTGGAAACCAGTAGCGTAATAAAAATCATCATGCTCAAAGCTGGACCGGTGCGGCAGAAGCACCATATCCGGACCCGGCAGATAGCAGGCCTGGTTTCCGCCATGCTTCAGGTTTGGCAGGGCCATGATCTGCTCCGCCAACTCATTGTAATCGTCCACATCCGGCGCCTCTTCTTCGACCAGCGGCGCTAGCTCCAGTCCCTCACACTGCTCCACATTGAACACCGTGTAGCTGCGGGCAAAGGGGATCAGCTTCCGCTCCTGTTCGTTGTCGGTAAGTGCGTCGGGTTCCGCATCGCCGTCCCGGTCCCTGGCCGGCAGAATCTTCCAGAAGACAATGGAGGCTCCTTTCTCGCCCTTGCGCACATGGCCGCCCAATTGCTCGGCATTGCGGAAGGTGAGCCAGCGGGGATCGACATGCCCTCGGGAGAGCGCCGCCAGGTTGAGCAGCAGGACGTTCATCCCCCGATAGGGCCGGTTGGTGAGCGCATTGCGGAATGGTCCGTAATGGACTGCCTGCCAGGGCTTGGCCCAGGGATTGACGCCGTCTTCCAGGGCGGTGATGATCTTGGCGGTGATTTCTTCGTAGATGGATACTTTTTGATTGTTCATAATCTCGCTCCTTGGTTGCAGGGGACGAGCCCGTTGGATCGTCCCCAATGGGTTTCATGCGGTGTGATGACCGGTTTCAGCAAGAGAGACGACCTCGTCACCCACGATCAGATGATCGAGGACCCGGACATCGATCACCTTGAGGATCTCGGTCAGGGTACGGGTGAGTTCCAGATCTTCCTTACTGGGTTGGATGCTGCCGGAGGGGTGGTTATGGGCCAGGATGACCGCTGCTGCATTGAGCTTTAGCGCCTCCTTGACGACCTCCCGGGGATGGACCGAGTTGCGGTTGATCGAACCCCGGAACATCTCCCGCCAGGCCAGCACCTGATGTCTTGTATCCAAAAACAGACAGGCGAACAGTTCATATTCCAGGCCGACCAACTTGAGACCGATGGCTTCTTTGGCGGCGGTAGGTGTTGATATAGCAGCCGCACGCCGGAACTGATAACCGCTCAACCTGCGGGCTTCGGAGAGGATGGTTTCCTTAGGTGCGGGTTCGTAGAACCCGCAGAGATCTCTGATGTAGAGCATGTGTGCCTCCTATGGACGAGGCACAACAGCCCATCGGGGCAGTGTGCCCCGTCAGGGATTGGTTTGAGTTCAAAAAGTATTCAAGCAGCCTGTCGGACCTCGGCCAGAACGAAATGGCTGAGTTGTGGCGGCTTGTAGACGCGAATGGGTTTGTGGTTGATTTCGCCATGTCCTTGGCGGTCATAGCTGCCGATCCTGCGACCCTGCCAATAGATGATCCCGGATTGCAGCCGGAACCGGTTGCCGTCCACATAGGCCACCGCCGCATTGCCCCGGAGATAGACCCGCCCCCTGATCACTAACTCGTGGCGGACCAGGGCGGTCTGCCCGTCGGGAAAACTGATGGTGGTTGTGGTGGTCACACGAGTTTCCTCGGTGGTGGTGATGATCCGGGTCTCATCGAGATCGAGCACCGAGGCCAACTCCCGCTGGCGATACCTGCTCCAGGCCGTGTTGACATCCTCCACAGGCTGCTGGCCGGTAAGGGCCTTGGCCAACTCGTACATCATGCTATTCTCCGATTCGGAGAGGGCAGCCAGCCCTTGCCCCGAGAGTTCGCCCTCAACCGCGAGCGAGGTTTCCATCTTCTGGGCCATGAGGCTGAGCGCCTTGTCCTGCATGGTTTCGGCATAGGCCAAGTAGAAGACCCGGACCGGCAGGTTCTGACCAATCCGCCAGGAACGCCGGCTGGCCTGTCTGAGGGTGAACACCGAATACCCGCACTGGAAGAAGACGATGGTCGGGAAGTCGAGCAAATCCAGACCGGTCTTGACCAGGTTGGGGTTAGAGAGCAGACAGTCATACTGGTTGGTGGCGAGGTTCTCCTTGAGCCAGTCTTCCCGCTGTTCCGGTTTGACCGCCTGTCCCCGCAGGACCAAAGGAGTGAATCCTTGCTGATGCAGCTTGTCCACCAGGGTGGGGAGCAAGTCGCGGGTGCCGGTGTGTTCGACAAAGACCGCCACCTTGCGACCCTGTTTGCGTTCGGTTGCCAGGATCTCCAACAGCCGCTTTTCCTTGGCCAGGAGGTTGATTTCCAGGGCCGGAGCCGAGGCGATCAATTCCTCCACGCCGCCACGTTCGAGATAGACTCGTTCGCCGAAGCGGCAACCATCCGGATAGGCCAGGAGGCTTTGCAGCATCTTGCCCAACATCCGCATATCCCCGCAGGCCAGGCCCTTGCGGGTGGCAGAGACCAAGGTGTTGGAGAGTTCGAAATAATGGGTTTGGAGTACGTCATCCATGGGTGTGGTGACGATGATTTCTTCGTAATCCGGCAGTGCCTGACTGACATCGTTCAGCCGGACAAAAGCGGAACGCTCCAAGAGCAGATCCGGCAGCAGCAAGGGGGAAATCCCCGGCGCTTCCTTGATCCGGGCCTTGCCGGTCTTGCGGCCAATGCTGGCCTGATTCCAGTCCGGGCCTAAATCATCGGCCTTGTAGGTGCGTTCCACCACCCCGTAGCGTTCGGCAAACCCGAGGGTGCGGCCGTATTCAAAACCAGCCTGCACCATCTGCCGGGGAAACATCCGCCAGAGGAGGTAGAACAAATCCTTCGAGTAGCCACCCATGAGGGTGCCGGTCAGCGCCAGCACCTTGCGGGAGCGGGCAATCAGGCAGGACATGGCCTGGCCCTGGGCGGTGCCGCCTCCCTTGAGTTCGTGGACCTCGTCGAGGATGACCAGGTCGAAGAACCCTTTGGGGAGATAGCGTTTGATGAACTCGGCCTTGGCATAGCGCCGGTTGCGTCCACCATCGGCCGACCACATCCGGGCCCGACAATGTTCGCAGACCGGTGCCGGGTCGCTCAGATTCAAAAAGACCTGAGCGCCACAATCCGGGCAGCAGGTTGCCCCTTGCCGGACCATGAGGCCGGGCTTGCGCTGGTAGTGCAGCTTGGCCCGCTCCTTGCCCAGGACCCAGATCTCGGTGCCCCGAGGTTTTGCAGGGTTATGTTTATGATCAAGTAATAAGGTCATGTCCCGGCCGTTGAGGTTGACACAGGTGCAGCCGGGCAGGGTTGCTTCCGCCTCCCGGATCCACTTGCGCACCAGATGACCGGGGCATTGAATGAGGATCCGTTTGGCCGGCTTGGGATCGACCGCGGCCACGGCCAGGCTCATGATCGTCTTGCCCGCTCCCATCTCGCCCACCAGGAAGGCACCTTTGCGGTCCTCCTTGTAGAGCGTCCGGGCAATGGGCAGGATGCCGCAGCGGATCTGGGCCTCAAACGGGGTGCGCTTGAGCTGGACCAGTTGTTCGCGGGCCTGCGCATCCCACTGATCCTCTGCCTTGGGCTGATAGACCGGGTGCATGGTGGTGATGACCTGGGACTTGAGTACCTCGCCCCATTGATCGAGAAATTCGCTTAAAGGGATGTCCATCGTCTGTCCTCCATGGTGAAGGCAGACGATCCCCGTCAGGGGAACGAATGCCTTCCCTGATAGGGTTGATTTGAATTCGGTTAACTGAGGTAATTAAGTCGGACCCCTTCCAGAATCCGTTCCTCCAGTTCATCCTCCTGCCAGTTGATTTTCCAGGCTTGCCGCAGTTGCGGATTGCCGAACGAGTAGAGCCGTTCCGGCTGCAGGACCTCGTCCCACAACCAGTCGCGCCACTTGGGTTTCAGCGGCATGGTGGTGCTGTTGTCCAAGCGATGATATGCCTGCTGCTTGACCGCTGCCATGTCCTCGCCAAAGACGATGACCGAGCAGGTGGTTTCGGTGTGCTGAGCCTTACGTTCGAACTGCTCAGCGCTGATCAGCACCTTGTTGACCACATCGCCGATCTTCCGCGCCCGGATGGAGCGGATGGTTCCCGGGGTGCGGCCCAACTCCAAGGGAGTGGGTTCGATCCCGGAGATCCGGCTGAAACCGCCGTTGTAGAAGTGGGCCGAGGTGGCCTGGATCCGGGCCGGGCTGCCGACCAGACTGAGCAGATAAGCCCGCGCCTGATCCGCCTGGATGCTGGCGATGAGACCATCGCAGTAAGTGACAAAGCCGTTGCTGCGGATGGTGAGATAGTCGTGCATGATGCCTCCTTGAAAAAAGAGGGAGACATCCCCACCGGGGAAGACTCCCCCAATGGGTTGGTGTGATTGAAGATTACAAAACTTAGCGGATGATCAGCATCTCGGCCTTGGCCATGTCGATGGCTTTGACCGTGGGCTGATACAGGTCACGGGTGGTGACCATGGTGTCGCCGCTGTTGTTCTCGGCTATGGAGTGTATTTTTTCCGTCTTGTGGACCACGCCCTTGATCACCAGCCGGCGGCCGTCTATCTCGATCTCGCCGTTCATGTAACCGCCGGCAAGCATCAGGGCTAGGTGGCCGTTTTTCAGTGGAGCAAGCGGCCGAATGGAGTGGCACTGTCCGGGTGCCAGATCGTGGGTGAGCAGATTCTCCAACAGCCCGCTCTTGCGGACCAGGGGGATAGCTTCCCGGGGATCGATCCGGCTGCACTTGAAGGTGCAGGGATGTTTGGGTGCTGGGATAACCAATCGTTCCGTACGGCTTTCTAACTGCGGAGCTGTTGCCAGAAAGATCTCCGGATCCATGCCGGCGATGCAGTTCAGCTCTTGCTCCATTTGGGCAGCCTTGGTCTTGGTCACCAGCGAGCGTTTCCGCCCCAGCACCAAACACTGGTGGAAGATGTGAAACTCCTCCTCCGGAAAGGCGTAGACCTGAAGGTCGATGAAATGCCGGGTCAGGATTGGTGCGCAGGCGGCCAGCACTGTGTAGGGGACAACCAGCACCAGCCAGCCATCCTTGTGCAGGGTTTCCTGGAAGCGTCTGAGAAAGAGGGCTTCCAGTCGCTGGGCCTGGGCCTCCGGCTCCAGACTGTAGTCATAGGGTGGATTGAGATAGAGCAGGCCAAAGGCGCCGGGTGAAATCCGCATCTCCACCAGAGCGTCGCCCCAGAGCAGATGGTCAATTCGTTGCCGAGCTTCGGTGGCCCGATCATGATCCAGTTCAATGCCATAGGTAATTGCGCCTGTTCTTTCTGCCAATGCGGCAAGTGTGTTGCCGTTGCCGCAGCAGGGATCGAGAATGCGGGCGCCGTCTTCAATATCAAGCAGTGTTTTGAGTTGGCCACGGATGCTTTCCGGTGTCGGATAGAAGCCGGCCTTGGCCTGTGAACCCAGTCGTGCCATGATGTTCTCCTGTGTTGGTGGTGGTGTATTCAGGGCTTTCTCAAGTGTTCGGTTTCGACCAGGAAATGCATCTGAGCTGTTTGCCCGAGCATAAAGCCATCCTGACCCTCTGTTTGGGCCAAATGCAGCAGGTCAGTCAAAAGATCGATGATTCCGGTTTCAAGCGTATCCAGTGGTTCACCTTTGCTCAGGCAATACTGATCAAGCGCCTGCCGGGCGGATTCGGTGCGTCGTGTCATGGTTGTTCTCCTGTAGTTCTTTCGCAAAAGGGCCTGAACCCCACAGATGTGGAGTTCAGGCATGGGGTGTTGTGAGTGCAATCAGTGGCAATCAGAACGGTACATCGTCGGAAGGAGGCGGATCCTGACCGTCTTCCGGTGGCACCGGAATATCGGTTCGTTCGCCGCCACCCAGCATCTTCATCTCACGGACAATAATCTCCGTGGTGAAACGGGTGACACCTCCTGCGTCCTGCCATTTGCGGGTCTGCAAACGGCCCTCCAGGTAGACCTTGGAGCCTTTCGAGAGGTACTCGGAGCAGATTTCAGCCAGGCGGCCGAAGGCAACAATGCGATGCCATTCGGTCGATTCCTGTGGTTTACCCTCGTTATCCTTCCACCGTTCGGTGGTGGCGATACGGAAGGTGGCCACGGCGACCTGGGTCTTGGTGTAACGGGTGTCAACGTCTGCGCCTAAATTGCCAATCAGCATGGTCTTGTTCAACATGATGATTCTCCTTGAAGAATGAGGTGATCGCTCTCCCCTCCATGGGGAGAGAATTGGGTGCATTATGGATGGGAAGAATGGGTTCAGGCGGCTTTCTTAATTTCCAGGAAGGCGTAGGAGCTGCTTTTCTGGAAATCATTCAGCGAGTGGTCATAGCCTTGAAGGAACTGGTTGAGTTGGTCCGTATCCAGCGACTTTCGTGTTCGGACCGCCTTGCGCAGCAGATGGCCATAGGCCTTGAGCGGACCACGCTGAGCAACGATGGCCAAGAGATCGCTCTTGCGCATGCCGATCTCTGCTTCCAGATCCTTTTGCTGGTGTTGCAGTTCCAGCAGGATCTCGACACTCTCCGTCAGCTCGCGTACCTCCTCGGCCTCGAACTTGGGGCAATCAATGAGGAAGGGGCAGTAGCCGCAGAGTGGTCCCACTTCCATGAAAGGAGTGGCAAGATCACCTGCACTGTAGGCTTGGTATTGGTTCCAGATGATGGCGGCCCGGTCGATCAGGCCGTGATAGATGGTGTCCTGGGGCGTGTAACCGCCAAAGAGCCGCATCCCCTGATCACCGAAATTGACCGCCAGGATGGCGCCTTTCTCCACGGTGTAATCGGGGAAGCTATCGGCCAGCAGTCCCATTTGCAGATAGAGTTGAGTCTCCCATGCGCCGTAGGGGTGTTCCGGGATGTTCTCCGGTGCTTTCACCTCCAGGACTGCCATGGTTTTGCGCACCTCCGAGATGAAGACAAAATCGAGATGGGCCATGACCGGGACAGCGCCCGCATGTCGAACCTCGGTTTGCCGCTGGAAGTTACTGAAACCGGCAACCATGAAGGCGGCG
The DNA here is from genome assembly GCF_963662935.2 of uncultured Desulfobulbus sp. NCBI lineage: Bacteria > Pseudomonadati > Thermodesulfobacteriota > Desulfobulbia > Desulfobulbales > Desulfobulbaceae > Desulfobulbus > uncultured Desulfobulbus sp. The sequence continues at coordinate 2,266,569 of NZ_CAXXTL010000002.1, read as the reverse complement.
GCAACCAATTCCTCGGCCATGTGACCGCGTCGTTGCCGCAGCAGGGTGACGAGGTCGGCCTCGGGGGCATGGAGTTTTCTGAGAATGGTTTTGCGTGGGCAGGCGCCGATGTCGGAAGCCCCGAGATAGGTGCTTCGATCACCGAGCGTTTCCTCGGTCTGTTGGATGGCAAGCTGCTGTAGAGCGGCCTGCAAGGTGAGCATTAACTGGTCTGACATGGTGGTGTCCTCCTGGAAAAATGAGGGAGGATACACGGATTCCCGCCGAGGGAATGGTATCACTCCCCCTTTGGTTGGGTTGGGTTGAGTAGGGTTGAGCTGGTTAAGCTGCTTGCTTCATCCAGGTCTTGCCGGTTTTATCCCATTGAAAGCCTGCGGCCTTGAGCAGTTCCTTCTTGTCGAAAAGATGTTCGCCGATAGCGATGATCACGCCTTGACGGTTCTCGAAGGTAACGCCGGCGATTTTGGGCAAGGTTGCCTGCGTATCGCCTTGATTGGCAGGCGGCTCAACGGGTTGGCTGGTTTTGGATGCGGGTTTGGTTTTTGGTTGGGGAGCGGGTGGCTGAGTTCGTTGCGTTCCTTGAAGGTAGACGTTTTTTAACAGTCCCTTGTAGGCGTCGCTGCCGATGGACAACAGTGACATGCATTTCTGAATGGCATCCGTGATGGCTCCTTTCTGGGCATCGCCGACATTGCCTTTGACGATCTGCATCTGTCCCTTGTGTGAGCCCTTGCACAGCCAGTCGCCATCGATTTTTAAAAATAATCGAACCTCGGCGACCGCCTGGGACTCAAAAATCTCCTCCTTGGTCAATTCGTACCGCCAGTTTTCCGGACCGAGTACCTCATTAACGCTGTCAAAGACGTACTGCGGCCGAAAGCCGTACTTGATCTGACCGATCTGGTTACCTCCCTTGTCGGTCATCTTGACTTCCTGAATCGCCTCGATGCCAAATGCTCGCAAGCGTTCGTTGATCGATTGAATTTGTTCCTGCAATGGTGCCATGGTGTTGCCTCCTTATGAGTATGGGGGAACAAGACGACATGGCTCCGCCGGGAGCATGACGTAACAGCTCCCGATGGATGAGTGGGGTGGGGTATGTATTGAAAGACCGATAGGTTCAGCCTTTTCGAGAACTCGCAGAGAGAATACGGCTTCGAAAAGACAGAGAATGAGCTATCGGTTCAACGGGAAAAAGAGAATGAAGGGAACGAATCGAGCGATTCGTTTGTAGGGGTGCGTGCGCGACTCTTCCAGGTCAAAGAAAGACGTTCGCCTCTGCGATTAAACGTCTTTGGCCGGGGAAAGGCAGCGCCGCGTACTACTGGAGTTCAAGAACACGAAAATCGTGTTCAGTTAAGCCCTGGAAAGGGGTATCTCATTGGAAATGAGTCGGAATAATTAAGAATTAACCTACCGTTTTAAGGCAGAAATAGCAAGAGGGACAATGGAGAAAACGCTCAATATCACTGGAGCAAATCCAACCTCTGTCTCAATTGTTCTACTCGATCGTGGTTTGTAGAAACGAAATATAATTCTTCCAATGGAAAAGAATCAGAGCGATTAAGACTGTTTAACTCTTCAAGTACCTGAGCAACGGTATCCTGAAAGTTTTGAAAGGGCATGCTGCCCGATCCGGAACCAAACAAGGGAAGGGCAAGAGAGAAACAATTATTTTCGAAACATTTCCGCAAGACATTGGCAAGTGAACGATAAATCAACGCTCTGGTGAATTCATTGTCGGCTGTCCACCAGCCAAAGAAGATAACTCCTTTCAAAGGAGGAAAGGTGGTTAACGGAGTAAAAATTGCCTGACCCAATTCAAGAGATCCGTTTGGAAGAAGTTGCCGGGCATAGTTGGCCGCTGTTTTCAGTTCAGCGCCATACTTGGCAGCCAGTTGTTTGCCGAGAGAATAATTCATGTCCAAATGGAGATTAACATTACATGCTATGGCTTCAGTCTGCATAGCGAGAATATCTCCATGAATGCAATCAATATTGAGTTTGTCAAACCATGGCATGGGAGTGGCCCTATCCGCATTTGCTGTTTTTCTATTCTGTTAACTTGTCTACTTTTTTATCCGAAAAATTGTTCGTTGCCAAAATGGAACAGCATTATTTTTACTTTGCTGATGATTGATCGGAACAGAGTCTCTGGTTTGCAAAAATGTTAGCGCCAGGGAGATGGAAATCCCCAGCGCCCTGGCGACAAGGGCTGGGGAGGTAATCCCAAACCGCTCTTCCAGTTCAGCCACCCTGGCGATCCCCCATTGAATGGCCTCCTCCCTGATCGGTTGAACTGCACTTTCTTCCTTTGCCTGGTTCTTGTCGAGGGTTTCTTCCGTCCACCGGTCCATATCCACCTCCTTGGTTGGGTTCATGGAATATGTCGTTGGGCGTGATGAACGAGTGACAGAAAAATTGCATGCAGGGCAATTTGATACCGGATCAGTGTGTCCTCTTAGAAGGGCCTAGATAGAGATGGCCAACGTCCTCTGGCGGGATTCTTTTAACGGGAAGATTTTCGGACACTCCTCTGGCGCCACCAATGGCCTTGGTGGAAATATACTGTTGCTCCTTGTGCATCTGAATGGTCACGCGTGCTTTCGGCTCATCGGTCAGACCGTACCGTTGCTGGGCTTTTTTAAAGGATTCCCTACCAGGTCCGTGGGTTGTGGCAGTCATGTGGCGATTGGGTTCAATCCCTTTTTTCATCGCTGCTCTCGCCTCCCGGACCGTGGGGTAATACTTTTGCACCTGTTTGTCAGCATTCAACGTTCTGATCGGCAGATTTCCGTGTTCATGCTTGCTGGCATCGTACTGCAGATTCTTGGTGTTCTTTTCTGCCCAGTCGATTTTATTCTCCCGGTACAGACGATTGGCACGCTGGGATTCAGCTTGCTTGGTAGTCAGTTCTTTTGCTGCAGCCTTTTCCGCAGTCTGGCTACTGGTCGATCGGGCGGTTGCTGTTCTTTCTATGCTCGTGCGAGCAGCCCCTCTTTCTGCTGCTTCCTTCACGGCAACCCTCTGCGCCGCTTTTTCGGCGAGAGCTTTGCTGATCGAATTGGAGAGCACCCCGGCATGGGAGGGATGGATTGGAATCCCGATAGCAATAATAGAAACAGCGGTGAGCAGTATTGAAACCAATGATTTTCTAAGCCGCATTTGATTCGTCACCTTTTGAATTTTGTTCATAGAACAGCCTTTATAAAAATAATTTGACGGCATCTTGAATGTATCTGGCTTTTTAAATTTGCTCTTCTGGTGCAACATTGCCGCTGTCAATTTTCTTCCAAGCAAGGGGTCAGATTATTAAGGTCTTCTTCCCATGTTAGAGGTTGAATGGCGTTTATATGTTTGCTTGTTGTTTTCGTTGGACTTAGACGGTGGCTTGTGGGCCTTATGTTCTCCTGTCTTATGGTCGTCATGTTTTAAGTGGTTATCTGGCCTATCAGTTTTCCGTTCCCGATTAACCCAGTTTAAATGATGATTTTGGTCGTAATGTTTTGAGTGTATATCTGACCTGTTAAATTCCCGTTCTTGATACACGCGGTTTACGTGATGATGTTGATCCCATTCACGATTCATCCCGTGTACGTGATAATGCTGAGTTTGTTTCGAAGCATCCCATCTCATATCTTCTATATTTCTTAGAGATTTATGTTCATAACTATAGGTTTTTCTTGTGTAGTCTGATGTGGTGACCAATCCAGAACAGGAAACGAGGAATAGGTTCAAAATCATTGTTGGCAACAACAATATCCTAGGCAACATATGCTTCCTCCTTATGCCTGAACATTTTCATCTGCGGCGCCCGAACATTAAAAAACCAATAAGTTTAAAGGGCGCAAAGATCAGGAAGATGATCGAGCGCGCAACCAGATGCCCCTTGGCTTCATCCCAGGCTCGTTCACCGACGAGCAAGACGAGGAATATGGCCAGCACATCCATGACTAAATAGGCGATGAGCAGATACAGAACCCATTCGGGTAATTGGGCGAGGAGTGGATCAAGAACAATGGGGGCAACAATCATGACACCGCACAAAGTGAACAGCATCCCGGCGAGCTTTTTCTGCCCTAAAATGACAAGGAGGCCACCGCAAACCATCATCAGAGGAAGAAATTCCTGTGGAAGGAAGGCTAACAAGCCGGCTGTACGCATAATTTGACCTCCAGGTTTGTTTGATTGCCGTCTAAAGGCTCATTGCCACTTCTCAACGTGTCGATATTACCTGCTTTCTGTTCCATTTTTCCCAATGCTGTTTGGTATCAAATCGTTGCCCGTCTAGGTGCGCAGCAGGATTTTCGTTGAGACGATCGAGGTGTTAGGTTGAGATTTCCCCACCGGCTGGCTCCAAACCGGAGCGTTTGAAGTTGTGGTCAGGGCATCAAAGTCATTGGCCAGGCTTTGGGCAAGATCGCCCCCTTTCACGTTCTGATGCATAACAGCCGAGGTGCGTTTGAGAACAAGGCCAAGTTGATCCATCATTTTTCCAGTGCTTTGATTTCGGTTTGGCAGGTGCGACCTGAAAAACCCGACACATCAAGATTAAGGCCGCTACGTTCGTTCACGCTTGCCCAGATGCAGGTCGTCCTCTGGTTGCACGCACGGTGGTCCCCTTGATATTGACTTTATATCCCAAGTCTCTCAGAGTGCCTCCAACCAGTTCATGCAACAGTTCACCCTCAACGGTGGCAAGTTGTTGGTGGGTTCGTGCGGAGATGTCGCGAAGTTGTTGCTCGGCCTGCATGGCTCTGGCAGAAAGATTGTGACCGCTGCTTGATTGGGCCAGTTGCAGCAGGTTGCCCGCTTCACTTTTAATTTTATCCAACTCGGCATCGAGGTTGACCATCGCGGCAAGTTGTGGCACTCGTTCTATTGCCGAAACCATGGAAGAAAGAAGCAGGACGGCCAGTCCCTCTTTATGGCTCTGCAGGGAGGTGTGCTGGACGGTCAAATCAGCCAGGGGACGGAATTCGAGTGATCAGCAAGAAGATTACGTGTTGCACCGAGACCGCCAGCAGCGGCAATCTCATCCCGGGCTCGGGTAGGTAATCTTTCCTAGAGGGTGGGAATGTTCGGAGCCGGGGGGAGCTTTCATAAGATGGGGAATTGCTTACCTGCTCACTCATGATTGACCTCCATGACATTGAATTGATTGCATGAAATATCTCGCAAGAATGCCCCGGCTCTCCGCCCGCTCAATCTTTGCAGTACATGTCCCGAATCATGTTGACAACTTTCAGGCCCCAGACAGATACGCCCCTGCTGTAACCTTGCATATCTGAGCGATAATATTCCGGCGCGCGATGGTCGTTGGCACGACGGTCCGCTTCATCACTTTCCGTTCTGACGAGTTTTTCAATTTCCTTCAAACATGCCTCGAGTTCTTGCACCTTGATGATTCCTTGTTGTTCTTCCATAATTTGTTCTCCTGGTTGATTGTTTGTGACGATGACTTTGTTAAAAGCGATTCTGTTCCCAGGCTCGCTACGCCGGGGCCTTTGACAAGGCCAGGATCTTTCATAATTACTTAGAAACCCATATCCCACCTCCTTTGTTGTTACTGATTACGTCGCGTTATACCGACGTTTTGTGACAAAATTTGTAATGTTTTTTTAGTTGCTGTTATTAACACGGTCATTAATTTGCGGACATAAGCAACTATAATATTTTATATATTTAAATTATAAATTCAGCTAGTTGGAATGAATTTTCGCGGAATCACCTTCTTCAATGTCCGGCGATTAACGTACTCCTTAATATGCCTCTGCTTGCCGCTCAGGATGGTATCCTAAACGTTGAGACGAGGAGGGGAGTTGATTCCTTACTAACCGGATGACAGTGGAGCTTTAATTGTTCGGCTTCTGTTCCCAGGCGCCGTCCGCCCGGCCCGCCCTGCGGCAGACAGTGTGTTATGCTGTTAATCAATGGTTCATGCTGCGCCTCCGTGGTTGATGTGTTTACTGGATATGTCGTCTGTTTGCCTTGGATCGTGACAGATTTTTCAACTGATTTCGCAGTCGCAGAAAGTACCGATGCCAGTTGAAACCGTGCTCGTTTCATCCATGCACAGTTCATGGGCAGTGGTCATATTGGCGGTGCAAAGTGAATTAGGGAGGATGAATTTCCGGGGTGCCCCTGTAGCACCCCGGAATGGTGAAGGGAATCTTTGGTTCAGGATTGACTTTTGGTATGGTTCCAGCCGGCATCGTAGTCTGCTTTTTCCGATGAATCGGAAGGCGGATTGTAGGTAGAACTCGGTCCTCCACCGCAGAGCATACTGATGGTTCCGCCAACGAACCCCTGGGAATCGAAATGATCACTGGTGGTTTGGTTGTCTTGACTTGCGTCTGATTGCCCTTGATTGTGTGCGTTTGACATTGTTGTCTCCTTTGTTATTTTTTGATTGTGTTGTTTGACATGCGGTCGGCACCTTGCTAATCGCATGGTTCACCTAATGTTATGGGTGATATTAGGGGCAGGCTCGGAGCCCGCCCCTCGTTCCGGTGTGACCTATTTTTTCCTCCTGTCATTGCCGACGATTTTGCCGTGGTTGTTGGTCACATTGCCTGACTGGTGGTGATGGACTCGATGGCCCTCCTTGGTGGTGTTCCCGGCGCTGTTCTCGTGCCAGACATGGGTGACGCCTGCTTTGTCGTACTTGTTGACCACGGGTTTGCTGCTCATGTGTTCTCTCCTTTACTCTGGTGGTTGATGGAGCGGCCTTGGTGGCTGCGTTGTGCCCTTGCCTATTATGTCGTTTCAGCGGGACCTGTTTGTGACAGGGAAATTTTTTTTTCGGAGAACCCGTCCGCTTGAACAGTCAGGACAAAATGCATGGAAAAGTGCAGTTTTAGAGAGGATAAATTTCCGGGGTGCCCCTGTAGCACCCCGGAATGATGAGGGGAATCTTTGGTTCAAGACTGACTCTTGGTATGGTTCCAGCCGGCATCGTAGTCTGCTTTTTCCGATGAATCGGAAGGCGGATTGTAGGTAGAACTCGGTCCTCCACCGCAGAGCATACTGATGGTTCCGCCAACGAACCCCTGGGAATCGAAATGATCACTGGTGGTTTGGTTGTCTTGACTTGCGTCTGATTGTCCCTGATTGTGTGCGTTTGCCATTTTGTTCTCCTTATTGTGTTGGTTCAGGAATGGCCGTTGTGGCCGCGTTGTGCTTCTATCGTCAGTAATGCGATGAAGAATATGACAGTTAGTTTGAAGCTGATGTGCTTTTTTTAGCAGCATGGATTTTGAATGACCGCTCATCTCATTACTGCTTGATAAAGGACAGCACATTTTCGTCCGGATTGAGGAAGGTTACACGGGCTGCTTTCATCGCGGTCAAGGTTGTGGTCCATGTATCACGGATTTCCTTAGTATTTTTTAGGATCAAGGTCTTTTTCAAAGGCCATGACCACAACTTCAGCGCTACTCAGTTCGAGATCGATATTACCTTTGCAGTTATCCCGCATATCACTGGCGATCAGGATAATCTTCCGGATGTACTGATCCTGTGCGTTAAGACGGCCTGCACTGGCTGCAAGAAATCCGTAAATATTGGTTTTCGGACTTTTAAGAGGAACGATGCTGGAATATGGCCAATGGCCCCCTACTTGAGCGCTTCGGTTCGTGCAGTCGTTTCTTAGGCGATACGTGCACTGTTGGCCTTTGCTAGGAGATACTGCTTCTGGGCCACCATATTGTAACGACCTGGAGCCGGTTGATTGAACTCGGGCGGGACCGCTGGAATCTTGAGAGGCACGGGCAATAATTGAGTCTGTTCGCCATCGATATAACTCTTGTCGGTGACACGCCGCACTTACAGGGTGTCCCCTCCTGGTTCAAGGGAATGTATCAGCCGTTCGACCATTTTAATTACTTTGGGGCGCATAGTGTAGCTGCCGCTTTCATCGACACCGACGATGTACAGATTGCCGGCGGATTGACAGATTGAGGAGGAGGCGAGCACAAATAAGGTGATCATGACGAGTTGCAGAGTACGCATACGATATTCTCCAGTGGATTGATGGATGGGGAATTTCATCGGCTCACTTGGTGTTTTCGATTTCAGTTACTTTGTCGTCAGATTCATTTTTCTTGTTCCTTTGCCGTATATTTTTCGATCGCCGGGATAGCGGAAATTATCCCTTATCTCATTAGTCTTATTGATTGTTCTAGATGTGACAGACGATGGATTACTTGGCCCGGTTTAGGGGGGGTACTGACAGGTATGGTGTTTCTTCATCACACTCATCAGGACGATGAACTGCTGGATATCGTTGACACCGATGACAGGGTCATCGGTCAACAATGGAGATCGGTTCTCTATCTGGAAGGGGCTTGCAATTTCAGGGTAGTCAATGCCTTCTTGAGAAACGGCAGCGGCCAGTTGTGGATTCCACGGCGCGCAGCAGGGAAGAAACTCTTTCCCCTGTGCCTTGACATGAGCATGGGCGGGCATGTTGCTTCTGGCGAAACCTATGACCAGGCTTTTGCACGCGAGTTGAAGGAGGAGTTGAATCTCGAAGCCGCATTGATGCAGCCAAGAATCCTGGGCCGGCTTACACCCTATAGGCATGGGGTTTCAGCCTTCATGACCGTGTATGAGATCTGTGCCGACCAGACACCGATTTACAATCAGGATGATTTCTGCGCGTTCTATTGGCTGACGCCAAGCGAACTTATGGACAGGCTTAGGAGCGGCGACAAAGCCAAGGATGATCTTCCGAGATTGACGAACATCTTTTTTTCTTCGGAGGTGAGTTTCTGATCAAAAGCATGCGTTCTCAATGCGATCAAGTACACATTAGCCACATCTTCCCTTTGTAAATATATCGATAGAGAGTAATTTTTAACTGGCCTGTCACCAATTCGTCATCAGGATCGACTCAAGGGGTAGTCGGAATAAGTTCCTTTGAAAAAAACCTTTCCTGTCGTGAGGACAAGCCATGCCCGAACCTTCCCAGGATTTTCTCGACCCCTCTTTTTTGCTGCCGAATGTCGGTGCACCCTTCGTCATCGGTCTAGCTGTAGGGTATTGCGCCAAAAAGATGTTGCGCGCGGCTCTTTTGTTGGGTGGAATGATTGTCATCCTGTTTTTTGTTACAGAATATTACGGTATTGCCGTGGTCAATCATCACGAAATAGAGCGAGCGGCCCAATCAGCCATGGACTTGGCGAAACAATCTGGTGGCTTTCTCATGGATCGGCTCTCCCGATTCACCTGTCAGGGGGTGAGCGCTGGGGCAGGGTTTCTTGCGGGTTTGCGCATGGGATAACCTTTTCCGTTGTATGAAAGCGGGTTCAACTGATCGACGGATAACTCTTTTCCAAGGAGTGGCATGGCAAGAGCAAAAAACACACCTCTCATTCCTATCCTGCTGATCGAGGATAACCCAATAAGAATCCAATGGTTTCAGAATTACCTCCCAATCGGGTTTCGGCTCGTGGCCGTACGTAATGGCGGCAGTGCGCTGGGGATGTTGAAGAGAGATCGTGGCCATGTCCTTGGCGGTATCCTGCTGGACCATGATCTGCAGATGGGGGTGGTGACCGTTGCCGATCGGGATCTGTCAGGGACTCAAATGGTTGAAGCCATGATCGGCAACATCTCCAACCGTGTGCCAGTGCTCATTCATTCCATGAATCCGGGGAAGGCGCCAATCATGGTGAGAAGATTGGAAGAGGCCGGATTTGGAGTGACGAGAACATCTTGGTTTGACATCAACGACGCACTCTACCATGAATGGCTGGAAGAAGTTCGCGAGGCGTGGGAAGACAGGGATGCGTAGCGTGCAGATTTTTTGGGGCAATAGTCCAATATTCGTCGTAGCGGCTAAATCAAGCTCGAATGCCCCCGCAGGAGTCGGCCGTTCCACCTTGTAACGGAATGTTTTTTCTTTCCGAATGCCTTGGAAATTCACTACCATGTATCTTGGATTGCAGGAGGGTGTCGTTGAAAATCACATTATTACAGAAGGATATTGCAAGGGTAGACGCCGACGGTCTGGTGTTACCGGTCGACGGGCAAGTCTGCGCCATTGGTGGAACGGCAGCAGCAAAAGCCTTGAAAACCTCATCTACACACGAAGTGGAGAGTGTCGAGGAGCAAGGGGAACTGTATGTTGCCGTGGAGGAGGAAATCGCCAGAATAAAGCCGTTACGTCATGGTTATGCCAAAGTAATCGAGGGAAATGAAACATGGGGGCATCTTGTTGTCGCGGCCGCATTCTATCACCATGTGAATGACACCGTATTTTCTCCCCAGCAAGCCTCTGCCCTGCTGACCTCCGCCGTAAGAAACACGGCCGAAGAGAGTGTGAAAAATGGTCTGCAATCCATCGCCATGACCTTGATGGGAAACACTTACAGGTTGAGCGCCAGGGAGTCTATAATGGCAATAATGAAGGGGCTTGCATCGACACAGGCGGAATTCATCGAGGTCAAGTGGTGCATACTTAGAGATGAGTATTTTCGCTATGCCAAACAGCTTCTTGATTCCCTGTAGGCAGCTCTTGTCCTCCAGAAGTTGTCCTTGTCAGGCCGTCTAGAGCGGTTCCAAACGGTGGAAAGAGGACGGTAGGGCATATGCCCGGTGAATGCTAAACCATGACAACAAACAAGCAAGGAGAACGCCCGGCATGAATGAACGTAGCTGTCCCGCATGTGGCTCAACGGATGTGACCGTGCGCTCCAAAAACAAAGGGTTCCTCTGCGAGGATTGTGACCATCGGTGGCCGGTGGCGGGCCCGGAATCACCGACCACTGATACTCCAGCCGGCTCGGTTTCACCTCCAGCCGATACACTCTCCACCCTGGTGTTGGAGCGCTACCCTTTTCCTATCGCTTGGGGCTACCGCAGTATGCTCGAGTCCAAAACAGCCTCCTGGGCAGTGGACTGTGCCTTCTATGCCTACACCTCGGTGCTCCGCCTTACCGCCCTCATCTTTCTGGCGCAGTTTCTTCAATCTCAGACTCGGCAGTGCGAAAAGGCGGCTATCGCGTTGCAGTATCTGCGTCGTCCGTCCTTGGAAGGCTGGTTTCATGTGTTGAACACGTTGTGCAAGCACGTCTTTCTTCCGCAACAGGATCGGCAAGGAGGCTTTCCCACATTCAGCGAAGGTGGCCCTTTTGCCGCGGATCTGGTGCTTGCTGCCAAGCAATTCTCCAAATTACAGCGTAACGGCTTGAAGATCCATGAACGACTCCGTGACTTACGCAATGAACGAGCCCATGATTCTCCCTGGGATGAGGCGGAATGTGGCCGACGGCTGCCGGAAATACGTGAACTTCTCGATGTCGTTTTGCACACCTTCATTCCTGTGGCCTCCATTACCGTGTTGCGCCAAAGCCCAAACGGCGTGGTTGTCCTGATTGGCGGGCAGGAATTCTTTACCGAACAGAAATGTAACGATGCGCGAATGGAGGACCTGTTCGTCGAGTCATCGACGATTCTCAGGAATCATGATGACGATCTTCTGCCACTCTATCCCCTGTTCCTGTCCTCGGATGAGCCCTTGCCCCAAGGATTCACCGAACCTCTCCTGGTATTCGGGGGGCATGGCAAGGAAACGGCCCTCTATCTGGGGGTCAGAAGTCGAAGCGAACGCCAGGATACCCTCGCACGGTATCAGGACCTGCTGCGGGCAAAAAATATCGACCCAGGATTTGATTACAGAAAATTTGATCCCTGGAGCGTGAGCCAGTGGGCCAAGGAAACCAGCCTGGGGCTGGTCAACAACCTAAAGGGCGTGAAATATTTTCCAGACTTCTATCAGGTCCGTTTGCGTCGGAGCCCACAGGGTGCTACTACCGGAGGGGAACCAGCCGAGCAGATCCATGGCGTCGATGATGCCATCCGCCGCTGGCTCGATCATGGGCGAGAGGTGGCCTTGATGGTTGCTGCCGATGCGGGCATGGGCAAAACCTCGCTATTTTGCCGTCTTGCCGAAGATCTGCTGACCTCAGCCGACTCTGTCACCGAAGATCCAGTACAGGAAACCTGCGATAACAACGACTGCGTGCTACTCTTGTTGGGCGGAGCATTGCGCGACGACACCAGTCTTTTTGGCCGTATCCGTGATGGCCTAGGTTTTTTCTACGATCCCAAGACCATGGCACGACGTTTTGACGAACTGCTCACCGCCTGGCAGCAGCAGGCCCGGCAACAGGATGCTGATCACGAACAGCGCCGCCTCATTATTCTACTCGATGCGGTCAACGAGGCCCAAGATGCCAAGAAATTGTTGCAGGAAGTTGCGGAACTGGCCTCCATGGCTGCCGCCTGCAACAAGCGCTTGGGCCGGCAATTTGTCCGCCTCTTGGTCTCGGTGCGTACTGAACGGCTTTTTGTGCTCCTGGACCGATGGAATGAGACCGGCAGTAGCGGCCATTTCCTCGATCAGCCCCGCAATTTTGCCCATTTTCCTGACCTGCAAGGCGAGGATCAGCCCTGGCTCTGCCTTCGTCCCTTTACCGAAGCCGAGACCAGAGGCGCCTTTCAGGCCACCGCCACGGCCCTGGCTTCCTCCTGTCCGGCTCCTTGGGAACAACTTGCCCCGAAAACCCGAACACTGCTGCGCCATCCATTGATGGTACTGCTTTTTCACCAGGCTTTCGCTGGCCAAGAATATCCTCCTTCAACTCTTACCGAGGCCAAGGTGTGGGATGCCTGGCTGGATCGGAGCTTCGCCGCTAGCCAGGGGAGGAAAGGCTCCCTGAAAGAGCGGGTGCTGGCCTTGGCCGATATCTGCATTGATCAGGGTTATGAGCAGATTCCGGAATCCTTGGCCGACCAGTGGCACTGTCAATGGCAGGAGCGACTAGGGAACGATCCAGTGCGGATTGCCGCTGGTATGGATGACCTCGAGCGGATGGTCGAGTCCGGTTTTCTTCGGAAATCGGAATCTGGTGGTTTGGATTGGTTGAGCGACTCCCTGGCCGAACAGGTCATATTTCGTGCCCTACAGCGCCGCGATCCAGCCTTCTCCGAGGTAAGTCTTACCGCTTGGCTGCAACTACCCCAGACTGCCCGGTTCGATGGTGCCTTGACCAAGTCTGGGGAGATCGTTTTTGCTATTAATCCCAGTTGGTTGCATGTCTTTTTGCCATCGGGAGACATATTGGCAATGGGAGACTTACGCAGCTGTCTACTCTTGGCCCGGATACTTGAGCAGGTCGCCCCCTTGGGCACTGCTCGGTCGATTCAGGCGGAACTGGCCAGGTATGGCCAAAAGCTGCAAGCTTTATGCGGTTACGTTCTGCAGGAAAACCATACATCCAGCCTTGAGCGGTTATATTTTGGTCTGATGGGGACCGGCATAAACCTGAACAAACGGCTTGGGGCCAGCCCGGCCCTTCACCTGATTCACGCTCAGGGCCTGGAAATATGCGAGCGTATGGTGGAGCTGGAGCCGGATAATACCTCATACCAATCTTTCCTCGCCTACTTCTACCGCAAGATGGGCGAGATTGAGGTGCAGCGTGATTCTGAGGAGGGCCGGAGCTGGTACGGACGGGCACTGGAAATTAGAGAGCGTCTAGTGGCGCTGGAGCCGGAGGACAGCCACTACCAGTTTGAACTCCTTGAATCCCTTATTTTGATGGGCAGCGTGGAGCAAATGCGCGATCCCGAGCAGGCCGGGCGCTTGTTCGAACGGGCCTTGGAAATTAGTGATAGTCTAGTGGCGCTGGAGCCGGAGAATACACATTATCTGTTTAGTGTCTCCATGTCCCTCCACATGATTGGCTGCGTGGAGGAGCTGCGCAATCCGGAGTTAGCCCGGCGCTGGTACGTCTGGGCCCTGGAAATAATGGAGCGGCTAGTGACGCAAGAGCCGTTGGACACCAATCACCTGCGTGGTCTTTCCACCTTTTACCTTGCGATTGGCAAGATCGAGGAACTGGGCGATCCTAAGCAGGCCCGGAACTGGTACGGCCAGGCCCTGGAAATTAGTGAGAGTCTAGTGGCGCTGGAGCCGGAGGACGCCAGTAACCTGCGTTATCTTTCCGCCTCCTACCTTGGGAAGGGCAGGATGGAGGAGCAGCACGACCCTGAGCAGGCTAAGCGCTTGTACGAGAGCGGGTTGAAAATTCATGAGCAGTTAGTGGTACTGGAGCCGGAGAATACTGTTTATCTGTTTGACCTTTTCTGTGACTGCATTGGGATGGGCGAAATTGAAGAGCGTCGCGATCTTGAGCAGGCCCGGAGCTGGTACGGCCGGGCCCTGGAAATTATTGAGAGTCTAGTGGCGCTGGAGCCTGATACCAGGGGATATCTATATAACCTCTCCGTCTCCTGCGAACGGATGGGGGACATGGAGAAAACGCGCGATCCCGAGCTTGCCGGGCGCTGGTACGAACGGGCCTTGGAAATTAGTGAGCGACTGGTAGCGCTGGAGCCGGAGAACACCCAGTATCTGCGGGATCTTTCCATCTCCTGCGACAAGATGGGCGACCTGGATGGCCGCCGCGACCCGGAACAGGCGCGTAAATGGTATGCCAAGGGCTTGGCCATCTGTGAGCGTCTGCGGGAGCTGGAGCCGGAGAACACCGAGTATCTGCGGGATCTCTCCGTCTCCTGCGACAAGATGGGCGACCTGGATGGCCGCCGCGACCCGGAACAGGCGCGTAAATGGTATGCCAAGGGCCTGGCCATCCATGAGCGTCTGCGGGAGCTGGAGCCGGAGAACACCGAGTATCTGCGGGATCTCTCCGTCTCCTGCGACAAGATGGGCGACCTGGATGGCCGCCGCGACCCGGAACAGGCGCGTAAATGGTATGCCAAGGGCCTGGCCATCCATGAGCGTCTGCGGGAGCTGGAGCCGGAGAACACCGAGTATCTGCGGGATCTCTCCGTCTCCTGCGACAAGATGGGCGACCTGGATGGCCGCCGCGACCCGGAACAGGCGCGTAAATGGTATGCTAAGGGCCTGGCCATCCATGAGCGTCTGCGGGAGCTGGAACCGGAGAACACCCAGTATCTGAATGACTGTCTGTCTTCCTGCCATCGGTTGGCAGCAACAGAGCGCGAGGATGCGGGTGCCGCCATCATCTGGTGGCGGCGAGGTTCAATGTTCAGCGCCCATATGGCCGATCTTCTGCCCAATATTGAGAATAAGAAAATCCTCTGTCAATGGCTTTTGCAGGTGGCGATACGGGAACAAGCAGCCAATCCGCAAGTGGCCTTGCAAGGCTACCAGCGTGCCCTAAAAATCCTTCAGGAGTTAATCAGGGAGTATCCGGAGGATGCCATGCTCTGGAATCTGGTGGCATTTGCCCAAGGGTTGATCGCCCAGTTCTATCAGGACCAGGGAGACCCGACCAGGGAGCATGGACATAGTGTTGAGGCCGATGTGGCCATGCAGCGTGCTGTTGCCCTCAAGCCTGAAGATGCGGATATCCAGTATGGCCTGGCCTGCACTCGCGCCCGGCTGGGCAAGGAGGTTGAAGCTCTGACTGCCCTAACCCGGTCCGTCGAGTTGGGCAACACCGATGCCGACCACGCAGAGCAGGACAAAGATCTCGCCTCGCTGCGCGACCTGCCCACTTTCCAGGCCCTCCTCGTCCGGATGCGGGATGTGAAGGCAGAGTAGATGTCGAAAGGAAATCAGATGGAAGAGATGGACACGATCGTTCGTCATCCCAAAGATTTTAAATGGTTAGGAGGCTGGCCCATGAAACAACGAATAGTTTTCGCCTTGTTGCTCAACATGTGCCTAACAGGATTGACCACCCCGGCCAGTTCAGCCAGTCCAAGGTGGCAAGAGAGGGTGTGTCACGGCACCATCGAGAGCCTAGTAAGCTGTCAACTGGGCGAAGGAGACAAACGTGTCTGCTTTGATGTTGTGCTTCGGCTGCAGACGGAAGCTCCAGGACTGGTGGCGTGTATCCGAACACCAACATTTTTCTCATGAAATGATCGGCAATTAGCGGACTCATTTAAGAAAAATGGGATTTATTCATCGTCTTTATTGCACAGTGTTCGGATTAGCTCGTCATGTTTGGTCATATTCGAACGCGCCTCCTGCAGGGTAATGGTATGCTTTCTCTGGGATGTTTCTCTAAGCCTGGCCTCGTAGTCAGGTCGGTTTTTCCCTTCCATGTACCGTGTCTCCAGGCTGAACGAGCATGGATTGGCTGACCTGGTCTTGAGATTGACATAACAGGTGCCAGTCGGCAGGTTGACCAGATCTTCACTGTTGAAATTCGGGTGAAAGACACCTTCCATGGTACGGGCATCGTTGATTCCAAGCCGAAAGCAGGTTGTATTGCCGACATTGCCGAGCAACGCACTGAGAACAGAATCACCGCTTCCTATTTTTTTTGTATCCAGTTGATCGGCATATTGATTCGCCAGGATCAGGCCGAGTTTGAATTTCCGTGCCTCGGACAGCATGGCAATGAAGGGTTCGGAGGCGATGGTCTGAAATTCATCGACGTAAAGAAAAAAATCACGCCGTAGCGCTGCTTTCATCTTGATCCGGTTCATAGCGGCGATCTGGATTCGGCTGACAATTTGGCTGGCCAGCAGGCTGGCTGCAACGCTGCCAAAACGTCCTCGACCAAGATTGACGAGCATGACTTTGCCCTGATCCATCATTTCTTGAAAATTTAGGGCCATGCTCTCCTGGCCGGTCATGACTTTCACGGTCTCATTGCAAAAAAACCGATTGAGTTTCGAAGTCACATAAGGAGTTATGTTTTGCAAAGATGCATCCCCCCCCGCGGCCAATGCCTGATCGATCATGCGATCAACTTCCGGATCGGCGCATTTGTCTCGGCAATAGTTGCGGAATTTGCGATCGTTGAACAGGCGAAGAAAATCATGGATGGTTGGGGAAAATGTTTTGCACACCTCCTCTTCCATCAGGAGGCGGAGAAAACTGCGAAAGTACGATTCAAATATAGGGCCACCCGTGGTTTTCATGTCATAGGCAAGATCAATCCATCCGTAGAGATCATCAATGAGGTGATCCCGCTCTTCCGCGTCACCAAAGGAAAGAATGTTGAACGGTATGATTCGTTCCTGATCAAGAAAATCGATCAGCACTAGATCATCGATTCTGTCTTCAGGGTAGAGTTGGAGAATTTTTTCAATCGAGTCTCCGTGCGGGTCGATAAAGCAGATACCTTTACCTTGTTCGATATCTGAAATAGCCATCCCTTCGAGAAAAATTGATTTTCCGGTTCCTGTCTGGCCCATGACCAGGGTGTGGCGCATCCGGTCTTCATCGGAAACCCGGACTTCGTTGATATGGCCGTTATGGCGGTTGGTGCCAAGAAGCAGCATCTGAGGTTTTTGGTTCTGCAGTATCGTCGGTGAGATCAAGCCTGAACGATGGTTTTTAATAGGCAAGCCTTGTGGATCGATCCTTTCCGGCCAAGGAATACGGAAGGCACAGGCAGCCTCGTCGACCGTCATGATGCCGTTGGGTGAAAAATAATCAGGGGCGAGAAATTTCTGGCCATTGATTGGTGTAACAGAAAATCCGCCCTTGAGCGGAAGGTAGGGCTGTTCTTTGACGTTCGGCACAGAGGAAATCTCGCTGGCCACCGCCGTCACCAAGGCCTCGTCGATGGCCGATTCAGAACAGAGAAAACATGCTCCTTGGAAGAGTTGCCGGTCTTTTTGCCAGATTCGATCAGAAAGGGCTTCTCTGAGCGCCCGTGCTTGGAGAGAGAGGATGGATTCTGCTGCATGCGCACCACTAAGTAATTCCTCGCATAAAGTGAGGGATTCCTCAAGTTTTTTCATTTCTTCGTCGGTGGCGTGAGCTGGGCGAAGCCGTATATGGAGCCAAACCGGGGATGGATGAAAGAGCAATGCCTCGACAACCTCGGCCAAGTCGCAAAACCGTTCTTGGTACCAGGGGAAGAGGTAGTCAATTCTTTCTTGCCCCGCTTTTTGTTGCTCCTGTCGGGCCGCCGATGCCAAAAACCCCACCGGATTTCCTTCCATTTTGCGTTGCTTCGCTGAGGGTGTGGTGGTGAGGGTGAGTGATTCTCGAAAACGGTCGATTAAAAACACCGAGGATGGTTGCAATGGCTTTATCCATCGCAACAGTTCAGATTCGCATGTAATTACTTCGAATTCCGCTTTATCGAGAAAGGTTGTCAGCAGGGCATGGAGATTGGCACACCGGCTCAGGAGGTCAGCAATAACGGTTTCCTTGTCGATCCCGGAGGTGGTAGCGACAATGGCGGCCTCTATTTTGCCGCTTAAAGGAAAGGCGGGCTCAGGCTGGGTCAGTAGATTCAGAGAAATGGTTATTGTATCGGGCCATGCAGCTAAGGCCTGAAGGATATGGCGATGTTTGAGAAAAGGTGAAAGCTCGATTTCTTTTTTGTTTACTTTGTCGTAATTTTTGCGAAGTCTGATGCTCTGAGCCGAGGCCAGCTTGATCGCGGCAGATGCGCGGACACCATCTGCTTCAGCGACATCAATTACTGCGGGAAGAAAGTTGTTGGTTCCCATAATCAACTCCTGTGATTCCTAGAGGACATTTTGATGTGGATGAGCGTAGCCGTTAAGAGGGCGGAAATGCCGAGAGCCTTCGCCACGAGGGAAGGGTTCGTGATCCCGAATCGCTTTTCCAGTTCGGCGAGTCTGGCGAGGCCCCATTGAAGAGTCTCCTCCTTGACCGGCTGAGTCGAACTTTCTTCCCTTGCCTGGTTCTTGTCGAGGATTTTTTCCGTCCACCGGTCCATGCGTCTTTCCTCCTTGGTCAGGGTTCGTAGAGCATGTCGTTTGGAGCGATAGATTTGTGACAACAAATCTAATCTGAACAAACGCGGAACAAGCGGACAGTCAGCTTCTAAGGGGAGACGTAGAAGCGACTGATATCTTGGGTGAGATTATTTTACAGAAAGATTGACACACCTTCGGTGTCCCCTACGGCCTCGGCTGATATGTTTGAGATTTTGTACTTTTGTAAAGTCACGCGTGTTTTGGGTTCACTGGTGATCCCATACCATTCCCCGGCCTTCTTGAATAATTATCTGCCGGTCCATGGATTGTCGCGGTCATGTGCGGCCTGGTTGGATGCCTTTTGCATGGCCTCTCTCCCCCGACTGATGCACGTGTAATAGTTCTTGACCCTGTTTTTCTCGTTTGAGTGTGTTTGACCTGTCAGATTGCCTATGGCAATGCCAAGTCTTCTTCCTGCGAGAAGTTTGTCATCTTATTAAAAAATCATTCAGTTCTTCATGTCTCTCGTTTATATTGATGACATTTGTAATAGTGCAGTTGCCTGCCCCTTTGGCAGATCCCAGAATCTGCTATAGCTCCCTCCAAATATGTCCCGATCAGGAGTTGTAGGAAATGTATCTCAGCACCGATAACCACCAGCCCATGACCCCCCGTTTCCTTAAGTTCAATTGTACGGTAAGCAAGGGACATGATCGATGCCGAGATTGTCCTTTAACTCCTAATGATTGCAGGCAATTTTGCGAATATATTCAGGGGATACAAGATAATTTTAAGACAAAACAGGCTAAAGAGATAAGGCGCTGTGATTCGGATGAAAAAATAACTCAAGATTACAGGGGAATAGATGGTGACACTCGGGATCAGCTTACCCCTATGAAAGTCGCTTTAATTGCGATCGAAAAAATATACAAACCAGACCAGCAACGCCATGACTTTAAGGCATGGATTCATAGTATTGTTCTGAAAAAGGAACTAGATATATCAAGAACCTATGATGTACGGCGTATTCAGTTAAAGGAAATAATGTTTCGTCTCGAAGGATGTAATGTTCTTGTAAATAATGATGAATTAATGAATAGAAAATTTATAACTGCATATATACCGACCTTGCATAAGGTTCGTAGCAACAAAGTTTCTGGCAAGTCTCCATCGATCAAGGTTGTTGATATCCGTAATGAGGAAATGTTGAATACCATATCAAAAATATTTAACATTGTAATTATTGTTGTTGGATGTGGGATTGATTGTAAAATTAATGGAAAAGATGGTTTTGATAATAGATTATCATATAGTAATAAATTGATAGAAAATGTAAAAAGTGTTGTTTTTGATGTATCTGGTGTCTTGTGTTGGATAAATAATGACATTTCCGCCGCAGATATTGTCGCTAGAATCAACGGAATGATCCGGCAATACTTGAATATTCAACTATCAAACGGAAGTGGCGATGTGGAGAAAGAAGAAGGGGAAGAGAGAGAAGATGTGATTCATGCTCTACCCGATCCAAAGAGAAAGCAGTCGATTGCCAATCGAGAATTGGAAAATGATTTTGAAGACTGTTTCGAGCAAATGTTTACTAAAGATGTACTGAAAAAATGTGCCGCTATTTTTTATTATGCTTTAACGATCGAACAAGAGCTATTCCGAGATTTCAATTCAAATGATTTCTATCATGAAAATGGAGAAATCAAACAAGAACGTATTTATGAGCAGCTCGCCAGGCTTCTTGGCATCAGTAGGGATGCTGCTAAAAGACGCTACCTTCGATGTCGGGAAGAGGGGGACGTTTATCGGTACCTGGGGATGTGTCTTGGTGGTTAATATGACAAATCTAGCTATGATTTTCTGTAACAATTTGAGAAATTGGAAAAAATGCCCCTATAGCCATTAAAATATTGGGAATGCAACATTCAGCAATTTTGTGGATAAAGATGGCGCCAGATTGCATCCATAAAAAACGTCACATTTATTTAGTGGACGCCGACAAAAGAGACAAAGATTGTCTTCTAATAGCAGAATACTATGGGATACATGAGACGCATTTAGTCGAGGTGCTTTGAAAGTTTTTTCAGAATGTCGACGTTTGGACTCAGAAGCGATGACTAGAATCACCCCTTTATTAACGGATGAATAACAAGAGTTTGGTATCTTTGGTTGCACAGCACCAGTTGCGCATTCCGGAGCTTTAGAAATAACCCGGGATTTTAATATCCACTTGGAATTTAGAGAAATGTTCAGAAATCAGATTGATACGATCAAAACCGGTCTGCCTTGTTATTCTGTTAGTTTTGACGGTTTATTGACTCAGGCGAAACATTTTGTGAGGACAATGGATGAGGTCCCCAGCCGACCGATTCTGCTGGAACAATGGCGTGAAACACAAAGGCGTATAGAGTTCGGCAAGGAACTTAAAGAGGGGTTAACCCTATTCAAAGAAGAGTTGAAACTGGCCAAAGAATACTTGGATGGCATGTTCTCGTTGCAGATAGACGACGAAACGGCTGGCACAGTAATGGCGGCATTTAGAATTTTTGACGAGGCGGCAGACCTCAATGAGTTTCTGTCGTACCCAAAGAATCTCTTAGTGCTAGAACTCGACAATAAATACAAGCAGCGCTGCCGGCGTATTACATTAGAGGCTCTTGGTGGCTACACTATTTTTTATCATCGATTCATTCCTCTCAATAGACGACGCCAACACATGCTAGAATCCATTCCAAAACGGCAACAGTATTTGTTTCCTTGGTACGGTATCGATTCTTGGGTCGATTTGCCTGAATACACATTAGAAAGATTGGTCGACGTCTGGCGCGATGCAGCCGACAGACTCGATTTTTCCGCACTGGAAATTCCTCAAGATAGGATAAAAGTACTGTTCAAGGCGATTCGACAAGACCCCAGTTTTTATCAGTTCCTCGCGGATCAGGCCCTATTGAAGGAGAAGATGGCCAAGGCTCTATCCTCAAATATATTTCTTGGTTTGACAGCACTTACAAATTTCATTGACGAGGTTGCCTTGCCGAAAATTGTCAGAGAGAAAGGGGCTCAAGCTACGGCATGCGCATTTCTTAATAGGCAATTAGAAAATGAACAAGACCGCTATGAACGACTTCTACTAGGCGGTATGCTTGGTCCTGATCTGAGTGATAAAGAACGTATCGAATTGTTTAAAAAAATAAGCAACTGGTTGAAGACAAAACCCACCCTTTCGCCACATAGTCTTGGCCGATGCCTGCAGGAATGGAGTGATAACCGACTTAAAGGCCGAGACCTGATTGATATGTCTGTATCCGAGTGGACCGCCTCCCTCCAGGTTGCCGCAACATTCCTAGAAAAACCAATTCCAGATCAAGTTGGGGCTTTTCATCAGGCAATTCGTAATCTGACGGAAAAAACTGTTTTTTCCGTGTTTGAGACTGTGCAAGACCTGTTCTCGAAATTAAGAGAATGGAAGCCAACAGCTATAAAGATAGAATTTATCTCTATAGCTGAAAGTCTGCTGCTGACAGCATTCCCACATCCTTTCGGCATGGCGGCTGCCGATTCAGGAGGAGCAGAATGTCTTGCCCTTGGAATTGTTGATCAATCAATTTCTTCTGTTCAGAATTTTCCTATTTATAATTTGGAACTAACTAGACCAAAAGCAGATCTTTTATCCTGTACAGGAGAAATAGATTTTCCTTCTGATATGGAAACACCCTTGGAATATTCCTGCGGAATGGTGGTGGATGGGGAGCTCTATCCCGCTTTTTTGTTTTCTCTCGATTTTGCAACAAAGAGATTCTCAGCAGAGTTTCACTATTTGCAAGAAAAGAATGGAGAATTGCGCATTATCGTTCTTCATGAGGACAAATCTTTATGAACTACAAAAGCCACGAATTACTCATTCATACTTTTTCCCGTTCTAATCCAGTTTTTTTTAAAGAACTGCTGGAAAGGATAATCGTTGATGATGAGCCTTACCGAAATGAGCTTGCCAAGGAAGTGCTTGGCCATACATCTCTGTCCCCTTTTCAGGGACATTTTCACCCCGATGGTTCTTCGCCTGCGGAGATATCATTGCAATCGATCTACGGCACGAATGCTCCTCCAAAAGAAAGACTGTTTCAGGTCAATCATGTTTTTCCGGTCTGGCAAAACATTTTCAACAAGGGGCTCATGGTTCCCTTAGGTATTGCACCCACCGATGACTGGCAAATTTCCGATGCTTTCGGGAAGTTTAATTTTTTTCAAGGCACAGTCGCTGATCCACCCTTCATTGCCTTGCTGAAAATTGTTGAGAATGCCTGGAAAGATCTAAGGCGTGAGTTCATCCCCTTGCGCTGGCGTCAATCTTTTAGCCTGAAAATTCTCTGCCCGATCCACTTGGATGCTATTGATGGTCAAAGTTTGCATGTCCCCATGATCATTGCGGTACTGAGGGCTTTGTCTTTTTCCCAGGATACCCTCTCGTCATCAGCTGTGCTTCCTTTCGGCAATGGTCCGATATTTGCGACCGGTGTGTTGAGAGGTGATAGAAATACGTTCGGTGCAGTGCAGCATGTCCAGGAAAAATTAGAGGGCTTTGTCCGTGAATATGGAACGGGACTTCCAGCAATTCTCCAACAATCCCAGATTGAGGAAATTGATTCTGATTTGTTGAGCAAAGTGACTGTATTTAAGGCAGATTCAATCAATGAACTTCTGTGCCTTCCCGAACTTGCCGATCCTCTGAGCAAGCTGTCTGGTCCCGTTCATGCCGGTGAGATTGACAAACTTCTGGTGACGATGACCAGGTATGTCCGTTCCGTTCGTTTTGGAGATGTCTCGGGAATGGTGAACTGGCTGCTGCCCCATGTCGGCAGCCCGATTTATCGCTTTCAGCTACATCGTCATGCTGGCCAGATGCTTGCTCACAGGGGCAGTTTTATTCAGGCAAATGAACACTTGAACAGCTGTAGCCGTCTGTTGCGCGATCATCCTGATCTTTTCGGCCTGACCGACCGTTGCGACCTGGGAACCTCTGCCGGAGTACTGGCGGTGGACGCCCTTGATTCGGATTTGGCTACAACAGTGCTGGACGAATTGACGCCTCACCTAGGAGCACTTCCAGTCGCCAAACGAGTCGCCTATTGGGGCAGCAAATGCCAATTGCTACGCCTGGAAGAACGGTATGATGAAGCCATAGCCGCAGGAGAAGAATCTGTGCGCTTGGCCGACCTTGGCAGGGCAAGCGATTCGGGGCGTGATCGTAATTATCTCATCCATGCCCTTCTTGCGCGTGCTCGATCAAACTATGGGGCACAGGGGCAGCATGATCTTGCTAGGGCGTCTTCACTTCTTGCCGAGAGCCAAGGGGATTTCGCTCCTTGCGATGACCGGCGTGCCCGGCAGTCACACCTGACCTTTTGCCTCCATTTTTCGGCAGAATTGGCCCGTCTGCAGGGGCGTAGCTTCGATCTGCCCGATAACCCACCCTGGAAAGGAGATTGGGATCACGCCTGGTATTTCGCCCTGCTGAGTTGCGCCAGAAATGAGCAACATGGCTTGCCTGCACGCATAAGGTATTGTGACAACCTGGTTAAGCGACTGCAGAAACGCTCGGAAAAGTATTCGGATTACGAATCCCTCTTTTTTATGTTCCTGCAAGTGTATCGGGTTTATCAGGATCTGTTGTACAATCAACCCTGGACAGACCCCCTCCGTGTGTTGAGGGAATGGTGTGCGAGCATGGAAGAGAGAGGGTTTCCAGGGTGGAAGCACAGACTATCTTCTTGTCTGGATAAGCTTGAACAGGGAAACAGAGAAGCGGCCGATCGGCTTTGCGAGCTTATCCACTATCATTGACGGAAAGGATGATGTTACAGCTGGATAATTCTGCTTGTCACCTGAAATTAAACCGAAGGGGGTTGAGGTAGCCAAGTTTTTCTTGGAGCTTTACAGGGAAAGAGTTTAGGCGCTTTCTCACATTGCATGAAAACGAAGCAACATGTTGAGTAAAAATTTCATCATGCGCAATGTTATCTATAATTCCATCCATTGCCAGCTGAGCTTCGAGACAGGCTGCAATCAACTCCAGTGCTTCGCAAGGTTGCTTTTGAGCAAAGTGGGACTTTAGATCTGTTAGTTTGTCTTTACTAATTTGTTGCTTGTTGTGCTCAATTTGCACTTGCCAGAAGAGAAGGAGCATCCCGGGAAACGATTTTGGCACAGGTATTCGCTGCGTGATAAAAATCAGAGTATCTTCGTCAAGAAATGGCTTCGTTTTATATAATTTTAGGAGCGCCACAGCGAGATAAGGGTTGTCGTAAGAGGCATCGGATAGTGTTGGAACGCCGGAAATGGCGGGGATATCCTTGGCCAGATTAACGGCGGTTTCGTATTTTTCAAGGTCATAAAGTAAATGGATTTTATAGGCAAGATAACGGACTCGCGCTGCAATTGATGATTGCAAGGGATAGATTTTTCCCCACAGTTTCAGTGCCTCAGTAGTTTTGCCTATGTGTGCGAGAGTCTGCATGTGACCACCAAGGCAATGAGCAGCCGTTTCAATATCCTTGCACATACTCATACATTGTTCGCGGTATTTTTCTCCTAGTTGCTCAGTTTCGTCAAATTCCAATTTGTTTTGTCCACAATCGATGACGTTGGCGATAAAGCGGTAAGCAAGGGGCCGGCTCACTGAGTCGATATTATTGGTGAGGAAATATTGGTTAAGTCGTACAGCCTGCTCCACGTCACCCGTTCTGTTACAGGCCAAAAACTGATTCATCTCGGCTATGGCTGCCATGGTTTCGGTCAGAGGTGTACCGTCTTTATGCAATTCCCGGGAAATAATGCTGGATGCATAGTAGCAGCGAGGTTTATCGGTGAGGTTTTCATTGAGATGTTTTATCAATGACTCTTTTTCCGGTGGAGTAATCCGGTTAAGGCACTCAATGGTCACTGGTAGCAGCAATGAACCGTAAGTTCTAAAAGTTTCTTCGTCCAGATTAGCCAGGGAGCGAAGCGTCGAATCCGGGGATCTATACGATGCCTCTATGAGGCTGTGTATCTCTTGGAGCACTTTTTGGGTATAAGGAAAACTAAAGGTGTTTTTTCGGTTCTTGATCTGCTCAAATAACTCCAGTTCGGAAAAAGAGTTATGGCTAGGATACGTATCGAAGACACGCCCAAGGCAATCTGCATAGCCGAGCCAGGGATGCTCGTCTTTGCGTACAATTGTTGGTCCCATGACAGTGAGGTTACACCAACCTTTTCTCTTATGAACACTGTCGAGCAATCGCCGTATGTCACCAATGAGCACTTGAGAATGAGCCTCGTAGGGGAGGACATTCTCAATGTAAATCCATACCGTTTTCGGTCCTAAATGACTTTTCTGAGCAATGTACTCAAGGCTGAGCGTTAATGCATGTAACCACATTTGCAAATGCAGACCTTCTTTTGCATTAACCTTTATCCTGTAAGGATCAGCTTGATTGTATTTCCAGGATAATATGGCGATTTCCTCATTTTCTATCAGATTATTCCGGAGTTGCCTTGAGGTGGCCGGGGCACTTTGGGCGCCATGATATCCAATGGGGCAAAAAGGGAGGTTGGATTGGGGCGGTATCAGCACCGCTATCATAACCGAGGGATTGGATTTATCTTGTGCTGGACTATGATGATCCAATAAGTTTCCAGATTCGTCTACGACCAAGACCCAATCGTTCAATTCATATTGACATATCTTCGGGCGAAGGAAGGTGACTACGGTAGTATAAGCCTCATGCCATTTTTTTTGATCTACTTGTTTATCGATGAGATTTTTGCTCAACAAAACGCAGTTGCGCAACATTTTTCCATGAACAACATCGCCAAGAACGCGGGTTATATTACTCCCGTAGTACCTCCCTACATAAGACGAAAAATTTCCTTCTATATATTTTTTTATATCTTTTTGTAAATATTTTTTACTAAAGGAAATTAATACTGGTATTTTTTTGTCAAGATTGTGCTTTATTTCCAATAATTTTACAGTATCTTTATTTGGATCATCACTTGATGAAAAATAATTAATAAAAGGATTAAAAATTGACTTAACCTCTTTTTGAGATGTGAGATTTGGATTCATAAAGTTTAATCAATCAATGATTATTTATAATTTATAAAAAATTGTGTCTGCTTTTTGCTCCATCGTCAATTCATAACTGTTTCATGATGATATAATTGCCACATAATCAATATCCCAACTCACTTCTTTATCTATTGTCACGGTTATATTTTGCAACCCGTTCAAATTAAGAGAATTTTTGTGAAGTGGCCACGTGTAAAGAGTTCTGCAGGCTGTTAATGGCCATATGTCAGGAAGGTTGGCATGGGGAATTCGATGGAAATAATCTGTATGCTCAGGTGGCTTGACCATCAAGCTGAATCCATCGATGTATTTATCGTTCACAAGCACTTCAACTTTGGCTCCGTAATGAGCAGAATGAAGTCCGCCGAAAAATCGGAGGCACCCTATCACTAGATAACCTTTCTGATAGTTATCCAAATATTCCGAGTCTATTTGTATGCTCCATGTTCCGGTTGTTCTTCCTGCATTCTTTTTATTCCTGATTTCACCTGCTCCTAGAATTACAGTCATATCACCTGAAAACCACGTCTTTGAGCATCCGTTCAATTTATTTAGAGTGGATGCTACACCGCTTTTCAGTGCAACTGCCTTTCCTTCAGCGATGAAAGCTTTCCATGGATAAATCTCACATTTATTGCCTGTGGTTATTTTCGAATTATTCAGTTTTTCATCAAACAGTTTTTCTAATTTTTCATAGAAAGATTCTTCAAAATTATTATGAAATCGTTTTCTGATGTAATCGGTAACTTTTGTTAAATCGTCTTCGACATAAGTTTTTCCAGGCACACGAAAAGGGAATACACTTTTTACTGTATGCGATCCTTCTTCGCGAATGTTGAGCGTCACGGGGGCGGATGCTGGTTCTACTAAAATTCCGCAAAGCTGCTTCGATATACCATCTTCATAATTAATGCAAAATATGTCTTTTATGAGGGTGTCGGGACTGATGGATGGCATGACCAGTTTATTTAGCACCTCTGTGTTGCATGGATACAAAGAAGGCCTAAAGGGAATTCCTATGCGAGCGTGATTTCCCGATCCCAGTGAAAATCTATCCATAATCATTCGCTGAAAAGAGTCGAAATCACCTCCTCGTACTTCGAGTTCACAATCGATTCCAGCAATTTGCAAGGGACCTATTTCTGGGCAAGCGAGTGGCTCTCCCATTTGAAAACAACGAGGCTTTTGAGTGTGCTCTTTGTATTTCTCGGTGCATATTTCTTGGTGTTTCCGGTCAACAATCCTTCCTTTTTTTTCGGCAACACCAATTATCAGCAGCCCTCCACTGGTATTTGCAAAGCCAATTATTGTTTCGAGTATGCGTAACGATAAAGCATCATTGAGAAGATTTTTTTTGTCACTCGAACAAAAAGGACAAAGCGCCAGGGCCGTGTCATAGGCAAAGGAAGCCTTGTATTCAAGAATTATGCTTTCTGTCTGGTTTTTTCCCTCTTTGAAAAATGCTTTTGTTTCATTCTTAATTTGTTGCGTAAGATCTAGCGCTAGCTCAAATTCCCTGTTTTTCAAAGTAGATTTCCTCGAAATGTTGACGAAATTCAATCGTTCAGGATCAGCAATTCAGAATCAGCAAAGGTGGCTTCTCCGGTTTGGATTCCACTCCAAATGGCGATGAGCCCGTATATCAGTACCATTGCCTTGCTAGTGGGACTATTCAGAATTTCCCGAAATCCTTGGATGACGAAGAGCTTACGGCTTTCGCCAAGCTACTCACGTTAAAGCATGAAAATTTGCGAGCTTCGGTAACCAAGCTGTAAGCAAGCAGATGCCCCTCCTTTTTTCAACGACTTTTATACTCGTTCGGCAAAAAACAACTTCACGTCACGTCAGTCGCCTTCCATCTGGTCATTAGGGAATATGGAAAATGAAGCCCTGTTTCGATTATTTCCTGTAATAACAGGCAAATGTATGCCTGTAGGCTGTCTTCGAATATCGGTTCGCCAAAAAACGAAAAATATTTGAGAAAATAGTCCCATATTCACGCTGAGGAACGACAAAAAAAATACAGGCGATTCTCCTGCGAAAGGAACTCGTGTAAAAAACTCAATTTTATCAAAAGGAGACAGGATCAATGAAAAAAAAGTATGTTGGTAGCAATAATTGTATGTTTATCGTTGTTGGTTTGCTTTGCACGTCATTATTGGCAGGATGCACAGAAGGAGCGTTATATGCAACGCAGATGGCTATTGGAGGGCTCCAATATGCCGGAGCTGCAGCTGGTATAGCTAGCAACATAAGTGAATCGGATAAGAAAAAAGCTGAAGAATATTATAAAAAGGCTACATCTTATTATAATAATAATCAGTACACAATGGCTGAAGAAAGTATCAATGAATCAATAAAGTTATGGAGCGACCATAATGATTATCATGTATTGTTGGGTCAAATATATTTCAAAATGTATTTCGATAAGGACAAAGATGATGTTTATTTAGTCAAGGCTCATGATAAATTTAAACATGTTCTTGATAACGGAAATGAAAAAAATTCAAAGATTTTGTCGATCATGTCAAGAACTTCCAGGCTTATGGGTAATTATGAAGATGCTGTTCAATACGCTGAAAGAGCTATCAATATAGATGGAAGGCAAGGAGAGTTGTTATGCGACCTTGGAGCAGCTAAATTAGCCCAGGATAAATATGCCGAATCAGCTGTTTTGCTGCGAGAATCTTTATCAAAGTTAAATGAATCGACTGACCGTGGCCAGATGGCGTATGTCAATTTTATGTTAGGTTATATATCATTAATAAACGATGAGAATATGGATGATGCAAAAAAATATCTTGACAAATCAGTATCATATCATCCTGAGCATGGAAAATATGTCACCAACGCCTACGCGTGGTTCTATGCTACCACAAAAAGCGACAAATTGAGAAATCCAAAGAAATCACTCGAATTGATGGAGAGTATAAAAAATGAGAAGAAAGAATATTATTTTCTTAACACACTTGCTGCTGCATATGCAGAGAATGGTAATTTCGATAAAGCTGTAATGAATAAACAAGAATCATGCACTATGAAAAAAACAGGAGACAATAAAGACTGTGATGACATCCTGAATTATTACAAATCTGGGAAAACCTATGCAAAATACAAACTGGAAAAAAAAGATACAACCAATTGATCTAATCTAACAGGCTTAAACTTAAACGTTACGAACCAGGCAAGCGGGGATATCAAACCTCGCTTGCCTGTCTTTTTACAGGAAAGTCCGATGCTGAATAGCTCGCGCTAACCTTGCCTCGTGCTATAATCTCGTCTATTATGACGGAATTTCATAGGATTCTTTTGTTGATCACTTCTTCAAAAAAGAGAGGCGTTTATGCCCGCTATTGCCTTTCCCTTGCCCGCCGACGTTTATGCCCCGTGGATGGAAGCCGATCTTCGGCAATTCCTTGGCAGCAGAAAATCCGAAGACAAGCACTTCGAGTGCAAAGCGTTTCTTCATTACGCCCCCGATTGGGAGGATAAGTGTAAAGACCTCAAAGCAAAAGATACCGAGAAAGCCCCCTATCACAGCAGTAAACCCGCCAATAGTATTCTTGCTTACCGGGTTATTGAAAGCATCATCGCCTTTGCCAACGCCGAGGGAGGGCTATTACTCCTTGGTGTTGCGGAAACGAAGCAAAGCCACGAGAATCCAGGTTCCGTCAGCATCCCCGTCGCCTCATTGATTGGCGATGACACAGAAATGCATTTCGAGATTACCGGTGTTGAACCCGACAGGATCGGCTTGGTAAACGGTCGAATCGATGAAGACAATTACATACGACAACTGCAGGATATCCTTTTCCCCAAAGTCAACGAAAAGCATTCGTATCTAGAGAAGAAGTTAGTTCCCTCCAAAGATGGAAATAAGCAGATAATCCAGCAGAACATTGCCGTCGAATTTGTCGGGACTTATGTGGAGACCCTTGTTCCGGTAATCAAGCTGATTCCCTGCCGCATGGCGGATGAGCGCGTACTGACGGTGGCCGCTTTGATCGTCGTGCCCTCATCCGATGTGGTTGTTGTTACCGAGACTATAAAAAACGATTTTGTAGTGAAGGTTCCCATTCGTCTCGCATTCAACAACAACGGTAATTTTGATCGGGAGAAAGCTTTTGATTACCTGCGCCAGTGCGAGCGCAGAAAAAGCAGCCAAGCTGTGTTACTGAAGTTAAACAGAATAGAAGCCTTGTTGGCCAACGACAATGCAACTCTTTTCCGTCCGGTACGGCCGCCCGAGGAACTAGTGCCGCAACTTCTTCGGGATGCTTTAGAAAACTTTGTGCCGCCGGTTAGCGACGGGTTTGATCTGGGTGGCCTGATCCGTCAAGCCATTGCCGACGGCCACCATGTCTATCTTCAGGGGGCAAGCGGAATGGGCAAGAGCCTGCTCATGGCTCGCACCTTTCTCGACTGCGCCATGGAAGATCCCTGCTGTTATTATGCCATCGATCGCACCCAGGGTCGAGATCGGTACGCCACCGAGGCCGTGCTGATCGGCTTGCGCCGCCAAATCCAGGAACAGGCGGGGCTGCCCGCTGTCGATAGGCCACCGTTCCGCGAGGGGGCGGCAACCTGTGTACTGGAATTGGAGTATCTCCAGGCGGTGATCAAAGCCTTGCGGGAAAAGATGGAGGACCGCAGGTTGATTCTCTTTGTCGACGGCCTGGACGAGAATCTGGACGAACAGCAGGAAAAAGACCACTCCCTGGTGCAGGCATTGCTGCAGTTGATCCATATGGGTCAAGGTCAGGTGGCCTGGGTATTGAGCAGTCAGCCGCGGTCTTCTTTGCAACGACTGCACAGCGATTGCCAATTAATTGCACTCGACGGTCTTGATCAGGCCGAGGCGGTACGCCTGTTCGGCTGGCAATTGCCCGTCCATCTGCTCGATGCCCAGCCGCACCTAATCGATGAGGCGCTGCAGCGATCTCGACTGGACAGCGGTCTGCACGATCCCGAGATGCTCATGTTGCTTGGCCGCGCTCTCAATAACAAACTGGCCGGCGTGGCAGCAACGGTTGATGCCGCCACTTGGCAAGAATTGCCCGACAGTCCCAGTGAAAAATTCTCCTGGCTCTTTGCCCAACACACTGATCCGGGCCGCCTCCGTGATGTCTTTGGGCTGCGCCGGGGTGAGCAAGCATGGCAGCGGTTCACCAGTGCTATTCCCTATACTACTTTTCTCACCGATTTGCTTTGTCTGCTGGCTGCAATCCACCGACCCATTCCCCTGGTCATCCTCCAATGGGTTCTAGAACTGGAAGATCCTGATTCCAAAGAAGATTTCCGCGGCCGCAAAAAACAGGCCTTTCAGGCCTACCCGCCCGGACTCCTCGAACATAACGAGAGCCTGACTATCCGTCTGGCGCTCGCTGATCTGCAACATACCATCAAGCTGGTACAGGTGGAGGGAGAGGGGTTTTCCTTCAGTAAGGTAGCTCACAAGAGAGCCTTTATTAATTTTATGCGTCAAGAGGATATAGATGCCACTAAATCTAGATTGAAATCGTTAGCCAAAGAGGAACTTTACGCCCTCCGTTCAGACAATCTAGATAAACGGCATAGTTATCTCTATCAAGAACTAATATATCTTATTTTATTTGCTGGCGAATCCGCAGGTATATATTTTGATCAGCTTTTACAGTCTGATTTTTTTCCTGAGTGGATGCAAAAAGTAGCTTTCCATATAGCGGACACTACATGGCTTTCTGATTGGTTAGATGTGACCATCCTTATTAAATATGAACATAAATTCGGAAGAATATCTACTGAGCGACTTGCTCCATTGAACCGATTCCTCCAAGATTGGCGACTGCACTTGGAAAAAAATCCTCAAATGCTGGCGGAGATGCTTCGCGCCTGTCCAGCACTTTGCACGTTTTGGCCCCAGTTACAAACTAGAAAAAACCTCCTAATTCCCAATAATGGTTATGGAAATAGGGTTCAAGGCCATTCAAATGAGATAACTTGCATGGTTGCTCTTCCTGGTAACCGCTTTGCTTCCGGGAGTAAAGACACAACTCTCCGTATCTGGGATGTGCAAACGGGTGACTGCCTGATTTTTAATGTAGATGATGAAATAAATTGCTTAGCCTTGTTGCCCGACGGTTACTTAGCTTCTGGGGGCAAAGATGTAACTCTCCGTATCTGGAACACGGAGACTGGTAATAGTTGGAGCTTAGAAGGACATGAGGCGCCAGTAACTAGCTTAGCTGTACTTCACGACGGTAGTCTAGTTTCTGCGAGCGACGATAAAACCATCCGCATCTGGGATATAGAAACAGGTCGGCACCGTATGATTGCGACGTGTAATAATAGCATTGCAATGCTTGTTGTGTCGAGCGAAGGTATTCTTTATTCGGTTGAAAACAACACATTACATAGGTGGAATTTAGAAACCGGTAGTAGCGATGTTATGCATGAGAATTGTCATTATCTTGCTTCCTTGCCCGACAACCAGTTTGTTTTAGTTTTTAGAGAAGGACCTGGAGAATTCGCCTTGGAATTATTAGACATGAACACAAAAAGATCTCAATTTTTTAGGGGGAATTCTACTAGAATAACTTGTTTTGCTGCCTTGCCTGACAACCGTCACTTCGCTTCATCTGGAAACCTAAACGAAACCATCCGCATTTGGAATGTAGAGACGGGAAACGTTCAAATTTACAAAGAGGATAAAGGTCGTATAACTTCTTTGGTTGCCCTTCCTGATGGACGCCACATCGCTTCAGGGGACCGGCACGGAACCATCCGCATTTGGAATGTGGCATCGGGCGAAAATCGTGTTATGGATGGGGTTCAGGGACTTAAAATCAAGCTAATGGACGTAATGCCCAATGGCGACCTCGTATTTTCTGATTATTCCAATCAAATTGGAACCTATGATGGGCAAACTAGGACTGTTAAAATAATAGGGCAAAGTGAAGAATTGATTTATGGCATAGCCGCTCTAAATGATGGGCGCGTTGCCACTTTGGAATTTTTAAATGATTGGATTCATATTTGGGACATGCAGGCTGGAAGCAATTGGATAGTCTCTGATTTGGACAGGGACGGCGGAGCTTTCATTAAGGAACTAGTCGTGCTTCCTGACGGTCGGCTAGCATGTGGGGGTGAGTCATATAATACAATAAAAATATGGGATATTACCTCTGGCAAATGTGATTACTTGAACTTTTTAAACAATCCAGAACCTATACCTGGAGCTATAGGGTTCGAAAAATTGATAATTTTACCAAACGGCCTGCTGGCAGCTGTTTGCAATTTATAT
The DNA here is from genome assembly GCF_963662935.2 of uncultured Desulfobulbus sp. Classification (NCBI taxonomy): domain Bacteria; kingdom Pseudomonadati; phylum Thermodesulfobacteriota; class Desulfobulbia; order Desulfobulbales; family Desulfobulbaceae; genus Desulfobulbus; species uncultured Desulfobulbus sp. The sequence continues at coordinate 2,232,475 of NZ_CAXXTL010000002.1, read as the reverse complement.
GGACGAGAAAATGAACCGACTTCAAATGCTATCTGTGTCTGGGATGTAGAAAGTGGAGAAGGAAAAATTCTAGGATATTCAGAAAACCCTGTTATATACTTAGCTGTGCTCTCCGACGGACGGTTGATGTCTGGCATTGGAGACAATACTATTCGTATCTGGGATGTGCAGTCTGGTTCGAGCAGGGTCTTGGAGACCCCTCTAGATCATATCGCGGATGTGGCCGAGTTGCCAAATGATAGCTTGGCATCTATAGATTATTTTAATAAGACTATTTATATTTTGAATATGGAACCAGGTAAAGAAGGACAAGTGCTGAAAACTGGTTTTCTTGAGAATAAACCACTCTGTTTGGCCTATTCCCCACAACGTCATTTGCTCTACGTAAAATCTATTAATAATATGACCGTTTTTCCTGTTGTAGATTCAATTGGTTAACTTCCTGTAACGGATAGAATGTCGGTGTAAGGAAGGAAAAATCGCTAAAGGCTTGTCTCAACTATGATATCGTATACCGATTGACAGTTGAAACAGGTGGTCAGCATTAACTGTCCCCTCCATCAAAACCGTCACAGATTGTTTCGATGCAACCATTCAGTCAAGATACAACAGAACCCTTCCGCTACACATCTTTCGTCATAGCTGCTCACAATCCCTGCCAGGCCGGGTCTTGTTCAGCCAACCGACGCAGGCATCCTTGCCAGAAATTCCGCACCTGCTGACGGCTAGCTCCAGCAACAGTCGGCCGGTTGACCACATGCACCTCAATGCTCTCGTACAGACTCGGGATCTGGCAGACCTGATTGTTCTCCTGTTTCACCAGACTGCGGCTGTCCCTCCGATAAAAAGAGAGGTTTTCGGAATTCTGCAGCATATCGGACACAACGATCATCCGCTCGGGCTGTTTATTTGACCCTTTGAGGGCAATGATGCTTTCCAGGATCGGCGATTGGGGTGCCACACCGGGCTGGAGCAGTTTAGCCAGGGCTGTCTCGAGAGGGGCCTGGAACTGTTCATCGAACCGTTGTTGTACCATGCGGGGGTTCTGGTAGAGGTTGTTAGCCTGGTTGCCCCGGCCGGGGTTGCACATATCAAACACAGGGGTTGGCGAATAGGTACCGGTTTCGTCAAGCACGAAGATGGAGAGACGCTCGTTGGTAGCGAGCTGTTCCTTGATGCGGCGGATCAGGGCGGCGAGCCGTTGCTGGTCCTGCTTGTTCCAAGGGTCGGTTTTGTCGATCAGCACATTGAGTCGCGGATAGTCGCCGTCGTTGCGGCAGAGCTTGTCGTGGTCGTACTGGTCCGATGAGGCCTTGAGCCAATACACCGCCACGAACAGGGAAAGAAAAATGGTCACGACTCCAGCAAGAATGCCAATACCCTGTTTGTCTTTCCTGGTCATTTCACACCTCCTGGTTGATGATACTGATCTCTTTCTCGGCCTTGGTGCTCACATCTTCGGCTAAACGGTCCATGCGTTCGATCAGGGAAGCAGCGCTTCCTGCCAGGGCAGTCTGAACCATGGCCGCATGCCTGCGGTTTTGTTCCAGTAGCCCGGAGGAGGTATCCTTGACCGCTTTGAACTGATCCAGTTGCCGGTGGAATTTCTCCACCTCGATCAGCCTTTTCACCTTGGGCATGGTGGCAAAGGAGGCCGGATCGGCATCGGTGCGGATCTGACGGTTAGCCGTGCGGTATTTACTGATTGCGGCATTGACGATCTCGTCGACCTGGTTGTAGACATTGCTGAAATGATCGACCACCGAAGTCGCCCCGGTGTACAGATCGCTGGTTCTTGCATGGTTATGCTCATGCTGTTGCAAGCGTTCAGCGACCTGCTTTTCCGCCTGATGAATGCTGTCGGCCATGCGATCCCGCACTTCCTTCTCCTTTGCCTCGTAGGCCAGGCGTTTCTGCTGGTATTTGCGATCCTCTTCGCCGAAGCCTGGATAACGGTCGTCAAATTTGAAGCCATCAATGATGGTAACGATGGAGATGAACCATCCGATAACCAGCACCAGCACGCTGTCCAACGATTGCAGACCCAACGGATCAGCCATACATTTGGCCACGGCACCGGTGAGCGCCCTGGAGGCATCCACGGCAAGCATGTCGCGGTAGTGGGCCACTACCAGATGGTAGGCGAAGATTCCAATGCACCAGCAGATGAAAGCGAGTACTCCAAATACCTTTCGCAGCCAGTTGATGTGGCATATGTTGGGCAGTGCAAAGCGGCCGACGTAAAAGGACACCCCGACATTGCAGACGGAAATGATGAAAGCCTGGGAAAAGCCTCCCAATAGGCCCAGTTGGCTGCCGGCGGCAAAGAAGTACATGTTGGCTACGCACTCGCACAGAACGCAGAAGGCAAGCACTGCGAAGTTGAACCAACGGCTTTCCGGATAGGAGGCGAGCCGTTCCAAGCGGTTTTTGGCCTTGAACAGCTTGAAATAGCGAAGTTGCTGCCGCTCTTCCACCCGCAGTCGCTGCAACTCGGGTTGCACTTGGAGGAGGTAGTGCTGGAACTCCTTGTCCGCCGATGCTGTTAAATCGGAGAAGGTGTCTTCCCTGGTCACGGCGGTTTCCTGGATCTTCCGATCGATGTCGGTCATTTCCTTGTTGGCGTGATCGTTCACGTTCGCAAGGTATTCCTCGGCCTGATAGATGACACGATTCTCTGTTTCCGCCCGATCCGTATAACCTGCGGGTGGATAGTTCTGGCTGCCGTCCTGGAGGCCGTTTGCTTTCGGTTGGGTGGCCTGCTCGACCTTATCGAGGGAGAGGTTCGGGATAACCTGCCAGGTCTTGCATCCGGGAGCCTGTTTGTATCCTAAGATGGACTTGTCATTCTTCATATGGCTACCTCCAGTTTGAGTGTGCTTGGTGACTGTGGGCTTGCTGTCAGTTGTTGAGTCGCAAGACTGATCGAAGATGTGACAATTTTTTCGAAACAATCCATATAAGGGGAGACCGTCCATTACAAAAAAAATATTGGGATGCGAAGACCATTGTTTTGGTGCTTTGTAGCAAGAATGAAAAGGATCGTTACGGGGCGAACGATCAGCGAATTGATGGGCCAGCGAAAGAATCAGGAAGCAGTGTGCTTCGTTTGTTCGCGTTCCTGAAGAATGGGAAAATTCGGCTTCTGTTCCCAGGCGCCGTCCGCCCGGCCCGCCTTGCGGCAGGCAGTGGGTTCTGCTGTTAATCAACAATGTATGCCGCACCGCCCTGATTGAAGTGTTGGTACTGGATAAGTCGTTTGCGGGTTACGAATCGTGACAGATTTTTTCGATTATCTGTTGTTGGATAAGAATGTTGAACGGTTGGTGGAAGCAATCAACAACGCACCAGAAGAAAGGCAATCACCATAGCCAAGGCTACGTCACCCAACTGCATGGAGGTGGATCCCTTAAATCGTCGGCCATAATCTCCTAGTGCAACGTGACCTTGCATCGGACGATTTTTTTTGAATCGAGGCAAAAGAGGCAAACAGCCTGGAAGATGGCTCTTTAGAGAAATCAGAGAACGCCGCTTCTTTCCAAACAACCAATATCCTCTTACCAAATCGCATTGTTGGAAAAAATGAAGTCCATTGCAGCTGGAAACTTTTCCAGAGGATGCCAGCAGTTAAATTCGTCTTAAATACAACCGCTTGAGCGTCTCTTCTCCCGTCATTACCAGGTGAATATTGTTTCAGTCTTCCTCTGAAACGCCCCCAATTTTCCTATTCCACTGCCCCAAAACGATGTCACGCTGCGGGTGCGATGTCATCACCCCTGAAAAAAGAAGAGAGACCGATTGGAACGGTCGCCTTTTCCATTCTCACCAGGGAGATGATCACGCATGCAGTCTATCATTTTGTCACTCGCCAGTCGGTACGCCCTTTCCACCGCCGAAGTCATTCAGGAAGTTGAATCTGCCTTTGCTCTGTTCCTTTCCCAGTTGCACCGACAGGAAGTCATGGTCTTCCTCCGGGAGGAGATGCGCCTGGTGATCGTCGCTTACAGTACAAAAGATGGGCTCCCTGTTCAAAAGATCCTCGATCTTCCCGCCGTCCTCTCCCGCAATCAATTCATGTCCTTCCTGGAGGACCACCTGGCCACGGCCGCAGTCATCAAGCAGGTCCGCCAGCTCAAGGGGTTTGAGAGGCGCCTGCTTTGGGGCGAGGTGATACGTAACAAGGCCGGTGACCATCTCCTGGTTGAAACCGAGATCATTCCGGACGAACCAATCATCGCCACCTGTCCCCTCAACCGGATCGGCCTGCATGAACGGTATGCCGGCCGCTTTCAACCCGGACATCGCCGGGCCTTTCATCTGCGCCGGATCGAACCGGTGCTGGTGAACGGCACCCCTCGCACCAAAGTCGTCCTGGACCGTGTCTCCAAGACCCTGGCCGAAAATCTGCTCCGCCATCATCTGGGCGATGCGGATCATCGGTTTCACTTCCGTTGCCTAAAACGATACGTCGGTCACAAGAGCATTGTTCTGACCACAAAAAGGATTCCACGCGAGGTGATTATCGCCGTGGACCGGGAACTGCGGGAACGGATCGAGGTCCGGATCGTCAAGGCCTTGCCATGAAATCACCAGAACAGGCAGAGCCGAAGGTGCCCTGGACCCATATCGGACAAGGCGTGCATCTCGAACATCCGCAGACGGTCATGGACTTGGGCTTCCCCGACAGCCATCGTAAGGGTCATTTTTGGTGCTTCGGCACGACTCGCGTTGGCAAGACCCGGATCATGGAGCACATCATCGAGCAGGATATCTGCAAAGGCTATTCGGTGGTGGCCATTGATCCCAAGGGCGATATCGAGCTGTTCTCCAAGATCACCCAACTGGCCCATGAGACCGACCGGCTCGACGACCTGATGCTGATCACCCCGATCTTTCCCCAGTACAGCGCCATCCTCGACCCCTTGTCCTCCTACTACATGCCCGAGGAACTGGTGGCCCATATCACCGCCGGGGTGGCCATCGGCCGAGAACCCTATTTTTTCGGTGTGGCCTACGAGGTCAGCCTGGTGGTGGTTCAGGCGCTCATTCTACTGGCCGAGCAGGCTGGAACAAAGCCAACATTTAACCTCAATGACATCAAGAACCACATCAGCCATCAGGACCTGGAGCAGTTGAAGGAGAAGATCGATTATATCGACAATCCGGAGGCCAAACAGCTCTCCCTGGACATTCAGAAGATCCTCTCGACTCCGGCGGACTACTATTCCAAGGTGGCCAGCTCGCTGCGGGTGGCGCTCACCGAGTTGACCTCGGGCAATGTCGGCAAGATCATCGGTAAGGCCGACGAAAACCGATTCATTCAACGGCTGGAGGAAGGCAAGGGCATCATCCTGGTGGTGCAGTTGGGCTCACTGTTGACCAAGCGGGCGGCCTATACCGCTGGCAAGGTGATCATCTCCATGATCCAGGCCTTTGTCGGGAGGGTCTATTCCTCGGGCAGGAATGTGACGCCGTCTTTGGTGCTCCATATCGACGAGGCCCAGTCGGTGCTCTACCAGGGGATCGAGGATCTCTTTGCCAAGGCCGGCGGGGCCGGGGTGTTCATCCACGGCTACTGTCAATCGATCAGCCAATTGTATGCCGAGGTGGGCGAGGATCGGGCCAACACCATCCTCGACAACTGCAACACCAAGTTGTTCATGCGGGTGCCGGATCCCAGCACCGCCAACTACGTCTCCGAGCACTTGGGCGAAGAGAAGCGGTTTTCCCCGATCATCTCCCTGGGGGGCAATATTGCCATCCGCGAGACCGAAGAGGTGCGGATCAAGCCGAGCGAGATCCTCAAGATGAAACCCCGCGAACTCTTCCTCATCACCTACTCCGGCACCTACAAGGGGGTGACTGCCGACGTCGAGAAAGGCAGGCTCAAGGTGGTCTTCCCGGATCTGGCCGGGGAGACGATCATCAAAGACAAGCCGAAGAGCGGTTGATGCTGGGCATCTGGCCGATGGTCATCCTGGGGGGTGCGCTGGTGCTGGTCGGCGTGGCCGGCGTCCTGGTGCTGCGAAGTGAGGAGCAGGAACCCTCGCTCCTGGAACAGATGACCCTGAGCGCCCTCTCGCAGCGGTGGGTCCGGCCCAAAACCTCCACCCGGATAGAGGGGGTGAAGCATATCTCGGAGCTGGCCCATCTCTGGCGGAACGAGCAGGTGATCGCTGAAGGGATTGAGAAGGTTGAGCTGGTACACCCGCGTTCCCGCTCCTTTGCCGGCCAGTTGCGGACCTGGTCCTTTTTCAACCAGGCACCCGGGCAGCGGGCGGTGTGCTTGGAGATTGTTCGCCTGCTCGACCGTGAGGGGCAGTGCCCTTCGGTGGTCGATGTCCAGGGGGATGTGGAAGCCGCCTGGGAGCAGAACACCTATCGGATTCTGGCCAAGACCACCCTGCTCGACCATTCCCTCAACGTAGCCCAACAGGTGGTCAAACTGCTCTCGGACCATCAGGCCTGGCATGTGATTCCGGATACCATGGTGGCCGCCCTGGGTCATGACCTGGGCAAGCTCAAATCAGCGCGGGGTTCGCTCTATGCCCTGGGCGAACATCCCCTGGCCGCCGGCGCCATTGTCTCGGCTCTCCCTGGATTCAAGGAACTCTCCCGCAAGGAGGACATCCTTCGGGCCATAAAGCTGCACCACAAGCTGCCCGAGGGTCTGCTGGGCAAGACCCTTAAGAAAGCCGATCAACAGGCCCGGCAACAGGAGTTGGAGCGGTGGGTGGAAGTGAAGGCAACCGAGGAAATTAAGGAGTCGCACGAGGAGGCAGCAACAGAGAAGCCGACGCACCCGTCAACCCGGGAAGCGGTGCAACGGGTGCAGGCGGACATCTACGGCGAGACCATCGATCCTGCGCCAAGCCGGGAAGAGGTGGCACCGCCCCAGCGGATGGACATCTCAGCCTGGTTCGATGCCGCCGGCTATCTGGCCATGCTCAAACCCTACATCAACCGGGTTGAGGGACGGCGGTTTCTGGCCTTCACCATGGCCGATGGCCTGGTCTATTTCCAGGTCAAGGCCCTGGAAGAGGTGGCCCGTAAGCAGGCCCAAGAGGCCGGCTGCATGGAAATCGCCACCATGGCTCAGGATGATCCCACCATGCGGCAGGTGCTGTTCACCGTTGTTCAGCACCTGCGCCAGGAGCACGAGGTCATTGCGACCGGTTTGATCAAGGCCGCCTATTTCGGCGGGTATTTCATGGTGACCAGGAAGCACAGTAAGGAGATGCGGGGATACTACACGCCCTTCCATGCCGAGGCCTTTGGTTCCATTGCTGAGATGGAACGGGCCAAGCCGGACCTGCTCCGCGACATCCTCAAGGTCAGTCCCCATACCGGCAGCGACCAGGTGAGCTGATGGCCAAGGAACGGGAAGCCAAAGGGGCAAACGACACCAATGCCCAGATCATCACCACCGATAGCGGCCGGATCTACAAGCCGGTAAACCTGCTCAGTGCCATCTCCGAGATCCAGCAGTTCTATGTGATCGAGAGCAAGGGGCAGAACATTCCGGCCGAGTTCCTTACCCTGGAGCGGACCATCGATTTCTTCAAGATCGGCCTAAAAAGCGGATTCAACGAGGGCATTGCCCTGGTGCTGCTGTTTCCGGTGTTCCACTTTTACCTGTTCCCCTTTGTCTTCCTCCATCTCGACTGGTTTAGCCATCTGCTGTTCGGCTGCATCCCCTATCTGCCCCTGATCATCAACACCCTGATGTGCAGCTACATTAGCCGCTACTTTGTCGGCAACATCACCCGCAAGGCGGTCAACTCTCTGCTCACCGGCCGGGCACTCTCCCTGCTGCTCAAGGCTTTTCTGGTCTATGTCATCTATCTGGTCCTGTTCCGTCTGAGCACCCCGGAGAATATTGGCCGACTGGCGAGCCAATTCGGTGCAAAGGCTCACGAAATATACCACGGCTTCTTTGCCATCAAGCCGCACCTGGTGCCCCTGGCCACCAAGAGCAGCCTGCTCATGGTGCTGGCGGCGGTGTTTCCCTACGGATCGGTCTATCTGCTTGACTGCTGGCATCGCCACCGGGTCAAGCGCAACATACAGCGTATTTCTGCTTAACCAGCATGGCTGGTCCACATTGGCCGGCCACACCGAATACAAGGTCCGTTCCCCGGCATGGTATCGCCGCCGGAACCAACACTTTCATATCAACCATCACTGGAGGTTCAACCATGGAACACGAAGAGAAAAAACAGCGTCCCTCTTGGCAGGAGATTGAGGAGAGGAAGATCAATCTGGTCAAGGAAAAAGGCTCCCGGGTCATGCGGGTCAACTCGCCGATTGGCTCAACCATGTTCAGCATCCTGCGGCAGTTTGACATGGCCTATGCCAATTTCAAGGGAAGGCTGGGAGAGATGGGCGGCATCACTTACGAGGAAGGTGCTGCTTTGATGGAAGAGGGACGAGAAATCGTGATGGCCTTCTCTGATTTCACCGCACGGCTCAGTCGAAAGGTCAAGTTCCGCTACTATCCCCCCGACGAAATCAAAGATTATTTAAAACTGCTTGCAGACCAGGAGAAGAACGAAGAGAATTCGGGAGGCGAAAAAAGTTCGGCCTCGGCCGATGCATGACCCACCAAGGCAATTGCACTTTGCCTTGGTGGGCAAGGTCTCCTGTCTCGCAAGCCATGAAAAGGTTTTTCTAATTCCCATCTACATGGAGCAATCATGAACAAAACCGAGTTGATCGACAAGGTCGCCAAGGAAAGCGCCTTGAGTAAATCAGCCGCCGAGCAGGTGGTGAACAGCGTCTTTTCTGCCATCGCAGAGGCGATGAAGACCGGTGACAAGGTCACCTTGGTCGGATTTGGCACATTCTCTACCTCCGAACGTGCCGCTCGGGAAGGACGGAATCCGAAATCGGGGGAGACGATCACCATCCCCGCCAAAATGGTGGTGAAGTTCAAGGCGGGGAGCAAGTTGATTGATAGCGTTAAATAAAAATTATTGGCCTAACTGTTCGATTCGGTCAATCGCTCTCAATTTATGGTCATCAAGAAGGTGGGTATACCTTTGCACCATTTGCATCGTGCTGTGACCTAGGATGTCAGCAAGAGTGCGCAAATCAACTCCAGCCATCAGCAAATAACTGGCAGCGGTATGCCTTAAATCATGCATGTGAAAATCTTCGATGCTTGCTTTTTTCACAGCATTATCAAAAGATCTTCGAAAAAAGAGGTTTGGCCGTCTTAGAATAGTTTCAGAACAATTGGAAGGAAGAAAAACAAACTGTTTTCCATCGTATTGTTCCGGCATTATATCAAGGAGCAGTTCAACAGCTTTCACCGTCAAAGGAACTCTACGTGGTTTAGTTTTTGTAATGGTCAGATCAATGATCCTTGCGTCAACATCTATTTGTTTCCATGTCAAACCTGCTCCTTCAGAAGGTCTCATTCCAGTATGAAGAAGCAGTTGAAGATAATGAAATAATTTACTGTTTCGACTTTTCTTTGAGACTTCAAGCAAATGCCTTGCCTCATCTTTACTGAGAAGTCGCAATCTGCTATCAGGTTTGGCGGGCTTGCGAATAGTGGCAACCGGATTCTTTATATCTAAAGCCCATTCTGCATTTGCAATCGTGTAAAGATGCGACAACAAGGCAAGATCTTTTTGAACAGTCGATGGTCCCACGGTCTTTAGCCGCTTATCACGAAAAGAGGCAACCAGTGCCGATGTAATCTCTTTTAATTTTAATCCGGCAAAGGCCTCCCTCAACCGATTGGCAGATGTTATTTCACGGGCTTTTGTATTGGGCCTTTTTCGGCTAGAAATTTCTAATTCGTAACGATCGAGCGCTGAAGAAAAGGTCACATCCTCTGGCAAGACTTCATTCACACTCCCCCCAGATCGAATAATTACCTCCGTTTCCTCTACCCAACGTTGAGCGTCTGACAGGCGATCAAAGGTCTGTGAAAGACAGGGATGACCTTGTAGCCTGACCTCCGCCTTATACACCGTACCTTTCTTTCTTTTTCGCTTTGTGATAGTGGCCATTTTTTGGGCGCAATTTTGGGCGCAATTTTTAGCAAAACACTGCTCATTCAAGTCAAAATAAGCTAAGCGCAGCTAAAATGCAATCAAAAAGAAAAGGCCAAAAGCTCTGTATTATTGAGCTTTTGGCCTTTGATTATTGGTGCTCCAGGCAGGATTCGAACCTGCGGCACCAGGATTAGGAATCCTGAGCTCTATCCACCTGAGCTACTGGAGCGTTTTTAAATTTTCCCTTCCCGGTCAAGAGCATTCCCAGCATTTATAATGCCACTGATCAACGCCCTGTTTAGGGCGAAGAAAATACTCAGTTAACCATTCCCTTGCAAGCACTTCTTGCTCGATCCTCGTCCAAACGCCGCATCAGGCCGATTCGCCGTCGGCAAGAGCATTGTTTCTGTTGAAAGCGTCCTCGCTGTAACCGAAGTTGACGATGCAATTACGGCCGACCTTCGCCCCGGCAGGAATTTTAGCCTCCTTTCCAACCAAAGAGATACCTGTATAGAGGTGTTTGGGAAACTGTTTATTGGCTAAGGTTAAATTGTCGCCCTGCCCGACCACGGCTCCCGGCCCGACCTGAGCACGTTTGTCCAGAATCGCCAGATCAACCACCGCATTTTCCTCAATGACGCCATCTTCAAAAATGACCGAATTGGTCACTACCGCCCCCTTTTTTACCCGAACTCCAGGGGAAAGGACGGAATTAATCACCGTGCCCTCGATAACGGAACCGGAGGAGATCATCGACGAGGCCACCTTGCTGCCGGGCAGGAATCGTGCCGGAGCATAGTCCATGGGGCGGCCGCTGTATTCAGGATTGGGCCGGATTTCCCACTCTTCCGGCGAGATGCCGGAATTTTCCCGGATGATGTCCATATTGGTTTCCCAATACGATTGAATCGTGCCGACATCACGCCAATATCCGTAGAACGGGTAGGCATAGACCCGGTCCTCGTTGATGGCCCGCGGAATGATGTCCATACCGAAATCGACCTCCTTTCGGTCGAGTCCCAAGGTGCGAAGCAAATACTTGGTGTCAAAGACATAAATGCCCATGGAGGCAAGATTGGTCCTCGGCACCTTGGGTTTCTCCTCCCAGTCGACAATCCGATTTTCGTGGTCGATAATCCCGGCGCCGAATTGGTGGATATCGCGTTTGGGCACGACCATCATGCCGATGGTCACATCCGCCTTTTTATGCTGGTGATAGGAGAGCATGGCGTCAAAATCCATGTGATAAATGTGGTCGCCGGAGAGTATCACCACCTGTTCCGATGGGTTGGCAAGGATGAAATCGATATTCTGGCGGATAGCGTCCGCAGTCCCCTTGTACCAGTCAGAATCGCGTTCTCCCGTCCGAGGCGGCAGGATCTTGATTCCTCGCGTCCGGCCGGTGAAATCCCAGGCCGCGCCATCGCCGATATGGGCCATGAGCGACAGGGGCTTGTACTGGGTGAGCACCCCCACTCGAGTCAGGCCGGAATTCATTACATTGGACAAGCTGAAATCGATGATTCGATAAATACCACCGAACGGGACCGCCGGCTTGGCTCGGTGTTCCACCAAGAGATTCAACCGGCTACCGATCCCGCCGGCCAAGAGGAGAACGAGGGCATCACCGCTTTCTCTCATTGCAGTTCCTCCCCGTCGTCAAGTTTATCCTTGGGCCATTTTTCCGCCGCGATCCGTGGGGCCACCCGGCAGCCGCAACCGATATGAAAGCCCTCCGGCACGTTGTTGTTCCAGCCAATAACGCTGACCCGGCTCGGTTTTTCGCAAATCGGAGCACCGACCCGGACGTTGCGGTTAAATATCGTGTTGACGTCACTGACCACCCGGTTAAGGCGAACGCCCTGATGGACAGTGTTATCGAAAAAGAGGATAGAGTCATTGACCTCAGCCCCGGCCATGACCCGGACACCGGGGAAGAGGATCGAGTTGCGCACTGTTCCCTCGATGATGCAGCCGTTGTAGGCCATGGAATTGTCCAAGCTGCCGTGTACGCCGATCTTCACCGGCTGCCGGTCGGCAATATTGCGATGGGCCAGATTGGTGCGGATCCCCCAGGCCTCGAGATCGATCTTGGGTTCTGGTCCGAGGAGATCCATTGAGGTCTGCCAGTACTCGTCGATGGTCTTGGTATAGCCCCAGTAGCCCCGGAACTTATAGCCATGCACCTTATATTTTTCACGCATCATCATGGGGATGATGTCACGGCCAAATTCATAGGAGGTATTTTCCTGGTTCTTTTTCAGGACCTCAAAAAGGACCGAGGGGCGAAAACAGAACACCGTAAGCGAGGCCCACTGTCCCTTGGGAGCCGCCGGCTTCTCCTCGTAGGAGAGCATGCGGCCACCGTCGTCGAAGTCGTTGGCGATCTCCGCCACCCCGAAGCGTGAGGCCGATTCCAGCGGCACCTTGATGAAGGCAGCGGTCAGATCGGCGTCCTGTTCGTTATGGTAGCGAATCATCTTGCGGTAATCCATCTGGTAGATATGGTCACCGGAAAGAATGAGGATCACCGAAGGCCCATAATACTGCATATAATCGATATTTTGATAGACCGCGTCGGCAGAACCCCGATACCAATGGGGATTATCGTAATCCTTAAAGGGCGGCAGGATGGAAATGCCTCGATTACGGCCGATCATGTCCCAGGCAGCGCCGGTGCCGATGTGGTTGATCAGGGAGTAGGAGCGGTACTGGCTGAGAATGGCGATACGCTCGATGCCGGAGTGAAGCAGATTGGAAAGGGGAAAATCAATCACCCGGGCAAAGCCGCCGAAGGGAACCGCAGATTTTGGCCGGTAATGAGTCAGCACACCCAGTTCATCGACGCGGCCACCTGCCAGGATCATTGCCAAGGTCGGGGGTTTGTACATAGAACACCGTGCAGATGGAGTATCGGCGCCCGTCCCTCTGGGGCAGAGGCTTGCCTCAAGGCGCCATAAGGAGAAGAGGTCTGCCTCGCATAATATGCCTAACCCCTTAAAAGGTGCAAGCAATATCTCACACGCTCATGGCAAAACCGGCAGTCCGGAAAGAGCCGTCGACCAGTGGCAGGACGATTATTTGATGTGCTGGGTGGTGAGGCGAATGAGGGTTTTGGTGGTGAATTCCTGATTCTCACGCAACGGCAGGTTCTTCAAGGGAGATTCCGCTCGTGCTGCTTCCCTGTGGCCGCCTGCGGGGCCGAAGCGGCCGAAGGTCGTCTTGGCGAGTTTCCCGGCGTTCTTGCGATAGCCGTCACAACGGAAGATAACCACCAGCTTCTCCCCGTGGATGCCGGAAACAACAACCCAGTCAAAACCTTCCACTCGGTTGAAGAAATCAGCAATAATCACCAGGATATCAGGGGTGCTGACCTTGCCAAGATGGACATAGGCCCGGCGGTTGCTCGCCTTGACTTCATTGAGGGCTGTCCGAAAATAGCGGAGTTCCGAGCGACGCAACTCGGTGAGTTCAAACTTCCGCACCAGGTTGAGGTTGGCGATGCTGAACAGGTACCTGAAACAGATGCTGTCCGAGACCTGCATATTCTGTTTCTGGAAATTCTGAGTATCCACCTTAACCCCATAAAACAGGGCCGTGGCCAGGGCAACAGAAGGCTTGATGCCGGCGGCCCGAAGATATTCAACCATCATGGAGGCAACAGCTCCATATTCGGGGCGGATATCAATGAAGGCTGCATCCCAACCGGTGGTGACCGGGTGATGATCGATCACCGCGTTAAAGGTCATCTTTTCGAAACAGGCTAGGTGATTGGGCTGGGAATCGAGGAGAATTTTCTTGTTATAATCCTTCATCGACAGGGTGTGGAGCCGCTCGATGGGGATCTTCAGGCGCTCCACCATGGTCAGGTTATTGAGGCGGCGAATTTCATTAGGATAGCCGATGGTGACACTGTGTACCCGATAGCTGAGCAGACGCTTGAGCGCCATGGCCGAAGCAATGGCGTCGGGGTCGGCACTGATGACGATCAGGACGTTGTCGCTCCGCTCGAAGATGGCCCAGAGCCCGTTGAGGCGGGCCACAGCCGAATTCTTGCTGGCGCTGCGGGTTATGTTGTTATCAGCAATTTTTTCGAGTCGTTTCTGCATAGACAAAGATCAGAAGAAAAACACCACCGTCTCTTGAAGCAAACACAGTAAAAAGGGTCTTATCCGCCAAAAACGAACGGCCCGCTGTTCGATCCCGACCCAAACCAATTGTGCGGGTTGATGATACGACTCATCGGATGAACAGAGACTTCAGGTAAGCACTTCCTCTGCATTGCCTGTCTCAGATGACAATAAATGAAGAACACGGACGTGACAACTTACACAGAGACCGTCATAAGTGCAAGCGCCGTCTTTCCGGAAGTTAGGTATTCAGAGGGCGATTCCGGAGGCGCCGTATCCCTTGACTGAAACCGGCCAAGGGATTACTACAGGGGCAAGTAATCAGCCGCGTACACAGGGTGTGGCCAGCACAGGACCGCACCACCAGACGCGCCGTTCACCTCACAGCGTCGACAATCCAGAGAAAAACCCGATCCATGATACTGCTCTACCGTTACATCCTTGCCCATTTTATCCGTAATCTCGGGTTGATCATGGCCAGCTTCATCAGCATCTACCTGCTGATCGATTTTTTTGAGAAAATCGACAATTTCCTCGAAAAAGGTAAATCCGTTGAACTGATCGCCAAGTTTTTCCTCCTCAATATCCCTTTCATCATCGATATGATGAGTCCGGTCTGCATTCTTCTCGCCGGCGTCGTCACCCTCGGTGTCCTCAATCACAGCAACGAGCTCATCGCCCTCAAGGCCTGCGGCATCCCGCTTAAAAAAATCACCCGCCCGATCATCGGCGCGGCCATGGTGTGCATCCTGCTTTTTCTCGCCATGGCCCAATTGGTGCTGCCTAAGACCATCGCCGCCACCAACCACATCTGGAACCGAGAGGTCAAGGGCAAGGTGCCGCTGGGGATTTACCGCAGTGGCCGTTATTACTACCGGGGCCACGATGGTTTTTATTCTTTTGCCCGCCCAGATCCCCAAAAAAATGTTTTCAACAATTTCTCCTACACCACCTGGAACACGACCTACGAAACCCGCTCCTTGATCGCAGCGGAAACAGCGGTTTGGGAGAAAGGAGTCTGGACGCTCCACAATGGCCAGCTCCAGGATGCCGCCGGCAATCGCTTTACCACCCAATTGTTCAAGGACCGGCATTTCGATCTTCCCGAGCAGCCTGAGGATTTTTTTGTGCCGGCCTACCGGTCAATGGAACTCTCGCTGGTTGAGCTGTATAAAGAAACAAAAAACACCCGCTCCGATCAAGAAAGCAACAAGGCCTGGGCTGAATTTTACGGCAGAATCTCCTACACCTTCCTCGGCCTGCCCCTGCTCCTGCTGGGTTTGCCTCTCCTTCTCATAGTCTACCGCAAATGGGGTCGAGACCTGTCGCTGGCCATTCCGGTGAGTTGCGCAATGGCCTTTGCCTGTTGGGGTCTCTACACCACCTTGCAATCGTTGGCAAAAGCCAGCTATCTCCCGCCCTTGGCCGCAGCCCTGTCCGTGCATCTGGTGGTCGGATGCCTCGGTCTTTTTCTGCTGGTGCGTGAGGATACCTGATGCCCCGGCGTATCGGCATTGTCGGGGTTCCACCGCTCGCCGTCATCGAGGAGATCAACCGCGCGGGCGATGTCATCGTTGATCTTGACGAACCGCAAGTCCGGGCTCCCATCGACCAGACCGCCTCCCGCATCCCCCGGGTCTACTGCGCCATCCTGCGCACCGTGGTCCTCAACTGTTTGCATCTGCCGCTGGACTTGGTCTATATCGACGTTGGGCCGGGAAAATGTGACTGTGCGCTCCACGTCTCGGAAATCCTGGGGGACATGCTCAGCGTACCGGTCATCCGCACCCGCAACCAAGATACCCTCGCCTTTGGCCATCCGCTCTGCACCAGCCGTTTACCGTTGATGGAGAAGTTCACCCGGATCACCAGAGGGGTGCAATCAGCCCTGCCCTTTGCGGCAATGGAACGGTGCCAACCGAGTTGCGGCTTTTGGGGAGTCCCACCCAGGGATTTCTCGCTCCTGTCACCTTTCCCTGCCACCACCCATGTCTTTGGCTGGACCCGGTGCATGGAAAACAAGACCCCGGCTGACCTTGCCTTGGAACGTCTGTTTGACCCCACCATCCCCACCGTTTTCTTTTCCCAGTCCTTCTGCGCTAAATCAGCACTTGCCAAACATCTGGCAGCTCAGCATCCCCGGGCCATTGCGGTTGACTGTGACGTCAGCGCCGGCAGTTCCACCCGCGCCAAGATCGAAGCCTTCCTTGAACTCTCCGGCATTGAGCCGGACAACGGGGATCACGCCTGATGCTGCTGGCCGATTTTGGGACCTCGTACTGCAAAATCCTGGACACAAACGAAGAGGGCCCGCCCAGAATTGTCGCCACCCGGGCACTTGATCGCCAATTCCAGGCCGACCTGGCCACCGGTCACAACGCTGCCCTCAGAAGCCGGAAGAGCATCAATGAACTGACCGCTCTGGCCAGGGGTGGAAGACACTTGGTCGACCGCGCCGACTTTGTTCTCCTGGATTGCGGCAGCCGCGATATCAAGTTTGTCCGTTTTCGTGGCGGCGAGGTGGCAGATATGGGCTGGAATGCCGAATGCGGCGCCTCCATGGGGTTCACCATTGAGCTGCTCTCAACCTATTACCAGCTCGACTACGCCGCCATCCCGCCACCAGCCACCGGCTTTTCCATCACCTGCGGTGTCCTCGGCATGAGCCATATCTTCGACGCCGTTGTTTCCGGAGCCTCCGAGGCCGAGGCCGTGGCCAAGTTTGTGCGCGGCATTGCCCTCAACGCCCACCGCTTTGCCCATGAGCCCGAGGAAGTGTTTCTCTCCGGCGGCCTCTGCGCCAATCCGCTCTTTGTCGCCAGCTTCCCCTGCCGGGTCCATCCGCTGGGGCGATTTGTCCTGTTGGAAGGGTTGCAGGCGACACTGCAGGAACACCCGTTTGTGACCCGTCCTCTCCGGGAAGCAGAATAAAAAAAATCCGGCCATCGCAGGGCGATGACCGGATTCAAACAACCAAAAGAAGAGAGGAGAAAAGGATTCTTACTTTTTCTTGTCTTTTTTCTTCTCTTTCTTTTTATCCTTTTTCTTCGACTTTTCGTTTTCCTTGTCTTTCAAAGGACAACTGGAACACATCTTTCCTTTTTTCAGGTAACTTTCGCAGCATTTGTCCTTTTTTTTCTTGTCTTTGCCCATGGTACGCCTCCTGCTAAAACCAAGGATGAGAAAATACCCGCTGTTCCGGGCCGGTAAAAAACAGGTTCAAAGCTACAAGTTATGACCGGCGTCAAGGGCTGAGAAGGAACCCTATTCTTTTTTCTCTTTCTCTTTTTCCTTCACCGGCGGCTGGATCTCAAGCAATTCAACCTGGAACACCAGCATGGAGCCGGGCTCGATCACTGGAGGGGCTCCCCGGTCACCATAGGCAAGGTCCGGTGGAATATACAGCTCAAGGGTGGAGCCGGTTTCCATCAGCGGCATAGCTTCCTGCCAACCGGCAATCACCTGATTCACCTGAAAGACGGCCGGTTCGTTGCGCTTGTAGGAGCTATCGAACTCTTTACCATCAAGCAGGGTTCCCTTATACTGAACTTTGACGGTATCGGTCGGGGTCGGCTTAGCGCCTTGGCCTTTTTTGACCACCTTATACTGCAAACCGGATTTGGTTTCGACCACCCCTTCCTTGCCCTTGTTCGCCTTCAGGAACTCCTCGGCAGCCTTGCGGTTCTTCTGCACCATAGCCACGGTCTTCTGCATCTGTTTTTCCTGCTGACGTTTGGCAAACGTCTGCTGAATCGCGGCGGCGTCCTCGGGGGTCAGCAACGGTTTATTGCCGTTATACCCATCATTGATGCCCGCCTGCAGGACATTCAGGTCAAATTTTTCTTCCAGGCCCTTGAAATATTCGCCAAGATCAAGGCCCATGGCATAACTCAGTTTTTGCTCGTCCGTTTTCAGCTCAGCCGGCTGATCAGCCGCGATAGCCGTCCCTGCCGTAAACAGCAGGGCAAGCAAGCCAGACACATACAATTTCATACATTTCTCCTTGTTAAAGTGCTTGAGGGAATAAAAAGGCGTCCATCGGCCGACCTAAAGTCAGGTACACCGGCCCGGTTCGCCAAATTGAGCCTATATAAAAAAAAACGGGTGGATTGAAACCGCTCTCCGCCCTGCCGTAGCGCTTACGCGGGCTAGCGCTCTTTGGATATTACTTACTAAGTAATCACCCTTTTGCGTTCGGTGTCCACTCTTTTTGCAACCAGTAGCGAAATTTTAGAGTTTTCTTCTATCGATAACCCGCTTGGCCTTGCCTTCGGATCGCTCCAGGGTCTTCTCCTCGACCAGTTTGACGTCCACGTTCACGCCCACTTCCGTCGCAAGACGGCTTTTGATGCGGTCAATGACCATACGCTGTTTCTTCATCTCGTCAAAAAAGATCGATTCCATCACCTCGACCAACACCGTGATCTTGTCGGCATGGTTTTCCCGCTCGACAATGATCTGATAGTGGGGTTCGGTCTCCTCCACTTCAAACAACACCTTTTCGATCTGAATGGGGAAGACGTTGACGCCCTTGATGATCAGCATGTCATCGGTCCGCCCCATCACTCGCTCCATCCGCTTCAGGGTGCGGCCGCAGGGGCAAGGCTCGGTGAGGAACCGGGTCAGATCCCTGGTCCGGTAGCGGATCATGGGAAAGGCCTCCTTGGTCAGGGTGGTGATCACCAGTTCCCCTATCTCGCCTTCCGGCACCGGCTCGAGCGTGGCCGGGTCGAGGATCTCAAGGATAAAATGATCCTCGTTGATGTGGAGGCCGTTGCACTGCTGGCATTCACCGGCAACTCCCGGCCCCATGACCTCGGAGAGGCCATAGTTGTCGGTGGCGATGATGCCAAGTTTCTGATTGATCTCATGACGCATGGCCTCGGACCAGGGCTCACCGCCAAACAGGCCGTAGCGTAGCGACAACCCGTTGGGATTGATGCCCATCTCCATCATCGTGTCGGCCATGACCAAGGCATAGGAGGGAGTGCAGACCAGGGCAGTGGTCTTGAAATCCTGCATAATCTGGATCTGCCGCTTGGTATTGCCGGCGGAAATCGGGATGACCGAGGTGCCGATCAGCTCGGCGCCGTAGTGAAGGCCGAAGCCGCCGGTGAACAGACCGTAGCCAAAGGCGATCTGGATGACGTCGTTCTTGGTGACCCCGGCGGCGGTAATGACCCGGGCGACCAGGTTTGACCAGGTCTTGATATCGTTGCGGGTGTAGCCGACCACGGTCGCCTGGCCGGAGGTACCGGACGAGGAATGCACCCGGACCACGTCGCGCAGCGGCACGGCAAACAAACCGTAGGGATAATTATCGCGCAGGTCCTGTTTGACGGTGAACGGCAGCCGGCGCAGGTCGTCCAGGGTCCGGATGTCGTCGTAGTTGAACTTAAGCTGTTCGAACTTCTTTTTATAAAAGGGGACATGGGTGCCCACCCGATACAGCGTGGACTGCAACCGCTCCAACTGGAGCTGTTCCAGATCCTCCCTGGTCATGCATTCTCTTTCCGCTTCCCAATACATTTGCTGTCACTGTGTTGAAATAATGTAAAGACGGCAACTGGCTCCAGGCCGGACGCCGCATTGTCCCGTCCCTGCGGTCAGGCGATTTTTTCCCGCCCCAGATACGCTCGCTGCACATCGGAATTGGCCAGGAGATCCAGGGCTGGCCCTTGCACGATGACCTTGCCGACCTCAAGTACATAGCCGCGATCGGCAATGCCCAGGGCGGCCTTGGCGTTCTGCTCGATCAACAACACCGTGTTGCCCTCCTGCCTGATCCGGCGGATGATCTGAAAAATATCACGGACGATCAAGGGAGCCAAACCGGTGGACGGCTCATCCATCATCACCAGCCGCGGTTTGGACATCAAAGCCCGGCCCATGGCCAGCATCTGCTGTTCGCCGCCCGACAGGGTGCCTGCCAGTTGCCGCCGCCGCTCCCGGAGGATGGGAAACAGCTCGTACTGATGTTCCAACTCCTTGAGCACTGCGGCCCGGCCCTGCTCCTTTTGCAGGACATAGCCGCCGAGCAGCAGGTTTTCCTCCACCGACATTGGGGCAAAGACCTGCCGTCCCTCGGGGACCAAGGCGCAGCCGGAAGCAACAATCCGGCCCACCGTAGCCCGGGTACAGGATTGCCCCAAGAACCCGATCTCCCCCTTCATCGGTTTGATCAGGCCAATGATGGTATGCAGCAGGGTCGTTTTGCCCGCTCCATTGGCGCCGATCATGGTGACGATCTCACCGCCGTCGACATGGAGGGAGATGTTCTTCAGCACCCGTAATTTGCCGTAGCCGGCATCAAGATTGCGAATCTTCAGCATGCAACACGTGTGTCCGCGGAAGGTACGTTGACGAAGCCGGTGTTCAGCTCTCGTCATCCTCTCCCAGATAAATTTTGATGACTTCGGCATTTTTCTGGATATTGGGCGGCGTATCCTCGGCTATTTTGCTGCCGAAACTCAGCACCACGATCTCATCGGAGATATCCATTACCAGGGACATGTCGTGCTCGACCAAAAGCACCGTGATGCCCATGTCCCGGATCATGCAGATGAGCCGGGCCACCTCGGCGGTTTCATAGATATTGAGGCCGGCTGCCGGTTCATCAAGCAAAAGCAGCTGCGGCTCGGCGGCCAGGGCCCGGGCCATCTCCACCGCCCGCTGCTGCCCAAAGGCAAGACTGGTGGCCTCGATATCAGCTAAATCGGCGATCTGCAAGAGTTCAAGCAGCTCCATCGAGCGCTCGCGGTTGGCCCGCTCTTCTTTCCAAGTTGACGGCAGGTTGAACATCCCGGCAAAAAATCCGCTCCGGCTTTGCACGTGCCGCCCCACCATGACGCAATCCAGGGCGGTCATGCCGTGAAAGAGCTTGATATTCTGGAAGGTCCGGGCCATACCGAGGCGGGCGATCTGGTGCGTCTTCTTTCCCTGGATTTCCCTGCCGTGGAAGGTGATGGCCCCTGCGCTGACCGGCAGATTGCCGGCAATCAGATTGAACAAGGTGGTCTTGCCGGCGCCGTTGGGGCCAATCACCGCCTTGATATTGCCTGGCGCCACCTTGAAACTGACGTTGTTGACCGCGTGCAGGCCACCGAAGCGTTTATGCACCCCGTTCAGTTCGAGCATGGCGGGTTGCGGGACCGGGGCGGCCATATCGCGCTGCTGAGCCTCGCTGCTTGATCCGTTCATGATTGTGGCCCCAGGAAAAGCCGTCGAAGGGCCGGCTTCAAACGCAGGCTCAAAATACCCTCGGGCGCAAAGAGCATGACAAAGATCAGAATCAGGCCGAACACCGCGTCGTCATAGACGCCGAACACGCCACGCAGGGAGAGGAAGGTCAACCCTACTCCCATGATCAGTGCGCCCCAGAGATTGATCATGCCGCCCACCGCCACCAGAGCAACGTAGCGCACCGACTTCATCACCGAGGCCTCGCTTGGCCCGATGCCGCCGTTGAAATGGGTGAGCAGCACCCCGGCGACGGAGGCATAGACCGCGCTGAGGACAAAAACCCGAAGTTTGAAGCGGGCGGTTTCAACGCCACAGGCCTCGGCCGCCTCTTCTGAGCTGTGCAGGGAGCGGAGAGCCCGGCCGACCCGGGAACCTATCAAATTGAGCAACAGTCCCATCCCCAAAATAAGGACGGACCAAGCCAGATAGAAGTTGAGTACCCGGTGATCGGCGTCGCCACTGATCACCAGTGGGCCAAAGCTGCCCAAGGCCGGCAGCAGGGTGAATCCGGGCACCTCGGAGATGCCGTCGGCCTCACCGAAATAGGGGGAGGCCAGAAAGATCCGGTAAATAATGGTGCCAAAGCCCAAGGTGGCCATGGCCAGATAATGGCCCTTGAGTTTCAACACCGGACCACCGATGACCAGGGCGACCAAGGCCGCGACCGCAATCGCGAGCACACAAGCGGCCCAAGGCGACACCGTCAACAGGCGTGCACCGTAAATATCCTGGCCGGTTACAAGCAGACCAAGACTGCCCAACCACTGGACCGCCCAGACGTCTTGCCACATCATCAGGTTGCGGGTGGTCAGGGCTGCGGCCAAGTAGCCGCCAATGGCGAAAAACCCGGCGTGCCCAATGGAAATTTGGCCGGCATAACCCATCAGCACCCCGAGGCCAATAACCACCAGGCCGTAATAAGCGGCCATGGTCAGTTGGGTCAGATAGAATTGGGTCCCGGTGAGCACGGTCAGCAGGTGCAGCCCGACCATCACCAGGCACAGTGCGGCCAAGGAGCAATTTTTCCGGGTCTTCATCAGAAATCCTTCAACCGCGCCGCTTCACTGGAGCCAAACAGTCCATGGGGTTTGACGAATAAAATGATCAAAAGAATGGTAATCGAGATGGCGTCCTGAAAGGCAAGCGGGACCACGGAAACGGAAAACGCCTCGAGAATCCCAAGGAGGATACCGGCCGCCACCGCCGCCATGGAGTTGCCCAAGCCTCCGAGAATGGCCACGGTAAACCCCTTGATTGCCAGCGAGGTGCCGGAATCATATTGGGTATAGGTGATCGGTGACATCACACAGCCAGCCAGGGCGCCGATGCCGGCGCTGAGCATGAACGACAGCGTCACCATGTTACGGGTGTTGATGCCGCAGAGCAAGGCCGCCGTCCGATTGGCGGCGCAGGCCCGCATCTCCCGGCCAACCGGCGTGGACTTGAAAAAGAGGCTCAGCCCCCCCATCATCACCGAACAGGCCACGATCACCCAGACCACCTGAGGCGAAATGTGGACGCTGCCCACGGAAAAGGTGGTGATCTCGTTGCCGTAAAAATAGGGCAGGCTGCGGATGGACTCGCCCCAGACGTGCAGGGCTAGCTCGCGCAGCAGGATCGAAATGCCGATGGTGATGATGACCATCCGCAAGACCGACGGGCTTTCCAGCCAGCGGATGAACAGCATCTCGATGGCCGCACCGATCCCCATGGTAATCAGCACCGCCGCCGCAATCGCATAGCCCAGCGGCATGAATTGCATCAGGGAAATGGAGAGCATACCGCCCAGCATCACAAACTCACCCTGGGCAAAATTGATAATGCCCGTAGTGTTGTAGATGATGTTGAAACCAATGGCGACGATGGCGTAAATCGAGCCGTAGGTGATGCCGGCAAAGAGGTATTGAAAAAAAAGATCCAGACTCATGAGTACCAAGGGACCCGGCGGGTATCAACCGATACCCGCCGAGGCAGACTTCACTGCTTCTGATAGAGGATGAATTTGCCGTCCTTGACCGTCAGCATGGCAAAGGAATCAATGGTGAGTCCGTTGTGGTCCTGGGGGGAAAAGGTGAAGATACCGCCGACTCCGGCAAAGTTCTTCAACCCCTCCACCGCGTCGCGCACCTTGGCCCGGTCATTGCCGCCCTGCTTGATCGCGGCCGCCACCATGTTGATGGCGTCAAAGGCATAGCCGCCGAAGGCGGAGGCGTCTTCTTTGTACTTGGCCTCATATTCGTTCTTGTACTGGCTGAGCAGAGCCTTCTGGGGATGGCTGGCGGGCAGGGTATCGACCACCAGCAGGCGGCCGCAGGGAAAGATGATGCCCTCGGCAGCGGCTCCGGCGGCTTTGGCGTATTCAATGTTGCCAAAGCCATGACTCTGGAAAAGCGGCGCCTGCCAGCCGGCCTGACGCATATTTTTGGCGATGATCGCCTGCGCGGGCACCACCGACCAGTTGATGACGGCCTGAATGGAGGCGTCGGCTTTCAATTTGGCCACCAGGGCGCTGAGGTCGGTGGCCTTGCTGTCATAGGTTTCGGAGGCCACCACCTTGATGCCGAAGGCAGGCGCCATTTTCTCCAACTGCTCCTTGCCGGCCTTGCCGAAGCCGTCGTTGCCGGAGGCAATGGCAATGGTGTCGATCTTGAGCCGTTGCATTTCTTCAAAGATCATCTGGGCGGCAAACGAATCTTTTTGCGGGGTTTTAAAGACGTAACCGGCCACCGGATTGACAATCACCTCGGCAGCGGCACAGGAAATAAGCACTGTTTTGCCGTCCTCGGCAACTTTTTTCACGGCCATGGACTCGCCGGAGGTGGACGGGCCGATGATCGCCACTACCTTGTCCTCCTCGATCAACTGCTTGGCGAAGGAGACGGCCTTTTCTGAGCTGCCAGCAGAATCCTTGACGATCAGCTCGATGGTGTCACCGTTGATGCCGCCCGCCTTATTGATCTTCTCCACCACCATCTCCGCGCTCCGGGCCTCGGGACCACCGAGAAAGGAAGCCGGTCCGGTCACGGCGAAAATCGCTCCCACCTTGATGGTTCCAGCGGTCGCACCGGAGAGCGTCGCAGCCAGCACAAGAGCAGCGGAGGCACACCCTAGTGCCCATCGTTTCATACTGCTTTTCATGTTTCCCCCATTTTTAATTGTGCACATCAAATAGAAAAAGCCGCGCCGCCGGTCGTGGTGATGCCGCGGGGTGGCCGTACCGCTAAAGGGCGCAGATTTGGGCGCCGGTCAGCAGGGTGAACCCCCTCTCCTGCAAAATTTCTATCGCCTTATCCATCTCGTCGAAGCGAAAAATCAAAACCGCGTTGGCCCCGCTCTTGTTGACAAAGGCGTACATGTATTCGACGTTCAGCCCGACTTCGTTGACCACTTTGAGCACACTGGCCAGTCCGCCGGAACGATCCGGCACCTCGACCGCAATCACATTGGTCTTACCGACGGTAAAACCACCAGCGCGCAAGGCCTCCTTGGCCAGGTCGACCTTGTCGACAATCAGACGCAGGATGCCGAAGTCGGCAGTATCGGCCACGGAAAGAGCCCGGATATTGATGTCGTTCTCCGCCAGGATCCGGGTAATTTCCGCCAGACGACCGGATTTATTTTCGAGAAAAACCGCAATCTGTTCTACACGCATGAGACCCTCCTTGTTGAGGTGGATAGTCTGTAGCTAGTAAGTCTTTTTGGAACTACAAACTATAACCCTAATAGACTACAGTCTAAACGACCTAAACTCCTATATTTTCCGTTTATCGATGACCCGTTGCGCCTTGCCTTCGGAGCGCTGGATGGAACGGGGCTCCACCAGTTTCACCTTGCAGGTGACGCCGAGCATGTCCTTGATCTCTGCCTGAATCTTTTTGCTCAATTTTTCCAGCACTTTGATTTCATCGGAGAAAATATCCTCGCTGACCTCAACCAGGACCGACATGACATCGAGACTGCCCTCGCGGGTCACCTCAATCTGGTAATGCGGCTCGACGCCTTCGACACCAACCAGGACGTGCTCCACTTGGGAGGGGAAAACATTGACCCCGCGGATGATCAGCATATCGTCGGTTCGCCCGGTGACCTTCTCCATCCGGATCAGGGTGCGACCGCAACCGCAAGGCTCGAGAAAAAGCCGGGAGATGTCCTTGGTCCGGTAGCGGATCAGGGGGAAGGCCTCCTTGGTCAAAGTGGTGAACACCAACTCTCCTCGCTCGCCGTAAGGCAGCGGCTCCAGGGTGTCCGGGTCGATAATCTCGGGCAGGAAATTGTCCTCGAGGATGTGCATGCCGTGGGTGGAATGGAGACACTCCATGGCCACGCCAGGACCGATGATCTCCGACAGGCCGTAGATGTCCACCGCCCTGATTCCCAGCTTGCGCTCGACCTCCTCACGCATATTCTCGCTCCAGGGTTCGGCTCCGTGGATGCCGACCCGCAGTTTCAGCTCCTCGGGCGAGACCCCGGCGTCGAGCATGGCGTCGGCGAGGTTAAGGGCATAGGAAGGGGTGGAGAGGAGCACGGTGGAGCCAAAATCGCGCATGATGGTGATCTGCCGTCGCGAGTTGCCGCCGGAAACCGGAATAACCGTGGCCCCGAGGGCTTCGATGCCGTAATGGGCGCCGAGACCGCCGGTAAACAGACCATACCCGTAGGCGTTATGCACCATGTCGCCCCGGGTCACCCCGGCCATGGTCAGGCAGCGGGCCATAACCGAGGCCCAAAGGTCGATGTCCGCCTGGGTATAGCCGACCACCGTCGACTTGCCGGTCGTCCCGGAGGAGGCATGCACCCGGATGACATCGTCCATCGGGGTGGCAAAGAGCCCGAAGGGGTAGTTGTCGCGCAGATCGTCCTTAGTGGTGTAGGGCAGATGGCGCAGGTCACTTAGGGATCGGATGTCACCGGGCTTGACCCCGGCCGCTTCCATCTTGGCCCGGTAGGGCCGCACTTTGTCGTACATCCGATGGACCAGGGTCTGCAGCCGCTTGAGCTGGATCGATTCCAGGCCAGACCTGGGCAGCGTTTCAATTTCTTCAACCCACATCATCGTTTCACCTCTTTATGCAATTGGCGGCGGCTCAGGCGTACACCGCAGCCCGGCCGGCGGCAAAGGCCTTTTTGTTGACCTCGCGGAACTGCTCTTTGACAGTATTGTCGATCACCTGGAGAAAAACATCGGGGCTGACCGCAAGAAAATTGGACATGGCCCCGACCATGGCGACGTTGGCAGTACGCAACTCGCCCACCGACTCGGCCACGGCAAAGGCGTCGATGGCCACCACATTGATGTGGCGGTTTTTCAGTTCATCAAGAATGTTCTCGGGATAGGTTGCCTTACCCAGAGCCACCGAAGGCGGCAGGATTTTCTGGGTATTAACCACCACGGCACTGTCCTTGTGCAGGTAGGGCAGATAGCGGACCGCCTCCAAAATCTCGAAGGCCACCAGGATATCGGCGGTACCCGGCTCGATCAAGGGAGAATAGACCTTCTCGCCGTAGCGCAGATGGGCCTCAACCGAACCGCCGCGCTGCGCCATACCGTGGACCTCGCTCTTTTTGACGTCAAACCCGGCGGCCAGCTGCGCATGGGCCGTCAATTCGCTGGCCAGCAGGATGCCCTGCCCGCCCACACCGGAAAAGAGAATATTGCCGCTCTGTTTCATTATTTGGCCTCCTTTCTGGTGATCGCTTCGAACTTGCAGACCGCAGCGCATTGGCCGCAGCCGGCGCACTGCACCTCGGCGATCCGGGCAAAGCCCTTCTGTTTTTCGCGATACCCTCGCGCCATGGCCTCCTCCGGGGTCAACGGCGTCCAGCTGATGGCCGGACAGCCCATCTGCACACAGAGGGAACAGCCGGTGCAGTTATCGAGATTGGTGAAGTAGACCGGTTTTTTCCGTTTGACCTCTTCCGGCAGCAGCACACAGGGGGCGCGGCTGATGATAACCGACGGCTCAGGCGCGGCGATCTCCTCCTTCAACACCTTGCGGGTCGCCTCGACATCATGCGGATTGACCACCACCACCCGTTTAACTCCCAGGGCGCGACAGAGCTGTTCGAGATCCAGGGCCGGGGCCGGGTCGCCGAGGATGGTCCGGCCCGAGGCCGGGTTCTCCTGGTGGCCGGTCATAGCGGTGGTCCGGTTGTCGAGGATGATCACCGAGGCATACGAATTGTTGTAGACCGCGTTCAAGAGGCCGGTCATGCCCGAGTGCATAAAGGTGGAATCGCCGAGCACGGCGACGATCTTGCCCTCCCCCTTCTTGCCCAAGGCCTTGGACATGCCGTGGGCCATGGTGATGGATGCGCCCATGCAGACGCAGGCGTCCATGGCGGAGAGCGGCGGCAGAAAACCCAGGGTATAGCAGCCGATATCACCGGAAACAAAGACATCCTTCATCTTGGACAACCCGTAGAACAAGCCGCGATGCGGGCAGCCGGCGCACATGTTCGGCGGCCGCATCGGCAGCTCCAGCGGTGCGAACAGCTCGCCGATCGATTCCGGCTCGATCGCCTTGCGGACGATGAACGAATTCAGCTCGCCCTGATTAGGAATGAGATCCTTGCCGCGACAGGCAATGCCCATGGCCTTGAGATGGGTCTCGATGAAGGGGTCGAGTTCCTCGACCACAATCAGCTCGTCGACCGAGGCCGCAAATTCGCGGATCATCCGCTCCGGCAGAGGCCAGACCATGCCCAGCTTGAGTACCGGGGCATGGGGAAAGACCTCCTTGACGTAGTTGTAGGGAACACCGGAGGTGATAAAGCCGCGCGGCCCTGTGCCCGGTTCAATCCGGTTTTCCGGCAGGGTCTCGGCCAACTCGCGGGCAGCGGCCATTCGTTTTTCCACAGCCACCCGCCGCACCCGGGCATTGCCGGGGAGCATGACCATCTTGGCCGGTGACTTTTCCATCGACGGCTCGGGAACCTCCTGTCGCTGGCCCTTCTCGACCACCCCCTTGACGTGGGCGATGCGCGTGGTGATGCGAACGATCACCGGGGTATCCAACTGCTCGCTGAGGGCATAGGCGCGTGCCATCATCTCCTTGGCCTCGGCGGGATCGGAGGGCTCAAGCAAAGGCAGCTTGGCGGCAAAGGCGTAGTTGCGGTTGTCCTGCTCGTTCTGGGAGCTGTGCATCTGTGGATCGTCGGCGTTGAGGATCACCAGCCCGCCGCGCACACCGGTATAGGCAGCGGTGAACAGGGGATCGGCGGCCACGTTGAGACCGACATGCTTCATGGTCGCCAAAGCCCGGGCCCCGGCAAAGGAAGCGCCGATGGCCACTTCCAGCCCTACCTTCTCATTGGGGGCCCATTCGGCATAAACACCCTCATAGCGAGCCAAATTACCCATGATCTCCGTCGACGGCGTGCCCGGATAGCCCGAGGCCACGCGAACGCCGGCTTCCCAGGCGCCCAAGGCGATCGCCTCGTTTCCGGAAAGCCACAACTTTGTTTCCTTATCAAACGCCACGTCATTCCTCCTCTTCTTGCCCGCCCGAAGGCGATCAAAATGCTGTTTCAGGATGCGTCTCCAGACAACCGGACCGGACAGGATTGTTCGCTCCGTTTCCTGCCCGACCTACTTATCACTCGTTTCATCAGGGAGCATCCATACCTTGAATGGAGCCGGTTAGGCAAGAGTTTTTCCCCTATTTCCGCTTGTTCAACAACTCGGAAACCAGAGGCTCCCGCGTCGGCTCCCTCTTTGATCGGTACGCTGAGATCCACCCCCCGTTGCCAGCCGACGACAGGCGTCAAACGGCTTTATTTGGCACTGTTCCCCGCCGGCTGGACCGACGCCTGACGCACGGTCATCGTCCACTCCGCCTGCTCTTTGCCCAGGTGAGAGGTTGCGGCCATCAACTCGGTTGCTTGCATCAACTGCATCAGCTCGCGATTCAATCGGGAGACGGAGATATTCTTCGTAGTGGCCAGAATGCCGGCCAGCCAATCGATGGTCTCGCCGGTCTGACGGGCCATCCGCTGGGGATACAGGACAAAGCTGCCGAAATTGGCCTGAGCCACCCGGCCGCCCAGTTCCGCGCCCAACTGCTCGGCCACCGGAGCGGCCAGGACATTGGGGGCCGCCTTGGAATTGAGGATATCCTTCAAGGCCTGCTTGCTGGTGGCCAGGTAGAGCATGGAATCGGTGAGCACGACTGCGGGCTGAGCGGCCTCATCGGGTAACACCGGCCAACAATACAGGGTCTGCCCCGCCAACTGTTCCTGCTCCTCGCTGGCCATGCCGCTCCCCGCGATAACCCGGCGCAATCCGGTCAAAGCGGTTTCGGCAATCTTGCGGTCCCGGATCCCCACAAACAGGGTCAACTTCGGTGCGGGAAACAGCGCGGTGCGAACGATATCGTCGAGGACACCTCCGTACTGGGGACCAAAGGCCCGTCCCATCTCGTCAAGGGAAACACCCAGATTTTTCCGAACCTCGCTATCCAGCTCACGATAGTCTTTGTCGTTGGTCGCCATGGCCTTGACGATCATTTCCGGCCGCAGCGACGAGGCCCAATTGTATGCCAGCGTCCGTTCTTTCAGCAGGTGCAAGGACTGATTCGCCCCAGCCGCAGCGGCGTCGACCGCGCTCTTCACCAACGCATGCAGCTGGTCGTAGCGGTAGCTGGAGCGGCCCCGGCTCTCCAACCCCTGCTCGGTTCCGTAGGTGACCGAAAACATGGAACCCACCCCCTGGAGGATCTCGCCGCTTTCCTTCACCTCGAGAACAGTTGATGTTTTGAGGAGGTCGGCTACTCCAGCCAAGTTGAGATACATCCGCGTGTAGGTTGCGGCATCGGGATAGGGCTGCCAGAAGGCGAGCGCCTCTTTGAACAGAGGCGCTTTCTCCAAGGAAGTGCCCGACTTGGCGGCGGCAACGCACACCTTGACCGCGGCTGGGGCAAAGGCAAGCACCACGGTTTTGCCCTCGGCGTAGCCATAAATCACCTGATTCTTCTCCACGGTGATCTTGACCAGCTCGAGCCCGTCCACTGTCTCCCGGCTGACGCTGGCGTCCTTGATCAGGCGGCTTAGCAGGTCAAGGGCCCCGGCTGCCGAGGTCTGGGCCACCACCACCAGGGATTGCCGCAGGGTCTCGGCCGGATTTTGCGCCAGGCCCTTCCGGTCGGGCTGCAGCAGGGCCAGGGTGGTGTCATCACCGAACACGGCCCGGAAGGCTGGATTACTCGTCACCTCATTCACGGAATCATACATCCGGTCATACTCGGCAGTTTCCTTCGGCTGGCCCCCCATCTCCTGAACGATGGCGTGAATGGTGTCCTTGGCGAGAAACCGGCCCAGGGCGGTGGCGGCAAAGGTATCGGCAAGGGTGTTCATATGCGTCAGATTAACCGCACCGACCACATCCTGGGGCAGATAGCGGGCATACTGGTTGGCCGTCGCCTTTTTGTGCATCAGGAGATACAACCCAGCGCCGCCGACGGCCACAAGGCAGAGGAGAATGACTGCAATTTTCTTCATTGAACTGCTCCGGTTAGGTGATGATACTTTGTCGTCCGTAGTCTGTACAAGAGGGCGGCTCGGGGTGATCAGTCGTCCATCCCCGCTGTTTCCTTTTCAATGGCTTCGATGGCCTGCTGCGCCTCTTCCCATTTCTGATACGCGCGCTCCAAATGCCGTCCCACCTGGCCGTATTCCTTGCTGACAGCGCCCCATTGTTCCTGGTCGCCGTAGAGTTCGGGATCGGCCATCAGGGCTTCGAGCTCGACCTTACGGCTTTCCTGCTTCTCGATTTCCCGTTCCGCCTCCTCGCTCTTTTTCTTCCACGGCCCGATTTTTTTATTGAGCACCTGCCGCTCCAAGGCTCGCTGCTTGCGTTGGCTTTTTCTGTCCGCGCCTTGCCCCTCGTCGAAGGTCTCCGCCTTACTCAAGGCCGCCTCGCTCTTCATCGGTTGAACACCGGAGACCGCTTGCCCCTCCGCTTTGCGCCGCCATTCGAGGTAGTCGTCGATGTTGCCCTCATGGATCGTCGCCTTACCGCCCCTGATTTCCAGGACCTTGTTGACAAAGGAATTAACGAAAAAGCGGTTATGGGAAACGACAATAATCGTACCCTCGTACTGGGCCATGGCCTCCTGCAGGATTTCCTGGGAACTCATGTCCAGATGGTTGGTCGGCTCGTCGAGCAGCATCAGGTTGGCCGGCCGCACCAGCATTTTCGCCAGGGCCACCCGCGATTTTTCCCCGCCCGACAACACCCGCACCTGCTTTTCCACCTCATCGCCACTGAAGAGAAAGGCGCCGAGCAGCGAGCGGACCTTGGTGATGGTCATGTCCACCGCGGTGTGATAGACGGTGTCCAGGATGGTCATGTCGCCGGGCAATTCCTGGGCCTGATGCTGGCCAAAATAGGAAAGAATGACATTGTGGCCCGGCTTGATCGTCCCTTCGGCCGGGACCAGCCCCGCCATGATCTTGAGCAAGGTGGTCTTGCCGGCGCCGTTGACGCCGACCACCGCCAGCTTGTCGCCGCGCTGCAGGGAAAAGCTGACATTATCGAAAACTTTTTTGCCGTGATACTGCTTGTGTACCCCCTGCAGGGTAAGGACATCGCGGCCTGAGGGGACTGCCGGCGGAAAGGAGAAGCGGATGGTGCGATCGGTCTCGGAGAGTTCGAGCCTTTCCAGCTTATCCAGTTGCTTGACCCGGCTCTGCACCTGCCGCGACTTGGTCGATTTCGCCCGAAAACGGGTGATGAACTGCTCGGACTGACGGATCATGGCCTGTTGATTGTCGTAGGCGGACCGTTCCAGTTCCAGCCGCTGCGCCTTTTCCACCAGGTAATGGGAGTAGTTGCCGCGAAACACCGAAAGTTTGCCCAGGCTCAACTCCCAGGTGATCGAGGTCACCCGGTCGAGGAAGGCCCGATCATGGGAGATGATGATCATCGCTCCCTGATACTGCAGGAGAAAATCCTCCAGCCAGGTGAGCGAATCCAGATCCAAGTGGTTGGTCGGCTCGTCCAGCAGCATCAGCGAGGGCTTCTTCAAGAGCAGCTTGGCCAGCAGCAGCCGCATGATCCAGCCGCCGGAGAAGCTCGCCACCTCCTGATCCAGGTCAGCGGCGGAAAAGCCCAGACCGAACAGGACACGCTCGACCTGCGGCCGGATACGGAAGACATCGCTGCCATCAAGGGCATGCTGCAGGTCCCCCTGCCGCACCAGCAGCGCATCGATCGCCTTGTTGTCCGGATCCATCAGGGCCAGCTCTTCGCTCACCCGCTCCAATTCTTCCTGCTGGGCCAGGACCACGTCAAAGGCCGATTCCGCCTCGGCAAAAAGACTGCGGCTGCCCAATTCAATGCTGACCTCCTGCGGCAGATAGGCCACGGAAAACCAGGAGGCCCGGCTGACGATCCCCGGATCGACCTCGTGTTCACCGCACATGATCTTAAGCAGGGTGGATTTGCCCGAGCCGTTCACCCCGGCCAGTCCGACCCGGTCTCCGGTGTGAATCTGAGCCGAGACATCCCGGAAAATATGTTTATTGCCGTATTGCAGGCTAAGGTTGTTAATGCTGAGCATGGGTGGGGCGTTTTATCTCTGGTTGAAAGATGCAGTTCGTTGACCTGTAGACTTGTCGTTTTCGGTTAAAAAAGAAGGGGAAGGTAATGCGTCAAGCGGTTGGCCAGGAGGAGTTTGTGTCCCTGCCGCCCAGTCAGTTCCAACAATCCGCAGGGTCTGGCGCGGTTGTTCGGGATCAACCCGCAGAGAAAAGCGATCAAGCAGGCCCAATTGGCGTAAGCGCACCAGGTTGGCGGAGCGAAGGCCGCGAAAAATGGACTGATCGCGGGCGGCGATCACCAGGGTCACAGGGTCTGTCCCCGGCACTCCCGCCAGCGCCTGCCGTGTGCGCTGCAGCATCAGCCGGGACTGAACCAGCTCACCAAAGGCCGGGTGATAGGGACCGGCCACCAGAGACTGCTCCAAATCAGTCGAGGGTTGCAGGCCCATCCGTACCACCCTGATCCCCTGATCGTCAAACCGTTTTTTCATAAAGGCGGCGAGAACAACCGCCCTCCCGAGACTGAGCAGCCGGTATCCTCCCCGGTGGTACAATTCCTCCAGGCCGCTGCCGCGCAGAACCAGCACCGGGTAGAGGCGGACAAAATCGGGCCGTAGGCGAATAACCGTCTCCACAGTGCTGCGCAGGGTGCGAAAGTGGTCTTCGGGCAGGCCGAGCATCAACTGGATACCGAGACGGATATTGCGCTCCCGGATCAGACGGACGGCCTGCTCAATGTCTGCTCGATTATGTCCCCGGCCAGCCCGGCGCAGCACCCCGTCATCGCAGGACTGGACCCCGAGTTCGATGATTGAAACCCCGTGGTGACAGAGCAGATCGAGCCGGTCGCGATCGATGTAATCGGGCCGGGTGGAGAGCCGGATCTCCCGTACCAGGCCCTGCTGGTAAAAGGGCTGGACCGCTGCCAGCAATTCCGTCTGCCGGGTCGAGGGCAACCCGGTGAAACTGCCGCCGTAAAAGGCGACCTGGACCTGCCCCCGGTTCGCCGGCCTGGCCCGCGCCAGCCAGGTGCGGATGGTCTCTCCGACCTCCGCCCCGGTCACGGGGGCAGCCACATGACCGCTGATGCTGTGCTGGTTGCAGAAGAGGCAATTATGAGGACACCCCTCATGGGGGATAAAAATTGGGATAACCAGAGACATAGGCGTTGCGAATGCGTCGGAGGTTAACCCTTTCGTCGCAGATGGGCGAGGGCGATGCGAGCGGCCTGCTGTTCAGCCTCCTTTTTGCTGGAGGCCATCCCCGTCCCCAGTTCCTCTCCCTGAAATTGCACAGCTATCGAAAAGAGACGGGCGTGAGCGGGCCCCTCCTCATCCACCAGCACATATTCCGGACCGGCGTTGAAACGTTCCTGCAGCAATTCCTGTAACGAACTCTTGGCATCGGCACTGACCAGTCGCTCCTGATGTTGCTCGATATGGGGCTCAAAAAAGCGGCGGACAAAGACCAGGGCCTCATCGTAGCCACCATCAAGAAAGATCGCCCCCACCAGGGCCTCATACGCACAGGAGAGGATCGAAGACTTATCCCGACCATGACAGGCGTTCTCCCCTTTACCCAGGAGGATATACTTGCCGAGCTCAATCTCCCGGGCCCGTTCGGCCAAGCCGTTCTCGTTGACCAGGGCTGAACGGATGCGGGTCAGCTTGCCTTCCCGCATCTCCGGAAATCGCATAAAGAGCACATAGCCCACGATGAGATCGAGAACCGCATCCCCTAGGAATTCCTGGGTTTCATTGTGCCGGCCATCATCGAGCCGTTCAAAGGCAAAAGAACTGTGAATGAGAGAGAGTTGCAGCAGTCGCAGGTCGCGGAACCGGTAGCCGATCCGTTCCTGCAGCTCCTGCAACTCTTCCTCATGGTCCTGAATCAGGGCCGCGAGCGTGGTTCCCATGGTTTTGATTTCTCCTTGTCAAAAATAAAATCTATGGTATAAGTGCCGCACATTAGGGCGACGTAGCCAAGTGGTAAGGCAGTGGTCTGCAAAACCATTACTCAGCGGTTCAAATCCGCTCGTCGCCTCCAGACAATGCAAGCGGTCACAGAGTTTTCTGTGACCGCTTTTTTTGTTTGCCGCCGCCCCTCATCTCCCCAAGTGGTACTCCTGTTCAACCGTGTGGCTCGCTCCCTTGCGGCCCAAGATACTCGAATAGAGCAAAAAACTGTCCACAACAAACGGTTCGCTGACCAGCAAGCCCTGAATCCCCATGTATTTGCCGACCCTGGTCGCCGAGGTCTGGTGAAGCCGGGCCAGAGTGATATGGGGAGAAAATTTTCGATTTTCCGGTTCCACTCCGAGTTGAAAGAGTCGAGTGGTGATCTTGCGCTGGAGCACCAGCAAGGGTTCGCTCCGTTCGATCCCGGCCCAGATCACCCGAGGCAGGCCACGCGGTGGAAAAAAGCCGACCCCCTGCAGCCGCAGGGTGAAGGGGGCGCCCTGAATCTCTGCCAAGGCTTCGCGGATATCGAGGAAGGCCGATCCACTGACCTCACCGATAAAACAAAGGGTGAGATGCAATTGTTCGGGTGGAATCCAGCGGGCATCCGGCAGGCCGCAGCAGATGCCGACCAGCTGTTCACGAATCTCCGCCGGAGGATCGATGGCGACAAAGAGCCGTTTATTCATACCCCACCTCCCCTGTATTTCTCCATGCCGTTTATGCACGCGGGTCTGTCATCTCGACCGCAGGGAGAGATCTCGCGTAGTTGCCTTACACCCACAAAGATTTTTCCCTCTGTTCGAAAAGACACAAAAGGCAGAGATGGTGGTGCAGGTCGACTCAGTTCCTCCAGTCCATGCCAATATCGCAGGCCTTGGCCGAATGGGTCAGAGCGCCGACGGAGATGATGTCGACTCCGGTTTCGGCAATGCCGCGCACGGTTTGCAGATTGACCCCGCCCGAGGCCTCGATCAGGGCCCGACCGTTAATCAGTTCCACCGCCTGGCGCATGGTGACCAGATCCATGTTGTCGAGCATGATCACCCCAACGCCGCAAGCCAGACATTCCTCGACCTGCGCGAGCGTATCGGTCTCGACCTCAACATTAATAGTATGGGGTACCCGCGAGCGCACCCGTTGCACCGCTTGGGTAATCGAGCCGCAAGCGGCGATATGGTTGTCCTTGATCAGGACGCCGTCGCTCAGGCTGTACCGGTGGTTGTAGCCGCCGCTGGAGCGGACCGCATATTTTTCCAGCATGCGCAGTCCCGGCGTGGTCTTGCGGGTGTCGACAATTTTCGCCTTCGTGCCCGCCACCTGATCAGCAAAGGACGCGGTCAGGGTAGCGATGCCGCAGAGCCGCTGCACCAGGTTGAGTGCCACCCGCTCAGCCCGCAGCAAGATCCGGGTCGCGCCGCTGAGGGTCAGCAGTTCAGCCCCGGCCTTGACCCGGCTGCCGTCAGCCATGGCCCCGGTGCAGGAAACGGTCGGGTCCAGCAGCTGAAAAACCCGGGCGGCAACGGTTGCCATACCAACGACGACCATGGGGTGCCGGGCGATGAAGACTGCTCGTGCCCTATCTTCCGGAGTGAAGAGAGCCTCGGTGGTGATGTCGCCGTGCTCCAGATCTTCCGCCAGAAAGGCCCGGAGGATGGTATCCAAGAGAAAGGTATCCATATCAGCCCAGTTTCCGCATCCGCTCGGTCGACTCGATGGTTTTAGCCAAGCGGGCACGAATTTCGGCCTCCTTCTCCCGCTCCTTGGCCACCACCGACTCGGGGGCGTTGCTCATGAATTTTTCGTTGCCCAGTTTGCCGACAATCCGTTCCAGTTCCTTCTCCAGCTTTCCCTGCTCCCGGGCCAACTTCTCCAACTCGCCGGCGACATCAATCAGGCCCTTGAGGGGCACCACCAATTCGACCTCCTGCACCAAGGCATGGCCGGCGTCGTCGGGGACGATGCCGGCGGCTTCAATGTGCAGGGAACCAGCCCGAACCATAGCCTGGATGCCGGGGGCATAGTCGGCCAGGATCTGGCGTTTAGCCGCATCCGGACAGATGAGGATTGCCTCGATCTTGGCGCTCGGGTGGACCTCCGCCTCGGTGCGGATGGTGCGCAGGCCCGAAATGACCCCCATCAGCAGGTTCATCACCCTTTCGGCCTCCGCATCCTCCCAGGCCGCGATCGGTTCGGGAAAGGGCTCGATCATGATCGAGCTGCGGTTTCCGGGCAACTGGCCCCAGATCTCCTCGGTCACAAAAGGCGTAATCGGGTGCATCAGCTTGAGGATGTTTTCAAGCACGGTGAGCAGGACCGCTTTGGCCTGCTGCTGAGCCTGGACATCTTGACTGAACAGGTCGGCCTTGATCCATTCCAGGTACCAGTCGCAGAATTCGTGCCAGACGAACTGATAATTGGCCGAGGCCACCTCGTTGAAGTTGTAGCCGTCCAGCGCGGCCCGCACATCCTTGATGGTGGCGTTCATCCGGCTGAGGATCCAGCGGTGCGCCAGGGCCAGGCCTTTGGGGTCCGCCGTCATGGCAGTAATCGCCGGGTCGGCTTCCTTGAGATGCATCTGGGCAAAACGGGCCGCGTTCCATAGCTTGTTGATGAAGCGGCGGTAGCCGTCGATCCGCTCCTCATCCATGCGGATCTCCCGCCCCTGGGCGGCAAAAGCAGTGAGGGTGAAACGGAAGGCGTCGGTGCCGTACTGCTCGATCATCACTAAGGGATCGATGACGTTGCCGGTGGACTTGGACATCTTCTTGCCGAACTTGTCGCGCACCAGGGCATGAAGGTAGACATCATGGAAGGGAATTTCGTCCATGATGTGCAGCCCCATCATCATCATCCGGGCCACCCAGAAGAAGAGGATGTCGAAGCTGGTGATCAGGACCGAGGTGGGGTAGAAAAAGTCGAGCTCTTTGGTCTTTTCCGGCCAGCCGAGCGTGGAGAAGGGCCAGAGGGCCGAACTGAACCAGGTGTCGAGCACGTCGGTCTCCTGGTGCAGGTTGGTGCTGCCGCAGGCGGGGCAGACGTCGGGATCGCTGACCGCAACGATCACCTCACCGCAAGCCGCACAGGTCCAGGCTGGGATGCGATGGCCCCACCAGATCTGACGGGAGATGCACCAGTCGCGGATGTTGTCCATCCAGGCGTAGAAGGTGCGGTGCCAGGTGTTGGGATAGATATTGATCCGCCCCTCCCGGACTGCAGCCACCGCCTTATCGGCCAGGGGCCGGACACTGACGAACCACTGCTTGGAGGTGGTGGGCTCGACCACGGTGGTGCAACGGTAACACTTGCCCACTGCATGCTGATAAGGTTCGATTTTATCGAGAAAACCTTGTTCTTCGAGATCCTTGACCACCTGTTTGCGGCAGGCGAAACGATCGAGTCCCGCGTACTTGCCGGCAGCCTCGTTCATCACCCCAAAATCATCCATCACCTTGAGGCGGGGCAGATCATGGC
The DNA here is from genome assembly GCF_963662935.2 of uncultured Desulfobulbus sp. Lineage (NCBI taxonomy): Bacteria > Pseudomonadati > Thermodesulfobacteriota > Desulfobulbia > Desulfobulbales > Desulfobulbaceae > Desulfobulbus > uncultured Desulfobulbus sp. Next base: position 2,194,126 of record NZ_CAXXTL010000002.1, on the reverse strand, counting down.
GCAAGCCGATCTCGTAGTCGTCGCGGTCGTGGGCCGGGGTGACCTTGAGCGCCCCGGTGCCGAATTCCCGCTGCACATGGTGATCAAAAACCACCGGGATGGTCCGGCCGGTGAGCGGCAAGCTAATGCCGATGGTGTTCAAATGCTGGTAGCGTTCGTCCTCGGGGTGGACCGCCACCGCCGTGTCGCCCAACATGGTCTCCGGCCTGGTGGTGGCCACCACCACCGAGCCCGAGCCGTCGGCATAGGGGTAGCGGATGTGATAGAGTTTGCCGTCAGTCGGGTCATGCTCGACCTCGTCGTCGGCCAGCGCTGTATGGCAGCGCGGGCACCAATTGACGATGTAATCGCCTTTGTAGATCAGCCCTTCCTTGTACAGGCGGACAAAGACCTCGCGCACCGCCTGGGACAAGCCCTCGTCCATGGTGAACCGCTCCCGGTCCCAATCGCAGGAGGCGCCCATCCGTTTGAGCTGGTTGATGATGGTGCCGCCTTTTTCTTCCCGCCAGGCCCAGACCCGCTCAATGAATTTCTCCCGGCCAAGATCGTGGCGGGTCAGCTTCTCGGTGGCTAACTGCCGTTCGACCACGTTCTGGGTGGCGATGCCGGCATGATCGGTCCCCGGCACCCAGAGGGTGTTGTCGCCCTTCATCCGGTGGTAGCGGATGAGGAGATCCTGGAGGGTATTGTTGAGGGCGTGGCCGATATGCAAGACTCCGGTGACGTTAGGCGGCGGGATGACGATGGCAAACGAGGGCTTGCCCTCCTCCATCCGGGCGCTGAAGGTTTTCTCCTCCAGCCAGTGGGTGTACCAGCGCCGTTCGACCTCGGTGAATTCATAGGTCTTGGGCAGATCGTATTTCTCGGGGCTTTGTTTATCGGTCGCTTTCATAGGGTCGTTGTGATGCCGCACTTGCAGGCGAGGGGTTGGGAACGGAAATCATGCCCTAGAGCACGCTCCAGGGTTTCGGCATGAAAATCTGCGAATAGAGGGTCAGGGCATAGCGATCGGTCATGCCGGCGATAAAATCGCAAACCCGGCGGTGCCGCTGCTGCTCCTCCTCGACCGACTGCACCGGATGCCGGAGGCGACAGCAAGAACCGATGCCGTCTTCCGGGAAGTCGTGCTCGAGGAAAAAACCGTAGAGATCGCGAATGATCCGCTGCGCCTTTTCAAACTCATTGTGGACCCGGCAGTTGCGGTAGACGTTGTCGTAGAGAAAGGTGCGCAAATCAGTGATGGTGTCATTCATCCGCGCACTCAGATGGAGCCGGCCGTCGTTGCGGGCAAGGGTGGTGGTGACCAGATCACCGACCATGGCGTTGATCCGCTGGGAGGAACGGTCGCCCAAAACCTCACGCAGATGCTTGGGCAGGTCATCGTCATGGAGCATGTCGGCCCGCAGGGCGTCGTCCATGTCATGATTGACGTAGGCCATGATGTCGGCCACCCGCACCAGTTGGCCCTCCAAAGTGGCGGCCAACTCCGTGGTGTCGTCGGGCAGAATCTCGCCGTATCCCTTGGAATGCTTGAGAATGCCGTTGCGGACCTCCCAGGTGAGATTGAGACCGCGACCGCCATTTTCAAGGAAATCAACAATCCGCAGACTCTGGCGGTAATGTTTGAACCCCTTGGGGTGCAACAGATTCAAACTGAACTCGCCGGCATGGCCAAAGGGCGTATGGCCAAGATCGTGCCCGAGCGCAATGGCCTCGGTCAGATACTCGTTGAGCCGCAGGCAGACCGCCATAGTCCGGGCGATCTGCGACACCTCCAGCACATGGGTGAGGCGGGTGCGGTAATGATCACCGGCCGGGGCGAGAAAGACCTGGGTCTTGTGCTTCAGCCGGCGGAAGGTCTTGGAGTGGATAATCCGGTCCCGGTCGCGCTGGAAGGCGGTGCGCAGATGGCAGGGTTCCTCCCCCCCGGACAAACGCCCCCTCGACCGGCTGCTCAAGCAGGCAAAGGGTGAGAGGGTCTGTTTTTCCTGCGCCTCCAACTGCTCGCGGATCGTGCTTTCCATGCGCAACACCACCCGGCGACCTCAGGGCTGCCAGAGGAGATAGGCTTTGATGAATGAATCGAGCCGGCCATCGAGGACCGCATCGACGTTGCCCTCCTCGGTGTTGGTCCGGTGATCCTTGATCAGCCGGTAAGGTTGCAATACGTAGGAGCGGATCTGGCTGCCCCAGGCGATCTCTTTTTTGTCGCCCTGGATGTTTTCCTGGGTGCGTTGCTTTTCTTCTTTCTCCCGCTCAAACAACCGCGCCATCAGCATCTTCATGGCCGTCGCCTTATTGCTGTGCTGGGAGCGTTCGTTCTGGCACTGGACCACGATTCCCGAGGGGAAATGGGTAATGCGGATGGCCGAATCGGTCTTGTTGACATGCTGACCGCCCGAACCGCTGGCCCGGTAGGTGTCGATGCGCAAATCCTTATCGTTGATTTCGATGGCAACGTCGTCGTCCAGTTCGGGCATGACCATCACCGAGGCAAACGAAGTATGCCGCCGGCCGCTGGCATCAAAGGGCGAGATCCGCACCAGCCGGTGGATGCCGACCTCGGAGCGCAGATAGCCGTAAGCATACTTGCCTTTGACCATGATGGTGACACTCTTGGTGCCGGCCTCGTCGCCGGGCAGCAAGTCGAGGATATCGGCCTTGAATCCTTTGGCTTCCGCCCAGCGCAGATACATCCGCAGCAGAATGCCGACCCAGTCCTGGGCCTCGGTGCCGCCGGCACCGGCGTGGATGGTCAGGATGGCGTTATTGGTGTCGTGCTCACCGCTGAACATGCACTCCAGCTCGACCAGATCGATGCGTTGGCGCAGGCTGTCCAGACCAGAAACGACTTCCTGATAGGTGTCCTCGTCATTCTCTTCCTTGGCCAGATCAAGCAGCATTTCGGCGTCCTCGAGGTCGCCGAAATTCTTCTCCCAGACGCCGATCAGATCCTGCAACTGACCCAGGAGGCGCTGCACCCGCTTGGCTTCGGCTTGGTTGTCCCAGAAATTGGGGCTGACGGTCTGCCGCTCCAGCAGTTCAACTTGTTCTCGTTTGCCCTCTAAGTCAAAGATGCTCCTTGAGCACGAGCATTCTGCCTTTGAGGCTGTCGAGCAACTGCTTTGATTCCGCTGATTCGGTTACATCGGCCATGATCTACCTCACTGAAAAAAATAAACGAGTTCGCCTTAGGCGTCTCGCCAGTATCGAAACACAAACGGCTCAACCGGTCGTGTGTTTTCGACCGACCAAGCCGTCTCTACGAAAGGGTTTTATAATAAACAGAATTACTGCAAGTCTCAAGGAAGAAAGGCGGGGAAACGGGTGAAAAGCGGAACGGGAGACGCCAAACGGCGACAGGAGGGCGGTCTTTTCCGTGCATCCGTCATTCTTTGCGCCTCGGACGAAAAACCACCAGCAGCGGCATAAGGACGGCGCAGACGGTGCCGAATCGGTAACCTCCCCGAGTGAACACCGTGGTCAGCTCAAGCATCGGCACCAGGGCGGAAAGTGCTGCCTCGGTGAAGATTTCAGTGTGCGCGGTGATTCGCCCCAAGGGGTCGACAAAACCGCTGATACCGGTATTGGCGGCGCGGATCAGCGTCCGCTTGTTCTCCACCGCCCGGAACACCGCCATGGCCATGGACTGATACGGGGCGCTCGACCGGCCGTACCAGGCGTCGTTGGTGACATTGACCAGCAGGTTGGCGCCGCGGTCCACGCTCTCCCGGGCGATGTCGGGAAAAATCGATTCGTAGCAGATCAGCATACCCAGCTTCATCGCCCCCAGCACCAGCGGCCCCTTTTCAGCGCCGACGGAAAAATCGCCGATGCTTTCCACCAGCGGCGCCAGGAAAGGCAAAAACCGGCGCAACGGCACATATTCGCCAAAAGGCACGAGATGCTGCTTGGCATACTGGCCGCCGACCCGGCCGCCGGGGCCGAGGAGAACAGCACCGTTATAATAGCGGACCAGATCGCTGCCGCCTGCCTGCGACGTGATCGTGTACAAAGGGGCACCGGTGAGGATCCAGGTGTTATTGGTCGTGGTGAAGTCGGTGACCCGATTGATTAAAGCGTCTTTCTGCGGATAGAAGGGCAGAGCCGTTTCCGGCCAGATGACCAACTCGGTACCGGCCTCCCGCACCACCTGTCGCGAGAGCTTGAGATAGGTGGCGACCGTGGCCTCCTTGGTGGCCGGCGACCATTTAATCGCCTGATCGACATTGCCCTGAACCACAGCCACCTTGGCCTGCATTGATCGAGCGGTAATCGAGCTGACCTCCTGGTAGCGGAACCACGAAGAGCCACCGATCAACCCGAGAAAAGCAAGGGCTGCCAGGAGCAGCCCGCGTTCCAGGCGGAGATTCCCCCGGACACCGCGGCGCTGCCGGTCGACGACGCCAACCACCAGCCCATTGCACAGTACCAGGCTGAAGGTGATCAGATGATGGCCACCGAGATCGGCCGCCTGAATCAGCACGGGTTGACTGAACAGGCCATAGCCGAGATCCATCCAGGGAAACCCGCTGAAGAGGAGGCTGCGCAGATAATCGAGCCCGACCCAAAGCACCGGCGCACTCCAAACCAGGATCGCCACCGAGCGCCCCCGGCACTGGAAGCGACCAGCCAGCAGGCTAAGCAGGCCACAGAAAACCGCAGGGAAACAGGCCATGTAGGCGGCCAGCAGAACCAGGGCGGGCAGGGAAATCCACAACGGCAACCCACCGTAGCGGCCAAGGACAATCAGTATCCAATAGAGCAAGGCCAGGTTATAGACCAGGCCAAAGACAAAGCCGCCCAAGGCGCTGCGGCCAGGCCGGGCATTCAGGACCTGCAGCAAGAGGGGCGCCAAAGCGACAAATAAAAGCGGCCACCAGCCGATTCGGCCCGGCATGGCCAGGGCGAGCAGACCGGCAGAAGCGATGGCGCACAGCAACAGCGCCACCTTGCCGTCAGCCTTAAGGCTGTGTCTCATCGTTGCGAACAATACGCAGGCTTTTGATGCGACGCGGGTCGGCCCCGAGCACCTTGAAGGATAGCCCGCTCTCCTGGACGACAACACCAGATTGGGGTACCTTGCCCAGGCGATGGGTGATGAATCCGCCCACCGATTCATAGGGCCCCTCCGGGAGGCTCAGGCGGAAATGGGCCTCCACCTCTTCGATGTCGATCTTGGCGTCAACAATCACCGTGCGTTCGTCCACCACCCGCAGCTCGCTTTCTTCGTCGTCGTGCTCATCATCGATTTCGCCGACGATCTCCTCGATCACGTCCTCGAAGGTCACCAGACCACGCACCCCGCCGAACTCGTCAACCACGATGGCTAAATGGATCTTTTTCGACTGAAATTCGCGCAGCAGCTCGGTGATCGGCTTGGACTCGGGAATAAAGGTCGCCGGATTGAGGAATTCCTTGAGATCGACCGGGGCGTTGGGGCCGAGGGCACAGATGCGCAGCAGATCCTTGGCATGGAGGATGCCGACGATCTGGTCAGGAGTCCCCTGATAGATGGGGATGCGGGTGTAACCTTCCTCATTGATCAACCGGATCAGTTCCGGCACGGAGGTCTTCAAGTCGGCGCAAACCATCTCCGCCGAAGGGGTCATGATCTCGGAAGCAATGGTCTCCCGAAAATCAAAAATCGAATTGATCAGCCGTTCCTCATGAACGGAGATCAGGCCCTGCTCCTCGCCCTCCTCCAGCAGTTCCTGGATTTCATGTTCCAGCTCCTCGGTGGTGTCAGGCGCTCCACGGAAGCCGAGGGCGGATTTTACCTTTTCAAAAAACGACTTACCAGGGGGCTCCTCTTCAGAAGGCGCCGGACTCGCCGGCGACGGCTCCACAGTTTCCATACAAAAATAGACTCTCCTTGGGTTTGAAGAAAAAACGAATGCTATGAAAGTAGGCTAACAGCACTTAAAGTCAAGAGATATTTCAACAGGTTTTCCCGGAAGGCTCCAGGCCTCTCTCGGCAGACGCAAGAAACGGCACGGATGCAGTTTTATCCCAGCTTCCTCTTGACGCTGGCATGAGGGTATGCTATTAGATGCGCTCGCGATCTTCGCCCTGCGGGTGTCGTGCGCCCCTTTTTTTCACACTTCGATTTGGGCCGTTAGCTCAGCTGGTAGAGCAGTTGACTCTTAATCAATTGGTCCGCGGTTCGAATCCGCGACGGCCCACCAATATAATCAACGGATTACAGCGCACCTGCTGTCATCCGTTTTTTTTTGCCGATCAATCAATCCGGAAAACATTATGGTAACAATTCAAGGCGATACGGTTATCGTTGACCAACACACCACCAAACTCTTGGGCTATCGCCTGGAAGATACGGTCCGGGCTCCGGCCATCATTGTCTTCGTTGATGAGAACAAACCCCAACTGCTGCCGATACGGCAGAGTGACACCCCGCCGACCCGAGTTCGCTCACTCAATATGGAGGCGGAGATCCAGATCATCACCTACGATGAAATCAACTCGTTCCTCGCGTAACTAGAGCAGAAGATCTCTCCGGACAAAGCGCATAGGGCTATCGTTCCTGCCAGCGCGGTATCCGTTTTTCCAAAAAGGCCTGGACCCCTTCTTTGGCGTCCCGGGTTGTGCAGAGACGAGCAAAGGCTTCGTTCATCAGATCAAACTGCCGGTGATAGTCCATGTCTTCCGAGGTATAAAAAGCCTTCTTGGCAATCTGGACGGCCAGAGGGCTCTTTTTGGCCAAGGTCTCCGCCCAGGTTCTCGCTTCCGTTTCCAAGACCTCTTTGTCCACCACCCGATTGAGTAATCCCAGGGCCTGTGCCTCCGGTGCCTTGATCAGTTCACCATAAAGGAGGAGTTCCAGCGCTTTTTTCCGACCCACGCACCGGGCCACCGGGATGATCGGGCCAACGCAATTCAAGCCCACGTTGATAGCGGTCAACCCCATCTTGGTGTTGGTTGCCGCAATCGCCAGATCAGCAGCTGCAACCAAGCCCATACCATTAGCTGCGGCTACCCCATGGACCTGCGCAATCACCGGTTTCTTCATTCGGGAAATAGCCACCAGCGGCTGCTCCATGTGCTCGATCCACTGCTGATACTCCATGGCGGTTTTGTCAGCCAATTCGGTGATATCGATGCCGGCGCAAAAAGCCTTGCCCGCGCCTTTGATGATCACAACCCGGACCATCGGGTCGGCATCCATGGCCAGCAGGGCAGCGGTGAGCTCCTCAGCCAGCAGACTGTTGAAGGTGTTCAACTGCTCCGGGCGATTCAGGGAAATGACACCGACAAAACCTTCCCCAACTTCAACAATGAGATGCGTGTAGGACATGTTCCCCTCCTAATCAAATTTGAATTGTACGCTGATTCCTTTGGAAAATTGCCTTGGCTGACGAACATGCCCCCCATTACAGCCATGTTTTGCCAACGCCCTCCTTCGGTGCGGAGGCAGATGCAAAACAACCCATCACCCCCTCCAACTGGAATTGTCCGCCTCCATCAGCTCCTCGACGTGATCATGACATATTGCACTGGAAAATCCACTCATGCCTGAATATTCAGTGTTCCGTCATTTGCGCTTTATACAGAATTTCATCTTGATAAATTTCGAGAGAGTCTCCTTTTTGCAGGGGAAATCCTTTGGGCAGTTCCGTCAAAATCACACCGAACACGGTGTCCCCCTCAATGTGCTCTACCTCTAAATCCAAATAGCCGCCATCGGCGCGAACATTTTTCCCGGAGCCTATTCGGAAAAAGACACGGATGGTGATCACATCGCCGATATACAGATTTTGGAGATTGACACCAGGGTAATCAGGAAACTTGTTCGGGTAATAATCCGGCAGCTTCGCGTTCTCTTGGCTGAAAACATGGTAGCCATTTTCAAGGATGTCTTTGAAAAACGGGAAGTTGTCAAGCTTCGACGGAAATTTAATTATATTCGTTTTCATGGCGCACTCGCCGCTGCCTTCAATTAATCGTAACCATTTAATATAACACATCTTTCAAATACCATTTTTTAGAAAAAAAAAGAAGGCAAATTCTCACCGCTCGCTTTCCTGCCTGACATTTTGGACAAAGGCACAAAAAAAGGGTTTCAACCGCAGAACTCCATGAACAGCATGCTTGCACCTACTCTTCCCAAAAGGGGGATTCCCAAGGCAATAATTGGCACCACAATCACGGAAAGAAGCGCGCCCGAGACAAGGGCACCGCCCTCGTTTACAATCAAGCCTGGAAATCAGTAGCGCTCGCAACTGACCCCTATGTGCATACATTTTATATCCATAATATATTCAATTTTTCCTTATTGTCTTTTATTGCTCTATTGAGCATGAATGAAATTGAATATTTTTGTGAAATGAGTGGCCGGTTTCGGTTTTGATATCTTTAACATCGTCAGCCTGAACCCTTGCAAGTTGTGCTGACGGATCAGATCAGAGCCTACAGAATCTCCCGACAGGCTTGGCCTGTGACTCATACTTTTGAAAAACGTTCATTTGAATACCATTCACACTGTCTAGAGTGAAATTCACTATCCAACTGATGTAGGCAATGCAGCGAATAAACCAACAGGAAAAGTGGTCACAACAAATCGAGTACCCAGTCATCCTTGAAATGTCATTAAAATAAGAAGTAGACCTGGAAGTTGAAACAAATCTTGTTTCAAGAAAACCAAACTTCTCGAATTCTGTGCAATATTTTTGGCAAATTACCCCCAAAATTGTCGCATTTTAAATCTGAGAAATTTTGCAACTGATGGCCGGAAGAGGAAGCGAAAAGCTAAGGCTATTCGACGAGAGTTGGGACGGCCTTGCTGGTCTCTCCCTATACTCATCTCACACAACTTTCTATGAGAGGGAATATGAAGCTACAGGTTAAAGGAAGTATCGATAAGGTCGGAGCCACAGAGTTTAACCGTGGAATGTTCAATGCCGGTATTTTTTCAAAAGGGAAGCTTCTGGGAGAGGGCCCACTTGATGAAAATGGTGCCTACAATTTTACCCTTGATGCGGCAGAACTCCCGGTAGGGCTAGAGCTTGCGTTCTACCCCGCATCGGTAAAGGCAGAAGAAGCCGGAACCATGGCGATCAGGCGTTCGGTTCCACAGGCGAGCATAAAAAGTAAAAAAAAGGATCTTTATGAAATTTCGCTCAATGCATCGCTGCCGAAATTCTTCCTCGACGAGGTTATCAGGCGAACCCAAAAATACACAATTCATGGTTCATTATATCTTCAACACCCAACCTACTTCGCCTCATTGGCTGGTTGCAGAATCGATTTTTACGAAGTTGATTCCATTAAAGACCGCATTGATTTTCTTCCAGAACCTGGGCTTCCAAGGTATCCAGAAATTCTGCGGCGCGATGATTTCCTGGGAAGCGCTTATTCCGATGCAACAGGAGCCTATACATTTTCATTCAAGTTCGGAATGCTCTGGAAAAAACCAGGGACGATAGTTGCCCGTGAGGAAGAGTTCAGCCCGTTTAAGCCCAAACTGCCAGGATTGAATCCAACTTTTGATTACAAACCTGATATCAGAGCGCGCTTTTCTCAGTTTATCAATGGCACATGGACAAGAATTTACGAAGCGCCCATGACCGAATTCGACTGGAATATTGGGACGGATTTCCATCGTGATTATATCATCCCTGCCGACTGTGCCGTTATTCCGGGGAGTGCGGGAAGCGCACCTTCAACTGGATTCAGGTTTCACACCATCGGACTCCTGCCGGTTGACACAACGCGGATTGTAGGCGGATATGCCTTCGCCCAGGTCGGCGATCCTTGTGGGACTTTTGCGTGTCATCCATTTTGTGCCACCTTGCGGATCTATGGTCTTTTTGCTGCTTCACATGCGGTTACTTCCTATCTGGTGGAAACGCTTAAGACCGATAACGCAGGAAATGCGCTCGACGGGGAAACCTGGCAACGGTTAGCCGATTCACTCTCTAATTTAAAATGGAACGACACCACGCATCGCTGGGTTGTCGAATCACTTGTCCTGCCCGATGGAAAGTTCCGCAATATCGACATTGAACCTGAAAACATGTGGCTTGAACACTCTTTTAAGGCCGCGTGGAACACGTTTAATTGTGTTGACGGGTATTACAAGCTCCGCATTACCGGGTTTAATGTATCAAATGTACAGGTAGCTCAGCAGGAGATGCCGATGGTACGAATTGACAATAGTAAACCAGATGCCTACCTCGACGTTAGCTCACCTGCGGCAACCACCTGTGGCGATCTCCTGCTGACGTCAGATCGTACAATTACCTTCAGAGTCACGGCGCACCATGCGCAAGGGCACATGAATTATCTCCAGATCTGGGGCAACCGTGGAAGATATGCAGAAACAGCCGGCGAATCAGTCACTGCTCATCGGCCTGATGCAAACGCGATTTGGAACGGTGTTATTAACGAGTTGGAGATATTTACTCTTGCCTTGCGTTCAACCACAACAATCCACTGTGCAACAATGGCGTATGGATTCCACCTTGTCGCCCAGGGTCTTGGCACCAATGGCTACGGGATAAACCTCGAAATGAAACGTGCGTATGGGGAAACCAACCTTATCGTGACGGAAATTTAAAAGGGTTCCCCGCACGAAACGGTGCGTTAAAACAGCTTAACAAATTAAAAATGATGAGTTATTTTAGGTAGATAAAGGCCGGCCAGCCAATAATGAGGTGGTACAGAAAAAGTGGACACAAAGTTAAGAGCGTTCAATCTGCTCTGAGGAGGTGTTCACATGAAAAAAACAGTACGCAGAAAATTCACAGACGAATTCAAGGAAGGGGCCGTCAAACTGGTCACGGAACAAGGATACAAGATTTCCGAAGCGGCCAGGAATCTGGGCATCCATGCCACTCAACTTCGACGGTGGGTTAAAGGGAAATCACCGGATGTACCCCCCGTTACGACCAGCACGGTTCAGTTGCAAGCAGGACTTAAGCAGTTGAGGCGAGAAAATGAGCGTCTTCGAATGGAGCGAGAGATTCTAAAAAAGGCAGCAGCCTTCTTCGCGAAAGAATTGGTTTGAGATTTTCCTTCATCGATATCGAGAAGAAGGCGTTCCCTTTGTTTTTGCTGTGTAAAGTCATGCAGGTGAGCCGTAGCGGTTATTACCACTGGAATAAGCGTGAAACATCGGCCAGGGAGAAGGAGCGATCCCAGCTGATTCCCAGGGTTCGTTCCATTCATCAGGAATCGAAAGCAACGTACGGCAGCCGAAGGATGGCTCAGGAGCTGAATGCTCTTGGGTTTCATTGCGGCAAGCATAAGGCCGGAACTTTGATGAAGCTGGCTGGCGTTGCAGCAAAACAACGGAAAAAGTTCAAGGCCACAACCGATAGCAAGCATACATTTCCTGTCGCCCCTACCCCCCTTTTTTTGTGTGAACATGATGGGGTAGCGTTTCGCGACCTCATTGCATGGGGTCCGGAGTTTTAGGAGCCCCGACTAAGACGAAAGGGGTGCGGCAAAACACCGCACCCTTCAAGCTCCCGGCGGAATCAAGGAGGTTTGGATTATCTCCAGTCACGGCCAGTGCCGCCTCTTTGCAAAGTCAAAACTTCCATCCGCCCAAAGAATCGATCAGATAAGTTTTCACCTTGTTGGGCGAGAACCAGCCCCCCAAAGGGGGGAATACTCCTGAAAATTGAGGAGCCAACGTCAAGGCCACTTGTCGACTTCATGGTCGAGCACAACGCCAAGGTGTCAATCAGCTTTGAAAAATGCCCCCCTTTCAGCGTCCAAAATTGACCCCCTGAAATAATAAAAAAGTGTTTTCATCTTCCCTTGTCTATTGGTCTGGCAACCAAAGGAGCTCAAGCTTTTTTCTGGAGCGAGAATGGGCCAGAGTGTTGCTCGTCGGAGCGGAAGAAAAAAGCTTGAGCGGGTCCCATCCGATGTCTTTATTCTCTGTTTTTGTAGCGGTAGCTCTCGTTACCGGTCTCGATAATATCGCAATGGTGCGTCAGACGATCGAGCAGTGCGGTGGTCATTTTGGCATCGCCAAACACCTGTGACCATTCGCCGAAGCTCAGGTTGGTGGTCACGATGAGCGAGGTCCGTTCATACAGGGTACTGATCAGGTGGAAGAGCAACGCACCCCCAGCCTTGGAAAAAGGGAGATACCCCAATTCATCGAGCACGACGCATTCCACTCTGACGAGACGGCTGGCAAGGACGCCGGATTTGCCCAACTCCTTTTCCCGCTCCAATTGATTGACCAAATCAACGACACTGAAGAAACGTGCCCTTTGCCCCAGCTTGACGCAGTGGGAGGCGATGGCGATGGCCAGGTGGGTCTTGCCGGTTCCGGTACCGCCGATCAAAATCAGGTTCCTGGCTTGCCGGAGAAAGCCGCCGCCGTACACGTCCCGGATCAAGGGCTCGTTGACCGGGGAATCGGTGAAACGGAAGCTGTCCAGATCCTTGGAGACCGGGAAACGGGCAGATCCCATCTGATAGCGGATGGACCTGGCCCTCCTCTCGGCAGCCTCGGCCTGGCACAGGTGGCCAAGGATCTCCTGAGCAGTCAACTGCCGCCGGATGCCTTGGGTGACTATTTCGTCAAAGGCACCGGCCATGCCATAGAGTTTCAACGCCTTGAGTTGGTCGATGAGTTCATGGCGCTGCATGACCCACCTCCTGCCGCAGCGCATCGTACCGAGCGCAGTCGGCAACCGGCTCTTCCTTCAGGCAGAGGCGCTCCGGAGTTGAGATCGGATCCACAGCCGGCGGGTCCAGGTCCCGAGCAATCAGGTTGAGGATCACTTCCCCGCGAACCGTGGCATCCACCAAGGCTTTGCGGCATGCCCGTTCAACCACCGCAAGCCCATGGGTTCGGGCAGCGCAGAGAAGGGCGACAAACTCCCGGTCGCCGCCAGCACAGGCAAGCAACCTTCGTTGAACCTGCTGCAGGCTGGAAGGCAGTTCCCAGTCCTTGAATGGAGCACCGTCGCGCAGGGCCCCGGGCTTGTGCTCAAGAATGCCGAGATAGTGCCAGGGATCATAGATTGTCTTGTCCCGGCCAAATTGCCGGATATGCTCGCCAACCACCTCGCCGTTCTTGATCACTCGAATCAGACCGGCGCTGGCCCGGACTGTGGCCGTCTGGCCAGCCACCTTGCTCTCCGCGCTGTAGTGATTGCGGTCATAACTGACCAACCCGGTTCGGGAAACCCGGCACTCCTTTTCTGCATACCCGTCAAAGGGAGAACTGGCCGCCACCAGGCTGGCTTGCTCTTCCTCGAACACCTCCCATATGGTCCGCTCTTTCTCCTCGGGATGAGGGCGCTTCTGGCTGATCGTTCGGCACTGATCGGCAAGCCAGGCGTTGAGTTCCTCAAAACCCTTGAACCGGGGACGGGGAGTGAACAACCATTCCCGGATGCTCTTCACCTGGCGCTCAACCTGCCCCTTTTCCCAACCGGAACCAGGCGTGCAGGCCACGGGCTCCACCAGATAGTGGCTGCAAACTGCAAAAACCGGCGGTTGAACACTCGCGCCTTGCCTGGGAGCACTTGGTCCACTGCGGTCGGCATGTTGTCGTAAATCCCCCGCCGGCAACTGCCTCCAAAAAAGGCAAAGGCACGGTTATGGGCATCGAGCACCATCTCCATGCTCTCGCGGGGGTAAGCCACCACAAAAAAATGCCGGCTCCGGCATAACCGGAAATGGGCCACCTTCGCCTTCTGCACCACCCCGTCAAAAACGACCCATTCATGGCTCCAGTCAAACTGGTAGGCCTCGCCAGGACCAAAACTCAAGGGGATAAATCCAGCCCCCGAACCTCGTCCATTCTCCTCGCGCCACTTCTTCACAAAACGCTGGATGCTGTCATATCCCCCGCCATACCCCTCGGCTTGCAGCAATTCCATGAGCCGGCGGCTTGTCAGGCGGCGTTTCTTCGGCCGTGCCCAATCAACCTCAAGCAGCGCTTCCAGACGTCTTCTATGCTCGCCAAGGCGAGGCTGCGGTTGAACAGTGCGCTGGTACCGGTGTTCGGTTGCGCCACTCCGGATCACTTTCCGCACCGTGTTCCGTGACAGCCGCAACAATCGGCTGATCTCCTTAAGACTCTTTCCGTCGACCACGGCTGTCTCATAAATGATCAATAAAAAGAGGCTCAGAGAGCTCTTTGGGGTATAATGATTTTGCGAAAAAGATCATACAAACCAAGGAGATCCGAGCCATGGCCCATAGCGATACCGCGCTGAAGCAACTGATTGCACTTGTACCGAGATATGAATTCGATGCTCTTGCCAAAGTACATCATGCAGGACAGAAGTTCCGCTCCTACAACCGGTGGAGTCAGTTCCTGGCTCTGCTGATCGGGCAGATGTCCGGCAGAAGAAGTCTCCGGGACATCACCGATAACCTGAAGGCGCAAGATCAACGTCTCTATCACCTCGGCATGAAAAAAACTTCCAAAGCGACACTGGCACGGGTGAATGCCGAACAGCCTGCCACCCTCTATCAGACGCTCTTCACCCGACTGTTGAGCCGATGCCAACTGGCTGCTCCCAAACACAAGTTTTCCTTCCAGGGCAAACTCTACCTCTTGGACACCACGGTGATCAATCTCTGCCTGTCCGTGTTTCCATGGGCCGAGTTTCGGCAGAAAAAAGGGGCCATCAAGTTGCACATGGGGCTGGATGCCGATGGCTTTATCCCCGCGTTCATGGACATGACCAGCGGCAAGGTGCATGAGATCAACTGGGCCAAAACCCTTACCCTTCCCAAGGGATCCTTTGTCTGCTTTGATCGCGGCTTCACCGATTACGCATGGTATAATGACCTGACCATAAATTCTATTTTCTTTGTCACCCGCCTGAAAAGCAACGCCGATGTCGAATACCTGCTCAAACGGGCTGGACGTAAAAGCCCCGGCATCACCAATGACCAGTCCATCCGGCTCAAGGGCGTCAAGGAGCCGCTTCGCTTGGTCGCGTACACCGATGCGGAAACCGGTGTCGAATATCGCTTTGTCACCAATGCCCACCACCTGAAAGCCAAGGAGATCGCAGCTATTTATAAGGAGCGCTGGCAGATCGAGCTGTTCTTCAAGTGGATCAAGCAGAATCTGAAGATCAAAACTTTTCTGGGAACATCCAGCAACGCAGTGTTGACCCAGGTGTGGATAGCCCTATGCGTGTACCTCTTGGTCGCTTATCTCAATTTTAAAGCAAAATTGAGTAGTTCCATGCAGCAGATCCTCCGGGTGCTGCAGCTCAACCTCTTCACCAAGAGGAATTTAATCGAACTTTTTAAACCAACCGTTGCTCAACGTACTGTTTCTCCGCAGATTTTATTGTGGGAAAATCTATAAGACAGCAATAGTGTCGGCTGGTGCTTGTACTGGAAAATTAAGAAAATCCTCGCGACTAAGGCCTAACGTAGTAGTCCCCGTTCCACGCGCACGACAGTACTCTCGATACAGCGGGGTTCTCAAAAGCCAATAAATGTAACTTTTAGAAATAGGTTTCCCATTAAAGTCTAATTTCACCGTGTCCTGGGTAAGCCGACCTAGCTTGATATCTACTGGAACACGAGCAACAGAACCTAGTAAATCTCCAGACTGGGTAACATCTTTGAGTGACACATAAATTTCACCGGATTTGAGAGTGATTTTTTATGGAGATTCTCCGCCGTATGTTTTGAATGAACCTCTCCGAAAACCACCATTCGGCTGAATTGATGCCAATCCAAGCAGAACAGGGCCAGGTAGGTCAAGCAACTTGCCTTTGTACGTGGTTCCTCGCTGCAAACAGACAAAATCACGAAGGGTCAATGATGATTCAGAACTCATACCCCAGCCCCCCCAACTTCTGGCGTATCAGTTGATCCAGTTCCGCACCTTTTGCCATTTGCTCGCCCAGTGTTTCGGTGAGTTTTAGCAATTTCTCGGCAAAACCAACGTCATCATCTTCAATGGCTTCCGCGCCGACATAGCGACCAGGTGTGAGGACGTGGCCATGTTCGGCAATTTCTGCCAAAGTGACGCTTCTGCAGTAGCCTGCGACATCGATATAGTCCTCACTTGGCGTGCTCTCGCCTCGCCAGGCGGCAACGGTACTGGCGATCATTGAGATGACTTCATCGGTAAACTCGCATTGTACGCGGCTGATCATGCTACCGAGCTTGCGGGCATCGATGAACAAAACTTCACCTTGCCTTGCGCGCTTTTCCTTAACCAAGAACCACAGGCAGGCCGGGATTTGGGTGTTGAAGAACAGTTGACCGGGCAGCGCTATCATGACCTCGACTTTATCAGCATCGACCATGGCACGGCGGATGTCGCCTTCGCTGTTCTGACTTGACGACATGGAGCCATTGGCGAGCACGATACCCGCCCTGCCCGTGGGCTTGAGGTGGTGTAGCATGTGTTGCAGCCAGGCGTAGTTGGATTGCCCTGTGGCGGCGTGCCATAGACCCAACGTGGGTCGCCCTCCAGACTGCCATGCCACCAATCGGAAATATTGAAGGGAGGATTAGCGAGCACAAAATCGGCACGCAGATCAGGGTGCTGATTGCGCACGAAGGTATCGGCGGGTTCTTTGCCCAGATTGAAATCGATGCCGCGAATGGCAAGGTTCATAGCCGCCAGTCGCCATGTGGTGGGGTTGGCTTCTTGGCCATAGATGGAAACATCGCCAATCTTGCCGCCGTGGGCCTCGACAAATCTTTCCGACTGCACAAACATACCACCAGAGCCACAGCAGGGGTCATAGACTTGTCCATGGTGTGGTGCGAGCACCGCGACCAATGTTTTGACAATAGAGGCGGGCGTGCAGAACTGCCCACCGCGCTTGCCTTCTGCGCTGGCGAATTGGCCGAGGAAATATTCATAGACCTGGCCAAGCAGATCGCGGGCATGATTTTTGGCCGTGTCGCTCGATTCACCGAAGCCAATTTGCGATACGAGGTCGACTAGTTCACCTAGTTTGCCATCTGGCAGTTGCACGCGGGCATAGCGTTTGTCGAGAATGCCCTTGAGCTTGGGATTTTCGGTTTCGATCAAGGACAGGGCATCATCGATACGCTTGCCGATGTCGGCCTGCTTGGCCTGGGCGCGCAAGCTTTCCCAACGTGCCGTTTCAGGTACCCAGAACACATTGACTTCTTTGTAGTAGTCGCGGTCTTCTAGCTCTTCGGCCAGCAAAGCGGGAGTCGAATCTGGTAGGAAGTAGTCGTCGTCCGCATCGGCAAAGCGATGCATCAGCTCCTCACGGCGGGTCTGGAATGTGTCAGAGATGTATTTAACGAAAATGAGGCCGAGAACGATGTGCTTATATTCGGCGGCATCCATATTTGCACGCAGCTTGTCAGCGGTTGCCCAGAGTGTTTTTTTAATATCTTCAATCATGCGAAGGTCTAGTATCAAAGGTTGAGCACGATCCAGATTAGATCGTGATGTTCACTTTTTTAAAGTTCCTCAAGCCCCGCCCCCGTCACCCATCTGGCGCTCGAAGGACTGACGCACAAGGCCCATGATGTAGGGCAGCTCGTCAATCGATTTGAGTTCTACCTCAACGTCGCCGTTTCCCCAGCGGCCAAGGCCCGTGACATCCTTGCAGTTGCCTTTGGGATCGTTGATCTCGGGGAAAGGCATGTTAAGGCTCAACCTCAGTCGTTTAGTTTGTGGCACGGCATCCACAAAGTTTGTCTCGGCTTTATAGGCCACATACAGTTTCAAAAATTCCTCGTTCACACAGGGATCGAGAGCGAGCACTTCCTTGCGGAAAGCCTCGAACACATCCCGCAAGCCGTTAGCGGAAAGGTAGGGATGATCGTCGATGGTGTAGTCACCGGCAGCTTTTTCCTTTACCGGCTGATAGGTTTTCAAAGTCGCGTCATCAAGTTTGGGGGAGCCCCAGACCGTGATAGCCTGATCGGCAAGCCGACTGGCGCGTTCCTGTATGGCTGTTTCATCCCATGTTTCCAGCAGCCCCAGCCCCGCGTTGAGCTTGAGCGGGCTTTCCTTAAAGCCACCGCTCATGTCACGTTTCTCGGCAAAGGGACGGTCGCTATATTCGGCGTTGTAGCCTGTAAGGGTAAGATTACCGAGTGTATGCAGCCATTGTTGCTGCACCCGTTCCCATTCCGTGCCTAATGCCTGTCTCCATGCCGCCGAGAGATTGGGGTTTTGTGGGAGGATATGTTCGATTGTGTATTCATCAACAGCTACGCGTTCCTTGCGTCCGGAGTTTTCCAGTCGTCGTAACCAGTAGCTCCGGCTTCTAAAATTGTAGAGATCGCGGGTGTGCAGATCGCGGCGGAACTCGTCATCACTCGGGAACCGGCGATAAGAAGGCAACAGAAGGAAGTGTGCCTTGATGCTTTCAAGGTAGCGATCCTTTTTCAGCGCCTTGCCAAAGGTGGCAAAGGTTTTGTTCATCGAGTTGGTAGGGATGGTGCAGATGGCGCGGCGGAACACATACGTCTCGATCATTCGTACCGAAGCGGTGAAGTCAGCAGCGCTAAGGAGGTTGTTCGCGTAGTCGTTATACAACTCAAGCAGGAAGGGGGTAGGCTACCTCAACTTTCAGTTCGCGGAGATCATGGAAAGCTAGTTTAAGGATGGCGTCTTTTTCTGCCCCTAGCGCCATGGCGCAAAAGTAACGGGCGAAGTCACGGATGTCCTTAACGAGATTTTGGATTCCGGCCTCGATGACTGGTTTTGTGCGGGAGTAGTCTTTGAAGGCTTCGTACACGTCCCGCTCACGCGGGATGTCACCCGTTCTGACGGTGAGGTAGTGGCGCATAAAACTGTCAAATTGGGTGCCATAAGCCTCTTGTCCGAAAGCCTGCTCCATTGGCCGCCAAAAGTCTTCGTAAAGACTGTTCTGGAGGGCTGACTCAAGGCCCATAAGAATGAAGTTGCGGATGAGATCGGCTTGGCTCAATTCCTTGCCGGTAGAGTTCATGCTCTCAAAGATGAGCTGAGGGTTATCTTGATCGCGGCTGAGGGCAACGTCCACGACAATCAGCTTAGCAAGGCCGAGACAGATTGGAGCGAGGTCGCCCTTTTGGTCTGCTAAAAGAGTGGTGAACAATTCGAAGTTATGCGTAATCCGCAACGAGGGTTCCTTGGGCTCTTCACTGTTTCTGATGATTGCCTTGAGGGAAGCGCTGTCGGTCTGCGAGAGTAGCAATTTGAAAAAGCGATCTTCCTTTCCGTGGCGGTTGGTCAGGTAGTGCTCGCGTAGTGCTGTGGCGGAAAACCCATCCACGGGCTCGCTGTCTCCCAGTGCGCGAGCCAAGGCTTCTATCAGCAACGATACCGTTGCAAGGCGTTGCTGGCCATCAATGACGAGCAGCGGGGCATGAAGGCTGACCGTTGATAACCCCTGCTCCACATACACGATAGAGCCGACAAAATGAACCGTGATAGCGTCGTTCGAGCCTGCGCGTAAAACATCACTCCAGAGTTGGAGGCATTGTTTCTCGGTCCAAGAATGTGCGCTGATAGATCGGGATGATGAATTGTGGGGCCTTCTGCAGAAAGCTCAGCAGCTTGGCTTCGGTCGCTTTCACTTTGACTCTCCTTCCAAAAGATCTTCCAAACACAAGTAATAAGGTCGGTGGAGAATACTACTCTCCATAATTTTGAACAGGCAAAACCTTTTTTTGTTTCGGTTTTTAAACGCTGGATCAAAGAGAACCGGCGTGGCTTGGTTATGTGGCAGGATACAGCCTTGGGAACCACCTCTCAACCGCATCAATCGGGAAAGCCAGCACGAGGGGCGCGCGGGAGCTTTCGGATTTCAGGTAGCCTTTTTTGGTGAGATCGGAAACAACATTGCGGGCCATGCGCTCACCATAGCCAGTGATTTCTGGGGTGCGGCCACGCGGCACTTCGCCAGCCAGCACGGCTTCGCGAAGGATGAGAAAGGAACCTTTGGGCAGTTTTCCGGCCTGCATCTCCTCCTCGACATGCAAGCGCATCCGGCGCAAAAGGTCGTTTGGTTCCAGCAGCGAGGCCATGAACTCAACTTGGTCAATGCAGATGGTCATGAAAAACGCGCAGAAAGCTGTGAGGGCTTGTGTCGACAACGTCCCGCGTCCATCAAGATCGCCACGCCTTGGTTCATCAGCGGCCATCAGCAAAGCTTTATACTCCTGAACATTCCGCGCCAATCCCCGCGCCGCAGACCACAAGCTGCTTCCTACGCCGCAACGTAGAAGCGAGGCATGCGACATTAAGCGCGTCACGCGCCCGTTGCCGTCATAAAAGGGGTGAATCCACAGTAACCGGTGATGCGCCGCACCAAGGGCTATGATCTGGCGAACGCGAGATAGCTTGTCTGTGCTGTAGGCTTCTTCAAATCTTTTCAAGAAACGGGGCAACCCTTCGGCTTCCGGCGGAATATGCCTACCAACTTGTACCCACCCTTTTCTCAGTTCTCCCGCAACAATGCGCAGACGTTCGCCAGTGTCCGGATTCTCGACCCAAAGGAGCTCCTCCGGTAGCCTGCGGCAAAACTCACGGTGCAGCCAAGTAATGTATTCAGTGCTGGTTGTCTCGATTTGCAAATCTAAGCGATGATCGATGAGCCGTTGCACCTCGATATGGGCCACGGCTTCATGCTGAAGCGCCCTTTTCTGTGGATCAGCCGAATAATCGGCATGGGCCAGAGCGCGGTCAATGTCGCGGGGGTGAGTGTCGTGCCCTTCAATGAGGTTGGAATAATAACAGTTCATCGAGCGCACAAGGTCGCCCACACCCAACCGAACAGTCGGGGGTAATTGGCTTGCCAGTCCCGAGGCCTTTGTGGCCAGATCAATGGCAAGGTCCTCTAGTTTGCGCTCACCGTCAAGTGGGAGCATCGGTTCCATTAATCCTATGCTTTCTATCGCTGCCATCGCGCCCCTTTACCAATTGCCGGAATGCTTATTCATTTTATCAACTATATATCAATTAGTTGAAATCGCAACTCATAAGATTATTGCCGGTTAAATTGCCGGTTCATGCCCTAGAGAGTGTATGAATTGCAGAAAGCGAGAACATCGACCACTAAGGTATACGGAGAATATAACGGCTCACTGCTGTCTCATAAATGATCAATAAAAAGAGGCTCAGAGAGCTCTTTGGGGTATAATGATTTTGCGAAAAAGATCATACAAACCAAGGAGATCCGAGCCATGGCCCATAGCGATACCGCGCTGAAGCAACTGATTGCACTTGTACCGAGATATGAATTCGATGCTCTTGCCAAAGTACATCATGCGGGACAGAAGTTCCGCTCCTACAACCGGTGGAGTCAGTTCTTGGCTCTGCTGATCGGGCAGATGTCCGGCAGAAGAAGTCTCCGGGATATCACCGACAACCTGAAGGCGCAAGATCAACGTCTCTATCACCTCGGCATGAAAAAAACTTCCAAAGCGACACTGGCACGGGTGAATGCCGAACAGCCTGCCACCCTCTATCAGACGCTCTTCACCCGACTGTTGAGCCGATGCCAACTGGCTGCTCCCAAACACAAGTTTTCCTTCCAGGGCAAACTCTACCTCTTGGACACCACGGTGATCAATCTCTGCCTGTCCGTGTTTCCATGGGCCGAGTTTCGGCAGAAAAAAGGGGCCATCAAGTTGCACATGGGGCTGGATGCCGATGGCTTTATCCCCGCGTTCATGGACATGACCAGCGGCAAGGTGCATGAGATCAACTGGGCCAAAACCCTCAAACTTCCCAAGGGATCCTTTGTCTGCTTTGATCGCGGCTTCACCGATTACGCATGGTATAATGACCTGACCATAAACTCCATTTTCTTTGTCACCCGCCTGAAAAGCAACGCCGATGTCGAATACCTGCTCAAACGGGCTGGACGTAAAAGCCCCGGCATCACCAATGACCAGTCCATCCGGCTCAAGGGCGTCAAGGAGCCGCTTCGCTTGGTCGCGTACACCGATGCGGAAACCGGTGTCGAATATCGCTTTGTCACCAATGCCCACCACCTGAAAGCCAAGGAGATCGCAGCTATTTATAAGGAGCGCTGGCAGATCGAGCTGTTCTTCAAGTGGATCAAGCAGAATCTGAAGATCAAAACTTTTCTGGGAACATCCAGCAACGCAGTGTTGACCCAGGTGTGGATAGCCCTATGCGTGTACCTCTTGGTCGCTTATCTCAATTTTAAAGCAAAATTGAGTAGTTCCATGCAGCAGATCCTCCGGGTGCTGCAGCTCAACCTCTTCACCAAGAGGAATTTAATCGAACTTTTTAAACCAACCGTTGCTCAACGTACTGTTTCTCCGCAGATTTTATTGTGGGAAAATCTATAAGACAGCAATGGGTCTTACTCATGACGTATCCTTTTTTGTTGGAATTAAGTTTTGGCGAACTCATTTCAACAGGATACGTCATTTGTTTTTTATGGCTCCCTCAAACACCACTTTCGATCATAACTCGTGGCCCGGAGTCGCGCCAACTACAGGTGTCATAGATAAAACCCGGTTGTTTTTCGATACGGTTCAAGATAGTCTTAATGTGCATCCTGTCTGAGCTAAGCTGAGGAGTTTTTGGAAGAAACTTTCCCCGGCAAGGTAAGACAGGATGCTTTTTCTGAAAACCCGCAACAGGACATTGGCAATAGCATGGAGCCCCGACTCTATCAAGGCCAAGCCCTGCGGGTGTGCGCTGTGCGCACAGCCTTGACAGAGCCGAGCCTCCACGCTCATCCTGAAAGTGGCAAGGGTGACGGGGCGGCAGGCGCCCCACACCTTCACCTCCGGCGGGGCTCAGGTTCTGGGGCTTATTTTCAAAGAGCTACCCACAAATTCTGCGGACGAGGCGTATTATTAAATAATACCATCACGTCGCCTCGGCCAACCGTTTCCTGCACTTTAGCTCGCTCTATGCAATGAGAGGTACTTGTGAAATCAAAATCTAAAGATTTGAAGAAGAAAATATCCGCCAAGAGAGCTTCCCTTGGACGCGTGCTAAAAACAAACGAGAAAATCAAAGAAACTCTCAAGAAAGCTGCCAGTGAACTCACATTGGTAAATGAAGTTCTAAATCAAGATAAAGTCCCTGTTCAGGTTATGAAACAGGCCCTCACTCAAAATGAAGACGTTGAACAGAAGGTTGAGAAAGCCGCAGGCGATTTGAAATTGGTTAACGTCAAACTCGCCAAAGAAATGACTGAGCGGATAGCCATAGAATCCGAACTCGCCAATACGAAGACCGACTTGGCCGAAGTGCGCGACGATTTGTTGAAATCCCAGGTGAAAGAGGAAGAAGCTCAACAAATTGCGCTTCAGGACGCACTCACTGGCCTTCCGAACCGAGTGTCATTTGAACAGAGGCTAGACCACGGATTAATCCAGGCAAAACGGCACGGTTGGGGACTCGCCGTCCTCTTTATTGATATCGACAAATTCAAGAGTATTAACGACTCTTATGGTCATGACCTGGGGGACAAGGTGCTGGTGATGGTGGCAAATCGTTTACAGTCTTCTGTCCGCGATGAAGACATGGTCAGTCGCTGGGGAGGAGACGAATTTGTGTGCCTGTTGTTGGAAGTCAAGCAAGAAGCCGAGGTGACTAGCCTTGCAGAGAAAATGATAAATCGGATTGCTGAAGCCTGCGATTTTAAGGGGACTGTACTTTCTATAAAAGCCAGTATCGGTATTGCCATATATCCTGCAGATGGAGAAACGGCTGACATTCTATTCAAAAATGCGGATACAGCAATGTATAAGGCCAAGGGAACAGAAACTCGAGTTGTGCTGTTTCGAGATTCTGGCGAGCGAAGAGCAGGCTGACAATGCATGCACTGGGATACCCGCCTATGGGTAAACCTACCATCTTGGCAAACAGTTGCAAAAGTGATAACCACAAAGCAATTTAAAAAACGTGATTGGAATGCAGTGGAGCTTATGGCTGGCGGGATATTAGAGGTGTTGCCACACGTAACTCTCCTTGCTGACTATAAATTCATTGGTTCCCCTTATTCCATGCGAATATCCCTTACCGCTCTTGTCTTCCTTGCTCATTTTCTTCTGATAGTCTCACCGGCCCAAGCATTCGATTCCGTAACCTTGCAACTGAGACGGACACACAGCTTTCAGTTTGCAGGCTACTATGCGGCCCGAGAACTCGGCTATTACCGGGATGCGGGCCTGGAAGTCACCATCATGGAGGCTAAGCCGAATCAGAATGTTGTCGATGAAGTGACTTCGGGAAAAGCTCAGTTCGGTGTGGGGACGAGCCAACTGCTCCTCGAAAGGCAGAAAGGTGCATCTGTGGTGGCACTGGCAGTTATTTTCCAACACTCTCCCTACGTCCTGGCAACCCGAGGCGGCGAGAACGGCATTCATACTGTTCACGATCTGGCAGGGAAGCGGGTCATGGTGGGACCTCATGGCGCTGAACTGCTAGCCTATCTCCAACGCGAAGGTATCCCCCTTGATCGCATCACAAAACAAGATCAAACCTTCAATATTCAAGATCTGATCAATGGTAACACTGACGCGCTGGCGAGCTATGTGGGCAACGAGCCCTTTGCCCTCCAACAGGCGGGATTCGAGTATTTACTTTTCAGTCCTCGGATGGGCGGAATCGATTTCTACGGTGACAACCTTTTCACCTCCGAAAAGGAATTGCATGACAACTTAAATAGAGTCAAAGCTTTTCGTCAGGCCAGCCTGCGTGGCTGGGAGTATGCAGTTGCACATCCGGAGGAGGTTGTCCGGATGATTCTGGATAAGTATTCAACCGCGAGGTCTATTGAAGCGCTGCGATTTGACGCGACCGAGACAATTACGCTTATCAAGGCCAATCAGGTTCAGATAGGCTACATGTATCCCGGCCGTTGGCAACATATGGCCGAGGTCTATGCCGAACTCGGCATGCTGCCAGCGGATTTCGAATTGGGTGGATTTCTCTATGACCCCACTCCAGCGGCCAATCAGCGTAATCTGTACATCTATCTCGCCGTTACGCTGGCCTGCCTTTTCATTGTTATCTGGGTATCGCTGTACATCATTCGTGCCAACCGTCGGCGATTGCGGAGCAGTCAAAGCGAGCTTGTTGCCAGCGAAACCCTCTTCCAAACGCTCACGGATTCATCCGCAGCCGGTATCCTTGTATTACGCGATGGATGTTTTTTGTTCGTTAATCCGGCGATGAGTACCATCACTGGGTATTCAAATGAAGAATTACTAGGGATGAACGCGTTGGATATAATTGAGCTCGAACCGCGAAATGACGCTATTGAGCGCACAGCAGCCAATCCGCTGGGTGAATCGGTTGCCAAAACCGAGTACAGGCTGTTGACCAAAGAAGGTTCATTGCGGTGGGTAAAGAGTTTGTCCGCCAAAGTGATATTTCATGGTGAACCTGCCGAACTCTCTACTTTGATTGACATCACAGATCGCAAGCTGGCGGAAGAACAACTGCTCGAAAGCGAAATGGATCTTAAGAACGCGCAACAGCTCGGCGGTATTGGCAACTGGCGTTTCGAAACTGCTACCAGCCAGTCCTACTGGTCAGATGAAATATTCAGAATTTTTGAGATCGACCCAAAGCAATTCAATGCCTCGCCTGAAAAATTCTTTGAACTGGTTTATCCGGAAGACCGTGATATGACCGTCCAAGCCTTCAATACATTGCGTAAAAGCCGCATTCCTTATGATTTAAAGCATCGTTTGCTTATGCCCGATGGGCGAGTAAAGATTATCCGTAATTTGGGTCAGGTCAGCACGGCTGAATTTGGCACCCCTTTGCGTTTAAAAGGGATCATTCAGGATATTACCGAAAGCGAACTCGCACAGGAGAAGCGTTTTTTGCAGCTTTTCGATGCAGCCCCTATCCCTTTGATTTGGATCGTTAAGAAAAATGGGGAGTTGGTTTTCGAGTACTTCAATCGCAGTTTTAAAGAAACATACGGCTACAGCATCAACGAAGTGAAAACCCTGGATGACTTTCGGGCCCTGGTATTTACCGATCAGGAGCAACTCGCCCGTTCCGTGGCCTGCTGGCAAACCGCCTTCGAAAATCCCGATCGCATCAAAGGTGCCATTCGGGCGGTGGAAGAAGAGTATGTGTGCAAAAACGGCAAACGTCTGACAATGCTTCTGTCTGTCGGTCGCATTGGTGAGGACAACTGGTTAGCCGCACACGTCGATATCACCGCTCGAAAAAAGGCCGAAGAGGCACTGGGAATTTAAAGCACCTCGAGTAACCCGTTAGGGTGGCCAAGGTGCACCCAACCTTCTAATATTATTTTAAAACGACCATAAAAAGGAGTACGCGGTCAATTGAGGGAGAGGGCGTACCGTTTTGCCAACCTCTCCTCCCCTGCCCCACCAGCCAGCCAATACCACCGATTCCACCAAGCCCACCGAATTGCCGAGGTAGGCCCTAGTAAATCAGGGCTTGTAATATTTACCTACTTCCTGTTTGCGTTGATTTTCTGATTTTCCTTCTCTTGGGAAAGAAATCAGGTTATTTTATATCTGTTTGATTTAATATAATTAAATATTTCATAGTTATCAAAATCTCCGAGGCGCCTTATGAAAAAATCAGAATTGATAGAAGCACTCGCTCAAGATCAAGGCCTGCCTACCAAAACAGCTGCATCCATTGTCAATACGATTCTGGATACAATGATCGAGACGCTAGTGCGAGGCGACAATATCGAACTGCGCGGTTTCGGAAGCTTCACAGTGAAGGATTATGAAACGTATACCGGAAGAAATCCCAAGACTGGCGCTCCGATATTGGTAAAGCCTAAAAAATTGCCTTTTTTTAAAGTCGGCAAGGAACTGCGAGAGTCGATAGATGCAAACCGAGAGAAATGACTTCTTGATTACTGAGGAACAACAGCCTGCCGGAGGTTACAGATGAAGATAAAAGTCATTCATCAATGGAGAGATTGGTTATTGGAAGGTGTCGGTGGCGGCCAGTATTCGTTTATTAAAAGAGACGATAAAACCGTTGTTCGCTCCATTGTGGCAAAAAGTGACATGGATGCCGAAAACCAATGTCAGAGCATCATTAAAGCAACGAAAAATATGGAAAATATTGAATTCATCGGTGAGCGTTGATGCTTTGAAAGTAAATAGAAACGACCCATGTCCCTGTGGCAGCGGTATAAAGTTCAAGAAGTGCTGTATGGATAAAAAGAACCTCGATCCGCTGCAGGATTTGAAGGAAGACATCCATAATCTAATCGGTGGTCAGCAGTTTGGATCGATGGAAGAACTGCAGGCTGTGCTCAGCGATTTCAACCGGCAAAAAAACTCAACGCCGATTGAAGATTTCCACGGTCTCTCTTCCGAGCAAATGCACCGATTTCTTCATTTTCCCTTTGAGTCACCGGATCTCGTCAGGTATTCCGACCAAATAGCAACGGAACCTGAAAGTAAGGCTGCCCTCCTTCTTTCCAGCCTGGTGGAAAGGATTGGCGAGGATGGCGTGAAATTGACTGCCAAAAAGAACCTGAGCCTGAAACTTTGCCAGGAGATTGCCGCTCGTTATCTTGAACACTATGATGACCGATACTTACCCTCGATCAAAATACGGTCAGAGGAACACTTTGAGGGGCTGAACGCCATCCGGCTCACGGCCCAACTTGGCGGTCTGTTCCGCGTAACCAAAGGCAGACTGTTCCTGACCAATAAATGCAATAAAGCCTTTGATTCAGGAGGGATGAAAAAACTCTACCCTCTGCTTTTCAATGCCTATACCCGTAAATTCAATTGGGGTTTTCTTGATGGGTATGAATCGCTGGGAATTATTCAGCAATCCTTCCTCTTCACGCTCTATCTGCTGCATATATACGGAACCGATTGGCGACCAGCTGCACATTATGCGGATTGCTTCATCCAGGCTTTCCCCTTATCCCTGAAGGATGTAGAAGAAAAAATCAATGAAAAGCCGGAAGAAACCTTTCGCCGTATTTATATCCTACGCTCGCTTGAGCGGTTTGCTGATTTCTTCGGATTAGTTGAGCTCAAATCGGTTTCTGATACACCCTACAAGCGCGAGTATCAGGTTCGCGCGACAGGTCTCCTTGATGCCTTACTGCGATTTGAAATAGGTAGTGCCATTCAGTTTTCTCGGTAAATTCTCGACGCTGAAAATCACCTCCAACGCCACCCACACAAGAATTATTTGAGTATTTACTGACAGATATGACAAAGAAAGCCTTCGCGGCAAAGATGAACTTATATGATGAAAAATACGGAGGATTTGCGGCCTTATTCTGTAAAACTCCACCCGAAGAATACGGTAACGTCATTGAATATCTCAATATGCTTCAGACGCTAGAAATCGATTTCCCAGGCATACTGTCTGAACCGATTGAAGAAGACAAGGAATCGGAGCTAAATGATTTTAGTTCTGGAATTGGGCTTTTGGAAAAGATGGACGAATATAAGGAATTGCTCAAGGTGTACGTGGACATTCCCGCTTCTCAGAGATCCGAGGCTTTGAGAATGCTAACAGCGGTCGATAAAATAATAGCCGAAAAGAAAATAGATTAAATAAAGTAATACGTTACACTGAATCTCTGATTCTTTCCCGGGAGAGGGTGTGCCATTTTGTCAGCCTTCCCTTCCCCGCCAGCCAATCAATTCCACCAAGTCCACCAAACCCACCCTATTTCACATATAGATCTGATTTGTGTGAAGTGCCCCCGAGATATAGCCAGCGTTACCACAGGCACCACATTGTGGCCCGGTAATTACCCCTATGAATTTTAATCATTTCAAATGATTGCCGAATCAAAGACTGGGTGGTAGTAAAAACTAGGTCACTTCATTTACGAGCCAAATCTACCCCCTCAAGTTGTGGAAACTTTCTATAGGTAGCCTGTAAGAATGATTTGAAACCCAACAGGAGCACGTTGATTATATTCGATTTCCGGCTATCATTCGTTAATGCATGATCAAATCAAGAATCAGAACATTGAGCAACTTAAAGAATTTTAAGGAATATTAATGGCCAAGAAAGAAGTAGCCTCGAAAAACGAGAAAGGCTTTGAAGAGTCCCTATGGGATTCAGCCAACAGGTTGCGGGGTAGTGTTGAGTCTTCCGAATACAAGCATGTTGTCTTGAGTTTGATCTTTCTCAAGTTCGTCTCCGACAAGTTCGAGGAGCGGCGGGCGGAACTGATCGCCGAGGGCAAGGAAAAATACACCGACATGGTGGAGTTCTACACCATGAAGAATATTTTTTATCTGCCGGAGACCTCGCGCTGGAGCCATATTCAGCAATACGCCAAGCAGGACGACATCGCCATCCGGATCGACTCGGCCCTGACGGCTGTGGAAAAAAGCAATGTCTCGCTCAAGGGCGCTTTGCCGGACAACTATTTCTCCCGCCTTGGCCTAGACGGCAGCAAGCTCTCGGCCCTGATCGATGCGATCAACAACATCGACACCGTGGCGGATGCGGAGGAAGACACGGTTGGCCGGGTGTACGAGTATTTCCTCGGCAAGTTTGCCGCCTCCGAGGGCAAGCTGGGGGGTGAGTTCTATACGCCCAAGTGCGTGGTCAACCTGATCGCGGAAATGATCGAGCCCTACAAGGGCAAGATCTACGACCCCTGCTGCGGCTCGGGTGGCATGTTCGTGCAGTCTCTCAAGTTTGTCCGGAGCCACCACGGCAACACCAAGGACATCTCGGTCTACGGCCAGGAGTACACCGCCACCACCTACAAGCTAGCCAAGATGAACCTGGCGGTGCGCGGGCTCTCGGCCAACCTCGGCGAGGTCCCGGCGGACAGCTTCTTCAAGGACCAGCACCCCGATTTGAAGGCCGACTACATCATGGCCAATCCGCCCTTCAACATGAAGGACTGGCGGGCCGCCAACGAGTTGGTTCACGACCCTCGCTGGAGCGGCTACGAGACCCCGCCCACCGGCAATGCCAACTACGCATGGATTCTCCACATGGTGTCCAAGCTCTCCGAGCATGGCGTGGCCGGTTTTGTGCTCGCCAACGGCTCGATGTCGACCAACACCACCGGCGAAGGCACGATCCGTCAGAAACTGGTGGAGAACGACCTGGTGGACTGCATGATTGCCCTGCCGGGCCAACTTTTCTACACCACCCAGATACCGGTCTGCCTCTGGTTCCTGAGCAAATCCAAGAAGGCTGACAGCGAACGCGGCTACCGCAACCGTGAGGGCGAGACCCTTTTTATTGATGCTCGTAAAATGGGCTCGATGATCAGTCGCACCCAAAAGGAACTCGACGCCGACGACATTGCCACCATTGCCAGGAGCTACCACGCCTGGCGCGGCGAGGCCAAGGACGGAGTGTATGAAGATCAAGCTGGGTATTGCAAGTCGGCCACGCTCGATGAGATGCGCAAACACGATTTCGTGCTCACCCCTGGGCGGTATGTGGGCGCGGCAGACGTTGAGGACGACGGCATTCCCTTTGAGACCAAGATGACCGAGATGAGCCAGGCGCTTTATAGGCAGATGGAGGAATCGGCAAGACTTGATGTGGTGATTCGGAAGAACTTGGAGGGATTGGGTTATGGGGAGTGATTGGAAAGAATACAGCCTTACTGATTTGTACAGAGTGAGTTCTGGTCTTTCTAAACCTGCTAAAGACTTTGGCGAAGGGTATCCATTCTTATCCTTCAAGGATGTATTTTATAACTTCTTCCTACCCGACGGGCTTACTGAGTTGGTTAGGTCAAATGACAAAGAACGCAATACTTGTTCAATCAAAAGAGGCGACGTTTTTCTAACTCGGACAAGCGAAACAATGAACGAACTTGGCATGAGTAGCGTAGCTCGAAAAGACTACCCTGATGCTACCTTTAATGGATTTTGTAAGCGCCTAAGACCATATACAGACATTCCACTTTATCCAGAGTACGTAGGATATTTTCTACGTAGTCCAGGTTTTAGGCTTGAGCTTACTGCATTCTCGACAATGTCTACACGAGCAAGTCTCAACAATGATATGATAGGGAGACTTAAGCTGAAGAGGTGCCGATTATTGAGACAGGTGTATAAGCAATGAACCAACCTATTTTGCAAGGAGAAGTTCAATGTCAAACCCACCTCATCGTCCACGTCACAGCGCAGAATTTAAGGCCACAGTAGCCCTGGCCGCACTGTCGGAGTCCAAGACTCTGGCTGAACTGGCTACTGAGTACCGGGTTCACCCGACCCAGATCACCCGCTGGAAGCAGGATCTGACCAAGAACGCTTCTGAGCTTTTTGGCAAGGGCAAGAAGAAAGAAGTCAACCATGAGGCCGAAGTGGCCGAGCTCCACCGTCAGATCGGCAAGCTCAAGGTTGAGAACGATTTTTTAGCCAATCTGCCCGGTCTGAACTTGGCCGGGCGCAGAAACAACAGGTGATCGCTATGGGACATCCTGAAGTTTCTGTTCAGCGTTGCTGCCAGCTTTTCGGACTGCCTCGTTCCAACTATTACCGCGGCCTTGGCTTCGGTCTACGTGTTGGTGATTTGGAACTGATGGCCCGGATAGACAAACTCTATATTGAGCACCCCTGGATGGGGAGCCGTTCCTTTGCTGATCACCTCACAACTCCCGAACTCGTGGTGGGAAGAGGTCGTGTCCGTCGCTTAATGCGGGTCATGGGCATCGAGTCTTTAGCTCCCAAGCCGGGCACCAGCAGGCGACAGCCGAAGCATCCGGTCTATCCCTATCTGCTCCGGGGAGTGACCATTGACAGGCCCGATCAGGTGTGGGCGACTGACATCACCTACATCCCTATGGCTCGGGGTTTCATGTACCTGATCGCGATCATGGATTGGGCCACCAGAAAGGTTCTCGCCTGGCGACTATCCAACACTCTGGACACCAGATTTTGCGTTGAGGCTTTGAAAGAGGCTCTCTTTAAATATGGCGCTCCTGAGATATTCAATACTGATCAGGGGTGCCAATTCACCAGCGAAGCGTTCACCTCAGTCCTCAAGGCCTGGAACGTCAAAATCAGCATGGACGGCAAAGGACGATTCAAGGACAATATCTTTATCGAGCGACTTTGGCGCACCCTGAAATACGAAAGGATCTACCTGAAGTCATACGAAACGGGAACTGAGCTTGTCAAGGATCTGACTTCCTGGTTCGGCTGGTATAATGAGAAAAGAAAACATTCGTCACTTGACAAGCAGACTCCAAATGAGGCTTATTCAAAACGAATCGAACAATTGAGCAAGGCAGCCTGAGGCCTGTAACTGTATAATAAAAGCAACATTGCTTATTTCACACCTCAGGATGTCTCACAAACCCCGACCACCTCAAGCTTACCCTGCCGCCTCTCCCCCAGCAAAAAGCGATTGCCCATATTTTGGGATCATTGGATGACAAGATTGAGTTGAATCGGTGGATGAATGAGACGCTGGAAGGAATGGCGCAAGCGCTCTTCAAAAGCTGGTTTGTGGATTTTGACCCTGTTATCGACAATGCCATCAAAACCGGCAATCCGATCCCCGAGGAACTCGCCGAGCGCGCCGAAGTCCGCCGCCAAGCCCTCGCCGATGGCACCGCCAATCGCGAGGCCGCTAAGCAATTCCCCGCCGCCTTCCAACTCGCCGAAGAAATGGGCTGGATTCCGGAGGGGTGGGAAGTGAAAGCGTTAGGGATAATTACAACTGAGCTACGACGCGGCATATCTCCTAAATACACTGAAGAAGCTGGAGTAAGAGTCATCAATCAACGCTGTATAAGAGATCATTCTGTAATTTTTTCAAACGCCCGTCTCCACGACACAACAAAGAAAAAAGTTGATGGCCGTCATCTTCAAATCGGCGATTTACTAATTAATTCAACAGGAGTCGGCACCCTGGGGCGGATGGCTCAAGTGCTTAGTTTAGACGAACCCACAGTCACGGATTCGCACGTAACTGTCGTCCGATCTGACCCAGCGCAATATATGCCATATATATTTGGAAGGATGATGATTTCGATTGAACCGCAAATCGAAGCAATGGGACACGGAAGTACAGGGCAAACAGAACTTAGCCGTGCTGATTTATCGGTTATGCCTGTGATCGTCCCCACATCATCAACACAAGAGCAAGCTGAAGCGCTACTAGCTGAATGGGCAATTAAGTGCGAAATGAATAGTAGCCAGTCTAGCACCCTAAAAAACCTCCGCGACACCCTCCTCCCCAAGCTCATCTCCGGCGAACTTCGCATCCCTGACGCTGAAAAACTTGCTGAAGAAGCGCTGGCATGAAATTCACCGAAGCCCAGCTCGAAACCGCGATCATCGAACTCCTCAAGGAGGACGGGTATCCGCATGTGCTGGGTGAAACAATTGCGCGTCAACCCGAGGAGGTGTTGATCAAGACCGACCTGCGGGCCTTCCTGGCCAGGCAGTATGCGGCGGACGCCATCACGCCGGGTGAAATCGAGTCGATCATTCACCAGTTGGAGGCCTACTCGGCAGCGGATCTCTACGAGAGCAACAAGGCGATCATGAAGCTGGTCGCAGATGGCTTTCTGCTCAAACGGGAAGATCGCGACCAGAAAGACCTCTACGTGCAACTGATTGACTATTCCGACTTGGCCGCGTTTCGGCAACCAAAGGCGGGCGAGGTGCCTTGGGTCACGGCGGAGGAGGAGGCGGTTTACCGAACCAGCAGCAACCTCTTCAAGCTGGTGAACCAACTGGAGATCGTCGGCTCTGAGAAGCGGATACCGGATGGGATTCTCTACATCAACGGGCTGCCGCTGGTGGTGTTTGAGTTTAAAAGCGCCATCCGTGAGGATGGCCACCATCCACGATGCCTTTAAACAACTGACAGTGCGCTACCAGCGCGACATCCCGGAGCTGTTCAAATACAACGGGTTCTGCGTGATCAGCGACGGGGTTAACAATAAGGCGGGGTCGTTCTTCGCGCCCTATGAATTCTTTTACGCCTGGCGCAAGACCGACGGCGGCGACCTGATCGAAAAAGACGGGATCAACTCGCTCTATTCGATGCTCAAGGGGTTGTTTCATCCGACCCGCCTCTGCGACGTGCTCCGCAATTTCGTCTACCTGCCCGACACCTCGCGGCGGGAGGAGAAAATCCTCTGCCGGTATCCGCAATACTACGCGGCCACCAAGCTCTATCGAAACATCGTGGCACACATGCGGCCCGAGGGTGATGGCAAGGGCGGTACCTATTTTGGGGCCACGGGCTGCGGCAAGAGCTTTACCATGCTGTTTTTGACGCGGCTGCTGATGAAGAGCGTGGCGCTTGCCAGCCCGACCATTGTCCTGATCACCGATCGCACCGATCTGGACGACCAGTTGTCCGGCTTATTTACCAATGGCAAGGGTTATATCGGTGATGAGTCGGTGGTCAGCGTGGAGAGCCGCACCCAGCTGCGCGAGCTGTTGAAGGGGCGCAACAGTGGCGGGGTCTTTCTTGCCACCATCCATAAGTTTACCGAGGACACGGAGCTGCTGACCGAGCGCAACAACGTGATCTGCATCTCGGATGAGGCCCACCGCAGCCAGGTGAATTTGGACCAGAAGGTGCGCATCACCGAAGAGGGGGTGGTGCGGACCTTCGGCTTTGCTAAGTATCTGCACGACTCGCTGCCCAACGCCACCTATGTGGGCTTCACCGGCACGCCGATCGATGCGACCCTGGATGTTTTCGGCCCGGTGGTGGATGCCTACACCATGACCGAATCGGTGGCCGATGAGATCACGGTGCGCATTGTCTACGAGGGGCGGGCTGCCAAGGTGCTGCTCGACGGCAGTAAGCTGGAGGAGATCGAAGACTACTACGCCCGATGTGCCGATGACGGGGCTAGCGACTACGCCATCGATGCGAGCAAACGGGCCAACCTACAGATGAACGCCATCCTCGGCGATCCGGACCGGCTCAAGGCTTTGGCCGCGGACTTTGTCGACCATTATGAAGCGCGTGTCAAAGAAGGGGCGACGGTGGCCGGCAAGGCGATGTTTGTGAGCAGTAACCGGCCCATCGCCTATAATTTCTACAAGGAAGTGATTGCGCTGCGCCCCGAGTGGGCTGAAGTGCGGGTCTGTGCCGACGGGGTGGAGCTGACCGAGCAGGAGAAGCAACGGATTATGCCCATGGAGCGCATCAAACTGGTGATGACCCGTGGCCCGGATGATGAAAAGACCTTGTACGACATGCTGGGGACCAAGGACTATCGCAAGGAATTGGACCGGCAGTTCAAGACCGCCAAGTCGAATTTCAAAATCGCCATTGTGGTGGATATGTGGCTGACCGGCTTTGATGTGCCCTTCCTCGACAGCATGTACATCGACAAACCGGTCAAGCGGCACAACCTGATCCAGACCATCTCGCGGGTGAACCGCAAGTATCAGCAGAAAGAAAAAGGGCTGATCATCGATTACATCGGCATCAAAAAGCAGATGAACCTGGCGCTGGCGCAATACGCCCAGGCCGACACCGAAAACTTTGAGGAGATCAAGCAATCCATTGTGGTGGTCAAAGACCATCTGGACCTAATGCGGGCGATCTTCCACAAGTTTGATACCAGCCCCTATTTTTCCGGTCTGCCCATCCAGCAACTGCATTGCCTCAACATGGCGGCGGAGTATGCGCAGATTACCGAGGAGTTTGAAAAACGCTTTATGTACCTGGCCAAACGGATGAAGGCGGCCTATGACATCTGCGTCGGCAGCGATGCCTTTACCCAGGACGAGCGGGACCTTGTCCATTTTTACCTAGCGGTCCGATCCATTGTCTTTAAACTCACCAAGGGTAATGCCCCTGACCTCGTGCAAATGAACGCCAGGGTGCAGAAAATGGTAGCCGAGGCCTTGCAGAGTGACGGAGTTGAGGAAATCTTCAAGATGGGCCAAGGAGATACCGCCGAGGTCGATCTCTTCGACCCCGACTACATGGCCAAAATCGAAAAGATCAAGCTGCCGAACACCAAAATCAAGCTGCTCCAGCAGTTGCTGGCCAAGGCGATTGAGGCGTTCAAGAAGGTCAACAAACTCAAGGGGGTTGATTTTTCTAAACAGTTCAAGGCCCTGGTGGACCGATACAACGATCGGAGTGAGCAGGATATTCTTAGAAGCGAGGTGCTGGAAGACTTCACCGACGAGATCATCGACCTGTACCACGCCATAAAAAAGGAGAAAGACTCCTACGCCGACCTGGGCATTGACTTTGAAGAAAAGGCCTTCTACGACATCCTCAAAGCGTTGACCGTTAAGTACGATTTTGTCTACCCCGAGGAGAAGCTCCTCGATCTCGCCAAAAAAGTGAAGGTCATTGTCGACGACAAGGCCAAATACACCGACTGGAGCCAACGCAACGACATCAAGGCTGAACTGAAGGTGGACCTTATTATCCTACTGGCTGAAAATGACTATCCACCGGTGGACAGGGATGAGGTGTATAAGGAGATTTTTGAACAGGCGGAGAATTTTAAGAAGAATCGTGTTGGAATGAGGGGATAATCTTGTCGATGCACCTACTGCCTTCAGTGCTGGTGGCCTGCGACGTTGCCAGGTTCAGGTATCCCTGAAGTATGTTTACTTGCTCAACCAGAGATAATCAGGAAAAATGTTGCCCGATTTTCCTGCCTCGCGGGGAAAGAGCAGTTTGTCTTTTCACTTTGTCATATTGATACAATGTATGTTGCTCAACCAATCAGGGTGTTGGAATTATGTTGTTTTATTGATTGACTCCCGCTAGTTAAAAATTCGGAAAATTTGCTTAATAACACTGTTGGGCGAAAAAAGGAAATTCAAACAATATGGTTAACTCAAACACAAAAAAAACCTGTTTCATCTCGATTCCATGGCGAGCAAAAAGAATAGAATGGTTACTTCAAGATGCGATCATGCCGACATTGCATGATATGAAATGGAACGTTATTGATTCTAAGGAATCTATCCCAGGCGTTTCTCTTTATGATTCTATAGTGAGAAACATTCGATTTGCAGATCTTTTTGTTTGCGATGTTGGAACGAGAAACCGAAATGTTCTCTACGAACTCGGGATGGCGCACGCATGGGGCATACCAACGATTATTTTATCCGAAGAGCTTGAAGATGTTCCGTTTGATATAGCGTCAAAATATTCCATTCTGCTGTATTCGCGAGACCTTGACCAAGTTCAACTAATCAAAGCGCGATTCATTGGAGCTCTTGAGTATATTGAAAGGCAGGAAAAGTCTCTGTTAACACCTACATACAAACGATATATAAACTTAAATGAATCGATCTCTATTGAACTTTTTTCCAAGAATCTTGATGCCGTCAAAGCATTTGAGTTTTCAGGACGTTTGCTTGAGGCTCTACAAAACATATCCCCTATAAGAGACGGTCGCATTAGCGAAGTTCGAGTGGGTTCTCTCGGCGCTTGGATCGCATCAAACCTAAAAGATGTAACTACATTAGTTGAAAAAATAATATTCATAATTCCCGAGTGGAAAAAGAAAACGGCTGAGTGTGTAAAGATAGAAGCTGAAGCGGAGCTATTGTTGGCACAAGCTGAAAAAACAAGAGCCGAGGCTGAAGAAATAAGGAGAAATTCTATTAGAAAGGATGCTTCAGGTCTCTTTGACCTGCTGAGTCAACATGAATCAATCGGCTCAACACGGTTAACTATTGGAAATAAGATTAAAATAGAATCGGATGAGAATGGACGCATTTCAATAGGTGTGCCGAAAGAATATGAAGATGCCCAACCCTTAGAAGGCCCCCGGTTGTCAACGGATAAAGGTATCCGGGAGCGATGAACTTATCACTCTGTGGTCGGTACAATCCGACCAATTGCCCGATGAAGCGCGCCCTGACTTGGGTTTCATATTCGACGACAGAGTGACTCTGCGCCAAACACTTATCGAGGATCAACCACTTTGCCAGTTAAGACGATGCTGGCAAGAGCAACGAGCGAATGGAACCCGGTCGAGAATGGGCCACTCTCTTGCTCGTCGGAGACCGGGTTCCATTCGCGGGCTCGCCGGGAACGAAGGCCGGGTGATTGCGGCAAGGATTTTGTTGTCGCGTCCTAGAAACAATCGCGTACCCTCGTGCCGTCCCATTCAAAACGGCTTGGTCATGCGGCGGCATGCCAGAGTTAGAGCCGGGCTCGGGTGAGGGGCAGAACCACATCAACAAGCAGATGTTCAACGAGCGGGACGGACGGCCAATCAAGCCTTCTGGCTGCGGTGCAACCGGCAGACCATGGCCCATAATGCTGACGGCAGACGGAGGATATGCTCCGGAGGGCCATGCGGATATGCTCGAAAAAAGCTCCAGTTAGGTGTCGGGCTCGCCCGTCCCCTCGATTAGACGGCCAGGAACGTATGCATGTTGAACCCCTGCCGGTTTTTCAGCATGAAATAGACCGCTCGGCCGAGCTTGTGCGCCAGGATGGAAAGCGCCTTGCCTTTGCCGTGTTTCCGCACCAGCTTGTCGTGGAATTGCCGGCCCGGTTCGTTGCTTTTGAGGAACAGTTGCGCAGCCAAGGAAAAGGCCCAGCGGAGATGGGCGTTGCCGATCTTCTTGCCGCCACTGCCGTATTTCTTGCCGTTGGATTCCTTGGAGCAGGTGACCAGGCGGCAATAGGAGGCGAAATCCTGAACCCTGGGAAAGCGGCTGATGTCCTCGATCTCATAGAGCAGATTGAGGGCATTGATCCGGCCCACGCCGGGGATGCTCTTCAAGAGGGCATAAGCAGTCGGGTCATGCTCCTTTGCGTGGGCAATGATGTCCTGTTCGAGGACGGCCAACACCCGGTCATAGGCGTCGATCATGTCGAGATTGGCGGCCATGGACATGCACACCGAGGGATCGTCGAACCGATCCAGCAAGCCTTCCCGGTTTTGCGGTTTGGCGATCCGACCCAGAGGCACCTGCAGGTTGTACTGGCTGGCGGTATTCTGGGTGTGGGCAAAGAGCTCGGCCCGCTTGCGCATGAGATGGTTGCGCCGGCGCATCAGGTCCCGAGTGGCACGCATCCGCTGGGGATACACGTAGGCCATGGGAATGAGGCCGCCCCTGAGCAAGGCAGCGATCTTCTGGGAGTCAATCTTGTCGTTCTTGCTTTTGCCGCCGTGGATGGCTCGCATGTAGAGCGCATGACCGAGGATAAAGGGGATGTTTTCCGTGGCGCAGAGATCGGCCAGCCAGTACCAGGAGAACATGCACTCGGCGCACACCACCAGATCATCCCGATAGGGGGCGATGGTTTTGAGGAAGGTTTCCGGCTCGGTCTTGATGTTGCGATGGAGCAGGATGTCCCCTTCCTGGCTGAGGATGCACAGGTACATTTTGTTGGTGTGCAGGTCGATTCCACAGTAATGCTTGTGTTGCTTGGTGTACAATCGCATGAGAAGGCCTCCTTGCTAAGGGTTGCTGATACCCCCATTATAGCGGAATAGTCCGCCGGGTGCTCAGGGGGCCTTCTCTAGTATCAAGTCAATAAACCTGACCGGAAATAGCCGCGTTCTTAAAAGGTGGGCAATCCCCCGGCCGGCAGGTTATCTCACCGTTAGCCCGGAAAGGAAACATGGCAGAGCCACTTGATGCTGCATGGATTGGTTTAGCTGGCGTCGTTGTCGGACTACTTTCAGCCCACTTCGGAGAGTGGCGGCGGTGGCGACGCGACCGCGTCGAGCGCAAGCTCGCCCGGGAGTTGGAACTGAAGCGGGAGCTCTACCTACCGCTCGTCGGCGCCTTCACCGAAGCGAGTGCGCTCATCGTGGCGGTTCCGCAAACTGCGCCAGACAAGTTGTCTTCGCTGACCTTGTCGCAAGAGGCCCAACGTGCTTTGTCTGCGAAGGATCTGATCGCCAACAAGGAAGTGATCATTTCAGTTGGTGCTGCGGCTAAGCAGTTGGCGCTCGGTCTATCGCGACTGATGGTGACCAAGGTGGAAGAAGTCACCCTCGCGACGGACCTGCAGTATCTCGCACAGTCTATAGAGCAACTGAACGCCGAGAATATGCAGATCAATCGGCACATGGAGAGTCTGCTGGCTCAGGGAGAAGATAGGAAGAGCTTCGCGATTTACAATCAGCGGTTCCGCTTGAATCAGGATCGTCTTGAGGAGTTGTTTCCAGAGCAAGATCGAAAGCAGAACCTGAAGAATCAGGTCTTGCAGCGACTCCAGAAGGATTCGGTCAAGGAGCTCATCGATCTTGTTGCGAAGACCGCACATGCCATTGTCGCAATACGCAACGACTTGCAGTTGCCCGACGAGACAGACGCGATACTCGACTACTACCGAGAGAGCACGAAAGAAATTGGTGTCCTATTCCCGGAGATTGTTGATCAGATATGGAATGTCGCGAACAAAGCTATCGCAGATGACAAGAAGAAGGGCTAACTAGCGAATAAACCGGACCGGAATTAGCCGTGTCCTGAAAGGTGGCACCCTATCACGCCGGCTGGTTATCCATACGTTAGAAGTCAACATTTCTCCAGTATATACGTAATAAAATTGAGACCGAGAAAGTGATAAAATACGGTTGTCAAAATCCTGTTTTTTCGAAGAGAGAAGGAGGATGTGATGGCCAATTCACTCGATTTTTCGAACAATTATTACCCCACTGAATGGCTTAGTTCGGTTTACTCAACCAACCATTCTTTATTCATTCCGCTTCAGGATAGCCCCATTTTTGAAGCTGAATCATTACAAACATTCTCCTTTCCTAGCGCCGGCGCTCTCTATTTTCACCAACCCAGTGAAAGACGGAGAGCACTCAACAGGGCTGCAGACAGATTAGAAGCAAGTAGCCTCCCTGGTTTTGAGTACGTCGTTTCGTATCTTTACAGCAAATACCGTAGTAATCACTCGATATCCTCGATCAGGCAGACAGGCAGGACTCTTTATTCCTTTTTGTTGTTTTTCAATGGGTTAGGACGGCACCATATTGAGCAGATCAGCAGGAAAGATATTGCTCAATACGTCGAGCGGGAGCAGGAGCGTGGGTTAAAGATCAACTCAGTCCGTCAGCACCTGCATACGGTATATTCCTTCCTCAATTATCTGGTCAGAAACGATATACTTCCCGCAGATATACTGCTGAAAAAGATCCGGTTGCGACTGCCAGAGATTCTCCCCAAAGCAATTCCAGCAGAAGATGTGGACAAAATTCTCCAAACTGTAACTAACACCAGGGATCGAGCTCTTATCCTTTTACTCCTTCATACAGGGATGCGAATAGGCGAGCTCCTCAACCTCCGGTTGCCAGATATCGTACAATCAGAACGAAAAATTTTATTGTACGTCGGCGAGAAAAATTTACACGGTAGGGTTGTCTATTACGGCAACACAGCAGAGAAGGCACTGAACGCGTGGCTGTCGATCAGAGACCCGGCTAATGAATACCTTTTCTACGGTTACAAGGGGAAATCACTGTCCTATGCAGGAGCGCGGAAGATGATGAAAAGCGTTATTCACAAAGCCGGACTTGAACACAAAGGGTACAGCCTCCATTCTTTGCGACATACCTACGCAACTAATATGCTGAATGCTGGATTACGAGTGGAAGTTTTACAGCAACTTCTGGGGCATCTGAACATTGACATGACACTGCGATATGCAAGGATATCGAACTTTACACAGGAAGAAGCCTACTTCAAAGCTATGGCAGTTATTGAGCAGGGAGGTCGCCATGAATATGACAGAGTCAATCCTGAATTACAGGCAGTATTTGAAGAGAAAAAATTTTTCTCCTCTCACGATTAAAAACTATCTTCACCGCTTGCAGCGATTTTTCAGTTGGGTTTCAACGGCTGTTGAATTGACGACTGTGGCGGAGATTAGATTGTATATTGACTACTTGCTTGAAAAACGTGTAGCCCCACGTACCATCAACTGTCACCTGTCGAGTATCCGGCTGTTTTATGATTATCTGGTAGATGAGGAGAATATCATCCTAGAAAATCCAGTTATCGGAGGTCTCCTGCTCAAGGAATCACGACCGCTTCCCAGATATTTAACCGATAATGAGGTAGAGGGATTTTTTAGATTCGTTTCCAATAAGCGGGATTTTGCAATTTTTATGCTGATGCTCCGTTGTGGTTTACGGGTTAACGAAATTGCGAATTTATCTCTCGATTGCATTGATTACAGACGCAGCCGGATAATGGTCAGAAATGGTAAGGGCGCAAAAGATCGGATAGTTTTCATCAGTAACGATGCAGCTAGTGCTTTGGCGGTCTATTTGCAACACAGGTCTGTGACAAAGGAAAGTCGAATATTCCTGGCTGAAAAAGGTCGGTGTCGTGGCAAGCCCATATCGGTTCGCGCGATACAGAAACGAGTAGAATACTACGCAAAAATTAGTGAGATTCCTGTTACCTGTCACAGGTTTCGGCATACTATGGCAACACAGCTTCTCAATGCCGACGCAGACTTGGTGAGCATTCAGGAAATTCTAGGTCATACTAAGATCAAAACCACTCAGCGTTACAGTAAGTTGTCAAATCTGAAAGTACAGCAAGATTACTTCACAGCCATGGAAGTGATCACTGAAAGGGCTTTGGGCAATCCGCTAGAAGAGAGTTCGAGGTCATAATCCGCTCTGCCAAAGCCCAATTCCTCCGACGAGCAATAAGTAGAGGCCCATTCTCGGAATCAGACTTTGACAGAGCTACCATCGAGGTGGCAAATAATCTTGACAGATCATATGTGAAGGGTAGAGAATAGACGCAAGTAACAGATTAATCTAAAAGGAAAAATAGGATCTGTTACGTATATAGACTGTGAATCATGACTCAACTCAGCTGCCGCTCGGACTCGTTCTCTGAGGAAATCCAAAAGCCCTACCCCTCGTTCGTGAAGCCCATAGCTGAGTTTGGGATGACCCGAGTGACAACACTCTCGTCCTCACCATGGTAATGTCAGTTTTGAATACAGCACTCATATCAAGCGCGAGCCTCGAAATGTGCGCCGAAATAAGGGGGGAAAATTCGGGTAGAAAAAACCCTGTTCGGAAAAGGAATCTCAAGCGCGAACCGGAGGGCGACCGGAGAACGAAAAAAAAGGGTTTAGAGAAAGTCTCTAAACCCTTGATTTACTGGTGCGCCTGGAGAGATTCGAACTCCCGACCTACGGATTCGTAGTCCGACGCTCTATCCAGCTGAGCTACAGGCGCAAAATTGGTCTCCTCATATACTCTGAAGCATGCTTGTATACAAGTTATTTCTTCTGTTGCCTTGATGGCCTCACCCTTTTTTCCGGCTCTTTGCGGGGAAAAACACACCCTCCACACCAGCAATTTCTTAACGGGCTGATTCTGTTTCCAGAAAATCTATCTGACTATCCGCCGGTTTCATCTCGACTCGAGGAATGATGTCGATCTTTGCTTTGTGCTTGGCCTCAAGATCCGCCAGCTCGGCCCGTTTTTTATTCAGCAGGTACTGGGCGACATCAAGAGGGAGACGACAATCGACTCGGGCTACTTTCTTCCGGCTAATGCCGGTCTGGATGCGGCGCAGATAATACAGGGCCAGGGTTTCAACGGATCGCACCACTCCCCGCCCCTGACAATATTCACAGGTCAGATAACTGCCCTTTTCGATCGGGGCGCCCATCTTTTGCCGCGAGATCTGCATTAGGCCGAAGCGGGAGATCTTGCTGATGTCGACCTTGGCTTTGTCACGCTTCATGCTGATTTTCACCTGCCGCTCCACATCCCGGATATGCTTTTTATTTCGCATGTCAATGAAATCGACCACGATTAGACCGCCCAGATCCCGCAGCCTGAGCTGCCGGGCCAGTTCGGAGGCCGCTTCCATGTTGGCGAGAAAAATCGTCTCATCAAAATCGGCATTTTTCGAGGTGCGGCCGGAGTTAACATCGATGGCCACCAAGGCCTCGGTGGGGTCGATCACAATCGAACCGCCGGACGGCAAGGCCACCTGCGGTTTGTAAATCGACTCGATTTGCTCTTCGATGTTGTACTGGTTGAAGATAGGCTTGGTGCCGCTATGCAGCCGCACCTTCACCTTCCGTTGCTTGGCCGGCAACAACTCGATAAAAGCGTTGACGTTGTTGAGCGAC
Source organism: uncultured Desulfobulbus sp. (assembly GCF_963662935.2). Classification (NCBI taxonomy): domain Bacteria; kingdom Pseudomonadati; phylum Thermodesulfobacteriota; class Desulfobulbia; order Desulfobulbales; family Desulfobulbaceae; genus Desulfobulbus; species uncultured Desulfobulbus sp. The sequence goes on along the minus strand of NZ_CAXXTL010000002.1, from coordinate 2,150,166 downwards.
TCCTCGGTATCGACGGTGATCTCGCTGATTTCATGAAAAAAATGGTCCCGAAGGAAGCGAACAACCGTGTCCTGCTCCTCATAGACCAAGGCCGGCGCCTCCATGGTCTGGCCGCGTCGTTTAATCTCCTCCCAGAGTTCGAGCTGGGTGTTCAGGTCCTTTTCCAGAACGGCATGGGTGATCTCGGCGCTAGCGGTCCTGATAATATACCCTATGCCCTCGGGTATCTCAAACTCACTCATGATCTCGCGCAGGTTGGCCCGCCGCTCCTCGCCAACGATTTTCCGGGATATCCCGGCACTGTCGCTTCCTGGCATCAACACCAGGCAACGGCCGGGAAGGGACAAGAATGTGGTCATGTTAGCCCCTTTGTTGCCGGTCACTTCCTTCACCACCTGGACCAGCACCTCCTGCCCTTTCTGCATCACCTCTTCAATCTTGAGTTTTTTCCACTGCTGCTGGGCGATCAAATTGCGAGTTCGCTCGTTGACATCCTGGCGATAATATTCAGGATGAATCTCGTTGACCGGAAGAAAACCGTTGCGGCCGGTGCCAATATCGACAAAGGCTGCCTGCAGATTGGCCTCAATGGAGACAATGCGACCTTTATAGATGTTATTTTTGGTCGGCTCACGATCAATGGTGGTGACATGGAAGGATTCGAGGCGGCCATCCTCCACAAGGGCGATCCGGCACTCCTCCGGCTCCTCGGCGTTGATCAGCAGCTTATAGCTTACCGCCTTGCTCGGGACCTCCGATGTATCGTCGACCACCTGGTCGTCATCGTCGTCATCCTCCGTATCAGAAAGCAATTCTGCGGGAGTTGCCCCATCCCCTCCCCCCTCGTCCTGGGCCAGAGGAGTTTCGGACTGTTTGGAGCGTTTTTTCCCGCCCCTGCGAGATCGCCTTTTCTTTGGTGCAACAGGCTCTTCTGCCGAATCGGCGGCAACACCGTTTTCGACTACCGGCGCCTCATTCCCCGGGGCAGCTTCATCGTCCCCTTGCGGATCGGCGACTCCATCCGTGGGCACCTCTTCCATGGCCAGAAGGGCTTCCGTCGGCTTGGCCCGTTTTTTTCCGCCTCTGCGGGACCGCCTTTTCTTGAGAGGACCAGGTTCTTCCGCCGGATCGGTGGCAACACCGTCTGCAATCACCTGCGCCTCCTCTTGGGCGGCAGGTGCTGCTTCCACCGGCAGCTCGTCCGCTGGTGGAGCGGTCTCCCGTACCCTTTCTCGCAAGGGCTTGCGAGGGGAAGGAGGAGAAGCACTATCCTCTGACGCCCCTTCTTCAGCTTTTACCGGAACACCGGTGGCTAGGGGCTCGGCCGGCACGGCTGGAGCTTCCGCAACAGCCTGGGGCACACTTTTCCACCAGGCGCCGGTTTTAGCCTTGCGCACGGGCAGCACTTTTTCTACTTTTTCGTTTTGATCATTTTCAGTCATTCGTATCCTTTAGGTAAATTCTTTTTTAGCAACTCAGCCTCCTGGTGATCACTCTTCCAGCACCGGCGACAACGCGTAAAACGCCCGCGCCTTCACGATGCCAGGTGGTAATACCGGTTGCTCCCGTGATCCTGCTGTTGCAAGATCCCGGAGAGCACCAACGGCTCAAGCAGTTGCTCAACTTTTTCCGGCCCACCGAGGTGGAATGTCCGGTCTATATCAGCGGCGGTACTCGGTCGCCGCTGCACCATTTGTCTTACTTCGTCCATGATCCTGGCCAGCGACGCCGAATCGGTCGTCATTGCCATGTTGGAGGGTTGCGCCTGCGTCTGTTCATCCGCCGGGGCAAACGGCAAATCAACGGGCAGAGCTAATTCTTTGTGCAGGAGATAGGCGATTTCAGTCAGCCTGTCCCTGCTCAACGGTCGGGCAAAATCCTCCGCCGGAGGGCGCACAACCGTATTGAGTTGTATTCTATCGATCCGCATTCGCCTGATAACCGTCATCAGGGCATCGATATCTTCGGGCGCATCGTTCATCTCCCGAACCAGAAGAATTTCCAGCCAAATTTTTCCCGCATACGCGTGGGAAAAGAGGGTCAGTCCCTGGATGACCTCTTCCAGATCAATGCCTTCGACCGGCCGGTCAACCTTGAGGAAGCTCTCCCGCCGGGCAGCATCAAGCGAGGGAACAACAATATCGGCCGCCATGAGCGCTTGACGCACATCACTGTCCATCAGGGTAGTGCCGTTGGTGAGAACAGCCAGCGGTTTTTCGACTCTCCCTTTAATATGACGGAGAATATCACCCAGATCGCTGTGCAGGGTCGGTTCGCCCTTGGCGGTCACTGTGAGCACATCAACTTCCGTCAACCGTTGGGCATCGCCACAATAGTCGTCGATCTCCTCGAGTATGCTCTGGGTGGAGGAATAACCTCCGCGCCGGCTTACAGGGCTAACCGTCCGTCCCACCTCGCAGTAGACGCAGTTGAGATTACAAATTTTTCTCGAAAAAAGGTCGATGCCGAGAGAACGGCCGAGTCGCCTGGAATTCACCGGGCCGAAGATACATTTCATACAGCGTTGCGAACGGTTGATGCTGCTGCGAAAAGCTCAAACAAAGAAAGCTGGGGCAAGTTTTGGAAAATCAAGTCATTAGGTATCATTTCGACTGGCGATACTTAAACTAATTTCCCCGGTGGCGCAAGCCAAATCTACGACTTTTCGCTTGACACAACCCATGTCGACACGTACATTCGAGCCTGTTGCCGATGATGAGCTGTGTCCCATTTTTTTAATCGCTCCAACCAGTTGAGGCGCCGTTCCACCGAATCCACGGTGAACGCCGGCGCACCTTGACTCCTGTTTTCATATATTCCCGAAGGAGCCGATCGAGGTGAAGCCCTCCATTCCATCCTCCCTGATCCTTGTACTGTGTTTCCTGTCGAGCATAGGCCTGCTTCTGTTTCCGCATCCGGCAAACGCTGTTTCAGTGGACGCCCGGCAATGGGAAATGACCGCCGACAAGTTGACCCGGCACGAAAATCCGCCCACTATCATAGCCGAGGGCAATGTCGTTCTGGAAAAGAAAGAACCGGTTGCTTCCGCCCCACCTCCCAAACCCTCGCAATGGAGCGGCCTCCTAGAGGATGAGCCCACCAAGAAGACAGACGGCGGCTCGGCAGCCAAACCGGCGACCGAATTAAAAACCGTGACCACGGTCAAGGCCGACTGGGTTTCCTACGACATCACTCGCGGCCTGCTGACGGCCAAGGGCCATCTGCTCATCGATATTGGCACCGATCAATTAACAGCGGATTCCGGCAGCATCGACCTGGAAAAGAGCACCGGTTCTTTTGAAAATTCCACCGTTATCCGGCAGCAAAAAGATATGCATTTCGAGGGCAAGGTCATCGAGAAAACCGGTGACCTCACTTATCATATCCAAGATGGCTGGGTCGTCACCTGCAAGCTGCAACCGGGAGAAACCGCCCCCTGGAGCTTTGCCGCCAGCGAGGTGGAAATCACCGATGGCGGCTATGCCTATCTTGAGCATGCCACCTTCCGCATCAAGGATGTGCCGGTGTTGTATATCCCAGTCATGCTGTTGCCGGCAAAACGGCAGCGCCAGACCGGTTTTCTCTTTCCGTCCTTTTCGTTTTCCGATCGGGACGGCTTCAGCCTGGAAACACCCTTTTTCCTCAACCTCTCACCAAGCACCGACCTGACCCTCTATCCCCGTTACTATGCCAACCGGGGGACAATGGCCGGGGCCGAATACCGCTATGTGTTCGACGAGGAAAGCAAGGGCATGCTGATGGGCAACTATCTGGACGATAAGTTGTCCGATCCTTCCGAAGTTGACTACTATCAGGACGGCCAATTCACCCATACCAATTCGGAGCGTTACTGGATCCGTGGCAAGGCCGACCAAAACTTCGGGGACTGGACCACCCGGATGGACCTGGATGTCGCTTCCGACCTCGATTACCTCAGGGAATTCAACACCGGATCCACCGGATTCAACGCCAGCCAGGATAAATTCGCCGAGGTGTTCGGCCGCGGGTTCATCGACAAAACCAACAAGTATCGCGAGAATAGCCTGGTCACCCTGCGCTCCTGGCAGAACGGCACCGCGCTCTTGGGCGAAGCCTTGGCAGTCAACGACATCACCGAACAGATTTATACCGCCAACAACCCTTCGCGCGCCTGGACCCTACCCTCTCTGACCTACTCGGGCCTGGTCCCCATCGCCGCGATCAGCGGTCCAGATTTCGCCTGGGATGCCAACTACACCAATTTCTGGCGGGACAAAGGGGTGAACGCCCAGCGGATTGATCTCATGCCGACGGTGACCGCCGGCATTCCCGTGAGCCCCTATGTCGAGGCCAACATCACCGGCGGCATTCGCAACACCGCCTACATGATCGACGACAACGGCGCCTCCGACTGGGAAGATAACGATTCAGAGAACCGCTTCCTCTCTCTGCTTAATGGAGAAATCGGCACCACCTTGATGCGTGATTTCGCCTTCAGCATGGGCGAGGTCAACGCTTTAAGCCACACCCTGCGTCCTTTTGTCTCCTACGTCCACACTTCGATACCGGACCAAAAACTTCTCCCCCAGTTCGACATTGTCGATGAACTTGAGGAGGAAAACACCGTCTACTACGGCATCAATAATTTCTTCTCCATCTTTGGCGAACATAAAGGCCGGGAATTTGAACGCGAATACGCCTTCCTCAAGGCCAAACAAGGCTATGATCTGCGCAGCGAAGAAAGCGACACCCCCCTGACCCCGGTTATTGTCGAAACCGGGTTCTACCCCCTCCAGCAAATGCGGCTGAAATACACCACCAATATCGACATCTACGGCGACGGCGCTTTCCTCCATTCCCTCGACGGTGATTATTACAGCGACAAGGGCGACAGATTCTCCCTGGACTACCGCTACAACGAACTCACCGATGTCAATTCGGTCAGAGGCACCTTCTGGTATCTGCTGCCGTACAATTTTGCCGCCGGCTACAGCCTGGAACGAGCCATTGAGCAGAGCGAGACCATCGAAGAAATCGCCCGTCTGCGGTTTAATCAGCCCTGCTGGTCGGTGGAACTCTCCTCCAATTCCACTCCAGGTGACCAGACTTTCATGATTACCTTTCGCCTTGCCAACATTGGCAACCCCCTAGGCTTTGACCTGCCCGGCAAGTAAGACGGCACCGTCTCGGCCCGCTGCCCCCCATCCGCCATGAACAGTATCGATGTTTTCAACGGCGATGCCGACGGCATTTGCGCCCTGCAGCAACTCCGCCTGCGAGAGCCGCAACCGGCTGCACGCCTGATCACCGGCGTCAAACGAGATATCACTCTCCTTGACCGGCTCGGCGACACTACAAAGAGCCGGATTACCGTGCTCGACATTTCGCTCGACCGGAACCGGACCGCGCTGGAACACTTGCTGACCCAGGGCAACCGCATTTTCTATGCCGATCACCATTACAGCGGTCCCATCCCCACCTCCGAGGCGCTCGAGGCACATATCGACCCCTCGCCTCTCGTCTGCACTTCTCTCATCATCGACCGCTTGCTGTCGGGTGCATTTCGTCCATGGGCCATTGCAGGGGCCTTTGGCGACAATCTGGACGAGGTAGCGGTCCAGTATGCAGACAGCATCGGTTTGGGTGAGAGTAAAAAACAAATCCTCAAGGAAATCGGGATGCTCCTCAACTACAACGGCTACGGGATGGAGGTGAAAGATCTGCTGATCCACCCCGCCGACCTATTTGTTGAGGTCCACCAGTTTACCGACCCCTTTGATTTTTATCGCGATTCGCCCCTGCTGGTACAGCTTCGGCAAGGGTACGAGGACGACATGACCAAGGCGGCCAACCTTCTCCCGGATAGAACCTTTGCCGGCGGCCGCGTTTTCCTGCTGCCGGAAGCCGCCTGGGCCAAGAGGGTTGTCGGTGTCTTTGCCAACCGGCTCTCCCGTGATCAGCCCGAGATGGCCCATGCCGCTTTACTCACCAACCCCGACGGCAGCTTTTTAGTCAGTGTTCGCGCCCCCCTCACAACCCGCCAGGGGGCCGACGCGCTTTGCCGTCAATTCTCCACCGGAGGCGGCCGGGCGGCGGCAGCCGGCATCAACCACCTGCCCAAGCAGGAGCTGGAATCCTTTCTCTCCGCCTTTGCCCGCCATTTTACTCCCGCAACATCTCCGACAGCGTGCCGATGAACACCCCTCTTCTCTCAAGGCAGCTGTTCGCTCTCTTTCCACATCTTCTTCTCTATTATTTGCTGATCGGTATTGTTCTGCTTCATTCCACTCCGGCGGCGGCCGGACCTCTGGCGGCAGATCTCGTTCAGGACGGCCAGGCGATCGATCTCGAGCAAGAAAAATATCGCCTGCTCTTTGCCGAACTCACCCAAAAGCATCAGTTCACCCCGGATGAGCTGCAATCTATTTTCCAGGGCCAGACCATCAACCGGCAAATCCTCGTGCTCATGGATAAACAGTGGGAAGCGAAACCCTACTACCAATTTGCGCCGCTCTTCCTCACCCCGGACAACATCCGGGACGGCAAGATGAAATTACAGCAGCACAAGGCCCTGCTTGATCGGATCGAGGTGACCTTCGGTGTCGACCGGGAAGTGGTGGTGGCGATCTGGGGCGTGGAGACCCGCTACGGGATACGCCAGGGCAACTTTAATGTCCTCCAGACGCTCAACACCCTGTTCGACGCCTATCCCCGCCGATCCGATTTCTTCCGCACACAGTTGATCGATTTCCTCCTCCTTTGCCGGGAAAACGGCATGGATCCCCAAAGCGTCAAGGGCTCCTATGCAGGTGCCTTTGGCCAAACCCAGTTTATCCCTTCCTCCTTTCGGCAGTACGCGGTCAGTTTCGACGGCGACAACAAGCGCGATGTCTGGGCCTCTGTCCCGGATGTACTGGCCTCCATTGCCAACTATCTGAAACGCTACATTTGGACCCTTGACGGACCGGTCTATGCCGAATTGGGCAATACGCTCAACGATCCGCAGCTGGTGGCGGCGGAGCAGAAGGGCCGCAAGGAACGGATAGCGCTTGATCTCGTTCGGCGGGCCCAGAACCCCTCCCTTCCCATGTCGCCACAGAACAAACCAGTCACCATCATCGGCCTGGAACTCGAGCCCGGCGGCACGCATACCAAACGCTACGTGGCTGGTTATCCCAATTTTCAGGACATCACCGAATGGAACCACTCCAACCGCTATGCCATGGCTGTCACCGAACTGGCCGAGGCCTTTGCCCGCTGATCCGCCCATGACCAAACTTTCGCACTAAGGCCATGATCGCCTGGAAGAGCCGGATACGCCTCTTCGTAGGGGCTTGGTTTGTCCTGCTCCTGGCGGTCGTCGCTCAAGCCTCCCCCAGCGCCGCTGTTTCTCCCGCCGAAACCCCGTTTTTTGAAGATGACATGGCGCTGCAGAACCTGGCAGCAGCCTTGACCAGGAGTCTCGCCTATCTGCACAATGTACCCGCCAGCAACCGCTATGCAATTGCCGGGCAGATGGTGCCGGTGCAGCGGTTGATCGACTCAGCCCACCACCTGCAACAGCTTGTCCAATCCCACCCCTCCCCGGAAGAGATTAACAGGCGGCTCAACCGGGATTACGAGATTATACAGATCAACAAACCGCAGGAGGCAGCTCCCAAACGGATGCTGATCACCGGGTATTACCAGCCGATTTTCCCCGGCAGCCTCAAGCAGCAACCACCCTACCTGTTTCCCCTCTACCGGATTCCGGACGACCTCCTGATCCGCCAGGAAGGCAGCAAGAAAAAGGTTCTGGGGCGCAAGGATAAAGGAATAATCGCCCCTTACTGGTCGCGCCAGGAAATCGAGCAGGGGCAACTTTTGCACGGCCAGGAACTGGTCTGGCTCAAGGACCCTTTCGACGCTTTCATCCTCCACGTCCAGGGGTCGGGCATCATCCGCCTGGTCGACGGTTCCGTGCGCGGGGTGCATTATGCCGTCAATAACGGCCGAGAATACCGCAGCATTGGTAAATATCTGGTTGATACCGGACGGATGCAGTTGGCTGACGTCACCATGGACAGCATCCGGCACTACATCGACCAGCATCCCGCCGAACGGGATCTGATCCTCCACCAGAACGATTCGTTCATCTTCTTCCACTGGAGCCCGCCAGGGCCGGCAATCGGCAATTTGGGTCAGGAGTTGACTCCTGGCCGCTCCATTGCCGCTGATCAGCGCTCCTACCCTCCGGGTTCCCTGGTCTTTCTCGACTGCCGCAGACCGATCATGATTGAAGGGCAATTGGCAGAATGGAAGCGAATGCGGCGATTGGTCACCGTCCAGGATACCGGCGCTGCCCTGACTGGGCCCGGACGGATTGATGTTTTTTGGGGGACGGGAGAACAGGCGGGACAGGAAGCAGGGCAGATGAAGGAGGATGGGATGGCTTACTTACTGTTGCTGAAGGAGGAGATTCGAGAATAATCGAGTGCCAAAGAAGAAGGAGAATTGTAGAGTTTTCTGGTTGTCCAAGCCTGAAAGCATATTTCATATTCCCTGAACTCGTAGACGGTGAAGACGGAGCACCCGTGCCCAATAAGTGGAGAAACCGAACTGCTCACTGGAGCATAATCATCAACCCCATACAACTCGGAGGTATTCTATGAACCCTGGCAAAATCGTCCTTCTCATCCTGTTGTTGGTGCTGTCCTGTACCGCTTCCTCTCTGGCGGCTGAGGCCGATTTTAAAGGGAGCAAGGATCACCCCCTGCTCACAAGGATGCCCGACTTCCACATTACAGACTACAAATACTACGATTTCGACAGTTATCGGTTCAACGACCAGGAGAAAAAGCATGTTGTCGTCGAAGGGCACAAATATTACCTCGAATACAAGCTCAATAAAGGCGCAGTTGAGCCCGGAGAGTTAAAAATCCGCAGGAATATCCAGGATGCACTGAAGAAGATCGGCGGCACTGTCGTTTTCGACGATAACTTCAACAAATGCTCGACCATCGTGGTCCAAAAGGATGGCAAGGAAACCTGGGTCGAGGTCAGGAGCTACAACAACATGTACCGGCTGACAACCGTAGACAAGAAGCTCATGGAGCAGGAAGTGGTGGCCAATGCCGAAGTGTTCGCCAACGACATTCGCGCCACGGGACATGCAGCGATCTACGGCATCTATTTCGACACCGCTAAAGCCACTATCAAACCGGAATCGGCGCAAGCCATCGAGGAAGTGGCCAAGCTGCTCAAGGCGGATGCCGACCTGAAAATATATGTGGTCGGCCACACGGACAATGTCGGCGGCGTGGAAGGCAACCTCAAACTCTCGCAGGATCGGGCCGAGGCGGTGGCCCAGGCACTGATCCGCACCCACGGCATTGCCGCTGCTCGCCTGAAGGCGTATGGCTGCGGTCTGTTCTCGCCGATGGCCTCCAATGACAACGAGGAGGGCCGGGCCAAAAACCGGCGAGTTGAACTGGTGAAACAATAGCCGGACATGTTCCATACACCGGGAAACACTGCTCAACAAGGAGCCAGGACGAAGCACAACGTAATCCGGGGGAAACAAGCCGACACACCAAAGGTACTTACTAAAGGACCGCCAAAGGCCAGAACAAAATGACACCAACAACACGCGCACATAGAATCGTTTTCCGCAATTTGACGCTGCTGGTTGCGTTCATTCTGGCTGTCTGCCTGAGTGCCTTCTATGGGTTTAATTGGATGATGCGCCAACATGTTGCTGTCTCGCTTCTTAATCAAGGCGCAACCAAAGCGGAAAAAGAGCTGGTCAGATTTTTCCAAAACGGAGAACATGTTCTGCGGATCATCACCAAATGGGCCGAAAACAACACGTTGAACGATGGCAGTCATGAACGTCTCGACAACTGGTTCGTCCCTGTCCTTGAAGAGTTCCCAACCTTCCACACCTTGCTGATAGCCGACCAGCAAGGCTCGTATTACAAACTCAACCACACTGGTCGGGATTGGGTGTCCTCCGCTTTTATCCAGCCCCACCCTGACAAGCTTGTTAGCTCAAGGAAATGGTCAGATACCGATCCTGCTCCACAAATTACCCGAGAGACTTCGGCGTATGACCTACGGGCGCGGCCCTGGTTTCAGGAAGCTTGGCAAACGCCTGCAAATGTTCCAACCTGGGTAGCGCCGTACCCTTTTTGGAACACCGGACAGATGGGAGTCACCGGCATGATTCGCTGGCAGAACCAGACAACCAATATGGTTTGCGCCCTTGATATTCTCCTTCAAGATATCATTGCCTTTGTCGATGCCCTTGCCCTCGCCCCAGGAGCCCGCGTCTTTTTGCTGGAACGCGAACAGAATTCCTTTGCCGTCCTCGGCGAGCCAGACCAGGCCGCCTCACCCAAGGCTAGCATCTCGCTTGCCCTGAGCGAGTGGGAAAAAAGGGGGTGGGCTGTGGATTCACCCTTTCCCGTCCAGTATGGCGGAGAAACCCTTTGGGCGGGGTTCCACCCCCTTGCCACTAAAATTTCCGTTTTCTACCTTGGCGTGCTCATTCCTGAACGCGCTATTGTCGGTGCAACCGCTGACCGCCAATGGCTGCTTTTTACTTTGATAGGCGCCATCCTCATCACCGGCCTCGCTGCCGGCTGGAAGATGACCAAACCATATATCACCCATGGTGGATTCAGTGCAGCGGGAGCGCGACCTACAGCCGATCAGCTCAAAGCATTGGTTGAAAAAGGAGAGGGACCTGAGGTGGAATTCAAATCCACCATGCGCATGAATCTGGCTACCGGCAAACCCGGAAAAGAAATAGAGATTTCCTGGCTCAAGGCGATTGTGGCCTTTTTAAACAGTCAAGGCGGCACCTTGCTCATCGGGGTGAATGACAAGGGTGAATTCCTAGGATTATCATCAGATTCTTTTCACAACGACGACAAGTGCCTCTTGCATTGCAAAAATCTGATCCATCAACATATCGGGCCGGAGTATTCCAAGTATATCCAGTTCGGTATATACCAGGTTGATGGCCAGACTCTCGTCGTGGTGCATTGCAGCAAGGCCCTGGATCCGGTTTTTCTTAAAGTAAACAAGGACGAAGAATTCTACATTCGTAGTGGGCCGTCCAATATCAGATTGACTACAGGCCAGGTGATTCGCCACCTGAAATCGAGTAAATAATGACCACAAAGGCGCCGCAGCGATGAATGCTCTCAGAACCAATGCACACTACCTGGTTGTTTTACTCAAGGAAGAAGCAGGATTTCTCACTGGGCTTGCGACGCTTGCTTTTTTCCTAACCGCAGGGAGTACTTGCCTATCGAATTTGTCAGGATGGCTCACCCCCTTGGCCTTATTCGTCTGGCTGTTTCCGGTCATGCTCTGGCTTTCCTTCAGAGTAGTGGCCCATGCGGACTGCCTTGCCGTGAAACTCGGTGAGCCCTACGGCACGTTGATTCTGACCTTATCCGTCATAACGATTGAGGTTATCATGATTTCTGCGGTCATGCTGACAGGGAACACCAACCCAGCCCTCGGGCGAGATATGATGTTTGCGGTGTTGATGATTGTGCTTAATGGCCTGATTGGTACCTCATTGCTGGTTGGAGGCTTGTTTCATCTGGAGCAAGAGCACAATTTACAGGGGGCCAATATGTTTTTGGTTGTTCTCCTCCCCCTGGCCATTCTGAATCTACTGCTGCCAAACTACACGGTGTCGACCGAGCCGGGAACGCTGTCGTTCATGCAGATGATCTTCCAGGTGGCTTCATCCCTTGCGCTCTATGTTGTTTTTTTGGTTATACAAACCATGCGCCACCAAGGTTTTTTCATTGCGGCTGAAAACACACCGCACAGCGATCATGGCCACGAGGATCTTATCATCCGCTCACTGCCGTATCACAGCCTCATGCTGCTGGCCAATATGCTGCCCATTGTGCTGCTCTCAAAGAGCATGGCTATAATTATCGATTTTCAGGTGGCGGTGCTCAAGACGCCGGCTGCTCTTGGCGGTGTCCTGATCGCCCTTTTGGTGCTGGCGCCAGAAGGACTGGCCGCTATCCGCTCAGCGCGCGACAATTACCTGCAGCGTTCCGTCAACGTATGCTTGGGCTCAGCTTTGGCAACCATCGGCATGACCGTGCCAGCAGTCCTCTGCATTGGTCTGGTTACGGGGAACAAGATTGTGCTTGGACTTTCTCCGGTAGATTCACTCTTGTTATTGACGACACTTGGCGTCTCTGTTGTCACATTTTCATGCACCAAGACCAATATCGTCCATGGTGTGGTGCATCTGATTCTTTTTGCCGCCTATCTAGTGATGATTTTTGACTAAACTAAAGAAGGGCTACTCTGGATGAAGGAGCGAGCGGGTTGCCCGTTCGCCCGACCTTGCACCTCTTCCATTCTCTTAAACATGCTGATAGCAAGTAGCCCGGATGAAGCGAGCGTAATCCGAGGAAACAAGCTGACATCAGGCGCGCCCCGGATGACGTTGCTCTGCATCCCGGCTACGGAACTCTCCCCCTGCGATCGGGTTCTTCTTGTTCCCACGCTCAGTGTTAAAACCTGCCTTCGACGCTCGGCGTCATCAAATGTTCACCCCAGCTTCTGTTCCACGCTCCGCACCTTGTCGGCCATGCTCTGATCGCGGTCGGTACGGGTACCGAGCTTGATCGTCGTGGTGATGCGCGGCGCCCCCATCTCGTGGACCCGCTCGTGGCAGCGCTTGACCGCCGCCATGACCGCATCCCACTCACCCTCGATGTTGGTGCCGTAGGCGTGCAGCTGCGATTGCAACCCAGCCTCTTGCAACACCCGGTGGCATTCGGCCACATAGGTGGACACAGAAACACCGACGCCCAGCGGCACAAGACACAAATCCAGAATCACTTGCATATATTCTTCCTGAACATTCGGCAGGATCGAACCTTGCCGACAACATTATAAAAAGTTGGGAAATCCGCCCATCCTCATGCAATCTATTGATTTCCCTTTGCCTCTTTTCACCTTTTTCCACTATGCTACAGAGAGTCACCGAAGACAACCAGGAAATCCACCCGCGAGGTTGCCATGCGTATTCTTGTTCTTGAAGATTCCAAACCCACCCAGCACCTGCTGCGATCCCGCCTGGAACAGGGCGGATTCACGGTCGATACCGCCGACAACGGCCACCAGGGGTTCCAGCTGGCCACTGCCAATGCCTATGACATCATCCTCAGCGACATCAATATGCCGCACTGGGATGGCTTCAAGTTCATCGAGGCCATCGAAGTGGTCTGCCCTTACCTGCCCATCCTGATCATCACCTCAGCGCATGACGACCGGGAGGTCCTCAAACGGCTGGACAACTACCCCAATGTCCTGGGTGTGCTCGCCAAACCCTTTGATTTCGATGCCCTGTTCAAGCAACTGGCCAGCATCCCCCGCCAGACCCACACCAGTGTCAACAAAAAAGCCAAGATTGTCTGCACTATCGGCCCGGCAAGCAACACGCCGGAAATACTTGGCAAAATGATTCTTGCCGGGATGGACGTGGCCCGCCTCAACTTCTCGCATGGCACCTATGCAGCGCACGAGGCTACTCTGCTGGCGGTGCGCGAGGCGGAAAAGACCTGGGAAAAACCGATGGCCGTGCTCCAGGATCTCTGCGGCCCCAAGATCCGCACCGGCCCGATGCAGGACGGCGCCATCCGGCTGCTGACCGGCGAGGTGCTGGTCATTCAGGCCGAACCGATGGAGGGCACCGTCGACCGGATCTCGACCATCACCCCGGACATCCTTGCCGATCTGAAGGTCGGCGAACCGGTACTGCTCGACGACGGCCTGCTCGAGTTGCGAGTACTCAAGGAGGGGGCGGACGAGGTCCACTGCGAGGTGATTGTCGGCGGCACGCTGAAGTCGAGCAAGGGCATCAACCTGCCGCAGACCGCCCTGTCGCTGCCCAGCATTACCGACAAGGACTGGCAGGACCTCGATTGGGGCCTCGACCATTCCATTGATTATGTGGCGCTGTCGTTTGTGCGCAGCGCCGAGGATATCTGGCGGATCAAGAAATACATCAAGGCCGCAGGCAAGCGCAATATCAAGGTGGTGGCCAAGATCGAGAAACCGGAGGCGGTGCAGAACATCCGGGAAATCGTTGAGGTGGCCGATGCCATCATGATTGCCCGCGGCGACATGGGAGTAGAGCTGCCGGCGGCCAGGGTGCCCCGCATTCAGGAACGGATCATCCAGTTGTGCTGGGAGCTGAACACCCCGGTGATCACCGCCACCCAGATGCTCGACTCCATGACCACCAACGCCCGGCCGACCCGCGCCGAGGTCACCGACGTCAGCATGGCGATCAAGGAAGGCACCGATGCGGTGATGCTCAGCCAAGAGACCGCCACCGGTGTCGATCCGGTCAACGTCGTGCGCACCATGGCCTCGATCATCTGCGAGGAAGAGCGGCACACCCAGCCCAGCGCCGAGCAATTCCGGGAATTAGAGAAGGATGCGGCCGTCTACCCGGCTCTGTCGGTGGTGGCCAATCTCAGCGCGACCACCGCGACCCTGCTGCTCGATCCGGACGGCACCATCTACCCGATCCTCTCCAAGTGGAGCCGCAAGGTGCCGATCCTGCTGGTGACCAAATCGCTCCATGTCGCCCGGCATTCCGGCCTCTACAACAATATCATCCCGCTGATCATCAAGGACGAGCTGGACCGCGCGGAGATGGTCCTGCGCTCCATTGCCCTGGCCAGGGAGCGGGGCTACATCCATGCCGGTGAGAGTATCGCCGTGGTCGAGGGTGCTAGGGTGACCCGCCGCGGCGTCCGCCAAATGGCCTCGGTCCAGGTGATCCGGGTCGAAAAGGAGTGAGGCGAGCCCGCAGCCTGCCCTTCGTTTTCCCTCACCCCTCCCCACCAACAACAACGCCGGATCATGGCTGATCCGGCGTTGTTGTTTTTTCCTCCCCTGGCGTACCCCTGCCGGTTTTCAAGTTGCCCCTCCCCGGCCCGTCATCGACCGCACGGGAGAAATCCCGAGATTCCTCACATACGTTCGGAATGACCAAGAGAGAAACCGTGAACGTGTGAAATATCCACGCCCGAAAAATTTTCATCCGCATTATTTGGCGGCTGGTTCGGCTTTCTTTTCGGGAGCAGGGGCCTGCTCCGGCGCCTTGCCCTTTTCGGGTGCGGGGGCTTGTTCCGGGGCCTTGTCCTTCTGGCCGGTCAGGAGCGGTTGCAGCTGCTTGCCCAGATGCTGAATGTAGCCCTTATTCCAGGCAAAGCCAAGAGCGGTGAGCAAGACCAGGAGGAAAACCCACCGTTTCCATGGCGTCTTTTTCTCGGCAAAGGGATCGACCAGACTTCGCTCCGCGCCTTTGGGCAACTCGGCCATCTTGGTCAGCGTTGAACCAAACGGGATGTTGATGGCGGCCTTGGTGTTGACCGCCCAACCGTTGGCATCCAAGATCGGACCGAGGTTGCGTTGACGCAGCTTGAGAAAAGCGATCAGCATGGAAGGGCCGGAAATGGCGAGAATAATGCCGCCAAGGGCCAGGGGCATCTCCCAGAGAGGCAGGCCCATGAATCCGCCGAGGATCGAGGCAATGGCCGTGCCGATGGCACCTATGGCCAGACCGATCGCGGCGAAGATACCCGCAAATTTGCCCACATCAAAAGGAACCGCTGGCGGCGCCCCGGCGGCGGCCTTGGTGCCGGCATCGGCTACCCCGGTGCTGGCGTGACTGTCCACCGCTTTGTCTTTAGCAGCGGCAAACTTCTCAATCTGTTGGCCGATCATGCGGGCAATACGTTTGTACGGCGCCCAGAAAGCCTGAGAAACACTGATTGGGTGGTCGATAATCTTGACGATGGTGGCATCCCAATCGTTGCCTTTGGTGTCGTAAAAGACGCCGTTGCGCCCAACCATCAGGTTATCGGAATCACCGCCGGTGAAGGCGACGGCGATGAGCATGCTTTCGCCGCTGCTGCGACGCTTGCAGTCACAGTAGGCCAGGTATGTCCGGCTCAGATTGGCCAGCGGACTGTGGGCCTCGACGCTCTCCACCCGGACGCAGAGTTCACAGGCCCGGCCGTCAATGAACAGGGTACCGGCCTGAAAGATGGCCTTGCGCCCCTGGGCATAAAAATCGCGGAAAGCGACAAAGTTATTGAGCAACCGGTACAGATCGCGGTTGAAATGGACCAGCCGGACCACCTTGACGATGGTCTCAACCTGATCAGTCAGTTGCAGGTCCTGGTCAACGAGCTGCTCAAGCCGTTCCCGGCCAGTCCCCTGAAGAATTGCCTGAATCCGTTCCAGTCCCAGGGCTTCGACCTCGCCTCCGGCCTTATCGGCCTGCCAGGCCTCAAAAGGGGCCAAGGTTGTCTTGATTTGTCGCCACTGGGCCACGTCCAGATACTCTACCGCGCCGAACAGCGGCTTGACCACCAGTTGCGTCAACTGCTCCACGGCATCGGCCCAGGCCGGATTGATCCCCTCCTTCAAGGGCAGGGAACGGCCCGCTGCGATGTGCGCCAGGGGAAAGCGTTCCACCTCGACGGTTGCCGCGGTCAGATCCTGGCTGGCCAGGGTTTCGTAGGTGGCGATGGAAGGGTTGAGGGGTTCCTCGGCCTTGGGATCGAAAGCGGCCAGGCCGCAGCGGGTGAAATAATCGTCGACCTTGTTTTTTAAAAGCCCATAGACTGAGGCTGCCGCAAGGGTCGCCTCGCCAAAGGGCAGGATCGCCGGGTCGCTTTTGGCCTGCTCCCACCACTGGGCATACACCTCGGCCGCTGCAAAAAAAGTCGCGATCCGCTCCCGGGAAATACCGGGAAAGCCACTGCGGTCCTCGTCGCTGCCGACGCAGGCCATGATCTCCTCGATCAGTGCCCTGGTTTCCTCATCCTCCGCCGCATGCACAGGAATGATGCCGTCACCATTGAATGCGGACTCGTGGAGCAACGAGGCGGTGTCGGCAACATCCTCCATGGAGACGCTTTCGGCTTCGGGCTTGCCGAGATAAGCCAGGAGTTGCCGGGCCGAAGCCAGCAGTTGCTGGCCTTCCGGATGGCTCTCGTCGATGGTCCGCAGCGGCAATTCGCCGGAACCGGCCAGCAGGGTGTCGAGGGTGTTAAGCACCGAGCAGGTCCAATCAACCGCGGTCAGCACCTCCTGAACCCGAACCCGGCCGTCACCATCGCTGTCGAGCATGGCCAGGGTTTGGGCATCGAATTCCAGACCGTTGACCGGGCAGCTGAGTGCGGCCCACAGTTTCTGATCCAATTCCGCCAGGTGCTGGATGTCCTCGGCTGTTTCCAGCCGCACCTGATCAAATCCACCCAGACGGCAGAACCGCCAGCGATGCGCTGCCTTTGCGATACGTTCCATGGGAAAGCCTCCTTTGGCTGAAAGATATGGCCGATAAAATAACACTTTGTGCAGAGTTACCGGATATGACAGAGAAAATCCATCAAATTTCCGGTAAACTTTTTGATGCGGCGAGGGGGATCGGCCCAAGCCTCTGTCGCAAAAGGATTCTTGTGAACAGGGGCTTGGGCCGATCTTGCGGAGACGGAACGCCCACTTTGGGCAAAAGAACAAAAGCAATTTACTGGCAGCGCAATAGGGCTATCTGCATGACCAACGGCGTTTCAAAGCGAACGCCGACCTTGCCCCATTCGGCGTAGCCGGCGGTCACCCATTGCCCCTGCTTCTCCCAGAGGCCGTAGCCGAACTTCCAGCCGCCGCATTGATCGGCGCAAAGATACTCTTGAGCCGGCCCGTAGTAGAGAAACTGCAAGCCGTCATCATCCTCGCCCTGCCGCGTCCGACCGATCAGCACCTGATCGCTCCCCCGCTTCCCTGCCTCGGCAAGGACGGCGCTCTCAATATCCTTGCCCGTCTGGTTGGCCGGAAACTGCACCAGCGACTGGGCAAAGACCCGGCAGGACTTGCCCACCTGGGCCGGTTGAAAAGCAATGGCAATTTTACTAGTGGCCGGATACATTGCCCCGCTGTACACGGTCGGGTCGTCGCCGACTAAGCCGGCAAGCTTTTGGACACTCTTCTTGACGCCGCAACCCGAGACGGCGACCAGAATCGCCGCCAGCAGAATAAAACGAACTGTTTTCGACATTTACACGCTCCGCAAAAGGTTCTTTTTTTCCCGGGGAAGGGAAGACCGCTCTTCTTTTTTCCTTTCTCAAGACCAATTGTTTTCCTCAACAAAAACAGGACATCAGGAAGAATGCAAGGAGAAAAGCACCATAGCGGCCAGGCCGACCTGCTCCTGCTGCTGGTTGCCCTCATCTGGGGCCTTGGCTTTGTCGCCCAGCGGGTCGGCATGGAACACCTCGGCCCCTATGCGTTCAACGGCATCCGCTTCCTCCTCGGCGGCCTCTGCTTGCTGCCTCTGGCGCTGCGCCGGACTTCGGTCTCCATGGTGCAAAAGAACCGACAGATTCCTCTGATCAAGGCCGGATCGCTTGCCGGCGTCGTCCTCTTTATCGCCGCCACCCTGCAGCAGGTCGGTCTGCAATATACCACGGCTGGCAAGGCCGGATTCATCACCGGCCTCTATGTCGTGCTGGTGCCGATGATCGGTCTTTTTCTCCGGCAGCGGACCACAACTGGAACTTGGATCGGCGCCGTGGCCGCCGCTGTTGGCCTCTATCTGCTCAGCGTCACCGATGATTTCCGGATTGAGCCAGGCGACCTGCTGGAGTTGATCGGCGCCCTCTTCTGGGCCGGGCATGTTTTGGTGCTCTCCTTTCTTTCGCCCCGGACTGTCCCGGTGCGGCTGGCCATGACCCAATTTTTCGTCTGCGGCGCCCTAAGCCTGCTGACCGGATTCCTGGTCGAAACCATCACCCTGCAGGCGATCATGGATGCGGCCGTGCCGATCCTCTACGGCGGGGTCTGCTCGGTGGGTGCGGGTTACACCCTCCAGGTGGTGGTGCAGCGCAAGGCCCACCCATCGCATGCCGCCATTCTGCTCAGCCTGGAATCGCCCTTTGCCGCCCTCGGGGGTTGGCTGCTGCTGGACGAAATGCTTTCCGGCCGAGCCCTGACCGGCTGCGGCCTCATGCTCGCAGGCATGCTGCTGTCCCAGTTGTGCCCGATGCTGATGGGCGAGGAGAAGAACCCGAGCGGCACCCAACCCTGAAGAGGTGCGTTGACATCGCTCATTGGCACCCATACTTTCCCCGCTTGAGAAGAATTGCCGGATCGATTCTTTGCGGGTACTATATGTTGATTTCTATCCGGATGGCACGTTCTCGCCACCGCCACACTAGAGCAGCAGCCACGGACGTCCGGCGCAAGGCCGGGACGTTTTTACCGTATTTGCCCACAGAGAGGATGCAATAAACTATGGCCAACGAACCGAACAAGATCATCTACTCGATGATCAAAGTCAGCAAGAAATACAACCAGAAGCAGATCCTCAAGGATATCTCCCTGTCCTATTTTTACGGGGCCAAGATCGGGGTGCTGGGCCTCAACGGCTCGGGCAAGAGTACGCTGCTCCGTATCCTGGCCGGCATCGAAACAGAGTACGACGGCAAGACCATCCTCTCGGAAGGGTTCACCGTTGATTACCTGCCCCAGGAACCGACGCTTGACCCGGAAAAAACCGTGCGCGAGATCGTCGAAGAGGGTGCCCAGGCCACAGTTGATTTGCTGGGTGAGTTCAACACCATCAACGAAAAATTTGCCGAACCCATGGATGACGACGCCATGCAGGCGCTGTTGGATCGGCAAGCCCAGGTGCAGGACAAGCTCGACGCCACCGATGCCTGGAACCTCGATTCGCGCCTGGAGATGGCCATGGAGGCACTGCGCTGCCCGCCCCCGGAAATGAAAACCGGCGTACTCTCCGGTGGTGAAAAACGACGGGTGGCCCTCTGCCGCATCCTGCTGAAAAACCCAGATATCCTGCTCTTGGACGAGCCGACCAACCACCTGGACGCGGAATCGGTTTCCTGGCTGGAGCAGCACCTGCAGAAGTATGCGGGCACCGTCATCGCCGTCACCCATGACCGCTACTTCCTCGACAACGTCGCTGGCTGGATTCTTGAGCTCGATCGCGGCCAGGG
Organism: uncultured Desulfobulbus sp.; assembly: GCF_963662935.2. Taxonomy (NCBI): domain Bacteria; kingdom Pseudomonadati; phylum Thermodesulfobacteriota; class Desulfobulbia; order Desulfobulbales; family Desulfobulbaceae; genus Desulfobulbus; species uncultured Desulfobulbus sp. Next base: position 2,130,121 of record NZ_CAXXTL010000002.1, on the reverse strand, counting down.
CATCCCCTGGAAGGGCAACTATTCTTCCTGGCTGGAGCAGAAGCAAAAACGGCTGGCCCTGGAGGAAAAGAAGGAGAGCGAGCGGCAGCGTACCCTGCAGCGCGAGTTGGAGTGGATCCGCCTGAGCCCCAAGGCCCGAAGATCAAAATCCAAGGCCCGCATCACCGCCTACGAAAATCTGCTCAGCCAGCAGAGCGAGAAGGCGGCTGGTGACATGGAGATCTATATCCCGCCGGGACCACGCCTGGGCAAGCTGGTCATCGAGGCCGACAACCTGAGCAAGGCCTATGACGGCCGCTTGCTGATGGACAAGATCAACTTCTCGCTGCCGCCCGGCGGCATTATCGGCATTATCGGACCCAACGGCGCTGGCAAGACCACCCTGTTCCGGATGATCACCGGCCAGGAACAGCCGGATTCGGGCACCATCCGCATCGGCGAGACGGTCAAGCTGGCCTATGTCGACCAGAATCGGGATTCGCTTGATCCCAAGCAAACCATCTTCCAGGTCATCTCCGAGGGCCAGGAAACCATCTGGCTCGGCACCCGCGAGGTCAATGCCCGCGCCTATGTGGCTAAATTCAACTTCACCGGCAGCGATCAGCAAAACAGGGTAGGCGAGATTTCCGGCGGTCAGCGCAACCGGGTGCATCTGGCCCGCATGCTCAAAGAGGGCGGCAACGTGCTGCTGCTCGACGAGCCAACCAACGATCTCGACATCAACACCATGCGCGCCCTGGAAGAGGCCCTGGAAAGCTTCGCCGGCTGCGCCGTGATTATCAGCCATGATCGCTGGTTCCTCGACCGCATAGCCACCCATATCATGGCCTTTGAGGGCAACTCCGAAGTGGTCTGGTTCGAGGGTAACTACTCCGACTACGAACGCGACTACAAGAGCCGCAAGGGTGCCGACGCCGACCAGCCGCACCGCATCCGATACCGGCAGTTGACCAGGGAATAAGAAAGAACGCTGCTCCGCACCCCTCCCTGCTTGACCGTCCACCCCTATTCAGGCCGCACGGTCAAGCAGGGCCCTCTTCGTAATAGAACTCCCCGCAAAAGACAAAAAAAAATTAATCCCTCGAACACCTTGCGGCGCAAGGCTTCTCGCCGCAACCGCATCTTAACCTTTGACTTTAACCCGTCAATTTCATACAAAAATACATCCTCTTTCATGGCCAGGACGCACGAATACGCCTCGCCGGAAACGGATGCAATACCTTTTTCACCCAAACAATTCTTCCATCTGGCCTGCTTACCCAGACTCCGCAGGCCTATTTTTATGCCCGTGGCCTGTTGCCCGATTGCCCGATTGCCCGATTGCCCAGAAATGATCAGGAGTGATCGCCGGCAACTAATCCACCAATATGCAGGAGTGTTGCATGGAAACCATCAATGTCGTACTGACCGGGAAATTGCTGCCTGGAACCGATTTTGAGACGGCTGCCCAGAAACTGGCGGCCTTGACCCGCCTGGACCGTGCCAAGGTCGAGCTGCTGCTGAATGCAGGCCAGCCGACGATCGTCAAAAAGAGCGTCAGTCCCGAGGTGGGGGAACAATACCGGGCCGCGCTGACTGCCATCGGGGTGGCAGTTGAGCTGCAGCCTTGCCAGATCGAACCGCCTACAATCGATGACTCCCGATTGGAACTCGAGAAAAACACTCAAGAGAGGCAACAAGAACCTGAACAACCGCCACCCCCGCCCCCATCCGAGATCAGACCTCCAGAACCTGTCTCGAACACCCCGGCAATGGGCTCCCGCCGAACCGAAGAGAAGCAGGAAAAGCGCACCTCCGCTTCGGCCCGTTCCGACCGGCGCGATGACAATGCCAAGGTGTTTTCGTACACCATCCAACCGATTCAGGTGCCAGCAGCACACGGCTGGTTGTGGATCAAAGCAGCGATCGCCCTGTTCCTGCAGGCACCATGGCGTTGGATGGGAATACTGCTCGTCTATGCCCTTGTTCTGTTCCCTCTTTCCATGATTCCGTATTTGGGCAGCCTACTTTCGTGCCTGGTTAGCCCTGTTTTAACCGGTGGGTTGATGATTGCTGCTCAGCTGCAAAGCCAAGACGACGATTTTCAAATAACAACCCTTTTCCAAGGATTCTCGCGCAACCGCAATCAGCTGCTTCTGATCGGATTCTTCTCTCTTCTCTTCTTTTTTCTCCTCGGCGCGCTCATGTTTCTTTTTGTCGGCGTAGGGTTTTGGGGTCCGATGATGGGCAGAGATGCACAGCAGACCGCCGCTATGGTTGGGCAAAATCTGCCAGCAATGCTGCTCGGAAGCCTCGTGTTTCTTCTGCTCGTTACACCGGTCATTATGGCTTTCTGGTTTGCTCCCTGCTTGGTGGCGCTGGAGGACCTCCCGGCTTGGGACAGCCTCAAGCTCAGCCTGCGGGCAACGCTGAAAAACTGGCCGGCCTTTCTCATGTACAGTCTCGTTTTTTTCCTGCTCGGGGTAGTGGCTTCGATACTCTTTGGGGTGGTAGCAGGTGGTGTGGGGGTTTTCAGTTCAGGAAATAGCATGACTATGATCTTTCTCATCATCCTGCTTATTCCACTGGCTGGCCTGCCGGCAATGGCCGTCACCACCCTTTCCTACTACACCGGATTTCGCGACATCTTCCCCTCGGACCACTGACGCACCAACCTCCGGGACGCGAGCAATCATTTGCGTCCCGGCGTACTTTCTTGTAGCGTATCCCCCTGCCTGTGCTTATAACTGCCCCCATGAAACGCATTTTCTGCCCCCAGAATCACTCCCACTTTGTGGGATCAAATCAGCAGCCGACCGCGAGGTATACGGAGCAAGACAGCGATGACCAGCGTTGACGGGATCGCTGCCAAACCCCTGCTGATTGAGCGCAAGTCTTTCACCTTTGCCCCACCGCCACACGAGATGGTGCTGGACTGCGGCGCCCGCCTGGGCCCGATCACCCTGACCTACGAGACCCTAGGCGAACTCAACGCCGAGCGGACCAACGCCATCCTTATCCTCCATGCGTTCTCCGGCGACTCGCATGTGGCGGGGTATCTCAAAGAGGACGACGAGCGGCCCGGCTGGTGGGACAACATGGTCGGGCCGGGCAAACCGGTGGACACCAACCGCTATTTTGTCATCTGTTCCAACATCCTCGGCGGCTGCTCCGGCTCCACCGGGCCCTCGTCGATCAATCCGGAGACCGGCAAGCCCTACGGCCTCGCCTTTCCCATGGTGACCATCAAGGACATGGTCCATGCCCAGAAACAGCTGATCGATCACCTGGGAATCCCCCGGCTGATGTCGCTGATCGGCGGTTCAGTGGGCGGCATGCAGGTCCTGCGCTGGTGCGCCGACTACCCGGAGATGGTGATCTCGGCCATCCCTCTGGCCACCACCACCCGGCATTCTGCCCAGGCCATTGCCTTCAACGAGGTGGCCCGGCAGGCGATCATGGCCGACCCTGAGTGGAACAACGGCGATTATTACGATGGTCCGGGACCAACGCATGGCCTGGCAGTGGCGCGAATGATCGGCCATGTCACCTATCTCTCCGATGAGGCGATGCGCGAAAAATTCGGCCGCCGCCTGCACCGCAGCGCCCTCTCCTTTGACTTTACCGGTGATTTCCAGGTGGAGAGTTATCTCCATCACCAGGGCAAAAAATTCGTTAACCGCTTCGATGCCAACTCGCTCCTGTACATCACTAAGGCCGCCGATTATTTTGACCTGGAACGGGGCGGCGGTAACCTGCTGATCAACGAGGCCCTGGAAAACGTTTCCTTCCTGGTGGTCTCCTTTACCTCGGACTGGCTCTACCCCACCTACCAGTCGCGGGATATCGTCTCCGCCCTGAAGAAAAACGGCGGCGATGTCAGTTTCTGTGAAATCGAGGCCCAGTGGGGCCACGACGCCTTCCTCATGCCGAACAAGCGGCTGGACGGTCTGATCAGCGGTTTTCTTGATCGGGTGTACCATGAGCACTGTCTATAACCAGGATTTGGGGACCATGCGCTTCGACCTTCAGGTCATCGCCTCCTGGATCGAACCGGGCTCAAGGGTGCTGGATCTGGGCTGCGGCAACGGTGATCTCCTTGAATACCTTAAACAACACAAGCAGATCAAAGGCACCGGCATTGAATTCTCCGAGGAAAAAGCGGCCCGCTGCATCGAGCGCGGCCTGACCGTGCTCCAGGGTGATTTCAGCAAAGAGGTCAGCGACTACCCGGAAGGACGTTTCGACGTGGTTATCCTCAGCCAGACCCTGCAGCAGATCAGCGATCCCAAGGAACTACTCATCGACCTGCTGTGGATCGGCAAGCGGGTAATCGTCAGTTTTCCCAATTTCGCCCACTGGTCGGCCCGGTTGCAGATCCTCTTGACCGGCATGGCCCCGGTTACCGACCAATTGCCCTATGAATGGTACAACACCCCGAATATCCGCGTCATTTCCATTAAAGATTTCAAGCGGTTCCTGCGACTCTTCGGGGTGCGGACGGTGCGGGAAGTGGCGATCAACACCCACCACCACGACTACAAGGGCAATATTGTCCGAACTTTCAAAAATCTGCGGGCCACCTACGGCATCATGATGCTGGAGCGCGTACCATGAACCTCATGCAACCAAGTGAATTGATTATGGGCAAAAAAGAAGTCTTAGCCGGCAGTTGCAAAACTGAGACGGTCACGGCGGAGCGGGTGCGCAATCCGATCCCCGCAGCGGTGGCGGCCCTGGCCGATGGCTTCAAAAGCGGGCGCTGGGCCAGCCATATCGAACCGGTGCCGATTCCGTCGAAGAGCGAGGTGATCGATCTGATCGAGCAGGTACAGCGCATCCTCTTTCCCGGTTTTTTCTCGCCGGTCATCCTGCGGCCAGAGAACCTGGAATATCACCTGGGGCAGCAGCTCAGCCTATTCTACGAGAACCTGGCCAGCCAGATCAGCTCGGCCATCCGCCACGACTGTTTCCGCCACAACCAGGCCTGCACCCTCTGCAGCGAACGCAGTTACGAAATTGCCGCCGCGCTGATCGATAGTCTGCCGGAGATTCGCAATCTGCTGGAGACCGACATCGAGGCCACCCTGACCGGCGATCCAGCGGCCGCCAACTCGGATGAAGTCATCTTCAGTTATCCCGGCCTCTTCGCCACCTTGATCTACCGCCTGGCCCATCGGCTCCATGAACTGGAGGTGCCACTCGTTCCCCGAATAATGAGCGAACACGCCTACCACCGCACCGCCATCGACATCAATCCCGAGGCCACCATCGGCTCCCATTTCTTCATCGATCACGGCTCTGGCGTGGTCATCGGCGCCACCACCACCATCGGCAACCAGGTGCGCCTCTACCAGGGCGTCACCCTTGGCGCCCTGTCCCTGCCCAAGGATGCCGGTGAACGGCTGCGCAACGTCAAGCGCCATCCCACCATCGAGGATGACGTCATTATCTACGCCAACGCCACCATCCTCGGAGGCGAAACCGTGGTCGGGGCCCGTTCGATCATCGGCGGCAACGTCTGGTTGACCGAATCGGTGGGCCCGGACACCCGGGTGATGCTGGCACCGCCACCCCTGGTCTATTTTGGCCCGGAAGAAGGAGGAAAGAAATGAACACAACCATCTGCACCGATTTCACCCAGGCAATCGGCTCCACCCCGCTGGTTCGCCTGCGGCGATTGGCAACCGGCGCTGAACTGCTGGCCAAGGTGGAATCGATGAACCCTTTGGGCAGCATCAAGGACCGGGTGGCCGTGGCCATGGTCGACGACGCCCAACAGCGAGGCATTCTCCAACCCGGCGGCACCATCGTTGAACCCACCAGCGGCAACACCGGCATCGGCCTCGCCTTTGTCAGTGCCAGCCGAGGGTATAAACTGATCTTGACCATGCCGGAGAGCATGAGCATCGAACGGCGCAAACTGCTGATTCATTTGGGGGCGGAATTGGTGCTGACACCAGCGGCGGAGGGGATGAAGGGGGCGATCGCCAGGGCACGGGAGATCCAACAGCAGACGCCAGGTTCCTGGATGCCGGATCAGTTCGCCAATCCGGCCAATCCGGCGATGCACCGCCGGACCACCGGTCCGGAGATCTGGCAGCAATGCGAGGGGAGGATCGACGCCTTTGTTGCCGGCGTCGGCACCGGCGGCACCATCAGCGGTGCCGGCGGCTATCTCAAGGAGCACAATCCGGGGCTGCATATCGTGGCCGTGGAACCGACGGCCTCACCGGTGCTCTCGGGTGGTACACCCGGACCCCACAAAATCCAGGGGATCGGCGCCGGTTTTGTCCCGGACAACCTCGACCGGTCAGTGATTGATGAGATCCTGACAGTCGACAACGAGGAGGCGATCGGGCAGGCACAAATCCTGGCTAAAACCGAAGGCATCCTCTGCGGCATCTCCTGCGGAGCGGCCTTAGCGGCAGCCCTGCGGCTTGTCGTCAGGACCGAGTTTCAAGGAAAACGGATCGTGGTCATCCTGCCAGATACGGGTGAGCGGTATCTGAGCACGGATTTGATGGCTTAACAGGTTGGAAGGATTGTGTACTTTTAGCATGCCTGTACAGGCATTTATCGCTGTTTATTAATACTTTACTTATTCTTCCCAATATCCTGAGAAGAATAAGCAAGACACTTGAAAAGCTGCATTCAAAAAATAATATAGTTCAACTTGCAACACTGAGGCGTAACATTGAATCAGTCTATTAATATAACCTTTCCAGGTGGTTCCAAATCCCGTGTGAATCTTGCCGGGAATAATATCCGCTCCGAAAACATAACGACAGATGATTTGCTTGTTGTCGAAGAATGGCGTGCTGCTCATCGTGCAGTTTTGAATACGTTTCAAGCAATTCTACGCACCAGAACTCGTGGGAAAGACATTGTCGTTGCTCAAAGGCACAAAAGGCGGTCTACGATTTTTGACAAATTGGACAGATTTCCATCAATGCAACTGGCACGAATGGATGACGTGGCCGGTTGTCGTTTAATTTTTTCAGACACACAGGATCTATACGATTTTCGTAAAAACCTTCACAAGGCCCGATTTCATCACGAAAGGCGTAATGAAATTGATAAATATGATTATATAAAAAATCCAAAGGCAACAGGATATCGAGGAATTCATGACGTATATGTCTATGACGTGAATTCAATAAACGGGCGTCATCTAAAAGGGCTGATGGTAGAGATCCAATATCGGACAAAGATACAGCATGCGTGGGCCACAGCAGTTGAAGTAATTGGATTTATCACAGAAAGCCAACCTAAATTTCAAGAAGGTGACACACGGTATCAAGTCGCCATGGCACTTGCGAGTGAAATTCTTGCCAGAGCATTTGAAGAAAAAAATGGGCCCTTTCCACAAAAAGACAACAGTGAAGTTGTGAAAGATTTTCTCGAATTGGACAAAGAGTTGAAGTTATTAAAAACGCTTCAAGGGCTAAACTCAGCTGACACCATTGTAAGCACTAACCGAAACTCAATCCTTATATTCTCGCCATCTGGTGAGTTGGATATAAAAACATATCGTGACGCACCTGAGGCTCTTCGAGCATTATTTCAGTTAGAAAAAGAGCATCCAGGTAAGGACATTGTTCTTGTTAAGGCAGATACATCTGAAGAGGTACGCTTTGCTTTTAAAAACTATTTCTCTGATGCGCAGGACTTCATCAGCTTGGTAGAAAATGGATGTCGAATTATGTCAGGCGTTAAAATGATAGAAAAAAATGCTGTATTGAAAGCTCTGAACATAAAAAAGCCAGCAAGTAGCCCGGATGGGGCCTAAGCGTAATCCGGGAGCACAATAAGACGTCACGATAATTCCCCCGGATTTCGTTGCACTGCATCCGGACTACAACGAGCAAACTCACAACCTACAGACAAATAGACATGGGAAAAATAATCTCACTCAATATCAGTCGGGAAAAAGGCGTCAACAAGGAACCGGTGGAGAGTATTGAACTGCAGGTCGATCACGGCATGGTGGGCGATGCCCACGCCGGTGACTGGCACCGTCAGGTCAGTCTGCTGGCCGAGGAATCGATCGATTTCATGCGGGCCAAGGGGCTGGAACTCGAACCCGGCGCCTTTGCCGAGAACATTACCACCGAGGGGCTCGAGTTGGCCAAACTGCCCCTCGGCACCCGACTGGGCAATGGCCAGGTGGTGCTCGAAGTCACCCAAATCGGCAAAAAATGTCACCACGGCTGCGCCATCTTCAAGCAGGTCGGTGACTGCATCATGCCGCGCGAGGGCATCTTCACCAAGGTAATCGTGCCCGGCACGCTCCGCCGGGGCGACAGCCTGGATATCCTGCCGTGAGCGATTCCGAGACCTGCAAACGCTGCGGCACCTGCTGCCAACAGGGCGGCCCGGCCCTGCATGGCCCGGATGTGGAACTCCTCCGGGCGGGCCGGCTCAATCTGGACGACCTGATCACGGTACGCCGGGGCGAGTTGGCCTTCCAGCCCCTGGCCGACCGTCCCGAACCTGTCCCCCATGAATTTCTCAAACTCAAGGGGCAAAACGGGACCTGGTGCTGTGCCTTTTACGACGAAATCACAAAGGGATGCCGGCGGTATGCCCACCGGCCGATGGCCTGCGGTTTACTTGACTGCACGGACACCGGGCCGCTGCTGGCCATAGCCGGACAGGACCTCCTGACCCGTTTTGACTGCATCGCCCCGGACGATCCCCTGTTGCCGCTGGCACATCAGCATGAACAGTTGTGTCCCTGCCCGGACATGCAAACCATCAGCCGGGATCTGGAACGGGCCGAGACACCCGCAACCCTGCTGCTAGAGCTCGAAGCGGTCGTGAACCGCGATCTGACCTTTCGTTCCCGGGTCGCCGACGAGTTCCAACTCTCCCTGGCCCAAGAGCTGTTCTATTTCGGCCGGCCGCTCTTTCAACTGCTGCTTCCTCTGGGATTGCACGCCATCGAAACCCCGTCCGGCCTCCGCCTGAACGTCCAGGGCCGTTAGCCCCATCGCGTTGCCGCCGCCGGCAGCATTCCATTGACTGCAGGGGCAAAAAAATATAGAGTGCCGCACCTTTTTGGCCAACTTCCCTTTTTCTCTCCGAGGTACGCAGTATGAGTGCTCCCGATATCCAGACCCTTCTTGCCAAGTTCGACCAGTTGAGCAGCATCTACCTGCGTGACGAGGTGGACGCTGCCCTCAAGCATCAGGAGGCGCTGACCCCGCACTTGCTCAAGATCATCGAATCGGTTGCCGAAAACCCGCTGCGCCAGGTCTTGGAGGAACATAACGGCCATGTCTATGCAGCCACCCTGCTGTCGCACTTTAGCGAGCCAGCCGCCCATCAGCTGTTCATCCGCGCTTTCTCCATTGCCGAGGAGCAGTTGATCGACCTCTGGGGCGACATGACCACCGAAACCCTGCCGACCCTGCTCTACCGGACCTGCAACGGTGAAATTGAGGGAATCAAGGGTCTGGTCGCTAATCGGGAGATTGATCAATATGTGCGCTGTGCGGCCATGGAGGCCCTGTCGTATGTGGTGGCCTTTGATCCGGCCAGACGGGACGAGGTGGTGGGATTTTTCCAGGGGCTGTTCACCGGCGAAGAGGCTGATCGCGAGTCCTATTTCTGGGGCAACCTGGCGGCAACGCTTTGCGATCTCCATCCGGGGGAGTCGATGGAGATCATCCGCAAGGCCTTTGCAGACGGCATCGTGTCGACCACTTTTATCGGTTTGGGGAATGTTGAGGTGGCCAACGATCTGAGCAGGGAAGTGGCCATGGAGTCGCTCCAGGCCTGGGTCAAGGCGCGGATGCCCGTTGATGTCCACGCTTACATCTCCTGGTTTGCCGAGTTTAATCACGAAGACTACGAGCAGCCCCCGGTGAAAAAGAACACGCCCAAAGACAAGAAAAAATCAGGCAGTTCCAAGAACAAAGCCAAGAAAAAGCCGAAAAAATAGGGCCGGACAGGCTGAGTCGGCTACTCCTTCAGCACAATCTGCAGGCTCCCATCCCGAACCTCGATGGCGGCAACGCCGTCGGAAAATCCCTTCCAGAATCCGGGTTCGGCGCCAAAGACCTCAACCAGGTCGATATTTTTCAAGCCGCCGAGCCAGGCGTTGGGCAAGGGCACCCCCATCACCGAGATGCCGCGCAGGATGACCACTGGCCGGCTCCCACGAAAGGCGAGTTCAGCCCCGGCCTTGACCTTCAGCGTCTTGCCGCCCATGATGGGGAAATCCGGATCCACGGGGATCAACAACTTAACGCTGACCAGGTCGTTGGAAAAATCGACCACCATTTTGCGCGCCAGATCGATGTTCTGGCCGATCATCGCGTTGATCTCCCGTTCGCTCAGGCGAATCTCGCGGGAAGCGCCTTCCTCGCTGTAGGGTTCCGGCTTCAGATCCTCCTCGGTCGGCATCGCCCCTGGTTGGCCAGGAGGTACCCGGTGCGTCCGGCCGCCGATCTGCTCAAACCGCTCCAGCTTGCGCTCCAGCCGCTGCTCTTCCGCTTGACTGAGGACCACCGGTTCAAAGGGACTGGGAAAAAGCCAGTTCTTGACAATGAACAGGGTGCCCACCATGGTGAGCAGCATGGCGGCCACGACAATGCCAGCCACTTTGGCAGCGGACAACCCTGTTTTTTCCTTGTTTGTTTCCATGACGCCTTTCCTCCTGATCTAAGCCGTTTTATCTTCTATACGCGACCTCCCCCCTCCTGTCAAACCTCGCAGGGTCGCAGACAACGGGGAGCGAGCAAACACGATGCCAGATCGGCGCAAAACTTGCCGCAAACAAACAAAAAAACAAAACGATACGGCGCGTCCACCATTATTGACTTGCACCGCCTTGCAATCTCCTGTAAGTGCATCGCACTCCATAAACACAAACTCTTGCAACCCATGGAATCCTGATCACGATGAACGGATATCTCCTTTTTATTCTGACCATTCTGCTCCTGGGCTACCTGATCGATCTGACGGTGGCCCTGCTCAATCTCCGCTCGCTCAGCCCCGAGTTGCCAGCCGAGTTTACCGGGGTCTACGGCCAGGAAGAATACGCCCGCTCCCAGGAATACACCCGAGTGACCACGCGCTTTGCCCTGATCCAGTCGACGGTGAGCCTGAGCCTGACCCTGGTGTTCATTCTCGCTGGCGGGTTCAATCTCATCGATCTCGTTGCCCGCAGCTTCGGCCTCTCGTCCATTCCCACCGGGCTCATCTTCACCGGCCTGCTAGCCCTGCTCTCGACCGCGCTCAACCTGCCCTTTTCCGTCTACTCGACCTTTGTCATCGAGCAGCGCTTTGGCTTCAACACCACCACGGTCGCCACCTTCATCCTTGATGGTCTCAAGGCACTCTTGCTGGCCATAGTGCTCGGCGGCCCCTTGCTGGCTGCCATCCTCTGGTTTTTTGAGACCAGTGGCCCGCTCGCCTGGCTGTATTGCTGGATTGCTGCGGTGGCGTTCATCCTGGTGGTGCAATTTCTTGCTCCAGTGGTGATCATGCCGCTGTTCAATAAGTTCGTCCCCCTGGCCGATGGCGAACTCAAGGAGGCCATCACCCGCTACGCCGCCGCGCAACGGTTTGCCCTCCAGGGTATCTACACCATGGACGGCTCCAAGCGTTCCACCCGGGCCAATGCCTTTTTCACCGGATTCGGCCGCTTCCGCCGCATCGTTTTTTTCGACACCCTGATGGACAAACTGGCCACCAGCGAGATCGTCGCCGTGCTCGCCCATGAAATGGGCCACTACAAGCTCAAACACATCCCGGTGACGATGGTGCTTTCCATCCTGCAGATGGGGTTGCTGTTTTTCATCCTCTCGCTCTTTCTCGGCAACCAGGGCCTGTTCGCGGCCTTTGGCATGGAACATCTTTCGATCTATGCCGGGCTGGTCTTCTTTGGTTTCCTCTACGCCCCGATTTCCACCCTCCTGGCCATCGGCTTTCACGCTTTCTCCCGGCGCAACGAATACCAGGCCGATCGCTTTGCCGCCCAGACCGGTGCTGATGGCGAGGCGCTGATCAGCGGTTTGAAGAAGCTCAGCGTCAGCAATCTGAGCAACCTGACCCCGCATCCGCTGCATGTCTTCCTCAATTACAGCCACCCGCCGATTCTTGCCCGGATCGAGGCCCTGCGCCGACTGGAAACCGGTGCGGCAGGGCACTGAAACCATGGAACTCCTCGACAGCCGGCTCCATACCGCCTGGCTAAGCCAGTTGGCGCGGGAATATAACGACATCTGCTACCAGTACGGGGTCCGCCTCCAGCCGCCGATTCTGGCCATCAGCAGAAACTGGAAACAGATGGGCAGTTGGTCGTCGACTGATCGGCGTTTAAGCCTCAGCCATTTTCTGATCAGCGCCCATCCCTGGAACCTGACAATCCAGGTGCTCAAACACGAGATGGCCCATCAGATCTGCAGCGAAATCCATCGCCGGGAGGATGCGGGCCACGGGCCGCTTTTCCGCGAGGCCTGCACCCGGCTGGGCCTGGACGCTCCTTTTCACCGGGCCAGCGCCGATCTCGAGGAAGGCATCGCCGACCTAGCGCAGGGATCGACAGCCACCGAGCAGGGACGGCAGATCATCGACAAGGTGCGTAAACTGCTGGCCCTGGGCAGCTCGGACAACGAGCACGAAGCCGCGCTCGCCGTGCAGCGGGCGGGAGAACTGCTGACCCGCTACCGGCTCGATTTCGATGCCCTGGCCGAAGACCTGGGGCTGGTGCACCGGACTATTAACACCGGCGGCCGGACCTTGCCGGTGCATCGCAAGTCGATCTGCGCCCTGCTCGAAACCGGCTTTGGGGTGCGGGTGATCTGCGCCTCGCTTTACGATCCGCTGGCCAACCAATCGTTTAAAACCATCGAGCTCCTCGGGCGCGAGGAAGAGGTGGCGATTGCCGAGCACTGTTACCATTTCCTCGAAAACCGGTTGCAGACCCTGTGGGAACGAAACCGGCGCGGTTTTACCGTCAACGGCCGCATCGCCAAAAAAAGCTATCTGCTCGGTCTGCTGGCCGGATTCCGGCAAACCCTGGAGCGTTCCCGCAACGCTACAGCTCGACCCAGCCAAAAATCGGCCCCTGCCTCCGACCTGCCGGCACTCCGGGCGCAGCAGCGGCTGGAGGATTTTGTCGCCTTCCGCTTCCCCCGTTTGCGGCAGATGCGCGGCAAGTCCACCATGATGCATGGCGAAGCGTATAACCAGGCGGTCGCCACCGGCCGGGAGATCACCCTGCACCGCCCCATGGACGGCGGCACAACCACCCGCCTCTTGGATTAAGGGCATTATTGTTCGATTTGCGTGAGGAAGAACCGGTGGCCTTGACCCGGCACTCGGCGTTTATTATAAGAAGAGCTGTATCTTGTTGAAGGAGGAAGAGTATTGGTGAACTATACCATGGAACGCTGGAATATTAACAAGTCGTCAGACCTCTACGGGGTGACCGAATGGGGTGGCGGCTTTTTTTTCATCGCCGAAAACGGCGACATGATGGTCATGCCTGAGCCCGGCGCGACCGACCGGGCGGTGAGCATTGCCGCCATTTCCAGCGGCATCCGGGAACGCGGCTTCGACATGCCGGTGCTGCTGCGGATCGAGAATATCCTCGATGCCCAGATCACCAGCCTCAATGAGACCTTCCGTTCCGCCATGGAGGAGCTGGGCTACACCGGGACCTTCATGGGGGCGTATCCGATCAAGGTCAACCAGCAGAAGCAGGTGGTTGAAAAGATCACCCAATTCGGCTCCCGTTACCATCATGGCCTCGAGGCGGGTTCCAAGGCGGAACTGATCGCCGCCATGGGGATGATGCGCGATAAAAAAGCGGCGCTGATCTGCAACGGCTACAAGGACGAAGAATTCATCGATCTCGGCCTCTATGCCACCAAGATCGGCTTCACCTGCATCCTGGTGGTGGAGATGCCCGACGAGCTGCCGCTGATCATCGAACGCTCCAAGGCGTTGAATGCCAAACCCATCCTCGGCATCCGGATCAAGCTCTCGGCCCAGGCTGGCGGCCACTGGTCCGAATCCGGCGGTGAGCGCTCGATCTTCGGGCTCAACACCAGCCAGATCATCCAGGCCGTGGACCTGTTGACCGAAGCGGGTATGCTCGACTGCCTCAAGCTGGTCCATTACCACCTGGGCTCCCAGATCTCCAACATCCGCGAGATCCGCACCGCGGTCAACGAGGCCTGCCGGGTCTATGCCGGCCTGGTCAAAGAAGGCGCCCAGGTCGAATACCTCGATCTCGGCGGCGGCCTAGCCGTGGATTACGACGGTTCGCAATCCAATTTTCTCTCCAGCCGCAACTACACCCTCAAGGAATACTGCACCGACATCATCGAAGCGGTGATGACCTCGCTGGAAGCTGAAAACATACCCCACCCGATCATCATCACCGAATCGGGCCGGGCCCTGGTCGCCTACTATTCGATCCTGCTGTTCAACATCCTTGATGTTACCCAGTTTCAGGCCGATCCCCTGCCCGAGAAGCTGCCCGAGGGCTGCCCGCCCCAGTTGGAATACATGACGCAGGCTCTCAAGGATCTGACCGTGCGCAACATCCAGGAGGTGTTCAACGACGCCATCTTCTACCGCGACGAGACCCGGCGGCTCTTCCAGAACGGCCAGATCAGCCTGCGCGAACGGTCGCTCGCCGAACAGCTGTTCTGGACCACGATCAACGAGATCAGCCGGCTCTCCAAGGAACTGAAAAACCCCAGCACCGAACTGATCGACCTCGACCGGGTACTGTCGGATTTTTATTACTGCAATTTCAGCGTCTTCCAGTCCCTGCCCGATGCCTGGGCTATTGGCCAGTTGTTTCCGATCATGCCGATCCACCGGCTCAACGAGGAACCGCACCGCAAGGGCATCCTCGCCGACATCACCTGCGACTGCGACGGCAAAATCGACCAGTTCATCGACAAGCGGGGGGTGAAGCGCTACCTGCCCCTGCATGAGCTCAAACCCTACGAGGAGTACTACCTCGGCGCCTTCCTGGTCGGCGCCTATCAGGAGACCCTGGGCGACCTGCACAACCTGCTGGGCGATACCAATGTGGTCACCATCCGTATCCAGGAGAATGGCGAGTACGAATTCGTCAGCGAACAGGAAGGGGATACGGTGGCCGAGGTGTTGTCCTATGTGCAGTACGATCCCAAGCGGCTCTTTGTCCGCTTCCGCGAGACTGCGGAACAGGCGGTGCGTTCCGGCAAGATCAGCGCCCAGGAACGGCGGGAGATCGTCGAGGCTTATGAGGCGGGATTGCGGGGGTATACGTATTTTGAGAGGTAAAACGAAAGGTTGATTAGACTGTAGATTGTTAGATATGTTAGCTCTCACAGGAGGAATTCATGCGTTTCTTCAATAAAATTGTGGCAGCAATTGCCCTATGCCTTCCCATAAACTATGTGAGTCTTTCTATCCACGCTGAGGAGAAAGCTTCATTCTCTCAGCAGCTGATTTGCAAAGCTGCCATTGGCACCCTAATGGGCCGAGATCCATCGACAATGACAATTACAAAAGTCGAAGATGCGGTAACTTATCTTCATTACATTCGAAAGAACGATGGTTCGAAATGGACATATCGTTGCAAGATCGAGGGAGACCGAGTCATCTGGGCATCGGACACCGGGCGGTGGCGCACAGATCCACAAGATGAATCTGACACCTTCACGTCTAGCGGTAATTCACTGACAATATATGAGAAGTACAGCGACGGCTCATCGACAATCAAGACATTCGGATTATCTCAACTCGGACAGTGAACACGCTTTGTTAAGGAAAACAGCATGTAGCCTGGATGAAGCGCAGCGAAATCCGGGAGTAGCTGAGGTATCGTTGCACTCCATTTAGGCCAGCGTCAATCCCGAATGGAAGGATTTGAACTATGGGTGGCTTGGAGATCTCTCCCTGCGGTCGAGATGACCGAAAAGGGGGTCGCCAAGTGCGGGTTTAGGAATTGGCCTTTATTACCTCGCACCTTTTTTGTGCTGTCATTTCGACCGCAGGGAGAAATCTCTAAACCGACATGCCCAGCTTTTACATCTACCTGCTAACGAACCAAAACAACAAGGTTATGTACGTCGGCATGACCAACAATCTCAAACGACGTGTGTATGAGCACAAGACAAAGCAGGTTGCAGGTTTTACCGAGAAATACAACGTCAACAGACTGGTCTATTTCGAGGAAACGCAGGATGTTCTCATCGCAATAGCCAGGGAAAAAGAGATCAAGAAGTGGCGAAGAGAGAAGAAAAACCTATTGGTTGTTGCCGTCAACCCTGCATGGCAAGATTTGAGTGATGGGTGGTTTGAGATCTCTCCCTGCGGTCGAGATGACAAAAAATGACGCCTTCGGAAGAAGGCAAAATGGTCATGTTGTCGAGAAATTGGCTTGGATATAGCTGTCATTTCGACCGCAGGGAGAAATCTCCGCCATCCACTGCCAACAGCCGCTTTCAACTTCGTGGCAACGGTTCAATTGTTCTTTAAGTTTTTTAACCATAAGGAGCCCTCCCATGTCTCACGTCCTCATCATCGGCGCCGGCGGTGTCGGCAGCGTTGTCGTTCATAAATGCGCCCAAGCCAGCGAGGTGTTTAGCAAAATCACCCTGGCCAGCCGCACCGTCTCGAAATGCGAGGCCATTGCCCAATCGGTCAAGGAACGCACCAGCGTCACCGTGACCGTCGAGAAAGTCGATGCCGATAATGTGGAAGAGACCGTGGCCCTGATCCAGCGGATCAAGCCGGACCTGGTGCTCAACGTCGCCCTGCCCTACCAGGATCTGCCGCTGATGGACGCCTGCCTTGCAACCGGGGTGGATTACCTTGACACCGCCAACTACGAGCCGCCGGATCTGGCCAAGTTCGAGTACAAATGGCAGTGGGCCTATAAGGAGCGGTTCGAGAAGGCCAAGCTCATGGCCCTGCTCGGCTCCGGCTTTGACCCCGGCGTCACCAATGTCTTCTGCGCCTGGGCCCAAAAACACCATTTCGACGAGATTCACACCCTGGACATCATCGACTGCAACGCCGGCGACCATGGCCAGCATTTTGCCACCAACTTCAATCCAGAGATCAACATCCGCGAGATCACCCAGCGCGGCCGCTACTGGGAACACGGCGAGTGGGTGGAGACCGATCCGCTCAGCTGGTCGATGAACTACGATTTCCCCGAGGGCATCGGCCCCAAAAAGTGCTTCCTCATGTACCACGAGGAGCTGGAATCCCTGGTGCAGAACATCCACGGCCTCAAGCGGGCGCGTTTCTGGATGACTTTTTCCGAGAACTACCTCACCCACCTGCGGGTGCTGGAGAATGTCGGCATGACCCGGATCGACCCGGTCAACTACAACGACACCGAAGTGGTCCCCCTCAAGTTCCTCAAGGCGGTGCTGCCTGAACCGGCCTCGCTCGGCCCCCTGACCCATGGCCGCACCTGTATCGGCTGCGTGTTCAAGGGCGTCAAAGACGGCAAGGAAAAACAGCTCTACATCTACAACATCTGCAGCCACGAAGATGCCTACCGCGAGGTCGGCTCCCAGGCCATCTCCTACACCACGGGCGTACCAGCGATGATCGGCGCCAAGATGATGCTCCAGGGGTTGTGGAAGCGAGCTGGCGTGTGGAACATGGAGGAGTTCGATCCCGATCCCTTCATGGAAGCGCTGAACAAATATGGTCTCCCCTGGCAGGTCGTTGAGCTGTGACCGAACCTCGCTGCAACGGCCGTTTCGCCTGCCGATTCGACCCGGCGCAGGTGGTGACTCCCGCCTTCGTGGTCGACGAGGGACTGCTGCGCGACAACCTCGCCATTTTGGCCAGGGTCAAAGAACAGACCGGCTGCAAAATCCTGCTGGCCCTGAAATGCTTTGCCCTGTTCAGCGTCTTTCCGCTGCTGCGGGAGACCTTGGACGGGGTCTGCTGCAGTTCGCCCCATGAGGCGCGGCTGGGCCGCGAAGAATTCGGCCGCGAGGTCCACAGCTTTGCCGCCGCCTATTCGGCCTCGGATATCGAAAAGCTGGCCGCGACCAGTGATCATCTGGTGTTCAATTCCTTTGCACAGTGGCAACGGTTTCGAGGACTTGCCGAAAAAACGGCCAAGGCGGCAGGGCGGACACTGGAATTCGGCCTGCGGATTAATCCCGAGCATTCGGAAGGAGCGGTCCCCATCTATGACCCCTGCGCGCCTGGTTCCCGGCTGGGCATCCGGCGGGCCGATTTTCGCACCGACATGCTCGAGGGCATCAGCGGCCTGCACTGGCACAACCTCTGCGAACAGGACGCCGACTGCCTGGAGCGGACCGTCACCGCAGTGGAGCGGACCTTTGGCGATGTCCTGCCGCAAATGCACTACGTCAATTTCGGCGGCGGCCATCACATCACCCGCGAGGGCTATGACCTGGAGTTGCTCATCGACATCGTCAACCACTTCCAATCTCGATGGGGGGTGCAAGCCTACTTGGAACCGGGCGAAGCCGTCGCCCTCAACACCGGCTATCTGGTGGCCACGGTGCTCGATGTCGTCCAGGCCGATCTGCCGGTGGCGATCATCGATGCCTCAGTGCCGGCCCATATGCCCGATGTCCTGGAGATGCCCTACCGGCCGCATATCATCGGCTCGGGTGAGCCGGGCGAGAAGGCCTGGACCTGCCGCATCGGCGGTCTCTCCTGCCTGGCCGGTGATGTTGCCGGCGAGTATTCCTTTAATGCGCCGCTGGTTGCCGGCGACCGGCTGGTGTTCACCGACATGGCCATCTACACTATGGTGAAGACCAACACCTTCAACGGCGTCCAACTGCCCGCAATCATCCTCTACCGGCCGGAAAACGACGTGCTGACCCTGGTGCGCCGGTTTGGCTACGAGGATTTCAAAAACCGGCTGAGCTGAGCAGCTTGCCGGTCTGCGGAGCACGGCCCCTCCCACCACGCCCGTCCCTCTCCATCGAAGCTCCCCATCGCGCCGACTTGCCATTGACAGATCGTTTTTTGTTGAATACGGTTGCCGGCAACTTTGCAGTCAAACCGGTACCTTGTTTCAAACTCACGCACAGGGGAGGAATTCATGACGGATATGCTCTACACGCCGAAAAGTGAAGTTGACACACGCATCCAGACCTTTCAGAACACTCTGGAACAACTGGGCATCGATGGCGCCCTGATCATCCACCACACTAACCTGTTCTATCTCAGCGGTACCTCTCAAAGCAGCCATCTCTTCATTCCCCGCTCCGGCAAGCCCATTCTCATGGTGCGCAAGAGCTTTGAGCGCGCCTGCAAGGAGTCGCCCATTGAGGAGATCATGGATGTCAAGAGCCTAAAAATGATCCCCGATATCCTCAAGGAGAAAGGATTCAACCTGGACACGCTCGGCCTGGAACTGGACGTCATCCCCTATAATACCTGGCAGTTTTATAACAAAATATTCAAGGATTCCAACTTCACCGATATCTCGGATGCGCTCAAGCGAATCCGGACCATCAAATCGGAACACGAGATCGACCTGCTGCAGAGGGCCTGCGGCGTTCTTGATCAGGTCTTTGCCGATGTGCCCGCCATGCTCCATGAAGGCATGACCGAAATCGAGCTCGCCAGCCTGTTCGAGGCCGGGATGCGGCGGCGCGGCTACGGTGGCTGCAGCAAGATGCGCGCCTTCAATCAGGACTTCTTCATGGGCAATGTGACTACCGGCGCCAGCGGCGCGGTCCCCTCCTATTTCGACGGCCCGGTGGGCGGGTGCGGCCTGACCCCGGCCAACAATCCGCACGGCGCCGGCTGGAAAACCATCAGCCAGGGTGAGGTCGTCTACATCGACTATACCTGCGTGATTAACGGCTACACCGCCGACGGAGCACGGATGTTCGTCATCGGCGAGATCTCGGAACAATTGAGGCAGGCGCACGCGGCTGCCCTGAAGATTCAGGAGGCCATCGTGGCCATGATCAAGCCGGGCGTGATCTGCGAGGATGTCTACACCAAATCGGCGGAACTGGCCGAAGCCATCGGCCTGCAGGAGCATTTCATGGGCATCGGCAACGACCGGGTCCGCTTCATTGGTCACGGGGTGGGCCTGGAACTCGACGAGTATCCGATCTTTGCCAAGGGCGTCAAGATGCCGCTGGCAGTGGGCATGACCTTTGCGCTTGAACCAAAATTCGTGTTTCCGGAAGGGGCCATCGGTATCGAGAACACCTACGTGCTCAAGGCAGACGGGCCGCAGGTCCTGACCCATGCTCCCGAGGAGATCATCGGAGTGTAACGTTCTTTTTCTATTCCCGAAGTTGGGGGCGACGGCCATGGATTCGTCGCCCCTTTTTGGTGCTGTCGTTCCTGGCTGTCTGCAGAAAAAGAGAATACTTCTTGACTCCTTTCCGGTTTTGCGCGAATCTTAACCTATCCTGACTGTATCCATTCCCAGACACTACAAACGCGCACATGAAATTGATTCTCAGCACTTTTTTTGGACCGCAAACCAAAAAAACCGCCCTGATGCCCCTCCAACACGACAAGCACGCGGACTCGGGCCCCTCCGTCGCTCTCGCCGCGCTGGAAGGCAATATTGCCGCCATCGCCATCGAAAACATCTTTCAGCTTTTTGATTTCGCCGCCCTGAGTGGCATGCTTGAGATCCAGGCGCCCACCAATTGCGGCAGCTTTTATTTTCGCAAAGGCGTGCTGATCCATGGGCTCCTGCAGGTCAACCAGCGCAAGATCGGCCAGATCCTCGTCGAGTCACAGGTAATCACCGAGGAGCAACTGCAGCAATGCCTGCTCCTGCACGAGCAGACCGACTCACCCAAGCGGTTTGGCCAGATTCTCCTGGAACAGGAGTACATAAAACCCGACGGTCTCGACAAAACCCTGTTGCGCCAGGTCAAGGATGCCTTTTTCGAGGCACTTTCCTGGAACGAAGGCATCTTCCGGTTCTATCCGAATCAGATTCCGGCTGCGGATGCGGTGAAGCTATATGCCCGCATCGATCACCTCCTGCTTGAGGGCATGTTGCGCATCGATCAAGCCACCCTGGGCGGGGAGGATGAGGAGGAATAAGACCTCATTTCTTCAGGTATCGTGTACTTTTACAACCAGGGATCAGCCGAACCCGGCACCATGAAAGGCGCCGCTTGCCTTTGGCAGCCGCACTCACTGTCGGCAACACAATCAGGGTTCTTTTGCTGAAAGCCTCCCCTCAAAAAAAACAAAAAACCTTACATTTAAAGCCGTTGCCCAGCTGACCATCCGATCCCCTGCCATTCTTACCTGCCTCCCACCACTTTCTGTTCGATTATCCGCCTCCCCTGTAGTATAGAGCAAACGATTTTGTCCCATTTCCGAATCTCCGGCATAACAGCAGCGCACTCGTCGCCCCTTGCCGAATTTCCGGGAAACGGCTTTGCAAGAGAAGCAAAAAGAGCGAGAGTTCTTCCCGGCAGCAGATCATCCTACCGGGCACTCTCAATCCGCGGTTGATTTGAATCTGTACTGACCACAGGGAGTATTCACAGGACGTATGGAGCAGGATAAAATCTTCGAGCGGTTATTGCAGATCATCACCCGTTACCACCAGCAACGGGAGACCGGTCCGTTTGTCGAATATCTCGACCCCAGCGACTTGCGCCGGGTGCTGCACCTCGAGGAAGATCGGGGTCTGGGCAACTGGGAGGAGTTGTTCACCTGGGTGGAGCTGTACCTGGCCCACGCCGTCAAAACCGGTCATCCCGGTTACGTCAACCGGATGTGGTCCGGGGCCAACCTGCCCTCGGTGATCGGCGAGATGATCACCGCCATCACCAACACCTCGGCCTGCACCTATGAGACCGCCCCGGTGTCGACCCTCATGGAAAAATACCTGCTGCGGACCATGCTGGAGCTGGTTGGTTTTGACCACGGAACCGGCCAGATGACAACCGGTTCGAGCAACGCCAATATGATCGCCATGATGGCCGCCCGTAACAGTGTGTACCCGGAGGCCAAACAACGAGGTCTCTTCGGCAGGCAGGAACTGTTTGCCTTTGTCAACGCCGACGCCCACTACTCCATGGACCGGGCCGCCAATATCCTCGGCCTGGGTGCCGAGCACCTGATCAAAGTTCCGGTGGACGACCATGGCCGGTTGATCGTACCCGCCTTGGAGCAACGGCTCGCCGAGGTCACCGCTTCGGGCGGCCTGCCCTTTTTTGTCGCCGCCACAGCCGGAACCACGGTGCGAGGCTCCTACGATCCCTTGCCGCCGCTGCTGACCCTGCGCGACCGGTACAATTTCTGGCTGCATGTCGACGGCGCCTGGGGCGGGGCGGTGATCTTCAGCGATCGACTCCGGCAACAGTACCTGCCAGATCTCGAACAGGCCGATTCCTTCACCCTGGATTTTCACAAAATGCTGGGTACGGCCCTGATGTGCAACGTGCTGCTGTTCAACCATCGCCCCGATATTCTCCGAGAGGTCTGCAGCGCCGGCGACGAGAGTTACATCTTCCGCGAAGGCGAGGACGGTGAAATCCGCGACCTCGGCACCCAATCCCTGCAATGCGGCCGGCGGGTCGACAGCCTCAAGTGGTTCCTCGACTGGAAATTCTACGGTCAGGCCGGGCTGGCCGAAAGGGTGGAAAATTATCTGGAACTGTGTCAATATGCCGAGGAACAGGTGCATCAGGCGAACGAACTTGAGATGGTCGTGCCCCGCGAATCGTTCAACATTTGTTTCCGTTTTCGTCCCCCCGCCGATATCCCTGTCGAACCCTTCAACCTGGAGCTGCGGGAGCGCATGCACCGCACCGGCCGCAGCCTGGTCGGCACCGGTTTCGTCAACAACCAACTGGTCCTGCGGCTGCTGATCACCAACATCACCATCGGCAAACCCCAGATCGACGACTTTTTCCAGGCGGTCATTGCCACTGGCCGGGAATTGCTGGCCGAGAGCAACAGCCGGAATCACCCATCAACGACGAGACAGGCATGAGTGACAATGATTACATGGTAACCCAGAAAGAAGCGGCCGATTTTCTCAATGTATCGACCAAATCCATCAGCCGGTACCGGAAAAGAGGTCTACCTTACAAACTGATCCTTAACCCGGTGACCGGCAAGCAGGAGGTCCGCTTCCGTTACGCCGACCTGGAACGGTGGGACCAGGGAAGGCAGCTGCTCGCTACCTATGCTCGCGACGGCGAAGAGATGGCTACGGGCGAGACCAAAGCAGCCGGAATCGCCGGGCGGCAGGCACAAACCAGCCAGCACGACGGCTTTTTAAACGATCTGCTGCTTGCCTACAAGGAGCAGATCGAACTGCTCCGCGATCAACTGGAAGACATGCGGGAGCAGCTGGCGCGCCGCGACCGGCAGATCGACGACCTCATGCGGCTGATGGTCGGCTTGCAACTGGAATACAAACCCATGCCCACCGTTGTCACCGCCGACATTCCAACTCCTGCCGAAAGCGCGCACGACAAAAACACGCTCCCGGAGGATCAGATATTCGACCTCTACGAGGCGGTTGAATTGCCGCACAACGGCCTGACCCTGGAAATGCCTGAAACACCCCCTCCGGCAGAGAACAAGCAGACTTTACAGAAACTCGGTAGGGAAAAAAAGGTATTCAGCCGCGACCAGCTCTCGGCTTCGATCCAGCGGCTGCGGTCCAAAGGAAAGAGCTACGAGGAGATAGCCCGAGGACTCAATCAGATCAACGTGGCCACCCTCTCCGGTCATCCGGAATGGACCACCCTTGAGGTGCAAACCCTGTTGCCCGCCTTGGTGAACAGCTCTCCTCGCCACTTTACCGAAGGCAACAACGCCTGAGTCCTCCGTGGGAACGCTGTTCCCCGTGTTTTCCAGATTGACAGCGATTCACGGCTTGACTTCATCGGGAGCGGCAGGTACCATGGGCCGCACTGTGTTCAGGTGTCCGTATCAACGGATGAAAAGGGAATCCGGTTCAAGACCGGAACGGGCCCACCGCTGTACCCGGGGACAAATTCCGCATGATGGCCACTGTTGTTGCTGACAACGGGAAGGCGCGGAAGGAGAGTGATCCGGAAGTCAGAAGACCTGCCTGAACAGTAAGACCCCGACCTTGCCGGCTGCAAGCTCGGACGACAGACTCCAGCGGTAAACAAGGGACATCCTGGATCAAGATCATTGGTCCGGGATTTTTTTATTTCCGGACCGGAAACCCAGGGAAAACAGGGGCGCGAGGACACATCGCCCGGCAACCTTTTTTCCGTCAACCGAGGGAGGCGTTGGTGCAACAGAGGAAGGCGATTGTGCTGGCCATGTTCGGAACCACGGTGGAAGCGGCCCTCAAGGGGCTGCTGACCATCAAGACCGCCATGGAAACTGCGTATCCCCAGACCCCGGTGCGCCTGGCCTTCACCTCCAACCAGATCCGCCGCATCTGGCGCAAGCGCGCCACCGACCCGGCCTACCTGCAGGCGCATCCCGATATCCCCCAGGATATCCTTGCCATTCAGGGCATCCTCGCCGCCATAGCCAATCTCCAGGATCAAGGGTTTGACACCCTGATCGTCCAGCCAACCCACGTTGCCCCAGCCGAGGAGTTTCACGATCTGGCGGCCTATGTCCGCGGCCTGGCCTCAATCCGTACCATGAAGCCGCGTTGGCGGCCCTTTAAAACAATCGCCCTCGGCCGGCCCCTGCTTGGAGCCTACAGCCTCCACCGCGCCTATGCCGACGACATCCGCATCGTTGCCCAGGCCCTGGCTGAAGACGCGGCCCTGGCAAAAAGCCACGATGCGGCCTTGGTCTACATGGGCCACGGCAACCAGTATTTCCCCTCCGGCGGCCTCTACCTGGAATTTGCGGCCCGCATGCGGCAGTTCTACCCCGGGGTGCTGACCCTGATTGCCACGGTCGAAGGATTCCCCAGCCTTGATGAGGTGGTCGAGAGCCTGCGGCTGCACGGGGTACGCCGGGTGATGCTAAAGCCCTTTCTCATCGTCGCCGGCGAACATGCCACCCGCGACCTGGTCAGCCCGGAGGAAGACTCCTGGCAATCGATCCTCACCAGGGAGGGTTTCGAGGTGATCCCGGTGATCAAAGGCTTGGGCGAAGAAACGCCGCTGGTGCAGATTTTTGTCGCGCATGCCGCCGAAGCCGCTGCCGATGCGGGAGTGGAGCTGGACTGATGAACGGCAAGAGCGCCATTACCTGGTTGCTGCCACTCTGCGGAGCCATGGTGTTTGCCGTGGCCCTTTCGGCCACCCTGGGCTTCCTCCAGGTGTCGATCCCCGATGTCATTCTCATTCTTTTTGCCAAACTGAGCAGTCAACCCCTGCCCGTGGGCATCGACCCGGTTGCCGCCACGGTGGTCGCCGACGTGCGTATGCCCCGGATCCTGGCCTCGGTCCTGGTCGGCGGTCTGCTCGGGGTGAGCGGCGCGGTCTTTCAGGCAATTCTGCTCAATCCCCTGGCCGACTCCTACACCCTGGGGATCTCCACCGGCGCTGCCTTCGGTGCCTCCCTGGTGATTGTCTTGCAGATTTTCGGCCTGGCCCTGCCGTCCGGCGTGACCATTCCGGTCTTTGCCTTCGGCGGCGGCGTCGGCACCCTGGCCGTGGTCCTCTTTCTGGCCTCCGGCGACAAGCGGCTCTCCTCCACCAGCCTGATTCTCGCAGGGGTCATTGTTGCCGCCATCTTGTCTGCGGCCATCGGTTTTCTCAAATTCCTCGCTGACGAGCAGGTGGGGCTGATCATCTTCTGGCTGATGGGCAGCCTTGCCGGGGCCTCCTGGCAAAACATTCTCCTGCTGGTGCCCACGGCCCTCTTCGGGACCATGACCGCGGTTTTTTACAGCCGCGACCTCAACATCATGGCCACCGGCGATCGGGCCGCCACCTCGCTCGGCGTCAATACGGTCCGGCTGCGCACTCTCCTGCTCACGGTCAGCACCCTGATGACTGCAATTGCGGTTTCGGTCTCCGGCATCATCGGCTTTGTCGGCCTGATCGTGCCGCACATGCTGCGCCACCTGGTCGGTCCGGACAACCGTTTACTGGTCCCGCTCTCCTTTTTTACCGGCGGCCTGCTCTTGCTGGTCGCCGACACCCTGACCCGGGCGGTCCTGCCGGTCGAGGTACCGATCGGCGTACTCACCGCGCTTTTGGGCGGCCCCTTCTTCTGCATTCTCTTTAAAAAACGGCAACAGGATGGCAAGAGCGCTTTCTGAACAACAGAGCGACCGCCTCTGGTCACTGACCGAGGTCAGCTTTGGCTATAACGGCACGCAGGTTGTGCGCGATGTCAATCTTGAACTCCGCCGGGGCTGCTGCTACGGTATCCTGGGCCCCAACGGCAGCGGCAAGACCACGCTCCTTGATCTGATGGGCGGCCTGCAGACGCCGCAGTCCGGGTCGATTGCGTTCATGGACCGTCCGGTACAAACCTGGCCGAAAAAACAACTGGCCCGGCTCCTGGCCCTGGTGCCCCAGGACTTCATGGTCCGCTTCAGTTTTTCGGTCCGCGAGGTGGTGGAAATGGGGCTGCATCCGCACCTCCATCGTTTTGCCACTCCCAACAAAGAGGACCAGGACCTGATCGACGAGGTGTTGGAGATCACCGGCATTACTGCCCTGGCCGATCGGCCGGTGACCCGGCTTTCCGGCGGCGAAAAGCAGCGGGTGGCCGTGGCCCGTGCCCTGGCTCAGAAGCCTGCGGTCCTCCTGCTCGACGAGGCCACCTCCAACCTCGACATCCACCACAGCCTGGAGATCCTCCACCTCATCCGCAGCCGTTTCGAGCAGCAGGGCATGCAGGTGGTGGCAGTGATGCACGATCTCAACCTGGCCTCCTTCTTCTGCGACCAGCTGGTCTTCCTCAAACAGGGGCAGGTGGTCTGCCAGGGGCCCACCGAGGAGGTGCTGACCCCGGAAAATATTGAGGCGGTCTACGGCGTCGAGGCCGAAGTAACCACCAATACCTTTACCAACAGCCGGCAGGTGAGTTTCAGGCTGCCGGCTCACCCTTAAACCCCAGCAATACGGTATCATGCGCCTTAAAGTTCTTCTTCTCATCCAGTGTCTCGTTCTCCTGCTTACCTCCATTGCCTCGGCCGCGTCCATCACCGACAGCGAGAAACGGACCCTGGTCTTTTCCCAGCCTTTTCAAAGGATCATCTCCCTGTACCCGGCTCATACCACCAATCTGCTCGAACTCGGGCTGAACAAGGAAATCATTGCCTGCGGACCCAGCGACACCCAATTGCCCCACCTGCCCCGCGTCCAATTCCAAGATGACCCCGAACGGTTGCTAGCCCTCAAACCCGATCTGGTCCTGATCCGGCCGATGATCAGCCGGGGCTACCCCAATCTGGTGCGCATCCTGGAAAAGAACAACGTTCGTGTCATCTCCCTCCAACCGAGTGAGGCGAATGAACTCTTCCCCTACTGGGAGGCCCTGGGCAAACTCACCGGCCGGGAACCGCAAGCCAAGGTCATGATCGAAACCTTCGGCAAACGGTTGGCTGCCATCACGGCCTCATTGCTACAGATTCCCAAAGAAAAACGTAAACACGTCTACTTTGAGGCGATTCACAAACAGATGAAGACCTTTGCCCCCAACGCCATTGCCATGTTTGCCCTGGAATCGGCCGGCGGCATCAACATCGCCAGTGATGCCGAACAGGTGCGCGAGACCAATATCGCTGCCTATGGCAAAGAGCGCATCCTGGCCAAGGCCGACCAGATCGACCTCTTCCTGGCCCAGAGCGGCCGAATGAATCCGGTGAGCGTTGACGATATTGTCAAGGAGCCGGGATTTGGGGTGATCAAGGCCGTACGCGAAAACCAGGTCTTTCTGGTTGACGAGGAGATGGTCTCGCGGCCGACCCTGGGGTTAATCGACGGCATTGCCTTTGTCCGCTCACTGCTCTATCCGGATTATGGCCAGGAGGGTATCACCCAACTATGAGCCCGCCCGCCCTGCTCATCGCTGGCACCCATTCCGGATGCGGCAAGACCACGGTCACCCTGGGGATCATGGCCGCCCTGGCCCGGCGAGGGCTCATGGTTCAGCCCTTTAAATGCGGCCCGGACTTCATCGACCCAAGCCTGCACCGGATGGTGACCGGCCGGGTGTCGCGCAACCTTGATGTCCGCATGTGCGGGGCCGATTTTGTCCGCCAGACCTTTGCCCGTCACAACCCAGCCTCCGGCTGTGCGGTGGTCGAAGGGGTCATGGGCCTCTTTGACGGCGGCGAGGGCTCGGCAGCCACCCTGGCCAAGACCCTGGAACTGCCGGTCATTCTGGTGATCGACGTCCGCTCGGCGGCGGAGAGCGTTGCCGCCGTGGTCCATGGCTTTTCCACCCTTGATCCCCAACTGCACCTGTCCGGGGTTATCTGCAACCGGATTGGCTCGGACAAGCATCGGGCCATGGTGATCAAGGCCATCCAGGACCACTGCAAGGTTCCGATCATCGGTTTTCTGCCGCGCCGGGAGGAGGTCTGCATCCCCTCCCGCCACCTCGGCCTGCATATGGGCGAGGAACACCCGCTCCGGGGCGAGGGACTGGACCAGCTGGCATTGCTGACGGAAGAACACCTTGACCTTGACCTGTTGCTCCGGATTGCCGGCGAGCACCGGGAATCGCCCCCGGCAGACACGAACCACCCCCCGGCGGCCTCGGCCGAAACGGTTCGCCTCGGGGTGGCCAGAGACGCAGCCTTCTGTTTTTATTACGAGGACAACCTCGACCTGCTGCGTGCGGCCGGCGCTGAGTTGATTTTTTTCAGCCCCCTAGAGGATAAAAACCTTCCTCAGAAACTGCAGGGCCTCTATCTCGGCGGCGGTTATCCCGAACTCCATGCCGGCCAGTTGAGTGGTAATAAAAAAATGCTCCAACAGATCCGCGCCTTTGCCGAATGCGGTCGCCCGGTTTATGCCGAATGCGGTGGCTTCATGTATCTCTGCCGCTCGATTATTGACTTGAAAGGCCAACCCTTTCCCATGGCCGGCCTCTACCCCTTTCAAGCGCGGATGCAAAGCCGGTTGCACAGCCTCGGCTACCGACAACCGCTTGTGGAACAGGATTGTTTGCTTGCACCTAAGAGCGCCGTGCTCCACGGCCACGAATTCCACTACTCGACCATCGAGGAGGGCCACCCTGAAGTTGCATCCGCCTTCCGTCTCGAGGACGGACGGCACGAGGGGCACCTCCTTCACAACACCCTGGCAGGCTACATCCATCTGCACTGGGGCCGCACCCCCGAGGCTGCGGTCCGTTTTGTCCAAACCTGCCGACAACCACGCTGAGAACACATCATGGTTACCTTACAACAGATCGCCCCTCAGGAAATAGAAGCAGAAAGTTTCCGCATCATCGAGCGCGAACTCGGGCCCACCGCATTTTCACCCGAGGAATTTGCCGTGGTCCGCCGCACCATCCACGCCACCGGCGACTTCAGTTTCGCCGAGAACCTGCGCTTCCACCCCCAGGCCGTAACGACGGGCCTGGCCGCCATCCGGGCCGGAAAGAACATCCTGGTGGACGTCAACATGGCGGCCAGCGGCATCTCCGCCGCACTCCTGACCCGCTTCGGTGGCCGGGTGATCTGTCGGGTGGCGGAGGCGGACACCGTGGCCATGGCCAAACAGAACGGCACCACCCGATCCGATGCCGCCATGGCCCGCAGCATTGCCGACAACATCGGCATTGTTGCCATCGGTAACGCCCCCACGGCCCTGCTCAAAGTGATGGAGTTGATCGAGCAGGGACTCTTTGCCCCGAATCTGGTGATCGGCGTGCCGGTGGGCTTTGTCAATGCGAGCGAGTCCAAGGAGTTGCTGGCGCAAAAAAACTATCCCTTCATCACCGCCTTGGGACGCAAGGGCGGCACACCGGTCGCCGTGGCGGCAGTCAACGCCCTGCTGCGGTTGGCCTAAGGACGCGATGGGGCAGCAAGCAAGGGGAAAAAGAGCCCTGCGCAGCGGCTACACCACCGGGGCCTGCGCGGCAGCTGCAGCCAAGGCGGCGGTGCTCTGCCTGCTGGGCCGGGAGAATCCTGGAGCAGTCGAGATCCCTTTTCCCGACGATTCGCGCCACCGCTTTGCCCTCTGCCGTTTCGGCGGCACCGCTCAACAGGCCATGGCCACGGTAGTCAAGGATGCAGGTGACGATCCGGATGTCACCAACGGCGCCGAGGTCGGGGCCACGGTACGCTGGCTTGATGGCGGGCGGGAAGAGAAGATTGTCCTGGTCAACGGGCCCGGTGTTGGCTTGGTCACCAAGCCCGGCTTGCCGGTGGCCGTAGGCGAACCGGCGATCAATCCGGTGCCTCGGCGGATGATCCGGGCAGCAGTAGCCGAGGCCCTAGAGGAAGGCGATAGAAGTGATGCGGCCTTGGAAGTCCAGATTTTTGTCCGTGACGGCGAGGCCCTGGCGGAGAAAACTCTCAACCGGCGGCTGGGGGTGATTGGCGGCCTGTCCATCCTCGGCACCACCGGCATTGTCCGGCCGGTCTCGGCCAAGGCCTGGACCGACACCATCGAGGCCTCAATGCAGGTGGCCCGAGCCGCCGGGCTGACCCAGGTTATCCTGGCCACCGGCCGGACCTCGGAGGCAGCGGTGCAGGACCGGCTCCGTCTGCCGGAGGAGGCCCAGGTCATGATGGGCGATTACCTGCTCTATGCCCTGGAGGCCGCCAAGCGGCAGGGGTTCAGTCATCTCCATCTGGCCGGGATGTGGGCCAAACTGATCAAGGCGGCCTTGGCTGTGCCCCAGACCCATGTACGCAACGGCGCCCTGGAGACCCGGCAGGCGGCCGATCTGCTGGCCGATCTCGGCCTGGAGCAACAAGCAGCCCTCGAATTTCGCACCGCCAATACAGCCCGGGAGATTTATGACCGACTCAAAACAATGCAGCGCGACGATCTGATCGCGGCGGTCTGCCGCAAGGCCAGGGAACAGGCGGAACGTTGGTCCGGCCTGCCGGTACAGGTGTATCTGGTCACATCGGAAAAAGGAGTGGTGCATGTCGCGGATTGAACTGATCGGCATCAGTGGCCGGTCCTTAACCGCCGAGCAATGGCCCCTGCTGCGCCGCTGCGCCGCCATTGCCGTCTCCCGTCGCTATCGCCCCTTGGTGGCGGGGTTAAGCTGCCCCCTGATTGATATTGCTCCGCTGGCTGCCATGCTGAACACCGTGGAAGAAGCCCTTGCCGGCGGCGATGTCGCCATCCTCGCCAGCGGCGACCCCCTGTTCTACGGCATCGGCCGCACCCTGATCAGCCGTTTCGGGCCGGAACGGCTCCGCATTCACCCAGCCCTGTCCGCTGTCCAACTGGCCTGCGCCCGTTTCCATACCCCCTGGGACGACCTAGCCGTGGTCAGCCTTCATGGCCGAAACGGCGACGATATGCCTGGCCGGGTGCTCCGCCATCATCGCGCAATCCTGTTCACCGACAACCGCAACAGCCCGGACCAGGTGGCAGCCCGGCTCTTGGCGGCCCTGGAGGCCTGCGAGGACCACGAGCGCATTGCCGGTCTCCGCATCCGGGTGGCGGAGAATCTGGGCTTGGCCGATGAGCGGTTGACCAGCGGCAGCCTGCACGAAATCGCCGCCGACCGCTTTTCCCCGCTGAACATGGTGCTGGTGGAACAACCGGACCAACCATTGGGAATCCGCTTCGGCCTCAGGGAAGACGAGATCCAGCATTCCCGGAGCCTGATCACCAAAGACGAGGTCCGCGCCGCCACCCTCCACCGGCTGCGGCTGCCGGCAACCGGCGTTCTCTGGGATATCGGCGGCGGCTCGGGCTCAGTCTCCCTGGAGGCAGCCCGGCTCTGTCCGGGACTGTCGATCCACACCATCGAAAAGAAACCCGAGGAACAGGCGAACATCCGTGCCAATATCCGGCAATACGGCGCCTACACCATCCATCTGGTGAGCGGCCAAGCCCCGGAGGCCCTGATCGGCCTGCCCCCCCCTGACCGCATCTTCATCGGCGGCAGCGGCAAGCAACTGGAGGCTATCATCGAGGCGGCGGTGGGTCGATTGGCCGCGGGCGGCCGGATCGTGATCAATGCCGTGCTGGCCCAAACCGAGGCCACTGCCCTGACCAGCCTGCAACGGCTGGGCCTGAGGGTGGCAAGCAGCACCCTCACCGTGACCCGCCGGCAGTATCCCGACGGCGAACCCCATGTCTTCAACCCCATAACCCTTATCACAGGCGACAAATGAGCAGTGACAATTCCTCATCGCAGCCCGGCCACCTCTACCTGGTCGGTGTGGGTCCCGGTGACCCGGAACTCATGACCTACAAGGCGGTGCGCATCCTGACCAAAGCCAGGGTCTGGGCGGTGCCCACGGCCAAGGAAAACGGCCTCAGCAGCGCCCAGCAGATCGCCGGCCAGATGGTTCCGGACAACGACCGCACCATCCTTTCGCTCTGTTTCCCCATGAAGAAAGTCTTTCTTGGCCAGGAAACCGACGACCAGTTGCTCCAGGCTTGGCGGAAATCAGCCGACGAGGTGATCAAGCATCTCGACCGGGGCGAGGACGTGGCCTTTCCGACCTTGGGCGACGCCACGCTCTACTCCACCGCCTTTTATCTTCTGGCCATGATTCAGGAACAGCGGCCGCAGGTCCCGGTGACCGTGGTCCCCGGCATCACCGCCATGGCCGCCTGCGCCGCCTCCCAGGCCAGCCCCCTGGCCCTGGGCGACGATGTCCTGGCCGTGGTCCCCGCTGCCTTTGAAGACGACCGGCTGCGCGGCATCCTCACCAACCTGGACGCAGTGGTGCTGATGAAGGTCCACCGGCGAATCGATGCCCTGATCGACCTCCTCGAGGAACTGAGGCTCACCGACTGCGCGGTGCTGACCGAGCGCTCGGGCATGCCGGGCGAACGGGTCTACACGGACATCCGCGAGGCCAGAGGCCGAAAGCTCCACTACTTCTCCACAATGGTGATCCGCAAAAAAAAGGTACAGGTGTCCAATGGAACCATCGAAATCGCCGCCTGAGGCAGCCCTCCATCCCGTCGTCTTCCTCGGCGCCGGACCCGGCGACCCGGAACTGATTACCCTCAAAGGCCGCCGCCTGCTGGATTCGGCCGATGTGGTGGTCTATGCCGGCAGTCTGGTCAACGTCGCCCTGCTCGACGGGATTACGGCCGTCTGCCACGATAGCGCCGCCATGGATCTCGAAGCCATCATGCAGGTACTCGCCCAGGGCTACCGCGACGGCCTGCTGGTGGTGCGCCTGCACACCGGCGACCCGGCCATCTACGGGGCGATCCGCGAGCAGATGCAGTGGCTGGATCAATTCGACATTCCCTACGAGGTGGTGCCGGGGGTCAGCTCCGCCTTTGCCGCCGCCGCTGCTCTGAAAAAAGAGCTGACCGTACCCGAGGTCACCCAGACGGTGATCTTCACCCGTCAGGCGGGCCGCACGCCCGTTCCGGAGCCGGAATCGCTGCGCAATCTGGCGCGCGCCCAGGCGACCATGTGCATTTTTCTCAGCGTGTCGATGATGGCCCGGGTGGTCGAGGATCTGACCGCCGGCGGCTATCCGCCGCAGACGCCGATTGCCGTGGTCGAACGGGCCAGTTGGCCGGATCAGCAGATTCTCCGGGGCACCCTGGCCGACATCACCGCCAAAATCCACGATTCGCAGATCAAAAAGACGGCGATGATCATCGTCGGTCCGGCCCTGGCCGAGGACAGCCGGAACGCCTCGAAACTCTATGACGCGGCTTTCAGCCACGAATATCGCTGATGGCGGAGAGGTCCGGGGAGAAACGGCGCTTTGCCGTCCTTGCACTGAGCCGTGGAGGCTGTGTATTAGGCCAGAGGCTGGCTGCTTCGCTGGACGCTGACTTCTTTGCCTGTAAAGGACGACTGACCGAGGTGGTGAACCGGGTCTGGCGGGAATACGGGGAGATCGTCTGCATCATGGCCACCGGCATCGTGGTCCGCACCATTGCCCCGCTGCTGCAGGACAAATACCGGGACCCGGCCATCGTGGTCTGCGATGAGAGTGGTCGCTTTGCAGTTTCCCTGCTCTCCGGTCACCTCGGCGGCGCCAATGACCTAGCGCACCTGGTGGCTGCCGCAACCGGCGGACAGGCCGTACTCACCACCGCCTCAGACGTCCTGGGCCGCACCCCCCTGGACCTATGGTGCCGGGATTGGGATTTGACGCCCAGCGACAAGGCCGCTTTCACCAAGGCTATGGGGCGACTGGTGGATCACGGCTCACTCACCCTCTGGAGCCGATATCTCCTCCCGGACCTGCCGCCTGATCTCCATCCGGTGGCCGAACGAGCTGCGGCTGACCTGGTCATCGACAGCCGGATAGAGGGAGCCGCTCGTGGAGCCCTGCTGCATCCCCAGGCCCTGGTCGTTGGTATCGGCTGTAATCGGGGGACATCGGCTTCGGCCATCGCTGGCGCCGTGGAAAAGACCTGCCTGCAGCATCACCTGGCGCCCCAGGCCATTGCCCGCCTAGCCTCGATCGATCTCAAGCAGGATGAAGCAGGTTTACTCGACTTTGCCCGCCAGCAGAATTGGACCATCGATTTTTACAGCAAGGACCAACTCAACCAGGTCGAAGGCATCATCGCCTCCGCCGCGGTGCAGCGCGCCACCGGGGCCAAGGGCGTGGCCGAACCGGCGGCCCTCCTCAGTGCAGGACCAGGCAGCACCCTGCTGGTCGCCAAAATGAAATGGACGGACGTAACCACCGCCGTTGCGGAGATCGCCGATCCCCTCGCAATCACAACACTAGGAAGAACAGCACAATGACAACAGGACAGGACAACAGAAACGGTTCTTTGGTGGTGGTGGGGATCGGCCCCGGCGCAATCGATCTCATGGCCCCCCGGGCCCGCACCGCTCTGGAGCAAGCCGAAATTGTGGTCGGTTATCGCACCTATCTCGACCTGGTCCGGGACTGTCTCAACCCGGCCAGCGAGGTGATCTCGTCGTCAATGATGCAGGAGATCGACCGTTGCCGCAAGGCCCTGGAACTGACCGAAGAAGGCCGCCGGGTGGCGCTGGTCTGCGGCGGCGACCCCGGTATCTACGCCATGGCCGGGCTGGTCTTTGAGCTGGCCAAATCCATGAACGCCAAGGCGCCGATTGACATCATTCCCGGCATCGCCGCCCTCAACTCCTGCGCCGCCATCCTCGGCGCCCCCCTGATGCACGATTTTGCCGCTATCAGCCTCTCCGACCTGATGACCCCCTGGGAGATGATCGAGCGTCGCCTCGAGGCCGTGGCCCCGGCCGATTTCGTGGTGGTGATCTACAATCCCAGATCCAAAAAGCGGACCGATCAGATCGTTCGCACTCGTGAAATTATGCTCACGCATCGCTCCTCCGACACCCCGGTGGGTATCGTCAGCGGCGCCACCCGCGAGCACGAGACCGTCCGCCTGACCACACTTGCGAACATGCTCGATGAGGAAATCGGCATGCAGACCACGGTGATCATCGGCAACTCCCAGACCTTTGTCTGGCGGGACAAGATGGTAACGCCACGGGGGTACAGCAAGAAATATGGGTTGTGAGACTCAGATTACCAAGGTCGCTTAAGGGGTAAACAACACGGGTGCTCGCCATCTTTTTCACTGAGATTATTCAATTAAACAGGAGGCATGAAATGAATTTCACCAAGAGATTATCAGTCATTGTTGCATTCTTCATACTGTCTGTCGGGGGAGCGATCGCCTCAACAGGAGCCCCTTCGATCTCGTATCAAGAGGCGCTAGCAAAATTGAAAGCCGGCAATGTTCGTTTTATTTCCGGTGCGCACCTGCATACCGGCGACAGCATGGAGGTCGTCAAAATGCTTGCTACTGGCCAGAAGCCGTATGCGATCATTCTGACATGTTCCGATTCAAGACTGCCACCGGAACTCCTGTTCGACACGGGAATCGGAGAGCTATTCGTAATCAGGGTTGCCGGCAATGTCACTGATCCGATTATCCTGGGCAGCATTGAATACGCCGCCGAGCACCTTGGCACTCCGCTGGTTGTGATTCTTGGGCACGAAAAATGCGGCGCAGTCAAAGCAACGGTGGATTTACAAGGAAAAGGCGAAGGGAATATCGGGGCGATTGTCCAGGCCATCCAGCCCGCCCTGATAAAAACTAAGGACGCAGGGAAAATTTCCGAGAAGGACAATGCCCAGTTCGTCGAGGCGGTGGTCGATACGAACATTGCGCTGGTCAAAGCCACCCTTATCAATAAATCCGGGGTGCTGAAACATCTTGTCGATTCGGACAAGTTGCTGATCGTTGCCGCTAAATACCATATTGATCATGGCGAAGTCGTAATGCTAGATTAGCAGAAGGGGAAATGCTCGAAAAGCCGCTGGTGCCTGGGGCTTTTCGAACTGGTATTTTTCGATGGTTACACGTTGAATTGACACTCTTGCTTGCCTGACGATTTAAAAAGTGCCAAAAAAATGGTTGACTCGTACCTGCCCTTGCGTTATAAAAAGCAGCTTTACTAAAGTAAGGTGTACAAGCGAATCTCTTGCAGAGCAGTAAGCACAGGTTTACGGGTGAACATTCATCTGAGTAGTTAAGGAATCATCCTTTTCCCCCACCTTCCAGCCAACACCATCACCGCATTGAGCATGGAGTTGCAGAACTGCTGTAACTCCTTTTTTTATTTACGAACAGATGTCAACAACCCCATAAGAACGCAACAGACCAGAGCAAGAGCGACCTGAAAGCGGGAATTGAGGAACGCGTTATGAAAAAAGATTTAGGAAACGTACGGAATATCGGTATCAGCGCCCATATTGACTCGGGAAAAACCACGCTGACCGAGCGAGTTCTGTTTTACACCCAGCGCATTCATGCCATCCACGAGGTTCGTGGCAAAGACGGTGTCGGGGCGACCATGGACTCCATGGAACTGGAAAAAGAACGTGGTATCACCATCCAGTCCGCTGCCACCTATTGCTCTTGGAAAGGGAGCGACATCAACATCATTGATACGCCCGGCCACGTCGATTTCACCATCGAGGTTGAACGCGCCCTGCGTGTTCTTGACGGGGCGGTGTTGATCCTCTGCTCGGTGGGCGGCGTGCAGTCGCAATCCATCACCGTCAACCGGCAGATGACCCGCTACAAGGTTCCTCGCATCGCCTTCATCAACAAATGCGATCGTACCGGCGCCAATCCTTTTCGGGTCACCCAGCAGCTGCGTGACAAGCTGGACCTGAACGCGGTTATGATCCAGCTCCCCATCGGTCTGGAAAGTGACTTACAGGGCATGATTGACCTGGTCTGCATGAAGGCCGTCTATTTTGACGGCGATCAGGGCGAAAACATTCGTTACGAACCGATTCCCGCCGAGTTGCAGGATGAGGCCGATGCCAAGCGCGAAGAGTTGCTTGACGCCGTGTCCATGTTCTCCGACGAGCTGATGGAAGCCATGCTGGAGGAGACTGACATTCCCGAGGCCCTGGTCCACGACGCCATTCGCCGCGGCACCCTGAGCCTCGAGCTGACTCCGGTGATGATCGGCTCCGCATATAAGAATAAAGGGGTGCAATTGCTCCTTGATGCGGTCACCGCCTACCTGCCCTGTCCGACTGATGTTGAGAACACCGCCCTGGATCTCGATCAGAACGAGAACGAGGTAGTGGTTAGCAACAATTCAGAGGACCCGCTGGTGGCCCTCGCCTTTAAGCTTGAGGATGGCCGCTACGGACAGTTGACCTACATCCGTACCTACCAGGGCATGATTCAAAAGGGCGACACCATTATTAACAGCCGCACCGGCAAAAAATTCAAGGTCGGCCGTCTGGTTCGCATGCATGCCAACGAGATGGAAGAGATCGAGGGTGCCGGTTCCGGTGATATCGTCGCCCTGTTCGGCATTGACTGCGCCTCCGGCGACACCTTTTGCAGCCCTGGCCTGAACTGGTCCATGAGCTCGATGCATGTCCCGGCCCCGGTTATTTCACTCGCGATCAAACCGATCGACAACAAGGCGCAAATCAATATGTCCAAGGCCTTGAACCGGTTCACGAAAGAAGACCCCACCTTCAAGACATTTGTCGATCACGAGACCAGCGAAACCATCATCTCCGGCATGGGCGAGCTGCACCTTGAAGTCTACATCGAGCGCATGAAGCGGGAGTACAAAGCCGAGGTAGAGGTCGGGGCACCGCAGGTTGCCTACCGTGAAACCATTACCCAGCGAGCCGAGTTCGACTACACCCACAAAAAGCAGACCGGCGGTTCCGGTCAGTATGGCCGGGTGGCAGGTTTTATCGAACCCTTGGAAGAGGGTGAATACGAATTTGTCGACAAGATCGTCGGCGGCGTGATTCCGCGGGAGTTCATCAGCTCGTGCGACAAGGGTTTCCAAAAATCCCTGGAGAAAGGCACCCTGACCGGATCCCCGATCACCGGTGTCCGCCTGGGCATCACCGACGGCAGCTACCATGCGGTCGACTCCTCGGACATCGCCTTCCAGCTGGCTGCCATCGGCGGTTTCAAACAGGGATACGCCAAAGCCATTCCGCTGATCATGGAGCCGATCATGAAGGTGGCGGTGGAAGGTCCTTCCGAGTTTCAGGGTGCGGTCATGGGCAGCCTCAATCAGCGCCGAGGTGTCATCATTGGTACCTTTGAAGAGGGCAATTATACCGTGGTCGAGGCCGAGATGCCGCTGGCCGAGATGTTCGGTTATTCCACCACCCTCCGCTCCCTGACCCAAGGCAAGGCAGAATTCACCATGGAATTCGCCACCTACAAGCAGGTGCCAAGAAGCGTGGCTGACGAATTGATCAAGGCTTTTGCCGCGACCAAAAAAGATGCGTGAACAGCGTCCAGTCGGTTGAAACGGACAGAACGAGAGCATTAACCGGAACGAGGTACAATTATGGGATACGAACCGCTGGTACAGCAGAACCCTTTGCGGGTTCTGAATATGGGCAGGGAAAACAATCAGATGGGTTTGGTCATGGCCAGGGCCGGTCTCGGCAAGACCGCTTTACTGGTGCAGATCGCTCTCGACTCCATCCTTCGGGGCAAGCGCGTCATCCATGTCAGCATCGGTGAATCCATCGAAAAAACAAAGACCTGGTACGACGACATCCTCCAGTTTATCCTCCAGGAGCACAGTGTCACCCGGCCGCATGAACTCATCGACATGGTGGCCCGCCACCGGATGATCATGACCTTCAAGATCGCGGCCTTTACTCGCTCCAGACTGGAAGAACGGTTGAACGATTTGGTGCTGCAGGATATCTTCCGGCCGAATTGCCTGATCGTCGACGGCTTCGATTTTGAAAAGACGGACCGCGAATCCCTGGAAGACATTAAAAATCTCATGGAGAATATGGATATGCAGGCCTGGTTCTCGGCCACCTGCCACCGCGGCGATCCCCGGGTATCGCCGACCGGCGTACCGGCTCCCTGCCATGAGATCGATGACCTCTTTGACATGATCATCCTGCTGAAGCCGGAGTCCGATGCCACCATCCAGCTCGACATCATCCGCAACTACGGTGAGCAGGTGTCAGGCGGCAAGGGATTGCGCCTCGACCCGACCACGATGATGGTCAAAGAAATGTAACTCCTCAGTGTCTTTAGGGCTGTCGGCTATCGCCGGCAGCCCTTTTCTTTTTGGAAAGAGCGTGATGCGTTTCCGGCCCTGCATAGATCTGCACCAAGGCAGAGTGAAACAGATTGTCGGCTCCACTCTGGCCAGCGATCAAGCCACTCTGCAAACGAATTTTTCCTCTGAACTTCCGCCCTCCCATTACGCCCACATGTATCGCCAGGACAATCTCCGCGGCGGTCACATCATCATGCTCGGTTCCGGCAACGAGGCCGCAGCCCGTGAAGCGCTCGATGCGTGGCCCGGTGGGATGCAGGTGGGCGGCGGCATTACCGGAGACAACGCCCTCTTCTGGCTGGACCAAGGGGCTTCCCATCTCATCGTCACCTCCCATGTCTTCCATGACGGTCTCCTTGATAAAGAACGGCTCAACAACCTGACCCTCCTGGTCGGCAAGGAGCGGTTGGTGCTCGACCTGAGTTGCCGCTGGCGTGAGGACGGGTACTATGTAGTCACCGATCGCTGGCAAAAATTCACCAGTTTGCGGATCAGCCCGGCAGTGCTTGAAGAGTTGGCTGCCTTTTGCGATGAGTTTCTGATCCACGCCGTTGATGTTGAAGGCAAATGCATGGGCATTGACACCAGACTGCTCGAACTACTGGCAACATCCGTTCCCGTGCCCACAACCTATGCCGGTGGAGTCTCGTCGCTGGCCGATCTCGAATGCATCCGCACCAGCGGCAAAGGGCG
Source organism: uncultured Desulfobulbus sp. (assembly GCF_963662935.2). Taxonomy (NCBI): domain Bacteria; kingdom Pseudomonadati; phylum Thermodesulfobacteriota; class Desulfobulbia; order Desulfobulbales; family Desulfobulbaceae; genus Desulfobulbus; species uncultured Desulfobulbus sp. The sequence goes on along the minus strand of NZ_CAXXTL010000002.1, from coordinate 2,089,840 downwards.
CATCGATGTGACCGTCGGCTCCGCCCTTGATATCTTTGGCGGTTCAGGTCTCCGTTACCAGGACGTCGTAGCCTACCATGCCCGAAACTGAGCAGCCCGCTGACCAGCCGGTTCCTCAGTCCCTGATCGAGTTACGCTTACAGATCCCCGAGGATCTGTACCGGGCCTTTCAGCGCTGCCTGTGGATCCGGATCAATGAAACCGGTCAGACTCAATTGCAACTCATGGAAGAGGTGGTCAGCAATTTTTTAAAAAAACACGGGTGTTAATCGACCCGGGAAAAATCACACCCTCTGCTTGACCTCCCCCCTTCCTTCATTTATTATAGCCGGATTGTGAATGAACCGGCGTTTCCTGCCAACCCACCGAGCCCTCTGTCGTCTTGATGAATGATCGAAAAACAAAACTGGACAAAATCCGTGTTTTTGTTGATAAAATGCCGAGCCTCTCCACGACGGTCGGCAAGGTTCTAGAGATCTGCAGCCGGCCGGACACTGCTCCCAACGATCTCAACAAGGTCATTTCTCTTGACCCGGTTTTGACCGGACAAGTCCTCAAGCTGATTAATTCGGCCTACTATTCCCTGATGAATAAGGTCACTTCGCTGACCCGGGCCATCATCATGCTGGGACTGAACACCGTCAAAAATCTGGCCCTGTCGACCGCCATCATTCGCTGCGTCGGCCAGGCCAAGAAATCCAAGGCCCTGCCCATCAAGGACTTCTGGGAGCATTCCATCGGTGTAGGGGTTCTGGCCAAACTCCTGGCCGCCGAACGCGGCGTTCCGCTGGCTGAGCGGGAGGAGTATTTTGTCGCCGGGCTGTTGCACGATCTCGGCAAGATTCCCTTTGGTGACGAATACACCGAGGTCCTGACCCAGGCTAAAATAGAACAGCAAGCGTTGATTATACTGGAGAAAAAATTCCTGGAAATCGACCATGAAGAGGTTGGAGAGATGATTGCTTCCAAATGGAAGCTCAATGCCGTCATCACCGACGCCATTTGTCACCACCACTCGCCGGAGCTTGCCCAACCGGAACATCAGGCCTTGGTAGCCACGGTGGCTCTAGCTGACTTTTACATCTGTTTGTTTGATATTGGCTATGCCGGCAACAGGTTTTCCAACGAGAACCAATTAGCCTCGCTCCTCGATATGTGCGACCTGCAGTGGAAGACCGTTATGAGCCTGAGCGAAGCGGTTGATGCGGAAATCAAGAAGGCGGAAATCTTTCTCAAGGTCTGATTGATGTCCTCAACTCAAACCCACATAGGATAACCGCATGATCAAAGTAAAATTTTGGGGAGTGCGCGGGTCCATTCCCTGTCCGGGGCCCAAAACCATGAAATACGGTGGCAATACCGCCTGCATCGAGCTGCGTTTCCCGGAAGTGAATCGGCATATCATCATTGACGCAGGTTCCGGTATTCGCGATCTGGCCAACTTCATGCTGGCCAACGATCTCCCCAAGGGCCCCATTCACACCGAGATCTACCTGTCCCACACCCATTGGGACCACATTATGGGCTTTCCCTTTTTTGTGCCCGTCTATATTCCAGGTACCCGCATCAAAGTCTTCGGGCCGGTGACTTATGAGGAAGAGCCACTGGAGGCGGTGGTCGGTGGACAGATGAAATACCGCTATTTTCCCGTCAACATGGGTGAACTGGCCAGCACCATCGACTATCAGCGGCTGAAGGAAGAACCGATGATTGACCTCGGCGACGGCATCACCTTGTCGACCACAATCATCAATCATCCCATCACCGCGCTGGGCTACCGCTTCAGCTTTCGCGGCGCTGTTTTTTGCACATCCTATGACACCGAACCTTTCCGCAACCTCTTTGTCACCGACCCCAACAATCCTTCCTACGACGAACTGATGGCCTTGGAAGGCGAAGAAGCGGCCCAGGAACAGAATCAGGTCCTGGAAACCTTCTTTAAAGGGGCCGATCTGCTGGTGCATGATGCTCAATACACCCGGCAAGAATACGAAAAGGGCAAGATTGGCTGGGGCCACACCCCGATTGAGGATGCCATAACCGCCGCCAAAAAAGCGGGAGTGAAACAACTAGCCCTTTTCCATCACGATCCGGAACGCAGCGACGATCAGCTTGACGAGATGGCGACAATCTACTGCACCGCCGAAAAAAGTGACCCCCTGCAGATTTTCTTTGCTCGAGAAGGTCAGGAAATCATTCTTTAACTGCCCGTTACATCGTCTGCAGCCCCGCGAGTGCGCCGGCAAAGGAGTCAAACATGCCCCAGATCACCCTTGACTGTATCGGGCTTCCCTGTCCCCAGCCGGTCCTGCGCACCAAGGACGCCCTTGCGCAAGGTGCAAGCCATATCGAAATCCTGGTCGATAACGAAGCCTCTAAAAATAACGTCACCCGGTTTGCCCGGAGTCAGGGGCATGAAGCGACGAGTACGGATCGTCCCGGCGGTTGCTTTGCCGTCACCATAACAGTAACGGCCCATCCGGAGGAGCATCCCTTTGACGTAAGCGAGTACCGCTGCGATGTCCCGGCCACGCCTAGAATGATCTATGTTATCGCGTCGGATTCCATGGGCCGGGGCAGTGAAGAACTGGGTTGGGCCCTGCTCCAGACCTACATCCAGACCATCAAGGATGTCAGCCCCTTACCTGAAAAAATTCTTTTTTATAACAGTGGTGTCAAACTGGTGACCGCCGTTTCCGGTGCCCTTGACGCCCTGAGAAAGCTGCAGGATCAAGGGGTCTCTATTCTCGCCTGTGGCACCTGCCTGGACTTTTACAAATTGAAGTCCGCCATTCAGGTCGGTCAAATCTCTAATATGTACGATATTATGCACTCAATGGCCAGCGCCGATAAGATCGTCAGCCCCTACTGATAAACCTTGCCCCGGCTCCCTTTTTCCTCAGACCACAGCCTTCTTGCCTCCGGACCTCGAACCCCGATCACTATGACACAACACACGCCCTTTTCCGCCCGGCGCCTTTTTTGCGCCACCGCCGCCTCCATCCTGCTCCTGCTGCTGCTTACCACGGATGGCCTCGCCAAAAAGGCAGCTCCCGATGAATTCAACGCCGACCGCAACGAACTGATTTCTTTGATGCTCAGTCAACAGCTCCCGGCCCAGCATTTCAGCCATGAACCCCTGGACGACAAGCTCTCCCGCAAGGCCTTCGACCTGTATCTCCGCCAACTTGACCCAAGAAAACGATTTCTTCTTCAGGCTGACGTCAAACAACTCAATGCCTTTGCCACCCATATTGACGACGAATTGAGCCGGGGCAAGGTGGTCCTTGCCGACGCCGGCATGACCCTGCTCAACGACCGGATCAGTCAGGTCGCAAAATTCATCGATCCGATCCTTGACCAAGGGTTTGATTTTGACAACAAAGAATACCTCGAAGTTGAACCCAAAAAGATAGAATTTGCCGAAAATGCCGAAAAATTGAAGGAGCGCTGGCGACTCTCCCTAAAAATGCAGGTCCTCGACTCCTATTTTGACCTCCTCGAGACCAAGGGCAAACAGCAGCCGGATTTGTTGAAAAACATCCATCCGAAGAACCATCCCACAGAGTTAAAGGAGGCCGTCAAAAAGGTCCGCGAAAGCACCCGGCGAGCCCTCAACCGGCTGGAGCAACAGTCCCGGCAGGATCATTATGATCGTTATTTTGATGCGGTGGCCCGGTCTCTTGACCCGCACTCCGACTACATGCCCCCCACCTCCAAGGAAGATTTCGACATCCAGATGAGCGGCTCCCTCGAAGGGATCGGGGCACTGCTTCGGGAGGACGATGGCCTGATCAAAGTAATTCGGATTATCCCCGGCAGTGCGGCAGAGAAGCAGGGACAGCTGCAGGCCGAGGATACAATCCTAGCCGTTGCCGAGAAGAACGGCGAGCCGGTCGATATTTCGGAAATGCGAATCCGTGAAGCAGTCAGCCTCATCCGGGGCACCAAGGGCACCGAAGTGCGCTTGACTGTGCAAAAACCCGATGGCTTAAAACGCATCATCCCTATCATTCGCGATGTGGTGCAGATCGAGGAAACCTACGTCAAGTCCACGGTGGTGAAAAACGGTAAAACCGCCATTGGCTATCTGCGTATCCCCAGTTTTTACCGAGATTTCGCCGCGCAGAGCAATGGCAAGGAAACCCGCAACGTCAGTGACGACACCATGGCGGAACTCGTCAAACTGAAAAAACAAAAGATCAGCGGCCTCATTCTCGATCTGCGCAATAATGGCGGTGGGGCCCTGACTGATGCGGTCCAAATATCGGGTCTCTTTCTTCCCGGTGGGCCGGTCGTCCAAGTCAAAGATTCCCAGGGGGGAATTCGCGTCCTGGAAGACGAGGATACCGATGTTGCCTATAGCGGTCCGCTGATTGTCCTGGTGAATCAATTCAGCGCATCTGCATCGGAAATTCTTGCCGCAGCTCTGCAAGATTACGGGCGGGCGTTTATTGTCGGCGGCGAACATACCCACGGCAAGGGCACGGTCCAGGCGATGATGGATATGAATAAAAATCTGCCCCTCCTCCATCTGCAAAAATATGATGATTTGGGCGCACTGAAGCTGACCATCCAAAAATTCTACAGGGTCAATGGGGGGTCCACCCAGTACAAGGGAGTTGAACCAGATCTGGTGGTCCCCTCAATGTTTGATTACCTGGAGAGCGGTGAAAAATACATGGATTATTCCCTTCCCTGGGATCAGGTAGACCGTGTCGACTATAGCAAATGGCGAGGGGATCGTTTTTCCACTGACCAGGTGAGGTTGGCGGGAAAACAATGGGTCGACAACAATGCTGCTTTTCAAAAAATAAAGGAAGAGACGCAGAAAGCTAAAATCCGGGCGAAGCAAACCAACGTAGCGGTCTTTCTCGACGGCATGTGGAAGGATCGCGAAGAGGTGAAAGCTACGCGAAAGGAGGCTAAAGCAGCCGGCCTATTGCAAGAGGATGGTGATGACGGGGCTACCCCCGGCGAGGAAAAGAAACTTGACGAACAGGTTGCCACGGATCCGTTCATCCAGGTTGCGTTGTTTCTGATGAAAGAAAGCCGCACCGGCGGCAGAGTGGTTGGTGGTACGCCATAAACTTTTATCTTGAAACAAATCAGCAATCATGCTAGAGCATGCGATGCATGAATCGTCATTCATTTTTAATGGGCGAAAGATTGTTGATATACTGAAAGAATTACGCTGGTCGCCAAAACCAGGAAGTGACGATTTACAGGTTGACCGAGACGACATGCAATGGAATTGACTGAAGCGCTAGCGAACAAGAAAAAAGAGATCCTCACCTTGTGGATCGAGCGGACACTCGACAGCTACGCCTCGCCTGGTTTTTTCAAAAGCTCGAAGGATCCGTTTGCCAATCCAGTGGGCAGCAATATATCCGCCGGGCTGACGACCCTCTTTGAGTTGTTAGTCGCCAAGGCAGAGATTCAGGCATTCGCGAGCCCCTTAGATCAGGTGGTTCGGATTCGAGCAGTCCAGGATTTTACGCCAGCGCAGGCATTGGCCCCCTTCCTTGAATTAAAATGGGTGGTCAAGCAGGTGTTTTCCGGCGATAAAAACACCCAGCCCCTGCTGCAGGCACTTAATGGCTTGGACTGTGAAATAGACCGGATGGCATTGACCGCCTTCAATGTCTACAGCAAATGCCGGGAGCAGTTGTACCAAAACCGCATCCGCGAATTGAAAAGCGGCAGCTCCATCCTCACCGATGCGGCTTGCCCCTCTGCGGTGCTGCGGCAGGAGATGCAAAACGGCGGCAGCAAGAAGATTGAGAACGTGTGAACGGCCGGATGGCTTCAAGGTAGGAGATCGAAGCAGAATTCCGGCTTTTATCGTAACTTTGTAGAGTTATAGTTAAACTTGAATGTGAAGGAGTGATCGATGAAGTACGCCTTCCCTTTGGCGGCAGTTATTGCCCTGGTGTTGATTGCGCTGATTGCGGTGCAGATACCGGGAATGCAATACCTCTTTGGTGTTGCTATCCCCTATCTGGCCATGGCGCTGTTCTTAGGCGGTTTTTGTTACCGGATAATCCATTGGGCCAAATCGCCGGTTCCGTTTAAAATTCCCACCACCTGCGGCCAGGGCTACTCACTGCCCTGGATCAAGCATGACAAACTCGAGGCCCCGGTTAATACTGCTCAGGTTGCGGCCAGGATGTTTCTTGAGATCTTTCTCTTTCGCTCCCTCTGGCGCAACACTAAGGCCACCGTCTATGACGGGCCGAAATTGACCTACGAGTCAAGTAAGTGGCTGTGGCTCTTTGGCATCCTGTTCCATTACAGTTTTCTGGTGATCGTCGTCCGCCACATGCGCCTGTTCCTTAATCCAGTGCCATGGGTTGTCTCACTTGTGGAAACCGGCGACTCGCTCCTGCAGATCGGTGCTCCGACCATGTATACCACGGACGTCACCATCGTGCTGGGCCTGCTCTTTCTCTTCGGCCGTCGTCTGATGAATCCCCAGGTGCGCTACATCTCTCTGGTCAACGATTACTTCCCGCTCTTCCTCATCCTTGGGATAGTGATCACTGGCGTGTTGATGCGCTTTTTCCTGCGAACCAATGTGGACATCAACGCCATCAAACAACTGGCGGTCGGCCTGGCTACCTTTTCGCCGACCATTGTCACTGAAATCAGTTCGCTGTTCTATGTTCACCTCTTTTTGGTGTGCACTCTGCTTGCCTACTTTCCTTTCAGCAAGCTCATGCATATGGGCGGTGTTTTTCTCAGTCCGACCCGAAACATGGCAAACGATTCGAGAATGACCCGCCACATCAACCCCTGGAACCCGGAGATCAGACCGCACTCCTATGCGGGTTACGAGGATGAGTTCCGCGCGGACATGATCGAGCAAGGCATTCCCGTCGAAAAAGATTTGCCGCCGCAGGCTAATGACTAACGCTGGATAATTCAAGAGTATAAGGACAGAGCAATGGCAGTAGTAAAGGTAGATATATTGGCACGGAGCGTTGCCGAAGGACCTTCGCTGATGACAGGCTCCATACCAACCAAAGATTGGATGGATGTTCCTGTAGTATTCAAGCCTGGAAATTACGCCTACCCGACTAAGCCTGAAAAGCTTAGATATTTGGATAGTCAGCAGGGACTCAGCTTTCCCAACGCACGCGAATGGAACCCCGAGGACGATGATTGGAAACTTCCCGACAACTGGAAGGATATCATCCTGCAGGGTATAGCGGATCGGCTGGACAAATTCCGCTCTCTGAAAATTTTCATGGATTGCTGCGTCCGTTGCGGCGCCTGCGCAGACAAATGTCATTTCTTCCTCGGAACCGGCGACCCCAAGAACATGCCGGTTCTGCGAGCGGAGTTGTTACGCTCCGTCTATCGTCAGAATTTTACCCGCGCTGGTAAAATCCTCGGCAAATTGGTTGGCGGACGTGAAATGACCGTTGGGGTACTGAAGGAATGGTTCATGTACGCCTACCAGTGTACAGAATGTCGACGTTGTTCGGTTTTCTGTCCGTATGGTATTGATACCGCCGAAATCACCATGATGTTGCGCGAACTGCTGCATCTGGTCGGTATCGGCATCAACTGGGCGATGGAGCCGGCTTCGAATTCAAATCGAACGGGTAACCACATGGGCCTGACGCCTCAGGCCTTCAAGGGCAATGTCGAATTTCTCTGCGATGATATCGAGAACCTGACTGGGATTCGGGTCAATCCGACCTTCAATCGCAAAGGTGCAGAAGTGCTCTTTGTCACCCCATCCGCCGATGTTTTTGCCGAGCCAGGCATCTTCACCTGCATGGGATACCTGCTCCTCTTTGAAGCAATCGGATTAGATTATACCTGGTCCACCTACGCCTCGGAAGGTGGCAACTTCGGCTTGTTCACCAATAACGAGCTGATGAAGAAACTGAACGGCAAAATCTATGCCGAAGCTAAACGGCTTGGGGTCAAATGGATTTTGGGCGGTGAATGCGGTCACATGTGGCGGGTGCTCCATCAGTACATGGATACCATGAACGGCCCGACAGACTTCCTTGAAGTCCCGCGTTCGCCGATCACCGGCACCGTCTTCGAGAATGCCCGTTCCACCAAAATGGTCCATATCTCTGAGTTTACCGCTGATCTGATCAAAAATAACAAGATCAAGCTCGACAAGAGCCGAAATGCGCACATCAAGGCCACCTTCCACGATTCCTGTAATCCGGCGCGAGCCATGGGATTGCTCGACGAACCGCGATATGTGCTTGACCATGTGGTGGAAAACTGGGTGGAAATGCCTGAAAACACCATCCGCGAGAAGACCTTCTGCTGCGGGTCGGGAACGGCACTCAATACCGACGAGATCATGGAAATCCGGATGCGCTCCGGCTTGCCGCGAGCAAATGCAGTGAAGCATGTCCATGATAAACACGGCGTCAACACGCTCGGCTGTGTATGCGCGATCGACAGGGCGACCCTGACAACTCTCATGAACTACTGGGTCCCCGAAGTGCAGGTGGCCGGTTTAAGTGAACTTGTCGGCAACGCATTGGTGATCGAAGGTGAACAACGACAAGACCTGACCGAAGGGCTCAGGACCTTGGTTTAACTGACCGGCAGGAAGGGAGGAAGAGCGATGTATGATAGCGGTAAAATAATCCCGGGACTGATAATTTTCGTCCTGTTTATTACCATACCCATCTGGTACAACCGCAGCGGCGCTGGGACTGAACCACCAAAACCCGTGTTGCCCAAGGATGCCAAAACCTGTGTTCTGCCGGCGGCCGAGATTCGCGCCGAGCACATGAAATTGTTGAACACTTGGCGGGATGATGTCTTGCGGACCGGTGATCGTGGTACTTTCGAGCTGGAAGGCAAGAAATATCAGAAAAGTCTGATGATGACCTGTATGAAGTGTCACACGAGTAAGAAGCAATTTTGTGACACCTGCCACACGTATGCATCAGTTAAACCCTATTGTTGGGATTGCCACATAGCTCCTGTTGAGTGAACGGCGAAGGAGGAGATAGAGACATGGACAAGAATAGAAGAAATTTCCTCAAGGTCGCCGGTATTTCAACACTGGCTGGCCTTGGCGGTACCGCTGTCGTTGATCGGTTGGTCGGCGGAGCGAGTCTCGCTCAAGCCGCTGCCGAAGCCGGGCATAATGTGGATCAGGCCAAGGCCACGCAAGGACATGGCGAGCAGCAAGATCCGAGCGTGAACCGCTACGGCATGATTATTGACATCAAAAAATTCCAGCAGGATCCCAGTCTAGGAGAAAAAGCGGTTACGGCCTGTCATTCGGTTCATAACGTGCCGCAGTTTCCCGACAAGAAAGACGAGATCAAATGGATCTGGATGACCAATTTTGACAATGCCTTTCCGACCAACACCAACTTGTATAGGGACGAGGCCACTGCCAAGCACCAGCTTCCCATACTTTGCAACCATTGCGATAAGCCGCCTTGTGTGCGGGCCTGCCCCACCAAAGCGACTTTTAGGAATAAAGACGGCATCGTCATGATGGATTACCATCGTTGCATCGGCTGTCGCTTCTGCATGGCCGCCTGTCCCTACGGAAGCCGCAGTTTCAATTGGCGTGATCCTGAGGCGTTTGTAAAAGACGCCAACCATGTGTATCCGCGAAGAATGCGCGGCGTCGTTGAAAAATGCAACTTTTGCGATGAGCGGGTCGGTGCTGGAAAACAACCCGCCTGTGTCGAGGCGTGCGGAGAGAGCAAGGCGATTGTTTTTGGTAATCTTAACGATCCCAATTCCGAGATCAGAAAAATGCTGAAGGAAAATCATACGATTCAGCGCAATCCTGCTCTCGGCACCATTCCTTCAGTCTTTTATATTGTATGAGGCAGCCATGTTTGAAAAAGCATTAAAAGGAAACAATTATTACTGGATGTGGCTGGCCTTTCTCGGCTTTTTTATTGCCATCGCAGCTGTCTGTTACCTTAGACAGTATTTTTATGGATTAGGACTCACCGGCATGAGCCGTGATGTTTCCTGGGGACTCTACATTTCCCAATTCACCTTCTTGGTCGGCGTGGCCGCCGGAGGTGTCATGCTGGTCCTGCCTTACTATATCCATAATTACAAGGCTTTTGGTCGCATCACTATTTTGGGTGAATTTCTGGCTATTTCCTCACTGCTGATGTGCCTGATGTTCATTATGGCTGACTTGGGGCAACCCTTACGCGGCCTCAACGTCATGCTCTACCCCACCCCAGGCTCCATGCTTTTTTGGGATATGTGTGTCCTTTGGGGCTATTTGATCCTCAACGCCCTCTGTGGCTGGGTGATCCTGACGGCTGAACGCAAAGGCGTCCATCCGCCCAAATGGATCTACTTTTTTGTCTATCTCTCCATTCCCTTTGCGTTCTCCATTCATACGGTCACCGCTATGCTCTATTGCGGTCTTCCCGGTCGGCACTTTTGGCTGTCCGCCATCATTGCACCCCGCTTTCTCGCCTCAGCCTTTGCCGCCGGTCCTGCGCTGATCGTAGTTTTAGCTATGATCTTGAAGCGTGTGGCCAATTTCGATGCCGGCAAAGAGGCGATCAATAAAATGGTGACCATCATCATTTATGCGGCTCTTGCCAACATGTTCTTTGTCGGTCTGGAGTTCTTTGTTGGTTTTTACTCCAACATTCCCGGCCACATGCACACCCTGCAGTATCTGTTCTTCGGCCTGGAGCATCATGGCCATGTGTATAATAACCTGGTACCGTTCATGTGGGGCTTTATCGTCCTCTTCTTGGTCGGAATATCCTTGCTCATCCATCCGTACACCAGAAAGCAGAGCGATCTCTGGCTTGGTATCGGCTGCGCCTCCATATTCTTCGCCTTCTGGTTGGATAAAGGCATCGGCTTTGTGCTTGGCGGTTTTGTCCCGACCCCGACCGAAGAAATCGTGGAGTATTATCCGACGATTAACGAACTCTTCATCACCATCGGTATCTGGGCCACTGGATTTTTCATCCTGACCATCCTGTACAAGATTGCCATCGGCGTAGAACACGAAATAGAAGCCTGATTAATACCGTGCCTTGAAAAAAGCCCCCGAGTAATCGGGGGTTTTTTTTTTGTCTTCACATTAAAGACCGCTGGCGGAGAGATACAGGCGCCAGAGGTAATCGATCTGCTGCTGAAAAAGAAGATAGGACATAGCGCTTAAGGCAAGAAACGGGCCGTAAGGAATTCTGGTTTGTCCCTTTTTCCCTTGTTTGAACATCACGACAACGCCGACCAAAGCGCCTGCCAAAGAACTGGAAAACACCACATACAGCAAACTTTGCCAGCCGAGGAAAGCGCCAATCATCGCCAGCAGTTTAATATCTCCCCCACCCATCCCTTCCCTTTTGGTCACCGCATAATAGGTATAGGCCACTGCATACAACAAACCACCCCCTAACAACAGGCCCAACGCTGATTGCTGCCAGGTGACCAACCCATTGAAAAACGAACCGGCAAAACCAATAAGAATGCCGGGGAGACTGATGCAGTCGGGAATTATTTGATGATGGATGTCGATAAATATGATAACCAGCAGGGCAGCAAAAAAGGCAAAATAGAAAAAGAGCTCAAAACCCAGCCCCAAACGATGGTATAAAAAAGCCGAAAGCACGGCCATCGAGAGCTCAACCAGCGGATACTGCCAGGAAATGGCAACCTTGCAGGTTCGGCATTTGCCACGGAGAGCCAAGTAACTGAGAAGTGGAATGTTTTCATACCAGTTTAACGGCTGCAGGCATTGGGGACAATGCGAGGCCGGGAAAACGATGGAGGCATCCTCCTTTGGCAGGCGCAAAATAACCACGTTGAGAAACGATCCGACCACGGCACCAAAAACTGCGGCCAAGATGAGCAAAGACATTTCCATTGTTGATAACCACCTGTTGATTGAAGAAAATAACTCCCATCCTCTGTGATTCTTTGTATCGCTTTCTATGTCTGAGCACCAGGAAAATTCCATTGTCCACGCAGTCGAGCCGCTGACCGATTCCTTTCATCGGCTCACCCTGCATACCCCCCTGATCGCTGCAGCTGCTAAACCTGGCCAGTTTGTCATGGTTACCTGCGGACCATCCCTTGATCCATTACTTCGCCGTCCTTTTTCCATTCACCGGCGCATCGGAGCGGAGCAGATTCAACTGCTGTTCAAGGTAGTCGGCCGGGGTACGAGACTGCTCTCCGAGTTGCGTCCGGGACAGGCACTCAGTCTCATCGGGCCGCTGGGTCGAGGATTTGGACCCGTGCTGGCAGATTCGGTTTGCTTTGTGGGCGGCGGCATCGGTATTGCCCCCTTACTCTTTCTCGCTGATCGATGGCACCGCAGCGACCAGGCCTGCACGATACTTCTCGGTTCTCGGACCGGGGATGAACTGACGCAACTCGCCTCAGAGTTCGAGGCCCTTGGCTGCCGCGTAGAAACAGCCACCGACGACGGTTCTCTGGGCCACCATGGCCTGGTCACCGATCTGCTTGCACCCCATCTTGCACACATTAGAAAAGTATATGTGTGTGGTCCGCATGCGATGATGGCAACGGTGGCTGAGTTATGTAAGACGGCCCAAGTGGCCTGTGAAGCCTCGCTGGAAGCGCACATGGCCTGCGGCCTTGGTGCCTGCCTCGGGTGCACTATCCATGGGGCAGATACTCTTTATAAGCATGTCTGCAAACACGGGCCGGTCTTCAACGCTGAGGAGGTGGCATGGAAACGCTAAATCATACCACCCCTATTGATCTAACTGTCTCTATAGGTGCACTTATCCTGGATAATCCGGTGATGACGGCTTCGGGCACCTTTGGTTATGCCGCCGAGTTTGCCAACCTGGTCCATCTCAACCGGTTGGGCGCCGTAGTGGTGAAGGGAATTTCCATTGAACCTCGGCCCGGCAACCCGCCACCGCGTATTGTTGAGACGCCCTGCGGCATGCTCAACGCCATTGGCCTCGAAAATGTCGGAGTCAAACGGTTCATTTCCGAAAAGATGCCCTACCTGCGAACCTGCGGCTGCCGAATTGTTGTTAACATCCTGGGTGATTCCATTGAGGAATATGCCCTTCTTGCTGGCAAACTGTCCGCTGTTTCGGGAATAGACGCCCTGGAAATCAACATCTCCTGCCCCAATGTCAAAAAAGGCGGCGTCGCCTTTGGCACGGTGCCGGAGATGGCGGCAGCCGTCACCCGGGCGGTGAAGCAGGAAACCAACCTGCCGATAATCGTCAAGCTGTCGCCCAACGTCACTGATATTGCGACCATGGCTCGGGCGGTAGAAGCAAGCGGGGCCGATGCCATTTCTCTGATCAACACCCTTATCGGTATGGCCATCGACGCGAAAACCCGGCGGCCGAAGCTGGCCAATATTATCGGCGGCCTCTCAGGTCCAGCGATCAAGCCGGTTGCGCTGCGCATGGTCTGGCAGGTGGCCTCGGCGGTTGCTATTCCCGTCATTGGTATTGGCGGCATCGGCACGGCCGAGGACGCAATTGAATTTTTGATCGCCGGTGCCACAGCCATTCAAGTAGGGACTGCCAATTTCTACAATCCAGCGGCCACCGAACAGATCGTGACCGGGATTGAGGATTACCTCCGGCAGCAGGGAGAATCTTCGGTCCGGGCCATCGTCGGTTCCCTTCGTCTAAGGTCTTAAGCATGGTCACCCGTGGTCTGATTTGCGCCTCGGTCATGGCCGGGGAGAGCACCGATATCCTGGCGGCGGTGTCATCTGTAGCCGCACTGGCCGATGTAATCGAAATCCGGCTCGACGGCCTGCGCGATCCTCGGATTGCCAGCTGCATCGCTTCCCTCCCGAAACCCGTTCTGGTGACGAATCGGCCCACCTGGGAAGGTGGACGGTTCACCGGGAGCGAGAAAGAAAGAATCGATCTGCTCTGCCAAGCTCTCCAATGGGGCGCCCGTTATGTCGATATCGAGCTGCTCGCTGCTCCGGACTTACGAGCCAGGATTCAGCGGAAGGCTAAAAAACACGGCGCCCAGGTAATCATTTCCAACCACGACTTTCAGGGAACGCCAAACGCCGAACACCTCCGGGCAACCTTGCAGCAAATGACCAGCAGCGGCGCTGACATTGGCAAGATAGTGACCACCGCCGCATCACCCGAAGATGCCCTCCGCATTCTCTCCCTGCAGGAAGTGGCCATGGCCGCCCACTTTCCCTTAAGCGCCTTTGCCATGGGCGCTCACGGCGCCATCAGCCGCCTGGCCACCCTCTATCTCGGCGGATTCATGACCTATGCCGCTCTTTCCCCAGAACAGGCCACGGCCCCTGGCCAAATAACGGTACAGAACCTCTACACCCTGCTTTCTCTGCTTGAGCAAAACCCATGATCACCGGTCACACCCAACTCTTCGGCATCATCGGTAATCCGGTCGAGCACTCTCTCAGTCCGGCCATGCACAATGCCGCCTTTGCCGCGCTTGGCGTCAATGGCGTCTACGTACCGATGCGGCCAAGCGATTTGGCCGACGGCTTTCGCGGCCTGCGCAGTCTTGGCTTTATCGGTGTTTCCGTTACCGTTCCTTTCAAGGTGGCGATCATGGATTTTCTCGACACTATTGATTCGGTCGCCCGCAAGATCGGCGCCGTCAACACCTTGCTGTTCGAACGGACTGTCAAGGGGATCCAATGCAAGGGCTTCAATACCGACTGGCTGGGATCCAATCAGGCCCTGGCTGAAGAAATCGACCTTAACGGGAGTACGGTGCTGATCATTGGCGCCGGCGGGGCGGCCCGGGCTGTGGGTTTTGGTCTGATTGAGGCCGGGGCCAGGGTACTGCTCACCAATCGCACCGAGGCCAAGGGGCGGGAACTCGCTGCCCAACTCAACTGCCCTTTTCTTGCCCCTGGAGAACTGGCAACGGTCCATGCCGACGCCCTGGTTAACACCACCTCGGTGGGCATGGCTCCCCATGCCGATGGAATACCGATCCAGCCGGAACTGCTGTCCCGCTTTCCTGTGGTCATGGATATCGTCTACGCACCACTCAGGACGCGGTTGCTGCACGAGGCCGCCGACCGAGGATGCAGAACCATCGATGGTCTGCAAATGCTCCAGTACCAGGGGGCGGCCCAGTTCACCCTCTGGACCAATCTTGCAGCTCCCCACGCGGTCATGCGTCAGGCCCTGATGGCCGAATTGCTGTCGAGACCCTCCTAATCGTTTCCCCGGAAAGCTGAGCCCTATGATCACCATTACCCCTGTTGCCACCCTCAATGCCGTTGTCACCGTTCCCGGTTCCAAGAGCCTGACCCAGCGAGCCCTGATTGCCGCCGCCTTGGCCGAAGGCCCTTCCCAATTGCTCGGACCGCTGGCCAGCGAAGACACCCATTTCACCATGGAGGCCCTGCGGGCCATGGGCGTGGTCTGCGACGACAGTGATCCCCATTGTTGGCTGGTGCAAGGCAGCGGTGGCCGGATCGCTGAACCGGCCGGCGACATTTTCCTGGGCAACAATGGTACCGCCACCCGGTTTCTCACCTCAGTGGCGGCACTCGGCCATGGCCGCTTTCACATCACCGGCAGCAAGCGCATGGCCCAACGGCCAATCCTCCCCCTGATGGAGGCCCTGCGCGGCTGGCAGGTGGCCATAGAAAGCGATGCCGGCACCGGTTGCCCGCCCCTGACTCTTGAGGCCAAAGGATTGGCCGGTGGCCGCACCATTCTCCCGGAAGGCAAATCGAGCCAATACCTGTCCTCTCTGCTCCTGGTGGCCCCCTATGCCGCAACACCGGCGGAGTTGGAGGTCCGGGGTGACATCTTCTCCAAACCCTATGTCGAGATGACCCTGGCAGTGATGGCCGATTTCGGCATCCGGGTCGAAGCCGCGCCTGCCTTGAACGCGTTCCGGATTCCCCAGGGCCAGTACCAGGGCGGCACCTATGCCATTGAAGGGGACGCCTCGGGCGCCTCCTATTTCTGGGCAGCCGCCGCCATCACTGGCGGACAGGTCACGGTCGCCAATGTGCCCGTTCCCTCCCTGCAGGGTGACGCCAAACTTCTGCCCTATCTGGCGCGCATGGGCTGCCGGATCGAGCAGACCGGCGCGGGCATCACCGTGATCGGGCCCGAAACACTCGAAGGGATCGAACTGGACATGGGTGATATGCCCGATGTGGCGCCGACCCTGGCGGTGGTCGCCGCCTTTGCCGAGGGGACCACGATCATCAACAACATCGCCCATCTGCGGATCAAGGAATGCGACCGGCTGTCGGCCGTGGTCAGCGAGCTGCGCAAACTGGGCGCCGAGGTGGAAGAAGAGCCGGCGCGGATGATTATTCACGGCAAACAAGGCGGCAGCAATTTGCACGGCGCTGTCATTGCCACCTACAACGATCACCGCATGGCCATGAGTTTTGCGGTTGCCGGTCTCCGTATTCCCGGCGTTACCATCAGCGAGGAGCAATGCGTGGTCAAATCCTTTCCCGATTTTTGGGAGCGTTTCGGGCAGATGACCATCTGATTGTTGGCCTGTACGAGAGTAGATTACCGGTCAACGCCAATGGGAGGCGTTGCCCGCATACGACAAACGAAAAAGAGGGGGGAAAGATGTTGCGGAACAGAAAATGGGTTGGGGCGCTTGCCGGTTGTCTGGTGTTGCTGTTGGGGATGTTCTCGTCTGGCAACGCGGCTACCTCGGGATCACATTACACCTATGGCGTTGAAGGGGTGATGGGGGCAACGCCTCCACCTCCGGGCTGGCACTACCGGATGTACAACTTCTGGTACAGCCCCAACGAACTCAAAGATAACAGCGGCAACACCGTTCCCGGGAACTTCGATCTCGACGTCTTCGCCTCGGTGCAGCGGATCATCCATGTAACCAATATCAAGATTCTCGGCGCCGATTATTTCTACGACATTGTCGTTCCCTTAGTCGATACGGATTTCACCTTTGGCCCGTTCTCGGACAGCCACTCGTTCACCGTCGGTGACATGGAGATCGAGCCTTTCGCTCTGGCCTGGCACCAGCCACGCTGGGATGCCTCCTTTGCCCTGGCGGTGATTGTCCCCACCGGCCACTTTGAAGGCAACGAACCCGCTTCACCGGGACTGGGGTATTGGTCCGGCAGGCTGACCCTGGGGGGCACCTATTATTTTGACGACAAAAAGACCTGGTCTGCCAGCGTCCTGACCCGAACCCTGATCAACAGCGAACAGGAGGATACCAATGTTACGCCCGGTTCCGAGTTTGTCGCCGAATACGGCGTCGGCAAAGAATTTCAGGTCAATAACACCTGGATGATCCGCCCCGGCCTGACCGGCGCATCCTACTGGCAGATTTCGGACGACAGTGACGATCTTCTCCAGGCCGGCATTGTGGCGGACCAGCATAAACAGGCTCATGCCGTCGGCGCCGAAATCAACCTTTTTTATTTGCCGATGCTGTTTCAGGTGAACCTGCGGTACCTGCAGGAATACGGGGTTGAAAACGGTCCGGAAGATTCGCGATTTGTCGCCACCCTGACCAAATCCTGGTAAGAGGGGAGCCTCCGTTGAATGGCTTCGCCCTCTTTCCGTGCTGACCAGAACACCGGGCAACGGGATCGTTGACCTCCTTGCACTCCATTTCTCAATGGTGACCATCGCCAGCGCTCCTTATCTTAGGGAGTGCTGGCGTTTTCATCTGCACGCACATTTTGGCCAAAGGAAAAACCATGCTGGAACAGTATAGAACAAATGCCGCCGAACGTACCCTGCTCGGGGTGCCGCCCCTGCCCCTGACCGCCGGCCAGACCAAGGAACTCACTGAGTTGTTGACCCAAGGAGATGCGGAGAGACCTACGCTCCTCGCCTTGCTGGCCGATCGGGTGGAGCCGGGAGTGAGCAAGGCAGCGGCGGTCAAGGCCGAATGGCTGGAGCAGGTAGCCCAGGGCGAGGTCGTCGTCGAGGATTTCCCCCCCGAGGCGGCCATCGATATGCTGGCCCAGATGGGGGGCGGCTACAACGTCGCGGCCCTGCTCCGCCTGCTGCAAATCGGCCCCTTGGCTCAACCAGCAGCCGAGGCCCTGAAAGGGCTGACGAAAATTTATGAGGCCTTTGATCAGGTGGTCGAACTGGCCGAACAGAACCCGGCCGCACGCGGCGTGCTCGAATCCTGGGCCGCAGCCGAGTGGTTCACCCGCAGCCCGGAGTTGCCGGAGCAGATTGTCTGCACCGTGTACAAAGTCGAAGGCGAGATCAACACCGACGACTTTTCTCCTGGCAATCAGGCCCAGTCCCGCGCCGACATCCCCCTGCACGCCGCCTTTTTCGGCACCACCCGCTTTCCCGGGGGGATCAGCGCCATTGCCGCGCTCCGCTCGCAGGGGAAGACCATGGCCTTTGCCGGTGACGTGGTTGGCACCGGCTCGTCACGAAAATCGGCGATCAATTCGGTAAGTTGGCTGTTGGGCGAAGACATCCCCCACACCCCCAACAAACGCCGGGGCGGTCTAGTACTTGGCGGCACCATTGCCCCCATCTTTTATGCCACCGCCCGCGATGCCGGAGTGCTGGCCATCGAGTGCGATGTTACCCGACTGCATACCGGCGATCGACTAGCACTCAACCTTCGGGAGTGGACCTTGCATGATCACAACGGCAGCCTCATCCCCATGGAAGCGGCGCCGGTGACCCTGCTCGACGAATACCGTGCCGGCGGCCGCCTCAATCTGATCATCGGCCGCAACCTCACCCGCTGGGCCTGCGAGGCCCTGGATCTGCCCTTCCCGACGATTTTCAAGGAAACAGCCAATCCCGCACCCAAGGCCGACCAAGCCTACACCCTGGCCCAGAAGATGGTCGGCCGCGCCTGCGATGTTACCGGGGTTGCACCAGGCACGGTCTGCGAACCCCGCATGACCACCGTCGGCTCCCAGGACACCACCGGCCCCATGACCATGCAGGAAATCGATGAGCTGGCCTGCCTGCGGTTCAAGGCCGACTTGTTCATGCAGTCGTTCTGCCATACCGCCGCCTACCCCAAGGCCTCGGATCTCGACCGCTGGCGGACCATGACCGAGACGACGACGGAATGCGGCGGGGTGGCGCTGAAGCCGGGCGACGGCGTTATCCATTCCTGGCTCAACAAGATGCTCGTTCCCGACACTGTCGGCACCGGCGGCGATTCCCACACCCGTTTCCCCCTGGGCATCTCCTTCCCGGCCGGTTCGGGTCTGGTGGCCTTTGCCGCAGCGCTCGGTTTCATGCCCCTGGAGATGCCCGAGTCGGTGCTGATCCGTTTTCATGGCCAACGAAAACCGGGCATCACGGTGCGCGATATGGTCAATGCCATCCCCTACGCAGCCATCCAGCAAGGTTTGCTGACCGTGGCCAAGAAGGGGAAGAAGAATGTCTTTGCTGGGACGATCCTGGAAATTGAAGGCGTGGACGATCTCAGTGTGGAGGAGGCCTTTGAGTTGAGCGACGCTTCGGCCGAGCGCAGTGCTGCCGCCTGCACGGTCAAGCTGTCGGTTGGGGCGGTGACGGCCAATGTCGAGCGCAATGTGGCCCTCCTGCGGGACTTGATAGCCGAGGGATACGAGGATCGAGAAGCCCTGGAGCGCAGGATAGCAGCCCTTGAGGCCTGGCTGGCCAAACCCGAGTTGCTCCGCCGGGACGAAGGGGCGGAGTATAAGGCAGTGATCGAGATCGATCTGGCCAGCATCACCGAGCCGCTGCTGGCCTGTCCCAACGATCCCGATGATGTCCGCCCCTTGAGTGAAGTGGCAGGGACCGCCATTGACGAGGCCTTTATCGGCTCCTGCATGACCCATCTCGATCATTTGCAGGTGGCAGCCCGATTACTGCGCGATGAACCCTATGCAACCAGCCGTCTGTGGATCGCGCCTTCGACCCGCATGGACCGGGACGTCATTCAGCAAGAAGGGGGCTTGAGTGTCTTTGCCCAGGTCGGCGGCCGGGTGGAGATTCCCGGCTGCAGCCTGTGCATGGGCAATCAGGCTCGGGTCAGGCCGGGTGCCACGGTGATGTCCACCTCGACCCGCAACTTCAACAACCGCCTCGGTGACGGAGCCCAAGTCTATCTCGGTTCCACCGAAGTGACGGCGCTCAGCGCCCTGACAGGCGCATTGCCCACGGTGGCCGACTATTTTGCGTTCCTTGGAAAAAAAGGGCTGCTCTCCGAGAGATAGTTGGGAGGGACCGCGCGCCTTGACCGGTTCCGGTTTCAGGGGGTCAATTGGCCGACGGTCAGTTGGCTGGAGAATACTTTGGCTAAATTGTTGTCGATGACATAGATGCAGATCTCCTTGGCGCCCTGGCGGGTGTACCCGAATTTTTTTTGGAGATTCTTCATCATGAATTTGACATCACCCTGGATCTTCTTGTCGTAGGTTTTAAACGATTCCTGATCGAACTCTTTGATCGCCCGGCGGAAATTCTCGTTCTCCAGGAAAGGCTCCAGCACCTTTTCCTTGAGGTTGTGGATGTAGCGCTCGTGGAGGTGGAGGTAGAGGGCCGTTTCGGTGACCAGCTTGTTATCGCGGAGGATTTCCTGGGTCAGGGTGCTGCTGGTATAGGTCTTCTGGACGCCGATGCGGAAGTTGGCTGCTTCGGCGGCGGACACCATCAGCCGGGACTCAACCCGCTGGAAGAAGGCTTCGGTAATCTCCAGCCGATCCCCAGTGAACCGGCAGGACTCAACGGTGCCCGGTTCAAAATTGACCGCAAACATGTAATTCTGAATATCCTTGGCGATCTGCTCCTCGTTGTAATAGTACAAGGACTCCTTGACCGACTGGAGGACGGCATAGTTGTACATCCGCAACAGGGAGTCGAGGAAGCCCAGGGGGAGTATTTCCTTGTCTTTCTTGCAATATTTGCGAAAAAAGACACCGAGTATCGACATGTCGATCAGCTTGTCTTCCCGGGCGTACATCGAATAGAATTCGTTGAACATCCGGATCGAATCGCGGCCGGACAGTCCTTTCCAGCCATCTTTTTCGGATTCGGCAATAATTTTCAGCCGACGCTTGGAGGTGAAACGCTCTACTTCCTCCTCGCCCAGCCAGGCCGGAATAAACCCGGTGAAAATTTCCATCTTCAAGAGCTGCAGATTCCGGTCGCAGTAGAGTTCATACTTGTCGGGATCCTGGATCCACTCGAGCATGGCGTCGGACTTGCTCCGCAGGCGGGTGGCGATGATCACCCTGGCAAAATTGTGCAGGACCCGGGGGAGAAAGCTGTCGTTGATCTGGGCACCAAAGACCTCTCGATATATTTCAACTTCAGTTTTAATATCGAGAACATAAGGGATATTCACATACTCGATCCGGTCGGAGAAGGCCGCCAGATCGGTCAGCACCTTCTTGTCCTCCGGATTCATCAGGGCAAAAAACAGGGAGTTGATCCGTTCCTCAACATGCTCGACCTTGTGTACCCCGTCGCTGATGATGTTGTGCAGATCCATCAACCGTTCGGTGTTGTGCGACTTGACGTCCATCAAGGCATAAATGCCGTTGTTGCTTTTGGCGTAGTTGGAATAGAGATAGGGCACCTTGCTGCCGGGTGAAAACAGGAGGTTGAGGGTGCGCTGCACCTCCTCGTCCCCGTGGACATTGCGTTGCGAGCGACGATCGCCGGGATTGAAGACCGAAATGCCGGCTCCCAGCCGCCGGTTAAAGACAAAAGGGCGGGCAAGAATGTATTCCAGGACCTTGAGGGGGTCGCCCTCTTTCTGCAGCAATTCCTGGTAGAGCGAGAGGCAGATGGTGCAGGGTTCGTCGCGGAAGACCCACTCGTATTTTTTTTCATGAAAGAGGTGGGCTTTAAACTGGTCGTTTTCCAGGAGCTCATCGAGAAACTGCCGGCGAATTTCCTTGGGAATGATGAGCAGGGGATGGTCGTGGCTGGGGCAGGGCAAAGTAAACCATGATCCCGTTTCAATGTCGTTCTTGACGCTGGCTATGGCAGCGCCTTCTGTACCGCTTTGCCCTTCTTCGCCCAACAACTGAGACAATTTACCGGCAAGGGTCGCCACACTGTGGACCCCGCCGGCCAGGCTGGGGGCCTTTAACCGCCAGACTACCTCGAACCTGGTCCCCTCGGGGGTATTGGCATACTGTTCGAATTTGAGCAACAGGTTGTTGAGAAAGGTGGACTTACCGCTGCCGTGCGGCCCGTCGAAAATATAGATTTTGTTCTGCTGATCACCGACTGAAAGCGACTCCACATGGCGGATCAGCCGGTTGGCAAAGAGGCGATCGGCAAAAAACGGCCGATCCGAACCCTCGACAAAGAGCTGACTGCAATCGTAGTGCAGATAGTTGATCGATTCCGGATCATTCCGGTACTCGTCAAAGCCATCGCGAACAAAGTAATGCACCATGTCGGCGTAGACCTGGGTGACATTGCGAAGGTTGCGCTCGGGCTGCTGGACCACCTCGGCCAAAAAATCGGTAAACGACAGCTCGGACTGCCGATTCCGGTTTCCCTTGTGTTGTGCGAGGGTCTGCAAGGCCTTACTTAATGCACCCATCCATTCACCTCTCCTTCTCGAGTTGCCCCGGCATCATTCAACCAGCGCCCGTGAGAGGGTCCGGTCTTTCATGGTGTAGCGGAATCGTTTCCAGTTAATGGTCCGTTTCGGCGTCTCTTCCTTGGCCTGACCGTCTCCATCCCGACCGGCCTTGATCGGCACGGGCACACTGGTCTGCAGATGAACTTCACCCCCCCAGAGATATTCCACCCCGAGCATGACCCCCTGAATAAAATCGCGCAGCAAAGGCTTGCCTTCAAAGATATGATTGAGCTCGAGAATGTTGCTTTCAGTCACCGCCACCTCGATGCGGGGCGGATGATAGAGGGAGTCAGCCACCATCTGTTTGTAATCGGCGGCTTTGCGGCTGCGGACAAAGTATTGCCAGGTCATCCGTTCTTTGTTCATGCGTTTGCCGACCACGAATAAGCGGTGCTGGTCGATAAAATCCTGGTCGATAAAGCTGTTGATGAACATCGAATCGCAGTAGTTCTCGCGAATGTGGCGGATGTAGTCCCGCCCTTGGCCCGTCGCCCGATCGAAGTGCTGCCGCTCCCGGCGATCGACGGTCTGGTAATAGTCCAGCCCGGTACGCCCTTTGTCGGCCTGCTCTTCCAGATACTGGAAAAGGCGCATGCCCAGGGCATAGGGGTTGAGACCGACCCGAGGCATGGAGGTCACCTTGGCGTTGACGATGGCGTAGTCGACCTCATGGCCCTTGATCCGGTCATCGCCCAAAAAGAGGGTCTCGTGCCAGTAGGAGGCCCAGCCCTCGTTGAGGATTTTGGTGCGGATCTGCGGCTGGAAGTAGAGCGAGGTCGAGCGGATAACCTCGAGGACCATCAACATCCAGCGGTTTTCCTCCCGATTGAGGAAAGGCGAATATTCCATGAGGAAGCGGAGGAGATCGGTCCGGCCGACGGTCTTTTTCTCCTTCGCTTTTTTGGTATACAGGGCCTCAAGTTCAGCGTGCTTTTCAGTGACGCTTTTGAGAAAGCGCGTCTCCCCGTCCTCAGGATGTTCCTTCAGCATCCGGTTGTAACGGTCGATCTCCCGAGAATAGGTGCTCACCGCCGGTTTTGGCCCTCGCTGGAGAAAGATGTCGAAGTAGTAATCGAGCAGGCTGAGGCTGCGTTCGCCGGTGTGCTCACCGCTCTCCGCCAGCAGGTCGAAATAGCCCACCAGATTGTCGATGGTGCGGGCAAATTCGATCACATAATCGACCCAGCGCCCCTTCTCCGAACGCAGCTTGGCAAAGAGGCGCTTGTCGGCCAGGGCCCGGCCGGTGAAATCATAGTTCCAGGTGTGGCGAAAAAAGAGGTTGTTCTGAAAAAAATCAATGTGGCCGATCACGTGATAGAAAATCATCACGTTGAGCCAGTCGGGATTGTTGTCGTTGTAGTAGGAGATGGGCGGCCGGGTGTTGATGACCGTCTCGTAGGGGTTGTTGGGGTAGAGTTCGTAGCGGCCCTGCCCCCCGAGCACCTCGACCTCCTGCACCCAGTAGTCGTACAAGGTGGGAATCATGATTTTCGGGCTCAGTTCGACCAGGTCGCGGTTGGTGACGATGTACTCCAGGGTCTCGTCCTCAAAGCGCAGACCGGCCTGCCGGGCGCGCTCCTTGCAACCTTCCATGATTCGTTTGGCATGCTGACTGATCAGTTCCATAATCCCCACCGGAGCGGGCGCACCGCCTCTTGTTAAGAAATCAGACGCTTAATCCCCTCAATGACCCGCGTTTCAGTGCTCTCCTTGGCCATCACATCGAGTCGGAGCAGCTCTTTTTTGCTCTCCAGAAGGCCCGATTTGCTGAGATATTTCTCCACCTCGCTGCGGCGGGTCCCCTCCAAACCGTTTTCGGCAATGGTGATGCCGACCCGGCTGGCATAGATCAGCATCTTCTCCAACTCAGGCAGGGACTCCTCGCCGTAGGTGTCCCAGTCGTCGCCATCGGTGCCGTGAAAGACATAGATGGAGTAGTCGCGATCCAGCTCTTCCTCGGCAACGATCTGGTTAACCAGCCGATAGGCCGAGGCCACCTGGGTACCGCCGGCGACCTGCATCGAGTAGTAGGCCTGGAAATTCTCGACCTCCCGCGCCTCGGTGTCATGGAGGACGAAGCGGGTTTCCACCTGATTCTGGTACTGGTAGCTCAGCCAGGCGTAGATCAGCACATGCTGGTTGACCACCAGCTCGGTCGGCTTGCCAGCCATGGAACCGGAGTAGTCGCGAACGAAAAAGACCACGGCCTGGGATTCATAGTCCTTTTCCTTGGACAGGATGCGGTAGATCCGGTCGCGGGGCGAGACCATGAGGTTGCGGGTATCAACCTGGGCCCCAGCCTGCACGCGCCCCAGGGCAATATTGGTTTGGATCACCCGCTTCAAGGTTGCCTTTTTATCCAGAATCTGGCCAAAGCCCCGGTTTCTATCGGTGAGATCGTAGGCAAAGCGGGTCAGGGACCGCTTCTTCCCCTTGTCGCGCAGATTGGGCAGGGCAAACTGCTCGGTGAGAATACGGCCCAGGTCGTAGACCGTGGATTCCAGCTCATGGGTGCCGCCCTGCCCCTGTCCGGAGCCGCTGCCGCCGCCCTGCTCTTCGCGCACCGGCTGCTCGCCGATGAGCTCGCCCTCTTCGCCCTCGCCAACTCCGCCTTCGCCCGGTTCCTGGCCTTCTCCGCCTTCGCCTTCCTCTTCCTCGGAGATCCGGTCGTGAATCAGTTTTTCCTCCACCGTGGTCGGGATGACCACCACCTTGTCGTCACCGTCCCGCCCCGGCTTGACCAGCTTGCCCACCCGGATCTTGCGGGGAAAACCGTCCTTTTCCCGCTGCAGGTCCCGCTGGAGTAGATGATCCAGGGACTGAGCCGCCACCATCGACAGCACGGGCGAGGGCTGCCCTTGCGCGAAGATTTCCGGATCGTTGTAGCTGTACAGGGAGCGAGTCACCGGGGGTGGGGTGAACAGATGGGCGCGCTTCGGGTCGCCAACCTGCTCTGCCATCGCCAGTTCCCGTTCGATGACCCGCCGCTGCGTCTCCGTCAACCCTCTGGCCTCAAGCCTGTGATACAGCTCTCGCAACCTGTCCATCGCCGTCTCCACCATTCGATCCGTTGAGCCCGCCCAGCCTCGCACCTCAGTTTTCATCAACCTGGGTGCAGAAATATTCGATGGTCTTCTGGGCACAGGTGAGGCAGTAGCCAAGTTTGTGCAGCATGGTGTCGATCATCCGGTCGTAGAGTTTCTGATTTTCTTCGTTGGTCCGGTTGGCTAGGGCCCCGATCAGGCTTCCGGCCCCGGCGATGTCGGACTTGAGCCGGACATCGGTCACCGCCTTAACCAGCTCGAGGTTATCCATGAAATCATAGTCCGGGTTAACCGAGATTTTCTGCCCGTAGATTTTGCGGATCGAGGTGCGGAACGAGTCCTTCTGCTCGCGGATCTTCAAGCCCAGACAGGCCTCGACCGAATCGATGTAGCGCTCATCAATCTTGAGGGCCAGGAGTTCGCCGGTCTGCGGATTTTTATATTTCCACATTCGGTCCGCGCCTAAATTCTCGGCATCGATGCCGATAATCATGTTGACGTAGTTGATTACGTCCTTGCGGATAGCCAACGGTTCGTCCATATAAGCGTTGAACATCTCGGTCATAATCCGCTCGCGGTAGAGCCCCTTGGCGATCTTGAGATCATCGAGGAACTTGGCCCGATCGGCAACCTCGGAGACATAGTCGAGAATCACCCGCTCAAGTGCGGTGAACACGTCGTAAGCGAACATGCAGCGGCCTTCGTTGGTCTCCGAGCTCTCCAGCATCAATTGCATCGAGCGGCCCAGGTTGCGCTGGCCGAGCCCCTTCTGGCCGAACCGTTTGGTGATGTCGTGTTCCTGATTGAGGGTGTCGATCACCTCAGAGAGCGTTTTGAGGCTCTTTTCACCCGCCACCTCGCCGGCGGCAAGCTTCATGGTCTCGATCGGTGTCAATTTCTCCGAGCGAGGCAGCCGGGTCAGGACCACGGCCACCGAGGCGGCGTAGTTGAGGTTCGGGTCCTGGTGCATGGTGTCGCCGGTCAGGGTGGTCTTGGACTCGTTGCCGATGGCGTAGCTGGTCAGGGCATGCTGCTGGCGGTAGTTGGTGTTGTGGGAGACATAACAGATCCGGCAGCGGTCGATGATCGGCGCCTCCTCCTTTTCGGCAAGAAAGCGGTTGAATTCGGCATTATTGCTGGTGGCGACGATCAAGGTGTCGATCGGCCACTTGTAGCCGTCAATCTCGATGGTCCGGTTCTGAATGATGCCGAGATAGACCTGCACCAGATCTTTCTTGTTCTTGTAAATCTCGTCGCTGAAATGGATACCGCCGCCGGCTACCCGGGCCAGAGCGCCCCGCCGCAGGTCGAAACGAAAGGGGTTATTGGTATCGCTGATGTGCAGCAGCCGTTGAATCGATTCTTCGCCCAGGAGGTCGACCGCCGATGAGGTGATCTTGTCCTTGGCCGGGTACTTGCCGGTAACCGTCCCCAGGCTCTCGATCAACGGCACCGGTACCAGCTCGATGCATTTGAGCATCTCCTCGATATCGCCATTGGTCATCATCCTGATATCGTTCCAGATATAAGCGGAGCAGGCGCCCAACGGCCGATAATTATCGGCCCATTGGGCCAGGACCTTGTCACTGACCTTCCATTTCTTGGCCAGGTAATTGGTGGTTTCGGCGCGGGTGTCAAATAGGTTCAGCGCCAGGACCATCGGATCCTCATAGGTCTGCGATTCAATCGCCTTAATGCCGCCGTAAGTGCCGATCCGGTCGAGATTGGTGAAACGGAAAGAATATTTTTTGTTTTTCGGCAGGGAGAGGAAATCGCGGTATAGGCTGCACAGGTACTCAACCAAAAAGGTCTTGCCGTTGCCGGGCTCTCCCACTAAAACAAAGGCCATTTCCTTGGACGAGCCGCCCTGGGAGGCATCCTTGACGAACGAGACAAAGGAGTTGATCTCGTCGTACATGCCGATGATGTGTTTCTTGCCCTCGCGAAAGATGGTGAAGTCAAAGGTACTCTTCCCATTGACCGTCACCTTGTTAATGTCCTTGTCCAGAATCATCCGACTGACGCTCTGAAAGGCGTTTTCAAAGACACGCTCACCTTTTTTGACAGCAAGAATGTGGTGATGAAGGGAATTGTTCTTGGGGTCGGTCATCATGCGCCTCCTTGACGAGGTATGGATATGTTGGCCACAGCGGATTATATCTTTATTATCGCTGTAACTTTGACGAAATTCAAGGAGTTATTGTAACTGTCACTGCTTTATCGGCGGTGAGAAAAAGGGGCGGAGGAGTGCGGCGGGTCTCCTTGAAAAACTGAAAAATAAAGAGGCAGTTCAACGAAACGATGGGACTGCCTCAGAGAATTTGATGCCTTAATCGTGCCTATTGCACATGCTGCATGGCTGTTTTCAGATTTTCCAGCCAGAGATCAACGATCGGGTCGAACTCGGCCAACCCCTTGAGCACGGGCACGCTCTCAATGCCCGCTTTGGTCAACTGACTTTTCCAGGAATCGGGTTCGTCGCCAGCCATGTCGTTCATAGCGTGATCGCCGGCTACAGTCATCAGGGGGACAAGGTAGGCTTTTTTGATCCCTTTCTTAACCAATGCCTCTTTAACCTCGTCAAAAGAAGGGTGGCCCTCCACCGTGCCGACATACATATTGGCGTCCATCTTCTGGGCCTTCAGCATCAAGGCCGAGTAGATGGCGTCACTGGGATGATGGGTGCCGTGTCCCATGAGCACCACAGCCTCATTAGCCTGACGCTCCTTGGGCACAATCGTGGTGGCCACTATTTGCAAGGTCTTTTCCATGGCCTCATCGCTGGACAAGAGCGGATAGGCCACCATCACCTTGTCAAAGCCCCCAGCCATCTGACCAAAGAGTTTGCCGTTGGTATAGATTTCGTGGAACTCGGCACCTGGAATCATGTGTAGCGATTGCATCACGACCCGGGTATACCCCTGGTCCATCAGCTTGGCCAGCGCGATTTCCGGAGAATCGAGGACTGTTCCTTGCTTGGCCAGTTTTTTGCGGATAATTTGCGAGGTGTAGGCCCAACGGATCTCCGTATTAGGGTAGGCTTTCTTCACCTGCTGCTCGATGTTGACAAAAGCCGCTTGGCCACTGGGAACGCTGGTGCCGAAGGTGACCAGCAGGATGGCTGGTCCCTTGCCGGCCTTGGCTTGAGGACCGTGGGCAGCCTCGCCGGCCCAGCAGGCCAAGGGAGTGATGAGCATAAATGTCAGAATAAGCAGCAGATGTTGGGCGCGATGAAACATTGTGGACGACCTCCTCGAAAAGTCTGAAGAACATGGGCACAGCCAGGACCATCCCGGCTTTTGACCGTGAAAACGACGGCGGGTCGAACGACTCCGGCACCTCCTGAAAGTATCCGGACAGCAAGCAAGGGGCTGGGGAGATACGGCAGTGATCCCGTCGGCAAACAGTCTCACTGCCGGACATCCCGGACATGGCAAACCGTCAGACCCTCTTCTCCTGAAAAGCTGCACCAACAGAAAAAAGAGCCGTTCTTCCGAGGAAAGGCAGGCCTCACTCTGGGAGTGTTGCCAAGCTTTCCACCGTATTGATCCGGGATTGCAGCCGTAACCGCAGACAAAAAAAATCCCCGGATCATTCTTCAATGATTCGGGGATGCCCTAGTTTATCCACGTATCGGCGCCGTCCCCCTGATCCGCGGAGGGAGGCTGTCACGTTTCAGGCAGGTATTCTGACTCCCGGTTCATCCTCCCACCGCGTCTTCCCGACCTTGGCCAGTGACATCTTTGCGGTGTTCGTCCCCGGTTACAGCGGCGGGCCCGTCTCCGATTTCCACGGAGTTCCCAATTATTCCTCGAAAGGAACCTGAAACCTGCCTTTAAAAAACCTGATCAGACCGGGAAAGTCAAGTCGAATTTTCAGACGGGGAGTGGAAGCCTTAGCCGCTCTAAAGTGCCAATGGCTTGCGGGTAAAAGCGAGCAAGAATCCTTGCTGATCTCAGCGGTAATCGTTATGGTGCTACAAGAAATGGTGATTTTGAATGCGGTCCCGCCGGTGCAGACAACGTTCGAAACGGGGCAAGAATTCTTTCGCAGCGGCCGCCGATCGCCACCTTCCCTTTTATCGCCAATCATGAGAGCATAAGCCTGTACCGTGCATGGAAAAGATTAAAAAACGAAGATTTGCCCACGCCATTTCCATCAGGATCGCCCTCCCGGCCCTGCTCACCATTGCTCTGTTCGTTACCGCTACCTTTGTCATCATCCTCCCCTCCCTCAAGGACAATCTCCTGACAAAAAAACGGGAGATGCTGCGGGAGTTGAACACCATCGTCTGGGACATGGTCTCTTCCTACGAAAAAATGGAACGGACCGGCCAGATGACTCGGGAAAAAGCCCAGCAAACAGCCCTGGGTATTATTCGAGATCTTCGGTACGGGCCGGAGAACAAAGATTATTTCTGGGTCAACGATATGCAGGCCCTGATCGTTGTTCATCCCTACCGGCCCGATCTCCATGGCGAGGCAGTCCCCGACGTCCGTTATCCCAAAGGAAAAAATCTGCTGGAAGAATTCGTCAAGGTGGTGAAGGCCCAGGGGGCGGGCTATGTCGATTACCGCTTTCAGTGGCAGGACGACCCCACCAAAATAGTCCCCAAACTCTCCTATGTCAGAGGCTTCGAACCCTGGGGCTGGATCATCGGCACCGGCCTCTACGTTGAGGACGTCAACGTAGAGATCGGCCTGATCGCCAAACAACTCAATGCCATCGCCACCGTCATCCTTCTCTTTGTTTCTTTTCTGGCGTTTTACATCATCCGCCACACGGTCCTGGCGGATCGGGTTCGGCGCATCATCTCGGAGGAAAGGGAAAGTCTGCTGAGGGCGCTGGAAGAAAGCAACGAGCGGTTCCGCTCCCTGGTGGAAACCACCAGCGACTGGATCTGGGAGATCAATCCCCAGGGGATATACACCTATTGCAGTCCCAAGGTGCGTGACCTGCTCGGTTTTGAACCGGAGGAAATCATCGGCAAGCATCTGGTGGATTTGATCGCGATCAAGGAGGTGGAGCGAACCAGCCGGATTTTCAAAAAACTCATCGACTCCCACAAACCGTTCAGCGACTTTGAAACCATCTGTCAGGCACGGGACGGGCGGGTGCTGGTCATCGAGAAAAACGGGGTGCCGGTGTTCAGCGACAGCGGTGAATTTCTGGGATACCGGGGAATCGCCCGTGATATTTCCGAGCGCAAAAGCGCCCTTGAAGCCCTCAAGAAGAGTAGGGACGAACTCCACACCAGTTTGGAAGAAACGGTCAAATCGCTGGCGATGGCAGCTGAGAAGCGGGATCCCTACACCGCCGGTCATCAGATGCGGGTGGACATGCTGGCCTGCGCCATTGCCAAGGAACTGGGGTTGCCGGAAAAACAGCTTGAGGGGCTCCACTTCGCCGCCCTGCTCCATGACATCGGCAAGATTTCCCTACCCTCGGAATACCTCGCCAAACCGGCCCGGCTCTCTGCTCAAGAACGAGCCATTATCAGGTGCCATACCGAGGTGGGTTACGATATTCTGAAAAACATCCCCTTCCCCTGGCCGGTGGCTGAGATTGTTTATCAGCATCATGAGCATCTCGACGGATCCGGTTATCCCCGGGGGCTCACCGACAAAGAACTCCTGCTGGAGGCCAAGATCCTGACCGTGGCCGACGTGGTCGAGGCCATGAGTTCCCACAGGCCTTACCGTCCCTCACTCGGGTTGGACACGGCCCAAGACGAGATCCGTTCCGGCCGGGGAGTTCTCTATCATGCCGAGAGCGTCGACGCCTGTCTGCGCCTGATCGCAGAGAAGAGGGTGGACCTGAGCGCGGTCGCCTGGTAATCGCTCCGCCGACTCTGGGAGCCGGTGGATTTTCCCTTATTTCCGTTTGTCCATCGGCGAGTATTCACAGCCCATCAGGCCGCAGTATTCACCCACATATTGAGCCTGGGGGCGGTAGAGCGCCGGTTTCCCCTGGACGTCGGCGAACTGCTCCTCGATGATGTGGGCGCACCAGCCGGCTACCCGGGAGATGGCAAAAATCGGAGTCATCAGATCCATGGGAATACCCATCAGATAGTACACCGGGGCGGAGTTGAAATCGACGTTGGGCAGGATGGTGGTCTTGCCTTGGCTGGCGAAGATAGCGAGAGCAGTCTCCTCGATTTTTTGCGAAATGGCCGCCCATTTGCCGCCGGTCTGCTCGCCTAGCCGCTGCCCCATCTTTTTCAGATACACTGCCCGGGGATCGCCGGTTTTATAGATGGCATGCCCCATACCCATGATCACCTCGCCCCGCTGCAACTGGGCCGTCACCCAACCTTCGATATCCGGTTCGTTTTCCAGCTTCAGCAGCATTTCCATGACCTTGGCGTTGGCACCGCCATGCAGGCTGCCGGACAACGCTCCCAAGGCGGCGGATACTCCGGCATAGAGACTGGCCCGAGTGGAAACCACCTCGCGGGCGGCAAAGGTCGAGGCGTTGAAGGTATGGTCAGCGTGCAGGATCAAGCAAACGTCAAGGTCGCGAGCCGTGGCTGCATCGGGCTTTTTCCCCTGCAGCATCCAGAGAAAGTTGGCGGCGTGATCCAGGGAAGGATCGGGTGCCAGGATTGGCTGGTTGGTACGGATACGGTGCCAGGCGGCCACCAGGGTCGGCATCTGGGCGATCAGCGCGATGGAGCGGTTAATGCAGGTCGGGCGGTCCATGGCGTCGCTGTGCGTCTCTTTCATCGAAAGCAACGGCACACAGGCCTGCAGCACATCCATGGGGCGGGCGTTCTTCGGCCAATGACGCATGGACTCGAAGACATACTCGGGCACCTGCCGCAGGCCCTTGACCTGTTGGGTGAAGGCTTCCAGATGCTCGATAGAGGGCAGAATGCCAAACAGCAGCAGATAGACGGTTTCCATGAAGGTGGAGCGGTCGGCAAGATCCTCGATGCGATAGCCCCGGTAGATCAGCACCCCTTTTTCACCATCAATAAAACTGACTGCGGAATCGGCCACGGTCACCCCGCGCAAACCGGTATTTTTCACACGGATTTCCTCGCTCATTGTTTACTCCCAACCATTTGTTATCATATGACTAAAAAATCATAAACCGGCCCTTTCCGGCTTTGGCGGAAGCGGCTTCCGTCCCTGGCCCATTCGGAGAGGGTGATGAGTCTTAATGAAGAAAATGAGGAAGTTCAACCCATTTTCCCGGTTTCGTCGTCGCTTTTTAGTGCCTGTTCCTGGGTTGGATCGTCCACTGCCGTTAAGCCGCTCTCCGGGACGCCTGCGGATCCGCCGACAGCTCTGGGGGGAACTGGTTCGGATTCCTCCAGCTTACCGCGGTTAAACAGAGGTCCAACATCGGGAAGATAAGCCTCGAAGGCCTTGCCATAGATCTCCCAGATGGTGATGAACAAGGCGGCGACAATCGGGCCAAGGATGATCCCCAGGATACCGAACAGACTAATGCCACCCAGGGTGCCAAAAAGCACGAACAGGTCGTGCATTTCGGTGTCCTTGCCGACCAGGCGGGGGCGCAGAATATTGTCGAGATTGCCGGCCACCGCACCGCAGAGGACCGCGAGGATGCCCACGCCGAGAAACTCCCCTTTGAGCGCCAGGATGATTAGGGCGGGAACCCAGACAATGGCCGTGCCGAAGGCGGGAATGATCGACATCACAGCCATGACCGTGCCCCAGAACACCGGCCCCTGAATGCCGGCAAAGGCAAAGGCCAGACCGCAGATGAACCCCTGAATCGCTCCGATGATCAGCGTACCCTTGAGGGTGGCCTTGGTCACCGAGGTGAAACGGTGCAGCAGGCGGCGTTCGTCACGGTCGTGCAGGGGCAGAAAATAGAGAATTTTGACAAGCAAGACCTCGCCCATGGTGAGAAAATAGAACATCACATAAAGCATGATGACGCTGCTGAACACCGCATTGACGGTCAGCATGGTCACTTCGGAGAGGCTGTTGATCAGGAAGGTGGAAATATTGCCGACCACCATACCGGCCTTTTCGATGATCACCGCGCGGTAGGGCAGGATTTCCTTGTAATAGGGAAATTTCTCCATGTAGGCGGTGATCGCGGTCGGCTCGTTGATGAACGATTGGACCCAGGGCGTGACCGACTGGCTGACGCTGATCGCCTGGGCGACCACCACGCCGATCAGGATGGAGAGCGGCGCCAGCACCAGGACGACGATGCCGATGATGACCAGAATCGAAGCCAGATTATCCCGGCCACCGATCTTGGCAGTCAACCAGCGGTGGGCCGGACTGAGGATGGCGGAAAAAATGCCGGCCATGAACATCGGCATGAGAAACTGCCGGATCATATCGAGGAAAAGGGCCGAGATGAGCAGCACCAGGACCAGGAGTACACTTTTATTGATCAATTCCCGTTTCATCGGTTTACCTAGAGGAGGGTGGGGCTGGTGGGGGTGCTTTTTGTGTTCGCCGTCACCAGGACAACAGGCAAGCGTTCAAGAACCGTCATTTCCTGTCAATGGACGAGGGCCGCCGCTCGGACCAGGGCCGAGGTCAGATGCGAGAGCTCTGGCGGTTCGATGATAAAGGGCGGCATCAGGTAGAGCAGACGGCCAAAGGGGCGGATCCAAACACCCTGGTCGACAAAAAATCGCTGGAGTACGGCCATGTCCACCGGTTCTTTTGTCTCGATCACGCCGATGGCTCCCAATACCCGGACATCGGCAACGGTGGGCAGATCTTGTGCCGGTTTCAGTTCTTCCGTCAACTGGAGAGCAATGCGAGCCACCCGCTCTTGCCAGGAGGTGGCCAGCAGCAGCCGGATCGATGCGCAGGCGACATGGCAGGCGAGCGGATTGCCCATGAAGGTCGGGCCGTGCATGAAGACACCCGGCGGGGCGCTGGAAATGGTGGTCGCCACCTCGGTGGTGGCCAGGGTAGCAGCTAGGGTCATGGTGCCGCCGGTAATTGCTTTGCCGACACACATAATGTCCGGAGCAACCCCGGCATGCTCGGCGGCAAAAAGCCTGCCGGTGCGGCCGAAACCGGTGGCGATCTCGTCAAAAATCAAGAGAACATTGTATTGATCGCACAACCGCCGCAGGCCACGGATGTACTCGGGGTGATAGAACCACATGCCCCCCGCACCCTGGACGATCGGCTCGATAATCACCGCCGCCGTCTCCTGGTGATGGTCGGCCAGCAACTGCTCCATAGCTGCCAAGTCGCCCTCATCCCAATCACCGTCAAACCGGCAGGCGGGCCGGGGGGCAAAGAGCTGTTGCGGCAGGGATCGCTCGAACAGGGTGTGCATGCCGGTGACCGGGTCGCAGACCGACATGGCATGAAAGGTGTCACCATGGTAGCCGCCGCGCACCGTCAACAGCCGGTGTTTTTCGGGCCGGCCGGCTGCCTGCTGGTACTGAAGGGCCATTTTCAGGGCCACCTCGACGCTCACCGACCCGGAATCGCAGAGAAAGACCTTGTCGAGTGGCTCAGGTGTCAGTTGCACCAGTAGGCGGGCCAGTTCCACCGCCGGCTCGTGGGTAAGGCCGCCAAACATGATATGCGCCATCCGATCGCTTTGCTCGCGGATCGCCTGATTCAGCACCGGATGACTGTAGCCATGGATGGCGCACCACCAGGACGACATCCCGTCGATCAATTCCCGGCCATCCGTCAGCCGGATGCGAACACCGGCGGCAGAGGCCACTGGATAGACCGGCAGAGGTTTGGTGGTGGAGGTGTAGGGATGCCAGAGATGGTCCCGGTCGAAACGAAGCAGGTGGTCGGCCGGCATGGGCTTATCCGCGCTCGAAGGTGAAGCCCATGGCCGAGAGGTGCCGGAGATCCTCGGCGATGCCGGAACCGGTGGTGGTCAGATAGTTACCGACAATGGCGCCATTGGCCCCGGCTGCAAAGCACTGATACTGCTCATCGCCCAGTTGCTGCCGCCCCCCGGCCATGCGGATGACCGCATCCGGGTTGATCAAGCGAAACAGGGCCACCGTAGTCAAGACCTCGTCCCGTGTGAGGGGGGGCAGCTCGGCCAGCGGCGTACCGGCAATGGCGGTGAGGATGTTGATTGGAATCGATTTGACGCCGAGTTCGCGCAGCTCGAAGGCCATGTCGATGCGGTCTTCCATGGACTCGCCCATGCCAATGATGCCGCCGGAGCAAAGCGACATGCCGGTGCGGCGGGCCAGATTGAGGGTTTCGACCTTTTCCTCCCAGGTATGGGTGGTGCAGACCTTGGGGAAAAAATTCTTACTCGCCTCCAAGTTGCAGTGGTAGCGGCGGACGCCTGCAGCATACAGGTCGGTGGCGATTTCATCGTTAAGAAAACCGGCGGAGGCACAGAACAGCATCGAGGTGGTTTCGGCCATTTTTGCGTAGAGCCGGGTCAGCTCCGCCAAGGTCTCCGGCGACAGACTGCGGCCGCTAGTCACCAGCGAGATGCGGTGGACACCATGGTCGTCGTTATCCTTGGCCTGGGCCAGGGCCTCCGCTTCAGCGATTGCCTGGTAGGAATCGATGCCGGTATGGTGCCGGGCCGACTGGGCGCAGAACTGGCAATTCTCGGTGCAGTTACCGCTTTTGGCGTTGATAATCGAGCAGAGGTCAAAATGATCACCCAAGAAGTGCCCCCGGATGCCATCTGCCGCCTGCCAGAGTTCTTCTTTATCGCCATCAAGCAGCCGCAGAGCCGTTGGCCGATCGATCTGTTCACCCGCGAGAATTCTTTGTTGCGCTTGCTGTACAATGGTATCCATGATTCTTTGAGCAGAGGCGGGTTAGCCCCGGTTAGTTTTGATGTCTTTGGGTGGCCCGCCCACGATCATCTCGGCGATGGTCAACTTGATCTTGGGCAGCAGCCCACGCCGCTCACCGAGAAAACGGGACTCCAACTGGGCCAGCCGTTTGTAAAGAATGGTCCGGTCCATGGCCGGGGCCTCGGTTTCCTGGGCATGGCTGGATTGGACAATCTCCTGGCAGCGAAAACAGCCGGGGAAACGTAGGAGCTGGCCGTCCGGCCGGGTCAGGGTCGCCGGCACGCCGTGGGTCCGGCAGATCATCAACCGGTGGGAATAGAGGCCGCAGAGCCCGGACTCATTGAGCGGGCACATGATCTGTGGCCGTTCCCCCTTGGCGATGAGGAACCGGCTCTGCGCCACATAATCCCGGGCCCGTTGAATGATCCGGTCCAGACGGGCATCGTCCAATGCCCGGATGCCCTCCCAGAGGTAGGCCCATTCACTGTAGGTGTGGTGGAGGAAATAGGAGTCGCAGCAATTGTCCGGGCACCCCTCGCAGGTCAGGGGAATAGCCTGGGCAACCACATCGTAGGCCGTGGCCATGGAGTCGTAAATTTCGCCGAGCTCACAGGAGAGTTCCGGCGGGAGAAACAGTTCTTTCATAATTCCTTCCCGCCGGAGCGGGATTCTTCAAAGGATTGCACCTGATAAATCAAGATCTCGAGCGTTCCTGAACGCCAGGCCCCTTCGGCCAGGCCAGCCTTGCGACAGAGATGCCCGAGAAACTGCTCGGGCGTGGGGAGTTGTTGCCACACCTGGGGGAGAAAGGTGGCACTCTCCCCTCTAGGCCCTTTGAGGATCACTCCGTCTCTTCCAGGACGGAGTAGCTCAAGTAAATGTTCAGCGTTTTCGTAATTGAGCGGCTCGGGATCGGTCAGCACCGAGATCTCCACATGGAGAGCGGGCAACTCGCCCACAGTCAGCGGTTTAAAACGGTAATCGTTGAAGGCGGCGTTAAGAGCGTTGCGTTTGATACCGTCAACGATACTCTCCACGGCAGCAAGACTGCCGATGCAGCCCCGCAAGTCACGCTGTTTATGCAAGGTAACGAAAACACCTTGCCTGTGGTGAAAAGCCGCCGCTTCCAGTTCCTCAACCGTGACCGGTCGATCCGGCTTGACCCCTAAATGCTGCTCAACCTGCTGTCGCGCTAGGCGGACGAGTATCTGTCCCTGCTGCGGGGTAAGCATTGCGTTTGCTGTTGGTTCCGTCATGAAAAAGGAGTGTACTCTATTGCACGGTTTGATCCTGTCAATATTATTGTGACAGAAGAGAGGCATGACAAGCGTAAGCGGTCTACAGGCAAGGCTGTCCGCTGCAACCTGTCAAACAACGGATAGGGAGGCGCTCCTGAAATCGGAGCCAGGCGATGGCCAAAGGGTTTCATGGTAGCAACCGGAACCACATCCGACAGCACCCGGAATCACCGGGGCTGGGTCAGCCCCTTGAGGGACAGTTCCCCCGAGGATTTGAAGGGCACTTCCTTTTTGAATCCGTGGATGCCGACCCGAACAGTTCCCTGCAGGATGTAGGGAACTGGATTGTCCTTGGAAGGCTTCTTGCCCGCTGAATGGAGCAAGTCAGCAAACGAGGCGACCATGTCGAGCACCGAGGCGTAGACCTCGACCGGAATGACGGCGGTGCCAAAGGCCGGAACGCTCTGGTTGCTGTCGCCGATGCCGCTGGCGAAATGGCGTTTATTGATCTCCAGGTCGCAGTTGATGCCATGGAGGTCAAGGGGAACATCGTTTGGATTCAACACCCGCAATTTAATGAGGAAAACACCCTCCATTGCCTTGACATCCTGGATACGGATGTCGGCTATGGAAATCTTGGGATCTTCCTTCAAACCATACATCGACGCACAGCCGTTCAAGAGCAAAAGGGTGCAGAAAAGAAACAGAACTCCGAGAGTTTTTGCCTGCAGTCCAGGAATACGCATGGCCGCTCCTTGCGGTGAAAATAACGTTGGCTCATTCTTAACCACGGGCCCTGACAAAGTCAACAGCTCTATGGAACTGTTGACGTTCTCGCCAGAAAACAGTATCAATGCCGCGACGCGGAGAAGTGCCGGAGCGGTTGAACGGGACGGTCTCGAAAACCGTTGTGGGGGTAACCCCACCCAGGGTTCGAATCCCTGCTTCTCCGCCATACCAAAACATCATAGCCGTAACCATTACAAATGGTTACGGCTATTTTTTTAAGGTTCTGCCTACGCTCTTCAATTTTAGCCTGAAAAACTGCCCCATTTCCCACCCTCACGCCGTTCGAGACACGAGGTGAGACTGGCACTGGAATGCCATTTTCCTTTAGCGATCCTTCTCTGGATCTGCTCTCTCTCCTTACCAGGGTCAAGTGGTCAAATGGGTTAAAAAGTCGATTTCTGTCATATAAAGCTGAAGTTTGGAGTTTCAGCCTGCCGTTTTCAGGAACATATAACCCAGCTCAAGATCGGGAAACAGTAATCTTTTTACAAAAAACTTAATCTTATCAAGGTCTGGGTACCCATGAGGCAACAAGGTGGTTATCTTGTTAAAAAGTCAGCAAACACTTCAATCACCGAACGTTGAGGTCGCCTCTGGGGAAAAACAATCCGGGCTTATTCATCTGAAATTTCGAACATAGGTGTCCAATAATTTTTCTTCTCAACGCATATCACTTGAATAAATACTAAAAAAGTTAACCAATCTCACAATTAACTCATGCCAATAAATACAATTTTTAAATTAATCATACTAAAATTCATTGCAACATTATTCATATCGCCATGCTTCGCATCAGATTTCAGAGATGCTGAATGGGGAATTTCTAAAAAACAAGTAGAATCATTAGAAAAAATATTTCCTTTATATACTAAAAACGAAAGCATCACCTTCAGAGGTAAAGTTGCAAACAGACCTGTTGACATAATTTATATATTTAAAGACAACAAACTAACAATAGGGATATACAAATTTACAACAAACAATGTTAACAACAACGTTTATCTAAACGATTATGACAGAATAAGCGAGTCGCTTGACTTGAAATATGGAAAACCAGACAAAAGAAATGTGATATGGATCAATGAATTATATAAAGAAAAAAAGGGGTATCATGGCAATGCCATATCAATGGGTCACCTCATTTTAGAATCATACTGGAGCGAAGACAAAACCATTATACTGCATAAATTATCAGGGAATACCGGCATTATCGACCATTCAATATCTTATTTCGACAAGAATTTTGCCGATCAATATCTTGGAAAAGAGGAGAGGAGCGAGACAGATGGCTTGTAACTTTTGTTAATCGCAAAATCATTGATATATTGCCCCTTGCCCAAAGGACCTCTTCCACCAAAAACATCTCATACCGTTCATTTCAAATTCGTTTTCCTTCAAGGATTGCGGGTTTTTTGTTGTCCGGCAGCGTGTAACGTAGTCCCCCTTGAATCCAGGTGCTTTTGCTGTTACTACATCATTGTGGCACACAATACAAATGACTGGCACACCAGGAGACTACTCGCACACAAACGCATAAAAAATATTTATGAATGAAGCCTTGAACCATTCCCAGCTGACCGTAGATGTTGATCTCGGGACCCAGAAAGGCCCCGAGAGTCACGGCTCCAACCACACACATGCGGCCTCAATCGACTTCCATCAACTGGACGCGCTCATTCCCACCGTCTCTGCCCGTATCCTGAAAGCTTCATCCGAAACTCTCGACGAGGTCATCCAGAATTCACTTCAGGAAATCCTCCAGTTGCTAGGACTGGGGCGTGGAGCCCTGCTCCACGTCTCGAAAGAACACTGCCACGTTGTCCTTTCCTATGCCTGGCACGATCAAGGTGTCGAGATGGTTTCCCGTGAGGTTAATTTGGCGGAATTGGCCCCTTGGACATATCAACAACTCGTCATTCACGGCAGAACAGTGGCCAAGTACAGTGTTGACTCCATGCCGGCGGAGGCGGAGGCGGATCGACGCCTATTTATTCAACTTGGAGTCAAGTCCGCACTGGCCATCCCGCTGTCTATTGATCAACGGGTGCACCACATCATCGTCGTGCACTCACTCAAGGAAGAATGCTTTTGGCCAGAACCTTTCATTGCCTCGCTGCGGCTCCTGGGGGAGATATTTGTCAGCGCCCTGGAGCGACGCGATATTCTCAAATCCTTGGAAATTTCTCAGGCACGTCTCGATGTGGCGGCCGCTTCCGCCGGTGCCGGGCTTTGGGAGATTGACCTGGTCACGGGAAATATCTGGACAACCAACAGTGCCAGGGAGCTGTTTGACTTTACCCATGAGGAACCAATAACCTACTCCAGTTTGCTCGAAAGGATCCACCCCGAGGACCGCAGCCTAGTCACCGAGGCTGTCGGGAGAGCGCAGAGCCTCGGGCTGGAATCACAGGTGGAATACCGGGTCCCCCAACCCGATGGGGCCATGCGCTGGCTGATATCTCGTGGCCGCGTGCGGCATAATGGGGCAGGCGCGGCGAAGATGTTGGCAGGCGTGACAGTGGAGATTACCGAACGTAAACAGATGGAGCAAAAACTGCGCGAACAGGTGCGAGAAATCAATCACCTGCGCGAACTGCTCGAACAGGAGAACACCCTGCTGCGATCGGAGGCAGGACTCTCCGCGGAAAGGCATCGTTCACTCGGCAGCAGTGCGGCCATGCAGGGCATCAAGGTACTAATCGAACTGGTCGCCAAAACCGGCAGCACGGTCCTCATTCAAGGAGAAACGGGCACCGGCAAGGAACTGGTTGCCCAGGCCATCCATCAACTCAGCGACCGAAACAAACGCTTGATGATCACGGTCAACTGTGCCGCCCTGCCCTCGGCGCTCATTGAGAGTGAGCTTTTCGGTCGGGAGAAGGGCGCCTTTACCGGTGCGCTCAGCCGGCAGGCGGGGCGATTCGAGCTTGCCCATGGCTCCACCTTGCTACTCGACGAGATCGCCGAAATGCCACTTGAAACGCAAGCCAAGCTGCTTCGGGTGCTGCAGACAGGGACATTCGAACGACTCGGCAGTCCACTCAGCATCAAGGTCGATGTGCGGGTAATCGCCGCCACCAACCGCAACCTTATCGAAGAAGTGGAGCAGGGCCGGTTTCGCCGCGATCTTTTTTATCGCCTGAACGTCTTCCCCATCCAGGTGCCACCGCTCCGGGATCGGGTGGAGGATATCCCGATGTTGGTTTGGAAGTTTGTGAGCGAGTTTGACCAGAAGATGGGCCGGAAGATCACCCGGATTACCAGCCGGGACATGGATATGCTCATGGCCTACTCCTGGCCGGGAAACGTCCGCGAACTGCGCAATGTTGTCGAACGGGCCATGATTACCAGTCAAGGAAATGCGCTTGATGTCT
This sequence comes from uncultured Desulfobulbus sp., assembly GCF_963662935.2. Lineage (NCBI taxonomy): Bacteria > Pseudomonadati > Thermodesulfobacteriota > Desulfobulbia > Desulfobulbales > Desulfobulbaceae > Desulfobulbus > uncultured Desulfobulbus sp. The sequence goes on along the minus strand of NZ_CAXXTL010000002.1, from coordinate 2,048,115 downwards.
CGCAATTGGACCTTGCCCCAGCTCGCCCCCAGCCCCCTTCCATCATGACTCTCGAGGAGGTTGAGCGTCAGCACATCCAGCAAACCCTCGTGGCCACGCATGGCAAAATCAAAGGAAAAGGAGGGGCCGCTGAACTGCTTGGGCTCAATCCGTCCACGCTGTATTCACGTATGCGTAAACTTGACATCATCTACACCCCCACAGCCCCAAGGGTCGATATTTCACCTTCAAATGGTTGACATTTCGCCCCCAGCCAAAAGACAAACGCCCCACCCCTTCCCTTCGACAACAAAAACACCATCAAATCAGATGGATAATAACCCACCCGCAAAACCTTAAACTGGAGCGTTTTGTGCAGCCGTTCCGGCATGCTCCTTTCCCTCATCACCATACATCCCTTGCCGGAAAATGAATCCAAGGTCATCGACGTGCTGGATTCGATACAGGGCTTGATCGCAGCCAACGCCGATTGCCAGGGCTGCCTCTTCACAGCAGGGATGGGCAAATCAATCTGTTATATGGAGCGATGGCGTACACGCGAAGCTCTGGACAGGCATCTGCGTTCACACCTGTACTGCCGGGTGCTGGAGGCGATGGAGCTTTCACGGATACCGCCGACGGTCGAATTTTATACAATCAGCGGCATCGGCGGGCTGAATCTGATTGAAAACGTCCGGCTGCATCCGATGAATGCGGAGACAATCGAATGGCCATGAAGTGTGGATGTCCGCATCCTTTATGGGCTGATCACGCCGACCACGCCGAAATGGACGAAATATCGTCCCCGCCGCAGTTCCGGAGAGACTTGGGCAACCAGGGCGGCTCAGCTCTTTGAAAGAAGACAATTCTCACCCTGAGCCAGGGTGAAGCCCAGACCCAATCAGGTACCATCAAAATTACGTCATTTTCTTTTGAAATTATATTTTTATCCTACTTTTAGATTGTCGATATGCATTTTTTTAGTTTGAATCAGGGAACAGGTTATTCAAGCAATTATCCTCACCCAAAAAGGAGCAGACACATGGAATCACGAAAGGAAGGAGACATCATGAAGAGAACACTGCAGGTATCAATGTCGTTGTTGCTGGCAATTTTCGTCCTGGCCCTGCCCCGGACGTCGCAAGCCGCCACGGCCGGAGAAATCAATCGTGACGTCGACAGTGCTTTGCAGACCTTGTACCGGACCACCCCGGCTGCAAAAAACCTGGCCAAGATCGCCAAAGGCGTCCTGGTGTTTCCCGATATTATCAAAGCGGGGTTGATCGTTGGCGGTCAATACGGCGAGGGCGCGCTCCGGGTCGGCGGCAAAACGACCGGCTACTACAGAACAGTGGCTGCATCCTACGGCTTGCAGGCAGGGGCGCAGTCCTATGGCTATGCCCTGTTCTTCCTGGACAACGAAGGGATTCAATACCTCAAAAACAGCAAGGGATGGGAAATCGGTGTGGGCCCCAGTGTTGTTGTCGTCGATGAAGGGGTCGCTCGTTCACTCACTACCACTACGGTCAAATCCGGAATTTACGCCTTCATTTTCCAGCAAAAAGGGCTGATGGCCGGACTCGGCATCCAGGGCAGCAAAATTACCCAGATCACACCGGATAAGTAAGAAGACTCCATCACAACTAAAATTTGAGGAAAAGACGCGATGAACACAATGCAATCCATGACAAAGGGTCTGGTGATTTTACTGGCAGGTGTTTTCCTTCAGGGCTGCGCTGCTGCACCCAAGGACACCACCACTGGTTTCCTCCAAGGGAATCCTCAGTTCCAAGCCGGACCGTCTGACGGCATTGACCAAGTCTATACCAAGCCGGGGATGGATCTAAAAAAATACAAGAGAGTGATGCTGGACGAGGCAAAGTTCTTCCTCAAAAAAGATGCCGCCAGCCAAGGACTGCAGGCCAGTGAACTGAAGGAATTGTCTGACACCTTTCACAAGGCTGTCTTCGAGGCCATGGGCACTGCCTATCCCTTGGTTTCCGAGCCGGGAAATGATGTCCTGCGGGTTCGGCTGGCTATCACCGATGTGGAGACGAGCAACCCGGCCATGAACGGTGTGACCACAGTGCTGCCGATCGGACTGGCGGTCAGCGTCGCCAAAAAAGCAACGACAGGCTCTTATTCGGGAGTGGGCGGTGCGAGCATGGAAGTGGAATTTCTTGATTCCATGACCAACGAGCGGCTGGCCGCCGGCATTGACACCTTCAACGGCTCGAAGATGAGTGGCTTCAGCAAGCTCGGTGCCACCAAGGAGGCTTTTGAGTTTTGGGCCAAAAGGCTGCGGGTAACCTTGGACAAGGCTCATGGCGAGAGTAAATGACCAATAAAGTTATGCAACGGGTTGTCCTCCCGAAAACAACAACCGGGAATCCAGATGGTGCGGGCTCCTCTCTGGATTCCGGCTTATCGCCTGCCGGAATGGCAACCTTTCCGTTTTGAGAAAAAGCATTCAGCACTCTCAGATGGTCGGTTCTTCAATGAGTGAGAAGCATAAACCCAATGCATGACCGGCACCCTTTCATTACCCTGATTTTTGCGCTCCCCCTGGTGGCCTGGGGGAGCGCATCCCTGTACTACTCGCCGCTACCCGCCCCTTGGCCCACAGTGGCGGCGGCTGGTTTTGCCCAGGCCTCGCTTGCGATTTTTCTGCTCGCCCGCACCTGGAAAAAGGCAGCGATCCTCTTTGCCGCACTTTTCTCCGTCCCCCTAGTCTTCTTTCTCCTGCAAAAGCCCTCTAATGATCGCAAATGGCAGCCGGATCTGGCCCTGTTGCCCTCGGCCACCATCGAGGGCGACAAGGTTACCATCCACAATATCCGCAACTGTGACTATCACGCTGAAACCGACTTCACCGTGCACCACTACGATAAAACCTTTGACCTCAATGCATTGACCAGTATTGACCTCTATCTGGTGGATTGGGGTTTGGGAAGTGTGGTCCACACCATGCTCAGTTTCGGTTTCAACAACCAGGACTATGTCGCCATCTCCATCGAGGCCCGGAAAGAACTGGGCGAGGGCTACTCCACCCTCCGAGGCTTTTTTCGGCAGTATGAGCTGACCTATGTGGTGGCGGACGAGCGGGACGTGGTCCGGCTGCGGACGAATTACCGCCAGGGAGAAACGGCGTATCTGTACCGAATCCAGGGCGATAAACACTTATTTCGCGAGGTATTCCTCGATTACCTGCGCGCCATCAACCAGTTGCATGACAGGCCGGAATGGTACAATGCCCTGCTCACCAACTGCACCTCCGTGCTGCGCGGCCATACCCGGCCTTACTTCCGCAAGGTTTCCTGGGATTGGCGGCTTTTGGCCAACGGCTATGCCGATGAAATGGCCTATGAAAAAGGGACGCTGGACACCTCGCTGCCCTTTGCTGAACTGAAACAACGAAGCATCATCAATCCCAAGGCCAAGGCGGCCGACCAGAATCCCAATTTTTCCCTGCGCATCCGCGAAGGACTGCCGGGTATGAACCTGTTACCACCAACCAACACCCAATAAGAGAAGAACTTGCGCACCACGACCAACATCATTTCCACCCTTAAAAAAAGGAGCAAACAATGAAAAAAACATTCAACATCAAGGCACTGGCATTGGCGGGTGCCCTAGCCGGTTCTGCCGCGATCCTTCCTTGTCAACCGGCCGATGCCGCCGATTTCATGGATCTCGACCTCGAGAACACTCCCATCGTTTTCGGCCTAGGCGTAGGCATGGTGCCCGATTACGTTGGCTCCGATGATTACATCATGGGCGCAGCCCCCTTTTTCCGCTATACCTTCAAGGGACAGGAGCGGTATGTCCAACTCATCGCCAACGAACTGACCGTCAACATCCTTGACGACGACATGTTTCGCTTTGGCCCCTTGGCCAATTACCGATTCGGCCGTGACGATAACGTCGATGACCCGCTGGTCAGCCAAATGGAGGAAATTGACGGCACGCTGGAATTGGGCGCTTTTGCCGACATTGTCTGGACCAATGCTCGTGACAAACGCCAGCGGTTCATTGTCGGAGCCAAAGTGTACCAGGATGTCGGGGGTGAAAGCGACGGATTCCGCGCCAATCTGAATGCCCGCTATTGGCAGCCGGTGGCCAAACCCGTGGACCTGAATTTCAGCGCTGGCATCGCCTACCAGGATGACAAATACTCCGATCACTACTTTGGGGTGAACGCCGAGAACGTGGGCACCTCCGGCTTGCCTTTTTTTACCGCTGACGGCGGGATGAACGAATACTACGCCCTGGTGGGAGCCAATTTCTATCTCAGTAAAAACTGGCTGATGAGTGTGGGCGTGCGCGCCTCTTCCATCGCCGGTGACCCCGCAGACAGCCCGATTGTCGACCAGCGGGGAGATTCGACCCAGTGGGTCGGCGGCATCGGTGTCGGCTACATTATGTGGTAACCTGACTGCCAAATTCTTCTTCGCCAAACGAAACATCTGCAGGAGTCAACATGAAGGGTATCTCCTTATTATTCGTGCCACTGAGTCACCGTTTACGGTGCGTCTCCGGTGCATTGTGGCCTGAAAAAGAGGGGATATCCTTGTTGTGCCGAAGCGGCCTGCTTCTCTTGCTCGTCCTGATCACCCTGGGCATGACCGGCTGTGCCACCACGGTGGGGGTAGACCGAAACGACCCCCGCGAATCCTATGCCCAGATCAATGTCAGCGCCATCAACGCCGACGACTACAGCCGGTTTTCCCGCGATGTCTTGATCCGTTTCAACCTGGTCCAGGCCTTTCACGAGGACCCCCAGCAGGTCCTCACCTTTCTCCATCACGAGGCAGAAAAAGATTACCGCAACGACCTGCTCTTTGCCCTGGCTGAACTCAATTATTTCATCGGCATGCGCTACCGGCAGGACGGGATCAACAAGTCGCATCCCCACTTCTTTGCCTCGGCAATTTATGCCTATTTCTATCTACTCGGGAAAGAATGGCTGGAACCTCCCAACCCCTTTGAACGGCGATTCCGGATTGCCTGTGACCTGTATAACGGCGCCCTGGCTGAAGCTTTGGCCGATGCCGACGGCAATCTGCAAGTAGCTCCCGCCAAGGTGGAACTGCCGGTTGGCCGTTTTAGCTTTGCACTTGACACCAAAAAATTCCACCAGGAGCTGGACCATTTCGAGAAATTTGTCGCCACGGACCGCTTCGGGGTCAGGGGACTTAGCCGGAGAAACCGGGAGGCTGGGCTGGGGGCGCCCATCATTGCGGTGGAAAAAAAGCCGGACGGAGCCCCCATGTACCGAACCAGCCCCGGAACCCTCTTTTTGCGGTTTAACTGCCGATTGAAGGAGATTGAGGCAGGGACCTGCACCGGCACCTTGGAACTGTACTCCGCCTACGACCAAACCGAGATCGTGGTCGGCGACACCAAAATTCCCCTGGAGCGGGATGTGACCGCCCAACTCGCCTATACGATCGATCAACCGTATGTCCAGGGGCTCGGCTTGAACGAGTTTCTGTACGGGACGAGTTTTATTAAAACCGGCGTCTTCTATATGCAGCCGTATGAGCCGGACAAGATCCCCATCGTCCTGGTGCACGGCACCTTCAGCAGTCCTGTTGCCTGGGCGGAAATGGTCAATACGCTCCGGGCCGATCCCGTCATCAACCGGAACTACCAGATCTGGAATTTTTTTTACGACAGCGGCAAACGGATCGGCATCTCGGCGAACGAACTGAGAGAGGCCCTGAGCGCACAGGTGCAGAAAGTTGACCCCGAGGGGACCAATACCGCTCTCCACCGAATGGTCGTCATCGGCCACAGCCAGGGGGGGCTGCTCACCAAGCTGACTGCCACCGATACCGGGGAGGCCTTTGTGCGGATGGTGACCGGCAAATCGCTGGCGGAACTCAAGGTGACGGACGAAGATCGGGATCGTATCGAAAAAGAGGCTGTCTTTACAGCGTTGCCCTTTGTCAAACGCGTGATCTTCATCTCGACCCCCCACCGGGGTAGTTTTCTCTCCAAGAACTGGGTCCGTACCCTTGTCCTTAAAATGATCACTTTACCCCAAGGGGTGCTCCAATCAACGGCTAACCTGGTGAAAACCGTTGCCAACCTGGGCATCTCTGAGGTCCAGGCGCAGCAGTTCATCGCCACCACCAGCCTTGACGCCATGTCGCCCGATAACCCAACGATCAAGGCTTTGGCGGACATCCCCACCGCCCCAGGGATTAAAGCCCATTCCATCGTTGCCATCGATGGTGATGATAAACCGCCGGCAGGTGACGACGGTGTGGTCAAATACACCAGCGCCCATGTGGAGTATGTGGAGTCCGAATTTCTGGTGCGATCCGGCCACTCAAGCCAGGGCAATCCCCTGGTTATCGAAGAGGTTCGCCGCATTCTTCTGGAACATCTCAAGCAGAATGAAAAACAACCGGAGAAGGTACGTTGATTGTTCTCATCCGGCCAACTTTTCCCAACACTCTTCGGTCTGGCCTTTATGGGCCTAGCCTGTAAGGATACAACCCATTTGAAGATTTCAGGGCACTTCCTTCGCTTTCTTACTCAGCTGCCCCTGGTGGTGTTCCTTCTCTTGGCACCCGTGCAGAAGGGATGGGCGGTAAAGGTTTCCGAACCGCTCGCGGATACCCAATTGCCCGTTTCCCCTGCACTTCTCAAAGCCAAAACCGAGGAAATCACGAAAGCGACCGGTATCGATGAGAATACCAAAAAACAACTCCTTGAATACTACCGTAAAAGCCTAGAAAATCTGGAGACTGCCGCATCCCAGGAAGCCCAGGCCAACAAGTATGTCCAAACCATTGAGACAGCGCCCGCCGATATCAAAAAAATTCGGGAAGGGATCGACAAGCTCGCCCATCAGCCTGCACCGCAAGAACAGGAGGATGACCTTGCCAAGGTCCCGCTCAAGGAGATCGAGCAGCAACTCCTTTTGGCCCGAGCCAACCACACTGAGATAGAGGCAGACCTAGCGACCCTGACCCGTCAGCTCGCCATCCAGAACGAACGACCGGTCAAGGCCGGTCAGCGGCTTGCTGAAATTAAGGAATATGAAGGAAATCTGGCCGCGGCCCTCAAAGGAGTGGCACCTGAAGCCGAATCCCCGCAAATAACGGAAGCACGGCGCTGGATGCAGCAGACCCAGATGCAGGCGCTGCATAGCGAAACCCGCATGCTCAACCAGGAACTGGTGAGCATGCCCATGCTGGTTGAACTGGCGAACGCCCAACGGGAGGCAGCAACGGGACGTCTGGAGGGAGCCCGCTCCCGAATGCTACGCCTGGAGGCAAAGGTCAACCGCAAACGCCAAGATGAAGCGACCCTGAGCATGGGCCAGGCCAAGGAGGCGATGCGGCAGGTAGCGGGCAGCCCTCCCGTCCTGCAACAGGCAGCGGCGGCGAACACCGTGTTGGGCGATGCACTGCAAAAAGTGACCACCGCCCTGGAACAAGCGGGCACTGAAAAGGAGTCGCTCGAAAAAGACCTGAAAAAAATCGAAGAAAACTTCAGAAACACCAAACAGAAGATTGAATTGGCTGGCCTAAACCAAGCCATAGGTCTCCTGTTGCACGAACTGCGGCGGACGCTACCTGATGCACGACTCCTGCGGAAAAAGACGGCCAACAATGAAGTGGCCATCGCCGAAACCGGTTTACTCCAAGTGCAATATCGAGAGGAACGCAAACAGCTCGACGATATGGAGGGGTACGTGGCAGAACTCACAGCCGGCGCACCGCCGGATGAGTTGGAAGCGATTGCCACCGAACTGCGCCCGCTCCTCACCAGCCGAAGGGACCTCCTCGACAAGATTATCACCTCCAATCAGGCTTACCTGAGCCTGCTTGCCGAGCTCGAAGTCTTCCAGCGCAGTCTCCTCAAAGCTGTGGTCGCCTTTGACAGCTTTCTGGCGGAACGGCTGCTGTGGATGCGGAGCACGCCGTCGATGCATTTCAAGGATCTCCAGAATTTGCCGCACGACGCGGCTGTTTTCATCGCTCCCGGTCCATGGCTGGCCACCGGCAAACTGCTGACCAGTCAGGTGGTGCCATCGCCGATCTTCATCCTGGCGGGCATGATAACCATTGCCTTGCTCTGGGGCAAAAGCCGTCTCCTGGCGCAGCTGGAAACCGCTGTCCACCTAGCCGGCAATCCAGCCTCCTATACCTTCAGCCTACCACTGCAGGCGTTTGGATTATCCTTGCTGCTCGCCCTGCCGGGGCCGCTGCTGCTTATGACCCTTAGTTGGCAGATGAACATCCAGGAAGAAGCAACGGATTTTTCCCAGGCTGTGGCCATAGGCCTGATCGCCCTATCCTACCGTTTTTATCTCCTGCGGGTCCTGCGCATCCTGATGGCGCCGAAAGGGTTGGCTGCCGGCTTTTTTCATTGGCAAAAAACGACGCTCAGTCTACTGCGCCGAGAGGCGGGATTATTGATGGTCACCTTTTTGCCCGCCATCTTTATCACCCAAATAGCCTTTTTCGCCAATTTTCGGGCCGGCGGCAGCCATACCTTGGGGCGACTCACCTTTATCGCTTCCCTAGCCCTGCTCGCCTTCTTTTTCTATCGTGCGCTCCATCCCAAGACCGGGGTGTGGCAACGTTTTTTGGCAGAACATGCCAACCGGTTCATGGTCCGCTTCTATCCGGTCATTTTTTATCTCCTCATGCTCATCCCCGTGGTGATGATCGGATTGGTCCTGGCAGGATATGTTTTTGCAGTGGGCGCCCTGTTAAAATGCCTTATCAATAGTGTTTGGGTGACCTTTGGGCTTGCCGTCTGCCATCAGCTCATCGAGCGATGGCTGATCCAGTCCAGCCGACGGCTTGCCCTGCAGAAGGCCTTGAACCTCCGCTCTCAGGCAACTGCGGATCAGGAAAAGGAGCAACTCGCCGGCGATAAAAAATCCGGCCCGATCGAGGAACCGGCAGAGGATCTGGTTGAACTGAGCGCGGAGAGCCGCAAACTGCTGAACACCGTGGCGGTCATTGCCTTTTGTGCCGGGTTATGGGCGGTTTGGGCCGAAGTGTTACCGGCGCTGCGCATTTTCAACGAGTTCACCCTCTGGGGATATACCGCACAGATCAACGGTCAGGCCACCATCGTCCCCGTTACCGTGGCGGATGTCGGCTTGGCAATCCTGATCGGCTTCGTCACCTTGACTGCAACTCGCCATTTTCCCTCCCTGCTGAAAATTGTCCTGCTCCAGCACCTGGATATGACACCCGGCAGCCGCTACACTGTCACCACTCTGTCCCGCTATGTTATCGGCGGCGTTGGTTTTTCGGCTCTGGTCAGCCTCCTTGGGTTCAGCTGGTCGCAGATCCAATGGCTAGTGGCCGCCCTGGGCGTGGGTATCGGTTTTGGCTTGCAGGAAATCGTCGCCAACTTCATCAGCGGTCTCATTATTTTGTTCGAGCGTCCCATCCGGGTGGGCGATGTGGTCACCATCGGCACGACCGACGGTGTAGTCACCCGTATCCGTATCCGTGCCACCACCATCCGAGATTTTGACCGCAAAGAATTGCTCGTCCCCAACAAGGAATTCATTTCCGGCCGCCTGCTCAACTGGTCGCTCTCCGATCCGGTGATCCGCCTGCTGCTGCCGGTGGGCATTGCCTATGGCAGCGATGTCCAAGGGGCCATGAACTTGATGCTCCAGGCTGCTCAAGATAATTCCCTGATCCTTGATGATCCCAAACCGGTGGTCACCTTTGACAGTTTTGGAGATAATGCCCTGCTGCTGACCCTGCGCTGCTTCATCGGTTCGGTGGATGACCGTGTTCCGGCCAAAAGCGCCCTTCATCAAGTGATCGACCAGCTTTTCCGGGAAGCGGAGATCTCCATGGCCTTCCCGCAGCGTGATGTGCATCTCGATGCGAGCAAGCCCCTTGCAATCAGAGTGGTGCGGGAGGAAGGCGGGGCTGTGGACCCAGTTGCGCCAGTGGCGAAGGAAGAAGGGACAACGGAGCCTCTTGCGAAATGAACGTCTGCGCACTATGTCATTTCGACCAACGGGGAAAATTTCTTGTTTCAAAGCACGAGATTTCTCGCTACCATTCGAAATGACAACAAAAAACATCTCATCTGTTTTTTTGATGACCAGATCAAATCAATGATCTGGTCATTTTGAAAAAGGGGCAACGGTTTAAGTGATTGAGTAAACTACCCAAGAAACAAGGCGGCCATAACAGAGGTATGTCGGAACAACCGGCTTTAATTATTCACATTTCAAGGAGAAAAGGATGAAAAACTGCAAAGGAGTATTGCTGGCGCTGGCCGTGGCTGTAAGTCTCTGTGCGTGTGCCGAGACCGCACCCAAGAAAGAACTGAACGTGGAACGATCCAGTGTGGCATCAGTGACCGCAACCGTCGAAAAGGTCGATCTGACCAAACGAATAGTCACCATCCGGGGTTCCGAGGGCAACATTCGCAAGGTGCATGTCGGCAAGGAGGTGGTCAATCTGCCCCAGGTCCGTGTGGGTGATAAGGTGACGCTGGATTATTACGAATCCCTGGCGGTACGGATGGCCAAACCCGGCGAAGTCAAGGATGAGGTGAAAGGCATGGTCGGCAGAGCGAAACCGGGCAATAAGCCGGGATATGTCGAGGGAACCGAGACGACCGTGACCGCCACCATTCTCGAGCTCGACAAGGTGAAAGAGACCGCAATGCTCAAGGGGCCCGATGGCGACGTCGTGGTTGTCAAGGTGCAGGATCCCGCTAACCTGGACAAGGTCAAGGTCGGCGACACAATTGTGATCACCTATACCGAAGCACTGGCAATCGCCGTCAGGCCAGCAAAATAAACAACGAAGAAAACTCTTGTGGTTGATGCAACGGGAGTCTGCTAGAGTTTTCTCAAGTCACTGTCTCCTTGGCGAATCTGGGCTACGAGGAGACAGTGACCTCTCTGTTTATTGAGTGACGATTCTGTTATCGAAATCGGCCTTTTTCTGGGAGCCTGACCCCACAGTTGACTGTCTGAAAAGGGCCCACTTCCAGACAGCCGTCCATCAGGCCTTCGGAGCTCAGTGTGTACGAATCAAATCACGATTCATCGTATTGTAGGTGGAGCAACACTTTTTCAGCAGCCAGCAAGGAGAAACCAGATGAAAGCGCATAACATTCTCATCCCTTTGATTCTGTTGCTCATGATCGCCGGAGCATCATGGGCCGCTCCCTCGACTCCTTCGCCCCCAGGTGATCCCGGCTGGCCACGGGTCATCAAGAAAAACGGCAAAGAACTGACCATCTATCAACCCCAGGTCGATTCCTGGCAGGACTATAAAAATCTCCACGCCCGGTTCGCCATTGCCGTGAAAGACGGAAAATCGAAAAAAGAAACCTTCGGTGTTGCCGAATGGGATGCGGAGACCGTGGTCGATCAGGCCGCCCGGGTCGTAGCGGTCATGCCCAAGAAACGGGAGCTGCGGTTCCCGAACACCACGGATGCGGAAGCGGCGGCTCTGCGCAATGCCGTTGAGGAAATTCATCCCTTCGGGCAGGCAATGACTGTCTCGCTGGACCGCATCCTGGCCTATGTCGATCCAGCCCAGCAGCGGCAGCAGCCTGCGGTCGAATTGAATCTGGATCCGCCCAAAATCTTTTCCAGCAACAAGCCCGCCATCCTCGTTCTGTTGCAGGGCGAACCACAGCTGCAAGCTGTTGATGCCAACCAAAAGGATCTGATGTTTGTCGCCAACACCAACTGGGATATCTTTTACGATTCCGTCACCCAACGGTATTATCTCCTTAACCAGGAAAGCTGGCTCACCACCAGGGATCTGGTCAAGGGGCCTTGGGATTCGACCACAACGCTTCCGGCTGGCATGTCTTCCCTGCCCAACGACGACAACTGGGCCGATGTGCGCAAACGGATACCTGGCAAGCCGGAGAAAAATCCTCCGGTTGTCCTGGTCAGCACAGAACCTGCGGAACTGATTCTGACTCAGGGTGAGCCCAAATTCAGCCCCATCCCCGGCACCTCACTGCTGCGAATGACCAATACCGAAAGCGTGGTGTTCTACAATGCAGGAGATGGCAAGCAGTACTTTCTGACTGCTGGGCGATGGTTCCGCGCCACCAGCCTGGAAGGTCCATGGGCGAGCGCAAGTACTGATCTGCCTGCGGATTTTGCCAAGATACCGGATAACGACCCTGCCGCTTTCGTCAAAGCCTCGGTACCGGGTACGACTGAGGCGAAGGATGCTGTTTTGCTGGCCTCCGTGCCCAATAACACTGTTCTCGACGTCAATACGCCCCCACAGGTGAAGGTGGCTTATAACGGGGAACCAAAATTTCAGGCCATCCCATCGACTACTGTCCAGTATGCCACCAACACCGCCAACGCGGTCTTTCTCGTCAACGGAGCGTACTACTGTTGCGAGCAGGGGGTCTGGTATTCCAGCAACAACCCCAGTGGTCCCTGGGCCTACTGCACCAATGTGCCGGCGGCCATCTACACCATTCCCTCCTCGCACCCCGCGCACAACGTGACCTACGTGACCGTGCAAAGCAGCACGCCGACCACGGTGGTCTATACCCAGACCGCCGGCTATAGCGGCGAATACGTGGCGGCAAACGGGGTGCTGATGTTCGGCGCCGGCATGGTTATGGGCGCGATCATCAGCAACAACTATCATGATTACCATTACCCCACGCCCTATTCGTACGGCTATGGCGCCAGATATGGCTATGGCTATGGCGGGTATTACCGACCGCCCTATCCTCAATACGGTCCTTACAGAAGCGGAGGGGTCGCCACGGCCTATAACCCGAACACCGGGACCTATGCCCGGGGTGCCTACGTCAGTGGCCCCGGCGGCAGCGCTGCGGTGGGAAGGGCCTATAATCCTTACACAGGCGCTCGGGCCGCTGGCGCCCGCGTTGATACGGCCTATGGCTCGGCCGGCAGAGGGGCAGCCTATAACCCCAGTACCGGGACAGCTGTACGTGGCGGCTACCGGAGCAACGACTATGGAACCGTTGCCGGGGCGCAGACCAACAGGGGCTCAGGTGCCGTTGCCTGGGATACCCAAAATAGCCAAGGCGCTGTGGTCAAAGGAAAAAACGGCAATGTCTATGCTGGTAAAGACGGCAATGTCTATAAAAGAGACAGCAACGGCGACTGGAGTTCCAATACCGGGAAGGGCTGGGAGTCGGTGGACAGATCGCAGTCCAGAGCCAGCAACGTACAGCCGCAAACGCAATCGCGGGCAAACCTAGGGCAAACCGATCGTGCACAGGCGCAACCGCGAACGAATATTTCCCAGCCCAGCAATCGACCACAGGTCCAGCCTTCGTCCCGCAGCAGCCAGTTCAGCCCCAGTACACGTGACCTGGATTCGCAAGCTCAGGCGCGCTCACGCGGCAACCAGTTGAGCCAAGAAAGATCCAGTTTTGGATCGCAGTCCGGCTCACGGGGCGGCGGCCAGTTCAACCAGTCCAGCCGTGCCCAGGCGCAACCAAGCATGAGCGGCGGCAGATCTGGCGGCAGCAGAGCTAGCGGTGGCGGGGGTGGCGGCAGAGCTGGTGGCGGCGGCGGCCGGTCAGGCGGCGGGAGGAGATAATCAACTGTCGGAAAAGGAGAGACAAGCCGATGATTTGCATCGGCTTGTGAGTAAGCGAAAAAACCACCAGTCTTGCCAAAGGTACCTGGTGCTGTCAGATAATTGCGAATAGACTGCTTTTAATGGGTCATATTTGTTCAACAGGAGGGGTTATGGGGCACACACAAAAAAATGTTCAATTTTCGCATCGTATCAGGCGTGCGGCAGCGCTCTTGGTAATGATGGGCATGGGATCTCTCTTGCTGACTGCAGGAGGGTGCCGAAAGGAAGAAAAAGCCAAAGCCCCGCAGACGCCAACGGTTGAAGTGGTAGCGGTGGTGCAGAAGGATATCCCCATCTATAACGAGTGGGTCGGTATCCTTGATGGTTCGATCAATGCGGTTATCCGCCCCCAGGTCGCTGGCTACCTGATCAGCCAGAATTACCGTGAAGGTGAGCAAGTGAAGAAAGGGCAGGTCCTTTTCGAGATCGATCCGCGCACTTTCCAGGCTGCCCTGAACCAGGCCAAGGCCCTGCTCTCCCAGCAGAAGGCGCGCCACGATACCGCCAAGGCCAACCTGGCGCGCATCCGACCTTTGGCGGAAAAGAACGCGGTCAGCCAGAAGGACCTTGATGATGCGGTCGGCATGGAGCTTTCCGCCAAGGCCTCTGTCGAGGCTGCCCAGGCGAGCATTGAAGAGGCCCAACTGAACCTTGAATTCACTAAAATCACCTCGCCGGTTGACGGCATTGCCGGCATCGCCAAAACCCAGTTGGGCAATCTGGTCGGCCCGAGCATGAGCGAGGAACTGACCTCTGTTTCCACTGTCAACCCGATCAAGGCGTACATCAACATCAGTGAGCGGGAGTATCTTGGGCTAAGGGAGAAGTCTCAGCAGGTGGAGAACATCGCCCTTGAATTGATCCTTGCCGATGGCAGTACCTATCCTGATAAGGGTAAGTTCGCCCTAGCCGACCGGCAGATCAATGCCGGCACCGGCACCCTCAAGGTTGGTTCCCTTTTCCCCAATCCAGGAAACATCCTGCGTCCCGGCGGTTTTGGCCTGATCCGGGCGTTGATGGAGGTCAGAAAGGGGGCACTCTTGATTCCTCAGCGGGCTGTGGGGGATGTCCAAGGGAAATACCTGGTGGCCGTGGTGGGAAGCGACAACAAGGTTGATATACGCATGGTGAAGGTCGGAGAGCGGATAGGCTCCGACTGGATTATCAGTGAAGGGCTGAAACCCGGAGAAAGCGTGATTGCCGAGGGGATTCAGAAGGTAAAACCAGCCATGGTAGTCAACCCGCAGCCCTTCAATCCGGAAGCGGCCGCAAAGGCAGCGGCCACAAAGGCAGCCACGCCAGCAGAGAAGAGGTAGCCAACCATGTCAAAATTCTTTATTAATCGCCCTATTGTGGCCATGGTGATCTCGATCTTCATGGTCATCCTTGGCGCTGTGGCCATGCTGGGACTGCCCATCGCCCAGTTTCCCAACATTGTCCCGCCGGCGATCCAGGTGAATGCCGTCTACACTGGGGCCGATGCCGTTACCGTGGAGCAGTCGGTGGCTACCCCCATTGAGCAGCAGATGTCTGGCGTTGATAATTTGGAGTACATGTACTCCGTCAACGGCAACGACGGTTCCATGACTCTCTACAACTACTTCGAACTGGGTACCGACGCCAACACCGACCAGATTCTCGCCCAGATGCGCCAGAATCAAGCCTCATCGCAATTGCCTTCCGATGTTAACAACTACGGGGTCACCGTGGCGAAGTCAACTTCGGCACCGATGCTGATGTTCGCACTCTCCTCACCCAACGGCACCTACGACAACGTCTTCCTGGCCAACTACTCCTTCATCAACATCAACGACCAGATGACCCGCATCAAAGGGATTGCCAGCGTTTCGGTCTTCGGCGCCGGCCAATACGCCATGCGCATCTGGGTTCGACCGGACCAGTTGGCCAAGCTCAACATCACCATCCCCGAGATCATCAACGCAGTCAAAGCCCAGAACACCGTCAACCCTGCCGGACAGGTCGGGAGCCAGCCGGTGCCGGATGGGCAGGAGTTCACGTACACCGTTCGTGCCCAGGGACGTCTGCAGAGCGAGGAAGAGTTCGGCAATATCGTGCTGCGCGCCAATCCGGACGGTTCCCTCGTCCGGGTCAAGGACGTGGCCCGCATCGAACTTGGGGCGCAGAACTACAAACAGGAAGGGCGTCTCAACGGCAAGCCCTGCGCCCTTGTCGCCCTCTACCAGATGCCGGGGACCAACGCCCTTGAATCAGCCAACGGCGCCAAAAAGCTGATGGCGGAGTTGAGCAAGAATTTTCCGCCAGACCTGGAATACACGGTGGCGCTGGATACCACCCTGGCGGTTACCGAAGGCATCAAGGAAATCAAGAGCACCTTCTTCGAGGCGCTGGTGCTGGTCATTCTGGTGGTCTTCATCTTCCTCCAGGGGTGGCGGGCCACCCTCATCCCGCTCCTGGCAGTACCGGTGTCGCTGGTAGGGACCTTCGCGCTTTTCCCCCTGCTTGGCTTCTCCATCAATACCCTCTCTCTCTTCGGGATGGTGCTGGCCATCGGCCTGGTCGTCGATGACGCCATTGTTGTGGTGGAAGCGGTGGAGCACCATATCGAACATGGCATGTCCCCCAAGGATGCGACCTTCAGGGCCATGGAGGAGGTCTCCGGCCCGGTCGTCGCCATCGCCATCATTCTGACGGCGGTCTTTGTGCCGACGGCCTTCATACCTGGCATCACCGGCCAGCTCTACCAGCAGTTTGCTGTAACCATTGCTGTTTCAGTCATCATCTCCGCCTTTAACGCCCTCACCCTCTCACCGGCTCTGTGCGCACTGCTGCTCAAGCCAAAAGTCAGGGGTACCGGCCCGCTGCAGAATTTCTATGATTGGTTTAACCGGGTTTTCGGCCGGGCCACTGACGGCTATGTTTCAATCTGCGGCGCGGCCGTCAGAAAGAGCAAGACGAGCCTGCTTCTCCTCGTCGGCGTGACCATCCTCACCGGTTTGGCGGGCAAGTCCATTCCAACCGGCTTCCTTCCCGACGAAGACCAGGGCTTTATCTTCGCCGCAATCCAGCTCCCCAACTCGGCTTCGCTGCAGCGGACCAGTGAAGTGGCTCGTCAGGCCGAAGAGATCATCATGAAGACGCCGGGGGTCGAGTACTGCTCAACGGTAGTCGGCTACAGCATGCTCAGCCAGGTCTCCAATACCTACAGCGCCTTTTTCTTCATTTCCCTGAAGGAATGGAAGGCACGCAAGGCTCCGGAGGAACAGTACGAGGCGATCAAGGCCTCTCTGACGAAAACGATGGGCGGGCTTCCGGGCGCCATTGGCTTCCCGTTCCCGCCACCCGCCATCATGGGTATCGGCACCTCGGGCGGGGCCACCTTCATGCTGCAGGACAAGGCTGGCAAGGACGTCGCCTTCCTGGCCGAGAATACGCAGAAATTCATCGAAGCGGCCAGAAAAAGGCCTGAACTGGGCCGGGTCACCACCACCTTCCTCCCCAGCGTTCCGCAGCTGTTCGTGGATGTGGACCGGGATAAGGTGCTGAAGCAGGGTGTTGAGATCAGCGACGTCTACAAGGTCCTGCAGAGCTTCATGGGGAGCGGTTTCATCAACTACTTCAACAAGTACGGCCGCCAGTGGCAGACGTATATCCAGGCGGAAGGGGAGTACCGGACCAATATCGACAACATCGGCCAGTTTTATGTGCGCAACAAGGATGGAAAATCAGTGCCCCTCTCGGCGCTGACCTCCGTCCGCAGCATCACCGGCCCGGAATTCACCACGCGCTTCAACCTCTACCGCTCGGTCCAGATCAATGCCACGGCAGCCTCAGGATTCAGTTCGGCGCAAGCCATGCAGGCTTTGGAGGAGGTCTTTGCCGAGACCATGCCGTCGGAAATGGGCTTTGATTACAGCGGGATGTCGTTCCAGGAAAAGAAGGCCCAGAAGGGTGTGTCGCCGATGGCGATCTTCGCCTTCTCGTTCTTCTGCGTCTTCCTGATTCTGGCAGCCCAGTACGAGAGCTGGTCACTGCCGTTCTCGGTCCTCCTCGCCACCCCTGTCGCCATATTAGGCGCCTTTGCTGGCTTACTCTTCGGTTCGTTTGAGAACAACATCTACGCTCAAATCGGTCTGGTCATGCTCATCGGTCTGGCAGCCAAGAACGCCATCCTGATCGTTGAGTTCGCCAAGATGGAGTATGAGAAAGGGAAACCGCTGGTCGAGGCCACCCTTGAGGGGGCGAGGCTCCGGCTCCGGCCCATCCTCATGACCTCATTCGCCTTCATCCTCGGCTGCGTGCCTCTGGCCATCGCCAGCGGGGCCGGAGCCATCAGCCGTCAAGTAATGGGGTACACCGTTATCTTCGGGATGTTGGCGGCCTCCTTCATCGCTATCTTCCTCATTCCGGTCACCTTTTATGTGGTCGAAAAAATAGGGGGAAAGAAACATGCAACGTCCGCCCCCCCCGGCTCGTCATCCCTGAAAACCATAGGGAAGGAGGACGATCATCATGCGTAATGTTATTCTCGTCATCATGTTGGCCTTGCTCGCCGGAAGTTGTACGGTTGGGCCTGATTACAAGCGACCGGCGGTTGATGTTCCCACCGGCTGGCGGCTGAGTGAAAAAGAAGCAAAGGACCTGGCCCAAACTGCCTGGTGGGCGCAGTTCAACGACCCTATACTCAATAACCTGATCACCACCGCCCTCCGGGAAAACAAGGATCTCATGATTGCCGCAGCCCGGATTGAGGAATATGCCGGTCGTTACGGCATCGTCCGTTCCGGTCTCTTTCCCCAGGTGGGCGCGGCTGGCCAATACACCCGTGAACAAGTCACGAAAACTGGGGACAACAGACCCGCAACCGGCTATCAGACTGACACCGAGACATATTCGGCCACTTTGAATGCCAGCTGGGAGATTGATCTCTGGGGCCGGATTCGTCGCAGTAACGAGTCTGCCCAAGCCCAGCTCCTGGCAACCGAAGAGGCGCGCCGGGGGGTCATTCTCTCCCTGGTTAGCAGCGTCGCCTCTGCCTATATCAACCTGCGCGATCTGGACCGCCAACTGGAGATCAGCACACAGACTGCTCAAAGCCGGGGGAAATCCTATAATCTATTCCAGGAACGGTTCAAAGGCGGAGTTATCTCCGACCTTGAATTGAGCCAGAACCGATCCCAGTACGAAGAGGCTCTGGCCAGTATTCCTGGCCTGGAAAAGGCGGTCACCCAGCAGGAAAACGGGTTGAGCGTCCTCCTTGGCCGCAACCCGGGTCCGGTTCTACGAGGGAAAACCATTGACACCCTGTCGCTGCCCGCAATCGTTGCCGGAATGCCTTCGGATCTGTTGGAACGGCGCCCTGACATTCGTCAGGCGGAACAAACCCTGATCGCCGCCAATGCCCAGATCGGTGTTGCCAAGGCAGCGTATTTCCCGACTATTTCGCTGACCGGCGCCTACGGGTCGGCCAGCGGTGACCTGAGCAATCTGTTCAAAGGACCGTCAAAAGTCTGGCAGTACAGTGCTCCCATCACCATGCCCATTTTTACCGCCGGCAAGATTGCCGGCAGCGTGCGGGAAGCCGAAGCTATTCAGCAGCAGGCGCTCATCAGCTATCAGCAAACCATCCAGAACGCCTTCAGTGAGGTCGACGATGCCTTGACCAATCGGGCCCAGACTGCCAAACAGCTTGCCGCCCAGAAGAACCAGGTCGATTCCCTGCGTCAATATGCGGGTATTGCCCGAATGCGCTATGACAACGGTTATACCGACTTTTTGACGGTCCTTGATGCCGAACGGAGCCTGTTCAATGCCGAATTGTCCTATACCCAGACCCAGGGGGCTCTTTATCTTGCCCTGATCAATCTTTACAAAGCAATGGGCGGAGGCTGGATCGAGGGAGCCGAACAAGTGGCCCAGCCCAAAGTCAAACCATAAGGCGTAGACAGTCCGCAAAAACCTCTTTTGACAGACGGGAGAACTCCATGAAGAAATGTATCCTGGCAGCAGTTTTTGTTTTTTCCATGATTGCCACTACCTGTGTAGCCGCAGAGACTGCCCCACAACCCAAGTGGATGACCTCACCGGTAAAAGAGTGGGTTGACAAGGCACGCGCAACCACCCAGCAGGTGACCATCAAAGACCTCAAGGACGCCATTGACAGCGGGAAAGAGATGGTCATTCTCGATGTCCGTGAACCCAACGAGTATGAGGTAGCCCATATTCCCGAAGCGATCAATGTACCCAGAGGACTGTTGGAATTTTCCATCTGGACGGTTGTGCCCAATAAAGAAGAAAAGATCTTCGTCTATTGCAAGACAGGAGCACGGGCCGCGCTGGCAACCAAGCTGCTCAATGAATTAGGCTATAAAAACGCGGTTGCAGTGAACACCGGCGGGGTTGCCTGGGTGCAGGCAGGATATCCGATCAAGACCTCCATCACCGACGAGGACGTCGTCATCATACCTGCAAAAAGATAGATGGGCAGCGAGGATAACGCCTGGGAAAGCGATTCCAACGAAAGAACGTTCCCCTGGCGCCGGGAGGAGTTTACTCAAAACAATCTCGAGTCAGGAGCGACATGAGTACGAAACATCCCGCTGAAGTAACCCGATCCACCTTGGCGGTGCTCTTCATTGGCCTGCTCATCGCCTCCAGTCTGTGGATCTTACGTCCTTTTCTCTTCTCTCTGAGCTGGGCGGTCATGATTGTGGTGGCCACCTGGCCCTTCATGCTGATGGTCCAAAAGAGATGCTGGAACAGGCGGTGGGTAGCTGTTCTGGTCATGTCGTTGCTTCTGCTCCTGATCCTCGTTCTCCCTTTATCGTTTGCCATTCTGACGATTTTGGAGAGAACAGGTGAAGTGGTTGGCCTGTTCGACTCTTTGAAAACGCTCCGTATCGGCTCGCCCCCCGCCTGGTTCGAAAAGATTCCTCTGGTTTCCACGACCCTGACTGAGCGTTGGCAGCACCTCGCGGCAATCGGGCCGCAGGAACTCTACGCAAAACTGTCGCCCTATATCAATGAGACCTTAAAATGGTTTGTGGCCCAAGTCGGTACCATCGGCATGCTGGTCCTGCATTTCTGTTTGATGATCATTCTTTCGGCGGTCCTTTTTGCCCAAGGCGAAAAAGCAGCGGATCTGGTCTGCCGTTTTGCGCAAAGGCTCGCCGGTAATCGCGGCCTGGAAGCAGCAGTACTCTCGGCAGCGGCCATTCGCAGCGTTGCCTTGGGCATCGTCGGCACCGCAATTTTTCAATCCGCACTCGGCGGATTGGGCCTTATTGTAGCCGGAGTCCCGGCCGTCACCCTGCTGATAGCCGTGATGATGATGCTCTGCATCGCCCAGGTCGGCCCAGGTCTGGTGCTTTTTCCGTCCGTGATCTGGCTGTACTGGAGCGGCGAGAACACCTGGGCAACCATTCTCCTGGTCTGGTCGGTCCTGGTGGCAATCAGCGACAATTTTTTGCGTCCGTTCCTCATCAAGAGAGGGGCCGATCTCCCCCTCATTCTCATTATTACCGGTGTCATCGGCGGCCTTGTCGCCTTTGGCATCATTGGGCTTTTCATTGGTCCAGTGGTGCTCGCCGTAACCTATACCTTGCTCCTTGCCTGGATCAATGGGACGGGAAGGCATGAGGATGATACCCGTCAAGAGAATATGGCGTCCCCATAACTCAAGCAGCGTTCATTTTATATCCATATCATCACCCTATCGATCAAACCCAAAAGGAGGTCAGCGATGAGTAAGGTAAAAAAGAGTGAACAGGAGATTGGCGGCAAAAAATTCGACAATAAGATGTATGATAAGGAATTGGCCAAGCTGCACGGGGAACTGGTCAAACTGCAGCAATGGGTTCTGCATAAGGGGTTGAAGGTCTGCATTGTCTTTGAAGGACGAGATGGCGCGGGCAAGGGCGGCACCATCAAGGCACTCACCGAGCGGGTCAGTCCGCGGATTTTTCGCGTCGTCGCCCTTCCCACTCCAACGGAACGAGAACAATCACAAATGTATGCCCAACGGTATATTCCCCATTTTCCTGCCGCCGGTGAAATCGTCATTTTTGACCGCAGCTGGTACAACCGGGCCGGGGTGGAGCGGGTGATGGGGTTTTGCACCGAGGACAAAGCCAAACGTTTTCTGGAGGTGGTGCCCGCCTTTGAAAAAATGATGCTGGAATCTGGGATTATCCTGCTCAAATATTGGCTGGAGGTCAGCCCGGAGGAACAGACCAAGCGATTGACGGCCCGGATCGACGACCCCCGGAAGGTGTGGAAACTCTCGCCGATGGATCTCAAATCCTATGACAAGTGGGATGAGTATACGCGGGCCCGAGACGAGATGTTTGCCGCAACCGATACCCCTTGGGCGCCGTGGTCGACAGTCCGATCGGACGACAAGAAGCGGGCGAGGCTGAACATCATCAGTCATATTCTCGGGTCCGTCGAATATAAGGAATTGAAAGGAGGAAAGATAGAATTGCCGAAACGCAAAATTGGCAAAAAATACCAGGAAAAGGAGTATCCCTTTAAATTCATTCCGGAGAAATACTGACAGACTGGCAGATTCATATGGTGTTGCCCACAGGGGATGCATTCAAAAAACCTGGTCCAGTGATACTCGGAGGGACAGCATGCCAAAGAAGAACGCAATCGAACGTGAAACCGTTGACAAACTTAAGCGCGCCTTTGCCTACAAACTGTTTTTCCAACAGGGCGTGCTTCCGCTCAATGCCTCGCTGAACGATTACTATCTGGCGGTGAGTTACACCCTTCGTGACCGGATGCAGCGGTTGTTCATCAATTCCATGGCGGCGCTTCGCGAAAGCCGGGGCAGAATAATCTGCTATCTCTCGGCCGAATTTCTTATGGGGCCACATCTGCTCAACAATCTAATCAACCTCGGTCTGCATGATGCATTTGTTCAGGCGACCGGGGAAACCGGTTTGGATCTGCAACAGATCATCGACCACGAGGAAGAGCCCGGCCTGGGCAATGGTGGCCTAGGCCGGCTGGCCGCCTGTTACCTTGATTCCCTGGCCAGTCTGGAAATTCCGGCCATAGGCTACGGCATCCGCTATGAGTTCGGCATGTTCGACCAGGCGTTCGAGAATGGGTGGCAAAAGGAATTGAGCGATCGATGGCTGCAACCGGGCAACCCGTGGGAGTTCAAGAAAGCCGATTTTACCGTGGCAGTCGGATTCGGGGGCCACACCACCGCTACTACCGACGACCGGGGCTGTTACCGTGTCCACTGGCATCCGGGGCGGGTCGTTAAAGGTATCCCCTACGACACCCCCATTCCCGGATACAAGGTCAACACAGTCAATATCCTCAGACTGTGGAGTGCCGAGGCTCCCAAGAGTTTCGACTTCAAAGAGTTCAACGTCGGCGATTATTTCGGGGCGGTGGAAGAGAAGGTTCTGGCCGAAAACATCACCAAGGTCCTGTATCCCAATGACGAACAGTTTCAGGGCAAGGTGCTCCGGCTGCGGCAACAGTATTTTTTTGTCGCCTGTTCCATGCACGACATGATACGGCTTCATCTTCTCCAAAATGCAAATCTCGATACCTTCCATCGCCATTTTGCGGTCCAGCTCAACGATACCCACCCGGCCATCGCCATTCCCGAACTGATGCGGCTGCTGATTGATGTCCATCATTACGACTGGACCCCGGCCTGGAAAATCACCGCCGCTACCTTTGCCTATACCAATCACACCCTGCTGCCCGAGGCGATGGAGAAATGGCCGGTCAGCCTGCTGGGCGAGCTGTTGCCAAGACATCTGGAAATAATCCTTGAAATCAACCACCGCTTCCTTGATCAGGTTCGCTGCCAGTTCCCGGGTGATGAAGAGATCGTCCGCCGCCTGTCGATCATCGATGAATCCGGTGAGCGGTCTGTGCGCATGGCCAACCTTGCCTGCATCGGCAGCCACAAAATCAATGGGGTGGCCGAACTGCACACCAGGCTGCTCAAAGAATATACCCTGACCGATTTCCACCGCCTCTGGCCGGAGAAACTGGTGAACATCACCAACGGAGTCACGCCCCGGCGTTGGATAGCGCTCAGTAACCCGGGCCTGAGCGAGTTGATCGCCTCCGCCATAGGCGAAAGCTGGATCACCAATTTAGACCAGCTGCGCGATCTCGAAGCCCTGGTTGACGATCCTGCCTTCCGCGAGCAATGGCGGCAGGTTAAACTGGCCAATAAACACAAGGTCTGTTCCTTTTATGCCCAGGATTCCTGCATCCTGTTCAACCCCGAGGCCATGTTTGACGTCCAGGTCAAACGGATCCACGAATACAAGCGCCAGCATCTCAATCTACTGCACATCATCACCCTGTACCATCAACTCAAAAACAACCCAAGGCTCGACATACCGCCGCGCGTTTTTGTTTTTGGAGGCAAGGCCGCCCCGGGTTACTTCATGGCCAAGTTGATCATCAAGCTGATCAACTCGGTGGCCGAAGTGGTCAACGGCGATCCCGAAGTCAATGGGCGTCTCCAGATCCTGTTTGTCCCCAATTTCAACGTACAGATCGGTCACTTTGTGTATCCCATGGCAGACCTGAGCGAACAGATCTCCTTGGCCGGCAAGGAGGCCTCAGGGACCGGCAACATGAAGTTTTCCATGAACGGCGCTCTGACCATCGGCACCCTGGACGGCGCCAACGTCGAGATCAGGGAAGAGGTCGGCGACGAGAATTTTTTCCTTTTCGGCATGAATGTCGAAGAGGTGCAGGCGCTCTGGGATGCTGGCTACCATCCCCGATCGATCTTTGATGAAAACGAGAATCTGCGGGCTGCGGTTAACCTGATCGCCACCGGCCATTTTTCCCATGGCGACAGGGAACTGTTCCGCCCTTTGGTCGATTCTCTCCTCAACCATGACCCCTACATGGTTTTTGCCGATTATCAAGCGTACATCGACTGTCAGCAGCGGGTGGGGGCGGTCTTTCTCGACCAAGAACAATGGACCAGGATGTCTATCCTCAATGTCAGTCGCATGGGCAAGTTTTCCTCGGACCGTGCGATTACAGAATACTGTGAAAAAATATGGCAGGTCAAAGGGGCTCCCGTTGACCTCAAGTGGGAGTGTCTGCCCAAGGAGGGCATCGTTTTCCCGCAGCACGGCGCCCCCTTCATGACCTCATCATCCCAATAGAGAGCAAGCGGCAATCATGCTGATGGAGGAGTTATGAAATGGCAAAACGGCAGGGATCGGCTCGGTGGCTGGCTCGGACATATCTGGCAACACTACCAAGATCGCGGGGAGCAGGAGAGTCACGTCCGGCAAATCACGGATTATGTCGTCCAGATTGCCGATCCGGTTATTCGACAGGCCAAAGGCTATCGCAAGGTGCTCCATGAGCCTATAGCCGGATCCATGGAGTACTGCCAAGCTCTGATCGATGCGATTCCCGGGCCAGTGGTGTTGGACAAAAATCGGTATTATGACGACCCCTTGGTCAAGGCCCTCTTTGCCTCGCCCGATGAACTTGAGGAGGTGCTTCGCCTGAGTCCGGACGTCAATGCCCTGCGCAAACGGGGGCAGACAGGCGAGGTGGTGGCGTTGCTGACCATGACGCAACAGGAGAAAACCATTTTCGGTCATCAGCAGGAAGGGGAAATGCTGGTCCGGGATGTGCGGCAGCAGGCGGTCAGTTTTTTTGATCATCGGATTGTTGCGCCGGCCGCTGATCTCGCCCTGACCAAGGCCGGCATCGTCAATCGGGGGCTTGAAGTGCTGGCCACAGTTGCCATGGAACAGATCACCACCCTGCGGTCACGAAAAGCCGAGTTACAGGGAAAAAAGGAATACCTCAAGGGGATCCAGAAGATCCTCGGCGGCAAAAACCATGTCCGGGAGATGTTTGCCTCCCGCGATCCGGTGAACTGGGAGGAGCTGCGCAAGGCTGAAAAAGCTCTGGCTGAAGTGGAAGAGGAACTTGAGCGACTGCGGGAGCACATTGCCACCCCAGAGCAGTCACTCGGCTACCTGGAAGCTATCATGCGCAAACCAGGTGACATCCTGGAGGTGCACAATCAGTTCTTTCGCCTCAATTGGATGGGTGTTCGCGTCGACGATGGGCCAGGTAGTGATGGCAACGACATCACCCTGGCGGAGTTTTCGCTGCAGGAGGAATTTCGGCGCTCGGCTGTACTGGTGAGCTTTGCTCTCGGGGCAACCAGTTCCTGACCAACCACTTGGCCGGTACCCCTTCAGGCTCTGGCTCAAAGGCACCTGAAACCACAAAAAAGCGGATCAGCGTTGTGCCGCTTCGCCAGCAAACCTCAACATCTCTCCCCCTTGCCATGATCCCTAACGACAACCAGAAAACGTGCGGTCTCAGGAGGCACCCTGTATGAAACAAGATCCGCCTGGCGCCTCGGCCCTTCTCTCTCCCCAAACACTCAAACTCGACGTGATCGCCGGTCTGACTGCGGCTGCAGTCGTGCTGCCCAAGGCCATGGCCTACGCCACCGTCGCCGGCCTGCCCGTGGCCGTCGGTCTTTACACCGCCTTGCTGCCGATGGTGATCTATGCCTTGCTCGGCTCCTCCCGTGTGCTCAGTGTCAGTTCCACCACCACGCTCGCCATTCTTGCAGGGGTGCAACTCAGTGTGGTGGTGCCGGACGGCGACCCAGCACGGTTGATGGTTGCCGGTGCGACCCTGACCGGACTAGTGGGCGTGATCCTGCTGCTGGCCTCCCTGTTGCGGCTTGGGTTTGTCGCCAATTTCATTTCCACCCCGGTCTTGACCGGTTTTAAAGCTGGGATCGGCATCGTGATCGTCCTGGACCAGGTGCCGAAACTGATGGGGGTCCATATCGTCAAGCAAGGATTTTTCCACGATTTGCTCAGCGTCGCCGCTCAGGTGCCTCACTCTTCCCTGCTCACGCTGGCGGTGGCAGGGGCAACGCTGGCGGTGCTGATCGGGATGGAACGTTTGTGGCCGCATTCTCCGGCGCCGCTGGTCGCCGTGGGCGGCGGCATTGCCGCCTCGTGGTTTTTTGGCCTGAAAACGCAGGGTGTGGCGATTGTCGGTCTGATCCCGCAGGGACTCCCCTCCCTGACCCTGCCCGACCTAGTGCTGGTCGAGCAATTGCTGCCAGGCGCGCTCGGTATCGCGCTGATGAGCTTCACCGAATCAATCGCGGCAGGACGTGCCTTTGCCGGTCCTGGAGAGCCGCAGATCAACGCCAACCGTGAGTTACTCGCCACCGGCGCTGCCAATCTGGGAGGAGCGTTCTTCGGTGCCATGCCGGCCGGCGGCGGCACTTCGCAGACCGCAGTAGTGCGTGCCGCCGGTGGGCAGTCGCAGAAAGCCTCCCTGATCACCGCTGGAGCCGCAGCGGCGACCATGCTCCTGCTCGCCCCTCTGCTCGGTCTGCTGCCGCATGCCACCCTAGCGGCGGTGGTGATCGTCTACTCGGTCGGCTTGATCCAACCGGCAGAATTTCGCGCCATCCTCAAGGTGCGGACGATGGAGTTCCGCTGGGCAATCACCGCCTGTCTCGGGGTCTTGCTCTTCGGCACCCTCAAAGGCATCGTGGTGGCGATTGTTCTCTCCCTGATCGGCCTGTCCAGCCAGACTGCTCAACCCCGTGTCTCGATCATCGGCCGGAAGCGCGGGGCTGACGTGCTGCGGCCGTTATCGCCGGAGCACCCGGATGACGAAACCTTCGACGGCCTATTGATCGTGCGGCCGGAAGGGCGCATCTATTTTGTCAATGCGCCCTATGTGGGGGAACAGATCAAAGCATTGATTGAACAATATCAGCCGCAGGTGGTGGCTCTGGATATGAGCAGAGTGCCGGATATCGAATACTCGGCGCTGCAGATGCTCATGGAGGGTGAGACCCGTTTTGCTGAGCGCGGGGTGACCCTGTGGCTGGCGGCGCTGAACCCAGGCGTACTCGAGGTCGTGCGCAAAGCAGGACTGGCTGAGCGCCTCGGCCGCGACCGTCTGCTCTTCAACGCTCGCGCCGCGATCGAACGTTTCCAGGCCCTGCAGGCAGGGGCAAGCAGCGCGACCGAGCGTGCCGCCTCCTAATCAGGATTGTTTAGGCCAGACCTTTTTGTTGATATCGTTGTAGATAGTTGCGATGTATTAGCGACCAACCCTTCGTTGACCCGGTCAACGTGAGGGGAGGCAAGAGCCCCAGGGCCATACACAATCTTATCGAGAACCACCTGCCAAGGAAACCGGTCACCACATGATGCGTCGAATGCTCTCCCTCTGGACAGAAGAAAAAAGCCTCAGTATTTTTTTGGTGCTTCTCGTTATTCAGATCTTCGTTGTCGCCCCCTTGGAAACAAGCGACCGATTTTTCCTGTATATGATGAACGGGGTTGTGGGTTCGCTCTTCCTCCTGACAGGACTTCTGACCGTCACCCAGCATCGCCTGGCCCGATGGCTCGCCTCAGGCTTGGTCGCCGGTACCTTGACTGTCCGTTGGCTCGTGCTGATTACGCCCTCTCCTCTGATTCTGGTCGTCGACAACGTGCTTGCAATCTGTTTTGCCGCATGCTTTACGGCTGTTGTCCTGCAAAAGGTCTATGAAGAGGGCACAGTGTCAGGGCATCGCGTCCGTGGGGCGATTGCAGCCTATTTATTGATCGGGTACTTTTTTGCCACCCTCTATCGTTTGTGCGACTTTTTGATTCCCGGATCGTTCGTGCATGCCGCCAATCCAGCCTTGATTCAGCATGGGCACCAGCTCGCTGACGTCTTCATGTATTTCAGCCTCGTTACCCTGACCACCGTGGGCTTTGGTGATATTTCCGCCGTGCATCCTTTAGCCCGATCGCTGGTCATGCTCGAAGCCGTTATCGGCACCCTGTATCCGGCCATTCTGATCGCCCGACTGGTGTCTCTGCAAATCGAGCACGAAAGAGGATAAAAAAAATTCCACCCCGAATTGCCGGGGTGAGAGAGTACTTTTACTGAAATGCATTCGTACGTATCCACTTCCGGTGAAAAAGAGGAAAGCCTGTTTTCCAGATCCTTATGCGCAGGAGATATGCATATGCGTTGTCGACGATGGCCGTCTTTTAGTCATTACTGGCGTGGATTGGCAATTCTCGTCATGCTATTGGCCACTGCCTGCGATCACCCTCCGCCCTCGCCACCGATTTTCTCGCCCCCCGGGGAGGTCCGTCATTTCACCGGCACTTGGTCTGCAACGGGAAACCGCCAATCGCTGCAATTCGGCCCGGAGCGTCAGGCGGCGATTTTCAAGTTCACCGGTTCGCTGCTGCTGACCGGACCTCAACGGCTAACAACAGGATTCAAGGCTGAGGTGATTGGTTTTACCGACAGCGAGAGCGGCATGCAGGGGCGCAGTGTGTGGACAGACGATCGTGGCGACAAGGTCTTCAGCGTATTGCGAGGAGAAGCGATCAACCCCGGCAAGCTGATCGATGGCAGGTTTATCGGCGGCACAGGTCGCTTTGCCGGAGTGAGCGGCGAATACTCATTTAGGTGGCAGACCTTGATCGAGAACGAGGACGGTGAAGCGAGTGGACGGGTCGTTGACCTGAAAGGGTGGGCTCGCCTGGGCACGCTGAATACACTTCCGCCAGCGACAGGGGGCCCGCAATGAACGCGACTGAGAAAGGATTACGGCAAACTGTGCGAGTGTTGGCCCCCTTTGTCCTGGCTCTTGGCATCTGGTTCGCACCGATCCCCGAGGGACTGACTCGTGAAGCGTGGCACCTGTTTGCGATTTTTGCTGCCGCAATTTTCGCGGTCATTGTCAACGCGTTGCCGCTGCTGACTTCGGCACTGCTGGCCGGCGCGATTGCGGTGCTCACCGAGACGCTCGATCCGGCCAAGGCCTTCGGTGGTTTTGCCAATGCCAGCGTGCTTCTGGTCATCATCGCTTTTCTCGTCGCCCAGGCAGTGGTCAAGTGCGGATTGGGGAAGCGGATCAGTCTGCGTGTGGTGAGTATGTTCGGAAAATCAACCCTGGGCTTGGCATACAGCATCTTCATTACCGACGCCTTGATTGCACCCGGCTTCCCGAGCAACACGGCCCGTGGAGGGGTTTTGTACCCGATCATCCTGGCCCTTGCCCAGAGCAGCGGTTCGGTTCCCGAAGAAGAAAGCAAGCGTCGCCTGGGCGGTTACCTGATGTTCTGCGGCATGGCCAGTCTCAGCGTTTCCTCGGCCCTGTGGCTGACAGCCACCTCGGCCAATCCGATCGGCGTCACGCTGGCGGCACAATTCGGCCTGCATGTCAATTTCGGCTCATGGCTGCTTTATGCCTCCATCCCGACCCTGATCACAATTGGCCTGTTGCCGCTCATGCTCTTTCGAGCATTTCCGCCGGGCGTCAACGAAACGCCTGAGGCCCCGCACGCTGCCCGCGAGGCGCTCCGCACCATGGGCCCTCTGTCGCGCGACGAGTGGATAACCGCGATGGTCTTCGGACTCATGATCCTGGCCTGGATATTGGCAGGAACCCTCAATCTGAGCCTCACCGCAGTGGCCATCGCCGGTCTCGGCACCCTGCTGGCAACCCAGGTTCTGACGCTCGACGACATCTACTTGCAGGGCAGCCCGCTGGCGACTTTTCTCTGGTTGGCGGTGCTTTTTACCCTGAGCGGACAACTCAACGAGATGGGGTTCATGGGCTATGTCGGGGAACGGCTGGCCTCGATGCTCGGTGGCGTTTCCTGGCCGATCGCCTATGTCGTCCTCCTGCTGCTCTACATTGCGATGCATTACATGTTTGTCAGCCAGTCGGCGCAGGTCCTTGCGCTGCTCGGCGTCTTCCTCGATGTCGGTGTCCAGACCGGTGTACCCGTGCACCTGATGGGGTTTGCGTTGCTGTTTGCCAGCAGTTATTTTTCGACATTGACTCCGCAGGGCGGCAGCCAGAACGTCATTTTTGTTGCCAGTAACTACCTGACTCAGGGTGAACTGTATCGCATGGGGCTTTTGACGACCCTTTTCTGCATGCTGGTGTTCCTTTTCATCGGAACGCCGTGGATACTCTGGGTCGGCAGATAAGCCCAACGCATAGAGTCTGTCCGCAACGATCTGACCTAATTTTACAAGAGGCATCTTTTTCAACATCGAATCACAATTGACTCGTAGAGGGAGGCCGTATGGATGTGAAGGCAACAATAGTCGCTACCCTGCTCGCAGTGTTTATCGGGCAGATCCCCCTGTCTGAACCACTGGTTCCGACCAGTCATGCCGGGGAGAAGGGGATCTTTTCCGGTTCCTGGGTGGCAAATGGCTCGAAAGAGATCCTTCCCCTGGGCAAGAACAGGGAAACGGCACTCTTTAAACTGTCCGGCCATGTCAGCCTGAAAGATAACAAAATCGGCAAGGAGAAGGATTTTTGGGCCAATTGCATCGGCCTTGCCGATTTCTCGACCGGCAGCGACATCCGCTGTGTCTGGCGGAATTTGGACGGAGAAGAAATCTATCTGACCCTGCAAGGCACCCGGATGGAGAAAGGAAGCCGCGTCACCGGCAATATTGTCGGGGGCACCGGGTCATTGGACGGCATCACCGGATATCTGCATTTCACCTGGTCCTCGATGTCGTTTGCGCAGGCAGATGACGAATCCGGCATCGGCGGCTTTTCTCAGGATGTCAAGGGCTCGTATCAGGTCCCATGAACCCTGCCCGCATAAGCACAACTATTGTGTCAGGGAACTCGTCGAGGTTTAAAGATTCCATTGATTCTTTGTGCCCAAACATGCTGTTGAGCAAGGAGAAAAGGTATGTGGATTATTGAGTTGCTGGTGGTTCTGTTTTTTATCTGGCTGGGGGCGAGATTGGGCAGCATTGGGATCGGATTTGCCGGCGGCTTCGGCGTCCTGGTGCTTGCTCTAGTTTTCGGTATAAAACCGGGGGCTATTCCGACTGACGTCATCCTGATTATCATGGGGGTTATCGCCGCCATCGCCGCCATGCAGGAGGCGGGAGGCCTGGACTATCTTGTCCAGCTTGCCGAGAAAGTCTTGAAAAGTAATCCTAAATACATCACCTTCCTGGCACCGATGGTCACTTATGCCATGACGATGCTTGCCGGTACCGGCCATACCGCCTTCATGACGCTGCCGGTCATTGCCGAGGTTGCCAAACGAGCGGGAATACGGCCCTCGCGGCCACTGTCCATCGCCACGGTCGCCTCGCAGATTGCCATTACCGCCTCCCCCATTTCCGCAGCAGTCGTCTTTTTTGCCTCCGAGCTGGAAAAAAAGGGGGTCGATTACATCCAGCTCCTGCTCATTGCCATTCCCAGCAGTTTTCTTGCCGTCATGCTGGCCGCAGTCTTCACCAATTTCATGGGCAAGGAACTGAAAGATGATCCTGTCTATCAGGAACGGCTGGCCAAGGGGCTGATCAAGCAATCCGACGAAACAACGGAAAAAAAAGCGCTACCCGCCGGAGCAAAACGCTCCGTGCTCATTTTCTGCATCGCCATTGTCTGCGTCGTCTTCTATGCAACCGCCATCAGCCCAACCCTGGGGTTGATCAAACAGCCCGTTCTGGCGCGGGATCACGCCATCATCAGCTTCATGTTGGCCGCTGCATCTCTGATCACCTTACTGTGTAAAATAAATGCCAAAAATATCCTCAATGCCGGCACCTTCAAATCGGGCATGAGCGCCTGTATTTGCGTCCTGGGTGTGGCCTGGCTCGGCACAACCTTTGTCACCGCCCACATCGAGGAGATCAATGTGTTTGCCGGCAGTCTCCTGGCCGCCAAGCCGTGGATGCTGGCTATCATCCTGTTTTTTGCCGCCATGCTGCTCTATTCCCAAGCAGCGACCACCAAGGCTCTGATGCCCGTGGCCCTGGCCCTCGGGGTAAGTGCGGGTGCGGCGATTGCCGCCTTTCCCGCTGTCAGTGCTCTTTTCGTCCTTCCCACCTATCCCTCGCTGCTGGCGGCGGTTGAATTCGACGATACCGGTTCAACCCGGATCGGCAAATATGTCTTCGATCACTCATTCCTGCTCCCTGGAACGCTGACCATCTTCTTCGCGGTCGTTCTTGGTTATGTCTTTGCCGGCGTTGTCCTCTAATGCCTCAACCTTCTCATAGGAGAACCGTTATGCAGATTGAACGAAAGAAAATTGAACAGGCCGCCCAAGTCTCCGGTATCAGCGTCGAAGATCTCAGCGCTTTCTTAGCCGAAGGAACCGAACACAAATACGCAGCCAACGAGTGGCTTTTCCAGGAGTCCACGCCACGACAATGGGCCGGCATGCTCCTTGAGGGAGAAATCGAAATCGTACGCGGTTTGCACGGATCCTCGCGTCACCTTGCCACCATGATGGAGGGTTCCCTGATCAGCGAAGGGTTGTTCCTCGATGACGATGCCCATGCAAACGGCGCTTTCACCCGCAACGGGGCGACCGTCTGGCAGATTTCCCGGGACAAGCTGAGTTTGTATCGCACCAAAAATCCCGAGATCTATTATCGGATCGTTTCCAGGGTCGCGGTGAACATCAACCGGAGGATGCGGCTGCTCTCGGATCAGTTGTACCAGAACAAAGAAGAATCCGGGCAGATAAGCGGCTTTCGCCTGGAGCATGATTCACTGGGGCAGCGGGAAATTTCCAATCAGGCCTATTATGGCGTCCAAACACTCCGTGCCATGGAAAACTTTGCGATATCAGGAGTTTTTGTCCGCAATTTTGAACACCTGATAGAAGGGTTGGCCATGGTGAAAAAGGCCGCGGCCATGGCCAATCATGAATTAGGACGACTGGATGACGCCAAGATGTGGGCCATCTGCGATTCTTGCGACGAACTGCTTAAAGGCAGGCTGCATGAACATTTCACCGTCGACATGTTCCAGGGGGGAGCGGGAACCTCCACCAACATGAACGCCAACGAGGTTATTGCCAACCGCGGCCTCGAACTGATGGGCCATAACAAAGGGGAGTATACCTATTTGCACCCCAACGATCATGTCAACTGTTCCCAGTCGACCAACGATGCCTACCCCACCGCGATCAAGCTGGCGGTGTTGCTCGCCAACCGTAACCTCACCCGAGCCATGCGGGAACTGCAACAGGCACTGGAAAAGAAAGCCGAAGAGTTCAGCGATGTGCTGAAAATGGGCCGCACCGAAAACCAGGATGCTGTCCCCATGACCCTGGGCCAGGAGTTCAGCGCCTATGCCGTCATGATCAGCAGCGCCATCCGGGCGGTAGAGCGGGGCGCGGACGAACTGATGGATATCAACATGGGGGCCACAGCGATTGGCACCGGCATCAACAGCCCTCCCGGGTATGCTGATCTGGTCACCAAAAAATTGGTGGAGGTCAGCGGGTTTGAGCTGCGCCGGGCGCGCAATCTGGTGGAAGCGACCCAGAACGCCGGCGCCTTTGTGCAGATGTCCGCTTCGCTGAAACGGGCTGCCGTGCAGATCTCCAAAATATGCAATGACCTTCGCTGGTTGTCTTCCGGTCCCCGGTGCGGTCTGGGCGAAATCAACCTACCGCCCATGCAACCCGGCTCCTCCATCATGCCCGGTAAAGTCAACCCGGTCATCCCTGAAGTGGTCAACCAGATCTGCTATCAGGTTATGGGGTATGATGCGGTGGTTTCGATGGCCGCCGAGGCCAGCGAACTGGAGTTGTGTATGGCGGAACCGATCATCGCCTATGACCTGCTGCATGGAATGATGATCCTGAAAAACGCCTGCGTCACCCTTGTTTCCCGCTGCATCACCGGCTTGGAAGCAAATCGCGCCATCTGCCGCAAATATGTGGAAAACAGCATCGGCTTGGTGACCGCCATGGTCCCGGTCATCGGGTACGAGCAGTCCGCCGCTATTGCAAAGGAAGCCCTGAAAACAGGCGGCAGCGTCTATACTCTTCTGCTTGAAAAAGGTCTTCTTTCCCAAGAACAATTGGATGACATGCTGCGGCCGGAAAACATGACCGATCCTCGAGAAATACCAAACAGTCAAGCTGACTAGAAAACTGGTTCATCCGACGACGAACATCAAACCACCGAAGATAAAGGAACATTTTAACGCTTGTCTTTCAATTGGTGATGGGACAAGAAAGGAATACTCGACAAGGAGCAACCCCATGGAAAACATAGGCATTTTTCTCAATTCCCAGCCGTTTATTGCGCTTTTTCTGGTCATCGGCCTGGGCTACGCCGTTGGCCAGATTAAAATTGGCGGGTTATCGCTGGGCATCGGCGCCGTCCTCTTCGTCGGTCTCGGTGTTGGAGCGATCGCTCCGAAGGCAGCACCGCCGGGCCTGGTGGGAACAATTGGCTTGGTGCTCTTTCTCTATGGCATTGGTATTCAATACGGCAAGGATTTCTTCAAAGGGTTGATGAGCCCGCTGGGAATCAAAGCCAACCTCCTTGCGACCTTTGCCGTGCTTATGGGCTGCGCGGCGGCTATGGCCATGGCGCGACTTTTTAACTTCGGGTCCGACTTTGTCGCTGGCATGTTCGCCGGATCACTGACCAGCACCGCCACGCTCCAGGCGGCGATGGAAGCCTCCGGCAGCAAGAATCCGGCTGTCGGCTATGCCATCGCCTATCCGTTCGGTGTCTTTGGCCCTATTCTCTGTTTTTATCTGGCAAAATTGGTGTTCCGGCCGAAGATCGAAGTGCCACCCCCCAGCCGTCTCGTGACTGCCGAAGCCCGGGTCGGTGATCGAGGACTGACCGGTAAAACGGTCGCCGAACTCCTTGCCCTGGCACCCGAAGGCGTCGACCTCCTCATGGTGCGGCGAAACGGGATGAATATGCTTCCGGAACCGACCATGGTATTGCAGGCTGACGATTTTCTTTCGGTTGTCGGTTTCCCCGAAGTCTTGGCAGAACTTAAGGCAGGAGAAGTCGGAGAGGCGCGAGATGACCGTCGTCATTTGGATTACATGCGTGTTTTCGTCTCCAAACCTGGCTTTATCGGCATGCGGCTCACTGATCTACCTTTTCCCAAGGACGTATCAATCAAGGTTATTCAGGTGCGACGCGGTGATGTCGATCTGCTCCCCAAACCTGAGATGCAGATTGAATACGGTGATCAACTGGGGGTGGTTGTCGAATCGGCGCAGCGCGGCATTGTGAGTCGATTTTTTGGAGACTCGATCAAGGCGGAAACGGAATTCAGTTTTGTTTCTCTTGCGCTCGGGCTGGTCGCTGGCGGGCTGATCGGGCTGATCCCTATCCCTGTCCCGGTCATTGGCAGTGTCAAGCTGGGCGCTGCCGGAGGACCACTGGTCATGTCCCTAATTCTTGGCTATATCGGCCGCCTCGGTCCATTAAACTGGCGGATGCCGGTGGTTGCCAATATCATTTTACGCAATCTTGGTCTGACCCTGTTTCTTGCCGGCGTCGGTTTGTCCTCCGGTGCCCCCTTTGTCCAGAACATCGGCGGTTCCGGTCTCTACATGCTGCTTGCCGGCATGGTCGTCCTCCTGACTGTTGTCCTGACCGTGTTGCTGATCGGGTATTATGTGTTGGGGATGAATTTTGACGATGTGCTCGGCATCGCCAGCGGCGCAACCGGCAACCCGGCTATTCTCGCCTATGCCAGTCAATTGGCGCCGACCGGCAAAGCCGATATCGGCTATGCGATGATCTTTCCCGGAGTGGGGACCATATTAAAAATAATCGTGGTGCAGGTGATGTTGGCCATGTCCAGCGGTTCCGTCCCCCTGCCTTGACACAATGAGATGCACCGTTTTCGGACAGAACAGTACCGAAAAGGATCAAATAACATATCAAAGGAGCCTCTTGCAAAAGAGGCTCAAAGTTTAAATGGTTTCCCTCATGCTGAAGGGAAAAGACAAAATTTTCAATGCGGCGACTGCAGGTATTAACGGAGGAAAGCAGATGCAATGGAACCGATGGTACTGTTTGAAGAGTTATATCAGAGCTTCGTTGTGGTTCGTGCCTTTTGTCTCCATGTTATTGTACTGGGTAGCCAGCCGTATCACCCACGGCATCGGCGGCTGGATGCTACGGACCGGACGGATCGACGAAACAACAGCATTTTTGGCATTATCCATGTCAGGTGCACGAACGACTCTTGAGACGATAGTCACAATAAACCTTTCGTTTCTCGTCTTCACATTCGGTTCTCTGCTTGTCGCGATTCAGGTCGCTGGCGGCCAGTATACGCCGCGGATTATTGCAACTACGCTGCTCCGTGACAACGCCATCCGGTTTACCGTCGGCTATTTTGTCTTCACCATGCTGTTTGCCCTGAGGGCGTTGACCAAAATGGGCAGCGAAACCGTCCACCAATTCAACACCTTCATTGCAGCTGCATTTGGGTTGATCTCGATTGTGGTATTTCTGTATCTAATCGACTATGCCGCTCGTTTTCTACGTCCCGTCAGCATCGTGCATCGGGTGGGGATGTTCGGGCTCGCGGTCATCCAGACCATCTATCCCGAGTCAACCAAAGGGCCGCAAGCGATCAACCCGTCCTGCCCAACTGCGCCCCCACACCGAAGCATCGCCCACAAGGGCACTTCGGGAATCGTGCTTGCTGTGAATCTTGATGGACTGGTCACGCAAGCACAGCGCGCCGGCGGAGTTATCGAATTCGTACCCCAAGTCGGCGACTTCGTCTCGGTGGACGAGCCTCTTTTTCATTTGCATGGCGGCGCCAACACCATCGACGACCATCATCTGCAGGCAGCAGTCGCCTTTGGCACCGAGCGTACGCTCGAGCACGATCCGGCCTTTGCTTTCCGCATTCTGGTCGATATCGCGATCAAAGCATTGTCACCGGCCATTAATGATCCGACGACAGCAGTGCTCGCCATCGACCAGCTGCATCGGCTGCTTCGGCGGGTTGGGTTGCGGCATGTCAGCCGCGAAGAGCTCCGCGATCCGGCCGGCGAGCTGCGGCTCATTTTCCGGACCCCTAACTGGGAAGACTTTGTGCACCTTTCCTGTACCGAAATAAGGCATTACGGTGCGGGCAGCATCCAGGTCATGCGACGAATGCGCTCGATGTTGGAAAATCTCATGTACACATTGCCACCGCATCGCCACGCAGAATTGCAACGGCAATTGGAGTTCCTGGATCGCACGATAGATGGGCAGTATGCCTTTGCCGAGGACCGGATGCTTGCCCGGATAGCTGATTCGCAAGGATTGGGGGGATCGGTAGGCATGCAAGCGGTGACCGATGCGCCAGCAGTGTAACAGAGAATTGAACGCTTACTTGAAAGGAGAACGCCATGGCAAACAACCTGTATATCACTGCAATGGAAGCGGAAAGCGGCAAGCTCACTTTGGTGCTCGGGGTGATGGAAACACTCATCCGCCACATCCGCACTGTCGGATTTTTCCGGCCGGTGATCATCGCGAGTGATCCGCCCGACAACGATATTCAGCTCATCCTGAGCCGCTATAATCCTGCGCTCTCCTATGCCGACACCTATGGCTGCACGCTCGACCAAGCGCGGGAAATGATCGCCAAGGGGCAGTACACGGAACTGCTCGACACCATTGTCAGCAAATATAAACGACTGGAAAGTCAATGCCGGTTTGTGCTGTGCGAGGGATCCGATTATTCCGGGGTGGCGAGTTCCCTGGAGTTTGACTTCAATGCCGATGTGGCCAGCAATCTCGGTGCTCCGGTGATGATTGTCATCAACGGGCAAGGGAAATCTCCAGCTAAGCTTCCAGATGTAGTGCGTGTTGCCCGCGGTGCCTTTGAAGAACATAATTGCACAGTGTTAGCCACCTGTGTCAATCG
Organism: uncultured Desulfobulbus sp.; assembly: GCF_963662935.2. NCBI lineage: Bacteria > Pseudomonadati > Thermodesulfobacteriota > Desulfobulbia > Desulfobulbales > Desulfobulbaceae > Desulfobulbus > uncultured Desulfobulbus sp. The sequence continues at coordinate 2,009,811 of NZ_CAXXTL010000002.1, read as the reverse complement.
GATCGAGCCCGTACAGCTGGAAAGCGTTGCAGCCGCATTTGCAGCTGGCCAAACCGGCGACAAACAGGTTTTTCTTTTGCCGGCCGACCCGAATCTGGAAAAGCCGACGGTTGGCGACATTCTCAGGGCCCTTGATGCGCACCTGTTGAGCGGCGACGGAGAAGGCCTGGACCGGGTGGCGCTCGACTACAAGGTGGCGGCGATGCAGCTGCCACTCTTCCTCGAATATATCAGGGAGGGCACGCTGGTGATCACACCCGGGGATCGCGTCGACATCCAGATCGGCTGCCTGGCAACCCCCTACTTTCCCAACTGTCCCTCGGTTGCAGGTCTTGTGCTCACCGGCGGTGTCGAGCCGCCGCCGCAGATTCTGGGGCTGCTTGCACGGCTGCCCAAGCCGTCCCTGCCCGTCATGAGCGTGGCTGAAGATACCTTTGCCACGGCCGTGAAGATCCAGAATGTGCGTCCCGTGATCACCCCGGGCAATGACCGTAAAATCGCTCTGGCGTTAGGGCTTTTCGAATCCCACATCAACGTCAAGGCCCTTGAAGAGCAGATTGTGCAGATCAAATCCGAAAAGGTGACGCCAATCATGTTCCAGTATCAGCTGATCGAGCGGGCCAAGGCCACGCCGCGGCATATCGTTCTGGCTGAAGGCACGGAGGAGCGCATCCTGAGGGCCTCGGAAATTCTGCTGCGGCGTAAGGTCTGCGACCTCACCCTGCTGGGAGATGCCGCCGAAATCGAAAGGAAGATTGCCATCTTGGGTCTGGATCTCACCGGTGCCCGATTTGTTGATCCGATCCATTCCCAGTGGCTCGACGAATTCAGCGAAACCTATTGGCAATTGCGCAAAGAAAAAGGCGTCAATGCGGAAATGGCCCGCGACACCATGCTTGACCCCAGCTATTTCGCCACCATGATGGTGTTCAAGGGGTATGCCGACGGGATGGTCTCCGGAGCGGTGCATTCCACCGCCAACACCATCCGGCCGAGTCTTCAGATCATCAAAACCAAGCCAGGATGCGCGACTGTTTCCAGCGTTTTTCTGATGTGCCTGGCGGACCGGGTGCTGGTGTACGGAGATTGTGCCGTTAACCCCGATCCGGACGCCTCGCAACTGGCCGACATCGCCATCAGTTCAGCCGAAACAGCGCGCAATTTCGGAATTGAACCCTTGGTGGCCATGTGTTCCTATTCCAGCGGCACCTCGGGTACGGGTGAAGACGTGGACAAGGTTCGGCAGGCCACCGAGATGGTAAGAAAAGCCCGACCCGATTTGAAAATAGAGGGTCCGATTCAATACGATGCGGCGGTCGATGCCGAGGTGGCCAAAACCAAGATGCCCGACAGCGAAGTTGCCGGCAGAGCCACAGTATTTATCTTCCCTGACCTTAACACCGGCAACAACCTCTACAAAGCCGTGCAACGCTCGGCCGGGGCGGTGGCCATTGGTCCGGTTCTCCAGGGGCTGAGGAAGCCGGTCAATGATCTCAGTCGCGGTTGCACCCTGACCGACATTGTCAACACGGTTGCGGTCACCGCGATCATGGCACAAGCCGACTTGGAGGGGGCAACAACTTGAACGCCCTCAACCCTCAATCTCCTCAATTCACACCCTCGTGCGCTCAATGTACCCGTGCGACTCAAGCTCCCCTTTTTCGAAAGGCTCTTCAAGAAGTCTCACCGTGCACAGGCACTTGAGATAAAGCTACCCTGCCAACTTCTTGAGGCTACGAGCGCAACTTATATGAAAAACAACGCGTGGCGGGATATTTTGGCATTCATTCTTTCGGACCGATATCACGTACGACCCATGGAAGAAAGGGATCAGGGAACGATTCCGCTGCCTGTTCATCGGCAAGGCGCCTTGCTGTGTTCAAACTGGGCAAACCAAAACCGTTGTATTCGGGTGACCATTGCCCGTCTCAGCGCATGGTCAGCAGTGATGGCGATCATGCTCGCTTCCGCACAAGCAGCAGCGGGCGAAATTGAACCAAGGGCCTATGTCAACACGCCGGTTGGAATCAATTTTTTGCTTGCTGGCTATGTCTATTCGGATGGTGGTTTGTCAACGGCTGCTTCATCTCCCGTCAAGGATGCACAACTCACGATGCATTCTGGCGTTCTGGCGTATGCGCGGACCTTAGACGTGTGGGGCAAAGCGGGGAAGTTTGATGTCATCCTACCGTATTCCGACCTGTCAGGAACCGCGATGGTTGCAAATCAACCGCGTGAACGCAAGGTTTCCGGGTTCAATGACCCGCGCTTCCGCTACTCAGTCAATTTCTACGGAGCCCCGGCTCTGTCTCTGCAGGAATTCGCCAACTACCAGCAGGATCTCATCATCGGAGCAAGCGTTCAGGTGTCCGCACCCCTCGGCCAGTATGATAATGACAAACTGGTGAATCTTGGCAATCATCGATGGTCTGTCAAACCCGACCTTGGCATCTCCAAAGCGTGGGGGCCAGTTGCCCTCGAACTTTCCACTGGAGTGACTTTTTTTTCTACCAATGAGGAGTACTTCGGCGGCAAGACGCTTGAGCAGGATCCCCTCGTCACCTCCCAACTCCACCTAACCTACAACTTTAGCCATGGCATTTGGGCGGCCCTGAGCGGGACGTATGATTACGGTGGGCGGACGACTCTTGACGAGGTGCGGAGCGATGATGGGGCAAGCAATTCGCGGGCGGGCGCTACCCTTGCTTTACCCGTGAACCGGAACAACTCGATCAAACTGTACGCCAGCACCGGCGTAGCCACCAAGACAGGGAGCGATTTCGACCTGGCTGGCATTCTCTGGCAATACCGCTGGGGCCAGGGCCTGTAACGGCCGAGGAAGCCCGAAAGTTCCTTCCGCAACCGGAAAATAGACGCAACAACCCTTCACCTGCTCGCCAGCGCTGAGCACCCTTCGCCTTCTCTCTCGTGCCGATGTCGACTTAAGTTCCGATCGTGTGTATTTCAAAAACATGATAGGCCCAGGCCGGCATGTCCAGATACAGACCTCGTGCGGCCAGCTCATCCCCGTTCCGATCAAAAAGAGCCGTTCCCATCTGGTCGCGTAGTTGCCACAACTGCCCTGCCCGTGCCTCCCACGGCATCGTCAGGTAACACTGGCTCTGATGGTCCGAATAGTTGACCGCTATTAGGCACTTCTCGCCCACCTTACCCGTCCAGGAAGAGGCGATGAAGCAGTCGGAGGTCCAGTTGCCGTCCCAGGCAGGCCTGCATTCGAGCAATTGCCAGCAACCTTCGCGCACGACCGCTTGACGCAGGACGGCCAGCAGCCGGTTGTAGAACTGTGCCATCCGCTGGTTGACCGGTTCCTCCGGACCTCGCACCAGGTGGGGCGAGATGCGTTTCGTGCGCCCCTCGAATTGCCCCTGATGGAAGAAGCGTAGGCCGGGTGAGAGAAAGGTGATGACCGCTGCCGCCTCATGGACTTCGGGCGGAAAGGTTGCAGCCGCCCTCGGTTCGTCGTGGTTTTCCAGAAAGCGGGCCGACTTGTGCTGAAAATCAAGATCAGCGTGAAAATGCTCGCGGACCGGACGGACATGCCCCTCGCGAAGGCGGTCGTACAACCGTTTGTCGTAGGTGTAATCAAATCCCTGCTGCTGCAGCGCCCATTCCAGATCCCAGTAGACCTCGGCCATGAAGCAGAAGCCTGGAACCCGCTCACGGACCTGTTGCGTGGCCGTCGGCCAGAAGGGCGGGGCCGCGATGCCCCAGGTCCGGGCAAAGACCTCCGGCAGGATCAGCATAGCCATATCGCAGCGCACACCGTCGCATTGCCCGGCGATACGTTCCAGCTCGCCGATCATCGCCTGCTGCAGATCCGGATTGCCGTAGTTGAGCTGCAGGGTGTCGGGCCAGCCGTCAAAGTAGGGGTCCCGGCCGTAAGCCAGCACCAGCGGTCCGTTGCTGGTCTGCACCCGGCAGTAGTTGTGCGGCGCGTGGGCCAGATCCTCCTCACTGCCCCGGACAAAATACTCGGGGTGTTCGTCGACCCAGGGGTGATCCGGAGCCATGTGGTTGGGGACGAAGTCGAGCATCAGCTTGAGGCCGCGTTGCTGCAGCCGCTGCCGCAAACGGGCCAGCGCCGCGTCGCCGCCCAGATCGCGATGCACAGTGTAGCCTTGGATGGCAAACCCGGAGCCGCCGATGTCTTCGTCCTTGAGATCCGGCAAGGTTTCGGCAAACTCGCGGCCCCACTGGTGATTGGACCGAGAGATCGCCTGCGCGAGCGGGCCGGTCTGCCAGACGCTCAGCAGCCAGATCCAATCAAACCCCTGTGCGGCAAGGCGATCCAGTTCGGCGTCCGCAATATCGTCCAGGGTCGCGCGCCTACCGAGCGCATGAGAGAGTTCCGTCAGCCAGACGCGGGTGTTGATCTGGTAAAGCGATGGAGAATGAGCGGCCATGTTCCCTCCTTGCTTTTGGGTCATTATTCCTCTGAATTATTATATCGGGGGACAGGGTCCTTGCCCCCTAACCAAAAAAATTTAAAAGAGGATGCCGAACAACTTTTTCAGCAGTTCTTCCAATGGCATCATGGTCAGCATGAGCGGCAGAAACGGAACAAGGGTCGCAGCGGCGAGTTGGAGAATTGTATCCCTGGTCACCGGCACGATGCGCATACTGCGGACGACCTCGTAACTGTTGCCCAGGTCGGCCAGGGATTGGATATCACCACTGCCCACCAGCGGCTCATCGTCAGGGGCACCGCCGCGCAGCCATTTGGCGTCGAATTCGCGCACATATCGCTCGGCCAGGGCACCGTACTCTCGCATTCCTGTCCTTTTCGCCTGGGCCAGCTGCGGCGCGAACACCAGCAGCGGGCCTAGCACAATGGCCAGGAGCAGTGTGACGAGAAGCAGGATCTCCATCTTGAAATCCGGCAGGGCAGCCCCAAGATGGAAAATGCGGTTGGCGAGATTTCCGGCGAGCAAGGCGCCGTGGGCCATCAGCACCGGCATGAAGGCGTAAGCCGTGTTGGCCAGAAATCCAATGCCGCCGAAACGGTCCGGATGGGTGGGGACCAGACTCAACTCGATGCGCGACACCTGCCAGAGAAAACGCATCCAGATGAACAGTCGAAAATACCAGCGCCCCAGCAAGAACTGGAAGATCGGGATGCTGGCGTAGACATACCAGATGCCAGCAAACGAAAATTTCATCCCCTCGCCGGACGGTTGCGCGTACCAGGTGGCTGTGTCGACAACCATTATGTAATGCCGCCAGATGAACAGAATGCCTACCCCATACACAAAAACAATCAGCAGCACTTCGGCGAGCACCGAGTTGCGCAGCCGCGTTGCCGAAACAATGGCGGTATCAAACTGCTCCATAGCCTCGACGGGAATAACGTTTCGTTCGAGGAATTGGTGCACCAGGGGACGCATGCGCCGGTGCACCACCATCTCGGCAGCGATGAAGAGGGGCACCACCACCAATAAACGGACATGCACCTCTACATCCCAGAGAAAGGGCATGGCCACCTTCCCTCCCATCATCGTGCTTTCCAAAGCAGAGAGCGCCAAAAGGGGCAGCCAGCAAAAGAGCGAAATGAAGAGGATGCGTTGGCGCAGCAGTAACAGGGCATCATCGGTCAGGTGGGTCCGCCGCAGGAGTTGGAAGAGCGGTCCGCCCAAAACGAGCGAAAAGTCCGGATGATCCCGGTGCAAAATATCACTGGGCCTTGTGGTGTTTTTCATGAGCAGCTCCTCGTCACTTGCTTTCGTCACTTACTTCCTTCCGGTTTTCCGCCCACCTGCTCCTTCACCAACCGCTCAAAAATATGCCCCCGGTCGACCTCCAACGCGGACTTGGCGTCAAGGCGCCCAAAAATATCGAGAAGGGGGGCGACCAGGCCGGTCCAGCCCGTTTGGTGGCTGGCGCCGAGCCCGGCCCCGTTGTCGCCGTGAAAATACTCGTAGAACAGGATCAGATCACGCCAGTGCGGATCGTCCTGGAACTTGGCCGAACCACCGTAGACTGGCCGTTTTCCATTGGCATCGCGCAGGAAGGTGGAGGTCAGACGGCGGGTGATCTCCTGGGCGACCTCAAACAGGTTCATGAACCGGCCGGACCCGGTCGGGCACTCCACCTTGAACGCATCGCCGTAAAAATTGTACAGATTGATCAACGCCCGAATGATCAGCGCATTGACCGGCATCCACACCGGCCCCCGCCAGTTGGAGTTGCCACCGAACATGCCGGTGTTCGATTCGGCCGGCAGATACCGCACCTTGTACTCCTCGTGACCGACCCAGAAGCTGAACGGATGCTCCTGATGATGGCGCGAAAGCGAACGGATGCCATGCGGTCCCAGAAATTCCTGTTCGTCGAGCATGTAGCCGAGCACCCGTTCCAGCTTTTTCTTGCTGAGGATCGACAGCAGCTTTCGGCCTTTGTACCCACTGAATCCCTGGTCGGTCGGAGCCACATGGGAAGTCAGTTCAGGGTGGCGCTGCCGGAACTGGGCGATCATCTCCATCAATTTCGGATGACGGGTCACCGAATCCGCCTCAAACACCGTGGAAGCGCAGAGCGGCAGCAACCCCACCAGCGACCGCACCTGCAACCGCATGGCCTCTCCGCCTGGCAAGCGGAGCAGATCATAGTAGAATCCGTCCTCTTCGTCCCACATCTCATCGTGATGTTCGCCGATGCGGTCCATGGCATAGGCAATCCACATGAAATGTTGGACGAATTTGAAAGCAACCTCCTCGTAGATCGGGTCGTAATCGGTCAGGATCAGGGCCATCTCGAGCATGTTCTGGCAGTAGAACGCCATCCAGGCCGTGCCGTCCGCCTGTTCCAGGGAGCCGCCGGTGGGCAACTGGGCGCTGCGGTCGAAGACGCCGATGTTGTCCAGACCGAGAAAGCCGCCGGCAAAGACATTGCGCCCGGCCGGGTCCTTGCGGTTCACCCACCAGTTGAAGTTGAGCATCAACCCCTGAAAGGAGCGCTCCAGAAACCGCAGGTCCGCCCGGCCCAGGGACTGCTCGTATTTGTACAGCCAGAGGGTGGCCCAGGCATGCACCGGCGGATTGACGTCGCTGAAGTTCCACTCGTAGGCGGGAATCTGGCCGTTGGGGTGAAAATAGAGGCTGCGCAGCATCAGCAGCAGCTGTTCCTTGGCGAAATCAAAGTCCACCAGCGACAGGGCCACCGTGTGGAAGGCCAGATCCCAAGCCGCATACCACGGATACTCCCACTTGTCGGGCATGGAGATGACATCGGCGTTGAGCATGTGGAACCACTCGGTGTTGCGCACATCCTTGCGGGCCGATTCGAGCAGAGGATGGCTCTTGTGTTCCATCAACCACTGCTCCAGGTCAAAATAGTAATACTGCTTACCCCAGAGCATCCCGGCCAGGGCCTGGCGGTGCACCCGCCGCTGGTCTTCGCTGAGCGACTCCGGCGTGATCCGCTGGTAGAACTCGTCGGCATCGGCGATCCGGGCCTTGAAGATCCGTTCAAAGCCGTTGAAGGGCTTTGCCAATGGGGCGGCGGCGAGGCGCAGGCGGACGGTTTGGCTGCCGCCGCCTTCCACTTCGAGCACGTAATGGGCCGCGGCCTTGGTGCCGGTTTTGGCGGGATTGACCGCATCCTCCTGTCCCGAGATGAGCGCGGAGTGAAATCCATCTTTAACGTAGGATGAACTGTTAGGCTGGCTCCAGAGGCGCTGGCTATTGCTCTCATTCTCGGTGAACAAGAGCTCCGGGGCGCCGTCGCAATACAAAAAAGATTCGCCCAATTCATGGTGGGCGGTTTGGATGACGCCCGGAGAAATCTCGTGCAGGGAAGGCTTGGGATTGTCTTCGCCCCAGGACCAATTGTTGCGGAACCAGAGAGTCGGCAGCAGGTGCAGCCGCGCCGTTTCCGGGCCACGATTATGGACGGTGATCCGGATGCACACATCCTCCGGGCCTTCCTTGGCGTATTCCACGAACACATCAAAGTAGCGATCGTCGTCGAAGATGCCGGTGTCGAGCAGTTCGTACTCCATCTCTTCCCGCGACCTCGCCCGGTTCTTCTCGATCAGGTCCTGATAGGGAAACGCCTTTTGGGGATATTTGTAGAGGTACTGCATGTAGGAGTGGGTGGGCGTGCTGTCGAGGTAAAAGTAGTACTCCTTGACATCCTCACCGTGGTTGCCCTCACTGTTGGTGAGGCCAAACAGCCGCTCCTTGAGAATGGGGTCGCGCTCGTTCCACAGGGCCAGAGCAAAGCATAACCGCTGCTTGTCGTCGCTGATGCCGCCCAGGCCATCCTCGCCCCACCGGTAGGCCCGTGAGCGCGACTGATCATGGGAAAAATAGGCCCAAGCATTGCCGTCCTGGCTGTAGTCCTCGCGAACCGTGCCCCACTGCCGCTCGCTGAGATAGGGCCCCCATTTCTTCCAGGGGATGCCCGCCTCTCGGGCCTCGTTCAACCGTTTTTGTTCCGTGACGTCGATGCTCTTTGACTTTGCCATAAGTTTTTCCTCCTTGTGGAATTCTTCACTTATTTCGCTCAATCAACATGCAATAGGGTCACACCTGCCGAGTGCTGTTTCGGGGGCGATCTAGAGATTTTTTTTGTATCGTGGCTGACGGAAGGGGTTGGAGCTGAGTGACTCGCTCCAAGTTTATTACCTAAATTAACAATGCGATTATCGAGGCCATGATGCAACAATTTTATTTGCCGTTTCCAAGAGTAACCACCTGCAAAGCCTGGGGTTTAACTTAAGGTAATTCTCCGGTCTGCTCAATCATTCCCCAAGTCTTGCGTCCCCTTTAGGGTGAAGAAACCGGTGAGTCCAGGATTGCCATTGGCTTTCCGGCTGCTTACTCATTACAATGCTGCGGTTTCGGACAACACAAGCTCTGGAAAAAAATGACTCTACAAAAAAAGATGCTGCCAACAGCGGGCGTCACCGACATCATCCTCGAAAGCATCTCCGACGGCGTGTTCACGGTGGACCACGAATGGCGGATCATGTCGTTCAACCGGGCGGCCGAGGAGATCACCGGCGTCCCCCGCCAGGAGGCCATTGGCCGCTTTTGCTGGGAGGTCTTCCGCTCCAACATGTGCGAGGGCGACTGCGCCCTGCGGCGGACGATGAAAGAGGGACGCTCCTTTGTCAGCAGTTCAACCTCCATCATTACCAGCGACAAGAAGCGCGTCCCAATCAGCGTCTCCACCGCACCGCTGCGTAACGAGTCGGGCGAGATTCTCGGCGGCGTGGAGACCTTCCGCGACAATACGGTGGTGGAGGAACTGCGCCGCGAGCTGAGCGGCAGTTTCCGCCAGGGCGACATGGTCAGCCGCAGCCGCTTGATGAAGAAGATTTTTGCGGTGCTGCCGCAGATTGCCGAAAGCGACTCCACGGTGCTGATCGAGGGGGAAACCGGCACCGGCAAGGAGATCATGGCCCGGTCCCTGCACGATCTCTCTGCCCGACGGGACAAGCCTTTTATCGCTATCAACTGCGGCGCCCTGCCCGACACCCTGCTCGAATCCGAGCTGTTCGGATACAAAGCCGGGGCCTTCACCAACGCAGCGCACGATAAGCCCGGCTATTTCCACCTGGCCGACGGCGGCACCATCCTGCTCGACGAACTTGGCGAAACCAGCCCGGCTTTTCAGGTAAAACTGTTGCGGGTGCTGGAAAAACAGGAATTCCAGCCTCTGGGCGGCGTCAAAAAAGAGCGGGTCAATGTCCGCATCCTGGCCGCCACCAACCGTGACCTTGAGGCCCTGCTCGAACAAGAAACTTTTCGCCGCGACCTCTTTTACCGGATCAACATTGTCCGCCTGCTGCTGCCGCCCTTGCGGCAGCGCAAGGAAGATATCCCGCTGCTCGTCGAGCGGTTCATCGACAAAATGAACCGGTTGCGGGGCAAGGCGGTGAGCGGCATCGAATCCGAAGCCCTGGAGCGGTTGATGGCGCACGACTACCCCGGCAACATCCGTGAGTTGGAAAACATCATCGAGCACGCCTTTATCCTCTGTTCCCAGGGGCGAATTGGCCTCCACCACCTGCCGGGCCACCTGAACACCCTGGTCCCGCCCACAACCGCACCCTCTTCCGCTCTTCGCGGCCTCCACCGGGCCACCGAGGCGGAGGCCATCCGCGACACCCTGGCACGGAACGGCTATAACCGGCTGGCCACAGCCCGAGAACTGGGCATGCACAAGAGCACCCTGTTTCGCAAGCTGAAGAAATGGAAGATTGAATTGCCCGAAATCGACGGTCGCAGCGCCGGTTCCAAGCCCGATTGAGTCGCATAACCGCACCTCCATTCAGTCGCACAGGGTCGCAACAATCCCATCGCCGCGACTCTCCCCGCCAAGCCACCCCGCCTTTTTTCAAAAAATAATCCCATCATTTCAACATATTCAAACCAAAGCGCACCCCCTTTGAATCATGGCACAGCTCATGCAGGTCACAAAAGCATGAGACACCATGGTGCGGGGCAAAAAATAGCAGTGACCCTCTGGGGACATCGGGTCTCGCCGGTGTTCGACTCGGCGCGAACCCTGTTGATCGCCGAGACCGACGGCAACACCCTGGTCTCCACCTCGCAGCTCACCTTTGATCCCGAGCGGTTGCTGGAACTGGTGCAGATGCTGCGGACTCAGCAGGTGATGCTGATTATCTGCGGTGCGGTCTCGGAAGGACCGGCCGCCATGATCGAAGCCGCCGGGGTCGAGTTGATTCCTTTCATCGCCGGTGATGCCCGGGCGGTTCTGGACCATTATCTCCAGGGGCGACCCTTCGGCGCTGAATTCAGAATGCCGGGGTGCGGCAAGAACATCTGTTGTCGCGGCAAGATCCGACGAGGCCGGGAAATAGGTCTTGCCCCTGCCAACCAGGGCAAAGGCCGGGCTGGCCGGATGGACATGAGCGAGAATAGCACAGCAAGCGAAAGCGGGAGCGCCTCTCCGGAAACGTCCGGGGCGGTAGTGAAGCAGGACTGAACACCGCTGGAAAGATAAGACAAGAATGGAGGTATGCATATGCCTGGAATGGATGGAAAAGGTCCCACTGGAACCGGACCGATTGGCAGAGGCCAAGGCAATTGCCGGCAAAAAGGTGTGAACACAGAGACCACCATTGACCAAACTCAGCAACCAGCTGGTGGAGGCCAGGGGCAAGGCTTGGGTAAAGGACAAGGAATGGGTAAGGGCGGACGTGGCGGTCGAGGGCAAGGCAACCGCTAAGCGATCCGAGGAAGCCACGTTTTTCACACCAACCAACACCACCGGCTGCCGGAAACGGCAGCCGGTTTTTTCAGAGAGGCACTGTGACCATCGTCTTTATAGCCAAAGATTTTTCACGTTTTTCCGACCTGGTCGCCCGTCTGCGGCGCGAGCAGGAGGTTGAACTGTTGCCGGTCTCGACCGGCAACGCCGGACTCAAGCAGCTCAAGGACAAACGTCTTGATCTTGTGATCGTCGACGAACAACTGGATGATATGAGCGGCATCGAATTTGTCAAGCAACTGGTCATGGTCAACCCGCTGGCCAACACCACCATTGTCAGCTCGCTGGCGGACGAGGATTTCCATGAAGCCACCGAGGGGTTGGGGGTCTTGATGCAACTGCCGCCTCATCCGGGTAAAAAGGATGCCGAGGCCCTGCTGGCCATACTGGCCAAGATCAGTCTTCTGCTGCAACCCGCCACACCAAAGGCCACGTCATGATGATCAGCGTGGCCAGCGGCAAGGGCGGCACCGGCAAGACCACCGTGGCCACCAACATGGCGATGGCGCTTGGCGACAGAGTGGAACTGCTTGACTGCGACGTCGAGGAACCCAACGCCCATCTCTTTTTACAACCCGTGATCACGCGGACCGAGCGGGTGGAGACACCCATCCCGCTGGTGGATGAAAGCAAATGCACCTTCTGCAAAAAATGCTCGGACATCTGCCGCTTCAACGCCCTGGCGGTGGTGGGCAAGCGGGTGCTGGTCTTTGCTGAACTCTGCCACAGCTGCGGCGGCTGCATGCTGGTCTGCCCGGAGGGAGCGATCACCGAGACCGGCCGCGAACTGGGAACGCTCAACTTTGGCAACCGCGACGGCATCGGCTTTATCAATGGCCAGTTGCGGGTGGGCGAGGCCATGTCCCCGCCCCTGATCAAACGGGTGCGGGCGGCTGCGGATCCTGATCGGATTACCCTCATCGACGCCCCTCCCGGCACCTCCTGCCCGGTGATCGCCGCCATGAACGGTACGGATTTTGTCCTCCTGGTCACCGAGCCCACCCCCTTTGGCCTGCACGATCTCAAACTGGCGGTGGAGGCGGTCAAGTTGCTCGGCATCCCCGCAGGGCTGGTGGTCAACCGGGCCGACATCGGCGACGACCAGGTCTTTGCCTATGCCAGAAGCGAGGGTTTGCCGCTGCTCCTGACCATCCCCTTTGACCGGCGAATTGCCGTGGCTTATTCCCGAGGCAAGATGATTGTTGAGGAACTGCCTGAGTGGCAGCCGCGGTTCATCGAACTCTACCGCACCATCGAAACCCTCGTCCAAGGGAGCAAGGCGGCCGTATGCGTGAAATAGTAATTATCAGCGGCAAGGGCGGTACCGGCAAAACCAGCCTGACCGCCGCGTTCGCCGCTTTGGCCAACAACAGCGTGCTCTGCGACGCCGACGTCGACGCCGCCGATCTCCACCTGCTGATGCAGCCGGAGATACAAAAACGGACCGACTTCATGGGCGGCAGCAAGGCCCAGATCAAGCCAGAGCTTTGCACCGGATGCGGAACCTGTCGGACCCTCTGCCGCTTCGGAGCCATCATCGAACAGTACGAGGTCGATCCCATCCGGTGCGAAGGCTGTGGCGTCTGCGTCGATTTCTGCCCGGTTCAGGCCATTGACTTTCCGGTGCAGTGCTGCGGCGAATGGTATCTCTCGGACACCCGTTTTGGCCCCATGGTCCATGCCCGCCTGGGCATTGCCGAGGAGAATTCGGGCAAGCTGGTCAGCCTGGTGCGCAAAGAAGCCCGGCAACTGGCCGAAGAACGGGGCAGTGATCTGATCCTCACCGACGGCCCTCCCGGCATCGGCTGTCCGGTGATCGCAGCCATCGGCGGGGCTACGGCCCTGGTGATCGTGGTTGAACCCACGGTCTCCGGCATCCACGATATGGAACGGGTGATCGATCTCGCCGCCCATTTCCGGGTGCCGGGCATGGTCTGCGTCAACAAGTTCGATCTCAACATCGAGATGACCGAGGCCATTGAACAGATGGCCGCTCAACGCAATGTCGCCCTGCTTGGCCGGGTGCCGTTTGATCCTGTCTTCACCCATTCGATGGTGGCGGGCAAGACCCTGTTCGAGTTTGGCCAAGAAACCCCGACCCATCAACTGGTCCGGGAAATCTGGACCAAAATTATCACCTCACCTTCCATGAATCCTCTGGGGATAGTGGATTTCAAAGCAACGATTCAATAATAATGGAGAAAAAAATGGTACGAGTAGCGATCCCCTCCGAGGGAAAAGGCGGTTTGGACGGCATGCGGGCAGGCCATTTCGGGCACTGCGATGTCTTTACCTGCATTGACGTGGAAGACGGACAGATCAAGCAGGTATCGATCCTGGCCAATAAAGAGCATGTTCAGGGCGGCTGCATGGTGCCGGTCAATCTGCTGGCCGAGGCTGGCGTCAACGCTCTGGTGGTTGGCGGCATTGGCATGCGACCCCTGATGGGGTTCAAACAGGTCGGCATCGAGGTGTATCACGACGGCGTCCGCCAGGAAATCCGGCCGGTGGTCGAAGATTTTGTCGCCGGCAAGTTGCAGATAATCAGCAACGATCAGGTCTGCGGCGGCGGTCATTAATGGGACAGACAGAGGGGGAGCACCATGAAAGTAGCAGTCACATCCAAAGGAACGTTGCTGGACAGTGAAGTCGACCCCCGCTTCGGCCGGGCGCCGTATATCCTGATCGTCGACACCGACACCTGGGCCTTTGAAGTGGTCGACAACAGCGACAACGTCAATGCGTTCAAAGGCGCGGGCATCCAGGCGGCCACCATGGTCAGCGATAAGGGGGCGACCGTGCTCATGACCGGTTACTGTGGCCCCAAAGCCTTCACCACTTTGGAAGCGGCCGGGGTTAAAGTGGTCAACGATGTCACCGGCAAGGTTCGGGACGCGGTCAGGGCCCTCAAAGAAGGCAAGGTGATCTATGCCACCGCCGCCAACAAAGAGGCGCACTGGTAAACCGTCATTGCCGCAGGCCCATTGAAGAAGTCCGGAGAGACAGGCCAGCAACAAGGTCTGTCTTTTTTTTACAACCGAGTCTTTTAAAAATGACAAAATCACACCGCACCTCCCACACGTTTCTCGGGAGGCTGAGGTAATTCATGTCGTCATTTCGAGCGTTAGCGAGAAATCTCAGCCTTCAAGGCAATGAGATTTCTCCCTCCGGTCGAAATGACGCACTCTGTACCCGTTCATTTTGCATAAGGCTCAACCCTAAGGAGAGTACTCGTGGAACCAAAAAAGAAAATTGTTGTCATCGGGGGTTCGGCGGCAGGCGCCAAGGCAGCCGCCAAGGCCAGACGGCTCGATGAATTCGCCGAGATTACCCTTATCCAGAAGTCGCCCGATCTCTCCATGGCCTCGTGCGGCTATCCCTATTATGTCGGCGGTCTGTTCAATGACCGCAACCTCTTGCTCTGCACCCCTGCAGGGATCGTCCGTGACCCGGTCTTCTTCGACAAGGCCAAGGCCATCAAGGCCTTGGTGGAAACCGAGGTGGTGGCCATTGATCGGCAAGCAAAAAAGGTCGTCTGCCGTGAGCTGAAGACCGGCAACGAACTGACCCTCGGATACGACAAGCTGATCATCAGCACCGGGGCACGGCCCAACATGCCGCCCATCCCCGGTATCGACCTCGACGGCATCACCAACCTCCTGACCATGGCCGATACCGATTACCTGCGCCGGATCTGCGATGAAAAAAAGGTCAAACAGGCGGTGGTGATCGGCGGCGGCCTGATCGGGGTCGAGACCTGCGAGGCCCTGCAGCTTGCCGGCATCAAAGTCACGGTGGTGGAAGCGCTCGACCAGGTACTGACCTTCCTGGACTGGGACTTGGCCAAGTTAGTTGAAAATCATATGCAGGCCAAAGGGGTGAAAATCTTCACCAGCAAGGGCGTCAAAGCCTTCGTCGGCAAAGACGGCAAACTCACCGGGGTCCAGCTCGCAGACGACACGGTGATCGACTGCGAACTGGCGGTCATGGCGATCGGCGTTCGCCCCAACAGCGCACTCGCCACTGCTGCCGGGCTGGCAACCGGTACATTCGGCGGCATTACGGTCAACCCCTCCATGCAGACCTCGGATCCGGATATTTATGCTGCCGGCGACTGCGTTGAGATTCCCAGCCGGATCAGCGGGGAGCCGGTCTTTGCGCCCATGGGTGATCTGGCCAATCTCGAAGGCCGGGTCGCCGGAGAAAATGCGATCAGCGGCAACTGCGTCACCTTTCCCGGCACCTACCATACCGGCATCTGCAAGATTTTTGATTTTGCCGCCGGATCCACCGGACTTTCCATCAAGGCGGCCGAGCGGATGGGCCTGACCGGCTATCAGAGCGTGGTCAACGCCAGCCCCGACAAACCGGGATTCATGGGCGCTAAACTGCTGGTGTCAAAGATGCTGGTCAGCACCAAGGACCAACGGTTGCTCGGCTATCAGTGCGTCGGCCCCGGTGATGTCAGCAAGCAGGTGGCCACTGCGGCCATGGCCATTCTGGGCAAGCTGACCGTCGAAGATCTGATCAATGCCGATCTCCCCTATGCCCCGCCCTTTTCCCTGGCCATTGATCATTTCATCACCGCTGCCCATATCATGCAAAATAAGCTCAAGAGGCGGATGACCGGAATTTCAGTCACCGAGGTGTGGGAAAAAATCCAGCGCGGTGACAAACCCTTTTTCCTCGATGGCCGCAGTCCGGCCGAATTCGAGGAGATGCATCTCGGCATTGGCGAGCACCTCATACCCATAGGTGCCCTGCGCTCACGGCTGGCTGAACTGCCGGCGGATAAAAACGCCGAGATCATCTGCTTCTGCAAGATTTCGCTGCGCGGGTACGAAGCGGAAACCATCCTCCGGGCCTACGGCTACACCAATGTCAAAGTCATGGAAGGCGGCATCATGGCTTGGCCGTATCCACGCAAAAAATAAGGGCTCGCAACGAGAAAAGGTCAGGGAACATGAACAGAGAAACCATCCCCTTCATTCCAATTGGCGTGATTCGCAGTGAGCATGTGGTTGCCCAACAAACCCCCATCCAACCGGTGTATGCCAAGGGGTGTAAAGGACGGGCGGAGATATTTCCGGAATTTGCCGAAGGCCTGCGCGACCTGGATGGTTTTTCGCACATCTACCTGATCTTCCATTTCAACCAGGCAGGAGCGGTGCAACTGATCGTCAAGCCGTTTCTTCAGGACTGTGCCAGAGGCGTTTTTTCGACCCGGGCACCATGCCGTCCCAATGGCATCGGCCTGAGCATCGTTGAACTCGTCGGCCGCGAAGGCAATGTGCTCCTCCTCGATGGGGTGGACATCCTTGACGGCACCCCGTTAATCGACATCAAGCCCTACACGGCTAAATTCGACCGGCTGGAAACTTCCAGCAATGGGTGGCAGGATCAGGTTGACGAGGAAACGGCGCAACACCTTGGCCGCCGAGAGTATAAACGAGCCGAGAGCCTTGATTCGGGAGGGTAATGTGATCAGGCCCGCAACTGCTCACAGTCCCCCCTGCCCTTTCCCTTTGAAAAGTATTCCTGCCCTTTGGCCTGCCTCGGCATAACCGTTGCATTAACGAGAGGTGAAACGACATTTTTGCTGTATTTTCACCACACATATGTGGTGCTGGTGTGGCATCTCCCCGTTGGATACCGCGAAACTGTGGTAAAAATAACCGCAACGGCAAACCGATACACAGCTGTCATGGATCAAGAAGCAAAAAGAATAGCACTCTATGTGCAGCGCTACAAACTGCTGCGGGAAATCGGCGAGCTGCAGGTCGATTCCGTCGCTGACGAGACCGTGTTTCTCACCAGCTGCTGCCGACTGCTTCTCCAGGACCCTGAATACTGCCTGATCTGGGTCGGCCGGGAGGACAAGAGGGGCGTGATCACTCCGGTTACTACCGTGGTCGAGGACGGCCTTCCCGTGCGGCAGTGCCGGGGACTGGTGGCCCAACTGGTAAAGGAGGCCTCGATCACCCTGAGCGCTGCCTTGGCCAAGAACGAGCCGGTCATTGCCAGCCTTGCGACCAACAGCGATTCGGCGATCCTGAGCCCTCTCTCCACCGTGACCGGCAGCCGCTCCTACAGTTCCTGGCCCCTGGTTCATGACCGGCAGAAATATGGGGTTCTGACCATCCACTCCATCCGGGAAGACGGTTTTACCGGCATCGAACTCGATTTTATCGCCAATGTGGTTGCTGTTATCTCCCGCGCCCTTTCCCAGCGCCACACCTCGCACCACCTGCGCCTTGAGCAAGACTTCAACTGCGAAATCGTGCAGACGGTGCAGGCTCTCTTGATCTCCCTCTCCCATTGCGGCGAAATTCTCTCCTTCAACCCCACGGCCCAGGATGTCACCGGCTACAGCGAAGCCGAGGTCAAAGGCAAATACTGGGTTGATGTCCTCATCAGCCCGGACAAGCGGGCCGAATGCCAAAAGAGGCTGTCGCGTGGACTCAAGGGCGGCCAGTCGGAAATGAATTTCCTGGCCGAACTGCAGACCCGGAGCGGCGACAAGCGGACCATCGAGTGGCACGGTTCCATTCGTCCGGACATCGAGCAGGGCCGGGTGGGCCTGGTGCTGTTCGGTATCGACGTCACCGACAAACTGGCGGCCGACCAGGCGCTCAGCCATGCCCTGGCCAAATGGGAAAACATTTTCACCTCGGTCCAGGACCCTGCCCTGATCGTCTCTGAACAGGGGATCATCCTCGACGTCAACCCGGCAACCGTGGTGGCCGCACGAAAACCTCGGGAAGAGATCGTCGGTCATGGCGTCTGCGAAATCCTCCATGGCGGCCGCCGGCCGGGGGCCATCTGCCCCTTGGAGGTACTGCTCGGCCAGAAAAAGAGCCGGATCTTTGAGACCGAGCTGCATGGCTTGCGCGGTAATTTTCTACTCACGGTCAGCCCGCTGCACCAGTACGACGGTAAATCCGGGGCCGCCCTGCTGCTCGCCCGCGACTTGACCGAAGAGCAACTCTTGAAAGCCGAGGCCTTCCGCGCCGCCCAGCTGGCTGCCGTGGGTGAACTCGCCGCCGGTGTGGCCCATGAGATCAACAACCCGATCAACGGCATCATCAACTACGCCCAGATCCTCATCGATTCCAATCAGATCGAGCACAACGCCCAGTTCCTCCGCTCGATCATTAAGGAGGGGCAGCGAATTGCCGGCATCACCAAGAATCTGCTCGACTTTTCGCGCAAACGGGAAGAGTCGCCGGAACTGGTGGACGTGGCCACCCTGTTTCGCCATTGCATCGAATTGATCCAGCATCAATACGTGATCGACGGGATCACCCTATCCCAGGAATACGCCGATGGTCTGCCGCCGGTCTATTGTAATCCGCAGCAGATCCAGCAGGTCTTTCTCAATATCTTCAGCAATGCCCGATACGCCCTCAACGAGCGCTACCCCACGGCCCATATCGATAAATTGATCGCCATCGCGGCCTTCCCTCTCAACCACAGCAAACGGCAGTTCGTCCGCACCACTATTACCGACTACGGCACCGGCATCGAACACGACCTGATGGACCGGCTGATGGACCCCTTCTTTTCCACCAAATCAAAAGGTGAAGGCACCGGGCTGGGCTTAAGCATCAGCCACAGTCTGGTCCGCGAGAACAAGGGCCATTTTCGCATTCAGAGTCAGTGGGGCAAATGGACCACCGTCACCATCGATCTGCCGGTGGCAGAGGGGAGCACGAAATAAATGCCGGAACACACCAGACTGATCGGGCAAATGGGGGTGCTTTTTCTCGTGGCCGCCATTCTCTTGCTCCTCATGGACCGGCAAATGCTGATCGGGCCCGAGGATCTCAAGCAGTGGCCTTTTGCCCTGCTCTCCTTTGTGGTCATGGCAGGGCTCTTTCTCGTGGTTGCGGCTCTGGTGCATGCTCGGGTGAGCGGACTCAGCCGCGCCCTTGGGGATCTGGAGCGGCAGTTGACCGAGGCCAACCGCGAACTCGCCGTAGCCAGGGATGATTTTGAACAGCGGGTGGAGCGCCGCACCTTCGAGATTTCGGTGGCCAATGCCTCGCTCAACCGTGAGATTGCCGAGCGTATTCAGGCCGAGACCGAAACCAAGCGGATTAAACGGCGGATGGAGCTGATTCTGGAATCCGCCGGCGAGGGCATTTTCGGCCTCGACATTGACGGCAAGGTGACCTTTGTCAATAAGGCCGCCGCCCTGATGCTTGGGTGGGAGCAGGACGACCTGGTCGGCCAGGCCCATCATGCCCTCATCCATCACACCCGCGCCGGCGGTGAGCCCTACCCGGTCAGCCAATGCCCGATCCATCAGGCCTATCGTGACGGCAAGGTCCATTTCGGTGCCGACGAGGTCTTCTGGAAGCGGGACGGAGCCAGTTTTCCGGTGGAATACATCAGCACCCCTATCCTGGAAAACCGTCGTCTCACCGGCGCGGTGGTCGTTTTCCGCGACCTGACCACCTTTCGTCAACCTCTGTCACCGGGAGAAGCATCGTGAACGACCTTGAACAGGGCACCGCCATCCTGGTGATCGACGACGAGGAAAGTCTGCGCAACACTTTCCAGTTTTTCCTGCAGAACCAGGGGTATGCGCCGGTGATCACCGCGGCCACCTTTGAGGAGGCCCTGCAGGAGATCAATGACCGCCGTTTTGATCTGATCATCAGTGATATCGTTCTCGGCGGCCATACCGGCATTGATGTGCTCAAACGGGTCCGGGAACTGGGGCTCACCTGTCCGGTGGTGATGATCACCGGTTATCCAACGGTGGAGACCGCGGCCGAGGCGGTGCGCCTCGGGGCCTTCGACTACATTCCCAAGCCGGTGGACAAGGAGGCACTGCTGAAGGCCGCCCGGCTGGCGCTGCGGCAGTATCAACTGGAACAGGGGCAGCGGCGGGCGGAGCGGGAACGGGAACGTTACCGGGCCTTTCTGGAAACCGTGTTCAAGAGCGTGACCGACGGCATCGTCACTGTGGACCATAATCTGGACATCATGGAGATGAATCCGGCAGCCCGGTTATTGTTCAATGAGCTGCACCCCGGCCTGGTCGAGCAGCGGAGCATCATCCCTCTCTGTGGGCAGGAGGCCTTTGTACCGTTGAAAAAGGATCTGCTTCAGGTCCTGAAAACCGGCCAGGAGAGCAGCCCGCGTCTCTTCGAATGCCGGGGGGCTGACCAGCAGAAAAAGGTGCTCAGCGTCTGCACGGCGCCGCTCAAGGACGGGGCCGGTGGCTCGGAAGGAGCAGTCATGGTGCTGCGTGACCTGACCAGTCCTGAACCCCGCCAGACGAACCGGCGGCAGAGGTTCCACCGCTTTCTCGGCGCCAGCGACGCCATGCAGGCAGTCTATACCCTGATCGAGAATGTCGGCCGGGTCGACCTGACCGTCCTGATCACCGGTGAATCGGGGACGGGCAAGGAACTGGCCGCCGAAGCTCTCCATCAGGAGAGCCACCGCAAAAACCGGCCGCTGATCAAAGTGGACTGCACCGCCATCCCCGAAACCCTGCTGGAGAGCGAACTCTTTGGCCATCGCAAGGGCTCGTTCACCGGCGCCGACCGTGATCGCATGGGCCGCATCCTCCAGGCCGACGGCGGCACCCTGTTTCTCGATGAGATCGGCGACATCTCGCCGATGATGCAGTTGCGGCTACTCCGTTTTCTCCAGGAAAGCACCTTTTATCCCGTGGGTCAGGATACGCCGTTGCGGGTCGATGTCCGGGTGATCACGGCCACCAACGTCAATCTCAAGGAAAAAGTCCGCTCCGGCGCCTTTCGCGAGGACCTCTATTTCCGGTTGCGGGTGATTGATGTCATCCTCCCGCCGCTCAGGGAGCGGGGAGAGGACATCCTCTTGCTGACCGACCACTTCATCGGCAAAATTGCCCCCAAGGTGGGCAAAAATATCGGCGGCATCTCGGACCAGGCCAGGCAACTGCTGCTTGCCTACCCCTGGCCAGGCAATGTGCGCGAACTCGAACATGTCATCGAACGCGCCTGCGTCCTCTGTCAGGGGACAACCATCGCCACCGATGAACTGTCGCTGGAGATCTCCGGTTACCGTCCGACGGAGGCTCAGCCAGCCCCTGACGAGGGCGGCGAACGGGCTCGAATAGCAGCCCCACCTTCACCAGCCGCTCCGCTGCCGGATCTCTCGCCCACCGAACGTATCTTCCAAGCCCTGCGGAAGGCCGGCGGCAACAAGGCCAAAGCCGCCCGTCTGCTGGGCATCGACCGGACCACCCTGTACCGCAAGATTCGGGAGCTGCGCCTCGACATCTCCCAGACCGACCTTTAAACCGTACCACAGTTCCGTGGCCACGGAACTGTGGTAATGCCACGATTCCGTGGTTTCCCCTTCTCCCAACTCGCTTTTTTCTTTCTTTTCCAACCCCTCAAGCCCGCGCCACCACAACCAGCTGTTTTTAAAAAGAAAAATAATCAACCCGGCAGATATTCGCCTTCACCGCCCAGGTGACCGTCTTAGAACAAAACGGACCAACTTAAATATTTTAACTTTAAAAACAATGAGATAGTTACATTCCAGACAATGCCGCACCGATTCGGTGCAGTGTGGCACCTCCTATGCAAATGTCCGTAGCGAAGTGGATAAGTTCATCCCTTAAGGTCTTGGACAACAATCATGGAAAACCCCGGCACCGAAAACCAGATCACCACCCTGCACACCTTCCATCGTCTTTTCCCCACGGAAGAGGCCTGTGTCGGGTTCCTTTTTCCATTGCGCTGGCCCCAGGGCTTTTCCTGTCCTTTCTGCCGTACCCGACACCCGCACTTCACGCCCCGCCGCTATCTTATCTGCCCGCATTGCGGCAACCGCAGCTCCCTAACCACCGGCACCCTGATGCACGGCGCCAAGAAGCCGCTCAAGGAATGGCTGCTGGCTATCTGGTGGTTCAGTGCATCTCATTTCGACGTCAGCGCCAAGGAATTGCAGCGTCTGCTCGGCGTCTCCTGTTATCAGACTGCCTGGACCTGGCTGCAGAAACTTCGTCTGGCCATGGGCAAGGCGGATGTCGTCCGGTGCCGGCGCGTGGTGGAAATCGGATGCGGACCGGTGGCGCCGGCTCATGAGCGCAAGGAACGGGCCCTGGTGCTGACGGCGGCGGAGATTGTGCTGGCCCTCGGTATCACCGGCCGAATCCGCATGCGGCATATCGCTGCGTTAAATGAAAAAACCTTGATGCTCTTTCTCCAGGAGAATGTCCTGGAAAACAGCTCCCTGCTCATCGCTGACCAACGCCTTCTCACCCTGCTCGAATCTGGCGGCAGCTACTCTGTCATGCCGGCACAGTCCGGGCAATCCACACGCATCAGCGAATTAAACCGCAGCTTTGAAAGCTGCCTCCACACCGTGCACCGAGGCGGTGTCACCGTCAAGCACCTCCAGCTCTACCTTGATGAATTCTGTTTTCGCAATAACGCCTCGCTCCTGCCCGACCATCTGGCGGTGTTCAAAGCCCTCGTTGGCGGCGTGCTGAGCGAATCGATAGAGCAGTACCGTCATGCGGTGCAAGCAGCTGCACCCTCGCAACTTTCGGAGAAGCGGCCATGAGAAACCCGGTTCAACTCGGCCTGCTGCTGCTGGCCCTCACTGCCATCGGCGTTTTCGGCTACAACGTCTATCTCCGGGAAACCACACCCCCGCAACGCGCTTACACCGAATTCCTCGCTGAACTGCGGCAGGGCACGATCGCCAAGGTCCATTTCCGGGGCCAGGCACTCACCGGCGAAGACAGCGCCAGCCGGCCCTTCGGCACCTTTGTTCCGGATGTGGGGGCCCTGGTGCCCCTGCTCCTGGAAAAAGAGGTGGCCATTACCGGTGAGGCCGAGGTCACTTCGGGGGTTGCCGATGGACTCAAGACCCTGTTGCCTTTCCTGCTCATCCTTGGCGGTTGGCTCATCTTCAGCAAGAAACCCTCGCAGGGCAACTTTGGCGCAGGCCGCGGCTCCCGTTTTACCCCGGTCAAAAGCGAACGCATCACCTTTGCCGATGTAGCCGGGATCACCGAGGCCAAGGAAGAACTGCAGGAGATTGTCGAATTCCTCAAGAACCCTGCAAAACATAGCCGTCTGGGTGGCCGCATCCCTAAGGGCGTCCTGCTGCAGGGCGCACCCGGAACCGGTAAGACCCTGCTTGCCAAGGCCATTGCCGGCGAGGCCTCGGTGGCCTTTTTCTCCATGGGCGGCTCGGATTTCGTCGAGATTTTCGCTGGCGTCGGGGCCTCGCGGGTACGCGAGCTGTTCGCGGAGGCCAAGAAAAGCGCCCCCTGCCTCATTTTCATTGATGAGATCGACGCCATCGGTGGTCGCCGCTCCGGCGGCCAGAACAGTGGCGCCAGCGATGAACGCGAACAGACCCTCAACGCCCTGCTGGTAGAGATGGACGGTTTCGATTCCGAGAAAACGATCATCATGATCGCCGCGACCAACCGGCCCGACATCCTCGATCCCGCCCTGCTGCGTCCCGGCCGATTCGACCGCCAGATCACCATCTCCCTGCCCGACGTCAAGGGACGTCTCAAAATCCTGGAGGTCCACGCCAAAAAAATCATCGCCATCCCTGAAATCGATCTCGCTGCCATCGCTCGCTCCATTCCGGGCTTTAGCGGCGCCGAAATCGCCAACTTGGTCAACGAAGCTGCCCTGACGGCAGCCAAACGCAACAAGGCTGCCGTTGAGATGACCGATTTTGAGGAAGCCAAGGACAAGATCGTCATGGGCCTGGAGCGCAAGAGCATCGTGGTCAGCGAAAAGGACCGCCGTCTCACCGCCTACCATGAAGCGGGTCACGCCATAGTCGGCCTGCTGCTTGAGGAAACCGACCCCCTGCACAAGATTACGATTATCCCTCGAGGAAGAGCCATGGGACTGACCCAGCAGGTCGCCCTGGACGAACGCCACACCTATTCCCGCGAATACCTCCTCAACCGGATTGCCATCCTCATGGGCGGCCGGGCGGCGGAGACGCTGGTTTTCAACCGTTTGACCACCGGCGCGAGCAATGACATCCTCCAGGCCACGGAGATTGCCGCCCGGCTGGTTTGTGAGTGGGGGATGAGTCCGGCCATCGGTCCCATTGCCTACATCAGAGGCAGCGAGGGATTTCTCGGCGAGAGCGGCAAGGTCAAGCCGCACAGCGAGATGATCGCCCGACGCATCGATCACGAAATCAAACACCTGATCGGTGGTTGTTACGACCAGGCCGCGGATGTTTTGAAAAAGCACAACCGATTTCTCCATAAATTCGCCGAGGCCCTACTGCTCAACGAAACCATGGACGCCGAAGAAGTCGACATTGTCTATCGCAGGTACCTGAAGGAACGGGATATTGAACGCTTATTGACGGAAAATGGAGGAAAGAATGACAGCACCAACACTCATGAACAGACGGAGGTTTTCTCATGAACATTAACCCCAAGGCCGCGCTCGCAGCCGCGGTCGTACTGCTGGTCGGGACACTGACAACGCCCGGCCTGGCCATGGACCAGATGGATGCGCCGGAAACGGTGACCATCAACACCTTGACCAACCTGTACAAGCCGGTCGAATTCAGTCACAAACACCATGCAAAGCTCGCCCGGTGCAAGGATTGCCATCACCACACCACCGGACAGGAAGACATGGACCCCAACTGCATCCGTTGCCATGCCAACTCGCCGGAGGCCAGTACTGTTTCTTGCAAGGATTGCCATACCCAGAAGCAGTTTTATCCCGAGCAGGTGACCGCTGCCGCCGGCAACCCCAATCTCTATCATATCGACAAACCCGGTTTGAAGGGAGCCTATCATCTCAACTGCGTGCCCTGCCATGTGAAAAAAAATGCGCCTTCCAACTGTGAAGGGTGTCATGCCCTCACCGACACGGGCAAACAGTTTTTCCATCTTGGCGACCAGGCAGAGGGCAAGGCCAACCCGGCCAAGGCTGGGACCAAAGACAGCCATGCCCGCTGATCGCGCCCATCCCCTGAATATCAACCACAAAGGTGAACGATAATGAAGAAACTGATCAACCGGAGAGGGTTTCTGCAGGGCAGCCTTGCCGCCTCTGCTGCGGCGACGATCTCCCTGGCAAAAACAACAGAGGCCGCGACCTTTGAAGGGTACCCCGACTCCATGGGAGTGCTGGTCGACCTGTCCCGCTGCGTCGGCTGCCGCAGCTGTGAGGCAGCCTGCAACAAGGAACAAAACCTGCCTGCCCCGGAAAAACCCTTCAACGATTTCTCGGTGTTCGACGAAATGCACCACGGCCAGAAGCGGCGCACCGACGAGACCAGCTACACCATCGTCAACCGCTATGAGATCCCCGGCCGGGAGCACCCGCTGTTTCGCAAAATCCAATGCAATCACTGCCAGGAACCTGCCTGTCTGACCTCCTGCTTCGTCAATGCCTACACCAAGACCCCGGAGGGCGCGGTCATCTATAATGTTGACGTCTGCGTCGGCTGCCGAACCTGCATGGTCGCCTGCCCCTTCTACATTCCGGCCTTCCGCTACTCCAGCGCCTTTCATCCCCGGATCATGAAGTGCGTCTTCTGCCATGAGACCCGCCTGACCAAGGGACTGCCGCCCGCCTGCGTCGAGGCCTGCCCGCAGGAGGCCCTGACCTTCGGCCGCCGCACCGACCTGTTGGCCGTGGGTAAACAACGCATCCGTGAAAACCCCGGCGCCTATGTCGACCACATCTACGGCGAGCACGAGGCCGGCGGGACGGCCTGGATGTATATTTCACCCGCACCCTTTGAGCAGGTCGGTTTTGACACCAGCGTGCCCAAGGAACCGATTCTCAACTACGTCAAAGATTTCCTGTCGATCGTCCCCATGGTGCTGACCGTCTGGCCGGCCCTGTTTGCCGGATTCCACCTGCTGGCGACCAGGAAAGACAAGTTGGAACAACAGAAAAAGAACGAGGGGGAGGTCTGAACCATGAACGCCTTTATCAACAACAAGCAAGAAATTCCGATTGCCTCCCATATTAATCCGAGCGGAGGCACCTGGAGCATCAAGGAAAAACTGTGGCTGGGTTTGAGCTTTGAGGAGTACAAGGCCCAATTTCTGCGCAACCCGGTCAATTGGGCCCTGATCTTCATCTTCGCCATTGGCGTACCGATCATCCTCCAGCGCTATTTCTTCGGTCTGGCCACGGTGACCCATGCCTCCAACGACTATCCCTGGGGGTTGTTCCTTGGTTTCGGCCTCTTTGGCATGGTGCCGCTGTCGGCCTCGGGATTCCTGCTCGGCACCACGGTGGAGATCTTCGGCCGCAAGGATTTCGTGCCCATCGAACGGTTGGCCCTACTCAACGGACTGCTGGGCTACTTCTTTGCCGTTGTTTACTTGGAGGTCGACCTGGGTATGCCCTGGCGCCTGTACTATCCGATGGTTGTCTCTCTGGGACCGGCGGCGGTTCTCTTCCTCGTTGCCTGGCATGTGGCCACCTACCTCTCGGTGCAGGTGGCGGAGGTGTCTTCGGCCTATTTTGAATGGATCGGCTGGCTCAAGGGCAAACGGTTCATCAAGTCCATCGCCGTCGGCCTGACCATCTCCGGCATCATCCTTTCCACCCTGCATCAGGGCGCCCTGGGGGCGTTGTTCACCTATGCGCCTTCCAAAGTCCATCCACTCTGGTTTTCCGCTAACTTTATGTGGATCCATTTTTTCTGCTCCGCCATCTTTGCCGGACTCTCAATGGTCATTGTGGCCAGCACCCTGTGCAAAAAATACATGGCCTGGCGTTGCGACAAGCGTTTTCTCGACAGCGTCGATGAACTGACCCTTGGCCTGGGCAAGGGCTGCGCCTACGCCCTTATCACCTATCTGGTGATCAAGATGGTCGGCGTTGCCCATGACAACGATTGGGCTCATCTGCTCACCGGCTGGGGCCAGTATTTTCTCCTGGAAATGGCGGTGGCGGTGGTCCTGCCGATGATCATGTTTGCGGTTGGAGTCAAAAACCGGATGGTGGGCATGGTCCGGTGGGCCGCACTGATCAGCGTGCTCGGCATCGTCTGGAATCGGCTCAACACCGCCCTGATCTGCTTTAACTGGCAGCTCTACCAGGAAATTCCGCACTGGAAAGAGGTCTGGGTCACCATCACCATCTTTGCCCTCTATTTCATCGTTTACCGCTTTATCCTCTACCGGCTGCCGATTCTCTATCAGTGGCAGGGTGAGAAATAATGCGTCCGGTTGCGGGTTCCGGCACCCCCCCGTCCTCTTTCCACGCCGGAACCCGTAACCACCCCGGAGGTGAGCAGTGACCGTTCGAACCCAAAGCCCAACCTTTTCCCGATGGTCGCATTGGCCGCTCAACCGGCTTTTTTCCGCCATCACCACCACGGTTCTGGTTTTTCTCGCGCTCGTCCTCGTCCTCGGCGTCCGCCAGTACTTGTTATATCACCAGTGCCGGGATGCGGTGACCAGCAGTGACCGCCTGCTGTTCCAGTTCACTGCGATCAAGGAGCACCTGAATGAATCGTTGCTCGCGGGCAAGGATATCAACCTGCGTGCCTTCAACGGCGAACTGCAGCATCTGGAAAAAGAAGTGGAGGGGTTGACAGGCAACATCCTCGTCCCCGAAGGGTTGAAAGGGTCCTTGCCCACCCGGGTCGAT
Source organism: uncultured Desulfobulbus sp. (assembly GCF_963662935.2). Taxonomy (NCBI): domain Bacteria; kingdom Pseudomonadati; phylum Thermodesulfobacteriota; class Desulfobulbia; order Desulfobulbales; family Desulfobulbaceae; genus Desulfobulbus; species uncultured Desulfobulbus sp. Next base: position 1,981,921 of record NZ_CAXXTL010000002.1, on the reverse strand, counting down.
CTCGTCGGCCTGGAAGTCCAACTGCGTGCCATTCAGGAGCAGCGGCAAGAAAAAACCAAGGAGACGGCGGAACTGGTCCGCTCCCTGAACAACACCAATATCGGTCTCCAGCAGTTCCGATTTTCACTGAGTGACCACAACCAGACCATCCTGCTCGGATTACACCGGATTATCGTTGGCGCCCTGGGCCTGATCGTGGTCCTGTCCTGCACCCTGCTGTATCTGCTCAACCGTCATTTGGCTACCCCGATGCTCAACCTCTGCCGGTTGACCGAAGCGGAAGGCGAAAGCAAGGAGGGGGGTGAACTTGAATGTTCCCTGCAAACCCTGACCAGGCGGATCAACGGTTTGCTCGACGGGACGGGGGGACCGCAAAAGGGGAAGGGAGACGCTGATCTCACCGATCCCGGTCTCCTCCAGCGGGAAGCGCTGCGTTACCGGTACGCTGTCACCGGCTGTATAGGCGCGGAACTGGCCAGCGAACTGACCAATCGCATCAATGGGGTGATCAATTACACCCAGACCCTGATTGATATTGACGAACAGGGCGACAACAGGCACCAGGCCGCCGGTCTGTATCAATCGCTCATTCAAGAAGAAAAGAAGACCGCCGAACTGGTTGCAGCTCTCCAGCGAATCAGTCAGTGGCAGCCCGCCCGTGGCGGATCAAGCATTTCCTTGGCCTCCCTGTTTCGGATGCTGACGCTGGTCCTCGACAAACCGTTGCGAGCCGAGTCCATCGTCCTCAGCCTGCCCATCGAATGCCGCCATGAGGTAACGGTTGCCGCCGGTGATCTTTGGCTGGTGTTGCTCACCCTGCTGCAACAAGGCCGCCGTGCCCTCAGCCGCGAAGCCGCCGGCGCACAGACCGAAAAGCGGTTGAGCGTGGAGTGCCGGATGCATTCTGGAGAGCCCCGCCGCCTCGGCCTCGTGCTCACTAACAGCGCCGCCGCCTGGGACGAAGACAGCGCCGGATCGGTTTGGCCCTCACGGACCTTCTGCACACACCTGTTGCAGATGCACCAGGCCGCACTCGCCATTGAGGCGACCCCCGAGGGGGAACGGCTCCTCATTGACCTGCCGCACCGCATTTCCGTCGCCTGAATCCCCTTTCCCGCTCGACAACGCGCCACACTGGTGCGGCTATCCGACCTGCCAATTGCCTGCAGGGGCGCCGCTTAACCTGTCCGTCACACTTCGCAACACTAGCGTGCCGCACCCGCCACACCTTCGCCCTCCCTGCGCCACGAAGCTGTGGTTGCCGTGGTACCGCACCACGGTTTCGTGGCGCGGCACCACCTCTTCGCCAAAAACTATTTCGATCAAAACATCGTTGAATATCAATGAATTAGAAACAAATCCTTCTTTCTTTTCTCTTCGTTCCTCCTCTGGCATCAAGGGTGCAACTCCAAAGGCAAAGCAACGGAAACTCTGTAAACCAGATCACATAAGGAGGACACCATGACCACTCAAATCATCAACAAGAACGAGACCAAGACCGATGTTGCCCAGGAAACATCCAAATTCACCATCCGGGTTGTCATGACCATGGCCGGCCTGATCGGCCTCTGGGCGACGGCCTGCCTGATCGGCGGTCTGGCCAGCGGCGGCTTCGGCAATTTGATCAAGGGCTACATCAGCACCATTATCGGCTTCTAACCCATTGAATAAATAGAGAAAAAAGAGGAGTACAGCAATGTCCAACAGCAACAGCAGTAAACGGGTAACGGTCATCATGCTGGGGTTTGGAGCCCTGGTGGGACTCTGGGTTTCAGCCGCCTTTGTCGGCGCCCTGCATCAGGTCAACTGGCAGTTCGGCGAACTGGCACGACAATACATGCTGGCCACCGGCATGATGAAACCCCTGCACACCCTGGTCGACTATTACTCGCACATCAAGGGTGTTGAATACCTGATCTGTGTCGCCTTCTTCGTCGCCTTCCCGGTCTTCTTCAAGTACGTCAACAAGGAGAAGAGAACGGTGTCGGTGAGTAAGTAAGGGAATATCCGCCCCGGCGCGCAGCGGCATTGAAAAACACGAAAGCCCCCTCCCCGGATTGCCGGGGAGGGGGCTTTTTTTTTGTGGTTTGATTCGCTGCAACCCATTCATGAGGCCCGATCCAGCCACGCCCTGGGAGATTATGGCCTCAAGGGGAAAATGGGGGGCTCCCTACTTTCACTACCTTCCCTTTTATTCAATAAGTTGCGCCTTGCCACGGCCGAAGGACCAGTTCTCCGCCGCATTTTCGGCGAGGACGATCACGACATCATCTTCCGCCAATCCGGTCCTTGATGCGATCAGGGAGGCGATCTTGCGATAGAGGCGACGCTTCATTTCAACGGTGCGACCCTCTTTACAGGTGATATGGATATAGACGATGTCTTCGGTATGGGGAATTTCAAGATAGCTTGACGGAAAAACAAGCTGGTGCGGTTCGACCTCATGCACCACCTGAAACTTATCAAGCGCCGGCACGTTGAATTCCTCCATCAGCGCCTGATGCACCGACTCGGAAAGAGCGGCAATGTGCACCACGGATTTCCCGCGCACCAGCGAAATTTGGACAAAAGGCATAATCACACCCAATTATTTATAAATTACTGATCTAAGGAGAAAAAAAACCATCTTTGAAAACGCAGCCGCAAAGTGATGATTTCATCGCCCTCGGACACCTTTGCCTGTTCAACCGGAGGCCTCCTGAACGTTACGCCCCGAATTGTTCAATGGGTAAGATCTGCCTGCCATCTCTCCCCTTCACCCGATTAAGTGTCGTTGGATTGAATTCCAAGGGCGCGCGTTAAGGAGGACATAAGAGCGCCATATGCTCTTTGGATTTCGTTCTTCGATGGGATCGTATCGAGGTTGGAGAACTGGTCATTCCATTCAGCCTTCCATTCATAGCTTCCATCATACTGTCGGTCGCCATCGACTCCTTTTACTTTCGTACGCAAACGAGCATCATGCCCTGGACCTATAAAGGTTTCGAAAAGCAGATGTACATACGACTGGTATGCTTCATAGACGTCCGCTTCGAAAAGATGCCGATAGATGTTGAATGCTTTGTCGAGGTCGCGTTTCGACTGAATGGCATTTTGTGGGGATATTTCTTTCCAGTAGCCCACCCAGGTAAAGAAGCACAACAGGAGATTTAGCTGGGGCGCAACCAAGTCGTAGACGGCGATTCTCTTCTCAATGAGCTTTTGATTTGACCACTGAATCAGGTCAAGTCTCTTCATTCGTCTATTGAAAAACCAAGCAAGGATCGCGACCGAGACTGGCGTCAGAACACCGACCGCCAATTTAGCTATCTCAAGAGTATTCCATGGCGCTTCAGTCATCTGCGGTCTCCTAAATGACGAGTAACTCAACGTTGCGATAACCGGCCCGCGCGCTGTTTGCGGGTCCGTATTTATTGGCTTGATACTAGAGAAGGCCCCCTGAGCACCCGGCGGACTATTCCGCTATAATGGGGGTATCAGCAACCCTTAGCAAGGAGGCCTTCTCATGCGATTGTACACCAAGCAACACAAGCATTACTGTGGAATCGACCTGCACACCAACAAAATGTACCTGTGCATCCTCAGCCAGGAAGGGGACATCCTGCTCCATCGCAACATCAAGACCGAGCCGGAAACCTTCCTCAAAACCATCGCCCCCTATCGGGACGATCTGGTGGTGTGCGCCGAGTGCATGTTCTCCTGGTACTGGCTGGCCGATCTCTGCGCCACGGAAAACATCCCCTTTATCCTCGGTCATGCGCTCTACATGCGAGCCATCCACGGCGGCAAAAGCAAGAACGACAAGATTGACTCCCAGAAGATCGCTGCCTTGCTCAGGGGCGGCCTCATTCCCATGGCCTACGTGTATCCCCAGCGGATGCGTGCCACTCGGGACCTGATGCGCCGGCGCAACCATCTCATGCGCAAGCGGGCCGAGCTCTTTGCCCACACCCAGAATACCGCCAGCCAGTACAACCTGCAGGTGCCTCTGGGCCGGATCGCCAAACCGCAAAACCGGGAAGGCTTGCTGGATCGGTTCGACGATCCCTCGGTGTGCATGTCCATGGCCGCCAATCTCGACATGATCGACGCCTATGACCGGGTGTTGGCCGTCCTCGAACAGGACATCATTGCCCACGCAAAGGAGCATGACCCGACTGCTTATGCCCTCTTGAAGAGCATCCCCGGCGTGGGCCGGATCAATGCCCTCAATCTGCTCTATGAGATCGAGGACATCAGCCGCTTTCCCAGGGTTCAGGATTTCGCCTCCTATTGCCGCCTGGTCACCTGCTCCAAGGAATCCAACGGCAAGAAATACGGCAGTGGCGGCAAGAAGATCGGCAACGCCCATCTCCGCTGGGCCTTTTCCTTGGCTGCGCAACTGTTCCTCAAAAGCAACGAACCGGGCCGGCAATTCCACGACAAGCTGGTGCGGAAACACGGCAAAGGCAAGGCGCTTTCCATCCTGGCGCACAAGCTCGGCCGAGCGGTCTATTTCATGCTGAAAAACCGGCAGGGGTTCAACATGCATACGTTCCTGGCCGTCTAATCGAGGGGACGGGCGAGCCCGACACCTAACTGGAGCTTTTTTCGAGCATATCCGCATGGCCCTCCGGAGCATATCCTCCGTCTGCCGTCAGCATTATGGGCCATGGTCTGCCGGTTGCACCGCAGCCAGAAGGCTTGATTGGCCGTCCGTCCCGCTCGTTGAACATCTGCTTGTTGATGTGGTTCTGCCCCTCACCCGAGCCCGGCTCTAACTCTGGCATGCCGCCGCATGACCAAGCCGTTTTGAATGGGACGGCACGAGGGTACGCGATTGTTTCTAGGACGCGACAACAAAATCCTTGCCGCAATCACCCGGCCTTCGTTCCCGGCGAGCCCGCGAATGGAACCCGGTCTCCGACGAGCAAGAGAGTGGCCCATTCTCGACCGGGTTCCATTCGCTCGTTGCTCTTGCCAGCATCGTCTTAACTGGCAAAGTGGTTGATCCTCGATAAGTGTTTGGCGCAGAGTCACTCTGTCGTCGAATATGAAACCCAAGTCAGGGCGCGCTTCATCGGGCAATTGGTCGGATTGTACCGACCACAGAGTGATAAGTTCATCGCTCCCGGATACCTTTATCCGTTGACAACCGGGGGCCTTCTAAGTGTTAAGTCAAATAATTTATTTTATTCAGTAACAGCTTTTAGAAATTCATCGCCTAATTCAGTGCGATACAATAGAACCGTTTTTCCTCCTTTTTGATGTGATTTAGGCACGATAGTGCTTGCCAAACCATACTCCAGCAATAAGGCACTAGGCATATTCCATTCTCTTTCCGCACCTCCATCTTCAAGAATGTAATATCTAATACTTCTAGGTAGCATTAAAATATTGTTTTTAAACTCTCCGATTTCATTAAATGATTTAAGATCTTGTAGCAATATTGCTTCGTCTTTACTTAATGACGATAGCACATTTATAAAAAAAGGATGAGATTTACCACTAGTAATTTCAGTACAAAGCAAATTTGTCCACATTTCATTTAGTAGAAAATCTGTCTCTTTTGACAACTCTTCAACTATTCGTACCGTGGATCTAGGGCTAGAAACCGAACTCGGTTTTAACCCTTTTCTCTCAAGCTTATTTTTAGCTTTTTCTAGAGAGTACTCAAGGAGCGACCTTTCAATCTCAACCATATTATCAAACTTCTGCTTAATATATCTACCGAGACCGGAAGTGGTTTCAGTTATAGGTGCAATTATCTTTTCAAATGTTTTTATGGTTGTATCAGTTGTTTTTGTGTATACAGATTCCGGTATTGCTTTTGCTAATTTACCTAAACCAATCAGATCTATGCTTTTATCGTCATCGTTCATCATGGTTTCCTTTTTAGAGACCTAACAGTATTGATAGGTAAAAATACGTTGAAAATAACCAGCCAAGTTTAAGCGAGAAAACATCGCAAATCAATGCTCAATCAAAGCGTTAATCCAAGACTGGCCAAAGTTTCCGGTGATATGACAAAGTCAAAAGGGAATCTTGAGAAGTAGCCCGGCAACCGGCGGCAGCACCAACCGCCAATGTGTTGCTCAAATAAGTCGTCGCTGCGCCACTGATCGCCGGTGATTGCATGAATACCAGTTCGGGGCTGCATTGCCCTTTTGTTTCAGACAACCTCACTCCTTAAGGGTAAATTTCCAGGCGCAGAACCACTCTTCAGGGTGGGCATCGGGCGGACAGCCGACGCATTCGGTGGTGATGCGGGAGTCGATGGTTTGGGCAAAGGTGGGATACTCCACCATGCCGGCGGACTTACAGGGATAATCGGCCAGCCCCTTGCGCTTGCGAGCCGCCTGGACGCGGCAGTTGTTCATGTAGAAGATGATGCAGTTGTCGTCGACCTCTTCAATCGACTGTTCGTTGATATAGGCGTACATCCGCAGGGCCAGCGCCTTTTTCAAGGCAGGAATGCCGCCCTTGTCGGGCAGGTCGAGCAGTTTCTTGATCCGGGCCGCCTCGAAAGGGGAGAAGCGTGTCCAGCAGGTATCGTTGCACCGCTTGGCATCGCCCATGCCGAACCGTTTTTCCACCGCCTGAAACCAGATGCCGTCATTAGCCAGCCAATTGATGCTCAACTTTTCAATCAGGTCGGTCAACACCTCGCGCGGCAACGTCTTGAGAACTGCGGGGATGCCGTTCTCGGTCGGAAAATCGAGCGTTTTCCCCAAACGATCCACCTGATTGCCCACACTCGCCTGCCAGACATCGTCCTCCACTGCCAGGGCTTTTTCCAGTCCAACCTGATGTTCCACCTCGGCAAACCAGGCCCCGTAATGGACAATAGTCCGGCGGAAGGCGTCCATCACGATTCGGACCAGCATGTCATTATCGGCCTGATCAAGCATCTCTTTGCCACTGCTCATTTTTTTTCCTCCTTGGTTGCTTGCGATCCATTGGCATTCACCTCTACACTCAAAAAACGATAGTACAGGATTTGCAGGTTGAACGCATCCGCATCCTGTCTCTTCTCCGGCAAAACCGGGAGATTAGCCGGCCCGACGCGACAGGCTTTTTGAAAGTCCGCCTCGCCAATCCCTGCCAGTGACAGAAGGCCAAGGATGATCAACAGCAGCCCATCGCCCCACTGGCTTCCAGGATCGAATTGAATGGGCTCAGCCGGTGAAAACAACATTTATTGCCTCTATCGACTGCCCTTTCCCCGGAGAATGGTGTATACTGACACAAACTGAGCACCTGCTCAGCGTTAACCGAGCGAGCACTCAGCCCGTGCCCAACGCTCTCCATTCCAAAAATTTCAAGGGGTTACTTCGTATGCCGATAATTACTATATCTCGAGGCTCATACAGCCGAGGGAAAGAAGTTGCTGAAAAACTGGCTGAAAAACTAAATTATGACTGTGTTTCTCGCGAAATCCTCCTCGAAACTTCAGAGGAGTTCAATATTCCCGAAATAAGCCTGGTGCGAGCTATCCATGATTCACCGTCTATTCTGGATCGTTTTCGACATGGAAAAGAACGGTACATCAGCTATTACCAATATGCGCTCCTGAAGCACGTTCAAAAGGATAATGTCATTTACCATGGTCTTGCAGGGCAGTACTTTCTTCGCAATATTCCCCATGTTCTCAAGGTGAGAATTTTGGCCAATATTGAAGACCGGGTGAAAGAAATCATGAAACGTGATGAAATTTCACAAAAGGAAGCCCAGGATGTTTTAAGAAAAGACGATGAAGAGCGCCGTCGATGGGGATTGAAGCTGTATGGCACCGACACCTGGGACAGCCGCCTTTATGACATGGTTCTTCTTGTTGATCGATTGAGCGTTGATAACGCTGTCGAATTAATTATCCAAGCCTCTATAATGCCTGCATTCCAAACAACGACTGAATCACAAAGAATTATCAACGACAAACTGTTATGTGCCAAAATCCATGCAATGCTTGTTAACTTTTCATTCCTGATAGAGGTTGAAGTCAGCAATGGCATTGTCACTCTTTCCAACATCGGGGAAGTCTTGCGAACCGACAAGTCGATCAGGGAAAAAATAGAATCTCTGATAAGAGAAATAGATGGAGTGAATGAAATTAAATTTGCCGAAAAAACAGATGACAAACAAGACCACATCAACCCGTTTCTCAATATATGATGGTTTCGCAAAAAGTCGATTCATGTCATTTCGACGAGCACAGCGAGGAGAAATCTCATGATAATTCTAGAGATTTCTCGCTACGCTCGAAATGACACAACCGAGTGTTTTCCCTTTTTACGAGTTCATCAATATACAATAATTAAACCGAACTTGGAGAGTTGAAAGCATCAGAGGTGGTCGCATGCTTCGCACCCGTCCACCTTGCCCGAACCGTGACGCCAGCAGGTCGGGTCGGAGGCCAGATAGTCGCCGGTCAGCTGGTAGGCCGCGCCCCGGCAGCCGTAGCACTCACCACTTTTTTCGCAACTGCCGCAGGCCCCTTTGATCATCTCCCGGTAATTCTTCAGATTCCTGACCACCTCGCTGTTTTTGAGAATATCGGCCAACCGCTGGTTGCGGATGTTCTCCAAGGCGATAGTGACGCCCACACAGGGCATGACCTCCCCGTTGGCGGTAACCACGCAGGAAACCTGATGCCGCATGCACCGGTTGCCCACCAGCGGGGGCTGCGGTTCCCAGATGCGGCCGAAGCGTTCGCGGTCCATGGTGGAAAGCTGGACAAAGAGCTCGCGGAGTTCCGCCGCCTCGACCCCGAGCCAGGTATTTTCCAGGGCATTGGCCTGGGGGGTGAGGATCTCAAAATAGGGTTCAATGCTGCGTGTGCGCAACCAATGCCACAGATCCGGCAATTCTGCCAGATTCTGGCGGCAAATAATGGTGCTGGCAGCGAGAAATAAATCATCCGAGGGATAGCCCGCCCGGCGGAGATGCTCCAGTGCCTGGCCGATGATGGCAAAGGCCCCTTTCTTCCCGGCCAGCCGATCCTGGACGCTCGGATCGAGGGAGTTCATCTTGACCACCACCCGCGCCTTTTCCTCGGCCAGCACCTCGGCCAGTTCTTCGGTCACGCCGGTGCCGTTGGTGAAGATCTCGATTTGCAGCCCCAGGCTGCCGAGATAGCGGAGCATCTCCACCAGATGCGGATATATGGAGGGCTCGCCTCCAAGGATGATAATCTTGCGGGCCCCCAATTCCTTCGCCTGGAGGATGACATCCTTGATTTCCGCCCGCGAGAGTTCGCCCGCGCTGGCCGTTCGGTCGGCCAGATAGCAGTAGGCGCAGCGGAAATTGCAGGCCCGGCTGAATTCGATCTCCATGGACAGCAACCGATCGGCCGCTGCCGCCACCCGGATCTCTTCCTCGGTGAATTCCAGATTATAGAGCTGCATCCGGTCAATACCCCGCGAGATCTTTGAAGGTGTTGATCCGTTCCCAGCGCTGCACCTCCCGTTGATAGCGCCCTTCCCATCCCCCTTTGCGCATGATCCGCCAGTAGTGCAGCTTGAGAAAGGGCTTGAAGGCAAAACGCCAGATCGAGGTCCAGAGCCGTCCCTGCTTGCGGGCCGGAGCAGGCGGGTTCCACCAGCCAAGCACCTCCTGGCGTTGCAACCAGAACTGGTACTGCAACTGGGCCGCCGTCAGGTACTTGGTACGCACATTGGCCCAGAGGCCGCTGTATTTCTTGTAATCTTCCTGATTGTCGATCAAGCCTTGCTCCAGGAGATTCTGCCGCATCCCGGTTTTGGGATAGGGGGTGAGGATCTGGCAGTAGGAGGCGTCGGCGCCAATGCTGACAAAAAACTCATAATTTTCCCGGATCGAGTCCGCATCGTCCTCGGGAAAACCGAAGATGAGCCCACCAATCACCATCATCCCGTATTTATGGCAGTTTTCAGTTGCCTTTCGTGAGGCGGCCACGATGTCGCCCTTGCCGGCGTCGCTCAGATTCTTTTTTGAGCCGTTTTCAATGCCGAGGAAAACGGAGCGGAACCCGGCCTGGGCCATCTTGGCCACCATGGGTTCGTTGGTGGCCATGGAGATGCAGTCCGCCTGCACCACCAGATTGAGCCCCTGGTACTTGCGGGCAATAATGGCGTCGCAGAGTTCCACCACCCGGCCGGGATTGAGTACCATGTTGTCGTCGGTGATGAACACCCACTTGGTCTTGCGTTTAAAATAGATATCGTCGAGATCTTCCAGCACCCGGCTGATCGGGTAAGTGCGGAAGGTCCGGCCGTACATGTGCTTCATGCTGCAGAAATTGCAGGAGCGGGTGCAGCCCCGGGAGGTCTCCATCAATTCGATCTTGGAATAGATGATGTGGTAGCCCCAGGTCAGGCGGCGCTGGTCGCGGATAGGCAGTTTAAGGGTGCTGAGATCCAGGTTCTCGCCCCGGGGATTGTGGACGAAGATGCCGTCCCGTTTATAGGAGAGCCCCGGTATGGCGGTGAGGTCATCGCGCCCAGCCAAAGCATTCACCAACCGCCGGCAGCACTCCTCGCCCTCGCCCCGGATAATGAAATCAATCCATTGGGACTCGGGCGACTCCGCGATCTCTTCCGCCATCAGGGTGGCATGATAGCCGCCGATGACGATCTTGACCTGCGGCCGGATCTCCTTGAGCAGATGGGCGATTTTGATGCAGGTGTCGTACTGCCAGGCCATGGCCGAGAGCCCGATCAGGTCCGGCTGGATGCGGCCCACCATCTTGGTGAGGTATTTCTTGATCGAACGGCGCTTGCGGATCAGATCGATCAGAAAGACCTGGTGGTCGTCGTCGATGTTGCCGCCGACCGAGGCGATGCCGTGATTGGGCATGTGCACCGCGGTTTCATGGATTATGATCGGCACCACGTCCGGCATGGATATGAGCAGAACCTTCATTGTTCGATCTCCGACGGATGATTGGGGGAACGGTACGAATGGGTTTCATTGCCTGGCACGGCCTCCGATCGGCAGCGCTCCAAAACCTCGCGGACACGATGGCTGAGGTCGGCCAGACGGGGTTGGGGCTCACCGGAGGCAATCGTCTCGACCAGACGGATGCTAATCTCCCTGGGCTCGCGGGTGGAAAAAACAAAGGTTCCCGGAGCAAAGAGCCGGTCGGTATTGTGCAGGCAGAGGATATGCACCGGGGCGCGGCATTGGCGGGCAATTTTCAAGGCCCCCTGATTGAGGGCACCGATGCTGCCGTCCCGGATCCGGGTCCCTTCGGGGAAGACAAAGAGATTGCCGCCGCCGGCGAGATAGGCCTCCATGGTAGCCATCTGGGCGAGCATCATCCCGGCGAACCGGCCCGTGGCCGTGGCCGGCAGATAGCCGGCAATGCGGATCACCCAGCCAAAGATGGGCAGGGTGAAAAAGATCGATTTGACCACGGTTTTGGAGCGGTGCAGCAGGGCGATCAGCAGCAGCGGGTCCAGGTAGGAGCGATGGTTGCAGACGATCACCGAGGAACGGAGGGCTTGGATGCGCTCGTCGATAACCCAATGCTGCCGGGGGGCAAGGGTTCGCAAGAGGGCAAAGAACCCCCGGTAAAAGGCCCGATTGTAGCGCTGGAAGGCCTCTTCTTTAGAGGAGGAAAAAAGGGCGGCGACGATGTAGAGAGGGGAAAAAAAGATGAGAAAACCCAGGGTGAAGTAGAGCCAGCAGGTCAGGGTGACCCCTATATCGAGCAACCTGTCCGCCCCCCTGCCCCGCACAGCCTAGAGCGCCTCGCGGCCGTTTTTGACCAGCAGGCAGGTGTTGACCCCACCGAAGGCGAAATTCTGGACCGAGGCAATTTTCGTCTTAGCCTCAATCACTCCTGGGGTATGGCGGACCATGCCGCAGCGGGGATCCACCTCTTCCAGATTGAGCGTGGGGGCCAGAAACCCTTCCGCCATCATATAGAGGGTCATGATCAGCTCGATCACCCCGCAGGTCCCCATGGTGTGGCCGGTGTAGCTTTTCAGGCCGGTCACGTGGGGTCCAAGGCCGTAGACCGCCTCAATGGCCTGGGATTCGATGATGTCCCCCATCTTGGTGGCCGTGGCATGGGCACAGATGTACTCGACCGCCTCTGGATTGATCGCCGCATCGGCAAGAGCCAAGCGCAGGGTGGATGTGATGCCCTGGAGATTGGGCAGGATCAAATCGCCACCGTTGTTATTGCAGGCAAAACCGATAACCTCGGCCAGAATCGGGGCGCCCCGTTTCTTGGCGGCCTCGTATTCCTCGAGCAGGACCGCGCCGCCGCCCTCGCCGACCACCAGGCCGTCGCGTTTTCTGTCAAAAGGCCGGGGGGTGCATTCGGGCCGGTCGTTGTAGCCGACCGAGCAGGCCAGCAGATTGTCGAACACCGCCACGGTGGTGGTGTCGTACTCGTCGGCGCCGCCGCAGAGCATGGCGTCCTGCATGCCGTACTTGACCATCTCGTAGCCGAAGCCAATGGCCTGACTGCTGGTGGTGCAGGCGGTGGAAGAGGCGATCACCCGGCCGGTGATGCCGAACATCCGGGTGATGTTGACGGCGGTGGTGTGGACCATGGAGCGGAGATAATCGACCGCGCCGATGGAGGAAAATTCCGTATCCAGGTTTTGGAAAAAGGTCTTGTAAATCTCCCGCTGCACCGTGGGGCTGCCGTGAGTGGAACCAAAGGCCACCCCGAGCCGTCCCGAGCTGATGAAGTCCGGGGAAAGACCGGATTCGGCCAGGACATCCCTTGCCACCTGACAGGCGTAATAGGCCACCGGCCCCATGGTTTTGCGCTGCGAGCGGGTGAATTCGTAGGCAATGGGATAATCGACGGTGCCGAATACCCGAGAGTGGATATGGCCGGTCAGGAGACCGTCGTCACGCAGGGGTTTGACTCCTGATCGGCCCTGCTGGAGGCTGTCAACGATGTCCTTCTTACCGTACCCGATAGGGGTGATTGCGGAACAGGCGGTAATGACGACGCGGCGCTTCATCGGTTTTGAGGGCGGGTTACTGGGCGCGACCCTGTTGGATCGTTTCCAGGTAATCGAGGATATCGTTGATCGTCCTGATTTCCATGGCCTTTTCCTTCTCCTCCCGGGTCAGGGAGACGCCGAGGATGCGTTCAATCTTACCGAGCAGTTCAATGGCATCGATACTGTCAAAGCCGTGGTCGTCGCGGAGATTATCGTCCAGGCCTGGTTGCTGGAACTCAAAATCCTGAACAAGGATGGTCAGGATTTTTTCTTGCAGTGCATCTCTGGTCATGGCAGGTCGTTGTGGTAGCGGGTCAGGGGAGCTAAGATCTCAAAAAACTTGAGATACTACCCTTCTTTCCGGTAAAAGGAAAAGAAAATATTGCGCGCAAAAGCGGCCCCCAAAGGCCCCTTTCCCGGCGGATTATACCCTTTCCGACTCCTGAGCAGGAGGATGCAGAAAGCGATTGAAATGGTACCACTCAAAGGGGTGGGCACGCAGCGCCTCCTCCAGCAGGTCGGCATAATGCTGGGCAGCCTCGGCAAGGGCCGCTTGCCGCTCCCTTCTCCCGGCGGATTTGATCCATATCGGCTCGGAAAAGGTGAACTGATAACGGTTGTTCCCGGTGCGAAAGGCAAAAAAAACGAAAATCGGGGCGCCGGACACCAGGGCAAAGATAAAGGGGGCCTCCGGAACGAAGGCGAGGCCACCGAGAAAGGTCACGGCAATCCGGCGCTGATCCGGCCGCCAGACCACATCTCCGGTCATCGACACCAGCCCGCCGCTCTGCAGCACCCGCACGCCTTCAACCGCCGCAAAGGGTGAGGCCAGGCCCTGATCGACGCCGATGATCCTGACCCCGGCCCGTTGCAGTTCCTCCTTCTGGGTCCGCTCCACCCCCTCTTTCTCCTTCACACCCATGTAGAGCAGCAAGTGCAGGTCCCGGCGCTGCTGCATCAGCAGCCGGGCCGCCATCTCCCAGTTCCCCAGGTGGGACATGAGCAGGATGGCTCCGCCCTGGTCGAGCCGGGTCTGCAACCCCTCCTCTCCCTGGCAGGCAAACTCCGGCGCACGACCCTGGTTGCCAAGAAACCGGTCAAAATGAATAGTGGTGAAGTTCTGATACTGCAGGAAGGTGCACCAGAGGTGATAGCCGCTGCTCCGATGGGGAAAGAGAGCGGCGTACAGACGGCGGCTTTCCTTGACCCGGCGGGAACAGAGGAAATAGCCGGTGGCGATGATCCGGGCGACCAGGGCAAAGAGCCAAGGGCCGAGCAGGCGGGCAGCCCGCACCAGGATAGCGTGGTAATCGATGGTCATCGCCGGCGATCCCGCCGAAAAAGGCGTGAGCAGATCAGCCGGCAAAAGGTGGCCGAATTACGGAGAAAGTCGGGCCAGGGGCGGAAATGACTGACCCGAACCCCCTTGGGCTGGTAGACGACCGACACCGGCACCTCGACAATGGCGAGGCCGCTCTGCCGGGCCCGAACCAGAACCTCGACCTCGAACTGATATCTTCGGGCCCGGACACCCAACTCCAGGGTTTCGGGCAGGGGATAGAGACGGAACCCAGACTGGGAATCGGCAATCCAGGGTCCGCCCGAGGCCCAGACCCAGAAGTTGGAAAACCCGCGGCCGAAACGGCTAGTCCAGGGCACGTTTTCCCCAACCATGCCCTGGCGTTTTCCCACCACCAGCACCCGTTCGCCTTGCCGGGCGATGGCCAGCAAAGCCTGGCCGTCCGCCGGATTATGCTGGCCATCGGCATCAATGGTCAGGGCCCAGTCACAGGTTGAAGCGGCAGCGGCAAAGCCGGTGAGCAGGGCCGCGCCCTTGCCCCGGTTGACCGGGTGGCGGAGCACGGTGATTCCTGCCTGGGTTGCCAGAACCGCCGGGGTGGTGTCGGTGGAGCCGTCGTCGACCACAAAAATCGGCAGCCCGAGGTGCCGCGCGGTGTTGATCACCTCGCCGACCCCGGCCTCGTGGTTGTAGACCGGGATAAGAACAGCCGCGCGCATCTCAGGCTGCCTCGGCAAAGGCCAGGGACCAGGCTCCCGGCCCCATGTGGACTCCGGAGGTCAGGGAAAGGGGGACCACGAGGATCTCCGCGTCGGGCAGGAACGCCAGCAGCTGCGGCCTCGCCACCTCGCTGACCCAAGCTTGGTTGTCGGAATACTGCAGCAGGAGCACGGCGCGGCTGGGGACCTCGATCTCCGTGCCCGCTTTATCCAGGGCAAAGTCTAACTGGGCCTCGCGGTTGCGGACCATTCCCACCCTGCGAACCCCCTCCCTGGCCGGGCTGATCACCGGCTTGAGATGCAGCAGATCGCCGAAAAAACCGCCCGCCTTTGAAACCCGGCCACCGGCAACCAGATAGCGCAGGGTATCGATGAAAATGTATTCCCGGCAGGTCTCGACCAGATTCCGGGCAAGGGTCATGACCGCCTCCGCATTCTCCGTCCGTGCTGCCAAGCGGCTGGCGAGCAGAGCAATAAGGGCCAACCGACCCGAGGCCGCGCCGGTGTCGATCACCTCCAGGAGATTGTTGGTATCCTGTTCCCGTTGCCAACTCACGGCCGCGCCAAAATTGCCAGTAAAGGCCGAACCGACGCAGAGATACAGGGTCCGGCCATACTCCTCGCAGACGCTCTGATAGTGTTGATGCCGTTCAGCCAGCGAGGCTTGGGCCGTGGTCACCCGGTGCCCCTGGCGCATCAGCGCATAGATCGTCTCCGGGGCGCAGAGCGTCTCGGGGCGGGCCATATCGCCGCTGAGGATATAGCTGTCCAGCAGGGTTATCCGGTGGTGCCGGGCCAGGTCGCGAGGAATGGAACCGGCCGCATCGGTCATGATGTGCAGGCAGCCCCTGGGGACAGGGTCAAGCCCCCTGCCCTCGCTAGAGATAGCCAGGGGTTCGTCCGACCAGCCGACCACCTCACCCAGGTCGGCAAGCCGGACGCGCAGTTGGCGCGGGTCAGCGGTATGAATATGGATCTTCAGCCGTGAGTGTTCGGGGACGATGACCACGCTCTCGCCCAGTTCGGCCACGGCTGCTTGGCTGAGGAGAGAGCCGTCTGCCGATTGGAGGATCGCATCGACGCAATAGGCCTCAGTGGTCGGCGGTTGAAAATCGGCCACCACCGCAAGCCGGCCGGGAAAGAGGGCAAAAAGCGAGGGACTTTTTCCGCCCTGTCCGGTCACAGTCCGGAAAAAGCCGTCAAAAAAGATATACATGCCCAAGGCCCCGGCATCGACAACCCCGGCCGAGCGGCAATCGGGCAGGGTCTGGGCGGTTGTCAGGACCGTCTGTTGCAGGTCGGCAAGAATGATCTCGCAGGAGGAGAGGGTGAACGGTACACAGCAGGCCAAAATCTCACTCAGGCTGTCGAAAACACTGAGCATGGTGCCGTCCTTGGGGTCGGCCACCGCCCGCCGGGCCCTCATCCGGCCCTCGGCCGCCTGAGGTGCCAGATCGTCAACACATTGCGCCGCCAGCAGTCCACTGAAAAAGGCGGCGGCGATGTTGCCGGAGTTGCCGGTGGCACAGCGGACCATCTGGCTGGCCGTCATGGCCTGGTCTTGGCCGCAGATGCGCAGGGGGGCCAGACTGATGCGGAGATTAGCGCCGGTATCGCCGTCGGCCACGGGAAAGACATTGATCCGGTCGAGCAGGTCGGCCCAGGCGCTCAAACATGCGTAGCCTGCGGCAAAACCCTCGGCCAGCGTACTCATGCGGCAAACAGGCGAAGAATGGCGGCCCGGTCGACCTTGCCGTTGTCCTTGAGCGGCAGGCGATCAATCACCTTGATGGCGCGCGGCAGGGCATAGGGTTCAAAGCGCACAGCTAGGGTTTTTCGGATTGCCTCTGGATCCACGGCCCGCCCTTCCACCAGGGCGACAATGCGGTGTTCGCGGCCGCTGGTTTCCGCCAGGGCCAGGACCAAACAGTCGGTGACGCCGGGCTGCGCCTTGATCAGCTCCCGGATCTCCTCGAGGTCGACCCGTTTGCCCGCCACCTTGGTGATCGAATCGGCCCTTCCCTTCAGCTGGAAGCCGGTTGATCCGCAGGGTTCGGCCCGGTCACCGGTGCAAAAGTAGTCCTCCGCATCCCGCGGCAGACCAGGGGAAAGATAGGGCGAGCGGATATGCAGCCGCTCGTCTCTGATCTGCCAATCAACGGTTGGGTACGGTGTGAACCCCACCTCGTTTTGAGAACGGTTGCGCAATCCAATGCCGCCGGTTTCGGTGGAACCGTAGACCTCAACTATTCCGGCTTGATTATGGTGGCAGAACTCGCTGTTATCCTCGACATCAAGCATGCCGGCCGAAGAAAAGGCCAGGCGCAGCGAGGCCCCCAACGAGGCCTTCCCACGGAGGGCCCGGTAATGGGCCGGAACGCTGACCAGGATGGTCGCCTCCTGGTCCCGCACGATCCGGCTGATCTCCTCGGGGAAAGAGGGCGTTGCCGCCAGGACCGTCGCTCCGGACACCAGGGGCAAGAGCACCGAGTAGAGCAGTCCGTAGATGTGAGAAGGGGAAATAGTCGCCGCGATCCGGTCCCGCGGGGAAACGCCGAAATGGGCGGCCAGGAAAAGGGCCTCGGCAAAAAGGTTGGTCCCGGTTTTGGACCAGAGCTGCGGGGTGCCGGTGGAGCCGCCGGTATAGAGGCGAAGCAGTTCCTCTTCGGGCTGAACGATTGAGGGGCTCAGCCCGGCATTCGAGTCACCCCATGAGGGCTGGATGACCTCGAAATTCGCGGGAAAATCACGGGGACGATCGGTGAGGGCGGCGGTGCATCCGGTGGCCTGCTGCATCCCGGTCAGGGCCTGGATGGACAAGCTGTAGGGCAGCAGCAGCACCGGCCCCCCAGCCAGCGAGGCCAGCAGGGCGGCGGCGATCAGGGATCGGTCGTCGGTGGCCAGGCACACCGTCCCCCGAGGTCCAAGGCCGGCAAGGCGATGCCGTAGCCAGGCAGCCGTCCCATGGACCTCGCCAAAGGTTGCCCCTCCGGAGATGAACTCCTGCGCCGCGAAGGGGGGCGCGTTCAGCAGGGCCGCGACCATCGGCTCCAGACTCTTGGGGACAGCGGCTGGTTTCATCGTCCTGCCTGCTCCCTGCCGAAGGTCTGCCGGACCAACTCCCGGTTGCGCGGTTTGAAGGTGTTGTCGGCCATCTCTTTGCGCACCACCTGCTGAAAGAGTTTGGCCATCTTGATATTCTGCGACTCGTCCTGATAAAAGGTTGTCCAGGCATACTCCAGCAATTCCTGCAACCGTTCCGGACGCATATGCTTGGGTTGAAACACGACCTTATCCGCCGAATAGTCATCCCAGTTGCGGGAGAGGATGCGGTTTTGCTGCTGCAGTTCGTCGAAGGCCTTGGTGTGGGGAAAGGGGGCAAGGACCGTGAACTCGGCCAGATCCAGCTCGATCTCCAGCAGAAAATCAATCAGCCGCTTGATCGAATCCTCGGTGTGGCTATCGAGTCCGAGCAGGATCGTGCCTTCCACGCCGATGCCGTGGTCGTGGTACCGTTTGATCCGCTCCCGGATGTAGTCCGAGGTGTCGAACACCGCCTGATAGACGTACCAGGCCCCGGCCTGGGCCGCGAGATCCAGGACCTCGGGCTTGTCCTCGATGGGGTGGCAGCACCATTTTTTCTTCAGCGGGATCATCTCCCGGAACAGCTCCATCTCCCAGGCAGTGTCCTGGGCCAGTGAGTTATCGACCAGGAACAGGCGGTTATTGTCGATAGTCGCCATCTCGGCGATGGTCCGGTCGATGGGACGAGGCCGGAATTCCCGCCCTCCCAGATAGGCGACCGCGCAGGGATAGCAGTTGAAGCGGCAGCCGCGCGAGGCATGGACCAGATCGACCATCTGCACGCCCTTGTGATTGTAGAGCGAGCGGTTGAGGATGTCGCGGCGGGCCGTGCCCACCAAGGCGATATCGGGCCGCTCGCCCTGAAAATTGTAGCAGGGCTGGAGGGCGCCTTGACGGAAATCGGCAAAGACCTGTTCCATTCTCCCCTCGGCCTCGCCGAGGAAGACCGCATCGGCGTGGGCCATGGTTTCCTCGGCATGGAGCATGGTGGCGATGCCGCCGAACAGGACCTTGACCCCCTGGGCGCGATAGCGGTCGGCGATCTCCCAGCCCCGCTGCACCTGCACGGTCAGCATCATCGAGATGCCGACAAAATCAACCGGTTCGTCGAAATCGATGGTTTCCAGGTTCTCGTCGATAAAGTCCACCACGACGTAATCGGGCAGGGTGGCGGCAAAGACCACTGGGCCGTGGGGCGGCAAGTGGAATTCGGTCTGCCGGGCCAGTTTCGGCCACTTGGGGTAGATCAGGCGGAATTTCATGGCGGATTCAGGGGGAAGCAGGCAGGGGCTCGGCGCTGACCAGGCGCAGATTGAGGGTATAACCGGCGGGTCCGGCCCCGGTCAGTTCAAGGGTATGGGGCAGGACGACCGACCCCACGGGACCGCAGGACCCAGCGTTGACAGTGCGGGTTCGGCGCTGTTCGCGGCGGGGATCAGCCGGCTGGCAGCCGTCGGTGCGCAGGCTGGTGTGCTCGCTGTAGGTGTGCAGTTGCCAGCACCCGTCCGCCTGGGGCAGGATATCGGTCAGCACCTGGCCGCCGTTGTAGCGGCAGACCGGGGTGCCGTCGGCGAGCATTCCGTATTGGCCAAGCCCCGGCGGCGGTTGGAAAAGAGTCCGGACATCGCGCATCAGCCCGCTCGCGAACTCCCGGTTGTCAAAGGGAGGCAGGGCCCGCAGCACCTCCAACTCCCCGGCTGCGGATGAACGAGCCTCAAACAGCGTCAGCCCCTCCACGGTCATCAGGGCGGATTTGATTGCCTGGCCATCGAGGACCAAAACCCCCAGGGCATTACCGCTGGTGCCATCGGCCATGCGAAAGGCAATGGCATGGACGAATTGCCACCTTCCCTGGGGAAAGAGGGCGGCGCAGCGTTGCAGGGCTTCGGACGCGCCGGGGGCTCGTGCCAGTTTCGGCAGCAGTTCTCTCTTGCCCATGGCACAGGCGGAAAGGAGACAAAGGCTCAAACCGAGGAACAGCAAGCGCTTCATGGTTGGGTAAAGGTCCCGGCCGGAATCTCCCGGTTGAGCACCGTATTGGTAAAGCGCAGCCGGGTGAAGGATTCCGGGCCCTCGAAGATGGTCACCTGTTCCATCACTCCTTCCTCCGGCCCCAGCTGGAGTTCAATTCGGCTGATCACGGCCTGCAGCCCCTGCTCCTTGGGGGTGAGGACCACGGTGCGTTCGCCTGCCCGGGTGACTTGGAACAGCGGATTGTCGGCGAAGCGGCCATCGAGCCAACTGCCGATATCCTGGAGAACGACCCGCATGGCATCGATACCGGCACCGTTGTCCTGCTCGAACCCGCCCTCGCGCTCAATCAGCTTGCGCATCCGGCCCTCATGGAGCAGCAAAATGGAATGCAGAGGGCGCAGGTATTCCCAGCGCAGGGACTGGGGGGTCTGAAAGGCAAATATCCCCTGGGAAACCAGCGGCCGGGCGAGGATTTTGAGATGTTTTTCCTGGGTGAAATCGGCCTGCACCGAGCGCAGACGGACGGCAGGGCCTCCGGTTGGATTCCCCCACACAGGGGTCGTTCCCAGAAAGAGGCTAAGCAGCAGGCAGAGAAAGGCGTGCGTTCTCACAGCATGCCGCCGTTGACCGAGATCACCTGACCGGTGACGTAGGAGGCGGCCTCGGAACAGAGAAAAGCCACCACGCTGGCCACCTCTTCCGGCCGGCCGATCCGGGCCATGGGGATCAACCCCTTGATGTGTTCCTTGGGAGCCTTGGCGATCATATCGGTCTCAATCAATCCCGGCGCCACCACATTGACCCGGATGCCCAGGCGCGCCACCTCCGTGGCCACCGTTTTGCTGGCGGCGTTGAGCCCGGCCTTGGCGGCGGCATAGTTGGCCTGCCCCCGGTTGGGCATCAGGGAGGCTGCCGACGAGATGGAGACAATCGATCCCCGCCGGGCCCGCACCATCTGCTCGAGTACCGGGCGGGTCATGTTGTAAAAACCGTGCAGACTGGTCTCGATCACCCGGTGCCAGTTGTCCGGCGGCATCATCATGAACAACCCGTCGGCAAGGGTGCCGGCATTGTTGACCAGGATGCCGATGGTGCCCAGCCGGTTGGCGATCTCCAGGACAACCGCTTCCGTCGTCTCCCGGTCACGGACGTCAAATTGGCAAATCTCGCCGCTGCCGCCGGCAGCCAGCACCTCGGCCAGGGTCTGCTCCGCGCCCTCCCGGTTGCGCATGTAGTTGACGACCAGATAACAGCCGCTCCTGCCCAGTTCGGTACAGATGGCTCTGCCGATCCCGCCGCTGCCGCCGGTGACAATCGCCACCTGTTGCTTGTCCGTCGCTTCGGTTGTCATGTGCGTGCCTCAGGCCTGATACAGTTGCAGAACCACCGAAGCGATGAGCTGGTCGTCATGGTGGAGTTGACTGGTAACTTCTCGAAATTTATCAAAAATGAGGGTGTTTTCCGCCCTGGCCTTGATCGTGCTCCCCAAGGGCAGGTGGCTGATGCAGAAATCCGCCCGTTTAACCGCCACCAGCCAGCCCATCTGATCGGAGTCCCGGCCTTGGGTCTGGATTCGCTCCCAGCCGTTGCACACCCCGGCGGTCTGGGCGGCAAGTTCGACACAGATCAACGACTCGACGCCGTACGCGTCGGCCAGGGGCCAGGTGGGCCGCACCGTGCTCAGGGTCACGGCATGCAGGACGCTCACCTCGAGCACCTCGCCGATGAGCAGCATCCCCTCCCGGTGCGGGAGCAGGTCCTCAATGGTCAGATGGGCAAGTTCAATGGCGCTCATGCAGTCTTCGAAGGCTTGACAGGGTGCAGCGGGCGGCTTGCCTTGTCCGGTGCGGCCAAAACGGGTAAAAAACCATTCTTTTCCCAGAGATCGGCAACGCTGTCTTAATGACAAATGCGGAAAAAAGACTATACTAGCCGTTTTTTCTTTCCTTGCATTATTTTTCAGCAACCGCCGGCCTTCTTCTCTGCAGAAGACCTTTGTTCACCAAGGCTTGAACACGTGGAACAGCGATGAACGAATTGATCAAAGAACTGAAGGGCAAACTTATTGACCTGCTCAACCTGGCCGATGTCACTCCCGAACAATTCGATGCCAGCGCCCAACTGGTGGGGGGCGATCTCGGTATCGATTCCATCGACGTCCTCGAAATGGTCGTCATGGTGGAAAAAGACTACGGAGTGGTGATCAACAGCCAGGAAGTCGGCGAGAAGGTTTTTGCTTCCCTGGTCTCTCTGGCGGCGTATATCCAGGCGAATAGGCCGGGAGGGGCTGGTTGATCCAAGGCCCGGTCTATATCGCTGCAGCCGGGATTGTCAGCCCTCTCGGCAGCGGCCTCGCGGCCACGGAAGCGGCCCTGCGGGCAAACCGATCCGCCCTCAGTCCTCTGGAGGTCTTTCCTCTGCTGCAGGGGGCTTCTCTGCCGGTCGGCCAGGTCGCGGACAGGGACAGCGCCCTGCTGCCGCCGAGGACGCACCGGCTGGCACGCCAAGCGGCGCAAATGGCCTTGGTCGGTCGCCCGGATCCGCCCGACGCGATCATTCTCGGCTGCACCACCGGCGGCATCCTGACCACGGAACAGCTCCTGCGGGCGGGTGAGCGCAACAAGGCAATGTATCGCTGCCACGGTCTGTTGAGCGTGGCCGAGGATATTGCCGAACTCTGCCACTGTACCGGCCCGGCCCTGACCGTCTCCACCGCCTGCTCCTCAGGGGCGGTGGCCATTGCCCTGGCCCTGAACCTGCTGCGGAGCGGCCGGATGCGAAGCATTCTCGCGGGCGGGGTCGATTCGCTCAGCCGTCTGACCTATTTCGGGTTTCATTCCCTCCAACTGGTCGACCGCAATGGTTGCCGGCCCCTGGATGTCTCCCGTCAGGGCTTGGCGGTGGCCGAAGGGGCAGGCATGCTCCTGCTGACCACCGAACGGCCCGCCCAGCCCCTGGCCATTCTGCTCGGCGCGGGCCTCTCCTGCGATGCCCATCACCCGACAGCGCCCCATCCCGAAGGCAAAGGAGCGCACCAGGCCATGGCAGCGGCCCTGAAGGACGCAGGCTTGCCGCCGTCGGCCATCGACTACATCAGCCTGCATGGCACCGGCACTCCCGACAACGATCTGGCCGAAGCCAGGGCCATTGTCTCGCTCTTCCCCTCACCGCCCGCGCTTTCCTCGATCAAAGGGGCCACCGGCCATAGCCTGGCTGCCTCGGGGGCCCTCGAGGCCGTGATCTCCTGCCTGGCCGTGTCCCGTGGCCTGGTGCCCGGCACTGTCGGCTGCCGTCAGCCGGACCTGGCCCTCAAGCTTACGCCCCAAGCGGTGTGCGCCGATCAAGCGGTCGCCACCGTGCTCTCCAACTCCTTCGGCTTTGGCGGCAACAACGGCTGCTTGGTCATCGCCCGCCCCGATATCGCGGTAAGCGTTCCGAACAAAGAAAAAGGCGACCTGCTCGCCATCCATGGCATCGCCTGTCTGACCGGCGCCGGCCTCACCCAGGCGACCATCGACCAGTTGCGTTGCGGAGCCCCGGTGGCAGGAATGTTGACCCCGGAGAAGTTGGCCAGCCGCCTGCCCGCCAAACTCATCCGCCGGCTCAAGCGGCTGGCCCGTCTTGCCCTGTTGCTGGCCGGCGAGACCCATGCCGATACCTGCGGCAAAGAACACCCCTCGGCCATCTTCATGGGGACCGGCTGGGGAGCGCTCTCGGAAACCTGGGATTTCCTCCACCGGTTGACCGAATCCACCGAACAATTTCCCAGCCCGATTGATTTTGTCGGTTCGGTTCATAACGGGCCGGCCAGCCAGGTGGCGATCCTTTTCCAGGCCACCGGCGCCAACGTCACCGCCAGCGGCGGTGATTACTCCTTTGAGCAGGCCTTGCTGGCCGCGCAAACACTGCTGGCCGAGGCCGATCAGTCGGCCCTGCTGCTCGGCGCCGACGAGGGCCATGCCTCCTTCTCGCCCCTGCTGGACCCGTCCATTGAGGGGGGGCCGCTGGCCGACGGCGGCGGAGCGCTGTACGTCAATCGCGACCCCAAGGGAGCGCGATGCCTGGTGCGCATGGCCTTCTACGGCCGAGGCGCCGGCGATGATCTCCCGGAGCGGCTGATCAAGGCCCTGGGCGGAGCCGCAGCCATTTGCCAGAGCTACGCCGCCGTGTTTGCCGGGATACCGACCGCCATGCGCGCCCAAGGCAACAGCCAGCTGGACACTTTTCTCGGCCGCATCGGCAAGGAGTTGCCGGTCTGCCCTTATCGCGCCTTCACCGGCGAATTCGCCTCAGCCTCAGCCGTGGCTGCGGTCATAGCCGTTTCCTGTATCGAGGCTGGTTGCATCCCCGGCGCTCTAATCGGCGGCAACGACCTTCCCCTGCAACCGGGTGAAAAGCTGCTCGTCCTCGGAACCGGCACCTGCCTCACGGCCATTGAGTTTTCCCGGCCGTGAGAATCCTGCTGATTTCGCCCAACACCCTGACCGCACCCTATCCGGTCTATCCCCTTGGCCTGGATTACGTGGCCGGGTCGATTGCCGCCGGGCATGAGGTGCGGATCGCGGACCTGCAGATTGTGGACCGACCGGCCCTAGCCGCTCTGCTCGCTGATTTTGCCCCCGAGATCATCGGCCTGGCCTGCCGCAATATCGACAACACCGACGCCGGCGACCCGCTGTTCTTCCTCACCGGGTATCAGGAGTTGGTGGTTTGGCTTCGGCAACGCTCCTCTGCGGTCCTGGTCTGCGGCGGCTGCGGCTTTACCATCATGCCGGAGCAGATTTTCGCCCTACTGGGAGTTGATTATGGAATCATCGGCGAGGGCGAGCGTTTCGGCCTGCTGGTTGAGGCACTGGCACACCAGCACGATCCGGCCGGGATTCCGGGGGTGCTGGTTGCCGGCGCTGCCGCCACCCCGCCGCCACCGTGGCCGGGGGAACTGAGCCGTCGGTTGCCACAGGATGCCCGGCAGGTCAGGTATTATGTGGAGAACGGCGGCATGCTCAACCTGCAAACCAAGCGCGGCTGCTCGTTTCGCTGCCTCTATTGCCCCTATCCACGCATTGAAGGCAGGGCCCATCGCCTGGCGGAACCGGCTGAGGTGGCCCAAACAGCCTTGCAGCTGCAGGCTGCCGGGGCCAAATATCTGTTTATCACCGATTCCGCCTTTAATTCAGATGTCGACCACAGCCTGGCCGTCGCCAGGGCCATGCGGGAGGCGGGCCTGTCCATCCCCTGGGGGGCTTTTTTTGCCCCAATCACCCCGCCGCCTGGCTATTTTCAGACGATGGCGGCGGCCGGTTGCCGGCACGTGGAGTTCGGCACCGAATCGTTGGCCGATTCGATGCTCCTGGCGTACCGGAAACCTTTTCGCTCGCCGGATGTGCTGATGGCCCACCGGCAGGCGCGCGCTGCCGGTCTCCATGTAGCCCATTATTTCCTCCTCGGTGGGCCGGGGGAATCGGCAGCGACCGTTGCCGCAAGCCTGGACCGGATGGAGCAGCTCGACAAAACCGTCTTCTTTTTTTTCATCGGCATCAGGATCTATCCCGGCACCGGCCTGTATGATTTGGCGCTGGCCGAGGGAAAAATCGATCACCAGACCGACCTGCTGCAACCGGTGTTCTATCAGCCCGACGCCATCGACCGGGAGGCAATCGCGACCCTGGTCAGGAACCGGGCCGCCGGGCGGGGCAACTGGGTGATCGGTTCGGGCGGGACGGACACCGCAACGGTGCTTCACAACCTGCACCAACGGGGATTGACCGGCCCTCTCTGGGAGTATTTAGCGCGATAGCCGGGCTGCCTTTTACGCGCAACAACAAAAGACAATGCGCGGGACCGAGAAAGAGCAAACGCCAGACCTGCACCTCGCTCTTTTCCCGGTTCCCAGAGCCAGCTGACGACACAATCTCAATATTTTACCTGGACAGAAAACGATAACATGTGGTATTCGCTCCTTGATTTAGAGATGCCTGCACCCCATGACATACGGGCCCATGTGACCGTCAATGACGACTCCCCATGGTTTTCCGGTCATTTTCCCGATCACCCTATTGTGCCGGGTATTGCCCAGCTGAAGATGGTCGCCGATGTCATTGCCCGCGCACGGCAAGAGAGTCTGTGGATCAACCGCTTGACCAGGGTAAAATTCAAGAAGATCGTCAAACCCGGCGAACACCTCGAAATCCTCGCCACAGCCACCAACACCACCGGCCTCTACTCTTTTCGCATAACCCATGAAACGCAGGACGTCTGCTCCGGCATGATGTCCCTTGACCATCAACAGCACATAGAATGCCCATGACCAACGATATCGATCAAACCATTCGCCGCATCGCCGAAATCATCATCAATGAGCTCAAACTGGAAGATGTGACCCCGGAAACCTTTGACGCCGATCTCGACCTGGTGGACGAGGTGGGGATCGACAGCATGGACCTGGCCACCATCGCCCTGGTGATTCGCGACGAATTCGGTGTCCGGATCGATGAGGACGATTATCCCAAGCTGACCACCATCCGGATCATCGGCGAATACATTGCCGAGAAGCAGAACAGCGGCGAATAAATGAGTGGTCAGGCGATACGGGAAGGCGGCTGGAAATTCGGTGACATCATTGCCATTCCCGCCATCCGCGAGCGATGGGAGAAGGTGCGCCGGTATTTCTTCCTCCGGGAATCCACCTATGACATGACCCATCGCTGCAATATCCGCTGCGATGGGTGTTATTATTTCAACGGCGAAAAGCAGTTTGCAGCCGAAAACGGGGACGAATCCGCCTGGCGGCAGTTGATGACATCAGAGAAGGAGCGGGGCATCACCTTTGCGGTCCTAGCCGGCGCCGAGCCGTCGCTGGTCCCGCAGCTCTGCCGGGTCTGCGCCGAGACCATCCCCCTCGGAGCCATCGCCACCAACGGCCTCAAGCCGATTTCCCGCGAGATCGACTACCGGATTCACATCTCGGTCTGGGGCAACGATGCCACCAGCAGGGCGATTAGGAAGGCCGACGACATGCTGGCCCGCCAGATGGCCAACTACCAGGGCGACCCCCGGGCGGTTTTTGTCTACACCTTCACCCCGGACAACATCGCCCAGGCCGCGGAAGTGACCGGCATGCTGGCGGAGAGCGGCCAGCAGATCACCTTCAACATGTTTTCCGCGCCCGTCGGCTATGACGGCCCCCTGCGCCACACGCGGCAGAGCCTGGCCCAAACGGGGGAGATGATAGCCAGCCTGCTGACCGGCTATCCCCAGTCCGTGCTGTTCTCCGCTTATAACATCGTCGCCCACACCCATGAACTGGGGCTGCATGCCCTGTATTCCTGCCCTTATCCGCGAATGAACCCGTCGACGGCCATCGGCCTTGGCCGGTCGTTTCGGCAATACCGGACCGATCTGCAGTGGGACCGCGACGCTGCCTGCTGCGTGCCGGACACCGATTGCGCCGATTGCCGCCACTACGCTGCCGGCAGCGCGGTGGTGACGGCTCGGATGTATCGGCACGCCACCGACCCGGAGACCTTTTCCGCCTGGCTCGACTATGTCGACACCTACCTGGCCGTCTGGGTACGGGGATATGAAAAAGGGCCCAATCTCTGTGACCATTCCGTCGCCCCTCCCCCAGACGGCCAATAGAGGTAAAGTCTATCGCCATGAAAACAGTCAGTTCCCTGCTTGATGCCCATTGGTACGCACGCTACAAAAAAATCTCCAAACTCAATATCCGCAGCTCCATCTATGATGTGACCGACCGGTGTAACCTGCGCTGCAAGGGCTGCTTCTTCTTTTCCTCAAACGAGCACAAGGCCGCAGCCGAAGAAAAGGATGTGGCCAAATGGCACGCCTTTGTCGAGGCCGAGATGGCCCGGGGTGTCAATCTGGCCATCCTCATCGGCGGTGAACCCACCCTCTGCCCCGACCGGATCGAGGCCTTTTATCGGCGCCTGCCCACCTTCTGCGCCACCAACGGCATCATCAAGGTGGACCGCGACCGGTTTCCGGACCTGATGGTCGGTATAAGTCTGTGGGGCGACGCGGTTGACGAAATCACTCTGCGGGGCAAGGATACCTTCGGCATCTCCAGCGCCAATTATGCAGGCGATCCCAACGCCTATTATCTCTACACCATCACCCCCAAACAGTTGGGCAAGATGGCAACGATCATCCGCAATATTCAGGATGTGGGGCTGAAGGTCCACATGCAGCTGCTCTCCAACGACGAAGCCGTGGACGGTTTTTCCTGGCAGCCCGACGAATTGATCGCCGTCCGGGTGGAGATGGACCAGATGCTGGACAGTTATCCCGCAACGGTGATCTCCTCGAAATACTATCACCGGATCATCACCACCGGCAGGATGTGCGACCGCACCTTCGGCTGGACGGAGTGCCCCTCGGTCACCGAACCGATCGATAAACGCAATCCGCGCCCCAAACGGTTGACCAACTTTATCCGCTGGGCCTCGGACCTCAAGACCATGCACCGCTGCTGCACCTCCGAGACGCGCGACTGCTCGACCTGCAAGGACGGTGCCGCCCATATGAGCTGGGTGATGGTCAACAAGCGGGCCCACATGAACACGCCTGAGGATCTGCAAAACTGGATCGAGGTCTATGAGATGTTCGCCAAATTGTATCGGTTTATCCCCTGGTAGCCCGCTTGCCGTTCATGGATGGAAAGAACGCAGTCATTGTTGGCTACGACGCCATTTCGCCGTTGGGCAGTGACCTCGGTCTGCAATGGCAACGTGCGCTGGCAGGGCAAAGCGGCATCGGTCCCTTGACCCGTTTTCCGTTGCGCGACGGCTTTCCGGTGCGCATTGCCGGCCAGGTGCCGGATATCGATCAGGAAGACTACCCCTTTCTCACTGCCCGCCACCAGGCAGCCTGGCATTCACCGGTGTTCAAATACGGCATGCTATCGGTGGCCCGGGCTCTGAAGCGAAGCGGCATTGAGATCAGTGCGGATTTAGCCCCTCGGGTGGCGGTGACCTACAGCTCGGCGGTCGGCGGCCTCGACGCCGTTCTGGCAGCGGACCGGAAGCTGCAGACGGAGAACCGCCTGCCCCACCCCTACGCCAATCCCAATTCCTGCATCAATATGGTCGGCGGCAAGATAGCCATGTTGACCGGGGCCAAGGGCCCGATCCTCTCCACCATCACCGCCTGCGCCACCGGCCTGACCTCGATCCTGATCGGCGCCTTGCTGATGGCCCAGAACCGGGCCGATGTCGCCATCTGCGGGGCGGTGGACTGCGCCCTGGTCGAACCGATCGTTGCTGGATTCGCCACCATGAACGGCGCCTTTCATCCCCAAAAAGGCCAGGAGAACGAGCCACCAGCCACGGCCAGCCGCCCTTTCTCCATCGACCGGCGCGGCTTTGTCATTGCCGAGGGGGCCGGGGCGATCATTCTCGCCACCAGGGAGTTTGCCGCTGCCCACGGTCTGCACTACACTGTCGAACTGGCCGGCTGGGGCATGACCTCGGATGCCCATCATTTTGTCATGCCCGCCGTGGACACCGTCCGCCAGTGCATGGTTGATGCCCTGCGCGATGCTGGCGTCGCGGCCGGGGACATTGCCGCTGTCAACGCCCATGCCACCTCCACCCGAGGGGGTGACCGCGTCGAATTCGATGCCCTGCAGGCGGTTTTTTCCGGTGACCTGCCGCCGGTGAGCGCCAACAAATCCCTGATGGGGCACGCCATGGGGGCCTCCAGCGCCCTGGAAACCATCCTGGCCCTGCGCGGCATGGAGGAAGAGATCATCCTGCCGACCATCAATTATCAGCCCGATCCCGAGATGGCGCTGGATTGCGTCGCCGAGGGAGCACGAACGCTTGTCCAGGAGCATGTCCTCAAAAACGCCTTCGGGTTCGGCGGCTGCAACGCCTGCGCCGTCTTCAGAAGAGTCAACTGAGAACAACCAAAAGGGAGAATAACCAGCAGCAATGAAGGCGCCACTCAACAGAAAGGTCGTGGTTCTTGGCTACGGCGCCGCCACCGCCCTGGGCAACACCTTTGCCACCACCTGGGAA
Organism: uncultured Desulfobulbus sp.; assembly: GCF_963662935.2. Lineage (NCBI taxonomy): Bacteria > Pseudomonadati > Thermodesulfobacteriota > Desulfobulbia > Desulfobulbales > Desulfobulbaceae > Desulfobulbus > uncultured Desulfobulbus sp. The sequence continues at coordinate 1,951,881 of NZ_CAXXTL010000002.1, read as the reverse complement.
GGGGCCGCAGCGGGCAAGGCAGGCTTTCGCCGGCTGACCCGGTGCACGGTGGAAACCCGCAGCCAGGTGGTCGGCGAGATCCCGGACTGGGATCCGGGCAGCTTTCCCTACGTGAGCCGCAAAGATGCCTCGCTGTGGAATGCGGATTTCGTCTTCCTGACCATGGAAATCTGCCGCCAGGCCTTGGAACACGCCGGGTTGGAGATCAACGGGCAGACCGGGCCGCGCACCGCCTGTCTGATCGGCTCAGCCCTCAACGGTTCGGACGCTTACCGGATCGCCATGGACAATTACACCCGGCTCGGACCGCTCAAGGTCAGCCCCTACCTACTGCCCAACCTCTGCGCCAATCTTCCCGCCGGCAAGGCAGGCATGCTGCTCGGTTTCACCGGACCGATCTTCTCGCCCCAGGGGGCCTGCGCCTCGGGCAACCATGCCATCGGCATCGGCGCCCGGATGATCCGTGACGGCGATTGCGACTTTGCCCTGGCCGGTGGCGCCGAGACCTGCCTGACGCCTGAAATCATCCTCGGCTTTGCCAATATGCTGGCCACCATCAAGGTCGGGCCCAAGGATCGCTCCTTTGCCGATCCCACCCAGGCCTCCCGGCCGTTCAGCATCGACCGCAAGGGTTTTGTCCTCGCCGAAGGCGCGGGAGTGGTGGTCCTGGCTGCCGAAGAGGCGGCCCGCGCCCACGGCCTGCTCCCCCGAGCCGAGGTAGCGGGAATTGGCTGGAATTCCGATGCCCACCACTTCACCCGGCCCAACGAGCTGACGGTCTCCCAAGCCATGCGGGATGCCATTGCGGATGCCGAAATCACCCCGGAGGATATCGGCGCCATCAACGCCCACGGCACCTCCACGCCCACCGGAGACACCACCGAGGCTGCATGCATGCGGGCGGTGTTCGGCAACCGCTTGCCGCGTATTCCGATATCGGCCAACAAATCCCAGGTCGGCCACAGCCTCGGCGCCTCGGCCGCCATTGAGGCTGCGCTCGGCATCGAGGCCATGCACCAGGGTCTCGTGCTGCCGACGGTCAATCATCTCCCCGACCCCGCCCTCGCCGACCTGGATGTGGTCCCCAACCACAGCCGCCGCCATGCCCACGAATTCTTTCTTTCCAACTCGTTTGGCTTTGGCGGCACCAACTGCTGCATCGTTTTCAGAGGTCTGTAATGCGCCCCAAACCTTTTGTCCCGGAACCCCTTGACCGACCCTCCTATGTGCGTGACACGAAAACCGGTCTGGTCTGGCACCGCTGCGAACTCCGGACCCTGTATGTGGACACGGACCGTTCCCAGGTGGTCTATCACGCCAATTATCTGCGCTATTTTGAGTTCGGCCGGGCCTCACTCATGCGGGAGTCCAACTATCCGTACAAAGAGATTGAAGAAAGCGGTTATATCTACCCGATCATCAAGACGGAGCTCAATTACCACTCGCCGCTTTTCTACGACGACCTGATGTATATCCATACGCGCCTGGCCCGGCTGGAACTGGTCAAAGTCCAGTTCGATTACCTGATCACCAGGGCGGATAACGGTGAAATCGCCTGCACCGGCATGACCCGCCATTGTGCGGTGAACACCAACCATATCCCGGTGGAGATCGATGCGAAAACCGTGGCCCTGTGGAACCAGTTTCCCACTTGATGGCCGGCGAGCGCACCGAGATTTCAATACCGGTCCGGCCCTGGTATAAGGATCATTGCTTTGGCGGCCGAGTCATTTTGGCTGCGGTTGAGGCGATGCAGCTGCTGGCCGCGACCGTCAAGGCCGTGTATCCGCATCTCGATGTCCGGAACATGCAAGCGGGCCGGTTTGCCAAATTGCTCGAAATTCCGCCGGACGCCGCCAGGCTTGACGCTGTGGTTGAGCTGGAGAGGGGAGAAAAGGGAGAGGTCTGCGCCCGGCTCCTGACCCGGACCCAGTTGAAGACCCTGGCCCGGATGACTACCCACTGCGAACTGACCTTTGCCGCCGAGGCAGCGCACGCCAAGGGAGCGGAGAAAGGGGCGGCGGGCCCTTGCACCGGTGCCGGGATGGAAGTATCCGCCGAGGAGGTGTATCGGGAGCTGGTCCCCTTTGGACCAGCCTACCGTACCCTGCATGATCGGCTTTTCCTCGAGGTCGAGTCCGCTTGGGGCACCCTGTGGGCTCCCGAACTGGAGCAATCAGCAACCCATCCGCTCGGTTCGCCCTTTCCGCTCGACGGGGCCATGCATGCGGCCTGCGTCCATGGCCAGCGGCTGGTCGATTTCATCCCCTTTCCGGTGGGTTTTGCCGAAAGGCACATCGCCAAACCGACCAGGCCGGGTGATCGGTATCACATCCAGGCACGACTGCAAGCGCGCACCGAGGATGAACTGATGTACGAGATCTGTATCTTCGACGAGTTGGAACAGATGCGGGAAACGGTCAAGGGATTGCGGATGCGGGATGTGAGCCACGGCCGGATCAAACCGCCGGCGTGGTTCAAGACAATTCCAACGGTGAAATAACCTGCCGGCCGACGAATTGCCCATTTTATGAACGAGGCTATTTCCAGTCAGTTTGACTTTTTTGTTAGGATTTCTGGTTCCTCACATGAAACGGTGCATGAGCGGTATGGCCGGTAAGTTGCCCATACAGTGGTAGAGGTTGCAGATAAAGAGGTCAGCTGTTCTGAACCCATAGGCCTTGTGGCTGACGACTTTGGCTTTATTGTTGAGCCCTTCGACAGTGCCGTTGCTGATGGGCATGTGGAACCAGGTCAGGATGTTTTCTTCATGGCGTCGGACCATCCAGGCAAACTCGCGTAAGGGTTCCAGGCGAGAATGCGTTGCCCACCAAAACCACTGCTTCAAGTGTTTCCTGGCCCAGGTTTTTGTCTTATAGGACCATAAATCTCGAAAGCGCTCTTTGAGGAGATAGGCCCTGTTGATCTTCAGATTCATATGCTCAAGGCTGCTGAGTCTGATCCTTTGCTTCGGCGTAAGGTTCCAAGGATTCTTAAGCCAGATATACCGGCTGTCCTTCATGAGCTCCTTGTGTTCCTTTCCTTTTTCTCGGATCTCATCTCGCCGGACTTGATCAACCGCTTCCATCAGGTGGCGAACGATATGAAATTTATCAAAAACAAGAGTTGCCTGCGGAGCACATTCCTTGATCACCTCGACATAGGGCTTCCACATATCGCAACAGATGCCCTGGAGTTTGTTTGTCCGCTCTGGCCCGAGGTAGTTGAAAAAGCTGCGCAAGGTATCTTTGGTTCTTTCAACCCCGCTCCAGATCAAGGTTTTTGAGCGGAGATCGTACACATTGGTGAGGTAGACATGACCTTTTTTCCGCGAAATCTCATCAATACCAATATGCGTAATGCCGCTGAGATCGCGATGCTCCATGCCATATTTCACTACGCTTTTGACTGCTGTGGCAACCGTACCCCAGGCACAACTGAACAGTTTGGCGACAGAGTACCAGGGCAGCATCTCGGCCCATTTGGCCAGGTAGCAACTGTAGGCAAGAGTAAAGCGTTGCTTGCCCGTCACCCAGGGAAGTTTCTCCGTGCGGACGCCTCCACATCGAGAACAAGACACCCGACGAGGTACATATTTGACCCAGACAGGTATATTCCACAGAGGCACGTGGCGAAAGAATCGCACCTCTCGCCGATCCCGGTAGACGGCAGGATGTCCGCATGACCCGCATCGCACCCTGTGGCGGGCATCAGGACGAATTTCAGCGATTATTCCATCGGAGTCTTTGGTGACCGTATGTACTCGAAAACCTTGCAAATCAACCGTCTGTTTGATTATCTGTTCAACAAGCATGAGTTCCTCTGTAGATAGATTATTGGCTGGCCGGCCTTTATCTACCTAAAAGAACTCATGCTTTTAAATTTGTTAAGCTGTTTTACGCACCGTTTCGTGCGGGGAACCGGATTTCTTTCAATTCATTATATACAAGCAATAATATAAATACTGCAATTATTGGTATTGTACAATTAAAAATTATTATAAAAAAGTATTGAAAAGGTATATTTAAAATATCCCTTGGATCGGTTATTACATTAATGATTTTTATTGAATAAACAGCAACAACTATTAATGGCGACATTAATACTGCTTTTAATATAATTTTAAATGAGTCATATTTCCCTCTTAGGAGGGATACAGATGGTAGCAGGCATGTAAATGTAAAAGAGTTCGTGAATCCCGGAAAATCGAAATAACGAAATGGTTTTGGCAAGTTGTTGACCCACTGCGGAACAGTTACAAATTTTGAAAACAGAAATAGATCTGAAAACAACACAAAAGAAAAAGATAATAATATCGTACTGACCGCGAGGGCGACCAAGTCCCTGTTTATTTTCCTGCTTGTCAACAATGACATTATTAAATTCTTCACACTTAACAGGAGGGTAAAAGGTGGCAGCGTAAGCGCCTCAGCGGGAGAGGTCGGGACGCCGCTCCGGCACAGCCCAGACCAGGCAGCGTTCCATGATCACCCGGACAAGCCAGCGGCAGAAAATCAGCGAATAGACCGCGCCGGAAAGATACATGCCCAGCAGAAAAACCAGATGGGACAGACCGTAGGTCAGCGGACCGCCGATCACCACAATCCACGGGGTCTGCAGCTTGAGCGAAAGCAGTCCCAAGGCGGCGATGGCCGGCCAGCCGAGCAAAAAGCTGAAGCCGATGGCAAAAACGCCGGCCAGCACCATTGGCGTGGGCTTTTCCCGAAAGGCAGACAGATCGGCCTTCTCGGCAAGAGCTGTCCGCACAAAGGCTGTTGCCGCAAAATATAAAATAATTTTTTTGCAGAGTTGTTTCACGTATTCGTGTTGGATAGTTAAAACTTGGGGAGGAGAGAACAACCGTTCGGACTCTCCGCAGGGCACAGGAGTCTATTGTAAACTACCGGGGCCGGGGAAGCAACATGGGAGCAGATCGGGATACGATAAGCCAGCGCCTCGGCTGGAACTTCTTTGACAAAATATACTGCATCACCCTGGAGAGCCGCCCCGACAGGATGCGGGAGGCCAAAAATCAGTTTGCCCTGGCCGGTTTGGACCAACGAATGGAATTTATCGTGGTCATCAAGGACGAGGCGAATCCGGAACGGGGAATTTATCAGTCGCACTTGCGCTGCCTGTCCCTTGGCCTGGAGGCTGGTGCCCGACATATCCTGGTGTTTGAGGATGACGTGTTCTTTCGCGACTTCAGTGCAGAACGGCTCCACCAGGCCTGCCTTTTTCTCCAGGCTACCAGCGCCTGGGACGCCTTTTTCCTTGGGTGCCTCACCAACGGCAGCCGGCAAATCGGCCAGAGAGCCGTGGTCCAGGTGCAGTATCGCTGTCTCGCCCATGCCTATGCCGTCAACCGCGCCTTTGCCGAACGGATCGTCCGCGAGCAATGGCGAGGCATCCCCTTTGACGGACTGCTGCAGAGCTGTGATGCGCGGTATTTCGCCCTCCGGCCCATGTGCGCCTTCCAAAGGCTGACCAGCAGCGACAACAAAACCGTCTGGCTCGACAAGCTGCGTACTCTGTGCGGCGGACTCTCGATCATCCAACGATACAATGAAATCTATCACAATAACAAGGGGCTGATCTTAGCCCTGCACCTCGCGGTTGCAGCGACTGCCATCGCCCTCTTCCTTTTTGCCCGGCAATGAAATCCTCTTCCATCAACTACCCCCTCCTCCTCCTTGTCGGCGTTGCGGTCTGCGTCTTTGGCTTTATGGGACTCAAGCGGCTGCACATCGATACGGATGTGGTCAAAACCCTGCCGGCGCATGAGCAGGTCATTACCGATGCGCTGGAGATCTTTCGCAACCATCCCATCCACGATCAGGTGGCGGTTGATGTGATGATCGACAAGAAAGCCCCGGATATTCTGGTGGCCTGCGGTGAACGCCTGCAGGAAGCCATGCGGACCAGCGATCTTTTTGCCGAGGTGGGAATGGCTGATGTCGGTGCCCTGGTACCGGAACTGGCGCACCGGGTGGTTAGTGAACTGCCCCTGCTCTTTTCCCGCGAGGAGCTGGAGAACACGATCGCCCCCCGTTTGCAGGGCAGCGCCATCCGGCAACGGCTGGAGAGCCTGATGGCGGGCATGACCGGCATGGACGGCATCGGCCAGTCGGCCTTTATCGGTCCCGATCCCCTCGGGTTCAAGGATCCGGTCCTAGCCAAGCTGATCCATCTGGCGCCGTCGCAACAGGCCACTGTCTACAAGGGCCACCTCCTTTCTCAGGATGGACAGCATCTCCTGGTCACCGGCCGCCCGGCCGCCGCCGGAACCGATGGAGACACGGCCCGAAAACTGGCCGATCTCTTTGCCGCAGTCGGCGCTGAACTTGCTCAGCACTATGCGCCTTCAGGCATCCAGGTCACCCTCACCCCGGCCGGCGCCTTTCGGGCCGCCCTGGACAATGAAGCCATTATCCGCCACGATGTCCAGCTGGCCCTGGGTCTCACCACGGCCGGCATCGCCCTGCTGCTGCTGTTCGCCTTTCCCCGCCCTCTGATCGGTCTCCTGTCCCTCCTGCCGGCCGTGGCTGGAACCGCGATGGCGTTGTTCGTCTATTCCCTGTTCCACTCCTCCATCTCAATCATGGTGCTCGGCTTCTCGGGTGCTCTCATCTCGATCATGGACGACCACAGCATCACCTACCTGCTGTTTCTCGATCGGCCCCATGCAACCCGAGGCGAGCATGCGGCCAGAGAGGCAAAATCCATTGGTGGGGGCATGGCCATGGTTACGACCATCGGCGCGTTTCTGGTGCTCAGCCTGAGCGATTTTCCGGTGTTTACCGAGCTGGGACAATTCACCGCCCTTGGCTTTGTATTCACCTACCTGTTTATCCACACTCTTTTTCCAAAAATATTTCCGGTCATGCCCGCGGGCGGCAACCGCGTTTTGCCCCTGCATCTGCTTGCCGACCGGCTCTTCAACACCGGCAAGCCCGGGGCGATTGCAGCCCTGGTCCTGGCCCTGGTGCTGCTGTTTTTTGCCAAGCCCGAATTCCGTATCAGTCTCAGCGAGATGAACACGGTCAGCGAAAAGACCCAGGCCGAGGACCGGGTGTTCACCAAGATTTGGGGCGATGTCGGCGCCAAGGTCTACCTGATGACCACGGCCGCTTCCATGGCGGACCTGCAAGCGCACAACGATCAATTGCTGGCGCAGGTGGAAAAGGATGTGCAGCTCGGCCGGATTCAATCGGTGTTTGTGCCGTCCATGCTTTTTCCCGGACAGGACCGTAGCCGGGACAATCTCACCGCCTGGCGAGAGTTCTGGACAGTCGAACGGGTGGCGCAGGTAAAAAATGAGTTGGTCCGGGAAGGAACAGCCCTCGGCTTTACGGCCGATGCCTTTGCCCCCTTTTTTGCCCTGATCGACCCCGCTCTCACCCAAGCGACACCTGTTCTTGATGACAGGTACAGCAAACTGCTGGGCATCACCGCCAAGGAAAACGGTCAACTTATTCAATTCATTACCGTAACCCCTGGCAAAAACTACGATGCCCCCGGTTTTCTTGCATCCTACGGCAAAGGCAACAAGGTGTTCGACGCCAACTATTTTTCCACTCGCCTAGGGGAGATTCTTTTTTCCACCTTCGCCACCTTGCTGGTCATTATCACGGCCATGGTGACCCTGCTGTTGTTTGTCCAGTTCCTCAACTGGCGGTTGACTCTGATCACCTTGACGCCCCTGGTTTTTGCCTATATCTGCACGCTGGGCACCCTGAAACTCATCGGCCATCCCTTGGATATCCCAGGCCTGATGCTCTCTGTGGTCATCCTCGGCATGGGGGACGACTATGCTATTTTCACGGTCCGGGGTTGTCAATGGTATGGAACTATCGACCACCCAGGCCATGTCCTGGTGCGCAGCGCGGTGCTCATGGCCGCCGCCTCGACTTTGATCGGCTTCGGTGTGCTCTGCTTTGCCCAACACGCCACCTTAAAGAGCGTGGGCATCACCTCGCTGCTCGGCATCGGCTATTCCCTGCTCGGCACCTTTCTGCTTCTCCCGCCCCTATTACGCGCCAATTTCCGGCAGGACAGCAACACGGCCGTACCGACCGGAACCATAACGCAACGCATCCTGCACCGTTACCGGCTGCTGGAGGCCTATCCCCGGATGTTCGCCCGGTTCAAGCTCAAATTCGATCCCCTGTTCAGCGAGCTGCCGCACTGGTTGGCCGAGTGCACGGCAATCAAGACGATTCTCGATATCGGCTGCGGCTACGGCGTCCCGGCCTGCTGGTGTCTGGAACACCTGCCGGGAACCACGGTGATCGGGGTCGATCCGGATCCGGATCGGGTCCGGGTGGCGAGCCGGGCGGCCGGAGACCGGGGGCAGATGATCGTGGGGGCGGCGCCGGATCTACCCGATCTGGAGCAACCGGTTGATGTCGTCCTGCTCCTGGATATGTCGCATTATCTCGATGAGCAACAATTGGCGGCCACCCTGAAGCGCAGTCGGGAGCTGCTGGCCGCAGGCGGCATGTTGCTTGTGCGCTTTGTGGTCCAGCCGCAGGGAAAACGTTCGAAATGCTGGTATCTTGAGGATTGGCGGGTTCGGATCAGAGGCAGGCGTCCCTGGTACCGCAGTCCTGAAGACCTGAATCAGATGATGGCCGAATCAGGGTTTGTTGATCTCAGATTGGACGCCGCAATCAACAGTGAACTCTTCTGGATGGTCGGCCGCAAGGCTGGAGCAACAGCCCAATGATCGGGTTCACCTGGTGTCGTAGTCTCAGTTTAGCCGAAAAGACGGGCTGCCTCGCCTTCTTGTCAGCTGGCTTCCTCGGGTGCAGCACCATCCCGCAAATCGCCACCGTGCCCCTGGCTCTCTTTCTCCTCGCTTGCCTGGCCGCACCCTTTCTTCCCCGCTGGTCCTTTTTCCTGCCGGTGATTTCCAGGGGGAAGCAAGGCGCCACGGGGATAGCCCTCACCTTCGACGATGGCCCTTTTCCCGCCTCCACCCCCGTACTGCTGGAGCTGCTGGCCCAATACCGGCTGCCGGCCACCTTCTTTGTGATCGGCAGGCAGGCCGCCGCCCATCCGGAGTTGATTGCGGCCATTCTCGCCCACGGCCACACCATCGGCAACCACTCTTTTCGCCATGACAACCTGCTCATGCTGCGGAGCTGCAGAGCCCTGGAAGAAGATATCCGGGCTACCCAGGAGGTGCTCGCCAAGTTAGGGATCCGCCCACTGCTTTTCCGGCCGCCAATCGGCATCACCAGTCCCCGGCTCCAACCGGCTCTTACTTCTCTGGGGCTGCAAACTCTCACCTTCAGTTGCCGGATCTTTGACCGGGGCAACCGGAATGTCCACAACTTGGCCTCCAGAGTCCTCAGGCAGCTGCAACCGGGGGACATTTTGCTGCTCCACGACAATCCACCCCAGGATGAAAAGGCGAAAATCAACTGGCCCCAAGAACTTCATCGCCTCTTTGCACGCTTGTCTCAAGCGGACCAGGTGGTCCCGCTCGCCACCCTCATCGACCAGCCGGTGATGATTTCAGGGGAAAAACAACCGGACTGACCGCCTGAAACCTGCTATATTCATCCCCACACTTGCTCATGGCGCAGCCCCCCCCCCTGCGAGCCCAGGAACAAGACTGCTCTCTTTCACTGAAAACACTGCCGAATACAAGAAAGGCAACGTCTCTAAATAGTCGATGATATCCAAATGAGAAAACAACACCCCGCACATCCTGAAATACCCTTTTACAGCATTGAAATCATGAGAATAAATGAAGGGCTGGGGGAACGCTTTCTTCACACTTGCCGGTGTCTATTGATCGCAGTTGCCGCTTGCGCCCTCAATGGGTGCACCGCCGCTGTCCCCTATGCCATCTCTGCGGCCCAGATGGTGACCGCCGGGAACGCCTTGACGCAATCCGGCGGCGCTGCGGCTCAACCGGATGGAAGCTCGGCCGCAACGGCACAAGCGGCCGATGCCAGAGCGCAACAGGAGGAAGCCTTGCCCTATCAGCTGATTGCTGAAAAAAAATACGATGAAGCCCTGCCGATGTTGCGCGAAAGAGCTGATAACCACGATGCGAAAGCACAAGGCCAGCTGGCCCAGTTGTATCTTGAAGGCAATGGTGTTCCCGAGGATTACAGCAAGGCGGCGGAATGGATGCTGAAGTCAGCTGAAGGGGGATATGCTGGTTCCCAATACATGCTGGCCTGGTTCTATTACAAAGGGATAGGCGTTCCGCAAGAGTATACGAAAACCGTCGAATGGGCCGAGAAGTCGCTGGCAAAAGGGGATGCGAATGCCGCCACCTTGCTTGCCCGGCTCTACCGGCTGGGCCGAGGGGTGCCCAAAGATTACAACAAAGCCTTAGAATTATTGAACATGGCGGACAGGGCTGGAAACATCTATGCCCCCGCTTCTATTGCCTATCTGTATAAAACCGGCCAAGGGGTCTCCAGGGATTACCGCCAGGCCATCGATTGGTACTCTAAAGCCGCGGAAAAAGGCAATGTGAGCGGATGGGTTCATCTGGCCTACCTGTATGCCACCTGTCAAGAGAAGCAGTATGTCGATGGAAAAAAAGCGGTCGCCTATGCCCACAAAGCCACGGAGAAAGATCCAAACCATTTCGCAAGCTGGGCGGCACTGGCTGCTGCGTATGCGCGGAACAATGAATTTGAGAAAGCGATTGAGGCGGCCACAAAATCCGATTCCATGCTCCAGGCCAATGCGAAACTGGGTGAAGCCGAGAAGCACGACGCAAGTCGACGGGCACAGGTGCGATTAGCGGCCTATAAAGAGAGCAAAGCGTATACAGAAGACAATGAAGCGGATGAGGAAAACTGAAACGTTAAGAAAGAGACCGCTGCCAGAGCACTTTCCAGCCAGTCGATTAAAAAGTCTCGATTTCTCTCTCCAACTCAGTATATTTTAGAGCAGCACTCAACCGGCATTGAACCACGCCAGCGGTGTGAAAGAATTTTTCAAACTCAAGGGAGGAGAGATTCAATGCACGACTGCAGCAAGAGCATCCAAGCATTTTTCTTATTGACTGTTTTTGCCACTGTTTTTTTGGGGACACCTGTTTGGGCCAGGGATTATGAAACGAAGTCTCAAAAGGACGGAGGGCTGATGATTGCTGATGCCACACTCGCCAGACCGGTTGGAGCGGTCGCAACGGTCACGGGATTCGCTCTTTTTGTGGTTTCCTCTCCATTTGCAGCGCTTGGCGGCAATACACAGGAGTCCTGGGACAGCCTGGTCGCCTCTCCGGCAACGTACACCTTTAAACGCCCCTTAGGTCATTTTGACTGCGAACCGGAGCCGAATATCAAAGAAAAGGGTAACCGGTGAAGTGGCTCTTTCGGACTTTGATTTTTTTTATTTGCAGTTGCATTGAAGATGTTCGAGTCAGCTTGTCTTTTTCACGCGGTCACAATCCTTGAATTTGTCAATCCGAACGGATGTGAGGAATCTCGGGATTTCTCCCGTTCGGTCGAAATGACACCCAAGTAGACGCAACAATTCAGGATTCACATCGCGGGCATGGCCCGCTCCTACCCCAAGGGTATCGAGTTTGCTTGTAGGAGCCGGCCATGCCGGCGAACAAGGTTCAGTCTTGTGCAGCACTCTCTCCCATCCAGCCACAGATTTTTCCGGCTGTGGCCTTTATATGACAAGCTGGAATAAACACCATAGATCCGCCACCCAAAAAGCCCCTCGCCCCCTTATTTTTTGCCCAAGGCAATTGAACTCGCGCCCACCTCGCAGAATCGAGTTTCCTCAGTTTCCATTCCCCAATTCCATCCTTGCATTCTCATTGCTTATGAGCCCGCAAAATTGGGGTTATTCATCAAGAATTTTCTTAATTTTTCCAAAATCGGTTCTGTCAAGTTGAGCAAGGCCGCTTCTTCGGTCGTCATTATGTCAAGAGAAGGGTTGGCGACAAGCCCGATCCCAAGTTGATGGCAGATGTTGTTGGCCAATTTGACCAACACGAGGAGGGGATTGTCCCTGTCGTATTTATGCAGGTGATGGTCACGAGCAACAACAGCATACATTCTCGGCAATTTCATTCGAATCATCAGCCGATAGCCCTGTTTTGCATGGAGCGATTCTATAACTTCAAGCATATAATCATCGACAACCCCTAAATATTTATTATTTTTTTTATCATCGATAATTTTGAGAATGAACAATTTACCAATGTCATGAAAAAGCCCTGCGGAAAAAGCCTCGTCTTGCAAGACGCCGCAAGAGAGCGTATTTGCTAGAATACCTGCAGAAAAAGCGCAGCCAACTGAATGTTGCCACAATCTTCTCATGATGGCATCAATCGCATCATCTTGAGAACTGAACATTTTGTTATTGATGTCAGTGCAGACGATTTGCATGATCTCAGCCATACCAAGCCTGACAATGGCCGATTTGACAGTCGTTGTTTCGATCAATCCGCAGTATTTTACAGAATTAGCTATTCTTAAAACAGTACTGGAAAGCGATTGATCCTCAATAATGAATTTTTCTATAACTTTAAGATCAGGGTGATCTTTAATGAGTTCAAGTTGGATCTTCAGGGATACAGCACTAAAGACAGGTAAGGTGCCTTGATCAGATTCCAGAAGTTTATTGAGGCGATTTAAAAATATTTCCTGATTTTTCATCTGGCTCCCTTCCTTTTAACCTTTGGCGCGCACCCCCTAAGGCAACCGCGCCTATAAAAATTATGACTCATCCGGCAAATGCGTACCTGGAGGATAAACTCTGCCACTTCTAATATGAGCAGCTGTCAGGTCCCATGAGATTAGAGAAAATTTTTGAAAAAACAACGAATTGCCAGGGTTTTTAAAATTGGAATTAAGGACCATATCTGCTGAACTTCACTTGCAATCGCTTATTCCTTAGCTCCTGCTTTCCGGAGAATTCCTGCGATCTCGGGCATATTATTCCGGATCGCGAGAATAAGAGCCGTATGACCTTCCTTATCCTTTGCATGCACATCCGCTCCTCTTGCAATGAGGAGTTCCACAATCTCCCGATTGCCTTTCACTGTTTGCGAGGAGTGAGAAGCATGGACATCATGAGCTTTGACGTTCATGCTGGTCTGAGAACTTTTGAGATCCGCTTTCACACTAACAGTCACCTCCGCACCAGCTTCGCCATGGTAATTCTTGACCTCTCTGCACGCAGATATCAGTGGTGTCGTCCCGTCTTGATAGACCCTCGTGACATTCGCACCGCGATCCAGTGCTTGTTGAACCGCAACAATATCACCGAGGAGTATTGCGCTCGCCAGATCATCGTCAGGTGTAGCGGGACGAAAACAGGAAACGATAGAAACCGAAATAATCAGGAATGCTATTTGTTTGTAAATTTTTAAAAAATATCTCTCCAAGAAATTTTTCATAGTACGAGTTGGATTCAATGAGGTGATGGTGAACAAAATTCATCCAATGTGGGGTTAATTTTTTCTCTACAGTTGATTTTGCATTGTTCATGCGGAGGCGGCAGCCAAAGCCACGGCGACCGCGACCGAGGCGCCCACCATGGGATTATTACCCATACCGATAAAGCCCATCATTTCCACATGGGCGGGAACCGAGGAGGAACCGGCAAACTGGGCGTCGGAATGCATTCGCCCAAGGGTGTCAGTCATGCCATAGGAGGCCGGGCCGGCGGCCATGTTGTCGGGATGCAGAGTGCGGCCCGTACCGCCGCCGGAAGCCACGGAAAAGTACTTCTTGCCCCGCTCGATGCACTCCTTCTTGTACGTGCCGGCCACCGGATGCTGAAAACGGGTCGGATTGGTGGAGTTGCCGGTGATGGAGACATCTACCTCCTCAAGGTGGTTGATAGCCACCCCTTCACGAACGTCATCGGCGCCGTAACAGCGCACCTTGCCCCGTTCCTCGGAGGAGTAGGCGATTTCGCGAACAACACTCAGCGTGCCGGTGGCATAATCGAATTGGGTTTGCACATAGGTGAAGCCATTGATCCGGGAGATGATCTGAGCGGCATCCTTGCCCAACCCGTTGAGGATCACCCGCAATGGTTCGGTACGGGCCTTGTTAGCCGAGCGGGCCAGACCGATCGCACCTTCGGCGGCGGCAAAGGACTCGTGTCCAGCGAGGAAGGCGAAGCATTTGGTTGCCTCGGAAAGCAGCATGGAGGCCAGGTTGCCGTGCCCGATGCCCACCTTGCGCTCCTCGGCAACCGAACCGGGAATGCAAAAGGCTTGGAGGCCCTCGCCCAGAGTACGGGCGATGTCCATCGCCTTGCTCTCTCCTTTTTTACGGGCTATAGCCGCCCCCAGGGTATACGCCCAGCAGGCGTTCTCGAAGCAGATCGGCTGGATGTCCTTGACGATAGAATGGACATCGACGCCTTTGGCCTCACACAGCGCCCGAGCCTCTTCAAGGGAAGCAATGCCCCACTGCGCCAGTACCGTGTTGATTTTCTCTATTCTTCTTTCGTATCCTTCAAAAAGGGCCATGATCGGTCTCCTTATTCGTGCCGGGGATTGATGGTCCGGACCGCCTCGGCAAAGCGGCCATAGCTGCCGGTGGCATTGATCAGTGCCACATCGGCGCTGGTGCCCTGTTGAATCATCTCCATCATCTTGCCGAGATGGACGAACTCGTAGCCGATGACCTCGTCGTTGGCATCCAAGGCGAGTCGGGTCACATACCCTTCCGCCATTTCCAGGTAGCGCACACCTTTAGCCTTGGTACCGTACATGGTGCCTACCTGGCTGCGCAGCCCCTTGCCCAAATCCTCCAGTCCGGCGCCGATGGGCAACCCGCCCTCGGAAAAGGCGGTCTGGGAGCGGCCGTAGACGATCTGCAAAAACAGTTCGCGCATGGCAGTGTTGATGGCGTCGCACACCAGATCGGTGTTGAGTGCCTCAAGAATGGTTTTCCCGGGCAGGATCTCCGCCGCCATGGCCGCCGAGTGGGTCATGCCCGAGCAGCCAATCACCTCGACCAGGGCCTCCTCGATGATGCCGTCCTTGATGTTCAGGGTGAGCTTGCAGGCTCCCTGCTGGGGCGCACACCAGCCCACACCGTGGGTCAGGCCGGCGATATCCTTGATCTCCTTGGCCTGGGTCCACCGCCCTTCCTGGGGGATGGGCGCGGGGCCATGATTTGGCCCTTTGGCCACACAGGTCATGTGGTCAACTTCTGCGGAATAGAACATAGAGCCTCCCTATTTTTTTTGAAAACATTTGGCATCTTGACAACCAATCCTACTCTTTTCTCTCAGTCCACAGCAAGACAACTGTACCAGCGGTCATAAGCAGGGCAGCAAGTGCAAAGCTGAATACCGACGAAATAACTGTCCACAGCACGCCTACCATTGACTGGAAACAAATTTGGCTGTGCCGTTGACGGTGCCGAGCGCCCCGATACTCATGGTCAGCGTGTCTTGACTGACCATCTCTGCGGTGACCGTTGATTCCAGCGCTTCTTGCACGGCCATGTAATGCCCGGCTATGAAAAAGATAACGCCCATAAAAGAAACGCTTTCAATTTGAAGTAAACAAGCCAAGGCCGTCAGGACAGCTGTGAACGCACCCAGTGCATAGCCGATGACCAACGTCGACAAGTGACCGAAACGATCAGCCAGCATGCCGATGGGAAAGGATACCGCCACCTGCACTATATTACGCCAGACATACAGCAGACCAGCTACCTGGGTAGCCTGAACGACTCCCATGGACGCGGCGAGGATCAGCAGGCTGTGCGAGAAGTCGCCGACACTGAAAAGTCCCACTGCGACGAGGTAGCGTTTAAAACACAACGGCAGGTCAAGCAGGGAATGGAAGAATTTAAGTGCCGGATTGGGCGAATGCTCCGGGTCCTGCACCATGATAAAAAAGGACAGGATCGCAAGCAGACCGGGGATCACCAAGAACCAGAGAACGAAGCGGAAAGCAAAAGACGTGTCATGCCCATTCCAGCCCTGGGCCCACCCCAACAGGGCAACTCCCAGCATCGGTCCAAGGACCGCGCCGATAGTGTCCATGGCTCTATGAAAGCCAAAGGCCCGCCCCCGGGTCTCCGGACTTACCGCCTGAATGACAATTGCATCCCGCAGTGGGCCGCGTAATCCCTTGCCGAACCAGGAGACAATCGGGCCAGAAAGAATCAGAGGCCAGCCAGCTGCTAAGGCGATCAGCATCTGACCGATGGGTGTCAGGCTATACCCGACAATGACAAGCAGTTTACGATGCCCAAGCTTGTCAGCAATGTAACCGGAGAGCATCTTGGTGAAGCTGGCCACAGCATCGGCAATCCCCTCAATGGTCCCCAGCACCGCCGCCGGCAGGCCGAGGACGGCAATAATCCCCGGCAGGTTGAACGTGGTAGTTTCATAGCAGAAATCGCCTAGGGCACTGGCGATTCCGGTACCCACCACGGTTCGATTCAACCAACCTTGTGGTTGAACGGCTTGGGTCCTGGTTGCTGTCTCGGTGGAGGTTTCGATGGGCGTATTCATTTTAACCCCTCAACGATCGAAAGGATCGAAAAAGATCTGTTGAGTTGGGAGGTTATATGGGTTCAGAGTAATATTATTACTCTCCCCATAGGGCAACATATTTTAGAGTTATACGTAACAAAATAGAAGCCTGTCAACGGAAGGATTCCCAGGCCACCAAGGAAGAACCAAAAAAGACAAGGTTGACAGGTTGCCGATTGGAAAAGAAAAGCCCGGTCGAAGATGACCGGGCTTGAAGGTGAAGGCTAAAATACTGCTACGTCACTTCCAACGACGCTTCAAGCCTTGTTCCATTGAACGGCGAGAAAAGCGCCGGTTTCCAGGTTATTTTCTCTTCCGATTCTTTCTAATTCAGGAATACGCGAGACTGGATCATTTTTCTGAAAGTGGATCGCAGTTTTGCACCTACTCTTTTCAGGAACGAGCAAACGCATATCATCTGGAGATCTGAAGCAGATCTGTTGAAAGAGATCATGGCCGTTTTGGGCTTTCTTTGTTCTTTGTTCTGCCAAAGGGCTCAGACTGTTGAGGGTGGTTACAACTATCCATCCTCCCCTCCTGGTGACGCGATTACATTCAGCAAGCACCCGTCCAGCGTCATCCGCAAATTCAATCGCTGTCATGGAGTACACTTTATCAAAACAGTTGTCGGGAAACGGTAATGCGTTCATGTCAGCACAGAGACCGGAATAACTGGCATTCCCGGCACGAATCAGAGCTCTTTCCAGCATGGGGACAGACAAATCAATGCCAGTTACTTTGGCCCCGCAGCTCAAGACATCTTGGGTGAAAATACCCGTTCCGCATCCCACGTCCAGAATGCTGTCATCAGGGAGGGGATTTAAAAATTCCAGCAAAAGGGCTGATTCATATTGCCTGACAAACCGGCCTGTTGGGGTTTCAAACCAGGCGTCATATTTATCTGTCCAGGTGTCAAAGAGAGCGGTTTTCATCGTTCGGACGGAAAATGAGAGGAGGCGTTGCGGCTACGTGCAACAAGAAGCTCTGTATTCAATTTAGAAAATTCCAAAGTATGGCCAAGGTCTTCAATTGCCAGGAGATCACTTTCCGTGGGAGTTCCGGCGATCCTGCTGTGTTCCAAAACCTTTCTCCATTTGTAACCGGCCACAATTCTTTCGATTTGGGTGATGGCACCTCGCCCGTCATTGCCTGCGCAGACAAAAAGGACAAACGGTAATCCGATGGTCTTGTCCTGTGCGGATGCAAAAGTGCGATCAAAGAAATCTTTGATCATGCCGGCCATGGTCCCAAAATATTCAGGAGAACCTATGGCGATGGCATTGCAGCGCAACAGATCGTCAAGGTTGGCGTTTCCTGCTTTTTTGAGGACGACGTCAACTTCCTCCTCCTGAGCAGCGCTCTGAGCAAATCGATTGGCCATGAGTTCCATGGTCCCACTCTGTGAGTGGTAGATGACCAGGATATTCTTTTTTGTCTTCAATGCAAATCGGCTCTATGTTTGAGAGTGCTCATGGTGGACCCACGCTGCTCAAGCCTGCTGAGAACCATCCGCCATGAAGGCCTCATGAAAATGAACAAACCCCTGAGGAGGGGGCACGATCAAAGGCAAGGCGAAAAAGACCTCCGGCGGAACACCCTCAAGGACCAGCCCTGCTCTGTTCTCGAACCCGAACCGCCGGTAATACTCCGGATGCCCCACCAGGCAGCAGCCTGAGGCGTTCAGCTTGCTCAGTCGTGACAGGCCTTCGCGGATTAAAGCTGTGCCTATACCTTGCCGTTGATACTCCGGGAGCACAGAGACAGGTCCAAGGCCATACCAGTTCGGCGTATTGTCCGAGATGGTCACCGGAGAAAAGGCAACATGGCCGACAATTTTTCCCTCCAATTCCGCGACAAGCGATACGGTAAGTGCCTTGGCTGTGCGCAAGGCATCGAGGATGAACTGCTCCGTATGGCGGCTAATTTCCAGAGTCTTGAAGGCAGCGACAGTCACCTCGGCAATAACGGCCGCATCGGTATCGACTTCGTCTCTGATGACAATGTTAGGTTGCACTCGTTCACCTCTTTCATTCATTGAGTCGAGTGTACGCTTCGATCAGTTCCCGTGACCAATACCAGAGTGGGGCAATTCTGCATCAAGAAGAAAGCGAGCACTACTGGTTTCGGTGATGTCCGATTGAATCGCTGTGCCTCTTTACAGGAAAGACAGCCCAAGTGATTTCATCTTTGGTATTCGACATCGTGCCCCTGGCTTTTCAAGCCCTAAGCAAAATCCATCTGCTTCTGATAAAAAAATTGACTCACCTCTTTATTTTTCCAAAAAATTGGCCATACCGCTGTCTTGCGCCAGCGGCGCAGCCGCAGTTGCCGATAAGCACTGCCTCAGCAGGGCAATGGACGCACGAAGATGATCGACGTCGACACTAGATAGGTTGAAATCGCGCTGAAAAGTCCGAGCTTGATTCTCTGCAACCACGTCAACCTTCAAATGCCAGTCGCCTTCGCGCCAGGCGAAACGTTCGTCAGCAAACGCCTTGGAATTTTCGTATGCGTCAGCGGTCATGGGATCAACCGAGCCATTGAATTTCTGCACGCAGGGCGGCTGTAGCTTGTATTCCGGCAGCGCGCCAACCATACTGTAGAGAGTGGCGAAATTCATACCCGGCATCATCACAACCCGAATATCCAGCTTGGCTCCGGCAGAAATGGGGAACGGCCCCATTACAGGGGCAAACGGGCCAAGCGGACCAACAATTGTCCAAAAGGCTGGCGACAAGACGAACGAAGCATCCTTGCCCACTAAGGTACCACGTATTTCATTGATCGTTGTCATTGATGTGCCTGCATTCTCGACCCGCAATGACACCAGAACGAAAGGATTTCCAAAATATTGACCAACGAACAGGGGCGACGCGAGGGCCTTGACTAGTTCAGGAGGAGCCGACGTCAAGCGTATCTCAACATTCTTCATGTCCGCGGCGCTTTTGGTCATGACAGCCGGTGTCTCATAGCTGGGCGCCTTGATCTGAAGTTTGTATTCCTTGAGGACCCTATCGGGAGGCACAGTAATGTCGAATTGACCAACGCCATTCGTCGTAACAGTCGCAATGGTTATCAGGTTGATGGTTGCGCCGGCGATGGGGTCGCCCGTCGTGGACAGAACCGCCCCATGGAATATTTCACCACCGTTCATCCAGCGATCAAACGATGGTCCGAGCGTGGAGGTGAGCACACCAGCGACTAATGCCACGATTGCAGTTTGGAAGATACGGTTGATGACGAGACGATTGGTCGACGCAGAGGGAGTCCATTTTCCCGAGCGTACCAAAAGCCGTAACACGCCGAAGACAAGCAGAAGGAACAGGGCCGTTAGCTGAAGAGGTGTGCCTATTTGTTCTATTACGGAAGCCATTTAAAATTGCCCGGTTGTATCATGAGTGAATAAAAAACCAATTTTGACATATACGCGCCTTGAAAATCAGAATAGGAGATTTCTTCTTGCTTAGGATTGGCTTTCTGCCATTCCTGTAGAAGTTTATTTTTTTGTCCGGACGGAGGTTGAGGACTATTTTATCAATAAATTCAAAAATTTTTTCTTGGAGCTCAAGGTAAGATTGATATCCAAGATTCCAAATTTGATGGTTTCGTAAAAAGTCTCTTTCTGTCATTTCGACGAGCACAGCGAGGAGAGATAATGAATTGCCGTTTGCGACATGAAAACTCATCCTTGCAGTTGGAGGAGGGAGAAGAGGGGACCCAAAAATAATCAGCTATGGAACCTTGTGAATATTCCAAGGAGTGGACGATGACACCTTATGGACTATTCGATAGTCTGATCGAATGTCAAGGAAAAAGAAAACGGCAATCGACTGTCTTCATTGAAGAAATCGATTGCGGCGCCGGGAGTTGAACCCGGTACCTGGATCTGTTTTCAAAGCGTGCAGCGTATACCGGGATACTTGCGGGACACCTGAGAAATCAAGAATTAGATATCATGTCCCCGGAACTCCCCATCTGTGATGCCGAGAAAGTATGGAGTAATTAAGGGTAAATCACCACCCCTTGCTTACATTCTAAAGAAGAGGGACCACTCATTCCGAACGAATAACAACCTTTTGATAGATCTAAATTTTGAAAAGGGGTGAAAAGGTTGCGCATATGCTCTGGATATTCTTTTCCATCACGCCTATATTTTCTCCCGTTTTGCATATCTTCTATAGTCCAAGCTAATTTAGCCGCGAGAGAATCTTGGGGATAACTCGCAGAAGAGTAACTGTTCATTTTTATTGAAATAGGCGCTGTTATTCCTGCCGCCCGAAGGAAACTCTGCATGGAAAAGATTGGCTCATAGTCGATGAAGTTATGTGAGTTAAGGACCACGACAGCGAACTGATTTTTATTAAGAAATAACACCCCTTCATTCAGCTTGTTAGTAAAAGTAGTAGTTGCAATCTTTACTATCTCTGCGGTTTGGTGGTTCCTCTCAATGTCTGGAATAAATATTCGAACAAAACAGATCGTAGCAAGTACGGACAGCCTCCACAACCAGAAACCCTTTGGATCGCTAAAGCGGACTAATTTAACAAATGACACTACACCTATAAGCATAGCCATCTGCTCGGCAAGAATTCCTGGAAATAGGTACCTGGGAGTATTAGTTTCAGGCCATAATCCAGCGTAGAATATATACTGACTAGCAAAGATGGCAAGTAACCCCAAAAGAACCAGTACCTCACGATCAAACTGCAATTTTAATATTATAAGAGGTTTGTCAAGTTTGTTTCGATTATAAATCCGTACCAAAATCGTGAAAAATCCGATAATAACAATAACCCCAAGCCATATCAAAACATCCGTTCTCATTAGAAAATTTTTAATTAACTCGCTACGAGAACCAAAAGAGATATCTTGGGCATAGACATCTCGTCCGGTAATACTAAGTCGATTCAAAACAGTAAGGGTTATCCATATAATAAAAGAAAGCACTGCAACAAATAATCCTTTTTTCATATGAGAGAGTTGAGTGGTTTTTGATCCCAACAACCATAAAGGAAAAATAGCCAAAAATAAGAAGTTCTCCTTACTTCCTGCAGCAATAATGATTCCTAGCGCCAAAGTGGTACATGCCCAAACATTCCAACCTCGCCTAATTCCCTTAACCAATCCGATCCCAACTAAACATAACCCAAGGACCGCATATGTTTCCGCTGGACCAAGTCGCGCAAAAATGTCCGACCAATAAGGACGGGATAGCACAAACACCAGAAAATTCAAAGTAAGAACGGGGCCAGTGAAGCAAAGGCAAAACCAAGTCAAAGATATTGCAAAAATGACAGCTAATGTAATTCTCGCGGCATACCAATATTGGGGAACTGCGCCCCACAACGCTGTCTCAATAAAATGAAGGGTGTAATAACTAGGGCGAAAACGGGGCAACTCTGATGAAGACGACAATTCCGTTTTACTTAAGGCGGTTGGAATATCAGATAACGAAAAATGGTCTCCGGGGCCAATAGCAGAAACTATTCCATGATCATCAATAATTGACCATCGTGCACTAAAAAGTGGCCACCAACTATAAGCGGCGATGAAAATTGCGACAGTGTAACATATAACAGGACCCGAATGTCGTGCAAGTTGTGCAAAGAACCAATTCATTTACGGCGCCATAGTGTTATGGTAGCAAATGAAAGTTTTTTTGCCAACCAAGTGCGCCAAAAAACTTTGTCGATAGCGAACACTGAATGAATGAACGCTGTTCCACCTATGTTTAATAACGGAAAGGCATCTGGATTGTAGTACAAAATATATGAAAGTAAGCCAGGGTACATCTGTTTAATTTTTTCAAATCCTGCTTGTTCAAATATTAAGTCGAGGTTTTTTAATTCGAACCCCTTCTCCGTTTCCTGATCGAAAAGTGTATTCTTGTTATAAACAAGAGCCCTCGCCCGACGTGTAAGCAAGCAGTTATGCGTTGGCTCAAAGTTTAAGAAATAGCCTCCTTTAGATAGCGCGAGCGCCAATCTCTGAACGACAATAGCTGCCTTAGCAAAAACATGATGCAGCCCCCCAATTAATATAATCCAGTCAAAATTTTCGGTTCCACTATCGTAGGAAGTGGCGTCACGCAACTCAATGCAAGATTGAGGATTCTCCCGTCTCGCGATTTTGACCATTTGGTCGCTATAATCAAATCCAGAGTATTCAATATCCTTTTGAACATATCGCTTAATTATCTGCAAACCCTCACTCATGCCGCACATTGGTTCAAGCACCTTCATACCGGTAGGCGCTGAAAATTCAACATTTTTGAAAAATTCAGACCACATCAAATCTTTTAACAGGAGATGATTAGGATGCTTTCTAGCTTCAGCGTAGCGTTTGGATATTTCATTAAAGTGTTCGCGTTGTTGCTCAACAAAGTCCGTCATTGTATTTTCATTGCAAGTAGTCCAATGCCCAAGATAATCAACCCAATTCCAAGCAGATGTTGCCAAGAAATGGATTCGTTGAGAATGAAAAATCCAATCAAAGTTGTTCCTATCATTAACGCACCTGATGCTATTGGAAACGCTATGGAAAGGGGATAAACTTTCAAGATTAATAGCCAGATAACCGCACCAAATCCATATAAGGCTGCTCCTGTTATGAAACAGGGTGATGTCAAAGATAGTGCTGTCTTCAATAGGTACAGTCCAAAACAACTAACAGGAACATATACAAAAAATAAAAGACCACCGGAGATTGCTTTCAAAATAACTCTGTCTCAATGATGAAACGTGGTCGCTGCTTAACCGCATTTACTACCTCCGCCAGATACTCCCCTATAATTCCAATGCACAAGACTTGAACACCTCCTAAGAAATAGATAGGCAATGTCGTGGATGCCCAGCCAGGAACTGTGTCGCCAACTAGAAGTGTTCGACAAATAACATAAATAGCCATCAGTGCAGTGAGTCCAAATATGAGGACGCCTAGTATAGCAATTATTCGCAAAGGAAATATACTGAAAGAAGTTATACCATTCACCGCAAGCTTGAGCATTTTCCGTAAAGAGTACTTACTCACCCCTGCATTGCGCTCAACAACGTCAAAATAAACGGTTCCAGTTTTGAAACCCAACTGGACACATATAGCTCTAAGAAATAAATTAGGCTCGTTGTGAGCTGTTAACGCTTCAAGCGCGCGTTTGCTCAACAATCGGTAGTCTGCATGATTTTTGATAATAGTTACTCCCATGATAGACATTATCCGATAAAAAGCCAAGGCGGTAATTCTTTTGAAAATTCCATCAGCAACCCTGTTGTTTCGCACACCGAACACAATGTCAGCACCATTTAAGTACGACTCAATAAACTTATCCATTACATTCGGATCTTGTTGAAGGTCTGCATCAATAGATATGGAAATGTCGCATTTGTTTTTAACTGAGATGAGACCGGCTATCAATGCAGTCTGATGACCAAAATTCCTGGAAAGCTTCAGGCACCTTACACGATGCTCTTTCTTGTGTATTGAGGACAACAAATACCAAGTATTATCAGTACTGCCGTCATCAACAAAATAGAGAAAACTTTCAGTCGTTATTCTTCCTATTGATACCAGTTTATCCAGAACTCCCAAAAGAGACAACAGTGTACCTGGAATAGATTCTTGTTCGTTGAAACAAGGAATAACAATAGCAAGAACTGGTGCTGTGCAAGGAAAAGCGGGGTCAATAGACATCAAAGCAAACCTCTGAATCATACTGCATTAGTTACGATTTAACCTGGCAACTACCAGGTTTTTTTACTGGTACCTGTTGTTCCGCCTCAGTTGGAAATTCCATTTCTGCAACAACCCTGCTTGACCAAGAACTCGCCAAGTGCTGCTGGGGCTAACGGCAACGATGTCCTGATCGAGCATCATGAACGTCAACACCTTGTGTTTCCGATGCAATTTCTTCTTCAAGCTGGTGGATGCGCTGTTCCTCCACCTTCTTGGAGTTTTTGTTCTCCGCAGCAAAGGCAGCTGCTCCTTTTTCGAAAAACTGCTTTTGCCAATCATGGAATCTATTCGGCTGCAGTTGATATTCATCGCAAAGATCCGATACCGTTTCACGGCCAACCAGGTGGCGCTTGAGGATGATCACCTTCTCTTCAGAACTGTAATTGTAACGCTTCTTTCGCATGGACTTTCCTCCGTTCATGATGGTTTATCATAAACAGTTCAAAAGTCCTATTCCCGTTGAACCAAGACAGGTTCAAAGTTTTTTATACTGCCAAAATATTATTCCATTGAACGGATTGCTTGCGGCACTGGCTTGCGATGCCCTAATTAACTATGCGAACGGATGCGATTATCTTCCGGGCCACCTTGATGCACAGGCACCTCTTGTGTAATTTATTTATGATGTTGAGCAATGGCAGTGCACTGCCATTGCACGTTCGTGCCATGACAAAGTCATAACTCCAAACATGATAGGGGTGGATTAATGGGGGATTAAGAAACTAGATGCTAAGCATTGGAACCCACGATCGGGATTGAGTTGATGACTTCCTCCTTACCAAGGGGTACTCTAGCACCGAGTTATTTCCGATCATTATTTGTCACAACCATATATGATGGTCCCGCAAAAAGTCGGAGACTAAACGCGTATACACCTTATGCAGTAGCGCAACGTGAATTTTGCTGCAATATATTGAGTTTTGATATTGGCATTGAGACTTTTTAAGTCTTCATTATATATAATGTCTTTTACTAAGTGTCAATAAACGATCCCGCATGCGAGATACTGTCTCTCAATAATAGCCCTGCCTCTTGATTCCAATTTACCAGAAAGCCGGGGAGTGTTCAGAGTTCTGTGTCAGGGTTTGCGATTTTCGATCTGCCACCCAAAAGAGCGGAAGCGGAAGCCAGCTCCGAGAATGGTCCTGCAAGCTTGCTCGTCGGAGGAGTTGGCTTTTGCTGGAGCGGATTTGAAAGAATCATCTTTTTCAACAGCCAGTATACCTATCAGAGTTTCAATTCCTTATCCAACCTTCCCTCAAAAAATATCGCCAACTGAGAAATTGTCAGTGACCAGTTGTGGATTGGTATCGTCCATTTCTTGCTGGCATTCTGAATCCCCATATAGAGCAGTTTCAACAGGCTGTCTTGATTCGGTAAAGCGCCTTTGGTTTTGGTCAGCTTACGTTTGCTCACCCCAATGATTGCAATACCTTCAACCTTAAAGAAATGCCACAACGTGGACACATTCAACTAATTGATTTCTAATTAAAATTTTATCATGCTACCTTGGACGATGGAAAGATATCTTCACCCCTTTCTGATTCTTCCTTTGCTTCCTTCCATTTTTTGAATGCTGGGAACTGCGCCTCGATCTGTCGCTTCATCCAATCGATATTTTCTGAACCAGCCATTTCTTTTCCCCAATCCTGAAGTTGAGAAAAAAAGGTTTCACTTTTTCTTTCACTCCCCCTCTCCTTGCTCTCGCCAGTCAATAACCATTCAATATCAATGTCTGTATACAGACATAAGTTTGAAAGTGTTTCCGCTGCAGGTTTTGACCTGTTATTTTCAAGGCTCGAAAGTGAACCGTGTGAAATTCCAATCAAATCTGCGAACTGGACGAGGGTAAGATTTTTTCCTTTTCGGAATAATCTTATTCTTGCTCCAATTTCAGCTATTTTTTCGTTATTTTTTGTTGACATGCCAACATTCAATTTGTTTAATGTATGCATACAAACATTTACTGTTTTAACTCGATCTCTTCTATCACAAACGTAAACCAAACCCGAGGAACCCCAGGAGAGTCATGAAAAAGATCGCTCAAACCTACGATTTCCTCTCCTCCACCTGCTGCCCGAAATGCCAAGGCGAGTTTTCATCGCCTTCTGTGCGTTCTATCAAACCAGGCTACGAGCTTGTTTACGAGTGCAAACAATGCTCATCCGCGTTCGCCCTGATCCCTCTCACCACCTTCAAGCTGTGCGAATTAGTCCCAGATACCTGGGCCGCATCATTAAACAGGCAGAGCCCAACCCCATGAAACAAACCGCTCCTCACCGCAACGCGAACCAATACCAAGGCCTTGAAATGAAAACCGCAAACTCAAACAAGATAACTCAGCTCGAAATAAAGACTGTCCTTCTCATACAGAGTCAAAATTACATTTTAGTTGAATCCAAATTCCGCGCCACTGACCGCAACCTCACCATCCGACTGCGCAACCATGAAAACAAGCGGCCCTGAACTCCGTGACATCTCAGATATGCTGTGTAGCACCTGCGGCAGGCCGTTCGAAGTCACTGTGACCCAAACACCGGAAGGCGAACACGAGACCTATCTCCAGTGCTGGACCTGCTTCTGCAGCATCAAACTGCAACGACATGAACCCCGGCGAGAAAGTGCCACAGTCCACTAAGGTATAAACGAACAACTCACCAAAATCCAAAGAAAAAGAAGGAGAAACAAACCATGTCACCAGAAAAAACAGCCGACAAAAATACCGCAAAACCAGGAACCCTCTGGCTCTCGGGCCGTATCAAGGAGTCACAACAGGTGGGCACCGATAAGGATAATTTCCCGATCATCGAAACCATCTTCACCACTCCGGCCCCGGACCCTCATTCCCATCCGATCAAATACTGCATCATGTCTAAGTCCAAACTCGGGATGCCGAACGAGGATCTGTCCATTGAAGTCGAGGTCCAGTGCCGCCCGTGGAAGGATAACAAAGGCCGCTGGCACTATCCCCATTACCTGTGGGCGGTCTGATGACCAGACGTGCCCAATGTTCGAACCCATGGAGAGCCGACCGGCTTCCGGCGTCTGCCGGTGCCGGGCGGAACTCCATGGAAGGCCATTGCCCCGCCGCTCATTGCGGAGCCTCCGGGCAGATGGATGAACCAAGCACCTCTTTTTCCCTGACGTATAGCGAAAGAGGGGAGCGCCTGTGCCGGTGCGTCGCTGCCGGAATAATCACCAGGGAGCAGGCCCAAGAGATCGGCAATTACCTGTTCCCCGTACTGAGCGACTGAATACAAAAAATGAGCGGGTTTTGGGGTGCTCGCTCTTGTTGTCAATCACCCCTTGGGAGGCACTGATAATGACTTGGACACCGATTATCAGTTCCACATTTTTTGATGGTGTAAGGGCAGATATGCTCGTCTCGGTAGGCGGTATTCTTGGCCTTGCGCTTATCATTTTCGGCCTTGCCATGCTGATGATGTTCCGCCTCAGTTGGAAATGGACATTCAAGCTGTTTGCATTAAGGGGTTATGGGGAGCCGTATTATCTCCCCTTGGGGTGATTGGCCCGTAGGCACGAAGTCGTTTTTTCTTTCTCAGTTCCCGGGCTTTTTCCAGTTTTTTGTCTCGCTCTTTGAATATTTCCTGTTCTCTGCCGTTCAATTTGTCCATCGGCGCGATATATCCGATGGCGCTGTGCAACCTGACGTTGTTGTAGTGATGGATAAACCCTTCAACCATTCTTCGGGCATCGTCAAGGGAAAGCGGGACACCGGGACGAATACATTCCCCCTTGATGGTTGCGTGGAACCGTTCCAATTTGCCGTTGGACTGCGGATAATATGGCGATGTCCGCACATGCGTCATTCCCGAGATACGGATGAATTCTTTGAAATCCTTGGCAATAAATTGTGGCCCGTTATCTGAAATGATCCTTGGCCGGGCTTCGGGAAAGTGCTCCTTGGCGCGTTGCAGGATGATCTCCACATCCATTTCCGTCATCTGTTCCCTGATCTCCCAGTGGACAATGAAACGACTGCATCCATCGAGAATGCTGCACAAATAATAAAATGTGCCGCAGATGTTGATATAAGAAATGTCCACATGCCAATGGTCATGGGGCCTGAGCGGTTGCACAAAGCCGGTGCCCTTGAGGCTTTTCTTCCGGTTCCATTTCTGCAGCAACCCTGCCTGGCCTAGAACTCGCCAGGTGCTGCTGGGGCTGACGGCAACGATGTCCTGATCCAGTAGCATAAACGTCAACCGCCGATACCCCTCAAGGGGATTGTTGACAGCAAAATTGACGATCGCTGCCCGTTCCCAAGGTTCAAGCCAGAAATCCCGGGGGATCAGCCCATTATGTTCGTTGGCCTTGCCGTACCGCTTGATCCATGCATAAAACTTGCTCCTGGAAACGGCCAGCCAAGCGATGATCTCTTGCAGGGCCACTTCAGCTTTCTTGCTCCAATGCTTGCTGAAATCAACAACGGTATCACGTGTATCATGAGGAACCCAGCTACCATTCAGAGCTCCCCAAGTTCTTTTTTTAACTGGATATGCTCCTCCAGCAACTCGGAAAGAACTTCATGTTTCCGACGCAATTTATCTTCAAGCTGATGGATTCGTTGTTCTTGTACCTTCTTGGAGTCTTTGTTTTCTAGGGCAAAAGCAGCAGCTCCCTTTTCGAAAAACTGCTTTTGCCAACCGTAGAATGTATTCGGCTGCAGTTGGTATTCATCGCAGAGATCCGATACCGTTTCCCGGCCAACCAGGTGGCGCTTGAGGATGATTACCTTCTCTTCAGGGCTGTAGTTGTGACGTTTCTTTCGCATGGACTTTCCTCCGTTCATAATGGTTTATCATGAACAGCTCAAAAGTCCTATTCCCGTTGAACCAAGACAATGAGGGTCATCCGCTAAACAAGGTCAAACCGCAAGCATAAGGAGAAAACCATGCAAGCACTTTTCGACGCAGTCAACATCACCGGAGTTACCACCAACGTTTCCACCCTGCTGATCGGCTTTATCGGCATCGGCCTGCTCTTCCTCGGCTATGCCTATGTGAAGCGCACCATGCACGCTGGTAAAGGCGCCTGATCAACCCGGGGAGGGGTTTCCCCTCCCCATTTTCCTGGACTAAAACCATGCCGCAAGTCGATCCCATGTCCTATCTGATTGAAGCTGTCGGTCGCTTGACGGGCGGCTTGATCACGGATCTGCAGACCTTGTTTCTCGGCATGGTGGTCTGCTCGTTCATCCTCATGGCCTTGGATCTGCTCAAGGATGTCTTGCTTTCTCCGGTGGCTTCCTCTCAACGGGCTCGGGAAATCTACCACGATATCCGGTTCAAATCTCTGCCCGCCGCTCCGACTGTCTACAACAGCCCCGTATCCGAACGCCAGGATATCGAAATCTCACCTTTGCGCCAGTATGAGCTTGATCTGGCCTATCGCGGCGCGGACAGCCTGCCGGAAAGCGAAATCTCCATCTATGACCAGAAACAAAACACCTGGGAACGGGACGGGGTGGAACTGTCCGAGGATCGTTACCAGGAACTTGATAACGCCATGAGGCGCTGACATGACACTTAATCTTACCGCCTACGGTATGGGGCTTGGCCTGGTGCTGATCGGCTGGATCGCTGGCCTCGTGGTTAGCTACGTGTTTTCGCTTATTCGCGGCGTGGGGAACCTGGGATGACCGCCGCCGAACTCACCACCATCCTGGAGAATATCACCCTGCAGCTCGGGGATATCATGTCGTTTGGCCTGGGGGCGCTCTGCGCCATCGCCTTTGTGATTGCCGCGCATACGAGGTGGGACCAATGATCCAGCTGCCTGAAGGCTTTGATGCCGCTGCCCTGTTCTCCGAGTTGTTGCAACTGGCCGCACCCTTTGCCGGGATCGCCTTGCTGATTGCCTGCGGCTTCCTGATCAACCGAATGCTCAAGAAGGCACCACAATGAACCAGATTCCGTCTTTCCCCCTGATCCGGCGCTGGGCCTTACTGATCGCCTTTATCGGCCTCTGTTTCCTCATCGGCCTTTTGAAAAGGATACTGCTATGAAACTCCTGCTCTTCTACGCCCTCGGCGTCTACCTGATTTTTTTTATTACCGGCACTCACCTCAACAACGCTCACGGCGGCGGCCTGCCGGCGCAAACCAACGGCTTTCCTACCATCCGGAGCACAGAATACCCCAAGCATATTGAACCGGCCAAATCCTGCGGCGAATACCTGAGCGTTTGCGAGAAGTCCTGCAGCAACCGGGGCGACCTGTTCCGCTTCCTCTGCCTGGGTCAAGGGTTCAACCCCGAGTCGCAACGTTACCGCTGCCAGTGCGGCGATGATGCGTTTGGGCAACAGGTGGTGAAGGCAGCAGACCGCAACACCGAGAAGCGGGAGCCGGGGAAATGAAACGGTTCATCCTGCTCTTTATCATTTGTTCGCTTGTCATGCTTCCGGCTCGGTCCCATGCAGGTACTGCCCTCGCCATTGTTGGCGCTGCTGCTGTCGGTGCCTCTATGCTTGCCGCTTCTACCGGTCAATATTATGTCAAAACTGGTCAGATGCCGGAATATGTTTCCGCCACTGCTGGCGCGGTTGCTTCTGCCGCCGATAAACTTTTTCAGCCGTCATATCTAGCCGTTGGCCCTATGGCTCTTGTGACTGCTGCTTCTTTCCCTTCAATATCTTCCAGTTATCTTGGCAAAAATGCTTCTCTTGGGATTTCTGTTGGTGATCTGATTGATTATGTTCGTGGTAATCCAGGTGCTGCACCTGCTTTGCAAGACGCTGTCGAAGCTAATACTGGCCCTTCTATCTACCCATCAACTCAGTTTCATGTTGATGCTGTTATTGAATTGAGCAATCAGTCTTTCCGCCTTGCCACTACTTTTGTTGGTACTGGTTTTAAAGAATCCCTATCTGGAATGGCTGCTTTTACAGGGCACCCTGTTATTAACGGTTCAGACGGCTATTATTACGCATATACTTCAACGCAACTTTACCGCATTGGTCCTTGGTGGGCTGATAATCGCTTTTATGTTGACGTCTGTAACCTTGTAACAACTACAGCCGAGCCCACTATTTTACCTGAAGCTGGTGCGGTTGATTATGCCAATCTTAAAAATAACGTACTAGCCGCCCCGACTCCAGCTATTGCATCTGGTGTTCAAGCTGCTATTCGAGCCGCTTCTATAAACGACGTCACCACCGCTGAAGAGGCTCCACCTGTTGCCGTTTCCGCTACCACTACTCCGAAAATCACGCAGGCCGAAATTAACGACCTCTTAGCCCAGAACACCGCCGCCGTGGCTAACGCTGCCGCTGTTGCCGCTCAAGCTGTTGCTGCTGCTAATCCCACCGATGCAGCCGCCCAGATTGCTGCCCAACAAGCCGCCGTTACTGCTGCCCAAGCTGCCGCCGCCGCTGCCGATGCTGCTCAAAATCCAGCCGAAGAAACAGAAGTGCCACAAGCTGAAACGTTTCCCGCCGTAACTTCCGCCGCTTTTGAAGATGCTTACGATCCCGGCAACTTTGACATTCCGGAACGGTTCACCTCGTTCCTCAACACCGTTAAATCCTCGGGCCTCTTCTCGTTCTCTTCCAGCTTCTTCAACTCCCTGCCCGGTGGCGGTTCCCCGGTCTACGAAATCGAAGCCGGACAGTACGGCCACCATACCATCGACCTGAGTCAAACCCTTTCCACTGGCCTGGCTGTTCTTAAGACCATCCTTCTGGCCTGCTTCGGCTTCCTGTCGATCCGGGCCGTGATCATGAAGAGGTAGATATGAGCGGATTCGGCGTCATTATCGGTTGGCTGCGGACGTTCTGGGGATGGGTGGAAACCGGGTTTCTCTGGATTCTCGATGGCTTCATCCTTCTGCTCCAGTTCGTGGTCTTTACCATCTTCGACGGGCTGCTCTCGGTGGTTGAAACCGCCCTGGCCGCCGTTGATCTCTCTTCGATCCTGTTCAACTACGCGGCCACCTGGTCCCATCTGCCGACGCAACTCATTTGGCTGATCAATGCCGTGGGGCTGCCTCAATGCTTTGCCATTCTTGGCGCTGCCTACCTGATCCGGTTGGCTCTTAATCTCATCCCGAGTTGGGCAACCAGGGTGTAACCATGATTATCGGATTTGCCGGAACTCCCGGCTCAGGCAAGACTTACGAAGCGGTGAAGAAAATCACCGATAACCTGCAATGGGGCCGAGTGGTCTATACCAACATCGACGGCATGTCCGATCCGGAATGTCTGGAGATGATCAAGAGCTATTGCGGGCTTTCTGATCTTGCCTTGGTCAAACAGCTGCATTTTCTCGAAGAAAACCAGGTGGCTGATTTCTGGATGCATGTGCAGCCGGGATCATTAATTGTGCTCGATGAAGTCCAGAAGGTTTTCGGTTCCAGGGAATGGGCGAGCGCCAAGAACAACGCCTTTGCTTCCTGGGCCTCGACCCACCGGCACAACGGTTTTGATGTGGTGCTGATCTCTCAGGCGGTGGAACGGATTGATTCCGCCGTTCGGTCACTCTTGGAATGGACCTATGTTTATCGCAAGGTCAATTTCTTCGGCAGTGCGATTCAACGGAAATACCTCTGCTCTTCCTACGGCGGCGGCGACACCAACGGTTCTCCGCTCAAGAAGTCGGTGCGGACCTATAACGCCAAGGTGTTCCTTTGCTATAAGTCCTACGTCGCCAGTGATGTCAAGGAGCTGGGGATCATGCAGCATGTCAACGTGCTCAAGCATCCGGTGTTCTTTGCTATCCCCATTGTCCTTTTTTTCACCCTGTACATGCTCTTTGCCAAGTCCAGCCTCGGCACCGGCGACCTGTTCGGCTCCAAGCAGGCCATGGCCTCCTATGAGCAGCGCAAAGGCAAGCAACCCGTAGCAAGCACATCAAAAAGTTCCCCCGCTGCCGTCCGGCTCGATTCGATCATGCCCATGGATCGCGGCGGCCAGGTCGTTTTCACCAACCGGAAAAAGGAGACTCCATGAAAGCCTTCCCCTCGTTTCTCTTCTTTGCCTCCATGCTCCTGGCCGGGGCGTTGGTCTTTGGTTTGTCCGGCTGCTCTTCCGAACCGTTAAAAGAGCTTCGACCAGCGGTCAGTCAACCGGCAAAAACCGAAGCTGCCGAGCCTGTGGACAATCCAGCGCCTCCGGTGGCCAAGAAAGACGGTCCGGTTTCAGTTGATTTTGACAAGGTGCCGCTCTCAGATGTGGTGCTGTTTGTCACCAACCAGACCGGAAAGGGGTTCATTCTTAACGGCGCCGGAGAAAAAACCGTTTCCTGGATCGAATACAACATCCCCCGCGAGAAGCTGTTCGACTCCTTTGCCCATGCTCTGGCTTCCGCCGACCTGGTGCTGAAATCCACCACCGACGAAAAGACCGTCTTTACCATCGAACGGGCCGAAGATATCCGGGTTCCCTTCAAACTGGATTTCGCCACCTCCAGCCGGGGCACCTTCTTCCTCCTCGGCTCCACCATCTACCCCCAAGACTCCTTTCCTCATCAGGTCAAATACGATGGCGGCCACTGGTACGCGCTGATCCCGAAGACCGTGGCTGACCAGCTCAATTCAACAGATGGGAAACCCGATGGCAAGATCTGAGACACGGCCGCGACGCGGCGGCCGGAAAGCCGCGCTGCAGTTGCCTGTTGTTCTGCAAAGCAGGAAAAAACCTGGTCTTGCAAAACGAAAAAAGGGGGAAGCGTGCCCTCAAGCTTAGCGGCCCTTTTTTCGTCGTCTTACAAGCAACCAAGGGGAGCACTAGGGGCTTCTTCTGTACCGACTCGCCGGTTCGCGGCGGAACGCGCTCTTGATCTGTTCGCCGCAGGCGGAAATCAGGGGCGGCGCGTGCCGGTCAGAAATCCCCTCGTTGTTTAATAGTTTCACCTAAAACCTGGCTTGTGACGTTGGACATGATTTTCAGCAGAGCGCTACAGGGGTGCACGTGCCTTTTCATCCATCTTGCAAGTGTGTCTGGTTTCTGTCGGCTGGTCTGATCTTCACATGAGGGGGCACCGCGCCGCCCCTCTAAAAAAGAAAACCCCTTTGCTGTGCCAAGGGGGAGTAGGCACAACAAAGGGGAAAGGAGACTCAATATGGAAAGAAGTCTTGCTTCAATAATAGGTCGGACAAAAAGGCTCTGCAAGGCTATTTCAGAAAAAACCCTTTGCCGTGCGGTGAGTACCTTCGCGACAAAGGGTTTTACTCGATCAATGGGAGAGGCATCTCATTGACGAGCTGCCTAATTGTTAGACATTTTGCTTAGTCGGTCAAGTAATTAAATCGCATTATCATCCTGATAATTAACGACTTTTCTCGAATTCGCTTCTGCGAGAAGGGTTTCAGGTCAAAACAATATCAATCAGCTTTTCATGTTCCAATGGAGAAATACTGCTCATGACTTCCCGTCGCTCCAACAGCTTTCTGTCTCAAAAACTCCGCAGCATCATCCAGGGTACCACATTCGATTTACCCATGCCTCCAGCTGAGCCTGATCCATTGACCGGCATTCCCTTTGCTGATCACCGGTACAATCACCGGTACCCGCTTCTTCTGCACAAGGACGCCCGGCGTATTCAGGTCCGCACTACCGAGGACTTGGCCGCCT
Organism: uncultured Desulfobulbus sp.; assembly: GCF_963662935.2. Taxonomy (NCBI): domain Bacteria; kingdom Pseudomonadati; phylum Thermodesulfobacteriota; class Desulfobulbia; order Desulfobulbales; family Desulfobulbaceae; genus Desulfobulbus; species uncultured Desulfobulbus sp. The sequence goes on along the minus strand of NZ_CAXXTL010000002.1, from coordinate 1,917,057 downwards.
GCCTCGATCCACAAGCCCGATTAACAAGTGGTTTGCCAGTAGTACAGACTGCCCCCTACCGGGTTTCTAGGGGTCTGGATTTTTTAAAAGTGTCTTTTTGGGTGTCATGGAACCCACAGATAGCCAGCTTTCTCGGTATCCTCGATTTCATGAAAAAGCAAGTCCAGGACACAGAGAAAGACTGCATCCCGGTGTTTAAGGAAAACGGCTTTGACTGGAACCTCTACCGGGCTGGTGCCAAGATGTACAGCTTCCGGCTTAAGTCCGGTGACATCACCCTGATGTTCAACAAACGCAAGTCAGACGGGCAAATCCCCAACTGCCGGTTGGAAATAGGCTCCCTTTCCTGCTGGTCGCCGGGGTTCTATTCCATCTATGAGCGAGTGAAATCCTTCCTTGCCGGCTACGGCGGTACCATCGTCAAAGAACGAGTCTCCGAGGTGCATCTAACTGCCGATTTTGTAGGCACTGATATTAAAGCAACCACGCTTGACAATCGAACGAATTGGATCGCCCTTGCACGTAACGATAGCGACTATGACGGCATCAAGGTCCGCCAGCGCAATGAAGAGCCCGAGCCGGATGAGCTTGCTTTTGATCGGCACTATACCAACCGCAAGTTTTCTGGCCTCAACATCGGCAGCGGTGACATGATGCTTCGGGTCTATGACAAGGTGACCGAACTCAAGCGCACCAGGGCTACCCACAAGCAGCAAATTTTCTCCGAAATATGGGGCGTGGATCGCTACGATGCCCAGGCCGTGACCCGCGTCGAGTATCAAATCAGACGGCCCAAGCTCCGGCTCTTCGCAAACGATGAAGGCAAGCGCATTGATACCGTCTTCGACCTGGTGCATACCCTCAGTTCTCTTTGGCGCTATCTCACCACTGAATGGACTCGCCATACCGAAAACCCGGTCAACCGGAACCACAACCAATCGAAATCGAAAGTCTCTGAATTTTGGGAGAAGGTCCAGGCCGTGGTCTGGTCCGGGGTGTTTGGCTACGTCCGCACCCACCCAGTGAAACACAAAGATATTGTCATGCTCCGCAAACAGGCGCGTGGAATCCTCATGTCTGTTTGCGCCTCCCTGGAAGTCGAGCCCGACGACATCGACAAGATCGTCCATCTCTGCAAAGACCTGATCGAAGAAGATCTCCACCAACTCTTTGAGGATGAACAGGCTTTCAAAGAAAAGATGATAACCAAACGCAACGAATTCAGGGCCACCTTGGCCGGGTAGTCCTTCCTATTTTTCAACGTAATATGAGGTCAACATGCCAGTACGTGAAATTTATCATGTTCTTGATGCAGAAACGCACAAGGTCGTAACAAGAAACGGCCAAACAACTGAGATTCATTTAGGCCGCATCTATAGAATTGCGCCTCTCAACAAAAATCGAAAAAAGAATGTTGGAAGACGATGCATGATCCTCTCTTTTTCGACTGAATTCATGAGCTGCGAAGTACGCGTAAAATACATGGATAATTATAAAGAAGGCAAAGCTGATATCCGCGAACTGACAGACGATCTATGAAATCTTCCATTTTCAAAACACCCCGGCGCGGTATTTTGGGCGATAAGCCCATGGGCGCTGAATATATGCGCCATGTGAACGAACGCGCCCGGCGCATGAAAGCCGCCTGCCGAGAGCAGGACCAGCCCACCGACAAACGGCAACTGCGCTTGCCGGGCTTCTGAAATATTGAGGCCCGTTGTTGACACTTCGTAAAAATTCCTCTATCACGCTTTGTATGCGTGGCGGAATTTATTCATATCAAAAGTGCTCTCTATGCGGGACCAGCTTTCAATATACGGTCAAATCCGGTGGTTTAATCTGTCCTATTCATCCGGATCAGCGCGCGCATGGCGAATTTGTTGTTCAATTTGGCAGAAAGGTGCGGCGGCGCTTTTCTACCTTTGAAAATGCAGAACGCTTTTTGATTGGATTGCGCTACGAAGTTGATCGTGGAACCTATGATCATCGGGATTATCAATCTGGTAATCCTCTCGGTTTTACCACTCTTGCTGAACAATGGTTGCCGATCAAAAAACAAGAGGTCAAACCGTCATCTTTTGACAGCCTCGAACGTTTCATGCTTTCGGCCATGTCTTCCTGGTCGAACAAAAACATAAAAGAAATCGGTTTTGCTGACATCGAGGACTTTCTTTTCTCCCGTCCGGTCAGCAACAAGACGAAATCGAACATTCGATCATGTCTCCATACCTTCTGGAAATGGCTTCTGCACCGACAGGTTATTACCGCCGCACAATTTCCTGATTTCCCGGTCGTGAAATTCAACCTCGGATATCGGAAAATTATCGACAAGGAAACGCAGATAGCCATTCTTGATGAAGTGTACCGACTCAGCTATCACATAAATCCGCGTGTCTGGTTAGGTATCAAATGGCTTTGCACCTATATTGCCATTCGCCCTGGGGAACTGCTGAAAATGCAAGAACAGGATGTCAACACCCGTATAGGTGCTTTCATTGTTCGCCACACGAAGGAAGGTAAAGAAAAAATTGTTCCGATGCTCGATACAGATCGGAAATTGGTCAATGAATTTCCCGTTGGTTTGCCCACTTTGGCTTTCTTTCGGCATGTCAAAGGCGTTTCCGGTTGTCAGCCAGGCCAACCTTTTGGCGAGAAATATCTATATAAATGGTGGAAAAGGGCTTGTGATAATCTTGGGATTGAAGGCGTCGATTTGTACGGCGGCACCCGGCATAGTTCAGCCACAGCCTTGAAAGACCGCCTATCGCCGGAACAAATTAAGGCCGGCACTATGCATTCAACGAATAAGGCTTTTGAAAGGTATTTTCAGCGGAATAGCCAGGATGCGATAGAGGTATACAGCCTGACCGATGCGGGATACGAGCGGGATACCAAAAGGCATCCCGCTAAAATCGTATCTTATCGAAATTAATACTAAAAAATGGTGGAGGCGCCGGGAGTTGAACCCGGGTCCGAAAATTCTCCCCCTATGTCTCTACATGCTTAGTTCCAGGATTGTTTCTCGCATCCGCTTCTCACCCGGAACCGGGATATTCGGATGCCAGCCTGAAGAATCTTATTGTCCGCACCCCAGGCGCGCGCGAACAACCAGCCTGTTGAGTCGACGCCCCGAATCCGGCCTTACAGGCGAAGGCCGGTGGAACGGCACAGCAGCTTACGCTGCCAGTGCGTAGTTATAATCGTCTGCGATTATATTTAGTTCCGTCATTTTTACGAGCTGACAGAAACTCGGCATGCAACATTAAGCTTCAATATCCCCGTCGAATCCGTTTCGCCCCCATACTTGGGTGTAAAGGTTGTGTTGAGCAGGTTGTCTCAAAAAATCAGTCATCGCGCCGCATGGTCCGTTCCATTTCGCGGTTGGAATCCTTCTCTTTGAGGGCAGCCCGTTTGTCGTAGAGTTTTTTGCCTCGGGCCAGGGCCAGTTCCACCTTGGCTTTCCCGTTTTCAATAAAGTATATCTTGAGCGGGATCAACGCAATGCCTTTCTCGTGCAACTTGCCGATCAGCTTACGGATCTCACGGCGATGCAGCAGCAGTTTGCGCACCCGCAACGGTTCCTGGTTGATGTGGGTAGCAAAGGAATAGGTTGAAATATGAACATTGAAGAGAAAAACCTCGCCGTCCTTGAGCAGGGCATAGCCGTCGCGGAGGTTCACCTTGCCCGCCCGCAGCGACTTGACCTCCGGGCCACTAAGCACAATGCCCGCCTCGAGGGTCTGGTCGATATGGTAATCGTGATAGGCCTTCTTGTTTTTACTGACAATCTTCTGTGCCATTGCCTGCGCGTCGCTCCTGGTTGCCGGTTATGCCGCCACTATAGGTCGTGTTTGCCGGAACGCCAGGGGAAAAATCACCCCGCGTCTGTTTCTCCGGTCACCCGCAGAGCTTCTTCCACCGTGGTCAGCCCAGCCTGGACCTTACGCCAGGCATCTTCCCGCAGGGTGGTCATGCCCTCGCGGATGGCCACCTGCCGCAAATCCGAGTCGTTGGCCTTGGCGGCGATCAATTTTTTCAACTGCTCCGACATGGGAAAAATCTCAAAGATGCCAAGACGGCCAAGATAGCCGGTGTTGCGGCAATGGAGACAGCCCTTGCCCTTTTTCAGCTCCACCGTTTCGCGGCCCAAGACTGGAAAGCCGAGTTTACGCAAGCCTGCGGCATCGACCGTATAGGGCTCGATGCAATGGGGGCAGTTGCGCCGCACCAGCCGCTGGGCCAAGGCTCCGAGCATGGTTGAGGCGATGAGAAAGGGCTCGAGCCCTAGGTCCTCAAGGCGGATGATGGTCGACACCGCGTCGTTGGTGTGCAGGGTGGAAAAGACCAGATGTCCGGTGAGGGCCGCCTGCACCGCATGGGTGGCGGTTTCCAGATCGCGGATCTCACCGATCATGATGATGTCCGGATCCTGTCGGAGGATATTGCGCAGGATGGTGGAGAAGGTGACATCGATCTGCGATTGCACCGCGATCTGGTTAAACTCCTCATGCACCATCTCCACCGGGTCCTCGACGGTGACGATGTTTATTTCCGGCGAGGCGATTTGCTTGAGGGTGGAATAGAGCGTGGTCGATTTGCCGCTGCCGGTGGGGCCGGTGACCAGAACGATGCCATGGGCGGCGGTCATGAAGCTATTGTAGACCGCCCGGTCCCGCCGAGAAAATCCGAGGTTGTCCAGTTGCTGGAAGATCACATCCGGATTGAGGATCCGCATGACCGTCTTTTCGCCGAAGGCAACTGGGACGGTGGAGACGCGAACTTCTGCCTCGCGGCCCTCTTCCTTCCGACCAATCTTGATCCGGCCGTCCTGGGGCCGCCGCTTTTCGGCAATATCCAGCCGGCCCAAACTCTTGATTCGTGAGGTGATGGCCGAATGAACCGCCTTGGGCAGCTTGTAGATGGTGTGCAGGACCCCATCGATACGGAACCGCACCAGACACACATCCCGTTTGGGCTCGATATGGATATCGCTGGCCCGCTGCTCTAGGGCGTAACTGAACAGGTGGTTGACCGCCGCCTTGATGTGCTGGTCGGTGGAACTCAGTTCCTTGGTTGAAGACAGACGCACATACTGTTCGAGGTTGCCGATGTCGACAGTGGTCGAAACGCCGTTGTCACCAAACTGGGATTCAGCGGCGGTAATCGATCGCTGAAAGCCGAAAAACTCGGCCAGAATTTTTTTGATATCGGTGCGGGTTGACAGATAGGGCCGGACTTTCACCTGATTGGCCCGCTCGATATCTTCGAGCACATGGTGATTGTCCGGGTGATAGGTCACCACATCGAGGATGCCGTTGTTCAGCTCGATGGGCAGGATCAGGTGGTTGACGGCAAAGGAGCGGGGGATCGTCTTGGTGACGGTGTCCATGTCCAGCTCCAGGGGATCGAGCTTTTTGAAGGGGATCTTCAGCCCCCGGCCGACGGCCCGCATGATCACCTCTTCGGTCAGCGGTCCCTTGGCAAGCTTGGTCTCCAGTTCCAGGGAAACAATGACATCCACCAGGTCAGGAAATCCCCTGTCTGATTTCTGTTCATCGTCCTGGCGACGGCCACCTAACTGCTTGAGCAGTTTTTGCCGCTGTTTTCCTTTCTGAAGAACAATGAACTGCCGCTGTTCAGCGGTCAGCACCTGCTCCTTAACGAGCAGATCCAGTAAGGCGTCACTATTTAAAAACGGCATGATTGGAGCATTCCTCCTGCAGGGCGTGGAGTTGACCGTTTACCAAAAAGAGCCTGCCTTCCGTTCCCCCCATTTAGCACAGAGCACTGCCCCCAGAATAACCAGGACAGGGGGTGCAGTAAAACAGGGGTTCAATGAGGGCAAAACGTCGGTGAACAGGACAAAAAAGAGAAGGGAGTTTTCTATTGAACCACCAATTGATGCAAGACTGAACGGGGACACCGAATGTGCCCGGCAAGGCCGCGACCAGCAAGACACGGGCTGAACCCGCCGAGTTCAGTTGGGCCAGCCGTGTGCGCCGATAAGATCGACAAAGCGAACCTGCTCAAGGGTACGAATGGTAATTTCGCCGTTTTCTTTATCAACAACCTGAAGTTCCTGCACCCCCTGGTTGCCCACCGGCATGACCAGCCGTCCAGGATCGGCAAGCTGGGCCAGCAGAGGCTCAGGGATGCGCGGCCCACCGGCGGTCACCATGATACGGTCAAAGGGGGCCTCCGACGGCCAGCCCCCGGTTCCGTCATCAATGCGCGAGATGATATTATGGCACCGGAGCCGGTCAAAGACCTTGCGCGCCCGGCCCACCAAACCGTCGATGCGCTCCACCGTAAACACCCGCTCACAGAGGCGGGAAAGGAGGGCGGCCTGATACCCCGAGCCGGTGCCGATCTCCAGCACCTTCTCCGTTCCTTTCAACGCCATGGCCTGGGTCATCAGGGCAACGATGTAGGGCTGGGAAATTGTCTGGCCGTTGCCGATTGGCAGAGGAAAATCACCGTAGGCATGGGCCTGGATCGCATCCTCGACGAACAGGTGCCGGGGAACGGTCCGCATGGCCTCAAGCACCCGCTGATCGGTGATGCCTCGAGCGACCAACTGCTCCTCAATCATCCGCTCCCGGTTGATATCAAAGGTGGAAAGTGGGCTCACTTGACCTCTTCCCAGGTGAAATCCTCTGCCCACTTGCGATCGGACTGGCTGAAGTTGCGGAACTCGCAGTTAGTCACCACATCCTTGTCGATGGTGACAACGATCATTTCATATCCGGACGGCCCGGTCATGGAGCCAAGAACCGGCATACCGCCGAACATGCCCGGCCGATCCTGATAATAGACAAATTCGCTGACCCCGGGCGCAACCTCCCGCCGGCCGTCAGGTTCCCCTAGATACTTCTGCACCTCTTTGACTGTTGTTTGCCCCGGTTTGATCAGAGCGGCGTCGGAGGCAAGATGCCGTACCTGCTTGGAGTGACAACCGCCAAGCAATAAAAGCCCAAGAAAAAGCACAAACAGGGTTGAACGCATCAATTTCCCTCCAGGAACAATCCATGCAAAATAAAAAAAGGTTGTGTTCATATATCGTGAACACAACCTTTTTTCAAGATCAGACTCTCGCCCCCTGCAGAAATCCCACCAAAAACCGACGCGTTAGACGCCACGCGGTTGTTGAGGGTGGACCTTTGCGCCGGTCAAAGGGACTGCGGACGCTCCGGATCAGCCTGCGGTTGATGATTCGCCAGCCGCCCGCTCGAGGATACGGTAGTTGCGCTGCACCATCGCCATCGGGTCGACCAGCAGGCCGGCCTGGATCATGGCGTTGTCGTACAGTTGCTCAACCACATCCTTGGCAAAGTCAGCATCGCTCTCGCGTAAATTCGCCAACTTCTTGATCAGTTGACTGGCGGTGTTAATCTCCATATCCTTTTTCGACCCCATACCGAAGGTCTCGGCCTGACCTGAGGCCTTGAGGATTCGCTCCATGGAGGAGGTCATGTAGCCGTCAACATTGACGATCATTGCCGGGCTGTCCACCAGACGACTGGAGGCCTTGACCTCCTGAATGCGCTCACCGAGCACCTCCTTCATCCAGCGGCAGAGTGAGGTCACCACCGCACCCCCAAGAGGCTCGCCGCTCTCCGCGGTCTCGGTTTCACTTACGTTCTCGGTCGATTCGGGCAGGCTCAGGTCGGCGCGGTCAGCGGAGACCAGCTTCTTGCCGCTGTACTCGCCCAGATGGTTGAGGACAAAGTCATCGATCGGCTCCAGAGTGTAAAAAATCTCGACGCCGCGTTTCTTGAACATCTCGACATAGGGACCGTACTCGACCGCGATCCGGCTCGGGCCATTAATATAGTAGATCTTCTCCTGTCCCTCTTTCATCCGGCCGACATATTCATCAAGCGATATCATCGTGCCCGGTTCGCTGGCCGAGGATTCGAAGCGGAGCAATTTGGCCAATTCGTTTCGGTGTTCGTAATCCGAGGTCACGCCTTCTTTGATGAAGATGCCAAAGGTCTTCCAGAATTCGAGATATTTGTCGCTATCGCGTTCCGCCTCCTCGCCGAAGAATTTGATCACCCTCTTGGTGACCACCTTGCGCAGCTTGCCCACCAGGGCGTTGTCCTGCAACGACTGGCGGGAGATGTTGAGCGGCAGGTCCTCGGAATCGACCACTCCCTTGAGAAAGCGTAGCCATTCGGGCAGAATATTTTCACTGTGCTGATCGATCAGCACCTTCTGGCAGTAGAGATTGACGCCGGGCTGCATCCGGCCCATGCCCAGGACCTCGAAATTCTCCTTGGGCACATAGACCAGGGCATTGATGGCCAGCGGCGCATCGGCGGAAAAGTGCAGGCGGTACAGCGGCTCGTCGGCGGCAGTACCGATGAACTTGTAAAATTCATTGTACTCCTCTTCGGTGATTTCAGCCTTGGACCGGGTCCAGATGGCCTGGACCGTATTGACCTTCTTGCCCTCGACCTTGACCGGAAAAGGGACAAAGGTGGAATACTGCTGGATAATCCGCTCGATGGTGAATTTGGAACCGTAGGTCTGGGCGTCGTCTTTCAGTTCGAGAATGATCTTGGTGCCGCGGTGCAATCCGGGACAGGGGCTGATGGTATAGGTGCCGCCGCCGTCAGAGGCCCATTCCCAACCGTCGCCACCGTTCCAGGAACGGGTCTGCACTTTCACGGTTTTTGCCGCCATGAACGCCGAATAGAAACCGACGCCGAACTGGCCGATGAGGTTGACATCTTTTTGGGCGGCCTCGGCCAACTGCTCAAAGAAATGCTGCGATCCGGAATGGGCGATGGTGCCCAGATTGGTTTCCAGCTCTTCCTTGGTCATACCGATGCCGGTATCGGCAATGGTAAGGGTATGTTTTTTATCGTCGCAATCGATGGTGATTTCCAGGGGGACGTGGGCATCGAACTCGACTTTTTCAATCAGGCTCTGGTGGCGAAATTTTTCCAGGGCGTCGGCAGCATTGGAAACCAACTCACGGACAAAAATGTCGCGCTCGGTGTAGAGTGAGTTGATGACAATATCCAGGACCTTTCTGGTCTCCGCCTGAAAATGCTTGGTTTCAACCTGTGCTTCTGTCATGGGGCTCTTCCTCTCAATAGGGGGTGTGTTGGAGTTTTCTGATCCAAAAATTTACAAATTTCCTGACAATACCAGGGAGATAAAGGGTCTTTCCTTTATCCGGGCAAAATGGTAAGCACGATTGATCGACTGTCAAGACAACCCCAGATCGCTGCAAAGCAACAAACACCTTCACAAAACCCCATGAAATCATTGAGCTACCATGACGTCTGCATCGTCGGCGCCGGCATCTCCGGTCTGAGTGCCGCCGCCTTTCTCCGCGAATTGCGACCGGAACTGAACCTCCTCATCCTTGAGCAATCGCCCGAGCCGGGCGGCGCCATCTCCACCTACAGCGAAGCCGGCTATCTAGCCGAATGGGGACCGCACGGTTTTCTCGATAACTGCGAGGAAAGCCGCCGCCTGATCCGGCTGGCCGGGCTGGAGGGAGAGGTGACCACTGCGCCGCTGGCAAAATTTGTCCGCTATGTCTGCCTGGAAGGCCGCCTGCAGTGCATCCCGCAACAACCGCTGAAGATCCTGCGCGAGCCCCTTATCCCCTGGAGCGCCAAACTGCGCGTATTGGCCGATCTCTGGCAAAAACCCCTCGGCGGTGAGCCCTCGGTGGCCCAGTGGGTGGCCCATCGTTTCGGCACGGCCCTGCTGCCCTTTGCCGACGCGGTGTTTACCGGCACCTATGCCGGTGATATTGAACGGTTGAAGATCGACGCGGTCATGCCGGGTGTGCGGCAATTAGAGCAAGCGCACGGATCGGTAATCCGTGGGGTCTTCAACACAATGCGGTCTGGAAAAGAAAAAAAGGTAGGAAAAAAAGGCATGCCGGCCATGACCAGTTTCAACCGCGGCATGGCCAGGCTGCCCCAACGGCTGGCGGCTGGTTTTGCGGAAAAAGGCGAGGTCGTTTACGGCAATCCCGTCCACAGCGTGATCCGGGAGGAGGAAGGCTGGAGGGTGCGGAGCGAACAGGACGAGAGATTCTGCCGCCACCTGATCCTGGCCCTGCCGGTGAACCGGTGCCTGGACCTCCTGGCCAAGGCGCTGCCTTCCCTGCCGCCGCCGCTGCCCGCCATCCCCGAGGCCCGTATCCTCTCGGTGCTGCTCGGTTTCGACCACCGGGCCCGCATCCCTTTTGGCTTTGGCTATCTGGCGCCGGAACGGGAGCAGCGTTTTGCGCTTGGCGCCCTTTTTTCCTCGCACATGTTTCCCGGCCGCGCCCCGGCCGGTCACCAGCTGCTGGAGGCCCTGGTCGGCGGCCGCCGTCATCCGGAACGGCTGGAATTGAGCGATGCACAACTCATCGAGTCGGTCTGCGCTGATCTCAGCCGGTTGATGGAGCTGCCGCCGCCCAGTTTTACCGCTGTCCTCAGGCCCCGGTGCGGCATTCCCCAGCTGGAAGAGGGGTACACCGGGCTGTTGGCCTGGCGGCACACTCTCCAAGCGGCGCATGCCGATCTCCATCTCTGCGGCTTTGGCTGGAAAGGGATCGGTCTCAATGACATGATTAAGGAAGCCCGGCATATTGCCGGCATGATTTGCACCCAGAGCGCGGGCCAGGGAGGACCCGAGGTAAAGGGCGTCTATTTCTGAAGCACGGCACTCTCCGCCGAGGGAAAGGGTCCGCGCTGAAGAGGACTTATTTTTTGATCTTGGTGCAGAGCAGTTCCACCTGTTCCCGCACCGAGGTCTGCTGGGACATGTCCCGGGTGATAGTCTTGATGGCGTGGAGGACTGTGGAATGGTCCCGGTTGTACATGTTGCCAATGTCGGCCAGAGATTTGTCGGTGTACTTCCGGGTGAGGTACATGGCCACCTGCCGGGGGAAGGTAACGGCCCGTTTGCGCGACCGTGACTGCAGATCTTCGACACTGACCCGGAACTGGCAGCCGATGAGATCGCGGATGGATTCGCCGGTGATCTCGACCACGGCGCCGATCAGACCGAAAATCACCTCCCGGACCATGGCAAGATCCGGCGGGGTCTTGCACAGGCAAGATTTAGCCTTGATCCCGATAACAGCGCTCTCCATCCGCCGGATGTCGCCGCGCAGATTCTCCGCGATATAACCGACCAGATTCTCGTCCGCCGCCAAGCCGTGCTGGCGCATTTTATGGCGGATGATCCGGGCCCTGGTCTCGTGGTCGGGTGATTCGATGCCGGTCACCAGGCCCGAGGTCATGCGGCTGCGAAAGTCGTCGTCAATGCCCGCCAGCTTACGCGGGTCAACGGCCGAGGTCAGGATCACCCGTCGTCCCGACTTGATCAGATAGTCGAGAATGGTGTTGAGCTCCTCCTGGGTTTTGTTCTTGCCGGTCAGGGTGTGCACGTCCTCCACCAGCAACATATCGCAATTGTTGACATATTTTTTCGAAAACTGCTCCATGGAGTTGGTTCGAATATTCTTGACCATCTCCGCGGAAAACTGTTGGGCGGTCAGATAGTGCAGGCGGGTGGAAGGAGCGGACTGCAGCACTTGATGGACCACGGCCTGGGTCAGGTGGCTTTTGCCCAGTCCGGTGGTGCTATTCATGAACAGGCAATTGCCGAAGGTAGAATCGCCGGTGGCCAGGGCCTTGCAGGCGGAGCGGGCCAACAGATTCGATTCGCCGACCATGAACTGCTCAAAGGTGAAGGCGGGATGGAGCGAGCGCAAACGGGGTGCACAGGCGGTGCCGGGAATCCGCAGCTGGCCGGTTTTGTCGCTTTCAAAAGGCAGCGGCCGATGTTCCGCAACTTTCAGACGAACCTCTCCAATCTGACCCAATTCCTGCGCCTTATGGCGGATGAGGTCCAGATAGCGATCTTCAACCCAAGCGCAAAAAAATCGGTCAGGGCCGGCAAGCTCCAGCACCTGTCCTTCCTGCCGTCGACACTCCAGCGGTTTGATCCACAGACCAAATTCACTTTCAGACAAGGCGGTGTGCAGGGATGTTTTGATCGCATTCCACATCATAAGACGTTTCCTCGGTTGACACGCTTTTCTTCTCGAAGGCCAAAGCTCGGCCAGATGAATGGGGTTTGATCTACTGAAAAACCGGCCGCCGGTCAAAAGCGGTTTGGGTCGATTTCAAGATGCAAACAAGATGATTATGCACAGGGAAAAACCCCTTGCCGCCATTAGACTTTCCAAGGCGGCATACACGCAACCCTCAACAAAAGCGTTCATTTTGAATGAAATTGTAAAAATTTATATTAAATCAATAAGTTAGTTGCGTAATCGAAAAGTTATCAACAGGTTCTCAACAAACAACGAACTCGGAAATACTCCATTTTACTCCACGAATCTCGATTATCCTCTAATTTCATCTTACCAGGCGCTTGAACTCTTTAACCCCTTTTCACTCCATGGTTTCGGCCAAGACCAAGCAAAATAAAAAATCTTTGACATTTTCCTCTTTATTTTTATCAATAAAAACAACAAGAAAGCGATTCCTATTTTTTTAATCGCCGCAAACCCGGAGCCTATCTTCTTCTCTCTCTGGAGAAAGGGCGGGTCGGGGCGAGTGTTCAACATGGGCGAGGATTGACCGGGCAGCTGGTCGGCCCGAAGCATTGCGTCTGCGCGCCCCTCCGGATCGGTGAAAAGCTGTTGACTGTTCCCCTCTGATTATCTATTAGTCAACGTTTGCTCCTGGTTCCGCGGCCGCGCCTCCCCTGTGCTCTCTCCGGCCTGAGGCGGCGTTATCCGTGAGGGCCTCTTGTCGTTGTTGAACGCCATGTTGGGGAGATAGAAGCAATGCAGGGTTTCGTGCAGGTGTACACCGGGGACGGCAAGGGCAAGACCACTGCCGCCCTGGGGCTGGCCCTGCGGGCTGCGGGTGCTGGTCTCAAGGTATATATCGGCCAGTTCATCAAAAACGCCGACTACAGCGAACTCCGCACCCTGCGCCGCCTGAGCGATTACATCACCATTGAGCAGTTCGGCCAGGGCTGCTGCCTGCTGAGCGCGTCCGACCAAGCCGACATCGATGCCGCCCGCCAGGCCCTGGCAACCATCGGTGAAAGACTTGCGTCCGGAGCCTTTGATCTAGTTATCGCCGATGAAATCAATGTGGCCTGTGCCTTGGGCCTGCTCAGCGAAGACGATCTCCTCGCCCTGATGGCGCGGCGGCCGAAAACGGTGGAACTGGTGCTCACTGGCCGGGGGGCGCCACCATCGGTTATCGCGCGAGCCGACCTGGTCACCGAGATGCGGGCGATCAAACACTATTACGACCAAGGCGTACTCGCCCGCAAGGGCATGGAAAGCTGAAGAACACTGTTGGAAGCCTGAAGAGGCCCTGCAATAACGTCAGGGCAGCAGAGGCTCCGGAGGAAACTATGTCGAAAAAAGCAGCCTGTCTGGCCGTGCTCGGGACCGGTTCGGATGTGGGCAAGTCCATTGTCGCCACCGCCCTGTGCCGGATTTTTGCCAACCGGGGACTCCGGGTGGCCCCGTTCAAGGCCCAGAACATGTCGAACAACTCCGGAGTCACGCCCGAGGGGGCGGAGATGGGCCGGGCCCAGATCGTCCAGGCCGAGGCGGCCCGGGTCGCTCCCCATTGCGACATGAATCCGGTGCTGCTCAAACCGGTCAGCGACGTCGGCTCCCAGGTGGTGCTCAACGGCGTCGCCTGGATGGACGCCTCCTCGCAGGCGTATTACACCAAAAAAGAGTATCTCTTCGGCGAGAGCTGTGCGGCGCTTGACCGTCTGCGCAGCGCCCATGACCTTATTATTTTGGAAGGAGCCGGTTCCTGCGCCGAGGTCAACCTGATGGCAAGCGACATCGTTAACCTGCGGATGGCCGCTTATGCGGAAGCGCCGGTGGTGCTGGTTGCCGACATCGATCGCGGCGGCGTCTTCGCCCAGATCGTCGGCACCCTGGCCTGTGTGTCGCCCGTGCAGCAGACCCAGATTCGGGGTTTTGTCATCAACCGCTTCCGCGGCGACATCACCCTCTTTCAACCGGGCATTGACTGGATTGAGGAGCGGACCGGCAAGCCGGTCTATGGTGTTCTCCCCTGGTACAAGCACTTCCATATCGAGGCCGAGGATGCGGTGGTGATCGAGAGCCCCCGGCCTGTGCACCCGGCAGACAGCACCGAACCGGTCATCGGGGTCATTCGCCTGCCCCATATCTCCAATTTCACCGATTTTGATCCCTTGGCCAAGCTGACCGGCTGTCGCCTGGTCTATCTCCAACAGCCCCAGGACGTGAAGCACCTGAGCGCCGTCATCCTGCCAGGTTCCAAGAGCACCTGTGCCGATCTGCAATGGCTGGAAAGCAGCGGCTGGCGGGATCATCTGCTGCGCTATGCGGCTGATGGCGGTCATCTGCTCGGCATCTGCGGCGGCTACCAGATGCTCGGCACCTGGGTCCGTGACCCCGATGGCATCGAAGGCGCACCCGGTTCGACCGCTGGCCTTGGCCTCTTGCCGGTGGAAACCGTGCTCAAGGCCCCAAAAACCACCACCTTGACTGATTTTACCTGGAATGGCATCGCTGCCACCGGCTACGAGATCCACATGGGCCGGACCGATCCGCCCCAGGGGCAAACCCTTGTGACCGTCCAGCGCCGCAACAGCGTGGCCTGCGTTGACACCGACGGCTGCGTCAGCGACGACGGCCGGGTGATCGGCTCCTATATGCACGGGCTGTTCGACACCCCGGCCATCACCCGCCATTGGCTGGCCGGCATTGGCCTTGACGGCGTCACCGTCGACCGGCTGCATGGCCCGGTGGCCCGCGACCAGGCCTACGAGCAGTTGGCCGAGCATGCGGCCCAACATCTCGATATCAATGCCATCACGGCCCTGCTGCCGCAGGCATTGCGGGAGAAGATGCGATGATCCAGGGGCACGGGGGCAACGTCTTCGCAGTGGCCCAGCAGGTGGGCTGCCAACCGGAGGAGATCATCGACATGAGCAGCAACATCAATCCGCTCGGTGCCCTGCCCGGATTGATCGAGCATCTCAAGGAACGGTTGGACCGAATCCGGGTTCTGCCCGAGGTCGATGGCCGCGCCGCGATTCAGGCCATTGCCGCCCTGCTCGGTGTTGCGACGGAGCGGGTCCTAGCCGGCGGCGGCACCACCCAGTTCATCTATACCGCCTGCGCTGCCCTGGCCTCCCGGCGGGTGCTGATCGTCGGCCCCACCTATGCCGACTATACCGACGGCTGCCGGGTGCACAACATCGAACCCGATTTTTTCCTGGCCGGACCAACTGACGGCTTTGCCCCCAACCTGGAACGGCTGGAAGCGGCGCTTGTAGGCTACGACACGGTGTTTGTCTGCAATCCCAACAATCCCACCGGCCAGTTGATCCCCCATGCCGGTCTCCTCCACCTCTGCCGCACCCATCCGGAGGTCCGCTTCATCATCGACGAATCCTACCTGCCCTTTGTGCCGGCGGATCGAAACCACAGCATGAGTACCAACAGCCTCGATAATGTTGTTGTTCTCTGGTCGGTGTCGAAGATCTTCGGCATGCCGGGCCTGCGGGCCGGATTCCTGGTGGCCAATCCTCCCGTTGTCGACCGTTTCCGCCGCTACATGCAGCCCTGGTGCGTCAACAGCCTGGCCCAGGAAGCGGTCTGCTTTCTCGGGGCCAACCGGGAGGCGGTAGCGCGCTTCATCACCGACACCCGCACCTTTCTCGATCGGGAACGCGATCTCCTCTGCCGGCGTCTGCATGGCGGCTCCCTGACCCTGTATCCGAGCATGACCTCCTATTTCCTCATCGGCCTGCCCGAGGGCGGCACCGCCTCCGGTGTCTGCCGGGCCCTGGCCGAGCAGCGCTTTCTCATCCGCAACTGCGCCAACTTCCACGGCCTCAGTGAGCGGTATATCCGCATCGCCCTTAAGGATGGGGCCACCAACGAGGCCGTGAGCAACCACCTGCTGGCCGCCGTCGGCGGGGAGGCCTGACATGCCCTCCGCCTTGCTCGACCTGCTGCCCTGGCTGGCACTGCCGGCAGCCTTTGCTCTCGATGCGGTGCTTGGTGATCCCCGTGTCCTGCCCCACCCGGTCCGCTGGATGGGCCGCGCCATCGAGAAGGCTGAGCCTTTTTTCCGTGCACGCATACCCAACGAGCGGCTGGCCGGACTGCTCTTTGCCCTGTCCCTGATCCTCGGCTGTTGGGGGCTTGCCGCCCTCACCGTCCGCCTGGCCTATCAGGTCCATGGCCTATGTGGCTTTGCCATCGAGACCCTGCTGCTTTTTTACTGTTTGTCCGCCCGATCGCTTGCCCAGGCCGGGATGGAGATCCACGCACTCCTGACGGCGGGCGAGGTGGACCGGGCCCGGGCCCAGGTGGCGATGATTGTCGGCCGCGATGTCGAGCGGTATCAGGCCGACGACATTGCCCGGGCAACGGTGGAAACGGTGGCCGAAAACGTGGTCGACGGAGTCCTGTCGCCGCTCTTTTTCGCCGCCATCGGCGGAGCGCCCCTGGCCATCGCCTATAAGATGATCAACACCCTCGATTCGATGGTCGGCTACAAGAATCCGCGCTACCTGCTGTTCGGCCGGGCAGCCGCCCGCATCGACGACGTCGCCAATTTCCTCCCGTCCCGGCTGTCCGTGTTGGTGATCGCCCTTGCCGCCCGGCTGATGACGGGCCTTACCAGCAAGCACGCCCTGAGCACGGCCTGGCACGAAGGGTCGCACCATGCCAGCCCCAATGCCGGCTATCCGGAGGCGGCCTTTGCCGGTGCCCTGGGGGTGCGCCTAAACGGCCCCAACTTCTACCACGGTGTCCTTGTCGACAAACCCTTCATCGGCAAGGCCTTGGGGACGGTCGGCATCCACCACATCAAACTGGCCTGCCGCCTGATGACCCTCACTTCCTTGCTCGGTTGTCTTGGCGCCTGGATAGCGTCGATGTGGCCGCTGTTGTAAACGCCCTTCCTGTTCCTCCGGAAAGGCAAAGCCCGCCAACCGGTCCATCACCTCTTTTGCAGTTCTGGGGAGCCTCGACATGACAAAACATCCGGCGCAAACGCTTTTCCTGGTGGCCTGCCTTTTTTTCCTAGGCGCAAGTCTCGTCTCGGCAGCAGATGCCGGCGTCCAAGGGAACGCCGATAACGACATCCAACAAAAATGGGCCGAGGCGATGAAAGGCATGCAACCAAAGCCCGCTGCCGATCAGCCCGAACTCGCTCCCCTGACGCCGGAGCCTTCACCAGAACTGGCGCCCTTGCAGCCTGATGCCCCACCGGACCTGCCATCGCTGCCGCCGATCAACTGGACCGGCCAGGTGACCTTGACCTGGAAATTGGTCGTCACCCCTCCCAAGGAAGAGCAGGAAACCGAGCACGCCATCAACTGGTCCCTGCCGAGACCCGGCAAAGGGCTGACCCGATCAACCTTCAAGGAATCCACCGACTACCGTGCGGTGGTCAACCTTGTTCCGACGGAAAAGAGGAACGGAGAGTCCAACGCGGTGGGTACGCTCAACTATGAGTATGCGCAAACAACTGAGAGCTACGCCAGGCAGCCGGTCTATTGCAGGACGCCAAGCGGGCCAACAGACGGCGAGGTGACACGAACCGGGGAGTACACGATCTACACGGTCAACGGAGGATACCAGCAAGGCAAGGCCGAAAAGAACCTGGTCGGCAGTGACGGCCGTGCCTGGGTCGAATGGCAGGCGGGTGGCTGGGTGCTCCACCTGACAGTCAAGGATGTGGAGGTCAACGCCGAACTCTACACCTTGTGGAAAACGATATGCAGTTGCGATCCACCCAAAAAGGACGATGAACCATTCAAGCCCTTTAAGGAACTGATGACCATCAAGTCGATCCCTTTTCAGCAGGACATTCCGACCGGGGACAAAAACCCCAAGGCAACCAAACTGGCGGGCTCAAAAAACATCCCCCTCAAAGACGCCAAGGGAAATCCCTATATCACCACGGTCAAATGGGATGTGCGGATTGGTCAGGTGAAACCTTGACAATGAAATAGTTTCAGGGGTGCTGGGTGTCCGCTTCAATTCGCTAAAAAAATGCCGATCTCACTCAAAGGCGGGATCGGCACAAAAAACAACGTGGGGACAATTTCAGATCAACCAAATCGGCCCGTGATATAATCCTCGGTCAACTGGTGGCGGGGGTTGGTGAAGATGCGGTCGGTGGAACCGACCTCGACCAGATCACCCAGATGGAAGTAGGCAGTGCGCTGGGAAACCCGCGCCGCCTGCTGCATGTTATGGGTGACAATGACGATGGTGTACTGCTCTTTGAGCTCGGTGATCAGGTCCTCGATGGTAGCGGTGGCAATGGGATCAAGGGCGGAACAGGGCTCGTCCATGAGGATAACCTCAGGCCGCACGGCAATCGCCCGGGCGATGCACAACCGCTGCTGCTGACCTCCGGAAAGACCGGTGCCCGGCTGGTCGAGGCGATCGTTGACCTCGTTCCACAAACCCGCTTTTTTGAGTGAACTCTCCACAATATCCTGGAGTTCGGTTTTATTGTTGACTAGGCCGTGGATCTTGGGGCCATAGGCGACGTTATCGAAGATCGATTTGGGAAAGGGGTTGGGTTTTTGAAAGACCATGCCCACCTGGGCCCGCAACGGTACCACGTCCACTTTTTTATCGTAGATATTGAGTTCATCCAGGAGGATCTCACCGGTGACCCGGCAACTGGCCACCGTATCGTTCATCCGGTTGAGGCAGCGGAGAAAGGTCGACTTACCGCAGCCCGAGGGGCCGATCATGGCCAAGACCTCGTTCTTGCCGACATCAATGCTGACATTTTTGATGGCGTGCTTGTCGCCGTAGAAGACGTTGACCTCGCGGCAGACCATCCGGGGTTCTTCGACAAAGGGAAGCCCCACGGTCGTCCGTTGATCGCGGTCCACCTTGCGCGTCTTGGCCGTCGGAGTGGCCTCCGCCTCATTTTTCTCCATCAGTGCATCCCGCATGTCCAAAACCGTGCCCATTGCTGTTGCCATCGTTCCCCTCCCACCGCTTGAGCCTTGCTGTTCTCGCTCAGACAGACATTGTTCTTCCCTTTCCAGGCCTCTGGCCCTGAGTGCCTACAGGGGCAGTCGGGTACATTCCCGCCTGCCCCTTTTGTGCTGTGCACCGTAGCCGGACACGGTGTGCCGTCGTCCGGAGTGGTTGAGATCTATCCAGGAACTCGCGGACGTCTGGGTTGTTTAGAACTGATTATTCACCAAAACCTTCAGGGCTTTGGCATCGGCTGCTACAGTTTTCCGCTCATCCTTCGGTGAAGGGATCAGGCCCTTCTCGGCAAGATACCCTTCTTCACCCCAAGCCTTCTCGCTGGTGAACTCGGCCAGATACTCGGCAATACCGGGGATAACGCCGACATGGCCTTTTTTCACATAAATGAACAGCGGCCGGGAGACCGGGTATTTGCCGGAGGCGATTGTCTCAAATTTGGGGGTCTCGCCATCGATGACCGAGCCCTGCACCTTGTCGCCATTCTGATCCAGGAAGCTGAAGCCGAAGATACCAAAGCTTTTCGGATTGGCTTCCAGCTTCTGAATGATCAGATTGTCATTCTCGCCGGCTTCGATGTAAGCGCCGTCTTCGCGAACAGTCCCGCAGACAGCCTTAAACTTCTTCTCATCCGTCTTTTTCATCGCCTTGATCGACTCAAACGCGCTGCATCCTTCATCCATCACCATTTCAACAAAGGCATCGCGGGTACCGGAGGTCGGGGGCGGACCAAGGACCTCGATCTTGTCCGCGGGCAGCTTGGCGTTCACATCCTTCCATGTTTTATAGGGATTGGGGACCAGTTTGTCGCCGCCATCCGGGCTCGGGACTTCCTTGGCCAAGGCCAGGAAGATCTCCTTGCGGCTTATATTTATCTGCGGGGCCTTCTTGCTGTTGGCAAGCACGATGCCGTCATATCCGACTTTTACCTCAACAATCTCAGTCACGCCGTTTTTGCTGCAGGTCTCCATTTCCGTTTTTTTGATCTGCCGTGAAGCATTGCTGATGTCCGGGCTATCGACACCCGCACCGGCGCAGAACAGCTTGAAACCGCCGCCGGTGCCGGTGGACTCGATTTTGGGGGTCTTGAACTTGGTGGTTTTACCGAACTGCTCGGCGACGGCAGTCGAAAAGGGGTACACAGTGGAGGAGCCGACAATCGAAATGTAATCGCGGCCATCGGCGGCCTGAGTGGTAGTGGCGGCGGCAATCAGCAATGAGGCGGCTGCCAGGGTGAATCCTAATTTCTGCATGGGAAAATCTCCTTAAATAAATAATCTGAATGTGTATGAGAAAAACAGTACATCCGTTCTGTTAGCTTTCTGTAAGCAAACCGTTCCGATTGCGTTACCAGCGGCGTTCAAACTTGTTGCGCAAAAAGACCGCAGCGGCGTTCATGGTCAGCAACAGGAGGAGCAAAACCATGATTGCCGCCGAGGTCCGTTCGACAAAGGCCCGTTCCGGGCTATCGGCCCAGAGATAGATCTGCACCGGCAGGACGGTAGCCGGATCGTTAAACCCATGGGGGACATCGACAATGAAGGCCACCATGCCGATCATCAGCAGCGGCGCGGTCTCCCCCAAGGCCCGGGCCATGCCGATGATCGTGCCGGTCATCATGCCGGGCATGGCCAGCGGCAGGATATGATGGGTGATCGTCTGCATCTTCGAGGCCCCGACGCCCAGCGCCGCTTCCCGGATGGAAGGCGGCACCGACTTAAGCGAGGCCCGGCTGGCAATAATGATGGTAGGCAGCGTCATCAGGGTCAGCACCAGGCCACCAACCAGGGAGGCCGAACGGGGTAGATTCATGAAGTTGAGAAAGACCGCCAGCCCCAACAGACCGAAAACAATCGAAGGAATGGCGGCCAGGTTGTTGATGTTGACCTCGACCAGGTCGGTCCAACGGTTTTTCGGTGCGAACTCCTCAAGATAGACCGCCGCCGCTACACCGATGGGGAAACTGAGCAGCAGGGTGACGATCAGGGTGAACATCGAGCCCATGGCCGCGCCCCGGATACCGGCCAGTTCGGGTTCGCGCGAGTCACCCGCCAAGAAGAAAGTGGTGTTGAACTTGCCCGCCACCCGGCCTGCGGCTGTCAGCTGATCGATCCAAACCATCTGCTTGTCGCTGATCTGCCGCTCGGATTCAGGAACGTCACGGGGAAAGTAGCCCTTGACGAACATGTCGACTGTATCGTCGGCCAGGACCCAGATCGCTTTGGTGGAGCCGATCAGTTCCGGTTTATTCATCACCATCTCCTGAATCGTATAGGCAGCACCAGTACTGATGAGTTTACCGAGGAGGCGCTTGTCCTGACGACTGTCGACCTCGGGAAACAGGGCGAAGATCGCGCTCCGCACCAAGGCGGCATAGTCGGCGGTGGCGAGATTGTTGACATCAAGCACGGCCGGATCAAAATGGATGTCAAGCAGAACCTGAGTCTGGCGAAAGGCGGTATAGCCCTTGGCAGCAATCGAGCCGAGCAGCAGCACCAGGAACAGCAAGCTGACGACTATGGCCGAAAGGCCGAACAGCCGGAACCGCTTTTCCTTGCGGTAACGCGCGGCCAGGCCGACGTTGACCCGGTCCATGGTGGAAATTTTATGTTCCTTGTTCATTGGGGTCTTCCTTTATTCGTATTCTTCACGGTATTTGCGCACCACATAGAGGGCGATGACGTTGAGCACCAGGGTGACGACAAAAAGCAGCATGCCCAGGGCAAAGGCGGCGAGCGTCTTGGGACTGTCGAACTCCTGGTCACCGACCAGGAGGGTAACGATCTGCACAGTCACCGTGGTCACCGCCTGCAGGGGGTTGGCGGTCAGGTTGGCAGCCATGCCGGCGGCCATGACCACAATCATGGTTTCACCAATTGCCCGCGACACCGCCAGCAAGATCGAACCGACGATGCCCGGCAGAGCGGCGGGCAGGATGACCAGTTTGATCGTCTCGCTCTTGGTGGCGCCTAACCCGTAGGAGCCGTCGCGCATGGATTGGGGGACGGCATTAATGACGTCGTCGGAGAGCGACGAGACAAAGGGGATGATCATAATGCCCATGACCAGACCGGCGGCCAGGGCACTCTCGGAAGAGACCGACAGACCGGCCATCGCGCCCATGTCGCGGATGAACGGAGCCACCACCAGGGCGGCAAAAAATCCGTAGACCACGGTGGGCACCCCGGCGAGGATCTCCAACAGAGGTTTGACAATGGCGCGGAATTTAGGTCCGGCGTATTCGGAAAGATAGATAGCCGACATCAGACCAAAGGGCACGGCGATGGCCATGGCGATACCGGAAATGAGAAAGGTGCCGGCCAAAACAGGAACAGCGCCGAAGCTGCCGGAACTGCCGACCTGATCGGCCCGCATCGCCATCTGCGGGCTCCATTTGAGGCCAAACAGAAAATCGAAAAATGGCACCTGCTGAAAGAAGCGGATCGACTCAAACAGCACCGACAGGATAATGCCGATGGTTACAAAAACCGCGAAGGTGGAACAGAGCGTCAGGATAATCTCAATGGCGAGTTCGACCTGGTTGCGTGCCCGCAGCGTCGGCCGGATCTTGGCAAGCACCAGGTAAGCCGCCACCAGGGCCGTTGCCAGGGCCACCACCGCCAGGGCGATGTTGCTGATCCGGAGCATACCGGTATACTGGTCAGCGGCGGCCTGAAGCAGGGGATCAACCGCACGGGCCATCACATTGCCGCCCACCAGGTTGCGCATGTCGTTGACCAGGAGATTCAACTGATCGGGACTGAGGTTCCCCTTGGTCGCCGCAACGCCCTTGATGGCCATCTGGGTGAGCAGAGGATCGGCGGCCATCTGCCAGACGGCGACGATGGCAAGTGCCGGTAGGGCGCACCACAGAGCGGCAAGCATGCCGTAATAGCCAGGCCGGGAATGCATTTTCCCAGCCGAAGGCTGGGTTGCGAGGGCAAAGGCTCGCCGACGACCCTGCCAGTAGGCAAGCGTGGATAGAACAAGAACCACAGAAATAAGCAGCAAAGGCGGCATGGATGCTCCACAAATTGGCGGCGAGATCATCTCGCCTGCATTGGATCTCTACGTTATCGATGCTATATTAAAGGCCGGTTCGGCCTTGATGAGGATTGTGTTAGGATTCTTGCGCCGGTTGGCGCAATATGGTTAAGAAAGGATTAAGAAAGAATATTAGGAGAGAGGAGGACAAGCGACTTCTCCCTGAAACATCGCGTAAGCGAGGCCACTGGGACAACCCGTTCCACAGAAGATCACACGAGGTGTTCCTTGAATCTGCGCTCTTTTTGGGCTGATCTGCGCCGCCATCACAAGCCGACCTACGGCGCCCTGCAGATCCTCCGCTATATCGGCCCCGGATTGCTGGTCACCGTCGGCTTTATCGATCCGGGCAATTGGGCCTCCAACATTGCCGCCGGTGCCGAATACGGTTACGAATTGCTGTGGATGGTGACCCTCTCCACCGTGATGCTGATTGTCCTGCAGCATAACGTCGCCCACCTGGGGATTGTTTCCGGTCTCTGCCTCTCGGAAGCAACCAATAAATACGCACCGCCATGGATAAGCCGGATCGTCCTCGGCTCGGCAATGCTGGCCTCGATCTCCACTTCGCTGGCGGAAATACTGGGCGGGGCCATTGCCTTGAACATGCTGTGCAACATCCCCATGCCGGCCGGGGCTTTTCTCGTGGTCTGCTTTGTGGCCATCATGCTGTTCACCAACTCGTACCGCGCCGTTGAAAAAATTATCATCGGCTTTGTTTCCGTCATTGGTCTCTCCTTTCTCTATGAATTGACTTTGGTCAATATCGATTGGGCCAGCGCCGGCATCGCCTGGATCACCCCCAGTTTCCCCAAGGGCAGCATTATGATCATCATGAGTGTCCTCGGCGCAGTGGTCATGCCCCATAATCTTTTTCTCCACAGCGAAATCATCCAGAGCCGGCAATGGAATCTAGAAAATGAGGCGGTGATCAAAAAACAGCTGGATTATGAGTTGTTCGACACCTTATTGAGCATGCTCGTCGGCTGGGCGATCAACAGCGCCATCATCCTCCTTGCGGCCACCACTTTTTTCACAACCCACACCCCGGTCAGTGAACTGCAGCAGGCCCAAAGCCTCCTGACACCGCTTCTCGGCAACAATGCGGCGGTGGTTTTTGCCGTTGCCCTGCTCTTTGCCGGCGGCGCCTCGACCGTGACTTCCGCCATTGCCGGCGGTTCGATTTTTGCCGGAATCTATGATGAACCCTATGACATCAAGGACACCCACTCGCGGCTCGGAGTCTTCATCTCGCTCATCGGGGCGTTTTTGCTGCTGCTGCTGGTCAACAATGCCTTCAAGGCCTTGATTGTTTCCCAGATGGTGTTGAGCATCCAACTGCCGCTCACCATCTGCATGCAGATTTACCTGACCTCCTCGCCGCAGGTGATGGGGAAGCATGTCAACCCGCTGTTGACCAAGATCATGCTGTGGACGATTGCCGCGGTGGTCTCCGGATTGAATGTGCTCCTGTTTATCAGCTTCTTTTGATCCGGAAACTGTGGTTTCACCCAGACTCGATCAACGATGCAACCAAGAACAAACAACGGCCGGCGCGAGAGAGGTTGCTTGCTCTCGGCCAACTTAAAAACTCCACCCTTTCACAGGAGAGGACATGGGAAAATGTATCGGTGTGTTGACTGCGGGCGGTGACAGTCCCGGCCTCAATGCGGCCATCCGGGCCATCAGCAAGAGCGCCCTCCACGCCTACAACATGCAGGTGATTGGCTTCCGCGACGGCTTTCGCGGCCTCATGGAGAACCGCACCGTTCTGCTCGAAGGCGATATGCTGTCGGGCATTCTCACCCTGGGCGGGACCATCCTCGGCACCAGCCGGGACAAGCCGCACAAAATGCCGGTCGGCTCCAAGGTGCAGGACATGACCGAAGTGATGATCGACAATTATAAACGCCATAACCTCGAGGCCCTGATCTGCATCGGCGGCGGCGGCACCCAGAAAAATGCTTATCGGCTCGCCCAGGCGGGCATGAACATCCTCACCCTGCCCAAGACCATCGACAACGATGTCGCCATGACCGACATCACCTTCGGTTTTGACACCGCCCTGTCAATCGCCACCGACGCCATCGACCGCCTCCACTCCACCGCTCACAGCCACCACCGGATCATTGTGGTCGAGATCATGGGCCACAACACCGGCTGGCTGGGACTGGGTGCGGGATTGGCCGGCGGCGCCGACGTCATCCTTATCCCCGAGATCCCCTACGACGTCAATCAGGTAGCCGACGCTATTCGAAGGCGTCGGCACCGGGGCAAAAATTTCAGCATTGTCGCCGTCTCCGAGGGCGCGCTGTCTCAGGAGGACACCTTGGAGCTGACCCGGCTCACTGAGAAAAAAATGGCGGCCAAGGAAGAGAAAAAACAAAAAAAGGCTGCTGCAACCCTGGAGGCGTTCCTGGCCCACCAAGCCACCAACACACTCCGTCTTTCGGCGCAGTTGGAGGCGCTCACTGGCCTGGAAAGCAGGGTGACCATCCTGGGCCACCTCCAGCGCGGCGGCACGCCCACAGCCGCCGACCGCATCCTCGCCACCCGGTTGGGATCGGCCTGCGCTGCCGCCGTCGACGATCAACGGTTCGGCTGCATGGTGGCGGTCAAGGGCGAGTCAACGGAACTCGTGGACCTTGCCGAGGTGATCGGCAAACGCAAGGTCGTGCCGCTTGATCACCCCTGGCTCCGGGCTGCCCTGGAAACCGGCACCTGCCTGGGTAATCATATTTATTAGGTGTGCAGGTGGTCAAACTGCAGTCTGTGCTGTGGGAGGTCTAACAGACTGAAATCCTCAACCTGCCCATCCTCATCGTTCACTGCGGATCTTCGCTGCTGCGGACGATCTCGCCTTCCACCAGATAGATGATCTCTTCGGCGATATTCATAGCCCGGTCGCCGATCCGCTCGAGATGACGGGCAATCAGGTAGATGTTGACCAGGCAGGCGGCGTTGTCGCCGTGACGGCCGATCTCCGCAATCACGGCTGTATAGGCTGCATCGCGCAACCTGTTGACCTCGTCATCCATGAGGAAAATCTGGCGGGCCAGGGCCGCATCCTCGGTTACCAGGGCGTCCAGGCTGGCCTTGATCATCTCCAGGACCTTGGCGGCCATGGGCTGATAGTCGAGGAGAAACACAGAACCAGGCGGGCTGCATTTGTTGATGGTGACCACCCGTTTGGCGATGTTGACTGCAATATCGGCGATCCGCTCCAACTCGTTGTTTATTTTGATGATCATGACGATCAGGCGCAAGTCGCGGGCCACCGGCTGATGCAGGGCAAGGATCTTCAGGCACTCCTCTTCCACCCGGATCTCCATGTCGTCGATCTCCCAATCAGCGGTTATGAGCGCCTGGGCCTGGTCCTCGTTTCTGGTTTCCAGAATGGAGCAGGCCCGGCGCAGACGGTCCTCCACCAGGGTGCCCAGCTTAAGGATCGTCTTTTTCAAATCGTCGATCTCGCGATGGAAATACATATGTCTGCTCACAGGATTCCTCCGGTTTGTGTTCTTGGCGTGCGAAGATAAGGCAACAATCCTACATATACCCTTCCCACATTATCGCTCGATTAGAAACCCGTTAGGATAGCGTTAGCTTTTTTCTTTTCTGTTGCAACACTGGCGGGGCTGCATAACAGTAGCATGAAACATCATGCAGACATGACTGCGGGAGAGCACAGTGAAGAAACAACGCATCCTGGTTGTCGAGGACGACACCGACATCCAACAGCTGGTCAGTTACAATCTGATCAAGTCCGGATTTAACGTCACCTGCGCCGATACCGGCGAGGAGGCCTTGCAGTTGCTCAGCCGGGAGCCGGTCGATGCCATGGTGCTCGACCTGATGCTGCCCGGCAAGGACGGCAACGAGGTCTGCCGGGCGGTGCGCAACCAGGAAGCGACCAAGGGGTTGCCGATCATCATGCTCACCGCCAAAAGCGAGGAGGACGACATCGTCGGCGGTCTGGAGTGCGGGGCCGATGACTACGTCACCAAACCCTTCAGCCCCCGGGTGCTGATCGCCCGCATTGAGGCGGCCCTGCGCCGGACCCCCGAGCCGGAGAGCGAACCGGACAGCACCGCTGGGCTCATCAGCCGCAACGGCATGGACATTCACCCCGGCCGGCATGAAGTGCGGGTGGACGGTGAGGAGGTCCATCTCACCGCCTCGGAATTCACCATTTTAGAGCTGTTGGCCGGCCGGCCGGGTTGGGTCTTTTCCCGCCAGCAGATCATCGACCAGATCCGGGGCTACGACTACAGCATCACTCCCAGGGCCGTGGACG
Organism: uncultured Desulfobulbus sp.; assembly: GCF_963662935.2. Taxonomy (NCBI): domain Bacteria; kingdom Pseudomonadati; phylum Thermodesulfobacteriota; class Desulfobulbia; order Desulfobulbales; family Desulfobulbaceae; genus Desulfobulbus; species uncultured Desulfobulbus sp. The sequence continues at coordinate 1,889,677 of NZ_CAXXTL010000002.1, read as the reverse complement.
TGCAGATCTTCGGCCTGCGCAAGAAGCTGGGAGACGCCGGGGCCTGCATCGAAACGGTGCGGGGCATCGGCTACCGGATCCGGGAATAGCTCACCCGATCAGCTCTGCCCAACCGCTTTAACCACCCATTCCGGGAGCACTGGCCTCATCACTGACTCCTGACCGAGAAACCCCATGCGAAACATTCGTCTTTTCTGGCAGATCTTTCCTGCCTGCGTTGGCATCACCCTCGTCTCCATGCTGCTGGTCGTCTGGCTGGCAACCACCACCGGCCGCGATTTTTATATCGATCACCTCAAGGAGGAGATCCGCGAGCGGGCGCTCCTGATCGGACCGACCGTCGCGGTGCTCAGCCGGGGCGAGGAACGGCCCTTTCAGGAATTCGTCCGGCAGACCGGGAGACGGGCCGCGACCCGGATTACGGTCGTTGACGCGGGCGGTGTGGTTCTGGCCGACTCCAATGAAGACCACGCCCTCATGGACAATCACGCCCAGCGGCCGGAGGTTGCCCCGGCCCTGACCGGGGAGACCGGTTATGCGCTGCGCCACAGCCGGACCTTGGGTGAATCCATGCTCTATGCCGCCATACCGGTCAAACTCGGCGCCGACGAGCATCGCGGTGCCCTGCGTCTGGCCATCGCTGTCACTCCGGTCGAGACCATGCTCGCCCTGCTGCACAAGAAAATGCTCGGAATCTGTCTGGCCGTCATTGGCCTGGCCGTCCTGCTCTCCCTCTATTCCGCCCGCCGGATCAGCCGGCCCCTGGAGGAGATGAAACGGGGCGCCGAACAGTTAACCAAGGGCCGCATCGACCAACTGGTCAAGATCAACAGCGAGCACATGTCCGTGGAAATGGCCGGCCTGGCCGCCTCGATCAACGAGATGGCCGAGCAGATCAACCGCCGCATCCGCATCATCATCCAGCAGCGCAACGAACTGGAGGCGGTTTTTTCCAGCATGGCCGATTCGGTGGTGGCCATCGACGCCGACAAACGAATCATCCGCATGAATCAGGCGGCCGCAGCGCTGTTCACCCTGCCCTCGGAGGTGGTCAAGGGCAAGGCGGTCGAAGGGGTCATCCGCAACGCCTACCTCCTGGAAATGATCGATTTCACCCTGACCCATAACGCCCCGCAGGAACAGAAAGTCACCCTGTTCAACGGCGCCGATCCAATCCTGCTCCAGACCCACGCTGTGCCCCTGCGCGACGAGGACAACAAAAGCATGGGCATGCTGCTGGTGATGAACGATCTGACGAAGCTCAACCGGTTGGAGAATATTCGCCAGGACTTTGTCGCCAATGTCTCGCATGAACTGAAGACGCCGATTACCGCAATTAAGGGTTATGTCGAGACCCTGCTCGACGGGGCGCTCGACGACCAGGACAATGCCCGCCGCTTCCTCGGTATTGTCATCCGTCAGGCCAACCGGCTGGATGCAATTGTCGATGATCTGTTGACGCTTTCCCGCATCGAGGACCGGGAAAAAAAAGAGGAGATTACCCTGATGACGGGCGAGGCCGGGGCGGTCCTGGAGAACGCGCTTCAGACCTGTGCGGTTCTGGCCGACGAGAAGGAGATTATTGTTCAGGTGGATTGTGACGATGCGCTCTATGCGCCGATGAACCTGCCGCTGGTGGAGCAGGCGGTGATCAACCTGCTGAAAAACGCCCTGGCCTACAGCCCCAGCGGCTCGCTCGTCACCCTGCGCTGCCACGGCAGCAGGAACAGGCACGGCGAGGCCTTTGTCCATATCAGCGTCATCGACAACGGCCCCGGTATCGGCAAAGAGCACCTGCCCCGGCTATTCGAGCGGTTTTACCGCTGTGATAAGGCCCGAGGCCGTGACCAAGGCGGCACCGGCCTCGGACTGGCAATCGTCAAGCACATCGCCCATCTCCACAACGGCACGGTGGAGGTGGAAAGTGTTCCCGGCAAGGGATCGACCTTCACCATCACCCTGCCGGCAGCGCCGCGGGAACAACAGGAGGATGGAGCCGACTGAGCCCCTTCTTGCGATGGTTCAGGGGGATTGCAGTGCTTCCCGCACCGCCTTGGCCAACGACTGGATGGTGTAGGGCTTTTTGACATAGCGCCGGGCCCCCAGTTCCATGGCCTTCTGCACCCGGTCGGTCTCGGCGTAGCCGCTGACGATAATCGCCCGCTGGCCGGGAGAGAGGGCCAGGGCCCGCTCATAGGTTTCCAGACCGTCGATTCCCGGAGCCATGATCATGTCAAGCAGAAGGAGATCAACCGGATGTTCGGCCAGATACGCCAGGGCCTCTTCGCCGCTGGCAGCCGTCTCAACCCGGTAGCCCAACAGATCGAGTATGGCCTGGGCCAGTTCCCGCTGTTCACGAACATCATCGACCAGCAGCAGGGTTTCGCCGTTGCCCTGATACTCGGCCGGATCGGCCGCCGGACCTTCCTCCACCGTCTCCTCACGGGTGGCGGGAAAATAGAGCTCAAAGAGGGTTCCCTTACCCTCCTCCGAAGAGACGCTGATGTGGCCGCCGTGATCCTGGACCGTGCCCCAGACCACAGTCATTCCCAGGCCGGTACCGCTCCGTCCCAGCTTCTTTTTTGAGAAGAAGGGCTCGAAAATATGAGCAAGATCGCTCTCGGCGATGCCTACTCCCTCATCACCCACGACAAGCGTCACATAATCGCCCTCCTTGATCTGTTCGCATCCCGGCAAAGGCTGGTCGATGTACCGATTTTCCGTGGCCAGACGAATCACGCCGCCTCCCGGTTGGGCCTCGACGGCATTGATGACCAGGTTCATGAGGGTTTTCTGCAGATGCACCGAGGATCCCTTTATCCGCAGCAGATCAGGAGCAAAGGCTGTCTCAAATCTGATATCGGGATTATGGGTCCGCAGCTTGAGGTGTTCGGGGGAAGCCAGGTAGCGCTCGATGAGCGTATTGAGGTTGAGCACCACCGGCTGCATTACCCCTCGACGGGCCAGAGTCAGCAGATCCTGGACGATTTCGCTGGCCTTAAGGCCGGAATCACGCATAATCTCGATATAGCGGCGTTGCGGACTATTGGCGGGCAGACTCGCCAGCATCAGATCCGGGTAGCCGACAATGGCTGAGAGGACATTGTTGAGATCGTGGGCCACGCCCCCAGCAAGCATGCCCAAGGCCTCCATCTTGCGGCTGTTGTTGAGTTGTTCCTTGAGCGTGTCGATGGCCTCGGCCGCCCTGTTGCGCTCATCAATCATCTGATTGGCGGCCTGGGCCAGCCCCTTGAATTCGGCAAAATGGATGGCCCGCTCGTCGACCATGCTTGACCCGGTGGCGGCCCGTTCGAAGAAGGCGGTGAACCCTTTGAGGTTGGCGGCAATCTTGCCGGAAATATAGCGGGAGAGAACAACAATGCACAGCAGGCAGAGCAGCAGGGTGCCCACGATCCAGCCGAGACTGCGGACGATCTTGCTTTCAAGGGCGGCCTTTTTCTGCGCCAAAATTTCGTTGATCTCGTCGATATAAACGCCGGTTCCGACCATCCAGCGCCACTCCTTGATCGCCCGGGCATAGGTCATCTTGGCCGCCGGCACTCCGGTCTGCGGGCGGATAGTAGCGACGTATTCGAGAAAAACTCCGTCTTCTACTTGACTGCGCCGGATCAGCTCCTGCAGCACCGGAACCCCGTTGGGATCGCGGAAGTTCCACTGATTCAACCCAATATTTTCTGGTTTATAATGGGCCAGGGTTGTGGCCTCGAAATCATAGACAAAAATGTAGCCGTCCTTACCGTAGCGGATGGTGTTGATACGGGCCAGGGACTGCTGCTGAATTTCCTGTTCTACATCCTCGACATATTCACCGGTGCCGATCCACCAATTGAAAGGGGCAAAAACCTTGACGTAGCCGATCTTCTTCGCCATCTCCTTGGTTTCACCGGGTTTGTACCAGTACCATTCGAGAAAACCCTCACCCTGCTCCCGGACCATCTCCACCATCCGACGAATGGTGTATTGGCCCTGGCTGTCCTGCAGGTCCCAAAGATTTTTTCCCTCAAGCTGAGGTGACAAGGGCAGAAGGACATTGTTGCCCTGCATGTCATATATAAAATAATAGCCGCGGTTGTCGTGAAAGCGAACCGGACGCAGGGCCTCCCTGATGAGCCCTTTGACCTCCTCCTCGCTCTTGCTCTGCTGGTAGCGGTTGTAGATGTTATCGGCAATGGCGTGGCCGCGCTCGACCTGAGCCTGGAGTTCTTTCTTGAGGCTGTGTTCGGTGGTGGAACGCTGGTATTCGATATAGTCGACAACCCGGTCAACCTCCTGCTTGACCAAGGCCTTCTGCCCGGCCAGATACTCCTCTTTTAATTCACGCGACTCCACCTCGAACCGCCGGTATTCCTGCACAATCGACAGGGCGGCGACCAGTCCGACCGACAGGAACGCCACGGTGACCATGCTCCAAAGCAAGGTTTTATGAAGATTGTTGAAAAGATGCATACTCCTCAGAGCGGTTTGATCCGATTGGACTGATGAGAGGCGACGCACTTTCCTGGGTTGGATCCCGAGAGGTCATGCATCAGGAAAAATAACAGTTTTCTTTCTCCATTAAAGAGGCCGGAGAGCATCGCCGTCAATCTTTTTCGACTGGTCTCGAATTTTACCGCAGTTCCTCTCAAGGGACTGTCACCCTTAAGAAATCGCATCCTCCTGCCCCCTGCTGCTCAACACGTCCTGTTTTCAAGCACCAGGGAGATCGGCGGTGCACCGGCCTTTGTATTGGTCCACCCGCGGTCCATTCTTTCCTCCAAGCTGCATTTCCGGGACATGGGGGAACAGGCTTTGACATTCTTCGTTCCCGTGCGCCACCTCTTCACATTCATGCATAATTCCGAGAAGCTGCATGCCTTGCGGCAGAATCGTGGCGTGTCTTTGTCGTGGCGTGGCGGCTTGTTGTCGTGGTAAATTATCAAGGTGCAGGTCATAGTGCGGGCATCACCACAACAAAGAGGGCAACATGTCGATTCAAAAATTGCGTTTGCAGCATGACTGGTCGCAGCAGCAACTTGCCGACGCCAGCGGATTGAGTGTCAGAACCATTCAGCGCCTTGAAGCTGGCAATCCGGCCAGCATCGAATCGCTCAAATGTCTGGCCGCCGTCTTCGAAGTAGATTCTTCAACCCTTCATCCGGAGCGCACCATGACAACCGCAACCGATTCCCTCAATGACACGCAGGAAGAAGACGCCTTTGCTTATGTGCGAAAACTTCGGGGGTTTTACCTGCACCTGTTGCGATACATCTTCATCGTTCTGGGACTGCTGGCCGTCAATCTCATTCTGACCCCCCATCGGATGTGGATATATTGGGTGATGGGAGGCTGGGGACTGGGCCTGCTGATGCATGCCGCCCGTGTCTTCAAACCCCAAAGTTTTCTTGGCCCGCAATGGGAACGACGGCAGGTCGAAAAGCGTTTAGGGCGCCCTCTGTAACCAGGAAGGAGGGTCTTCCATGCACGAGGAACGTTTCTTTACTGATTCCCGGCTTCCGTTTTTCGAATGCCGGACCTCACAGGACAGCACCCGCACCTACACACCGCCCATGCATCGCAGCTTCAGTATCGGCGCGGTCGAACGGGGAGAGATCCTCTATCGGGTGGCCGCCTGAATATTCAGGATCGAAAAATTGGCCGGGGCCATGCTGGCGGTCTTCGGCCTTCTCCTGGCCCTTGACTGAAAGCCACGAGCAAACTTTGGAGCAGAACCATGACACACGGCGAGTATTACTTTGAGGAAGGTTGTTTCATCACCGAACTGCACAACAGCGCGGATGATCCGGCGGTGTCCGTGGCCCGTGCCCGGGTGGAACCGGGCCACACCACCCGCTGGCATTGTCTTGAGGCCATCCAGGAACGGTATGTGATGGTTGAGGGCAGTGGTCTGGTTGAGATCGGTGGCGAGGCGCCGAGGGTGGTGCTCCCTGGCGAGGTGGTGCAGATCCCGCCCGGCTGCCGGCAGCGGATTACCAACACCGGATCGCGTGATCTGCTTTTTCTGGTCGTCTGCACGCCGCGCTTTACCCTGACTGCTTACCGTGACCTGGAAACAACTGGTACACGCCAAGGGAATGCGGAAAGGCCTTAGCCCCTGGAATCGGGGTGAATAGCAAGGGGTTCAGCGCCCATGTTTGCAGGAGTTGTGGCTGGATCAAATCTGCGCAGCGGTTCTTCGGCGCGGGCAAAGGCCAGCAGGGTCGATCCCGACGGCAACTGTCGCGTCCGGTGGCTACCCAGTCCGCATCGGCTGGCGGCATCAATGATGTCGTCCTGGCGATGAGTTTTGCCGTTGTAGGTATTGAGCATCATGTGCAGATCGTACAGCGCCCCGCGCCAATCGGTATCGGCAAAGAAATCGTGGACTATCAGCAGCCCCTGGGCTGAGGTTTTGCTCACCGCCTTGCGGAGTATTAGGAGGCTCTCCTCTGTCCCCTGGCAGTGGAGGACATTGGAAAGCAACACCAGGTCACAGTCCCGGTCCGGGATGCGGTCCAAATCCGAGGATTCCTTGTCCAGCAGATTGCAGCCGCACCAGGTGACCCGCTCACGCCAGGGGGTCAAACGGCGATGGAGTTCTTCCGAGGCGATGATCTCCGGCAGGTCGCAGAAAATCGCCGACCACTCGGGGTTGCGCCGCAGGAACTCGGCGATAAACGCGCCCGAGCCCGCCCCGAGATCAAGCATTATCCCAGACGGCGGCAGGCCGGGGCAGCACTGCCACACTTCCGCGGCGCGCACGCCGGCAGCTTCATCCATGGCTCCGAGATAACGGATTCGGGCCTGGTGCAGTTCTTCCGGGGACTTGTCGCCGGCGGCAAAGATCCGGCCGCCTGTTTTCAGGGTAGCGTCCAATTGACTCCAGGACAGGCGCAGTTGCTGTTCAAAGTCCAATGTCCGTCGCAGCGAGTGGGGTGAATGGCGCTCCAGGTAGGGCTTGGCCTCTGGGCTCAGGCCGTAGCGGTTCTCCTCTTTGCCCAAGAACCCCAACTGGCAAAGGCAGTCGAGGAAGCGGCGGCCATATTCGAGATCCCAGCCGATAGCGGCGCAGATCTCCTCGGCGAAACCGCCCTGGGAAGCAAGGAGGTCAAACAGTCCAGATTCATGGGCCAGCATCAGAACAGCGGAGCCCCGGTATCCGGTCAGCAGATCGGAAAAAGCGAGAAACGGCGAGCCGCGGTCCTCCGCCTGCATCATCCCTCCTGGGCGTTGCGGATGCCCACCTCGGCAAAAGTTTTGATGTCGGCCAGCACCCGAGTGGCGGCATCGAGCAGATGCATGGCCACCGCCGCGCCGGTGCCCTCGCCCAGCCGAAAATCGAGATTGAGCAGAGGCGTGAGGCCCATCCGTTCCAGCATGCAGCGGTGACCGATCTCCACCGAGTTGTGGCTGGCAAAGAGGTAGGCCTTGGCCGCAGGGGCGAGTTCGCAGGCGATCAAGGCACCAGCAGTGGAAATCAGCCCATCGCAGAGCACCGGAATGCCACGGGCGGCTGCACCGATCACCAGCCCGGCCAGACCGCCGATTTCAAAGCCGCCGACCTTGGCCAGCACATCCAAGGCGTCGGTGGGATCGGGGTGATGCAGGGCGAGCGCCCGCTCAATCACCGCGATCTTATTCTGCAGCATGGCCTCATCGATACCGGTTCCCCGGCCGGTGACGGTGCGTACCGGCAGGCCCGAGAAGGCGGCGATGATCGCCGAAGAAGGGCTGGTGTTGCCGATGCCCATGTCGCCGGTGCCGAGCAGGTCCAGGGATTCCCGGTCCACCAGCTGATTGACAATCTCAATCCCCGCCGCCACCGAACGAATCGCGTCAGCCCGGCTCATGGCCGGTGTCTTGGTAAAATTGGCTGTCCCCTTGCCGATCTTGCGATGAAAGATAGGCAGGTCCGGAGGAAAATCATGGTTCACCCCCAGGTCGGCGACCCGCACCTCGGCCCCCGAATGGGCGGCGAGGACACTCACCGAAGCGCCGCCCTGGACAAAATTGTAGACCATCTGCGGTGTCACTTCCTGGGGAAAGAGGCTGACCCCCTCCTCGACCACGCCGTGATCGCCGGCGCAGGTGACAATCATTTTTTTGCGAAACCGGACATCGAGCGTGCCGGCAATGCCCGCCAACCGGGCGGCCAACGGCTCAAGGATGCCCAGGCTCCCCTGGGGCCGGGCCTGGTCGGCGAGCCGTTGCAAGGCTGCCTGGTGGATGGTGGTGTCCGGAGGACGGATAGCGTTGATGGTCTGCTGGACGAGTTGCATATCGATGCCTTGGTGGTGGATTATATTCGGTGTTTGATTGGGTGGTGTGGGCCGATGGGTGCACTACGCTCAAGCCGCGCTCAACCGGGGACGGAAATCTTGTCGCCGCTGATATCCTGGCGGAAGACCTCCATCCCCTTTTTCATGGCGCAGAAATCGCCGCACATGGTGCAGGTGTCGTTGGCCTCGGGGGCGCGTTCTTCTCTGATTTGCTTGGCTTTTTCCGGGAACAGCAGATATTTCTCCAAATCCTGCCAGCGCATGTCCCGCCGCGCCATGGCGGCCTGTTTTTCATTGTCGCGCCGCTCCGGATACTTGGCGATATCGCCGACGCGGACCGCCAGCCGAGTGGCGCGCACGCCTTCGCGGACATCGTCCTCATTGGGCAGGGCCAGGTGTTCGGCCGGGGTGATATAGCAGACCAGATCCGCCCCATGCCGGGCTGAATTGGCCGCACCGATGGCGGCAACGATGTGATCGTACCCGGCACCGCTGTCCATGGGCAGAGGCCCGAGCACATAGTAGGGGGCATTGCCGCTCATCCGTTTTTCCAGTTGGATATTGGCGGCGATTTCATCGAGCGGCACATGGCCCGGCCCTTCGACCATCATCTGACAGCCCATCTCCCGGCCAAGTTCCGCCAGTTCGCAGTTGATGATCATCTCCGCCATCTGGGCCCGGTCGTGGCTATCGTGGATGGCCCCGGCGCGGATGCCGTTGCCCAGCGAAAGGACCGCATCGTATTTTTTCATCAGGCCGCAGACCCGGTCGAACTGGGCATAGAGTGGGTTTTCCTGGCCGGTGGCGTCCATCCACGCCACCATGAAGGTGCCGCCCTTGGAGGCCAACCCACCGTAGCGAAAACCCTGTTTACGCAACCGCTCGATGGTGTATTGGTTGATGCCGCAATGGATGGCCATGAAACTGAGGCCGTCAGCCAGTTGGCGCTCAATCAGCTCGAAGAGGAATTCCGGATCGAGCTTGCAGGGATCTTTGTACTTGCGGGCGGTCTCTTTGAAGGCCTGATAGAGCGGCACATTGCCCACCGGCAGGCGGGTATGGGCCAGGACCTCGCGGCGGATGCGGTCCAGATCGCCGCCAACGGAGAGTTCCATCAGGGTGTCGGCCCCCTCTTCCTCGGCAATTTGGGCTTTGCGGATTTCCGCCTCCAGGTTGCAGATGTCCGACGAGGTGCCGATGGAGGCGTTGACCTTGGTCCGCAATCCTGTGCCGATGCCGATCACTTTTTGGCCGGGGCGGCGCGGATTGTTGGCGATGACAATCTCGCCGGCCGCCACCTTTTCCCGGATGTATTCCGTGCTCAGGCCTTCATCCCGGGCCACGGTTTTCATCTGCGGGGTCAGGGTGTGTTCGCGTGCATACTCAATTTGGGTTTTCATGTATCCTCCGTACGTTGCGACAGTCTGTAAGCGGAAAAAAGTAAAGGGCTTCAAAAGGGGAGTATCCTTTTGAAACCCTTTGCCATCGCGTTCCCAAGTCGAACTGATCTATACGTCTTCTGACTTCCGGATACTGCCAGATCGCGCCTTCCCGATCATCAAGGATGATCAGTGGCTTCCTCGCAAGGAGTGCGACCCCTTATTCCGGTTACAGCGGCGGGACCGTCACGGATTTGCACCGTGTTCCGTTTATAGAACTGTCTGTATCTGTGCCTGCTTCAACAGGTGCGGCAAACTACCATATTCAAGATCAAAAAAACAATCTCGAAAACGAGGTTTTTTTTCTTCCTCTGGAGGAGGTGCGATGGAGTTCTCATTTGAATGGATCAGGATGTCGTAGTATGTTTTAAAATAGCTTATTCTAATCAGGCTAAAAGTTCCCTTCCGGCAAAATCAGGACAGCCAAAGTAGTTGCGCCCAATAATAACCAAGCGAACCAACATGCGAATTCAAGGAAAAATAGCAAAGTGGAAAGCAGAGAAAGCGTTCGGATTCATAACCCCCAATGGCGGCGGCCCTGATATTTTCGTCCATAAAAATGGCCTGTCACAACGATCCCGAATGCCGACTGTCGGCGAGATCGTCACTTTTGAGATCGTTTCGACGGTTGGCGGGAAAACATGGGCCGAGAATGTGCTTTTTCAAGGGGAGAGTGATCCGCGAAGGAACGCGATAGTTGTAGACGTGCTGCTTGTGATCTTGGCAATTCTCTTTTTAACGGCAATCACTGGCTTGGTTGTTCGCGACTTGTTGCTACTGCCGGTTCTGGGCGTATATATCTGTGCCAGCTTGCTGACCTTCATCGTGTACCGATTTGACAAGTCGGCGGCTGAGTTCAATGATTGGAGGACCTCAGAAATCCGTCTACATACGCTCAGCATCCTTGGCGGATGGCCTGGTGCCATAATTGCGCAACGACTTCTGCGCCACAAATCGAAAAAACAATCGTTCCAAGTAATCTTCTGGGCAACAGTCGTTCTCAACGCGACTATGCTGGCAGCGCTGCTCTCTCCAGCCGGCAAACATTTCCTTCATTCACTCCTGTTGGGGCTCTAATTCAACGGAAATCGAATGTGAGCGATTTGATTAGGTCAGACGTCCCCGTTGTTTCTCTAGCTCTGGAAGTCACGGGACAACCAACCGGCACAATAATTTGACGGTGCATGGAGGAGGAACAATGATCAAGCACATAAAAACAGACTCCCTCAACATCGCCTATGCGGAGAGTGGCCCACCTGCTTTCTCTCCGCCTGGTGAACGGCGACCCCGCCTTTGAGGCAACCGAACGGCGGTTGATCGATCTGCCGCGGATACCCGTGCCGGCCATCGTCCTGCACGGCAGTGAAAACGGCGTCCTCCCCGCCGCCGGTTCCGAGGAGCACCACCGATTTTTTAGATCCGCCTATGAGCGCCGGTTGATTCCGGTGGCGGGCCACAATCTGCCCCAGGAAGAGCCGCTCGCCTTTGCGGCAGCAGTGCTCTCGCTCCTTTAAGTCGATATCAAACCGCCCTTGCCTTGCAACGGACCTCACGGGCAGGCGGCTATCCACATCAACCTTGTTTGAACCTGACCAGCGTTCGCCGGATCATCCGTCTTATCCCGGCAGCACGCCAAGATATCTTTTGTCATGGCGGGGCGGCTTGCTGTCGTGGTAAGGAGTGGAGAGTACGGTCCGATTGGGTGCATTGTCGGTTAGGGCAACAGCGCCAACCGGTGAGAGCCGATTCCCTCAGCCTCTCTTGTGGAGTAACCATGTCGCGCATCGAATTTTCGTCAACCCGGTTTCTTCCCTACTTGCCTGAATCGTGCCAGGTGAATCCCGGCGCGTACGGGTTTGAGCTGGCCAGTTGGCTGTCTCTGGCGTTGGCAAAAGCTGGCTTTGCCACCCGCTACCCCACCGGTGAAGATTGGGGCTGGTTTATCGAATACCTTGAAGGCGATGCGGAATTCATGATCGGCTGCGGTTGCGAAGCCGAGGAGGGCGAGGGCTACAAGGGGACGCCGGTGGCCTGGCACATTTCTATAATGCAGAATCTCACGTTAAGTCAGTGCCTCAAAGGGGTGGAGATCCCGGATCTGGACGTGCAACTCACCGATGCCATCGTCGCGGCGTTGCGCGCGGAAGGGATCGAGCCCACAATCAAGGAAGGCGGTCAATAGCCGCCGTTTTTTCATTCCCCCTAATTTCTTCACGCCCCCAACCGCTCTAGGTGGGAGCGTGAAGAAATCGCATTCCCTCTTTCCCTGACACTCAATACAACTGCAGCAGTTTATCCATCTCCTCGGATTTCATGGTGAAGCTGTGGGCTTCGGCGGGGAAGGCACGGCTCTCGACCTCGGCCTTGTATTGGGCCAGAGCGGCGGCGATGGGTTCGTTAATCTTGGCATACTGCTTGACGAATTTGGGGGTGAAACGATCGTAAAGTCCGACCAAGTCGTGGATCACCAAGACCTGGCCGTCGCAGCCGGGGCCGGCGCCGATGCCGATGGTGGGAATGGTGATCTCCCTGGTGATGTGGTCAGCCAGGGGTGCCGGAATCGCCTCGAGAACGATGGAAAAGCAGCCAGCCTCTTCCAGGGCCTGGGCATCCTCGATCAGCTGCTTAGCCGCCTGGGCGCTCTTCCCTTGGACCTTGAAACCGCCGAGGCTGGTGGCGGTCTGCGGAGTCAGGCCGATATGGCCCTGCACCGGAATACCGGCCCTGACGATGGCGGCAACCGTCTCGGCCATGGAAACACCGCCCTCGAGCTTGACCGCGTCGGCGTGGCCCTCCTTGAGGATGCGGGTGGCATTGTTGATCGCCGCCGGAATCGAGCTGTTGTAGGAGCCAAAGGGCATGTCGGTGACCACCAAGGCCCGTTCGACGCCGCGCACCACTGCCTTGGTGTGGTGAATCATCTCGTCCATGGTGACCGAGACCGTATCGGGATGCCCCAGCACCACCATGCCCAGACTGTCGCCCACCAAGACGATATCAATCCCGGCTGCATCCACCATCTTGGCCCAGGGATAATCGTAGGCGGTCATGACCGAAAGGGGGATGCCGTTCTTGCGGTTCCTGATGTCCGGGATGGTCACTTTTTTCTGTTGCATGGGTTCTCCTTGGGAAGAGATGGCAGCCGAAAGGGTTAAATCCGATGGGAGGCGGTGGCCTCCAGGGCCTTGACCAGTTGGGTGAGCAGCAGGTTGACCGGGGTGGGCACGCCGGCCTCAAACCCCTTGGCGACGACAGCGCCGTTGATGACATCGATCTCGGTGGGTGCGCCCCGGAGGATATCCTGGAGCATGGAGGCCCGGTTGGTGCTGGTCTGCGCACAGACCTGCCGGACCCGCTCCTGCTGCGTCTCGCAGGGGAGATCAATACGCAATGCCCGGGCGACCGCCACCGCCTCGTCCACGGCCTGAGCCATGAGCCGTTCGCACTCCGGGACCTGAGCGAGAACGCCGTTGGACACCCGCAGCAGGGCGGTGAGGGCATTGATGCCGACATTGACGATCAGTTTGGACCAAAGGAGGGCATTGCTATCCTCAACGATCTGCGTGTCAATGCCAGCCCGGTTGAACAGCTCGGCTATGGCGGTGATAGCGGGAAGCTGTCCGAGGTCGGCTGCCAGAACAGTCGGTCCACGGCCGGCATGGCGGACATGGCCGGGCGCCAGCAGGGTGGCCGCCTGGGCGGTGGTGCCGGCAGCGGCCCGTTGCGCGCCGACCACGGCGACGATCCGTTCCAGATTGCCGAGCCCGTTTTGCAGGGTGAGCACCAGGCCATCCTCGGCCACCAGCCTTTGAGCCGTTTCAGCCGCCTCGCCAGTGGACCGGGCCTTGGTGCACAACAGGATCAGGTCGGCCTTCCCGCCGTAGTGCGAGCCATCGGTCAGCGCCTTGATCCCGAAGCGGCGCACCGTGCCGTCCATGCCGGTGAAGGTCAACCCGTCCCGGTTGATGGCTCGAGCATGACCCGCATTGGTGGTGAAGAGGCACACCTCCGCAAGCGGCGCCAGCAGGGCCCCGAACAGACTGCCCATCGCCCCGGCACCAAGAATCAGTATCTCCATATCACCACTTGCCTCTCCTTTTGGCCGGCAGAGCTGCCGGGCCTTTTCCTGCGGTCAGTTGCGGGGAAAACCACTGGCGTCAGTTATAAACCATCGACAAAAAAGGTCAACGCCGAACGCTTTCCCCGTCTGGAAGAAAGCAAGGGCTTGAGCCGACGGGTCCAAAAGGGTACAGTTCGGCCATTGCCGTGGTGAAGGTTCCGCCACCCACCCCTTTTGGAGAAAGACGATGCACCTTTTTATCTGGCGTCACAGCAAGCGCTTTTCCAGTTGGTCGATGCTCGATGAGCCGCATATCCACAAAGAAAATTACCTCCAGGCCGACGTTACCGTGCTGGCGCCGTCCAAGGCGAAAGCCCTGACGCTCTTGGCACGGAACGGCGCTTGGAACGTCGAGGAACTGGAACGGATCGAACCCGAGGTCATCCCTCTGGATGCATCCCGCATCGTCATCAGCCACGTTGATTTTCAATAATCTGGAGCCGCACGAGGCAGTGCAGACTGTTCCTCAAAGCCCGGCAAATGAGCAGGCAAAACCAGGGAAGCATGGGTGTTTTTCCCCTGTGCCTCGCGACCTAAACGCGGTATGATGCTGGTATTTTTCCAAGGCCAGTGAGAGAACCATCGAAACAATCGCCATCGGCCACCTGAGGCCACAGAGGCCATCGTTCAATTCGTCCGAGAGTGACAAACGCACAGAGGTTTTTGCCATGGAACAGCCCCAAACAAACATGATCGCCAAGAAGGTCGCCTGGTACGAGACAATGGCCATATCATTTGTCATTGCACTCTCCTGGCTGGATGAAATCCTCGACATCCCCTATGTCCTCCTGGGCGGGCCCGCAACCCCGATCAATTGGCGGGAATCCTTATTCGAGAGCATCATCATCGCCGCCGTCGGGGCGCTGATCATTCGCCACACCTATAAATTACTTCTGCGGGTCAGCTACCTGGAAAGCATCCTGCCGATCTGCGCTTCGTGCAAAAAAATCCGGATGGACCCGGAGTTCTGGAAGGACATCAAGCACTTTGTCCAGGAACGCTCCAAAACCGAGTTTACCCACGGCATCTGCCCGGACTGCATCGAAAAATATCACCCGGAACTGAAGAGCGAGAAAAAACCTCTCAGCAACGGGTCGGAGTAGTCCTTCATCGGCTTCTCGCCGGCTCTCCCCCGCCGGCCAGTCTCTCGAGGCCTCATCGCTAACAGTCGCCAACAGCCGCAACTATGCATAATATTCGAGCCCTGTGCCTGGCCGAACGATTCCAGTTCGATGCCCTCTACGAGTTTCTCTCCCACCAGACCCACGCCACGCGGATGCGCAACGTTATTGCCCTCACCCCGGACGAGGGCGTCCGCGCCTTCCTCTTTGATTACGGGGTCTGCGTCTTGTTCCAGTACGATTACGAATCGGAGAAACGCCTCATTGACCAGGTGCTCAAATATGCGACCAACCCCCTGGAAACCTTCGTCGAGGAGGAGTTGGAGTATCGGACCAGCAGCGAGGGGGGGATCCGCATCCGCAACGACCTGATCGATGTCGACGACATCTCTGAGCTGACCTGCCTGTCGCTCAGCCACGCCCTGGCGCAGTCGACCAAGCTCGCCTCCTTCGAGTCCTCGATCGAGGAAACGATCAAAAAAACCAAGTACATCCCCGAAGCACTGGCAAAGAAGGGATCGATCGCGCTGTCCCGGACCAAGCTGGCCAGGGAACGGGGCCGGGTCTACCTAGAAAAATCCCACATCATCCTCCAGTTCAACCTGCTGGACACCCCTGAGTTCATCTGGGAATATCCGGAGCTGGAACATTATTACCTGGCGCTCTCCCGCTACCTGGAGATCGCCCCCCGGGCCACGGTCCTGAAAAACCGGCTGGAGGTCATCCAGGAACTGCTGGAGATGATGGCCGATGAGCAAAAACACAGCCATTCGAGCATGCTCGAGTGGATTATTATCATCCTGATCGCCATCGAGATCGGTCTTTTTTTCGTCAAATAATGGCAACAACCTGTACACTTGAAACAGTGGCCAGGTCGTTCCTTTTGCTCTCCTGCCTCGGGATGTTTATTTTTGTAAACAACGATAATGCTAGCCCCCATCCTACCCTTGATAGGAGGACCCCATGAAGATTCTGATCACCGGCGGCACCGGTTTTGTCGGTTCTGCCCTCAGCACCCGGCTCTTAGAGATGGGACATCAGGTCACCGTCATTGGCAGCAGCAGCCGTTGCCGTCTCGCACCGCACCCGCAGCTTTCCTATGTTGCCGCCGACACCACCCGCCCCGGTGACTGGCAGCAGCGGGTGGCGGCACAGGACGCCCTGATCAATCTGGCCGGACGGTCGGTTTTTAATCTTTGGACCGAGCATTACAAAAAAGCCATGTACGACAGCCGCATCCTCACCACCAGAAACCTGGTGGCCGCCCTGCCGGCGACGACCGAGGCGGTGCTGTTGAGCACCTCGGCCGCCGGTTTTTACGGCGATGGCGGCGAGATCGAAAAAACCGAAGCCAGCGGTCCCGGTGAGGATTTCCTGGCCCGGGTCTGCCGCGATTGGGAGTCCGAGGCCGGCAAGGCTGCTGAAAAAGGGGCCCGCGTGGTGCTGATGCGGTTTGGCGTGGTCCTAGGCAAGGGGGGGGGCGCGATCGCCACGATGAAGACTCCGTTCCAGTTCGGATTGGGCGGGCCGATCGGCAGCGGCAGCCAGTGGTTTCCCTGGATTCACCTCGACGATCTGGTCGGGGCGATCCTCTTTCTCCTCACCGCCGAAGAATGCCGAGGGGCCTTCAACTTCACCGCGCCGCAACCGGTCCGGCAAAAGGAGTTTGCCCGCCAGCTGGGTGCCGCACTTCACCGCCCCGCCTGTCTGCCGACCCCGGCCTTTGTCATGAAGCTGGTGCTGGGCGAATTCGGCCGCTCCCTGCTCCAGGGCCAGAAGGTTATACCACAAGCGCTGACCGAGAGCGGTTACCTGTTCACCTATCCGGAACTGCAATCGGCCCTGGGGGAGATTGTCGGTGACTGATTCGCAGTTTACTTACTCGTCGCTCTTTCCCTGTTTAGCCAACGAACTCTATGATTGGCACCGTCGGCCTGGCGCCCTGGAACGCCTAATCCCCCCATGGGAACAAACCAGGGTGGCAGCGCGTTCCGGCGGGATCGACCCCGGCGGCAGGGTGGTGCTGGCCATGCACGCCGGTCCCATCCCGTACCAGTGGCATGCCCGCCATATCGAAAACCTTCCAGGCCTGATGTTCCGGGATATCCAGGACCGCGGCCCCTTTGCGCGCTGGACCCACACCCACCGCTTTGCCGACACCCCCAACGGGGCTCTACTGGAAGACCAAATCGACTATGCCCTGCCCGGCCAGGCCATCCTACCCGGGTTAGCAACTGGTCTGGTTGACCGTACCCTGACGCGGGTTTTCCGCTACCGTCACGCTACCCTGCGCGACGATATCGCCCTACATCAACGATGCAGCTCAAGGCCGTTGCGGGTGCTCATCAGCGGCGCCAGCGGCGTGCTCGGCTCGGCGCTTCGCCCTCTGCTGACCACCGGCGGCCACGAGGTCTGGACCCTGGTGCGAAGGCCACCCGATCGAAGCAGGCGGGAAATCTACTGGAACCCGGAACGCGATCAACTCAACCTTGCCGGCCTACCCGCCTTTGACGGGGTCATCCATCTGGCCGGCGACAACATCGGCGACGGCCGTTGGACCTTGGACAAAAAAAAGCGGGTGATCGACAGCCGGGTGCAGGGAACCGGCCTGATCGCCCGCACCCTCGCCGGCCTGCCGGTGCAGCCCAAGGTGTTTCTCAGCGCCTCGGCGGTCGGTTTCTACGGCAACTGCCTGGATTGCTGCATGCGCGAGGAGGATCGTGCCGGAACGGATTTCATCTCCGATGTCTGCACCCTCTGGGAACATTCGGCCCGTCCCGCCGAAGAGGCCGGAATCCGCACCGTCTTCCTGCGTATCGGCGTGGTGCTCAGTCCCCAGGGTGGTGCTCTGCAGCGGCTCCTGGCCACCTCGGCCATCGGTTTTTCTAGCCGGTTCGGCGCTGGCGATCAATACATCAGCTGGATCGGGATCAACGACATGGTCGGCGTCGTGCTCCACGCCCTGACCTGCGACACGCTCACCGGGCCGGTTAATATCGCCGCCCCGCAGCCGGCAACCAACAGCCAGTTGATGCGAACCCTGGCTCAGGTGTTGCGCCGCCCTCTCCTGCCCCCGATTCCCGCCAGTCTGCTGCAAACCCTCTATGGCCAGATGGCCTCCGAGGTATTACTGGGCGGGTGCCGGGTGGCGACCGATAAGCTGCAACAATCCGGCTACACCTTTCGTCATGCCGATTTGGAGCAGGCCTTGCGCCATCTTCTTGGCAGATTTGAAAACAACGGTCCGGAGTGTTGAACGCATGAGCTGGAAACTCAAAACGATTCTTCTGGTCATGATGACCACGGCCCTGGCCTGCGGTTTTCTCCATCACCTGGTTCCCCCGGCGACTCTTAATTTCGAGCGGTTGCACATCTTTCTCTTCAACCTGTGCAGCGGCGGCACCCTGCTAATTTATTTCACAGAGGGCGGCACCACCCTGTCACGCCGAGGCATGCTCTTTCTGGTACTGGCCATTGCCTTTGCCCTCTGCGCTTTCCTCCATTGGTACGTACCGGCCATGCTGATTCCGCTGGCCCTGGCCCATCTGGTCGAGGCGGTGCGCATCGACCACTTCGGCAGCCGCTTTCCCCACGCCCTCTTTGCCTTCCGGGAACCGGTCCCCCGCAAATTTCATCAGGCGGCCTTGTTGTGCCTCTCCCTGGGACTGACCTTTTCCTGTCCGGTGATCCTCAACTCGGTCTATCTCCAGTGGTTCACCCTTGAGAAGCTGAGGCTCGACACCTTCTTCCTCGGCTTCTCCTTCCCCATCTCGCTGATCTCCATGTCGGTGATCTTCTCCCTGATGAAACAGGAGTCGATCCGCCTGACCGCAGTGCTCAAGGAGGCAGCCTTCTGGATCATCAACCTGGGGGTGATTGTCTTTTTTCTGTTCATCCTCGCCGGACTTTTTGCCTCCCAGGTTGCCATTGCCAGCCTGCTGTTTGCGACCGTGACCCTCATCTTCTTTCTGTACTGGCACGAAGGCATCCAATTGCAGCAGAAGGCCTTTCTCACCTCGGGCATTCTCTTTCTGCTGATCACCTCGATCACCGGCATCGCCTACATCCTCCTTTCTTTTTCCAGCTATTACACCCCTGAAATCAGCCACCCCTTGCTCCGCCTCCATGCCTTCACCGCCCTCTACGGCTGGAATCTCAGCGGCCTGGTGGTGATCAGCCGCCACGGCGACTTTCCCCTCCAGCTCCATTCGAGCAAGATCATCCTGCTCCACTGGCTGACGGTGCTCCTGCTCTGCCCGCTTGGTTATTTCCTGCCTGTGTTTGCCGTACTTGCCGTCGTGGCCTACACCGGGCTGCTCATCCTGATGTTTTTCAACCAGAGTACGGTCGATAAGGAACTGACTGCTGTCCAGGACGCCAGCCTGCATCCTGTTGCACCTCCTGCCGAGCCCCTATAAAAAAGGTTCTCCGGTAAATCCGGCAACCTGCGGCAACGGTAGTTAAACCCTTGCGCCGCAAGCACTCTCAGCCTTACGATATCCCCTTGACAGGGTGCCCGGCAATTCGTTACAGAAAGCAGACAATCTTTATTTTTGATCGTTTGGGGGCAATCTTGCCCGGTCATCGACCACGCCGCTCTCTTCGTCAATGTTTTGGAGCTACCTGATGCTGTTTCACCCCTTCCTGCTCAGCATAGCCGTCCTCACCCTACTGATCCTGAATGTCCCCGTGCCAGCAAAGGCCAAGGAAGTGGTGACCTGGATGGAGGCCGCCATGCCGCCGTTTTTCGTCCAAAGTGGTGGGCAACAAGATCAAGGGTACGGCGACATCATCACCGACATCATCCAGCAAGGGTTGACCGACTACGAGCACGACACCATAACGACCAACATTACCCGTCATTTCTATAAATTCAAACAGGGCGAAAAAGTCTGCAGCGTCGGCCTGTACAGGACTCCGGAACGAGAAGAATTCATGTATTTCTCCATGCCAAGTTTTCTCACCCTGCCACCGGTCCTCATCATTAAAAAGGATGGACTGTCCCGCTTCGGCAACCGAACCAGTGTGCAACTCACAGAAATTCTGAACGACAAAAACCTGATGGTGGGTATGAGCAAAGATCGCTCCTACGGTGCCACCACCGATGACATCCTCAAAAAACACAAGGGAAGCGGCAACATCCTCGAAAGTACAGGTCAGGAACTGTCGCTCAACCTGTTCAAGATGCTCCTGAAGGGACGACTCGACGCCATTATTGGCCTGCCCGAGGAAGCGCTCTACCAGGCGGAGCAGTTGGGTATCAGAGATCAGCTGATGACCCTGACCATCGAAGAAAATCAAAACGGCTACGAGGGTTGGATGAGTTCGGTGGGTTGCTCGAAAAATGCCTGGGGCAGGGCCATTATCGACAAAATAAATAATATACTGCTCAAACAGCGGCCCACCGAACGCTACCAAACGGCTTATGAGCGGTGGCTCGACCCCAATTCCATCGAGAATTATCGGAGAGTGTACAAGGACGTTTTTCTGGAAACGACCCAATAACCGATTCCCTCAAGGAACCGAACCGTGTTGGGGCAGTTCCGGAGGATCGAAACCGGCTCTTTCCCTCAAAATTATCTCGACAAAAAAGGTAGAAACGACCTATTGTTTACACATGACAGGTTCTGCTTTCCAAGCCAGGATTGCGTTAAAAATATTTTTGAGGGCGCCCCGATGACACTCCCTATCCAGCAAAAATCAAGCGGCCAGTCCATGAAAACCCAAAAGAAGCAAAAATATTTCGTCAACCGGAAAGAGATGGTCACCATCAGATGCCGGACCTGCGGCAGGATTGAAACCTTCTCCGTTGCCAGCCTCCAGGGGAAAAAGCACTCGCTGCAGGTGAGTTGCGCCTGTGCCGAAACCTTTGAAGTTGACCTTGAATTTCGCCAGGACTACCGTAAAAAAACCAGCATTACCGGAAGCTTCCGCGCTATTTCCACGCCGAGGGCTCGGGCCCGGCAATGCGTCATCGCCGACCAATCAACCGGTGGTATACTGTTGCAGATAGCAGAGGAGGTGCCGATCAAGCAGGACGACCGGCTCATTGTCTGCTACCGCCCGGATATTGATTCCCCGTATGAGATTGAGCGGATCATCAATGTCCGCCATTACGATCGGGGCAGCCGCATCGGCGGGGCCTTCATCGACGTTGACGCCTTCCCGCGCCAGCAGCCGCACCCGGGAACAACGATTCTCCACTGAGCAGCACCCGCCTCTTCGGGTCAGGAAAACGAATTCGTCTGGCCATGGAATAACCATGCGAGTCATCGCTCAAGGGACTAGCGATCAAGCTTATGCCGAGGCGGCCCATCTCTTGTGCTCGGCAAAGAAGCCGGCAGCCCTGACCGGGGCGGGCATCTCGGTGGGGAGCGGCATCCCTGATTTTCGCAGTCCGGGCGGATTGTGGACCGTCTTTTCCCCGGAAGAGTATGCCACCCTTGAGGTCTTTTACCATGATCCGGCCAAAGCCTGGGAACTCTTTCGGGCACTCGGCAAGGTTTTAACCGGCAAGCAGCCCAATGCCGCCCACCGCGCCCTGGCTGAACTCGAACGGCAAGGCCAGCTGCAGGGCATCGTCACCCAGAATATCGACAATTTGCACCAGCAGGCCGGCAGCAGACGAGTCTTTGAAATCCACGGCGACCATCAGCATCTCCAATGCCTGCAATGCGGCGATCTCCAGCCGATCACTGAAGACCTCCTGCAGACCACGGGGGTGCCACGTTGCCAGCACTGCGGCTTTCCCCTCAAACCCAATGTGGTGCTCTTCGGCGAATCGGTTCGCGACATCAATGCGATCAACCACTTCATCGCCGGTTGCGACCTGCTGCTGGTCATCGGCACCTCAGCCCAGGTTTTTCCGGCGGCCAGCCTCCCCTCGATGGTCCGGCAGAACGGTGGCCGTATCTTTGAATTCAACCGGGAACCGGCCCTCTCCGGAACCGCCCGGCCCGGCGATTTCTTTTTTCAAGGCGATGTCGTTCAAACCCTGCCGATGCTGACCAAGGCCTGCCGGAAAAGGTGAGCCTCCCCTGCTGTCCCGATTCCCGAGGAGGTCTTGCGTTTGTCGGCGATATGCTGTATAAGTTGCCCTGATAACGTACCAACGCGTTACCCACTCAAGTTTTGAACATTCCAAGATGGTTGCCTGATCAATTTCGGTCAGGCGTTTTTTGTTGTAGTCGGCCACATGCTTCTTTTCCCGGCTCTTTGTGCAGCGGGAACAGGCATTGGTCAGGTTTGACAGTCAGGCTCTTACATTCTGGACGGGGTCATCTGTTAACGGACAACAGGGACAATTGCCGCAAGGCAGGACCCACCCCAGGATTATCAAGACATTGCCACTCTCAAGGAGTAGCCTGATGACAACAGAGACCTTCGCCCAATTCGGCCTGCATCCCGATCTCTTGCAGACCGCAACCGAACTCGGATTCACCGAACCAACCCCCATTCAGCTCGCCGCCATTCCCCTGCTGCTCAATGGCCGAGACCTGATCGGCCAAGCGCAAACCGGTACCGGCAAAACCGCCGCCTTTGGCCTGCCGCTGCTGCAACGGGTCACTCCCCGGCAAAAAGGCGTCCAGGCACTGGTTCTCGCCCCTACCCGCGAACTGGCCATCCAGGTTGCTGCGGCCATTGGCCGTTACGGCCAACAGCGAGGCATTACCGTGCTTGCCCTTTATGGCGGCCAGTCCTATCAGCAACAGCTCCGCAGCCTGCGCCAGGGTGTTGAGGTGATCGTCGGCACCCCCGGCCGCCTGCTCGACCTGGTCAAGCAGGGCTCTCTCGATCTGGGCACGGTCCAGACCGTGGTCCTCGATGAGGCCGACGAGATGCTGAGCATGGGATTCATCGAGGATATCGAACTGATCCTCGACCGCATCCCCACCGAGCGGCAGACCATGCTTTTTTCCGCCACCATCTCCAAGCGGGTCCAAGGACTGTCCGCCCGCTACCTGCGCAATCCCGAAACCGTTTCCATCACCCCCAAACAACTGACCGGCGCCACCATTGAGCAGCGCTATTACCTGGTCAACCAGCAGGACAAGGTCGCCGCCCTGACCCGGCTGTTTGAAATGGAGACCATCGACAGCGCCTTGATCTTCGTCCGCACCCGCCTCGGCACCGGCGAACTGGCCAACCAGTTGACCTCACGTGGTTTTGCCGCCGAACCGCTCAACGGCGACCTCAGCCAGGATGCCCGCATCCAGGTGCTCACCCGGTACCGTAACGGTCAGGTCAAGGTTCTGGTGGCCACCGATGTCGCCGCCCGTGGATTGGACATCGACGACATCTCCCACGTCTTCAATTTCGACCTACCCGATGACCCCGAGGTTTATGTCCACCGAGTCGGCCGAACCGGCCGGGCTGGAAGGGAGGGTATCGCCATCTCTCTGCTGTCGCCCAAGGACCGCTGGCAGCTCCGCCGAATTGAGGACTACACCCGGTTTAAGTTGAAGCAGGCCGAGTTGCCGACCATCCAGCAGATCGAGAATCACCGTCAGGCCCTGCTGATGGAACAGTTGGAGGTCTGGATTAAACGAGGCCGCTGCCGCCGGGAACGGGAGGTGGTGGATATGCTGGTATTGACCGGACATTCGCCGGAAGACGTTGCCGCTGCTGCCTTGAAACTGGCGAGAGGGGATGAGAAAAAACGCCCCATCGATTCCATCACTCCCATCAAGGAAGAACAATTTAACCCGCGGGATCGTAAAACCGAACGCTTCCCACGGCGCGGTGGTCCAGCTGGACCAAGTCAAGGAGCCCGGCGGGGGTCGGATCGGGACAAAGACATGGTGCCGCTCAAGCTCGACGCCGGCCGGGCCGACGGCATCAGCGTCAACCATGTGGTGGCCTCATTGGCCCATTTTTCAGGCGTTGCCGCCAGCCAATTGGGCAAGATCCGGCTGGAATCAAACCACACCTTGGTCGATGTGCCGGAACAACTGGTCGGCCGCTTGCTCTCAAAAAACGGCGCCTACCGGATCGGCCGCCGGACATTCAACCTCGAACGGGCCTGAACCGGGCGAGGACCCAATCTCGAACCAGTCCGCTCTTTTTCTGGAACAATGAGCCCTCTTTGACCTAAAAGATTATCCCGTCTTCACATGGCTTTCCCCGTTCAACAGGAAACCGCCTTACCGCTCGCGAGACGTTCATGGACACATCGACGTCTCGCGAGCGGAAAGCAACCACTTTTCTCGGCCCCTTTGTTTGTCATGCCCAAAAGCAAAAATACCGCTTCATTGGCTCCTCAGAATGAGCATGCAATGTGCCGCCGCTCCCTTTATACGCCTGGCACCTCGCGCTCGAACAGAAGGCCACAGGATGGTCAACTGAAAAATTGACAATCCTGTCATTCAATCAGTGCACTGCGAAATGAATGGAAGAATTCTTATAATCGAAGATGACCAAGAGTTAGCCCAGGTGCTGCAGATGCGGCTGTCACGGCTCGGGTTCATTGTTTCGGTGCACAACTACGGCCACCATGGTCTCGCGGCAGCCACCAGCGAGACTGTCGACGTCATCCTGACCGCCATCAACCTGCCCGACCTCAACGGCATAGAGCTGTGCCGGAAAATATCGACCCAATGGCCTGAAATTCCGGTGGTCATCATGACGGCTTTTGGCAGCATGGAAGCAGCCATTGCCGCGATTCGGGCGGGCGCCTACGACTTCATCACCAAGCCTTTTGAGATCAATCACCTCGAATTGGTCCTAACCCGCGCAGTCAATCACCGCAGACTGCAGGAGAGCGTCAAAAAACTCAGTCAGGCGCTGGAGCAGACACGATCTTTCGACGAACTCATCGGCGAGAGTCAGGTCATGCAGGCCATGTTCTCAAAACTGATGCGGATCGCTGACTCCGAGGCCTCTGTCCTGCTCGCCGGCGAAAGCGGTTCGGGTAAGGAATTAGCGGCCCGGGCCATTCACAAATACAGCCGCCGCGACAAGCAGCCGTTGATTGCGATCAATTGCTCGGCGATGCCTGAGGCCCTGCTGGAAAGTGAATTATTCGGCCATGTTAAGGGGGCTTTTACCAGTGCCAACGCGGAGCACAAAGGCCTCTTTCTGGCAGCGGATGGAGGCACGATCCTGCTTGACGAAATAGGTGAACTGCCACTCTCACTGCAGCCCAAACTCCTAAGAGTACTCGAAGAGCACAGTGTCAGACCGGTGGGGAGCAGTGTCGAAAAATCCTTCAATGTCAGGGTGATCGCCATCACCAATCGCGATCTCGAGGCAGCCGTGGCCGAGGGGAGCTTTCGCGAAGACCTACTCTACAGGCTCAATGTCATTACCGTGAAGGTGCCTCCCCTGCGGACCCGGGGCATGGACATCCTTCTTCTGGCCGAAAAATATATTGAACTGTATGCCTCCCGGCAGGGCAAGAGCATCATCGGCATGACCAATGCCACGGCCCAAAAGCTGCTGGCCTACCGATGGCCCGGCAATGTCAGGGAGTTACGCAACGCCATGGAACATGCGGTCACATTGACCAATCATCGTAAAATCATTCCAGACGATCTCCCCGAAAAAATCCTCACCTTCCAGACCGATCAAACCGGACCGATCCTGGGCATGCCCGGGCCAGGCGAGCTGGTTCCCATGGCGGAGATGATGCACCGCTACATGCATCATGTCCTTGCTATGGTTGGGGGAAACCGGACCCTTGCCGCCCAGATTCTGCAAGTTGATCGTAAGACCCTCTATCGGAAACTGCACAACCAACACGATCCAGAGACTCCTTTGCCACTCCTGTTTCCCGGCCCCTTTGGTGCATAGTCATTACCGTCCGGGGCAGAATGCCCCACTGGGGCGTCTTGCCCCGAATAACAACCTCGTTCTCTCAGCAACAACAAGAAAAGCAGCAGTGCTCTTTCCTACCGGTTCCCACAACAACCCTTTTCGTATCACCCTGGATACGCACTCTTTTTTCAAGAGACTTGCCCGAGCACTCTTCCCCTTGCCTGCAGGATTTTTCATCCAGGGAAGCAGCGGCGCATTGGCACGTCGAATGCATAAATAGTCTGGTTAACCACAATTCTCCCAACACCCTAACAAACGACGAAGAGTGTTCCATGACCATTATGATCGGAATCCATCAACATCAGGATAAGGTGGACAAACTTTACGAAAACTTGGGGCTGCACGCCGCCCCACTCACTGCGGTCGGTCCTTTTCCCACCAAGAGAGAGGCCCTCTCCTGGCAACAAAGCATGCGGGAAAAAATAAGAGACAGTCAAATCGTCGACCCGGCCGGTCCCGAGGACAACCAGGTTCCATGGTACGGTTTTTCCTTTGAAAAATGAAGCATTGTTGAGAACCGGTGGGCTCAGGTGATGCTGTCATCCCCCGACCTGCCCCTTAGTCCCACCGTTTCGCAACGATGCATAGCTTCGTTTTCCTGTGCTGGGAACAGCATTCCCCCACAGGACGAGTCCGGGGGGTCTCCGGCCCGGTTACCCTGAATCTGCCAGCTTATTTTTCTGCTTAACCCGCCTGTTGTCCCCTTTCACCATGGCTCTATCTTTCCATTGTATGCAAACCATGTCGTCTTGCATCGTTTTCCGCGATGCCATGCACTGGCAGGACTCCGGCTGGACCATTGCTGGAAGAGCGGTATTCCCCCCTAACTGACAGGCTCTTTTCGACGGATATTCAATGTCGGCCCTCTGTTTTGCTCTTCTTATTCCGTCGAAGATTTTGCTGTGCCCGAGCCGTTCCCTTGCAAGAAGGTTCGTCTGTTCAGCCAGCTACAAAAACACCTTGCCGGTCGGGTCGACCCCTCGTTGAAGACAGATCGATTTGTTTGATTTCCTAAGAAAATGGACTTGTTGCAGTATGATTTTTCATTTTGTAAGTACTCCCGTTTGACCATGAACACTCTCATCAAACTATCGACTTCGACCAACCAAAAACCAGAAGGCAACCTTAAACCGCTTTTCCATTTGTTCGGCGATTCCAAGAAAGAACTGCTTACAGAATCATTCAAAGCCCCATCACCATGGATTCAAATATGTCATTAACTATTGCTCAATCGGCGATTTTTTTATCTTTTCTTTCAGCAATAGTCCCTTTAGTCTTTTATCGGCAGCCGTATCTCCTTGTCAGAATATCCTTTCTTTTGCTTGGCCTTTCAGGCCTTGCATCTGCTTGGGCAGGAGCTATGGCACTGCTCACCAACCATGCTGAGCAGATCGTCCTTCCGATCGGCCTCCCTTGGCTGCATATCTTTTTACGCATCGATCCTCTCTCCGGCTTTTTCTTCTTTATTGTCGGCTTCATTACTTTTACAGCGGCCTGCTATGGCCCCACCTACATCCGGGAACATATTGGCGGCCCACATCCAATCGGTACTTTGACATTGTTCACCGGCCTTTTTGTGGGCGGGATGTTGCTGGTGTTGCTGGCGGCGGATGCATTTTCTTTCATGATCGCCTGGGAGATCATGTCGGTTGCCAGTTATTTTCTCGTCGCCTACCAGCATGACAAAGCTGAGAATCGCAACGCTGCCTTTCTCTATCTGCTGATGGCGGTCGTGGGCGGCGCCTTTATTTTGCTTGCCTATGGTGTCCTTGCCGGATTTTCTGACAGTTTCAGCTTTGCCTCAATGGCGAAGGCTCAATTGAGCCCGACCTGGGCGACCATCGCATTCTTGCTGGCCTTTATCGGCTTTGGCATGAAAGCCGGCATCGTTCCTTTGCATGTCTGGCTTCCGCAAGCTCATCCGGTGGCCCCATCACATATCTCCGCCCTCATGTCCGGTGTGATGCTTAAAGTGGCGATCTATGGATTCATTCGTTTTGTCTACGATCTGTTAGGCGTTATGCATTGGCAATGGGGCGTCCTGGTTTTGCTGATCGGAGCAGCTTCAGCCGTCTTGGGGGTGTTGTATGCCCTCATGCAGCACGACCTCAAGCGTCTGCTGGCCTACCACAGCGTGGAAAATATCGGGATTATCTACATAGGCCTTGGCATCTCGATGATCTTCCATGCCACCGGCCACATGGAGGTTGCCGCTCTCGCTTTGATCGCTGCCCTCTATCATTGTTTAAACCATGCCCTTTTCAAGAGTTTACTCTTTTTCGGCGCCGGTGCGGTCCTGCAGCAGAGCCATCAGCACGATATGGAAAAGATGGGCGGGCTGATCAAGAAAATGCCGGTGACGGCTGTCTGCTTTCTGGTCGGCTGCATCAGCATCTCCGCCCTCCCGCCTTTTAATGGGTTTGTCTCGGAATGGTTGACCTATCAGGCTGCCCTGCAGGGGCCGATTCTGCGGAGCGGCATTCTTGGCGCAATGTTGCCGGTCGCCTCGGCTATGCTGGCCCTGACCGGAGCCCTGGCAACAGCCTGCTTCGTCAAGGTCTATGGTGTTGTTTTCCTTGGACTACCCCGGAGTTCTCAAGCGGCAGAGGCACAGGAAGCGCCTTTGGGCATGCAGTTTGCGCAAGGCATTCTTGCCCTCTGTTGCCTGATTTTTGGCATCTTTCCCACCTGGACGGTCAGTGCAATCAATGTCATTGCGGAAAATCTTATCGGTACCGGCTTGTCCAAGGCTGCTGGCGATGGCTGGTTATGGCTGACTCCAATTGGTAAACAGACCGCCTCGTACGGTGCGCTCGCTATCCTTTTTGGACTCTTGGCGAGTTGGCTGATTGTTTATTTTTTCCTGCATCCCCTACGACGTGACAATCGGATACGCATTGCTCCAGCCTGGGATTGCGGCTTCGGGCCCCTGACCCCTCGGATGCAATACACTGCCTCGGCCTTTGCCATGCCGATCCGGCGAATATTTTCGTATGTCTGGTTCATTGATGAAAAGGTTGAACCAGGGCATCACGGCAAGGGGCCACGATACTTTTTGAAGATCCATGACTGGGCCTGGCTGGTCATCTATGTCCCCATCGGCAAACTCATCCTCCACCTGGCGAAGCGGGCCTCTCTTCTCCAAGGAGGCAATCTTCGTGTCTATCTCTCCTATTCCTTTTTTACCTTACTGTTCCTGCTGTGGGTGATCGTATGACAGGCTGGATATTTGCTCTTCTGCAAACCCTCTGCGTGGTTTTATTTGCTCCATTCATGGCGGGTTGGGTCAAATGGCTCAAATGCAAACTGCAGAATCGACAGGGACCGCCCCCTTGGCAGCCCTATCGAGATCTGCTGCGGCTCTCCAGAAAGCAAGTGGTCCTGGCAGAGTCGGCATCGCCTATTTTTCGGGTGGCTCCCTATATAGTTTTCAGTGTCACGGTGGTGGCGGCCTCTATTGTGCCGGTCTTTTCCGTCCAAATCCCGACGGCAGCCCTGGCGGATGTCATCGTGCTGGTCGGGTTTCTCGCCCTGACCCGCTTTTTTCTGTCCTTAGCGGGCATGGATGTCGGCACAGCTTTCGGCGGCATGGGCTCGTCTCGAGAAGTAACGATTTCATCACTTGCGGAACCGGCGCTGCTGATGGCCTTTTTCACCCTGGCCATGAACGCTTCCAGTACCAACTTA
Organism: uncultured Desulfobulbus sp.; assembly: GCF_963662935.2. NCBI lineage: Bacteria > Pseudomonadati > Thermodesulfobacteriota > Desulfobulbia > Desulfobulbales > Desulfobulbaceae > Desulfobulbus > uncultured Desulfobulbus sp. The sequence continues at coordinate 1,860,219 of NZ_CAXXTL010000002.1, read as the reverse complement.
TCAACGGTCATCTCACACCTCGCCCAATCGCAATTTGTCTTGTACCCCTCACTCATCTTTTCCTCGATGGGCTTCATCCTGGTGGCGCTTGCTGAAACTGGCCGCATACCCATCGACAACCCCGCCACCCATCTTGAATTGACCATGATCCATGAAGCCATGATTCTTGAATACAGCGGTCGCCATCTGGCCTTGATGGAATGGGCCGCCATGCTCAAGCTCACCCTCTATGCGGTCTTGATTGCTAATTTTATCGTGCCGTGGGGAGTGGCCATGACCCTTGAGCCAGGGGCAATCGCGTTCGGTGTGTACAGCATCATCTGTAAGCTGCTGGTGCTGGGATATTTTTTGGCGATTGCCGAAACTGCGCAAGCCAAAATGCGGCTCTTTCGGGCGCCCCATTTTCTGGGATTGGCGTTTATTCTTTCTTTGCTCGGCATGATGAGCCACATTGTCCTCGAGGTGCGCTGAAATGCTGATCAACACCTTATCACTCCCGGAACAGCTGGTCTTGACCCTGGCTGCCTTGATCCTGCTGACCTCTTTCATCATGCTGGCACAAGTGCGACTTGACAGTCTGATCAACACCTTTGCCATGCAAGGCTTGCTGCTTTTTTTTACCACAGTGCTCATGGCGGTTATTTCCGGGGAATACCATCTCCTCATCTCTGCCGCTTTGACCTTATTCCTCAAGGTTTTCTTTATTCCCATCCGGTTGCGCCGCCTGGTCATTGATCTTGATGTCCGCCGGGAGGTCGAGGTCCTGGGCAACCCTTTTTTGATTATGCTGTTCGGCACTGGTCTGGTGCTCTTCAGCTACTATGTTGCCTTGCCGATTCGGGCGTTGTCCCTCTTGGCAACCCGGAACACGATCGCCATTTCCCTGGCGGTTGTCTTGATCGGTATGTTGATCGTCATTTCCCGGCGCAAGGCGGTCACCCAGGTCGTTGGCTTCATGTCTATGGAAAACGGCCTGTTCTTTGCGGCTTTGGTCTCCACCAACGGTATGCCGATGGTCGTGGAGCTGGGGATAGCCTTTGACGTGTTGGTTGCCGCTATCCTCTTTGGTGTCTTCTTCTTCCACATTCGCACAGAAATAGGCAGTCTTGATACCGATCGCCTCAATCGTCTGACAGAGGTCGAAAAATGATCGCTCTGGGCTTGACCTTACTTTTTCCTCTTGTGGGGATTCTTTTGCTGGGCTGCATCGGCCATTGGCGCTGTGCCGGAGGAGTGAACCTGGTGATCAGCAGCATCACCTTTGCCGCAGCCTTGTTTTTGGCCATTACTATATTCGAGCATGGCCCGATCCTGTCCACCGGCAAGCTCTTCTACATTGACGCGTTCAACGTCTATCTCATTGTGCTCAATGCCTTTGTCGGCATGACAACCGCCGTTTTCTCAGGGCCCTATATGGCTCATGAGCTGAAGATCGGACGGGTGGATGACGGCCGGATGCGACTGTATTATTCCATGTATCAAGGCTTTCTCTTCACCATGCTCATAGCCCTGTCGACCAATAATCTCGGGGTGCTCTGGGTCTCGATTGAAGGGGCAACCCTGGCAACAGTCCTCTTGGTCAGCCTGTATCGGACCCGCGAATCCATTGAAGCCGGATGGAAATATTTCATTATTTGCGGTGTCGGCATTTCCCAGGCTTTGTTTGGCACGATCCTTGTCTATTTTGCCGCGGCAAAGACTATCCCCGGAAAAAATGAGGGCTTGCTCTGGACAGTGCTGCAGGAACATGCCAGCCAGATGGATTCGGGTGTCATGGCCCTGGCCTTTGTTTTCCTTCTGGTCGGCTATGGTACCAAAGTTGGGCTGGTTCCCTTGCACAACTGGCTGCCCGATGCCCACTCGGAAGGACCAACCCCTATGTCAGCTATTCTCTCAGGCTTGCTGCTCAACATTGCCCTCTATGCCATTGTCCGCTTTAAAATGCTGGTCGATCCAGCGCTGGGCAATCATCTGGCCGGAAATCTGATGATGGGTTTTGGCATGCTCTCCTTTTCCGTGGCCGGGCTCTTGCTCCATCGCCAAACAGACGTCAAGCGGATGTTCAGTTATTCTTCCATTGAACATATGGGGTTAATGACCTTTGCCTTTGGTATCGGCGGGCCCCTGGCCACCTTTGGCGCGCTCTTGCATATGATTGTTCATTCGCTGACAAAATCAGCGATTTTTATCACCGTCGGCCATGCTGCTCATATTGCAGGCACCCAGGCAATAGGTCAGATACGTGGCCTGATTCGCACCCAGCCCTTTGTTGGATGGGGTTTTCTGATTGGAACCTGTGCGATCGCCGGCTTCCCTCCCTTTGGGGTCTTCACCAGTGAATTTCTGCTGTTTACCGCCACCATTAAAAGCTACCCCTGGCTGGTCCCGCCCCTGCTCATTGGCTTGGCCATCGCCTTTGCCGGATTGTTTCGCAATCTTCAGCCCATGGTGTTTGGCGAACCTCCGCCTGGCCAGCAACCTGTGACCGCCAACATGTGGCCGGTTGTCCTCCACCTGGCCCTGGTCATCTGGCTCGGCATATCGATCCCCACGGTCTTGGCCGACTGGCTCAATCAGGCAACCATCATGATCATCGGCAAGGGGGTCTTATGAATTCCACGATCCACCAGGGACAACTCGCAGCCCCTCCGGTCGATTCTCTTCCCTTGCTGCTTGAGCAAGCCGGTATTCCCGTACGAGAGCTGCCCGAGATACAAGGCCCGGTCCGGGCGTTGGCGATTGAGGCCCGTTTCTGGGGAAAAGCCGCCGCGGTAGCTGCGGCAAACCATGTGCGCTGGTGTGCCTGTTGGGGAGAACATCGGCCTCCGGAGATCAACATCTTCGCACTGCTGGCGGGTCAAGATGGACATCTTCTGCTTCAAACCACCATCCCCGACATCCAGGGAGAGCTTCCTTCGCAAACCCCTTCTTTTCCCGCCGCCAACCGACCTGAACGCTATCTGCAGGAAATGTTCGGCATGCGTTTCACTGACCATCCTGATCCACGCCGCTGGATGCGTCACCAGGCCTGGGATGCCGGCCAGTATCCCTTGCGCAAGGATTTCCCGCTGGCGGGAACCGCGCCGGAGCAGACGCCACCTGATTGCGAGTATCCTTTTATTCCAGCCGAAGGCGAAGGTGTCTACGAAATACCGGTTGGTCCGGTTCATGCCGGGATCATTGAACCTGGCCATTTTCGTTTTCAAGCAATGGGGGAAGCGATTCTCAGCCTTGAAGAGCATCTTGGCTACGTCCATAAAGGCATCGAAAAATGTGCCGAAGGCCGGGATAGCGCTGGTCTTGTCCGCCTGGCCGCCCGAGTCTCAGGCGACAGCACCGTCGCCCATGCTTGGGCGGCCTGCCAAGCCGGTGAACACGCTATCGGCCTTCCCGTGCCCCGGCGGGCTGTGGTGATTCGAGCCATTTTAGCGGAAAGGGAGCGGGTAGCCAATCATCTCGGAGACATGGGAGCCTGCTGCAACGATGTCGGTTTTGCATTTGCCCACGTTCATTTCAGCCGTCTCCGTGAACTCTGGCAAAGGCACAATGCCGCAGTCTTTGGTCATCGTCTGTTAATGGACGTCGTCATACCCGGCGGTGTGACACGTGACATCGGACCCGAGCAAATCAGTCTCCTGCAGCAGGCCAACGAGCAGTTACGTCATGAATTGGATGACTTACTCCCCTTGCTGTACGAATACCCTTCATTACAAGATCGTTTGCGCACAACAGGTATTTTATCCCTCGACAAGGCTCGAACCCTGGGCGCTCTTGGCTTTGTCGCCCGAGCCAGCGGGGAGTGCTGGGACCTGCGCCGGGATGCTCCCTATGCCCCCTATGAAAACGTGACGGTCGCCGTCCCCTTTTCGTCCGGAGGAGCCTCCTCCAACCGGGTGCATGTTCGTGGCGGCGAAATCCTTGTTTCCCTGGACCTGTTGGATACTTTTTTAGCACATCTACCGGCAGGGGACATCTGCAGGGCTTTGCCGCCAATACCGGCAACCTGCTGTGGGGTGGGATGCATTGAAGGTTGGCGGGGGGAGATCATTGCCTATGTTCGCCTGGAAGAAGGCGGCATTGTTTCGAGATATTTTCCCCGCGATCCAAGCTGGCTGAATTGGCCGGCGCTTGAGGTCCTGATTCTGGGTGAAATAGTGCCTGATTTTCCACTCTGCAACAAATCAGTCAACGGCTCCTATTCCGGACATGATCTGTAGAAAACACCCAAGAAGAATATGGTCATCTTTTTGGTCGCAATCAAAATACGGCTAAGAGAGCAGCGTCCAGGGTGTGGCTCTTCCCTTTCGTCTCTTCAACACGTTTGATCTTCAGGTACATTGCAATGTTCAGCGTTCTTGGTAAAAGCTTTAAAACTGGTTGTTTGACAGAGAAACTTCCTGTCCGCGACACAACTACGGTGCAACTCGGCACAGCGTGTCAACAAGAGATTGCCCGCATCTTTGGCAAAAGCCTGGCGATCCGCATGGTGGATGCGGGCTCCTGCAACGGTTGCGAGCTGGAAATGCATGCGGTGAACAACAGTTTTTACGACATAGAGCGGTTTGGCATCCATTTTGTCGCCTCTCCACGTCACGCAGATCTGCTGCTGGTCACTGGGCCGGTCTCGCGCCATATGCAAGCTGCCCTTCAACGCACCCACGATGCCATGCCTGACCCCAAAATCGTTATCGCCATGGGCGATTGTGCGGCGGATGGGGGAGAGTTTGGTGTTTCGTATGCCAGCTGCGGGGCGGTTGCCAACGTGATTCCGGTGGACGCAGTCATTCGCGGTTGCCCCCCAACTCCACTCCACCTGCTTCTGGGTATTCTCGAAGTGCTCCAGCGATATTAATCTGGGGAGCGAACAAACCTGGGAAAATGGCTTGTTCTCCGGCAGGGGGTGACCTGTTCCTTGGTGGGCGCCCCCCCACCGCCCTGCACGCGCCCTGTAGGCCCTGCCGGCCTTCTACAAGATCAGAAGCTCTGCGCCACGCACTCTAACACCACAAAAAAATCACTCTGTTCCCGTGTTGCTGCAGTTCCTGCCAGCAGCAAGCCACCCATTTCGACCGCCCTTGATCAAGGGATTGCAAACAATTTTCTCTTTTGGGGAAAAAGTCTTTCTCCTTTGGTAAGGTTGCGATACCCTGATAAAGATCTCATTGAGTGTCCGAAAATACTCCCCGGACACATCTTTCTGTTTGCACATTTTTTCAAAACGAAAAAAGAACAGAATAATGGATGTTTACATTGCGAGACAACCCATACTGGACCGACAGAAGCGCCTCTTTGCCTATGAGGTGCTTTACCGGTCCAGTATGGACAATTTCTTCCCCTCGGATATGGGGAGCGACGAGGCCACCCATACCGTCCTGGCCCACGTCCTCTTCAATATCGGACTGGACACCATTACCGGCAGCCAAAAAGCCCTGATCAACTTCCCCCAGAACCACCTCCTCCAGAGAACGCCCACTCAACTGCCGCAGAAACGCTGTATCATTGAAATCCTTGAGTCGACCCTGCCTTCCCCAGAAATTTTTTCCGCCTGCCGGGAACTGAAAGATCTGGGATATACGCTGGCCCTAGACGATTTCGATTTCAACGAACAATCCGAACTGTTGATCCCCTGGGTCCATATCGTCAAGGTCGATTTTCAAGCGATTAATCGGAACAAATTGGCAGAAAATATGGCCCGGATGCAGCACTATTCCGGGATTGCCTGGCTGGCAGAAAAGATAGAAAATCACGAGGAGTTCCAACTGGCCCTAGGGCTCGGATTCGACTATTTCCAGGGTTATTTCCTGAATAAGCCGGAAGTGCTCAAGAACAAAACGATCGAATCCTCGCAAATCGTTCTGCTCAATTTGTTGGCCGAAGTCTGCCGACCGGAGATTGATCTGAAAAAAATCGAGGGTCTGATCGCGCCGGACGTCTCGCTTTCGTACAAACTCTTGCGCTACATCAACTCAGTGTTCTATTCGCTGGTCCGTAAGGTGACCTCCGTTCGGTACGCCCTGACCTATCTCGGCGAATACGGGGCCCGGCAGTTTGTCTCCCTGGCCGCCACCTCCGAAATCTCCAAAGGCAAGCCCTCGGAACTGATGCGCCTGTCCATGGTCCGGGCGCAACTGTGCCAGCTACTGGGTGAATCCGGCAACAACGCGATTGAGGGATCCCAACTCTTTCTCCTTGGCCTGTTTTCCATGCTGGATGCCATGCTCGACATCCCCATGGCCGAACTCACAGAAAAAATGCCCCTCACCGATGAACTCAAGAATGCCCTCAACGAGAGAAAGGGTCCGCTTGCGCCTTATCTCCAGGCGGTGATCGCCTATGAAAAAGGTGAGTTTCAAGCCTGCGCCGAGCATCTCAAGGTGCTCAGCATTACCCCGGAAGCCATAATCAACGGCTACTTCAAGGCCTTGGCCTGGGCGGATCTTTTCGACTCCAATCTGTCCTAAAGGCTTTGCCGGAGAAGTGTTTGCCACAAAGGCTCCCTGGCTACATCCTCCCAAGGACCAGCCAGACCATGGCATCGTAAGGCGCTTTTCCCGAAAACTTTGTCCCGGCATGCACAGGCACATCGCCACGACGGCCGACCAGCACCTTTTCCACCGCCACCGCCACCACCCGATAACCGCTCTCGCCGAAGGTTTCGTCGAACTGATCAGTCACCTCCTTTTTCGAGAGCCTTTCCTTGACATAAGCATTGGGATTCAGGGATCGAGGCCGCCCCTTTTCTTTATCCCAATGGGGATCGCGGGAGGCTGAGAGCGCAAGCTGTTCCGACAACCACGGATATTCCACCAATCGACCGAGAAAGAGCGAAACATAGACCCCTTCCAACTTCGGCGGGTCTGTTTTTGAGAAGACCTCCTTGAGGATCCTCTGCATGGTGGTTTTGGTGAAGTGACACCTGGGGGATTCGGGAAGAAGGCGGAGGCGCAAGGTCTGTGATTGCTCGTCCGCTTCAACCCGCAGCGAACAATCACCCTCTGTCACGGTAAGGATCAACCGTTCCTGATAGGCCTGCGCAAAAGCAGGCCACAGCAGCACAAGCGCCCATGTGCAGAAAAAAGAACCAAGACGGCTGCCGGCGGACAGAACCCCTCCGGGTTTGGTGCGGCGGATTTTTCTAGACACAGACATCATCCCTATTGAGCGGATGGAGCGAGCCGTCATGGGGCATCAACAAACCGTTGGGTGCTGTAATCCGTGACCGGCAGGGGCTTGACCACCTTGTCCTCACCCGGCAGCTTTTCAATATACCGCAAAAAAGCTTCGGCATAATCAAGACCAACGTCGATGCGCCGCTCGCCGGTGATATTTTTTAATGCGGTGAAGGAGTCATTGCCGTCGGCAAGAAAAGAGATGGTGGCCACCTTGTAGGTTTTGCGGAGGTCAAAGGGTTGGTAGGCGCCGTTTGCCGTTCTAATTTCCAGATGGGAAAGCCGCGAACCTTTGGGTTTATTCAGATCCAGCCACCACCGCAGGCCGCCGGCATAGGGGTAGCAACCGGTGTTGAGTGTCGGTCCGACCACGCCTTCAACCGCATCCTCCAGGGCAGCTTTGATTTCCGCTCCGGTCGCATTGAGCTGCACCAGGGTGTTTTTAAACGGCAAAACCGTATACACATCTTTCACCGTGATCTTGCCCGCCGCGAGATCGACCCGGACACCACCACCATTCTGGAGAGAGAGGTCGGCACCGAAGAAAGCCTTGCCCTGCTGGAGAAAGGCCTCGGCCACGATCTGCTGGATATCGCCGCCATGCCCATTGACCCGGTCATTGCTGTTGCAAACATCGCCCAAGGAGGAACGAGAGGTGTCGCGCTTGCTACCCGGTACCCGGCGCAGGCAGAGGTTGTCCGAAGAGGTGGCGACGACGGTGGCTCCCATGGCCTCCTTTTGCTTTTTGTAAGGTGCCAGCAAGGCTGCAGCCTGAGGATCCGGAGTGGTGATCCGCAGCACCTGACCGGCGGCGATTTCGGCATGCACGTTGGCGATCTCCTCCGGACGTAATGCCGAATTGTCGTCCCGGCGAAAATCATCGCCAATCAGTACCCAAGGAGTGCCCTCGCAACCGCTGAGCTCACCTTGGGCATCGAAGGAAACCCGCGTCTCACCGACCACGTAACCGTACTGCCAGGCCTGGGTAATGCAGACCGGTTTGCCATCCTTATCGGTACTCCGGGTCGGGTAAGGACCTTCGGGCGAGATGCCGTAGTCTTTCAAAATCGCTGGACCGAGCAGGGAATGGGAATCGCCGCCCACCACCACATCGACGCCGCTGAGTTTTTTCACCAGGGCCTGGTCTGCCGGGTAGCCAATGTGGGTAGAAAGGATGATCTTGTTGATGCCCTGGGCCTGGAGGCGATCGATCTCCGCCTGTGCCGCCGTGGCCTCGTCGATAAAGGTGGTGTCACTGTTGGGCCGAGAGGAATTTTTAGCTTTGCCGGCCACAGTCAGGCCGATTACCCCTATTTTTTGGCCGCCGCGCTCCAGCACTACCGAAGGCAGGACGGTCTCCGGGGCCTTGGTGGCGAACATGGGTGAACTGGGGCCAAAACGGACATTGGCGCTCAACACTGCCGTCTTGCAGCTTCCGGCGTGCAGAAAGCCCATGAATTTCTTGACGCCGGCGTCGGTGTTGTCGAATTCATGGTTGCCCAGGGTGAAGGTGTCGAAGCAGACCGTATTCATGAGGTCAGCATCGGCCTTGCCCTCGTTGAGGGTATAATAGAGATCGCCGGTGCTGGCGTCGCCGCTGTGGATTTTAATCACATTAACGGCCTCTTTTTCCATGGCCTTGATGGCTCCGGTCACCCGGGGAAAACCGCCCCGCTCCACCGTGACCGGCTCACGTTTACCGCTGCCGGTGGCCAACTGCAGGGTGATGTTCTCCGCATCGAGGTGCGAATGGTGATCGTTGATGTGCAGCAGGGTCAGTTGCATCGGTTGCGAGGCGTTGGTTGCGTTTTCAGCAGTCTGTTGCTGCTTTGTGCCGCCGCAGCCAGCAAGGGTCAAGGTCAGAACGAGGGCAACTGCCTTAGTGGTCACGCGCATGGTCACTCCCTGGAGACGAGAATAAAGTCAAGATATTGGTCTTGTTTCAAATACGGGTAGTATATACCTGAATCCAGCCAAAGCCCTACCGGAATTTAGCGGAGGGGACCGATAAAACCTGCTTGAATTTTACCGGCCCATCGGGTAGCCTTGGCTAATTTTTTTTAACCTTGCCCTCTACTTACAGGAACTTTCGTGGCAGACACCCTTCAGCAGACTAAAAAATCCGTTATCCGGGAGAACATCGAGGCGATCATCGTCGCCGTTCTCCTTGCCCTGGTCATTCGCACCTTCATCATCCAGGCCTTCAAGATCCCCTCCGGCTCGATGCTGCCGACTCTGCAGATCGGCGACCACATCCTGGTGAGCAAGTTCATCTACGGTGTAAAAATGCCGTTCACCGGGGCGACCCTGATTCCCATCAGCGATCCTAAACCCAACGACATCGTCGTCTTTCAGTATCCCAAAAACCCGGATCAGGATTACATCAAACGGGTCATTGCGGTCGCAGGCGATATCGTCGAGATCCGCGACAAGAAAATCTTCATCAACGGCAAGCCCTTTGAAGATCGGCACGGGGTGTTCAGTGATCCCATGATCCACCCGGCCAGCGTCGATACCCGCGACAATTTTGGCCCGGTGACGGTGCCTGCAGGCAAGTTCTTCGCCATGGGGGATAACCGGGACAATTCCAGCGATGGCCGTTTCTGGGGCTTTGTCGACCTCAAGGCGGTCCGGGGCAAGGCCTGGATCATTTACTGGTCCTGGGATGTGCATCAATCTTTTTTCTCCCTGGACCTGTATCGCTCCATCCGCTGGGGTCGGCTTGGCGATCTCGTTCATTGATCACCGGAGGCAGCATGGCAACCGGCAACACCTTTGCGCACCGCCACATTCTGGGCATGGAACAACTCTCCAGCGAGGATATCACCCATATCCTCAGTACAGCCGACTCGTTTAAGGAGATCTCGGCCCGGCCCATCAAGAAGGTGCCCACCCTGCGCGGCCACACCATCATCAACCTTTTTTTTGAACCCTCGACCCGCACCCGCCTCTCCTTCGAGGTCGCCGCCAAGCGAATGAGCGCCGACACCTTCAACATCAACGCCTCAACCAGCAGCACCACAAAGGGCGAGACCCTGATCGACACCGCCCGCAACATCTCTGCCATGCATCCGGACATCATCATCATCCGCCACGCCTGCTCCGGCGCACCGCTCTTGTTGAGCCATCATGTCCAGGCTGCGGTGATCAATGCCGGTGATGGCGCCCACGAACATCCTTCGCAAGGCCTGCTCGATCTGATGACGGTCAAGGAGCACCGGGGGACCTTAAGCGGCCTCAAAATCGCCATCATTGGCGACATCGCTCACAGCCGGGTCGCCCATTCCGATATCGTCGGCTTCACCCGCATGGGCTCCGAGGTGTACGTCTATGGCCCGGCCACCCTGATTCCCAAGGGCATCGAACACCTGGGCGCCAAGGTCTGCACTTCGCTGGAGGAGGCGGTCGCTGAAGCTGACGTGGTCATGACCCTGCGTATCCAGCGTGAACGGCAAAACGATCCCCTGCTGCCCTCCTTGCGCGAATATTCACGCCGGTTCGGCATCTCCCGTTCGGTGCTGACGCTGGCCAAACCGGACGCCCTGGTGATGCATCCCGGCCCGGTCAACCGGGGCGTGGAGCTCAATCCCGATGTCGCCGACGGCCCCCAGTCCGTTATCCTCGACCAGGTGACCAACGGGGTGGCGGTGCGCATGGCCCTGCTGTATCTGGTCATGGGGAACGCATGACGGATACATCGTCCTGCCGGCTGCTCACTCTTTCCTGTTTTTTCGAGGCTCGCTGCCGATGAACACGACCTGGCGCATTAAAAACGGCCGGATTATCGATCCAGCCAACAAGATTGATGGCATCGCCGACCTGCTGGTGATCGACGGCCGCATCGCCGAACCGGGCCAGCCCATCCCCGCTGACACCCAGGAAATCGACGCCCAAGGCTGCTGGGTGGTTCCGGGTCTGATCGATATGCATGTCCACCTGCGTGAACCGGGCGATGAGTACAAGGAAGATATTCTCTCGGGTGCACGAGCGGCAGCCAGCGGCGGGTTCACCGGCGTAGCCTGCATGCCCAACACCAAGCCGGTGAACGATTGCGCCGCCGTCACTGCCTTGATCCTTGACCGGGCAGCTGAAGCCGCTGTCCGGGTCTATCCGGTGGGGGCCATCAGCCAGGGCAGCGAGGGTCACCAGTTGGCCGAATTCGGCGAGATGCAAGCAGCCGGGGTTGTGGCCGTCACCGATGACGGCCGCCCAGTCCGCGACAGTCAGTTGATGCGCCGGGCCCTGGAATATGCCTCGGATTTCGGCCTGACCGTGATCTCGCACAGTGAAGAAGCCGCCCTGAGCACCGGGGTTATGAACGAGGGACCGGTGTCGACCCGGCTTGGGCTCAAAGGCATTCCCACCGCCGCCGAATCGGTCATGGTCTACCGGGAGATTGCCCTGGCCGAATTTACCGGCACCAAGGTGCACATCGCCCATGTGAGTACAGCCATGGCCATAGACCTCATCCGGGCGGCAAAAGCCCGGGGAGTGCGGGTGACTGCGGAAACCGCGCCGCACTACTTTACCCTCACCGACGAGGCCGTACTTGGCTACGACACCAATACCAAGATGAATCCGCCCCTGCGCTCGGAGGCGGACCGGGAAGCGATCAAGGCCGCCCTGGCCGACGGCACTCTGGACGCAATCGCCACCGACCATGCCCCCCATTCCATTCTGGAAAAAGAACTGGAGTTCGACGCAGCGGCCAACGGTATCATTGGCCTCGAAACCGCCCTGCCCCTGGCGCTTGCCCTGGTGCGCGACAAGGTGTTCGACGCACAACGGCTGGTTGCGCTGATGGCAGTCAATCCAGCGGGTATCCTCGGCATTCCGGGCGGGACGCTCAGTCCGGGGGGGGCAGCGGACATCACCCTGATCGACCCGGAGCGGGAGTTTCTCTATTCCACCGATCAGGTAGTCTCCAAAAGCCGCAACACCCCCTTCCTGGGCTGGCCCCTGCAAGGCCGAGCCGTACTGACCATGGTTGGCGGCGCCATCCGCCACAACCTGCTTGCCTGAATCCTCCTAAAATCTCAAAAATTACCCGTTGACGTAGGGGGCCGGATCAATCAAGCCGGCTTCGCGGAATCCTTGCAGCCGCAGTCGGCAGGCATCACAACGGCCGCAGGCCTTTTCACCGACCGGATCGTAGCAACTGTGGGTTAAACCATAGTCCACTCCCAAGGCCAGCCCCTGCACAATAATCTCTTGCTTGCGCAGATGGATGAGCGGCGCATGAAAGCGAAAAGGCTTACCGGTTACGCCCGCCTTGGTGCCCAGATTAGCCATCTGCTCAAAGGCCCGGAGGAACTCGGGCCGGCAATCCGGATAGCCGCTGTAGTCAACCGCGTTAATCCCCAGGAAAATATCGGCGGCCCCCAACACCTCGGCCCAGGAAAGGGCATGCGCCAGAAAGAGGATGTTGCGGCCGGGGACATAGGTGACGGGGATCTCCTGTTCCATTTCGTTGAACGGCCGATCCTTGGGGACCGCCATATCCGTGGTCAGAGCCGAACCGCCGATGGCATCGAGATCGACCCGGAGCACCAGATGGCCGGCAACCCCGGCGTTGCGGCAGATTATCCGGGCACGCTCCAGCTCAATTGATTGCCGTTGACCGTATTGAAAACTGAGGCAGTTGCAGACAAATCCTTGGGATTGGGCAATGGCCAGGACCGTGGTGGAATCAAGGCCGCCGCTGAGGAGCACCACTGCTTGTTGTTCGTTCATGATCACTCCGTTGGACCTCAGAAAAGGGAAAAAGGCATTTTTTGACTGATGCGGATTGCCTGGGGCTGGACATCTGCCCGGTAGGCTAAAAACCGCACTCCTTGACTCATCGCCCAGGCAACGGTCTCGGCGTAGACCCGGTCAATATGGGCTGCCGGCTTACACCGGTCGGCATCGCCGCGCTGGACGCAAAACAGTACGGCCGCCCCGAATCCGGCCTCGGCCAGCCGGACCAGCTCGTGGATGTGCTTAGCCCCGCGTGTGGTGACCGCATCGGGAAAAAAGGCGATGCCGTTTTCCACCAGCGAACAGTTTTTCACTTCTAGGTAGACCCTGCCCTGCTCGGTTTCCAAAAGAAAGTCCAGCCGGCTTTTTTCGGACACAACCACCTCCGGGGTGATCATCCGGATGCTGCCGAAATCGTCGATCACCCCGCTCTCCAATCCTTCCCGGACAAGATGATTGGTGCGCCCGGTATGGACGCCGATCCAGACGCCCTGCTCCCGCACCATTTCCAGCGTCCAAGCATATTTGCGTTTGGAGTTGTCGGAACGGCTGATCACCACCTCGCTGCCCGGCGTTGAGCAGCCGCGCATGGAACCGGAATTGGGACAATGCACTGTCAGCGTTTGCCCGTCCTCCAGGAGCACGTCGGCGAGAAAACGCTGGTACCGTTTGACCAGGATTCCGGTTTGACAGAGAGTCGGGAGGAGCATGGCGGATTCAAAGGGGGAAAAACTTGGAAGACAGCGGTGTGAGACTGGTATTTCTTGCGCAACTCATGTATTTTATAGCACTTGAGAGCTTTGCTCACCAGACGGCTCGACAGAGAAAAAGAGGGCTTTCAGCGCCGCCGCAAGGTTATGCTTTCGACTTCCTCGTTTTTTGTTATACTTAGACGGTTTTCTTGAAGAAAAAATATCTTGCCCGGACCGTTCAGCCGGACGCGCAAGACCCAATCTTTTTCGGCATATAACAAGTTCTCTCCCATAATCCAACCGCAAAGGAGAATCGCCTTATGAAACTCGGACTGAATGGTCTTGGACGAATCGGTAAGTTGTCGTTGTGGAATCAGGTCTCCCGCCAATTTTTTTCTGAAATCGTCGTCAATCTGGGCAGAAATGTCGGTTCGGGGCTTGAGGATATTGCCGCCTCCATCGAGAAGGACTCCACCTACGGCCGGCTCAGCCACTACCTCCACGGCTGCAAGGGTGGCCGGGTGATCGAAAACCTCAATGAAGAGAAGGGCTCGATGACCATCAACGGCACACCGGTCACCTTCCTTCGCAAGGCCCGGAATCCGAAGGATATCGATTGGCAGGCCAACCAGGTGCGGCTGGTGGTCGACACCACCGGCGTCTTCAAGGATCCCACCGCCGATCCCGCCGAGGGCAAGGGGTCGGTCCGCGGCCACCTCCAGGCCGGCGCGGAAAAGGTCCTGGTGTCTGCTCCTTTTAAGATTCAGGCTAAGGGTCTGGACATGCCCGAAGATGCCGTGACCACGGTCATGGGCATCAACGACGACGATTACGATCCAGCCCGCCACAGCATCATTTCCGCCGCTTCCTGCACCACCACCTGCCTGTCCTATATGATCAAGCCGTTGCTCGATCACTTCGGCGCCGACCGGATGCTGTCCGCCTCCATGGTCACGGTGCATGCCGCCACCGGCTCCCAGCAGGTCCTGGATCGTTTGCCAGGAGCCGGCGCCGCCGATCTGCGCAAAAATCGCTCCATCCTCAACAACATCATCCTCACCACCACCGGTGCCGCCAAGGCCCTGGGGCTGGTGATTCCGGAGATGAAATCCATCGGTTTCATCGCTGAATCGGTGCGCATCCCGACTTCGTCCGGCTCTCTGATCGTCCTGGTGCTCAACCTGCAGGATGAGCTCGACAACCCGATAAAACGCACCCTGCTCAATTCGATCTATGAGGAATATGCCAAAACCAGCCCATATCTGGTCTATTCAACTGAGCAGAATGTCTCTTCCGATATCCTCGGCATGCCCAAGGCGGCGGTGGTGATCGAATCCACTGAAATCCATACCCGAACAGCCTCCATCCGGGTCAACCTGCAAAATCTGAAAAATTTTAAGTTTGATGCCGGTTCCACCCCGCCCATCCTCGAGGTGCCGCTCACCCAAGCGGTCATTTACGGCTGGTATGACAATGAGTTGGGCAGCTACACCAACATGCTCGGCGAATTGACGGTCTCGGTGGCCGAACGGATGGTGTGATTGTCCGGCCTTTACAGCATTTCGATCTGCCCACAGTACTCCGGATCGAGCGAGCGGCCATGCCCGCTCCCTGGAGCGAAGCACAGTTGCGGGCGGAAACAGAGGTTGGCAACGGTGTTGCGTTGGTGGCGGAATGCGACCAGCAGATCTGCGGCTACGCCTTTTTCAGAACCTGTCTCCCGGAATGCGAGCTGCTGCACCTGGTCGTCACTCCTGAATGCCGACGCCAGGGTGTGGCCGCTGCCCTGCTCAGCCATGCGTTTACCGGTTTTTCCCGCCAGGGGTACGCAACCTGCTTTCTTGAAGTGCGAAGCTCCAACAAGGCGGCGCTCCATCTCTATGAAAAGACCGGTTTCCTCAACGTGGGAACACGAAAACACTACTACAGTCAACCGGTTGAGGATGCCCTGCTGATGTGCAGACATTTCCTCGACAAGGAGCGTGATGCATCATGAAAACACTACGGGATATTACCCTCGCAGGAAAAAGAGTACTGGTGCGGGTCGATTTTAACGTCCCCATGAACGAGGCGGGGGATATCACCGACGACCTGCGCATCAAGACGGTTCTCCCGACTCTGCAATATCTGTTGGAACAAAAGGCACGGGTCATCCTCTGCACCCACATGGGACGGCCGAAAGGGCAGCGGGTGGAGAAATATTCTTTGGCGCCGGTGGCGGCCTACACAGCCAAACTGCTGGGTCAGCCGGTGCCGCTTGCCGCCGACTGCATCGGACCGGAAGTCGCGGCTGCGGTTGAGTCGCTGAAGGATGGCGAGATCCTAATGCTGGAGAACCTTCGCTACCATCCGCAGGAAGAGAAAAACGATCCCGAGTTCTCCCGGCAACTGGCCGCGCTGGCCGATGTCTACGTTAACGATGCCTTTGCCGTATCTCATCGCGCCCATGCTTCGGTGGTCGGAGTCACCGCGTACGTCAAAGAGAAAACAGCCGGATTTCTCCTGCAAAAAGAAATGGAATACTTCCACCGCTCCTTCGACGACCCGCAACGGCCGCTGGTGGCCATTGTCGGCGGCGCAAAGGTTTCGGGAAAGCTGGAGGCCCTGCAGAACATGCTGGAACGGGTCGACAAGATGATTATCGGCGGCGCCATGGCCAACACCTTTCTGAAAAGCCAGGGCTATGCGGTGGGCACCTCCAAAGTGGAGGATGACCTCCTGACCACCGCCGCCGATCTGCTGCACCGCGCCAAGGAAAAACAGATCAAAATATACCTGCCGGTCGATGTGATTGCCGCCGACCGTTTTGCCCCGGATGCGGTCTGCAAGCAGGTCACCATCCAGGATATACCGGAAAATTGGATGGCCCTTGACATCGGCCCCGCCTCGGTCATCTGTTTCAACGAGGTGTTGGCCGATGCCAAAACCATCGTCTGGAACGGTCCCATGGGCGCCTTTGAAATGAACGCCTTTGCCCGTGGCACCATGGCCCTCGCCCATACGGTGGCGGCCTCCCATGCCCTGAGCGTTACCGGCGGCGGCGACTCCAATGCCGCCATCACCCTTTCCGGAGAAGCCGAGAATATTTCCTACATGTCGACAGGCGGCGGCGCCTTCCTGGAACTGATGGAAGGCAAGATCCTGCCTGGAATCAAGGCCCTGGAATAATCCTGGAGCCGAAACAATGCAGCAGCATCCCTCCAATCCTCATCGCACGACAAGGAGACTTCCATGAAGAGGCGACCATTCATAGCAGGAAACTGGAAAATGCATTTGACCCTTGCCGAGTCCGTGCGGTTGGCGCAAGCTGTTGCTGAATCTTGCGCGGCTTGCCCGGACCGCGACGTCATGATTGCCCCCGCCTTCACCTCGCTCGCCTCAGTCTGCACCGCTGTCAAAGGAAGTCCCCTTCTGATTGGCGCCCAGAATATTGCCTGGGAAAAGGAGGGGGCGTACACCGGGGAGATATCTCCGGTCATGCTCAAGGATCTGGGGGTCAACCTGGCCATAATCGGCCATTCCGAGCGGCGGCAGATCTTCGGCGAGGACGACGCCATGATCAACCGCCGGATGCATGGAGCCTTGAATGGGGGCATTCAGCCCATCCTGTGCATCGGCGAGACCTTGGCCGACCGTGAAGCCGGCAATACCTTTTCGGTTCTGGAAAAACAGTTGCGGCATGGGTTGAACAAGGTCAGCAACGAACAAATGGCGCAGGTAGTGCTCGCTTACGAGCCGGTATGGGCCATCGGAACAGGAAAAACAGCCTCCAAGGAGCAGGCCCAGGAAGTCCATGCATTCCTGCGGCAATTACTGGCAAACTTGTACGAGAAAAATATTGCCGATGCCACTCGAATACTGTATGGTGGCTCGGTTAAATTTGATAATATTGACAACTTGATGGCGCAACCGGATATAGACGGTGCGCTTGTCGGCGGCGCCGCATTGAAAGCCGAATCGTTTGACCGGATCGTTCGATTTAGATGATAACCTTAATTATTGTAGCCCATACCATTGTCTGCCTGTTTCTCATCTGCATCGTTTTGTTGCAGCATGGAAAAGGTGCGGACGTTGGCGCATCTTTTGGTGGTTCAAGCCAGTCGCTGTTCGGCGCCGAGGGCCCCATGCCTCTCCTGAACAAGATTACGACCCTCGCCGCCATTGTTTTTATGGGGACCTCAATTACCCTGGCCTATCTTTCTGCCCACAAAAGTTCAGGCTCGGTCATGAGTGACGTCAAGGTACAGGAACAACAAGCACCAACACAACAGCCTCCGGTTGCCGTGCCGATGCCCACCTCGCCTGTACCTGAAAAAGAAATACCCAAGGGGACGAAAGAAAAATCCAGTCCTCAATGAAATTGAGTGCCGAAGTGGTGGAATTGGTAGACACACTATCTTGAGGGGGTAGCGGCCCACGGTCGTGCGAGTTCGAGTCTCGCCTTCGGCACCAAATAAATATCCGGATAAGTCCGGCGCAGTACTGAAAGCCCAGTTTCACTGGGCTTTTTCTTTTTTTGTTGTCCGAGCACATCCGTTTTGATACGCTAAAATCCTCAACCTTTGGGGATACTTTGGGGGATATATCCCTAAACCCCAAAATAGCGTATCACCAAAAACGGAGCCAGCCATTCTGCCTAAACGGATTGTCCCGTTATCTGAACCAGTAGTTAAAAACTGCCAAACCCGCCGCCAAGAACTATGCCTTGTATGACACTGATGGACTCATGCTCTTGGTAAGAGGAAACCAGCGGTAAGCTCTGGCGCTTCAAATATCGGTTCAGTGGTTTCGAAAAAAGAATGGCCATGGAGACATATCCCGAAAACAAGTCCCAATGGCATTGATTCTGCTGTCGAAATTAAACAGTAAAAAGAAATCGCTGCCTCGAAAACGAGTGAGCTGTGACACACAACTCTGCCCCCCCGTTCCAACAGAGGCGGAACACATTTTGCCGTGTTGGCTATGGATTAATCAAACTCTACTTTCTCTTCTGGCCAACAAAATTTCCCCCCTGAGCCCTATCTTTCTTTTTCTTATCGATGATATAATTAATCGGTAAAGAGGGCCAATTGCTGACCTGATAGAGACAGGAGAGAAGGTATGGTGATTACAGCGAACGGTAGCCCAGCGCAGGATCGAAGAAGATGGGCAGTTATAAGTATTGTAATACTTTTGATCCTCTGGCAACCAGCAATAACTGCAGCATCAGGTTTCCGTATTACCAATCAATCACTGGGGGCCGTTGGCTTGTCCGGGGCGCACACAGCGTTTACACCAGGGCCTGATTCTAGCTACTATAACCCCGCCAACATCAGCTTTCTGCCGAATCAATGGCAGGTGGAAACATCTTTAACGTTCCTACAATTACCTAGTATTGAATATGAGGATAATCGGGGAGCGCTACTGAACGGCACTTCGGAGCGTGAGCTCTTTTACATGCCGCTGCTCCACTTGACTTCCCCACATTACGGTAACTTACGGTACGGGTTTTCCCTGACCTATCCCTTTGGGTTGTCTAAGCAATGGAAACAGCCATTCCCTCGGGCTTACGCTGAAAAATTCTCCTTGTTCACGATAGAAGCAAATCCTTCGTTCGCATATGAAACCAGCGATTGGCTCAGTATTGGTGGTGGGCTACGAGTAGTGTACGGTAAAGGTGAAGTGGAAAACGAAATAGGGGTTCCACCATCACCCGTCACCCTGCATCGTTCTTCGGAAGGAACCGACACACAACTTGGCTATAATCTGGCGTTTTCTCTAAGGCCGATCAAGCAATGGTCTATAGCCGCCACCTATCGTTCTGAAGTCAGCCTGGACCTGAGTGGCGACAGCGAGTTTCAGGCTACGGCTGGGGCCATGCCAGTAGCCACCTATTCAGGCAGCGGCGATGTCGGGATACCGTTGCCTGCGGTCCTCAGTTTAGCGACTTCTTACACCTTTGATCGACTGACTGTTGAACTGGCCTGGGATCGAACTTTTTGGTCTTCCTTCAAAGAATTGGATTTCGTCTACGACCGAAGTTTCCAGTCCCCGCCATTTGCTGTTTTTGACAACGTTGTCAGTAAAAACTGGGACGATACCGATGCCTATCGAATCGGTCTCACCTATGACTGGAATGATCGCTGGACCACCACCTTTGGTTTTGCCTATGACCGGACACCGGTTCCTGGCAACACTTTGGGCTTTGAGTTACCGGATGCTGACGCGATGATCTATTGCACAGGTCTCCGTTACCGGTCTTCGGCTGCGACGGAATGGGGCTTATCCTACATGTACCATCGTACTCGCAGCCGTTCGGTGAGCGCTGATACTGATGCCAATACCTCAGGCATTGACGGCAAGTTTACCGAGGGCGGCGCTCATGCGCTGATCCTTGGTGTGATTACCACCTTTTGATCGAGTTCAATTCGCGAGATGCTTTTCTGAGATGAAGCAATGCGTTGCTCAGCGCCCGAATTTCCAGGGTAAAAGCATCGGCACCTCCCGGCAGTAAGACAGGTAGGGCTCGCCTAAACTTTTCCGCAGTTTCCTCTCTTCGAGCAGGGCGCCAACGATCAAGTAGGCGGAGAGAATAGACCTCGTGACAAGGGTGACATCGGTGAGTGCCGGCAACGACCAGAGCAGAGCTATGCCGCCACTGTACCAGGGGTGGCGGACATAGCGGAGGATACCGGTCTTCCTGAATCCCGGTGGGAAGCTTGTATGGCCGGTCCGATAATCGCGCCACTGGCGGAGGCCGAGGAAGGTCTGCAGGTCATAGACACGCAGACCGCCAACGAACAGCAACAGGGCATAGAGCAAGAGCATCCATTGAACGCCTCGCAGCCAACTGGGGGGCACGCCGAATGGTTGTTGCGGCAGGGTGGCCGTGAACCAGAGCAGCGGCAGAAGAGTGCAAAGAGAAAAGCAGACATAGCCGAGCCGGTAAAGCCCGAGCCAAAGGCCTCCCCGATGATCAAACCATCGCTTAACACAGGTGGAGATCAGCAGGCTATGCAAGGTGCACCAACCCAGCCAAAGACTCATCAACAGGAGCATTGCCGTTGCTCGCTCCCAGGGGCATTCGTCACCTGGTTCTTTTTTCGATTTTTCAACCCACCCAGCCTACTCATTACGAAAATCCCGCAGAATATTAGTGTGGTGCATTTCATCCTCCATTGCCACTGTATGGCAAACCGCGCAGTTGCGGTTTGAACTCAAGGGCAAGGGGTTTTGTTGATACTGGAGAGGCTGCAGGGTATTCAGCTGTGCGCCGTAGGGGTTTTCCGCCGGGTAGAGCGCATGCGGGCTGGAGTGACAGGCCGCGCAGAACAGGCGGCCGCTCTCGTCGGTGCGGTGACTGTAGAGACTCTGCTCATCTTTGGTCCAGGTGTGAGTGACCGTGTCGGTCTCAGGGGGCTGGTAATCGACATGACAGTGAAGGCAGTCGGGTTGATTGATCCAAGGCTTGCGTGGCGCTATTTTGTCTAAACCTTTCGAAATGCTGGGTGTCAGATGCACCATGAGTGCGTTGACTTGGCCCTTGCCCTCTTGCTGCTCATGTCGCAACAGGCCCAAGGCGTGATCTTCGATGCCGCCATGGCAATTGGTGCAGTCCAAGCCGACAGTGGCATGAATATCGCGCAGGCCGCTGGTGGCAACCGTAGGAGAGGAGGGATGACAGAGAGCGCAGGCCTCAGCCGCTCTCCCCCGGAGATAGTTGGCGTGAAATCCGTGGATCGATGCAGAAAGATTGAGCCTGGCCTTGTCGCCTTCGGCTCGGAACAGTGGATCGGCATGGCAGGATTGGCACCTAATCGCCTTACCGCTTTGGGCGGCGGACAGCAGAGCGGTGGCACTGAAACGGTCATGGGTCGCGAGAATGTTCAGTGCCGTTTCTCGACTCAAGCCAGCCTGATCATTCAACCGTCCGGAGCCGCCGTGGCAGTTGCTGCAGCCCATCTCCATGGGGACAGGCGCTACCACCTTGGTTGTGGCCAGGAGAACATCGTTTTCGTCCCTCGCTTCGATGGTGACCACCGGGTAGGGATCGAACCCGTGTTTTGAGATGAAAAGCAGGGCTCTTTCTTCGGTTGTAAATACATCCTCTTCCGGCATCAGAACGCCGGAGAGCGCTGTTTTTTCATCTGCACCAGCAAACCCATCCTCCACTTTATAGCTGAGGGTGACGCCTTGATTAACGATTTCCGGAGTCTCGCCCCGTTGGATTAATTGTGCTTGAAGGGTATTGCCTGGTGGAAGAAGCGACAGCAAACCCTTGACCTCGGCAACGGAGTGCATGCCAAGGGGACTCCAGGCAAGGAGGACAAATTGATCAGTCTTGGGATCAAAGGCCGGGATCTCAACCTTTTTTTCCGCAAGCTGCACCGGGATGGGATCACTGCGGCCATTGAGGCCGTGAGCGATAAAAGAGGCCAGTGCTCCACGTTCCTTGACCGATCCGTTGAAGGGTGGCATGGCGGGATGGAAGATATGTAGACCGCTGATCATGGCGTCAAGGCCGCTCGGAGTATAAGGCGCGGTCAGTTTTTTGATGTCACGCATGGGCCCGTCGATGGCGTGGCAGGACAGACAGAGCAGATTATACAGCTCCCGGCCAGACGCTAGCTTGTTGGTTTCGGTGATTTCCTGGTTACGCGACCACTTGGCTGTCCTCAAGAGACCTTCAGATTGGTAGCGGGTCGCATCTTTTTTGAGGATGGAAGTCGAATACATGAAATCACGGATGATATAGGGACGCCGGCCTCCCTCGCGGATGAATTCGAAACAGCCCATGTAGATCTGGCCGAGAAGCAGGAGCAGAACGGCCAGCGATCTGCTCAAACCTGCCGGCAAACGAATGGCCAGCAGCAGGCCGCCAAGCACCAGGACCGGTGAGCAAAGGAAAAAACCGTCGACGAAGAGCCGCATCGAAGGCATACGGGCAAAGATCATTTCTTGCAATTCGGGCGGCAGCGCGGCCCGGTACCAATATCCGGAGGCGACAAAAAACAGAAAGGGCAGCAGCAGCCAGCGGGCGCAGAAGCGGACCATGGTGGTCCGCAGGTGGGCATCCTTAAGCCAGGTCGCGGTCACCAGGCCGAATAGTCCGGCGATGATCAGGGCAAAAAAAGTACGGAAAAAAAGCGAAGGCCAGAAGCTTGGATTAAAAAATCCCGACCAGAAGCTGGAATCCTGGAGCCAGTTTCCGGGGGTGAGCATGAAGCCGATGATGCCGTTGATAAGAAAGAGCGACATCCAGGCCGAGCCAAAATAGATCCAGCCGATCAGTTGGTGCCGGCGGTGGTCCATCCGGCCGAAGGTGTAGTAATAGAGAAAGAGGGACACGATCTCGATGAGAAAGAAAACCCATTCCGAGGCCCAGGCGAAGACAAAGGTATGGATCAGGATCGAGGTGGCCGCAGGGTTGAGCAGGGAGATGATGAACCAGATGCCCACACCGCTCATGGAGCCGGCCACCATGGTGATCAGGAGGAAGAAGCGGGCATGTTTGCGGACATATGCCAGGATGTCCGGATTGTTTTCCCGATGGGCTTTGCGTTCGGCCAGGACCAGGAAAAGTCCGCCGCCCACTGCGAAATGGGAGATATAGACGTGGAAGACAGCAATCAGGACGACCAAAAATCCGCCGCCGAAAAAGTCGAGCTGCCAGACCGGGTAGTTCATAGGTGCACATCGCCCTCTGCACAGGAACTACGGACGAACCGTATCATCCAGGCGATCAAGGCCAGCCCTGCCACCAGAAAGAAGAGGAAGAAGAAAAGGGGCGAGTACGCTGGACTGACAGGCAATTGCGAGACCGAAAACCAGGGGGCCAGCAGGGCAGTGCGCAGCAGGCTGCGGGCCAGGATCATCAGGGCTATCGTACCCAGAGTGCACGAGATCGCCGGCATGACACGGGCGGACAATCCAAGGATGATAGCCGGCACGGCAAGCACGATGCCCCCACCCAAAGTCATCAGCAGGAGCAGGCTGGTGGTGGTTGAGGTGGTGAGTATTTCTTTGGGCAGGGCCGCAAGAAACCAGAGTCCGACGGCAAGATTGAGCATTGTCGCATAACTGAACCAGCGGCAACCGTATGCCACCCAAGGGCCAGCGGTCTGATCACCCTTCTTTTGTTTCCAGTGAAAAGAGAGGGCGATGGCCAAGCCGCCGACAGCCACCGCAGACACCATGAAGTGGAGATAACGGGGCAGAAGCATGGGGTCGTCGAGGCTGAGTAGAAGGCCCAGGGGGTGGTCGAAATAGCGGCTCCAGTTCGTTGGCGTCTGCATCAAGCTGAGGTTGTTGGCAAAGAAAAAGGCAATAACCAGCAGCAGGAGGGTGATCAGACCGGAGACCAGAAGTCGACCGCTCCCCAGATGCGCATACCGGTATTTATAGACATAGGCCAGAGCATAGGCACCGGCAAGCAGGGCGATTATCGACAACCAGAAGACCGCCATGAGAATAGAACTGGCATAGATGAGGTGACCGTACAAGACCTGAACAAAAAGCAGCGGTGCCACTCCGAAATTGACGGCAAAAGCGATGGTAAAGGGCAGGTTGCCGGAGACGACCTCGGTGCAGGGTGCTGTTTGGGCATTATGGCGGAAGTGGCTGACAAAAGCGATGAAGGCAGTGCCGAACATCACGTTCATCAGGAGGATATGAAGGAAAAAGGTAAGGAGCAAAAAACACTGGAACCAGCCCCAGGAAACAGGGATGGCATCCGGGGTGGGGATGAGCGCGGCGGGATCCATGCAGGCTTCCTTTGGTGCTTAGGAGTCACCGATTTCGGGACCGGGCAGAGAAGTACGCGTCTCGACCGCCGGGATCGAAGGAACGATGAAGGGCAGAAAGAATGGAATGCGACGTATTATAGAGGCTTTTTCCTATTCATCAGGGAAAAGAATACATTTTTCCGGACAAAAGGCCGCAGCCTGAAGAATAGCCGCAGTTATCTCTTGGTCGGGGTCGATCAATTCGGCCTTGCCGGTCAGCGGATCAAGGAGAAAAACATCGGGACACATTTCGCAACAGGTCGCACAACCGCTGCAACGGTAGCTGTCAATAATGATGGCGTTCATCGGTGGATGTGGGGGAGAAACTCAGCAGCCGCACCCGGAAAAAGCTTCCTTGGTGAAATTTTTGTCCGGCTCAATCGGGTATTCGCCGGTGAAGCAGGCCAGGCAAAAATGGTCGCTGGTCAGGCCGGTGGCCTCCACCATCCCCTCGACGCTGAGATAGGTGAGGGAATCCAGCCCCAGATAATCCCGGATGCCCTCAACGGTGTTGCCGGTAGCGACTAACTGGGCGCTGCACGGGAAGTCAATGCCGTAGTAACAGGCATGACGGGTGGGCGGACAACTGACCACCATGTGGATCTCCGCTGCTCCAGCCTGGCGGAGCGACTTGACCCGGCTGCGGCCGGTGGTGCCCCGGATGATCGAATCCTCGACAATAATCACCCGCTTCCCTTTCAACAGCGACCGGACCGGGTTGAGCTTGACCCGGACGGAAAAATCGCGCATCGACTGGGTCGGCTGGATGAAAGTGCGGCCGACGTAGTGGTTGCGGATCATCCCCATCTCCAGGGGGATGCCCGAGGCCTTGGAATAGCCGATGGCCGCGTAATTACCGGAATCGGGAAAGGGCATGACGAAATCAGCCTCGATCTTGGCCTCCGTGGCCAGGATCTCACCCATCCGCTTGCGGGCGGCATAGACGTTGAAGCCAAAGACATCGCTGTCGGGCCGGGCGAAATACACATGCTCGAAGATGCAGTAACTTTTCTGCGCCGGGGCCCAGGGGAAAAGAGAGGTCAGGCCCTGTTCGTTGATGATCAGCACCTCGCCCGGTTCGACCTCTCGCAGATATTCAGCCTCAATCAGATCCAGGGCGCAGGTCTCGGAGGCCACCACATAGGCGCCGTTGTCGAGTACGCCGAGGCAGAGCGGCCGGAAGCCGTTGGGATCGCGGACGGCAATCATGGTATCCGGGGTCATGAGTAAAAGCGAGTACGCCCCCTGGATACAGGAGAAGGTGGTTTTGATCGCTTCCTGCAGCCCCCGGTCCATGTGGCGAGCCATCAGATGGATGACGATTTCGCTATCCATGGTGGTCTGGAAGATCGAACCCTGCTGCTCCAGGTGCTGCCGCAGGGCAATGGAATTGACCAGATTGCCGTTGTGGGCGACGCTGATCGGCAATCCCTTGTGGGTGGCTAAAAAGGGTTGGGTGTTGATGATGTTCGATTCGCCGGTGGTGGAATAGCGGACATGACCAGTGGCCAGATGGCCGGGAAGACGTTGCAGGGTGCGTTCGTTGAAGACATCGGCAACCAGTCCCATTTCCTTGTGGATCAAGACTTTTTTGCCGTCTCCAGCCACAATGCCGGCGCTTTCCTGGCCGCGGTGCTGGAGGGCGTAGAGGCCAAAATACACGAGCTTGGCGGCATCCTGGTGACCAAAAACCCCGCAGATACCACATTCATGCCTGGGTTTTACCGCGAGTTTCTGTTCCGGTACGTACGTGTTCATATCCTTTGCCTACAATATTGTCAGGATGCGCCAAAAAATCGAAAGGCACAAAGAACATTTCCTTGTGCCTGTACTTTTGTCGATCCAGCGATCTTTAAGAAGATTATGTACAACCAGATTACACGTTTTTTTTCAACAAAATATCGGGTATTCTCGCAGAATATTGCATCGAGGGCAACCGACCCATCTTTTCCAGGCGAAAGAGAGTGAACTCCACATCCATCAAATTGACCGCTACCGTCAAGGCTGCGGGCTGAGCCGCCAAATTGGGCCCGGGGGACCTGGGCCGGATACTGTGTGGACTTGACCTGCCGCGTGATCCCAATCTGCTTGTGGGGACGGAGACCTGCGACGACGCCGGGGTTTATCGTCTCAACGACACCACCGCCCTGATCCAGACCCTGGATTTTTTCACGCCCATAGTCGATGACCCTCATGATTTCGGGCGGATTGCCGCCGCCAATTCTTTATCGGATGTCTACGCTATGGGCGGCAGGCCGCTCTTGTGCATGAATATTCTGGCCTGCCCAGCTAAGTCCATGGATTCATCGGTGTTCCGGCAGGTGGTGGAAGGCGGCTTGGCAAAGATCCGGGAAGCGGGGGCACTCCTGGTTGGCGGCCATTCCATCGAGGACCAGGAATTGAAATACGGTCTGTCGGTGACCGGGTTGGTGCATCCGGACCGGGTGCTGCTGAATGGCGGAGCCAGGGCGGGTGATGTGCTGCTGCTCACCAAACCCTTGGGAACGGGTATCTTGTCAACGGCCATCAAAGGCGGTCTGGCCGGGGCGGAAATGCAGCGGCAATTGGTGGAATTGATGGCGACCCTCAACCGGATGCCCATGGAAATTCTCAACGAGAACGAGGGGATGCGGGGAGGCGTGCACGGGTGCACCGACATCACCGGATTTGGTCTCTTTGGCCACCTCCATGAGATGGCCGAGGCCTCCGGTGTGTCCATCCATGTTGACAAGGCGGAATTGCCGATTCTGCCGGAGGTGCGCGATTTTGCCGATATGGGGATCATCCCTGAGGGCGCCTACCGCAATCGAAGCTTTTACAGTCAGTGGGTTCGCTCCGGGCTGCCTGAAATGGATTCTCTGGAAATGATCGGCTACGATCCGCAGACCTCGGGCGGCCTGCTGTTGGCCATGGAGCGGGATGTGGCGGAACAGCTGTGCGCAATGCTCGGACACCGGGGCTATGTGCCGGAGTGCCGGATTATCGGCGAGGTGCGGAGGGCTGATCCGGGACTGCTCTTTATCGGTTGAGGGCAAAAAGCCCTCAGCAGGACTCCTCGGTCATCAGGGCAATCAAGAGCCGGGTCAAATCAACCATGTCTTGCAGCTCCACCTGTTCGCGGGTGGAGTGAACATTGGTCATGCCGGTGGCGATAATCGCCGTGGCTAGACCGTGGCCATTGAAAATATTGGCATCACTCCCCCCCCCCGCCTTTTCATAAGTCAACTCCATGCCGATTGATCGGGCCGCCGCTTCCACCCGCCGGAGCACTTGGTCTTCCCGAAAGAGTTGCATTATCGGGAAATCCTGACGGACCTCTACACTCACCGAAGGCATTCCCTTGGCCGAACCGGTTGGGTCGGTCCAGGCGGCCACCGTACTCTTGAAGATCTCCCGGATTTCTCCAGTGACGCGCTCCAGTTTTTCCATCGAATGACTGCGTACCTCGCCTTTGATCACCACCATTTCCGGAACGATGTTCGAGGCGGCACCACCGTTGATGGTGCCGAAATTGGCGGTGGTTTCTTCGTCGAGGCGTCCATTGGGGACCTTGGCCAGGGCCTGGGCGGCGAGGATGAGGGCGCTCACACCCCATTCCGGATGGAGTCCGGCATGGGCGGCAACGCCATTGACGGTGATGGTCAATCGGTTGGCGGCCGGTGCGTGGGTGATCACTCGGGCAAAACCGCTGGAATCAAGGGCATATCCCTCTTTGGCCTGGACCAGGTTCGGGTCCAGGGCCTTGGCGCCAACGAGACCGATCTCCTCGCAGGTGGTGATGACGAACTCTACCGGGCGATGGGCCCGTTTTGTTTCCCGCAGGAGCTGCATCGCCTCGATGCAGGCAGCAATCCCGGATTTGTCGTCGCTGCCCAGGATGGTGTCGCCGGCGCTGGTGAAAAGATCACCGATCCGTTTGACCCGGACGCCCTCGGCTGGTTGCACCGTGTCCATGTGGCAACTGAAAAAGATCGGCGCGACGTCAAGGTCGCCGGCAAAACGGATAACCAGGTTGCCGCATTCCGAACCGGTGCGGCCGTTCGAATCGTCTTCAATAATTTCCAGCGCGCCGAGTTCGCGGAAAATCTGCTGCAAACGTTGCGAGATGGGGCCTTCCCGGCGGGAAGGGCTGTCGATTTCGCAGAGCTCGGTGAAATTGGCTGCCAGTCGTTCTCTATTTACTTCCATGATCTGACCTCACAAGGACAACGGCGTGGGCGGCGATGCCCTCGCCCCGTCCGGTGTATCCCATTTTTTCGGTGGTGGTGGCTTTGACGTTGATGGCCTCCGGCGCAACCTGGCAACAGCGGGCGAGGTTGGCCTGCATCGCTGCAAGATGCGGTGCCAGTTTAGGGCGTTGGCAGACGATGGTGAGATCGGCATTGCCCAGGCGATAATGTCGCGCTGCCATGAGCTGGCACACCTGGGTGAGCAGCAGCAGGCTGTCGATGCCCTTGTATTGCTGGTCGGAGTCGGGGAAGTGGCGGCCGATATCACCTTCGCCCAGTGCGCCGAGCAGGGCGTCGGTCAGGGCATGGGCCACAACATCGGCATCGGAATGACCGTCCAACCCCTGCTCAAAGTCGATGGTCACCCCGCCGAGAATCAACTTGCGGCCGGCAACCAACCGGTGGGCATCAAAACCGTGTCCTATTTTCATGGTTCGTTCCTTGGTCAGCAGGGCAAAAGACACCTGCAAATCTTCGGGTCGGGTGATCTTGCAATTGCGCTCGCTCCCTTCGACCACCCGTACCGGAATCCCGGCGGCCTCGAGCAGTGAGGCCTCGTCGGTGCCGATGAAGTGTGTGCGTTCCGCCTCGGCAAAGGCCGTCTCCAGGAGCGGCCTTTGCGCGGCCTGCGGCGTCTGGGCCTGCCAGAGACCGGAGCGGTCAATGGTTTTTTCGATTATTCCGGAAGAAGAAACCTTTTTCAGGGTATCCTTGACCGGCACGGCCGCAATCACCGCCCCGAATTGCGAGGCCCCATGAAGGCAGCGAAGGATGGTTGCCCGATCCACCAGCGGTCGGGCGGCGTCATGCACGAGGACCAAGTCAATCTCGGCGGGCAGCTTGCGCAGTCCGGCCCGCACCGAATCCTGACGGGTCGCGCCACCGGTGGTGATGTGGAGCCGGTCCGTTTGACTTGAGGGCAAATGGGTGTGGAGCAGATCGATGGTGTGCTGCACGAAATCGGCGGGAGCGGCCACCACCAGGCAGCGGATGGCTTCCAGGTCGAGGAAAGCCCGACAGGTACGAACAAGGATGGGCAAACCGGCCAAATCAAGGAATTGCTTAGGCAGGGCCGGGCCGAAGCGGGCGCCGATGCCGCCGGCCGGAATGATGACCCCGGCCGGTGGAAGTTGAAGAGTATTGCTGGGCACGTGTGCGTGAGAAAAAAGGGGTGAATTATAAGCCGAATTCTGTTTCCGTCCGAGGACGGACCATGATCATTTAACTGGGATACCGGTCACCCGGTACCTCGTGCAACCTACCCGGAGGCTTCAGGCGGACCGCCCTCAAACGCCTCCCTATTTGGTCTTGCACCCGGTGGGGTTTACCCTGCCCCCCATGTCACCATGGGGGCGGTGAGCTCTTACCTCGCCATTTCAACCTTACCTGTGAACGCTTGCGCGTCCCATCGGCGGTGTATTTTCTGTGGCACTTTCCCTCGGTTACCCGAGGTTCGCGTTAGGAACCACCGCGCCCTATGGTGTTCGGACTTTCCTCTCCGGTTTACGCCGGAGCGATCATGCATTCACCCCTTACCTTGTGACGACCTGTTAAAGGAACACGCCCAACCCTTTAACGGTCTTTCTGATCAATACCTTGGTTGGCCAGCTGGTCAGCGCGAGCATTCTGCGCCCGCGGCACATGGGTGACCGACCATTTCCCGAACCGTGCCAGTCGTTCCCGCACCTGCTGGAACAGGGGCAAGAGGCCCTCGTTTTTCACCTTGTACCGCCCTTGAATCTGACGGACGATCAGTTCTGAATCAAGCGCGATGGTAAGCTCGGAGCATCCCTGCCGCAGGGCTTCCTCCAGGCCGATGAGCAATGCCTTGTATTCGGCGACATTATTGGTGCAGGTGCCAAGGTAGACCGAACGGGTCGCCAGTTCCTCCCCGTTTTCGGTCAGAAGCACTGCGCCAGCCCCGGCTTGACCGGGATTGCCGCGGGAGGCGCCGTCGGTGAAGAGGCGGCACCGGCCGCTCGGCGATGGCCCTTCCTGAGCATTCGCCAGGGGCGTTGGAGCAGGAGGCGGCGGGAAACGATCAATCGCAATATTTTTTCCTGACGGGGTGCCAATAGCGATCTGCCGGATACTGTCGGGACACTGACCGGGAAAGATGCGCTCCAAAGTGGTATCGTCGAGCTGTTCCGCCAGCCGCTGCAGGAC
Source organism: uncultured Desulfobulbus sp. (assembly GCF_963662935.2). Classification (NCBI taxonomy): domain Bacteria; kingdom Pseudomonadati; phylum Thermodesulfobacteriota; class Desulfobulbia; order Desulfobulbales; family Desulfobulbaceae; genus Desulfobulbus; species uncultured Desulfobulbus sp. The sequence continues at coordinate 1,829,461 of NZ_CAXXTL010000002.1, read as the reverse complement.
CTGATCCCGCGTCGGCAGCTTATTTGTCAACAGCGGTTTCCTCGGAATCCTTGTAATAGAGGATGCGTTGGCAGGTCGGGCAGAGGTTGAATGTCTCCGCCTTGCGCACTTCGATGACCTGCTGCGGCGGTAAAGCCATGTAACAGCCCTGACAGACATTTTCGTTGACCGCCACCACAGCCAAGCCGTCGCGTCTGGTCAGGAGCATGGTGTACCGCTTGAGGTAGGGGCCTTGCAGCAACGACGCCTCGACCTCGCGTTGGCTGATTACAGATTTTTTCGCCACATCGATCCGCTTGATTTCCTTGTCGACGTTTTCGATCTCTTCCGCCAGCAACTGTTGCTCACCGGCGCAGAGATTATCCAAGGTATCGACTTCTTTTTCCAACAGCTCGATCTGCTCGATGAACTGGAGAAGACGCTCTTCCGTTTCCTTCACCAGTCGCTTGTTTTCCTCAATTTCCTTGAGCAGCGCCTGGTGCTCCCGGCTGGTCTGGACCTGCATCATTTTGTTCTGCCGGTCTTTGACCCGCGCTCCAGCATCGTCGTGCTCGGCCTTGGTTTCAACCTGCTTCTGATTGAGCAGCTCGATCTTGGTGCGGAAATTGGCAATAGCCTCCTGCTTTTCGGCTATCGCCTGTTCGCGACCGGCAACAAGCGCCTGATGTTTGGCGATGGTGTGGTCGAACCCGGCAATTTCACTGTCGATTGCCTGCAGCTTGATAAGTTTGAGTATTTCCTCTTTCAATGATGAGCTCCTCGATCGGTATGTCTAGTGTTAAAAAAGGTGAGAGGGGGGGTATAACAAAGAGTCGGCTTGAGGGCCGGGTGTTGCGGCTTGATCGGCGCGTGTGCGGATGGTCTCGATGGACGGTTCATGTCAGCCGGAGGGGCGGTAACTGGGTTGCCGTGTCGATAACCACATTCCACTCGCGGTCGGTGGCTTGTTGTCGTAGGGTATCTCTGAAAAGAATCATAGCCGGGCTCTCGGTGGCAAAATGACCGGCGTCCAGCAGCCATAGGCCAGCGTCCGCTGCCCAGCAGGCCACGGAGTGCTTGACCTCGGCGGTAAGATAGACGTCCGCTCCCAGGTCAAAGGCGATTTCGGCAAGGTCGGAGCAGGAGCCACCGCAGACAGCGACGGTCGCCACCCGGTCGGGTCGCGGCCCGGCTTCCAATATCCACGGCGGGGCGCAGGTCTGCCGGATTCTGGCAAGAAAAGCATCGGCAGTTATCGGTGCGGGATAGATGCCGAGACGGCCGAGGCCGCAATCAAGATCACAACCCTTGCGGGAAGGGACAAGGGGTTTAGAATCCACCAGGCCCAAAGCCTGAGCAAGATGATCGCTGACGCCCCCTTGGATCGAATCAAGGTTGGTATGGCAAGCGATAACACTCATGTGGCCGCAGGCGGCTGTGGTGATGAATCTGCCCGCTGGGGTGTCGGTACGGATTGCTTTCAGGGGCCGAAAAATGATGGGGTGGTGGGTGATAATCAAGTCGTATTGCCCGTTGCGGGCCTGATCGATCAGGGCGCAGGTGGGATCAAGCGCCATAAGGACGCGGCGCACCGGCTGTTGCGGATCGCCGACCAGAAGACCGACATTGTCCCACTCCTCGGCTAAGTAATCCGGGGTAATGTGCTGCAGAATTGTAAGAAAATCTCGAACTATAGGCACGCTGTTACTCAATAAAGAAAAAGAGGCACATCTTTTGGGAGATGTACCTCTTCTTAGGCATTTTTTTCAATGCCCCGCTGTTGCTTCAACAATGGTTGCCGATAACTGCTCAATGTTTTCAATGTCAGGCAATTGGAGTGGATAGGGGGGGGCCGAGGTATACTCGATCCGTCCATCCTGAAAAATGGTGGGCCCACCTGGACTCGAACCAGGGACCGACCGGTTATGAGCCGGTGGCTCTAGCCAACTGAGCTATAGGCCCGGACGATACGGTAAACGTAATATATTAACAAGGAATCGAAAAAGGTCAACAATTTTTCGCAATATTCCGGAAAATCGGGGCTCTGGCCAAGAAAAGGAGGCAAAACCATAAACGATTCTGGCGCGTTGACAAAGGCGTGCATACGTTTGCAATGCATTTATTCCACCTTCACACGGGCTCCCGGCATCAAAAAGCGGTGACCATGAACAAGATGATGGGCAGGTACTCTTATGTTGTATAATAATCTCATTTATTTTTTGGTGGTTATCTTCGTTTTCTCCACCAACACCCCCGTGACCAAACCGGTTCTGGCGCCTCTCTGGGCCCTAGTTGCTTTTGTCGCGATGACCTGGGGGTTCGCCCGAATTGCCTCCCGGATGTTCACCCGGTCCGCTTCCGGGCCGACAAGCTATTTTTCTGTGGAGAAAAGGCTGTCGATCTTGGCGGTGCTGCTGTTTGTGGGGTTTGTCTATCTTCTGGATCTGAAATATTACTTGGCCCCCCTGTCCCTTGGTGGCCGTTTGCCGGTCTTGGCCGACATCGCCGGTCTCGGTTCTTTTTTCCTCCTGCTGATCCTGATGTGGTGGGTGGCCCGGCGCCGCTACCAGCAGATTTTTCAGCGTCCATATACTCCCTTTGCCTTTGTTCGCTCCAATTTTAAGGCCAACCTGCCCATTGTTCTGCCCTGGTTGACACTTTCTCTGGTGTTCGATGGCCTCCAGGCCCTGCCTTTTCCAGGGTTGTCCAAGCTGTTGCGTTCCCCCTGGGGCGACCTTGCCCTTTATGCCTTTTTCCTCTTTTTTCTCATTTTGGCCTTTCCACCCCTGGTTCGTTCCCTCTGGGGCTGCACGCCCCTGCCCCCCGGGCCGGTGCGGGATCGGCTTTTAGCGTTCTGTCAAGCTCAAGGCTTCCGGTCCGAAATCTACTCCTGGCCGCTTTTCGAGGGACAGGTTCTGACCGCTGGCATCATGGGGATTGTCCCGAAGCTGCGCTACCTGATGGTTACGCCCGCACTCCTGGAGACTCTAACCGAGGAGGAATTAGACAGCGTCCTGGCGCACGAGATTGGCCATGTCAAACATCTGCACCTGGTGCTCTATGTCGTTTTGTTCCTTGGCTTTAGCCTACTCGCCGGAGCGGTGGCCAGGCCCCTCCCCCATCTGATCCTTTCCAGCGATTTGTTTTACCGCCTCCTGCCCCACCTGCCCTTTGCGCCGGAGAATGTGTTGGGTGTCCTCGCAACCGCTCCGCTTTTGCTGGTGATGCTGGTCTATTTCCGTTTTGTTTTTGGTTATTTTATTCGCAACTTCGAGCGACAGGCCGATACCTACGTCTTTCGCGCCTTGGGGACCAGCTGGCCCTTGATCCGGTCGTTTGAGAAAATAGCACTGTTCAGCGGCGGCGACCGGGACGAGAAAAATTGGCATCATTTTGGTATCGGCGAGCGGATCGATTTCCTCAAGCAATGCGAAAAGGACCGAAGCCTGATCGGACGTCATCAGCGCTCATTGCGATTCAGTCTTTTTTTCTACTGTGCCTGCATCGGCCTTTCTCTTCTGGCCTTGCACCGGATTGACGCCAGCGCACTCTCAGAAGGATATGAAACCAAGTATGCCGAGGCAGTCCTGTTGCAGAAGGTCCGGCAGGAACCGGAAAACAGTCTCTGGTTGATATATCTCGGCGACTTCCTGCAAAGCCGCAAGATGGAGCAAAAGGCGATGGATGCCTATGAAAAGGCTTTGCAGCTCACGCCAATGAACGCCGAGGTCAACAACAACCTTGCCTGGTTGCTGCTCACCGCCCAGGAAAAGACCATCCGCAACCCGGAGCGCGCCCTGACTCTGGCACGGACCGCCATTCTTCTCAAGGAAAGCGGTTATATCCTCGACACCTTGGCCAACGCATACTGGGCCAATGGATTAGTCGAGGAGGCTGTGGCCACGGAGTTCAGGGCAATGCGCCTTGATCCGGACAATCGCGCCTACTATCAGGGGCAACTGGAGAAGTTCAGGGAACAGCGATGGAAAAACAAGGAGTGACACGCGGCTGTGAGGTGACAGGCTACGAGGATGCCATTTTTTACAGCATGATATTGGGCAACTCCATTTCCATCCGGTTGAATGCGGTGACGAAGGCCTTGACAACCTCCGGGTCGAATTTGGTGCCAGCACCAGCCGCAATTGTTTCTTTTGCCTCCTCGGGCGGGAGCGCCTTTCGGTGGGGACTGTCGACGGTAAGGTCGTCATAGACATCGGCAACAGCCAGGATGCGGGCTCCCATGGGAACGGGTGCCAGGTCGCCGTTGCTTTCAAATTGCTCATGGTGTCCGAGCAGCATGGGGAGCACCCCACCCAAAGGACCGCGAAGAAGGGGTTCATACGATATTGTGCCGCTGGGAAGTGATTGATCGTCTTGATTGAGCGAAACCGCCTTGCGGAGGATGCTGCGACTGACCTGTAACTTGCCGAGATCGTGCATGAGCGCAGCTGAACGGATATCTTCGATTTCGTCCTTTTCCAGCCCCATGTACATGGCTATCCGGGTCGCGTAGATAGAGACGCGAAAGCAATGATTTTCCTCCTCTTCATCCTGGGCGATAAGCTGACGAAGGATGGTCAGCAGACCCCGATAAGTTTGCCGCAGTTCCCGCATTTTGTTTCTATTGCGTTCATACAGGGTCCCCATGGTATAGGCGGTGACCAGCAGGATGCAGCCCCAGGAAATGATGTGATACCACTGATTGACGCCGCCGACCCCTGCCAGATTGAATTGCTCGAAACGGCCTGGATTGTAATAACTAACCAGGCCAACGAGGAGGATGCTGGCAAAGGCGGTCAGCACCGCCTGCCGGCGACCGAATAAATAGGCTGAAATGACTGCTGGCAGAGTATAGAAGCCAAGGAGCAGGTACTGCGAAGCGACGGTATAGTTAAACATCCAGGCAACCCCGAGCATGGAGAGGATGATCCAGATTTCCTTGTTGATTTGCTTGAAGGATCGTTTGAGTCCTTTGCTTTTTCGTGAGTTCTTCCGCCTGGCTCGCATGAGGGCGGCTATATCGAGAGGTTCGGTGGGCGTTTCAAGGGCCTTTTCGTCGTTGGTTCCATCCTGGGTGGGGATGAACAAGGCCTCAGCCCCCAGTTCTTCCAGCCGGCGAATGACCAGTAGTCCGGTTTCCTCGGCTACATTGCGGCTCAGGATCACCGGCAGATTTTTCAGCAGGGCGGGGATTTGCTCCGGAGGAATGCTTTTGGCCCGTTTTTCCAGGTAAGCAGTGAGTTGCGCCTCGTCGGCGGCGGGGGAAAGTGCTTTCAGGATGAGTGAACCTTTGCTATTATTCATAGTCGCTGCCTGTTGGGAAGAGTATGTTTGGGCCACACTTGATCTCGACGGAGGATGGCCCTCGAAACAACGACGAGAAACGTCGACAGGGCAATTATACGTGGAAGCGGCCTTGGGTTCAAGGCATGGCCGTTTTTTTCCGAGCACCGCCCGCCACGGAAGACGGTGGTGCGTGGTGCCACGAATCGTTTGGCCGGAGAGGGATGATTGATGAAGAACCGGACCCATTGGCTGCCGAAAGTGCAGTTTTTCTGGCTAGTAATAGCTTTGGCGGCAGTTTTCGGCTTCAGGGTCTCGCTCCTGCCCTGGCGACCGGCAATAATGATGGTGGCCACGGCCGTGGGCGGCCTGGTGCTGACCGGTTTTTTCAGCTTGCTGGTGCTGTTCGTGCTGCTGCGCGCGGGGCGGCGGGGCGGCGGCAAAAACTGCCTGTTCTCCGCTGCTCTTTCCTTGCCGGCCCTGATCAGTGTCCTGCTGCTGGGCGTGCAGGGGGCAAAGGCACCGTTGATCCACGACATCACCACCGACACCGACAACCCGCCCGTCTTTCGTGCAGCCCAAACACTGCGCCAGGCCGAAGACAACAGCATCGACTATCCGGGTAAAACGGTGGCTGACCGGCAACAACACGCCTATCCCGACATCAAACCAATCGAAACACCACTGCTGCCGGCAGAAACCTTCGCTCAAAGTCTCGCTACGGCTGAAAAGCTGCGCTGGCGGGTTATCGGGCAAGAGAGGGAGCAGGGATTGATCGAGGCGGTGGATCAGACCCTCATATTCGGCTTCACCGATGACATCATCATCCGTATCGCCCCCACCGGCAATGGCAGCCGGATCGATCTCCGCTCTGCTTCCCGTGCCGGGATCAGCGATCTGGGCGTCAATGCCGATCGGATCAGAGCTTTCAGGCGCACATTCAACAGCATTCGGTCAAAAGAATAAGCGTATGCACAAACCCCTTATCTTGGTCACCAACGACGACGGCGTTTATGCGCCGGGCATCCGGGCGCTGCACGAGGCGGTCAGTTCACTTGGTGAGGCGGTGATTGTTGCCCCCGAACGAGACAACTCGGCGGTCAGCCATTCCTTGACCATGAACCGGCCGCTGCGGGTGGTGCAGTTGGATGAACACATCCACACCATAGACGGCACTCCCACCGACTGCGTCACCATCGCTATCAATAAGATTCTGCGCCGCAAGCCCGATCTGCTGGTGTCCGGGATCAACCCCGGCGCCAATTTGGGCGACGATATCAGTTATTCGGGCACGGTTTCGGCGGCCATTGAAGGGACTATGTACGGTATCCCCTCACTGGCCTTCTCCCTGAGTGGGACGCCGCCCTACGATTTCGAGGTGACGGCGGCGGTTGCCTGGAAACTGGCCTCCATGGCCCTGACCATGAATCTGCCGCCCAAATCCCTGCTCAATATCAATATTCCGCAACTGACCGCCGGCGAAATTCGGGGCATCCGCTTTACCTGCCAAGGTCGCAGGCTCTATCGGGACGCTATCCAAGAGACCTTTGATCCCTGGGGACGCAAGCATTACTGGATCGGCGGCGGCACTGTGCACTGGTCCGGCGGCGACGACACCGACGAGCAGGCGGTGCGCAGCGGTTTTATTTCGGTCACCCCGATTCAGCTCGACCTGACCAACCACGATGGCCTGGAATACCTGGAGCAGCAATGGAAGATGTGATGATGAACGCACGTCCTCGCCGGGTTCAGTGATGCCGCTGCTTGGCGCCCATCAGTCCATAGCCGGCGGCCTGCACCTGGCCTTTGACCGGATCAATCAGGTCGGTGGCGAGGCGCTGCAGATCTTCACCGCCAACCAACGACAGTGGCGTGCTCCACAGCTCGGCGCGGAGGATATTCGGTTATTTACTGAAAAATGGCGGCAGAGCGGCGGGATGCCGGTGGCAGCCCACGCTTCCTATCTGATCAATCTGGCTGCATCGGAACAGGAAAAGGCAGTGAAATCGGTGGCGGCCTTTGTTGAGGAGCTGCAACGCTGCCTGCGGTTGGGCATTGCCTTTGTGGTGATTCATCCCGGGAGTCATGGCGGCGCCGGGATAGAAGCAGGGCTGGACGAGGTGGCACGCAATCTGGATCTGGCACTTGAGCGTTCGGGCGCCCTTGATTCCAATCTTAAAATTTTGTTGGAAACCACGGCGGGTCAAGGAACCTCGCTGGGCAGCCGGTTCGAGGAGCTGGGTTGGCTGCTGGGGCAAAGCCGGTATCCGGAACATATCGGGGTCTGTGTCGACACCTGCCACATCTTTGCTGCCGGCTATGACCTGGGCAGTGCGGCGGGATATGGGCAGACCTTTACTCAACTGGAACAGCACATCGGCTGCGATCGCGTCCATTTCTTCCATCTCAACGATTCCAAAAAAGGCTGCGGCAGCCGGGTCGACCGGCACGAGCACATCGGCGCCGGGCAGATCGGGTTGGAAGGCTTTCGTTGCCTGCTCACCGATCCCCGTTTTTGCAACCACCCCATGACGCTGGAAACCGATAAGGGCGATGATTTGGCCGAGGATGTTGAAAATCTCCAGCGCTTGCGGAGCCTTGTGACCTGACCGCCCTTCCTTGGGAATAGCCGTTTTGCTGATTTTCCTTGTAGAGTTTACCGTAAATTTACTGTACTTCCGAATGGTTCCTGGTTATTTAAGCCACATTGTGTTCGTTTCATTATCAAGAACATCTTGGAAAGGAGGAAAAGCGTATGAAGAGGTATGTTGCGGAAACTTTCGGTACATTTTGGTTGGTCTTCGGCGGTTGCGGCAGTGCTGTTCTTTCGGCGGCTTTTCCCGAAGTCGGCATCGGGTTGCTGGGGGTTTCCCTGGCTTTTGGCCTCACCGTGTTGACCATGGCATATGCCATCGGCCATATCTCGGGTTGCCATCTGAACCCAGCGGTATCGGTGGGATTATGGGCTGGCGGCAGATTTCCGGCAAGCCAATTGCTGCCCTACATCGCCGCCCAAGTGGTGGGCGGTATTCTCGCTGGTGGGGTTCTCTATCTTATTGCCAGCGGCAAAGCGGGATTTGATCTGGCGGCCGGGTTTGCCTCCAATGGCTATGGTGCCCACTCGCCGGGCGGCTACTCTCTGCTGTCCGCCCTGATTACCGAAGTTGTCTTGACCATGATGTTTCTCCTGGTCATTCTCGGCGCCACCGATCAGCGGGCGCCGCAGGGCATGGCGCCGATTGCCATTGGTCTTTGCCTGACCTTGATCCATCTGATCAGTATTCCGGTCACCAACACCTCGGTTAACCCGGCCCGGAGTCTGGGCGTGGCCTTGTATGTCGGCGACTGGGCACTTGCCCAGTTGTGGCTGTTTTGGGTGGCCCCAATGGTCGGCGCTGTTCTGGGTGCGGTGATCTATCGCTTCATCGGCGCAACCGAAGAGTAAGGTAAACAGGTTGCTCCAGTTCCGTCGGCGGCAGGCTGCACAAGGCCTCTCTCCTTGCCTGCCGTCGGCGGTGCTTTTTCAACACCACGATCGATCATGAAAACAAAAATCCTGCATTACCCCGAGAACGGCGTGCTGGAGATTATAGCCACGGGAGAACTGTGCAACGATAAGGCCTGCGATCTGATGCAGATCACCTTGGGGCACATCACCAGTAGTTTGGCTTTCCGGCTTGTGATCGATTTGCGGGCTACCCGACTGAATCATGGTTTTTCTCTGTTCAATCTCTACCGTCTGGTGGAGAATTTTCGGCAGGCCACTGTTTGTCGTGATGTTCAGATCCTCATTCTTTCCCGGGGCGAGGAGAAAAAACGGCGGTACCTGGAGCGGGCCGCCGGGCAGGCAGGGATTGATCTGCAAAATTTCAGCAGCCGGGCGGATATACGCGAGTGGCTGGGCGGTCAATCTTCTTTCGAAGGAATACGCTGAGAGACGGGCCGGGCGGCAGTCTTTTTGATGATCTTGGGCAGGCAAACTCTGCCTTGCCCCGGTCCCTCAACGCCCCTCCTTTATTTCTGAAAACATCCCTGCAGCAGTTTTTTGCTCGTTGTTCTCTGCACATCCACCGGTTAGATTCTCCTCTCCCTCTTGTGCGACTCAACCTCTTCAGCCGAAATTTACGCTGAAAATTTTGAGTACTGCTTGTGTCTGGGCGGGCAATATATTATCCTCGCAAAGCTGTTGTGTTTTGCATTGTAGGCGACAGCGTCGGTATTGCCGGATGATCCGGGGGTGTTGAAGATAAGGTGTGCCGGAAAAGTCTCAGCTAGGCCTTGCGTTCATTGCAGGGTCACTGCAGATATATTCTCACGATAAATGGAAACCGGTTTGCATGAAACCGGCGAGAACAGGGTGGAAAGATGTTCAACCAGGATCTTGAAGTAACGCTGCAAAAGGCATCGGCCGATCAACTGAAACCAAAACCGGACCAGAGCACATTGGGATTCGGCCAGTTTTTTACCGATCACATGTTCACCATGCGCTGGAACCGTCAGGATGGTTGGCGCGGTGCCACCATCGAGCCCTACCAGTCCTTCGAAATGGACCCTGCCGCCATGGTGTTCCACTACGGTCAGGCTATTTTTGAGGGCATGAAGGCTTATCGCGGCAAGGACGATCAAATTTTTCTCTTCCGACCCCAGGATAATTTCACCCGCATGAACCAGTCCGCCGAGCGGATGTGCATGCCCCGTTTTCCCCAGGAGCGTGTTCTCCAGGCTCTGCGCGCCATGGTCTACCTCGATCAAGAATGGGTGCCCAAGACACCGGGAGCAACACTCTACATCCGGCCTACCATGATAGCCACCGAACCTGCATTGGGCCTTCGTCCGGCGGAGGAGTACCTGTTTTTCATTATCTGCTGTCCGGTCGGAGCCTACTACGCCGAGGGCTTCAGCCCTACCAGGATTTATGTTGAGGATAAGTATGTACGGGCAGTGCCGGGCGGCGTCGGCAACGCCAAAACCGCCGGCAATTATGCGGCCAGCGTTAAGGCCCAAGTCGAGGCCCACAAGAAGGGCTACACCCAGGTTTTGTGGCTGGACGCGGTCGAGCGGCGGTATGTTGAGGAGGTCGGCACCTCCAATATCTTCTTCCTGATTAATAACGAGTTAATCACCCCGCCGCTGGAAGGTTCAATTCTGCCCGGTATTACCAGGGATTCTGTCCTGCAACTGGGGCGCGACTGGGGCTATCGGGTAAGTGAACGCCGCATCACCATCGACGAGGTGGTGGCCGCCGGCAAAGACGGATCGCTGACAGAAAGTTTTGGCACCGGTACGGCCGCGGTCATCTCTCCTGTCGGTGAATTGTGTTACCGCGAGCAGCACCTCAAAATCAATGGCGGCGCAACCGGAGATTTAGCCAAAAGGCTATTTGAAGAGTTGCAGGCCATTCAGTTCGGTTACCTGGAAGACGCTCACAAATGGCGTGTCCGGGTGGGGTGAACGGAAACAAATAATTCAGCATCTCCCCGCTTAATATTGTTATTTCAGCTGGTTGGGTGATTATTTTTTTCAATCGCCCTGCCCTTGATTTTTCAAGAAGGGAACCTATTGTTTTGCGCAGTTTGAAGACAGAAGCTTCGTTTTCGTCCAATAAATGCGGTTTGTGCCGACCGTCGGACTAGCAAACTACCCCCATCGGCTCAAACGCTTTTCGTTTACTACCTATAAAAAAATTAGACAGGAGGAATGTCCATGAAAATTCGGCCATTGAATGACCGTATTTTGGTCAAGAGACTGGAAGGAGAGGCAAAAACCGCTGGCGGCATCATTATCCCCGACTCAGCCAAAGAAAAACCGGCTGAGGGCGAGATCGTCGCTGTTGGTCCCGGCAAGTTGAATGACAATGCCGAGCGCGTCGCTATGGATGTTGCGGTCGGTGATCGCGTGCTATTTTCCAAATACGGCGGCACCGAGGTAAAACTGGACGGCGAAGATTTTCTTATTATGCGCGAGGATGATATCCTTGGTGTTATTCAGGCGTAAAAAAATAGATATCAATCCATTCGTTTATTAGGAGATAGAAATAATGGCTTCAAAAGAATTGAAATATGGTGATAAGGCCCGTGAGAAAATGCTGGCTGGTGTCAACACCTTGGCTAATGCTGTCAAAGTGACCCTTGGACCCAAGGGCCGCAATGTTCTGATCGAGAAATCCTTTGGTGCACCCGTCATCACCAAGGATGGCGTCACCGTTGCCAAAGAGATCGAGCTGAAGGACAAGTTTGAGAATATGGGCGCCCAGATGGTCAAGGAAGTTGCTTCCAAGACCTCTGATGTTGCCGGCGACGGTACCACCACCGCCACCGTGCTTGCCCAGGCCATCTACACCGAGGGAGCCAAGCTGGTTGCCGCCGGTAACAATCCAATGGAGATCAAGCGCGGCATTGACGCCTCCGTGGCCGCCGTAGTTGCCGAACTTGGCAAAATCGCCAGCCCTACTAAGGAGCAGAAGGAAATCGCCCAGGTCGGCACCATCTCCGCCAACAATGACGAGACCATCGGCAATATCATTGCCGAGGCCATGGACAAGGTTGGTAAAGAGGGTGTTATCACCGTGGAAGAAGCAAAATCCATGGAGACCTCGTTGGATGTGGTTGAAGGTATGCAGTTTGACCGCGGTTACCTTTCTCCCTATTTTGTGACCGATCCGGAGCGGATGGAAGTCAGCATGGACGAGCCGCTGATCCTGATCAACGAAAAGAAGATCTCCAGCATGAAAGACTTGCTGCCGATCCTCGAGTCCGTTGCCAAAATGGGCAAGCCGCTGTTTATCATCGCCGAAGATGTCGACGGTGAGGCTTTGGCAACCTTGGTTGTCAACAAGCTGCGCGGCACCCTAAATGTTGCCGCTGTTAAGGCACCTGGTTTTGGTGATCGTCGCAAGGCGATGCTTGAAGATATCGCCACTCTCACCGGTGGCCAAGTTATCACCGAAGACCTTGGTATCAAGTTGGAGAACATCACCGTCAACGATCTCGGTAACGCCAAGCGTATCGTGATTGACAAGGACAACACCACCATCATCGACGGCGCTGGCGACAAAGAGAAGCTGGCTGCCCGCGTTAAGCAGATCCGTGCTCAGGTTGAGGACACCACCTCTGATTACGATCGTGAGAAGTTGCAGGAGCGTTTGGCCAAACTGATCGGCGGTGTTGCCGTCATCAATGTTGGTGCCGCGACTGAAGTAGAAATGAAGGAGAAGAAGGCTCGCGTTGAGGATGCACTCAATGCCACTCGCGCAGCAGTTGAAGAGGGTGTTGTCCCCGGCGGCGGCGTTGCCTACCTGCGCTGCCTCAAGGTGCTGGATACCCTCAAGCTCGAAGGTGAGCAGGCTCTTGGGATCAACATTATCCGCCGTGCGCTTGAAGAGCCGGTACGTCAGATTGCCGCCAATGCGGGCCGTGAGGGTTCGGTCATCGTCGAGCACGTCAAGAATTTGGAAGGCCCCATGGGTTTCAACGCTGCCACTGAGAAATACGAAGACTTGATCGAAGCGGGTGTTATCGATCCAGCCAAAGTCACCCGATACGCACTACAGAACGCAGCTTCTGTTTCCGGCCTGTTGCTTACCACTGAATGCATGATCGCTGAGATGCCTGATGAAGATAAGGGCGGTGGTGGCGGTATGCCTCCAGGCGGCATGGGCGGCATGGGCGGCATGGGCGGCATGATGTAAGCCAACCTGCTGTTCAGCGCTGAATTTTTTGCTGGACCTTAGAGCCCTTTCCCGTCGATTTTTCAAGGGAAAGGGCTCTTTTCTTATGCATGAGAAACTAGCGGCATCGGTGGCAGGCATAAGAATTGTTGTTGACAAACAACGATAAATTTTGAATATTAGTGCGGTTCAAGCCTACCGGCTTTTTCAGATACGGCGATGTAGCTCAGTTGGTCAGAGCGCACGGCTCATATCCGTGGTGTCCGGGGTTCAAGTCCCTGCATCGCCACCATTTCGAAGTCCGGAGACATCCGGCGACATATATAAACCCGCAATTCTGCAAGGATTGCGGGTTTTTTTGTTGTCCATAGAGATCTGGAGAAATCCATTGACATCTGGGGGCATCGGCCTTTCTTGCTGTTGGCGATGCCCCCAGGAGACAGTTTTTTCATCTGAATGTGATGAGAATACAGTATGTTGTTGAACCATCGCAGAGGTTGCGTGGTGTTCCTTCCCTCCTGAACACCCGGGGGCATCTTGTCTATGACGATAAAAGGAGATGCCCCCATGCCATTGTCAGATATCAGTGTTCGCAACATTAAACCAGGGATACGGAACCAGAGATTATTCGATGGTGGTGGGCTTTACCTCGAAGTCACACCCAGTGGCGGAAAACTCTGGCGTTACAAGTATCGTTTTGGCGGGAAAGAGAAGCAAATCGCGCTTGGTGCTTACCCCGAAATTTCGTTGAAAGAGGCACGAATACGGCATGTTGAAGCTCGAAAGCAACTGGCCAATGGACTAGACCCCGGTGAAGCACGAAAAGCTGCCAAGTCTTCAGAGCAGGGTGGCGATAGTTTTGAGGCGGTTGCCCGAGAATGGCATGCTATCTTTTCGCCATCCTGGTCCGAGTCTCATCGCAAGAAATTGCTTGGTAGGTTGGAGCTTTATTTATTTTCATGGATTGGAAGACGACCAGTCCATGAGATCACTGCCCCTGAGATCTTAGGCGCGATCCGCAAGATTGAGGCAAAAGGACACATCGAAACAGCCCATCGAGCTCTTGAATTATGCGGACAGGTTCTTCGCTTTGCCGTTCAAACGGGTAGAGCCGAAAGGAATTGTGCAGCTGATCTGAAAGGGGCCATTCCGCCAGCCATCAGTAAACGGATGGCATCAATAACTGATCCCGTGCAAATAGGTCATCTGCTGGATGCGATTGAACGTTATCCCGGATCATTCATTACTCGCTGTGCGTTGCAACTTGCACCACTCTTATTCCTGCGCCCAGGTGAACTCCGCAAAGCTGAATGGTCAGAATTCAATATCGCCCTGGCAGAATGGCGAATTACCATTGATCGTATGAAACGAAGCCAGCAAGAAAAAGAAGCGAGGCGGGGGGAGGTGGCCCATATTGTTCCCCTTTGTTGGCAGGCGATTGATATATTGAATGAATTACAGATGCTCACCGGCCAATGTCGTTATCTCTTCCCCGGGTTGCGAAATAAGGATCGTCCAATAAGTGATGCCACATTGACAAATGCATTGCGCCAAATGGGATATACCGGTGACGAAATTACGGTCCATGGCTTTCGTCATATGGCCTCAACACGGCTTCATGAGATGGGTTTCCCGTCGCACCTCATTGAAAAACAACTCTCCCACGGTGATCGAAATAGAATCAGAGCAGTCTACAACCATGCGGAGTATTTGCAAGATCGTCGAAAAATGATGCAGGCATGGGCTGATTATCTTGACTCTCTCAAGAGTGAAAAACGCCCTTTGATTATCCAAGATGGGGAAATTGTGGGTATCCGATGAGAATAGGTGGTGTTGAGTTACCTTAGTGATATAAGCCTGTTCATCCTGGGCCCCGCCGGAGTGAGCGCCTCTCCGCCTTCGCCACCTGGAGGTGGAGCGTGGCTGGGGGAAAGGGGCAAGGCTGCGAGTGAGCGAGCACCCGCAGGGCTTGGCCTTGCGGCTTTGCCGCAGCCATGCTACCTGAAGCCTTTCTCTAAGCCCTGAAACACCAAAGGCCTCCACCCGAGGAGGCCTTTCACTGTGCATGCTCAATGTCCGCGTCGCGTTAGATTGCCAAACGGTCAATTGATGCCGTGGCCGATGGTTATAATCTGAAACACCGCGAGAAGTCACCTTCCCGATTCGCTCCCAAGATTTCAGCGTGGGACTGTTCACCGCTGCTGGCCTGTGCGCCTCTGCGCCGATCAGGTCAGATGCAGATCTGCCACATGAGGTCCGGCCCTGCGGGCCGATCCGTGTGTCATCAGACAAAGCGCCACGGTGCGCTACATATCATCACTGTATTCGGGCCAAGGTGCCTGGTCAACCGGTTTTCTTCTCTGTTTTCCCGCAAGCCGCTTCATCTTGGCCCTGGCATTGAACAGCTCCCGCTGCTGGGATTCGATCTTGCGCTCCTGGGCGTAACTGTGGCGCAGACCATGGCCACCGTTGGAAAAGCCCAACTCGCGTTTGCTGGCAGAAGAGAAACTCTGACCCCAGGTCCGGCCGCCGCCGATATCGTAGTGCTGGCTATAGTGCACACCCCGGTCGATCACCAGGCGAGGCTCCGCCAACCTCCTGGCTTCCAAGGCCGTGACCAACTCCCCGGACAACACCACCTCGCGTACCAAACCACCCTTGCCGACAACGGTGTAGCGATCTCCATCCCGGCCGGTGAACCGCTCTGTACTCCACTGGCGATAACCGGAGGTAGATTGTTCACCAGCCGGCCGCAGGGTGAGCAGCTCATTCGCTCGCAACCCGGCATAATAGGCCAAACGCGTGGCCAGACTGTTGGCCCCGCTCTGGGCATGCGCGATCCGCTCCATCTGGGCCGGGGTATAGCTCCGGGTGGAGAGGGTGCTCTCTTTGCTGCTGCAGACGATTTCCAACTTCTGACCCAGATGAATCTGGATCGCCTGGCGGTCCAGGTCGAGGGTCTTTTGACCAACCAATTGGGAGCGCTCGGCCAGATAGTGCCGGGCCTCCTCCTCGCTGGCGCTGCGCAGATCCCCCAGCCGATGCTGGCGGAGATAATCGGCAAAGCCCTTGAGGGCCTGCTCATAACCACGGGCCGTACCCAGACTGTGAATCCGACCGTCGTTCTGGTGATCATGCCTGCCGGTCCCCAGGGCAATCTTGCGGGAGACGGCATGTTCAGCCTGGGCCTTCGAGGAGCGGAAACTCGGCACGGTGCAACTCCGGCAAGCGTTTGAGGTAGCGGTCAATCGAGCTGCGGTGGATACGGCAGCGATGGATGCGCAGCCACTCGGCCAGATCGGCGCAGGAGGCGCCGGCCCGACGCATGGCCACCAGTTCTGCCCGGTACCGGTCCAGGCGGCTTTTGCGGTAGTGTTTCCGCCTGGCCACTGCCCGGCGGCTGCGAATGCGCGCGACCTCGGTCTGCGCATCAAATGTCTCGTCATGTGTTTCCATGGTTCGTCCTCCGAGCTTTGTCGCGCCCGGCGCGGCAAAGCGGTGCTGGGGTGCGGGTTCCGCGCTGTGTCGGCGCCTGCTGACACAGCGCGGAAATCCGGGCATCGGTTTTCACAGTGGCCGGCAGCAGCAGGTGACAAACAGTCTTCTGTTGGTCAGCGCTGCAACCATCAGGGATATCCGCGCCTGTTGCATTGCAGCCGTGCAGGGCACGGTTGCCACACTCTCAGGAGCAGCCGCTCACCTGCCGGGCCTCCCAGGCTTTCATCTTGGCTAGGATCTGGACCACACCCTCCGGGGCATGAGTGTCGAAAGGATACTCATCTCTGGCAACGGTGCAAAACTGGTCACGCTCGGTGTCACTCAGGCTCTGCCACAGTTCGTCACGAGCTTTATTCTCAAGCTCTTCCATCTTCTGTTGAACCACCCAGCCCGGCAGTCTGCATTTCCTGCCGTCTCCGGGTCTCCTGGGCACGTTTTTGCCGTTCATCAGGAGGCACATACCAGTCGGGGATAACCAAGGACTCGCAGAGGGTGTTGAGGTAGCCACCAGGATTGCGGATCTCTCCCCGGTCACGTCGCCAGGTTTCCGCCGCGACATCGGCCGCCTGCCGTAAACGTCCCGGACCGTGACGTTGCATCAGTCCACCCAGTTCCTGATCAGAGATGTTTGACAATGGTGTCTGTGACAACAACAGACGCACTCCCTCTGTTGTTGTCTTCTCTACTCTGTTCTTCTCTGTTCTGTTCTCAGGCGTGACATCACGTGACGGATAAGCGTGACTGTCACGTGACACCGATGGTGACACCTCGGGTTCTTTTTCCCGGTGCCGCTGTTGGCGGAGCCGGTCCTTCTCTCTGCGGATCTCCAGCTTGTCCTCGCTCTGGTACTTGCGCCAGTTGCGAATCCGGATGACCGCATCCCGCTCGATCATCTCCAACCGGGTAAACAGGTCCAGACCCTGTTCGATGATTGATTCGGGCATCGCCAACAGCAGGCTCAAGGTCTCGGTCGTATAGGGATTGTTCTCGGAGATCATGAGCGCCCCACCCCGGCTGCACTTGCCTGCCTCGGCAATCAGCATCACCCAGAGCAGCACCAGGGTATCACCCTTGGGTCCCTTGCGGATCAGTTTGATCTTGCGGTGTTCAAAGATGTCGCACCTCACTTTGACCCATTCCATAGCCACCTCACAGCACGGTGTCCTGGATGAGCCGACGGATATCCTCCACCCGCCAGGCTGTGATGCGCGGCCCGAGTTTGACCGGGCGAGGGCAACGGCCTGATTTGACCCCGGCCCACCAGGTGCTTCTCGACACCGGGATCAGCGCAGGGACCGGAGGCTGGGCCTTGGAATCACCGACAATCTGGGGCAGGCGCAGAAAGCCGGTTTCCGGCAGGGTGCTCCTTGGCATCAGTTCCATGGCGCCCTCCTTTTGGTCAGACAACAGGAAGCTGGGATCACCCCCGCGAAGGCGGTGTCATGGTGTTGGCGATACGTGCACAACGGTGTCACGCAGCGCATGCGAAATATTTTTGTAGAACGTGCCATAACGGATTGCTCCTCTTGAATAACTAATGAGGATTCCGTAAGAAAACCGGCCGTCCGGTTTTCATCTCGAGGCGGTGGAAAGCCCAAAAAGGGCGAAAAAATCTCTTACATGAAGCTGCTGGATGTCAGCACCCCTGGAAAAAGGAAAAAGAGGGTGCTGAACGTTCCTGGCTCTGGATGGATGGCGGTCGTGAGGGCAAATTTTTCCTGGAGCTCATCTGGCGGCCTGTTGCACGAGGGTGTGCGGGCAAACCGAGCCTGAACGGAAAGGAATCCGTGACGACCTGATCGTGGTTTCGATGTCCAATGCAGCGGTCAGCGGTGCGGGTGGACGATTGAGGAATGCGCTGCCTCCATGCGGGCAGGTGACCTGGCATTTTCTCGTATGGTGGTGGCCTGTGCCCCGCATTCACGGAACACTTGAGTTGCTCTGCCAAGCAGAGCAACCGGCGTTCTCTTCCTCCATCGCCTGCTGTGCATGGGGCGGTGGAGTTGGCCTAAGGCCACGAGAACGAACCATCGTTGCCTTGATGTGCTCTCAACGGGTCCGATTTCTGGTCCCGACCGGATGCCAGCGGAGCAACGCCGGCAATGGTCGGGGGAGATCCTGTGCAGTGCTACCCTGGCACGGATCAGCGGTTCTTCGTCCGGGAACCGGGCAGGGTTCTCCGGACTGCGTATGTGATAGTATCTGTTGTTATTCGATTGCCTGTAGTCTCACCGTCTCGGGCGGAATCGGGAATACGCGCATAAAATAGATGTACCCAGCCTGGTTGTCAAGAGGGTTAATTGCATTTAACGTTGACAGATCAAAACGATACCCAACCGATACGCTATCGGCTCCCCTGCATACCGCTTGCCATCCGGCAGCACAAACGATCCACACTACACACCCCATTGGAGGTTCTTACCATGGCACAAAAGCAAGCAAAAGTGATCAAAAAGAACGGCAGGCGAACCCCCACCGCCAAGCTCATCGATGTCCGTTCTCCGCTGGCCAAACAGATGCTGCATTTGGTGGTGCAGTTCGACTTGGCCTACGATCATCTGAAAGCGCACTGGAAAGAAATTGGTGGCATCCCGGAGCAGGAAGTTGGAGCTCATGGGCAATGCTCAAAAGGCGGTGCAAGAGTTCTCAGCCTTTATGGAGGAGTTTAGTGAGAGAGTGGGGTTTGACTATTGTCCGCCGAAGCGCTGAACAAATAGAATTGCCATAAATAGAATGCGATAATTTCGGGGGTGTCAGGCTCATGGTTATTGTATAAAGTACGCCTCGTACCGGAGGAAGAAAATTATGATTGAAAAGAGGCAAGCGACGATCCTGGTGGTCGACGACGAAGCGGCGAATATTCATCTGCTGACAGAAATTTTACAATATGATTATGCCGTTCTAGCTGTTAAAAGCGGGGAGCGTGCCCTGAAAAAAGCCGAAGAGTCGCCGCCCGATCTGATACTCCTTGATGTGATGATGCCGGGCATGGATGGTTTTGAGGTGTGCCGGCGGCTTAAGGAGCATTCGTTGCTTCAGGGGATTCCTGTGATCTTTGTCACTGCTCTCGGCGATCAGGTTGATGAGCAGCGGGGCTTTGAAGCAGGTGGCGTGGATTACATCGTCAAACCCGTTTCCCCACCAATCGTTCAAGCCCGGGTCGCCACCCATCTGCGCTTAAAAGCCACCGAAATGCGGCTGCGCGCGACCCTGCAGCAAACCTTGGCCGGTACTACCAGCCTGCTCACCGATCTCCTCAGCCTTGCCAATCCCGTCGCTTACAACAGGGCAACCCGACTCAGTTTGTATGTTAAACTCCTCAAACCACGCCTGGAACAGCAGGATTTCTGGCAATTTCAACTGGCTGCCATGCTCTCGCAAATAGGGTGTCTGACTATTGCACCGGAGGTGTTGGAAAAGGCAGTACGGAGTGAGCAACTCCCGGAAGAAGAGCAACTGCTCATCGCGGCCCACCCTAAAGTGGCTTGCCAATACGTGGCCCGTATTCCGCAGCTTGAAAACGTGGCCGCCATTATTGCCAGTCAGACAGAAGGCGACGCACCTGCTCTGGAGTTAACGGGGCTGGATCATGATGTTATCCGCCAAGGAACCAGCATTCTCCGGATGGTTATGGCCTACGACAGCGCACTAAGCAGCGGTCTGGATCCGAAGCTGGCACTGGGTCGGTTAAGGGCGAATAAACGGGCCTATGGCGAGAATCTCGTTGCCGCTCTCGAAGAGGGGCTACAGGCCAATGCCCAGGGCATGGAATGGCGTCGTATCTCGGCACACATGCTCAAGCCTGGTTATATTCTCACCAAAGATGCACTCTCCACCATGGGGAAATTGCTCCTCTCCGCCGGAACTGAACTTTCCGAACCAATGGTCGGCGCTTTGCAACGCGCGGCTGCCACCGGCCAGTTTGAAGACTTTTTGGAAGTGCTGGTTCCCTGCCAGGATCTGTCCAGCTTTTCGCTGATGGATGAACTGCCGCTATAGCCCTGTTGCCGGAGGAGTGCAGCTTTGCGCGAGAGGGCACATCCGGCTCAGGATTCTTTGTCGTCAGCCGCTTCCTTGGTTGCGTCGAGACGGGCTATTTGGAGCGTAACCAGGGCTTCGGTGAAATCGTAATTCTGAATCTGCCGTTCCAGTTTGCGCGCATCTTCTCCCAACAGACCGGTGATCATCTCTTTCGCCTCCCGGTATTGGGTGATGGCTCCCGTGTCATCGTTGACAAGCAGTACCTCCAGTTTATCCACGACCTCTTGCGCCTGCGCCCAAGTCACCGCCTTCTTCTCTGGCGGCGACTGCACATCACCAGCCCGGTCAGCCAGTACTCTTTTGAGCGCTGCAGCGAGCTGGGGCAACTCTTGCCTGAGCGCGGTCAGGTCAAACTCACTCTCCTCGCCTTGATCATTCATCTGCGCTTGTTGTTCAGAAACTGCCGCCAGCTGTTGAATCTTGACCAGACCGAGGGTCCCCGCAACCCCTTTGAGGCAGTGGGCGATCTGGCGGATGGCTGCAAAATCGCCAATCGCCAGCTGTTGCTCCATTTTCACGGTGTCATTGCCGTGATCCTCGACAAAACGTTCCAACAGGTTCAGATAGCGGGTAAGGCTTCCATTCAGGGAGCGCAGGATAATGAGTGTTTCAACTCCTTCAATCTTCTGCAGGGCGGCGAGCAATTCAAAATCACCATTTCTTTCTGCAACTTCATTCTTTTCATTAATTTCTCTACTGGCTTCATCCACCCTGCAAAGCACTGGGAGCCATTGCACCAATTTCGCATAGAGCTGTTCAGGTTCAACCGGCTTGGCCAAATGGTCGTTCATCCCGGCCTGCAGACAGGCCTCCCGGTCTTCATTGAAGGCGTTGGCTGTCATGGCCAGAATCGGCAGCTCCTGGCAGGAGGGGAGCTGCCGAATCTGCATGGTTGCCTCGATACCGCCCATCAAGGGCATTTGCAAATCCATAAGCACAAGGTCAAATGCGTCTGAATCAGCCATTTCAACGGCCAGTTG
The DNA here is from genome assembly GCF_963662935.2 of uncultured Desulfobulbus sp. NCBI lineage: Bacteria > Pseudomonadati > Thermodesulfobacteriota > Desulfobulbia > Desulfobulbales > Desulfobulbaceae > Desulfobulbus > uncultured Desulfobulbus sp. The sequence goes on along the minus strand of NZ_CAXXTL010000002.1, from coordinate 1,808,014 downwards.
TCCGTTGCCGGCAACGGTGCTCCGCATGCCGACAGCCTCGAGCAATTGGCAGGTCACTTCCTGGTTGATGGCGTTATCCTCGACAACCAAGATACGGGCGCCCTGCCGTTTTTCCAGCTCCCGGCTATTCACCCTGGGTTGAAGTTCTGGCAGCTCGTGCCCGTGCCCGTGCCGGCGATACAGCAGCTCAGACAAGGCGTCATGAAGGATCGATGGGGTAACGGGTTTATTGATGATTTTGCTAATACCGGCTTGTATCGCCTCTACCTGGGACATCTGATCGCGGAAGGAAGTCACCATGAGAAATATGGCTGGTCTTTCGCTCTGGACCGCCTGGAGAATTTTTGCGGTTTCGACGCCGTCGATACCAGGCATTTTCCAATCCACCACGATCAGCTCATAGGGCGCCTGAGCCTGTTTGGCCGCCAAGGCAGCAGCAACCCCTTCTTCGCCAGACTTGACAGCCTGCACTTGCAAGCCAAGTTCGGCAAGCATGTTCACAAGAATATTCCGCGCATCTTCCGAATCATCAATAACCAAGACCCGCATGCCCCTCAGTGGCTCCCGGGGTACCCCCGATTTTGGCAACATTTTGGAAATGGCAAAGGGCAGGTCGATCCAGAAGCGGCTGCCCCTGCCTATCTGGCTTTCCACGCCAATGCAGCCTCCCATCAGCTCGGCGAGTTTCTTGCTGATAGCAAGCCCTAGGCCCGTTCCGCCAAAGCGTCGGGTGGTGGAACTGTCGGCCTGTTCGAAGGCATGAAACAAACGCTCCATCTGCTCGGGAGAGATGCCGATGCCGCTGTCCTGCACCACGAAACGAAATACCCCTTGTTGATCATCCTGTTCCAGAATCTGCCCAAGGAGACGAATGGTCCCGTTCTCGGTAAACTTGACCGCGTTACTGACCAGGTTGAGTAGAATCTGGGTGAGCCGGAGGCTGTCGCCGCGCAGCACCAGAGGCAGATGATCAAGATCGACCAGCAGATTCAGTCCCTTGAGGAGCACGGTATCGGCCACGGTGGAACAGACATGGTCTATCACCCGCGCGGGTTCGAAATCGTGGACATCCAAACGGATCTTGCATGCCTCTATTTTTGAAAGATCAAGGATATCGTTGATGATTTGCAGGAGGTGCTGGGCTGAAGTGGACAACCGTTCCAGCTGGCTCGTCTGACGCTTTGTGAGGGAGTCCATCTTGAGCAAATGGGTATACCCGATGATCGCGTTCATCGGGGTACGAATCTCGTGGCTCATATTCGACAAAAACGCGCTCTTGGCAGTATTGGCCGTCTCGGCGGCCAGTTTGGCTGCTTCGAGTTCGGCTGTCCGCACTTGCACAAGTTTCTCCAGATGCGTCCTGTATTCCGACAACTCCCGTTCCGTCTCGATCTGGGCGGTGATGTCGCGCATGATTCCCACCGAATGCCAGGCGCCGCCGAGGACAAGGGCAGAGAGTGAAAGTGCTATTTCAATTTCCTCGCCATCCTTGCGAAGGGCCTGCAGCTGGACTGTTTTTCCCACCGCCTTGCCTTGACCGCTTTCGCTGAACCAACGCATCGCCTCGCTCTTGGCGCCATGATACCGTGCAGGCGCCAGGAGCGTATGTACCGGTCGCCCAAACGCTTCATCCGCTGAATAGCCGAGGATACGTTCGGCTGCCGGGTTCCAGAAGGTGACCTCCCCGGTCGGCCCCATCATGATAATGGCGTCCTGGGCATTTTCGGTGATACTGCGCAACCGCGCCTCGTTTTCCCGCAAAGCGTCTTCCGCCTGTTTTCGATCGGTGATGTCCAAAAGAGCACCAACAATGCCGAGCATCTCACCGCTACGGTCCTTATAGGCGGCTTTGTGAAAGATGACCTCGCGCAGGCTGCCGTTCCAGGTACGCACCTGGGCCTCGTAGCGCTGGGGCCCGCCGCTTGCCAGGAGTTCCACATCCTTGGCATGGTATATTTCAGCCAGTTCGGGGGGGCTGATATTAAATACGCTTTTGCCAATCAGCTCCTCTTTGGCAATCCCGTAAAAAAGTTCATACGCGGTGTTGCAGCTTATATACCGGCCCTTGGTATCTTTATAAAAGACAGGCACGGGTATGGATTCAATGAGGATGCTGAGAAAATTCTCACTTTCCCGGAGCGCCTTTAGGCCATCCACCCGCTGCCCATTGACAATGGCCAGCGCGACGTGATCAGCAACCTGGCAGCCAAAGGTAATCTCATCGCTGGTCCACGTATGCGCCTGATTGACATATTCAAAGCAGATCGTCCCGATATTGCGGCTGCCGGACAAAATAGCGCAATCGAGCATGGCGGTGATTCCAGTCGGCTTGAGATAGGTTTCCACATAACCGGCGGTGCGTGGATCGCGGTGGGCATCGTTGGCATCCACATAGCGATTACTCTTGAGCGCCTGGAATTCCGGGCCGTATTCCTTTTCATCCAAGATCGCCCCGGAGGAGTGCCGCTTGTCTTTGAACTCGTACAAATCCTGGCAGACCAGCAGAGTCTCCTCTTCGTTAAAAAGCCAGATTGAGAGACGGTTGATTTGTAAGGTTTCTCCTACGAGTTCGTTAATTTCCCGCGAGAACTGTTCAATGTTGCCGTTTCGTCCCGCTTCGGACTGATTCATTGTCCGGATGATATCGTTATACTGCCGGAGCCGTTCGGTATGGGCGGCCTGCTCTCGCTCATGCGCTTTTTGTTCGGTCACGTCGCGCCACGTGCTGCAAATCAGCGGTCGGCCGTTATGGTACACTTGCTTCAGGGTAACAGCGGCTTCCTGCCGTTCGCCGCTTTTACGCCGATGGGTAGTTACAAAAGCCACCGTTGCTCCAGCAAGCACCTGATCGATATTGGCCTTGATGATTTCGAGCGAGTGTTCGGTTTGGATGGCCTCGATCGACAGGTGCGCGAACTCTTCGCGATTGTAGCCCAGCCCTTGATGGGCGGCCTCATTAAAACTGATGAAGCGGCCGATGGCAACATCAAATAAGGCGATGGCATCGGTAGTCTGCTGGAACATGGTTTCCACTAGGGCCTCGCGTTCACTGAGCGCTACCAGGGCACGGCGACGGACAATGAGCAAGAGCAGGCGTTCGAGAATGCTGTCTATCAGGGCGCGTTCTTCTTGAAGAAAGGCGCCAGTATCAATCTCCGAACGTTGTTCACGATAGACTACGGCGAGACGAAGCAACTCGCCGTCTTCGGTTTGGCGCTCCGCCTGCAATATCCACGGCGTCTCTTGAAAACCGGGTGAATCGTAACAGCGGTCATCCCATTCGATCCGCGCTGCCGCAATTTCAGGATACTGCCAGCCGGAAGGAATGAGCTGAACGATATTGCCCAGCAGGGTATCCATGGGTAAATCGGTGTTGCCGGTGGCGACCAAGATTTCATACAGACAACGCTGTTCCTTGACCCGCTCCTGCAGTTTCCAGCGTTCTTCCGCCAGGGCCATTTCCGCCAGCTTATGGTTGGTAACGTCACGGTTGCAGCCCCGCAACCCAAGATAGCGGCCATCCGCGCTGAAAATCGGCTTACAGGTATGGCACACCCAAATAATCTCGCCATTGGTCTTCACCATGCGGAAATCCATCTCCTGGTGCTGCGAGCTCATGTCTAGGGGGGCCTGATAATGCTCCAGCCAAAGCTGTTTATCTTCCGGGTGGATGATACGGCTCAGCAGTCCATCGAAATCGTTCTGGAATTCCAGCGCGGAATATCCGGTAACGGCAGTACAGGCCGGAGATATCCAAAGCAGCGCGCCATCCGGAGCGCGCCAGTATTCCCAGTCGTAGGTGTTGTCGGCAATGGTGCGCAAACGCTCTTCGCTGCCCCGGAGCGCTTCTTCCATTTCTTTGCGGCGGGCTTGTTCGCGTAAGGCCTTGATGCCAAAGACCAGCTCAAGACTGAATTGTGACAACAGCTGCAATTCGCTGAGGTCAAAGGCATCCTCTTCTTTGGCATAAATATTCAACGCCCCGTAATTCTGGCCGTTGCCGTCAATCAAAGGCAAGGCCAGGCTGCTCTGAAACTGGCGCTGTATGGCGGAATCCCGCCAGGGTTGCAGCTCTTCACCCTCATCGACAAACCGGGCAATTTGGGGTTTGCCCGTTCGAATGGCCATGCCAGTGGGGCCACGGCCGGTGGCGCTGTCATCCCAAGTGACCGTGATATGCTCAAGGTACCCGTCATCGTCACCCCAGTGACCAACGGGGCGGACCTGGTAATCGGGTTGGGCATACCCGATCCAGGCCATTTCGTAGCCGCAGGTCTCAACGAGAATGCGACAGATGCTGCTGATGTATGAAGATTCGTCGCAGGCTTTCACCGCAGCATTGCTGCTGCCTAGAAAGGCATTCAATGCCCGGTTGCTTCTGCGCAGCGCTTCTTCTGTTTGCTTTCGCTCCGTGATGTCATTGATGGCAATTAGCGCCATTTGCTCATCTCCATCATCAAGCGACGACATCGACAGCAGGGCCCAATACGGCCGGCCCTGACCGTCGAGCATCGGCACCTCCTGGTCATGGACATTGCCCTCTTCACGCAGCATCGCGATGAGACGTTCCCGGTCTTCAGGGTGCAGATAAAAACGGATCGACCGACGGTCTTCGTGCTGTTCTCCGGTCAAGCCCAGGAGCGCTTGGGCCCGGCGGTTGGCATAGCGAACTTCCCCATTGCGGATGGTGCTGATCACCATCGGAAAGGGTGCGCCATCCAACAGCTGGCGGTATCGGGCTTCGCTTTCCTGAAGGGCACGCAATGCCTGGTGCCGCGTGGTATTATCGCGGACGACAATGAGAAAGGTATCCGTATACTGGATAGAACAAATCCGGGCCTCGAAATAGCAGGTTCCTTGTGGCATGGGCAGGGAGTATTCAAAGCTCACCGGCGTTGTTGAATCCCTTGTCAGTGTTAGGTGTTGACTGAACAGACTGGCTACATCGGGGGGCAGAACATCGGTTATTTTTTTCTGCAGAAACTGCTCGGGTGGCAAATATAGATTGGCGCCCTGAGACCCCCGGTAATTGAGGAGAACGCCTCGTGAATCAACAATAAAATAAAAATCAGGCAACAGTTCGAAGAGTGAGTCAAAGAGCTGGTCCTGGTGCGAGGCAATATTATTGGACTGGCGCAGAGCGGAGACATCATTGAGAACCGCCAGCAGGCATGCTTGACCTGCATAGTCTATGTCTTGCGAATGAATCATGACATGCGCGATCGAGCCATCCCGCCGTTGCAGCGGCCAGACGCCAGGGCACGAAACCGGGCCGGTGGTACTGCCGGATTGCGCAACAAAGCGCTGCCAATTGGGATCAACAAAGAGCCGTGAAGCCGGCATGCCCTGGATTTCTTGGTCACTATAACCTAGAAGACCGGTCAAGGCGGCGTTGGCCGCGATGATAGTGGCTCCAGCCGACTCGCAGAGAAACATCGGAGCGGGATTTTGTTCAAAAAACAGATGATATGCGGCCATATCCGCCGGACAAGGAGAAGAAGCGCTGCTGTTCATGCTTGTTGCTCCTGCAGCGGGGGATCTTCGAGGCGTTTTTGTATCTTGAGAAAATCATCAAGGACTGCCGCAAAGGCCTCCACCACGACCGGATCGAAGTGCGTCCCCTGCTGTGAGTGAATCAGGTTGACAGCTTTTTCCGTTGGCCAGGGTTCCTTGTACACACGAGGCGTGGTGAGCGCGTCAAAGACATCGGCAACGGCCATGAGCCGGGCGGCGAGGGGAATAGTGGTTCCTGCAATGCCTTCGGGATACCCGGTGCCATCCCATTTTTCATGATGGCAATAGGCTATATCACGCGCCACCTCCAAAAAGGTAAGTGCTTCCGGTTTGATTGCTGTGGAGTTTGCGGGATGACGGCTGAGTGTGGTTTCCATGGCTCTGGCCAGGGCATTGCCCCCGATACGACAATGAGTTTGCATAACAGCCCATTCTTCGGCGGTGAACTTGCCTGGCTTCAATAAAATATGGTCGGGAATACCGATTTTGCCAATATCGTGGAGGGGGGAGGCTTTTACGATACGATTGAGCATCACTTTACTCAATTCCAATCCATATACCGGGTGCGTTTGCAACTGGCGCGCCAGTGCCTCAACATACGCTTGCGTTCGGGCGATATGATTGCCTAAATCAGAATCACGCGTTTCCGCCAGTTGCGCCATGGCTGTCAAACTGACATCCTGGATGAGTTGATTATCTGTCATCCGCTTCTGCACTTCGGTTTCAAGCCAGGCGTTCTGGTCTTTTAGGCGATCCCTGCTTTTTTTCACTTCAAGATGCGCTTGCACCCGCGAAAGAACCACGGCGGGTTTGATCGGCTTGGTGATATAGTCCACCGCGCCAAGGCGAAGGCCGTATTCCTCGTCATGCTCCTCGCCCCGGGCTGTGATGAACATGACGGGGATTTCGGCTGTTTTCATATTCTGACGCAACTGCTTGAGCACCGAATAACCATCCATGCCCGGCATCATCACATCCATCAGAATTAAATCCGGCAACGGCGCCCGGTTCATGGCGCCCAAGACCTGCTCACCTGATTTGCAGGCGCGAACGCTGTAAAAAGAGTTGAGCAGACCATCGAGCACTTCGATATTGATCGGCTCATCATCAACAATCAAAACAATCGCTTTTTCCATAATACGACTCACATTGGGTGAAGATACGGACAATCAGCGCCTTTAGTTGCTGCATGGCAGGGGACTCCCCACCAGATTGGGATAGGCAAAGGTCTGTTTGGCCGGCGGTTTGGTTGTGGTTTCAGTCTGCTGTCCGCAGCCGAGGCAGTTGTGGGCCAGTATCTGTCGCAGCAGAGCCGCGAGGCAGGGTTTTTCCAGGAATAGGCAGCCCCCAACTTGATGGCCTGGACCGCTGGTCTTCAAATTCCATTTGCAGCGGTCTATTACTCCGGGATTTGATTTTTGGAATGCGCTCCAGGGCCAAATGTAATGGAGAGCAGAAGCGTTTATAGCTGTGAGCGGTTAACTTTCCTGACTTGAACGGGCGTGGCGCCATTTTCATAACTCCCTGCAATGAGGGGATATCTATAAAAACAGGCCGCGACGGCACCTCGTTGATTTGTCAAAAAAATTCAGCTTGTTATGTAACTTTTTTTGCCCGGCTCCTCCTTGCAAAATCTTACCGGACATTGCTGATTATTTGTGCAGCATTCTCGATGGATGCAGTCGTTTCATTGTCCATTGGGAGATCAGGGAACAGATGACGGAAATGGATGTGGAGATCATCCTGCAACGCGCCAAGGAGAGATTTCCCGAAGCCCGTCCAAGGATCATTTCTGACAACGAGCCACAATTTATTGCCAAAAATTTCAAAGAATTCATCCGCATCTCGGGAATGACGCGTGTGCGGGCATCGCCGCACTATCCCCAGTCCAACGACAAATTGGAACGGTTCCATGCTACCATCAAGGGGGAATGTATTCGGCCCGGTGTCCCGCTTTCCCTTGACGATGCCCGACGAATGGTTGAAGGATTCATCAATCACTACAACAAGGTCGGACTGCACAGCTCTATCGGTTATATCGCGCAGATGGACAAATTGAATGGCAGAGACCAGAAAATATTCGAAGAGCGAGACCAAAAACTGGAAAAGGCCAGGGAGCTGAGAAAGAAAAAACGACTTCGTGCCTACGGGCCAATCAGCCCAAGGGAAGACAACACGAACACCTATACCCCCTTAATGCAAACAGCCTAAATGTCCATTTCTAACTGAGACGGAACACTGGTTGATTCGATGGAGACGATCTTCCGTGTGATGGGCTATGGCCGAGCGGGATACATCGTGCCTTTGGAGGAATGATTCAGGCAACCGGCTAGTGTCCCGTGCGGTTAGTCTCGTTGTTTAATGATTATTTTGCTCTTTCCACTTTATCAAGGATACCATCGGCGCTTTTTGTCCACTTGAAAGGTTTTGCCGTCTTTGAATTATGAGGGCTTATGAAACGGTGGATTTCGTTTCTCAGTTCTTTGACACTGGTAAAAACTCCGCGATAAAGAGAACGGCGTTCCAGCTGTCCAAACCAGCCTTCTACAGCATTAAGCCATGATGCGCTGGTTGGGGTGAAATGCATTTTGAAGCGGGGATTGGTCTTGAGCCACTTTTTCACTTCAGCTGTTTTGTGTGTACTGCTGTTGTCCAGAATAACGTGGAGGTCAACATCTGACGGCATTGCTTTTTTTATTTGCCGAAGAAAATCGAGAAATTCTTTTGCCCTGTGCCGTGCCGTTGTCCTCCCAATAACCTTACCGGTTACAATGTCATAGGCAGCGTAAAGGCTGGTGGTCCCGTTTCGCTTATAATCATGTGTCCGACGTTCAATTTGGCCTGGCCGCAACGGGAGCATCGGTTGGGTTCGATCTAATGCCTGAATTTGAGTTTTTTCGTCAACGGATAAAACAACCGCATTTTCAGGAGGATTCATGTACAGCCCAACGACATCTATAACCTTTTCAGCAAAGTGTGGATCATTACTGATTTTGAATGTCTTGAGCCGATGGGGTTTTAAGTCGGCAGCCTTCCATATTTCCCGCACTTGCCAGGTGGTGACATGAGCCGCTTTCGCCATGAGGCGGACACTCCAATGAGTCGCCTCTCGAGGAATGCATTCCACGGTCATTCTCAGCACTTCCTTGACTTCTTCTTTGGGAAGCTTCTTGGGCTGACCACTTCGAAAACGATCCTGAAGGCCCGTGAGGCCTTGGTCTTTGAATCGCTTCCTCCAGCGGTAGACAGTCAGTGCAGTGGTCCCGAGCTGGCTTGCCACTTCCTTAACTGTCTTTCCAGAAGCCGTCAGCAGGATGATCTCCGCACGGAATACAAGGCTTTGCGATGTTTTAGGTGAACGCAGCAGGGCTTAGAGGCTCCGCTGCTCGTCTTCATTAATTGTGTAGTTTTCATGTGTGCGTGGCATGACGCACTAAAACACATAAGTTGATAAATATGCCCAATTAACCGCACAGGACACTAGACCTTCAAGATAAAATATCAAAGAACAAACCCTTGCGCGAGTTGTCCGGACGAGGGAAACGGACAGGTGCGCCCAGAGTGCAGCAAATGGGGCAAAAACAGACGAAGGGAGTTAGGATATAATATGCAAAAAATGGCGTTAGCTAGCTTTGGATGGTTGAATTATCCTAACGCAACAGACCAATTTCACGGTGTCTTCTCCACCGATGGCCATAATGGGAATAGCTGAACTAAGGCAAACAAATAAAGCCCCGTCACCAATGGTGACAGGGCTTTATTTATCAAGCGAAAGATACCCGATTTATTTTGTTATTGGATGCAGTTCTGTTCTTCTGTTTTTCTGTCGACCAGCGGGGGTGGAATTGCTGGCAATCGGATATTCCTCTCCATATCCCTTCGATGTAAGTTGTGAGGCGGCAACGCCTTTGCTTGTTAAATAATGGAGTACGGCCAGTGAACGCTCAGAGCTGAGATCCTGATTGCTCTTGGCATCACCGACGCTATCGGTGTAACCGGCCACCTCGACCTTGACATGAGGTGCATGGATGAGGGCGGAAGCAGTTCTATCCAGTGTTCGCTGAGACTCCTGAGTGAGCAAGGCTGAACCTGACTTGAAGTTCACGCCTTCGAGAATAAGATTTTCTGTGACCGGACATCCGAGTGCGTTGACCGGTACTCCGGCACGAGTATTCGGGCAATGGTCGGCGACGTCAGGCACTCCGTCCATGTCGGTATCGGGCGCTACGGTGGTTATGGGATTTGTAGTTGGAACTGCTGGTGGAAGTGTCCCTGGCGGGGGGACATTATAGACTACTTGGGCAAAATCATCGATTAAAGTAGTAATGGCTTTTTCCGTGGCTTTCTCAAAAAGAGCGTCATATTGGTAATCCGCTAAAACTGATTCCGGCGATACTTTAACATCGACTCGATTCGTCCAGACAACGTTGCCTGTGTAGGCATCCTGGACCCAAACGCGCAATTGAACAACTGCCTGAGGAATTCTTCCTGAGTGATGCGCCACATTACCAAGAACCGCACCGGCCGCGCCCCAGCCAATGGCATGGTTAAGGTCTCCGTCTGTTAAAGCGGAAATGGTAGCTCCTGCCGCAGCGCCTGCGATTGTACTGTTCAACTCATCATATTTCTCGGATTCAGCCTGACCAAAAGCAATTTTACTATTTACGCCAGTTACAAAGGTTAGGAGACCTTTTTTTAGTGGATTCCACGTAGGATCTTGGCGGTCTTTGTATTGAATAATTTGGCCGCGCACAATGTAATCTGCGGAAAAATGCCGCCCGATTTTGACCACTTCCTGCTGGGTCAACCCGTGTGTTCCGGGATAATCATTTTCACTGTTTTGAGTTCCAGTATTTTGGGCGAGGTCGATATTATGCTGCAAAATCTTTTTCATTGGGTCAGACCAATCATTGTTCAACTCGTCTTCAAGAGATTGGGCCCTTTTCTTACCAGAAGTTACGACATTAATAATCTTCTGATCGACTAAATAAAGAAAGACATCTTCCTGAACAGGGAGATGAAAACCGTATTTAGAGAATTGATCAGTCACATTTTCGCTGACAAATAGATTTCGTCGATAGGCAGTTTCCAGTTTATCAGCATTACTGTAGTCGGCGAAAGGAAGGATAACAACTGATTTATCTGACCCGATTGTATACTTGCCAGAGTGTTGCACTTTCAGTGATTCGTGAACGGTAGTACCGCAACCACCAAGAAAAAGCGCTAGTAAGCCGATGAGCAGATGGCGGCTGTATTTCATACCATTTCTCCTGTTTGTTCTGAGGGGCATCAAAGGTTTCTCAATCTAGATAATTTTCGGGGTAAGCAGGATGACAAGCTCACGTTTCTGCAAAGTTTTTTCTTCAACTCCAAAAAGGTATTTAACCACAGGGATACTTCCAAGCCCTGGAGCAAAAGCCCCTGTTTTTCCCTCAATACTGTCTATCAGGCCACCAATAATCAACATTTCACCATTCTGCACTTCAACCATGGTGGACATTTCACGAACCTTTACTTTGGGAAGTCCAAGTTGAACGGCCCCGGGTCCTACGCCAACAGTGGTGACAGGTATATCACCTTCGGCGGTGAGATTCTCGAGATCGGTGGTGATAGGTGTCAGGTGCAAAACAACTGTTTTATCGTCACGTATGGTAGCCATCACACCTAAGGCAATACCCTGCACCACATTCCCAACCTCGGCTGAGTATGTAACAGTGTTTGTTTCAGAGTCTGTTTCAGCGGTTACTTGTTTGACGTAGGCGACATCCTTGCCAACACTGATAATTGCAGGCTGGCCGTTGAGCACAGTAAGTTTGGGATTAGCTAAAACGTGGCTATCTCCCTGTTCGTTCAAGGCATTCAAAAAAACCTCAAAGGAAATATCAGGTATCATGACCCTACTGACAAAGGTATTGGCATAGTTCGTTGGATTGTTATTATTATGCGGGTAAACTTGCCCTGCATTTCCAAATGAAACTGTGCCAAGAACAGATTTATCTTTAAGGACACTGCTCCAATCAAGACCGATTTTAGAATTATCTTGCAGAAAAACCTCAATGATTTTTGCTTCGATGTTTACCTGTTTATAGAGTTGTTTTTTTAGATTATTAATATAGTCATCGACGGCCTTAAGTGTATTAGGCTTTGCAGTAACAGTTATAAGGCCGACGCTCTTGTCGATAATAAAGGTGGACCCATCTCGTGCTGTATTGTTAGACCGCTGGGGTTTCTCTTTTTCGTCACTTTTATTTTTCACATCTGCTACCTTATTAGCCACACCCTTAACGCTAGCATTTTCAGTAGGTTTCCCGCCAATGTTAGATTCTGATGTAGCCTGAGCAACACTTTCTTTTCTTTCAGCCTCTAGGGTTTGAAGGATGACTTTCAAGTTAGCTTCAACATTTAGCCAAATGTCAAATTTATTATCGGCGCTGGTAATTTTAACCGAACCTTCCGTCCCTGAAGCTGCATCTTTATTGGATAAAAAGTTGCCGCCTACCGTCGAGGTATACCCCCCTTGCATGGCCGGGATACCTAATTGGTAGACTTTGGTAGCTTTATTCCGGACAATAATATTTTTATCTTTTACTTCATGAAAATAATCAGCCTGCCGTAGCAGATTGGCGATTGCGTCATAGAAATTATCAGTAGCGGATATATCAACATCGACAGGAGTTGTTTGATCAACATCATTGGCCCAACTCACGGTCATGCCTTTTAAGTTAACAAGCCGTTTTATAACTTCCCACAAAGGTTGAGGGCCACTTGTTGATCTGATAGTGGCACCAACTTTAATTTGATATTCGCTCGTGGTTCCGCCCAAACCATCATCACTAGACACATTCGTCGTGATATAACCAGGTGTTTGATATCGGACAGGGAGCTGAGCCGGTTGAGGTGGCGTTTGAACCCCAGAAGCTCCACCAGTCGAAACTGTTTTGTCAGATTCAACATGTGCCTTTGTCTCCTTCTTTGTGCCACAGGAGCTGATTGTGAGTAGCAGGAAGGCTGCAAATATGGCCACCACGAAATTCGCTGTTTTTGTCATAGAGTATTCCTCAGGTACTGTCATAAACGTGTAATCACATCGCCTGTTTAAGTGCAACACGCCCTTTTATGTATTTAGCCAAATCTGGGGGAAGGTTAAAACCTGACAACAAAACTTTTTGATATTTCTCCGTGGCCAATTGCTGTTTGCCCATTTTATCGTAGAGTCGTGCCACAGATATCAAGCTATTTAAATCTTCACCATACAGGGAGTCATGTCTTTCGAGAATTTGAAGGGATTCATTATACATTTGTTGCTCTTCTTTGAAGATAGCGTAACTCAACAAGGCTTCCTTGGAAGGTTTTTTTGCCTTAGTGCATTGATTAAAATAAGCTTCTGCCTTTTGTTTATCTTGCATGTTCGCTGAGGCTATGGCCGCGTTGAGGGATGCATTGGCATTATTATGATCTTTTTCTAACGAAATTTTTGCATAATATAGCGCCTTAGCATTCTGACGTAATTGAACTAGGTAAATAGAGGATATTTTATTTGCCAACTTGCTATTTTCCGGCCATTTATCGAGTGCTTTTTCGTAGAATTGAACAGCTATTTCAAAATTTTCTGACTTTTCCGCTTCTTTTGCCGCTACGATGTGTTGCCTTGCTTCAGCAGATTCAACCGGCTGTCGGTCGAGTTGCTTAATGAGCAAAGTCTCTTTTTCAACCACCTGGGAATCCGCTTGAAAACTGAGATTATTTTGAGCCTGATCTGGCCATTTAAAACCTTTGTTCTTAGGATAAATAACTAGAGTGTTAAATTTTTCTTCTTTCTCTAAATCCTTGAGGTTTAATATTATATCAAGGGCGAAGTCCCAGGGAACATCATCAAGTACCAAGGTAAGGGAACCCTGGACGGATTCATCGACAACTATATTAACCCCGCTGACTTGACGAAGGAAATTGAACACATTATGCAAGTCCATTTTTTGAAATTCAACGGTAATTCTCTCTTTATTGTAACCAGAGAAATTGAAGGCATCCTGCATTTGCAGTTCCTTGGCCTTCGGAGACAATGTGGAGGCAAGCGGATTTATATCGGGTAATTGCGTCTCTAAATTCTTTTGGGCTACAATAGCGTTTCCTATTTTATCTTTAGCGCGTTGATCTTTTGATTTATTCAGATTGTTTTCATCCTTTGAAGCAGAGGAGCTATTCTTATCTGTATTTTCACTACTGCTATTTTTGGATGAATCTGTTACCTTGTCGTCGATGCCTGATTTTTTATTAATAATTATTTTTATATCGTTTTCTATTTTCTTAGATTCATACGAGAGTTTATCATTTAATGTGAATTCAAGCCTAAGTATGGAAGGTTTTGCATCTTCAATAACTTTTGTTTGCAGCTGAACAATGCTAGAATTAACCTTATTCATGAAATCTTTAGATACCGCTGCATCTGCCAAATCGACCACAATTCTCTCAGGATTAGGGAGAGCGTATACAGTTGAGACAATTTGACTTTTTCCCGTTATGCTAATTTCAATTTTTTTGTCGGTCTCTTCCATTAACACAGACGATATTTCAGCTTTATTATCGCTTGCCTCAATAAAATGAGAATCAATAATTAACAATCCGAATAATAATAGACTAATAATTATATTTTTTCGGATTAATGGGAAAATTTTAAGGAACATTATTTATCTCCCTCTTTCTTAATTCTCATTGTAGTTGTACTTTTCATTTCTTTTCCAGAACGTGTCCTAGCGGTCTCTGTGACTACCACTTGTCGAGGATCAATTGAAGAAACAACGCCTCTTTTCCCAATTAAATTTCCTAATTTCAAGACATAACCTTTTCGAGTTTGATCCTCAACCAAGGCAATTGGTTCCCTTGATGAAAGCATAACACCTACAAGTGTTAATTGTCCGGGTTCGAATAATTGCATTCCATTCAACTCATTTCCATCATCTATAATTTCGTTAGGATCTTGCTGAGTTGGCGAGGAAGATTTAGGAGCAACAAATGGTTTAAAAGGATCAAAGCGTCCTTCTGCGTTATATGAATAAATGTCACCATTCAATTGCAGGGAATTTTTGTCTGCAGGTTGCGGCTTAACCTCTTGAGAAAAGGAATACGTAGTAACTAACGTAAACGTTATAGAAAAAAAGAGGCATTTATAGATTCCCGCTTTGTCCATTTTTCACACCGCTGGAATGTAGATATCTTTTAACAAGTTACTCACCTAAGGTTAGGGCTTTTTTGGCTGTTCGAGCTTTACATTCGTAAATCGATAAGTTATCAGCCTGCAATTCGAATGAAGAAGTATTTCGTTCTTATCCTGCTCAACCTTTTCTGTTTTAATATTATTTACAGTCACTATCCGTTCCAATTTACTGACTTTATCAAGAAATAAGCCTAGATTGTGATATGGGCCCTTTATTTTTATATCAACCGGTATTTCCGCATAAAAATCTTTTGGTATTTCTTGACCGGGAACGAAAGAGATAAAATCTAGTCCTGCGTTTCTCCCGAGGTCAGATATATTTCTCAATAAATTAGGAATTTCTTGACTTTTTGGCAACAATATCGAAGTTGTTTCGAATTGACTTCTGGCCTCTTCTAATTCCTTTTGATGTACAGGTAAATTCCTAGCTGCTTTTCTCACTTTTTTCAAATCTTCGTTGGTGGCATTAACTTGCGAGGTAAGCTTATTAATATCATCATAGTTTGCTTTGAAAAGAAGCAGGTAAAAAAGTCCGATCAACGCCACTGTAAACAGAAAAATACCTAAAAATTTATTCCTATTACTAATGGACGAATATTTTTCATCGATAAAAATATCGAACTTCGTTTTTTTGGGACTATAGTTCATAAAATTGTCCTAACACGGGAAAGATGGCCAGATTTATCTTTTAGGCATAGCCACTTGCCCGGAGATAGAAAACACTTTCAGGTTGCGTTCGGCGAAAACCTCCATCGCTGAACTGGCCAAACTAACATTTTGGATGTAGTCTGACCCTTCCAAATCATCCATATACTTGGCGACTGTTTGATCATCGAGAGCCATACCGGTCAAAACGAGTTGACTTTCTACTTGAGATAAACTTTTCAGCCACAATCTACCAGGAGGAGTCAAATTCGCTATTTCATCTAAGACATGTACCGTGAGTGAAGAAGACTGCTTTAACTGATTTATTATCTCTACTCTAGTGAGAAGTAATTTTTTCTCCTCCTCCATTTTCTTAATTTCATCAATAATTTTAGTATACTGCTGTTTCTCTGCAATTAATTTTTTATCTTCATCTTTTAACTTTTCTATCGCACTTAACTGCAAAATCTCGATTACTAAAAAAATACCTAAAAGGGAAAGAAAGGCTAAAGTCGCAATGACGATCTCGCTTTTAACCTTTTTTCGTCGCTTGATTTCGCGAACTGGCAGGAGATTGATATGTATCATAATTTCAAAATGAGGCTGATCGAATTGCGAGGCCTGTTGCGATAGCCATCTCTGGGGCTACCGTGGCAAGATAATGTTCATCCAATTTTTTATTATCAATAATCATCGTAGTGAATGGGTTAAAAGCAATAACATCTAGCCCTGTTTCCTTAGCTATATACTCTTTTAGGCCATTTACCTTGGCCCCCCCGCCGCTAAGAATTATGGATTGTAAAGGCTGATCGGGATTATTCGCTAAATAAAGATCTATGGCCTTTTTTATTTCCAGGACCCATTGGGTACAGGTTTGATTAAAAATATTTTCGACAGTTTCTTTATGCTCCTCTAAAGATACAATGCCGAGTTTTATTTTTTCTGCCTGGAGATAATCGATACTGAGAGCATTTGCCAACTGATCAGTCAACTGCTCACTCCCGACAACGACATCTCGCGCCAATACCGATACCCCTTCAGAAATTATATTGATATTCATTTTTGAAGCTCCAATATCGACTAAAGCGACATTTTCAGTCCGCCCCGAAACTGTTTCCCAAATATTTTCCAACGCAAATCCGTCGACATCGACAAGAACGGTATTCAATTTAAGTTCATTCAACATGTCAAGATAGTCATTGACGACTTCTTTTTTTGCCGCAACCAACATTATATCGCACCTATCAGTACCTTCTTTCTTGCTGGGTAGCTTTTGGAAATCGATATAAACA
Source organism: uncultured Desulfobulbus sp. (assembly GCF_963662935.2). Lineage (NCBI taxonomy): Bacteria > Pseudomonadati > Thermodesulfobacteriota > Desulfobulbia > Desulfobulbales > Desulfobulbaceae > Desulfobulbus > uncultured Desulfobulbus sp. The sequence goes on along the minus strand of NZ_CAXXTL010000002.1, from coordinate 1,791,352 downwards.
TCATCTAAATCAAATGGAATATACTGCTCAGCCTCAGCGCTGATATATTTGGCTAAAGCATCATCTTCCATTTCCTCTAAATTAATTTTTTTAACAATGACAGAATAACCAGAAATTGAAATTCCTATTTTTTTATTTTTTATTTTAAGATTTTTTAACAAAGCAGATAAAACTTTACTAACCTCTAAAGGTTCTTGAAGAACCCCATCTTCCACAGCTCCTGTAGGTAACGCGGCTGATCCAACTGCTATAAGTTTATACGTAGTTCCATATTTTTGCAGTTGACACACTTTTATTGCGTGAGAGCCGATATCAACGCCTGTTATTAAACTGTCTTTCTTAACCATTTTTCTACAAGTTCACCGTTGGGTATTTGCCAAAACGTATCCATTTGTTTTGGAGAGCAAGAGACTTTAGCTTGCAATCAACAATATACTTAAAAAAACATTTAATCTAAAAACGATTGATGCCAGGGACATTCCAGCCTGGAACCGCAGGTAATGTCAAATTAGTCCATAAAGGATCCACAAGACATTGGGACATTTCACGTCCAAATCACTCCAAGTACTGCAATCTGCTTATCCTGTAAAAATTTAAAGCAACTAAAGACTCATTCAAAATGATGAATACGCTAGGTGACTACTAGCAGGAATTAAACGTATTTTTTATTCCTTCATAGTATTAAGCACACAAAACACTTTCTTTGTCAAGTTGAGAACAAATTTTTTATTGGCTTTTCACATGACTAGCCAATATCTCACGAGCTGTCGCCAGTCGCAATCCGAACAACCACATGAATTCACTGATAAATTTTCGCGCCACATCTTTATAATTTTTTCTAGACTTTATACTCACAAGGCAAACTCAGATCAGTCTCTCGAAACTTTCCAAAAGACAGATGCTCATGTTTCGCGCAGGGCAATCCGCTTGACATCGAAACTTGGGCCCGTTGACTTGCGGCGTCAACAACACTCACTAGCATTCGTCTTCCAAAAAAATCCGCCGGAGTTTGTAAAAGTAATCGACACCGGACCAAACAGTCAGCACTAGGGCAACATAGACAATGGCGAGGCCCATCTGGTGTAAATTAGAAATAGGCAGAACGCCGAGAGGAAAAATCAAGGTGCCCAAGCCTATGTACTGGATGGTGGATTTCCATTTGCCTAAACTGCTGGCATCGACAACAATACCTGACGAGGAGGCGACGCCGCGCAGCCCCGTGACCACAATCTCACGACAAAGAATGATCAGGGCTACCCAGGCGGGCATTTTACCGGTGGGGATGAGCATGATCAGCGCTGTCGTCACCAAGACCTTATCGGCCAAAGGATCCATCAATTGACCCAAGACGGTTACTGCTTTGTACTTCCGAGCGAAATAGCCATCGATCCAGTCAGACCCGGCTGCAATTGAAAAAACCAGCCAGGCGATTAAACTCATACGGGTGGTTTGCTCCTGAAGCAGGAGTAGCATCAGGCCGCCGGAGAGAATAAACCGGCTACCTGTGATAAGATTAGGTAGATTAAGAATTTTGGAACTGCGGTTCAATTGACGGTTACCATTTGCCGGACATTGATATTCGGAGGAAGCGAAGGCCTGCCGCTGCGGTACGAGCGATAAGTCTCCATGACCTTAGCAACATAATTTTGGGTTTCGGGGATACGGGGGATGACTCCATACGGAGCGACATTGCCCGGACCGGCATTATATGCCGCCAAGCTTAATTCCACATTTCCATTAAAATTGTCAAGTAGATATCTAAGGTACTTGGTGCCCCCGTTGATGTTCTGGAGGGGATCAAAAGGGTCGATGACTGCAAGATCCTTGGCGGTTCCCGGCATCAACTGCATCAATCCCTGGGCACCTTTCGGTGAAATGGCATTAGGGTCGAAATTGGATTCCGCCTTAATGACGGCTTTGATCAGAAGCGGATCAACTTGGTGGTTCATGGCTGCCACCTGGATGTACCGGTTAAGAGTTTGGGGTGCGTTCATGAAGGCAGAGTACCCCCCACGGTAATAGCTGCTGTTCGTTACCCCTGGTGAAAGCCCGCTACTCGAACGTCGGGTAATGGTCCTGATCAGTTGATCTTCCGGCGACCCCAGCCGTCGTGGCGCCCGCTCGTTCAGCTTGTACCGCCCGTCACCCGGGACGTTGGTGTAATGGCAAATTCCCCGGGCATCGACATAGGCATACATGGCCGCACCAGCCGAAACCGGTAGTGAAATCGCCAGAAGGAGAACACCTATCTGAAGGAGGCGAGAAAGCATAGCATTCCCTGTTTTATTTTTGACGTTTTTCCCAATCGGCAAGAAATTGCTGCATACCAATATCGGTCAGCGGATGCTTGGCCAACTGGGCAATCACTTTATACGGGAGAGTTGCGATGTCCGCCCCGAGTAAGGCCGACTCGACCACATGCATGGGGCTACGAACCGAGGCGACAATAACCTCGGTGGCGAAGCCATAGTTGCGCAGTATAGTCATTATATCGGCAACCAGATCAAGACCGTTTACCGAAATGTCATCGAGACGGCCGACAAAAGGGCTGACGTAGGTCGCTCCTGCCTTAGCCGCCAGGAGGGCTTGGGAAACCGAAAAAATCAGGGTCACGTTGGTCTTGATGCCCTCAGCGGTCAGTTGTTTTACCGCCTTTAATCCTTCCTCAATCATCGGTATCTTAACGACGATATTATCGGCGATTTTCACCAGCTCGCGGGCCTCTTTCACCATACCATCCGCGTCAAGGCTTATGACCTCGGCGCTAACAGGCCCATCGACCAGTTTGCAGATATCTTCCAAGATCTCCACAAAGGGGCGAGGTTCTTTGGCGACCAGCGAAGGATTGGTGGTGACGCCATCGACCATACCAAGCGCCAGTCCTTTTTTGATTTCGTCGATATTGGCGGTGTCGATAAAAAATTTCATAATTCTCCTTTCTCCGGTTTCCCGGCAAATTGATCACAGCACTTATCACTGCAGAAATAGTAGGTAACCCCATCCCTTCGTAGTTGCAGGGCCTGGTGTTTCGGGATCAGTACATGGCAGACAGGATCCTCGACCAACACATCCTGTGGGTCAGAATCGCTTTCTGTGCTTGCTTCGTTTTGATTTTTTACAAACAACCCACGAAGCATGCGCCAGCCAAGATAGAAAAGAATGGCTAATATCAACAGACGGAATGGAGTCATACGTACTGAAAATCCATCGTCGATTGCGAATTCTTATCCCTTCTCAGCATGTTGTCATTATATACGTGGCAAAACAAATGTCTAATTGATTGTTCCGAGCAAGTGCCTTTTTTTGTCACTTCTTCGGTGAAGCACCGGGAAGGCACTTATCCCAAGATAACTTCTCAACAATTTGATTCCCAACATTTTTTTTAAGATCAGCACAGAGTGCGCTCATCGTTTTCCTGCTGAGGGGATGGCTTCGATTGCCGGCTATTTCCGTCAAAGGTGCGAGGACAAAAAGCCGCCGTTCCATTCGCGGGTGCGGGATAATCAAATGATCGTCATGAAGGACAAGCTCATCGTAGAGGAGGATATCGAGGTCAAGGGTCCGATCCTGGCAACCGTGAACTTGTGGCAATCGAGTACGACCGTACCGCGCCTCGATTGCTTGCAACAGGTGCAGCAGAGAATAGGGCGTCAATCGTGTCCGGATAAGAGCAGCCGCATTGACAAACCAGTGAGCGCTTTCCATATCGATCGGCTGGCTACGGTAGGGAGAAGAAAGAGCCTGGGGAAAGATATCGGGGTGAGCCAGTAAATCCTGCCAAGCTGCTTGCAGAATTGCACAGGATTGCCCCAGATTGGACCCCAAGCCGATGGCGGCAACGTGGAAATCACCTTCGGAAAAGTAGCCGTTGCCTACCTGCCCGGCGTCACTGGCCTGGGGGCTCATCTCAACAAGGACGAGTCGAGGTATGCTGATCCCTAAAAAGAATTGAGCTCAAGAACATCGAACATGGTGTAGAGCCCATTGGGCTTGCCCGTAACCCAGGCAGCGGCAAGCGCCGCTCCACGGGCAAAATTATCGCGGCTGGTAGCCCGGTGAACGATCTCCAACCGTTCACCCGCCCCGGCAAAGTAGACAGTATGCTCACCAACGATATCGCCGCCGCGGATGGTCTGGATACCAATTTCCCGATCGGTCCGCTCACCGATAATACCGTTGCGCTCCATGACACCGACTTCGGCCAGATCCCGACCTAAGGCCGCTGCCGCCATCTGCCCGAGCTTCAGTGCCGTACCCGAGGGGGCATCTTTTTTCATCCGATGGTGGGCTTCGACAATCTCCACGTCATAGGCGTCGCCCAGAATGGCTGCCGTCTTTTCCACCAGCTTGAAGAGGACATTCACCCCGACCGCCATATTCGGCGATTGCACACACGGGAAATGCGCTTCAGCCAGCCCCTTCAAGGTTGCAAGTTCTTCCGCACTAAGCCCGGTGGTACCGATGACCATAGCCTTCCCGTGGCTAGCCGCCAGATGAGCAAACCGAACCGTGGCCGCATGGAAGGTGAAATCAATAATGACCTCACCTTTATCAATCACCGACTCAAGGCCTGTCGTGATGTGGATGCCGGTTTCGCCTAATCCGCTGATGGCACCCGCATCCTTGCCGATTGCCGGATTACCCTCTGCTTCAAAGGCTCCGCTCAACTGCAGCCCCGGATGGGCCTGGATCATGTGAATAATGCGCTGCCCCATGCGCCCTGCGGCTCCGGCAACAATAACCTTGGTCATGTATTCCTCCTGTTCAGCAATTACAGCAGGCCAAGCGCGGCCATATCTTTTTTCAGCCGCTCAAGGCTGGTCGCATCCATCTGGGTCATGGGCAGCCGCACTTCAGACGATGCTATCTTGCCCATTATTTCCAAACCCTTTTTGGCAGGAGCCGGGCTTGGGTAGCAGAACATGGCGCCCATGAGGGAAAACAACTCGTAGTGCAGGGCTTTGGCCTTGGCCACATCACAGAGCCGAGCAGCTTCGATCATGGCTGCTGTTTTTGCCGGCTCCAGGTTGGAGACCACTGAAATCACACCTTTACCGCCGATCAAGACTGTGGGCATGGCGGTGAAATCATCCCCGGACAGGACGATAAAGTCACTGGGGCAAAGTTGTATCACCTCGCTGACCTGACTGAGATTGCCGCTGGCTTCTTTTATGCCGATAACATTGGGCAACACCGCCAACCGGGCGACCGTCGCGGGCAGCATATTGGTTACCGTCCGGCCTGGCACATTATAGAGGACCACCGGAATATCAACGGCATCAAGGATAGATTTGAAATGCTGGAACAACCCTTCCTGGCTGGGCTTGTTGTAGTAGGGCACCACTGATAACACCGCATCGGCGCCGGAATCTTTCGCCGACTCGGTCAGCTCAATGGCCTCCAGAGTATTGTTGGCACCGGTTCCGGCTATGACCGGCACACGCCCTTTGACGGTTTTGACGGTTAACTCAATGACCCGCTTGTGCTCGTCAAAGCTCAAGGTGGCCGACTCGCCGGTGGTGCCGCAGGGGACAAGCCCATGAATGCCGCTGGCGATCTGAAATTCGATCAAGTCAACCAAGCCCTGTTCATCAATTCCACCGTTTCGCATGGGGGTGACCAGTGCGGTTATAGCGCCCTCAAATCGTTTCATTGTGTCCTCCTTTCCTCTGTTTCCCCTGATCAATAAGGGCTAAAACAAGACTATTGGGTTGCAGGCCGGTGGTAACAATCCATAGCCACGCCATTACTCGATGAGCGCCTCGGCCGTCAGTTCACCCTTGCAGATGAGATGGGCCGGGCCATTGAGCAGCACCTGATCGATATCTTTTCCGAGCGCGCCGGAGAATTGCACCTTCAGGGCAATCCCTCCCGAGGTCGTCATCTCCACTGGCGAAGCGGCCAATCCTTTGGCGGCGGCAATCAACGCTCCGGCGACCACCCCGGTACCGCAGGCCATTGTTTCGTCTTCAACACCACGTTCATAGGTACGTATCCGGAAGCCGCTCTCCGTTCGCCCGATAAAATTCACATTGGTTCCCGCCGGGGCAAAGGCGGAATGATGCCGGATTTGCCTACCCAGACCGACGACATCAATCGAATCAATGTCATCAACAAAAATGACCGCATGGGGCACTCCAGTGTCCACACTGTGCACCAGAAACATCTGCCCCGCAACTTCAACTTGCCGATCGTAGCGGAACGAATGGGGCGAGGTCATCCGGATGGTTGCCTGGGTGTCGGCTACCGTGGCGTCGATGATGCCTGCCAGGGTTTCAAATCGCATCCGGGCTGCCGCAATCCCCTGCATATAGGCAAATCGGGCCACACAGCGCGCTCCGTTGCCGCACATCTCCGCTTCGGACCCATCAGCGTTGAAAAACCGCCACTTGAAGTCCGCCCGTTCCGAGGGTTCGATCAAAAACAAGCCATCCGCCCCCACCGAAAATTTGCGCCGGCAGACGAGCCGGGCGAATTCGGCCATCTGTTCCTTGGGGATAAGGGGTTTACGATGATCGATGATAATAAAATCATTGCCGGCCCCGCTCATTTTCCAGAACGGAATCGGTAAAGGAATGCTGCCCAGAACAGAATGAGACATGCTTCCTCCGTGATCAATTATCGATTCGAATTTCGGGAGACCGTGTACTTTCGTTGGCCGGACTCCGGGCATCAATGCTGGATACCGAGTAAAAAAGAAGCTGTTTCGGCGCGTTCGCGTCAACGAACATGTTGTAGGGCAGGTTGATCTCACCGATAAAAACGGCCTTCCCCTCGCCTTCACTCCGACGATAGACCCGGTAGCCAGCCAGGTCACCGGCCTCGACATGGCCCCAGTAAATCTTGACTCCGACTTCGGTCCTGATACCTTCCACTCCCTTGGGAACCGGCGGAGCGGTCCGGTCCAGCGGATTGGCCTGGACGGCTACACTCATGCCACTCCCGACCTCGCCTTGGCTATAGGTGCTGATGGCCTGCACCTTATACGAATAGGATTTGCCGTTTTCCGCAGTAGAATCGATAAAAACGGAAGCGGCTAGGGGTTCACCCATTTTGGCAAAGGCCTCGCCATCGTTACTGCGGTAGAGTTGATAGTGTACCGGCACGGTGACCGGAGAAGCGTCGCGAAGCTGACGGACCGCCTGCCACCGTATCGTATTCTCGCCATCACCAGCCGTGGCGGTCAACCCATCGGGCGTCTGCGGCGGGGTTTGCCAGAAAAAGGAAACCTCATTGGAGTCCTGAGACTCGTTCCACCAGCCTGTTTTGCTGCGGACCTTAAAAAAATAGAGATTCCCCGGCCGTAATTCCTTGATGTCATACGTCGCGGTTCTTCCACCTCCCGGGGCCATGGCCCCACCAGGAACAGCGATCGGTGCATCGTAGGGCACCGGGCAGGTCTTGCAATAGGAGTTCACTGGCACCTCGGCGCGATACAGCGCAAACCCATCGATCTCCTCGACATCGCCGCCGGTGACCGTTTCTCTGGGATACGTCCAGGAGAGCGTTACCCCCTTTTCATCCAACTCGGCCTGGAGATCAAGCACCGCCTTGGGTACAACATGCTGAGGCGGGACCGGCTTGTCCTTGAATCCGCAACCGCCAAAGGGCAGCAGAACGAGAACTGCCAGAGCAAGGGATGTTCGCCTCAGCCGGTCACCGTATCTGATCATGTCGATATCCCCAAAGAGTGCTCCACCGTGTTCAGGGCTTCCTCTACCCTGATTCGACTTGTTCCCCCAGCAGAAACCCGGCTGTTCACCGATCCGTCGACGGAAAGAACTTCGAAAATATCCGCGCCGATCAACTCAGAAAACTCCCGGAGTTCGGCTAGAGTCAGGTTGGTCAACTCACAATCCCGCTGCTGGCAGTGGGCAACAATTCGACCGACCACCCCATGTGCCTGTCGGAAGGGCATATTGCGGCGTACCAGGTAATCGGCCAGGTCGGTGGCGGTCATGAAGCCGCCGATGGTCGCAGCCCGCAGCCGTTCGACATTAAACTCAGTGTTATCGAGAAGTTCGGCGGTGATCGACAAACTGGCCTTGACGGTGTCCAGGGCATCGAACACCTGTTCTTTATCCTCCTGCAGATCTCGGTTGTAGGTCAACGGCAACCCCTTGACCGTCATCAGCAGGGCTATCAGCGCCCCGGTAACCCGACCGGTCTTGCCGCGAATCAACTCCGGGATATCAGGATTCTTCTTCTGCGGCATGATCGAGGAGCCGGTGCAGTAGCGATCCCCGATGCGAATAAAATCAAACTCTTTGGTCGACCAGAGCACCAATTCTTCGGCCAATCGGCTAAGATGCAACTGGATCAGATTGAGGCAGAAGAGCAGTTCCAGGGCAAAATCACGATCGCCGGTGGTATCCATCGAATTGGCGGTGATGGAGGCAAAGCCCAGTTCCTCAGCCACGGACTGACGGTCAATCGGCAAGCCGGTCCCGGCCATGGCCGCTGCGCCCAAGGGCATAATATTGATCCGCTGCCGGCACCCGGCCAAACGGTCGCGATCCCGCTGGAACATCTCGACATAGGCCAGGAGATGGTGGGAAACCAGCACCGGCTGAGCCCGCTGGAGATGGGTATAACCGGGCATGACCGCACCCAGATATTTCCTTGCACGGCGGGCAAAAGCCTTCTGCGTTTCGCCGAGCAGCACATCTAGGGTGTCAGCCTCGTCGCGCAGGTAAAGGCGAAAATCCAGATTGACCTGGTCGTTACGGCTACGGGCAGTGTGCAATTTGGCCCCGGCCGCACCGATCCGGTCGGTCAAGGCTTTTTCGATATTCATGTGAATATCTTCCAACTCGGGCTTAAAGACAAACTCGCCCCGGTCGATCTCTGCTTCGATCTCGCTCAGCCCTTGGATAATGGCCTCGCTCTCCTCGGTGGTGATCAACCCTTGCCGGGCCAGCATGCGGGCGTGGGCTTTGGAGCCCATGACGTCGTGACGGTACAGCCTGGCGTCGTACTGAATCGAGGCGCTGAAGGCCTCCACCGAGGCGGCTGTGGTCTCGGCGAAACGGCCGCCCCACATTTTGCCGGAGACTTGTTTGGTTTCCACGCTCATTTCATCCGCTGGTGGGCCTGAATCCGCAGGCGCAGGGCATTAAGCCGGATGAATCCGGTGGCGTCAGCCTGATTGTAGACCTCGTCCTCCTCAAAGGTAGCAAAGGACTCGGAATAGAGCGAGTTGACCGATTTCCGGCCCACAGGAATGCAGTTTCCTTTGTACAATTTGAGGCGGACCGTACCGTTGACCGTGGTCTGGGCGTCATCCATGGTCCGCTGCAAAAGTTGCATCTCCGGCGAAAACCAAAAACCGTTGTAAATGAGCTGCGAGTAGCGCGGCACCAGGCTATCGCGGATACCGAGAACCTCCCGGTCCAGGGTAATGGTCTCCAGGTCGCGGTGGGCGGCTCGCAGAATAGTGCCGCCGGGGGTCTCGTAGACGCCTCGGGACTTCATGCCGACGAAACGGTTCTCGACCATATCGAGCCGGCCGATACCGTTCTCCCCGCCCAGGCTATTGAGCCGGGTCATAAGGGCAACCGGTCCAAGCCGCTCACCGTCGACCGCCACCGGCGTGCCCTGTTCGAAATCGATCTCGACATAGGTCGGCTTGTCCGGTGCTTTTTCCGGTGCCACCGTTAATTTAAACATATCCTCATCCGGCTCGTTCCAGGGATCCTCGAGGAGGCCGCCTTCAAAGCTGATATGGAGCAGATTCTCATCCGAGCTGTAGGGATTTTTTTTGGTGACCGGCACCGGGATATTATGCTCTTGGGCAAAGGCGACCAGCTTCTGACGCGAATTCAAATCCCAGATCCGCCAAGGGGCGATGATGGTCAGCTTGGGATTGAGCGCCAGGTAGGTCAATTCAAACCGGACCTGGTCGTTGCCCTTACCGGTGGCGCCATGACTGACCGAATCGGCTCCCTCCTCGGCGGCGATTCGCACCTGTTCCTTGGCGATCAACGGCCGGGCCAGGGAGGTTCCCAGCAGGTAGGAGCCCTCATAAATGGCATTGGCGCGAAAAGCCGGGAAAATATAATCACGAACAAATTCCTCACGCAGGTCGGACACGATCACCTTTTCCGCGCCGGTGGCCAGACCTTTGGCCCGCACTGCGGCCCAGTCTTCTTTCTGGCCGATGTCGGCAGAATAGGCGAGGACCGAGCAGCCGTATTCATTGGCCAGCCATTTTAAAATAACCGAGGTATCCAACCCGCCAGAATAGGCGAGGACAATTTTTTTTACACTCATAATCCTGCTCTGCCAGATCTCGAGGAGAGACCTGATGATGGTTGATGATTATTCCGCATCCTTGCGGAGGATGAAGGATTCCAGGATCGCCGCATGGATATGCATCTTGTTTTCCGCCTGCTCGAAGACCACACTCTGCGGCCCTTCGAGAACATCTTCGGTAATTTCCTCGCCGCGATGGGCAGGCAGGCAGTGAAGGACGATGGCCTTTTTGCTGGCCTTGGCCAGCAGGGCCGCATTCAACTGATAGGCTTGAAACAGCCCCAGACGCTGCTCCTGCTCGGCCTCCTGTCCCATGGAGGCCCAGACGTCGACATTGACTACATCGGCTCCACGGATCGCCTCGGCGGGATCGCGCAGGACGACAATCGGATGCGGGCTGCGAACGCGGGCCTTCTCCAGGATCGCCTCGTTGGGACTGAAGCCGGCGGGGCAGGCGAGAGTCAGAGGAAAGCCGAAGACCGAGGCTGCCTCGACCCAGGAATTAGCCATGTTGTTGCCGTCGCCGATCCAGACGGTCTTCAAGGATTCCAACGCCTCCTTTTCTTCGATCACCGTCATCAGGTCGCTGAGCACCTGACAAGGATGGTGCAGATCGGTCAGGGCATTGATCACCGGTACGGTGGCATACCGGGCCAGTTCTTCCACCACGTCCTGGCCAAAGGTGCGGACCACGATGGCATCGACGTAGCGCGACAGAACCCGGGCCGTATCTTTCAGAGGCTCGCCCCGGCCCAGTTGCGATTCCTTGGCAGACATGAAAATAACCTGACCGCCCAAGCCGTACATGCCAGCTTCAAAGGAGACCCGGGTACGGGTCGATGGTTTTTCAAACAACAGACAGATTTTGCGGCCAGCGAGCTGCTGGTGGTGAACGCCCCGCTTGTTCTCCGCCTTCAGAATAAGCGCTCGATCGATCAAGGAGCGCAGCTCGTCCTTGGTGAAATCTCCCAGTGCCAACAGGTGGTTCTTCATAACGCCATCCTTTGTAATTCGGGAACGACTCGGCAGCTTGGCCTCTCAAGCATGGAGGCGCCCAGCCTTACCGATATCTCTCCGGGTAAAAATGTATCTGATACAAAAAAACAGGTCGTTTGCAAAGTGATTTCACAAGAGAGGGCCTGATTCCGGAAGTTTAGAGACGATGGGGGTGAGCTAGAGGATTCCAGCAACCGCCTTGTCGAAGAAAAGAGCCGAGAGAAGAATTTTCAAGCCAATGGCGATCAGGATAGCGCCGCCGGCCACTTCAACCCGTTTTCCCCAGCGCTTGCCGGCACGGGTTCCGAGGAACAGTCCGATGACGGTAAAACAGCAGGCCACCAGGCCGATGACCAGTGACGGCACCCAGATAACCACATCGAGCATGGCCAGGGTCAATCCCACGGCCAAAGCGTCGATGCTGGTGGCCACCGAGAGCGCCACCATGGTCAGTCCCCGGCTCGGATCGTTGGCTCGTTCAACGCCCTCCTCGGCAGACAGGGCTTCGCGGACCATGCGGCCACCAATGTAGAGCAAGAGAAAAAAGGCGATCCAATGACTCCAGGCCGCAACAAAAGATTGCACAGTCAGGCCGGCCAGCCAGCCGATCACCGGCATCATCGCTTGGAAGAGACCGAAATGAAAGGCAAGGCGGAAACAGGGCCGAAAGGTCAAAGGGTGCAGAATAGCACCGGCAGCCAGGGCCACGGCAAAAGCATCCATGGCCAGGGCCACGGCGACCGCAATGAGGGAAAGAGTATCCATGCGTAGGGATTATTGAGCAATGCGGCAGGCTCAAGCCAGCCGGTCAAGCACCAGGCAGAGCTTCTCGACCAGCAGATCGATTTCGCCAGGGCTGACGATCAACGGTGGTACAAAGCGCAAAACCTTGCTGCCGGCAAAATTGATCAGCGCCCCCTCCTCGAACATCCGCTGGACTATATCCATCCCCTGCTCGACCCCCTTTTCGGTCAACACCAGACCGAGAAGGAGCCCCCGACCCCGCACTCCGGTGGCCAGGTGGGGATAACGCGCGACCACCCCCTGCAGCTTACTCACAAAATACCGGCTCTTTTCCCTCACTGATTCAAGAAAACCGTCGGCCAGCATGATCCTGAGAACCTCGACTGCAGCAGCGGCGGCCACCGGATTACCACCGAAAGTGGAGGCATGGCTGCCCACGATCAGCGAGGCGGCAATTTTTTCGGTAGTCAGCATGGCGCCGATCGGCAGGCCATTCCCCAGGGCCTTAGCTAGGGTCATGATATCCGGGGTCACGCCCAGCTGCTCATGGGCAAACAAGGTACCGGTCCGGCCCAGACCGGTCTGGACCTCATCAAATATCAACAGCAGACCATGCCGATCACAGATCTGCCGGATCGCTCGCAGATACTCGGGTTCCAGCGGTCGAACACCACTTTCACCCTGCAGCGGCTCACAGAGGATGGCGCAGGTTTGCGGGGTGATCAAGTGTTCAATCGTCTGCGGATCACCAAACTCGGCGTGGACAAAACCTTGGGGCAGGGGCTCGAAACCCTGATGAAACCGAGTCTGACCGGTGGCGGCGACGGTGGCCAGGGTCCGGCCGTGGAAGGAACCGGCCAGCGAAATGATCTCGTATTTTCCCCCATCGCTGTGGATCCGGGCCAGCTTAATGGCCGCCTCATTGGCCTCGGCCCCGCTGTTGGCCATGAACACCCGGTCGGCAAAGCTATGGGCAGTCAGCAGTTCGGCCAACTCAATCTGCGGCGGAGTATGAAAAAGATTGGAGACATGGACCAGCGAACCAGCCTGACGGCAGATCGCCTCGGTGATCCGCGGGTGACAATGGCCCAGCGAGCAGACCGCGATGCCGGCAAGAAAATCGAGGTACTCCTTGCCGTCCGCATCCCAAAGCCTGCACCCGCTCCCCCGGACCATTGCCGCCGGAAACCGGCTATACGTACCGATAAACACCTTGTCTCCCCTGCTCGCCCATTCTGCGTTGCTCATGCCACCAACTCCGTACCGATGCCTTTTTTGGTAAAAATTTCGAGTAAAATTGCATGTTCCTGCCGGCCATCGATGATGTGCGCCTTAGCTACGCCGCCATCCAGGGCTGACTTGCAGCAGTTGACCTTGGGAATCATGCCGCCCTTGATCACCCCGGCCGCAATCAGGTCGTCGATCTGATCGCGATAGATGGTGGAGATCAGCTCACCGTTGCTGTTTTTCACCCCTTCAACATCGGTGAGCAGCATCAGCTTGACCGCGTTCAGCTCAGCAGCAATAGCTCCGGCCACCAGATCAGCGTTAATGTTAAAGGCTCTGCCGTCCTCACCCACCCCCACCGGGGCGATAACCGGAATAAAATCCTGGCGGTCCAGCACGGTCAGGATCTCCGGGTTGATCCGGGTCACTTCGCCGACCCGGCCGATGTCGATCAACTCCGGCGGTCGATCCTCGCCGGTCGGCTTGCCCTGAATGGTCAGCTTCCGGGCCTGGACCAGATCACCATCCCGGCCGGAAAGGCCAACCGCCTTGCCGCCGCAGTGGTTGATCAGGCCGACGATCTCCTTGTTGACCTTACCCACCAGGACCATCTCAACCACGTCCATGGTCTCGCCGTCGGTGACCCGCATCCCCTGGACATAACTGGGGGTGATCTGCATCTTCTCGAGAAAGCGGTTAATCTGCGGCCCGCCGCCGTGAACGATCACCGGATTGATGCCAATGTATTTCATCAGGATAACGTCGAGGGCGAAGCTGCGCTTGAGCGTCTCATCGACCATGGCATGGCCGCCGTACTTGATCACCACAGTCTTTTCACGAAATTCACGGATGTACGGCAGCGATTCGACCAGCACCTTGGCCTTGGCGAGTTCCTCACGTATCATTTTCTTTTCCTGTTTGCTTGCAGTCTCAAGACCTTGGGGTCTGATTAAAATGTCGGGCAAATATTCTACTCCCGCTTCAACTCCATGTAAACCTTTCTATTTCTCCTTCGGGGAAAAGGCCGGCCTTCTTATGGCCTAAACCCTTTACATTTTCCGGACAACCCAGTAGTATGGATCTGTTCTTGCAAAAAACAATCCCAAAACAATGTTATCGCATTTTTTCATGAATTTCTGAGGATATACCTATGGGGCGCCTCCTTGTCACTGTCCAAATTATCCTGCGACTGACCGTGTTGGCCCTGCTGGCCGGTACATCGCCTTGTCTTGCTGCGGAAGAAGCCTCTCAGCCGATCAGCATTGAAGCCAACCGAATGGTTTCGCAGGAAAACGAGAACTCAGTCCTCTTTCTCGGCAAGGTAGACGCCCGCCAGGGAAACCTCACCATCCTCTCCGAAGAAATGACCGTTTTCTATACCGAGAAAAAGGGGGCAAAAGAGAACGGCAAGGAGAGTCAACCCACCAGTCAGGTGGAAAAACTGATCTGCAAAAATAACGTCAAGATCACTCAGGGCGACTGGCTGGGCACCGGTGACCGGATGGATTACTTTGCCAAGGAACGCAAGGTCGTGCTCAGCGGCAACGCCAAGGGATGGCAAGGACAGAACATGGTTGCCGGCAAAACCATCATCTATTACCTCGATGAGAAACGCTCCGTGGTTGAACCGGATGCCAGCACCAACAGTAGGGTCAAGGCGGTTATCCACCCGGATTCCAAGAAAAAACCATGAACGGAGCCGCTGTTCTCGAAACCCGGGGCCTGGTGAAGGAGTATCGCGACCGGCGGGTGGTCGATCAGGTCAGCCTGCATGTGAACAGTTCCTCCGTGGTCGGGCTGCTTGGCCCCAACGGCGCCGGCAAGACCACCACCTTTTATTCAATCGTCGGCTTCATTCGCCCGACCAGCGGTGCTATTCTCCTGGGCGGGGAAGACATCACCGCCCTGCCCATCCACAAGCGCGCCTCCCGCGGCATCACCTATCTGGCGCAGGAGCCTTCGGTTTTCAAGAAGCTGACTGTGGAGGAGAATATCCGCATCGTCCTCGAGCCCCTGGGCCTCCCGCGCAACGAGATCAACGACCGGATCGGGGAATTGATGGCGGAACTCAAACTAGAGCACCTGGCCGGCAACAAGGGGCATGCCCTTTCCGGCGGCGAGCGGCGGCGGGTCGAAATCATGCGGGCCCTGGCCACCAAGCCGCGATTCATCCTGCTGGACGAGCCCTTTGCCGGGGTTGATCCTCTTTCGGTGGCCGATCTGCAGACAATTATCCGCGACCTGAAACACAAGGGCCTGGGGATCCTGATCTCCGACCACAATGTCCGGGAAACCTTGCAGGTCTGCGATTTCGCCTATATTATGAACAACGGTCAGGTCTTGACCAGCGGTGGGGCCAACGACATCATTCAAAGCGCGGTGGCCCGGAAAATGTATCTCGGCGATAACTTTCACATGTAAACAACATTCGGCAACCGCAAACCAAACACAACCCGCACGGAAATCGACACACCATGGCCCTGGAACTTAGACAAAGCCTCAAGCTTGCACAGAAATTGGTGATGACGCCGCAATTGCGCCAGGCCATCAAACTGCTGCAACTCGGCCGACTTGAGCTTACCGAGGCCCTGCAGGCAGAAATAGAGCAGAATCCCATGCTGGAGGAGGCTCCAAGCCTGCTCGAACCGCCCACCAATCCCGATGCCCTCAGCGCAGAAGAAAACACCTACCAGGCCGAGGCACCGATTACCGACCGCGTCAAGGGTGACGATCCAGCCACTGTGGCCGAAGTCAATTGGGAGGATTACTCGAACAACTTCGACTCCGACCTCTCCTTTTCCCACGAAACACCCCCAGCCGACGCCCCGTCTCAGTTTGACTTCATCTCCGCCACACCAGGTCTGGCCTCCTATCTCCAATGGCAATTGGCCCATCTCGAACTGAGCGAACAAGACATCGAGCTGACCCGGTTTATTGTCTGTAACCTGGACGGACACGGGTTTCTCGAGGCCACCATTGAGGATATTTGCGCCTACGGCCACTGCACCGAGGAAGAAGCCGAAGGTGTACTCCGTCTGGTGCAGACCCTTGATCCTCCAGGTGTTGCAGCCCGTGACATCCGCGAATCGCTCCTGCTGCAACTGGACCGCCTGGACTATTACGACGCTCTCCCCTACCAGATCGTCGAGCAGCATATGCAGCTGCTTGAATCACGAAATTATGCGCAAATAGCACGGGAAACCGGCGCGCCGCTTAAAAAAATAAACGAAGCGGTGGCCATCATCCAGGATCTTATCCCGTATCCCGGCAACGAATTCAGCAACGAACAGACCAACTATGTGGTCCCGGATGTCTATGTCTACAAAATCGACGGGGAATTCGTTATTCAGCTCAACAACGAAGGCCTGCCGCAGTTGCAGCTTTCCAGCGAGTATCAACAACTGTTGAAACAGAAAAACGCCCTGAACCCGGAGTCGCGCGGCTACCTGCGTGAGAACAAGAGAAACGCCGAGTGGTTCATCAAGTCAATCGAACAGCGGCAGCGCACCATATTTCGGGTGATGGAGAGCCTGCTCAAGTTTCAACGGGCTTTTTTCGAATCCGGATCGGGGGCGATGAGGCCTCTGATCCTGCGGGATGTAGCTGAGGATATCGGCATGCACGAGTCGACCGTCAGCCGGGTGACCTCCAACAAATATGTGCACTGCCCCCAGGGGATCTACGAACTGAAATATTTTTTCAGCACAGCGGTGACCAACTCGGAAGGCGACACGGTGGCGGCAGAGGCGATCAAGACCCGAATCCGGCAGCTGGTGCACAACGAAAACTCGATGAAGCCGCTGAGCGACAACAAAATCTCCGAATTGCTGGCCAAAGAGAATATCACCGTTGCCCGGAGAACCGTCGCAAAATACCGGGAACAACTCAAAATACTCCCGGTCAAACACCGGCGGCAAACCCATTAGGCACCGGCGGCCCATGCCTCAGTTAAAAAAAGACGCGATTATTTTGGAAATGAAGGCCGCCACCAAGGAAGGGGCCCTGCGCGAATTGGCGGCTCTGGCCGCAACCCTGTGCGGCCGTTTCACCGAAGAGACGCTCTACAATGTGCTGCTGGAACGTGAGGCCGTGGGCTCGACCGGAGTCGGCAACGGGGTGGCTATTCCCCATGGCAAGATCGAAGGCCTCGACGAGATTCTGCTCTGTTTGGCCCGCAGCCGGGCGGGCATCAACTTCGACGCTATCGACAAACGACCGGCCCACCTCTTTGTCCTCCTGCTCTCTCCAGCCGGCAAGGCGGGAGAATATCTGCAAACCCTGGCCAGGGTCAGCAAGATTTTGAAAGAGGGCCATAACCGCCAACGGCTGCTCGACTGTGCCACCCAGGAAGAGATCGTCACCCTCTTTGCCGCCATCCCCGGCGCGGCCTGAGTTTCAGACCACGCCACCCCTTCATTTTTTCCGCTACCTCAGCTCCGGATCATCTCCGCAATCTGAAAGGCCATTTCCAGCGACTGCTCGGCGTTGAGCCGTGGGTCACAGGTGGTCAGATAGCGCAGACCCAACTGGGCATCTGAGAGCTGGCGAGCACCACCAATGCACTCGGTGACGTCATCACCGGTCAATTCGAAATGGACCCCGCCGGGGACCGTTCCCTCCACCCAGTTCAACTCGAAAAAGCACCGCAACTCCGAGAGAATGTTCTCAAAATCACGGGTTTTGTGCCCCGATTCGGACTTGAAGGTGTTGGCGTGCATCGGATCGCAGGTCCAAAGCACATGGTAACCGGATTTCTTGATCGCCCGCAGCAGCGGCGGCAGATGTTTATCAATCGCCTTGAAGCCGAACCGGGTGATCAGGGTCATGCGGCCGGGCTCGTTCTCCGGATTCAACCGCTCGATAATCCGGAGAATATCATCAATCTGGTAGTTGGGTCCCACCTTCATTCCGAGGGGATTACGCACGCCCCGGAGAAATTCGATGTGGGCGCCATCAATCTGACGGGTTCGATCACCAATCCACAGCATGTGGGCGGAACAGTCGTACCAGCCGCCGGCGATGGAATCCTCCCGGGTTAGCGCCTCTTCGTAACCCAGGAACAACGCCTCGTGGGAGGTGAAGAACTGCGCTTCTTTCAACTGGGGAATATCGGTTGAGATGCCGATGGTCTCCATGAATTTGAGGGCGCTGCTGATCTGTTTGGCCATGCGCTCATAGGAGCGGCCCATGGGCGACTGCTTGACGAATTCCTGGTTCCAGGCCTGGACACGGTGCAGAGAGCCGAAGCCGCCCCGAGTGAAGGCACGCAGCAAATTCATGGTCGCCGCCGACAGATGATACCCCTTGAGCATACGTTCCGGATCGGGGATACGGGCCTCCAGGATCGGGTCGGCGGAATTGGCCATGTCACCGCGGTAACTGGGGATTTTCAGGCCATCAATCGTTTCCATGTCGCTGGAGCGCGGTTTGGCATACTGACCGGCAATCCGGCCGACCTTGACCACCGGTTTGTTACCGGCATAGGTGAGGACAACCGCCATTTGCAGCAAAACCTTGAGGGTTTCACGAATGTTGGGCGCTGTGCAGCGGGAAAATTCCTCGGAGCAATCGCCGCCCTGGAGGAGAAAGGCCTCGCCTTTGACCGCTTTGGCCAGCATGGCCTTCAGGTCCCGGATCTCTCCGGCAAACACCAGCGGCGGCAGCAGGGACAAGGTCGCAATGATTTCATCGTAGCGTCCCTTGTCCGGCCATTTGGGTTGCTGCAGGGCGTTGAAGTTGTGCCAGCTTGTTTTACTCCAGTTGCGGGTATTTTCCATGGTCGTCGTGTCGGGTAGGGGTTATCGAAAGTCGTCTGAGTGTTCCGTAAACGGCAACAGCGATCAGGTTTGTTGTTCGTTGGCGTCTTTGAGGCAGGTGCTGCCAAAACAGCAGACCTCCTGGTCAAAGACATTGAGAATACGCAGGGCTTGATCCCGTTTTCCCGGATCGGCAAACGGCTCAAAAACATATTCCTGCACCAGGGTTTCCGCCTGCAGCCGGTCGGGAATGCAGGCCATACCGGTGGCCAGGACCTTGCCCCGCGCCGTTTCCAGCAATTCCGCATCCCGGCCATTGGTGACAACAGCCAAAGGGATACGATACTCGGGCTCCAGGATTCGTGCGGCCGCAATTGCTGCCTTTTCCCTGGTCACCAGCGATCCCGGGCCGTAGCGGAGGATGAATAACCGCCGGCCATTGACTCGGGCGGTGAGTTCGATCAGCGTCTGCACCCGGTTGTTATTAAAGCAGGAGTTGATGGTTAACCGGGGTTCCAGCTCGTCTTTGCCGTAACCGAGCTGCTCCACCAATAGCCGGGCCAGTTGCTGCCGAATGCGCTCGTCATCCGTGTCAGGCAGGACTTCGCCGGTGAGATAATCCTGCAATTCACCGTAGACGATATGGTGTCCCGAAGTATCGATCATGGACATTCCCGAAAGGAAAGAGACGGACCAACGGAAGTGGGACAACGATGCCAGGCAAACCGGCCGGAGCTGTTTCGGCATCCTCCTCCCTTTCCGCCGCAGCTCAATAATAGACAAAGGTGTAAAGAACGGTAACGGGTTAAGTAATCGTGGAATGCTCTTTTTGTCAATCCTCAATTTGACAAACCTGGGGGACCTGAGCGCGCCGGACAGGGTTCCGACCGGAACCCCTTCCGAGGAAAGGCTGGCTCCGTCCCCGAAATCGGGGTATGTTGGTGTACTTTATCCCGGTCAAATGAAGGTGACGACCTCGACCGGACCTTTCCTTTTCAAGTTTTTTTTCCGGAAGAACGATGACGACTGTCCATGACCCCGCCCCCACCGACCGGCAATGGCTGAAGATTACCCTGCTCTGCCCCCTGCCCCTGCTGGAGTCGGCCGCCGACCTCATGGGCGTGCTCAGCGGCTCCGGAGTGGAACAAAGCCCGGAGAACGAATCCGGCTCCTTGATCAGCGGCTTTTTTCAACTGGGGACGGCAACCGGCGATTCCCATCGTCCGGGGGAAAGCGCCGAGGTTATCCTGGCGCGGGTCAACCAACAAATGACCGAACTGTTCGCCCTGTATGGATGCGTCCCGGAAAAACCGGTGGTCACCTTGCTGGCCGACCAGGATTGGGCCACCAGTTGGCAGCAGTATTTCAAGCCCTTTGAGATTGTCCCCGGCCTGGTGATCAAACCTTCCTGGGAGGCCTACCAGCCCGAACCCGGCCAGCATGTGATCGAAATGGATCCGGGCATGGCCTTCGGCACCGGTCAGCATGCTTCAACCCGGATGGCTTTGGCCCTGATTAAAAAAAGCATGCAGGGAACGACAGCCGAGCTGGCGCTCGACGTGGGCACCGGTACCGGCATTCTTGCCATGGCCGCCGCCCTCTTCGGGGCCAAACGGGTCATTGCCATTGACAACGATCCGGATGCGGTGAGGGTGGCGCAGGAGAATATAGAAAAGAATGGTTTAGCAGGGAAAATCGAGACCAGCGCCACGCCCGTTGAACGAATCCAGGGGGCTTTTCAATTGGTTTCCGCCAACATTGTCCACGATGTCCTGGTGGAGATGGCCGGAACCTTGGCCAGGCTGACTTCCCCCGGAGGCCATCTAGTCCTGGCCGGAATTCTCAGCGGCGAGCAGGAAGAAAATATCGTCGGGGTGTATCTCGGCCTGGGTTTGCAACCGCTGGACCGACTCTATCAGGAAGAATGGGTGGCACTGCAGTTCTTCAAGGGGAAAGATTGAGCCACTCCCAGCGACGACCAGGAAGTGGCTCACCACGCTTCGCCAAAATTTTTTATTAAGGCGAGCCTTTCGCAAAATGAAAAGATTGTTTGTTTCAACCCGATTGCCTGAAACAGAGCGAAACTTTTTTTCTTGTCATTTCGAGCGGTAGCGAGAAATCTCGTCTCTTTGAGAAACGAGATTTCTCCCGTTGGTCGATGACACAGCATGCGGACGTTCATTTTGCAAGCAAGAAGCTCAGGCGATATTACTTAAGGAACTAGAGTTGCTGTCCAGCATTGAGAAGAGGTCACCACTCGCCTGCCCATCCATGCCCAGCGTCGCCATTTTTAGATAATTATCAATAGCTTTGGCTAAGACCGAGTCGATTCCTCCCGATGCGGAGGCCAGATTTTCCGAATTGGATGTTGGTCCTTGCGGACGATTGGCTTCCATGGCGGCAACCGCCTCGTCCGTGCTGAACGAACCATCGCCGTCTTCGTCATAGGTGCTGATGAAATCTTCGGCATCCAGCGAAGAACCGGTGGCGTTGTTGATGATTTGCACCAGACCTGCCGCTTCCTCCGCGCTGATCACCCCATCGCCATTTTCATCGGCGGCACTGACCATGTTGGATTCGTCAGACCCCCGCATTCCTCCCGTCCCGCCAGGAGGGGGCGGTGGCCCTTGCGGACGGTTCGCTTCCATGGCGGCCACAGCCTCATCGGTACTGAAGCTGCCATCGCTATTTTCATCATTCTCGCTGATGAAGTCCGCGGCAGTCAGCGAAGAACCGGTGGCATTGTTGATGATGCTCACCAGCCCCTCTGCCTCCTCCTCGCTGATCACCCCATCGCCATTTTCATCGGCGGCGCTGACCATGTCCGACTCATCCGGTCCTCCGCCCATCATGCCGCCCGGCGGCGGGCCTTGCGGACGATTGGCTTCCAGAGAGGCAAGAGTCTCTTCCTCACTCAACGTCCCATCGCCGTCAGAATCATAGGTAGCGAGAAATTCGGAAAGATCAACAGAGACTCCCGTGGCCTCGCTGATTTTTTCGGCCAAGCTCTGCACCTCCGTCGAATCAAGGCTGCCGCTGCTATCTGCGTCCATCGTGCTGAACATCTTGGAGAAATCGGGTTTTTTTCCAGTTGCCTGCTGCGTTTCACCGGACGACGCACGGGTCCGCATGTTGGCCAGCTGGTTGATGTACGAACTGCTGGAACTGATACTGCTGATCGTCACGATACACCTCCTCAAAATGGTGGCCTGCGCCCTTTCCCCTGATGGCCTCCTGCTCAAATGGGGTAAGAATGCAAACGTGAGAGAACCCTTCGCGCCTCGGTGTCACCTCTTGTTTCGTCTTGATCAAAGAAGCGGTCGCGGGTGATTGGGCAGAGTGCCTGCTCGACAGATCCTGCCCCTGATAAGAGTATCGGTATATCAACGGGTTTTGACTGTTAATTCTCTGATAAATTATGTTAATTTTTGTAAATTGCCTTACCGGAAACTAACAGGAGGCTTTATGGTGGACTGGCAAAGACTCTTTCAAACCACAACGCGAGCAGCGCCCCAACGATGCAAATCCTGATTATTGACGATGACACCGAACTGTGCGACCTGCTGACCGAATACCTTGAACAAGAAGACTTTACCGTTTCGGCCTGCCATACGGCGCAAGAGGGACTGACCGCAGCTCTCTCTGGTAATTATGCCTTTCTGATCCTCGACGTCATGCTCCCCGGTTACAACGGGATTGACCTGTTGCGGCAGATCCGCCAATCTTCGGCGGTGCCGGTCCTGATGCTGACCGCCCGAGGTGATGAGGTCGACCGGATTGTCGGTCTGGAAATGGGAGCCGACGATTATCTGCCCAAGCCCTTTAACCCGCGCGAACTGGTTGCCCGGATCCGGGCTATCCAGCGCCGGGGCGAGAGCGGATTCGCGACCTGGCGGACCGCTCCGGGCAAGCTGACAGCCGACGACATTCTCCTCGACCTGGGCACGCGGACGGTCTTCCGGAACAATGCGGAAATCCCGTTGACCGCCATGGAATTTACCCTGCTCCATGCCCTGATCAAGCAGATCGGCGCGGTGGTGAAACGGGATGACCTGGCGCAGGAGGTGCTCGGTCGCAAACTGGAGATGTTTGATCGCAGCATCGATGTCCATATCAGCAGTCTGCGCAAAAAACTCGGCCACAACGTCAACGGGATTGAGCGGATCAAAACCGTCCGCAGCGTCGGTTACATGTACATCTGCACCTGAACCTGCCCACAGCCCCTTATGCGCAGCATTTTTTTTCGCCTCCTCCTCACCTTTTCCCTGATCATCCTTCTCGCCGGATTGATCAGCAGCCTGATCATGCTCTCTTTTTCACGGCGCTCGGTCGATTCCTTCCGCCGCGATTTTATGCAGCAACTGCAGAGCAGCATCGCCCGCTCGGTGGTGTTGATGGGGCAGTCTGCCTATGTGATCCACCAGTATTGCGGCGAACCGGCCTTTGCCGCGTATGTGAAGGAGATTCAATCCTCGGTGCGAACCCGGTTGTATCTCAGCATTGGCAACACGATTGTCCCCGAGGAACCGGCGTTGGATCCGGCCATCGTTCACTTGGCTGCCAGTGCGGCAGAAGGCAGCCCGCCTATAATCCAGGACGACGGCCGGGAACTGCTGGTGATTCAACGCCTCACTACCCCGGAAGGACAGCCCTACACCGTCATTGGCCTGCACCGGCTGGGACCACCTCCTGGGATGGAAAAACCGCCGCCGCGCGAGGGACCAGGACAAGGCTTTCCGCCGCCACCGAATCAGGAGGGTTTTTTCACCCCTTTTGGACGCGTGCAGGAATTGCGCTTGCTGGTTTTCCTTCCGGTCGCCGGGGTGATCTGTTATCTCCTGGCCAGATCGTTTAGCGCGCCCCTGGCCCGGTTGCGCAGGATCAGCCGGCAAATTGCCGCCGGCGACCTCTCAGCCCGAGCGGGAACAAGTCTGGGGAAACCGGGCAATGAAATCGGCGATCTGGCCCGTGATTTCGACCACATGGCCGAACGGATGGAGGGCCTGGTCAACGGCCAGAAACGGCTCCTGCTCGACATCTCCCACGAACTGCGCTCCCCCTTAACCCGATTGAACCTGGCCCTGGAACTGGCCAAAAAGCGTTTCCCCGAAGAGGACGGCAACCTCGCGAGGATCGCCCGCGAATCCGAACGGTTGAACGTCCTCATCGGCCAGTTGCTGGCCCTGACCCGAAGTGAAGCTCTTGCCATCGATGCGGATTCGTCACCGGTGCACCTGGCCGATCTGCTGCTGGAGATTGCCGAGGATGTCAATTTTGAGAACCAGCACAGGGGCAAGGGCGTGACCATCCTGGAACTCGAAGCGATGGTGGTGGCAGGCTCACGGGAACTGCTCCGGCAGGCGATTGAGAATATCGTCCGCAACGGTGCCTATTACACCCGCCCCGAGAGCCGGGTGGAGATCAGCCTTTCTTCGCGCAAAAACGAGGGGGGAGAACGGTTGGCGGTGATCCGGATCCGGGATCATGGGCCGGGGGTACCTGAAGATAAATTACCCCACCTCACCGAACCGTTTTACCGGGTGGCTGAGGCCAGAGAGCGCAACAGCGGCGGCACCGGCCTGGGCCTGGCAATCGCTGGCCAGGCAGTGCTTCAGCACGGCGGCACCCTCCTGTTTGCCAATGCTCCGGACCGGGACGGCCTGATCGTCGATATCCTGCTGCCGATCAGGGAAGAGTCTGCGGCAACCGGCTGAAACAATGCCGACAGCTCAGTCAACTGCAGCAGCCAAGGCACAACTTTTTCTTGACGGCCCGGAGACTCTATGCTAATTAGCCAATCTCTAAATGGACGTGAATTCTTCTTGAAGTCACCACCATTTTTTTATGAGCACCATTCCTCGGTAGCTCAGTTGGTAGAGCAGGCGGCTGTTAACCGCCTTGTCGGGGGTTCGAGTCCCTCCCGGGGAGCCACATAGCAACGGGTTAGACAAATTCTGTCTAACCCGTTTTTGTTTTCCCCTCCTTTTTTCCATCCCTGTTTTTCCCCTTCCACTTCGAACTACAGTCAACCTGCCGTAGCTATCAGCTCATCATTCGATACATCGCGACAGCTCTCTCCACAGGGTTCGTGACGGTTCACGACAAAATGACTTGCGGTTAGCGACGATTTGCGACATTGTCTGTGTCGCGATTCTTCGTTACTATCAACAGTGAGACCTGGACATGACTGTTACATTGCTGTCGCCCCAACAAGAAGAGATCCTTGCTCTCCTGGCCCGACACCCAGAGGGGCTTAACAGTGAGAGCATTCGTAATGGCCTGAAGAACCCTCCGCACCTGCGTACAATACAGCGCTGGTTGGCCGAGCTGGCAGCAAAGCGGCTTATTGCTGCTGTCGGCAAAGGCAAAGCGACGATGTACCGGCTGCTCGCGCCACTTGATATCCATGCGGCAGCGCCCGAAGCGAAAGCCCTAGGCGCGGAGGAAGTCTACGAAACCTACATTCCGCTCTCCGAAGAAGGCCGCGAGATATTCTCCCACGTTCGCCGTCCCCGGGGAGGACGAACCCCTGTCGGTTATGAGCGAGCATTTCTTGATGCCTATATCCCCAATACAACATGGTATCTCAGTGAGGTAACTCGCAAACACCTGCATCGCATCGGTGAAACCGGCGGGTTCGAAAGACCTGCCGGGACCTATGGCCGGGCCATTCTGGGCAGGCTGCTGATCGACCTTTCCTGGGCTTCCAGCCGCCTGGAAGGGAACACCTACTCCCGCATCGACACGCAAAACCTGATCGAGTTCGGCCAATATGCGGAGGGGAAGGATGCTCAGGAAGCCCAGATGATCCTCAATCACAAGACTGCCATCGAGCTGTTGCTGGATGAAGCGGAATCCGTCGGCTTTGATCCGCACACCTTCCTCAGCCTGCACGGTTTGTTGTCAGAAAACCTGATGCCCGACCCGGACGCCAGCGGGCGCCTGCGTTCCCGGCCTGTCCAGATCGGCGGTTCTGTTTTTGTGCCACTTGCGGTGCCACAGCTCGTCGAAGAGTGTTTTCACGACATACTCGGAAAAGCTTCTGCAATCGAAGATCCCTTTGAACAGGCATTTTTTATCCTGGTGCATATTCCCTACCTGCAACCGTTCGAGGACGTCAACAAGCGGGTTTCCCGGCTCGGGGCCAACATCCCGCTGATCGGGCACAACCTCGCCCCGTTGACCTTTATCGATGTTCCCGTCCGGGCCTACATCGACGCCATGCTGGGCGTGTACGAGATGAACCGGTTCGAACTGCTCCGCGACCTGTTTGTCTGGGCTTATGAACGCTCCGCCAGAGAATATATCCTGGTCCGCAAGAGCCCGGCAGAACCCGACCCGCTTCGGCTGCGCTATCGCCTACAATTGCATGAACTGGTGGCCGATATCGTCCGCAACAAACGGCCGAAGATTCTTCAGACCATTGAACAGTTTGCAAAAAAACACATCGGCGAGCAGAATCGCTCCGCCTTTGTCGAAATGGTTCAGGATGAAATCAAACGGTTGCATCCGGGAATCATTGCTCGCTATCGTCTGCGTCCTGCGGAATTTGCCGCATGGCTGGAGGCGAGAAAACTGGAGTGCTAATCAAGCCCGTCGGAACCCCAGAAAGGAACTCTTCGGTGAAAACGTCAGTGGAACTCATCGAAGCAATGCACTAAAACAGCAACATTAATCTCGCAGACCAAATCAGCTTTACATGCATAGGGAATTTTCATGACCATCTCACTGGCCGAATTACTCAAAGACAGCGCCTACAAGCTGACGCAGTTCAAAAAAACACAAATTCAGGCATTAGAGTCGAGCATCACGATCAAGGAGACGGAGAAGAAATCCGCTCCCTACGTTTCTTGCCTGGTGCGGGGCAAACCGATCAAACTCACTCCCGAGGAAGCGGTTCGCCAGTTGTATATCATGGTGCTCAAGGACGATCTGGGCTATCCGGTCAGTCGCCTTTCGCTTGAATACGATGTCACCCGTGGCCGCGAAAAAAAGCGGGTGGATATCTGTGTGTTTGATAAGGACAAAACAACAACTCCTTACATCCTGGTGGAGTTAAAAAAGCCCAAACTCAAAGACGGCAAGGAACAGCTCAAGAGTTATTGCAATTTCAGCGGCGCACCGATGGGCGTCTGGAGCAACGGCGACAGTATTTCGTTCTATCACCGCAAAGATCCGAACTACTTTGAAGACATCCCGGCCATCCCTTCAGCCCGAGAAAAACTCTCCGATATCCTGACCGCCCGCTGGACCATTGACGACCTGGTGAAGATGGACAAGCTGGTCAATCAGAAGAAATCACTGAAAGACCTGATTCTGGAGATGGAGGACGAGGTTCTGGCCAACGCCGGGGTGGACGTGTTCGAGGAGCTGTTCAAACTGGTCTTTACCAAGCTGTACGACGAGATGGAGAGCGGCCGCGACAAGAAGCGGCACCTCGTGTTCAAAAACTATGGCGACACCGAAACCGAGCTCAAAGCCAAAATCCAGCAACTGTTCGACAAGGCGCGCGGCAAGTGGGAAGGGGTCTTTCCCGACGGCGCCAGGATTGACCTCACCCCCAGCCACTTGGCCGTCTGCGTCTCCTCGCTGGAAGGGGTGAAGCTGTTCAACTCCAACCTGGACGTGGTGGACGAGGCGTTCGAGTACTTGATCAACAAAAGCAGCAAGGGCGAGAAAGGGCAGTATTTCACCCCGCGCTATGTGATCGATATGTGCGTCAAGATGCTCAACCCGCAAGAGCATGAAACCATGATCGACACCGCCGCCGGCAGTTGCGGTTTTCCGGTGCATACCATTTTCCATGTTTGGGAACAGATCATGAAAGACGAGGGGTTGAGCAAAAGCCACCTCTTCACCACCGAGAAGAAGCCCGCCCGTTGCGAAACCTACGTGCAGGACAAAGTGTTTGCCATCGACTTTGACGAAAAGGCGGTGCGCGTCGGCCGCACCCTGAACCTGATCGCCGGGGACGGCCAGACCAACGTGCTGCACCTCAACACCCTGGATTACGAACGCTGGAATGAAAAGACCAAAGATGAGGACTGGACGGATATTTACGGCGCAGGGTGGAAGAAGCTGCGCAAACTGCGTGCGAGCAAGGAGCAAAACCGCGATTTCTCGTTTGACATCCTCATGGCCAACCCTCCCTTTGCAGGCGACATCAAGGAAACCCGCATCCTCGCCAAATATGAACTGGCCCGGACCGTCAGCCTGGACAAGATCAGCAAAATTAATGAAAACGACCCCAGCATTGAAGATGTGACCCAGCGGACCCCGACCTTCCCGGAGTTTCTGCGGGTCAGCCATGAAACCATTTACAAAATGGCCGACGGCACTTTCCGCAAGGTAAAGGTCAAAGATCAGAACAATGTCGGCCGTGACATCCTATTTATCGAACGCAACCTGAGCTTCATCAAGCCGGGCGGGCGCATGGCGATTGTTCTGCCGCAAGGGCGCTTCAACAATTCCAGTGATAAAAATATCCGCGAATATCTGGCTGATCAGTGCCGCATTCTGGCGGTGGTGGGTCTGCATGGCAACGTGTTCAAACCGCACACCGGCACCAAGACCAGCGTCTTGTTCTTGCAGAAGTGGGACGACCAGCTCTGCCCCAGAAAGGACGATTACCCGATCTTTTTCGCTACCATGCAGGAGCCGAGCAAGGACAACAGCGGCGACAAGATCTATCTGAAACGGAAAGATGTGCCGGCAGTGACTGATGTGGCACCTGCTGTTGGTGAACTCAGCACCGCCGAAGCAATCGACCGCTACGAAGTGACGCCCAAAGACCTCAATGAATTTGTACTGGATGCCCACGAACACCTGATCGTCAAGCACGACTTGTTCAACCATGACGGCCTGACCCAGGACGGCATCGCCGAGGCGTTCATCGAGTTCGCAAAAAAGGAGAACTTAAGTTTTTTTCTCTAAGCCCTTTCAATGAGGCCCGGTATCGGGCGTTGTTGGAAGGGCTAAAAATTTCAAAAGTCATGTTTTCGAGTGCCAAGAAAACGGAATTGTTTAGACTTGAAGCTGAATTCTATACAGCAAAAAGCTTTAACTCAGCAAATGCTTATTTAGGCGCTGAAATTATCGCCTTCTCGCAATACGGAACATCTGGTGAATTGAATGAGGAAGGCAGGGGTTATCCTGTTTTAAGACTCAATGAATTTTGCAGTCATTTCATCACGGCCCCAAGTAAATTCTGCCATCTGCTTGATGAAGAATCTTATCAGTCGCTCAGATTAAAGAAAGATGATGTTCTTATCTGCCGAACAAATGGAAACCCTAGATTAGTGGGCAAATCAGCAATAGTACCGAAAGATTATGATTATGCCTATGCATCCTATCTCTTCAAAATAATACCAAAACAAGAACTAATCACATCCGCCACTCTGGTTGCTTATTTGAATTCAAAATTTGGACGCCTGGAAATCGAAAAGTTTTCTATGGCAAGTAACCAAGTAAACTTCAGCCCTGCCAAGTTTAGAGAAATGCGAATTCCAAAATTTGGACGCTTTTTAATGGGGCAGGTTGATAAGCATACTTTCAATGCTTTTGAGTTGCTTGAAAAAGCAAAGAAACTCTACTCCCAAGCCGAAACCCTGCTCCTTGACACACTCGACTTGGCGAATTTCTCTCCCAGCAACGAATCAGTCAATATCAAGTCATTCAAAGAATCATTCGCCGCCACCGAGCGTATGGATGCGGAGTATTACCAACCGAAGTTTGACGAGCTTGAGGCCAAGATAGCTGAAACCCACGAGCTGGTTTCCCTGGGCAGCCTATTGATGCTCAACCAGCGCGGAACGCAGCCCGATTACGCCGATGAAGGGCTGCCGGTCATCAACTCGAAGCATGTGCGGGAAGGCGAAGTTGTTTTATCCGACAACCGTGTCGCCAATTTGCCGGATAGCGAAAAGTCCCTGTTTATCCAAAAGAACGATGTCCTGATTAACGGCACCGGCGTCGGCACCATCGGCCGGTCAGCGCCTTACCTGCACGAGCACAACGCCATTCCCGACAATCACGTCACCATATTACGCACCGACAAGCTGAATCCTATCTTTCTCTCGGTGTATCTGAACTCGATTGCCGGGAAATACCAGGTGGACAAATATTTCAAAGGATCCTCCGGTCAAATCGAACTCTACCCGAAAGATATCGATTGTTTCTATGTGCCGCTGGTGGACGAGGCAATCCAAACAGAAATTGCCGCTCTGGTCCAACAGAGTTTCACCCTCAAAGCCGAGAGTGAACGCCTGCTGGACGTTGCCAAACGCGCCGTGGAAATCGCCATTGAACAGGACGAACCGGCAGCTCTCGCTTATATCGAGGCGTATTCATGAGCAAAGACCTGACCAATTCAGCCTTGGACCGGCAAAACATCCTCAACAATACATATGCCCTTCGAGAGATCGAGAAGGCGACGAATATCACCGGCATTCCGTTCGAGGGAAAGACGGTGGTATTGAAAGATCAACTGGCCGATTTTTTTGAAGTAACGCCACGAACCATTGATAACTATATCGAGAATTACAGCGATGAACTTCGCAGTAACGGTTACGAGGTTATCAAGGGTAACAGACTAAAATCATTGAAGTCTGCTCTCGAGAATCGAGATGTTCACGAAATATACTTCGCGAGCATCCAAAAAACATCGCAATTAGGGATATTTGACTTCCGGGCCTTCCTGAATTTGGCCATGCTGATGGTTGAAAGTGAACGGGCACGTCTGCTGCGTCAGGCAATCTTGGATATTGTCATCGACACCATTAACCAGCGCACCGGCGGCGGCACAAAATACATCAACCAGCGCGACGAGGATTTCCTACACTCCTGGTTTGAGGGAGACAATTATCGCAAGCAGTTCACCGATGCCCTCAGAGACTGTGTGGATATGGGCAACTTCAAATATCCTCTGTACACGGACAAGATGTATGTCAGCATTTTTCGGGAGAAGGCCAAGGAATACCACAAGATTTTACGATTGCACGAAACCGACAACGTGCGAGATACGTTGTATGCAGAAGTTCTTGATTTGGTGGCTTCTTTCGAGTGCGGCTTTGGGGCGATTTTACAAAACGAATGCAACCGGGCAGGAAGAAAACTGAGCTCTTCGGAGGTTGATGCCTTATTCCGGGATTTCGAACAGCAGCCACACTGGAAGCCCTTGATTGAAAAAGCCCGCCACAAGATGGCAAGCCGCGATCTGGCTTTCAGGGATGCGCTCCATCACCAGTTGCAGGCATATATCACCCCGCTGCGGGCTGAAGAGTTCGAGCGTTTTTTGGGAGAAAAGAGCAAGGAGTTGGCCGAGCGCCTGGAAGATGCCAAGGATGTCATGAAACGCCTCAAGGAGCGGGAGTAGCATGGCCATCATCTACCTCACGATTGGACAGGCTATTGAGGTCCACCGCAAAACGGTTGAAGTCAGCGGCGGTGGTGCCATGGGGCATCTGGAGTTGGGTAAGCTTGAAAGCGTTCTGGAGCATATCCAGAATGATGACTACTACCCGACGTTCGAGGGGAAGCTGACCCACCTCTTCTTCTGCGCCTGCAAATTCCACTGTTTTCAGGACGGCAACAAAAGAATCGCGATCACTTTGTGTGCGCAGATGCTTTTATTGAATGGCTATCTCTATTGCTCAAGCCAGTTTCTCCGTGAAATGGAAAACATCAGCTATCATGTTGCCGCCGGTAACATCGACAAAGAGCTGCTTGGCGAGGTCATAATAGCAGTAATAAACGGAGAAATGGATTCGGAAGAGCTCAAACTAAAAATTCTTGCAGCGATATCCAAAGACGAAGCTTGAGGGTCATCGTTGCCAGCGACTAGCCTGGATGGAACACAGTGCAATCCGGGGAATGCGCGCATGGTGCAGGACTACCCGAAATCCACTAGGGCTCCATCCAACTCCCTGGCCCAGACCCCATTTCGAGCGGAGGAAGAAATCTCACCCCTTGCCACTGGAGATTTCTCCCTTCGGTCGAAATGACGAGACACGGTTGTGTCGTCGTTGCCATCCTGCGAACAACAAGAAAGAATGAAGAATGGACAAATTGCGCTAACTGGGTTATATATCGTTTGCTTTCCTTACCCATGGGTCGGTTTCCGGCCCATTTTTTTTTGCATACCCTGATGCCTCAGGGTGCCCAGATGGACAAGAGACAGGAACGATTCGAACGTGAGCAGTCAACACCTCAAAGAAATACAGAAGCGCCGCACCTTCGGCATCATCAGCCATCCCGATGCCGGTAAGACAACCCTCACCGAAAAGCTGCTGCTGTTCGGCGGCGCCATCCAGATGGCGGGGGCGGTCAAATCGCGCAAAACGGCGGTCCACGCCACCAGCGACTGGATGGCGATTGAAAAAGAGCGCGGCATCTCGGTAACTACCTCGGTGATGAAATTCAATTACCGCGACTACGAAATCAACCTGTTGGACACCCCCGGCCATCAGGACTTCTCCGAAGATACCTACCGGGTGCTGACCGCCGTGGACTCCGCCCTGATGGTGATCGACAGCGCCAAGGGCGTCGAGACCCAGACCACCAAGTTGATGGAGGTCTGTCGGATGCGCAACACCCCGATCATCACCTTCATCAACAAGTTGGACCGCGAGGGCATGGAGCCGCTGGACATCCTGGCCGACATCGAGGAAAAACTGCAGATCGAATGCGTGCCGCTCAGCTGGCCCATCGGTATGGGCAAGGGCTTCAAGGGCGTCTACGACCTGCACCGCAAGCAGATCACCCTGTTCACCCCCAGCCAGGACACCCGGCCCGAGGATTGCATCGTGGTCAACGACCTCAATGATCCCCAGTTGGACAGCCTGCTTGGCAAATTTGCCGCCGAAAAACTGCGTGAGGATATCGATCTCTTGCACGGCGCAGCCAACCCCTTTGACCACGAGCAGTATCTCAAGGCCGGCCAGACCCCGGTTTTTTTCGGCAGTGCCATCAACAACTTCGGGGTGCGCGAGATGCTCGACGCCTTTGTCGAACTCTCGCCCCCTCCCGGCCCGCGTGCCACCCTTACCCGGATGGTCGATCCGGCAGAAGAGGCCTTCAGCGGCTTCACTTTCAAGATTCAGGCGAATATGGACCCGGCGCACCGCGACCGGATCGCCTTTTTCCGCATCTGTTCCGGCAAGTTCACCCGGGGCATGAAGGTCATGCACCACCGACTCGGGAAAGAGGTCAACCTGAGCAATGCGACGGTGTTCATGGCTCAGGAGCGTTCGCACGTCGACGAAGCCTATCCCGGCGACATCATCGGCATCCACAACCACGGCACCATCAAGATCGGCGATACTTTCAGCGACAAGGAAGAGCTCAAGTTCACCGGGATTCCCAACTTCGCGCCCGAGCATTTCCGCCGGGTGGTGCTGCGCAATCCGCTCAAGATGAAGCAGCTGCAAAAGGGGCTGCTGCAGATGGCGGAGGAAGGCGCGGTCCAGGTGTTCCGGCCGGTGGTCGGCAACGACTACATTCTCGGCGCGGTCGGCGTGCTCCAGTTCGAAGTGACCATGACCCGGCTCAAAGACGAGTACGGGGTTGACGCCACTTACGAGCCGCTGAGCTACACCCTGGCCCGCTGGGTGACCTGCGACAACAAGCAGCAGATGCGCGAATTTGAGAAGAAAGCCCAGTTCAACCTGGCCCTGGACGCCGAAGGGCATCTCTCCTACCTGGCCGAGGGCAGCTGGCGGCTGGCCCACACCCAGGATCTTTTTCCCGAGGTCGTGTTCCATAAGACCAGGGAATCGGTGTGATGGATAAGAGCGCCGTCACGACTCGTTTCTGGGAACGCCCTTAGGGCTTGCGAGGGGTCGACTGCAAGCAGAAATCTCCTCAGGCGATCGGGAAGTGAGACCTCTCCCTTGTCGAGATGACAGCAAAAGGGCCGTTCCTGTCCTTTCCTGAATACAGTTGATCTTACCGGGGGCCTTGCGGTGTATCCTCAATGAATTTGAATTACTATAAATCCGATTTATTCCCGTGCTGCTGATTGCCCCGCCCGTGGCCAAACCTGGCGAACCGCCGGCCGGCATAGCCCAACTGGCGGGCTGCCTGCGTCACCATGGGGCCGCGTGCACCCTCTTGGACGCGAGCCTAGAGGGTCTACTTTTCCTCCTCGGCCAAGCTCGCGATCCGAAGGATACCTGGTCTGTTCGCGCCTGGCGCCATCGTGACCAAAACCTCGCCGCCCTCCGTTCGCCGGAACTCTTTCGCAATACCGACCGGTATCAGCGGGCGGTGCGCGACCTCAATCGGGTGGTGGAACTGGCCGTCCGCCCCCGGCCCGAGCTTACGGTCAGCCTCGTCAACTACCAAGAGGACAACGCCAACCCGCTGGACAGCCGCGACCTGCTCCGCGCGGCGGCAGACCATCGCAACAATCTCTTTTTCCCCTATTTCCGCGAACGGCTGCCCGGACTGCTGGAAGCGAAGAACCCTCGTTTTGTCGGCGTCTCGCTTTCCTTCCTCAGCCAGGCGCTGTGCGCCTTTGCGCTCCTCGGCTTCCTCAAACACCATTTCCCGCACCTGCAGCTTATCCTGGGCGGCGGCCTGATCACCTCGTGGATGAGCAGTCCGCAATGGAACAATCCCTTCGCCGGATTGGTCGATCACTGTATTGCCGGACCTGGAGAAGGCCCGCTGCTCGCGCTCATTGGCGTTGACAGGCCCCGTGAAGACCTGCCGCCGGACTATTCGGATCTGCCGATGGCCGACTACCTCGCGCCCGGTCTGATCCTGCCCTATTCGGCCTCGCGCGGCTGTTACTGGAACCGGTGCAATTTTTGCCCGGAGACGGCGGAACAGAGCCGCTACCACCCGGTTGCTCCGGCCACGGTCGTGGCCCATCTGCAGGGATTGACCGCCCGGGTCCGCCCAGTCTTGATCCACCTGCTCGACAACGCCGTCAGCCCGGCGCTGATGCAGGCCTTCTGCGACCAGCCGCCCGGCGCCCCCTGGTACGGCTTTGTCCGCTTCCACGAACAACTGGCCGACGCGGACTTCTGCCTCCGGTTGCGGCTATCCGGCTGTGTGCTGCTCAAGCTCGGCCTGGAATCGGGCAGCCAAGCCGTGCTCGACGCCATGTGCAAGGGTGTCCGCCTGGACTTGATCGAGCGGGTGCTGACCGCCCTGCAACAGGCCGGCATCGCCACCTATGTCTACCTGCTGTTCGGCACCCCCACGGAATCGCTGGATGAAGCCAGGCAGACTCTCGATTTCACCCTCCGCCATCACCAGGCCATCACCTTTCTCAATCTGGCCATCTTCAACATGCCGCTTGCCAGTGCCGATGCCGGGCAATTGCCGGGTGGTGAATTCTCCGAGGGCGACCTGTCGCTCTACCGCGATTTTGTCCATCCGCGCGGGTGGGACCGCAAAGCAATCCGGACCTTTCTTGACCGGGAATTCAAACGTCACCCCACCATTGGCACCATTATTCAGCGCGATCCGCCCCTGTTCACCTCCAACCACGCTGCGTTTTTCAGTGGCTGCTTCTCTTGGCCGACGATTCAGGACGACTAAAAAGAGAAGGGAAAGCCTCACTTTGGGGCGGAAAAAAATCCTCTTTAATGCTAGGTTCAGCAGTCAGTGGCAGCCCGGATGCAGCCCAGCGTCATCCGGGGAAAAACAAGGCCTGATAACGGCAGGCTCCGGATTTCGTTACATTGCATCCGGGTTACACCATTAAATCGCCCCATTATCCGACTCCGCGCCGTTTGGAAACGGCTTTGCTCTCTCGAAAAAAAGGAATAAACCATGGCTTCTCTTGTCACCCAACTCCACCGTCATCTCAGGGCCGACTTTGCTTACTGCTTCAACATCGAATCCAGCCAGCCGCTGGAACCGCATGAAATGGAGCGCTTGCGTCTGATCCTGGCCGATGGTTTTCTCATCGACACAGTCACCTTTGAGCCGACGCTTATCGGCGAACGAGTGGTCGAAGTCGGCCCCCGGCTCAATTTCGCCACCGCCTGGTCCTCCAACCTGGTGTCCATCTGTCGAGCCGTAGGTCTGGACGTTATCAACCGGGTGGAGCGCTCCCGCCGCTACCTGGTTCCCCAGGACCAAGCCGTTGACGCCTTTGTCGCCAACAATCACGACCGGATGACCGAATGCGTCTATGCTGCGCCGCTGACCACCTTTGAA
Organism: uncultured Desulfobulbus sp.; assembly: GCF_963662935.2. Taxonomy (NCBI): domain Bacteria; kingdom Pseudomonadati; phylum Thermodesulfobacteriota; class Desulfobulbia; order Desulfobulbales; family Desulfobulbaceae; genus Desulfobulbus; species uncultured Desulfobulbus sp. Next base: position 1,755,203 of record NZ_CAXXTL010000002.1, on the reverse strand, counting down.
ACCGGTATTGTCCCCGAGCCGGTCTACGAGGTCGATCTGATCGGCAAGGGTCCAGACGGGTTGCTCGACATCCCCGGTATCTCCATGGACCAGTGGGACCGGGAGCTGTATCACCGCTATTTTGTTGAGCGCTGTCGCCGCAACCCCACCATTGTCGAGATCATGGATCTCAACAACGCCAACTCCGAGCATTCGCGCCACGGCTTTTTCCGGGGCAAGCAGGTGATCGACGGCCAGGAATGCGGCAAAACCCTGTTTCAGGTGGTCACCGACACGCTGGCGGCTCATCCCAAAGGCAGCAAGGTCGCCTTCAAGGACAACTCCAGCGTCATCGAGGGCCATACCCTCACCACGCTGCTGCCCGAGCAGCCCGGCGCGCCCTCGGCCCTGCGCGAAACCACAGTCTGCTACCACCCACTGCTCACCGCCGAGACCCACAACTTCCCCACCGGCGTGGCCCCCTTCCCCGGCGCTGAAACCGGCACCGGCGGCCGCATCCGCGACGTCCAGGGCACCGGCCGGGGCGGCTTTGTCATGGCCGGCACCGCTGGCTATTGCGTAGCCAACCTCCATATCCCGGATTATCCGCTGGAATGGGAGAACAGCTACGCCTGCCCGGACAACCTAGCGCCGGCGCTAGAAATCGAGATCGAGGCCAGCAACGGCGCCTCGGACTACGGCAACAAATTCGGCGAACCGCTGATCCAGGGCTTCACCCGCTCCTTTGACCTGCGCCTGGAAAACGGCGAACGCTGGGGCTTTCTCAAACCGATCATGTTCACCGGCGGCATCGGCCAGATCGACAACCGCCACACCGACAAGAAAGACGCGCTCAAGGGCATGATCATTGTCCAGGTCGGCGGCCCGGCCTACCGGGTCGGCTTTGGCGGCGGCGCGGCCTCGTCGATGATGCAGGGCGAAAACGAAGCCAAGCTCGACTTCAACGCGGTGCAGCGCGGCGACGCCGAGATGGAGCAAAAGATGAACCGGGTGATCCGGGCCTGCAACGAGATGGGCGACTTAAGCCTGATCGACGTCATCCACGATCAGGGTGCCGGCGGCCCGGCCAACGTGCTCAAGGAGCTGGTCGAGCATGCAGGCGGGCGGGTCGAGATCCGCAACATCCGGGTCGGCGATCCGACCATGTCGGTGCTGGAAATCTACGTGGCCGAATACCAGGAGCGGGTCGGGTTGCTGATCAGCCCGGAGAACATCGAACGCTTCCAGGCCATCTGCGAGCGAGAAAAGGTGGCCTGCGAGGTCCTGGGCGAGGTCACCGGCGACCTGCGTTTTGTTGTCCAGGACAGCCAGGACAACTCCACCCCGGTTAACATCGAGATACCTGAGCTGCTCGGCAATATTCCGCAGAAAACCTTTGTCGACAGCCGCACGGTCCCGGCCCTGTCCGCCTTTGTCCCGCCGGCCGGACTGGGAGTGCGCGACGCCCTGGAGCGGGTGCTGCGGCTGGTGTCGGTCGGTTCCAAACGCTTTCTCACCAACAAGGTCGACCGGGCGGTTACCGGCCTGATTGCCCAGCAGCAGTGCTGCGGTCCCCTGCAGCTGACTGTGGCCGACGTGGCGGTGGTGGCCCAGTCTCATTTCGGCGTTACTGGCATTGCCTCGGCCATTGGCGAGCAGCCGATCAAGATGCTGGTGAACCCGGCAGCCGGGGCACGGATGGCGGTGGGCGAATGTCTGACCAACCTGGTCTGGGCCAAGATCAACGACCTTGAGCAGGTCAAGTGCTCGGCCAACTGGATGTGGGCCCCGAAACTGGCGGGCGAGGGCGCGGCCCTCCGCGACGCGGCCGAGGCCATGGCGACGGCGATGATTGCGGTGGGCATGGCGGTGGACGGCGGCAAGGACAGCCTGTCCATGGCCACCATGGTGCAGGATGAGGTGGTGAAATCGCCGCGTCAGTTGGTGATCTCGGCCTATGCGGCCATGGCGGACATTCGCAAGAAGGTCACCCCGGACATCAAGGAGCCGGGATCGGTGCTGCTGTTCATTGATCTGGCGGCCGGCAAGAACCGCTTAGGCGGCAGCGCCCTCGCCCAGACCCTGGGCCAGATCGGTTCAGAGGTTCCGGACATGGAAGACCCGGCCCTGGTCAAACAGACCTTCCTCGCTGTCCAGGAGTTGATCGATGGTGGTCTGATCCTGGCCGGACACGACCGCAGCGACGGCGGCCTGATTACCACAGTGCTGGAGATGGCCTTTAGCGGCAACTGCGGCCTCAATCTGGCTCTGAACGGATCAGCCACCGTGCTGGAAACGCTCTTTGCCGAGGAATTGGGTTTGGTGGTCGAGTGCCAGTGGAATCATCTGGCCAAGGTGAAAAAACGGCTGGCGCAGGCTGATGTGTCCTGCACCGTTTTGGGCGCCAGTACGGTCAAAAAGGCGATCACCATCCAATACAACGGCGACCTGGTCCTAGACGATGCCATGGTCTTGTTGCGCCAATGGTGGGAGGAGACCAGCTATCAACTGGAACGGCTGCAGGTCAACCCCGACTGCGCCGATGCGGAGAAGTTCAATATCCTCGACCGCAAAGGGCCGGAATATAAACTGAGCTTCGCTCCCGAGGCCACAGCACCGGCCATTCTGCAAAAAGCCGCTAAACCCAAAGTGGCTATCCTCCGTGACGAGGGTTCCAACTCGGACCGAGAGATGAGTTCCGCCTTTTACAGCGCCGGTTTCGAGCCCTGGGACGTGACCATGACCGACCTGCTCAGCGGCCGGATCGACCTGTCCGGGTTCCGCGGGCTGGCGGCGGTGGGCGGCTTCTCCTACGCTGACGTGCCGGAGAGCGCCAAGGGCTGGGCCGCCACCATCCGCTTCAACGAGCGGCTCCAGTCCCAGTTCCAGGATTTTTATAACCGGCCGGACACCTTCACCCTGGGCATCTGCAACGGCTGCCAGCTGTTTGGCCTGCTCGGCTGGGTGCCCTGGTACGGGATTGCGGCGAAAAAGCAACCGCGTTTCATCCACAACCTCAGCGGCCGCTTCGAGTCCCGCTGGTCCACGGTCAAGATCCTGCCGAGCAAGGCGATCATGCTCCAGGGCATGGAGGATCTGGTCTTCGGCATCCATGTCGATCACGGCGAAGGCTTCCTCCACTTCCCCGACGAGGCCATCCGTGAACGGGTCTGGGCGGAGCAGATGGCCGCCGTGGTCTATGTCGACGACGAAGGCCAGACCACCGAGGCCTACCCCTTCAACCCCAACGGCTCGCCTGGCGGACTCACAGGGCTTTGCTCGCCCGACGGCCGTCATCTGGCGATGATGCCGCACCCGGAAAGGACCTTTCTCACCTGGCAGGCCCACTGGCTACCCGAGGAGATGAAGAACCTGCCGGCCAGCCCCTGGTTGCGGATGTTTCAGAACGCCTATGAATGGTGTATGCGGTAGGAGAAACGGGGTATCCAAAGGAGAGGGGGACTTTTTTTCTGCCAATAGCTATCGGGGAGATCCGCAACATGCCTCTCAGGCGGATCGCCCTGGCAGCTGTTTAGTGAGAAACCCCGTCCCGATGGAGAACTTTCACGAGGGTCAGCCACAAGATCCGCAGATCAAACCAGAATGAGTGCCGCTGCAGATACTCCACGTCCAGTTTGACCTTTTCTGGAATGGGCAGTTCGTCACGCCCGTTTATCTGTGCCCAACCCGTCACTCCCGGCATCAACGCATGTACCCCTTGCGCAGTCCGCAAGGCGACCAAGTCATCTTGGTTGAATAGTGCAGGCCTCGGTCCGACGAAACTCATGTCGCCAATCAACACACTCCATAATTGTGGCAACTCATCCAGACTGGAAGTTCGGAGGAATGAGCCTATTGGTGTTAGGTAACTGTCCGGATTGTGCAGCAAATGAGTCGCGAGGGCTGGGGTACCCACCCGCATGCTGCGAAACTTGGGCATTTTGAAAATCCTGTTGCCCTTGCCCACCCGGTTCGACCAGTACAAAACCGGGCCGGGGGAAGTCAAACGGACCAACAAGGCCAGGATCAAAAGAGGAACTGCCAGAAAAATAAGGGTGCCCACCGCCAGCAACAGATCGAAACAGCGTTTCATCGTCCAAACATTTCCCGGAGACCATCTTCCAGCGTAACTTTTGCTCGCCACCCCAGTTCCCGTTCGATTCGTGCCGATGAATACCAAGCCGAACCCAATAGGCGATCCAAGGCCTCGCTGTCGAGGGGAAATCGCCGCTTAAAAAGCTTCTCCAGACCATTGCCGCAATGGGCAGCAAGGCGCAAGGCCGATTCGGGAACCGTCCATCGACACGGCGGCAACCCCAAGACCTTGCGCATCGCGTCATATAACTCGCGCCCGGAGGGGGCCTGTGGCCCAACGACGTTGTAGGTTCGACCGCTGGCCCGATCATCCTCGGCCACCAGGCATAGAGCAGCCACCACATCATCAACATGCACCAGGGAACGATGATTGCTGGTTTCCGCCAGAGGTGGAAACCAGCCCTTCTGCACTAGCCGCCCCATGCGCTCCAAATTGCCCCGCCCTCCTGAGCCGTACACCATAGCCAGACGCAAATTCACCACATGCATGCCGTACCGCGCCCCGGCTTCCAGTACGGCTTCCTCCGCCGCCTGCTTCGACTGGCCGTAAGCTGTTATCGGTTGACCTGGGAAATCCTCATCTGCGCAGGTATCAACCGGTTCAGCCATGGCCTTGACACTAGAGAGAAAGACAAATCGCCGTACACCCGCCTGCCCGGCTGCCTCGGCCAGATTACGTGTGCCTTCGAAATTAACCAGCCAGTGCTGTTTGGTATCCTCATCGGATAAGGAAGAAAAGGCGTGGGCATGGCCAGCACAGTGGAAGACACGATCAATGTCGGAACAGGCGCCAAGAAGCCTAAGAGGATCCGCCAAATCGGCCACATAAAAATTATCAATATCCTGATGATGACGGGTTAATAGTCGGCAATTTTGTCCACTATCCAGCAAAAGCTTCGCTAGATGGCGACCAATGAAACCGGTTGCCCCGGCGATAAGATCCATGAGGTCCCACTTAGATTTAGCGCTCGTTTTTAAACCGGTTTTGACCAGACTGTGCGGTTTACATAATCTACATAGCTCAATACTATTCGCAACAGTTGCTTTGACACTAGTCCTGCCTCATAATCTGCAACTGGCCGCGCGACTCGGTGATTTTTGTCATGTTGAGCAGTCACCACCCGAACTGCATCGAGGACACGGTCTTTTTTCAGACCACTCATAATCAGTGTGCCAACATCCATTCCCTCGGGGCGTTCATGCGCGTTGCGGATGGTGATAGCAGGCAGATTTAGCAAGGAACTTTCCTCGGTGATGGTGCCACTGTCAGAAATCACGCACAGCGCTTCCATTTGCAGTTTGACGTAGTCACAAAAACCAAATGGTTTGAGAAATTGGATGTGCCGATTAAGCTGCCCGAGTTCCATAGCATCCAGGCGCTTTTTAGTGCGTGGATGCGTTGAAACAATAACGGGTATATCATATTTTTCAGCCAAGACATTCAATGTCTCAATCATGTCCTGCAGGTTTTGCGGTGTATCGACATTCTCCTCGCGATGCGCACTGACAATGAAGTATTGCCCACTCTTCATTTTCATGCGCTGCAATACATCTGAGGCCTGTATCTTTGGCATATAAAAATCTAATACTTCCCGCATATGTGAGCCTGTCTTGATAATAGTCTCCGGACGAATACCTTCGGCTATCAGGTAACGGCGCGCATGTTCAGTAAGCACCAAATTAATGTCGCTTAAGTGATCGAGAACCTTGCGATTCAACTCCTCCGGCACCCGTTGGTCAAAGCAGCGGTTTCCGGCCTCCATATGAAAAACTGGAATTTTGCGGCGTTTGGCTGCTATCACCGCCAAGCAGGAATTGGTGTCCCCATACAGCATCACCGCATCTGGATTTTCTAACTGCATTACGGCATCAGCTTTTTCAATTACACGCGCAATCGTCTGTGCTGCATTTTCACCAACCGCCTCTAAAAAATGATCTGGCTTGCGAATACCCAAATCTTCAAAAAACAACTGGTTCAGTTCGTAATCATAGTTTTGTCCGGTGTGTACAAGAACATGCTGGGTGTGCTGGTCGAATTCAACGATCACCCGGCTCATTTTGATGAGTTCTGGCCGGGTACCCACAATGGTCATGACTTTAAGCATGCAGTTCTCCCTCAATGAAATCCAGTTTCGAGAGCATTTTTTTCACCTGCTCAACATTCAAGCGTTCGGTGTTGTGTGAGGTGTAATCATCAAGGTGTGAAATCGTCACTTTACCCTCACTAAAAAACTGCGCATAATTCAGGTCCCGATTATCCGCTGGAATTCGGTAATAATCGCCCATATCTTGGGCCTTCGCCATCTCTTCACGTGAAATGAGCGTTTCATATAATTTTTCACCGTGACGAGTGCCGATTACATGGAGAGGATTCGATTTCGCAAATATTTCCCTCAGCGCTTGCGCCAGATCAGCAACGGTAGAAGCCGGGGCCTTCTGTACAAAGATGTCGCCCTGCTTGCCATTTTCAAAAGCATAAAGCACCAGATCGACAGAATCTTCCAGCGACATCAAAAAACGCGTCATGTTTGGATCAGTAATCGTGAGTGGCTTGTCTTCTTTGAGTTGCGACACAAAAAGAGGAATGACTGATCCGCGCGAAGCCATGACGTTGCCATATCGAGTGGCACACAACACGGTCTCTCCCTCATTCTGCATGCGTGCCTTGGCAACCATAAATTTTTCCATCATCGCCTTCGATATCCCCATCGCATTAATGGGATACACCGCTTTATCTGTGCTCAACATCACAACACGCGAAACAGTACGGGCAATAGCGGCCTCCATCACGTTCTCAGAGCCCAACACATTAGTTCGGACAGCCTCGAGCGGATAAAACTCGCATGATGGGACCTGCTTCAAGGCCGCCGCATGGAACACATAATCCACGCCCTTCATTGCCTGAAAGATGCTGTTGTAATCGCGGACATCACCGATGTAAAACTTCAGCTTCGAATTGTTCAATGCGATCCGCATTTCTTCCTGCTTTTTTTCATCTCGGCTGAATATACGTATCTCACGGACTTCCGTCGACAGGAAGCGCCTGAGCACGGTATTCCCAAAGGAACCCGTACCACCGGTGATCATCAATATTTTATCTTTAAACATGTCTAATCCAGAGCTATTTATAATCGTGCATTAATTTGATCAATTCGGGCCACTCGGGAGCAGTGTAACCCGTCGCCGCCTGAAAACGTTTGGCGTCAAGCGAACGATCAATCACGACCGTGTCGTTAGGAACGATGTCGATGAGTTTCTCATATACATCGGCGATTAACTGCAACAGTTCGTACTTAGCGATCGGTTTCGCAGCCACATGGTACACCCCGGACAATTCCAAATGCGGAATGACAACATCACGGACGACTCGGGCAAATTCCATGGTCGGAAGTCCAGAGAAAACGGCGCGAGTATAACCGCTACAACTGCCCTCTTGGGACAGGAACCAATCCAGCAACCCATATTTGCTCTGCAGTTCATGGCCGATGGTCGAGGTGCGCAAGGTGACGGCATGAGGATAATTCACTTCGCCCAGGGCTTTGGATTTTCCGTAAACATCGCGCGCATCGGCGAAATCATCTTCAGTGTAATTGCCTTTTTTGCCGGAGAAAACACAATCTGTGCTAACATGGATTAAACGTGCCCCAACTAGTTTGCAGAGTTTTGCAAGACGGTGCGGCATCAGGGAGTTGATCGGAACAGAGAATAGCGGGTCTCCAGCTTCCGGTTTGTGTTTAGTCAACCCCGCGCAATTGACAACCACATTCGGCAGAATCTGATCAAGGACTTTTACAAGGGAATCCAAGTGGTCGACATCAATGCCTTCAACCAGACGCTGGCCGATGAATGCGGGGAAAAAACGCCTCGCACTTCCATCACGAACGCTGCCGAAAACTTCCCAGTCGCTTTTCTCACTCAAAACACGCAGCACCGTGCTGCCTATCATGCCGCTTGCGCCGATGACTAATATTTTCACTCTGTATACTTGCTCGTCTGCGATACTGCCTGCAAATGTTTGATTAACTCATCGACCAACTTATCATGGTCAAAGTGTTCTTGATAATAACGTCGTCCATTTTTACCCATTTCATCACGTTCTTTGGCAGAGAGCCGATATAGACGTAAGATCGTATCGGCCAAAGCCTTGCCATCTTCCGCTGGGGTAGCCATCCCGGCTCCAGACTCAACAACCAAGCGGGCTCCTTCTCCATTCAAGCAAGCAATAAGAGGTCTTCCTGCCGCCAAATAAGCCTGAATTTTGTTGGGCACGGTCGCCGCGAAGATCGGTCGATTCGCAAGTGTAACCAACAATGCCGAAGCTTTCTGCATAAAGGCAGGCATCGTCTCCACCGGAAAACGTCCTGGAAGATGCAGGTTGGTCAAACTTTGTTGTTGTGCCGCTTCGAGCATTTCCTCACGACAACTACCATCTCCTAGAACAACAAAATGAATGCCTGTGTGCTCTCTCAGCAATATAGCGGCTTCAACGATAACATTCACGGCTTGCGCCGCACCGATGTTGCCTGCAAACATCACTGAAAATTCCGCATCCAGGCCTGGAACCGCCGGAGGCTCACTGCGAGAAGGGAGAGCAAAAGAGTTGTCAACGGAATTCGGATAATAAACGATGGGCGTGTTCGAGGCTAAAGTTCGCACTGGCGTCTCAAAGCCCCGCGACTGCACCAAGAGGAGGTCCACATGACGATAAATGAAGCGTACCACTTGTCGCACCAGGCCGATCGCACATTGATTGCGGATATAGCCTGTAGCGGAAAGACTCTCCGGCCACAAGTCCTGTACCCACAACACTACTGGACACCTCTTGATTTTTCCTAAAAAAAGCGACGGGATAGCCTGTAGAATTGGGGATGGCGCATACACAAAGATCACATCGAATTCTTTATTCTTCAAACTCAATGGCGCAATTATTAATCCTGACAGAACAAAGGAAAGGTAGTTAGCAGCCAATGAGAAAGGGTTTTTACCCCTTGCCAGCATCGGGATGCGGTTAATGTGCACCCCCTGATATACCTCCTGTTGGCATCCCCATGATCTGTATCCCGAAAACTTCTCACCTACGGGATAATTGGGTTTGCCCGTCAGGACCTCAACCTCGACCCCCTTTCCCAACAAAGTCTTAGCGACGTCATTAATACTAAAATTTTCTGGCCAAAAATATTGACTAATTATTAGTGCACGCATTCATACCCAGACGGAAAATCATCCAAATTATGACTCGTTACGCCCAAAGAGTATTCGTCCCGCTTGTTCAAATATCGGGGGTCTTAGGCCATATAATTCATAATTGACTGATTTCGGTTCAGTGGCCCATTCTTAAACGATCAGTAACACTACTTTCCATTACATCACAACCGTCTTCTAGGATCCACAATAAGCTTGATAAAAGCGCTAGCATCCAATAGTGGCAATGCTTGCTCAGTTTGCCCCAGAAAGCGCTTAACTGCCCTGGCAATAGATGTCTCTGATTGCGGGTCGAAGGTCTGTTCTGGGTCGAGGACATCACGCACAAAATCCAATTCCGATGCTAATACGGGTAGGCCTGCATGTCGTGCCTCAATCAACGGCAAACCGAGAGATTCAAAGGTTGAAGGATAGATCAAAGCTCCTACTTTTGCATAAAGCATATTAATATCATTGTGAGATAATTCACCCGCATTCGTCACTTTTAATTTGTACAGTTGACGTATAGTGCTTAATTCCCGGCATAATGGAGCAAAACGAGCTTCATTTAAGGTCAGGCAGAGTGATGGAAACAATCCCTCTTCAGCTAATAGGCGCCAAGCTTCGATGAGTCGCTGATGGTTTTTATGCGGTTCTCCGGAAGCCACATACAAAAAGTCGTAATCGATTTTTTTTTGTACTTTCTTCGGCACGCTACGCGCATAGTCCTTTACCTCCGCCATAAAAGGAAAGATATGTATCTGCGCCTTGCCCGCAGTTACTGTCTCCAGCAATGTTTTCATCGTCGGCGTTTGGACGACAAACTCGTCGGCATGTTCCTTCCTTTGGGAGAACCAAAATCGCTCCGCAGCAAGCCTCAGTCGAGCCTTCAGTGGAAATCCACTCAGCTTAATATTGTCAACCAGGTAGCGATTCTGCACAAATACAACCGTATGCCCACTCAACTTGAATAAAGGGGGGAGATTGCCGAAGCACAAGACCGTATCTTCAGTTCCGGTATGCTCGGCGAGCCATTTTTCGGCCTTTATCCGCTGAAGGATTGTCGGGGAAATTCTATGTATTTGCGTGCTTTCAGGTATGCCACGGGGCAAAGGCATGCGGATGTCTAATATCAAGACAGCCGACCCAGAACGGGGTAAGGACTCAATAATCGACAAGAGCAAGGCTTGCCCACCACCCTGATGAATGTTTGTCGCATGGACGAATAGCCTTTGGAGCTTTTCGCCGGTCAATCCAGGTGTGTTCATCTGGCAGTATTTATTTATTCATGATTTTTTAATGCGAGGTTAGTTCGAACGATTTGTTTTGGTCCAGTATGGTGGTAATCTTTTAAGGTGTCGGCCAAAATCAAGAAATTTTCTCGTCGTGCTCTCACCAATCGTATGCCATAGCAGTAAACGCAGATAAACTCTGAACATTGCACGATGCCAAAAAAAACTGGGAAAATATAGACCATGCATTTTTTGAGCGCGCCTGATTTCACGCATCGTCACGATGGTGTTTGAGGGATTACTGCTGAGCCCGCCTTGACGCATCGCTGTGACAATGATGTCTGGTATAAATATCGCCTCGCCTGTCTTTAACTCTCGGAGCATTAGTTCGTAATCGGCAGCGATTCGGAATGATTCGTCAAATTTCCCTTTTTGCACGAACAAACTGCGGCGGTGCATTACTCCTTGATGAGGCAAACATAAACCTTGCATGAAACGAACTTTGAAATTACCCCAAGGTTCGCCGGTTGGATAAAGACTTTTTCCGTCAGTGCCAACCAGCATAACTTGCCCATAAGCCAATCGTACATCAGAGGGAACACTTTGAAGGGCTCTCTGCATACGCTCTAACACTTGGGTATCCCAGAAATAATCATCTGCACCAAGAAAACATATCCATTCGCCCTTGGCCTGCGCCAAGCCCTTGTTCCATGCGTTGTAAACGCCATTATCGGGTTCGGAAATCCAATAGCTGATCTGCTCGCTATTTTCTTTTAACAGATCGATTGTGCCGTCTTGGGATACTCCGTCAATAATGATCAGCTCCTTGTATGGAAAACTTTGATGAGTGACACTGTCAATACATTGTTGCAACGTAGCCGCCCCATTAAAAACGGCAACAATCACGGTTAGTAATGGTGGCTTCATTTCGACTGCGGAAGCACAGCTTTCATACCAAACCATGCTCTTGTCTAAACCAGGAGACATAACGCGCCAGACCAGATTGCCAAGCAATTTGAGGACTCCAGCCCCAAGCCGTAGCCTGCCGCATGTCAGCATGATAATGAAGCGGGTCACCGGGGCGTTGAGTACCGCAAAATGTTGGAAGATCAGAACGACCCATTAATCGAAAGAGTTCAGTCAACACAACTCTTATGCTCACAGGAGTCCCTGTGCCACCGTTCAACACTGGACAGCAGGCGGAAGCATGATAAGCAGATTGAACCAGCAGGTCCGCAGCATCAGCAACATGCAACCAATCCCTAGTTTCCTCACCAGTGCCAAAAAAAGCGGTTTCGTTGGTTAAAATTCGTTGGCAAGCATCCCAAAGTAATTGTTTGCGGAATCCTTCACCGTAAATAGAGAACAAACGGATTACGACAGCCTTCAGGCCGAATAAACGGGCATGATCCATTATCAACTCTTCAGCAATTTTTTTATGAGCACCATAAGGTGATGTCGGCCGAAGAGGGATGCTTTCGCGCATAGGGAAACTTTCGGCGATACCATAAACCGCTGCACTGGAAGGATAGACCAGTACAGCCTCCGGACAATCGACCCTGAAAAATTCCAGAACGGCAGCCGTGGTTGCCACGGTTCGCAGAAAATCAGTATGTGGTGCAATTATCGAAGCCCCGACATCGCCGCTACCAGCACAGTGAACAATGAGCGTAGGGCGTATATCAAGATTCCGCAAGGAAGCTAATGACACATCAGTTTCGTGCCAGGAGTTTATACCCCATTTTAATTGATCCCCAGCGTCCCATTTGCCGTGACCAATGCCGACTACTTCCCAGTTACGGGCTGCAAGGGTTGATGCGATATACCGGCCAATGGTACCGTGAGTCCCTGTGACTAGTGCTATTTTTTTTTGCATCAGGTATGCCTTATATTCAGTCCTAGGTGCCGCTGAGGTCTCATTTTTCAAACCCTGAGTCGGAGTTACAATGACTTGGCAATCCGTACTGTAATTCCTTGGAGAAAATTTTGTAGGCATCGCTGGTTAGGTGAACACCGTCAACAGTAAAATGGCCTTTTTTCTTTAAGTTACCAATGGCTTTGTCAGCTTCGATGACTCTAATGCTCTTCGATTTTGCAACTTGTCGAATCGTTTTATTGAACTGCTCAATTAAACCAGGATCAAAATATTTAGTGCCAAGAGGCATGTCGTCCTCAACGGGCAAAATCGTTGAAACAGCAACCGATCGACTCAATTGTAGAGCAATATCGACAAGTTCTGTGTAATCATCTTTCCATTTATCGATATAGGTTGGTTGAATATCTTTGCGGACAGTGTCATTGACACCGATTGCCACAACAACGCCGATTATTTTGGAGCGGTCGGCAGTTTTATTTAAATTATGGAGAAGGGTAATGACAGCCTGCACCCCCCCGCCCCCCAAGCCGGCATTCAGCGTTCTACAATTTCCAAGAGAACCGCCAATCCATGATTCAATAATGCTATCACCGATTATCAAGACAGCTTTTTCATCCATTTGGGCCAAATGGCTAGAAATTATAAAGTTCCGGACAGTAATATGGTCAGCGGACCATACGGTTTTACAAAAAAACGGTGCAACTAACGTGACGAGAAGAATGAAAAAACGTCCCATTAAGCTAGCGCCTTCACCGTAGCAATTAATTCTTCCGATGGTTGCCCTTCAAGGTGCAACCTCACCCAACATTCAAGAAGCACCAGCTTGTAAAGAAAAGATAATCCAAACACGGATAGATCGCCACGAGCTCGGCCGGGATCGATCAAACCCTGTCGTACTAAGGCCCCATCTGCAATCAATGGGGCATAACGCTTGACGATACCATTCATCCAGTCGAGTACAGGCGGTGTGAACCCTTGTTTTTTCCGAGTCAGCACATCGGCAGGCAATGCATTCCGCAGCGATTCGACCAGCAACCACTTATGCGGCTTGTTCCAATCCACCAAACCATCATTGCGCATGCCTGTAACCCGGTCTACCAAATTAGTATCGAGCAAAGGTAACCTTACTTCTACCGAATGGGCCATACTCATGCGATCTACTAACGAAAGACAATTGGAGCGCAGCCATGTTCTATTCAACAGATTTGAAACCGCTAGATGCATGGGTAGCGACAGGTCAAGGCTCGCTTGATCCAACCAAAAACCAGCAGGCAATTTATTTTGAGCCTCGAGTGGCATCAGGGCGCGTGACCAAGTGTCACCATTACGTAACTCATCGTGGACTCCAAAAAAATCAGGGGTCTGATTTGTTACTTTACCAAACAAACGATGCCACCAGGATTGTTTTCCACTTTTACTTTCTAGCAAAACCTCGTTTCGGGTCACAGCTTCGCGCACCCACTCATAACCCCAAAAAAATTCGTCACCACCCATCCCGGAGAGCAACACCGGGTAACCTGCCTTTCTTGCAGCCTGACAAACCGAGTAATAACCAAAGGCCGCGATGTCGCCAATTGGAGTGTCCATTGCAGCGATAAGTTGAGGGAAGCTTTCAATGACGTCCTCGGTCGCAAGCTCTACCTCGGTAAAACCAATCCCTAATTCTGTGGCTAAGGTAGCTGCAAAACTGCGTTCGTCCGTGTCTGGTCGACCTTTATAGCCGATCGTGAATGCATGTAGCTGCCCTGGATAATGACGTGAGGTAAGCGCCGCCACGAGGCTGGAGTCGATACCACCTGAAAGTGCTACTGCAACGGGAACATCGGCACTTCCCATCAGGCGGCAAGCTTCATCCAGAATTTCTTCAGTGACCGCGATCGGTCGGGAAGGATCTTCATGAACCTGAGCCAGATCCCAATAGGGGGATGGGGCGATATCGATCGCACCCGGTTTTAGTTCCAGGTAATGTCCCGCAGGCACAACAGCCACTCCCGCAAGCGGGGCGAGAGGTTCAGGCACGTATTGAAAGGTCAGGAAGAGGTTGAAAGCTTCTGCGGTCAGGCTTGGAGGATTTATCATTGCAGCCCTTAGGCTGCGCAACTCGCTGGAAAACCATAAGCGCCCCATTTCATCGCGATGCAGATAAAGCGGCTTCTCGCCCATTCGATCCCGAGCCAACAAAAGTTTGTTGTTGTTGCTGTCCCATAATGCAAAAGCAAACATTCCTCGCAATTTGGTCAGACAATCAACGCCATATTCTTCATAGGCATGAACAATTGTTTCCACATCACTATGCGAAGAAAAATGATGCCCCAGCGCTTCAAGATCTGCCCGCAAGACTCGGTGGTTGTATATTTCGCCATTACAAACAATGGCGATATCTCTCGCTTCATTGAAAAGTGGCTGCTTCCCGCCAGCCAGATCGATAATGGAAAGGCGTCGCATGGCCAGTATCACATGATTGGTGGCAAAAATGCCTTCTGAATCCGGACCACGATGTTCCAATAGTTGATTCATCAGTCGCACGCGGCCCGATTCGTGGGTACCAATTTCGTGGAGAGAAAGAACGCCTGCGATTCCACACATAATCAAGAACCTCTCTTTTTGTGGCTAGGGCCAGCAGTACAGGCAGAGCTGGCAACCGCTTCATGCACAATGCGCATAAACGCGGTTGCTGATTCCTTTCGCCTTGTGGATGTCTGGCTAAAAGCAACCTTCTCGGAAGCTATATCAGGTCCTGAAGGTAAGCCCGGCCAAAGCTGTGCAAGACAATCAGCAAGATCTGAAGGATTTGATGCACGAAAAAATGTTGTGCCTGCTACACCGTCTAATTGTTCGCGATGGACTGCAATATTAGATGCCACGATCGGCCGCCCTAAAGCTTTGGCATCCTCAATGACGGTGCTCCAGCCTTCAAAAAGTGACGGTTGGAGCACCGCTGCTGCGCAACGAAAGATTTGCATCTGGTTATCCCTAGGGATAACTCCGAGTAGATATACTTGCTGGGTTAAATCGTGTTCTTCAAGATACGCTTTTACAGTATTGAAATACTCTGGAGCACGATAGTCTCCCTGATATCCAGTGCATACTAGGGGGATGCAGATTCCTTTTTCGTTAAGCAGTTTCAAGGCATTAAATGCGGTCAAGTGGTCTTTGTGCTTCCAGAATTGGTTCGGAATGTAGACGAACTTCTCTGGTAATCGATATCGAGCGAGTACAGTCCTGAAATTTGCTGGGTCAAAATTAGGGAGGCTGCTACAGAAAGACCAAACACGTGGTTTGACACGCGCATTTGGATAACGCGAGACAAAATCCTTAAGTGCAGTCTGACTTGAAAGAAGGAGTATCCCGTTCGCACTTGCGATGTCTGCGAAAGACCGGCTCCGCTGAGCCAATGCGCCCTCGGTGAATAAATGTGGTAGATAAAAATGCTGGAAATCAGGGATCCAATACAGTTCGCGACGCGGAATCAAATTAATCTCAAGAGCGGGGAACCAAAGATCGTAAGTGCCGCTATCACTCGACGAAATTTTGAGCCAGTGCATCATTCGTAAGATACTTCCACCAAACTCACGATCAAGCCTTTTAATGATTCGCCATAACAACCCTCCCCCCGCATTGACCGCACGAACTATTTCCATCGAGCGTAGGCGGTCAAGGAACGGTGTATCAGGGTTTGATAGGATCGAAAGGTGAATAATAGGTTGGTCTGATGCTGCGAGCGTCGCCAAGGTGGATAACAGATTTTCAATATAAATAGCTCCGCCCAGCCAGCGTTCATCCTCAGCAACTTCAATGCAAATCTTTGGCTGCTTCATTTGTGGTTCTTCGTTTTGTGTCCACCTTTCTGTACCAGGTCACTATTGGTTGAGTTACTTAGCAAACAATCTACCAATGATTGCTTTTAGGGTTGATGCAGATCCATATCGCCTCAAGATTAACTGCAATCTATCTGCAATTATTGTTAGGTTAATACCAGCTTTCCGCGCTATGAACACATGTGTTACTGCGAGTAATTCTTCACATGAATAACCTTTTTGAGTGAGTTTTTTTTCAATTAATGGATCCAGGAAACTCGCTGGAAGGCTGTCAAAATTGTTACGAATCACGTTGAACGGTTTAAGTTGAGAACAACTCTCAGCATAGCGTCTAGCTGGGGCCATATTGAAAAACTCTTGATTAAGCATATAATTGATATGATGTCGTATTCCTGATCATCCGTTGGAACAATGCCTTCCTTCTCGCAAAGCTCACAAATTGCTTCCCTATCTAGTAACAGGTGAATCCATGGATAGCGCGGTTGAAAAAGTTCCGGCTTGTGATGCCCATATGGCGAATTCCACAGCGGTGCCGCGACGCTATAAAGAACCCCCCCCGGTTTGGTTACACGCGCCATTTCAGAGAAGCCCTTTCCAATGTCAGGAACGTGCACCATCGTCGCAAAACAAAATACCATATCAAACGAATTGTTGGGGAGGTCCATAGCTTCGGCAGAGGATTGTAGGTATCGAACTTAAGGATGAGAAAAATCACGCCCTATACCATCGACGACATCTACACCTAAAACTTCACGTGCTCCTAGTTCAACCAGGTTTCGGCAATCTCCCCCTGTATTGCAGCCTACAACCAAGACTTTGGCTTTCTGGATAGGCACATAGGAAGCTGCCCATTGCGCATGCATTTTGTTGTAGTCTGGTATTTCTTGCCCTTTTGTCATTGGTTGTTCCGGTTTTGATTAGAATTTAGGTTTGTTAGAGATATCCAGTGCCATATTAGCAATTTCGCAAAACACATGTGCGGAGTTCAAGGTACGAGTTTCCATATCCTGTCGCGCTTCACTTTCTGCTCTGACGTCGGTTCCAGGTCGTAGTGTTCCCCATTGGCAGGCAAGTATCTCGGCCAATTGCTCATCTGATTCAGGGTTGAAATAGCTACAATGCGGCGGATTTTGTTCCCTGTGCACAGGAATATCGGACAGGAAAATCGGCCGTCCAGTCGCGCGCACATCTTCCACCACGGTACTCCATCCTTCAAACAGTGAGGGTTGAATGACCGCAGCGGCATGGCGGAGCACTTCGATTTGATCATTTCGCTCTATCAAGCCCAGTAAATGCACTTGGCCGGTCAGGTCTTTTTCTTGAATGAATTGCTGTAAATTGGAGAAATGTGTTTCGTTGCGCCGGTCCGACTGCGCACCGGTACAAACAATGGGGATCTCTATTCCACGCTCGTGGCGTAAACGCGCTAGTGCCTTAAAAACAGTGATATGGTTTTTGTGCGCCCAGAATTGGTTCGGTAAATAGAGATATTTTTCTGGCAAGCCATATTGCCCAATTGCAGCATATGATGCCGACTTCGTGGTATCTAATAAGGAGCAAAAATGCCAGACCCGTGGGGTAGCAAGGTGCCCTGGGTAAAATCGACAGAAATCTTTTGCCGCTACTTCGCTACTTAGAATTACCACCCCCGATTTATCTGCAATTTCTTTGATGGAGCAATCCCGAATCGTGACCTCCTCTTCCGAAAAGAGATGTGGCAGATATCGATGCTGAAAGTCAGGAATCCAGCGCATCGTCACTGCTCCTGGTACCTGAGCACCAAAGCCAGGGTAGATTATATCAATTGGTGCTGCTACTTTTTGGGTCCAACCCAAGCGTCGTGAAATTCTCCCCAACAAATTATTAGAAGCTGAATTAAAAATCGGTAAATGGCCCCATTCGTCAATAAAGTCCGATACAACGTTCGGTGCGCCAATCAGTTGCACCAAGGGGCGTTCGTTTTCCAGTAGGCGGGAGAGACAAATTGCCAAATTTCTCACATAGAGGGTGCCGCCCATCCAGGCTGGATCGTCGATCAACTCAATACCAATCGTGATTTGCCCTGACGACTTTTTCATGCTTCAGTCTTATTCAGCAAGTCTCTGCGCCATGCCAAGGTGTTGGTTAATTTGCGGAAAGGGTTCCATGCAGACAAAAAAAGCCGTTTGAGTTTCGATGAGTTATGCTTGTCTGAGAAATTCAGTGTCTCAAATGCATACCAACCTTCCGTACACAGCGATCGTAATATGCCTTGCGCGAGAAGTTCATTAACAATCAACCCATATTGCGCGAGATCTGTGCGACGAAAAGGACCCGGTGCCGCCACAAAATACAGCGGCCAGCGAATCAAACCCGGAAAATTTTGCGGATGGCAAAGGACACTGATGCCTTGATCGCGAATGGAGTGCGAAAAAAGTAAAAACGCGCTGCGTTGCCCTTTAATGGCAGCCAGTAACCAATACATCGGCAGGAAAAAAGGCCTCAATGGTGTGCGCAGGGTGAAATCCGCTATCACTCTTCGGATCAAGCGACGGCGAATGCGTGCACGATACTGTTCAGGGGCATGACGCCCAACGAATTTCCAGTGGTCAACCACATTGCTCATTGAGCGTCGTGAAAAAATTTCACACCAGATTGAATGAAATCCTAATTTCCCCTTTGTAGGCACAATGCCTGTTTCTTCGATGTGAGCAAGTATGCGGGTTTCGTAACAAACCCCTAGATGAAACCCGTGTTGTTTTAGGCGATAAAAAAATTCATAGTCTGCTAAATAATGGGGAAACATGGATGAATCCACATTGCCAGCCCTGCGAATCATCCGCAGTGGCACCAGACTACCTCGTCCAGGCAGGACGTCAACGTCGTCACAAAAACGCTCATCAATGGCTACGCTGCTCTTGACGGGGAATGAGTAGGTTGCCCAATCGATATATTCGCCCGCATCCAAAACATGTGTTGCATCTCGGCTATCAACCACCAGTGCCCCGACCGCTGCATCATGAGTTTTCGCAGCTAGCATCAATTTTTCAACATAGTCGGGAGGAATCTGTGTGTCGTTATTCATCATCAAGACACAGTCTTCCGCACCCTGGCTCTCATTCAGGGCACAGTTTATACCCATCTCCATGGAACCTGCCCACCACAACTCCGATGCGGAAGTAAGTACTATTACATCTGGATGCTCGGTGCGAATGGTTTCGACAGTGCCATCTGTGGAACCGCCATCCGCTACGATGATCCTAATCGGCTGGTAGCTCTGAGCCTTGAGATGCTGGATGCAATCGCGCGTGAAATGTAAGCGGTTGAAGACCGGGATGACAGCAAAAACAGTGAAGCCCACTTTATTTCGTCCTATTATGCGGGTTATGCGAGCCTGGTGGCTTCGACAATGGCAATAACGTTCACGCCCCTCTCCCCCCATTAGGGTTGAGTTTTCGCGCTGATACTGCATCTGAAGAAAAATCTTTACCGGTTTTGAAGCATCGTAAGCTCCCCTGAATGACAGACAGGTCAAAAGTAGAGTGCTTCTGGCAGCACAATGCACACACCAGGAGGTTCTCTGATGAAAAAGACACGTTTTACCGAAAATAAAATTATCGCCATTTTGAAGGGAGGTGAAGCGGGCATCCAAGTCAAAGAGAGGCGGGCCTTGCTTTATTTCGAATTACCGTACGCCGGGGCTCGATATATCGATTAACTATCGTGGTTAAACTATGTGCAAGAACCAAAGCGCTGAACAAGCTAACGAAGAAGACATCTATCCCTCTATAACGATGATCGAATGCATACATAGTATCCCACCAGATAGCCTACTGGCCATTGCAAAAGAAACAGTGGAAGGCTGTGGTATGCCATAACCAGGACGGCTAAACAAAGTCTGTAACTACCGAGCACCGAAAGACCCTAATGGTAATTTCACATACCATCCCGGTTATTTGTTATTAGTATCTTTAGCTTCAGCATGAATTGTGATCTGTGTAAATAACTGGTCAGCGGGAATTTGAGTGGACATAGCGCATAAGTGAAAAATTGGCCGGTGGCACAAATCGATAAGAGTCTCGCGGCACTCCACTTTTTGGGCCCACGGAAATACGACTTCGACTCTATAGCCTTTACGGTTAAGGATAGCGCGCTGACCCAAAACCTGAAATGCCATTGGGGAATGCAAATGAAAAGCGACTTGGCCGGGCTCCTGCAAGACAAAGTCATCAAGGATCGAAAATGTTGTTTGATCATCAAAAACAAAGCGCCTTTCGTAGCGGTCCATATTACTGGCCCAGATGTTGTTACCCGGGACACTAATTCTTCGGTGGTCTTCAGAGACAACTATAGGATCTGCGCCAGAAGGGAATCGTTGGTTTAGATAATCTCCGTCAGCGGACAAAGGGGTGAGCACATTGTGCAGCCATGATCGGGACAAAAAATGCGCTTCTGCAAACCAGTACTGTACCATACCACGATCCACGAATATCGATTCGTTTTCGATCTCGAGGCAAAACTGCCCAAGGTCACGATGTGAGTGAGTTGCACCTTGAGCTCTTCCTGAAATCCACAACCGTGCTCTCGGCGAATCCACGCCGCCGAATGACAGGGTCACCTTCCCGGATTGATGGAGAAGGTCGTAGTTTGGGACAATCGGACGACTGGTTTGAACCTCTTTTGGCCCGTAAACCATTCCGATCATTCCCCCACTCTTCGCTAGGGTGCCGGTTAGCTCATGCACCCAACCTCCAATCAGGCAGTTATGGAGGATGTGCACGAAAGGAGATTCCGGAAATAAAGTGGAAAGGATGGGAACCGCATCACCCCCGAACCACTCAGTTCGACAGTCGCCTACAGGGATTGCTTTACCAGGATACGAGGCAGACATGACGGCTACGTAACGGCCCACGTTAACGAAACGTTGCCTGGCTACATCCTTCCACTCCAAGCCTCTCGCACGGCAATGGGCAATAATGGTCCACAGCGTTGCAGTCAGGGTCTGGCAAAGATAACCGACACCTTCATGCACTCCGCCGTCTGCCTTGACGTAGTCATTCAGTACTTGGCACATGCTTTCATAAGCACTATCAACAATTTGCCCTTGGAATTTTGGCCAACCAGATTCCAGCATCAAACCTCCAAGCACAATAGCTCTGCAGAATACAGCTCCCTGATTCATTTGGTGCATCGCTTCGCGTGATGAAAGGTCACGCATGACCGGTGTAATACCTTTCTCCCAAAGTGCTTTGCGAATCAATACCTTTGTGCGATCAAGGAGTGCGAAACCCAACCAGTCAAAAAGCAGGGCTACGCTGGTCGTGGTCATCTCCTCCATGAAGCTCAAATGGCTCCAGGTACTTGAGGAAATATTGTGTTCTGCCGATTCGGTCCATGAGCGTGTATGTACCATGCACATTAGATACCGCAGTGCGTGGTCGATAAGTGTTCGGTCTTCTTTGACTAGCCCCACAAATGCCAATACCAGACTTTCCCAATGGTAGGCGGTTTTTCCATGCTCCGAATCCCGGATGTAGCGTGTGTCGTGGCTGGGTAAATACTCGCCAAAATCGACCTCAGGATCCCGCTTTAGGTACTCTGCTGCCCTCGATTCGAGCAGGGCAAAATGCTCACGCCACCCACTGCAATTCAACTTGCCACGAACATCTTCAAGTGCAGATTCATCGAAAAGAAGACCTCGCTCAAAGCTTATGTCTCCCCACGCATCGTGAGGCAAAAGCCACGGGCTCCAGTCAGGCCGGTACATCGCTCGCGACTTCAAGGTGTTTGCGTGTGAGGCAGAATTACGCATCCCTAGCCAACTGAGCACGAGGATGCCAACATCAGTTTTCGTAGACACGATGCGTAACGCTAAGCCTTCATACCCACACATCGGGCGAAGGAGCCCACGTAATCCTCGCAATTCAGAAACTTTGAGGATGATTTCTTGCCTTCTTCCGATACCTTGTCGGGCAGCAGACCATGCGCTGCAAACTTGGCAATCTTTGTCGATCAAGGCGATTTCGACCTGAGCCTCTTTTGGTAATGACAAACAAACTATAATTTCGTTGTTGGCATAAGTACTGAAGGGCGCAAGTATAAGGAGCGAAAAACTCACCGACTCCCGCACGTCTGACCAATTGAAGACAGTGCTGTCCCACAGCGTATCACGTTTAATCTCGAGCTCTCCAACAGTATCGATTTGAACTGGAATCCAATGAGAATGCTCAGGATCATGAAACGGCGCAAAGATATGCTCGGTCAAACTTGAATCAAGTGGCAGGACATATTTCATGCGATTTGCTCCATCACAAAATCGCACGGCAGGAAAAAAACCGCTTTGTCATTAGAGTAAAGAAAGCGATTATTCGGATGTGTTACAATAAACGATGCTGCCGACAGCCAATAAAAAATATGCACGCCAAGTTGACGTCTGGCGATGGAGGTGTTGATCCGGTACATGCCGGGGCGAAAATTCTGGTCGTTCACACGAACCCGAAGGAGGTAGTCACCTGGTTCAATACTTTCAAGCTGCATGCCTTGTTCATAAGAGTCTAGTGAAACTAAAAATTTGTAATGAACAGCATCGATGCTAAAACGGAAAATAGGCTCGTCTATCTTGTTGATGACCTTGTAGCGGCATTCAATCAGCAACGGTGTGCCAAACACTATGGAGTTAATTTCCTCGCCGGATTCGTCCGATAACACGCGAACAGATACACATTGTGCATCACCAGTGCCACCCCGTGAATGTCCATATTCGGCTGGCAAAGTGTCCGTTTTGAGTGCATCAAGGAAATCCTCTTCTTGGGCTTTAATCTGGTCGTCTTCATGCTCTTCCGCTGCCAAGGCAAACTGGCCTTCAGACACTAATGCATTTCGTGAATTCTGGTCATCGTAGGCACGAATAACGTCCTCGACCGAGCCTTCTCGCAGGACTTTGCCATGGTCCATGAACAAACCACGATCGCAGACTGACCAAATAGCTCCGATAGAATGCGAAACCAAAATGATGGCTGTACCTTCGCTTTTCAATTGAAGAATGTGGTCAAAGCATTTCTTTTGAAAATTAAGATCACCTACCGCCAGAACTTCGTCCATCAATAAAACATCCGGGCGGCTTAAAGCAGCAATTGCAAATCCAAGGCGTACGTACATCCCGCTCGAGTAATTTTTTACCGGCAGGTCAATGAAGTGGTCGAGTTCTGAAAACGCAATAATTTCGTCCATCAATCCATCAATTTCCTTGGTGGTGAGCCCTAGCAAAGCTCCATTGACGTAGACGTTTTCCCGACCGGAAAGCATGGGTGCAAAGCCCGCACCCGCAGCAATCAGCGCACCGACGCGGCCGCGAATCTGGATTCGCCCTGCGTCCGGAGAATACACTCCGTTCAGAATTCGTAACAGCGTCGTCTTGCCACAGCCATTAACCCCCATGATGCCGAGTGCTTCTCCGCTGCGCAGTTCAAAACTCACATTGTCCACAGCCCAAAATTCACCTTCGCGCAGTACCCCGCTGGTGCTGGAGCGCCCGGCAAGTTTGCGAGCTACATCTCGCAAACCATATTTCATGGATTGCCGCAAGGTCAGGCCGAATTTTTTTGAAGTACCTTCGGCGCGGATAGCCCATTGATTGCTCCTCATAACCGCTCCGTTACTTTATCTTTGATCAGGTAGAAGGCATGAATGCCCAACCACAGGATTGCAATGGAAAAAAGGATTGCCAATGAAAATCCTGTGGGGGCTGACATTCGGCCCATGACAAAGAGGCTGCGTGGAGCATCGACCAGATAGGTGAGAGGATTCCAGAGTACGATCGCATTAAGTAGCGGATGCGAAAACTGAGCGGTATAGACTACGGGGGTAACGTACATCAATAGATTGATCAAGGTTGTGAACATGCCAGTTAGATCTCGGGCAACAGCACCGACTACTGACAAGATGAGCCCCAACCCGACACCAAGCATAATAATCGGGAGAACGGTCAAAGGGTAAAAAAGCGCCCATGGAGACGGCGACAGGCGAAATACGAAAAGAAGCAGTATCAGGACGACCAAATTAACCAGCAGGTTGTAGCAAAGGGAAGCCAGGCCAGTGACGGCCAAGCCGATCTTGGGAATGTTGGTTCGCATGACGAGGTCCGCATTACCGATGAGCCCTCCAGCGACAGTGGTGAGGGCACTGATAAATATCCCCCAGATACTGGTCCCGATATAGACAAAGATAGGATAGGGGAGTTCGGTTTCTCCCGGATTCAGAATGCCCGTCCATTGCATGAAGACAAAGCTGGCGATGCCAATCAAGGGCGTCAGAACAATCCAGAGGTAGCCTAGTAGCTTTTGTCGGAATCCAGCGGCAAAGTCGCGAACAAAGAGGTGCCAAAGTACATGCCGGGACCAGTAAAGTTCATGTCCCGCGAGGACCACTGATTTGATAGGGCCGAGGACTTCGCCAAGAGCCTCATAGGTTCGAATTGGTTTGGTGCTCTGATAGGCCTCGGTTTTTTCTTGCGGCATTAACTCTTACCTTTAGGTCGCGGCTTAACAGCTAGAAAGGAATATAGCCGCCCAGGAGTTTGATCTCGACGATTAAGCATGTTGACAAGGAATTTCATCAGGGCTCTGCCCACCGCATGGCGAGAACTAAATAAGAGGTTGGTCATCATTTCTCCAATAAATACAGTGGCCGGGCGGGTACAGTGAACGAAGTGCTGATCTAAGGTCATGGGGAAATAATTAATGGGTGAATCAAGCGGGGCCAACGTTTGTTCAACATACAGGCCTGCCAGGCTGATAGCCGAGAGGTATTCGTCGAGAAGAAATGCGTTTTCCCCACCATAAAATTTATGGAGAGCGTGACTGTCGAGAAAGTACTGTAAATCCTCTTTTTTACTGATGACATGTTCCCGGGTGGCAATCATCACACCGCCTGGTCTGAGTATCCTGAATATCTCTTTGCATGACTGGTTCAGGTCCCGTGCGTGGTGCAGGACTTGGCGGCAATTCACCAGATCGAAACTATCATTTTCAAAAGGCAGGTTTTCTGAATACTCGCTGACCACTTTGATGGAGAAACCTGTTTCTTCGACCAGTGAACGAATCGCACCCGCCCCCACCAGGTTGCTTGGGTCTGGTTCAAGAGCAGTTACTTGCCAACCATCCCGTGCCAGCGCGTAACTGCTTATTCCTCGACCAGCGCCAAGGTCAAGCGCATTACCTTTGCGGGCAGGTAATAAGGTCGCTATCGATTTCCATTCCATGCTCTGCCAAAAACGTTCAGCTGCTTCTGGCAGGGGATCATCAAAATAACAAGCTTTGACGAGTTCCTGATGGGTTGACTGGTCGCGGAGCCACTGTACGGCTTGTTCCCAACTAAGTTTTGTCAATGTTTGGGTAGTTCCTTAATTGTACGTGCAGGGTTTCCTGCCACTAAGGTCCATGGTTGAACATCCTTGGTAACTATTGATCCAGCAGCAACCACGGCTCCATCGCCAATATTTACACCTTTCAAGACGGTGACATTCATTCCGAGCCACACTTTGTTCCCGATCCGGATTGGGGCCATGTCGACGACATCCCAGTTTTTAAATTCGCTGGCTTTTTCAAGACCACCAGCAAGAAGTCCTTCACGCCAATTTTGAACATCTTGGGCACGATCTCGCCAATCTAGGGAGTGAGAATCGTGGTCAACGATAAAGCATCCCCAGGAAATGAGGACATTACTTCCTATCTCGATTTGTTTAGCACAGATAATTTGTGATCCGCCAATATAAGAGTCATTCCCTATTGAAACAGTACCAATGCTACGCTCTAAAACGATCCGGCATGACAAGACAGAGCCTTTGCCGATAACCACTCTGCCATCGGCACCACCCGACCTGCATTCAGTAGAGTAACCTGCAAGGACAGCGCCATCTGCATTTATTGAATATCCTGCACCCGCATTAGTGTTAATATTTGCAGTTTGCATTTGCCGATAGGCAAATCTTATCAAGCGAGCGAAGAAATTACGGGTGATATTTGACATCTATAAATTACTCCGGGGGGAACATCGTGAGTTACGATAGCGCCTGCTGTGATGACGCTGCCAGCACCAATTCGTACTCCCTTCAAGATCGAGACTCCATAGCTGATCCACACATCATCTTCAACGACAACAGGCGCAGATTGGAGACCCGGGACATTTTCTCTACTAGTAGGATGGCCATGTTCGATAATATCACGAAAATGCTTATGGCGTTCTGCTGTGTCTATTGAATGTGCAGTACCGTCATGGATATTTACATCATGGGCAATTAGTACCCGATTTCCAATGGAGATAGAGTCCATCGACCATATCTCTGAGCGAATGCCCACATAACACCAATCGCCAATCGTTAACTGCCCTCCGTGGCCATAGGTTTGTAAGCGTCCGCGTATAAATGAGTTTTTTCCTATTTTAATTCTTTCTGGGCCCCCTGCGAAATTTCCAATTTCAGCTTCATCGCAAAGTATTGCACCGGTGTCAAGCATGCAATTATTCCAACCAGCACTTGTGCGCTTTGTTGCGGCTATTTCTCCGGCTAGCCAAGAAAAGAATCGGTGACGTAATCGATTAACAAAAAGCATTGCGAATTTTATCTGTGTATTTTTTCGATAAATATAGAATGATCTGTTTCAAACCTTTGCTGGTTTTTTTTGAATCATGACTTTCCAGTTTCGAGCGAAAGAAATCTTCCAATCTTAGGAGATTCTCTGGGATAACTTTTGTATAAAGAGGGTATCTCAAAGAGTTCGGTAAATAATTGCTCCTCCCTAATAAAGATGCATCACTCTGCTGAAGAAAATCACTGCTGCCACAGTGAATACCCGTACCGTCAAAGCCACCATTCCACACAAGACTCTGAGCGGGGTAAGCAACCAAACCTCGTCGCCTGGAAACGACATACCACCAGAGGATGCCCCAAGAGTTGTTCTTTCCAGCCAAACGATCTTCAAGCATCGAGGTGAACGCACAAGTCCCATTCAAATCGAACAGCTTTTTCCAATCGCTATCATGACGTGCAGCCTCCAGATGTTCCGGCTGCCAAGAAAAATGCTGCCAGGAACGCTGCCATGTAGCCCACCCCCAGGTGGTGGTAACTGGTAGAAGGAAAACATCGGCCGTTAATTCTCTAGGTGCACTGATTGTGCAACCTCCAACCTGCATTACGTTCTCATCTTTTTCGTAATGATCGAGAGTCTCAATCATGTAGTGCAAAAAATCAGGACTGACGACAAGGTCGTCTTCTACAACAATTACGCGTCCGTAACGAGCACAAAGTTCGGATACTCCATTAACGATTGCCTTGGCAAGACCAAGATTTTGAGATTGCTCAATAAGATTAGACTTGTAAGTTTCAGCCCAATCTCGAAGCACTTTTCTGGTTTCATGGACCCCTGAACTTGCGTCTCCCGAAATCGGCCCGTCAGAATAGATATAAATTTCTACTTCATCGAATCTTGAGCAATTTGTTAAGGCTTCCAATGCACGCTTGGTATGGGTTGGGCGATTATAGGCGAAGAAAGCTAAAGGGGTTTTCTTTTCCATGAGAGAATATGAATTCAATATAAAAAAACATACACAACATTTTTATGATGCAGTGAGTTTTTTTAAAATTTTGGTTTTTTGTTTAATGAAATAAGGCCAAAATATTCAAATATTTTTTTAATATAAATAAAATATGGTAAGATTGTAAAAATGCCATAGGAAATTATTGAACCAAAGACAGCGCCAACAACGCCAATAGTTTGCATTAGCAAGATTGAAATAATTAATTTCATTGTAGCAGTAATTACCGCTACGATCATTTGGATTTTTACAAACTGCATTCCATTAAGAAATACCCCGAGAGCATTGCCTACAGTCATCAATACGAGCCAAAAACCACAACCAATCAGGAGACTGATTGAGGGTACAACCTTCGGTCCCACCCATAATTCGATGATTTTTCCACCAAATAACACAAGCGCAAAAGCTGAGGGGATGCTGATAAGTAGTGCCCAACGTATAGATTTAAAAAAAGTGCGTTTTATCCAGAGGGCGTCACCACTTGCAAGAGCCTCTCGATAAGCTGGCCATAGCGGGGTCTGCAGCAATGCGAATAACATGGGCACGATTAGAAACAATTTCATGCAAATTGAATAATTGGTCACCTCGGCTGGCCCCAGCATATTGGCAATGATTACATTGTCCGCCTGCCCCTGAATTGCTCCGGCTATTTGTAAAACAAAAAACATACCACCCACTGTGAACAACTCTTTTGCTACCACTCCGTCAACTTTAGCAATCCGGGGGCGTAAATCGTTTCTAAGAAAATAAAGGTAATGAACATTGCTCCCCAGATAGGCGAGCAGCGAACTCGCCAAAAACGCAATAACAAAACCAACCAGCCCGGCATCCTTCCTTATGGCGATATACACAAACAGAAGGGACAGCACAGCTCCTGTACCATTCCAGAAATTATCAAGATGCCCTTCTTGCAAGCCCCTTTGAACTTTTCCAACCAACGTTGCGAACATGCTTACAAAGAAAAATGACCCAACGATTATTACAACGATGTGCAGATTAGATATCGGGGTTGACGAAGATATACCAAGTAGCATCTCCCAAGATACTAATGGGAAGGTCGCCAGAAATAAGAAACAACTGATCGAGGCAATCGCCATCAAACTGAAAAAGGCGGTAGATACAATTTTTTCAAGGCGCTCTTTTTGGGCACCGCTGGCATAGGCAATCATGTTAATAACAGCATTACCTGCTCCGCCATCAAGAAAAGCCAGCATAGCTACTAACGAGGAAATCGCCACCCACACCCCATATTGTTCTTTGCCTAAATAATGAACAGCCAATGGCACCATTATCAGTGAAATGGCTGTGGAAATTATTTTTGAAAACAGACCCGACCAGGTAGTTTTGATTATTTTTTTTAGCCGTTCTTGGGCACGATGTGTTGATCCCATGAGTCTGTCGTCAAAATGCCTTTACGGAGACAGCCAAAAATTCAATCATTCGTAATAACTCATAGTTTTATATCCGTGATTGTTGACAAGTTCATCACGTTCGGCGGCCTTTAGGTCTTCGCGCACCATTTCGGCTACGAGTTCTGCAAAGGAGATTTTGGGCGCCCAGCCGAGTTTATCTTTGGCCTTGCTCGGGTCACCGAGCAGAGTTTCGACTTCAGTGGGTCGAAAGTAGCGTTGGTCCACCTGAACGATACACTTGTTGTCGGTATCAAAGCCCTTTTCGTCCACGCCTTCCCCTTCCCAACGAATTTTCATGCCAAGTTCGGTTGCGGCTGCAATTATGAAATCGCGGACAGTGTATTGCTTGCCAGTGGCGATGACGAAGTCTTCGGGTTGCGCCTGCTGGAGCATCAACCATTGCATTTCCACGTAGTCGCGGGCGTGGCCCCAGTCACGTTTAGCATTAAGATTTCCCAGGTACAGGCAGTCTTGGAGGCCTAACCTGATGCGGGCCAACGCGCGGGTGATCTTGCGGGTAACAAAGGTTTCGCCGCGAACTGGGCTTTCATGGTTAAAGAGGATGCCATTACAGGCATAGATACCGTAGGCCTCACGGTAATTGACTGTGATCCAGTACGCATAAAGTTTGGCCACGGCATAGGGACTGCGCGGGTAGAAGGGGGTGGTTTCTTTTTGAGGAATTTCCTGCACCTTACCGAAAAGTTCGGAGGTGGAGGCCTGGTAGAAACGGGTTTTTCTCTCCATGCCGAGGATGCGTATGGCTTCGAGCAGGCGCAAGCTGCCTAGGGCATCGGAGTTGGCGGTGTATTCAGGTTCCTCAAAACTGACCGCCACGTGAGATTGAGCTGCTAGATTGTAAATTTCGTCTGGTTGAGTTTGCTGGATAATTCGGATGAGGGAGGACGAATCGGTCAAGTCGCCATGGTGCAGGAAGAAGCGCACGTCTTTCTCATGACGATCACGGTAAAGGTGGTCGATGCGATCCGTATTGAACAGGCTGGTGCGGCGCTTGACTCCGTGGACAATATAACCTTTTTTTAACAACAATTCAGCGAGGTAGGCGCCGTCTTGGCCGGTGATGCCGGTGATAAGTGCAACTTTTTGCATAGCTTTGATGTCTCTCTTTAATTGATTCAATTCAGGCTGGCGCAGTAGTCAGCATAGGCTAGCTCGATTCCCTTGCGCAATGGTGTGCTGGCTTGCCACCCCAGTTGTTTCATCTTTGAAACATCCAGCAATTTGCGTGGGGTGCCGTCGGGCTTACTGTTATCGAAAACGATCATGCCGTGGAAACCGACCACATCCATGACGGTTTGGGCAAGTTCGCGGATGGTGATGTCGGTACCGGTACCAATATTGTAGATTCCCTCCTCTATCCCTTTTAGCATCAAGAAGACTGAGGCATCGGCCAAGTCGTCGACGTAAAGAAATTCTCGTCGGGGCTGGCCACTTCCCCAGACGAGAAGTTTCTGGCTGCCGCTTTGCTTTGCTTCATGGGCCTTGCGTATCAGTGCCGGCAGAACGTGGCTCGCGGCCAGATCATAATTGTCCTTGGGGCCATAAAGGTTGGTGGGCATAATACTGAAAAAGTGACAGCCGTATTGCCGGTTGTAAGATTCACAGAGTTTGATGCCAGCAATCTTGGCAGTGGCATAGGGCTCGTTGGTCTGCTCCAGAGGGCCGGTGAGCAGGTATTCCTCTCTGATAGGCTGAGGGCAATCCCACGGATAGATGCAACTGGAACCGAGAAAACAAAGGCGTTTGACGCCCGCCAGATAAGCGCCATGGATGATGTTTGCTTGAATAGTGAGGTTCTCGTAAATAAATTGCCCGCGGTAGGTGTCGTTAGCAAGGATTCCTCCAACCTTGGCGGCGGCGAGAAAGATGAAACTCGGTTTCTCGACCTGAAGAAAATTGAAGACAGCTTGTTGGTTAAGTAGATCCAGTTCCTGCCGGGTACGCATGACAAGATTGTCGTACCCATAAGACGTTAAACGACGCATGATCGCTGATCCAACCATGCCCCGATGTCCAGCGATATATATTTTAGAGTCATTGGTATGCGCCATGGATTTTCCTTTTAAAAAGCTTCACATTAGGATTCCTTACACTAAAAGAATCTACAACCAACAACCACCAGCTAAAAGCTGGTGGTTGTTCCTGATGTGCTGAATGCACAAATACGGGTCATCAGACCCGTCAGTCTTCCACCTTTAAATTTGCGTCGGGGCTTGATAAAATCATGTTCGAGATAACTCTTTATCATTTAATCGGTAACTTGGCCCGAGGTGGCACAAAAATATCCTCGTTCCCAAAAATGCCTACCCCAATAGCGTTTCTTGATATGAAGGAATTCCTCAAACAACTTCGCAGAGGTTCTGCCCTTCTGCCTTTTCATGATCTAGCTAGTGTCCTGTCAACTTTCTAGTAGTTCGTTTCATGAAAATGTTTACACTTGTTTGGTCAGTCTCATTCTATCCAATTCCCGAAATGCAACCGTATTCGCGTCCCGACGAACCATTTGTAAATTGTAAATGCTTTAGCGAAACGAACTACTAGTGTCCCGTGCGGTTAGTCTCGTTGTTTAATGATTGTTTTGCTCTTTCCACTTTATCAAGGATACCATCGGCGCTTTTTGTCCACTTGAAAGGTTTTGCCGTCTTTGAATTATGAGGGCTTATGAAACGGTGGATTTCGTTTCTCAGTTCTTTGACACTGGTAAAAACTCCGCGATAAAGAGAACGACGTTCCAGCTGTCCAAACCAGCCTTCTACAGCATTAAGCCATGATGCGCTGGTTGGGGTAAAATGCATTTTGAAGCGGGGATTGGTCTTGAGCCACTTCTTCACTTCAACCGTTTTGTGTGTACTGCTGTTGTCCAGAATAACGTGGAGGTCAACATCTGACGGCATTGCTTTTTTTATTTGCCAAAGAAAATCGAGAAATTCTTTTGCCCTGTGCCGTGCTGTCGTCCTCCCAATAACCTTACCGGTTACAATGTCAAA
The DNA here is from genome assembly GCF_963662935.2 of uncultured Desulfobulbus sp. Lineage (NCBI taxonomy): Bacteria > Pseudomonadati > Thermodesulfobacteriota > Desulfobulbia > Desulfobulbales > Desulfobulbaceae > Desulfobulbus > uncultured Desulfobulbus sp. Next base: position 1,723,034 of record NZ_CAXXTL010000002.1, on the reverse strand, counting down.
GGCAGCGTAAAGGCTGGTGGTCCCGTTTCGCTTATAATCATGTGTCCGACGTTCAATTTGGCCTGGCCGCAACGGGAGCATCGGTTGGGTTCGATCTAATGCCTGAATTTGAGTTTTTTCGTCAACGGATAAAACAACCGCATTTTCAGGAGGATTCATGTACAGCCCAACGACATCTATAACCTTTTCAGCAAAGTGTGGATCATTGCTGATTTTGAATGTCTTGAGCCGATGGGGTTTTAAGTCGGCAGCCTTCCATATTTCCCGCACTTGCCAGGTGGTGACATGAGCCGCTTTCGCCATGAGGCGGACACTCCAATGAGTCGCCTCTCGAGGAATGCATTCCACAGTCATTCTCAGCACTTCCTTGACTTCTTCTTTGGGAAGCTTCTTGGGCTGACCACTTCGAAAACGATCCTGAAGGCCCGTGAGGCCTTGGTCTTTGAATCGCTTCCTCCAGCGGTAGACAGTCAGTGCAGTGGTCCCGAGCTGGCTTGCCACTTGCTCAACTGTCTTTCCAGAAGCCGTCAGCAGGATGATCTCCGCACGGAATACAAGGCTTTGCGCTGTTTTAGGAGAACGCAGCAGGGCTTCGAGGCTCCGCTGCTCGTCTTCATTAATTGTATAGTTTTCATGTGTGCGTGGCATGACGCACTATAACACATAAGTTGATAAATATGCCCAATTAACCGCACGGGACACTAGCGTCAGATACAGGCGTGACAATTTTATCCGCGCATCCTTCGTTGTGAAATGCCAGTTTACTTTGACCTGTCGATTGTTCTGGTGCTTTTGCCAAGCATTCACCTCTTTTCTGGCAACTTCGATATCGTCAATTCGTCGGTTCAGGCATTGGCTTGCGAGAACGTTCAGCTCAATCTCGGCCATGTTGGCCAATTTCCATGCTTTGAGGTGTAAACAAATTCGAATCGATCCCATAACGCTTTAGCCTTTTCCGGTGGAAACGCCTCATAAAAGCACCTGGTTGATGCGTGTTCAGATTATCCATCACCAGTATTATTTTGTCGGCTTTGCAATAATGCCCGGCAATCTGCTCCAGAAAAACGGCCCAGTCTCGTTTGGTTTTTCGCTCGGTTATTGTCACCAATCCCTTGCCAAACAACGGTTCACAGGCAAGAAAAATTGCTTGGGTGACAATCCATGCAGACAACAGGGTGCAATGGATCAAACGGACGCTTGTAGACGTCCAGCACTCTTTCCATGTTGGCCGCAAAGCTGCCATTGTGTTCTGGTTGAATCACCCATCCTTTGTGTTGCCAAAGTTTAAGTTCGTTTTTTTTAGAACGCGACGAACCGCTTCATGCGAAATACTTTCAATTCAGCTCAACCATCTTGTCAGCCAATAGCCTCAGCGACCATCGGGCAAAACCTTCAGGCGGATCACTGCAACTCAAGGCGATTAAATGTGCCTCAAACTCTCCGTCCGCCTTCTTTTCATAGACACGCCCCGTTTTTCTCTTGTCGAGGGCTGCGCCAAATCCTTCTTCGACAAAGCGCTTCTTCACCCTATCAATCTTCCGCATACTGATATTGAGGACGTGGGCAATTTCCTCGTTCGTTGACCGATTCGCCTGACAATCCCCTGTGTCGCTATCAAGGAAAATCAGTGCATTCAATATCTTTTGCGATTGATGCTTCCCCTTTGAAACCAAACTGCCAAGCACTTCCCGTTCTTCCTTGGTGAGCGTTACGATGTATTTCGTCATAGTCAAACCTCCTGGAGTGATAATGAAGAAACTTTACCATATTTTTACGACACTTCAATATTGACATTACACTAGGCCGTCACTGATTCAGTGATTTGGATTCAGTGATGTCCGGTTAAGATTTTGCAAGGAGACGTCGGGTAAAAAAATACAGCATAACCATTTGAATTTCCTTGACAAGTCAACGAGGTGTCGTTGCGACCTGTTTTCATAGTTATCCTTTAATTGTAAGGAGTTATGAAGATGGCACCACATCCGTTCAAGTCGGAAAAACTGACAGCTCGCAACTACAAACATTTTTGCGTCCCATTACATTTGGCCCTGGAACGTATTCCAAAACTCAAATCCCGGAGTAACAGACCGCTGCAAATGGAATTTGAAGACCAGCTCCATGCGCTCATCTATTTTCACCTGCAGGAGCATACCTCCGGCAGGCATCTGCTCCAATCCCTGGAAGAAGATGCCTTTGCCCGTGAGCATATTGCCCCGAAGAAAGGTATTGCCAGGAGTTCGTTCTTCGAAGCCATGAACGAACGTGGCCTCGAGCAATTCCTGCTGGTCTTTGAAGCATTGCAACAGCAGGCTAGCAAGGTTCTGCCCGACAAATACCCCGAATTGGGTCAGTTGCTCGCCGTCGACGGTTCATTGATCGACGCTGTCCTTTCCATGGACTGGGCCGACTACCGCAAAGGCGCCAAAAAGGCCAAGACCCATATCGGCTTTGACCTCAATCGAGGTATTCCCCGCACCATCTTCCTCACCAACGGCAAAGGCGGAGAGCGTCTTTTTGTCAACCGGATCGTCCAGCCTGGGGAAACCGGGGTGAGCGACCGGGGATACCAAAGCCATCACGACTTCGATCAGCTCCAGGCAGCGGGCAAGCACTTTGTCAGTCGCATCAAGGAGAACACCGTGAGGGCCTGTCTTGAATCCTTCCCGTCGCCCCTGGGAGCATTGTCTTTTACGATGCCAAGGTTCTGCTTGGCCGGGAAGGAATCAATCAGACACAAACCCCGCTGCGCCTGGTCGGCTACACGGTCGGAGGTAAGACCTACTGGGTTGCCACCAATCGCTTTGATCTTGCCGCCGAACAGATTGCCCAAGTCTACAAGCTCCGCTGGGATACAGAGACCTTCTTCGGTTGGTGGAAGCGGCACCTCAAGGTTTACCATCTCATTTCAAGAAGCCGCCATGGCCTCATGATCCAGATGCTTGCCGGCTTGATCACCTATCTCCTGCTCGCGATCTATTGCCATGAGCAGCATGGGGAACCGGTCAGCATTCAACGAGTCCGTCAGTTGCGCAACCAAATCCTCAATGATTCCAGAATGGAACAGCCCCCTTCACGGAATCAGCAGGGGGAATGCAGCCCTGGAGCTATACATGCAAGTCCTTAACCGGACATTACTGATTTGGATTGAAGAAATTGATAAATGGGAAACTTGATATTCTCCCAGAGAGTTACGGGGGAAGGTCAAACAGTATAATCCGGAAGGTATTCCGGAACAATATTTTTCAACGTGTCTTTAATGCCCTTACTGTCGAGATCCTTGGCATGCATGGCCAAACATTCGAGCTGATCGTTTAATAGATTGCACTGAATCTCCTGCGCACCTCGCAGCACCATAATTTTCTCATGAGGGGTTGCAACAATGCCCTCACCCTCGGTGATGAGCTCTTCGTACAATTTTTCACCAGCGCGTAGACCGACATAGCGAATTTCAATCTCACTGTCGGGTTCGCGTCCGGTCAACTTGATCAGTTCACGTGCCATTTGATCAATTTTTATGGGGTCGCCCATCTTGAGGATGAAAATTTCTCCCCCCTCACCCATGGAGCCGCTTTGCAGAATCAGCTGGGCAGCCTCCTCGGCGGACATGAAGTAACGGGTGACCTCCGGATGGGTGACCGTCACCGGCCCGCCTTTTTCGATCTGCCGTTTAAAAAGCGGAATAACCGACCCGGATGAACCCAAAACATTGCCGAACCGCACTCCCATAAATCGGGTCGCATGGGAGGCAGGCACCGGGTTTGCTCCCTGCATGACTTCTTCCGTCTCCAACTGAGCCCTGATCCAGGCTGGGCTGAATTTCCCATCCCAACAATGGCTGCTATACGCGAGCATCAGTAGTTCGGTTACTCGTTTGGAAGCGCCCATAACATTCGTCGGCCGAACAGCCTTATCGGTGGAGACCAAAACGAACCGTTCAACGCCATGAAGAATAGAAGCCTCCATGAGCAACTGGGTGCCGAAAATATTGTTGTAGACAGCTTGCCAAGGGTTGCGCTCAACCAGCGGCACATGTTTGTAGGCGGCGGTGTGAAACACGACCGAAGGGCGGTGCTGCCGGAAGACACTGTCAAGCAGACGAAGATCTTGGACCTTGCCAAGAATGGCTAGGGTCTTGATCGTATCGTGTTCATGGCGCAACTCCATCTGAACGTTATAGAGATTCTCTTCGCTGCTGTCGAAAAGGATGATCAGGCCAGGCGCGAATCTCAGGGCCTGGCGGCACAGTTCGGATCCGATCGAGCCACCGGCACCGGTAATCAACACCGTTTTCCCGGTGAGGTATCCACCAATTTTTTCCTGATCCAGGCGCACTTCGTCTCGCCCCAGGAGATCCTTGAACGATATTTCACGGATGGTCTTAATCGAGACCCGGCCGTTGATCAACTCACCCATATTGGGGAGAACCTTGTAGGGCAACAGTGTCTTCTGACAGAGTGCTACATATCGTCGCATCTGTTCTCTGTTGACCACAACAGTCGCGATGAGGATTTCCTGAGCCCCGGTTCGATGAACAAGTTCATTAAGGTCATCGACCAGACCAAGAACAGAAACGCCGTGCAATTGGAAGCCAACTTTTGCCGGATCATCATCGACCAGGCCAACGGCTTGGTAGGGTAATTGACTATTTTCGTTAATCTCTCGAAGTACTTTTTCCGCTGCATCGCCGGAACCAATCAGGATCAGGCGTTTTTTCTCTTGCGGGACTTCAAAAGGGAGAAACCCGTGGTCACCCCCGAATTTCTGATAGATCCAGCGAATTGCCACCCGATGCGAGGCAATCAGGATAAAGGTGAAAAGGCTGTCGAGAATATAAACCGATCGGGAAAGACCCTCAAAACGATTACTGAGGAGTAAAAGACTGATGAGGACGGATGAGGAAAAAAGAGAAACGACAAGGATGTTGACAATATCGTTGAGGCTCGTGTACCGCCACATCCCCCGGTAAAGGCCAAAAATATAAAAAGAGGGCAGCTTGACGATCAGAATCAAGGGGAGAAGCCCGGCACATTGACGCAAGGCCTGACTATCAAGGTTCACTTCAAAACGAATGACATAGGCCAGATAGTGCGCCAACACGACCAGGACAGCATCGATGCACAGAATGATCCAAAACTTGGGATTAACGACCAAATTTTTGAGCAATTTTGAGTGAATGCGAACCTTGTTAACAATCGTCAAAAACATCAATTTATCCTTTGAAAATACCTATCCCGCTGGCTGATGTATTCATCCCGCTCGAAACAGAAGAAGAGTGTTGACAGCTCTGTTCAAGATCAAGACTTGATACTTTTCCCTCTGCAAACGGAGAAAGGAGCGGGCGCATAGTGAAATGTTTCGAGAATAATGCAAGGACTCAATAAAACGTCAGCTGCGTGGCAATCTTCTTCTTGCGGCAAGAGCGGCCCAGGAAGGACGATTTACCGCGAAGAGCTTGTGCTCATTGGCAAACAGCTCTGAACCGCGACAGATTATCGTTTTATATCGGCCTTGATAGCGGGTTAAAAATCACTCCGCAAATCAGCATACTCTTTGTTTCTCTCCAGGTAGGTGGCGACATAGGAACACTGCGGCACCACCTTTTTCCCGTGGCACCGAGCATCGTCCAAGGCGAATTTCGTCAGAATGGCGGCCACGTTCCGTCCCCGCAGCTCAGGAGGAACGAAGGTGTGGGTGAACGCCAGCACGTTTTCTCCTTGCTCCACATAGTCCAGCACAGCAACTTTTCCTTCAACGCTCAATTCAAAACGTTTCATCAGCTCATTTTTTGTCGGTTCGTTTTCCATGGCTGCTCCTCTCAGTGTCCCCCGAAGTTCTTTTGCCAAGCTGGCCGAATTGCGCCATGCTCAGCCTTTAGATGGGATGGGTTTAAGAGAGATAATGTTTTCTTCTCTGGTTTCTCTCCGGAGAAATGGTACATTGGTGTACTGGACGGGGAAGCAAAAAAGCCGTTTCGGCTTGCCCCCGGGCGCGTGGCAAAAAAATGAAGCACTCTCGACGCAACAAAAAACACCATTTTCGTCTTCTTGGATTGTTGTCCCGAATCAAGGGCATCCCCGATGCAGTCCGCTTTCACCATAACAGAGTTTTTCTCCTTCCGCACGGAGGAGATTTTTTCCCAGCCCTTTTTCAGGCAGTAGCGGCGGCAACCACCACAATCTGCGCCGAATTTTACATGATCAGGCCCGATGACACCGGCCAGGCCTTTGCCCGTGCCTTACAGGAGGCCGCATCACGGGGCTTGGAGGTGTCGCTCATTTATGATGCCATCGGCTGTTTCGATACACCCTCCTCTTATTTTCAGCAATTACAGGCCGCAGGAGTGCATTGCCTGCCGTTCAACAAGCCGGCCTTTTCCAAAATTCATTGGCTCGATATTCGCGATCACCGCAAAATGGTGGTCATAGACGGGACGACCGCATTTCTTGGCGGGCTCAACGTTGGCGATGAATACTCCGGCTTTGGGGAAAGTTTTGAGCGGTGGCGTGATGTCGGCATTCGTCTTGATGGACCAGCGGCTGGTGAATTGCAGCGGCTTTTCCGGCAAACCTGGTCCCAGGAGCAGGGAATCGACTCGTCGATACGGGTCGATTCCCCGCCAATGCCCGCTGGTGATGCCGACGTTATCATCGTCAACGGCTCTCCGCATCACACCCGATCGGTCATTCGCAACTCCTTTCGCTTGGCTATGGCCGGGGCTGTGCACAACATCCGTATCATCACCCCCTATTTCGTTCCTGGGCCCCGGGTGGTGCGTTCTTTGCTGCGCGCCGTCAAGCGTGGCGCCATTGTTCGGATGATCCTGCCCTCGATCAGCGATGTGCCGCTGATCCAGACGATGAGCCGAGCCTACCTCAAACCGCTGCTCGAAGCCGGTGTGGAGATCTTCGAACGCCAGGGGACCATTCTCCACGCCAAGGTGATGCTCATTGATGATCGCTGGGTAACGCTTGGTTCGGCCAATCTCGATTTTCGCAGCTTTCATCGTAATTACGAAATCAATGTCATTATCGACAGCCATGCCTTCGGTGCGCAGATGGTGGCCTTATTCAACGAAGAATTGGAAAAATCGTGGTGCCTCACTCTGTCGGACAACGCGCGGAGAAGCTGGTTTGAACGATTACTGGAATGGCTGCTGACACCGTGGAGCCGCTTTCTTTGATGGAATGCCGCAAAAGAACCCCGGCGCGCCTCAGGTTCCAGAGTCTAGAGGTACAACTGGACACGACATTCCCCTTGACGAAGGGCCTGCCTTTGGTTATCAAAGAAACAATAGCTTGCTTTTAAGCGCAGATTTTTCCGTGAGGCACACCCCAAGATGAACGCCATTAGCCGTATCGCCAACATTTTTACCGCCTTGACACTCCTTGCCGTGAGTGTGGTGGTCGTGGTGCGTCAAGGACTCGGGGCGTCGTAGCGGGAAGAATCCAGACTGGAGATCACAACCCCTGCCGGCGCCAGCCGGTGGGGGTTTTTTTTTGCCCATACCCAATACCACCACAGGAGGAACAGACCATGCCCAGACTCAACGGTGCCCAGATCATCATCCGTCAATTGGAACACCAGGGAATCCGGATTATTAGCGGCATTCCCGGCGGAGCCAACCTGCCGCTCTACGACGCCCTTGCTCAAAGCACGACCATCCGCCACATCCTCGCCCGGCACGAGCAGGGCGCAGGCTTCATCGCTCAGGGCATGGCCCGAACCAGCGGCAAGCCAGCGGTTTGCTTTGCCACCTCCGGCCCCGGCGCCACCAACATCCTCACCGCCCTGGCCGACGCCTACCTGGATTCGACCCCCCTAGTCTGCATCACCGGCCAGGTGCCCCGCTCTCTTCTAGGGACCGACGCCTTCCAGGAGGTTGACACCTACGGCATGTCCGTACCCATTACCAAGCACAATTATCTGGTGCGTTCGGCGGCCGACCTGCTGACCATCGTTCCCAAGGCCTTCCACTTGGCCGGTTCAGGCCGTCCCGGTCCTGTGTTGATCGACGTGCCCAAGGATGTCCAGACCGAGATGGTGGAGTTCGAGTCCTGGCCTGCGCCCTGCCCGGTCAAGGAGCACCAGGCCGGCGACCCCAAGTCCATCGAAACGGCGGCCGCCATGATCAACGAAGCCGTTCGACCGATTCTCTATCTCGGCGGCGGCGTCATCCATGCCGGGGCGGCAGCCGAGGCCAGGCAATTGGCGGAGCAGAGCGCCATCCCAACTGTTATGACCCTGATGGGGCTGGGCATCCTGCCCTCAGATCACCCCTTGTCATTGGGCATGCTCGGCATGCATGCCTGCCGGGCCACCAATCTGGCGATGGAGGAGTGCGACCTGCTGATCGCCGCCGGAGTCCGCTTCGACGACCGGGCCACCGGCCGGATCAATGCCTTCTGTCCCAAGGCCAAGGTCATCCATGTCGACATTGATGCCAGCGAGATCGGCAAGCTGCGCCCGGCCGACGCCGGCATCACCGGTGACGCCCGCCATGCCTTCACCGGTCTCCTGCCCCAAGTCCGAGGGAGGGGCCGGCATGAATGGAATGGCCGTATCCGCCAGCTGCAGCAGGACATTCCCCGTTTCTGCCAACAGGATTTCACCCAGGGAAGGCCCTTTCACCTCATCCGGCGGGTGGCTGAACTGGTAGGGCCCAAGGCCCTGATCAGCACCGATGTCGGCAAGCATCAGATGTGGGTGGCCCAGGCCTATCCCTTGACCTTTCCCCGCCAATTGCTCACCTCCGGAGGCTTGGGCACCATGGGTTTTGGCCTGCCGGCGGCCATCGGTGCATCTCTGGCCTTTCCGGACCGACCGGTGGTCTGTTTCAGCGGCGACGGCAGCCTACAGATGAATATCCAAGAACTGGCCACCGCGGTTGAGCAGCAGGTGCCGGTGAAGATCATCGTACTCAACAACCAGAGCCTCGGCCTGGTCCGCCAGCAGCAGCGGCTTTTCTACGAACAGCACTACTTCGCCTCCTCCTATGGGATCAAGGTGGATTTTTCCGCCATTGCCCGAGGCTTCGGCATGCGGGCCTTTGATCTTGAAGGCGTGGCCGAACCGGATGCACTCCTCCGACAGGCCCTGGCCGAACCAGGCCCCTGCCTGATCAACGTGCCCATCGACATCGAAGAGGAAGTAACCCCTATGGTGCCGCCGGGCGCCGCCAATACCACCATGATAGGAGACGATCATGAGCGCAACTGACAGCACCCAAACCGCCACTGAATCCCAGACCTTGCCCACCACCATCCTGCGCCTGACCGTCAACAATCATCCGGGTGTCATGCTGCACATCTGCGGTCTCTTCGCCCGGAGGGCCTTCAATCTCGAGGGCATCTTCTGCGCCGCCATTGGTCAGGGCGAGACCAGCCGTATCTGGCTCAAAGTCGATGAAACCGACAAGCTCGAACAGGTGATCAAACAACTGACCAAATTGGAAGATGTGATCGCGGTCGAGGAACAGGCCGATGCCCTAGAGCAAATCAGCGAGATGGAGGCGATGATGGCCCGCATAGGCTAAGCTCCGGCGCGGGCAAGCGGCAACACGGGGTTGACAATCCCGCCGATCCGCGATAAAAAATAAGCAAAGAATTAATGCATACCGTAACAGCACTTCAGTAGGATAAGAAAATGAAACACCATGTCGCGGCAGCGGCGGCGATGAACCCAGTTCATTGGCGACCGGTTGCTTCCTGAACACAGCAGAACCGAAACGACTCGCCATGGACTGGAAATCCGGTCCATGGTGCTTTTTTAAGCCTGGACCGGATACGGTTCAGGCTTTTTTTGTCCCCACGGCAGAAAAATCCGTGACCATCAGTTCCTGGCCCCGAACCATTTGCACAGGAGAATAGCATGACTAACGAGGTGAACATCCGCTTTGCCGACCGCATGAATCAGCTGCCGCCTTATCTTTTCGGCCTGATCAACAAAATCAAGATGGAAAAACGGTGGGAAGGGATCGATGTCATCGATCTTGGCATGGGCAACCCCATGGACCCGACCCCGAACAAGGTGACCGAGAAACTCTGCGAAGTGGCGGTCGATCCCAAGACCCACCGCTACCCGGCAGCCGGTGGTATGAAGAACCTCAAGCGGGAGATTGCCCTCTACTACAAGCGCAAATACGGGGTGGAACTGAGCGGCGAGGACGACGTCATCTGCACCATAGGCTCCAAGGAGGGCATTTCCCACCTCTGTCTGGCCCTGCTCGGACCGGGGGATACGGTCCTGGTGCCGACCCCTTTTTTCCCCATCCACGTGTATGCCGCAGTCATCGCCGGGGCCAGCGTCCTGCGCTTCCCTCTGGGTTCGGAGGAGGAATTCCTGCGCCAGGTCAGCGCCATGTGCCAGTCACTCTACCCCCACCCCAAGCTGGTGATGCTCAATTACCCCCACAACCCCACCGGTACCCTGGCTTCCAAAGAGTTCTTCGTGGAGATGGTCAAGCTGGCCAAGCGGTTCAACTTCATGGTGATCAACGACTTCGCCTATGGTCAGATCACCTATGACGGCCTGGTGGCCCCCTCATTCCTGGAGGTTCCCGGGGCGCTCGATGTCGCGGTTGAATTCGGCTCATTTTCCAAGTCCTACAACATGGCAGGCTGGCGGCTGGGCTACTGTGTGGGTAACAAGGAGATGGTCGGCGGGCTGTCCAAGATCAAGGGGTATTACGATTACGGTATTTTCTCCGCCATCCAGGTGGCAGGCATTGTTGCTATGCGCGACTGTGACGACACTATCGTCGAGCAGGTGGCCATCTACCAGAAACGGCGGGATGTGCTCTGCGAAGGGTTGTCCCGCATGGGCTGGGAGGTGGAGAAGCCTAAGGCGGGCATGTTCCTCTGGGTAAAAATCCCCGAACCCTATGTGCAGATGGGTTCGATCCGCTTTGCGATCGAGATGATGAACCGGGCCAATGTGGCCGTTGCCCCCGGCGCGGGTTTCGGCGAGGAAGGTGATGGCTTTCTCCGCCTGGCTCTGGTGGAAAACGAAAACCGCATCCGCCAAGCCCTCAAGCAGATGAAGCGCGCCCTGGTGGAGATCGACCAGGAGGTCAAGGCCGGGACCTTTATCCTTGCGCCGGAAAGTAGGTAAGCCTGACACACCAAGCAGGCGACAGGAGCGGCGGAGAACCCCAAATCCCCGCCTACCCTGTCGCCCGTTTTGAGACTTGCCCGACGTGAACCGCTCGCCAATCCTTTGAACAAGGTGCCGGAGGCCGGTTTCTAAGCCTCCATCTCCCTGATGATTTGCCGCCAACGCCGGATATTCTCCTCGTTCAATTCCCGCTCCTCCTGCTCGTTGAACCTGTGCCCCTGTGGTTGCAGACCGGCGGCATCATCAATCCGCCCGAAAACCATAGTTGCGCCGGTGTGCATCCAGGCGTTGCGAAACGGAAAAAGACGCAAGGCGATGAGCAGTCCCACCTCACTCTGTTGTGCCATTGTTTGATCGAGGACGAACACCTTGTCGCCGCTGATGACGTCCAGGAGGACGCAACCTCCTGCCGGATGCAATTCCCTGACCCAGAAGAGGGAAAACCGCGCCTGCGCCATATTCTCCAGCAACATCCGCTCATCACTGCCCTGCTGGTAACGGTTGCGATTGAGCATCTGCCGGACCAGGCTGAGCCCTCGGGGCCGATGCATGTAGATCAGGTAATCCTGAAACACATCCATGTCCACTTCATGCTCGAAATGGATACCAATCTTGCCGCCCTGTTTGTTAAGCATGCCCAACCGCTTGGCGCAGGCCTTGACCGCATCCTTGCCGGCCAATTTGCCGATGTTCGCGTGCAAGACAGGGAGCAGCGGCCAGAGCCGTTGGTATTCGGCCGTCAACTCTTCAATATTTTGAGGAAGAACAGAGGATTGCTCCACGAAATAGTCTCCGGTAAATAGTTCAATTTGGTTATTCTCTCCCGAGTTTCGATGCGGTTGGGGGCGGAAGCCAGTAGCGGATGGGGCACCTCTTCATGCGACACCGCCGGTCCCGGCCCCAGCGTTCGCCACCATATACCATATCCGCTGTCTTTGTAACAGGCCCTGCCTTAAGGCAGATATACCGTGCCCCACGACAATCGCCAGGGCGGACGAAGGAATTGCGGGTGGACAATAGAGGTGAAGCGCACTATCTTGAAAAGCAGTATTCCGATAGACAGTTCCCCGTTTTTCCTCAAACCCACGCATCACTCCATGACACACAACACCTCTGTTTCCCGCTACACCAAGGGCGAAGAAATCGCCAACAGCATCACCCATGGCCTGGGAGTTGTCCTGGCTCTCGGCGGCCTGGTCGTACTCATCATCTTTGCAGCCCTCTACGGCAACGCCTGGCATATCGTCAGTTGCTCGATTTTCGGCGCGGCCCTGATCCTGCTGTACCTGGCCTCGACCCTGTACCACGCTATCCAACATCCGAACGCCAAACCCATCCTGCGAATTCTCGACCACTCAGCCATCCTGGTGTTGATAGCCGGTACGTATACACCTTTCACCCTGGTCAGCCTGCGCGGCCCGTGGGGCTGGACCCTGTTCGGAATCATCTGGGGATTGGCGGTAATGGGGATTCTGATCGAAGCAACGCGGCTCAGACGCTTTCGAGGCTGGTTGATTGCGCTTTATGTGATCATGGGCTGGGCGGTGGTAGCGGCGATTAAACCGATGATGGCGAATGTGGCCAGCGGCGGCCTCTGGCTGCTGCTCTCAGGAGGCCTTGCCTACACTGGCGGGATAGTGTTTTATCTGTGGAAACGCCTACCCTACAATCACGCCATCTGGCATTTGTTTGTCTTGGCGGGCAGTGTGTTACATTATTTCGCTGTTTTGCTGTATGTCATCCCGGTGGCCGACTCCATCCGGTAGTATCACAAAGACAGGGAGTCGCCCCGGCTCCTTGCCAGCCCTCCCCAGTATACCTGAAGATTTTCCCCATCAGCGGATGCGTCCCTTTTCCGCTTGGCCGGTCACACCGATGGCTCTCCATCCTGGCCCCTTTGAGTATCTGAAAATCATCTGGGGCATTCAACGCCATTGATGAGGGCGAGAATGTTGCCGGAAACAACCCGCTCAAAATCGATGGCGGCAAGCTTCATCCGTTCTATCTTACCGAGTTCCTGACCGGGTGTGCCGAAGGGGAAGTCGCTGCCGAACAGCAGTTTTTCCGGCCCGTAGTGCTCGAGGAAATGGCGGATTTCCGTGGTCGAGGCCAGAGCGGAGTCGGCGTAGACGTTGTCACGGCGCCAGATCCCGGCTCGGTCCAGGGATTGGTACGACCCGTTCAAGCCCCCGAGATGGGGAATGATGATCACCGCCTCCGCGGCCAGCCGCTCCACAAAACGCAGGGTATTGTCGAAACTCTCCTCCAGCACGATGGGCAAGCGGCGCCGAGTTATTTCCTCGATCATTCTGGCGCAGCGGGGATCTTCGTAATGGTATTCCGGCTCGTAGGAATGTCGGTGCCATTTGATGCCGCAGTAGGGATGCTGCAGTTCGTCGACAGCAAAATCGTTCCAGACGAACAGATAGGGGAACACCGGCTCGCCCTCGGCCGCCAGCTGCAGCAGGTAGCGATTGGCCTTCCGTCTGATCCGTCGCCAATCGTGATTGTCCTGAAAATCAAAGTTGTCGCGGTCGTAGATATCCTCCACCGGCGCAAACATGCAGGCGCCGCTGATACCGTCCCGCCTTAAGAGAGGTTCAATATCCTCGTAGGGAAGATCCACATGCTGGACGCCGCAGTGGATATGACTGTCAATGATCCGTGATGTACCCATGGCCGGTTTCTCCTCAGCAGGATTCAAGTCTCCTTTTTAACCCGGCAAGCAACTTTTGTCTTGCTTTGCCCTTCAACTCGCTGTCATTCCGATCACAAATAGGGTAGGATAAAAAAGACGACGCCGAACTTGCTCCCAGAAGCCGTCATCCCTGCCCTCTTTGTGCAGAACCGTCAGAATCCCTCCCTGACTTCTCCCCTTCGGAGCGCTACGCTATTGAGCCACGGGCAGTTCTCCAGCCCTTTGATGCTGCCCCATAAATTGTAAAGAACCATGAAGGAAACGTATATGTCATTTGATCAACTTGGCCTTCGGGTCGAACTGCTGAAAGCCGTTGCCGCTAAAGGGTATTCGGCCCCCACCCCTGTTCAAGCCAGGGCCATCCCCACTATTCTTGATGGCCGGGATATCCTGGCCCGCGCCCAGACCGGTACAGGAAAGACAGACGCCTTTGCCCTTCCCATGGTGGAAATACTCAGTCGACACATCGAGCGCGAACGTCACCCTAGAGCCCTCATCCTCACCCCGACGCGGGAACTGGCTCTGCAGGTGGGCGAGAGCATCAAGGCCTATGCCAGGCGAGTCTCGCTGCGATGCACCGTGGTCTACGGCGGCATTAACATCCTGCCGCAGATCGAGCGCCTGGAGCGCGGCATTGATATTCTGGTGGCCACTCCCGGCCGCCTTCTGGATCTCTCCGGCCAAGGGCATCTGGACCTTTCTCACATCGAATTTCTGGTGTTTGACGAGGCGGACCGAATGCTGGATTTAGGATTCAGCAGGGAGATCTCCCAGATCCTTGAACTCCTGCCGACCGAGCGGCGGACCATGTTGTTTTCCGCCACCTACACCCAGGAGATTCGCAATCTTGCCGCAATCCTGCTGAAAGAGCCTGAAGTCATTGAAGTATCGCCCAGCAGCACGGCGGCTGAATCGGTTATCCAGAAGGTGCATCTGGTCGATCAGATCAATAAACGCGCCCTGCTCGTGCATCTGCTCGCCAAGGGTAAATGGAGCCGGGTACTGGTCTTTTGCCGCACCAAGCACGGGGCCAACAGAATCACGGAGAAGCTGGTCGAACAAGGGCTCCAGGCCGCCGCGCTGCACGGCAACAAGAGCCAGTCGCTCCGCACGCGCACACTTGAGGAATTCAAAAGGGGCGACATCCGCATCCTGGTGGCCACCGATGTGGCGGCTAGGGGCCTGGATATCGTCAATCTCCCCTATGTCGTCAATTACGATATGCCCACCATCCCCGAGGATTACATCCACCGGATCGGCCGCACGGGACGCGCCGGTGAAAGCGGCATTGCCGTCTCCATGGTCAGCCATGAAGAAAAGCGGCACCTGCAGGCCATTGAAACCCTGATCGGCCAGAAGATCCCGGTGGAAATCGTGACCGGCTATTCGGAAGGGACGGATGTTCCCGATTACGTCCTCTATCGTCCCAACAACGCTGCCAGTGAAAAGAAGGCGGACAAGGCGATCAAAGAATTGGTTGCCTACAGGAAGGCAAAAGCCGAAAAATCCGGTAAGCCGCAAGGGCAGCCCGGAGAGGACAAGACCCCGGCCAAAGGTACCGGCAGACGATCATCGGGCGCAGGGCCCAAACCCACGTCAGGCAGAAGAAACGCGAACACGGCCAGGCCGCCGGCCCGATCAGGATCAAGCGCTTCCCAATCATTGAAGCAGGGCAAACGCAGGGGGAGAGGGTAAAAGGAACGTTTTACAGAGAGATCAACGATCGCTTGAATGAAGAAAGGGTGTGGGGGACATTTGTCCCCCACACCCTTTTCTTTGGTTTATGCGGCAAGAGTCGGCTAGCGGCCGGAATCTTTGCCGGTTTTTTCCCGACGGTACGACTCCGCCAAGAGGGAAATAAAGTGAGTGACCTCCTGTTTACCACCGGATCGGTGGACGTTGTCCAGGAGTTGCATCATGCAGGCCGGGCAACCGACGGAGACGGTATCGGCCTGGGTCCGGTT
Organism: uncultured Desulfobulbus sp.; assembly: GCF_963662935.2. NCBI lineage: Bacteria > Pseudomonadati > Thermodesulfobacteriota > Desulfobulbia > Desulfobulbales > Desulfobulbaceae > Desulfobulbus > uncultured Desulfobulbus sp. The sequence goes on along the minus strand of NZ_CAXXTL010000002.1, from coordinate 1,707,260 downwards.
GATGTCCTCGGCTTTTTTCCGGCCAATGACAGCGGATGTTTCATGGTGCGAGAGGACATAGGAGCCGCCGCTACCGCAACAAGCATCCGGGGCGGACATCTCCTTGAAGGTGATGCCGGGGATACCTTTAAGGATCTCGCGCGGCTCGGCCGAAACCTTCATCGACTTTTTCAGATGGCAGGAATCGTGGTAGGTCACCACCCGCTCTATTCTTCCCGTGGGTTGCCGGAGCTTAATGATCCGGGTGAGGAAGGTGGAGATGTCATAGGTCCGCTTGGCCCAATATGCCGCCTTGGGACCGTACACCGGGTCGGCAGCCAGGATTTCGGTATAATCGTGCTGCCAGGCGCCGCCGCAGGAACCGCAGCCGGTGATCAAATACTCACAGCCTGTCTTGTCGAAGGTGTCGATGTTGTTGCGGGCCAGTGTCCGCACAGTTTCAATGTCGCCATGCACCAGGACCGGCACGCCGCAGCAATTCTGTGCTTTGGGGATATGGACTTCGATGTTGTTGGCGACCAAAACATCGATCAGATCCTGGCCGGCATCGGGATAAAAGTAGTTTAAGGAATCGCCGGTGAAAAAGGCGACCTTCATAGTGGCGTCAGCAACCTTCACCACTTCGGGAACTCGATCGCGAAGGGGGGTGATATTGAGGCCAGGCATTTGCTTTTCACTATCGAAACCGATGGGGCCGCCTATCCGGGCAAAGGGAGAACGGGGAGAGATCGCCTTGCCACCTTCCTCGGTTTTGAAGGCGAGCCCCTGCAATGCTGCCCCGACCCGCATGCCCGCATCGAAAAGTTTGGGGTGCTTGAGAGTGGAGAAGATCATCTTCTTCAGCCAGGGAAGGCCGTTCTTCCGCACCAAGGCCGCCCGAAGCGCCAGCATGATCCGGTCAAAATTGACCTTGGTCGGGCAGTTGGTCATGCAGGACTTGCAGACCAGACAGTTGAACAGCATCTCGTAGACCTGAGGGTCGTCTAGTTCCAATTCACCATCCAACACCGCCTCGGCTACCGCAATCTTCGAGCGGGTGACCGAGGTTTCCAGCTTGTCGGCGCCGTAAACCGGGCACACCGACATGCAATTGCCGCACTTCATGCACTTGTCGAGCTCCTCGCGGACAATAGCGAGGTCGTCGTGGTAGGTTTTCCCGGTCCGTAGCTCCCGGGTCTTTTCTGTTGTTGCCATGATCAGGCCTCCCGCAAAGGGACCATCTTGCCCGGATTGAGGACATATTCCGGATCAAGCGATTCCTTGATACTGCGCATCAGGTTGAGGCCGCTCTGGCCGAGTTCATCGCCCAGGTACTTCATCTTGGCCACGCCGATACCGTGCTCGCCGGACAGGGTGCCGCCGAAGCTCAGGGCCACCTTGAAGATTTCATCAACCGCCTTGTGCATGCGGCCCATTTCATCCTGGTTGTTCTTATCACAGAGGATGGTGGGATGGAGATTGCCGTCACCGGCATGACCGAAGGTGCCCAGGGTCAGATTGTATTTCTTGCCGATAGCCTCGCAGGCGATCAGCATATCGGTGATGTGCGAGCGGGGCACGGTGGCGTCCTCAAGGATAACGGTGTTGTTGAGCGAGGCCAGGGCAGGCAGGGCGTTGCGGCGTGCGGTCCACAGCTGGTCACGCTCCTGGTCGGTCTCGGCTATTTTGAGCCCGCCGTTATTGTCGCGAACCACCTGCATCACCGCCTCGGCCTCGGCGCGGACCACATCCTCGGACATGCCATCAACCTCGATCAACAGCAGGGCCTCGGCGTCTACCGGCAGGCCGATATGGGCGAAATCCTCGACCGTCCGGATAGTCATCCGGTCCATGATCTCCAAGGTGGCAGGAATGACTTGGGCGGCAATGATGCCGGCCACCGCGTTGCCCGCATCGGCGAGCGTTTTGAACTCACCCGTCATGGTGCGGCGGAACTTGGGTGCCGGGATCAGTTTGGCAGTCAACTCGGTGATAATACCGAGCGTCCCCTCGGAGCCAACAAAGAGGTTGGAGAAATCGTAGGCAGTCACGTTTTTCACGGTCTTGCCGCCGAAACGCACCTTCTCGCCGTTGGCCAGCACCACCTCCATCCCCATGATGTAGTTCTTGGTGACGCCGTATTTAAGACCGCGCAGACCGCCGGAATTCTCGGCAGCCGAACCACCCATGGTGGCAGTGGCAACGGTGCCTGGATCGGGCGGATAGATCAGGCCGTGCGGGGCGACGGCAGAGTTGAGGGCGGCAATGACCACGCCGGGCTGCACGACGGCCGTGAGGTTGGCTGCGTCGACCTCGACGATCGTGTTCATTTTCTGGAACGAGAGGACGATCCCTTTTTTCAAGGGGATGGCACCACCACTCAGATTGGTGCCGGCCCCACGGGGATAAATGGCAATTTTGTTGCGCCGGGCCAGGTTGACTATCTCCTGGACCATCTTGGCACTGGTGGGCAGGACGACCACATCCGGCGTCTGCCGCGGCATATCAGCCGTTGCGTCATAGCTGTACGCCACCATGTCAACCTTGCCGGTCAACACGTTTTCTTTTCCAACCAAGGTTTCGAGTTGTTCAATAATGGTCTTGTCAAGCATATCGACTGTTCTCCTCTGGTGCGATTGTCCATGCCGGGGTAGCCGTCCGCCGCAAACACCTGAAGCTGGATGCTTATTCAGCGGTGGTATTGTTGTCATACCAATTATCATCTCAAAAGTGTTCTGTCAAATAAAAAATGCAGGCGTTCAGCATCTTGCAGCGCTCAACGCGCAAAGGGTCATGCTGGAGACGAGCGGTAGAAAGTGAGGAGGTGTTGCGGTTTTACTTGAAGGGAAAAGTAATTTTCAAAAACGAAGAGGGACGACAGGATGCAGCGACGGTAGGTGTAACGGTGACCGTCAGGATCCCTTGAGGGCCACGTAGGCAGTGCTGCGCTGTTCGGCAAACGTGAGATGGTGCATCATCGCCTCGCGGGCGCCCTCGGCATTCTTGGTACGAATGGCGGCGACGATGGCGGCATGATGGCGGTACAGGAGGCTGCGATCCTCTTGGGTGAGGTAAACGGCCCGCCAGACACCGCGCTGAAATTCTTTCATCGCGTCAAATATGGACTGCATCAGGTGGAGCCAGACGATGTTGTGAGTAGCCCGGGCAATGACAATATGGAGGTTGGCGTCGAGGTCTTCGGAGGACAAATGTCCCGCCAGATTATTTTCCATGCTTGTCACGATTTCCTCCATCCGGCGTAAATCCTCGGGGAGGGCGCGTTGAGCCGCAAAGAAGGCGGTCCAGGATTCCATGCACTTGCGAACCTCAATGACCTCCAAGGCGCGCTCCTGCTGGCTGCGGATCAGTTCACTCAGCGAGTTGCCCTGGTTGGGATCGACCAGGGACTGCACCACCGTGCCGCCCCCCTGATAGGAGAGTACCAGGCCGGCTGAAGACAGGATGTTGAGGGCTTCCCGCACCGAGGGCCGAGAAACACCGAACATCTCGGCCAGTTCTCGTTCCGGCGGCAATTTATCACCGGGGGAGAAATCTCCGGCAAGAATAGACTCACGGATTTGGTCAGCGATCTGACTGGAAACTTTTTTGGGCTTTATCGGTTTGAATCTCATGGTCTTCCTTAAAAAAAGAGGAAAATCGCTTCAAAGCGTTCTTTTCTAACCCAGAATTTCTGGAAATGCAACTGGTTGTCATTCTTTCGGATTTAAAGAGAGGACGCCCTGTTCGCCTCGTCCGGTGAAAACAGGGAGTCGTCCAACTTTATTTAAACAAGAGGGACCGGAAGCGTCCCCGACAAGGAGCACTCCGGGCGGCCGGAACTGTTGACCGCCGCCCGGAGTGGCATTCGCCCTCCCCCCCAGGGGGCGCATCATCCGGACAGGGGGAGGCGCCCGGATGATTCCTGGAGAAGAGAGACAGAAGAGGGTTTATGGAATCATCCACTGCAGGTAGTAGGCCTGCAGGTAGACCATGACGCAGACCAGGAAGGTCAGGAACAGCGAATGCTTCAGGGTGAAGCGGAACAGGGTGCCTTCCTCGCCGACCATGCCGCAGGCGGCGGTGGCCACTGCCAGGGATTGGGGCGAAATCATCTTGCCCATGACACCACCGCTGGTGTTGGCAGCGCCGGTGAGAATCGGGCTGATACCCAGCTGCTCAGCCGTGGCCTTCTGCAAGCCACCGAAGAGGACGTTGCTCGAGGTGTCGGAACCGGTAAGGAACACACCAACCCAACCGAGGATAGGGGCGAGAAACGGGAACCAGTGGCCGGTCTTAGTGAAGATCAAACCGAGGCAATTGGTCATGCCCGAGGCATTCATAACGTAAGCCAAACCGAGGACCGAAGCAACGGTCAGGGCAGGAAAACGCATGTCGAACAGGGTTTTGCCAGCGATTTTCATGACATCGCCAAAACCGACGCCGCAGATCATGGCTGACAGGAAGGCCGCGATCAGGATAGCGGTACCGGCGGCGGACAGGTAGTTAAAGTTGTACTTGGCGGCGATCTTGGCGGGTAACTGGTCGGTCAACGCTTTGGTCAGCGATTTGAACTGATCTTTCTCCACCAGCTTGTCCTTGACCAGGCCTTCGCTCAGCTTCTTCAATTCGTCCGCTTTCTTGAAAATCGGCTCAAAGGCGGTAACCCGCTCTTCCGGCAGGATGGCGCCTTTACCGACGAACCGCTGTTCAACAGCGGTCATGCCGCCTTCCAGAGTCTTCAGTTCGCCAAGCAGGGTCACAGCCTTGGCCAGTTTCTCGTCGGTTTTCGGCAGGGCAGCGGTCAGCTTGTCGATCTCGGCGTTAACCACAGCAATCTTTTGCAGACCGGCGTCGGGGGTGGAGACCTTTTTGACGATCATGTTGTCAAGCCCGGTGACGGGGATGACCACCTTGCCCAGATTGTCGAGGCTGGTTTTGACCGACGGCAGGCCCCAGAGCAGCACCATCAGGGTGAGAAACAGATAAGGAGCCCAGGCGCGGAAAATCTGGCCGCCGGTGTAGTTGTGCTCTTCCTTGGTGGCTGCTTTTTCGTGGTCAAAGACATAATTTTCCTTGGGCTGCCAGAAGCGCAGCAGAATGACCAGAGCCGCCATGGCCGACAGAGAGGCGGTGATGTCCGGCAGATAGGGGCCGACATAACTAGCGGTCAACCACTGGGCCAAGGCAAAAGTAACGCCGCAGACCAAGATCGCCGGCAGAACTTCCCAGGCCTTTTTCAGCCCGGCCATCATGACGATGACATAAAAAGGAATGATGACCGAAATGAAAGGCAGCTGGTGACCGACCATTTTGGAGAGCTTCATCATGCCGACGTCGTCATAGCCCATAACCGCCGACAGGGCGACGACCGGAATACCAATGGCGCCGAAGGCGACCGGCGCGGTGTTAGCCACCAGACAGACGCCGGCGGCATAGAGCGGACGAAAACCGAGACCGACCAGGGTGGCGCCGGCGATGGCCACGGGCGTACCGAACCCTGCCGCACCTTCAATGAAGGCGCCGAAGCAAAAGGCGATCAGCAGGGCCTGGATGCGGCGGTCAGCGGTCAAACCGGCCAGGGAGGCCCGAATGATTTCAAATTGGCCGCCTTTGACGGTGATGTTGTAGAGAAAGAGGGTGGTGAGGACGATGTAGAACACAGGAAAGAGGCCAAAGGCCGCGCCTTGGCCAAAGGCCAGCCCGGCCAGCTTGGCGGGCATTCCCCACACGGTAACGGCGATGGCGATCGCGGATGCGACAGCCAGAATGGCTGCCTTGTGGGCCTTCATCTTCAGCACGGCGAGGCAGACGAAGATGACGATAAGAGGCACGGCGGCGACGAGCGCCGACATTCCGAGGCTTTCCCCTATGGGGGTGTAGTTTTGTATCCAGGGCATAGCGGCTACTCCTTACTGTTGGATGGTTAACATACAACCCCAGGGCCGGGGCGGTTGAAGGGTTTCCAGGAAGAGTGCGCCTCTCCCCCTGGTTTTCTCTAATTGGTATTACCAGTTATTTCATTTTGAAAAACTTGTCAACATTATTTTTAATTGAACCGGAAAAAGCATGTTGACAAAGGGTGTTAGTATGAAATATGGTTATGCATAATTTGGTTTTACAACTTAGAAAAAACTGACCAGTGCTGTTAGGCGGCCCCGGAAAGGCCGACAGGATGGCCGGTCAAGCTTTGTGCGGCTGAGAAGCCGGACGACAAGGGAGGGGCAATGTTCGAACAATTCAAAACCAGAGCCGAAGGGGTCAGCGCCGAGGTGCATCGTTTTGCAACCAATGCGGAGGCGCTTGATTTTCTCGTCAAATTTTTACGCGCCGAGGATGTGGCTGATCAGCCCGGCCAATATGGCGTTTTTGCGGACTGCCCTTTCTTGGCTGCCGTCGATTGGAGGCAATTGGAGGCGGTAGCTGGTCTATGGTTTGAAGTCACCCGTGAGCGAGCGGCCGGAGCGAAGGTCGGCATCAGCCAGATGGACTGGGCCCTGGCCGATACCGGCACCCTGGTGCAGGACGCCACCGCCATTGACAAGCGGCTGGTCTCCACCCTGCCGACCATTCACGTCGCCTTGATTGCGACTTCGGGCTTGCGGCCCGACATGCCAGCCTGGCTGGGCGATGCCAGACCGGACAGCGCTGGCTACCTTGCCATGATCACCGGGCCGAGCCGGACCGCCGACATCGAGCGGGTGCTGACCATCGGCGTTCATGGGCCGGAGCGGCTCGTCATCGTTTTTGTCGATCAACTGGGAGGGACTAACTGATGCAGCAGGAATTCAAGCAATCCATTGACAAGGCCCTGCACAACGCCAACCTTACCGGGGCGTTGGGCAAGTTTTCCGAGGCCTACAAGGTCAATCGCGCCAAGGCCTACGAGGGAATCGATTTCGAAGAGCTGCGGGGCACGATCGCCACACTGAAAAGCTATGCCGCTTCCCATCTCGTCGAGCTGAGCGAGCAGTTCCAGAAGAATGCCGAGGCCAGGGGCGCCAAGGTGTTCCGGACCAGCGACCCGGCCAAGGTCCGGGAATACATCCTCAAGGTGGCCCAGGACAACGGCGTTAAATCGATCGTCAAATCCAAGTCCATGGCCACCGAGGAGATCCATCTCAACCCCTTTCTTGAAAAAGCCGGCATCGAGGTCAACGAAACCGACCTGGGCGAGTGGATCATCCAGCTGGCCGGGCAGACCCCTTCGCACATGGTCATGCCCGCCATCCACATGACCAAGGAAGAGGTTTCCGACCTGTTTTCCAAGGAAATTAACGAGCGCCTCACCTCCGATATTCCCCGCCTGGTCAAGGTGGCGCGCAAGGAAATGCGGCCTAAGTTCCTCCAGGCGGACATGGGCATCTCCGGCGGCAATATGGCCGTGGCCGAGACCGGCTCCATCGCCCTGGTGACCAATGAGGGCAACGCCCGTCTGGTGACCTCGTTGCCGAAGATTCATATTGCCCTGGTCGGCATCGAGAAGCTGGTGGCCCATTTCAGCGACATCGCCCCAATCCTCAAGGCCCTGCCCCGCAGCGCCACCGCCCAGCTGCTGACCAGCTATGTCTCCATTATCACCGGGCCGGTCCCCAACAGCGACGGCTCGATGAAGGAACTGCACATCATCCTCATGGATAATCACCGCAGTGAGATGGCGGCCGATCCGATGTTCAAGGATGCGATGCAGTGCATCCGCTGCGCCTCCTGCCTCAACGTCTGCCCGATTTTCCGCCTGGTCGGCGGCCATGTTTTCGGCAAAGTCTACACCGGCGGCATCGGCACCATCCTTACCGCCTGGTATGATGAGTTGAAAAATTCGGAGGACATTCAAGGGCTGTGCATCCAGTGCGGCGCCTGCAAGGATGTCTGCCCCGCCAAAATCGACATTCCCGGCATGATCATGGAAATCCGGCGGCGGCTGGTCAAGAATCAGGGCGTCCCCCTGCTGCAGAAATCGATCTATGCGGTGGTCAACAACCGCCGCCTCTTTCACGGCATGCTCCGCGCCGCCTCGATTGCCGGCAAGCCCTTTAGCAAAGGGACTAAGTTCATCCGCCATCTGCCGATGTTCCTGGCCGATCTCACCGACGGCCGCAGTCTGCCGGCAATTGCCGCCAAGCCCTTCCGTGATGTCTTCAAAACCATTAACCAGCCGAAAAACCTCCAGGAGAAGGCGGTCTTTTACGGTGGTTGCCTGATCGATTTTGCCTACCCGGAGATGGGCGAGGCCCTGGTGAAGATCCTCAATAAAGCCGGGATCGAAGTGTTGTTCCCCGAGGGCCAGACCTGCTGCGGCGCCCCGGCACGCTATAATGGCGCCTACGAGGTAGCGGCCCAGAATGCGGAGGACAATATCCAGGCTCTCCTGGCCGAACGGGCTGATTATGTGATTTCAGCCTGCCCGACCTGCACCGTGGCCCTGGATCACGAGTTCATCGCCACCTTTGAAAGTCTGGGCCAGAAAAAGATCCTACCCCAGGCCCGCGAACTGGCGGCCAAGACCATCGATTTTTCCACCCTGGTGAAAAGACTGGTCGACGAGGGGCGACTGAGCTTCAAGGAAGGCCAACAACTGGGCACGATCACTTACCACGATTCCTGTCACCTCAAGCGGACCCTCCATGCCGATCAGCCTCCGCGCCAGTTGCTCACCCAGGCTGGTTACGAGGTGAGCGAAATGTTCGAGTGCGACACCTGTTGCGGCATGGGTGGCTCCTATTCGCTCAAGCTGCCGGAGATTTCCGCCCCGATTCTGCAACGGAAACTCAAAAACATCAAGGACACCGGCGCTCCGGTGGTGGCTATGGATTGTCCCGGCTGCGTCATGCAGATTCGCGGCGGCATGGACCAGGACGGCGCCCCGGTCCGGGTGCGGCATACCGTCGAAGTGATCGCCGAGCAACTCAAGGATTGACAGCAGCGCCTTTCGGTCAGTGCGGGGACCGCCAGATGCGCAATCAGTCCTGGGTTTGTCCGTGAATTGATTTGATTGAAATCTGAAAGAGTTCTACACTGATACCAGACTAAGAACGCCGGTCCCCGGCTGGAGCAGCAGTCCTGTTCCAGCCAGGGTCGGTCCGTTTTATCCTGTAACCCACCCCGCGCACGGCGGGCACACGAGGTTCTCCTTCCATGGCAAATAATCTCTACGTCACCGCAGCAGAGGAACGAAGCGGCAAGTCGGCCATCATCCTCGGCGTTATGCAGGTGATCTCCAAGGAAATCAGCCGGATCGCCTTTTTTCGCCCCATCATCAACGACCATGTCTTTGGCCGGGTGGACCACGATCTCAACCTGGTCCTCAAATATTTCAAGCTCGACATCGAGTACAACGACACCCACGCCTACACGCTCAGCCAGGCCCGCCAGTTGATCACCTCCGGCAAGGAGGGGATCCTGTACGAAAACATCCTCAAAAAATATAAGCAACTGGAGTCCAGGTACGATTTCGTCCTCTGCGAGGGCACCGATTTTCAGGGCAAGGATCCGGGCTTCGAGTTCGACCTCAACGCCAACATCGCCGCCAACCTCGGCGCCCCGGTGCTGATCATCGCCTCGGGCCGCGACAAGTCCACCGAGGAGATCTGCACCCACACGGCGATCACCATCGATACCCTGGAGCAGATGGGGGTCGATATCACCGCCTGCATCATCAACCGCGCCCCGGAGACCTTCCTCCGCGACACCGCCAGCAATGCCAAGTGTCGTGAGCAGTTCGGCCGCGCCTTTCCGCTCTATGTGATCCCGGAAAACAAGGCCCTGGGCAACCCCACCATTGACGACGTCAAACGCTGGCTGGGGGCCGAGGTGCTGTACGGCAAGCCGAGCATGCTCAACCTGGTGAGCAACTACCTGGTGGCCGCCATGCAGATCAGCAACTTCCTCGAATATATCAAGGAAGGCAGCCTGATCATCACCCCCGGTGACCGGTCCGACATCATCATCTCCAGCCTCGCCAGCCGGATCTCCTCAGCCTACCCCAATATCGCCGGTATTCTCATCACCGGCGGCATCGAGGTCAGCCCCAGCGTCCAGCGGCTGATTCAGGGCTGGACCGGGATCCCGGTGCCGGTGCTCTTTGTCGAATCGCATACCTACGACACGGTGCAGAGCGTCAATGAGCTCTACGGCCGGATCGAGCCCACCGACACCAAGCGCATCGCCACCGCCTTCGGCTGGTTCGCCAAGTACGTCGACTCCTCCGAGCTGACCAAGCGCGTCGTTTCCCAGCGCTCCACCAAGATTACACCGCGGATGTTTGAATATACTCTTGTGGAAAAGGCCGCCAGCAACCGACAGCACATCGTGCTGCCCGAGGGTCAGGGCGAGCGGATTCTCAACGCCACGGACATCATCCTGCGGCGCGGCATCGCCGACATCACCCTCCTGGGCAGGATCGATGAAATCAAGGCCAAGGCCTCCAAGCTCAACATCAACATCGACGGCGCTCAGATTATCGATCCGACCACCTCGGAATATTACGATGATTTCGTCCAAACCTATTTCGACATCCGCAAGCACAAAAACATCGTCATGGATGTGGCCCGAGACCGGATGTCCGACCCGACATATTTCGGCACCATGATGGTGCATAAGGGGCTGGCCGACGGCATGGTCTCCGGCTCGATCACCACCACGGCCCAGACCATCCGGCCCGCCTTTGAATTCATCAAGACCAAGCCGGGGGTTTCCGTTGTTTCCTCGATTTTCATCATGTGCTTCCAGTCCAAGGTCCTGGCCTTCGGCGACTGCGCCGTGGTTCCCAATCCTGATGCCCGGCAGCTGGCCGAGATTGCGATCAGTTCGGCTGAAACCGCACGGATTTACGGTATCGAGCCGCGGGTGGCCCTGCTGAGCTATTCCACCGGCATCTCCGGGACGGGTGAGGATGTGGACAAGGTGGTGGAGGCAACCGCCATTGCCCGGCAGATGATGAAGGAATTGGGGCTTGATTTTCCTCTGGACGGACCGCTGCAGTACGATGCCGCTTTCGATCCCGAGGTGGCGGCCCTCAAATCGCCCGGTTCTGCCGTGGCCGGGCAAGCCACGGTCTTCGTCTTTCCGGATCTCAACACCGGCAACAACACCTACAAGGCGGTGCAGCGGGCCGCCAATGCTGTGGCCATGGGCCCTGTTCTTCAGGGTCTCAACAAGCCGGTCAATGACCTGTCGCGCGGCTGCACCGTGCTCGATATTGTCGATACCGTCGCCCTGACCGCCATCCAGGCCCAGGTGGCCAAAAAACATTAAACGTCTTGCAACGGAAGAGAATATGAAATTTTTTATTATTAATTCAGGAAGTTCCTCGATTAAGTACCAGGTGATCGAGATGGAAACCGAATCGGTGTTGGCCACCGGTCTGGTCGAGCGGATCGGCGAGGAGGTGGGCCGCCTGAAAAACACCTGTTTTCCCGGAACACCGGACGAACGTGAGTCGGTTATCGAGCAACCGATCCCGGATCACTACAGCGGTATGATGCTGGTGATTGCGGTGCTCACCGACAAGGACAAGGGCGTCATCGGCGATACCTCAGAGATCAGCGCCATCGGACACCGGGTGGTGCATGGCGGCGAAGATTTCCACGCCTCTACCCGGATCACGCCGGAGGTCATCGAAGCGGTCAAACACAATATCCCCCTAGCGCCGCTGCACAATCCGGCTAACCTCGACGGTATCCGGGTTGCCATGGAGATTTTTGCGCAGGTGCCCCAGGTGGCAGTGTTCGACACCGCCTTCCATCAGACCATGCCGCCTCGAGCTTTCATGTATGCCCTGCCCTCCAGCCTCTACGAGCAGGATCGGGTGCGGCGCTACGGCTTCCACGGCACCTCACATCGCTTTGTCGCTGGCGAGTGTGCCCGGATGCTGGGCAAACCGCTGGCCGAGTGCAACCTGATCACCGTGCACCTCGGCAACGGCTGCTCTATGACCGCGATTGAAAACGGCCGCAGCATCGACACCTCACTGGGCATGACGCCATTGGAAGGGTTGGTGATGGGGACGCGCTCCGGCGACGTTGATCCGGCTTTGCACCTTTTTCTCAAACAGAATAAGGGGATGGAGCTGGAGGCGATTGACGCCCTGCTCAACAAGGAGTCGGGGTTAAAGGGCCTCTGCGGCATGAACGACATGCGCGATATCCATAAGGCGGTGGAAGCAGGTGATGCGCGGGCAGCAATGGCCCTGGATGTGCAGACCTACCGCAACCGCAAGTACATCGGCGCCTATATGGCAGTGCTCGGCCGGGTCGACGGGATCGTGTTCACCGCCGGCATCGGCGAGAACGATGCCATTGTCCGCGCCGAATCTCTAAAGGGGTTGGAATTTCTCGGGGTGCGTCTTGATGCGGCAAAAAACAAACAGCGCGCCAAAGAGGCCCGTTGCATCAGCCTTGAGGACAGCCCCGTGCGGGTGTTTGTCATCCCCACCAATGAGGAATTAGCGATTGCCCGGGAAGTGGCGAACGTGGTTCGCGGCTGAGACGGTCGGATTCTCAGGGGTCTTTTTTGATGTCAAACATCACCGGTTTGGTGATAAGTGAGCGGAAACATGAGCAACATTGGGTGGGTTGGAGTTGGTGTCATGGGGCGATCGATGTGCGCGCATCTTCTTGCCGCAGGACACACCGTCCGGGTGCATACTCGCACCAGGGCCGCGGCCGAGAGTCTCCTGGCAGCCGGGGCGCAGTGGTGTGATCGGCCCGGCGACGTCGCCAGGGACTCGGAGTTTGTCTTCTCCATTGTCGGGTATCCTGAGGATGTCCGCTCGGTCTATCTCGCACCTGGGGGGATTCTCGACCAGGCTGCGCCGGGCACCGTGATTGTGGACATGACCACTTCGGAACCTTCCCTGGCGGAAGAGCTGTACGCAACGGCTCAATCACGAGGCGTTTTCTCCCTGGATGCGCCGGTGTCCGGTGGCGATCTCGGGGCGCGCAACGCCAGCCTGGCCATCATGGTGGGCGGGGATGAGGAAGCCTTTGATCGGACCCAGCCCCTTTTCGAAAAGATGGGGCAGAATATTCGCCTCATGGGCGGTCCGGGGGCCGGCCAGCACACCAAGATGTGCAACCAGATCCTGATCGCGGGCACCATGATCGGTGTGGTCGAATCCCTGCTTTATGCGGTTCGCTCCGGGCTTGAGGTAGATGCGGTCATTGACGTCATCGGCAGCGGCGCGGCCGGGTCCTGGTCGATCAATAACCTGGGGCGCAGGATTGCCAAGGACGATTTTGATCCGGGCTTTTTCGTCAAGCATTTCGTGAAAGATATGGGCATCGCTCTGGCTGAGGCGAGAAAAATGAGAATTGCGCTGCCCGGACTGGCCTTAGTCGAGCAGCTCTATATCGGCGCTATGAGCCAGGGCCTGGAAAACAGGGGCACCCAGGCCCTGTTCCTTGCCCTGAAGAGCATGAATGGCATGCATTGAAGAGGTGAAGAATAACTCGTCCGCCGCCGCTGCCCCTATTTTTCATGCATAACATGGAAGGAGTTGTCATCCTCCATCGGTTCAAGGGAGGTGGCGATAAGGGGATCATTGTACGCAAGTCGCCTTCAAAATCTTCCGCCACGTGATGCGCATCGTGCACAGTCCATGGGATCGGGGGACAGTTTATATAACTTACAACATCAGCAACCTGTTCTCCACTCGGTTGGCCATTCTTTACTGTATAAGAAGCCGCTGTGCGGTCAAGGCCTGTCAGCTCTCACGCGTCGGGCAATGAACAGGTCCGACGATTTCTTCGCTCTTCGGCATTCGAACCGGATCGGAGAGACGCAGCTTGATGGCTTCCAGTTCCTCCAGGTGCTCGAAAAACAGGTCGACGATCTGGGGATCGAACATGCCGCCGCGCTCCTGGCGAATGAATTGGAGCACTTTTTCTTTGGGCCAGGCCTCCTTGTAGACGCGGCCAAGGGAGAGGGCGTCATAGACGTCTGCCAAGGCGCTGATCCGGGCCAGCAGGCTGATCTCTTCCCCCTTCAACCCGCAGGGGTACCCGGTACCATCCCACCGTTCATGGTGCTGGAGGGCGATGGTGCGGGCACTGACCATGAGTTTCCGGTCCGACATGTGGAGGATGCGCTGCCCGATGACGGTGTGGTGCTTAATGATTTCAAATTCCTCCGGGGTAAGCTTGCCTGGCTTGTGCAATATGGCATCAGGGATGCCGATCTTGCCGACATCGTGCATCGGCGAGGCGGCCTCAAGTAGGACAATATCTTCCTGAGCCAGACCGTATTTCTGACCGAGCAGTGCGGAATAGGCAGCGACTCTCCGGACGTGGTTGGCCGTATCCTGCGATCGTGTCTCGATGACTTCGCCCAGGGTGGACAAGAGTTCCAGCTGCGTTTCGATGACTTCTCGGTTCAAGGCCAATATTTCGGCATTGCCGAGATTGATCTTCCGCTGCCTGAGCACGTTTTGGATCAAAAGCGCAATGATCACGCTAAGGATAGCGATAATCGCCAGAGCTGTGAGAATGGCCGAGCGATGGACTTCAAAATACGACAGGGGCCGGTTGAGGAGGAGGGAGTTTTCCGGCAGGCTGGACAAGGGAATCCCGAACCGCTGCAGCGCGGTGTAATTGTAGGTGTGCCGATTGACGCCGAGCAACTTGTCGTAGAGAGCGGGAGGGCTGTTGCCGGCAAGACGTTCCAATAGGGTCTGTGCGGCCTTTTGCCCGTGCCCGAAGGCGCTGGTGACACAGCCCCCGACGGCTCCTGAGTCCATCTGGAAGTCCCAGGCCACATACACCGGCACCGGAGAGGCGGCCGCGATGGCCTTGGGAATCTCTTCCGCACCGAACACCTGTCCGGCCGCATCCTGAAAATAGACCAACAGGTAGATGAGTTCACCCTGCTTGCGTTCCCCGGCAAACTCGAGTAGCGCATCGCGGGTCATCGCCGGGAGGATCTCCACCTCGACTCTATTGGTCAAAAGAGGCACCTGTTCGAGAAAATCTTGCAGGATGGCCTGGCCGCTCAGGGTGCCGTCAACCGCGACAAAAATCTTCCGCGTCTCCGGGTTTTGGTGCAAGGCCGCATCAAGGGTCTCCTGGTGCGCCAACCTTTCGATGATGATATTCATGTCGCCGACATTGGCCGGGAGCGATTTGGGATCATTGATGCCGCAGGCCACAACGGGTGTCTGCGGGAAAAGTTCCTCCCGGTACTGGGCCACCAGATTCAGGGCATGATCGTCGGTGAGGATGATCCCGTCGAAGTGCGAGCCGGTATACTTTTCCCGGTAAAGAGCGAGCAGCCTTTCGAGATAGGTGGGCGAAGAGTGGTGCTTGGCGTCCATGTATTCAACGCGGTAGCGGGCCTGCACCTCGGAGGTCTGCAGCACGGAGACTATCCCCGCATGCAAATCCCTCGTCCAGGAAAAATCGGGCGCGTATGAGTGGAGCACCAACACGCGCGGTCTTGGCCTGGTGTCACCGGCAGGGACGTCCGTTTGCAATGCGGCAAGCAGCACCAACAGGGTGATGAGGAACAATTTGCAGGGTGAACGAAGAAGATCCATGAGAAACAAGTAGCATATCGTGTTCACTCGCGGCAAGGAGTAAGCAGGCCGAAACGTTCTTTGCCGGGAAGGAGAGAGAAAGGCGGGATCATTTCGAGCACACTTTTTCTACCAGCAGCGATGCAAAAATTTGGGCAGCAATCGCTCCTGCTAGAGGCAGTACGTGCATCACTGGATTGGGCGGCGGCCTGATCTTGGTTGCTCAAGTTACGTTCAGCCGCCAGGGAAAAGTGCGGCGGATTTAAAAAAATACTCCCCAAAATTTTACCCAATTCAGATAACTCATAAACCTATTTTTCATGAACATCATGGAAGGCGTTGTCATCATCAATCGGTTCAAGGTGGGTGGCGATAAGCGCATCTCCGAGTACTGCACGCAAGTCGCCTTCAAAATCTTCCGCCACGTGATGCGCATCGTGCACAGTCCAATCACCAGGAACGAGCATGTGCACGGAAATAGACCGCTGGGCAGCGGCTTGCCGGGTACGAAGTGCATGGAAAGCAACGCCTTTCTCCCGGTAGTGGGCCATCACCTTTTCTATCGACCGTTGTTCTTCTTCGGGGAGCGCCACATCCATCAACCCATCCACCGAGCGGCGCACCAGGCCGACTCCTGTCCAAACGATATTGCCAGCAACCACCAGGGCGACGATCGGGTCAATCAGGGTCCATCCGGTGAGAGCAACCAAGCCCACCCCGGCGATGACTCCAGCCGAAGTCCAGACATCGGTCATGAGGTGCCGGGAATCAGCCTCAAGGGTGATGGAATTGTGGGCCTTGGCAGCCACCATGAGTTTCCGTGCGACAAACCAATTCACCGCCGATGCCGCCGCGCAGACAACAACGCCGATGCCGACCTGTTCGAGCGGGCGCGGATGCAGCATGCGTTCAATCGCGGTATAGGCAATGCCAGAAGCCGCAACCAGGATAAGAATTCCCTCGACCACACTGGAAAAATATTCCGCTTTACTGTGACCAAAGGGGTGTTTTGCATCCGCCGGTTGAGCGGCGAGCGTCAGCATGCCCAGGGCCATCATCGCACCAGCTAAATTGACCACCGACTCAATGGCATCTGACAGCAACCCGACTGAACCTGTCATGACATAGGCGATGAATTTCATCAAAATCGTGGTGACAGCCGCAGCAATCGAAAGCCAGGCAAAGCGAGTCAGGAACGAACGGTCAGAAAGTGTTTTTTGAAATGTGTGCATAGAAATGGTAACCTTTACCCCTCGCTCAGGGTAC
This sequence comes from uncultured Desulfobulbus sp., assembly GCF_963662935.2. Taxonomy (NCBI): domain Bacteria; kingdom Pseudomonadati; phylum Thermodesulfobacteriota; class Desulfobulbia; order Desulfobulbales; family Desulfobulbaceae; genus Desulfobulbus; species uncultured Desulfobulbus sp. Next base: position 1,690,510 of record NZ_CAXXTL010000002.1, on the reverse strand, counting down.
CGAGTAGGATTTTCGTGTTCAAAAGTCTTATCTTCATTCAGGGGATCCCCGGCATATTTTCCGGCGCAGGTTTCAGCAAATATTCAGATCTGGAATAACAGGAAACCATGAGCAAATCTACCCAAAATTTTTTTTATTCTTTCTTGCTTCTTCATCATTTCTTCATCGAGGAGATGGTATTTTGAATGAAGGTAATATCGTGCAACCTAATTGTTAATGATTCCCAAAAATACTTTACTGAAATTTAGGAAATATCGTCAATGAATAAGGGTACCCAAACAATGGTATGGGATTTGTTTGTACGAATTTTCCATTGGCTGTTTGTTATATTATTTTTCTTAGCCTATGCAACGGGTGATGAAAAAGGATCTTTACATAAATATATTGGCTATATGATTTTTTTTATCGTGACAGCTCGCATATATTGGGGTTTTTTCGGCACAAGGTATGCTTTATTCAAAAATTTTGTTTGTTCCCCTCTAAAAGCGATCAATTATTTACAGGAATTAACAACTGGAAAACCAACACATTTCACCGGGCATAATCCAGCTGCAGCCTGGATGATACTTTTACTCCTGACAACCAGTTTGGTTATTTGCTTAAGTGGTTCTCTGGCATGCAAAACCAAAGGGGGGTCGTTTTCTTTTGACGCAGACCAGGTGTTCTCATTTGCTCGAACCGCCTATGCCGACAACGATGAAAGGAAAGCTCATGGTAAAAAACATCAAGGGCGAGCCCAGCGCGAGGGGGAGGGAAAGGAAGAGGGCCGGGAAGATTCCTTCTGGGGGGAATTTCATGAAGCAGCAGCCAACATAATGTTGAGCTTGGTTTTTCTGCACATCATCGGGGTTTTCATCTCAAGCAGGATGCACAATGAAAACCTTGTCAAATCGATGATAACAGGGAATAAGGCATAAAATTCCGCGTAAAGTTTAAAGCGTGCAAGCAAGTCTCATCTGGATTTCGATCAGGAGACAGGCTTCCCCCCGCACCCACAAAAAGCGGTCTACCTATTCATCCGGATGCTCCCGTTTTTCCGCCAAGAAAAAACCTGAAGTTAGGATTGTTTCACGTCTCGGAATTTGAACCAGATCAACTCCTTCACCCTTTTGATTTTGCACCTAAATCTTTACCAGGAAAACAATAACACATGAAGCCATCCGTCTTTTCAGAGGTACTTGGAAAATTGAGGCAGAACCATCAAGTTAAACGAAAATTCAAGATAGTTCTCAGCCTAGGCCTTGTTGGATTCCTGCTGGCAGGTGGCCTGATTATTTGGGCAGGAGTTACAACCATTCAGTCTGTTGCAAGCATGGGAACCAACTCCAATCTGCAGGAGCAGGTTTTGAGCATCAAAGATGAAATTCTAAAAATTCCTGCCGTCACATCGGTTGGCTGTTGGAATAAAATCCAAAGCTTCCTGAATGTAGAAGTATGGCTTGAAAAGCCGATTGGCGACAATATCAACAACATAAAGCTTGCCTGCTTGATGAATACACCAGCCCCTTGCAAGGGGACGGAATGTGATTCTCCCAAAAAGAGCAACAGGGCAGACAAACAAGGGACAATCTGAATCAAAAGGCGAATTTTTACCTAAAACCATGCACATAAAATGAAGATGGAGATCGAGGGACAGGGTGTACAACTTGCGATCACCTGCAACCCGTTATCCCATCGGGGTGAGCATTCTTTTCTTTGCGTGCCCAATGAAAAGAATCAAAAAAAGAAAAAGCCACCCTGCCGCTGATCCATTCAACAAGGTCCGCAAGGGGACGAAGGGGTGAGGATGCCACTTCTCACACCTGGGACAACTAATAGCGGGAGGGTAATGATGTCCATCGGCAGTTCAGTTGGGGATTCAAGCGAATCCTCCCGAAAAGCCTTGAAAATGGATCGGTTGAAGTATTCTTTACACCGTCTGGTCAGATCGAGGTCCGGCGCTGGTCGCCTTGGAATTGCCTGCACTGCTCCATGTAACAGCCGATGATCGCAGCCGCAGCCTCGGGCGTGTCGACCAGATGAAAGAGATCCAGGTCGCCTACTGTGATGCATCCATGGGGCAGCATCTCTGCCCGAATCCAGTCAAGCAGCCCCTGCCAATAGCTGGTCCCGAACAGCACGATAGGAAACTGGCGAATTTTTTTGGTCTGGATCAGGGTGAGGGACTCAAAAAATTCATCCATCGTGCCGAACCCACCAGGAAAAATGACATAGGCCAAGGCATAGCGGACGAACATCAGCTTGCGGATAAAAAAATAGCGAAAGGTGATGCTGCGATTCTGAAAATGGTTGGGATGCTGCTCCCGGGGCAGAATGATATTGAGCCCGACGGAGGTGCCGCCCGCCTCAAAGCAACCGCGACTGGCGGCCTCCATGATGCCGGGACCACCCCCGGTGATCACCGCTAAATTTTGCTTGCAGAGAAGAGTTGCTGTCTCCCGGGCCGCCACATAATAGGGCGACTCCTCGCCGAACCGGGCACCACCGAAGACCGAAACCGCCGGACCGAGATCGTTCAGGGTTTCGATGCCGTCAATCAGCTCGGCCTGGATCCGAAAAATCCGCCAGGCCTCCGAGGTTTTCAAATCATCCATAGCAGGTTCGCCGAATAAAAAAGGCAGAGGGGAACAACTCCCCCCTGCCAGTTATTGATTTCTTCCCGCCAGCAACCGCGCTGGCTGTCGAAGGTGGAGACGTTTACATCAGGCTTTTGAAGAAGTCGTTGCCCTTGTCGTCCACTAGGATGAAGGCCGGGAAGTCGACTACTTCGATCTTCCACACCGCTTCCATGCCCAGTTCGGGATAATCCAGACACTCGACCTTCTTGATGTTCTCCTCGGCCAACAGAGCAGCGGGACCGCCAATGGAGCCGAGGTAGAAGCCGCCGTGCTTTTTACAGGCATCGGTGACCTGCTGGGAACGATTGCCTTTGGCGATCATCACCATCGAGCCGCCGTTGCTCTGGAACAGGTCGACATAGGAATCCATGCGGCCGGCCGTGGTCGGTCCAAAGGAACCGGAGGGCTTGCCGGGCGGAGTCTTGGCCGGACCGGCATAGTAGACCGGATGCTGCTTGAGATAGTCGGGCAACGGCTTGCCTGCGTCCAAGATCTCTTTCCACTTGGCGTGAGCGATGTCGCGGCCGACGATGATGGTGCCGGTCAGGGAGAGCGGCGTTGAAACCGGGTATTTGGTCAATTCGGCCCGGACCTTGTCCAGCGGTTGGTTGAGATCGATCTTGACCACCTGGGAGGAGCTGCGGTCGCGGTATTTGGCGGGGATCAGCTTGCCGGGATCGCTGTCCATCTGCTCGATCCACAGACCGTCCTTGTTGATTTTGGCCTTGATGTTGCGATCGGCCGAGCAGGAAACGCCCATGCCCACCGGACAGGAAGCGCCGTGGCGGCTCAAGCGGACCACACGGATGTCGTGCGCAAAATACTTGCCGCCGAACTGGGCGCCGAGGCCGAGCTTGCCGGCTTCCTCAAGTAACTCCTTCTCCAGCTCGACATCGCGGAAGGCACGGCCCAATTCGTTGCCGCTGGTGGGCAGGGCATCGAGGTACTTGGCCGAGGCCAGCTTGACGGTCTTGAGATTGGTCTCGGCGCTGGTGCCGCCGATGACAAAGGCGATGTGGTAGGGCGGACAGGCGGCTGTGCCCAGGGTCTTCATCTTCTCCACCAGGAATTTCTTCAAGGTGCCGGGATTGAGCAACGCCTTGGTTTCCTGATAAAGATAGGTCTTGTTGGCGCTGCCGCCGCCCTTGGCTACGAAGAGAAATTTATACTCACTGCCGGTGGTGGCATAGAGATCGATCTGTGCGGGCAGATTGTTCTTGGTATTGACCTCCTCGTACATGGTCAGGGCCGCATTCTGGGAATAGCGCAGGTTCTCTTCGGTATAGGTGGTATAGACACCGGCTGAGATCTGCTCGGCATCGTCGCAGCCGGTCCAGACATTCTGGCCTTTTTTGCCGACGACGCAGGCGGTACCGGTATCCTGACAGACCGGCAGCACAAAATTGGCGGAGACTTCGGCGTTACGCAGCATGGCCAGCGCCACTTCCTTGTCATTGTCGGAAGATGCCGGATCGTCGAAGATCTTGGCTACCTGCTGATTGTGGGCGGGACGCAAGAGGAAGGAGACCTCACGCATCGCTTTGTTCGCCAGCTCCTTGATGCCTTCAGGTTGTATTTTTAAAACTTCCTGCCCGTTGAAGGTCTCCACCGAGACATACTTGTTGGAACCTTCCAGCAAACGGAATTTGGTCTCATCTTTACCGAGAGCGAAGGGATCCTGATACACAAAACCTGCCATAATAATGCTCCTTGTTTGAATGAAAAGAAGACGTAAGGACCGACCGTGTTGTTTCGATCGATCTATCGGACAAACTTATAACCTCGCGTCAATGGACGCTCCCGGATCGGTGGCTGCCCACCTTCAGCAGCCCCCAAGCCGAGGCCATGCTATCGTGTCTGACCGGAACGCCGGGCGTGCGACATGCTTCAATTCGTCGCTGCAAGCCCAGCACCGGACAAATTTTCAATTTTTCTTTTTACCCTGCCATGCCGACAAAGGCAAGACCGATAAAAAGCGGAACAGTCGGCATCTTACAAGCTGCCGGACCCAGTGTCGCTGGTGCCCCGCCCTCTTCTCCCCCTCAACATTCCCAGCGGGTACCGGCGGCGGCAAAAAAGAACCGATCGCCGTATAAGTGCTGCAAACGCGCACAGTTGGCCAAGCCGGTGCAATGGGAGGCGCCCAGCCGCTGGACCCCAAACTGGTCCAAAGCGGCCACAGTGGCATCGAACTGGCGCTGGTCGGCAAAACCGAGGTGGGTGCCGCCGATGACCATATGAATCGGACGGCCGGGTAGCATCGCGTTGACATGGGTAAGGATATTGATCAGACCGGCATGGGCGCAGCCAAGCACCACTGTCAGCCCTTTGTCGGTATCGACCACCATGGACAGATCGTCGCGAAGCTCATCCTGCTGCCAGCCGCCGTCGGCGGCGCGGATCTTCATCGTAGCGTCGGGCGGCTCGAAATCAGTGATTTTGGGAACCTCGCCGGTCAGATAGATGCTGGGAAAGATCTCGGTGAACTTGGTCACCGGCTGAAAACGCGCCCCCAAGGATTCCAGATAGCCCTTCTTGTGGCGAATGCCGATTTCCCGGCACTGGCCGTCTTTGAACCAGTAGCGGTCGACAAACCCGTCCGGATGCATGTACACGTCGATCCCGCCGCTCACCGACAGGAGATCCGGCAGACCGGAAGCGTGGTCATAGTGACCGTGACTGATGACCGCCCCGTCCAATCGGCTCAGATCAACCCCCAGCACCCTGCTGTTGTTGAGCAGCCCCAAACCCTGGCCGGTATCGAGCAGCACCCGGTGCGCCTCTGTGGTGACATGCACAGCCCAGCCGTGCTCGCCCATCAGGCCGTGAGGCACAGCAACGGAATTCTCACAGAGAACGGTTAACTTGCAATCCATGGTTCCCTCCTTGCAGTTAGAATCAAAGGGGCTATCACTCCATGCCTCACAACAGGCCGAGAGCGACTGATTGACCAAACAGTGACGAACAAGACCTTCATCAAGCAAGGCTACACCAGTTCCGCCATGACCCGATTGGCGAGGAGTAAACCTTTGCCGGTGAGCACGAGGCGATCACCTTGAAAAATGAGAACATCCTGGTCAAGAAGCAGGCTGAGGGTCTGGCCGTAATAGGTGGGGAGGTCGAGACCAAACCGCTGCCGCAGGGCCGAAACCGACACCCCGGACAGCATCCGCAGTCCCATTATCACTGTTTCGCGAAAAGCAGCCTCGGTCTCGAGATGCTCGATCTCGGGCCACACCGGCTGGCCATCGGCCAGGAGCCGGCAGAAGGCCGAAAGATCGGACACCGTGGCTCGCCTCCCGCCGCCAAAGGCCGACACCGCCCCGGGGCCGAACCCCAGATAGGCACCGTTTTGCCAATAGTTGCAATTATGAAGGCATTCCCGGCCGGATACCGCGTAGTTGGAAATCTCATAGCGAGTCAACCCGCTCCGGCCAACAGCGGTCTCCGTGACGGCCATCATCGCCAGCACCTCGTCCTCGGCAGGCAGGGCCCAATGCTGTTGCTCTGCCTGCATGTAAAAGGGTGTTCCCGCCTCCACGGTCAGTTCATACATCGACAGATGGACAGGGGCAAGGGCCAGGGCTCGATCCAGTGTCTCCCGCCAGCCATCCACAGTCTGCCCAGGTAGGCCGTACATCAGGTCAAAACTGCAATTGTCGAAGCCTGCCCGGCGCGCCGAAGCGATGGTTGCCTGGGCGTCGGCGCCGTTATGGATGCGGCCAAGCTGCTGCAATTCCGGGTCGTTGAAAGATTGAACACCGATGGAGAGTCGGTTGAACCCGGCTCGGCGTAATTGTTTCAGCCCGCCTGCATCAATGGTTCCGGGATTGACCTCGATGGTGATTTCCGGCTGCCCGTCGGCAAAAGAGAACAACAGGCGCAAATCGGCAAGCAGCTGAGCCAGGGCCTCGACCGGCAGGATGGAAGGCGTGCCGCCGCCGAAAAAAATGGTGGCAAAGGAAAGGGATTCAATTTCCGGAAAAAGGGCCCACCGACACATCTGCCCTTGCACTGCTTCGAGATAACGACGGATGTCCTGGGTGGTGGAGGGAAAGGAATAAAAACTGCAATAGGGGCACTTGGTCCGGCAAAAGGGCACATGCAGGTAGAGCCCAGCTTGGCTGTTAAGATCCATCAACCAGCACGCTCAAGAATGCGGCGGCAGTCATCACGAATCCGGGCCATGATCCCCTGGTCAGCAAAGCTGTACACCTGGTCGCTGGCGCCGATAATCAGGTGGTCGAGCAGGTTGATATGCATAAACGAGCAAATCAGGTGGAGCGAACGGGTCAGTTCCTCGTCCTGGCGGGAGGGAGTGAGCGCACCGGAGGGATGATTATGGGCGATGACCAGGGCGCTGGCGTTGCGGGCCAGAGCCGCCTTGACCAATTCGCGCGGGTAGACGGTGTTGACCGTCACTGTGCCCTCGGCCACCACGGCGGAATCGATGATCCCGTGGGCGGCGTCGAGAAAGACCACGGTCAGGACCTCATGCTGCAGACCGCGCATGGCGTGAATAAGGTAATCGGCCACCTCGCGCGACGAATGGACATACTGCTTGCCGACAATCCGCTGACGAAGGTAACGCCGAGCCACTCCCTGAATGAATTGGAGGGCAAAGATGTTCTTTGGACCCACACCCTTGATCTGCTGCAATTGCACCGGCGAGGCGTCGAGCACGGCAGGCAGGGTCTTGAACTGCGCCAGGGCTGACCGCGCCGCCTCCTTGCAATCCGAGCGGGGCGTGCCGAAGGTCAGCAACAGCTCAACAACCTCGCTATCGGTGAAGGCCTCTATCCCCTGGGTGAGGAACTTGTCGCGGAGCCGCTGGCGATGGCCCTCACCCTTTTCTTGCCACTCGCTCTTGTCCACAGCCGTCCCTAGGTGTTGAGCTCCTGTTGGAAGAGCGTGTTGGCCAGCTGCGGGTTGGCCTGACCCTTGGTTTTCTGCATCAACTGGCCGACGAAGAAGCCGATCACCTTGGTTTTGCCCTCGCGAAACTGCTGCACCTGTTCCGGATTGGCGGCAATGATCTCGCGCACCAAGGCAACCAAAGCACCCTCGTCGCTCATCTGCACCAGCCCCTTATCCTTGACGATCTGCTCTGGATCGGCACCGGAGACGAGCATCTCGGCAAAGACCGTCTTGGCGATCTTCCCCGAAATCGTCCCTTCCTCAATCATCAGCAGCAGGCGGGCCAGTTGCCCAGGTCGCACCGGGCAGGCTCCAATCCGTTCCGGTCCGTACTCGCGCAGCAGCTCGGTGCCGATAAAATTGGCGAGCTTCTTGGCGTTGCCGAACGCCCGGTACGCCTCCTCGAAATAGTCGGCCAGTTCGCGCGAAGCGGTGAGGATCTCGGCATCATAGTCGCTGAGTTCAAAATCACGGACAAACCGCAGCCGCCGTTTGTCGGGCAGTTCCGGCAGCAGCCTTCGGACCGCCTCGATCCAGGCCTCGTCCAGCACCACGGGGATTAAATCCGGATCGGGGAAATAGCGGTAATCGTGGGCTTCTTCCTTGCCCCGCATCGACTCGGTGCGCCCCTTGTCGGCGTCCCACAGAAGCGTCTGCTGTACCACCTTGCCCCCCTCCAGCAACAGGTCGCGCTGCCGCCGCACCTCATACTCCAGGGCCAGTTGCACATTGCGAAACGAGTTCATGTTCTTGAGCTCGGTGCGAGTGCCGAGTTCCTTCCGCCCCACCGGCCGCAGGGAAATGTTGGCATCGCAGCGAAAACTGCCTTCCTGCATGTTGCCGTCGCAGATGTCCAGGTAGCGGACAATGGCGTGCAACTTTTTCAGATAGGCCGCCGCCTCTTCCGGCGAACGGAGATCGGGCTCGCTAACAATCTCCAGCAACGGCGTGCCGGTACGGTTAAGATCGACATAGCTGACCGGTTCGCGCTCGTCGTGCACCAGCTTGCCGGCATCCTCTTCCATGTGGATACGGGTGATGCCAATGGTCTTGGGTACCTGCCCCTCCACCTCGATCTCGATCTGGCCGTGTTCGCAGATAGGCAGATCGAATTGGGAAATCTGATAGCCCTTGGGCAGGTCAGGATAAAAATAGTTCTTGCGGGCAAACCGGTTGTCCCGGTTCAGCGTGCAACCGGTGGACAGTCCCAGTTTGATGGCCGACTCCACCACCTGACGATTGAGCACCGGCAAAGAGCCCGGCATGCCCAGGCAAACCGGGCAGGTGTGGGTGTTGGGCGGTGCACCGAACTCAGTGGAGCAGCCGCAGAAAATCTTGCTTTTGGTCTTCATCTGGGCGTGGATTTCCAGCCCGATCACGGTTTCAAATTCCATAGGTGCAGCGTCTTGGTTAAGGATTTATCCCTGATGAGCGCCGGATTCGATCCAAGCGCGAATCTTGACCAGTTCCTCGTTCCAAAGTTTTGAGGCCCTGATATTGATGTACATCCGGAACAGGTCGCCCACCAGGTGGGTCAACTGTTCAAAGAGGGCAATCCGTTCCAGGATCCGACCCTCCATGCTTTCAGCATTCTTACCCTCATCGACCGAATCGACGGTTTTGGGCAGGCGGACATTGCGAAACTCAAAGATTGCGGCCGCCAGGGTCACACCAAATTCATACTCGCCGTGGGCCAGACGGATACGGGCCTGCTCCGGCTTTTTTGCCAGACCGAGCCCGGCCCGCGCCTCTTTCAACTCGGTTTGCAAACCGCGGCAAATCACCTTTTCGCTGGCATCGCCCTCACCGTACTCAAGCAGCATGTGTTTTTCGAAAACCACCAGAACATCGCCCCGGCTGGGCACCTCAACATAACCCCCGCGTTCTTCCGACTTATACCAGAGCCAGGCGAGAAACTCCTGACCGAGAAATTTTTTTTCCTGAATGAGGTCGACTAGATCCATCATATACTATCCCGTTCACTTGCCGGAAAAAGCCCCGCAAGGGTTAAAGTTCCAGCGTCAAAGCTCCTGCCCCGGATTTTTTCTCCGAGGCCTCGACACTCTTTTTGAAAATAGCGGCGGCCCGATCCTGGTACCGCTTGGCCTCCTCGGGTTGGCGTTGACTGGAGCACAACTTGGCCAATTCCTGGAGAATAGCGGCCACGCTCGGATGCTCCGGACCATGCAGGGTTTCATTGATCGCCAACGATTTCTGGTAGCAGGTGAAGGCCTCGGCGTATCGCCCCTGAAGGCGATAGGATTCAGCCAGACTGTTGAGGCTTATGGCCAGTTGCGGATGGGTCGAACGCAGGGCCTTTTCCCTGATTCGGACCAGTCGTTCGTAGAGGGGCACGGCCTCCTTCTCCATCTCCAACTCCATGCAGAGGGCCGCCAGTTTGGCAAGGATATTGGCCAGGACCGGATGCTCGAGGCCCCGCTTCTTCTCCAGGATTTCCAAGGCCTTCTTGTACAGGGTCACTGCCTTGTCATACTCCCCAAGCGTTTCCTGCAATTCGCCGATCTGGCACCAGCTGGTGGCCATCTCCGGATGATCCTGCCCCAGTTTCTTGGCCAGAACGGTCATCGATTCCTTGTACAGAGGTCCAGCCTTCTGGTATTGACCGCTCAGCACGTAGGTATACGCCAACTCCCGCTGGGCCAGAGCCAGAGCCAGGGGATCGCTGCCGCCATTCTGCCTTGACAACCGGACAAAGGATTCCAGCCACGGCAGAGCGGCCTTATAATTATAGAGACTGCGCGCCGTTCGCCCGGCGGCCTGCAGATACTGCGTGTTGTCCGGCTCCTGCTCCACGGCCTGCCGATACAGCTCCAACGCCTTTTGCAAGTCGACCCGGGATTCGGCCAGTTGGCCGCGGCTGTAGGCAACCCGCCCGGCAAAGGGAGGCGGCTGTTCACCCAATCCGGTTAAAAACTCTTCCGCCGCCGTCGCGTCGCCGGCTCGCAACTGCTCGATGGCAGTTGCCAAGCTGGCCCCCCCCAACGTACCCGGCAATTGTTCCAGGACCTCCAAAACCTGCTGATAGCAAGCCACTTCCTCGACATAACTATCGGCCAGGAGTGCCAACTTGTCGTTCATGATGACCAGCTCACGCTGCAGCCGGTCCCGTAGCTGATCGTCCCCGCGCCCAATGGCCTGGGTCAGCATGGATCGCTGGCGTTCCTCGAGTCCATTCAAGCGGGCCGAATAGGCATCCAGGGTCAAGCGAACGACCGGTAAAATGGCTTCGACAGGGGATGGGGCTGCCAGAAGATCGGCTATATCGACCACCTCTTCGGCTGTCTCCTCTTGAGCCGCTGCGAGCGGTTCGGCGATGGGGGCCTCTGCCTCTGCCACCTCAGCAACAGGAGGTTCCGCCTCGACGACAGGGACTGTCTCGTGCTCAACGGCCTCCGTTCCCGGCATCGCCAAAACGGTCTCGGTGGCAAACTCCGGCTCTTCGTCGATCGCCGCAATTTCAGGGATCGAAGCCGTTTCGACCGGGACTGTTTCCAGCTCGACCATCTCGAGAACCTCATCCTGATCATCAAGGACAGATTCTGGTTCCAAATCAACGAGTTCCAGCTCATCGTCGGCAAGGGTCACCGGCTGCGACGCAAGCGTTCCCGACAACTCTTCGGCCTCGTCGATGGCAACCACTGCCTCATCTGCAACCGGCAGGGGCTCGGACTCGTCCGGTACAACCGCGGCGGCAACCTCTTCCTGCATCACCGTAGGCTCTACCGCCTCCGCACGCCCGTCCTCCGGCTGGGGGATGAGCCTTGCAGGCTGTTCATCGGTTTCGCTCTCCATGGATTTCTTTTGCGAAGCCCGATTTTTCAACATCAGGACAACCACAAGCAGCGCAGCAATAACGAGAGCCGCAAGCACAGAGCCGTTCATCTCTCCTCCATCGTGTTCAGGGTAAGCAGTCTTTTATTTTCCGATCAGAGCAAAATGGCGGGCCGCATTTCTTCGTATTTTTCCAGGGCTTCACCTTCCGCCATGTGCAGGCCGGTGAGCCAGGGGATCTGCAGAATCAGCGAGAGGTTGAAGGTTTCCTTGAACAAATCCTCCAAAAGCGCCATCGCCTTTTTGCTGGTGGAGAAAAAGAGCAAAGTGTTGTCAGCGAGATTCCAGCAGAGATCGTAGGTCGACGGGACAGGGTGTGATTGACGCATCAATTCCGAGCGGATACGTTCTTTAATCTCCAGACGGGCTGCCCGGTTCAAACGCGGGATCTGTTTTTCCCGCTTAATCCGCTCTTCTTCCTTCATGACATACTTTTTCAGTACCGACGGCGTCACCTTGCGCTCATCGATCCGCATGGTCAGGGCGATATAATCTCCCGCAGCATAGGAACTGTAGGCAAAACCGGCGTCAAACATGTCGGCTACCGAGACCCAACCAATGGAGTATTCATCCATGGTGTCGTCAATATCCTTGAAACTTTTTGCCGCCACCCTTTGACCGGCAAATTCCCAGAATGAATCGGGAAGTTCCCCCACAACCGAAAAACGCGTCAGCGATGCCGAACCCGTCAATAACCCCATAGTAAACCACACTGGTGAATGTTCGCCGAACACGACCTGTCCATAAGTTACCACATCAAATATGCTGTGATTGTTCTAGCAAACCCGCTTGGAGACCACAAGGAAATTAGCGTAAGGCGATACTCTCCAGGAATTGGCTGGCCCTGAGAGGGGAAATAATAATTCGCTTCTACTATTTTTCATTGACACCCTAAATGGAACTTAGTAGAGAGAGGCTCTCGAAATCAAAGGGTCGTTAACTCAGCCGGTAGAGTATCTGCCTTTTAAGCAGAGAGTCGCGCGTTCGAATCGCGCACGACCCACCACCACAGCAATCAGGACTTGTCCCCATCGTCTAGTCTGGTCCAGGACACCGGCCTTTCACGCCGGCAACACCGGTTCAAATCCGGTTGGGGACGCCACATAAAAACAGGGTGTTAGCTCATCAGAGTTAACACCCTGTTCCTATTTTGGGGGCCTCGTGGGGGCCTTCCTTCTGTAAAGAATTATTGAGCCCGGTCAATGCGTTCACCACGCAGCCCCTTCCGGCATCGGCGCTGCATTATCCCGGCGATCGGATTCTATGAATGGCAGCATAAAGAAGGCAACAAACAACCTTTTTTCATTCGGCCAGCCGGTGGCGGATATTTTGCGTTGGCAGGGTTGTGGGAGCATTGGCAAGGTACAGATGGTGAAGTCATCGAATCATGCGCGATCATCACCACCACGGCCAACAGTCTGATGGCAACCATTCACGACCGAATGCCGGTCATTTTGACGAATGATAATTTGCCAGCCTGGATAGATGCTGGCACTCAGAAAGAAGACTTGCTTTCCATGCTGCACCCCTGCCCGGAAAGCATGCTGGAGGCCTATCCGGTCAGCAGCCGGGTGAACAATCCCCGCAATAACAATTCAGGGTGTATTGCACGACTAGAATAAGACACACGAATAATAGGGGCCGGACTCCGATTTTCTAAGTACACGGGGTGCTACAGTGTTCAAGGTGGCAAATTTCTGCGTTGCCGTTCATCTTTTCAAAAAATTGTTGACAATGTGAAGATAAATATGGATTGTCTACAGTCAGAACAGTATTTATGAATTATTTTTGAGTAACCAGCGGTCGAAATTCATTGCGGGGTTAGGGGATAGCTCAGAATAGCAAATGAAAATATTCTGGGGAAATGGATCGCGGTATGCATCTCCTCAACCATGCCATGTTTTTCAACTAGAGTCGAAGCGTTACATTGTTCAGGCGCGCTTTACAGCATTCCTATGAAAACAATAAATTGAAGGAGGAATTTGTCATGAAAAAATTCACAGTGCTAGCGGTCACCATTTTGTCGTTTTTGATTTTTCAACAAAATAATCTGTTTGCAGCAACTGGTTTTGCGAAACCAAATTTATCTGGGACGTGGTATGTATACATTACGGTGTCAGAGATAACAAAAACAGTTACCATAACAACTGGAGATAGACCAACAACTGAAACGATATTTACTCAAAATCCTGGGTACGTTAAAGGTATCATTGGAATAGATAAAAATGGCAACGTTGTTTCTAATATAAGCTCACTGACATATTTTGATTTCCAAGCTAATCCGAATGAGGCGACATTAGAAGTATCAGGAGGGAATTTGAACCTTGCTAAAAATGGTACTATTACAGGTTCTATTCAAATAGGAAATACAGGTTTAGAAGCGATTCAAATCGTAGATAGCAAGATGGATAAAGGAAAAACGATTATTTCAGGTGTGGTGAAAAATATTGCGACTGTGAGCGATACCGAAACTGTAGCCACAATTGGTATGATTTCTGCTTTGAAGCAATAATACAATAAGGAGTGTACCACGTTTTTGATTTGATGGTGTCCCGCATGTATCCCGTCATGCCGGAAAGGCTTTGGGATGAAAGCAAGGCACTGGATTCAACTCCCGCCGATCCTGGGGGCCTTACCGGGGGCCTTTTTCTTGATCCAGAACGTTTCAAGAAGATAGAAAATTTCCTTTGATGTCGATTTAACATTGGATGGAATCGCCTTGATCTTTCCCTGACGACCTTTCACGCCGGCAACACCGGTTCAAATCCGGTTGGGGACGCCACATATAAACAGCCCGTTCGCTCATCAGAGCAAACGGGCTGTTTCTTTTTTACGGTCCTCCGTAAATCCCGCAACGTAAAAGCCAGGAAGCGCCTCAATCATAACCTGTTTGATTGGTTGATGGCACCGGCCTCTCCTTTCGACCCAATCTTTCTGCGCTCAATTATAACGCTTTTTTTATTAAAAAAACGAGCCACTTTTCATTCATCTTGTTGTTTTTTCAAGAATATAAAAAAATTATTCATTTTTTATGATTGACAAATAAAAATTATTTTGTCAATATTTATATAGAGAATTTATTCTCGATATAACATGCCAAGATAACGCAAGAGTGGCGGATAATCAGTATCTCTTTCTCTAAAAGAGGTTCCGAGGGAATGGTCATGGATGAATCGATCGTGAAGAAGGCCCGGAATAGTGCAATGAGCGTTCCTGAGCCGACACTGCGCCGCCTCCCGCTTTATTACCGCCTCTTGAAACAGCTGCGCGACGGTGGACGCGCCGGGGTTTCGTGCACCATGATCGGGACGGAATTGAAGCTCGATCCCACGCAAATCCGGAAAGACATTGAAATGACCGGAACCGTGGGAAGACCAAAGGTCGGTTACGATCTGAACGAGTTGCTTTGCGCCATCGAAAGATTTCTCGGCTGGGACACAAATACCGAGGCTTTTCTTGTGGGCGCGGGCAGTTTGGGCGAGGCATTGATGGGGTATCCGGGCTTTGCCGAATGCGGCCTCAATATCGTAGCCGCTTTTGACGTGGACCCGAATAAATGCCATCGGGTCATTCATGGCAAACATGTCCGCCACATCAGCAAACTGCCCAACCTGATGCGCAGAATGCGGGTTCGTTTCGGCATCATCACGGTTCCCGCCTCGGAAGCGCAGCATGCAGCCGACCTGCTCGTTGAAGGCGGAGTCCTGGCAATCTGGAATTTCGCCCCGACCAAGATACAGGTCCCGGAACGAATTATTGTCACCAATGAGGATCTTTACTGCTCGCTGGCAGTCCTGTCACAAAAAATGACAAGAAAGCTGGCCGAGTCCCGTTCAAAAGGAGCGTCCAAAACATGAATGCACTTGAAATGGAAACCATACTGCAGCAGACTCCGGCGCGCCGATTCGAAAAAGTCTGCGCGATACTTGATCAGAACGACAACCAACCACAACGATTGATCCCGATTCTCCAGGCCGTCCAGGAAGAGTACCGCTATCTGCCCGAGGATGTCCTGACCTTTGTCGCCACCGGCTTGGATGTGCCACCGGCGCGAGTCTTCGGTGTTGCCACCTTCTACTCCCACTTTGCCCTCAAACCCAAGGGCAAATACTGTATCCGGTTGTGTGACGGGACCGCCTGTCACGTCAAGCGCTCCATTCCTATCCTGGAGGCCATTTACAAGCGGCTGGGGTTATCGAGCAAATGCAATACCACCGAAGACATGCTCTTCACCGTGGAGACCGTCGCCTGCCTTGGCGCCTGCGGGTTGGCCCCGGTGGTTGTCATTAATGAGGAAATCCATGGCCAGGTCACTCCTGAGGCTGCGGTAAAAATGATCGACGAAATCGAGGAACGGGAGAAAGTATCATGCACATGATGGAGCAGACAACAAACCATCCGGATCCTCTGATGGGCGCACAGCGCCGGGTCATTCTTTGCGCCGGGACCGGCTGTGTCGCCAATGGCGCCATGAAGGTTTATGCTGCCTTTCAGGAGCGGATGCAGGCATATAATCTGCCCTTTACCCTGGAGCTTCGCGAGGAAAACGACAACAGCGGCAAAACCGCTGTAACCCGCAGCGGTTGCCAGGGTTTCTGTCAAATGGGCCCCCTGGTGACGATCCTGCCTGAGAACATCCTCTACAACCAGGTCAAACCAGCTGATGTCGAGGAAATCATTGCAGTCAGCCTGCTCGGCAACGGTGTGGTCGAACGGCTGCTGTATATCGAACCCGGGACAGAGCATACCTGTAAAGGGACTGACGACATTCCCTTTTACACCCGGCAGCAGCGTTTTGTCCTTGGTGATTGCGGCATTATCGACCCGGATAATCTCGATGAATATCTGCGTAACGGCGGCTATCGAGCGGCAAAAAAGGCCTTTGTGCAGATGAGCCAGGAAGAGATCTGCACGGAAATCTCCGAATCCGGCCTCCGGGGCCGGGGCGGTGGTGGTTTTCCCACCGGCCGGAAATGGGAAGCGGCCCGCCGGCAGGTTGATGACAAAAAATATGTAATCTGCAACGCCGATGAAGGCGACCCAGGTGCCTTCATGAACCGCAGCGTGATGGAGGGCAATCCCCACAGTGTCATTGAGGGGTTGATGATCGCGGCCCGCGCCATTGGCGCCGACGAAACCCTGGTTTATGTGCGCGCCGAGTACCCTTTGGCGGTCCAGCGGATGCGCCGGGCTGTCAAGGATGCGGGTGAGCGCGGCATCCTGGGCAAGAATGTCTTTGGCTCCGGATTCAATATTAGCTGCGAGATCATGGAAGGTGCGGGTGCCTTTGTCTGTGGCGAGGAAACCGCGATGATCGCCTCCATCGAGGGCCAGCGCGGCATGCCCCGGCCCAAGCCGCCGTTTCCGGCCGAGAGCGGCCTGTGGGGCAAACCGACCATTATCAACAATGTCGAGACGCTGGCCCATGCCGTCCGCATCATTCGGGAAGGTGCGGTTCGTTTCCGCGAACTGGGCACCCCCGCTTCTCCGGGCACCAAAACCTTTGCCCTCACCGGTCACGTGGCCAACACCGGCTTGATCGAAGTCCCCTTTGGCACCACCTTACGGGAGATCGTCTACAATATCGGCGGCGGCATCACTGCCGATGACGGCAGCATTGATCCGGCAGGGTTCAAGGCGGTGCAAATCGGTGGTCCCTCCGGCGGCTGCCTGACCAAAGATCATCTCGACCTGCCTATGGACTTCGATTCGTTGCGCACTGTTGGCGCCATGGTAGGCAGCGGCGGCTTGGTTGCCATGAATCAAGGCACCTGTATGGTGGCTGTAGCCAGGTTTTTCATGGAATTCACCCAGCGCGAAAGCTGCGGTAAATGCGTGCTCTGCCGTGAGGGAACCCGCCAGATGCTCGCCATGATGGACGACATCATCGAAGGCAAGGCGGATGAGACAACCCTGCCGCTGTTGAGGGAATTGGCGCTGGCGGTACAGAAAGGCTCGCTCTGTGGCCTGGGCAAGACCGCCCCCAACCCCGTGCTTTCAACCTTGCGCCATTTTGCCGATGAGTACGAGGCCCACGTCAAAGACAAAGTGTGTCCCGCCGGCCAGTGCAAGGCCCTACTCAAGCCCTGGATCAATGCGGAGAAATGCAAGGGGTGCGGCAAGTGTGTAAAAAAATGTCCGGTCGAGGCGATCAGTGGCGAGTTGAAACAGCCGCATGCGATTGATCAGGAAAAATGCATCAAGTGCGGGGCCTGCCTGCTGTCCTGCAAATTTGGAGCAGTCGAAGGATTGCAAGGAGGGCATGCATGATGAAGACACCATCCGCCACCATCACCGTTGACGGCCGCCCGGTGACCATCGAGGGCGAGAGAAATTTGTTGGAATTGGTCCGCAAGGCGGGCATCGACCTGCCCACCTTTTGCTATCACTCCGACCTGAGCGTCTACGGGGCCTGTCGTCTCTGCCTGGTTGATGTCGAGGGACGCGGCATTCTCGGCGCCTGTTCCACGCCGCCGGAACCGGGCCTGGTAGTGCGCACCAACACCCAGGAATTGCGGGAAATTCGCAAAATTTCGATTGAACTGCTTCTGGCCAACCATGACCGGGAATGCACCAGCTGCACCCGCAGCGGCTCCTGTCAGCTGCAGGATATTGCCCGCCGTCTGGGCATCACTACAATCCGCTATCGTTCCATCCACCAGCCCAAGCCAGTGGACACCTCAAGCCCGGCCTTGACCCGCGATCCGAACAAGTGCGTGCTCTGCGGCGACTGCGTGCGCTTCTGCGATGAAATCCAGGGAATCGGCGCCATCGATTTCGCCTACCGCGGTCATGAGGCGGCTGTTCTGCCCGCCTTTGGCCGGGATCTGGGTGCGGGGGAATGCATCAATTGCGGCCAGTGCGCAACGGTCTGCCCCACCGGCGCCCTCGCCCCTGCTTCGGAGATCGATGCGGTCTGGAAGGCAATCCACGACCCCAACACCGTAGTGGTCGCTCAAATCGCCCCGGCGGTTCGCGTGGCCATCGGCGAGCAGTTCGGCAGCGACTACGGCCTCAACACCACCGGACAGGTGGTGGCGGCCATGAAACGGATGGGCTTTAACATCGTCTACGACACCAGCTTCACCGCTGACCTCACCGTGATCGAGGAGGCCAACGAGTTCATCGCCCGCAAGACCAAGGGCGAACGCCTGCCCCTGTTCACCAGCTGCTGCCCTGGTTGGGTCAAGTTTGCCGAACAGTCTTTTCCGCAACTGCTGGGCAACCTCAGTTCCTGCCGCTCGCCGCAGCAGATGATGGGCTCCATGGTCAAGCACACTTTGCCGGCGCAACTCGGCCGGGAACGCAAGGATATTGTCATGGTGTCGATCATGCCCTGCACGGCCAAGAAGTTCGAGGCCCGGCGGCCCGAGTTTCGCACCGCGGGTTCTCCGGATGTCGACTTTGTCCTGACCACCCAGGAATTAGCGAGGATGATTGAGGAATCGGGCCTGGCGCTGAACAAACTCCATCCGGCCAGCTTCGATATGCCCATGGGATTCAAAACCGGCGCCGGCGTCATCTTTGGCAACAGCGGCGGCGTCACCGAGGCGGTGCTCCGCTACGCGGTCGGCAAGATCACCGGTCAGAACCCGGTCGACCCGGAATTCGAGGAGATCCGCGGTGAGCAGGCTCTGCGCATCATCCGCACCGAGGTCGGGGGCCTGGAGCTGAAGCTGGCTATTGTCCATGGCCTGGCCAAGGCCCGCGAGGTGATGAACCAGATTCTCGATGGCTCCCTCACTGTTGATCTGGTTGAGGTTATGGCCTGTCCCGGCGGTTGCATCGGTGGCGCCGGTCAGCCGGTTGGCCGCGATATCGCCGAGCGGCGGCGGGCACGCACCGAGTCACTGTACAATGCTGACCGGCTGCTCGACCTGCACTGCTCCCAGGAAAACCATTTCGTCAACGAATGCTACCAGAAATACCTGGACGAACCGGGCAGCCGCGAGTCGCATCGCCTGCTCCACACCCACTATCACCACCGCCGCCGCGCCGGGGCCGAGGATATTGCCCTGGCCAAGGCCAAAGAATTGGGCGATGGAGTGTTGACCGTTAAGGTCTGCGCCGGAACCGGTTGTTTTCTGCGCAATTCGCAGGCCATCATCCAGGGACTGATGAAGTATGTCGAGGCCAATGATCTCGACGACAAAGTCCAGGTGCAGGCCTCCTTCTGTTTCGAGATGTGTGGCGAAGGACCGAATGTGGCTGTCGGCGAGTCGATCATCTCCCATGCGACCCTGGACACGGTCATTACGGCCATCCATACCGAATTAGCCCAGATGTCGACGGGTTCGGTCCAGGCGGACGCCTGCTGAGAGGGGTGAACCCGCTGCTCCTGTCGTGGTGGGGCAATCGTTGGCGGCTCTCGCGACAGGCCGTCGTGCCGCGGAAGAACTTTTAACCATCAGAGGCGCAGGGCGTTTCTTGTTCCGTGCAGTAAATATTCGACAACGCTTCTCTACTCCTAAATGCGTGGGCGTGGACTCCGGTATTGGGCTGATACCGGAGTCCTGTCGAGTATCGTGAGGGTGCAGACCGTCTTTTTGCTGGTGGCCATCAGCCTCTCTGGCGCCTGTATTCGCCTTTTTTGCTTGGCCGCTTCCTTGGTCCCGCTTACAGTGTCTGCCATGAACCGGACAATCGCAACTGATAGATTCCTTTCCCCCCTCTTTCCGTGAGCGGCATGGCCCCGACCCGAACAGAAACGGATGCGCTCGGCGCGCGCGAGGTTCCCAGCGAAGCCCTCTGGGGCATCCACACCCTGCGCGCGCTGGACAATTTTCCCCTCTCCGGCCGGCCGCTGCATCCCATGCTCGTTCGCGCCCTGGGTTGGGTGAAACTGGCTGCCGCCCAAACCAACCGCCGCTTAGGGGCCTGGAGCGATGACGCCGCCAAGGCCGAGGCCATTGTTGCCGCTTGCCGGGAAATGGCCGAGGGTGGACTTGTCGAGGCGGTGGTCGTTGACGGGCTGCAAGGCGGGGCCGGCACCAGCGCCAATATGAACGTCAACGAGGTTCTGGCCAACCGGGCGCTTGAACTCCTGGACAGCACCAAGGGGGCCTATGACCGCGTCAGCCCGCTCGACGATCTCAATCTCCACCAATCGACCAACGATGTCTTCCCCACGGCGCTCAGGGTGGCCGCTTTGTTCCTGCTTGATCGGTTGGAACAGAACGTGGTCGCTTTGCAGGAGGCCTTTCAGCAGCAGGAGCAGCGCTGGGCCCATGTGGTCAAGGTGGCTCGGACCGAGCTGCAAGACGCGGTCCTGATCACCGCCGGCCGGGCCTTTGGCGCCTATGCCGAGGCGATCAACCGGGATCGCTGGCGGATCTCGAAATGCCATGAACGGTTGCGGGTGGTCAATCTCGGCGGCACCGCCGTTGGCACCGGTCTGGCGGCCCCACGGCGCTACATCTTTGAGGTCACTGAGACCCTGCGCGAGTTAACCGGGCTCAGCCTGGCCCGCGCGGAAAATCTGGTCGACGCCACCCAGAACGCCGATACCTTTGTCGAGGTTTCGGGTATTCTTAAAGCGCACGCGACCAATCTGCTCAAGATCTGCTCCGATCTCCGCCTGCTCAGCTCCGGCCCGGATGCCGGTTTTGCGGAAATCCAACTGCCCCAACGGCAGGCCGGTTCTTCCATCATGCCGGGCAAGATCAATCCGGTCATCCCCGAAGCGGTCAGCCAGGCGGCCATGCTGGTGATCGGCAACGATAGCGCCCTGACTCTCGCCTGCGCCTCGGGCAATCTGGAACTCAATCCCTTCCTTCCCCTGGTGGCCATGACCCTGATGGACAACCTTGAGCTCCTGGCCCAGGCTGATGATATCCTCTACCGCCACTGCGTGAGCGGTATCGAGGTGGACGAAACCCGCTGTGCCCGCCAGGTGGAAAATTCCACCGCGGCCGCCACGGCTCTGTTGCCGACCATCGGCCATGAACGCGCCTCGGCAATAGCCGTGCTGGCCGCGCAAACCGGTGCGACCGTCCGCGATCTCGCCCAATCCGAGGCCGGGATCACGGGCGAACAATTCGATCAGCTGACCAGTGCAACCGCTGTCTGCCGCCTCGGCTTTGTGCCTTCACCCAACGAAAAAATACATAAATAAAATGTCCCAAACCGCACCCAAAGGCCTGCGCCTCCATATCGGTCTTTTCGGCCGCCGCAATGTCGGTAAATCGAGCCTGCTCAACGCCATCACCCGCCAGCAGGTGGCTATTGTCTCCCATGTGGCCGGCACTACCACCGATCCGGTGGAGAAACCGATGGAACTCCTGCCGCTCGGACCGGTGCTGTTCATCGATACCGCCGGCGTCGATGACGTCGGCGCCCTGGGTGAGCTGCGCATCGCCCGCACCCGCGCGGTCTTCGACCGCACCGATCTGGGCATTCTTGTCGCCGCTGCCGGCGAATGGGGTGGATTCGAGGCCGAACTCTTAGCAGCATTGACCGCGCGTGAAATCCCGGTGCTGGTGGTGATGAACAAAGCCGATCAGGCCAGCGCCCCGGAGGCCCTGGTCGCAGAGCTGACCGTCAAAAAAATCCCCTTGGTGCACACCGCCGCCATCAACGGAGAGGGGATTGGTGCGCTCAAGCAACGAATCATCGAACAGACCCCCGCCGATTTTCTTAGCAGCTCGGCCATTGTCTCCGATCTGGTCGGTCCGGGCGAAACGGCGGTCTTGGTGGTGCCCATCGACAAGGAGGCGCCCAAGGGGCGGCTGATCCTGCCCCAGGTGCAGACCATCCGCGACCTGCTGGATGGAGACGCCCTGTGTATGGTCGTCAAGGAACGCGAACTGCGCCATGCCCTCTCCCTGCTCAAATCACCGCCCAAGCTGGTGGTTACCGATTCGCAGGCCTTTCTCAAAGTCGCCGCCGATGTGCCGCCCGAGGTGGCCTTGACCAGTTTTTCCATCCTCTTTTCCCGCAACAAGGGCGATCTGCTCACCCAGGTGGAAGGGGCACTGGCCATTGACCGCCTCCAACCGGGCGACCGGGTGCTGATGGCCGAGGCCTGCGCCCATCATCCCATTGGCGAGGATATCGGCCGGGTTAAAATTCCCCGCTGGCTGACCCAGTATGTCGGCGGACCGCTTGATTTTACCCACGTCCAGGGACACGATTTTCCACCCGACCTGCACGAGTACCAACTGGTGATCCAGTGCGGTTCCTGCATGCTCAACCGCCGCGAGGTGCTCAGCCGCATCATCCACTGCCGCGAGGCCGGGGTTCCTATTACCAACTACGGCCTGGCGATTTCGTTCAGCCTGGGCATCTTCGAGCGGGCCTTGAGTCCCTTTCCCGCTGCCCTGGAACTGGTGCGCTCAATGGCGCAGGGCTTGCCCGGAGGCAGATAATCGTGGATCGCAAGGAAATCCTCCACTGGCTCCGCTGCAACGACCCGCAGGAATTGCAGCTCCTTTGGGACTGGGCTGACCGGACCCGCCGGGAACACGTCGGCGAGGCCGTGCATCTGCGTGGCTTGGTGGAGATCTCCAACTTTTGCGCCCGCAGTTGCCACTACTGCGGTCTGCGGGCTGCCAACCATCAGGTCAGCCGCTACCGGATGGAAGCCGAAGAGATCCTCCAGTGCGCTGCGCAGGCGATGCAACTTGGCTACGGCACTCTGGTGCTCCAGTCCGGTGAGGACGAGGGGATTGAGGCTGAATGGCTGGCCGGTCTCATCCGTCAGATCAAGGCCACCACCTCGCTGGCCCTGACCCTGAGCCTGGGGGAACGCAGTGAATCCGATCTGCAGCTTTGGCATGAGGCCGGGGCAGACCGTTACCTCCTGCGTTTTGAAACTTCTGACACGGCCCTCTACCGAGCCATTCACCCCGACCGCGGCACCAAGGTGTCCGACCGGCTGGCCATCCTCCGCCGGTTACGGCAGCTCGGCTATGAAACCGGCAGCGGGGTCATGGTCGGCATCCCCGGTCAGGGTTATGAAACTCTGGCCGACGATATTCTTCTTTTCCGTGAGCTTGATCTCGACATGATCGGCATCGGCCCCTTTATTGTTCATCCGGAGACACCACTCGGCCAGATGCCTCCCCCCTTGCCTTCCTCTGCTCAGGTGGAGCCCTCCATCGAGATGACTTGCAAAACTCTGGCTCTAGCCCGCATCATTCGCCCGGATGCCAATATTCCGGCGACCACGGCAGTGGCGGTGATGGATGCCGGGCAGGGACGGGAAAGGGCGCTCACACGCGGGGCGAATGTCATCATGCCCAATCTGACCCCGCCCCGTTTTCGCGAACTCTACACCATTTATCCCGGCAAGGCCGACCGGGTGGAGGCCGCCGACCAGAGCGATCGCCAGATCCGTGACCAGATTGCCGCTCTCGGCCGCCATGTCGGGACCGGCCAGGGCGGACGGCGAGGCCGAGCGCAAAAAAAGCCGACGAAAACGCCCACCACACTGCGGATCGCCGTGTGCATGGGCAGTTCCTGCTATTCCCGGGGAAACAACGGGAAAGCGATTGAGAACCTTCGTCACTGTGCCGAGTCGGCCGGATTTGCGCCGGAAATCTCCGGCCATCTCTGCGAGGATCAATGCACCCAGGGGCCGCACATCACCATTGAAGACACCCTGTACTCCAATGTGCAGCCGTCCTGTTTTCCCGAGCTGCTCAAACACCACCTCGCCACGGCCAAGGAGGCGCACGATGGATAACCGCTCGCCCATCTACACCGAAAAGCACGAGTGCCAGGACTGCTACAAATGCGTCCGCCAGTGCCCGGTCAAGGCAATCCGGGTGCAGGACGCCTACGCCACCATTGTGGCGGAGATGTGCATCTACTGCGGCGCCTGTGTTTCCATTTGCCCCAATACCGCCAAGCATGTGCGCAACGACCTGCCCCGGGCCCGGCAACTGGTCAAATTGCCGCCGCGGGTCTTTGTTTCTCTCGCCCCCTCCTGGATCACTGAGTTTCCCGACATCACTGCTGATCAGATGATCGCCGCGCTCAAGCGGCTCGGCTTCACCGGCGTCTCGGAAACCGCTCTTGGCGCCCAGCAGGTGAGCGCCCATGTGGCCCAATCCCTTCGGGAACAACCGGGCCAGATCCTGCTCAGTTCGGCCTGCCCGACCGTGGTGGCCTATGTCCAAAAGCACCGGCCGCACCTGACAGCGGCGGTCACCGGCCTCTTTTCCCCTCTCCTGGCCCATTGCCGGATGCTGCGCCGCCACTTTGGCGAGACCATCGCCATCGTCTTTATCGGCCCCTGCATTGCCAAGAAACTCGAGGCTGACGACAACCCCGATCTGCTCGATATTGCCCTGACCTTTGAGGACCTCCGTCTCTGGCTGGCGGCGGAACGGGTCGATCCACGCTCGCTGACACCCGGAGCAGAAGACCTGTTTGTTCCCCAGGCGGCCGAGGAAGGAGTCTTGTACCCGGTGGATGGCGGCATGATTGCCGGTATTCGGGCCCATTGCCGCGTGGACGATGCCTCGTTCATGAGCTTTTCCGGCTTGCCGGCCGTGGAAAATGCCCTGGACGGGCTCGAGGATCTCGGTCCTCTTGAGCAGGGCCTGTTTCTCGAGCTGCTCGCCTGCGAGGGAGGCTGTATCAATGGTCCCAAGGTCACGCGTCCGGGCAACACGGTGGCCAAACGGCACCGGGTTTTGGTCAACGCCCATTTGCCAGACGCGCACGCTGTTCCGCGCCTGCCTGAGATCGAGATCCAGCGGCCCATCAAAGCGCTGCCGCTCAGTCAGCCGCCTCCCACGGAAGCCCGCATCAGCGAGGTGCTGCGCTCCATCGGCAAACGATCGATTGAGGATGAACTCAACTGCGGCGGCTGCGGCTACGACTCCTGCCGGGAATTCGGCAAGGCGCTGATCGCCCAGCGGGCCGAGCGGGCCATGTGCGTCTCCTGGATGCGCC
Source organism: uncultured Desulfobulbus sp. (assembly GCF_963662935.2). Lineage (NCBI taxonomy): Bacteria > Pseudomonadati > Thermodesulfobacteriota > Desulfobulbia > Desulfobulbales > Desulfobulbaceae > Desulfobulbus > uncultured Desulfobulbus sp. The sequence continues at coordinate 1,665,221 of NZ_CAXXTL010000002.1, read as the reverse complement.
AGTTGGCCTTCAAGAAGGCCAATGTTCTTATCCATAAGATGCCGTCGGCCGTGGTCATTGTGGACAGCGATTTGCGGGTTCTTGAATGCAATGCTGCCTTTGTCGCCATCATCAATGACCACTATCCAGCGGCGGCACCGGTGGAACTCGAAGGTCTCTGCCTGACCGGTCTCCTGCCCTTTCACAATCTGTTCGCAAGCGTCTTGAAAAACGACATGGATATCCTCGACCGGGATGTTCGTTTCGTCGACACCATTCTCCACCTGTCCATCTTCACCATTGATCCGCATGCCGTGGTCGGTGCCATTCTCCAGGATATCACCCGGCCGGCCGTGCAGAAGGAGCAGGTGATCCGGCGAGCCCGCGAGGTCATCCAGAAAAATTTGGCGACCGTGCAGAAAATTGCCTACCTGCTCGGAGAAAATGCCGCTGAATCCGAGGTCACCCTCAACAGCATCATTGAATCGTTCTCACCGGCCAAGATCGAGGGGGACGACGGTGGAGACAACCGTGACTGAAACCGCGTTCATCGATGTCGACCACGCCCAGCGCTGCAAAAATCGGCAGTCCATCTGCGGCGATGTCTTTCTGTCCCACCGGATCAAGGAGGAAGGACGGATCCTGGCCGTGCTCTCCGACGGACTGGGCTCCGGGGTCAAGGCCTCGGTCCTGGCCAACCTCACCGCCGCCATGGCCCTCAAGTTCGCCTCCACCTGCACCGACACCCGCATTTGGGCCCGCTCGATCATGGACACCCTGCCGATCTGCGAGGTGCGCAAGATCAGTTACTCGACCTTCACCCTGATCGATCTGGACGAAAGCGGGTCGCTGCGCTTTATCGAGCACGGCAACCCGCCACTGGTGCTCTTGCGCGGCGCGGAGGAGGTCGAACTGGAACGGTCGGTGATTACGTTGGAGCGGTGGAAGGAGCGGCTGATCTATCACGGCCGGCTCACGCTGGAAATCGGCGACAGGCTGCTCTGTTTTTCCGACGGCGTAACCCAGTCGGGCATGGGGCAAAAAAGCATGCCCCTGGGCTGGACCCAGGAGAAAGCGGTTGAATATGCCAGGGAACTCATCCGCGCCACGCCCGACATCTCCTCCAGGCGACTGACGGCGGCGCTGATGGATCAGGCGCTGGCCAACGACAGCGGCTGCGCCCGGGACGACATCAGCTGCGCGGTCATCCATTTCCGGGTGCCAAGGCAGTTGTTGATCATGACCGGACCACCCTTTGCCCCCCAGCGTGATTTTGAACTGGCCCAGGCCGCCATGACGTTCTCCGGTAAAAAAATCATCTGCGGCGGCACCACCGCCACTATTGTCGGCCGCATCCTACAGCGGCCGATCACGGTTGACCTCACCCAAGCCGATACCGGCATGCCGCCGCCGGCCCGGATGGAAGGTATCGATCTGATTACCGAGGGAGCCCTGACCTTGGCCCATGTGGCCCAATTTCTGGCCACGGACATCAGGGTCGAGCGGTTACCGGCCAATCCGGCCGGGGATATCGTTCGCCTCATGCTGGGCAGCGATATTATCCACTTTATCGTCGGCACCCGGATCAACGAGGCCCATCAGGACCCCAACACACCACAGGAATTGGACCTGCGCCGCAACATCGTCCGCCGCATCGTCTCCCTGCTGGAAAAAAAATACCTCAATGCCACTTCGGTCAGATTTATCTGACCTGTCACCTGCCACCCCTCACCTCCTTCCCCTGTTGTTTACACCCCGCCCTCGGCTCTCTTTCCAGATCCTATCATCACCCCGCTCTTGCTGTTTTTCCCATTCGTCGTCATCGATATCCGCTGCTTGTTTTCACGGTTGCGCCTTTCAAAAATTTGCAAAAAAATTCCTTTTGATCCGGCATCTCTACATTTAAATATAATTGACAAATCAGCCATTTTTATCTAAAATATATATAGAGAATTAATTCTCTATATAGGCGTTATGTGGTACCGGTTGACGCGTTTTTATCAGTATTAAGTTCCTTAAAAAGGAATCGTTGCAGTGAAGCGGTAAGGCTTGTGGCCAAGTGACGAGGATGAATCTTCACTTGGGCCTCAAGGCAACGAACGGCAAAATGGGCGGCGGAACTGTCAGCAGAGGCAGAAGAGGCTGTGGCAAAACTCCAGCGAAGGACGTGGTATATGAAGACTAAGAGTACAATCGACCCACAGTGCTCCCGACGGTTTTTCCTGAAAGGATTGGGAACCGCCGGCATGGCAGGCGCCCTTGCGACTCTATCAGGGTGCAAGGATGCCGGAAAACCTATCGGTGGCGAGGGCTGGACCCCGCAGCAGTATAATGCCCCCGGTTCCTGGCCGGTTCAGGTGCGTGGGCGTGTACCCATCGATCCTAACAATCCCTCCATTGTCCGCGATGACCGCAAATGTATCCTCTGTGGCCAGTGTGCCGAGGCCTGCGAGCGCGTCCAGAGCGTCGAGGGGTTTTACGAACTGCCGATCAAGGACGACATCACCTGCGTCAACTGCGGCCAGTGCGCCCTGTGGTGCCCCACCGGCGCCATCAGTGAGCGCGATGACATCGAAAAGGTCCTCAAGGTGATCAGCGACACCAAACTCCATGTGATTGTCCAGACTGCGCCGGCCACCCGCATCGCCATCGGTGAGGAATTCGGCATGCCGGCCGGTTCGATTGTCGAAGGCAAGATGGTTGCGGCCCTGAAACAGCTTGGGTTTGACCGAGTGTTTGACACCAACTTCAGTGCCGACCTCACCATCATGGAAGAAGGCACCGAGCTGGTCAGCCGGATCAAGGCCGCCGGTGGAGGGCAGGCTCAGGGCGATCATGGCCACATCCCGACCGCTCTGCCCCAGTTCACCTCCTGTTCGCCGGGCTGGGTTAAGTTCTGTGAATACTTCTATCCCGATCTGCTCGAAAACATGTCCACCTGTAAATCGCCGCAACAAATGCTGGGGTCAGTGGCCAAATCATACTACGCCAAGAAAAAAAGCATCGACCCCAAGCAGATTGTTTCCGTGGCAATCATGCCCTGCACCGCAAAAAAATACGAAGCCGCCCGGGGCGAGATGAACAGCGCCGGGGCCGCTGTTGGCAATCCTGAGTTGCGCGATGTCGATTTTGTCCTCACCACCCGCGAACTGGCCCGGATGATCAAAGGAAAAGGCATCGACCTGGCCAAACTTGAGCCTCAACCCTATGATTCGCTGATGGGCGAAGGCACCGGCGCGGCGGTCATTTTTGCCGCCACCGGCGGCGTGATGGAGGCGGCCATCCGTTCCGGATACTTTCTGCTGACCGGTCAAAATCCGCCGGACGCGCTCTTGAATCTCACCGCTGTCCGCGGTTTGCAGGGCGTGAAAGAGGCGAGCCTCAACGTGCCGGGCGTGGGTGAACTGCGAGTCGCGGTGGCCAGCGGACTGGGCAACGCGCGGCAACTGCTCGATCAGATTCGGGCCGACAAGCAGGCCGGACGTCCGCCTCGCTATCATTTCATCGAGTTCATGGCTTGTCCCGGTGGCTGTATCAGCGGCGGCGGGCAACCCAAAACCTCAGTCCCTCCCAGTGACTGGGTCCGGCAGGAACGAATGAAATCGATCTACACCATTGATGCCAAGCTCTACAAAAAACGGCTGAGCCACGAAAACAAGGAAGTGATGGATTTGTACGCCGATTACCTGGGTAAGCCCAATGGGGAAATGGCGCACAAACTGCTGCACACTACCTACACCGACCGCAGCGCGCACCTGACCGCTAAGACCAAGGCGTAAGCCGGAACCAAGAGGATTGATTATGTCTAAAGGAGTCCTGGTCGACATGACCAAATGCTTTGGCTGCGGCGCCTGCACCGTCGCCTGTAAGCTCTGGAACGAAAAAAAATACGATGAAGTCAACAAACCCACCCTGGGCGACAAGGCCCAGTTGGTGGATATCAACTGGACCGTGGTCAGCAAACACGACGTCACCGATACAAGCGGACAGGCGGCCTGGCGCTTTGCCAAAAAACAGTGCCTGCACTGCGTTGATCCGGCCTGCGCTTCCTCCTGTTTGGTCGGGGCCCTGCGCAAAACACCGGAGGGACCGGTGGTCTATCACCCGGATCTCTGCGTCGGCTGCCGCTACTGCATGGTCGCCTGCCCTTTCAATATTCCCAAGTACGAGTGGGACAAGTCCTTTCCCAAGGTTTCCAAGTGCCAGATGTGCTCATCACGGGTGGCTGCTGGGGAACAGCCCGCCTGCATCGCGGTTTGCCCCAACCAGGTGATGACCTTCGGCGACCGTGATCAATTGGTGCAAGAGGCCCACAAACACATTGAGGGCAACAAGCAGCTCTATGTCAACCACATCTTCGGCGAGACCGAGGTCGGCGGCACGGCCTGGCTGTATCTCTCCGATCAGCCGTTTAACAAGCTCGGTTTCAAAACAGCGGTACCCCAGGAGTCGCTCCCGGCCTTCACCTGGCAGATTCTCAGTAAACTGCCGATGATCCTGGTCGGATGGACCGCGATCCTCTCTGGGCTTTACTTCTTCAACAAGCGCCGCAACGCCATTGCGGAGGACAAACAGGACAGCACAGGAGGGCCGCAGTCATGACCATCAACGGTAACAGAATTACTTTTAAGATGACCCCGTTCCGGCTGATCCTGATCGCTTTTTCCCTGGTCTTTGTCGGGATTGTGGCCTATCGCCTAGTGAACGGCCTGCAGATGACCAACCTGACCGACGCCTGGCCCTGGGGACTGTGGATCTTCATCGATGTCAAGCTGGGCGTGGCCCTCGCCGCCGGAGGGTTCACCACGGCCGGCATCTACTACGTGCTCGGAGTCAAGAAGGTCAAATCCGTGGTCAAACCGGCCATCCTCACCGCCTGGCTCGGCTACTGCCTGGTCGGCTTCGGCCTCTTGATGGACCTTGGCCGCTGGTACGGCTGGTGGCACCCCATCTTCAGTTGGGGCGAACATTCGGTCATGTTCGAGCTCTACATGTGCGTTCTCTTATACACCATTGTTCTCACCTGTGAATTTGCTCCAACCCTGTTCAAGGGAATGGGCCTGGTCAAGCTTTCCTCCTTTTTTAAAAGCCTGACCGCGCCGCTGGTCATCGGCGGCATTGCGCTCTCGACCATGCATCAATCGTCGTTGGGATCGATGTACGTGTTGACCCTGGGCAAGCTCAACGAATTGTGGTGGACCATGCTGCTGCCGATTTTGTACTATTCCTCGGCGGTGGCGGTTGGTCCGGCCATGGTCACCTGCGAAACCGCCCTGGCGGGCCGTTTCTTCGGGCACGATTGGGATGAGCCGGCCATGACCTTCCTGGCCAAATGGTCGGGGTATGTGATGAGCTTCTATGCGGTGCTCCGTTTCTCCGATCTGGCTATTCGCGGCCAGATCGGCTCGCTGTTTGCCCTCGATACGGAGAGCCTGATGTGCCTGCTTGAGCTGGCCATTGGCTGCGTGTTGCCGCTCTATTTTTTCTGGAGCTACAAACTGCGCGGCAAGGTAATGACGCAGAAGATGATTGTGCGTAACGCCGTGCTTTTGGTCCTGGGTGTGGCGCTGAATCGCGGCAATGTGGTGTTCACCGGCATGGCCAAGGCTGCGGGTGAAAGCTACTTCCCCTCGGCCGCTGAATTGTTTCTCTCCATCGGCCTGGTGTCGGTCGGCATCCTGGTCTATCTCTTTATTGTGGAGAATTTTGACGTCTTTCCGGCTCACGACCATTCCGTCGCAACCGGCAACAAGCAGGCGCAGCCCGAAGCCGCCGGTTGTGCCCGGGCCTAAGATGCTTGCCCGCACGGAGCATTGCACCTATTGTTGCAAGAAACGTTCAATGGAAGAGCGGGGGAGGTCAATGCCGGACCGGGCGCCTTGCAGAACGGTCTGCATCGGCGTTTCCCCGCTATGATCTGCATATGCAACGCCCACCAGCTCACGCTGTTTGGGCTGGTGCGTGGGTTGACCCATTTTTATATACGGTACATTTTTGATGACGACAGCAGGTGGTTGTTCGTGAACAACCACCTGCCGCCCGAGCGAGAGGTCACTCTATGTTAATAGAACATATGGAAATTGAAGAATTTATCCGTCCCGGCGAGATCGAGACCATCCTGGCTCAGGCGGCTGCGACCCCGGATAGCGAAATCGAGACAATTCTCGACAAGGCGTCCCGGTTTGCCGGACTGACCCATCTTGAGGTGGCCATCCTGCTCAAGATGGACGACAAACACCTGCCCCGGCTCTTTCAGGTGGCCCGTCGCATCAAGGATGAGATCTACGGCAATCGCATTGTCATGTTCGCGCCGCTCTATGTCAGCGATTACTGCGTCAACCGTTGCGCCTACTGTTCCTACAACGACTGCCACAGTTTCAAGCGCCGCAAACTGACCCAGGAGGAGGTCCGCGACGAGATCATCGAAATCGTCAATATGGGTCACAAGCGGATCGCGCTCGAGGCCGGCGAGGATGATGACAATTGCCCGATCGACTACATCCTCGAATGCCTGCGCACCATTTATCAGACCCAGGCGGACCTTTCCGGAGAAATTCGGCGGGTCAATGTCAACATTGCCGCGACCACGGTGGAGAATTACAGCAAGTTAAAAGACGTGGGCATCGGCACCTATATTCTCTTCCAGGAAACCTATCACCAGCCCTCCTACGAAAAATACCATCTCAATGGCCCCAAAAAGGACTACTGGTATCACACCACCGCTTTTGACCGAGCCATGACCGGCGGCATTGACGATGTCGGCGCTGGCGTGCTTTTCGGTCTCCACGATCCCTACTTTGAAGCCCTGGCCATGGTGATCCATAACGAGCACCTGGAAAAAGAATACGGAGTCGGCTTTCATACCATCTCGGTGCCGCGCATCCGTCCGGCCACCGGGGTGGATCTGGACACCGTTTATCCCCACGCACCCGACGACGAGACCTTCAAAAAGATCGTGGCCGTGTTGCGACTGGCCGTGCCCTACACCGGCATGATCATCTCCACTCGGGAAAGCGCTGCCATGCGCAAAGATCTGCTCGACTGCGGCATCACCCAGATGAGCGCCTGCAGCGCAGTGGGCGTGGGCGGTTATATGGCGGAGAAAAGGCGCCGCGAGACCGGGGTGATTGATCCCGACCTGACCGCTCAGTTCGCCAAGAACGACGAACGCTCGGCCGATGAAATTATCCACTGGCTGATGAAAGAGGGCTTGGTGCCCTCCTGGTGCACCGCCTGCTACCGATCCGGGCGGACCGGTGACCGGTTCATGGCGCTCGCCAAAAGCGGCCAGATCAAGAATGTCTGCCACCCGAATGCCCTGATGACCCTGTCCGAATACCTGGAGGATTACGCCTCACCCGAGGTTAAGACCTTAGGCTACGCCTTGGTCGATAACGAACTCGATAGGGTCCCCAAGTCCGAGCATCGGGAAAAGGCGCGGCAGAATGTCGAAATGATCCGCGGCGGCAAGGCGAGGGATTTGTATTTTTAGCGGAAGTTCAGATTTGCCCAAGTAAGCCATCGTCCTCTTGCTGGCGACGCCTTGCCCCCTTTTTGTCGAACAGGTTTCGATGCAGACCAGCCGTTTGCTTCAGGAAGGCTGGTTGGGGACCCACACAAAACAGCCCGTTCACTCTGAAGAGCGAACGGGCTGTTTCTTTTTTACGGACCACATCACATACGGGTTCCCTGGCCAGAAGATACTTTAATTCACGCGCAGCACGTTGGCTCTCAGATGCCTGAGACATCTGGAAGCGAAGGCTTTGTGCCTCAGGCGAGTCGCGGCACCTCACTTTCCCCATTCTCTTCTTTGGCGACCATCATTTCTTTTCATCGGGCTGAGCTATCTCTTGGAGCTTATACGATTTACCCTGGTGGGTGATGATTCCCCCATCTTCCCACTTATAGGGACGCTCGTAGTTGACCATGGTCGACGAAAGAAATAACACCCCTGAAAAAAAACCGAACATAATCCAAAAAATAACAGCTCTCATTTTATGCGACTTCATCGTCTCGACAGTTTTATCGGTCATACTTTTTCTCCCCAATGAACGCGCCCCAATATGGGCAGCACTCATCACTCCAAGCCTGTTTTGAACAGGCTATAAAATCCAATTGGTGATGTCTTATATATCAAAAGCCTCCCAACTCTCAGGGTCGGGAGGCTTTGGTGTATTGATTAAAAGTTGCTGGCTCTATTTGTACAAATGGCGAACGGAGCGAAGCCGGGACGACAATCAGGCTTACATCCGCTCCTGGGACCAGTCATTGTGCTCGAACTCGCTGTGATCGGGCTTGGGCGGCTTGATTTCGGCCATGCGCTGACGCAGCCAGGTCTGTACATGGGGAAATTCAGCGACAAACTCCGCCAGTGCCCGACCGCGATGGCTAAAGCTGCTTTTCGTCTCCATTGACATCTCGGCGAAGGTCTTGCCGAACTCCGGGTAATAAAACACCGGATCGTACCCAAACCCTGAATCCCCCCGCCGTTCGTCAATAATTTCTCCGTCGCAGCGGCCCTCCCAGGTCAGGGCAGGTCCGGCCGGAGTCGCCAAAGACAAGACACAGACGAAATGGGCCGCGCGGTTTGTTTGTCCGGCCATCTCTCCCAAGAGTTTTTCGCAGTTCTCCCAATCCGTTGCATCAAGGCCGGCATAACGGGCCGAATAGACCCCCGGCCGGCCGTCGAGGGCATCGACCACCAGGCCGGAATCGTCGGCCAAACAAGGTAAGCCCAGAACCTTGGCATAGTGCAGGGATTTTTTATAGGCATTGTCGTCAAAGGTTTCGCCGTCCTCCACCGCTTCCGGCATGGGACCGAAATCGGCAAGCGATTTGATCGAGACCGGAAAATCCTTGAGTATTTCCTTGATTTCTCGCAGTTTGTTTTGATTGCTGGTCGCCAGCACGATGATATTGTCCATGGTTGTCCTCCTGGCCCGCCCAGCCAAAGCTGCACAGGCGCATGCTCATAAAATAAATGCGTTATTTGAAAGTGAACGGCCGATTGCAGGTCGTGATCACTTGTATTTCTTGCGCAACTGCTTGTCGTATCGTTCCTGTTCACTGTAGATGCAACCACAGTAAGGTTGGCGATAAAGGCCCATGCGGATGGACTCGTCAATGCCTTGCTGCCAACCGAGGCGGAAATCCTCGTAATACAATTCGACCCCGCACTGCTCGGCCAACTGCTCGCACCGGTCGATGAGCAGCTGATGGTTCTGGTATTTCGAGTAAAACAGGGTGGTGCTAAAGGCGTCGAAATTGCCTGCAACCGCTGCCTCTGCCGTCCGGGCCAGCCGCATCTCATAACACCGGGGACAGCGCTCCTGTTCATGAAACACCACCTGGTGCAGATATTCGGTGAGGCCGTAGCGCTCGTCAATCTCCACCGGGCAGCCGGTGTCCTGGCCAAAGTGCCGGACTGCGTCGAGGCGGCGGCGGAATTCCTGGTACGGATGAATGTTGGGATTATAAAACAAGCCGGTCACTTCGTGGCCCTGCGCCCGGAGCTGCTGCAGTGGGTAGACCGCGCAGGGGCCGCAGCAGACGTGCAGCAGAATCCGCATTACTTGACCTTGAAATGTTTGGGTTCAATCCCGTAACAATGAATCTTGTAGTTGATAATGCGCAGACTGGTGTCCAAATTCTTGGCCGCCTTGGTCTGATTACCGTTGTTCTTCTTCAACGCGTCAATAATAAGCTCACGTTCAAAATGTTCAACCGCAGAAGAGAGCGACAGCGGCTTATCGGAGTGAACACTGTCAGGGCTTTGCAGCGACGGCGGCAGGTGGATGGATTTGATGGCCTGACCGTCACAGATCAGCACCGCCCGCTCCATGCAGTTCTGCAGCTCGCGGACATTGCCCGGCCAGTGGTACTGCACCAGGAGATCAATCGCCGGTGTCGATATCCGGCTGATCTGTTTGTTGTTCTCCTTGGCATACTTTTCGAGAAAATACTCGGCCAGCAGTAAAATGTCGGTGCGTCGTTCCCGTAAGGGCGGGATGTAGACCGGAAAGACATTCAGCCGATAGTACAGATCCTCGCGAAAATGCATCTCCTTGACTGCGGTCTCCAGGTCGCGGTTGGTGGCGGCCACCAGGCGGATATCGCTCTTGATAGTCTTGGTCGAGCCGAGACGCTGAAAGGTGCGCTCCTGGATGACGTTGAGCAGCTTCACCTGAACCGCCGGGCTGATCTCGCCGATCTCATCGAGGAACAGGGTGCCGCCCTCGGCCAGTTCGAACCGGCCTCTTTTGGTTTCGGTGGCCCCGGTGAAGGCGCCCTTTTCATGGCCGAACAGTTCGCTTTCCAGCAAGGTTTCCGGTAAAGCCGAACAGTTGACCACCACAAAAGGCCCGTTGGCCCGGCTGGAGTTGTAATGGAGCGCCTTGGCCACCAGGGTCTTGCCGGTGCCGGATTCGCCTCGCAGGAGCACGGTGGCGTTGGAATCGGCCACCCGATGCACCATATCGAACACCTCCTGCATCCGCGAGGAGTTGCCGATAATCTCTTCGATCCGGTTCTTGGCCGACAATTCCCGCCGCAGCTTGGAGTTCTCCAGACGCAGAGCCTCCTTTTCCTGGCTGACCCGCTGGATGCGCTGCACGGTCTCGGCGATCAGGCCGCTGACCACGATGAGAAACCGCAGATCGTTTTCCGATTGGAGGCCAAAACCCTCGTTGTAAATCCGATCAATCGACAAAGCCCCGATGGATTGCTGGCCTGCAACAATCGGCACACAGAGGAAGGAACTTTTCTTTTTGCGCTCGTCGCCCCTGGTCCGGGTGCGGTTGAGAAACAACGGTTCGTCGCCGATCTGCGGCACAATGATCGGTTCGCCGGTGGCCACCACCTTGCCGGTGATGCCCTCGCCCAGCTTATAGCGGCCACGCCGCTTTGCCTCGGCGGTGATGCCATGGGCGACCTCGATCTCCAATTCACCAGTGGCCGGATTAATGATGGAGACGGTGCCGTTGTCCATATCCTTGCGCTCAGCCAGGGTGGTCACGATTTTTTCCAAACAATCCTGCAGGCTGGTGGCCGAGGCCAGATGCCGGGTAATTTCGTAGAGACAGGTCAGGTCGATGAATTCCTGTTCCTGCTGGGCGTTAAGCGGGCTGTTGTTTGCTTTCATGAATACGCAAGAGGAGTTTATTGACAGTGTTGCCTTGAAATGGTATTTACGTGCCGTTATGGAGGGATGGCCGAGTGGTTTAAGGCGGCGGTCTTGAAAACCGTTGTGCGAAAGTACCGTGGGTTCGAATCCTACTCCCTCCGCCAGAAACCAACATTGCCGACTTTGGAGAGATGACCGAGTAGGCCGATGGTGCTCGCCTGCTAAGCGAGTGTGGGGGTTATACTCCACCGAGGGTTCGAATCCCTCTCTCTCCGCCATAGAACACAACGGCTGGTTGGGTTGCCAACCAGCCGTTGCTGTTTCCACGCCAGGCTTCCAAACACAAAACCGAAAGAGTTACAGGTCGCTTCTGACCATTCGCCTCTCCGGCCAGCAAATCTGACAACTTTGTACCATATTCACCTCTCCTCCGCCACGCCAACCTTACCTAAATTGTAAGAAATCATTCACCCCTGTTGCATTTGTGTCAATCGTGCCACTCGACAGCGAACTGTGTATACTTTTCTTGGCGTCTTTCTGCGACAAACGCCGCCCGTCTGCTGCACAACCAGTGGTTTAACGAGCGTTGATCAGACCCCGGGAGTGGTTCGCGCCTCCTTGCAATCTCCTTCTTTTCCCGCTTGAGCGGCAAATTGATGCAGTAATTCTCCCAATTGGGCCGGAAAGAGGATGACCGTATTTGAGGGGCTGGAACCGAGGCCATCGACTGTTTGCAGCGTACGCAGCTGAATGGTAATGGGGCTGTCCGACATGATTTTAGCGGCCTCCGCCAGATTGACCGCCGCCAGTTTGTCCCCTTCAGCTTTGGTGATGGTGGCCCGCTTCTCCCGCTCAGCCGAGGCCTGCCGTGACATCATCCGTTTCAAATCTTCGGGCAATTCAATATCCTGCAAGCGAAGGGAGTCGACGCGCAAACCCCAGTCCCTGACCCGCTCTTCCACGTGCTCCTTGATCCGGATTTGAATCTGCTCCCGCTCGGAGAGCAGCTCGTCCAGGCTGAGACTGCCGACCACATCCCGCAGGGCGGCCTGGGCATATTGCGCCACCGCAAACTTAAAATCCTGGATGGTGATGACCGCTTTTTCACTGTCATCGACGAGGAAAAACAGGGCCGCATCAATTTCCGCCGGCACATTATCCCTGGTGATCACTTTTTGCCGGGGGATATTGAGCACGATCACCCGCGTGTCGATAAAACGAACGCTCTCCAGCACCGGGATGATATAGAGCAGACCGGGTCCCTTGACCGAACGGAACTTGCCCAGAAAGAGGACCACCCCCCGTTCCCATTGCGCCGCCACCCGGACCCCCGAGACCAACACATACCAGAGAAAGACCGCAAAAAAGGCGACTGGCGCAGCCAGAAACGGCAGAACAGCCACCCGGCCAGTCCACGAGAAGAAAAACAATCCCACCGCTGCGGCCGGCACCGCAAACAGAACACCCCGGAGGGTGCGGCCCAAGGAAACGTGCTCTCCGGCCGGTTTGACATAGTGCTTCAATTCTTCGCCCATGGCAATCTCCCTGTTTACGTGTGGTTTATCATATTGATTTTGCGTAGAATAAACTGGAAATGTACAGTTTCATCGCGCATCTCCGGTGTCGGAGCGGGTTAGGTTTCTATGAGGTTTTTTGCATGTTCGGCAAGGGTATCGCAAAATTCAGAATTATTGCGTACCCAAAGCGCAAGGAATGCGCCTCGTACAATTGCCTCAGGGACAAACCCGATTTTTATCCCAAGCTGATTGAAAAGAAGATGCGGGTCACGGTTTGTCCGTGACACCTCCTCAATAAAACAACGAACCAATTCCTGCGCCTCTGGGGCCCTTTGACACGATACCGTCAAAATTGCTATGTCTTCTGCAAGACGTGCACGTATTGCCTCAAATACCGTTAGCTCAGGTTGTCTACCCGGAAGACGAATCACACCATTTTGGGTGTCATCAGGCTGCCCTGAATCCCCATCAATTATGCATAACGACTTGAAGTTGACAGCTGGATTTGCCATATGCGCACGATGCGTGGAAACTGCATTTCCATCCCCATGGACGGCATGAACCTCGACTTGATCGTAGTCAGCGCCAAGTTTTTCACGCAGAATATAATCTACCCAAGATTTAGCAAATTCATCCTCGATGAATATTGCTAGTTTTTTGTCTACTCGGCCTGATACAGCGCGAAGTGCTTCGACGGAAAGCCTCCCTTGCTTTAGTTTTCCGTTAATGCTTGCCCAGATTGCTTCGCTAGGTAGTGGCAACAAAGCGTAGTCGCTATGAGTGGTGAAGACTGTCTGAATTGACCGTCGTTCAGCAACATCGATCAGGTATTCAACCATTCGTCGCGTTGCAATTGGGTGCAAACCATTCTCAATTTCTTCGATCAAAATTAAGCTGTTCTGCGGTGCTTGCTCAATGCGTGTAATCATTCGAATAATCGAAGATTCACCCGCGCCAAAATGGAATTCAGAAAAATTATTTATGCCAGTACGCCCGACTAAAAAGGTGTCATCAAATCCATAATTTGTGACTCGATAGTCAGCCACAGATTTCCCTAGTATGTGCTCAACCTGTATTGCCACGGCATCATCGAGCGGCTCAAACGGAGGACGGTGCACATATGTTGATCGCATTAATTTTTTATAGCGAGTCTTCTCCCCGGCAGGCACAGTGCGCTCAATGCCAAAAAACAATACGTCGCGATCAGCTACGTCCGCTCGAACCCATTTGGCCTGTCTAAAGCTAGAAGTGCGCTTGATAAGTTGCCTGGGGTTCAATTGCTTATCAATCAGTTCATACTCAACCCGCCAGTCGGACATTGACTCATCACCGACTGTGCTCTTCGGAAAAAAGATGCCCGGTTTTATGGTTTTGTAGGCACATCCCGCGACACCCAATACAGAAGACTTGCCGCTACCGTTTGGGCCGATAAGCGCAGTAACTGGAAATTCGAAAGTTATGTCCTCGCCGGTAAAGCCTCGTATCTTTTCAATACTCGCCTTGTATAAATATTTTCCATAGTCGTGACGGCGTACCTTCTCAATCAGTTGCGTCTTTGTTGAATCACGAATCTCGCTCAGTGGCATTGAATTGGTCTCTCTATTGTGTAATTAGTGAAGAGCATACTGAAAAATAAACAAGTAACAATTTAACATTGTTTATCATAAAAGACAGTTAACCCAATTAAAACGACAGTATATTTTTCCAATCACCAAGCAAAAAAAACGGAAAGTGCGGCCAATTGTGAACCACGCCGCAGCCCTTACCCCAGGCGCGCATCTGGTTGCGGCCGGAGAAGATGCGATCGCGGCTGGTAATTATTTTCTGAGTGTAGATATCGTGGCCCGGACCGGAGCGGAGGAAGGCGTCCCGGAATGCGGCCATCTCATCCTGCAGGCCCGGCAAATCCCGTTGCGGCCGGTTGGCCAGAAACCGGGCCAGCTGGTCCTCGTCGTCAAACATATTGCGATAGAAGCCGTCCAGAACCTCCTGGCTGAAGTGGTCGAGCATGTCGGCGTAGCTTTCCGGAGGGATGCCGCGCTGCTTGTCCACTGGGGTGAGGGTGCCGCCAAGGGCAGTGGCAGAGGCGAAGGCGGTGGCCTGATCGGCCAGGAGATGCGCCGCCACCCAGACACCCATGGACCAACCGATCAGGTGCAACTGCTCGTAGCCGGCAAAGGGCGCCAAATCGACCGGCTGCAGCTGCCGGTAGTCGGAGAAGAGGCAGAGGTCATGTGTGGCAGCGGGCAGAAAACGAAACGGCGCAGGGTCCATGCCCCAGCCACTGAAGAAGAGAATGCATTGCCTTTGGTTGTTGCGGTACAGCCAGTCGATGTGCATGGGCTTACCCCAGGGACGCTTTGATGATGCCCGGCAGCGGTGCCAATTGCTCCCAGTCCATGGCCGCATTTAACGACAGGCGCAGCCGTGAGGTGCCAACCGGCACCGTGGGCGGCCGTACCGCCTTAACCCAATAGCCGGCCTCGCAGATGCGTTCGGCAGAGGCCACGGCTCGCGCCGCATCGCCGACCAGCACCGGCACGATATTGCTGCTGCCGTCAGTGCGCAGCCCGGCAGCGCGCAGGGCGGCACGAAACTGCTCCGCCATCTGGTCCACCTTGGCGCGCTGCTCCTGCATCAGGGGAATCTGCCGGAGGACAAAACACAGCCAGTGGATCGAAACCGGCGGCAGACCGGTAGAAAAAATCTGGGAGCGGGACGTATTGAGCAGATAGTCGATCAATAGTTGGGAGCCAACCACAAAAGCGCCCTGGCCACCATAGGCCTTGCCAAAGGTGCCGGTGAGGATCTCGATCTCGTGATGCACGCCCTGCTCTTCCGCCAGGCCACAGCCGCTCTGTCCCCGGATGCCGACTCCGTGCGCCTCATCCACATAGAGCGCGGCCCGAAAGCGATCCTTGATCCGCACCAGTTCGGCCAGATCAGCGGCGTCACCGTCCATGCTGAAGATCGATTCGGTGACGATGAACACCTGACGGTAGCGTTCCCGGTCCTTGGCCAGCACCTGCTCGATGGCCTGATAATCGAGATGCGGGTAGCGGATGACCTTGGCTCGCGACAGGCGCATACCGTCGATCAGGCTGGCGTGGCAGAGCTTGTCGGCGAGAATCAGATCCTGCTTGCCGCTGAGCGCCGGCAAAATGCCGATGTTGATGTGATAGCCGGAATTAAACACCAGGGCCGCCTCTGCCTGGTACAATGCGCGGAGCTGCCCTTCCAAGTGTGCATAGGGCAGGGTGTTGCCGGTCATCAGCCGCGAGGCGGTGCTGCCCAGGCCGTAGCTTTCCAGGAGATTGTCTGCATTTTGTTCACGGAAAAAAGCCTGCAGCAGTTCCCGGTTGGTGGCCAGGCCCAGGTAGTCGTTCCCGGCGAGATTGAGATAACGGCGACCGCTGATGTCGATCTGGCCATGGTCGAGATGGGTCACCGGAACCAGGTGGCGCATCTGGCCCTGCTGTTTGATCTCTGCCAATTGTTCGCTCAAATAGGGGTGCAAAACGGTCATGGGCGTTATCCTGAAATTTGGGCATAGAGGCTGTCACTGAAGCCCACCAACAGCCGATCACCCATCAGCAGGGCCGGAGCCCGCAGGTTGCCGGTGCGTCCCAAGGCTTGGGCAAGAATGGCCTCTTTGCTGTCCTTGGTCGGGTCTAACGCCTGAAAGTTCTTCCCTTTAGCTATCAGGATCTCCCGGACCCCCGCCAGCACCTTCCAGGCCTCCTCACCGACAAGAGCATCCTTTCTGGCATCGACGATCTGTTCCGGTGTGATTTTGTTTCGTCGCAGCACATCCTGTGCCTTAATGCACGAAGCTCAGCCTTTTCTCAGATAGGCCCAATCAATTTGCATACAACCTCCAATGTCCACAGGACAGGTAAAAAGAATACGAAGAGAAAGGCTGGTATTATAGTCTCGTCAGGTTCTGACCACCACCTTATTTTCCGGTCTCGTTACCCGTTTCCGAAAAACGAAAAATCCACTATAGAAAACGGTTGCCGACAAACACACCCAACCAGAGGAGAAGAGACGATGACAATCCCACCGGAGACGGCCGGGCCGCAGGGCGACTTGCTGCTGCGGACCATGCCCATGCCCGCTGACACCAGTTTCAACGGTGATATTTTTGGCGGCTGGATCATGTCGCAGATGGATCTTGCCGGCAGCATGATGGCCAAGGAGGTAACCCGGACGCGGACAGCGACCGTGGCGGTGGAGAGCATGCAGTTCATCAAGCCGGTCAGGGTGGGCGATGTGGTCTGCTGTTATGGACGGGTAGTGCGGATGGGAACCACCTCGGTGACCATCATGCTCGAGGTCTGGGTCCGGCCGATCCTGCATGCGGGCAAGGACCAGTTCACCACCTTCAAGGTGACCGAGGCGGCCATCACCTATGTGGCCATCGGCGAGGACGGCAAGAAGCAGCCGATCGACAGGGAACGGCTCTCTCTGAAAGAGCCGCTTTAGCTGGTGAGAACCGCGGTGTCCTCAAGGGCGATTTCCAGCTCGGCCAGATCAATCTCGCTGAGATTGAGCAGGTCGGCCTCCAGAGTGGCGGGGAGGACAAGGGAGGTGTCCTTTTCCAGGCCGATGCCCAGCTTATGGCAGACCTGATTGGCCATCCGCACCATGAGAAGGAGAAAATTTTTCTCATCGATCTCCTCGGCATGGTGATCGCGGGCAATCACGCAGAAATACTCCGGCATGTTCCACTGGGCCAGCAGCTTGGCCCCTTCCCGCGCATGCAGCCGCGCCATGGCCTCCAGGAGAAGTGCCTCGGTAATCTTCAAGGTCGGGTTCTTGCGTTTGATCTGCTCGATAATCACCAGAATGAGCAGCTTGCCGACATCATGAAACAGGCCGCCGAAAAAGGCCTGGCTCTGATCGATGCCGTAGGTGTACCGCCTTGACAACCACACCGTGCCGTAGGCACACCCCACCGCATGCTGCCAGAGTTTTTTCATCAGCACATTGATCGACTTGTCTGAGCTTTTGAAATGCTGCCGTGAGGTGGCCAGAAGCACGACCTTGCCGATCTCCTCCATCCCCAACCGCATGATTGCGGCCCGCACCGTCCCGACCTCGACCAAGCCCCGGTAAAAGGGCGAGTTGGCGATTTTCAACACCTGGGTGGCCAGGGCTTGATCGGCGGTGATGATCTTTTCGACGATCGGGATGCTCGGCTCGCTTTTCGCCATCTCCTGCTGAATGCGGCTGGAGGTGGAATTGAACACCGGCAGACTGACCGCATCGGATTCGATAAAGCGGTTGATAACTTCGATCAAGGAAACGGGAGCAGTCATTTATTCACCTGCCAGGCGGCGGAGCTCGGCCAGGGGCCGGGGCGGACTGAAAATGGGCAGACAGCGCAGGAGTTCGTCGACCGTGGTCACGCCCGCCGCCGCCTTGACCAGCCCATCTTCCAGCAGGGTGATCAGCCCGGAATGGTTGATGCTGATGGTGCGGATCTCGTAGCTGGTTTTCCGCTCCAGGATGGCGGTGCGAACCGGTTCATCGAGCACCAGCAGCTCAAACACCCCGACCCGTCCGCGATAACCGCTCTGCTTGCACATTTTGCAGCCCCGTCCCTTCTTGAAAGTGGCTCCCGCCAGATCTTTGACCGTACAGCGCAGACGCTGAAATTGCACCGGCGTCGGCTTGACGTCGACAGCGCAGTGTGGACAGACCCGCCGCAACAGCCGCTGCGCCAGGACGCTGACCACGGTGGAGGAAACCAGGAAGGGGGCGATGTCCATGTTGAGCAAACGAATCAGGCCGCCGATGGAGTCCTCGGTGTGGAAGGTCGACAGGACCTTGTGGCCGGTCAGGGCCGCCTGCACCGCCACTTCCGCCGAGTAGGCATCGCGGATTTCGCCGATGACGATCACGTCCGGGTCCTGACGAACGATGTGGCGAAGGGTCTCCTCAAAGGTCAGGTCGATTTTGGGATCGATCGAACACTGGGCCACCCCCTCAATCACATATTCCACCGGCTCTTCAGCGGTAATAATGCTCACCTGCGGACTCTTGAGGGCATGGATGCAACTGTAGATGGTCGAGGTCTTGCCGGACCCGGTCGGCCCGGTCACCAGGACAACGCCGCTGGGCTGATAGACCGCGTCCTCGAGAAAGCGGGAAAGCATGCGCGGCGACAGGCCGATGGATCGCAGGTCGTACAGCTCCTGCTTGCGGTTGAGCAACCGCAGCACGATTTTCTCGCCATGAATGGTGACGAAAAAGGAGACGCGCAGATCCAACTGCCCCTCGTCGTACTCAAAGAGAATGCGCCCCCCCTGATGCCTGCGTTTTTCGGCGATGTCGGCCTGGCACATGATCTTGAGGCGGCTGGTAAGCGCCGGAATGATCTCCTTGGGGTAGTCCTTAAAATGGTTGAGCACCCCGTCTTCGCGGAAACGAACCTGCAGATGGCCTTCCATGGGTTCGATGTGGATGTCGCTGGCGTTGTTTTTCAGGGCCTCGAGGATGATGGAGTTGACGGTGCCGATCACGGTGGTGTTGTCCACCGTCAGGGCCTGGCCTCCCTTTTTCTCGGCCAGCAGTTCAACGATTTTCTTGATCGACCGGCTCTGGGCGATGATCGGAACGATGTTGTTGCCTAAAAAGCGCTTGGCCGTCTGCAATGTTTCATAATCCAGGGGATCGACAAAGGCGACACGCACCGAACCGTCGTCGCTTTTGATGGGGATGAACCCGAGGGTCGCCATCAAGTTGTTCGGAATCTTCTCGCACCGTTCCTTATCGATGTTATTGAGCCCGGGTTCAATGAAGGGGTAGCCCATCTGAATGGAGAGGATCTCGATAAAGACTTGCTCATCGATAAAATTATGCTTTACCAGGATCCGGCCGAGTTTTTCCTGGGAATCGCTGTCCTGCTGGATGCGACAGGCGGCCTCCAGGTCCTCGGGCGAGATGTAGCCAAGTTCGACCAGGAGATCGCCGATGCGGATGGGCGAGGAGGTCTTGCGGAGGGTCTCCCGCACATCCTCATCAGTGATGCATTTCAGATCTTTGAGAATCTTCAGCAGGGGGCTGAAGGTGCTTAGTTTGGATTGAATCCTGGCGGCATGCTCTATCTGGTCCCGGTTTACCTTGTTCACCTGCAACAGCAGATGAATAATGGCGCTGTAGTTTTCTGTCGATTTTGTGGTCATGATGAATCTCGCTTGCTAGATAACACGGTGCTCGACGCTTGCCGCCCGAACCATACGGATTCCTTAAACAAAGAGTATACGGGCTATCAAATCCCGGTTCAAGACATTAACGGCCTTTCTCTCTTTCTTCTTCGCAGCGGGCCGAGAAAGGGAGAGTGTCCCCTTTCTCTAACTTACCTTCCAGACGACAAATTTTTTGAGAAGAGGAAAGAATATTGTTTGTGATCTGCTCTCACCTTCCCCTATAATAAATTCTCCGGCCTAGGTGCAATTTTTTTGGTGAAACCCTTGCAAAGGAAGGACATATCCCGCCGGATCATGCCCAAAAAAAGCAGCAACAGGTGCGCCCAGCGCTCCATGGAGCGACCACCTGAGCAGAGAGAATTATGTCAACGCAACCCATTCCTTTGCCACAAAAAAACTCGAGCTCATGCTGGTTGGCCACAATCTGTTCAACAGCAGTCAGCTCGAATACCTTGCCGAACACATCACCCCGCCCCACCGGGATCGAACGGGGTGTTTACAGCAAGATAACATATCGTTTTTAATTTATATATTCCACAAACATTCAACCCGTGGACGCCCCGAACATGAAGAACCCCACCACCACCCTGCCGCTCCGCAGAACCCTCACCGTTCTCACGACCCAGGCCTTTCTCCTTGTCCAAGCGGCTATGCCGGCGCTGGCCGACGACATGGCGGACAACCGCTTCCTCGACATGGACCTGACCCAATTGATGGAGGTGACCATCACCTCGGTGTCAAAAAAGCCCCAGACCCTGGCGGACACAGCGGCAGCGGTTTTCGTCATCACCCAGGAAGACATCCGCCGTTCCGGGGTGACCTCCATCCCCGAAGCCCTGGCCATGGCTCCCGGACTGCAGGTGGCCCGGATCGGCGCCTCCAAGTGGTCGATCGCTTCGCGCGGATTCAGCGGCTACACCTCCAATAAGCTGCTGGTGCTGATTGATGGCCGCTCGGTCTACACCCCGGCGTACAACGGCACCTTCTGGGACATGCAGAACACTCTGCTCGAGGACATTGACCGGATCGAGGTGATCCGCGGGCCGGGCGCCACCATCTGGGGGGCCAACGCGGTCAACGGGGTGATCAACGTCATTACCAAGAAGGCCAAGGACACCCAGGGCACCCTGCTGCGGGCCGGGGCCGGCAACCAGGAAAAACTGATGGGGGCGGCCCGGTACGGTACCAAAATCGGCGACTCCGCCTTTGCCCGCCTCTATGTGACCGGCAACGATCGCGGCAGCAACGAACTGGCGGGGAGCGACACCGATAGCTATGACGGCTGGCAAACCTTCCAAACCGGGTTTCGTGCCGACGGCACGGTGGGTTCCAGGAACGAGTGGTCGCTGCAGGGGGATCTGTTCAAAAACGATGGCGACCAGATTACTTTTCCCTACTGGCTCTCTTCATCCGCCACGCCGATTGCCAAATATGGCGACTACACCGCCGGTGGCGGCAACCTCATCGGCAACTGGCAGCACACCTTCAGCAACAGCGACAAGCTGTCCTTCAAGACCTATTACGATTCGAACAACCGGAGAGAAGCCTATTATGATATAACCATGGGCACCCTTGATTTTGATCTCCAGTACGAAACAACTCTCGGCTCTCGCAACAGCCTGACCATGGGCACCGGTTACCGCCGGGTTGACGGCGAGTTTCAAGACACCTCCCAGGTGCATATCCCTGATCAGACCAATGACCTGTATAGTGCCTTTTTCCAGGACGAAATCAAGCTGATTTCCGATTCGCTGTGGCTGACCCTGGGGGCCAAATACGAACGCAACGATTTCACCGGCGACGAATGGCAGCCGAGTGCCCGCTTCCTCTGGAAACCGGCGGTCGATCATTCGTTCTGGACTGCAGTCGCCCGGGCGGTGCGCACGCCCTCCATGGTGGAAAACGGCGGCGCCCTGACCATGGCCATGGCGCCAACCCGTTTCCCCGGCGTTTTCTTCCCCGTTAAGCTGTACGGTAATCCGAACTACGACGTGGAGACGCTCCTGGCCTATGAAGCGGGGTACCGCTGGCAGGCACGGCGCAACCTTTCCTTTGATCTGGCAGGCTACTACAACGACTACAGCGACATTTACGGCATCGTCTTAAACACAAACCCGCAGCAGCCCGGCCTCATGTTTAGTAACGCGCAGGAGGGGTACGGCTACGGTTTGGAATTTGCCGCCAATTGGCAAGCCAAATCCTGGTTGAATCTTGCCTTCACCTATGCCTACCAGCGGTTTGAACTGGAAAACAAGGATGATGTCCTTGGAACATCAGTGTTCCAAAACCAATCCACGACGAAAAGCAACCCCCGACACCAGGCCTCGATCCGCTCCTCCGTCGATTTTGCCCAGAACTGGCAGTTCAACACCTGGTTGCGCTATGTCGACGAGATCGCGGGGCGCAACAGCGTCAATTTGGGAAGCCCCCTGCCGGTGGACTCCTATTTCAACCTGGATGCCAACCTCATCTGGAAGCCGAGGAAAGACCTGGAGATCATGCTTGCCGGCCAGAATCTGTTCAACAGCAGCCAGCTTGAATACGTTGCCGAGCTACTCACCCCGCCCACCGAGATCGAACGCAGCGTGTACATGAAAGTCACCTGGAATTTCTGATCCTGGAGCGGGACTCATGACCTTGATTAGAAAGATTCTTTTCCTGGGGCTGCTCCTCTTCGGGATACTCTCGATCCTGGGGCCGCCTGGAGCCCTCCGGGCAGATGAGATAGCCCAGGAGTATCAGCTCAAGGCCGCCTTTTTGGTGAACTTCGCCAAGTTCATCACCTGGCCGCCGCAGGCCTTTCCTTCTGACCAGCAGGAGTTTATTCTCTGCGTGGCCGGGGACAACCCTTTTGGCGCGGCCCTGAGCAATCTCGAAAGCAAAACCATCGGCGGCCACCCTATCCGAGTGATGCAGGTGGATTCGCTCAAAAAAGTTCCCCCCTGCCACCTGATCTTTGTCAGCCGGTCGGAGGAGGCCAACCTCGGTCAGCTTGCTTCCGGACCCGGTCGGCGAGCCATCGTCACGGTTAGTGACATCGCCGGTTTTGTCAAAGCAGGCGGCCATATCGAGTTTATGATAAAGGGCAGCCGGCTATCCTTTGTGATCAACCATTCCGCCATGAAAGAACAGGGCCTCCAGGTCAGTGCCTCCCTGCTCGACCTGGCAGCAGCTGTACAATAGGGAGGGACCACATGAAACGTTGGTTCTTGCGCCTTTCCATCAAGTTCAAGCTCTACACCATCGTCCTGCTGGCCTGTGCCCTGGCCTTGCTGCTGGCCACCTCCGCCTCTTTTATCATTCAACAGCAGTTGGTCCGCAAGCAGTTGCGGGATGAAATCAAGACCCTGGCCGATGTCATCGGCGAAAACAGCCGCGCCGGGGTGACCTTCGAGGACAGGGAGGCCCTGAAGATCATCCTGCACTCTCTGAACGCCAAGGAGAGTATCATCGCCGGACGCATTTATGGACACAACGGGGATCTCCTGGCCGAATATGAACGGGGCGGGCTAAAAAGTGATTCCATTGACCATCATGAAGCTGAAGAAATCCTTACCATAAACGGCCTGCGTTTCGAGGAAAACCATGCCGAACTCAGCCAGCCGATCACTCTGGAAAATGAGCGGATCGGGCAGCTATTCCTCGAGGTGGACCTCACCGAAACCCGCAACAACATCCTGACTATTGCCGCTCTCATGGCCGGAGTCCTGTTCTTCGGCCTTGCCCTGGCCATGCTGCTCTCTTCCCGCCTGCTGCAGGTCATCATTGCCCCCATCGCCAACCTGTCCCAAGTGACGCGCAGAATTTCGTTGGAACACAAGTACGATATCCGGGCCCAAGTCGGCAGTGAGGATGAACTGGGCCAACTGGCCACCGGGTTCAACGATATGATCAAAAAGATCGAGGCGCGGGATGCCGATCTCGAGGAGCAGGTCGCCGAACGCACCAAAGACCTGGAACAACGCGGCCTCCAGCTCCTTGAAGCCAAAGAAAAGGCGGAAGCTGCCAACCGGGCGAAGAGCCAGTTTCTTGCCAACATGAGCCATGAAATCCGGACGCCGATGAACGCCATCATCGGCATGACCCACCTGGCCCAAGAAACGCGGGAAGAAAAACAGCTGCAACGATTCCTCCACACCGTCAGGCATGCAGCGGAAAACTTGCTGGGCATCCTCAACGACATCCTCGATTTTTCCAAGATCGAGGCTGGCCAGCTGCAGCTCGACCACCGGCCTTTCAGGATTGACCGGCTCCTCAAGACCCTGACCGCCACCATGAGCGATTCGGCTGCGGAAAAGGGCCTCAAGCTCGAAGTTGTCGAAGCGGGCGGCTTGCCGCAGGCTGTGGTCGGCGATGATCTCCGCATCCACCAGATCCTCCTCAACCTGGTAGGGAATGCCATAAAATTCACCGCCCAAGGCACTGTCACCATCCGGGTCGAACCAGCAACGGGTGGTCCGGAGGAGAAAACAAGCCAACTCCATTTCAGCGTCACCGACACCGGCATCGGCATCGCCCCGGACAAACTGGAGGATATCTTCAAGAGCTTTGAGCAGGCAGACACTTCCTATGCCAGGGAATACGGCGGTACCGGCCTGGGATTGGCGATCAGCCGGCAGTTGACGGCCCTCATGGGCGGGACCATGTGGGTCGAAAGCAGGGAGAACCAAGGCAGCACCTTCCACTTCACCCTGGCTCTCGAACCCTGGACCGGCGACTTGCCCGAGGCAACAGCAATAAAGAACAACCAGAGCGCGACAGTGGTTCGGGGCCTACGCATCCTGGTGGTGGACGACAATGAGGTCAACCGCGACGTGGCCTCAATGATACTGGAAAAAGACCATCACGTCAGCACCGCCGCCGATGGCCAAGAGGCCCTCAAGGTCCTGGCCGGGGCAACCTATGATGTTGTGCTCATGGATGTGCAGATGCCGCTCATGGATGGCCTGGTCACCACTGCCATCATCCGCGCCTTGGAAAAAGAGCTGCCGGTCCCCCATGACCTCCCGGAGAATCTGCTCGGCAAACTCCGGAACAAACTCCTCTCCGGCCACGTGCCGATCGTGGCCATGACCGCCCATGCCATGGGGGGCGACCGGGAGATGTGTCTGGCCGCCGGCATGGACGGCTACATCACCAAGCCCTTCCAACCGGCGCAACTGACCGAAGTATTCCTCTCCCTGGCGGACAAGAACCCCTCTTTAACCCGGCTCTCCCTAGAAAAAGAGGCCCATGCCCTCTCTGCATCCCTGGCTGCGCCTTCCAGCCCATCGCCCACCCTGGCCCAGGTGGCCGCGCATCTCCAGGCCACCACCAGCCTGAACGCAGCACAAATCGACCGTGTGCTGACCGCCGCCTGCCAAAGCATCCAAGACAATCTCGCCAATGCGAGGAACGCCCTGAACGCTGGAGATCACACGGAACTCGGGCGGTTCGCCCACACGCTCAAGGGTACCCTCCTGCAGTGCGGTCTCCATGAGTTGGCGGAAAAGGCAGAGGAAGTCCACTTCGCTGTCCAAACCAGCAATGACCTGCCCCTCGAAAGCCTTCTGGAGCACCTGAACTCCAGCCTAGCAGGGATAGTCAGTAAGGAAAACAGCGATGCCGAGACACATTAAATGCCTCCGGAGCACGGATGAGATCTAAGCAAGGAGAGCTGGAATGACACACAACAACGACAGCCACCAACAGGACCAGACAACCTCCTCTCCCCAAACCGGCGACCTGTACAGGCTCCTCTTTGAGGAGGCGGCAGACAGCATGTTCATCACCGACCCCCAGGGCCGGTTGCTCGCCGTCAACTCACGGGCCATTACGATGATGGGATATTCCGAAGAGGAACTCCTCGGCATGCCCCTCACGGCACTGATCCCCCCCGAGGATCTCGTCCGAGAACCTATCCCGCTCGACGAGCTTGCCCAGGGGAAGATGGTCACCAAAGAACGCCGTCTGCTGCGCAAAGACGGTAGCCGTGTCTGGGTGCAGAATCGGGTCAGGATGCTTCCCGAGGGCAACATTCTCGGCACGACCATTGATATCAGTGAACGTAAGCAGGTCGAGGCGGTCTCGGAGCAGCGCACCCGTGAACTCGCCGCTCTCCATACGCTGGGTTTGGCGATCAGCGCAACCCTGTCAGTGGAGCAGACCTCGATTGCGGCCATGCAAGGCATGCTGGATGCGACCCAAGCCGATCTGGTTTTTTTGTTCCTGCGCGAAGGCGAACGATTGGTTCTACAGGCGGTGCTGCCGCCGGAAGAGCGAACCCGTTTGGGCGTGGTCCATGAGCATCGGGTGGGCGAATGCATCTGCGGCCTAGCGGCGCGAGAGGCCAACCCATTCTATTCTCTGGATATTTTTACTGATGCCCGCTGCACCTGGGAGGAATGCAAACGGGCCGGCATCAGGTCCTTTGCGGCCCTCCCCCTAAAGAGCGGCGCGGAAGTCATCGGCGTTATGGGGCTGGCCAGCCTGCAGGAGCGAGA
Organism: uncultured Desulfobulbus sp.; assembly: GCF_963662935.2. Classification (NCBI taxonomy): domain Bacteria; kingdom Pseudomonadati; phylum Thermodesulfobacteriota; class Desulfobulbia; order Desulfobulbales; family Desulfobulbaceae; genus Desulfobulbus; species uncultured Desulfobulbus sp. The sequence continues at coordinate 1,638,907 of NZ_CAXXTL010000002.1, read as the reverse complement.
TTTCAGCGCCCAATCCAGTTTTCTGGAGACCCTGACCCACCAGGTGGCGATGGCGCTGACCAATGCCCGGCTCTACGAAAACGCCCAGCAGGAACTGGCTGAGCGCAAACGAATCGAGGAACGGTTGCTCCTTACCCAACTTGCCGTGGACCATGCGGCAGAGGGGGTGTTCTGGATGACTCCCGAGGGCTCATTCTTCTATGTCAATGAAGTGGCCTGCCAAACCCTTGGATACGCACGGAACGAACTTTTGACCATGACCGTGCACGACATTGACCCGAAATTTCCCGCTGAGGCGTGGCCGGGGCATTGGGAGGCATTGAAAAAGAAGAAAAGCATGGAATTGGAGAGTGTGCATCAACGGCGGGATGGCCGCATTTTTCCCGTTGAAATCAAGGCGACGTATCTCACCTTCGGCGGGCAGGAATACAACGTCGCCTTTGTCCGCGACATTAGCGAGCGCAAGCGGGTCGAGGAGACCCTACGGGACAGCAAGGAACTCTTCGCCAAGGTCTTCTCAGTGTCTCCTGCCCCTCTGGTGATCTCCGAGATTGAAACCGGCCGCTTCATCGATGCCAATGAGCAGTGGCTACGGATGCTCGAACACACCCGGGAAGAGACGATCGGCCACACCTCCTACGAGCTGAACATCTGGGAAAATCCGGACAGCAGAACCGCTTTGGGGAAAAAGCTGCGGGAGACCGGTTTCTTACGGGAAGAACCGATCCGCTTTATCACCAAATCAGGAACTATCAAAGATACCCTGTGGTCGGCGGAGAAAGTCCCCCTGGGCGGATCTGAAGTCATGCTGTCGCTCATCTACGATTTCACCGAGAGAAAAAGTGCAGAAGAGGCTTTACGAGCCAAGACCGAAGAGATGGATCAGTTCTTCTCGGTGGCTCTGGACCTTCTGTGCATCGCCGATGGCAATGGATATTTCCACCGACTGAATCCGCAGTGGCAGAAGGTGCTTGGCTATTCGCTTGCTGAGCTAAAAAAAATGCGCTTCCTGGACCTGGTGCACCCCGATGACCTTGAGGCCACCCTGGCCGCAATGAGCCGCCTTGACCAGCAAGAAACCGTGTTGGATTTTGTCAATCGCTACCGCTGCCAAGATGGCTCCTATCGCTGGATCGAATGGCGCTCCGTACCCGCAGGCAGCCTCATCTACGCGGCCGCCCGGGACATCACCGAACGTAAAAAAGCCGAGGAAGCCCTCCTCTTCACCCAGTTCGCCATCGACAATGCTGCGGATCAAATGTTCTGGATCGATGAAGAAGCGCATTTCAAATATGTGAATAACCAGGCTTGCCGGGTCTTGGGCTACTCGCGGGAAGAACTGCTGCACATGAGTGTGCACGACATTGACCCGACCTATACCACAGATATTCGCCCTGACTTTCGCCGTCGGCTCGAGGAAAACTCGCAGCTTGTCATTGAGACCCTCCACCGGACCAAGGAGGGTGTCACCTATCCCGTTGAAATACGCTCCAATTGCCTGGAGTTTGGCGATCATATTTACAACTGCGCCTTTGTTCAGGACATCACCGCCCGTAAACAGGCCGAGCAGGAAGTGCTACAGCGCAATCGGAGACTCAACGATATCATCGAAGGCACCAATGTCGGCACCTGGGAGTGGAATCCGGCAACCGGAGAAATCCTGGTCAATGAGCGCTGGGCAGAAATGCTGGGTTACCAGATGTCCGAGCTGGCACCCATCACGATTGAGACCTGGAACCTCCTGGTCCATCCCGAGGATCTCGCACGGTCGTATGCCGTCTTCGAGAAGCATTTTGCAGGAGAGCTGCCCTATTATGAGTGCGAGCTGCGGATGCGTCACAAGAAGAACCAGTGGGTGTGGATTCTCGATCGTGGCCGGGTTGCCTCGCGAACTGCGGAGGGTGCCCCCCTCCTGGTTTCAGGAACGCACCTGGACATCACCGTGCGCAAACAGATGGAGCAGCAACTGCTCGAATCGCACCGGATGTTGCGCGATGTGATCGAGACCATTCCGGTACGGGTTTTCTGGAAGGATATCGAGGGCAGATACCTGGGGTGCAATCGGCTCTTTGCCCAGGACGCCGGGCGATCCACCCCGGAGAGCCTTGTCGGAGATGACGATTTCAGCATGGCATGGGCCGATCAGGCGGCGTTGTATCGGGCCGACGACCGCGCAGTCATCGAAAGCGGGCAGGCAAAGATTCATTACGAGGAACCACAGACAACTGTCGAGGGCCGACAGATCTGGCTCCGCACCTCAAAAGTTCCCCTGCGGAATACCGAGGGCCGGATCTACGGTCTCCTGGGGTCTTATGAAGATATTACCGAGTCCAAATTAGCCCAAGAGGCTCTCAGAGAGAGTGAAAGCAATTTCTCCCAACTCTTTGAGTTGGCGCCGGTCCCCATGGCTTTTGCCTTTGAGCTTGATGGGTTCCGGGGGACAACCTGGAATACGGCCTGGTATCGAACCTTTGGCTATTCTCCCGAGCTAGCGGAAGGACGAAGCGGGAATGATATAGGAATGTGGGCGAACCCGGATGATCGCAATCGCCTTCTAGAAGATGCCGCACAGCCGGAAGGCGCTGATTTCGAGGCCCTCTTGCAGCATCGAGACGGCACTGTCCGCAGTTGCTCCATATACGGCCGAATCATCGGCACTCTCGGCAAACGGATACTGACGGTCGTCTATCTCGATATCACCGATCGCATGCGGGCGGAGCGTGCCGAGGCGGCCAACCGGGCGAAAAGTCGATTCCTCGCCAACATGAGCCACGAGATCCGCACACCGATGAACGCCATCCTCGGAATGACCCACCTGGCCCTGGATGCACGCAACGCCGGGCAACAGCGGCGTCTTCTCCAAACGGTGAAGCAATCGGCGGAGAGCCTGCTGGGTATCCTCAACGACATCCTCGACTTCTCCAAGATCGAAGCCGGTCAGCTGCAGCTCGACCAGCGGCCCTTCCGGCTCGATCGGCTCCTAGAAGCCCTCATGTCCATCATGAACGTCCCGGCGGTGGAAAAGGGGCTCAAGCTCGAGGTGCTCAAGGCCCATGGCTTACCGGAGGCCTTTGTCGGCGACGATCTCCGTATTCACCAGATTCTCCTCAACCTGCTGGGTAATGCGATTAAATTCACCGCCCACGGTTCCGTCATTCTCCGGGTTAAACGGGCGGCGGGGGTGCAGGTGGAGGGAGTAACCCGGCTCCATTTCAGCATCACCGACACCGGCATCGGCATCGCCCCGGACAAACTGGAGGATATTTTCAAAAGCTTCGAGCAGGCAGATACCTCCTATGCCAGGGAGTACGGCGGCACCGGCCTGGGGTTGGCGATCAGCCGCCAGTTGACCACGCTCATGGGCGGGACCATGTGGGTGGTCAGCGAGCCCGGCCGAGGCAGCACCTTCCACTTAACGCTGGCCCTTGAACCCTGCGCAGCCGGCTTAGTCGAACCTTCACCCGTTGACCACGACCACCCAGGTCCGGCGGCCAAGAATCTACGCATCCTCGTGGTGGACGACAACGAGATCAACCGCGATGTTGCCTTAATGATATTGGAAAAGGACCACCGGGTGACCGCCGCCGCCAACGGCCTGGAGGCCTTGGAGGCCCTGCGTTCTGAAACCTACGATCTCGTTCTCATGGATGTGCAGATGCCGCTGATGGACGGTCTGACCACCACCACAATCATCCGCGCCCTGGAAGAACGGTTGCCCCTGAGCGAGAATCTGCCCAAGGAGCTGATTGGGGAGCTGGGCAACCGGCTACGCGGCGGCCATATCCCAATCGTGGCCATGACTGCTCATGCCATGGGAGAAGACCGGGAGATGTGCCTGGCCGCGGGCATGGACAACTACATTACCAAGCCCTTCCATCCGAAACAACTCACGGCGATGTTGCGGTCGCTGGTCACAGTTGATCCCCACTTGGCAAAAACCGGGGATGGGGCAGGTGAACAATCCGCACCGTACTGTGATGCTTTTAGTCCACCACCGAGTCTGGCCCAGGTGGCAGCCCATCTCCAGGCCGCGACCAGACTGAGCCCGGCACAGATCGACCGGGTTCTGGCCGCCGCCCGCCTGAGCATTACCGACAATCTCGCCAAGGCAAAAGAGGCCCTTGATGGTGAAGATTACCCGACACTCGGCCGAGCTGCCCACTCCCTCAAGGGCACCCTGTTGCAGTGCGGGCTGGACGAACTGGCAGCAATAGCCGAAGAAATCTATGCCCACGCCAAGGATGCTCTGGCTTATTCCTTTGCCGAGAGCCTGACGGCTATCAAGGAAAAGGTAAAGGACCTGCTTCCATAAATTCTGTTACGCTTACATTGATTCTCTTTTCAAAACAACCACTTCAATCGTACGGAAAAAAACCGATGAACAAGCTCATTGGGTTCGCCATGTCCCTCCTCATCTCGGCCTCCTTTGCACTCGCATCACCTTGCTTGGCGCAACCCCCCCCGCAGCCGGAGAAACAAGTCCAATTGATCGCGGCCGGATCGGGCGTCAACCTAGGCATCACCCGACTGCTGGCGGAGGCCTATACCGCCCACAATCCGCAGACCCTCATCGATGTACCCGGCAGCATCGGCACCAGAGGCGCCATCAAGGCCACTGCCGAAGGCGCCATATCTCTTGGCCTGATCTCACGCCCCCTGAAAGACGAGGAAAAAGCGCTGGGCCTCGTGGCCCAGCCCTATGCGCGCACGGCGATCGTTATTGGCGCCCATCCAAACGTCAAGGATGACTCCCTCTCCTCCCAGGAATTGATCGAGATTTTCAAGGGAATAAAGACCAAATGGCACGACGGTAATCAGATCATTGTCCAGGCACGGGAAAAGTCAGACAGCGGTTTTCTTGCCCTTGAAAATACCCTGCCTGGTTTCAAGGAAGCCTACGCCGAAAGCCATGAAGCCAAGCGCTGGACCCTATATTTCAACGACCAGGAGGCCAACCAGGCGCTCGCCACCGTGCCGTTCGCCATTGGCGTCACCGATCTCGGCATGATCGCCACCGAACGTCTGCCGATCAAGGTATTGCAACTCAATGGCATCAGCCCTAATCCGAAAAACATTCTCAACGGGACCTATCCGCTGATCCGCCAGCTTTCCTTTATCTACCGCACCGATTCCCTGGCGCCCGAAGCAAAAGCATTCCTGGATTTTGTGGCCTCGCAAGCGGGGCGGGAAATTTTGCAGGCACAAGGCTACCTTCCCGCGCAATAGGAGAGCCCGATGTTGCATCCAAGCCATCAGATACGCATCAGCAAAGAATTGGCCAGAAAGCTGTTGCCTCTGGCCGTGAGCGTCTTTCTGGTGATCTCAATCATTATCCCGGGAGCGTATGGGGCTCTTGAATTCAGAAGGCTTGAACACGAGGCCACAACGCACTCCAAACAATTGGCTGAACTCATCAAGGGCGTAGCCGCATCCTCGCCCCGTCTCTGGAAATTTCAGGCAACAAAATATTCCCAAATTCTTGACGACTTCACCCCTTACAAAGGTATCCTGAGTATTTTGGTGCTGGATGAGCAAGCTCGGCCCATCAGTCAACTCGGTCATTTCACCAAAAGCGATTCCCTCTTCAACCAGTTAGGAATAGAAGGAAAATCCGCACCGATTGTCCTCAACAACAATCAGATCGGTGCAATCCGGGTCCGGGTCGCCGCTGCCCCTATCCTGGTCACCGCGATTTTTGTTTTCCTTTTATGCGTTCTGACCGGCACACTCCTATCCCTGCTGTTGTACCGGGTGCCCTTGCGCGTTGTTGTTGGATTGGAGCAACGACTGCTCAACTATCAGGACTCGTTGGAGGAACTTGTCAAAAAACGGACAACGGAACTCCAAGACACCACCAGCAAGGCCGAGGCCGCCAACAAGGCCAAGAGCCTCTTCCTGGCCAATATGAGCCATGAGATCCGCACGCCGATGAACGCCATCATCGGCATGACCCATCTGGCTATGCAGGCAAAGATCGACGGCCAGCGGCAACGTTTTCTGCAAACCGTGCAGCATTCTGCGGAAAGCCTGCTCAACCTGCTCAACGACATCCTTGATTTTTCCAAGATGGAAGCCGGCCAATTGCAGCTTACCCCCGTGCCCTTCAACCTGGGCAGCCTGTTGCAAGGGATCGTCTCCACCTTGAACATACCGGCGGTCGAGAAGGGACTGCACCTGACGTTCAGCACCGAAGAGAACCTGCCCACGGTTTTGATCGGCGACGACATGCGCCTGCGGCAGATCCTGCTCAATCTGGTGGGCAATGCGATTAAGTTCACCCGATCCGGTTCGATCGCCATTAACGTCAACGGAGAAAACGCTGAGGCCGCTCCTACCACGCTGCATTTCACCGTGACGGATACCGGGATCGGCATCCCGCCGGAAAAATGCGCCTTGATCTTCAAGAGCTTCGAGCAGGCTGACATCACCCATGCCCGCCGATTCGGCGGCACCGGCCTGGGGTTGTCCATCTGCAGCCAGCTGGTCGGCCTGATGGGCGGCAGAATCTGGGTGGAAAGCCAGGTCGATGCCGGCAGCTCCTTTCATTTCACCGTAGCCCTGCAAACCGCAGAGGAACACCTGCTGATCGAGAGTCTGGGGAAAGAAAAGCCCCTCCAAGGTGAGATCAAGAGCTTGCGGATTCTGGTGGTGGACGACAACGAGGTCAACCGCGATGTGGCCTCGATGACCCTGGAACAGGATCACCGGGTCGCCACCGCCAGCAACGGCCTGGAGGCGCTGATTATTCTGGCGGCTGATGCTTTTGATGTGATTCTGATGGATGTGCAGATGCCGGAGATGGACGGCTTAGCAGCCACCGCCGTCATCCGCGCCTTGGAGCAGGGGCTACCGCCGAGGGAAGAGCTGCCCGAAGACCTGGTCCGCGACCTCGACAAGCGGTTGCGCGGCGGCCATATTCCGATCGTGGCCATGACCGCCCACGCCATGGGTGAAGACCGGGAGCTGTGCTTGGCCACCGGCATGGACAATTACCTCACCAAACCCTTTCAACCGGATCAGCTCTCCGAGATGTTGCGATCACTGGAGGTTATATCATTACCCGAACAAACCGGCAAGGAGACGGCGGCAGATGCCGCGGCGGCCATTGACGACTCCGATTCACCGGTAAGCCTGGCGCAGATTGCCGCCCATCTCCACAACACGACCAGCCTCAATGCGGCCCAAGTAGATCAAGTGCTGGCCTCCGTCTGTCTGAGTCTTACAGACAATCTTGCCAAGGCCAAGGAGGCCCTGGAGGCCGAGAATTACCCGGATCTTGGCCGGTTCGCCCACACCCTCAAGGGCACCCTGCTCCAATGCGGCCTGGATGAACTGGCGGCAAAGGCTGAAGAAATCCACCTCGGTACCCGAACAAACATCGACCTCAATCATGAATGGCTGCTGGATCAGCTGAACTCCCGCCTGGCGGGGCTGATCGGCCCTAAAGACAGCGCCGGAACAAACTGAACGTGCTGTTGACCACAACACCCGAAACGGAACATTCTCCACGGCATGATCAAAAGGTCGGCGCAACAAGCAGAGGGCATCAGGCAATCGCACCACCTTTGCCGCTCACCCCAAAAGGCTCATGGACTGCGCAGCCCGGTAGGTGATATACTTGTGCAAGGTGTTTAACAACCCACAGGAGTTTGTATGGACAAGTCTTTGTCGCCTGGTGCAAATCCCGCCGAGAAGCCGGCTGTCACCCTTCTTCTGGTCGACGACGATCCCATGGTTCGTGAAATCGGCCGCCTGATGCTTGTTGATCTCGGCTACATCGTGCTGACGGCAACGGATGGAACCGAGGCAGTCGATCTTTTCCGGGTGCATAACAAGGAAATTGCTCTGGTATTCTGCGACCAGATCATGCCGCGTATGGACGGCTGGCAGACCCTGGCCGCCCTGCACGAGATCAACCCGGCGATTCCGGTGATCATGGCCAGTGGCTTGACTCAGGGCAGCGAAAAGGACACGGAAAATCAGGTGCAACCGGTAGGTTACCTCAACAAGCCCTATACCATGGCGACCCTGATCCAGGCCCTCAGCCAAGTGTTCGGCCATGGAGAGCGGGCAGCCTGAGCCTGCCACGCACCGCCTGCTCGTGCTCTTGACAACCAACTACAAACAAGCAAGAAACGCCCAGGAATCAACAATTCCCAGCCCCACGATTTGCCACGACCCACCCAACAGACGAGAACACTGATATGCCCCCACAGAACGAAACAACCCTTCTTTCCTCCACCTCGAATCCCCCCGTGGTCCTGATCGTTGACGACGATTTTTCCATGCGACTGCAGGTACGTTTCACCCTTGAAAACGCGGGGCTCGCGGTTGTCGAAGCCGGTGGCGGCGAGGAGGCGGTGGAGCTCTTTAGGAAAAACCCGCCCGACCTTGTCCTCCTCGATGTCATTATGCCCGACGTGGATGGTTTCACTACCTGCCGTGCGTTGCGCGCCCTGCCCGGCGGGGCCCATACCCCGGTGGTGATGGTCACCGGCCTGGAAGATCCGGAAACCATCATCCAGGCCTTTGAGGCCGGGGCCACCGACTTCATCAGCAAACCAATCAATATGCTCATTCTGGGCTACCGGGCCCGCTACTGGCTCCGATCCGGCTCAATCCTGAACGCGCTGAAAATCAATCAGAAACGGCTGTTCAAGGCGCAGGATCTCGCCCGGCTCGGCCATTGGGAGCGGGACCTCGACACCGATCAATTCCAACTGACCTGCCATTCCCCCGCGATGCTCGGCCTCGCCCTCCCATACGACTATGACGCCCTTTTCACCCGCATCGAAACCGGGGAGCGGGAACGGGCACGACATCTGATTGACGAGGCCTGCCGCAAGGAGCAACCTTTCAGCGTCCACTACCGGATCAACCTTGATGACGGCAGCGAACGGACCATCCTCAACCAGGGGGAGGTCGTGCGGGGCAGCACCCACCAGCGGCGGCTCGCCGTCGGCATTATCCAGGACATCACCGCGCTCAAGCGGGCGGAGGATCGGATCCGCTACCTTGCCTTCTACGACAATCTCACCGGCCTGGCCAACCGTTCCCTCTTCCGGGAGCATTGGTCCAAAGTGTTGCCGCATGCCCGGCGCAGCGGCAAACGACTGGCGGTTCTCTTTATCGACCTCGATCATTTCAAACGGATCAACGACACCCTGGGGCATCCCTCCGGCGACAAGGCCCTGATTACGGTGGCTGAGCGGCTAAAATCTATTCTCCGCACCTCCGACATCCTCGCCCGTTCCGGCGAGGAGCAGCCGACGTCTCTCATTTCCCGGGTGGGCGGCGACGAGTTCACCATCCTGGCAACGGACATCACCACCCCCGACCATATCGCCAACCTCGCCGAGCGGATCATCAAATCTCTCAACGAACCGCTGCACCTCGAAGGCCAGGCGGTCATCCTGACAGCCAGCATCGGCATCAGCGTCTTTCCTGAAGATGGTGAGGATATCGACACGCTGCTTAAAAATGCCGATACCGCCATGTACGAGGCCAAGGGGAGGGGGCGCAACAATTACCAGTTCTTCCAGAGCGCGATGAACGATGCCGCCAAGGCACGGTTCCACCTGAGCAATCGCCTCCGTAGCGCCCTGGAGAACAACGAATTTGTCCTCCATTACCAACCGCAGTTTACCAACATAAGCGGCCTGCTCACCGGTGTGGAGGCCCTCATCCGCTGGCTTGATCCGGCACTGGGCCTCATCGCCCCCGACAAATTTCTCCCCTTTGCCGAGGAGAGCGGCTTTATTCACCAGATCAACGACTGGGTCCTCCGGGAAGCCTGCGCTCAGGCACAGAAGTGGGTGGCGGCCGGGCTGTTTGCCGACTGCCGCATGGGCATCAATATCTCCGGCAACAGCATCAACTTCAAAAAGCTCGGCACGAGAATCCTGGAAATCCTCAAAGAAACGGGCCTGGCCCCCCACCATCTCGAACTTGAACTGACCGAACGGGTGATGATGGAAAATACCGATGAGGCCAGCGAGATGCTCCTCATGCTCAAGGAAATGGGGGTTTCCATTGCCATCGATGATTTCGGCACCGGCTACTCGGCCCTCAGCCATCTCCAGCTCTTTCCTCTCACCACCCTCAAGATCGACAAATCCTTTGTCCACAATCTCGAGGCAACCGGCAACGGACATTCGCTTCTCCATTCGATCATCGGTATCGCCAAGAGTTTCAACCTCAAAGTGGTGGCCGAAGGCGTGGAAACCGCGGACCAACTCACAGCGCTCGATGCCATGGAGTGCGATGAAGTCCAGGGCTTTCTCCTCAGCCGACCGGTTTCCAGCGACAAACTGGAGGAACGACTCCTGTCGAACCAAGAGAGCTGAGAGCGGACCGGCCGTTTTCGGCCGAGGCAAGGCTGGTTTGTCAAACGTTTGGGCCCGCCCCCGACGAAACCGGCCCGAACATGGCCTCCGGCCGCACTAAACGGTCGAACTCTTCGCCACTGAGTGCACCGAGCGCTAGCGCCGCCTCGCGCAGGGACAGGTTGTCCGCATGCGCCTTCTTGGCGATGGCAGCCGCCTTTTCGTAGCCGATGACCGGGTTGAGGGCGGTGACCAGCATCAGCGAATGACGCAGGTTGTACTCGATCCGCTCCCGGACCGGTTCAATACCGGTGGCGCAGTTGCGATCAAAGGAATGGATGACGTCGGCAAGCAGGGTGACCGACTGGAGGAAGTTGTATATAATCAGTGGCTTGAAGACATTGAGTTCGAAATTACCCTGACTGGCAGCAAAACCGATGGCAACATCATTGCCGAAGACCTGACAAGCGATCATGGTCACGGCCTCCGACTGGGTCGGATTCACTTTGCCCGGCATGATCGAACTGCCCGGCTCGTTGGCTGGAATAGTGATCTCACCCAGACCGCAGCGCGGCCCGCTAGCCAGCCAGCGGACATCGTTGGCAATCTTCATCAGGTTGGCGGCCAGGGCCTTGACCGCGCCATGGGCGAAGACCAACTGGTCGTGCGAGGTCAACCCATGGAATTTATTGGCAGCCGAATAAAAGACCTTGCCGGTCTCCCGGCTGAGCTGCGCCGCCACAGCCTCGCCGAACCCGGCCGGGGCATTGAGGCCGGTACCGACCGCTGTCCCACCGATGGCAAGAAAACGCAGATGCTCCATGCCCTCGCGCAACTGGCGCAGGTTGCTCGCCAGCATCGCGGCCCAGCCGCTCACTTCCTGGCCCAGGGTCAAGGGCGTGGCATCCTGCAAGTGGGTGCGGCCGATCTTGATGATCCCGGCAAAAGCATCCGCCTTCTGCAGCAGGGTCCGGTGCAAGCCTGCCAACGCCGGCAGCAACCGATCCTCCAGAGCGAAGACGGCAGCCACATGCATGGCCGACGGGAAGACGTCGTTGGAACTCTGGGACAGGTTGACATGGTCATTGGGATGGACCGGTCTTGTCTTGTCCAGTCCGCCGTGGACAAGGATCGCAGCCCGATTGGCGATCACCTCGTTGACGTTCATGTTGGTCTGGGTGCCGCTGCCGGTCTGCCAGACCGAAAGAGGAAATTCCTGGTCATGCTCGCCCGCCAGGATCTCGTCGCCTGCCCGGACAATCAGATCCCGGATCTCGACGGGCAGCTTACCCAGCCGATGATTGACTTCGGCGCAGGCCCGCTTTAACCGGACCAGGCCGTAAACCAGGGCCAAGGGCATCGGCTCCTGGCCAATATGGAAATTACGGCGGCTCCGCTCGGTCTGTGCGCCCCACAGCCGCTCTGCCGGGACCTCAATTTCGCCCATGGTGTCGTGTTCGAACCGGTGATCCATCCTCTCTCCCTCCCTTAATGCGGTTGGCGACAACAACTCAAACCTCATTTCAGAAAAACGCGTTCGGGGTTAAAAGGCAAGATGTTTACATAGACACACCGCACACCGGGACTCTTTTCCTCGTCGCGCGGCATGCCTGCTTCTGCCAGGAAAAACCGGTTGCTCCAGACTGGGAATTGGGTATAACCAAGCGACGATGAGCTGTCTTGCCCGCCCCCCGTTTAACGCACGGCTTGCCCGCACTTTTTTTAAAAGGATCTCATGGCCGAACATCCTGATATCGTTGATCTCGAACAGCGACGGCAAAAAAGCATGCTGGCGGTCCAGATCGGTTTGGCGGCCAACATCCTCCTGGCCGTCCTCAAAGCCGTGGTCGGCGTCGTCGGCCACAGTCCGGCCTTGCTGGCCGACGGTATCAACTCGACCTCGGATGTGGCCTACGGCATCGTGGTCAGCATCTTTGTCCACCTCTCCGGCAAACCAGCAGACCGCGAGCACCCTTACGGCCACGACCAGTTGGAGAGCGTGGCAGCGGTGGTGGTCGGCGCCTTTGTGGTGACGACGGCCATTGCCATCTTCTGGAATTCGATTGATACGGTCTATGAACTGCTGACAGCCCCGCCCAATAACGGCGGAGCAAGCATTATCGCCCTGTGGATCGCTCTGTTCGCCATCCTGCTCAAAAGCGGACTCACCGTTTGGACTTACGGCCTCAGCCGCCGGACCGGCAACAGCGCGGTCCTGGCCCTGGCCCAGGATCACCGCAACGACATTTTTGCCTCGTCCGCGGCTGCCATCGGCATTTTCTTCGGTCGCCTGGACTATGCCTGGATCGATCCCCTGGCCGGGGCGATCGTTTCCCTGATCATCCTCCACACCGGCGCCGAAATCCTCCGTTCGGCCACGGCCGACCTTATGGACACCCTGCCCGGCCGCGAACTGGCCGAGGAGATTGCAGAGGCTTTGCGGGATGTGTACGGTGTTGAGGAAATCGAGGAGGTGCATGCCCACCGATTCGGGCCCTACCTGGTGGTCAATCTCACCATCGGCATTGACGGCGCACTCAGTGTTGTGGAAGGCGATCGGATCGCCACAGAAGTGGAGGAGACGCTGCTTACGCACATCCAATTTCTCCGCAGGGTCTATGTCCATTACCACCCCGCTGAAAACGGTAACAACACGATTTGATGGACGCTTCCGGTCAGCGCCTTGCCGCTTTCCGTACGGCGGAAAACCATCCAATCAGCGACTCTTGTCCTCTTTGTAACACGGAGCCCCCTATGCCCCCTGCCCTCTTTCTCCATGGCCTTGACTCCTCGATGCGCGGCACCAAGGCCCAATGGTTCAGGCACCATTTCCCCGAGGTGCGGATGCGCGATTACGAGGGCGACCTCGACCAGCGGCTGGCCCAACTGGAGGACCAGGTGGCCGGACTGGACCGGCTCATCCTGGTGGGTTCGAGCTTCGGCGGCCTGATGGCTGCCTGCTTTGCCATCCGCCATCCCGAGCGGTGCCGGCGGCTCATTCTACTGGCCCCGGCGCTCAACTTCAACGGTTACCAGCCACCGCCCATTCCCCTGACCGTCCCGACCATCCTGGTCATGGGCGAGCACGACACGGTCTGCCCGCCGGACCTGGTGCTCCCCCAGGCCCGGGCCACCTTCAACAACCTGGAGGTGCGAATCGAGGACGACGATCACATGCTCCATCGCACCTTCCCCGTCCTCGACTGGCAGGCACTGCTTACCTGAGCACCGGATGCGGTGAGGGCTGGGGTTCGGGCCGACCATCCGGCTCTCCCTGCTGCCGCGCCAGCAACTGGCTGGCTTCCACCAGGCGGTAGAACTCAGCCCGGTAGCCCTCAACATCAAAGCCCCTGCCAGAGCGAGCCATTTCCAGGCACTGCTCCCAGGAAAAGGAGCCGAGATGCTCCGAATGAGTAAGCAACATGCCGTACCCGGCCACGGCGGCGGCAAAACGGAAGTCAGCCGTCGTCTGTTTGGTGGCCACTTCGCTAACCGGCAGGCTCATCAACCGGGAAGAGTGTTCACGCAGTGGTTTGTAGCGCAACTTGACGGTCATCCATTCCTTCGCCCCTCTGTCCGGGGCTGGTTGCACCGCCTGATACTTGAGGGGATCCAGCAGGGGGATCGCCTCGTGATCTGCCGGAATCAGCTCGTAGAGTGCTGTCACCCGATGGCCGACGCCGATCTCGCCGGCATCTTTGCTGTCATCACGGAAATCCTCGTCGGCCAGGGCCCGGTTCTCATAGCCGATCAGCCGGTAGGCCCCCACTCGGGCCGGGTTGAATTCCACCTGAATCTTGACGTCGTTGGCCAGGGCAAAAAGGGTGCCGCTCATCTCCTTGACCATCACCTTCTTGGCCTCCAGCAGGGTGTCGATGTAGGCATAGTTGCCGTTGCCCTTGTCGGCGAGAATTTCCATGGTATCATCGTGGTAATTGCCCATGCCGAAGCCGAGCACGGTCAGATAGATCCCGCCCTGGCGTTCCTGCTCGATCAGCCGTTGCAGCTCGTCGCGGCTGGTGACGCCGACATTGAAGTCGCCGTCCGAGGCCAGGATAACCCGGTTGTTGCCCTTGGCCATGAACCCTTGCCGGGCCAGCTGATAAGCGGTACGGAGGCCACCGGAGGCATGGGTGGAGCCGCCCGCCCGCAGCCGGTCGATGGCGGCAAGGATCTCCTGCTGCCGGTTACCGGGGGTGGGCGGTAGAACGACGCTGTCGCCGCCGGCGTAAACGACCATGGCCACCCGGTCGCGCGCGCCCAACTGCCGCACCAGCAGGGGCAGGGCCTGTTTGAGGAGCGGCAGTTTGTTGGCATCCTGCATCGATCCCGAGACATCGATGAGAAACACCAGATTCGATGGCGGCAACTGCTCCTTGACCAGATCGCGGGCTTTCAGGCCGATGCGCGCCAGTTGGTAACCGGAATGAAAAGGACTGGGCCCAACCTCGGCACTGAGGGCAAAGAGTTCACTGCCCGTGGGAGCCGGGTAGTCATAAGAAAAATAGTTGATCATCTCCTCGATCCGGACCGCGCCCACCGGCGGTAGATTGCCGCCATTGACAAAACGGCGGACATTGGCGTAACTGGCAGTGTCGACATCGATACTGAAGGTGGAGAGCGGATCGCGGCCGGCGTTGATGAAGCCGTTTTCCTGGTTGGCGTTGTAGGATTCCCGGTTCCAGGTTGGCACCGGCGCACTGGCGGGCATGGCCTCCCGAGCGACTGTCCGGCCGATGGCGCCCGAGGTCTTCATGGGAGCGCCCGCAGCGCGGGTCGACATCGCGTCGGCTTGAACAGGCGGCGGCTGAGGAAGTCGTTCCTTGTCGGCCTGCTGCGGCTCAGCCTTTGGTGCCACATTTTCGGCGACCTGAGTCTGGCCGGTTTGCTCTTCTTTCTTTTTCGCATCCGTGGTCGGCGACGAGCACCCGGCCAGAAGCGCCACGGAAAGCAGCAGTGTTAGGGTGAGTTGTTTCATGATCAGGCTCCTTGATGTGATTTCTGGTGGATGGTATCTGCACCTACAGAAGGGGGCTTTGTGCCCCTGTTGTCTCTTTGGACGGCTTCCGCGCCGGGATGTGTCGCAGCAAAAATGAAAAAAAATGGCATGAAGCACCAACCGGGGCAACCGGTTGAGGAACACACCCTTTGAACTCCTGGCGGGAACAGGCCCTGGCCCACTGGGAGATGATCAACCGCATGGCCGGGCGCCGCTTTGGGCAGGCAGAGCTGGCCGAGGAGGCGGCGCTGTATGTCATGGATGGGCTAGCGCAGGATGACTGGAGCCGGTTGCGTTCCTTTACCGGCCGGTCAACCCTGGCCACCTACATCGGCGCGCTGACCCTGCGGCTGCTGGAGGATTTTGCCCGCGCCCGCTTCGGCCGGGTCAAACCGCCGCTATGGGTTCGCCGTCTCGGCGGCCTCTGGATGACGCTCTTTCGCCTGCTCTGCCTGGAACGCTATTCCCCCGCCGAGGCTGTAGAGATTGTTGGCAATTGCCAACCTGGCCAGGGACGGGCGGCCGAGGAGGCAGCCTACCACATCCTCGGCGAGCTGCCCGCCTGCGGCGAGCATCGGGGCGAACAGACCGAATTCAATGAGGAAACCGGCCTTCCGGATTCGGAGGAAGAGTGCTCCGTTCAGGAACAGCACCTGGAACAGGAGGAGCGCCAGCAACTGTTTGCCATTCTGGGCCGGTTCCTCTTTGACGATACGGCGGCTGAGGGTGATTCGAGGCTGCTGGAACGGGTTGCAGCGGCGGGCATCAGCCTGGAATCCAAGGAACGGCTGCTGCTCAAACTCTGTTACCGGGATGGGGTGGCGGTGGCCGAGGCGGGACGGATGCTGGGCTGGAACCGGCACCAGGTGCACGGCCGGCTGAGGCGGCTGCTGGAACGTTTGCGTCAGGATCTGGCCAACGCCGGATTGAGCGAGGAGCTGCGCCTGCTTTTATGATCAGCCACCGACACAAACGCCACCAGGGACCGTCCAACACAACACAAGAGATCACGAAACGACAATGAAACCCCATGGCCAAAATCACCGAGCTTGAGAAAAAAAGAACCGCGGAACGGCGGCTGGCCCTGCTCGTGTTGGCCGGCGAGCAGCCGCACGCCAGTGGTTCCTGTCTGGACCTGGAAGAACTGGCGGCCCTGGTCGAGGGCAAGCTGGCACCGGAGCAGGTCGAACCCTGCCTGGACCATCTGGCCGGCTGTGAGCACTGCTACACCCTCTGGCGGCAACTCGACCGGGAATGGCAGGAACAGGCAGGAAAAAGTGGCCGCAACACCTTGCGAAGATTGATCAGGCAACCACGTTTTCTGACGACCGCAGGCTCACTGCTGGCAGCCGCCGCCAGCATCGCCGTCTTTCTCAACATCACCACCCAGGCCGACCGGCACACCCTGATGCGCCTGCCCGAACAACCGGTTCAAGAACAGGTGTCGCCAGCCCCAACCGCAGAACCGATGAACAAACTCGCCACCGAAAACGGATTCGCCCCTCCGCCGCCGCCGGCATCGATGAGTCCAAACCAAACCCAACAACCCGAGGAGCAAGCTGCCGCCCCGGCAACTCCGCCTCCGGAAAGCAGCAAGAAAAAGGTCCTGAAACAAACCTATCGGGACAAATCGGAAGCCCAGGACGCGGCTGGAGCGGCACAACCGCCGGTCAGAGCGGCCAAGCGTGAAGAAAAGGGGGCGCAGGCCCCGGCTGAGCGTGCCACAGCGGTTGGCGAGAGCACACCGGCAAACGCCGACATGCTGGAGGACAAAAAAGAACAGGAGGCGATGAGCCTCCCGGAAAAAAGTGGAGCAGCCCCCAAAGCCACGCCGCAAGCTGCGCTGCGGACGGGAGCTGCAGCCCCCTTACCTGCCCCGGTTGCCGGATCAGCCCCGCCGCTGACCCTGGCCGAGTGGCAGACCCGCATCCACGAGGGGTGTCAGAGGCAGCCCGGAACCGATTTTATGGCCACGATCAGCCATCAGGGCCAACACCTGCTGCGGGAATCTGCCGCCTTGAACAAGCAGGAAAGGCGGCAGATCGAACGTCTCCTCGCCGTGATCACCAAGCAGCAGCCAGCCGAGCAGCAATGCCGAGCACTGTTGGACATCCTGGGCCCGGTTCCCCAAGGACAAGGGCGATAGCGTTTCCTGCCCGCTCAGATCGGCGGGGCGATGGTCACGACGATCCGCATATCGGTGGTCGCCTTGACCCCGTGTGGTTCGCGGATATCCGAGATCAGCATATCCCCGGTCTTGGCTGGCATGGTCACTTCATTCTCGGCGAGAAAAGCGCCCTCACCCTCGATCACCAGGATCGACAACTGACCGTCGAGATCGTGGGAATGGATCGGAAACAGGGCTCCGGCCGTGAGATTGAAGTTGAGAATTTTAAAATGTTCGGAATCGTGAAGGACGATAGCCTTCATCCCCAGTGGATTAAACTCCCGCGTACTGGCCAGTTCGATTTTTTTCATGATGTAACTCCTGATGGGAAAAGTATACTCTTCAGCCGGGTTGGATGGAAAGGCAGACGCAAGACCTCGTTATTTTTACGCTCTTCCCATAGCCGGGAGGCTTTTTCTTACACGGGCTTTCCGTTTTGCCGGCTGCCTGTTTCATTTGTTCAATAACCACACACCTCTTTGCCGGCAAGCAATAAATACCTCACAGAGAATCCATACATGCCCGATGCGCTGCTTTCGTTTCATTTAACTTCACCTGTTGCTTTTTCTCTCAAAAAACTTTCTTATTGGCGCCATTCATGGCAGACTGTCCACAAAAAAGATGGATCTATACTTTCTCCTTTTATTACAATATATTAGTTAAATCATTTCTTGCAACATCCCTTTAAATTACCCCTGTTGTAAAGGCTATGGAATCCTCTGTCACTCTAGAACTGGCAAAACACCTGCTGCTCTCATTCGGCATCATTCTCGCTGTCGGCACGATGTGCGGCTTTCTGGCTCAAAAAATTAAGGTGCCGGATGTCGCCGTATTTCTCGTGGTCGGCATGCTCCTCGGGCCAGCAGTCACTGGAATGATCAACATCCGTGCGGAATCGACGCTCAACCAGATTATTATCCTGTTTGGGGCCTGTTATATTCTTTTTGACGGCGGGGCCTCGATCAAGCTGAAGGTCCTGAAGGAGGTGTGGATCACCCTTGTCGTCCTCTCCACCATCGGCGTTCTGCTCACAGCGGCCATCACCGGTGCTGCAGCTCATTTTGCCTTGCAGCTTCCGCTCCTGCCGGCCCTGCTTCTCGGGGCAACGATCGCCTCCACCGATCCCGCTACCATCGTCCCTATTTTCCGTCAGGTGAAAATAAAGGATCGGGTTTCGCAGACGGTGATCAGCGAGTCTGCTTTCAATGACGCAATGGGTGCCATTGTGACCTTTGCTGTTCTGGCGGTCACGATGGGGGCTGGAGATTTTTCCCTGACCTCATCCCTGATGGATCTCTTGAAGCAGTCCTCCATCGGTATTCTGGTCGGCGGGATTTCGGGATATATGGCTGCCCTGCTCATAGCGCATGAAAAATTCAATTTTCTCGAGGAATATGCACCAGTAATTACTCTGATGGCGGTGATTGGGGCCTATCTCGGTGCCGATGGCTTTCATGCCAGCGGGTTTATGGCCGTATTTGTCTTCGGTATCATGATCGGCAACAAGGAGTCGTTCGGTTTCCAACTAGAACCCAGGGAAAATGAAAAGCTGGAAGAATTTATTTTGACGACGTCCCTGGTCATGCGCATGTTCATTTTCATCCTGCTCGGCTCCCAGGTCGACTTCGATCTTATCAATAGATATCTGGCTGGTGGTATTGCTGTTGTCACAGTCTTCATGCTGGTGGCCCGACCTGTCACTGTTTTCTGCTGCGCCCTTCCGGATAGACAGGCGAAGTGGAGCATGCAGGAATTGCTGTTCATGTGCTGGACGAGGGAGACAGGGGTCATTCCGGCGGCGCTGGCCGGTTTGTTGATTGGTGCCAAGGCACCGGGAGCACACATCATCGCCTCCGTCACGTTCATTGCCATCCTCATGACCATCCTTATTCAGGCGACAACGACCAAATGGCTGGCGGGGAGACTCGGCCTGCTTGAGGAGACGCCCGTTGACGCTTCTTCCTGCAAAGGAGAAACCGGCAAGCTAGGGCAATAGCGGTTATTCCATTTTTGCTGATAGACACGAGAAAGAACGATTCCTCAGCGTACCCCATCAAGGCAACCAGGTTCTCGCCCAGGCACCCCTCGTCCCCCAACTTCAGGTGCTTCCTGAAAATCACATCTCCCTCCGAGTGCTGATTCCTTTTTTTAATTGACAAGATCCGCTGAAAAATCGTATACAAAACTGACTGAGCGCTCAGTCTAAATCTAACGAGAAATAACCAGGTCTGTCTAGCGTGAAAAAAAAAGACGCAATCATCCAGGCTGCAACATTTTTGTTCTCACGCAAGGGCTACAAAGACACGGCCATGGGCGAGCTGTCGAAAATGACCGGTGTCGCCGAGGGCACCATTTTCTACCACTTCAAAAGCAAGCAGGGAATTTTTCTCGCAATTCTCGGCAGCTTGAAGGAAGACATCCTGCCGGAATTCGAGCGCTACCAAAATGCGGAATCGGAAAAAACCGGACTGGACATGGTGGAAGAAACGATCTCTTTTTACCTCTATATGGCCAAGAGCAGGGCAGACCTCTTTGCCATCCTCCACCAGCGCTACCCCTACGAGCTGGCGGAAAACAACCCCGAATGCCGGGACATCCTCGAGGCTATTTACAACTGCTTCGTTGACATTTTCGAAAGTGCCATCGCCGGCGGTCAGGAAGACGGCACCATCGATCCGGACCTCACCGCCCGCAAATCCGCCTTGATCGTGTTCTCGATGGTGGACAGCATGGTCCGCTTCCGGATGAACAATCTCTACGATGTCGGGGCGCTTTATAAAGAATTAATCGATTCCTGCCGGCGGATGCTGGAAAACAGGAAACGATGATACAACGAGGTGGTCTATATTCAACATTTGACGGTTTCGCTCACAACGGGCAGGTCGCTTGCTGTGTCATTTCGAGCGCAGCGAGAAATCTAGGAGGAACAAGGGGATTTCTCGTCGCCGTGCTCCTCGAAATGACAGTATTGGCCTTTGTTGCGAGTCCGTCACCCTTAACCCTTTAGATGATCTGAGGTGAAACGAACGGCATGATCAAACGCATTTTTCCCTTCCTCGACTGGTTCTCCGGTTACAACCTATCCCTGTTCAAGGCGGACGGTATCGCTGGCCTGACCGTGGCCCTGGTGCTGATCCCCCAGTCCATGGCCTATGCGCAGTTGGCCGGCATGCCCGCCTATTACGGGCTCTACGCTGCCTTTTTGCCGCCGATGGTCGCGTCGCTCTTTGGTTCGAGCCGCCAATTGGCCACTGGGCCTGTTGCCGTGGTTTCCCTGATGACCGCCGCTTCCCTGGAGCCTCTCGCCACCGCCGGCAGTGAAGGCTACATCGCCTTTGCGATTCTCCTCTCCCTGCTGGTTGGCCTCTTCCAGCTTGCTCTCGGCGTCCTGCGCCTTGGGCTGGTGGTCAATTTTCTCTCTCATCCGGTGGTCAACGGCTTCACCAACGCCGCAGCCATCATCATCGCCACTTCTCAGTTGTCCAAGATGTTCGGCGTCAACGTCGACAATGCGCAGCACCATTATGAGACCATCGTGCAGGTGGTGCAATCCGCTGTTCATTACACCCACTGGCCGACCTTCGCCATCGGCGCCCTGGCCTTGGCGATCATGATCACCCTCAAGCGGACGGCCCCCAAAGTGCCCAATGTCCTGGTGGCGGTAGTCGTCACCACCCTGCTTTCGTGGATGATCGGCTTTGAGCACAATACCACAGTAGATAGCGCTGCCATCCAGTCACCGCCGGCGCTGGAACTGATTTCCTCCTTCAACAAAGTCACCAACGGTATTCCCCCCTTGGCCGAGGAGCGAACCAAGACCAGCAAGATACTCGAGGAGGCCCAAAAGGGACACCATGCCATTGCCCGTCTTGATGCTGAGCATGAGGATAGGGTTATCCAATCCCAGATCGAGGAACTCAAGGACAAGGCCCACATCTACCGGGAAAGAATCAGGTTGCTGCTCTTCAAGGCAGCCATCCAGGCAGACAACAGCGTTCTCTATTATCCGGCAGATCAACTTCCGGCAGATGCAAAAACCGACGGCCGCACCTGGCGCATCCGGGTGGGCAACAAGGCGATCAAGCTCGATAAGCTGCCAATGACCGGCGGCGGTGAGGTCATCGGCGTGGTGCCCAAAGGGTTGCCCGCCCTGGGTATACCCAAAGTTGACTTGAACGTCATGCTCCATCTTTTCCCCTACGCAGCCATCATCTCACTCCTGGGTTTCATGGAGGCCATCTCCATTGCCAAAGCCATTGCCAGCAAAACCGGCCAGCGCATCGACCCTAACCAGGAGCTGATAGGACAGGGACTGGCCAACATCATCGGCGCCATAGGCAAGAGCTACCCGGCCTCAGGCTCCTTTTCCCGTTCGGCAGTCAATCTCCAGGCAGGCGCCGCCACCGGTATGGCAAGTGTCTTCACTGGCCTGACGGTGGTTATTGCCCTGCTGTTCTTCACCCCCCTGCTCTACCACCTGCCACAGTCGGTGCTCGCAGCCATCATCATGATGGCGGTCATGGGCCTGATCAACGTTTCCGGTTTTCTCCATGCCTGGAAGGCGCAATGGTACGACGGCCTCATTTCAATTCTCTCGTTCCTCTGCACCCTCTGGTTCGCGCCCCATCTCGACAAGGGTATCATGCTCGGCGTGGTGCTCTGCCTGATGGTCTTCCTCTATAAAAACATGCGGCCAGTGGTCAGTTCCCTGACCAGGGACCGGGACAGGGTCCTGGTCTGTGCGGTCCGCAAGGGTCTTGACGAGTGCAAATTCCTGTCCATCATCCGCTTCGAAGGCCCGCTCTTCTTTGCCAACGCCAGCTATCTCGAGGACAAGATCTCCGACCTGATGCTGTGCAAGGCCACCTTGCGCCACGTCCTTGTTGTCGCTAACGGCATCAATGATATTGACGCCTCGGGTGAAGAAACATTATCTTTACTGGTCGGCAGACTGCGCAGCGCGGGCATCGACATTTCATTCAGCGGCGTCAACGACACCGTGATGCAGGTGTTGGTCCGGACTCATCTGTTCAACAAGATCGGCACTGACCATGTCTACTCGACCATGGAAGAGGCCTTGGGCCAGATTCACCCGGCTTTACATTCGGAAGAAGAATCGAAGATCTGCCCCCTGGGGGCATACCCAAAACCAGAGATCATCCACCCATAAGAGAGGATTCCCCATGTCCGTGATTACGGTTTTTAACGCACTCTATTGCAATGAAGAGCTCATTGTGCCGCAGCTGGTCGCCAAGACCGGTTACCGGCTCGTCAACGATAGCGAGATCGTCGCCCTGGCGAGCAAGCTGTCCGGTATCGCGCCGGAGCGGATCAGCCGGGCCTTTTCCTCCAAGACCTCGCTGTTCAATCCCTTCACCCACGAGAAGGAACGCTCAATTGCCTATCTGCGGCAGGCGGTGGCCGAGATCCTGGCCGAGGGCAACATGGTGGTGGCCGGGTTCTGCTGTCACTTTGTCCCCTCCTCCATTTCCCATATCCTGCGGATCTGCCTGATCGCGGAGATGACCTACCGGTTGCAGTTGGCCCAATCCCTGCCTTCCGCGGAAAAAGATCCGCTCAAGGCCATCCATAAAAACGACGAAGACAAGGCGGCCTGGATTCTGCAGCTCTTAGGGAAGACCGATCCCTGGGATCCGTCGCTCTATGACATCGTCATTCCCTCTGATAAAATCGGAGCCGATGAGAGCATTCACCTCATTATCCGTAATCTCCACACCGATGTTCTCGCCCCAACCGAGGCTTCGCTGGCTGCCCTTGCCGATTTCAAACTTCAGGCCAAGGTCCAGGTGGCCCTAGCCCTGGAAGGTCACGGAGTGAGCGTCAGCGCCAAAGACGGAGAGGTAACCCTGACCATCGAAAAAAACGTATTGATGCTGAGCCGGTTGGAACAGGAACTGAAAGAGATCGTAAGTAAAATTGAAGGGGTGCAGACCGTGAGCACCGAAGTCGGCAAGAATTTTCATCAGGCGGATATCTACCGCAAAGTTGATTTTCAGGCCCCCTCAAGGGTTCTGTTGGTTGATGACGAACGCGAATTTGTCCAGACCCTCTCGGAACGTCTACTGCTCCGCGATATGGGGTCGGCAGTCGCCTATGATGGTGAATCGGCTCTGGAAATGCTGCGCGAAGACGAGCCCGACGTCATGATCCTGGATCTGAAGATGCCGGGTATTGATGGCATGGAGGTGCTCAAAAGGGTCAAGGCAACCCAACCGGAAATTGAGGTAATCATCCTCACCGGCCACGGCAACGAAACCGACCGGGAGACCTGCATGCAACTGGGGGCCTTTGCCTACTTGCAGAAGCCGGTGGATATCGACATCCTCAGCGAAACCATGAAAAAGGCCAACGAGAAGATCATGCTGCGACGCCAGGAAAAGAGCGCCTAACCCTCTTCACCTTAAGGATGGCGCGGCAGACCTCCCATAGTTTGCCGTGCCATATCCCCCCGTCGATATCCTCGCCGAAACCGACTCGACAAAGTATGCCGTACCTGTCTCCTGCTCCGGGGGGCTGCGAGTTAAAGGGCCTTGACGGGAGCATCGACCTTTTTATGCGAGAGGACGCCATGCTGGATCGACTGAAACGCTATAAGCCCGGATTTCTTGATCATCACGATCAGTTGTCGGGCATGTACAAATCGCTCTTCAACTTCAGCCTGTTATGGAAGCAGTCCATCGTCACCACCCTCGCTGTTGTCCTACTGCCGCTGCTTACCCTGGCGATTGTTGACTACAACGTCAGCACAAAGGCCTTGGAATCCGAAATGCTGCTCCGGACCACCCGCCTGGTCTCCAACACCAGGCGGACCCTGACCTCCTATTTCGATGAACGGAAATTCGCCCTTAACTTTGTTATTCTCGACAACACCTACGACCAATTGTTGAATGAGCAACGACTTAAGCAACTCCTTGAAAATTTGAAAAGCGGCCTAGGGGAATGGTCCGATTTGGGAGTCATTGACCACACCGGTGTCCAGCGAAATTACGCTGGCCCCTATCCGTTGCAGGGTATGGACTACAGTCAGCAGGAATGGTACCGGAAACTTAACTACACCGACACGGATTCGTATCATGAGACCATCTCGATGCGTTCTAATATCAGTGATGTTTTTCTCGGATTCAGAAACACTCCCCACATGGTCATTTCCGTGCTCCACAGCAACCCATTCGGCTTGGACTGGTTGCACTATGTCCTGCGGGCCAGCCTAGACATTGATCGCCTCAACAACATCCTCTCCCAGATGGAGGTCAGCGGCAATGGCGATGCCTTCCTGATCAATCAGGAAGGAATAATCCAGACACCGTCGCGACATTACGGTGACGTCATGAAGAAGTTTCCCCTTGCCGTTCCCCCCATGGCAGACCGGACCCAGGTTGTGGAGGGCCAGGATCACCTGGGCCGTGACATCCTTACCGGTTATGCCTACATTACTGGCACGCCTTTCATCCTCATGGTGATCAAGCAAAAAGAAAATCTCATGCAGTCCTGGGAGGCCGCCGGCGCCAAACTGCTCATCTTTCTTGCCGGTTCGGTCCTGGCCATCGTGGCGGTGGTGGTTGGCATCTGTACCTACCTAGTCAACAGCATCTATCAGGCTGATCAGAAACGGCTTGCCTCCCTGCATCAGGTGGAATACGCTAACAAAATGGCCTCGATTGGCCGATTGTCGGCGGGCGTGGCCCATGAAATCAACAATCCGCTGGCGATCATCAACGAAAAGGCCGGGTTGATCAAGGACCTCTTCACCTTCCGCCAGGAATACGCCAGCGATCATCGTCTTATTGGCCTGGTGGATTCAATTATCAGCTCGGTGGAGCGGTGTGCAACCATTACCCGACAGATGCTCAATTTTGCCCGCAATATTCAGGTCAGCGTGCAGAAGGTCAGCCTCAAGCAGGTCGTCAACGATGTCCTCGAATTCCAGACCAAGGAAGCGGGCTACCGCAGCATCACGATCAACGTCGACATTCCCGACGAGATCCCCGAATTTTTCACTGACCGGGGCAAGTTGCAGCAGGTGTTCATCAATCTGGTGAACAATGCCTTTGCCGCGATGAAGGACGGGGGCAAGCTCGACATCATCAGCCGTCCGGACGACACCGGCAAACGGATTGTCACCACGGTCAACGATACCGGCTGCGGCATTCCGCCGGAAAACATCAAGAAAATTTTCGAACCCTTTTTCACCACCAAAAGCGGCAGCGGCGGCACCGGCCTGGGATTGTCCATCACCTATGGTCTGGTCAAAGAAATCGGCGGATTGATTGATATTGAAAGCATCGTCGGCAAGGGGACGACCTTTATCATCACCCTGCCGCTCGAATACCATGCGGAGAAAGGAGAAGCTCATGCGCGTGTTACTGGTTGACGACGAAGTTGAATTGGTTTCAACCCTGGCGGAACGACTCGAAATGCGGGGGATCACCGCCACCTGGGTGTCCGATTACCGGGCGGCGCTTGAGGCCGTTGAAAAAGAGGCGTTTGATATCGGTCTGCTCGATGTCCGGCTGCCGGAGATGAATGGGCTTGATTTAAAAAGGCTGATTGAGGCCCGACAGCCGGGAATGAAGTTTATCTTTCTTACCGGCCATGGTTCGGAAGAGGATTTCAAGGCCTGCTCGGCGGAGAGCGGCAGGGAATACTACCTGATCAAACCAGTGCAGATCGAAGTGCTCATGGCCAAACTCAACGAAATCTTTCAAGAGCAAGGAGACCAATAATGAGCAGTTATCACGGCAAAGTTGACACCCTGGGCCTGAGCTTTTTCGGCAGCATGACTGCGTCCATCTCCCACGAGATTAAGAATGCTTTGGCGGTCATCAATGAGAATGCAGGATTGCTTGGTGATCTGGTCGGGCTGGCAGAAAAAGGACGTCCACTTGATCCGGAACGTTTGAAAACGATCTCGGTCAACATTCGTCGCCGGGTACAAAGCGCCGACGACATCGTGCGCAAACTAAACCGCTTCGCCCATAGCGCTAATCAGCCTGTTATCACAACAGATATCCGAGAGATTTTTGAATTCACGATTGCTTTGGCTGAACGCTTAGCCACCATGAAGGGGGTGACCTTTTCGGTAACGCCTGGGGAGGTAATAGAGGTGCAAACACTCCCCTTTGTCGTCGAAAACCTGCTGTGGATCTGTTTGAAAAATTTGTTTCTAGTGACCACTGGAAATCAAAACGTTGAACTAGGGGCTCAGAGTGAAGGCTCAGAAATTGTCATATTCCTAAAATTTAGCGCTGAAATACCAGTGGCGCAAATCGAGACAATGGTTGCCGCCGAGGCACAACCGCTGATTTTCTTTCTCCGGATGCAGATCAATGCTGACATTCAAAGCTCCCAACTTCGCCTGAAAATGCCTAAGAAATTTATGGAATGAGAAGTTAAAGTTCAATCGATATTATAAATTCAATGAGGATGCTATGGCTGTAAAAGTGTTGCTGATTGACGATGACCAAGAGTTTCTTGATATTCTGTCAGAACGCCTGACCATACGGGATATGGAGGTGAAAACGGCTGCATCTGCCAAGACAGGTCTTGATCTCGTGAAGAACACTTTTTTTGACGTGATCATTCTCGATTTGCAAATGCCTGAAATGGATGGCTTGCAGGCTCTAGAGCAACTTACAGCGATAAACCCCAACCTCCAAATCATCTTATTGACGGGTCATGCCACTGTGGCAAGGGGGGTGCAGGCAATGAAATTGGGCGCAGTTGACGTCCTTGAGAAGCCGGTGAATATACGAGAGTTGGTGGAAAAGATCAGAACAACTTCCACCGAAAAAGTATTCAAGTCAAAAGGTCATTCTGGATTATCCTCACCTACAGATCAACAAAGCATCGTCTCAAGATTGTTTCAATCGATTCATACGTTACTCAAAAAGAACGACCACCCCTGAGCTCACAGCCGTTCAATCCAATCAGGTCCCAGTCTCCACCTTTTCCCGGTATTGGTGCAGTGCAATCCCGTACTTGTTGATCTTATCATACAGACTCTTGCGGGAGATACCCATCATCTGATGGGCCGCACTCACCTGTCCGCCGACCCGGCGGAGCACCTCCTCCACATACAGTTGCTCCTGCTGTTCCATGTACTCCTTCCAGGGCAGGCAGGACATCTCTGGACTCATCATCGGTACCGCCGCCGTTTCCCCCACCAGTCCCGGCGCACCCAAGACACAGTAGCGGCGAACAAAATTGCGCAGCTCGCGGATATTGCCCGGCCAGTCCTGCTGCATCAACTGACGGATCAATTCCGGGGAACAGGGGCGGATCTCGCTGTGCTGGCCATCACAGTATTCCTTCCAGAAATAATCGACCAGCAGAGGAATATCCTCCCGCCGCTCCCGTAGCGGCGGCAGATGCACCGGCAGGACGTTGAGGCGAAAATAGAGATCCTGGCGAAAGGTACCCTTGTTGATCTCCGCCCGCAGGTCACGGTTGGTGGCGGCGACGATCCGCGCCTTGAGGGGAATAGCAGCATTGCCCCCCAGCCGCGAAAAGGAACGTTCTTCCAGGACGCGCAACAGTTTGGCCTGCAACTGGGGTGGCATCGAACAGATCTCGTCGAGGAAGAGCGTACCCTCGCCGGCGTATTCAAATTTGCCCACTTTGCGCTGGATCGCGCCGGTGAAGGCCCCCTTTTCATGACCGAAGAGTTCGGATTCGATCATTTCCGAGGGCAGCGCCCCCATATTGACCGCCACATAAGGCGCTTTATCCTGACGACTGATGGAATGAAGGGCCCGGGCCACCAACTCCTTACCTGTGCCGGTCTCGCCGATGATCAGCACCGGATCGGACTCATGGGCAATGGTCTCGATCAGGGCA
Source organism: uncultured Desulfobulbus sp. (assembly GCF_963662935.2). Classification (NCBI taxonomy): domain Bacteria; kingdom Pseudomonadati; phylum Thermodesulfobacteriota; class Desulfobulbia; order Desulfobulbales; family Desulfobulbaceae; genus Desulfobulbus; species uncultured Desulfobulbus sp. The sequence goes on along the minus strand of NZ_CAXXTL010000002.1, from coordinate 1,610,559 downwards.
TAGAGGCCGAGCATGGAAGGATGGCTGCCGACCAGGCCGTAAAAGCGGGTGCGGCCCTCACGGGTGGCGGTCAACTGCTGTTCCAGGCGCCTGTTTTCCAGCACCAATAGCCGCCGCTCAATGGCCCGCGACAGGGTGGCCAGGATGATGTCCTCGTCCGCCGGCTTCTGGAGAAAATTGTAGGCCCCTTTCTTGACCGCCTCCACCGCCAAGCTGATGTCGCCATGTCCGGTGATCAGAATCACCGGCAGATCGGCATCTTTCTCCAAAATCCGCTCCAGCAGAACCATGCCGTTCATCTCCGGCATGCGGATGTCGGCCAGCACTGCGGAAAAGGTATGCGCATCGATACTGGCCAGAGCCTCAAGCGGATTCCCGAAGGTTTGCGCCGCGTAACCGTTGAGCACCAGGGTCTGCTTGATGGCCGCCAGCAAGTAAAGGTCATCGTCAACGACGAGGATTTCCGGCACAGACGGAGGCGGCTGTTGCTGCACCTTCATGCCTTCCCCCCCTGCTGCTGCCCCAGGGTCGCTTCCTGCCGATACTGGGGAATGTAGACGGAAAAACAGGCCCCCTTGCCGGGCGTGCTTTCCAACTCGATGTAGCCGGAAAAGCCGCGAACAATCCGGTCAACAATCGATAACCCCAGTCCCATGCCGGTGCCGACCTCGCGGGTGGTGAAAAAGGGATCAAAAATCTTTTTCTGCAGCACTTCGGGGACGCCCTCGCCGTTATCAGCAACAGTCACCTGGATATAGGGTTCCGTCTGCATGGTGGTCAGGTTGAGACAATTGGTGACGCGGCTGGTGATGGTCAACCGGGGCACAACCACTCGCCCCATGGCCTGGATGGCGTTCTGCACCAGATTGAGAAAGACCTGCTCCAGCCGGACCTCCACCCCCAAGACCTCACAAGGCTGCTCGGTCAACCGCAAATCAAGAAAAATCTCGCTCAAGCGCAAATGCGATTCCAGGAAACTCAGGATCTTGCGGATGATCCCGTTCAACTCAACCGGTGCCTGTTCTTCCTCGACCTTGCGGCCGAAACTGCGCATGGTACTGATGATTGAGGAGGCTTTGTTCACCCGGTCGATGATGATCTGCAGGTTTTCCCGCAGCATCTCGGTGTGATCGCCCGGCGCATCCAAGGCCTTGAGACAGTTGCGGGCAAAAAGCAAGATGGCGTTCAGCGGCTGGGTCAGCTCATGGCCGACACCCGCGGCCATTTCGCCCAAACTGGCGAGCCGGCTGGAATGGATCAGCTGCTTCTGCCCCTCCTGCATCTGCTCCATCAGGTCGTAAAATTCACTGCAATCAGAACAGATCAACATGTGCAGCACCAGACCATTCGGATTGACATGGGTGGAGCCGCGCATCTTCACCGGCAGGCCGGCGCCCTTGCCGGTTTTGAGATGGGCCTCGAACTCGGTGAATTCCCCCTTGGCAAAGGCCTGGCGGATTGCCTCGGCCTTGTCCGGCCCCACGAGATCCTCAAGGGTCAGTTGCCGGTCGTCATCCAAAGTGAATCCGGTACGCTGGAGAAACTCCCGGTTGGTTTGGATCACCCGGAAATCCTGATCCATGAGCAGAAACAACTCGGAAATGCCGGCAAGGATGCGTTCAGTAAACGACCGGCTGGCTTCCATTTCCTCGTGCTTTTTCAAGACGCGGACAACCAGATCCTGCCGCTGTTTCTCGAGTATCTTTATTGCCTGATCATGCATTCCCGTCCTCCCGGCTGTTGTAAGTTGCAGCCGGATAATACCCTTGGCCCTTCCCTTTCGTCACCCAATTTACACAGGTTTGGAGGATTATATCAGCGCTGTTTGCCCCTGCTCCACGCGATGGACGGCTCTTTTTTCCTGGATAAATTGGCCGTTCTCCGGTACCTCTGCCCTCAGTGGCCCGTTTTTCAGGAAATGGCAAACGGTCTGATGACGGATGTCTCCCCCATGTGAGGATCGACCATGCTCCATTGCTGCATTTTTCTCTGCGGCGCCGCCCTGATGATCATCGAACTGACCGGCTCCCGCATTCTTGCCCCTTTCCTCGGCACCTCGCTGGTTGTTTGGACCAGTCTGATCGGCATCATCCTCGCCAGTCTCAGTCTTGGCGCCTGGTGGGGCGGAATCCTCGCGGACCGCCATCCTCAACCCCGGCTCCTCGGGAGGATCGTCCTCCTCTCCGCCTGGGCAACCGCCGCCATCGGCTTGTCGAAAACCTGGGTGCTCGAATTTCTTCTGGGCGCGGGTAGTCTGCACACCGTCGCCATCGCCGCCACTGTGGCTCTGTTTGCACCGGCGGCCATCCTGCTTGGCATGGTTCCCCCTTTTGCCGTACGCCTTTGCCTGGAAGATCGAGACCATGGGGGACGGACGGCGGGCAGCCTCTATGCGATTTCCACCGTCGGCTCCATTGTCGGCACCTTTCTCGCCGGTTTTGTCTTGATCGCCTGGGTTGGCAGCACTGCCATTCTCTTCATCACTGCCGCCTTCCTGGCGCTGGCTTCCTGGCTGGCCGATTCTTCGAACCGTCCCCTGAAGGGTGCATCCATGGTCTTTTTCGTGCTGGCCGTGTTCTTCTGCCGCCAGCAGGATCACTGGCTGGCGCAGCAAGGTTTTATCGACCGTGACACCCCATATAACCGTGTCCTCGTCTATACCGGCAAGGAGGCTGGCAGCGACCGCATGACCCGGGAGATGGTCACTGGACCCCAAGGCCGGCAATCTGCCATGTACCTCGATGACATCACCGAATTGGTCCTGCCCTACACCCGTTTTTATCGATTGGTGGAATATTACCGTCCTGGCGCACGCCGCATGCTGGTGCTCGGCGGCGGCGGCTACTCTTTCCCCAAATACGCCCTGGCTCAGTATCCCGAGCTGCAGATCGACGTGGTGGAACTCGACCCCGGCATCACCGACCTGGCCAGGAGCCACTTCGGTCTTACCGATCACCCCCGACTCACCATTATCGAAGAGGATGCCCGCACTTTTTTGAAAAAGGTCCCCAACCGGTACGACGTCATCCTCTGCGACGTATTCAACTCGCACTATTCCATCCCTTTCCATCTGGTCACGGTTGAGGCCATCCAGCTGATGCGCGCCGCCCTCAAACCGGAAGGCGTGGTCCTGGTGAATCTTCTCGCCGCGCCCGAGGGCGTTTCAAGCCGTTTTTACAAGGCTCTGCGCGCAACCTTCAACACGGCCTTTGCCTCGGTTGAAGCCTTTGCGGTGATTGATCCCGTTGACCGCCAACTGTGGCAGAATATGTTGCTTGCCGCCAGCAACAAACCGCCTGTCGACATGCCCAAGGATCCGACCCTGCAGCGGATGCTTTCTCACCGGCTACCTGCACCTCGCGACAGCATTGCTCCCTTCACCGACGAATACGCCCCGGTAGACCGCTACCTCGGCGAATTGAGCCTGCAGGCTGGGCCAATAAAGAAGAAGGATTCATAAAGAGAAACTCTGTGTATAGGTTTCCGTCGCGGAGTAAATAATTCGAACCTCAGCGAAACCGGCCGCCAACGCGGGAAAAAATCAGTTCCTTCCTCGTACCCCTCCCAATACAAATCCCCGAACCACTGCAACGCTAGACAGCTGCACAAAAAACCTGTTCCGGACAGAAAGAAAAAACGCCATATTCTTGCGTCTATTCCTTCCAAGAAGCTCACTTCCTTTAGCGCAGGATGCCCGTCATTGCGCAAAAAAATTCGTAAAACCGTTTATTGCGCATTGATTCCCAAGACAGAAACTTGCACGATCAGACACACCAACGCTTATTCAGACCACATAGGACTGCGTCACCATATAGCGGGAAGAAGGGCCACGGCCTGATTTTTTCAGCAACCCCTTGGCAACGAGATCGTGCAAATCGTACTGAGCGGTGCGCACGGAAATAGAATCGTCAACGGCCACCTGGTATTCGCTCCGGCTGACCCCCCCGTTTCGAGCAATGATAGGCCATGCCTTGCGCTGTCTGGGATTCATGTCCTGTCTCATTTTCTGATCCTTTACAGGGCTCTCCTGCTCATGATCCGGAAAAATTAACTGCTTTTCAGCTGGCGGCGGCAAGGGCCTGGGAGTGGCCGCTGACAGCAACTCGATCGCCTTGGCCGTATCATTTGAAACATTACCACCTCTTTCATCGAAAAGAACATGCTCAGCTAGAAGGAGGTCACCCTCGGCAAAGGCAAGGGAGCGAGTGATGCAGTTGCGCAATTCGCGGATATTGCCAGGCCATTCATGGCTCAACATCTTTTCCAGAGCGCCCCGGCTGATGCCAATGGGGCCAACCCCAGACCGGGCCATGTTTTCTTCCAAAAAGTAATTGATAAGCACAGGGATATCCATTTTCCGCTCACGCAGGGAAGGGGTGTTGATGGTGATCACGGCCAAGCGGTAATAGAGATCCTCCCGAAACTCACCCGTAAAAGCCAGCTGCAATAAATCGACATTGGTCGCAGCGATGATCCGGGCATCAAAAGCGACGTCTTGATCCGAGCCGAGCGGGCGGATACGCCTGACCGAAAGGGCCCGCAGAAGTGCCTGTTGCACCTTAGGCGAAGCATTACCGATTTCATCCAGGTGGAGGGTGCCGCCCGAGGCAGCTATAAAGGCACCCTTACGATCAGACTGCGCATCGGAAAAGGCGCCTTTGACATGTCCAAACAGGGCGTCCATGAGCAGATTTTCGTCCAAGGCACCGCAATTGATGGAGATGAACGGCCCCTTGGCCCGATGACTGACCGAGTGAATAGCCTCGGCAGTCAATTCTTTTCCCGTTCCGGTCTCGCCGACAATCAAAACATCGGCGAGCACACGCGAGGCCTTGTGTATCTGTTGGCGGAGCCCGCCAACAGTCTGGCTGCCACCGACAATGCCGTACAAGGGCATGGCCAGCAAACGCTCGTCGAGGAGCGGATTCCTCCTGATTTCTTTTCCCAGATCAACACGCTGCCGCATCCGATCGTCCTCAACCAGACCTTCACGCAAAAGTGAGTCACTGCGCGCGATCTGCAGTTGCATGAGGAGAATATTGATGGACCGTTGGAACTGATTGATTTCGGCAAAAAGCGGTCCAATAGCCAGGGGAGTCGGGTCATCGCCGCCGGCCCGGACCTCAACCGCCTCGAGCAACAGCTCCAGTGGCCTGCAGATGCGGCGACTGACAAAATACATAGCGATAAACACCAGCAGGATGCTGACCGCCAAACAGATGGCAAGCGTTGCCGCGATTCTGTAGGTCGAAGCCATGAAAACGAAACTGGTGTCAACACATCCGATTCCGCCCACTATCCGCTGCGAAGTAGAATTTTCCGCAAACACAATGGGTACATAACTCAGATACAGGGACCGGTCGCTTCCGGAGGGCGCCAAAAATGGCCGCGTCACCAACATCTGGCCATTCCTGCCCGCCTGAATATCCGAGATCATCACCCAGTAAAGATCGTGGGCAGCCCCTGGTCGAAAAGCCGTAGCGAACCCCGGCCGGCCGACATCTCCCTGCAAGCCCATGCGCAACAAATCAACCGACAAATCGCTTTTTTTCTGATCGGGTGATTCCGATTGAAAAAGAAGCCAGCCTGAGGCGTCAAAGAAAAAACTTTTTTTGTGTTCGCTCTCCTGAGGAAAAAGAAAGAGAGGCGACTGCTTGGAGTTGTGCAGAGAGAGAATGTCGCGCAAACTTGGCAGATCGACCGATAGAGTCAACTGCCCTTTATAAGTTGCATTGTCGTCATAAACGGCGGTGGAGAGACGAATAACATGCATGCTGAGAGCACTCAGAGCACCTTGGACGTGCACGGAAGGATAGACCACCTCCGTGGGCTCACTGATTTGAATATGTCCCGCTGGTTTGCCAGCCAACTGATCGCGGCCGGAAAAGATGCCAAATTTCGCGCCCAAAGTCTGGTCGAGGGGAACAGAAACCACGGCTGATCCGGTATTGACGAGGACAAAACGTTCCTCGGCGGTCTTTCCTTGAAAGGCTATTTCCCGATACCGGGTGCGTTCCTCGGAAGATTTCGATGCAAGATGATGGGTCATCGATTCAGGCGTCAGTGGAATGCGAGCGAGAAAATCCAGCTCATAGCGGGCCGCCACCAGCAACTGATTGATTTCATGGGCCTGGGCGAGGGCACGAATTTGGGCATTTCTCGAATAGGCCTGGTCAAGATACGTTGCCGCGATCTGATAGATCGTGACCACCGTTGCAACAAGAATACCCCCCATCAAGAACGTACCGAAAAGGACCAGAAACTTACTGATACTCCAGGCATAGATCGAACTGTCGGCCCGAATCACCGGATTAAGCAGCGGGGGATGGGAATAGCGCATTCTCAGTTCTCCTTGCGGCATTATCTCTTCACGTCACGAAAATACCCTCTTTCGCTATCACAAATCACGCAAGAACGCAATCTCAAAGAAACTAATCACCTTGATTTAAAGATAAAAATATAATTGCGTTAATTGTGGCATGCTATTTGTTTACCACCAGGCAGCTCCTTTTTCTAACCGGGTACCGCACTCCCCCGTTGTAGAAAAATCCAGCCGGTCTGAGCGCCCAGACTCCCCCTCTGCTGCGCTCAGATCTTATCTCATGAACAACCCGGGACAAGACTGCACCGGGATAGTGAAGCCAAAAGCAATCAAACAAACGAGGAGAACACAATGAAGAAACGAATTCAGCGGTTATGGTGGGCACTCCTGACCCTGGTCCTGTTGGCCCCCAGCATGGCCCTGGCCGCCGGCGGCGGTAAACTGGCTCAGGTCGTCATCGTTGCGGACACCCGCAAACTTGACGGTATTATGGCCTGGTGGGCTAATCTCTATAATGAAAGCCACCTGTACTTCATGATCCTGACTGTCATCATTATCCCGACCACCGGTGTGGTTTTCGGTGTCCTGGCGGACATTATCATGGGATGGATCGGCATCGACCTGAAATCCCGAGAACTGGCTGAACATTAATTCGAAATTTCAAGGAGAAAGTTATGGAATGGCTCTATATTCTCATGCCCATAGCGGGCGTTAAAATTTTTTGGCCCGGCCTGATCATTCTCGGTATCGGCGTCGGCATCATCGGGGGCTTCTTCGGCATGGGCGGCGCCTGGATGGTCACCCCCGGCCTCAACATCCTCGGCTTCCCCATGGCCTTCGCCATCGGCACGGATATTGCCCACATGGCTGGCAAATCGCTGATCTCTACCATGCGTCACGGTAAATTCGGCAACGTTGACTATAAACTCGGCATCATCATGCTGGTGGGCACGGTTGTCGGCTTTGAGTGCGGCGCCCAGATGGTCATGTGGCTCGAGCGGCTCGGTTCGGTCGAGAAAGTTGTCCGCTGGATCTATATCGGCCTCTTGGCCTTCATCGCCTGGATGGTCTTCCATGATGTGGCAAAACGCGCCCAAAAAGAGCGAGCTGCGGCCGCGCGGGGTGAAAAACTTGACGTCACCGCAACTGGTGTTGAATGGCATAAAACCCTGCATAAAATCAAGATCCCGCCGATGGTCCACCTGGAAGTGGCTGGTATCTACTGCAGCGCCTGGCTGCCGATCTTCGTCAGCTTCCTCACTGGTTGGCTCGCTGGCATCCTCGGCATCGGCGGTGGACTCATCCGTATGCCGGCCCTGATCTACATGATCGGCTGCCCGACTCACGTAGCTGTCGGCACCGACCTCTTTGAAGTGGCTATCTCCGGTCTGTATGGTGCTGCGACCTACACCTTCAAGGGTCGTACCGAATTGGTCGCCGCCATGGTCATGCTGGTCGGCGCCGCCATGGGTGCTCAAGTCGGTGCAGTCGCCACCAAATACATCAAGGGCTACGGTATCCGCATCGCCTTCGGCCTGGCGGTTATCGGCTGCGCGCTCTCCATTCTGATGAAGTTGGTCCAACCCTGGGTGCCCGAGTACAAGGCCCTGCTTGACACCTCTTCCACAGTTCTTGTCCTTGGCTTGGTCAGTGCAATGTCCATTTATATCTTTGTCAGGATGATTGCCGGGGTCAAAGAGGAATTGCGTCAGAAGCAGCAGAAAATCTAACCAGGAGAATGCATAAGGAGAATATGATGAACATCAAACACATACTTTTCGCGGTGGCCGCGACCTCCCTGGCCATGACCCTCGTGGGATGCAAGGACGATTTCAGCAAGGTGGAACAGGGCAGAACCATTGCCTTCAACAAAGACACCAGAGAGGTCACCCTGATCCATGACAGCGCTATGGATACCTTGAAACCGGTCTACGATGTCCTGCCGCCCTCGGTCTTCAAAATGCCGACCGACCCGATGGAAACCGGACCAGACCCCAAGGCCGGTCAGCGGATGAAGCTCGATACCGACAAGAAAATCATCGTGATCTTCGACACCAAGACCCAGAAACTGGTCGATATCCCGATCACCATTGTCGACCTGCAGACACCCATTGACAAGGAGCACCCGCTGGTCTATGACAAGGCCGAGAAGAAAGCCAAAAAATTCCCGGCAATCGATAAGGAAAAGAAGACCATCACTATCTACTCCGGCCGTCAGAAAATGCTGTGCACCTTCTCCGTCCCGGATCAGTACTTTGGCTATCCTGAAAGCACCTGGGATGCAGGCGACGAAGTGCGGCTGACCTACAAAACCGCCGGTCAGTCCCTACGGTTTATGAACGTCTCCAAAACCGATATCTTCAAGAAGTAATAACCGATCCACGGGCGGGGCCTCGGCCCCGCCCGCTGTTCCAATGAGAGGTTGACCATGTCGGAATACAAATTCTTTCTCTTCCAAAAACTCCTGGTGGTCGGGTTAAACTGCCTCGTGCTCGTGGCCCTGTTCATTGCCATGTACCAGGCCTCGCTCGACCCGGACAATTTTAACCCCATCTTTTTCAAAACCCTGTTCTCCCTGCTCATCCCCACCTTTCTGTTCGGTTTCGTCGGTAAACGCTTTCTCGGCAAGCGCCGTCCCACCCTGGCATGATCGCTGGCGCCCGATTCGTCCTCTGGCAGAAGCGGGCCGGCATAGTGGCCATGATTCTTCTGGCGGCCGCGCTGCTGAGCCTGGCTGACGCCCTGGTCGGCGGCCTTAAAGGCAGCCAGGGAACCATTGAACTCGTTCCGGATAACCACTATCTGGTCAGTGGTCCGATGCCGCCTCGGACCGAAGCCATCAAGGATTTCGTCATTGACGGTCAACCGGCGGACGGTTCGGTCCGCCTGGTCCCTGAGGCCATCTATTCGGGCTACTGGTTCGGCGGCGCCATGTGGCGCGGTGCCATTGTCATCGATCCTTGGGCACGGGAAGGGAGCCATGTTCTTTCGGTGAAGGACGCATACGGAGAAAAACAGAATCCAGCCCTGGTGTTCAAAGTCAGGGTCTGGCCCGATCTGGCCACCCGCAACGCCCATTCCAGCTCCTTTCTGACCCGTACCACCGGCCGTAACCCCTACCATTTCGCTGCCATCCTGGCACTCTGCGGTTTAATCGCGGGCGGGATAAACTTCTTGCTCGGACGACTTTGGGCCCGGCATCTTGCCACGCACAACTGCGGCGAGATTTATAAGCGGCGACAAACGGCTCTCGGTACGGAAATCACCTGCGAATTCCGCTGCAGTGAAGCCATGCGGCCCGGCATGGCAGCCACCATTTACCGGCCGTCGGGCGAACTCCTCTGCTCGGCCAGGGTGGCAAGCTGCGACAAGGGCGAAGTCGTCATGCAGGTCAGCCAACCCGAACTCGTCCGTCTCGGCGATGTCGCCTGTGTCTTTCTGGCAACACCAGAAATCTCGTCATCCTGAAGCCGTTGCCCTTTTTGAAAAGTAATTGACAAGCAATGCCGTGCTTTGTAGTGATTACAAGCGGATAACAAACAGGGGTGCGCTGGACCAGCCAAAAGCGCTTGCCCAGGAGCACGACAGCGGGAAGCATCTGAGTAAAGGGCACTTTGTTACATTTTTTTCTGACTCCACGCTTCCACCCTCTCCCGATCGGACTGCCGATGGCGATCTGATCGCGCTGAAGTAAGGATATGACAATGGAAAGAAATTATCGAAAGCTCTGGTGGCAGCACTGCCTGGCCATCATTTGCTTTTCCGTTATTCCCCTGGTCTTTATCAATATTTCCCTCTACACCCTTTTCGACCGGATCTACACTGAAAAAGTCACGGAAACCCTGCGGAGTACATCAGAAAACCGAAGGGACGCCATCGATCTGTTCTTCAATGAACGCATTGCCCAACTGTTCACCGTCGCCAACACCAATACCTTCCAGGAACTCACCGACGAGACCTATCTCAACAAGGTGTTCGAGGTCATGCATACCAAGTCCAATTCCTATATGGACATCGGTATCATCGACAACGACGGCCGCCACCTCTCCTATGTCGGTCCGTATTACGATCTGCTCAAGCAGGTCAACTACAAGAACGAACCCTGGTTCAGCGCGGTCAAGGCCAACGGCATTTATATCAGCGACATCTTCATGGGCTACCGCAAGGTGCCGCATTTCATCATTGCGGTCATGGTTCGGGAGAAAAGCACCTCCTGGATTCTCCGGGTGACAATCAACTTGAAAAATATTGACGACATCGTCCATAAGGCCTGGATCGGCAAACTGAGCGATGCCTTTATCGTCAACAGCAAGAACGCTCTGCAGACCCGGCCGCGATTCGGCGGCAATTTCCTCGAAACCCCTGCCTTCCCCGAATTTGCCTCGGATTCGATGAAGCCCCACGCCTATCCTGACTACTCCGCAACCGTGGCCACCAAGGTGGAGCGGCTTGCGCATAATGGCATCGACGGCTTTTTCGCCGCTGTTCCCATCCACAACACCAAATGGATTCTGGTGATCAAGGAAAGTCCTGACGAAATTCTGTCACCACTGGTCAAAGGTAGATACTGGATGGCGTTGCTCACCGCGCTCGGCCTGGCGATCATTGCCACCGGTGCGGCCCTGTTCACCAACACCCTGATCAACCGTATCAAAAAAACCGACCTGGAGAATGCGACCAACTCCGACATGCTCCTCCAGGCTAACAAGATGATTGCGCTCAGCAAAATGGCTGCGGGCATCGCCCATGAGGTCAACAACCCCTTGGCCGCGATCGCCGAAAAGGCAGGATGGATGAAGGATCTGCTGGCCGAGGAAGACATTGCCGGCAGTAAGAATTTTACCGAGTTCAATGAATCGGTCGACAAAATCGAACAGCATGTGGACAGAGCCCGCAAAATCATCCACAACCTGCTCGGATTCGCCCGCCGGATGGAACCGGCCAAGGAAAAAATCAACGTTAACAACCTGCTCGACGAAACCACCGGCTTTCTGGAAAACGAGGCCCGGTACGTCAATATCCACATCGAAAAACAGTATGCGGAGAATGTACCGGTCATCACCAGCGATCTCTCCCAGATCCAACAGGTGGTACTCAACCTGCTCAACAATGCAATCGACGCCATCGGTCACGACGGCACAGTGACCGTATCCACCCGATATAATGAAAAAACAGATGAGGTGGAGATCAATGTTGCCGATACCGGTAAGGGAATTCCGGAAGGCGACTTGAATAAAATTTTCGATCCGTTCTTTACGACTAAGGAAGTCGGCAAGGGCACAGGCCTCGGACTTTCAATTTCATACAGCATCATCGAAAAATTGGGCGGTAAACTTAAGGTACAGAGCAAGGTAGGCACAGGGACGGTCTTCACCCTCCTGCTGCCGAAACATTAAAGGGATATGATGGATACAACATTGCGGGTGTTGATTGTTGATGACGAAGATGATTTCAGGGAAACCATTGTCAAACGGCTGAATGCGCGGAAAATCCAGTCGGAAGGGGCGGCCAGCGGCGTCAAGGCCCTGGAGGTGCTGAAAGGCAAGGATTTCGACGTCATCGTTCTGGATGTCAAGATGCCGGACATGGACGGCATCGAGACCTTGCGGCACATCAAAAAAATGAAACCGGAGATTGAGGTCATTATGCTCACCGGCCACGCCTCGGTGGAATTCGGCCTCAAGGGTATGCAGTTGGGGGCCTTTGACTATGTGATGAAACCGGCGCCGCTCAATGAACTGCTCGACACTATCGGCCAGGCCTACAACAAAAAACGCGGCCTGCTGCACTAACTTTCGCCCACAGCTTCATCTTGACAGCCCTGCCTTCATCCGGCCGCCACCGGGTAGAACAGAAACCTGGCACGGGGTGCGGACGGCGGAACACCGTGACGGGGAGGCGGAGAACAATCTTATGAGAGTCTGGGATACCAGCCACCTGCTCGATGACATACCCGTAAGTAAAAGCGATGCCACCGAACATGTCTATGACCCTGCCGACAGCCAAGCCAACCTGGGCCGTATCCGGCAGCATTTCAAACAACTCCAGACCAGGTTGATCCTTGGCCTGGTTCTGGGTTTTCTCCTGCCCAACGCTCTGCTTTCCACCTATTTTCATTTCCAGTTCACCCATACCCTGAAAAAAAGCGCCAAACTCAATCTGGAGGCGGTCGCGGAAAGCCAGAAAAACACCATTGATCTCTACCTCCAGGAACGAGTGGTCAATCTCTACAACCTGTTTCACAGCAAGGAATTCTCCCTCAAACCTACCCCGGAGCACATGGAGAACTCACTGAGCAGCTTGAAACAGTACAACGACGGCTTTGTCGATGTCGGCTTCTTCGACACCAAAGGGATTCAGATAGGCTACGCCGGCCCTTATCCCTCGCTGCTGGGCAAGGACTACAGCAAGGAAAGTTGGTACCAGACCCTGCTGAAAGAGAACAAGAGCTACCTGATCAGCGATATCTACCTCGGATTCCGCAACGTTCCCCATTTCACTATTGCCACCAAACAGGTGTTCGACGGTCGCACCTATGTGATGCGCGCCACCCTGGATCCGGACAAACTCTATATCTTCCTGCGGGCCATCAGCCAGGGCAAGGAAGTGGAATCCACCCTCATCAACCAGCAGGGACAATATCAGGTGGTGGACCCGGGCCGCAGTCATATCCCCGGAAGAAGAGCTTATATTCCGCCGGTGTCCGAGGCGGCGGGAGTGGAAGAGGTCCAGTATGATGATCAAACCATGCTGATTGCCCATTCCTGGCTCAAGGAAACCCCTTGGGCGCTGCTGGCCATACAGCCGGTGGCCGTGGCCCAGGCCGGCATGATCAAGGCGCGCCTGGTGCTGACCATCAGCCTGATTGCCATCAGCTTGCTGATCTCGGCCATGATCTTCTTCACCATTAAAAAACTGGTCAGCCGGGCACGGCGCATGGCCGAAAAAGGTCAGCAACTGCAGGAAATGCTTGCCCATGCCTCCAAACTGGCCTCCATTGGCGAACTGGCAGCGGGGGTTGCCCACGAAATCAACAATCCGCTCGCGATTATCATGGCCACTAGCGGCGTCATCCGGGACATGCTCAACCCGGAATTTGAACTTGATCACAGTCCGGAGGCCATCTGCAAGGAACTCTCAGTGATCGACACCGCGGCCGACCGCGCTAAGGGCATCACCCGCAAGCTGCAGGATATGGGCAAGAGCCGCACCCCTGCCGTCGTGGAGTGTGATGTCAACGCCCTGGTCGATGAAGTGGTCAACCGGCTGAAGAAGGTGGAATTCAAGCCCAAACACATCGAGGTGGTCAGCAATCTCAATGCCGACCTGCCCCACATCCTCGCTGAACCGGAACCACTGCGCCAAGTATTCTCCAACATCCTCATCAATGCTGGCGACGCCATACTCGACAAGGGCACGATCACTCTCTCCACCGAATCAAAGGAGGGGATGATCTGGGTGACCATCGCCGACACCGGCAAGGGCATCCCCGCTGAAAATCTGCCGCGCATCTTCAACCCCTTTTTCACCACCAAAGGCGGCGGCAGAGGGACAGGACTGGGCCTGAGCATCGCCGCCAGTATCGTCAAATATCTCGGCGGAACCATCAAGGTGAACAGTATCCGGGGAGCGGGCAGTTCGTTTACCGTCCTGCTCCCAATCAATGAACAGGCAAAAAAAGCCATCAGACAACACGACAAATAAGCGACGCATGGACAAGAATGAAAGAAACTTCAAAGTATTGCTGGTTGATGACGAAGATATTTTCCGCGAGGCCACGGCACGCCAACTGACGGTCCGGGGCTTTATCGTACACTCGGCTGGTAGCGGCGAGGAGGCCATCGAGCAGGTGAAAAACGATCCTCCCGAGGTGGTGGTCCTTGATCAACAGATGCCCGGAATGCACGGCTCGGAAACCTTCATCGAAATCAAAAAGATCGAGCCGCTGATCGAGGTGATCATGCTCACCGGCAATACCAGCGTTGACAACGCGATCGAATTGATGCAGTTGGGCACCTTCGATTATCTGATGAAGCCGATCAACATTGACGAGTTGCTCTACAAAATCGAAGATGCCTACACCCGGAAGAAACTCAACGAAAAGCAGCAACGGGAACCGAACCAGTAAAAGCCGATCCGGGCTTTACCGTGCTCCCTGCCATTGTTGCCGATAAAGGCGATCCATGCTGAAAAAACTGGCCGCGTTTTCAAAAAAATTCTTCTTCCTCAACCAGGAGGAGAATGATCCCGCTCTGGAATCCGAAGAGATTGAAGCCCTGCGGCTGACTTTTAAATCCCGTTACCACAGCTTCAAGCAGCTGCTGGCCGCCAACAACAGGATTCTGGACGGCATGGCCGACATCGAGCGGGCGTTGCAGGGCAACGAGTCGTTTAGCATGTCGTTCGTCCAGACGCACTGCACCTCGATCTCGGTCAATGTGTTCCGGATGATCAATGCCATGGAGAATATTTCCCCCGGAAAATACACCGCCCTCAAGGACAGTTTTGTCGCCATTCAAAAACGGATCGACGCCCTGCTCGGTGCCAAAAAACAGAATCCCGATAAGCGGCTGGTCATCCCCCTGGAGGCGCTGGCCAGCACAATGACCGGCCTGGTCGGTGGCAAGATGGCCAATCTCGGCGACGTGAAGAACAGAATCCACATGAACGTGCCCGAAGGTTTTGCGATCACCGCTGCGGCCCACGACATGTTCATGCAAGCCGACGGTCTGCAGCGGGAAATCGACCGGCTCTTCCAGGTAGCGGGTTCCGACGAGGACCGTAATCTTGACCTGGTCAGTTCCCAGATTCGCCAACTGATCATGTCGGCCGAGGTGCCGGAACCCATCTACCTTGCCGTGGTCGATGCCTACACTCGAATGAAGGCGGCCAACAACGGCCAGGAAATCCGAATGGCGGTCCGCAGCAGCGCCTTCGGTGAGGATTCCGAGAATACCTCCTTTGCAGGTCAGTACCGCAGCGAACTCAACGTCGGTTTTTCCCAGTTTTTCTACTACTACAAGCAGGTGATGGCCTCCAAGTACAGCGTCCAGGCCATTACCTACAAAATCAGCCGCGGTTTCCGGGACGAGGATATCTCCATGTGCGTCGGCTGCCTGGCCATGGTCGATGCTGTTGCCGGCGGCGTCATCTATACCTGCAACCCGCTGAATTCCAAGGATGATGCTCTTTACATCAACTCGACCTGGGGTCTGCCCAAGGCAGTGGTCGACGGTAACGACCTCTGCGACCTGTTCGTGGTGTCCCGCGACGACGCCCTGACCATCCTGCGCCGGGAGGTGCGGGAGAAGGGGTACAAGATCGTCTGTTTCGAAAGCGAGGGGTGCATCCGTACCGAAACCGAAAGCGATCTCGCCAGCACCCCTTCCCTCACCGATGCACAGGTACATGAACTGGCCGACCATGCGATTCGCATCGAGCAGTACTACGAAATGCCCCAGGATATCGAGTGGGCCATAGACACCGAAGGCAAGATCTTTATCCTGCAAACCCGCCCTCTGCAGCAGATGGAAGCGATCCTGCCCGGAGCGGAACTGGATCTTAAGCGGTTTGAGCCGTCGCTGCTGGTCGAGGGCGGCATCAACGCCAGCCCCGGTGTCGCTTGCGGCAAAGTCTACAAGGTGCGAAAGAAGGTCGATATCCTTCAATTTTCCGAAGGATCGATCCTGGTGGTGGAACAGGCCCTGCCCACCTGGGCGCCGCTGGTCGCCCGCGCCGCTGCGGTTGTTTCAGAGCAGGGAGGGTTTGCTGGGCATCTGGCCAATGTCGCCAGGGAATTCGGCATCCCCGCTATTTTCGGGGTCAGCGGGGCCATGGACCGGATGCATAACGGTGATGCGGTCACGGTGGCCGCTGACCTCGGGCGGGTCTATCTGGGCAACATTGCCCCCCTGCTCGAATGGACCCGTCCGGAGCCTAAGCTGATGCTCGGGAGTCCAGTATACGAATCTCTCAAGGAAGTCAGCCGGCAGATCATTCCCCTGCATCTCCTTGATCCCGAATCGCGGGATTTTGTCCCCCAGAATTGCCAGACCTTCCACGACATCACCCGCTTTATCCATGAAAAATCGGTTATGGAGATGTTTAGTTTTGGCAGGGATCACAGTTTTTCCGAACGCTCGAGCAAACAGCTCCATTACCGGGTGCCGATGAACTGGTGGATCCTCAACCTCGATGACGGCTTCACCCACGAAATTCACGGCAAATACGCTAAGCTGGAGGATATTGCCTCCATCCCGATGCTGGCCTTCTGGGAGGGGTTTGCCGCCATTCCCTGGGACGGCCCGCCGGCAATGGACGGCAAAGGCATGACCTCGATCATGTTCCGCTCGACCATGAATACCGCCCTAGTGCCGGGCATCAAATCCAAATACGCGGATCGCAACTATTTCATGGTCTCGAAGAATTACTGTACCTTGAGTTCCCGCCTGGGGTATCACTTTTCCACCATGGAGGCCATGGTCAGCGAGCGATCCGGCGAAAACTATCTGGGCTTCAAATTCAAGGGTGGGGCCGCCGACTTTGAACGCTGCCTGGGCCGAGTGAATTTCATCAAGGAGATCCTGGAGCGGTACGGCTTCCGCGCCACGGTGAATGCCGACAATGTCGACGCCCGCACCGAGGGCCACGACATGGAATACATGATCAGCCGCCTCAAAATTCTTGGCTACCTGACGCTCCATACCCGACAACTCGACATGATTATGGGCAACAGCGCGCTGGTCACTTATTACATGAACAAACTGACCAAGGATATCGATTCGCTGCTCAAGTGACCGAGCTTACCGGGAACGGTAGGGTGAGCAAGCAGTCCATGGACTGCGTACAAAATGAATTGAAGGGCCAAAACAGCCGCGCCGGAAGTTCCGGACTACCTCTTACCGATGCATGCAGGAAGGCGCATCATAAAGGATGGCGGTTCAATCAACGGGGGAACAATGAAACAAATCTTAGGCACATTGTGCATGGTGGCATACCTCTTGCTGACGACAGAGGCCTCGTCCGCGGACAAAGCCGCCATCAAGATAAACGTCGATGACATGGTCGTGGCCATCGACAATGGAAAAGTTGCCACGAGTTACGCCGCCGATACCTACACGCCCTATGCCTTTGTCATGGAACCCAGCGGCAAGCTGATTGTCCATCCCAATCTTACCGGCGAATATCTCCAGGAAAAGGCCGCCCCTGTGTATTCGGCGCTACTGCAGGCGACTACGGAGGGGATATGGGTGAGCTATTTTTGGAAGGGAGCGCAGAAAGAAACCTACGTGCGTAGGACCAAGAGCAACCTGACCGTCGGTAGCGGAAACTGAAGGAGTCGACCCAAACAAATCCGGAAAAAAATCGCCCAGGTAAGTGCCGCGAAGGGAGGGCTGAACGGGGGCAGAGCAGCCCGCACCCATCGAACACAAAGCAGCAACGGAAGTACAAGGTATCGAAATACAGAGGAATATGAATTTCTTCACGGTCCCGATCGATGCCGCACCACCGGCCATCACGCAGAACGAACCTTAGTCGCAGGAAGATGCCATGCCCACCATTCTCGAGAATCTCAGAAAATTGTTCACGGATATACGGAACAGGAACGGCTCGGGCCAGCCCGGCAATCCATCGGAGATGAATACGCTGTTCCGGTTCCGGTATGCTCTGTTCAAGGAACTGCTGGCTGCCAACTCCGAACTGCTCACCGCTCTGTCCGACATGGACGAAAAACTCAAAGGCGAACAGGTTTTTGGTCTGACCTATATCAACAATCAGCTCAACAAGTCCCTCAAACACGCTTTTCAGATGGTCAAAAGCCTCAACGTCATGTCCGGCAGCAAGCATCGCGACCTGTATGCCTCGCTTGAACGGATCAACGGTCAGATCAAGACGATCATCGAAGAAAGAAAGGCCGAACAGGCGCCGCATGCGATCATGCCCTACGGACAGATCTTGCTCAAGGACGCCGACTGGGCCGGCGGCAAAAACGCTAATCTCGGTGAAATTAAAAACTGTCTCAATATTCCGGTTCCCGAGGGCTTTGCCATCACCACCAAGGGATTTCACGATTTTTTCGAGTACAATGATCTCAAGGAAGAGATCATCAAGCAAAAAAACCTGATCTACGTCAACGAGTTCGATCTGTTGAACAGCCTGAGCGCCGAAACCCTGGATCTGGTCAAGGCAAAGCCCCTGCCACCCGAGTTGGAGCAGGAAATTCTCTTGGCCTGTGAAAAAATCTGGGGCGATGATCCCACTGTCCTGGTGGCCATGCGGAGCAGCGCCGTGGGCGAGGACGGCGACATCTCCTATGCCGGGCAGTATCTGACCCTGCTGGGCGTGACCCGATCCGAAATCTGCGAGGCCTACAAGTCGATTATCGCCAGCCTCTACTCGGCCCGGTCCCTTTCTTATCGCAGTTCCAAGGGCGTCTACGACGAGGATCTGGCCATGGCCGTGGCCTGCCTCAAGATGGTCGACTCCCAGGCCAGCGGCGTGCTCTACACACGCCACCCCTACGACATAACCAATGAAAACATTCTGATCAACGCTGTCTGGGGGTTGGGTCCCTACGCCGTCGATGGGGTGGTTACACCGGATGCCTACACCGTGTCCAAGGATGAACACCTAGCCCTGCTGGAAAAAAATGTGGCGGTCAAACCGGTGCAACTGGTCCTCAATACGAAGGGCGGGGTTGAAGAAAGGCCCGTTGCTCCTGAGCAGCAGGGTGCACCCTGCCTCGAAGACGAGCAGATCCGGACCCTGGCCGGCTACGGCGCAGTCCTGGAAAAACACTACAAATGTCCACAGGATGTCGAGTGGGCACTGGCCCCGGACGGCAACCTACTGATTCTCCAGTCCCGGCCGCTGAAAATTCAGAGCCCTAAAGATTTCTGTCTGCTCAAGGCTGCGCCCCTTGAGGGGTACAGGCTCCTTATCGACAGCAGCGAAATCGCCTCCCAGGGTGTGGGCAACGGACCGGTTTTTTATGTCCGGGCGATGGAGGATCTGGCCAATTTCCCGCCGGGCGGGGTGCTGATTTCCCGGCATTCATCACCGGAATATGTGTTGATCATGCGCACCTGCGGCGCCATCATCGTTGAGGCGGGAAGCGTCAGCGGCCACATGGCGGCGCTAGCCCGCGAATTCAATGTGCCGACCATCATCACCTCCCAGCCGGTGATGGACCGGATACCACCGGGTATGGAGGTGACGGTGGACGCCTATACGGGGAGGGTCTACGAAGGCACAGTTTCCGAACTGCTGGCCGCGGTCAAGAAGGACGAAGCCCACATGAAAGGGACACCGGTTTATGAACAGTTGCAGCGGATCGCCCGGTATGTCATTCCCCTGAATCTTGTCAATCCCGATGCCCCTGAATTCACCCCGGCCGGATGTGCGACCCTGCACGATCTCGCCCGCTACTGCCATGAATTTTCCTACAAGGAGATGTTTCAGATCAGCGATCTGGCCTCCAAATTTCACGGCTGGTCGCTCAAACTCGACGCCCCCCTGCCCATGGATATCCATCTGATTGACCTGGGCAACGGGCTCAAAGAGGAAGCCACCGTCAAATGGAACGCGGTCAAGATTGACGAGATCGTCTCCGTCCCCTTCCTGGCCCTGCTGCAGGGCATGCTCAACAAGGATGTGCATGGGCTTGAACCCCGGCCGGTCAACTTTTCCGGCCTGCTGTCGGTGATGAAGGAACAGACCCTGGCCCCCGGCCATGTCGGCGAGCGGTTCGGTGACCGCAGCTATGCGATCATCGCCGACAAGTATCTCAATTTCAGCTCAAGGGTGGGGTATCATTACTCCGTGGTCGATGCCTATTGCGGCGAGACGATCAATAAAAATTACATCACCTTCACCTTCAAGGGCGGAGCGGCCGACGACGTCCGTAAAAACAGGCGGGTCAGGGCCATCTCCCTGATTCTTGACCGGGAAGGGTTCAAGGTCAACGTCAAAGGTGACAAGGTCGATGCGCGGCTGCAGAAATATCCCAAATCCTATATCGAAAGCCGAATGGATATCCTTGGCCGCCTGCTGATCTTCACCCGCCAGCTCGACATGCTCATGACCACGGAACAAAGCGTGGAATGGGTTGCAGAGAATTTCGTCGCCGGCAATTATAAGCTTGTAGCCCAGCCAACGGCCGCCTGAGAGACACCATGCCGTTTCATCTGACCCCAGAAAACCTCAACTGAGGAAGAAAACCATGCAAAACCTCATACTCCTGATTATTATCATCGGCTCCATCATCATCGGCCTGGCCATCGGTATCCGAATGAAGAACAAACGGAAATAGCCGCCGAGCCAACAAAGCGGCCTCGAGGTCGCCAGTGATGGAGGAACCGCCATTCCTCTCCGAAAGAAGAGATGACTGCCCAGCCCCCAGGGTTGCCATTTGTGCCCGTACCTCAACGATAAAATGCCATGCGCGAAAAATTGAAAAACTACCTCCGTTTGAAACGGCTCCTCTCCACAGGCTTTTTTATCAGTGGCATCATCCCCATCCTCATTATCGCCTCGGGCTCGATTTATAACTTCAAACAATTGTCGATCAATGACATCGAAGTAACGGCTAGGCAGGTGGTGGAAAACCGCAATGATGTGATTAACACCTTTCTCCAGGGCCAGGTCAATTTCCTCTCGACCTTGATGCACCTTTACCAGCTCGACTTTTTGAAGGACCAGGACAATTTCAACAAGTTGTTTCTCGCCGTCAACCGGGAAGGATCGAAAGGAGAAATCGTCGACCTGCAACTGATCGACACCAACGGCAAGCAACTGGCCTATGTCGGGCCGTACCAGGATAAAGTCGAAGGCAAGAACTACAAGGAATCACCCTGGTTCAGCGAAGTTCTGGTACGCGGTGCCTATGTCAGCGATGTGTTCAGTGGTTTTCGCAACTATCCCCACTTCGTCATTGCCCTGACCGATCCAATGAAAACCTTTGTCCTCCGGGCGACTATCAACTCCGGGATCTTCAACTCACTCTTATACAGCGCCCAGATTGGCGCCAACGGCGACGCCTTCATCCTCAACTCCAACGGCGAATTTCAAACGCCCAGCCTGCAAAAGGCCCCAAAGTTGAGCGAGATGGAAATCAGGATGCTGAAACACCATTCCGGTACGGAACTCTTCACCGATGACGAATACCTCTATGCCAGCAAGTGGCTCAACGGCAACATGTGGCTTTTGGTGGTTAAAACCAGGATCACCGATTCCCTGGAAGGATACTACAAATACCGCAACCGCATTATCTTTATGGTCATCATCACCGCCGCCCTTTTTCTGTTGATTTCCGCTGGCATCAGCCGGTTCATCGTCGATCGGATCCAACGGGCCGACCGGGAGCAGACAACCCTTGATCAGCAGATGGCGCATATCGAGAAAATGGCGAACATCGGCCGTTTGGCTGCCGGCATTGCCCATGAAATCAACAACCCCCTGCAACTGATTCAGATGCAGGCCGGGTGGATCGACGAACTCCTCCAGGAAGAAAACCCCAAAAATATCGAGAATCTGGAGGAGTACCGGAAATCAGTGGGCAAGATCAAGCAGCATGTCCACCGCGCCGGCACCATCACCCACCGTCTGCTCGGTTTTTCGCGGAAGATCAGCGCTGAATACGATGTCCAGCTCAATGAATTGATCAGGGAAACCATCTCTTTCCTCGAAAGCGAGGCCAACAGCAACAATATTGTTCTCAACCTGCATTTCGAAGAGAGTCTGCCGATGATCAAAACCGACGGGGCGCAGGTGCAGCAGATCCTCATGAACCTGATCGAAAATTCCCTGGATGCTGTGGGGTCAGAAGGACAGGTCGACATCACCACCTCCCGAAGCGCCAAGGAGGTTTATGTGCAGATCGCTGACAGTGGCCCAGGGATCACGCCCGAGCTCCTGGAAAGAATTTGGGAACCGTTCTTTACCACCAAGGAGGCGGGAAAGGGGACCGGCTTAGGGCTCTCCATCTGCAGCGACATTGCCCATAAACTGGGCGGTACCATCACCGTGGAAAACAGGCCGCAGAGCGGTGCTCTTTTTACGCTGAAACTGCCTTTGCGGAGTTGATCCCACCCCGGGTCGGCTTATGATCACATTTCCGGCAGGCGGAGACGCGCGTTCCGCACCCCGCCCTGCCGGCACCCTTTTTACACACTCCCGCTCATATCCGCCCCAGTTGTCACCCATTTTACACATACAAAAATACCATTTAATATCAAGCGTATAAATACCGAGCACCACCTCGCCGTCACACTATCTACACCCCTCTCCCCGGCCATCGTCGAAAGGTCCTTCGGCCCCAGACCGCCCTCACCATCTAACAAACTGATATTTAAAGTAAATTAAATTTATTTATTCCCTGCCGACAACTGGCCCCTGTCCTGCAATATTACAGGCAGCAAGCGTGTTCACCTTTCCGAAGGCGACAGGGAGAAGCCATGACGAACGGACAAAAACCATTCACACCCAACGATCTTGAATACCTCGACCTGGAACAGGCAGCGGTCATCTGCTCTGTTTCAGACGAACGATTCGGCAAGTGGATTGGCAAGGGACTCGTCCCGGTCGTCGAAGTCAACGGCAGGAAACTGATCCATTCCCATGACCTGATCCAACACCTCGTCCGTCACAACATCCCTATTCCCGACAGATTGCTCCAGGGCAACAGTAAAAAAATTCTGTTTGTCCTCACCGACGAATCCGTTCCCCACGCGGTCACCACCGAGGTCATCTGGGCCCTGTACAAGCTGCGAAAACGGACCTCCTATATTTTTGATTTTGTCCGCTTGGATCCCAACATCGAGTTGAAGATCATCACCTTTCACCCGGATGTCATTGTCCTGCTGCAAGAGGATGCCGGCAACCGTGAACCAGAACGGCAGATCAGAAAAATGGTCAACGGCTCCACCCCGATCTACACTTTTGCTGCCGATCGGACTATCGAACTCGACCAATTTCTCAGCGAGTAACAGAGAAAGGCCATGATTCAGCAAAGAACCAAAAGACATACCGGGCTGGAACAAACGACGGCTCTGTTTGCTGAATGCGGCCCCGATCTGTTCCCGCTTTTTCATATGCCGGTGCGCTGCGCCGGCTGGAGCGTCGAACCTGGCGATGGTTGCCGTGGTCTCCCCCACCACGGCGCCATCAGGTTCGGCCTTCCCGCACAATTGCGCGGCGCATCACCTGTCCTCTCGTTTTCCTCCCAATTGCCGATGCGGAACAGCAGAGAAGACCATACCATTACCCACCCATCCGGCCCCGTGCGCACAGAGCGAACGAGCTCATTGATTCTGTGCTCATGGCCGGTACGCACGGAAAGAAAGAAGCGGGAAAGCGACCATATTCCCCACTTTCACCTAAATAATCCAAGAGGAGAAATACCATGTCACTGTTTTCCGTTCTGATCGTCGACGATGAAGAGGAATTCCGGGAAATGACCGTCAAAAGACTGAGCAAACGCGATCTCGAATGCGAAAGCGCACCGGAGGGGGAGACTGCCCTGGAAATGATCGCGAAAAAGAACTATGATGTCGTTCTCCTTGACGTTAAGATGCCGGGAAGAGACGGTATCGAAATCTTGCGCGAAATCAAGAGAATGGCACCCATGACCGAGGTGGTGATGCTCACCGGCCATGCTTCGGTGGAGTCCGGTATCAACGGCATTAAATATGGAGCCTTTGACTACCTGATGAAGCCCATGGAACTCGATACGCTGTTCGAAAAACTCAGCGCCGCCTTCGAGCGGAAACGGGAACAGCAGAACAAGATCGAGATGGCTCAGATCAAAAAAGATATGGTTCGGCCGGGTTGACCGGCACAGCCTTCTTGTAAACCCAAAAACCCGTTTTTATCGACAACCAAAAGGAGAAAAAAATGAAGTTTTTTCGTGATCTGAACCAATTCATGGTGGCCGGGGCTCATGCCCACGCCCGGTGGGAATTGGAAATGTCCAACAACATTCTGCGGAGCCGTACGCGGCTTCTGGTCCTGGGGTTGTTGCTCATCCCCGTTTTCCTGGGCGGCATCGCCTTTGCCGACGCCGTTGGCCAGGCTCTACCCGGCTTCATCGGCGGTAAAACAGCCTACGGACCCTCGCACTACACCAACCTCATCTTCGGCGCCTCCGTCCTGGTCGGCGTCTGCGCCGGTCTGATCACCGGCTGCATCGGCGCTGGCGGCGGCTTCATTATCGCCCCGGCCTTGATGAGTGCTGGCGTCAAGGGTATCCTCGCCGTCGGTACCGATCTCTTCCACATCTTTGCCAAGGCGATCATGGGATCGGTTCTCCACCGCAAGATGGGTAACATCTCGGTTTCCCTGGCCGTTACCTTCCTGATCGGCGCCATCGCCGGTTCGACCTTGGGCGGCTATGTCAACCGCAAGATCTATGACGCCAACCCGGTGCTGAGCGACATGTTCATCACCGCCATCTATGTCGTTATCCTCGGATTCCTTGCTTTTTATGCGATGAATGACTTCCTTAAGTCACGCTCCAAAAAAGTGGTGATCGAAGAAGGCGCCACCAAGATCGCCGAAGAAATCCCGGCCATGGGTAAACGCATCCAGTCCATCAACATCCCGCCGATGCTGACCTTCGACGAGAACATCACCCCCGGCGGTCGCCGGATCTCTTCCATCTTCCTGGTGATCAGCGGCTTCATCGTCGGTATGGCTGCTTCCATCATGGGCGTCGGCGGCGGTTTCCTCACCTTCCCGATGTTTGTCTACGGTCTAGGTGTTTCCTCCATGACCACGGTCGGCACCGACATCTTCCAGATCGTGTTCACCGCCGGTTATGCCGCCATCAGCCAGTATGCCATCTACGGCTTCATTTTCTACACCCTGGCCATGGGCATGCTGCTCGGCTCCCTGATCGGTATTCAGGTCGGCTCGATCGTCACCAAGGTTGTTCCCGGCACCACCATCCGCGGTTTCTACGCTGTCACCGTAACCGCCGGTTTTCTCAACCGGGTCTGCGCCCTGCCGGAAAAACTGATGAAGATGGGCTATATTGAGCTCACTAAGGGTTTTATCACGGTGGTCGATCTTATCGGCAACGTTGGTTTCTTCATCATCATCACCACCTTCGCGGTGTGGGTCTTCTGGTGCTTTTTTTCTAATCTCAAGGTCCTGAAAGGGGAGGTGCATTGATCATGGCAAGTTCAGCTCAACTCAAAACCAAAGGATTGCTCCTGCTGGCATCCTTCTTCGCCATCCTGTTTGCCATCTTCATGCCGCTGTTCCCTGGAACCCACGGCGAAAAGATCAACGGGCTCGACTATCTCGATAATTTTTTCAATCAACTGTCCAAAAGCTCGGCCTATTACATTCCCGAGCAGATGAAGAAGGCCGAGAAGTACAATGGCCAGCAATTCACCACCTCCCTGAAAATGAAAACTCCTGAGGAGGCGGCGGTCACCGCCAAACTGTTCACCACCAACAAGATCACCGCTGCCGCCGAAGGCGACAAGGTCAAGGTCAGCGGCGATTTCGGCACCATGATCACCATCATGCTCAAGGATGCCGACGCCATGTATAAAAACGATGGCCAGGCACTGACCGCGAAATACGGCGTCGATGAACGCCAGACCGTCTATTCCTGGTTTCAGTCCCTGGCGGCCATGGAAAAGGACATGACCAAAGCGGGACAGTTTGAACAGGCCAAGTTCGTCAAGAACTGCATGTCCAAGGCGATCGAACCAGCTTACAACTATTACAAGGTTGAGGCAAAACCGGTCAAGGAGGAGATCGTCCTGTTGATTGCCTCCCTCGCCTTTTATGTCATCTACACCATGTGGTACGGTTTCGGCCTACTGTACCTATTCGAAGGATTGGGCATCAAACTTGATCACTGATCCCTTGATCACACCATGACAACCGGGCTGCGGCAGGACTTCTGATCCCACCGCAGCCTTTTTTTATTGCCATGACGATTATTGACCGGTTCCTCACCACCTTTCGGCGTTCCCTGCGGCCATCGCCCGCCCCGCCCCTCCTCAGTCCTGAAGAGCTGCAGCGGCTGTTCACCGCCCGGTACCGCAGCTTCCGCGAACTCCTGGCCGCCAACACCAACACCCTGGAAGCCATGGCTGAATTGGAGAAGGCCCTTCGCGACGGCCGTACCCTGTCGATGACCTTCATCCGGGCCCGCTGCACCCTGGTGACGGTTAATGTCTATAAAATAATCCGTAATCTCAACAAGATTTCCGACGGCCGCTACAGCGAACTTGAGCGGATTTTCTCTCGCCTGCAGCAGTCCATCGAAACACTCCTGGCAGGGGACCAGGGACGCCCCGAGGGAGAGCCCGTCCTGGACCTGGAACGGATCGGCCGTGCCCAAGCCGACCTGACCGGGGAAAAAATGGCCAATCTGGGCGAGGCCGGCTCCCTTGCCGGCATCCGGATTCCTCCCGGATTCGCCCTGACCGCAGTTGCCACCCGGCTTTTTTTCCAACGCAACCAGTTGTACCCGAAGATCAATCACATCATCCAGCAGCTGGATATCACCGACCTGGACGATCTCCACCGCAAGAGCACAGCGATCCAGGAGATAATCCGGAATAGCCCGCTGCCGCCGGAGCTGGAATCGCTCATTTTTACCCATTTTGACCGGCTGGCCGCCTCCATACCGAATCTCAAGGTGGCGGTCCGTTCCAGCGCCTTGGGCGAAGACCTCGGTCAGGCCTCCTTTGCCGGGTTATATCACACGGAGCTAGACGTGGGGCGCGACACGCTGGTCTCCGCTTACAAATCGGTTCTGGCCTCGAAATACACCCCCCGGGCCATCTCTTACCGGCTGGCCAAAGGATTTCGTCACGAGCAAACCGAGATGTGCGTCGGCTTTCTGGCCATGATCGGGGCGGCCACCAGCGGCATCTGCTACTCGCGCTCCATTGGTGGCCGGGGTGACACCCTGGACTTGTTTTTTGCCCCCGGCAGTGCCAAAGGGATCGTCGACGGCACCCGCTCAACCATTCACCTGCTCATGGAGAGAACCGCACCGCACCGCATCGTTCAGCGCCTGGAGGCAGAGGATGCGCTTGGGGCATGGCTAACCGATACCCAGGCGGTCAGTCTGGCCGAAATCGGCATGCAGCTGGAATATCATTTTGGGGCGCCGCAGGATATTGAATGGTCAATCGACCCAGCCGGAACACTTTTTATTCTCCAGAGCCGGCCGATCTCGGCAGCCGCCATCAAGGCACCGGCAGCGGATCAGTCTGTCCCGGCTGACGAACGGGCGGTGCTCTATGGCGGGGTGACCGGTTGCGCCGGAACCGGCTGCGGTCCGGTGTTCATCGTCCGCTCGCCGGAGGACATGCTCCACTTCCCGAATCGGGCCGTATTGGTCGTCCGCCATCCCTTGCCAGAATGGGCGCCGCTGTTGAAGCGGGCCGCCGCCCTGGTGGCCGAAACCGGCAGTGAGGCCGGCCATCTGGCCACCCTCTCCCGGGAATTCGGTCTGCCCTCCCTGTTGGCCCTGGACAGGGCCACCGAAATCCTGACCAACGGCGAGACGGTCACCGTCGATGCTGCCAATCGGGCCATCTACCGGGGACGTATCGAGGAATTGTTGCACGACAACGGCAAACACTCCAACCTCATGGATGGCAGCCCGGTGCAGCAAACCCTGATTTCGGTGCTCAAACTGATCTCGCCCCTCAACCTGACCGACCCGGCCTCGCCGGATTTTCACGCCTGCCGCTGCCGGACCCTGCACGACATCACCCGATTCTGCCATGAAAAATCGGTGAGCGAGATGTTCGATTTCGGCAAACGGTACCATTTCGACAAGGGGACAGCCAAACGGCTGCACAACACCTTGCCGATTGAATGGTGGGTGATTGACCTCGGCGAAGGGTTTCAGCCCGGTTATGATGTCCGGCGCACGGACATCGCCATTACCGACATCACCTGTCCTCCGATGCAGGCCATATGGGAGGGGATGCATGCCGTGGCCTGGGAGGGGCCACCGGCCGCCCGATTGCGAACCATGGTCTCCTTTTTATTTCAATCCGCCGTGCATAACGGCCTCGATCCATCCCACTCTTCTGCCCTGAGAGAGAAGAATTATTTTCTTATTTCGAAAAATTATTGTAATCTCAGCGTTCGCCTTGGGTACCACTACGCCATGATCGAGGCCATGCTGGGCAATCGGCCGGTCGACCGCTACATCACCTTCCGTTTTAAAGGCGGGGCCGCCGTGGAAGACCAGCGGGTGCAGCGGATCGAATTGCTGGCCGAAGTCCTGGAACAATTTGACTATCGGGTCGAAAGGATCGGCGATGCCCTGATGGCCCGAGTGGAGAGGGAAACCGAGCGGTTTGTCGCTGATCGGCTTAAGATCCTCGGATATCTCACCCTTCATACCCGGCAGTTGGACATGGTCATGGCGGATGCCGGCTCACGGCAGTTCTTCCGTGACAAATTCATTCAAGAGATTGGGGAAATGCTGAACCATGAGTGAACAAGCCTTCAAGCTCGAAGCAGCGCTCAAAATCCATCTGCTGCTGGTTGACGATGAACCTGAGTTCAAGGAGGTCATGCAGAAACACCTGTCGCGGATGGGTATTCGGCTCAGCCTGTCCGAATGCTGCCTTGATGCCCTGGGAACCTTGGAAGCCCATGCCATCGATGTGGTGATCATGGATATGAACATGCCGGGGATGGACGGCATCCAGTGCCTGAAAAAAGTCAAGGAACGCTGGCCCCTGATTGAGGTGATCATCCTCACCGGCCACGCCTCGGTAAAATCGGGAATCGAAGGCATGGAAAGCGGAGCCTTTGATTACTGCCTCAAACCGATCGATGTCCGGGAGTTGATCGAAAAGATCGAACTCGCCGCTCAAAAAGCCCTAATCAACCAAGAAGACGACGCTTCGTAACAACCGGCAGACAATTTCGGCAGTGCCCCCCTGGTACCAACCTTTCACCCCCCTGGAAAAAATCCCATGAAACCCGTACTCAAATCTCTGCGTCTCCTCGTTTTCTTCCTCTGCGGCCTGATGCTGTTCGGTTGCGTTAGCGCCGGCAAGGACTTCAATGTTCACATGGTGCCAAAGATTCAGTTGCACCAGACTACCCGGGCCCAGATCGAACAGATGTTCGGCCCGCCCTGGCGGACCGGGGTTGAGGACGGCAAGCAGACCTGGAGTTACGGCACCTATAAATACGGCGTCAGCGACACCCTGAGCCGTGATCTGGTGGTCCGTTTCGACGGGAATGGTACGGTCGCCTCCTACACCTTCAATTCCAATTACCCGGAAGACAAACAGCTGTAAACGCCCCTGGCGGCGGGATACCCTGAGGTGGGGCCGACGAGCCCCACCTGTTCCTTCAAACATCTTCCGGCTTCACCCTCACTCGTCCCGCTACGACCTCACCGACAAACGGGTAACTGTCCAGCCCTGCATTTATCCCGATGCATTCACTCCAAGCCATTGATAACGGAGAGCTTTTCCTCTCTGCCGACAAAGTTTCTTTCCTGAGCCTCTTGCAAAATGAACTATTTGCCCCGTTGGGTACAAACCTCATTTTCTGATCTTTGATATTCTATCCGGCCAGTCGAAGCAACTGATCGGCAAACAGGACGACAACACCAAGCATCAGGTGGAGTTTTACCTTGCTGTGCCCTTTGACCATGACATTGCTGGCTCCGAAGTCTTCTTTCAACCGACTGTTCGCCCGTTCCGCACACGATCGAATCTTGTAGCGCTCTGCCTCGTGAGGGGCCATGGGTACAACCTCCTTGCCCCGTCCATTTCTATCGACAATCGGGACATGCCCAAACTCCCGGCTGGTCTCTTCAATCCGCTGGGCGTGGTAAGCGGCATCCATCAGGTCGTAGAGGTAGGTTACCTTTTGGCTGGTCAGTTTGATCAGCGGAATAGCTACCTGGCTGTCATGCAGAGAGGCAGAGGTAACAAGGGCGCTGATCGGAAGACCGATATCATTGGTATCCAGATGCAGCTTGTAGCCGTTCCATGCTGTTTTGTACCCCTTGGCATTCTGCTTGGCCCCGCGGTCACAGACAATCGGTAGTTCGTCAATGGCCTCCTCTGCGGTCTGGTCCACCTGGCGATCCATCCGCTTTATTAAAGTGTCCGCTTCACGTTGTTCGCCCTTGGCGGGACGGCCTCTTTTGCGGCGCGGCTTCGGCTCTTTGGCAACCTTCTTCACCGGTTTCTCGCGGCCAACAATCGCCGTGGAATCCCGACTTATGTGGCCCACAAGCTCACGCGACAGGTATTCCACCACCAACGCATCATGCACCACATTGCCCAGACTGCCAGCAGCAAATGCAGCAAAGACACGTGAAAAGGTGGCCTCTGACGGCAGAGTACCTGAAGCCCCGAATCCACATATCCTTCGCAGGTTGGTTGCCGATTGCAGGGCGCGGTGCAGGTCGCTGGTCGTCGGATGACGATAGAGCGCCTTGGCTACGAACGCTCGGGCCAAAGCCTGCCGGTCAAGAGGCTTACGGCCGGGATACCGATACCGGGTGACGATCCTGGGCACATGTCGTTCTATCTGGACGATTTCCAGGATCGACACCAACCGCTTCTCCTGCTCGGTAAGCGGCGCTGGCAAACATTCGTTCAGATGGGGGAACAGACTTCTTTGGACACGCCCCATCAACCATGATATCTTTTCCGTGAGCTTCATGGCATTCTCCTCGGTTCTGTTTTGCTGGATACAAAACTTTACCGTGAAATGCCATTAAGCTCAATTATTTCAGATTGTTAAACTGAAAATTGTGCGGCAGTCGCCCCTCTCGGCTACCGATAGTTCTCGTCTTTTTGCAAAAGGCTCTCCTGATAAGCTTCTCCAACGTCATCCCAATAGAGTAGCGTCCTACCACAAAAAACCATCAGAGAATTACAAACAACGCTTGTTTACGCTTTCCATTCGAGTACGGCCATGACGGGGTAATGGTCCGAGGGAAAAAGGTTCCCAACGTGCGAACGGTCGATCTGCGCATTCAGAACGCGGAAATGGTCGGAGACCAGGATCCAGTCGATGGGCGCCATCTCCTCAGGCCTGCCAAAGGCGTGAAAGGTGGCTTCATTCTCCTCGGGAGGATGGACTTGGCGGAAGGTGTCGATCAGCGCGCCCTCGCCGGTCAGGAGGCGGTAGGCTTTGGAATCCTTGCCGGTATTGAAGTCGCCGGTGACGATCACCGGGGAGTGTGAGCCCTGCTGATCGAGCCAGTGGCGCAGGCACTGGGCGTCGCCATCGATGGCCGCCGGTTCATAGTCGAAATGGGTGTTGACGTAGGTCAACTTAGCGCCCGTATCCCGGTAGGCGAGTTTGGCCCAACTTGCCGTTCGCGGATAAGCGCTGCCCCAACTGATGCTGCCGGGGATCTCCGGGGTTTCGCTCAGCCAGAAGCATCCGGAATCAAGCAACGTGAAGGCCGCGCGGCGAAACAGCAGGGGCGCCATCTCCAGGGCTGTATCCCAAGGGCCTTCCCGATGAGTGCCAAAGAAATGGTAGTCCGGCAGGTTGGCGCGGATAAAATCGGCTTGGGTGTCGTCGCGGCATTCCTGGAGGCCGAGCAGATCGGGCCCGAAGGCCTGGATTCTCGCCAGGGCCAGGCATTTGCGATGGTTCCAGTGATTTTCCCCGTCGTCGGCCAGGCCATAACGGATGTTGAAGCTCATCACCTTGATCATGGCTGGGTTCTCCTGCGGCCATGCAGCCTATTTTTTGGCTCTATCCAGCATTTTGCGTATTCCCGCCATCTGCTCAGAACGGCCGAGGTCGGGGAAAAAGTCCTGGTCAACGCAGTTTCGATAGCTCCACTCCGGGGTGGTCTCGGTGCGGTAGGTCCAGAAGAACCAGCCGGCGTATTTCTCAAACGTCAACACCTGAGCTGAGGCATAGCCGCGAAAAGCCGCCGACATCTGGAATTCGTCCATGGCGTCCAGGGCATGGTTGAAGGGCCCCTCCGCCCACAGCGACACCACCTTCAGATCCAGCCCCAAACTCCATTCGCCGCAATAGACCTGATAGCCCGAATCGCCGATGATCTCGTCCGCCTCATTGCGCAGGTCCACGGCGCTTTTGCGGATATGACCGAAAATGTCCATGTCGATGTCGTCGCGGGCAAAGCATTGATAGCGGTGGATGTCGATGGCCACGTTGCGGAACTCCGGTTCCTGGAGAAACCCTGCATATTCCCGGAAGCTGCGGAAGCCGTCGTGGAACACCACCGTCGCCCGCTCGGGCGGACAATGGCGGCGGATGCGGTGATAGGCCTCCAGAGTGAAGCGCTTGAGCAGGTCAGTGGGGATGTCCCAGCTCGGCTCGTTGAGCGCCTGAATGCCGTGCAGCGCCGGGTGATCTTTGTAGCGCTGTGCCAACCACTCCAGCACGTCCAGGGAGTGTTGAATGTACTCCTCCTTGGTGTGCCACTCGCACACACCTAGGATGCCGCCGTTGTCAAAGCCGTTCTGGCAGCCCGGCGCGGCGTGGAGATCAAGAAGCACCCGCAGGCCGAACTCCGAGGCCCACTGAAAGACCTTGTCGACGATTTCGATGCCCCCGACCACAAAGGGATAGTGCGCCACGCCGTAGCTGCGATGATAGGGATAGTCCTTGCCGAACAGCCAGTGGCCGACGGGCAGTCGCACCGCGTTGATACCGGCGCGGGCCAGCCAGGCAAAGTCGTCGCGGGTGATAAAGGTGTTCCAGTGGTGGTGCAGTCGCCGGGTGGCCTCGGTCTCTCCCAATTCGACGCAGTAGGAAGTCTCGTCGGAGGCCTGCAACCCATCAAACAGACTGGGAGTGATCCACTTCTCCAGCACCAGCCAGCCGCCAAGATTGACTCCGCGCAGTTTGCTGCCGTGTGATTTTCCGCCGCTTTCGTCAACCGTAGGGGTAGCCATGATGGGTCTCCTGAAGAGTTGTTTTATAAGGCCAAGCGGCGCGAGTAGAAGGAGTCGCCGTTGGCCATATGGGAAATCGTCAGCAAGGTGGCCTCGGGAAGCTGATCACAGATCAGGCGCAGCATCTGCTCCTCGTCCTGAGAGTCCAGGGAGTCAAAGGCCTCCTGCAGGAATATCCACTGGGGGCGGTTGAGCAGCAGACGCACCATGCCCAATCGCTGCTGCTCCGCCGGTGCCAGGATATTGACCCAATTACCGCTCTCATCGAGCTGATTGATCTGGTTTTCAAGGCCCGCCAAACGGAGCGCCTGTTCGATTTGTTCCTGGGTAAAAACCCGGCGGGAGGAGGATGGGTAGCAGATGGCGTCGCGCAGGGTGCCGGTGGGCAGATACGGCCGGGGCGGCATGAAGAAGAGGCGGCCTTGGCTGGGGAGTTCAATGACGCCGCTGCCCCAGGGGCGTATCCCGGCAATGGCACGGAACAGCTTGGCCCCGGTGAAGGGGTTGCCGGTGATCAGGACACGTTCCCCCTTGCCGATCTCCATGTTGATGTCCTGGGCCAAAACCTGCCCGTCGTATTTGACGATGCTGAGATCGCGGAAGGCCAAAACCGGTCGATCAAAACTCTTCACCTGGATCAAATGGTCCGGTTTGGCCAGCTCCTCGTCCACATTATCCAACGCCCGCAGGAGACTTAAAATACGTTCCACCGAGGCTCGCCACTCGGCGATCGCGCCTGCGCTGGTGACCGGCCAGGAGAGGGCGCCGGTCATGTGCTGGAAGGCCTGGGCGGATTGCATCAGGGTGCCCAGGGTGATTTTCCCCAGGATATAACGGGGAGCGGAAATCAGGATCGGAAAGGCCATGGAAAGGGTGGCATAGCCGGTTCCGAACATCGTGATATTTCGCCAGGCCGCGGTTTGTGCATTCCAGACCACCTGGAGTTTGCGGAATAACTCTCGAAATTGATGCCGTTCACAGCTCTCGGCATGGATCAGCGCGATCGCCTGGCTGTTTTCCTGCGCCTCCAGCAGGCTAGCGCGGAACTTTGCCTCCGCCGACTGCCGGGCATTGGTGGCGCCGGTCAAGGGCCGGCTCACCAGCCAGCCAAGCCAGGAGGCCAGGGCCGAGTAGATGATCGCGATCCAGACCAGGTGCCCGTAGATGGGAATGTGCGAAAATCCGAGATCAAGCGTCACCACCCCCGAGCGCGACCAGAGTACCTGCGTGAAACCGATCAGCAGCAAAATGGAGTAAAACAGCGAGTGGCCCAAGACCACCGCCGACTCGGTGGCGACACGGCAATCCTCGGCGATGCGGCCATCCGGGTTGTCGTGTTCACCCGGCAGATGGGAGATCAAATAGTGACGGCCAGCCTTCATCCAGCAGGTAAAGACATGCTCCGTCATCCAGTCGCGCCAGTAGATCTGCAAATTGCGCTTGGTGACCAGATGCGATCCAGTCAGAACCATATCGGCGACCAGGAGGATCGCCAGCAGGCCCACCTGGGTCATGAGGCCGCTCATGGAGTGCTGCTCCAGGGCGTTGAACAGGCCTGCGCTCCACTGCGTCATTAACACTGCCATGGCCATTTGCATCAGGGTCAAGACAGCCAGGAGGAGGGCGGTGCCGCGAATCTTCAACTTACGATTCGAACGCCAAAACTGTTTGGTCAGCCGGAGAAATTCAATCAAAAAATTGCGGGATTGAGGCATAAGGAGTCAGGGTGCAAGGAGTGGAGTGACGCCAATCAGAGGGATTGATCCTTCGTCGGCGCGTTGTGGTTGATGGGTTGCATCGGCACGGTCAGGAAAAGGCAATCAATGGGACATGGACGAGTGCCGTGAGTCATCTTGTTGGTTGCGGCAAGGTGGGTAAGGCATCCAAATACCGTCGCACCGCCTCCCCGCTGAATCCATTTTCCCGGATGACCTCCTGGTAAAAAAAGGCGCTGGGTTTCGGGGTGCGCTGGAAGGTCTGGAAATCCACCGCCACCAGGCCGAAACGGGGGATGAAGGAGGTCCACTCGTAATTATCCATGAGCGACCAGTAAAAGTAGCCGCGCACATCCATGCCGCGCTCCATCGCCTCATGCAGGGCCGAGAGGTGCAGCGCCAGGTAGACGATGCGAAAACGGTCATCAATGGCGGCGCAGCCATTCTCGGTGATGGTGACCGGATAGTCGCGCAGCCGCTCCAGGTTGGCGATCAACCCCTCGGGGTACATCTCCTCCAAATAGAACTGCATCGGGACCATTCTCAGTTCTTTGTGGCGGAATCGGGGGCCATCCAGGTTGGCCAAGCGGGCATCGACCATGTGGCGGGTGTAGTAGTTGACCGACCAGAAATCGAGCGCCCCCTTGACGTCGGGATCAAACTCGGCATCGACGCCCGGATAGACCAGCTCCCCGGTACGCAGGGCGTGGAAAAAAAATTCATTGGTGGTGAAGTCGGCAAACCCGGTCATGCGCTGGTCCAAATCGTCGTGAAATCGGCGCGGAAACCAGTGGATAAAGGCGTGGGCGCTGCTCACCGGGGCGGTCGAGTGGAGCTTGATCAGGTGGTAGCCCATGGCATGCACCCGCAGCATATTGAACTTGAGAGGTGCAATCGCGGGACCCGCCGTGAGCCCACCCCACTGATTGAACTCGTTGATTACGTTCCAGCCGCTGACGAACGCGCTGATTTTGGGTACGAGAAAGTTGAGATAGCGCTCGAAGTAGCGGCGGTTGTCGGCCTTGCTGAACCCTCCCAGCTGGTCGAACCAGAGGGGATGGGTGAAGTGATGCAGGGTAACGAAGATTTGAATACCCTTCTGGACGAGGCGATCCAAAAGATCGAGGTAATGCGCCAGGGCATCGTGATTCCACTGCCCTTCCTGGGGTTCGATCCGGCTCCACTCGATCGACATGCGGTAGGCCCGGTGGCCAAGGGAGGCAATCAGCTCCACATCCTCCCGATAGAGCCGGTAGTGGTCGCAGGCCTTGCCGGAGGGGGCGCGGACTGTGTGCTCCGGGTCCTCCTGGTGGAAATCCGGCAACTGCTCCTTGTGCCAGGCCTGGGAGTGGATATTATCGCCCTCGATCTGATGCCCAGCGGTGGCGCTGCCCCATAAAAAGCCTTTAGGGAAGCGGATTGGCGGCAGGCTGAAGACGTCGTACATAAATAATCACCCTGGATTATCTCGATAAGCCAAAGGACCTACGGCTAGAGGAAATCGCTTTTCAGGCTGGCAGGTGATGAGGAGAAAAGGAGGAAGCGGGAAGGGCGTTTCGGTCAGGTTTCGTTCCCGCCAAGGTCACCTCGTCGACTCAAGGGAGTAGGAATACACTTCTTCATTCCCCCTGCTGTCAGAATCACACGTTCAATTCCTATAAAAAACCAGGGGTCCAGTCAATAACTTCTTGCGAGTGATGGAAAAAGTCTTTAGCCGAAAGGATGCACAAGCGGGGAGCAGTGGCTCCGTTCGGTTGTCGGAATAGGTTGTACCTGTCTAGGTGGTGCATGGGTAGTGCCGGACCACGAGACCCGGCGCTACGCAAAACACAAAAGAGCCCTGCAGTGTACAGAGCTCTTTCGACATTCCCTTGCTCTCAAACCTTCCACAAGAACTCTCTTGCGGGCGACTGTTCAAAAACCGTATGGACAGGTACCTGCTGTGTAGCAGGCGGGTGCTTCCTTCGTCTTCTCTTCTTTACGCAACCAGCTCGAAAATCGATTGTTTGGCTCCACAAACAGGACATTTCTCCGGAGCCGATCCCAATTCGATATAGCCACAAACAGGGCAAAGGTAAAACTCACTCACGTCGAGATCCACACCTTTTTTTACCGCTTCGAGGGCTTTGGTGTAGATTTTTGCGTGAACAGCTTCCGCGTCGACGGCAAACTTGAACATGGTTTTCGCTTTGTGACCATCGGCTACCGCCAGTTCAACCATGGGTGGATACATTTCGGTAAACTCATAGGTTTCACCGTCAATGGCAGCCTGAAGATTTTCTGCCGTTGATGCGATCATATCCAGCGCTTTAAGGTGTCCTTCGGCATGAATACGCTCAGCTTCGGCGGTAGTTTTGAACAGTTTTGCAATGTTGACAAAACCGTCTTTCTCAGCTTTTTTGGCAAAAGCGCGATATTTTTGATTAGCTTGGCTCTCACCGGCAAACGCATCTTTTAAATTGTCTTTTGTAGTTGGCATCGCTTTCCTCCGTTTTTGATTTTCTTTCAATTTTTAGATTTTCCCCAAATCAACGCAACCAAGATACCCTAAACGTTGATGAGAGACAAGTGTAGATAGGAATAAAAACCATTTAGCACTTTCTACCAAAAATCTTTTAGTTTTTCCGATTGCCAAAGACCAGTTTCCCCCCCATATGACCAGCTCCTCCGACCGCTCCCACCAAGACAAAGGAGAGAAAGAGAAAAACCCATCGCCCATTGGAGGCGGTTGTCGTGATATCTGGTTGCA
Organism: uncultured Desulfobulbus sp.; assembly: GCF_963662935.2. Taxonomy (NCBI): domain Bacteria; kingdom Pseudomonadati; phylum Thermodesulfobacteriota; class Desulfobulbia; order Desulfobulbales; family Desulfobulbaceae; genus Desulfobulbus; species uncultured Desulfobulbus sp. The sequence goes on along the minus strand of NZ_CAXXTL010000002.1, from coordinate 1,572,864 downwards.
CAACTCGCCAGATAATAAGGGTGAAAAGAAGAATGACAGTCACAATCGAAGCGGCGATTTTAACCTTGAAGATCGATGTCATCGTACCACGATAACGCTTCTGCCAGACCTCGTATCCGGTGAAGAGAACCAACGGCATAGATATGAGAACAAAGACTAAACTGTAAAAAGCGGCGGTTTCAAAAAGCGGCAAACCGAAAAAAGCTGTGATCAGCAAAAAGACGAGCGCCATTGGCAAGATGCCGTTCGGCGTGTGGACCATAATCGGATGCAGGTGGTGTTTGACAATCTGTTCCGAAGCTAACGTATAAGCCTTGAGCAAAAAGGATGGCTGCACCATCGGTGCTGGTTTAGATTCTGCGGTCTGTCCGGTGGTTGACTCACCCGGCGCTGCTTCCTCAACGACCTCGACAAACATGCTTTTGTCGGCCGAGCAGACCGGACACTCATCGGGTGGTTCCTCTCCTTCATGAATATAACCGCAGACCGTGCATTCCCACTTCTTCATGACTGACCTCCGTAAAGAATATAATGTAGGCGATTCGATGGTGACCAGAAAAACAAGTATCCGAAGGTACCCCTTTCGACGAACGAGAAACCTATCCTTCACTGATGGTTAGTTGACTTCTCGCATCGTTTCCATATGGGTTAACCGGCTAACACTTCGACTTCCTGCCTCAAATCTCGTTGGAACAATTCAGACACAGCATCCTCGCACCGTTTGTTTTGGTACAGGACCTGGTACACCTGTTCGAGAATCGGCATTTCAACCTTGAGCTCGGCCGCAAGTTTGCGGCAAGATTGTGTAGTCTTAACGCCCTCTGCCACCATTTTCATCTCACTCAAAGCCTGTTCCAGGGTCAACCCGGATCCCAATTTCAACCCGACGGTGCGATTTCTACTCAAATTACCGGTACAGGTCAGAACCAGGTCGCCCAGGCCGCCGAGGCCGGCAAAAGTCTGAGGATCACCGCCCAAGGCGACGCCCATGCGGGTTATTTCCGCCAGCCCTCTTGTTATCAAAGCCGCACGGGTATTAAGGCCATAATTGAGACCATCGCAAATGCCAGCCGCAATGGCGATCACGTTTTTCATGGCGGCACTAATCTCGAGGCCGATAACATCGCTTGAGGAGTAGACGCGGAAATTGTCGGTGGAAAAAAGGTGCTGGACCGTTTCTGCAGCCTGTGGATCGGCAAAAGCGACAGTCACCGCGGTTGGTTGACTGTCGGCTACCTCCGCTGCAAAACTTGGCCCACTTAACACGCCGAGGTGGATGGCCTTCTGGTCGAGGTTCTCCGCCTGCATGATCCCGGTCATAGTCATACCGCTGTCGATCTCTATACCTTTGACCGCGGAGACAACCAAAACCTCCTCCTGCAGAAAGGGGATAATCTGTCGGTAGACCTCGCGGTATCCATGGGAGGGCACAACCATGACCACGCACTCCGCACCCTTGACCGCATCGGCCAGGTTACCGGTAACCTCCAGGACATCGGGAAAGCTGTGCCCAGGCTGGTATCTTTTATTTTCCCGTTCTTGTTTCAGTTGCTCGATATGAGCGGTGTCTCTGTCCCAGAGAGCAACGGGACATCCTTTGCGCGCTAACAGCAGGGCCAGTGCCGTTCCCCAGCTCCCCGCCCCTATCATAGCGATTTTGTTAATCTTCATAAATCTCCTCGAATCCGTCATCCTCGTCGTCGACGCCCTCTTCCCTGGCAAGCATGGACATGTCGACCACAAACTCTCCTTCTTCCAGGTTGATCAGGCAGACACCTTGGGTGTTGCGACCGATGATGCGGACCGTATCCATCGGCATACGGATGATTTTCCCGGAGTTGGCGATAAGCATCACCTGATCCTCATCGACTACCGGCTGCACCCCGACGACATAGCCGTTGCGTTCACTGGTCTTGATCGCGAACACACCTTTGCCACCCCGGTTTTGCAGCGGATATTCAGATACAGCAGTGCGCTTACCGTATCCATTTTCCGTGACGGTGAGGATCGAATCGTTGCTCTGCAAGACAGCAACTCCGACCACTTCGTCGTCCTCACCTAAATTGATCCCTTTCACTCCAGCGGCCAACCGACCCATGGCGCGTACATCGTTTTCGTGAAAATGTATAGACAGCCCCTTTTTAGTGACCAGGATGATCTCATCTTCACCAGAAGTGATGGCCGCGGAAAGAATTTCATCGTCATCACGGATGGTCAAGCCGAACTTGCCTTTGCGCAGGGGCCGTTTGTACTCGGATATAAATGTTTTCTTCACCCGGCCCAGCTTGGTAACCGTGAGTACTGAAACACTGTTGTCCATGTTGGCGAGATCGGCCACGGGCAAGATAGCCGCCACCTTCTCACCGTCCCCCAATTCCAACAGGTTGACAATCGCTTTTCCTCGCGCAGTTCGGCCCGCCAAAGGCAACTCGTAAACCTTGCGCCAGAAAACGCGCCCCTTGTTGGTGAAGAAAAGGAAGGTGTCGAGCGAGGAGGCGGTATAGAGGTTGACGACAAAATCGTCATCCAGAGTCACCATGCCCTTAATCCCCTTGCCTCCCCTTCGTTGCGCCCGATACAGGTTAATCGGATTGCGTTTGATGTAGCCGGAATGGGAAACGGTCACCACCATCTCCTCGGGCGTAATCATATCCTCGGGCAAGATCTCATCCGGCGCGTCGATGATTTCGGTGCGACGGCCGTCACCGTATTCCTCGAGAATTTTGTTAAATTCCTCACGAATGATCTGCATCACCAGTTGATCATCGCCGAGCACCTGTTTTAACCAGTTAATTTTTTCTATAATTTCGTTGTAATCACTGACTATTTTATCGCGCTCCAAGCCTGTGAGGCGTTGGAGGCGCATATCAAGAATGGTTTGCGCCTGAATCTCGGAGAGCTCAAACCGCTGTATCAATCCCTCTTTTGCCTCAGCCGGATTAGCCGAGCCCCTGATCAGTTCGACAACCTCGTCCAAGTTGGTGATCGCAATCTTCAACCCTTCAAGAATATGGGCCCTTTCTTCAGCCTTACGCAGTTCAAAAGCAGTCCGCCGATACACCACCGTCTTTCGATGAACAAGAAAGTGCTGTAAAATCTGCTTAATATTGAGAACTTCCGGTTTGTTGTTGACGATGCAAAGAAGAATTATGCCAAAACTCTTCTGCAGAGGGGTCATCTTGTACAGCTGATTTATAACTATTTCCGGGATTTCATCCTTGCGCAAATCCAGAACCACGCGCACACCGTGCCGGTCTGATTCATCTCGAATTTCAGCTATTGAGGTGATCCGCTTCTCTTTCACCAGCAGGGCTATTTTTTCTACCAGGGAGGCTTTGTTCTGCTGAAAAGGCACCTCCGTGATAATGATCGATTCTCCGTGCGTTCCGCGCTGCTCAATATGGGTCTTGGAGCGCATGATGATCACCCCGCGACCGGTTTCATAAGCCTCGCGAATCCCGGCCCGGCCGCAAATAAAGCCACCGGTTGGAAAATCCGGTCCTGTGATGATCTCCATCAACTGGTGAACTGTTATCTCGGGGTTATCTACCAGAGCAAGCAGACCATTAATGACCTCGGTCAGATTGTGAGGTGGTATCTTGGTGGCCATGCCCACCGCAATACCCTCCGAACCATTGATGAGGATATTGGGGATCTTCGATGGAAGAACAGAGGGTTCTTGCAAAGAGTTATCGTAGTTAGGGACGAAATCGACCGTTTCCTTCTCCAGGTCCGCGACCAGCTCCTGGTCAAGCTTGGTCATCCGTGCCTCGGTGTACCGCATGGCTGCGGCCGAATCGCCGTCCATGGAACCAAAGTTGCCCTGGCCATCCACCAGAGGATAGCGCATGGAAAAATCCTGGGCCATGCGAACCAGAGTGTCGTAGGCGGCGGTGTCCCCGTGCGGATGAAACTTACCAATAACGTCACCGACGATGCGCGCCGATTTGATGTACGGACGGTTATAGGTATTGCCAAGCTCGCGCATGGCAAAAAGAGTACGACGATGCACCGGCTTCAAGCCATCGCGAACATCGGGTAGCGCCCTGCCGATGATGACCGACATAGCGTAGTCAAGATACGATTTTCGCAACTCCTTGGAGATGGCTATGGTGGGTTGTTGACCACTTTCTACTGATTGTTCCGTCATTATAAATTCCTGATAGACTCTGGCTTAGAGGGAGATAAAGGCATGTAGGTTTTAGATATCGAGATCCGCAACCTCAAGGGCGTGATTCTGAATAAATTCCCGCCGGGGTTCGACCTTGTCTCCCATGAGCGTCGTGAATATATCATCTGTCATTTCAACATCATCGATCTTGACCTGAACCAACATGCGGTTGGCTGGGTTCATGGTGGTGTCCCACAATTGTTCGGGATTCATCTCGCCTAAACCCTTATACCGCTGCAAATGGCTGCCTTTGAAGGTTTCTTCACGGACCAGTTCAATCAATCTGTGCCAACTTTCCGCTGACAACACCACTTCCTGTCCACTGGTCGACGTCCGTGTGACACTGAAAGTAACCGCCAGGTAGGGCTTAATGGTTTTGTAGAGTTCAAGGGCATGACGATACTCGTTGATCAGGGGTATATTGGGCCCCAGAATGGTTGCCATATGCCCTTGCCCCTGAAAGATGATCTCACATTCCAAACAGGCTGGGCGCCAGGAACAGGAGCGAACGGCCCCTATTTTTGCTCCCAGAGTTGTTAATTGTTCGACAAGGGTGTCGACAAAGGCACTGTCTTCGAACTGCCGCGCGGAGTGAACATCGTTTTCGAGTAAAAAGAGGGCCAGTGGCTCAGAGATGTTCAATCGTTCCAAGAAGGCGAGAACTCGCTCAAAGGCTGAAAGTTTACGTAACACGCTCACCATATCCGCTTCGGCAATGACCACATCCAGGTCTGTTTGGATGCGCATTAATTGGCTGGCTTGGGAATAGAGATAGGTGTTGAGGGCTTCATCGTTGAGGAAATACTGTTCTTTTTTGCCTTTTCCCAATCGATAGAGCGGTGGTTGACCTATGTAAACATGACCATTTTCGATGAGCGGTAACATTTGCCGATAAAAAAACGTAAGCAACAGGGTTCGGATGTGGGCGCCATCGACATCGGCATCGGTCATAATGATGACTTTATGGTAACGAAGCCTACCCAGATCAAACTCCTCACTGCCTATCCCTGTTCCCAAGGACGCCACCAGTTGCTTGATCTCTTCGGAACCCAGGATCTTGTCAAAACGGGCCTTTTCCACATTCATGATCTTGCCGCGCAGAGGCAAAATAGCCTGAATGGACCGGTCCCGGCCCTGCTTGGCCGAACCACCGGCAGAATCGCCCTCAACAATAAACAGTTCCCTTTGCGCTGGATCCTTACTTTGACATTCGGCGAGTTTACCCGCCATCATCACAGAAAGATTGCCTTTTTTTCTCGATAAATCACGGGCTTTCCTGGCAGCGTCTCGGGCGCGCGCCGCTTCGACCGCTTTACTTAAGATGCTTCGGGCGACCGCCGGATTCTGCTCTAAATAGGCCGCCAACTTTTCATTACAGAGGGATTCAACGATTGATTTAACTTCCGAGTTGCCTAAATTGTTTTTCGTTTGCCCTCCAAACTGAGGATTGGGCACCCGAACAGAGATAACGCAGGTCAGGCCTTCGCGGACATCATCACCCCCCATTTTTTCCTTAAGATGCTTGGGAACTAGGTCGTCGCTGGCGTACCGGTTGATGCATTTGGTCAAGGACGACCTGAATCCGGCGACATGAGTTCCACCTTCTCTTGTGTTGATATTATTAACAAAAGAGAATAATCGTTCCGAATAGCCATCAAAATACTGGAAACAGATATCCACTTGCACATTATCCCGCTCGCCGGAAATGAGAATGGGATGAGGATGCACACAAGTTCGGTTGCGATTGAGGTATTCGATATAGGAGACAATGCCGCCGCTGAAATGAAAAGTGTCTTCAGCTCCATCCCGTTCGTCTTTGAGATTTATGCAGATATTTTTGTTCAGAAAAGCTAACTCCCTCATCCTCGTTTTCACAATTTCATACTGAAATTCCAGCGTTTCTGTGAAAATATCCGGATCAGGCTTGAAAAATATGGTGGTTCCTGTCTGCTCGCTGACTCCTATCACCTCGAGATCGCTGACGCGAGTGCCATATTCATAAATTTGTCTGTACGCCTTGCCGTTTCGCCTTACCTCGGCCACGGTGCGAACGCTTAAGGCATTCACCACTGAAACGCCGACACCGTGCAAACCACCGGACACCTTATAGGTGGAATGATCAAACTTACCTCCCGCATGCAAGGTGGTCATGACCAATTCCAGCGCAGACATCTGCTCAGTGGGATGCTTATCCACCGGGATACCGCGTCCGTTATCCTCTACAGTTACCGAGTTATCTTCATGAATAATTATATTTATAGTATTGCAATAACCAGCTAAAGCTTCATCTATGGAGTTATCGACCACTTCATAAATGAGATGATGCAGACCTTCCGATGCTGTATTGCCGATGTACATAGAGGGTCTTTTACGGACAGCTTCCAGTCCATCAAGAACCTTAATCTGTTCTGCACCATACGATGTATCAATTTGGTCACTCACTTTTTTCCTTTTTACTTGAATATTTAAGAAAATATATGATTAATAAATCATTAAATCATAATATATGTTTATGATAATAAAAGATTTTTTAAATTTTCATTGGCATAATAATACTTAAAAAACCTGTATCCTCATCAGAGGTTATCATACAGGGACTTTCTTGACTATTAATGCTTGCTGTTATTATAGTACCTTCCATAACTTGAAGACTTTCAATGAAATATCGACAATTGAAACCGAGAGATAGTGGTTGTCCATTATAATCTATAGTAAATTCATCTTTTGCTGAACCAAAATCTGCATTTTGAGAAGTCAAAACCATTTTATTTTCTTCAATGTCAATTTTTATGGCATGAAAAAGATCTTCTGTGAAAAGATTTATTCTTTTCAATCCTTCTAAAAAACGGAGTCTATTTATGTGAAGAGAATTATCTTTTGATAAAACATTAAGAAGTCCTTGAAAATCAGGAAAATCTCCTTCCATTAAACGAATAACAAGCAAAGAATCTTCATTTTTTAAAACAGCCTGCTTTTCTTCAATGCCAAAAGAAAAAACATTTTTATTTTCGCAAAATTTTCTTATTTCTTGCACACCCCTTCTTGGAATTAAAGTTGCCGAATTCATCTGCAATCCATCCAGACTGGCATCCACTTCCCTGCTCATAATGGTCAAACGATGACCATCCGAAGAGATCATCTTCAGGTACAGTTTATCATCGGTTTTTACTTTTTGCAGCATAGCCGCTGTCAAGGTGAACATGTTCTCCTTATCCAAGGCAATGGAGAACACCGTTTTATCGACTAAGTCTGCCATGACGGCACTCTCAATCTGAATCATTTTTTGTTCATCATAATAAGGAAACTGTGGGAACTCGTCTGCCACCATTCCAGCCAAACGATAGAGACTTGACCCAGCTGTTATTTCAACCCAATTATTATCGAGTTCTTTAAAAGAAATAGTGGTGGACCCTGATTCCCTGGCCAATTCAAATAACTTTTTAGCTGGTAAGGTTAGGATTCCGGTTTCAATAACCTCTGCTGGTATGGTCTGCTTGAGACCTATTTCCAAATCAGTCCCGGTTAAAACAACATGCTCCGGTTTTACTTCCATCAATACATTCGATAAAATAGCCAGAGTCCCTTTTTTACTGGTTATGTTTTGTTGAGCGCTGATAGCACGGAGAAGATCGTCTCTGCTTATGTTAAACTGGAAGGCCATAATAACTTTCCTTTTTTATAGAGAATATTGTTATTGGTATTAATAGTGTGAGTATGTTGATTAATGGGATAACATTTTGTATTTAAAATAAAATTTATGTTTATAAAAATGTTTACCGGTGACTTGGTATTTTTTGATAAAAGAAGGTGTTTATACCTCTTTTAGTTATGAACAGCTTCTTTTACATATTTTTAACAACTTTATTAACAAAAAGAATGAAGGGAAAAACTACTCGAAAACAGTTGAAATATCAAATATTTTTTTTGTGAGACACCCAATAAAACAATGAAAAATCAAATAAATATTCTACTCAAAGAAGCCTGTGAAAGAGGGCTGGCGGAAGGGGTGTATTCAGGTGTATCGGCAGCTGTCAGTGTCATAAAAAATAAGGTCCGTTATAGGGGATGGTTCAGTGGCGGTTTGACTCGATCCGATCAATCAGGTGCACCCGTGCAAGTATCAACTCCTTTTGATTTAGCTTCCTTGACCAAACCCCTGTGTACAACCTTGTGTACACTTCATCTCATAGCTTCAGGAAAAATGCATTGGGACGATGCTGCTCTTTCTTTACTGTATCCTACTCTCGCTCAAGATAAACAGGGTATTATGATTAGGGATATTCTTACCCATTCTTCAGGATTACCAGCATATAAACCCTATTTTCGAGAGTTTGATGCCCAATCTTCCAGGGACAATATGCACCCCCTTCTAAAAAAAATAGTGAAAGAGCCTTTGCAATATTCTCGGGGAAAAAATTGTCTTTACAGTGATTTAGGTTTCATCCTCTTAGGATTGCTTCTCGAAAAATCGGCACAAATTCCGCTCGATCAACTTTACAAAAAAAATATAATAGAACCTCTTCATTTGGCGGAAGAAATTTTTTTTATGCCGTCAAACAGTTCGGTACAAACAGAAAAAACCGAGATGGCGGCAACCGAAGATTGTCCTTGGCGGAAGAAAATTATACAAGGAGAGGTACATGATGAGCATTGCTGGCTCATGGGTGGGGTTGCAGGCCATGCGGGTTTATTTGGGACTGCTGGCGGCGTACTGAACTTATGCGAATGTTTGCTCGATTGTTGGCAACAACGGGCTAGTCATCCGGCCTTTTCCAATAATCTACTCAGCTATGCGCTCACTTGGAAGCAACCGGGAGAAAGCTGCTGGCGACTTGGTTTTGATACGCCATCATCTGGGCTATCAAGCAGCGGCCGTTATTTTTCACCGAAGAGTGTGGGGCACCTAGGTTTTACTGGAACCTCGTTTTGGATAGATCCTGAGCAGAAAGTTATTGTGGTTCTCCTAACCAACAGGGTGCACCCGTCTCGGGAGAATATAAAAATAAGGGAATTTCGGCCTTTTTTTCACGACTTTCTCATGGAGAAAATATGTGGATAAGGCGGATAGGTTCAGACTTAAAACCATAAAAAAACCCTGTCATTCCAAGAATGACAGGGTGAAAAACGACCGAACTAACGGTTTATTTCAATGTTACCACCAGCAAACTGTTTTATCGTTTGCAAAAAGTTTCTGCACTAAGGTGTCGTAATTCGGCTCACCGATATAAAGCTTGAATTCATCGGCGGTCCTATCACGATTGAGAATTTCAACCAACTTTTTGACATCCTCGGTGGGTTCTGATCTGTATACCTGCAATATTTTCATTTTATCACCATTCCTCGTATTCTCTTGTTATTCGCTGCAAGCACCTGGAGGCTCGTGGGATTGCTTGGGAAGACCGTAAGGAATAATGAAATCGGCTTCTCTCATTTGTTCACCAAGCTCTTCCAAAGAAATATTGGCTATCTCGGTTCCCTCCGGTAAATCGGTGGGAGCATCAGCACCACAACTATAAACCTGACCTTCCATGTCGGAAATCCAGGCGATGTTCTCCGCCATGTAATTGGACATGCGGGGAAATTCACCGTTCATAATAACGGGAAAGGCGTAGTGGTTTTCAACAGCAAGACCTAAACCCGAACGTATACCGTCATTGTAGACACGGTTGGCGATCAGTATGTACACTTTCAATGATTCCATTTCCGTGTCTCCTTACATGACTATGTACTTGGCGCATTCATCAAGAATGGCACCATGGAAAGCCTGGGTCCGCATCTGCTTGTCGATCAGGCCGCGTGGAACATCGTTGACGTTGTCAAATCCCTCACAGATGTAACTGTCTGCGCAGATAGCAATATCTTCCACGGCGCACAGTTGGGTCAATTCATAAAAGAGGGGATTCTTGGTCAGGTGAATTGATTTAAAGGTAAAAAATACCATCACCTTTTTGCCGGCACGCACCGCAGCCTTGGCTATACCGAGGATGTGGCGCATGTGTTGGGGTGATGTAACGAAAATACCTAGTTTGTTTGGATCAGCAGACATTGGCTTTTTTCCTCCTCAAAAGGATTGTAAAGTTGGTTTGATCATCCTTTTTTGATAAAAAAGCTAATGTAACCAGACTCTTCTTTCTCGCCAAGATATTCGTGGCCTGCTCGCTCGCACCAACCCGGAATATCGTTTCTGGAACCCGGATCGGTACCCTGAATGTGCAGGATTTGACCGGCATTGATTTTTCCAATTTCTTTTTTGGTGCGGAGAAGCGGCATGGGGCAGCTCAAACCTCTTGCATCCAGAACCGAAGCGATAGCCAGACCTTCAGGTGCTACTTTTACGTCACTCATTTGTGTTCTCCTTAAGAAAATACTTTTTTAAAAAGACCATTTTATACATGAAAAAAAGACGATTTAGTTTATAGATAAATACTGTGGTTGTCAAGGTAGAAACAAATACCTCAACACCGCTACCGAACGGAAAAAAGTAATCTCTCAAACGGAAAACAGCAGGAAGAAAAAACTCCTTTGCTGATCAGGTTGCTTTTATTGACAAATTCTCAGAGCAACGGTATTTATGCCGATTTGAAGAGAATTTAACCTATTTTTACGATGTTCGATTTGGAAGCCATTATCATTTAAAGGGAAAAGGAGGCTGTTGAAGAAGATGGAAGACTTCAAGATTTTGTGGCAAAAGATTAAACATTTATACAAAGTTCTCTGCCAGGACGAATGGAACCCGATCATGACCGGTATCATTGTCGCCCTGCTCAGTGTGCTTATTATGGCTTGGTGGCGGCCTTGGGGTGCGGTCGGCGCAATCCGTAACTGGGGTGACTGGATGCTCTGGCAGGCTGGAGTGTTCAATGGAGATCTTGCTGAATTGGTTGGTTTTGTCAATGAAGACGGCGATAAAATATTGACCAAATCGATACTCTTCAACACTGGTTCGGTCATTGGTTTAGGGTTTATCGGCGGCGCATTCATTTCCGCCTGTCTTGGTGGACAGTTCGCTTTCCGTTTTCCCCCGATCCGTGAATACATTAAGGCAATTATTGCTGGTATTTTAATGGGTATAGGTTCCGCTTTGGCTGGTGGTTGCAATGTTGGTGGTATGTACAACGCCATCGGCAATCTGGCTGCCAACGGTTTTGCGATGTGGATAGGCCTGATTCCCGGCGTTCTACTGGGTCTCTGGCTTCTCTACAAGGAGATGGAGCATATTAGTTGGGGCGGCGGCGGTTCCTGGACCCTGAATATCCCCTATCCGGTTCAGTGGGTTTTCGGTGTTGCTGGTCTGGTCGGCGTTATCTGGTGCGCGAATTATTATGCCAATTTTAATGGCGACGACTATGTTGAATATATCACCTCGCTTTCCGGTATCCTGCTCATCGCTGTTGGTCTCGGATACACGATGCAGCGCGGCCGTTGGTGCATGATTCAAGGCTTCCGCGAACCGCACATGACCGGTGACTGTAAGATGGCTAAATCCGTGGCACTGTCGATTGTGATTGTTGCTGTCGGTGCCGCAGTCCTCAAGTATGGCGTGGGAACCCGGTTAGGTGGTGAGCCGGTTCTTGATCCGATGAACTATGTGCGCGGCACCTTCGGCTGGGGCGGTGTTGTCGGCGGCTTCATCTTCGGGCTTGGCGCCATGCTAGCCGGCGGCTGCGGTTCTGGTGCCCTTTGGCGGGTCGGCGAAGGGCAGATCAAGCTGTGGGTGGCGGTTCCCTTTTTCTCGCTTTCCAACTCGTTGATGGTGGCCTGGTTTTCTGCCTATAAATTCGAGGAAAATGGGTATCTTGGCAAATATGTCTACATCCCTGATGTAATGGGGTATGGGTACACCATGGCCCTGATCGTCGGTTTTTGCACCCTCTGGTATTTGGTGGTGACCTGGAACGAGGATTCCAATAAACTGTTATTGCCAATGTGATTTTTTCTTAGATGTAAGATCGTTGTATGGGGCGGTATTCGAAAGAAGCCGCCCTTTTTCTTTTCCCCGTGACAATCAGACGGCTTACTCGATGATTCATAACCTGGTTGATGACCGCGACCGGATACGCTGGCAGTTCCTGGCGCAACGCGACGCAATACCCCTGGCAGAGCGGGCTGTTGGGAGTGAGCGGATTATCCAATCCTTAGTTTCCCTTCCTATTTTTCAGGAAAAGCAGTTTTTTTTCATTTACTGCCATTTTCGCAGTGAGGTCGAAACGACTATTTTATTGAATAACTGTTGGGCTCACGGGAAAACAGTCAGTGTACCGCTGAGCCAGCCGGAACACTCCCAGATGCTGGCTATCATCCTCACCGAAAAGCGCCATGATCTTGCTCCCGGATACAAAGGGATACCCGAACCCTTGCCGCCTTGGGAGCAGGATCGGATTATGTTGCCGACTTCCATCGACGTAGCGATAATACCCGGAGCGGTTTTTGATCGTTGCGGTCATCGGCTCGGTTACGGGGGGGGATTTTATGACCGCTTTCTCGCCCAGGAGGCGCCCCAGGCCACCCGGATTGGCCTCGCTTTTTCCTGCCAGGTGGTGGATCAGCTACCCTCCCTCCCCCACGATGTACCCATGGATCTGGTCATCACTGAGCAGGAGATACTGATCTGGTCGAAGGTTCCTTGTGCGACGAACAGCCGTTTATAAACTCCCCTTTTTCTGGCCCATGACACTGGAAGGGATCACCTCGAACCGGCCGATCGACCCCGTGGACTTTACCAGGAGTTGGAACGGATTGAAGTGGCGGCTCAGCTGGTGTATCCCTCCTTCCCCAAGGCCAGTGTCTCCTCGATCCAACTCAACCATAACCCGGAACTGGTTCGGACGGTAGCTGCCACGGCGTCCCGAGTGGCCACCTTTCTTGACGCCGACACCAGAACCTCCTCCGATTCCTACGAGGCGGCCTTGATGGCTGCCGGTGCTGCCATCGACGGCATCAAACGGCTGGAGCGCGGTGAGATCGATAACGGTTTCTGCCTAGTTCGCCCTCCAGGGCATCACGCCGAGTCCAACAGGGCCATGGGCTTTTGTCTATTCAACACTCTTGCGGTAGCAACCAAATGGGCGATCCGTCACCTGGGGCTTCATCGAATCATGATCGTCGATTGGGATCTGCATCACGGCAATGGCACCCAGAAAAGTTTCTATCGCAACGAAAAAGTGTTGTACTGCTCGTACCATCAGTTTCCTTTTTATCCGGGTACCGGCGCCTTGGCTGAATCCGGCAAAGGGCGCGGGTGGGGGGATACTGTCAACATCCCGTTGAGCACTGGTCACGGTGATCTGGAGTTTGCTCGAATATTCAACGATATCTTTATTCCCCTTGCCAACCTATCATCCCCAGCTCATCCTTGTTTCCTGCGGTTTTGATTGCATGACCGGCGATCCGGTCGGATCTCAGCGGGTCACAGCCACTGGGATAGCTTATATGGCCAAGGTTCTGTTGGAATTGGCGGAAGAGTTCTGCCAGGGTAAGATATTGTTTGCCCTGGAAGGCGGTACGATTGGGAAAATGTGCGTAATGGTTTTTGGGCTGTCTTGAGTGAGCTGCGTGGCACCCCTCTGGCCACCGATCATCCCCTGGCTCTTTCCTGAGGATCTCTTAAGGCTTCGCGCCAGCAGGGCTGAGTCCGCCTGTATTGATCAGGCTGTGCAATGGGTAAAAAAAATGAGGTCTTTTTGACCAAGTGAATCGACGCACGGAATAGTACTTCTTTTCGCTTTTTATTTATGAGAAACTACACTTCGGGAAGGATGTGTGGGGGGCGCAGAGTGCGTAGCGTTCAATGGGGTTATTGCTTGTTCCGACTTCTGAAGGCTTATGAGTTCGAAAATTCTTTTAGCAGATGATGACACTCTGGTTCGGGTAGCGATCCAGAAAATCCTCAAGATGTTCCATCATGACGTCGTTGCCGTTGAGTCCGGCCGACAGGTACTGGAACAAGTGTCGGAAGATGTTGATGTCATTATCCTCGACATCAACATGCCAGACATGGATGGATTTGAGACCCTTGAGCGGTTGAACCAGCAACGGGTCGATATCCCAGTCCTCTTTCTTACCGGCGCCGGTTCTATGGATTATGCAGTGAAAGCTATTAACCTTGGGGCCTACGATTTTCTTACCAAACCCATTGCCGACATTGAGCTCTTTCATGTCAAGGTCAAGCAGGCTGCGGAAAAAAAGCATTTTCTTCGACAAGAAAAGGCCTATAAAAAAAATCTCGAGAGAGAGGTCCAGGCAAAAACTCAAGAACTGGCCGAGAAAAATATTCTGCTTGAGCAATACAGCAACCACCTGGAGAACGCGACGGTTCAGATCATGTCGAGCCTGCAGGCGGCCATGGAGGAAAAGGACGGATATACCGCCGGGCACACGAAAAGAGTGACGGAATATGCGGTTTTTCTGGGTGAAGCCGCTCTGATCAGTCACGAGGATATGCTTGTTCTCCGTCGGGCCTCCCAGTTTCACGATATAGGTAAGCTGGTTATCGATCTTTCCTGCATCCAAAAACCCGGTGACCTGACCCCGGAAGAATGGGAACTGATAAAAAAACATCCGGAAGTGGGGGCGAGTATCATTGAACCGCTCACTTTCATGGAGCGGGAGCGCGACATTATTCGTCATCACCATGAAAAACTGGATGGCTCCGGCTATCCGGACGGTATCGGCGGCCATGAGCTGGATGTCCTGACTCGTATCATCACCATTGCCGACAGTTACGACGCCATGACCTCGCGCCGCAACTACCGCCGTAACCTCACCACCCCCGAGGCTGTGGGTGAGCTTCGTCGCTGCGCCGGCTCGCAGTTCGACCCCGATTTGGTCGAAATTTTTGCGGGGGTTGTTCTTTCTGCCCATTCGCTGTATAAACAGTAGCTGTTTTTTACCGACAACAGCCTGTCACCTTCGTTTTTCCTTGCACACAGCCATGAAAATTACCCGAGAAGAAGTGCAGCACGTGGCCAAACTGGCCCGTCTTGATTTGACCGTTGCCGAGGTGGACCGGATGACCGGACAACTCGACGCCATCCTTTCTTATGTGGCCAAGCTCGACGAATTGGACACCACCGGCGTGGCCGTCACCACCCACACGCAACAGGTGGTCAATGCCTTTCGCGAGGACGAGGTCCGGCCCTCTCTGTCGCGGGAACAGGCCTTAGCCAATGGACCCGAGCAGAACGGCGAATCCTTCGTGGTTCCGAAGGTCGTCGGCTGATCCGCCCCTTTTTCCTTTCAGCAGAATCAAAGTATGGAACACTACTCATTGACCCTACATGAGGCATCGCGGTTACTGGGTGCCGGCGAGGTGAGTTCGGTTGCGCTCACTGAATCGGTGCTGGCCCGGATCGATGCCGTCGAACCCAAGGTGCAGGCCTATTTGGCCCTGGATCGCGAAGGAGCACTCCGGCAGGCGGAACAGGCCGACATCAGAAGAAAAACTGGTGGTCATGCCGCTGGCCCACTCTGCGGCATTCCCTTGGCCATTAAGGACGTCCTCTGCACCACTTCGATGCCTACCACCTGCGGCTCACGGATGCTCGAGCATTTTGTCGCCCCTTACGACGCCACGGTCGTCACCAAGCTGGCCCGCGCCGGATCGGTGCTTTTGGGAAAATTGGCCATGGATGAGTTTGCCATGGGCTCGACCAGCGAGAACTGCGCCTTCAAAGTGCCCCACAACCCCTGGAAAAAGGGCTATGTGGCCGGTGGTTCCAGTGGTGGTTCCGCCGCCGCCGTCGCAGCCGACCAATGTTTTGCCTCGCTTGGCTCCGACACTGGCGGTTCGATCCGGCAGCCGGCATCGCTCTGCGGCACCGTGGGCATGAAACCGACCTACGGCCGGGTTTCGCGTTACGGCCTGGTGGCCTTTGCCTCATCGCTGGATCAGGTCGGTCCCTTGACCAAGGATGTGCGCGATTGCGCCTTAATGATGAAGGCGATCTGCGGGCATGATCCTCTCGATTCGACTTCGATCAACCTGCTCGTTCCCGATTTTGCCACAGCCCTCCAGGATGGACTGCAAGGTGTGAGAATCGGTATCCCCAAAGAGTATTTCGGCCAGGGATTGGATCCCGAAGTTGATAGAGCGGTGCGCAACGGCATCAGCATGCTCAAAGAGGCAGGGGCCGAAATTGTCGAGGTCACCCTGCCGCATACCGATTATTGTGTAGCCGTCTACTATCTGATCGCCCCGGCCGAGGCCAGCTCCAACCTGGCCCGCTTTGACGGGGTTCGCTACGGTTACCGCGACCGCACGGCCGGGTCGTTGATCGAAATGTATAACCGCTCGCGTTCCCACGGGTTTGGCGACGAAGTCAAACGACGTATCCTGATCGGCACCTACGCTCTTTCTTCCGGCTATTATGACGCCTTTTACAAAAAGGCCTCCCAGGTGCGCACCCTGATCAAGGAGGATTTTGCCCGGGCCTTTGCCACCTGCGACCTGATGGTCTCACCGGTGACCCCGACCCCTGCCTGGAAGATTGGCGACAAAGCCGACGATCCGCTCGCCCTCTATCTCTCCGATATTCTGACCCTATCAGCCAATCTTGCCGGCATCCCCGGCATGTCGGTCCCCTGTGGCTTCAGCAGTCAGGGCCTGCCGATCGGTATGCAGCTGCAGGCCGCCCATTTCAACGAGGAGATCCTGTTGCGCGCTGCCTATAACCTTGAACAACGTGCCGGCATAGCCGGAAAAAAACCGGACCTTGTCTAAATATGCAACTCCCCGTCCCCCAACACATCAAAGCCATAGTCCCCTATCCCCCCGGCAAACCCATGGATGAGCTGGAGCGGGAATACGGAATCACCAATGCCATTAAACTGGCCTCGAATGAAAATCCTTGGGGTCCTTCACCCAAGGCGGTTGCCGCCATCGGCACTATGCTGCACACCCTCCACCGCTATCCCGACGGCTCCAGCTATTACCTCACCGAGGCTGTGGCACGCTGGATCGGCTCGGCGCCGGAGGAAATTGTGCTCGGTAACGGCTCCAACGAGGTGATTGAGTTTCTGGTCAAGGCCTTTGTCGGCACCGGTGATGCGGTCATCACCAGTCACCCCTCCTTTCTGATGTACCAGAAGTTTGTCCAGGTGCGCGGGGGCGAAAATGTGATCATCCCTCTCAAGGCGATGCACCATGATCTTGCGGCGATCAGTGCGGCTGTGACCGAGCGGACCCGGCTGATTTTCATCGATAACCCGAACAATCCCACCGGTACCCTCATTGGCAAGGCAACTTTTGATAGCTTCTTGGCCGACCTGCCGCAGTCGGTGATCGTCGTTGTCGACGAAGCCTATGTCGATTTTGTCGATCCGGCCGAGCGTATCGATATCCTAGGCTATATCCGCCAACCGGAGCAGATCCCGGCGGTGGTGAGTCTGCGCACTTTTTCCAAGGCCTTCGGTCTGGCGGGATTAAGAATTGGTTTTGGGGTCATGCATCGGGATGTGGCCGCCCTGCTCCACAGGGTCCGGCAGCCGTTTAATATTAACCTGCCGGCTCAAGCTGGTGCGCTTGCAGCCTTGGACGATACGGCGCATTATGACCACACCTTGCAGGCCACCGCTGAGGGCAGGGTTTGGCTGAGTGAAGCGGTGACAGGGCTCGGCTGCATCCCCTATCCTTCCCACACCAATTTTTTCCTGATCGATGTCCAGGGCGACGCCACCAGATTGTACGAGGCTATGCTCTACAAGGGGGTCATCGTCCGTTCGATGAAGGCCTACGGCTATCCGGATTTCATACGGATCACAGTGGGCACGGTCGAGGAAAACCAGCGGTTCGTTGCCGCCTTGAGCGAATGTCTGCGGGATTTGGGCTATGAGCGTGTGTAAACGGATCGTCACCATCGACGGTCCCTCCGGAGGGGGTAAGTCCACGGTTTCACGGATGTTGGCAGCTCAACTTCACTTCACCTACCTTGACACTGGGGCGATGTATCGCGCTGTGGCCTATCAATGCCGGGAAAAAGACATAGATCTCGGTGAGAGTGGCCAACTGGAGGCCTTGCTGGCCGCAATTCGTATCGAACTGTTGCCGCCGGAAGCGGGTGAGGACGATGTCCGGGTGCTGGTCGATGGCCAGGATGTGGGGAGGAATTTGCGCACCCCGGAGATGGGCATGTTGGCTTCAAAGGTCTCGGTCCTCCCTCTGGTGAGAGCCAGTCTGACCCGGTTGCAGCAGCAGATCGGCGCAAGCGGCCAGATTGTGGCCGAAGGACGCGATACCGGCACCGTGGTCTTTCCCGATGCCGCCTGGAAATTTTTCCTTGATGCCAGCTCGCAGGTCCGGGCCCATCGCCGGGCGGAGCAATTGCGGAGTAAGGGCGAGATGGTGGACGAGCAGCAACTACTGGCTCAGATCATTCAGCGGGACAAGGACGACCGGGAACGGACCATCGCCCCGCTCAAGGCCGCATCCGATGCCCTGACCATCGATTCTACCGGCCTTCAGGTCGAAGAGGTGGTGCGTTTGATGTACGAGAAAATTTTGCTCTCCTCCTGCTGCCGGGAGGAATAAAAAAAAAACCGGCATTCCACCTTGGGATGCCGGGCCAGTCAATACAATCACCAACGCATCAGACCACCGATTCGATCTTCTCTCCGGCCAGCAAGGCCTGCATCGCTTTGCCCACTGTCCGTCCCAGTTCCACGCACTCGCCTAATTGGGCATGCTCGGGCACATACTGCACCTTCAGGCCTTTGTGACAGAGGATAATGTTCATATCCTTCAGGACCTCATTCATCATCTTGACCGCCTCGCCAGACCATCCGTAGGAGCCAAAGGACGCGCCGACCTTGTTGGTGGGCCGCAACCCGCGCATATACATCAGAAAATCAGCCATCCTGGGCAGCATGCCGTTGTTGAGGGTCGATGATCCGAGCACAATGGCGCTGGACTCCAACACATCGGTCATGACGTCGCTGCGATGGTTGACCTGCAGGTCGAGCAACTTGTACTCGACCCCCTGCTCGTGCAACCCTTCGGCAATAGCCTTGGCCATCATCTTGGTCGAATCCCACATGGTGTCATAGATAACCAGCGCTTTACCGTTGCCTTGATGGACACACCAACGGGAGTAGGCCTCGATGATCTTGCCGGGATTGCTGCGCCAGATCACGCCGTGATCAGGGGCTAGCATCTTGATCGGCAATTGCATCTCCTGTACCTGAGCCAGCAGCTTTTTCACCAGCGGCGAGTAGAGGGTGAGGATGTTAGCGTAATATTTGGCAGCCTCGTGCATCAGCACATCCTGATTGACCTCGTCGTCGAACCGTTCGCTGGTGGCCAAATGTTCGCCGAAGGCATCGCTGGTGAACAGGATCTGGTCTTCCTTGAGATAGGTGAACATCGAATCCGGCCAGTGTAGCATTCGGGTCTCAAGAAAATTCAGGGTGCGCTTGCCCAGGCTCAGTTCTTCGCCGGGAGTGACCACATGATAGGGCCAGTCCGGACGGTGAAAATGCTGTAACAGCGCCTTGTGCCCCATTTTCGAACAGATCACCTTTTCCGGATTGATGGCTTCGATCATCTCAGGCAAGGCACCGGAGTGGTCCATTTCGACATGGTTGACCACCAGGTAATCGATCTTTTTCGGATCGATGATGTTGTGGATCCGGTGCATCAACTCGCTCTTGTACGGTTTTTTCACTGTATCGATCAGAGTGATTTTTTCGTCGATAATGAGGTAGGCATTGTAGGTGGTGCCGTTGATCGAGTAGCCGTGAAAATCACGGGTAATCCAGTCGACGGCGCCTACCCAGTAGACGTTTTCCGCCAGTTCAATTGTTTTCATACAACAATCCTCCTGCATACAGTGCAGTTTAAAAGGTGAGTAGAGTGTAGCCTTTCTCTATAAAATCCGACATGGCAGGGTGACCGGCCATCTCGCCGATCAGCGGGAGGCCCTCCTGCGCTAAGGTGTCGGTTACATGCAGTTTATTGGAACAAGCGCGGCAGGCCCCGAGAATGAGTCCCTGCTCTTTCGCCTTGCTGTAAAGGGGGTGAAGAAAATGAGCGGGATCGGCCATAAGCGGAACCAGGGTGACCGCTTCGCCTTCAAGAACGATTTTGCCTTCCATGCCTTTCTTGGCCATATCAAGGCTATTAAGCAGCACATGGACAAAACAGAGGGGATTATCGCGAAAAGCAAAAAAAATGATTTTATTCATCAAGTTGACCTCGGATGTTAGGCGTGAACGAAAGCGGTCGTGAAGAGGATCGGTCTGCTGGAGTATCCATTGCGAGTGTAGCAGCGGGATTGGGGAAGGCGTTGGGTGGTTGAACGGGACGACCGTGTGCTGTCGTCAGCGGGTTTCGATCCCGGCGACCCGGGAAGGGCCGTCAAATTACAGTCGCACGCGACAAACATCCTCCACCCCGAAGTGTCCGGAGTGGAGGATGTTTTATTTAGGACTCCTCAAACTGATCTTTGCCAGCTCCGCAGACCGGACAGGTCCAATCATCGGGGATATCTTCAAAAGCGGTACCGGGTGCTACCCCATTGTCAGGATCGCCTGCAGCGGGATCATATTCATAGGCACAGACAACACAGGTGTATTTTTTCATCTTGTTTCCTCTCTTGATTCGATTGAATCAGGCTTTCCACAAGCCGTGAAGGTTGCAATACTCACGGGCGGAAACTTGGTCCGCCTTGATGCAGAAGGTTGCTTCGGGGGCCTCGCCGGGATTGAGATTCTGGCGATAAACCTTGCCGTCAGCAATCAGTTCAATAAATTCGATCCAGTGTTTTTCTTCCATGGGATGGGCCACCGCACCGACAGCAACCTTATACCCCTCAGCCACCTTGGTGATCACCGGCACATGTTTTTCCTTCGCGGCATCGACGGTGTTTTCGGTCATCAGGGCCATTCCTTGGCCGCAACAGACCAGTTCTCCGGCGCCGGCATGAAGGACTTCGACAATATTGCCGCAGAGCGCGCATTTGTACACTTCGTTTTTCTTAGTCATAGTCTATTCTCCTCGTAGATTGATTGAATCTTTGGGGGAGCGAGAATCTCGTTTGGATTCCCGCCCTGTGACCGGCATAAACTAGGCCAAACAATAAACCATCTTGTTCGGCTCGGAAAGGGCCAAATTGTCCTTTTTCCCTGTTTTGTCCGGAAGTTCGTGTCGGATCAATTGTTGTGTTTGGTGAGATATTCGGCAACACCGGCGGCGGTCGGCGTCATCGCCTCTTTGCCTTCTGTCCAGTTGGCCGGACAGACGTCGCCGTGTTGTTCATGGAACTGCAGGGCGTCAACCATGCGCAAGGCCTCGTCAATATTGCGTCCCAAGGGCAGGTCATTGACCACCGCGTGGCGTACAGTTCCTTCGCGATCGATGAGAAAGCTGCCGCGCAGGGCGATGCCTGCATCAAGGAGGACACCGTATTGGCGGCTAATGCTTTTGTCGAGATCGGCCACCAGCGGATACTGAATCTCGCCGATGCCGCCCTGTTTGACCGGGGTATTCTTCCAGGCCCAGTGGGAGAATTGCGAATCGATGGAGACGCCGATGATTTCGCAGTTCTTAGCCTTGAAGGCAGCCAGGGCCTTGTCAAAGGCCAGAATTTCGGAGGGGCAGACAAAGGTGAAATCCAGGGGGTAGAAAAAGAGGATGACGTATTTGCCCCGGTAATCGGACAGTTTGAAATCCGGTTTCATGGAATTGTCCGGCATGACAGCCGTTGCCGTGAAATCCGGCGCCTGTTTAGTCACTAAAAAACTCATTGAATTGCCTCCTTAGAGGGAGTTAGCGTTGTTGGGTTCAAATTTTCCATTCTTTCATCCAAGCATGTCTTTGCCTTGCGCGGTGATTTCGTATTTGCACCGGGCAGGACTACTGACATAGCCCTTATTCTTGAGTGCGGTGATCTGGCAACTGATTTGCTTAGCCTCCAGGCCGGTGGTGGCAGCCAGCTCTTTGCTGCCACAGGCATCGGGACTTTGCGCCAAGGCCTCGAGCACTTGTCGCTGGGTATCACTAAGAGCGGTGGTTCCACATGATGTACAAGCCATTGTGCGTTCTCCTGTTTTTGTAGGGACTTCGAGTTGTTGCTGACATTTCGGACAAAGACCAAAAAACTCAATCCTGCGTCCGGTAATCCGGTATCCTTTTTCCTGTGTCGGTTCGAGATGCGGGGCTGTGTCGCCTGGAGGCGAAATATTGTCAACCCGCTGGCACTTGGTGCAAAAGACGTGGTCATGCTCACCTGGGTCCCAATCGAACCGTTTTTGCCGACCGCTGATCTCCAGTTTTTTGATGAACCCTGCCTCGGAAAGGATTTCCAGATTCCGGTACACCGTTGCTAAACTGATTCGCGGGAATTTTTTTTTGATCCGTTCGTATAACTCGTCCGCTGTCGGATGCGTCTTGCTCCGGTTCAACTCGCTAATGATGATCTCGCGTTGATGGGTCATGCGCAGGTATTTGTTCATGGTCACCCTTGTGAAAAATTTTCCTAAAAGTATTTGAGAATCATTCGCATGTCAAGGAAAAGTACAGGAGTTACGCACGAGAGGGGGCTTATTGGATAAGAGAGAGGGAGGTGTAAACTATCTAGGAGAGGGAGGAGGGAAGTGAAGCAAACGGGTCGAAGAACAACGGGTCAACCCTCTTCCGGTTGACCCGTTGTTGCCAACAGGGGGGTTATTCGAGGATGAAGTCGTCGCGCCGGTTTTGGGCGAAGTCGTCTTCGTTTTGGCCGTTGAACAATGGACGTTCCTCGCCGTAACTGACAGTGCGAATGCGGCCTTCTTCTATGCCGAACTCCTTGAGGTAGGACTTGGCGCTCATCGCGCGGCGTTCGCCCAAGGCCAGGTTATATTCATTGGTGCCGCGCATGTCGGTGTTGCCCTCGATCAGCACCCGGGCTGAACCATTATTCTTCAGGTAGCCGCCATTGTGCTCCATGCTCGGAATCTGATCACCTTTGATTTTGGACTGATCATAATCAAAATAGATCGGTTTAAACTCAAGTGAGGAACGGCCGTGCTCGCGTTTGTAGGCGTCGCTTTGCTGGTCAGCGTCTCCAGAGAGGCTGCCGCTTCCTCCTCGCCCCGTGGAGTTGAGTCCCTCTGTTCCCGGACTGGTCTCCTCGGTGATGTTGCCCATACGGTTGGCATCCGCATTGCTGTCGGAGGAGCCGGTTCCGCCGCCAGCATAGGGGGAAACCGGTTTGGGACCGCATCCTCCCAAAAATAAAACAGTGCAGGTCAGCGTTGTAGCAAGGAAAAGACGGGTAAATGTGTTCATGAGTCAGCCTCGCGTGAAGGGTGAAGGGCATTGAAGAAAATACTGTCGATGTATACCTGTAACCGGGCGATAACGTCAAGAAAAACCTAAATTTGTCCTGTTTCCCCGGAAGGCTCGCCAACAGAGGGAGAGCTTTCCCCTCCCACCTTTTTCTTGCTAGCTGTGTCTTGGGATGGTAGATGGAGAAAATTCTACCATCACTCTAATTTACGGAGAAATGTATGCTGCATAAAATAGTTGCCGCTTGGGTGCTGCTGGTTGCTCTGTGTGGACCGGTTGCCGCCGAAACAACCATCGTTTTCGCCACTGATGCCACCTGGCCTCCCATGGAGTTCGTCAACGATCAAAAACAGGTGGTTGGCTATTCCATTGCTTTCATGACTGCGGCGGGCAAGGAAGCAGGATTTACTCCGGTTTTTAAAAACACCGCCTGGGACGGGATTTTTGCCGGGCTGGAAGCGAAGAAATATGATGCCATTGTCAGCTCCGTTTCCATCACCGACGAGCGGAAAAAGAAAATGGATTTCAGCGAGCCGTATTTTACCGTTCGCCAGGCCTTGATTGTTGACAAGACCTCGACCGCGAAAAGCCTTGCTGACCTGAAGGGGCAGAAGGTGGGGGGGCAGATCGGCACCACCGGTTATTTTGCCATCAAGGCAGCAGCTGGAGTGGAGGCCAAATCCTATGATGAGGTTGGCCTGGCCATGGAGGACTTGCATGTCGGCCGGATTACCGCCGTGGTGTGCGACGATCCGGTTGCCGCTAACTATGCCCTGGATAAGTACAAGGATAAACTGAAAATTGCTGCGATTATCGAATCCGGCGAGGCTGAGAATTATGGCGTGGCCGTCAACAAGGGCAACGCCGCGACCCTGGCCCTGATCAACAAGGGTATTGCCGCGGTCAAGGCCAAGGGGCTGGATAAGGACCTCAAGGTACAATGGATCGGCCAATAAGCGCCGGTTCCGATCCTCCGATTGCCGGGCCTTTGGGTCCGGCTTTTTTTATCCAATCCTCAGGACGGGATGCCCATGTCTGAATCTGGAATCACCAAAATCGATGTCGGCGACGGCGCGGCCATCCCGAACCCGGATGATAAAGGACTGGTTTCCGCCTGGTGGATCGCCCTGATCGGGGCCATCGGCCTGCTCATCTTCCTGCCATGGTTCAAGCCCGATCCCTACCTCAACATCCTTCGTTTTATTCCCGATGGAATCGTCATCACCTTCGAGGTCACGGTTTTATCGATTTCATTGGCGATTGTCATCGGGCTCTTGACCGGCTTGGGACGGATTTCCAGCAACCGGTTCATCAACCTGACTGCCTCCCTCTATGTGGAGGTGGTTCGCGGCATTCCGCTCCTGGTGCAGCTCTTTTACATCTATTACGCCCTGGGGCGTTTTGTCCGGGTGCCGGATCTGTTGGCGGCGGTGATTGCCATGTCCTTTTGTTACGGGGCCTACATGGGCGAGGTGTTTCGCGCCGGTATCAAGTCCATCGATCATGGTCAGACGGAAGCCGCGCTTTCGCTCGGTTTTAACCATCGCCAGACCATGGCCTATGTCATCCTCCCCCAGGCCTGGCGGACCATTTTGCCGCCGGTGGGCAACGAGTTCATCGCCCTGCTCAAGGATACCTCCTTGGTCTCAATCCTGGCGGTGGCCGATATCCTGCGGCGCGGCCGGGAATACGCCTCGGAAAGTTTCAACTATTTCGAAACCTACACCATGATCGCCCTGATCTATCTTCTGATCACCCTCATTTTGTCCAAACTCATCAGCATCATGGAACACAGGTTGAGCCATTATGAACGCCGCTGATCCGATCATCCGTCTGCACCGCATTAACAAGTTCTTCGGCTCCTTCAAGGCGCTTTCCGATGTCAGCCTCGACATCAGGGCCGGCGAAAAAGTGGTGGTTTTGGGACCCTCCGGCTCGGGAAAATCCACCCTGCTGCGCACCATCAACCGGCTGGAATCCATTGATTCCGGGACCATTGTCGTCGACGGCCACAACCTTTACAGCGAGGGCGAGGACATCAATCGGATTCGCATGGAGGTGGGCATGGTCTTCCAGAGCTTCAACCTCTTTCGCCATAAATCGGTGCTGGAAAACCTCACCCTGGCGCCGATCAAGTTAAAAAAAATGGGTCGTGGCCAAGCGGAAATCCTGGCTCTGGCCCTGCTCGACAAGGTGGGGATGCGCGACCGGGCCAGCCACTACCCAATTCAGCTCTCCGGCGGTCAGCAGCAGCGGGTGGCCATTGCCCGCGCTTTGGCTATGGAACCGAAGATCATGCTCTTCGACGAGCCAACCTCGGCCCTGGATCCGGAGATGATCAACGAAGTGCTGGAGGTTATGATCACCCTGGCGCGGGAGGGTATGACCATGGTGGTGGTCACCCATGAGATGGGTTTTGCCCGCGAGGTGGCCGACAAGGTGGTCTTTATGGATGCAGGGGCTATCGTTGAAGTCGCTCCGCCCCGTGAGTTTTTTACCAGTCCGCAAAACCCCCGCAGTCAACTCTTCCTTAAACAAATACTCGCTCCCGCCACACGATGATGGATATCACCAACAATCCGATAGACATGGTCACTTCCCTGCTGGAAACGCATGAGCACGGCAGCGAGGGCTATAAGCCTTTGGTGGATTTCGAAAAGTGGCGAGTGGCCATTCTCAACTACAGCCCCGACCTGCGGCCGGAACACCTCACCCGGATGCAGCGCCACAATGAGACCGACGAGGTTTTTGTCCTGCTCCAGGGGCGTTGCATTCTTTTTGTCGGCGAAGGGGACGAAACGGTCACCCGGTTTCATGCCGAGGAGCTCCAAACTGGCCGGGTGTATAACGTCAAGCAGGCGGTCTGGCACACTCACACCCTCAGTCCGGATGCCAAGGTTCTGGTGGTGGAAAACTGCGACACCACCTACGACAATTCGCCCTTCATCCCCTTGACCCCGAAGCAGCACCTGGACCTGATCAACCAGACTAAGTCGTTGTGGAGTTGGCCAAAAAATCCCTGACATTCTTCGCTAAAATTTTCTCTTTTGTATAAAAATCAAAAGATTATGTGCGGATCTTTTGCAGCGGCCGGACTTGTCAAGCCGGGGCCGATCGGGTATATTTTTTACCCGACCACATCAAAGGCAGTGCTGCTGCCTCCCTCTTTTTCCCCCTCGCCACAAAGGTAACGGTATATGAAGGCTTCCCTGAGCAAAAAAACCAAGTTCATTTTTATTACCGGCGGCGTCCTTTCCTCACTGGGCAAGGGGCTTTCCGCCGCCTCCATCGGCACCTTGCTTGAATCCCGGGGCCTGACCGTCACCTTCCAGAAGCTTGACCCCTACATCAATGTCGATCCCGGCACCATGAACCCCTTTCAGCACGGTGAGGTCTACGTCACCAACGACGGGGCCGAAACCGACCTGGACATGGGCCATTATGAGCGGTTCACCAACGCGGTCATGGGCAAGCAGAACAATTACACTTCCGGCCGGATCTATTACTCGGTGATCATGAAGGAGCGGCGTGGCGAATATCTGGGCGGCACGGTCCAGGTCATTCCCCACATCACCGACGAGATTAAAGAGGCGGTGGTCCAGTTGGACGGCAGCGCCGATGTCGCGATCATCGAGATCGGCGGCACGGTGGGCGACATAGAGGGACTGCCCTTTATCGAGGCCATCCGCCAGCTTCGCATCGATCTGGGCCGGGAATACACACTGTTCATTCACCTGACCCTGGTGCCCTACATCAAGACCGCCGGCGAGGTCAAGACCAAGCCAACCCAGCATTCGGTCAAGGAGCTGCGGGCCTCGGGCATCCAGCCCGACATCCTCATGTGCCGGACCGAAGCGCCGCTCACTGACGAACTGAAGAAAAAAATCGCCCTCTTCTGCAACGTAGAAGCCAATGCGGTCATCTCGGCCGTGGATGTCGAGAGTATCTACGAGCTGCCGCTCAGGCTCCGGCAGGAGGGAGTTGATGACCGCATCCTCGAAAAATTGGGGATCTGGACCGGGTCGCCGAACGTCGAACCCTGGGAACAGCTGGTGCGCCGAATCAAGAACCCCAAGGGGACGGTGACCATCGGTATTACCGGCAAGTATGTCGATCTGACCGAATCGTACAAGAGTCTGCACGAGGCCCTGATCCACGGCGGCTTTGCCAACGAGACCAAAGTTAACTTACAGTACATCAGCGCTGACGGTCTTGAAGACGGAACCGACCTGGAGAAGCTCGACAACTGCGACGCCATCCTGGTTCCCGGCGGTTTCGGCAGCCGTGGCATGGAGGGCAAGATTCGGGCTGTGACCTATGCCCGCGAGCGCAAAATCCCCTTCTTCGGTATCTGTCTGGGCATGCAGTTGGCGGTGGTCGAGTTCGCCCGCAACATCGCCGGGATCGAGGGGGCCCATTCGGTGGAGTTCAATCCGGTTACACCCCATCCTGTGATCTACCTGATGACCGAATGGTTTGATTTCCGCACCGGTAAGATCGAGAAGCGCGACCAGCATTCCGACATGGGCGGCACCCTGCGGCTCGGGGCCTATCCCTGCGTCCTTAAGCCGGGTACCTTTGCCGCCACCGCCTACGGTCAAGAGGAGATCAGCGAGCGGCACCGCCACCGCTACGAGTTCAACAACACCTATCGTCAACAGTTGGAAGAGGCGGGCCTGATCGTCAGCGGCGCCTCGCCCGATGGCACCCTGGTGGAGATCATTGAGTTGGCCGATCATCCCTGGTTCCTCGGCTGCCAATTCCACCCGGAATTCCAGTCCAAGCCGATGAAGCCGCATCCTCTGTTCCGCGACTTCATCAAAGCGGCCATCGCCCATAAAAAAAGAAGCAAGGCCTGAAATGATTAAAACCGTCGAACTGAACCCCACCCCCTGTGGCCCAATCACCATCGGGCCCGGTGCGCCGCTGCTGCTCATGGCAGGTCCGTGTGTGCTGGAGAGCGGCGATCTCGCCTGGGAAATTGCCCGGGAGATGAAGGCGATAACCGCCCGCTTGGGCATCTCTTACGTGTTCAAGGCCTCCTTTGACAAGGCCAACCGCACCTCGCTCAACTCCTTTCGCGGGCCGGGGGCTGAAAAGGGGCTGCGCATTCTCGGCCGCCTGCGCGAAGAGGTCGGCGTGCCGGTTGTTTCCGATATTCATGAACCGGCCCAGGCCGAGATGGCCGCCGATTACCTCGATATCCTGCAGATCCCTGCCTTTCTCTGCCGCCAGACCGATCTCTTGGTTGCCGCCGCCCGCACCGGCAAGGTGGTCAACGTCAAGAAGGGACAGTTTGTCTCACCCTGGGACATGGAATATGCGGTCAACAAGTTGCGCGGCGCCGGCAGCGAGCGTATCCTGCTGACCGAGCGCGGTTCCAGTTTTGGCTACAACAACCTGGTAGTCGATATGCGATCCCTGCCGGTAATGCGGTCCTTCGGCTATCCGGTGATCTATGATGCCACCCATTCGGTGCAACTGCCCGGCGGCGCCGGCGGCAGCTCCGGCGGCCAGCGTGAGTTCATTCCGGCCCTGTCCCGGGCTGCGATGGCGGTGGGGATCGATGGTCTGTTCATCGAGGTCCATCCGGACCCGAGCAAGGCCCTCTGCGATGGGCCCAACTCCCTGCCGCTCGCCGAGGTGGAACCGCTGCTCAAGCAATTGCTGGCTGTGCGGCAGGCGGTCGCCGGGGTCATCGATGTCTGACCAGAACTGCGGCCTACCGGGGGGCGCGTATCCCACCGATTGCGAACTGACCGAGGCCCTGCGCAATAGGGCCATGGTCCGCAACCAGCCACTGGTACGCAGTGAGGCCTGGACGATCGCCCTGCCCCGGGCACGGCATGTCAAACTGCTGCTGCTTGATGTCGACGGCGTCCTTACCGACGGCAGCATCACCTATCTCTCCGGCGGAGGCGAGGCCAAGAGTTTCAACACCCAGGATGGCCTGGGGATTAAACTGCTGCAGGAAAGCGGCGTGGCGGTCGGCATCATCACCGCCCGCAGCTCCGAGGCCGTGGAGCGCCGTGCCCAAGATCTCAAATTTGCCTATGTCTTTCAAGGCAAGCAGGACAAACTGACCGTGTACGAATCCATTCTCAAGGAAACCGGCCTGCGACCACCTCAGACCGCCTACATGGGCGACGACCTGATGGATCTGCCGATCCTCAACCGGGTCGGTTTTGCCGTTGCTCCGGCCAACGCCGTGGCCGAGGTACGACAGCGGATCCATTACACCACCGAACGCGGTGGCGGCCGGGGAGCAGTTCGCGAGATTTGCGATCTGATTCTCGAGGCCCAGGGCAATCTGGAACGGATGCGAGCCAAGTTCGACCGATGATCAACAATCCCCGCAATCTCCTCTGGATGGTTCCTTTGCTGCTTTTTGCCACCAGTCCCCTGTGGCAGGGGCCGGTGAGCGCCTTCCTCGCCCCTCGAGGCGGCTATAATCCGAAACTGGCGCAGCTGCAGGAGGAGACGCCTCTGCAGAATTTCCTCATGGAGTCGGTGGCCATCACCATGACCTCGAACGGCATGGAGGAGTGGCAGATCGATGCCGAGCGGGCGTACACCGGCGACCGCGAACATGAGATCGAGATGGAAGAGGTCAGCGCCATGTACATCGGCACAGAGAAGGAGCCGATCAATATCGAAAGCCGTAAAGGGACCTATCTCATCGACAAGCGGCACCTGGTGCTCACCGACCATGTCAAAGTGAGCAAGCCGATGAAGCAGCAGGTGCTGCTCTCCGAGCGGCTCGAGTACGACGACGCCGACAAGATGCTGGTCAGTCCGGGCAAGGTTACGATCCAGTCTCCCAAGATGAAGCTGAACGCCGGTCGCATGGACTATGATTTTTCCACCGAAGGCTACGATTTCAGCAACCGGGTCAAGGTCAACCTCTAACTCCCGCAGGAATCCGGCGGGTTTCCCCATTGAAGGAACGAGTCATGTTGAAAGTGAATGAGCATTATCTGAAATTGCAGGCCTCTTACCTTTTTTCCGATATCGCCAAACGGGTGACAGCCTTCCAGGCCACCAATCCGGAGCGTGAGGTGATCAAGCTGGGCATTGGCGATGTCACCAATCCGTTGCCTGACGCCTGCATCAAGGCCATGCATAAGGCGGTGGACGAGATGGCCACTACCAGCAGTTTTCGCGGCTATGGCCCGGAACAGGGGTATGATTTTCTCCGGGAGGCGATTGCCAAGAATGATTTTCAGGCGCGCGGCGCGGAGATCCAAGCCGACGAGGTCTTTGTCTCCGACGGAGCCAAATGCGACACCGGCAACATCCAGGAACTGTTCGCCACCGATGCTAAAATCGCCCTCCCCGACCCCGTCTACCCGGTTTATCTCGATACCAATGTCATGGCAGGGCGCACCGGCCAGTTCAAGGACGGGCGCTACGAGGGGCTTGTCTATCTCGAATCGACCAAGGCCAACAACTATGTCCCCGACCTGCCCAAGGAGCCGGTGGACCTGATCTATCTCTGCTTCCCCAACAACCCCACCGGATCGACCATCACCAAGCAGCAGCTCAAGGTCTGGGTCGATTTTGCCCGCGATTCCAAGGCGCTGATCCTCTTTGACGCCGCCTACGAGGCCTTTATCCGCGACCCGGAGTTGCCGCACTCCATCTATGAGATCGAAGGCGCCCGCGAGGTGGCGATCGAGTTCCGCAGCTATTCCAAGAGTGCTGGCTTCACCGGCACCCGCTGCGCCTATACAGTGGTGCCCAAGGAGTGCATGGCCTACGACAGCAAGGGCGGCAAGCAGGCCATCCACCCGCTGTGGAACCGGCGGCACTGCACCAAATTTAACGGCGTTTCCTATCCGGTGCAGCGCGCCGCCGAGGCGGTTTACTCGCCCGAGGGCAAGGCCCAGTGCACGGCCCTGATCGACGGGTACTTAGCCAATGCCAAGATCATCGGCAAGGCGATAGCCGAATTGGGGTACAGTTATGTCGGCGGCGACAATGCCCCCTACATCTGGATTGAGGGACAGCGGGATTCCTGGGAGTTCTTCGATCTGCTCTTGAACAAGGCCGGGGTGGTCTGCACGCCGGGGGCGGGATTCGGCAAATGCGGCCAGGGGTATATTCGCCTTTCGGCGTTTAACTCCGAGGCGAATGTGGTCAAGGCGATGGCGCGGATTCGGGAGGCGTTGGGTTAAGAAGCCGAACGAGCACTGAATGTTCTTCCGCTCATCGCGGGTCGTTGGGTTTCCTCCTGCGCAGAATCGAGTACGCAGGAAACTATTTTGGGGAAGTTACCGCTTCCCCATTGCGGCCTGGTAAGCCGCTAAAGGTGAGGCCCTTGAGGATGGAGTTGGAATGGTTACGCAGCCACCGTGCGTAATCAGGTGAGTAAATCATTCCAACGCTACCCAATAGACAAGCCTTGCTGCCGTTCAAGGATATTCGCGGTAATCCGAGAGCTAGTCCCTGGCACGGGACGATAAACTAACCCAAGTTAATTCCTTGGGCCGGCCCGAGGTTTGATTTAATGGTGCTATCATGCTCACAATCAAACTCTCGAAAATTGAGATTACAATAGATGTTGCTGCAATATTGAGGAGCATAGCTTTTCTTTTATCCGCAGTTGCTCTGCTGTAATCTACTTTTACCGGTCTTGGTTGTATGGAGCAATCATGCCAAGACCGGGTTTTTCATAAAATGGCTCAACCCAAGAAGCTAATAAACCGGACCAGAACTCACCGCGTTCTGAAATCTGGAAAATCTCGGTCACCGTTGTACACAAGTGTCTGGAGTTTTGGAGACATAATACCTATTACTTAGAAAAAACTAGCTGAACTTACTTCGAATTTGATTATCAATTGTGCCGGAAGGGAAAGAGTTTCTGTTTGAAACATCTTTCGTTGTTTCTTGGAACAGATGAAATAATTCCAGGCAATCCCTGCGGGTTTCCCATTTTTTTCCTTGTGTGCCCAAAAAAAGAACCCGCCGTGTGCGCCTGCGCCACACCGCTGCGAAAAGGTGGCCCAACCGCTGAGATGACCCCGTTCATCCTAGTCCGAAACCGGCGGGGCAACAAGAAATCTTCTCGAAGTAGCCTGGATACAGCGCAGCGGAATCCGGGGTCATTGCTCAGTGGGAAAGGGCCCCGGCAGTCGCAATGGCTGGTACGAGTCCGATCAATCAATCGAGAAAACCGCTCTACAGCCTCTCGTGACCCAGATGCCGCCACCATCCCAACCCCACGTCTCGCCAAAATTACAGGGCTTTTTGGAGAGCTGACGCACAATATTCACCTGGGCATGGCGCAAAGGGGCCCGACAGTAATTGTCATGAGGGTCATGCGATTCACAGGTGATTGTCCGAGGCGGCCCCCCCCTGCGATAGTCTTCACGAGGCCCGTACTCACGATCACCGTACCCGCCGCCATAATACTCAGGGCGAAAGTCTTCCGTCTCAAATCGTGCCCGACATCCTCTCGTCACCCAGATGCCATTCCGATCATATCCCCAGCTCTTTCCCTCGTAGCAGCCGGCTTTACTGAGCTGTCTGGTGAGTCGAACCCCGCCTCTGGTGTCTGCCGGACAGAATTGGGTTCCTCCACCCGATTCACAGGTGACGGTTCGGGCATCAACCACGGCGCAGGTCGCCAGCAAGGCGAATCCCGCAACAAGCATCATGAATATTTTTTGATGGCGGCCCCGGCCAGTTTCCCGGCCCTGTAACGAATCGTTTTGATAGGTGATCATATCACAGAATCCTCCCGTTGCAGTTGTAAGTACTACCCGTTGTTGCTCTCAATGAGTAAAATTGTATCTGTTTCAAGCGGTGAGAACAAACGGAAAAATATGGACGGTAAAAACGGCTGGATTTGAAGGGGGGAATCGCGAAAGATTCAACGGGGTGCTGCCCATGAAAGGTAGTTTGAGAGAGCCCGTCGATGCCATCATTCCCGTCGGTCCTCTGTTTGCGAGGAGAGAATTCGTCGTTTGGGAACGGTTTCCCGGGTGACCGCAAGGGCAGGGAAAAGGTTGGAGGGTTTGAGCGAAACTCGCCTTTACCGCCCGGATGCGCTGCTTTCCAGGCGATATCCTTTGGAGAACATGCATTGTTCGAAGACTTTTTCCTGCGTAATTGTTCGTTCCAAACCTTGTCCTGCCTCATAGGCATAGGGATCCTGGTACGTTGCCTTGGCAGCTTCCCGTTTGCATCGGGCGGTATCCTGATCGAACTCGGCTTGATTCAATCCCCTCTTGGCCCATTGCCGTTGCTGGGCGCACCCGACCAAGGTCAAGGGGGCCAGCAGGGCCAATACTCCTAAGGCAATGATGGTTCTTTGCACGAGAATCCGTCCCTTTTTCATCCAACACCTCTCTGATCTTTGTGTCGTTGATTGTTTCCTGGGCACACCAAGGCGTCCAGCTCAGGAGCCCGCAGAACCCAGCAGTCTGCGGGCATTGCCGCCGACGATCTGCTCGAAGAGGGGCTCCGGTAGACCGAGTTTGGCCAGCATCTTGAGGGTGGTGGCCTGATCGGTCCAGGGGGAATCGGTTCCGAACAGCAGATACTCCGAAGGGTGGGAGAGCAGGATATCCCGGATTCTTTTTTGATCTAGGAAATCGAGGGCAAAGGAGAGTTCCATGTAGATGGGCTCACCGGTGAGCAGCGTGCGCACATCCGCCCATTCATCCCATCCGCCCAGATGGGTCGCGATCAGTTTGAGCTTGGGGAACTGCCGGCAGGCCTCGAGAATCCGCTGTGGATCGGCCTTGCGGATGCGGGGAAAGGCGATGTCGTACCCGGCGTGGATCACCAGGATCGTTCCCAGCTGGCTCATTTTTTCGTACAATTCGTTCAGCTGCGGATCATCGAGAAAATAATCCTGGTAGTAGGAGTGCATCTTGATCCCCTTGAAACCTTCGTCGTGGACCGTCTGCAGATGCTCAAGCAGGAGGGGATCGTTGGGATGAAGCGAGGGAAAGGGTACGATCCGCTCCGAGCGGATTTCCTTGGACCATTCGAGGATGGGGGCGAACTGCTCCGGACGAGTGGCGATCGAACAGAGCACTGATTGCTCGATACCGGCCCGATCCATGGAGGCAAGCAAACCAGCCACTGTTCCGTCGAGATAGGCCTTGATTCCACCCTCTTTTTCCAAGGAGGGGATGGCAACCTTGGCGACGGGATCGGGAAAGGCATGGGTG
Organism: uncultured Desulfobulbus sp.; assembly: GCF_963662935.2. Lineage (NCBI taxonomy): Bacteria > Pseudomonadati > Thermodesulfobacteriota > Desulfobulbia > Desulfobulbales > Desulfobulbaceae > Desulfobulbus > uncultured Desulfobulbus sp. The sequence continues at coordinate 1,538,249 of NZ_CAXXTL010000002.1, read as the reverse complement.
TGGATGTCGATGTAACCGGCCATGGAAGCTCCTTGTTCTCTTTCTACAACATAGATGGTGGAATTCAGTATATCAGAAATTACGAAAGAGCAACCGGGATTGTTCTATGTTTGGAGGGGAATCAAAATTGAGGGTTGAGTATTGCTGGTACTAGTGCGCCAAGCAAGGATGCTCATAAAAATTTACCTATTTACAATTCGTTACATAGGGTTCCGGAAGAGATCAAGCGAAAGTACTTTGAGCTGGGAAGAATTGATATGAGTATCCTGTTTTAATTGCCATAAACATTGGTGTTGCTGGTACCAGCGCAGCACCAAGGGTGGTCGAGAAGGCCGCGAGGTGGATGCAGTCATCTTTGACACAGGGCAGATTGTTTTTTTGGTAAAATTCGAATATCTATCTATTTAGACGGCGGTTGATGTTTATCTTCATCCGCAATGCAAAATAAACAACCATCCGATTTAGAACCCGAATCCTCACTGAATCCCATTTCCTTGAAGGAGCAACAGTTCTGAAACCAATACCGACGCTCGCCCGCCCTAAACAATTTGAATGTCGGCAAGATGCCCTTAATGCCTCTACAGGAAAGATATATGATCCTCCACGAAAAACAGAATCACTCGACATTGATATTGGACCCCCCACATCACAATTTGGGGCCTTTTCATAATAATGCTTGTCACTGGCATCAACACACCAATCCCAGGCGTTGCCAGCCATATCCATAACACCGTAAAATGAGGCTCCTTGCGGAAAAGAGCCTACAGGGGTGGTCCCCTTCAAAGAACCATCATAATATCTAGCACGAACAACTCCCAGGTCAGAGGGAGGCTCGTTTCCCCATGGGTACTGACGACCATCTGTACCTCTAGCTGCTTTTTCCCACTCAGCCTCAGTTGGCAGACGAAAATACCTTTTCTCCTTCTTAGAACGCCAGGAGCAGTATGCTAAAGCATCTCTTACTGTCACTAAGACAACCGGATGGTCACCTTTTTGTTCATTTGAAGAATGTGGTCCAAATGGATGACGCCAATTAGCCCCTTTGACCAATTGAAATTCACCATTCACTAGAGTATCACCTTCGTCATCAATTTCTGCTGTCGTCAGAAAATTCGTCTCCTCACAGAACTTGCAAAACTTTTTATTTGTTACCATGTGTTTATCAATATAAAAATCATTGACCCACACTTTGTGGCGAGGCTTCTCCCGATCATCAGTGCTGCTATCATCAGAACCCATTTCGAAAACACCTTCTCGCACCAGTACCATTTCGCTATCCAACATTATGATCACCTAACTCAAGCTTTGACTAACCACTATATTCGAAAGTGGACTTTCAGGATAATTTCTTTAAGCTCTTGTATCCATATGGAGTTACCTACCCCATTTAGATGTACTCCGTCACCTTCATGGTATTCTTTTCTGAGATTGCCGGAAGCGTCTACGAGTTTTTGGTTTGGGTCAACAAATGTACATTTCGGACCCTGAGCTTTGCAAATGGTTTCCAGACCGTTATTCAATTCCAAGATTCGTCTGTTTTTGCCTATAAGGTCATCGCGAACGTGCTCATCAATAGATACTACTGCGCTGAACACAACGGGAAGATGTGGTGGAACTGCCTGAAGAATTGCGGAATAGTTCTTAAGGATTTCCTCATTGTCTCTACGTTTAATGTCATTTCCCCCTATCGCAATAACACACATGCTTGCCCGTTTAAGGGATTGATATTTTGGCAATCTCTTAAGCAAACCAATTGTTGTATCGGTGCCGATCCCAAAATTAACTGATGGGTTAACAACTGCGGAAACGCAAAGACCTTGGATGCTACTATCTCCCAAAAAGATGGCAGTTCCGTTCGGGACATTTGCGTCAATTCGCTCATAAAATTTTATTGTTTGTTCATAATGTTGTGTTATCTCTGGATCATTATGCCTAATAAATCCAAATCGGTATCCAACGCGAGTGATAAAGTCAGACTTTACCAGCATGAGAATCAATAAGAGGTGTAGGGAGATGAGGTATCCTATAAAAAATATCTTTTGCATCTCGATAACCTCTGTCGGTCCAACAGTAGTGTTAGGCCAATTTTCGCTACAAATAACCGGCCTGGAATTTAATGAGGAGATACATGGCAAGCAGTACATTGGCCAAGCATGTCAACAACACAAGCATTTTGTACATTTCCTGTTTGATTTAAGATTTTCATTATATCAGGCAGAAGTGCAAATTTACAAAATGAAGCTTAAGGTCCTCGATAAAAACAGCTGGCTATTTAATACCACCTCAAAAAAACAAACTTCCATGCAAGAAATAAGAAAGGCAGAGCCGTGAAGCCCTGCCTCTCAATTTCTATTTTTCGGAAAAATTAATTTCGCCTTCTCCTGCCTGCTGCTGCAAGTCCAGCTAAACCAGTGCCAAAGAGGAGCATGGTTGTGGGTTCAGGGACAGGGTTGGTAGATGTTTGCTGTAACACCCATTGATGTTCAGGCAAGTACCCCGGTATATCGTCTTTATATGATCTGGCCGCCATGAATATTGGTTGCCCTAGAGGTGTGAGTTCATTCCCGACCCATTTGCCTATTCCGTCCTCCGTAGTGGTTGTTGTTAACCCGTAACCGAAATAGGAGGCCATATCTCGGTCATACGTTCGTATACTCCACGACGTTATAGCACCTTCGTGCATCGTTATCTCTATATCCCCACCATTGCCGCCCACCGTTGATGATAAAAAATTTGATCCAGATTGTAACGACCATGATGTGATCAGTCCTGGATAACCATTCAACATCGAGTTCCATTGTATTACACCAGTATATCCTTCTGTTACTGTATTGGCGAAGATCACTGTGGCTGATAGATAGGAACCTAACGATTCAATGTTACCTCCAGATTCAATCTCATTTCCGTAATTACCTTGATACATATACGAATAATAATTATAGGATGGTCCAGTATAGGTGTAAGTAAGCGCACTTGCCGGTGTCGGTTGATGGATTGAGAAAATTGATATGAATAATAAAGAAGTGTAAATACATCTTAATAGCAAGTTCATCCTTTCCCCTTCTTTTTAAAATTTCTAGTAACTGTTCAGCATGATTTGCTGCCTGCAATTATGCCATAAAATCAGGCCCTTTGCCTTGAAAGAGCAATGTTATTCAACGTGCCGGTGTTGCGCAGCCCGCCGTCGTTGTCCAGCGTGCCGGAGTTATTCAGCGTGCCAGAGTTAAACGAAGGGATGTCGAAGTGGTTGATCAGCCTGCCGAAGAAATTGTTGTTCAGCGTGCCGGAGTTGTCTAGCCAGCTGTTCCAAGAGCTACTGTTCAGCGCGCCGAAGTTTTCGAGCGTGCCGGTGTTGTGCATCCGGCCGAAGTTGTTCAGCGTGCTGTAGTTATTCAGCGTGCCAGAGTTGTCCAGAACGGCGCCCATGTCGGCGTGATTCAACGTACCGTAGTTATTCAGCGTGCCGGAGTTATACAGCTCGGCGAATGGCGAGTTGTTCAGCGTCCCGAAGTTTTCGAGCGTGCCGGTGTTGTACATCTTTGTATCGTCGACATTGTTGTTATACGTGCCTACGTTATCCAGCAAACCATAGTTACTAAGCACGCCGCTGTTGTTCAACACCCCGCCAGCATTGTTGTTCAGCATCCCATAGTCCCACAGGTTACCTGTATTTTCCACAACCCCAGAATTGAGGAGTTGGCCACCTTGCTCAATGGTGCAGTCTCCACCATTCGTCATCGTGTCACCAACAAAAACGGAAACCGTTTCACCAGAGCCAACATTCTGAGGGCAATATGCAGCCGCATTGGTTGTAGTCAATGTCGCGGTAACGGTGCCTATGACCAAGGCAAATCGAATAGCATTCACAATTGTCTTGGTTCAACGGGAATAGGACTTTTGAGCTGTTCATGATAAACCATTATGAACGGAGGAAAGTCCATGCGAAAGAAACGTCACAACTACAGCCCTGAAGAGAAGGTAATCATCCTCAAGCGCCACCTGGTTGGCCGGGAAACGGTATCGGATCTCTGCGATGAATACCAACTGCAGCCGAATACATTCTACGGTTGGCAAAAGCAGTTTTTCGAAAAGGGAGCTGCTGCTTTTGCCCTAGAAAACAAAGACTCCAAGAAGGTACAAGAACAACGAATCCATCAGCTTGAAGATAAATTACGTCGGAAACACGAGGTTCTTTCCGAGTTACTGGAGGAGCATATCCAGTTAAAAAAAGAACTTGGGGAGCTCTGAATGGTAGCTGGGTTCCTCATGATACACGTGATACCGTTGTTGATTTCAGCAAGCATTGGAGCAAGAAAGCTGAAGTGGCCCTGCAAGAGATCATCGCTTGGCTGGCCGTTTCCAGGAGCAAGTTTTATGCATGGATCAAGCGGTACGGCAAGGCCAACGAACATAATGGGCTGATCCCCCGGGATTTCTGGCTTGAACCTTGGGAACGGGCAGCGATCGTCAATTTTGCTGTCAACAATTCCCTTGAGGGGTATCGGCGGTTGACGTTTATGCTACTGGATCAGGACATCGTTGCCGTCAGCCCCAGCAGCACCTGGCGAGTTCTAGGCCAGGCAGGGTTGCTGCAGAAATGGAACCGGAAGAAAAGCCTCAAGGGCACCGGCTTTGTGCAACCGCTCAGGCCCCATGACCATTGGCATGTGGACATTTCTTATATCAACATCTGCGGCACATTTTATTATTTGTGCAGCATTCTCGATGGATGCAGTCGTTTCATTGTCCACTGGGAGATCAGGGAACAGATGACGGAAATGGATGTGGAGATCATCCTGCAACGCGCCAAGGAGCACTTTCCCGAAGCCCGGCCAAGGATCATTTCAGATAACGGGCCACAATTTATTGCCAAGGATTTCAAAGAATTCATCCGTATCTCGGGAATGACGCATGTGCGGACATCGCCATATTATCCGCAGTCCAACGGCAAATTGGAACGGTTCCACGCAACCATCAAGGGGGAATGTATTCGTCCCGGTGTCCCGCTTTCCCTTGACGATGCCCGAAGAATGGTTGAAGGGTTTATCCATCACTACAACAACGTCAGGTTGCACAGCGCCATCGGATATATCGCGCCGATGGACAAATTGAACGGCAGAGAACAGGAAATATTCAAAGAGCGAGACAAAAAACTGGAAAAAGCCCGGGAACTGAGAAAGAAAAAACGACTTCGTGCCTACGGGCCAATCACCCCAAGGGGAGATAATACGGCTCCCCATAACCCCTTAATGCAAACAGCTTGAATGTCCATTTCCAACTGAGGCGGAACACAATCCGATAACATATCCTCATAATTTTGCTCCTTAACAAATATTCGTTGGTTGACAGAGATAAAACTCGCCGAGCATTTCGATATATGTGATATTTAGCTGTATGTGCAAGCAACTAACGCACCATTATTGTCGAAATATCAGGATGTTGCGGGGGGGCAAGTCATGGTGCCACCAGGTGGCACTTCCATGATCAGGAGCTTGCTAGAATTACACACATTGCTGATACATTGAACAGGCAAAGCGCTTACGCTTTAATTTTCTGTCAAAATATCAAAGAGAAGTGTTTTATGGAAACCAGAGCCAGATTATTTTCTTAAATCAGGATCAAATATCGGATTTGCGGAATTTCCAGAAAAGGCTGGAGGCGTTGGTGCGACACGCATCTTCTCTATTTTCTGAAACAAAAGTTCGTAATTCCGTAAAAAATATACCCCGAATAATCTGTAGTAGTTACAACTTGACCTGACAGTTGCCAGTTTTTTACTGGTGCCTGTCAGGTCAGATTTGACTCAAGTTTTTATCCTGCCAAAATTTCATTCCATCCTCAAGTGTTTCCATTGGAGTTCGCCCACAGCACATTTTCCCCTGATGGGTTCTTTGGGTGTTGTAGCGGACCAGCCATTCATCGAGGTCTTTTTGAAGTTCCTCTATGGTAGCATAGAGTTTCTTGCGAAAAGTCACCTGGTAGAATTCATTGAGGATGGTTTTATGGAACCGCTCGCAGATTCCGTTGGTTTGCGGTGACCGGGCCTTGGTTTTTGTGTGCTCGATATCGTTCACGGCCAGATAGAGCTGATAATCGTGCGTCTCCACCTTGCCGCAATATTCCGTCCCTCGATCAGTCAAGATCCGCAGCATTGGTAACTGATGCTCTTCAAAGAACGGCAGCACCCTGTCGTTGAGCAGATCAGCGGAGGTGATCGGTGTTTTAGTGGTATAGAGCTTGGCGAACGCCACCTTGGAATAGGTGTCCACGAAAGTCTGCTGGTAAATTCGGCCCACACCTTTGAGTGTGCCGACATAAAAGGTGTCCTGAGAGCCCAGGTAGCCGGGATGTGCGGTCTCAATTTCGCCAGAGGCAAGATCATCATCCTTTTTCTTCTCAAGCGCCTGAACCTGTGCCTCGGTAAGGATCAAACCCTCCTTCGCCACCTTGTTCTCCAGTGCTCGCAAGCGATCCTTGAACCGCCCCAACTGATGACGCAGCCAGACACAGCGCACCCCGCTTGGAGAGATGAATATCCCCTGCTTGCGCAGTTCATTGCTGGCCCGCACCTGGCCATAAGCCGGCTGCTCGACTGCATAGGCAATCACAGCCGCTTCCGTCATCTCTTCGACGCGGTTTTTGATGTTGGGCTTGCGATGGCTCTTATCGATCAGCGCATCGATTCCACCGTTACCGACAGCCGCTCTGTAGCGATAGAAGGTGTCTCTGGAAAGCCCCATGATCTTACAGGCCCTTGAGACATTGGAGAGTTCTTCCGCCAGATTGAGTAATCCAATCTTGTGTTTTACGATGCGTTCGTTACCATTGAGCATGAGGGTTGCCTCTATTTGTTTTGATGGTTGGTTCGCTCCATTATCAAAACTGGTAACCCTCATCTTTTCAAGTGAGGTGTCAGGGCAAGTCGAAACTATCTCAGCTCATGGTAATCCTCTTCTTGCCTAACTGCGTTAGTGCCTACTTAAAACAAAATCTTCTCAGTGGGGCATGGTCTCATAAATGGTGAATAGGTAGCCTGTTAGAAAATTAAGCAGATTAGTTGTGGTTGTCTAAATTTGACAAGTCTAAAAGTATGTGCCTTCTTTTATCCACAAGCCTTAAAAGTAACCTATATGTGGTCAATGCAAAATAAAGGGACTCATCCTCATGGTTATCTTCGCCCTGTTCTCAACAGGCATTTACGGAGGGGCTTGATGCTACCGCCAACGCCGACGGTCCCATGAATTCTGACAAGCTTTCAGGTGAAAAATGATCGGTTTTTTTTCGGTCTTTCTCCTGTCTTTTTGGCGGGGGAAGAATGCTCTACTAGATTGATCCCAGTCCTTAGACAAAGTTTATACCGTTAACTTTACCGGAACATATTGTTTTCTTATCGGAACCTGAAAGCAAGCACCACCGCTTTTTTCTTGACCTAGACAGCCACGCTTAATTATTTTTTAATCATAATATTATACAGTTACAGGCATGAATGAGGGTTTGTTCACTAGGCTTCGAATCCGGGTGTCGGGGGTTCGAATCCCTCCGGGCGTACCAAGTAGTCAAGGGTTTAGAAAATTTCTCTAAACCCTTTTTTTGTTCACTCCGGTTGTCTTGGTTCAACGGGAATAGGACTTTTGAGCTGTTCATGATAAACCATTATGAACGGAGGAAAGTCCATGCGAAAGAAACGTCACAACTACAGCCCTGAAGAGAAGGTAATCATCCTCAAGCGCCACCTGGTTGGCCGGGAAACGGTATCGGATCTCTGCGATGAATACCAACTGCAGCCGAATACATTCTACGGTTGGCAAAAGCAGTTTTTCGAAAAGGGAGCTGCTGCTTTTGCCCTAGAAAACAAAGACTCCAAGAAGGTACAAGAACAACGAATCCATCAGCTTGAAGATAAATTACGTCGGAAACACGAGGTTCTTTCCGAGTTACTGGAGGAGCATATCCAGTTAAAAAAAGAACTTGGGGAGCTCTGAATGGTAGCTGGGTTCCTCATGATACACGTGATACCGTTGTTGATTTCAGCAAGCATTGGAGCAAGAAAGCTGAAGTGGCCCTGCAAGAGATCATCGCTTGGCTGGCCGTTTCCAGGAGCAAGTTTTATGCATGGATCAAGCGGTACGGCAAGGCCAACGAACATAATGGGCTGATCCCCCGGGATTTCTGGCTTGAACCTTGGGAACGGGCAGCGATCGTCAATTTTGCTGTCAACAATTCCCTTGAGGGGTATCGGCGGTTGACGTTTATGCTACTGGATCAGGACATCGTTGCCGTCAGCCCCAGCAGCACCTGGCGAGTTCTAGGCCAGGCAGGGTTGCTGCAGAAATGGAACCGGAAGTGAGGTGGTCGGGGTTTGTGAGACATCCTGAGGTGTGAAATAAGCAATGTTGCTTTTATTATACAGTTACAGGCCTCAGGCTGCCTTGCTCAATTGTTCGATTCGTTTTGAATAAGCCTCATTTGGAGTCTGCTTGTCAAGTGACGAATGTTTTCTTTTCTCATTATACCAGCCGAACCAGGAAGTCAGATCCTTGACAAGCTCAGTTCCCGTTTCGTATGACTTCAGGTAGATCCTTTCGTATTTCAGGGTGCGCCAAAGTCGCTCGATAAAGATATTGTCCTTGAATCGTCCTTTGCCGTCCATGCTGATTTTGACGTTCCAGGCCTTGAGGACTGAGGTGAACGCTTCGCTGGTGAATTGGCACCCCTGATCAGTATTGAATATCTCAGGAGCGCCATATTTAAAGAGAGCCTCTTTCAAAGCCTCAACGCAAAATCTGGTGTCCAGAGTGTTGGATAGTCGCCAGGCGAGAACCTTTCTGGTGGCCCAATCCATGATCGCGATCAGGTACATGAAACCCCGAGCCATAGGGATGTAGGTGATGTCAGTCGCCCACACCTGATCGGGCCTGTCAATGGTCACTCCCCGGAGCAGATAGGGATAGACCGGATGCTTCGGCTGTCGCCTGCTGGTGCCCGGCTTGGGAGCTAAAGACTCGATGCCCATGACCCGCATTAAGCGACGGACACGACCTCTTCCCACCACGAGTTCGGGAGTTGTGAGGTGATCAGCAAAGGAACGGCTCCCCATCCAGGGGTGCTCAATATAGAGTTTGTCTATCCGGGCCATCAGTTCCAAATCACCAACACGTAGACCGAAGCCAAGGCCGCGGTAATAGTTGGAACGAGGCAGTCCGAAAAGCTGGCAGCAACGCTGAACAGAAACTTCAGGATGTCCCATAGCGATCACCTGTTGTTTCTGCGCCCGGCCAAGTTCAGACCGGGCAGATTGGCTAAAAAATCGTTCTCAACCTTGAGCTTGCCGATCTGACGGTGGAGCTCGGCCACTTCGGCCTCATGGTTGACTTCTTTCTTCTTGCCCTTGCCAAAAAGCTCAGAAGCGTTCTTGGTCAGATCCTGCTTCCAGCGGGTGATCTGGGTCGGGTGAACCCGGTACTCAGTAGCCAGTTCAGCCAGAGTCTTGGACTCCGACAGTGCGGCCAGGGCTACTGTGGCCTTAAATTCTGCGCTGTGACGTGGACGATGAGGTGGGTTTGACATTGAACTTCTCCTTGCAAAATAGGTTGGTTCATTGCTTATACACCTGTCTCAATAATCGGCACCTCTTCAAAGAAAAGCCTCAAGGGCACCGGCTTTGTGCAACCGCTCAGGCCCCATGACCATTGGCATGTGGACATTTCTTATATCAACATCTGCGGCACATTTTATTATTTGTGCAGCATTCTCGATGGATGCAGTCGTTTCATTGTCCACTGGGAGATCAGGGAACAGATGACGGAAATGGATGTGGAGATCATCCTGCAACGCGCCAAGGAGCACTTTCCCGAAGCCCGGCCAAGGATCATTTCAGATAACGGGCCACAATTTATTGCCAAGGATTTCAAAGAATTCATCCGTATCTCGGGAATGACGCATGTGCGGACATCGCCGTATTATCCGCAGTCCAACGGCAAATTGGAACGGTTCCACGCAACCATCAAGGGGGAATGTATTCGTCCCGGTGTCCCGCTTTCCCTTGACGATGCCCGAAGAATGGTTGAAGGGTTTATCCATCACTACAACAACGTCAGGTTGCACAGCGCCATCGGATATATCGCGCCGATGGACAAATTGAACGGCAGAGAACAGGAAATATTCAAAGAGCGAGACAAAAAACTGGAAAAAGCCCGGGAACTGAGAAAGAAAAAACGACTTCGTGCCTACGGGCCAATCACCCCAAGGGGAGATAATACGGCTCCCCATAACCCCTTAATGCAAACAGCTTGAATGTCCATTTCCAACTGAGGCGGAACACGGTCACCCTCCGGTCCGCGCTCGAGATTCCTTATTCGAATAGAGTTTTTCGACCTAGATTTTTCACGCCCCCTTTCGGCGCACATACTTCGGCTCGCCTTTCACATCAGTTTTGTATTCTGACTCTACATTACCCCAGCTGAACCAAGAATGGTGTACGCGGTCAATAACAAGCGCAACTTTTGTCTTATGCGAATGGGTAACTATTCGGATTTCAACAGAGAAAGAGTCTGAACAGCAACGGAGTCGGAGATATCGTGACTTGGCAACTCGTTGCCAACCGAACGCTATTTTCTGCGTGCAAGTACAGAGATTTTCCAGGGGTTACTTTTTGGCGCCAAGTTCCGACAAAAGTTCGAGCTGAAGCTCTTGTATTTGCACCAGACGACTCCATTGGTGTGAAAGAAGATGATCAACCTTTTCATGAAGATGCCGGATCTCAAGCTCCGCTTTGAGGTTTACCTGATAGTCATGTTGTGATCGAATTCGGTCTTTTGCTTCCTGGCGATTCTGACTCATCATAATGATTGGCGCCTGGATGGCGGCAAGGCAGGAAAGCATCAGATTAAGGAATATAAAGGGATATGGATCAAATGGACGCAATACCAGAACAAGCGAATTCATTCCGATCCAAAGGACGAGGAAAACAGCAAAGCAGATAAGAAATGTCCAACTCCCGCCAAATGTGGCGATCTTATCGGCCATGCGTTCCCCAAAGGACCACTGCTGCTCCAATTCGGATTCAGTGTCCAACGAGAGAATTTCATGTTCGCGTAGGCTGCGCACGACCTCCTGCTCGAGGGAAGACAACTCGCCTTTTTCAGATTCCAGCAAGTTATGAACGTATTTCCCTCGAAATTCGGCAAGGTCAACTTTACAAATCAGTTTTTCAGATGACCAGTCCGGATATGATTTTAGAATTTCAGCGGCTATTTCCTCTCTAATGATTTCGCCAGGGACAATGTTTTGCAGAGAATAAGATTTGCCGCAGATCGCACACGTTTTCTGAAGAGTCTTCATGGTGGGCATTTGTTTCAGTCCTTTTCATTCATTATGAACAACCAAATTGGGGAGAAACAGCAGGTTGGCGATCCGCTTCAGCAAATTGGTATGGGTTCTGCCACCGATGCCGATCAGGATGGCATTGTGGCCTTTTGACGCGTAAAGGAATTGGCCAAGGTTCTCGCCAGCCACTTTCGCGACTCTTCCAACACAAGAAGAAAAAGCGCGAACGGGACAATAAAGAGCCAAACCTTGCCGTCAATCGGTGCTGTGCCAAAAATGGCATTGCCCAGAGGCGTATAGTCAATGAACAAAATGAGGACGATTTCCAGCAGCACGCCCCACAAAACGAGCGGATTGCCAAGTATACCTTGAGAAAATATCGACTGGTAGCGACTGCGGCAGAGGAACACATTCACGATCTGCATCACAATGATACTCGTCAGGCAGGCTGTGGTCGCTTGTAAATAGAGGGGATCATTCTGTGCTAATTGTTGACCGTACAACCACCCGCCACGATGCAGAATAAAAAAGAAACTGGCCATGGCCGCGATCGCTTCAATGGCCCCGAGAAAAAAATAGGCGCGCAGCACCAGGGGCCAGTTGAAGAGCCTTTCATTGCGTGAACGGGGAGGCTGTTCCATAACTTTTGGATCTGGTCTTTCGACACCCAGACCGAGGGCCGTCAGCGAGTCGGTTCCCATGTCCACCGACAGGATCTGAATAGGGGTCAACGGCAGGGGAATCTTGAAGAGCATAAAGGCGAGATAAGGAATCAGCTCCGGTACATTGTGGGCCAAAATATAGGTGAGAAACCGGCGGATGTTTTCAAAAACGGCTCGGCCTTCTTCAACTGCGTTGACGATGCTGGCGAAGTTGTCGTCCAGCAGCACCATGTCAGCTGCCTCTTTGGCTACGTCCGTCCCTGTGATACCCATGGCGATACCGATATGAGCGCTTTTCAAGGCCGGAGCGTCATTCACTCCGTCGCCGGTGACCGCCACGATATGCTGTTTTTGCTTGAGCGCGTCGACAATGCGCATTTTTTGATCGGCGCTGACCCGGGCAAAAATGATTTCCGGCTCATCCAGCGCGAGCCGCAGTTGTGTTCCGGTGAAACCGCCCAGTTTTTCCCCGGTGACCACCAGTGGCTTGTCTGATTGGACCAATCCGATTTCCCGGGCAATGGCCTGAGCCGTGCTGGGATGGTCTCCCGTCACCATGATGACTCTGATTCCGGCCTGATGACATTTGCGGATCGCTTCCGGAACTTCAGGGCGAGGTGGGTCCTCCAGCCCTGCCAGGCCTGCGAAGATGAGTTCTTCCTCCAGCCCGGCATGCTGCCAATTGGCTGGCAGAAGACGATAAGCTAAGGCCAGTACGCGCATACCCTGCTCGGCCATGGACTCCTGTGCCGCCCCGATTTCGTTCCGCAACTTTTCGGAAAAAGGTTCTACTTCGCCGCCCTTCAGCATCCGGGTGCAGATGGAGGCGACAACTTCCGGCGCCCCCTTGCAGAGGAGCAGTGCGCCTTCTGGCGTTTCGTGCACCGTACTCTGCCGCATGCGATCCGCATCAAAAGGAATTTCGTCCAATCTTTGATATTCCATCGGAGAAGGAATGGCCTGTGTTGCCATTTCAACCAAGGCGATTTCCATGGGATCTCCCAAGAACACACATCTGCCGTTCTCTTCCCCTGGCCGCAGGTCGTGGCACAGGCGGGCTGCCACAAAAAATGGCCGGTAATCCTTTGCCAGAGATGCTAATTTGCCGGCATCGCCAGCAGCATAAGGTGTTCCACCCAAAAGGATTTGTTTCACGGACATACGATTTTGAGTGAGGGTCCCGGTCTTATCCGTGCAGATGACCGTCGTCGCCCCGAGTGTTTCAACCGAGGGCAGATGACGGATGAGCACGTTCCGTTTTGCCATACGCTGGGTGGCTAGGACCAAGGACAGCGTCAGGGTAGGGAGCAGGCCCTCGGGGACCATGGCGACAATGATGCCAATGGCGAAAATATAATCATCCCACAGAGGTATTCCGAAAAGGCGGCCGATCGCGAAGAATGCCAAGCCAATGAGTACGGCAAAGATGCCGATCAGGCGGCTAAGGTGAGCAATCTCTCTGCGCAGCGGTGACATGACCTCGCCGCTGGACTGGGTTAGATGGGCAATTTTGCCGAATTCGGTGCGAGGGCCGGTCGCGAAAACCAGCGCTTTGGCCTGCCCCGCGACCATCGAAGAGCCGGCCAGCAGGATATTCTTGCCATAGGCCAGGCTTCCCTCCTCGCAAGGGATTGCTTCCCGCGCCATAGTCAACGATTCGCCCGTAATGGCCGCATTGTTGACCTTAACGCTGAACCCCTCAATAAGCCGGCAGTCAGCAGGAACATGGTCCCCCTGCGCAAGGAGAATAATGTCACCCGGCACCAAGTCTACCCTGGGAAGTCGGCTCACCTTGCCTTCACGGAGAACATCAACCTGCTGCGGGAGGAGTTTGCGCAGTGCGGCCAGGGTCTGCTCGACTCGGTGCTCCTGCCAAAAAGAAAAAATGCCGCTGACAAGAATCACGATAACAACGGCACAACCGAGCCTGGCCATTCCCTGGCCGGGCGCGAACCGCTCAGCGACAAAAGCCGTTCCCGCCGCCACCCAAAGAATAAGGGAAAAGAGATGGGTAAACTCTTTGAGGAAGCGTGCCCATAGAGGCTCACGTGTGACTTGCGCCAAGCTATTGGCGCCGTATTCCTGCAGACGGCGTTTGGCTTCTTCGTGGGACAGCCCCGAGATGTTGCTTCTCAGGCGCGCAATGGCTTCTGGTACGGACAATTGATGGATATGCATGGAGAAATCCGTTAGCAGGAAGAAATTGTGGATCTCGAATGTTCAAGCAGTCTGGACGGGATGACGCAACCTGCTCAAATCACCCCCGATTAGGCAGGTGTCATCCGGCCATGTCCTTTTTGGCGTCTTTCCGGTAGTCAACACTTTTCAACTATATCTTGACTTCTTTAACTTGAAAAAAGCCTTAAAAGGATTCGGGCATCATCTGACCCATCTCTGCAGATCTATACCAGCGGCTTCTTGAAGGTTTATCAACGTCTCCGGCGTATCGAACAACATTTTACACAACTCGCATTTGCGATAAGTGATTATTTTGCTGGCTTTGATTCCAGAGAAGGAGGCTATAGCGCTGATGCCCAAAGATCGGATGCAGTTGTAGAGAGGATTGGCTTCGCTCCTAATAAACAGTTGCTCGATGGAATGGTCTTGGAGGTTACCGAGCAAAAAAACATTGGTCGTGTCAAAGTGACTGCCTGCGTCACAACAAGCATACATGTTCAAATCCGGAGCCAAATATGGATTCATCGCACAGCGGTTCTCCTGGTAATCCGTGAAGAGTTCCTTCCGACTCAAGGAATCGGCCCGCCCGGCATAGATGATCGGCTCTGGGAAAAATTTGAGCCCATGGTCTCGTAAGAATTGCTCATGCGCATCATCTTCTTTTGCAAAATCAGTCACAAAAGAAATGAAGTAATCAATTCCTGTTTGCATGCAGCCCTGAGCCGCATTCAACACATTGCGGGGTGGGACATGCTCTTGGTGCCATCTGCTTGAGCTAATACGGAGTTGGGAAAGCCCGCTTTGCTTGAGTATGCTGAGCATGTGTTGCGCCGTTTCGGGTGTATCTGCCCAATAACTGTTGGTAACGATCCGGGTGTAAATATTGAGTTCCCGGCAGAGAGCGATCAATTCGAGGAGATCAGAAAAATAGAGAAAAGGTTCACCTGCAGTAAAACTGATGCCGGTAACGTCGACAGCGGCCATGTCTCGGATGATTTCTTTCGCCTGGGAAAGCTCCATTTTTTTATAATCAGGCACAGCCCCGGCGGCCACGCAATGGGCGCATCTCATATTGCAGCGGGTTGAGTATCCGAAAGCTATTTTTCTCATAGATTTGAGGGGTCGAGGGTTTTCTTTGAATACCTGAGGTCGCACTCGGCTACTGGCCGACACCGACACATTCCAATAGCCAATCTACTCCGACAGATTGTTGTTCGTCAGTCAGTAAAGAGTCATTTCCCTCGATTTTCATCTATCGATTCTCGAAGTTCCTTGCCGACTTTAAAAAAAGGCAATTTTTTAGGCTTTACCGATATCTGAGCTCCAGTCTTGGGATTTCTTCCGGTATACGTCTCATATTCCCTCACTGTGAAGCTTCCGAAACCGCGCAGCTCGATATTGTCGCCTCTCACCAGCGTCTCGATCATTGTATCCAGAATCGTATTGACAATGGATGCGGCTGTTTTGGTTGTCAGGTCCTGATCTTGAGCGAGTGCTTCTATCAATTCTGATTTGTTCATAAGGCGCCTCGGAGATTGTGATAACTTTGAATTATTTAATTATATTAAATCAAACAGATAATAGATAACCAGAATTGTTTCCAAAGAGAAGGATAAACAGAAACTCAACACAAACAGGAAGCAGGAAGCAGGAAGCAGGAAAAGAGTACAGACTCTGATTCACAAAGGCCTACTTCCGCTATAATTGGGTGGGCTTGGTGGAATTGACTGGCTGGTAGGGCAGGGATACTGACAAAACGGTACGCCCTCTCCCGGAAATGAATCCAGAAGAGGGCGTACCTCTCATTTCATTCAGGGGAGACTTTTTTCTTCGTGCGGGCAACGATAGCCTTGCGGAGGTTGTCCGGGAGGCCTCTCTCTTTACCAGACTGAGAGCGTCTTTCTGAGAGCGCTTTGGCGCACAGTGGCTGGCGAGCTGACAGTCCATGCTTCTTGCGATATTCTTTTGCAGTGAGGCCATGAGACTTCAGGTGCTTCGGAGACAGCATCTTGAATTCCTGGCCGCATTCAAGGCAGACAATCTTGTTTTTCTGGATGGATTTCTTAGGGTCCATCACTGTGGCTGTTGCTTCTGTTTCTGTCTCAAGCATCCCCCCTGCTTCGGCATCTTGAAGGGATTTAAGAGCCTGGAAGGTTTCGTTCAGAGCAGCTTTGATTTCTTCGGTGCTCATCTGTTTGCTGGTTATCTGGGATTGGATAATTTCAGCTGTCATTTGTACGAGTGTTTTGCTCATCTGTTTACTCACTGACTGAATTTTTCATATTCTTCCTTTTTGAATACAGGAAATACCTTGGCCATTAAAGCAACATACGCTTAACCTTCGTGGGCGGTTGAAGCGTATATCATGCGAATCATATCTTTTCGATTCTATCGTCTATGGGCAATATTTTCATATTTCCTGCAAAATAGCAATCAATTATTTTTTTGTCAGCTTCGAAAGCATAGATTGTCCCAAAGTGCAAATTACTATCTATCCACTTGAGCTCTGTTAAGTCATCCCTTGGCTCCTGGTGACCTCCCAACACATCCCCTATTAAAACTATGACTATCGTGTGATGCAAATCATCAAGATGATTCGAAACTACATTAACAATTCCTTCGATGCGTATTTTAAGTCCCGTCTCTTCTAAAACCTCACGATGTGCGGTTTCAATAAAGGATTCCTCATACTCGATATAACCACCCGGCAAGCACCATTTATTTCCATACCGTGCATTTTCTGATCTTTTTCCTATTAATACTTTACCGTCGGGCGATCTCATTATAATAGTGATTCCAGGGCTTGGATTCAGATAATGGACAAAACCACATTTATCACAGCTCTGTCGTTCAAATTTCCCAAGCTCCTTTCCAGGGAAATCTGCTCCACACTTGGGGCAATAATTCAGACGCTTATTATTGCCGGCCAATTCACCTGAACTGCTGAATACTTGAAACAGATTCATGCGTTACCTCCTTGTGGATCTTTCTGACATCGGGCCTTGAATCCAACCATCTCCAGGCGAGCAAAGCCACCCATATCACACCCACCCACCCCTATAATTGGTGGACTTAGTGGAATCGGAGTGACTATGGAAAGACATCCATCTCGGACGTAACCTGGGATGGGTGTCCGGTTTTTCTCAGCGGCATTGAAAAGACCCGACTCCGTGGGGGCAGCCTACTGGTTCTCTTCTGCATCAATATAGCTGTGAAATCGCCGATTTTCGGCAGGAATTATCTCTAGACGGGCCCTTTCACGGCAAGAAAGCAATTCGCCACCCGGCTTGAAGAGATCACTGACCCTCCATCTTCTCCAGGCCGGGTGCCGGCCGAAATCTTCACTGCTGCCGCAAAAAACCGGTGCCTATATCGCCCGGACTCCGGTATACATGGAGGGACGAATCGAGCTGCTGCAGTACCTCCGGCAGCAGTCGATCTGCCACAATGACCACTGCTACGGCAACTTGGGCGATCGGTCCCTGGACTGATCCGCTCCACTGGCTGCCCCCGAAAATAGAGACTTTGCCCCCTTGTCGCGGAGGGGTATTCTTGGCTTTCCATGCACCGACAAACCAAGGCCACCCTGTTGACCCTGCTGACCATCCTTTTCTGGGGTGGCGCTGCTTCAGCCTTCAAAATCGGCCTGCGGTATGTCGGCCCCTTTACCCTGCTGTTTTACTCGGTGGCGATTTCGACCCTGGCCCTGTTGATCATTCTTGCCCTGCAAGGCAAGCTCGGCACCCTCAAGAACACCCCGACACCGGTACTTTCCAAGGCCTTACTGCTCGGCATCCTCAATCCCTTTCTCTACTATGTGATCCTGTTTAAGGCCTACGCGCTGCTCCCCGGCCAGATCGCCATGCCGCTCAATTACGGCTGGCCCCTGGTGCTCACCCTGATGTCAGCACCGATTCTGGGGCAATCGCTCAGCCGGAGTCAGGTGGCGGCGGTGGGGATCAGCTTTTTCGGGGCAATCACGATCGCCACCAAGGGGCAGTTCACCCACTTCGGCGATGTCAGCCACCTGGGCCTGTTGCTGGCCGCCGGTTCCACCCTGATCTGGGCCTCGTTCTGGCTGATGAATGCCCGGGACGGCGTCGATCCGGTGCTCAAACTCTTTCTCGGCTTCTGCTCAGGGCTGGTGTGCTCCCTGCTGTTCAGCCCCTTGTTGGGCGGCATCGGCTGGCCCCCGGCCGCAGCCTGGCCGGCGCTGATCTACATCGGCCTCTTTGAGATGGGCATCACCTTCGTTCTCTGGCTGACCGCTCTGCAACTCTCCACCACTGCGGCCCGCATCGGCAATCTGATCTACGTCACCCCTTTCCTCTCCCTTCTTTTTCTCCGCCTGGTGATTGGCGAGCAGATCCACCCGGCCACCTTCCTTGGCCTCGCGCTCATCATCGGCTCGATCATTTTTCAGGAATTTCAGGCCAAGGGTACCGACCCTATCAACCTCAATCCGTCACCGCACAAATGAAAAAAATATTCGCTGCCTTATTGCTGTTACTGACGGGATGTACTGCCATTCCGGAAAATGTCAGGCCGGTTGAGCATTTCAACCTGGAAAAATATTTAGGGAAATGGTTCGAGATCGCCCGTCTGGATCATTCCTTTGAACGAGGTCTCACCCACGTCTCGGCAACGTACAGTCTGCGCGAGGACGGTAGCGTCAGGGTGCTCAATCGCGGTTACTCTGAACAAAAGAAAAAATGGCAGGAGGCTGAAGGCAAGGCCTCCTTTGTCGGCAGAACAGATCAAGGGCACTTAAAAGTCTCCTTCTTCGGTCCCTTTTATGGCTCGTACATCATCATCGAACTTGACCATGCACAGTATCAATATGCCCTGGTGTGTGGACCGGATACATCGTATCTGTGGCTGTTAGCCAGAACCCCGGCCATATCGGCTGAGGTGAAAAATCATCTGATGGCCCAAGCAGCGTCCCTGGGTTTTGATACCAGCGCCTTGATTTTTGTCGACCAACACTAACAACCGCTCTCGCCCCGCGTCTCTCTGCCGGCGATTACAGACAGAGCGAGGGGTAAAAAACACAGAAGGGGAGGAAAGAAGATGCCAAGACCAGCAACGACCAACGAAAACATGCAGTTGCAGATCAGAGAGACGTTAGCGGAAGAATATTCGGATATTTACACCGCGGAAGCGCTGGCAGCCCTGACCTTCATGGCGCAGTTCAACGAGGCCCAGAAACACCTCATGGCCGAACGTTTGCAGCGCCGGGCAGCGCGGATCAGGGATCGTCAGCCTGTTGCCTTTCTTGATCCCGCCTCCACCATCAAGGGAACCTCCATTCGGGTACAGGATGCCCGTGAGGGCAACTTTGTAGGGCCCGCGATTCCCCATGATCTGCAGCGCCAATGGATCCAGGGCACCGGACCCGCCGCCAGACCCAATGCCCCGGTGGCCGCAAACCTGCGCAATGCCGCCTATGCCTTGCTCTCGGGTGCCGACGGCTGGATGTTTGACGGCGAGGACGCCCTCGGTCAGATCACCACCATGTCCCTGGACAACCAGCGTAGCCTCAAGCTGGCCATCGCCCGCGATCCGCTCTTTCTTGAAGTGGCCCGGCAGGTGGCCGGAGAGATGAACACCTGGGCCCGCAATTTTTTGGGCCGGGAGATCATCGCCGACTGGCGCGGCCAGCTCGACTTCACCACCACCATCTTCCGCGCCCGGGGCCTCCATCTCGACGACCGCCATATCCGCGTTGATGGCCGGTCGCTGTCGGCCTCGATCGTCGACCTCACCCTCTATGTGGTCAATAATTACCAGCCGCTACGGGACGCCGGGGCCTCCATCGTGCTCTACCTGCCCAAAATTCAGACCGCCGAAGAGGCCGGTTTCTGGAAGATCCTGCTCGGGGCGCTGGAAGGCCACCTCGGCCTGGCGGCAGGGACCATAAAGGCCTACGTGCTGGTTGAGCAACTGGAGGCAACCTTCCAGCTGATGGAAATCCGGGCGGCGCTGGGCCTGCACTTCGTCGGGTTCAACACCGGCCGCTGGGACTATATCAACAGCGTGTCCGATGCCTGCTGCGGCGAGACCGGCTTTATCAATCCCAACATCGAATCAATCACCATGACCTACGGCTACATGCGCAAGTATGAAGACCGGGTACGCCGGGCCGTGAACACGCCGGATGCCCTGGGCCATTGTTCTCTCTGGCAAGGGGGGATGGAGCCGAACATTCCAGTCGGCTCGCCAGAGGGTGTGGCCAGCAGCATGGAAAAAGCCCGGGAGGGTGCTGTCCGCGAACAACAGGCAGGGGCGAGCGGCAAATGGGTTGCCCACTGGAAGATGGTGCACATCATTCGCCCGGTCTGGGAGGAGGTTGGTGACGACAACCAGCTGGGCCGGCCGTTCCCGCTGCTGGGCTATACTGCGGAGGATGCGGCGGGACTGACCCTGCTGGAACCGGCCCCCCGGACCGTGCGCGGCGCCCGCAACCTCCTGAGCGTGGCCTTGCAGTACGGCAACGCCTTTGGCCAGGGGCTGCAGGCTGCCGCCCTGAAACCGGCGGACTTCTTCGGCAACGATGACATTCTCTATCTGATGGAGGATATGGCCACCGGCGAAATTCGCCTCTCCATTCTGTGGGAATGGCTGCACAAAGGGGCGGTTCTGACCGAAGACGATCCCGAAAGCGGGCTCAAGACCGGTGATGTGTTCAGCGCCGCAGTCTTCAACCGGCTGCTCGAAGAGGAATACGCCAAGCTTTTATCGGCCGACAATCGCGATGTCTACGAGGGCTCGAAGAAAACGACCCTGCCGATTGCGCGAGCCATTGTCGAAGCCTATGTGCTCGATCCGGACAAATTGCCCTGGTATATCGATCTACTGAATATCAATCTGAACAACCACGATCTGAGCGTCGCCAAGGAGCGGATAGCGCGCTATAGCACCGCCTTCAAGCAGGAGGGCCTGCGCATCACCGAAAACCTCGACACCTTACCAAAGACCGGCCGCTAGGTAAGCGGTGCAAAAAAAATCCCCCTGTGCCGCGAGGTGGGCACAGGGAGATTTCTGAGATCGGTACAAAGGCCGCTAAAGCAGCCGGGACTGATCAGATGATCGGCTTCATGGCGCTCATGTGCGAACGGAGTTCCTCGCCGACCTGCTCGACCACGGTGTAGCGGATGGCGGCATTGATACCGATCAGCTCGATGTTGTCCACCGAGTTGTCTTTCAGTTTCAGCCCCTTACCAATGACGTCGCTGCTGACGTCCTTCATGAAATCGGCTAACAGCGGCACCGCCTGGTGGGCGAAGAGATAGCAGCCGTACTCGGCGGTATCGGAGATGACCACGTTCATTTCGTAGAGCTTCTTGCGGGCGATGGTGTTGGCAATCAGCGGCACCTCGTGCAGGCTCTCGTAGTAGGCCGATTCCTCCTTGATGCCGGCGGAGACCATGGTGTCAAAGGCCAGCTCAACCCCTGCCTTAACCATGGCGATCATCAGGATGCCGTGGTCGAAATACTCCTGCTCGCTGATCTCAGCCGCGGTGGACACGGCTTTCTCAAAACCGGTCTGGGCGGTCTGCGCCCGCCAGGTCAGCAGGTTTTTGTCGTCGTTGGCCCAGTCGACCATCATGGTGCGGGAGAATTCGCCGGACATGATGTCGTCCATGTGCTTCTCGAACAGCGGCGTCAGGGTCTCTTTGATCTCCTCGGCCAGATAGTAGGCGCGGACCTTGGCCGGGTTGGACAACCGGTCCATCATGTTGGTAATGCCGCCGTGCTTGAGGGCCTCGGTGACCGTCTCCCAGCCGTACTGGATCAGCTTGGAGGCATAGCTGGCATCGATGCCCTCGGCAATCATCTTGTCGAAGCAGAGCAGTGAGCCGGCCTGGAGCATGCCGCAGAGGATGGTCTGCTCGCCCATCAGATCGCTCTTGACCTCGGCGACAAAGGACGACTGCAGCACGCCGGCCCGATGAGCGCCGGTGCCGCAGGCATAGGCCTTGGCAATATCCCAGCCCTCGCCCTTGGGATCGTTCTCCCGATGGACGGCGATCAGGGTCGGCACACCGAAACCGCGCTTGTACTCCTCGCGCACCTCGGTTCCAGGAGATTTAGGCGCCACCATAATGACGGTCAGGTCCTTGCGGATCTGCATCCCTTCTTCCACGATGTTGAAACCGTGCGAGTAGGAGAGGCAGGCGCCTTCCTTCATCAGCGGCATGACCGCAGTCACCACCTTGGAATGCTGCTTGTCCGGGGTGAGGTTGATCACCAGGTCGGCGGTCGCGATCAGTTGGTCGTAGTTGCCGACGGTGAAACCGTTGGTGGTGGCGTTCTTCCAGGATTGACGTTTCTCGGCGATGGCGGAATCGCGCAGGGCATAGGAGACATCAAGGCCGGAGTCGCGAAGATTCAACCCTTGGTGCAACCCCTGGGCGCCGCAGCCGACGATAACGATCTTCTTGCCTTTGAGTTTGGCAACGCCATCGGCGAATTCGGTTCCATCCATGAAGCGGCATTTGCCCAGTTCTTCCAGTTGCAAGCGCAGCGGCAAGGTATTGAAATAGTTCTGTCCCATAGTCATTTTCCTCTCTGAGTGTTGGTTGGTAACGGGGAGATGGTCCACCATACCCGATATTTTTGTTGCGAAAAGTGATTTGTTTGCAATTCACTGTTGCATAAAATGCAACGCAGGCGCACAATAGCCGCTGAACCGCTTCATACCATAGAACCCTCTCTTTTTTCCGCTTTTTTATGGATATCCGCGCCATTAAAATCTTTAATCACCTAGCCCATTCGCTCCATTTCGGCCGCTCCAGCCGGGCCTGCAATCTCACGCCCTCGGCCCTGACCCGCACTATCCAACGGATCGAGGAGGAACTGGGCACGCCGCTTTTCCGCCGCGGCAACCGCTCCGTTACCCTGACTCCAGCCGGCGAAATCTTCAAACAGTATGCTGAAGAGACCGAGCAGCGCTGGCAGACCCTGCAGCGAGAACTGGCCGACGACGAGACGCTGCGCGGTGAGATCTCCCTCTACTGCTCGGTCACCGCCGCCACCTCCATCCTCCCCCGCATTCTCGGAGCCTTCCGCCAGGCCCATCCCAGCGTCCAGATCAAGCTGCAGACCGGCGATGCCGCCGAGGCCCTCGACAAGCTCAAAAACCGGGAGGCAGAGGTGACCATTGCCGCCCTGCCGGAGCAGTTACCCCCCTCGGTGGTGTTCGTCGAGTTGGCGCAAACGCCCCTGGTGTTCATCGAACCGGCTGATAGCATCAAATCCATGCCTGGTGGTGAATCCGGAATCGACTGGCGCCGCATCCCGGTGATCCTCGCTGAGCGGGGATTGAGCAGGGTGCGTATCGATCGCTGGTTCAAGGAAAAGGAGATCCAGCCCAATATCTACGCCGAGGTGGCGGGCAACGAGGCCCTGCTGGCCATGGTCAGTTTGGGCTTAGGCGTCGGCGTGGTGCCGCAACTGGTGCTGGAAAAAAGTCCGCTCAAGGACAGGGTGCGCGTCTTCGTGGTCGAGCCGGACCTGACCCCATTCACCATCGGAGCCTGCACCCTGGAAAAATATTTGACGCACCCGGTGATTGGGGCATTCTGGGCCACTGTCCTGCAGGAACAGAGCAGTGAGAGTTGAACAAAAAAACCCGATTCCGGCCTGACCGGAGTCAACGGAATCGGGAAGAAAAAGGAGAAGCGAGGCGCTGTTTATTTGGGGGTGTTAGGCACCAGCAGCACCGGTATTTCGCTGTGCCGGGCAACCCGGCGGGCGGTGGTGCCCATGAGGGCGCTACCAAAAAAGGAGGTGGTGGAGGTGCCCATGACGATCATGTCGGCCTGATACTTCTTCGCCACCTTGAGAATCTCTTCACAGGGCTTGCCGGTGGCGACCATGATCTCGGTCACGGGATTGCGGTCGAGACCGAAGGCTGTCAGCTCTTCCTTGCAAAAGGTGTCGAGTCTCTTTCTCATGACCTCAAGGATGTCGCGAGCGCCGTCCTTGTTGATCTTGTCTGCTGCTTCGCCGGAAAGATAGTTGGCGATGATCGCCGTGCCGGTGCTGCCGAGCGGTTCAACCACATGCAGCATCAACAGACGGGCGTTGTAGCGGCGGGCCTGGCTGACGGCCAGACGAAAAACAGGCCGGGTGTTTTCGCCCAGATCGGTGGCATAGAGAATGGTTTGAATATTGGGTGCTGGAACCATCTGTCCCTCCTGTGGGGGTGGCCGGATCTCCCTGCCGGTCTTTCTGCGGCCGACGGATCTTCCGGTTGTTTGTCAGTGTGAGTACGCCAAAAGCCGTTGAGCACTTACCGCCGCAGCGACTACAGCAACGACCGGATCATCGGCGGGGCCCAAAAGCACAACCTTCAGAAATTACGTGTTAATTATTACAAGAACCGAAACCGGTCCGTCAAATCAATTTTTCACGCCCAAAGAAAACGTTCTCCCCTCGCTGTGGTGCCGGCTCAAGAGCGATTGAGAGCGCCCTGGTCACTTTATCCCACGATTTTTTTACTGGCGCCGCTCAGAGAATCCAGCACCTCCAGCAGCCGCCGCTTGGCTTTGTGAGTCTGCCTCAACTCAGCCAGCAGAGCCTGCCATTCACCCGGGCGATCGCCGGCTTCATAGACCTTGCGCATCAGGCGGAGAAACCCGCCGGCCTCGAGATAGGACTTCGGCTTGACCTCGGCAATCAACCGGTCGACTATTCCCCGCCAGATCTCGAGCGCCACCTCGGGATGCGTTTTGGCCACGGCCTTGGCCACTTTCTCACTGCCATGCCAACTGGTGCGAGCGCTCTTCTTCACCGCCTGATACAAACTCACCACATCGTCGAACCGTTTTTCACTGATCGCGATGTCGATCAGAGTCTGACGATCCGGGTACCGCTTCAAGCCGGACTCCTTTTCCTGCGGAAAGACAACCTCCGGTTCGGGAAGGGGCCAGGCTGCAGCCGTACCCTTTTTATTGGGCAGATCGGGACGCTGGCCAGTTTCCAGATAGTTGAGCGCCGACTCCCTCAATTTTGGCCAAACCCCTATTTTTTCTGCCGCTTTGCGCAATTCCCGATAGGTTTCAAGTGAGGCGTGGCAAAAATAATCCTGGGCCCGGTAAGCGGCGACCAAGTCGTCGCGTTTGTCTGCCGCCGCCATTTCCCGCAGCTGCTTTTGCAGCTTAGAGGCGATGCCAGGTGACTCTTTCTGGGTGCAGCCAAACCCCCGGATGCACCACTGCCGGGCCTGCTCCTTGCTGCCTGCCGCAAGCAGCTGTGCCACCAGGTGCTCGTAATTCCGGCACACATCGGCCTCCTTTTCCAGGAGCGGTAGAATCTTCTCCGGTTCGCCGCCCAACCGGTAAGCCTCAACCAGCCGGTTGATCAACTCTGTGCGTTTGTAGGTGTCGGAAAAATTGGCCCCGCGCGGCTTCTCCATCAAACCCAACCGAAGATCGAGCGCAGACGCTACTTCCCGCCAATCGGCCGCCACATACATCGGAGCGCGGAGGATCTCCCCCCCAAATTCGAGCAGGGAAAATTCATCCGCCAGCAACCGTTCGATCACCCAGAGCAATTGGCCCGACCGGGTCAGCGACGATTTCGGCACCGCCTGCAATACAATCTCCAGGCATTCGCTGAGGGCGCCCTGGGTGAGGCCCTCGTCATCGGACTGCTCGACCTGTCCGGTCCCCAGCCGCCACAGTTCATCGCCCAATTCGAGCAACTCGTCGACGTGCCCCTTGTCGAGCAGGGCCTTGAACTGCTGCAGCACATGCGAATAATCGGGGACACTGCCCTCATTGTTCCAATGACTGTACCAAGCCTGCTCGTCGGTCAATTTTTTAATTTCCTTACGCAGTGAACGAACCAGAGGGTCGATCTGGCCACTCCGCAGTTGCTCGGCCTCCAGCAAACGGCGTTCGATCTCGGGATGCTCCTTGGCCAGGGCAACCATCAGGTCGAGCAATTCTTCCCGGCTTTTCCCCGCCAGGAGTTTGCGGATCTTCGAAGTGCCGGCTTTTTTTGTCTTTTCCGGACCGGGGTCAGGCTCGATTTCCGTTTCTTCGTCCTCCCAATCCACCGCACCGTCCTCATCGTCCTGCTCACCGAAGAGCATCAGATGGAGGTCGTCATCCTCGGCAAGCACAGGAATTGCCTGTTTTTGCTTAACCTGCTGCGCCGCCGCCAAAATCACCGCCACCGCATGCTTGCAGGGGCCGTCGTCATAGGGGCAGGTGCAGAACCATCCGTGCTGGCCGGCTTGGTCGAGGCGAACCAGAGTGGCGTATTCCTCGGTCCCCGAGACCCAGGCGACCAGATCATCCTCCGGGGTTCGGTGGAGTCCATCCACCTGTTTGATGTACGACTTCCCCCTGGCGAGGATCTTCTCCCCCGCCCATTGGTCAAGATCGTCATAGGTCAGCTGGCCGAGGATGGTGTTGATGGTTTCCATGTTCGTCTCCGGAGGCGGTACTCAAGCCGCCTGACTTGCTCGATCCTTGTTCGGTTGTTGCCTGTTTGATCAGAAACAAAAGAATAAGGAATTTCGCTGGAAGAACAACAGGAATCTGAAAAAAGACGTGGGATTGTGCGAGGGAGGGGAGACGAGCGACCGACAGAAAATCTTTTCCCTGCCCCAAAAAAGGGGGGCGAGACAACCCCGCCATTGACAAATTCAAGCGGGTGGTATGTACTCGAATATATACTTTCCCGGCCAGATGATGAGCGGACATTGCCCATGCACGGAAGATCACAGACCTATACAGTCAAGGACGGCAGAATTCGGGTTCTTTGCTCCCGATGCGCCAAAAAGCGTTATGTGGCCATTCCGCAAGGAGTGCGAAAAAAGACAGTGCGCTGCACCTGCGGCCAGTCTGCCCTCTGCACCCTTAACCACCGGGCCTCGGTAAGGGAATCAACCAGCGGCAAGGCCTTTGTCATCCTCCTCAATGGCCGGGAATGCCCCATTTATCTCTGCGACATCTCGCTCGGCGGTGTCGGTTTCAACGTCCCCACCCAATACAGCCGCACCATTGCCAACGGCCAGGAGCTCCGTATCAAGTACCGCTCCATGACCGGCTCCTCGGTGCTGCGAAAAATCCGCATTAAGAGCATCAGCAACAACCGCGCCGGGGCCGAATTCCTCGACGGCCGGCCACCGTCGTTCTGATGGAGAGCCCGGCTGTTCATTCTTCGCCCCGCTTCAGGCGCTTTTCCTCTTGGTTCCCCGCACGAAACGGTGCGTAAAACAGCTTAACAAATTTAAAAGCATGAGTTCTTTTAGGTAGATAAAGGCCGGCCAGCCAATAATCTATCTACAGAGGAACTCATGCTTGTTGAACAGATAATCAAACAGACGGTTGATTTGCAAGGTTTTCGAGTACATACGGTCACCAAAGACTCCGATGGAATAATCGCTGAAATTCGTCCTGATGCCCGCCACAGGGTGCGATGCGGGTCATGCGGACATCCTGCCGTCTACCGGGATCGGCGAGAGGTGCGATTCTTTCGCCACGTGCCTCTGTGGAATATACCTGTCTGGGTCAAATATGTACCTCGTCGGGTGTCTTGTTCTCGATGTGGAGGCGTCCGCACGGAGAAACTTCCCTGGGTGACGGGCAAGCAACGCTTTACTCTTGCCTACAGTTGCTACCTGGCCAAATGGGCCGAGATGCTGCCCTGGTACTCTGTCGCCAAACTGTTCAGTTGTGCCTGGGGTACGGTTGCCACAGCAGTCAAAAGCGTAGTGAAATATGGCATGGAGCATCGCGATCTCAGCGGCATTACGCATATTGGTATTGATGAGATTTCGCGGAAAAAAGGTCATGTCTACCTCACCAATGTGTACGATCTCCGCTCAAAAACCTTGATCTGGAGCGGGGTTGAAAGAACCAAAGATACCTTGCGCAGCTTTTTCAACTACCTCGGGCCAGAGCGGACAAACAAACTCCAGGGCATCTGTTGCGATATGTGGAAGCCCTATGTCGAGGTGATCAAGGAATGTGCTCCGCAGGCAACTCTTGTTTTTGATAAATTTCATATCGTTCGCCACCTGATGGAAGCGGTTGATCAAGTCCGGCGAGATGAGATCCGAGAAAAAGGAAAGGAACACAAGGAGCTCATGAAGGACAGCCGGTATATCTGGCTTAAGAATCCTTGGAACCTTACGCCGAAGCAAAGGATCAGACTCAGCAGCCTTGAGCATATGAATCTGAAGATCAACAGGGCCTATCTCCTCAAAGAGCGCTTTCGAGATTTATGGTCCTATAAGACAAAAACCTGGGCCAGGAAGCACTTGAAGCAGTGGTTTTGGTGGGCAACGCATTCTCGCCTGGAACCCTTACGCGAGTTTGCCTGGATGGTCCGACGCCATGAAGAAAACATCCTGACCTGGTTCCACATGCCCATCAGCAACGGCACTGTCGAAGGGCTCAACAATAAAGCCAAAGTCGTCAGCCACAAGGCCTATGGGTTCAGAACAGCTGACCTCTTTATCTGCAACCTCTACCACTGTATGGGCAACTTACCGGCCATACCGCTCATGCACCGTTTCATGTGAGGAACCTTCCTCTTGAACACCATCCGGCGGGACAGAAAAAAATTTGCCGCCAGACCGGATATCGAACCGACCGCCACAGCAATAAAAGGGTGGGCGTAGGCAAGGGAGCAATGGACAACCAGCACCAGGTAGATGCCATTGTTGATCAACCAGCCGGCTGCATTGGCGAGGACATACTGCAGCCACTCACGGTGCGCCGCCAACCCGCTGGCCCCAAAAGTGTACTGCCGGTTCAGCCACCAGGCGGCGGTCGCGGCTACTGGAAAGGCAATCATTTGCGAACGCACCGGCCCGAGAAAGTGCACCAGCATCTCCACGAGCCCGGCATTGACCACAAAAGCGGCCACACCCACCAGGCAAAAACGCCAGAATTGAGGCAGCAGCGCCCTCTCTCTCCTCAGAATCATCAACGCGGTCTCTTTGCTTGTGTTTTTCACTGGGTGTGCCTGCATCGCAAGGCCATGCCGGAACGCTCACAAAAGCTCCCCATTCCCTTTCCTTTCACCCTTCAATCACCGGAATGTTGAGATAACGCATCCGTTTGATTTCGCAGCGGCCCCGGGTCACCGTGTCGAGAATGAGACCGCAGGCCAGACTCAAAAAACCAAGGATCATCATGCTCATGGAGAGCACCGCCGTCGGCAGGCGTGGCACGAGGCCGGTGGCGAAAAATTCGGAGAGAATGGGCACCATCAGGATGACCGAGGAAACGGCAAAGAAGCCGGCAATCACCAAAAAAAACGAGATCGGTTTTTCATTCTTGATCAGCTTCAGAATCATCCACAGAATGCGAAATCCGTCCTTGAAGGTGGAGAGTTTACTGGTTGAACCCTCCGGCCGGTCTTTGTACGGCGTTGCAATCTCCGCGGTCGGCATGCGCAGATGCAGGGCGTGCACCGTCAACTCGGTTTCAATCTCAAAACCGTTGGCCAGCGAAGGAAAGCTCTTGACGTATCGCCGGGAAAAGACCCGGTACCCCGACAACATATCCCTAAAACGATCGCCAAAAATCCAGCGGACAATACCGGTGAGCAGCCAGTTGCCGAAGCGGTGTCCCGGACGGTAGGCTTCACTGATGGCGGTCACCCGCGCTCCGTTGACCATATCCAGTTGATTGTCGAGCAAACACCGGATCATCTCCGGCGCTGTGGCCGCATCATAGGTGGCATCGCCGTCCACCAGCACATAGACATCGGCCTCAATGTCGGCAAACATCCGCCGCACGACATTGCCCTTGCCTTGCAGCGACTCCGTCCGGACAGTGGCGCCGGCGGCTCGCGCTACCTCGATGGTGTTGTCCCGCGAATTGTTGTCATAGACGTAAATCCGGGCATGGGGCAGGACACCGCGAAAATCGCGGATCACCTCGCCCACGGCGGCCTCTTCGTTGTAGCAGGGAATGAGTACAGCGGTGTTGAGTCGTGCGTTCATGGGAGTTTTGATCAACTTCTCGGGATCATATAGTTTGGCTCAAGGGGCGCTTGATGTTGCTTTGACGCCTGCGGGGCACTGCCTTCAACCGGTTGCCGAACCCGGCGGAATTGCCGGGGCAACATTTTCTTTTAGTCAATATGAAGATATAAAACTCAGGTTTGGATTGGATTAAATTTGCGTTACATCATGTTTAATCTTCCAAGCATGAACCGGCATAAAGCGGGAAAGAAGAAGTGCCACTGATCATCACTGATTCATCCCCTTACCGTTTCCTGATCGTCCCCTAACCGGTTTCTCATTCTTAGCTGCTACAAGATGCTTTTATTCTGTCATCAAAAACTGCTGCATTGAATGGAAGCGACACCATGTTCCAGCCGAAAACCGTGCCCAGTCTTTCCTCTCTCGCCCTGGTAACCAATCGCATCGCAAAAGGACGAGCCACTTTGAGCTGGCCTGTTTATCTGACCTTCAGCCTCGCCGCCTTGCTGACCCCGGCTCTGTGGAACGGCTATGCCCTTACCTTTTACGATACCGGCGGCTATGTCGATGCCGTCCTGAGAATGGAGCTTGTTCCTGGGCGTTCTCTGTTTTACGGCCTTTTTCTCTGGCTGGGCTCGCTGGGCTGGCAGTCCTTCTGGGGGCCGGTGCTCGTGCAGTCGCTCTGCACCCTCTGGCTGATCCGCCTTCTGCTCCGCTGCCATGGCCTGCCCTCCGGCGCCCAAGCGCTGGCTTGCTTTTCCGCCGGCCTAGCTTGCCTGACAGGTGTTTCCTGGTACACCAGCCAATTGATGCCCGATATCCTGGTTCCCCTGATGGTCCTGTCCCTCTGGCTCCTGGCAATGCATTGGCCCAGGATTGGCTGGATGGAGCGCACAGGGTTGGCGGCGATCGCCTTGCTGGGCCTGCTCTCGCATATGTCCTGCCTGGCCTTGGCCCTGGGATTGATCGCGGTCATCCTGGCAGCAAGGATACTGGGCCGTCGCTGGACACCGGCGGTGTGTATCATGCCGCCGCTGGCTGTGGTCCTGGCCAGCCTGCTGCTCATGCCCCTGCTCCATCTCGCCTTGACCGGTCAGGGGGGCTATACCCCTGGCGGCCCGACCTTTCTTTTTGGGCGACTGGTCCAGGACGGCATTGCCCAGCGGTGGCTGGCCGAACACTGTCCCGCACCCGATATCAAACTCTGCGAACTGCGCCACCGGCTGCCCGCAACGGCCGATGACTTTCTCTGGAACGGGGGGTCGCCCTTTCAGGATCTCGGCGGCTGGAGAGGCAGTTCCGAACCGGAACTCAAACACCTGACCAGGGCTGCCGTGACCGCTTATCCAGGCATGACCCTCTGGACCACGCTGCGCTCCACCGCCCAGCAAATGGTGAAGGTGGCGACCGGTGACGCCCTCTATGAAAGCCACAGCGACACCCGTGGCATTATTCATAAATTCCTGCCCGGTATCGCCCCGCCCTTCTTCGAAGCCCGGCAACAGCACGGCCAGGTTACCCAGGAGCTGTTCGACCGGCTCAACCTGATTCATATCCCCGTTGCCCTGATCTCGGTGCTGGGCCTGCTGCCAATTGTTCTCTGGAGTTGGCGAAACGATCGCCGCGATCTCGCCGCGCTGGCCCTGTTCGTCTTCTTTGCTCTCCTTGGCAACGCCTTTATCTGCGGCGCCCTGTCCAATCCCCACGACCGCTACCAGAGCCGACTGGTCTGGCTGGCACCCCTGGTGGTCGGCATGGTATTAGCTGCCTCCTGGAAAAAACTCGACAGAGTTCATTCGCCCGACCGTATTGGCTGATCGATCATGCCCCTCTCTCCCCTTCTTTTTTATCCAGCAACCATGTTTCGGACATGGTGTTGCCGGTGCGCTCAGCCGCAGCCCTGCTTCAAACCTTAAAAAAATGAAAGACTGATCAAACTGTAACAGAAGACCGATACAACACTCTTTCAGGAACCGGTGCTCGATAAAGAAATCGTTGCACTGCAAGGCTTTCCAGGCAAGCACCCTCAGAAAGAGCAAAATCGGTGTCATGGACCAAAATATAGAGTCTTTGCTGCATGCGGTCATTCAAGGACAGAATCTCAAGGTGCATTTTCAGCCGATCGTCCACATCCAGACCCGGCAGATCTACGGCTACGAAGGACTGATTCGGGGCCCGGTCAACACCGTGCTTCATTCACCCACCCGGCTTTTTGAAGCTGCGACGCGAGCGGGGCGACTGGCGGAACTCGACCTCCTCTGCCGGCAATTGGTGATCAAACGGTTCGCTCAACTGAGATTGCCCGGCCGGCTGTTCATCAATGTCGACCCGTTCAGCTTGGTCCACGAGCACTCCCGCGAGGGCCAAACCCTCGAATTTATTGAACAGGCGGGAGTCAACCCCAGTCAGGTTATCATCGAGCTGACCGAAACCCACCCGGTGGAGGATGTCCAGCTGATGCAGCAGGCCATGGTTCATTACCGGCAGATGGGATTCCGGGTGGCCCTGGACGACCTCGGTGCCAGCTATTCCGGCCTGAAACTATGGTCCGAGATCCGCCCGGATATTGTCAAGATCGATCGCCATTTCATCCAAGGGGTCGATCAGGATCGCACCAAACAGCAGTTTGTCAGTGCCATTCTCAAGACGGCCACCGCCCTGGGCTGCAGGGTGATCACCGAAGGAGTGGAGACCGGCAAGGGCCGCCTCATCGACCTGCTGCACGAAATCACCAAGCTGCAGGTCAACCGGGCCCGCCATGCCAACCCCCTGACCCTGCTCCCGGGCAATGTGCCGATTCAACAACAGTTGCAAAAGCTGTTTCGCCAGAATATCGCTTTTACCGTCTGCTATTTCGATCTCGACAACTTCAAACCGTTCAATGATTTTTTCGGATTTAGCCGAGGCGACAAGGTCCTGCGCTTTGTTTCCGAACTGCTGGTTGCCAACATCGACGATCAAGAGGATTTTATCGGTCATATCGGCGGTGATGATTTTGTGGCGATTTTTCACAGCATTCATTGGCAGGCAACTGTCGAACGAATCCTGCAGCAGTTCGATGACAGTATTGGCGGTCTGTACAACGGTCACATTGGTTGTGTGATCAAAACCACCGACCGGGAAGGTGTGGAACGGCAATACCGGCAAATGACCCTGTCCGTTGGCGCGGTCGTGGTCAGACCGACGGAGTGGCATTGCCACATCGATCTCTCGGAAGAGGCGTCGATAGCCAAACATCATGCCAAGGCCATGCCGGGCAGCACGCTATACATTCATGAATTGGCCAGCGAACCGCACTTTGCCCTTGCCGGAAAATCCCCATCCGCCCATAAAACGGATCAAACTGCAGATTGAGGCCTTCATCGCGGCGTATAAGCAAAAGGGGTTGAAAATGTTCCTCTCCGTCGAGCCAATCGCTTAGACGCCACAAAATGAATAAGATGGCCGAGGGTGGGGCAGCCTTTGTTGCAGCAAACGCGGACAAGAGAGGGCGGTCAGAATGTCCGGCCCCGAAGGAAAGGATGAAACGACCTATTGACGTAATATTGACCGGTTCATAGCCGGAATCTAATAATCGTTCTGTATCGTGGGAATCCAGAAGCATCATTTTGGATTCCTTCAACGGACAGCAAACGATGACCGTGCCCCTTCCCTCCCTTCTTGCTCCCCTCGACAGGAGCGAACTCGCCCGGCAGGCAGAACATTTCCGGCAGCAGATTCTCGACGCCGGCGGCAAACACCCGTTTTCCGGGGCCGACACCACCGTCGGCGTGGAGAACGAATTCCAGGTAGCGGTGGAGGGCAACCGGTCGGCGGTGGACCTGGCGATTGCCATTGTCGAATCGAACTATTACAAAAACCTGACCCTGCGGGCCCGGCGCGGCGATCTCAGCCCCCATCTGCTCACCGATCTGGATGCTTTTCTGGGTGACCAGAAAGGCCAGATCTGGGAGAATTCCTGGGTCCGCTTTCCCCGTCGCCTCCTGGGCGAATACGCCACCTCGGTTCTGAACCGCGACCTCCTGGCCGACAAGAGCAACCCGGCCGGGCCGGCACGGCGGGACAGCGCCGGTTTTCTCTTCGCCCGCGAGGGTGAGCCTTGGCTGCGGGTACCGGTCAGCTATCTGCTCAAACTCTCCCTGGCCGATGCTCTCAGTCAAAATGGTCAAACAGGCCTTGCCGATCCGATTCTCCTCAGGACCGGCGAGCAGTTGATGGAGCATCTGATCAGCGACAACTGCTCACCGGAAATCACCAGCTTCACCCTGTGCAGCGGCGGGAACAACGAGTTGCCCGGACGCAGCACCGCCAACGAGACCAGCCGCCGCTTTTTCCTCCTGCAACTGCTCATCCAGTATGCCAACCGCGAATTCCGTCTGGAAAAATACGGTCAGACCTGCCGGATGTATCTGGCCCCCAATCCGCCGGCCCGGCAAAAACAGCTCAATGATCTGATCTCCGATCAATTCTACCGCGAATTATTTCTCAACCCCTGCCTTTCGGGCTGGCAACAGGGCGAGTCCAAAAAGGAGTACATGGGGCTCTGCCATCGCACCCTGTCGCGGAGCCAGCTGAACACCATCGGCAAACTGAAGGAGGCGGGCATCATTGTCAACAACCTGGTGGTGCTGCCCAACACCAGTTCCACCTCCCTGGCCAACAACGGCACCCACATCACCCTGGGGAGCAGGATGCTCAGCCGTTGCTACCGGGAACCCCAAGGGGCCCGTTTTGAAAAATACTTCGGCGACCTGGCGATCAAGATCGTCGAGCACTTCCTGCCGCTTTTTGTCACCACCTGCTCGGCGGCGCCGCATCGCCTCAGCTTTAGCGATTTCCACCCGGAAAAGGTGCTGGGCTACCTGCCGCACGAACTCGACTACACCCATCTGCGCATGCTCTGGCGGCGGTGGAAGAAAAAGGCGGATCTGCGATTCTGCGGCCACAGCTTCACCCCGCTGGGGCCGCTCTGGCTCGACCGCCTGACCAGCGGCCTCTTGCGGCTGCGAGGCGACTATCTGCCCGATGTCCGTCTGATCGACTATCTTGTGGCCCTGCAGAGCGTCGAGCAGAGTCCGGCCTTGAACGGCATGCTGGGGAACCAGGAGCAGCTCAAGCAGGATCTGACCGAGATGGGGGTCTTCGACAGCCGCATGGCCATCTACCTGCCCTACCGGATGCGGGCCCTTGCGGCGTATGGGTTTTCCGGCTTCGAGGGCCGCCATTACTCGCTCTTCCCCGATCTCAGCGAAACCTTTGCCCGGTCCGTGGACCTGCAGACCCTGATCACGCAGATGGCCTACCGCTGGGTGATCGAGGGCACGGTCACCCATGCCGATATCCCCGACGACCCCTGTACGGAAAGCGAGCGGCGGCAAATCTTTTTCGCCTCGGCCATCGGCGTCCCCACCGTCTTTCTCCGGGCAGACACCAAAAACAAGCTCCTGCGCCGGATCATCGCGCAGGTCGAACGGCAGCGGCCCAGCCGCCGCTACAGGGGCTTTTTGCGGGTCGAAGTGGCGGCCTATCAACTGGCCTGCCTGGAGGTGCTGCAGGGGGAATGCTGGACGGCGACCTGCGGCAACGAGGGGGCAAGGGAGATCTTTGCCAGCCTTGAGGCCATGCTCAGAGGGACGAAGCCCACGGCAGCAGCGCAACTGACCGGCGCCATTCTCGACAAGCACGGCCGGGGTTCGGATCCGATGCGGATCAAGGCCGGCGACTTCAACCGGGCGGCGGAAACCTATTACCGCACCGATCTCTGCCGCCTCCATCTGACCAACGGTCTGGATACCCTGATCGACGACGGCAGGAAACTTGATGCCTGCACCGATGCCGGCATCGGCGCCCTCAAGGAACAGTTGACCGGCAGCGCTCCGGCAGCCCTGTTCATCCGCGAAGCCGGCAGCCGGCTGTTGGCCGGCGAAGCCACGGACCGGGAAATCCATGTCCTCATCCTCCTCACCCTGCTGATCATCCACCGGGAACTTGGCGATCCCAGCGGCAACTGAATCGAGACGCGCTATGGAACATCAATATATTGTTCGTGAAACCGGCGAAATCATCAGCGAGTACCTCATCGCCGACCGGACCATCGGCCTCCTCTACAACCGGGTCCGCGAGCATGCCCCGAGCCTGTTCCGGGCCCTGACCTCGGAACGCATGTCGAGTGTTCTCGGGTTCCTCCATTTTGATTGCAACCTGCCGATGGAGAATCAGCGGGGCCTGCGGCTGCTGGAGCGGATGGGGGTGGATTGGCGCGAATGCGTCGCCTCGCATCACAGTTTCACCACCCCCCGGCATGTCTTTGAACGCAAGATCCGGTACTGGGATTTTCGGCCCATGGACCCGAACCCTGAGGCCGTGGCCTCGCCGGCCGATGCCAAGGTCCTGATCGGCACCCTTACAGACACCCCGGAGTTATTTATCAAGGAAAAGTTCTTCTCCGTTTCGGAACTCCTGGGCGAAGACCTGTGCTGGCACCCATTCTTTGCCGGGGGTGATTTCGCCGTCTTCCGCCTGACCCCGGACAAGTACCACTTCAACCATGTGCCGGTCAGCGGCGAGGTGATCGATTTTTACGAGATCGACGGCAGCTACCATTCCTGCAATCCACGGGCACAAATTGCCCTGGCCTCACTCCACGCCAAAAACCGGCGGGTGGTTACCATTATCGACACCGATGTACCGGGCGGCAGCGGCGTTGGTCTGGTGGCCATGATCGAGGTGGTGGCCTTGATGATCGGCGACATCGTCCAGTGTTACTCCGAGATCGCCTATGACAACCCGCGTCCAGTGACCAAAGGGATGCGCCTGGTCAAGGGCTGTCCCAAAAGCCTCTACCGGCCCGGCAGTTCCACTGATATCCTCCTGTTCCAAAAGGAGGCGGTCACCTTCTCCGGCGACCTGCGGCGCAATCTGGTGCGCACCGACGTGCGCAGCCGGTTTTCCGCCAGCCTGGGTCAACCCCTGGTTGAAACCGATGTCGGGGTGCGTTCCACCGTTGCCGTCAAACGGCATCAGGAGGGTATCGGCACCTTTGCTTTTCCACCCCTTTGCACCCTGCCATCCTCTGCGGAATCCCTATGAACGAATGGCTTTTCCTCCTCTCCGCCGCCCTCCTGTTCAGCCTCTTGATCGTTCTCGGCTGGCGCTTTCTCCCCGGCGACCGTTTTCAGATGCTGGCCACGGTCCCGGTCCGGCGGCGTGACGACACCCATTGGCACGGGGTCAATTTCACCTGGTACGGCCTGTTACTGGCCACCGCCGCCGTCATCGGCATTATTTTTGTGCTCATCCTCACCAGGGCTGCTGGTCAGGCGCTGACTCCGATGCTCACCCTGCTGCTCCTGATTGTCGGCCTCTGTGTGCCGGCAGCCCACTGGGTGGCCCGGCTGGTGGAAAAAAAGCACCACACCTTCACCATCGGCGGCGCCTTTTTCTGCGGTCTGGCCGCCACGCCGCCGATCATCCTCCTGATCAACGGCGGTTGCCTGCTGCTGGACGTCCCCCTCCTGCACACCCAGGTGGTGATGGCGGCGCTCGGCATCGGTTATATCCTCGGCGAGGGGCTGGGCAGGCTGGCCTGCCTCAGTTTCGGCTGCTGCTACGGCAAACCCCTGCACCAGTGCGGCCGTTTCGCCACCTTCCTCTTTGATCGGGTGGCCTTTGTCTTTACCGGAGCCACCAAGAAGGCGGTCTACGAAGGGGGCCTAGCCGGGGTCAAATTGGTGCCAATTCAAGGACTGACCTGCCTGCTCTACACCGCCACCGCCCTGGTTGCCTGCCACCTGTTTTTTCAGGGCCGCTACCGCAGCGCTTTTCTCCTCAGTCTGCTGGTATCACAGGTCTGGCGGGTGATCTCTGAGATGCTCCGTGCCGATTTCCGGGGTTTCACCGCCATCTCCGCCTATCAGAAAATGGGCCTGGCTGCCATTGTCTACGGTGGCGTACTCTGCCTGCTATTTCCCCAACCCACCCTGCCACTTCCCGACATCGCCTCAGGGCTGGTCCTGCTGCTCGACCCTTTCCTGCTGCTCGGCCTGAAGGCCATCTGGTTTGCTCTGTTTCTCCACTTCGGCCACAGCATGGTCACCGGGGCCACCCTTTCCTTTGAGGTCCGGCAGAACCGCATCTGATGCCGGTCAGGAGGTGATCAGGCAGATCAGGGTCTCGGCCGTACCAGGAGGTCCATGCGTACCCCGGTACTGGAGAAAAAGATGGTCACCCTGCCGGAACCAGTACTCGGCCCTCCAGAGAGCCGACATCAACCCGTCGAGGCGAATAACCACCTTGTCTGCCGCCTGAACGCCACCGTTGTCTGCGGAGATTTGCTCACTGCCCGTCTTTTCGGCCTGCATGGCCAACACCTCCAGGGTATCGGGGCGAATGGTCCAGAAGCTGGCCACCTGCTGATCGCGGGCCACCATCCGCTGCAGCGAAAACGACAAAGGCTGGCACCAGGGCCGGGAATCGATGGCCTCCTTCTTGTCGATGGGTTTGCCATCGAACCGGCCGCTGAAGCGGATGTGGTCGCCGACCCGTTCAGCCCGGATATCGGTGTCCGGCTGTTTCACGTAATGCCAGGACAGGGTCGTTCCCTCGGCGGTGTTGTCACTGCTGAAGATCTCGCTCCCTTGATTCTGGGTCACGGTCACCGTCGCGTTGTCCTGCTCCCGGTCCGCGCGCCAGGTAAAAGTGAAGCTGTCGCCCCCGGTCTGTTCCCGGTAACGAAAAATCTGGGAAGCAGGACTGCTGGCCACCGCCATGAACAACAGGGCCAGACAGAGCGGCAGGATGGCGCGCACCGGGGAATGATCGGGTAGAGGGGTTTTTGCAAGGTTCATAGGAGTTCACTGGCCAGCATGGCGAGTTCGGAGCGCTCGCCTTTTTCAAGGTTGACGTGGGCATAGAGCGGCTGGCCCTGCATCTTTTCGATCAGGTGGCTCAGGCCGTTGGATTGACTGTCGAGATAGGGGTGGTCGATCTGGTGGATATCGCCGGTGAAAACGACCTTGGTGCCTTCGCCCGCCCGGGTGATGATGGTCTTGACCTCGTGCGGCGTCAGATTCTGGGCCTCATCAACGATCATGTACATCTTCACCAGGCTGCGGCCACGGATATAGGCCAGCGGCTCGATGATCAGCCGCTTGTCGTCGAGCAGGCGGGATAGCATCTGGCCCATCTCGCTCTGCTCGGAAAACTGGCCGCGAATCACCGCCAGATTGTCGTAGAGCGGCTGTATATAGGGGCTGATCTTGGACTGGATGTCACCGGGAAGATAGCCGATATCCTTGTTGGAGAGCGGCACGATCGGCCGGGCGAGCATGATCTGGCGATAGCGGGTCCGCTGCTCCAGGGCTGCTGCCAGGGCCAGCAGGGTCTTGCCGGTGCCCGCCTTGCCGGAAACCGTGACCAGCGCAACCTGCGGGTTGCAAAGGGCGTGGACCGCGAAGCTCTGTTCGGCGTTCCGGGGATTGATGCCATAGACCGCTTTCCGGTGAATCTTGATAATACTCTTGTCCTCGGGACGGTAGGTAGCCAGGGCCGACTTGCGGCCGTTGCGGACAATCAGATACTCATTGGCCAGGGGACCTGGATCCAGCGACAGCGATTCAATCCCAACACCGCCCTGTTCCTCGCGGTGCAGCGCCTCAACCAACTCCGCTTCCACCCCGTCCAGACAGCGGCAGCCGGTGTACAAGCCGCCGATATTCTTGACATGGTCGGTGGTGTAATCCTCGGCCATCAGCCCGACCGCCTTGGCCTTCATCCGCAGGTTGACGTCCTTGGTCACCAGGATAGAGCGGCGGGACTGGTCGGCATGGGCGAGGTGATAGCCGATGTTGAGGATCTGATGATCCGGCTTGGAAGCAGCCGGAAAATGCTGGCGGAGGTCCTCGTGCAGCGCCTGCTCAAGCTTGATCGACACCCGGCCCTTGTCCGGTCCGATCTGGACCCCGCCGTTGAGCAACTTGCCCGAGCTTAAGGCGTCCAGGGCGCGGACGAACTCGCGGGCATGGTAGTTGATGGTCTGGTTGCCCTTTTTAAACTGGTCGAGTTCCTCAAGAACGGTGATGGGGATGACGATGTCATGCTCCTGGAAGTTGTTGATGCAGGCCGAGTCATGCAAGATGACATTGGTATCCAGGATAAAGGTTTTGCTGGAGGAGCTGCTGGTCATGATGGGGGCGTTCCTCGGGTTCGGGTGAAGGGAAAGGAAAGGGAAACCGGTGGAGACAGCGCAGGGGCTGACCGTATTCCGGCTCGACCAAGAGACACAGGGCGTCGATTAACAGGGGCTCACTGAGAAGAGGCCCAAAGGTCTCGATCAGGGCGGCATGCACCTGCTCCTTGTGCTTGCCCTCGGCCATGCGGGAGGTCAGGGTAAAATGAAACCGGTACTGTTCAAACACATACGGGTAGCCCCAGATCTCCAGATTCTTTTTTTCCTGGCCACTGAGCTGGACGGCCTTGCGCCGGGCCAGCTCACTTGGGTTGAGAAGGGCGCGGAAACGGTCGAACTCGCGGGTGCATCGAGAAGCCAATGCCTGCAGGGCAGGGGAATGGCGGCCAGGCCGCAGGCAGAAAAAGTTGTCGAGAGATGCGACGATCAGCGGGGGCAGGGGCAGCGGCCTTTGCCGGGCCGAGAAATCAGCGAGCGCATCATACAATTCAGTCTCGGTCAGCCGCTCCTTGAGACGGAAGGGAGGCATCAGGGTGGCGTGAAAGCCGTAGCGGGCGGGTGTTCGGGTCAATTCGGTGAGGCGGTCAGGCTCAATGTCCTGAAAACAAGGCTGCAGGAAGGATTGCCCGCAGAGGGCGTCCCGGCCGAGCCACTGGTTGCCCTGATGCAAGAGGGGGGAGGTCGCGGGGGGAACATAATAGATGGCGTAGCGCATAAATAATCAGCGTTTCATTGGGAAGGGAGAATGAGATTCCATGACGACTCCTGCCATCATCTTCCAACCCATTATGGACACTGGGTTTTAATCCCAGGTTATGAAACGATTACGATTGCATCAGGGCAGGGGGCATGGACCGGTCCCCTGACCAAATCATAATTGCCGGCTAACCGTGCGATAACAACCACCGGGTACAAGACTGACATCCCGGTCGATCGCACTTTCTTCCTTCAACAATGCGGCGGCCTCACCTCAAAAGGGAGCGCTCCATGCCCAAGCTGCTTGTAGTTGTTATCGATGGCCTCCGCACCGACACCCTGGCCTGTGCCCATGTCCCCTGCTTCGACAACCTTGCCCGCAGTGGCGTCCTGGCTCGGCGGCTTCAACCTTTTCGTCCCTGTCGGACATTACCCACCCTCGTCAGCTTGCTGACCTCCCTGCCACCGGAGGAACATGGCGTGCACAGCAACTCCGGGATCTCTCAGATTTCACCCCATGCTGTTTCTCTCTTTTCCTTGCTGCGTTACCGTCACCAGAACAGTGCTGTCTTCTATTCCAACGACCGTTTGCGCCTGCTCTTTCCTCCGGGCAGCCTGCAGACCGGAGTGCTGATCAATTCCCAGTCGATCCGCAATGTTGACCGCGAATTGGCGGCGGAAGCGGCCAGTTACCTACAACGGGAAAAGCCGGACTGTTGCCTGCTCTATCTTGAAGGGGCGGATATTGCCGGCACCCATTTCGGTTTCACCTCGGAACCCTATCTGGAAAGTGTCGAACAGGCTGACCGTGCCCTGGGTCTGCTCCTGGAACATCTGGCCGTGGTCGGCCTGCGGCAGGACTATGTGACCATGGTGATGGGATGTTGCGGCGGCGCCGGGCCGATCATCGCCGCAATGGACGAACCCGGCCTCCCCCTGCTCCTCTCAGGGCCGGGAATCCGCCAAGAAGAAGAGCTGGCTCGGCCTTTGTCGCTTTTAGATCTCGCCCCGACCATGGCCGGAATACTTGGCCTGGCCGCCCATCCCGACTGGCGAGGCGGGGTGCTTGCCGAGGCCTTCCACCATCAGCCGCTGGAACTCAAAACCCTGGCCCGCAAAAAAGCAGCCCGGCCCCGGCAACGGGAGGAGTGGGACGGCACACGCCAAAACGAAGCGGGGCGCAAACCAATCCTGACCAAAGAATGATCCAGTCCTCACCCGATACAAACACAGACCTTGTACTGATAGTCGGAGAAATCGAAGTGGCCTTTTCCCCGCATGGAGGGTTCGTGCCCATTGGTTTACCCCTCTCTCTCAGGAGACCACGACCATGATCAGAGTTATGACCCTCGATGCCGCGACTCAAAACCAGGCATCGCCCCATCGCCTGCGCACCCGCTTTCAGCCCCTGCGCCAGGATGGGATTGACCTCCTCTGTTGTCAGTCCATCCGTCATTCCATGGACGGCAAGGAAAATTTCAGCCACCTGTTGTCGGAAACACTGGGCCTGACATCGAGTTGCTTTGCCGCCGGCCGCCATCAAGCCGAACTCTTCTCAGATGGGAATCATGCAGCCAGGGGACTGGCCATGCTCACCGGCAGCGGGGTGTGGGTGCTCAACAGCGGCAGTTTTTTTGTCGGCGACGCGGAGGAGGAGGAAGTCGTCCAATTCGCCCTGATCCGCAAGAACGGCGCCTCGGTGCTGGCCCTCAATCTCCATCTTGCCGCCGCACCACAGGCACAGGCGCGGCAACTGCGCGATCTCTTTCTCAACCCCCTGCTGAGGGATAAATATGGCGCGGTGGTGCTCTGCGCCGACCGGCCTGCCACCGTGCCCCTCAAGGAATGGCAGAGCCTCACCGCCCGCTCCAACTACTGCCTGCACGATAAGCTGCTCCCCGCCACTCACGGTTCCGGGCTGCTTTGCCTGCTCACCGCCAGGGCCGAGGCGGTTTCGGTGGTCACCATTCGCCCTCCCGAGCTGACCCCGCCAGCCAGTGGCAAGAATTCCGCCATCCCGCCGGGCTTGACCATGGCCCTTGAGATCCAACGGAGGAGCGCGGACAAACGCAGCCGGCCCTTCTTTCCCCTTTCCTTCCGCGAGCAGTGGCTGGGCTACAAAGAACACCGGGCCTTTACCTGATTTCGCCGCTTTTTCACCTCTGCGCCCATCCTCCAGGAGGAACGCCTTATGTTTACCGTCGACGCCATCCTCAATCAGTACTATCCCCGCTTGGCCGGCCGGCCGCTGATCACCCCGCCGATCCGCTCCGCACTCCGCCGCCTGCTCCGGGAAGAGCAGTTTCTCCGCTTTGCCGAGCAGTATCCCCATCTCCGAGGTATGGATTTCGTTGAACAGGTCCTGGAAACCCTGCAATTCACCTATTCTGTTTCCGATCGCGACCGGGAAAATATCCCGGTCAGCGGCCGGGTGATGATCATTGCCAACCACCCCATCGGCTCGCTCGACGGCCTGGCCCTGCTCCGACTGGTGCATCAGAGCCGTCCGGATGTGCGCATTGTCGCCAACGACCTTCTGGAGACGATCCAACCGCTCCGTCCCTGCCTGCTCTCGGTCAAGGTGATGACCGGCATCACCCTCAAGGAGCAGATTGCCCGTATTGACAAGGCCCTGGCCAACGAGGAGGCGGTGATTATTTTTCCGGCGGGCGAAGTTTCGCGCTTCGGCCCCCAGGGCATCCGGGACAGCCGCTGGCAGAAGGGCTTTCTCCGCCTGGCTGCCCGGGCCAAGGCACCGATCCTGCCCATCCATGTGCATGGCCGCAATTCGCTCTCCTTTTACACCGCCTCCATGCTGCTCAAACCGCTTTCCACCCTGATGCTGATTGGCGAGATGTTCCGCCGCCAACGCCAGCCGCTCAAGCTGACCATCGGCGGCCTGATTCCGTACGGTGCTTACGACGGTCTCAAAATCCGGGAAAAAGACAAGATCGACCTGTTCCGCAAGCACCTCTACCGCATTGGCGTAGGCAAGAAGGGCATCTTTCCGACCGAAACCGCCATTGCCCGGCCGGAACGGCGGATCGTGCTGAAGAAAAATGTCCAGGCAGGGGAGTTATTGGGCAGAACGCCGGATGGCAAGGAGATCTATCTCTTTGAAGGCGACGAAAATTCGCCGGTGCTGCGGGAAATTTCCC
This sequence comes from uncultured Desulfobulbus sp., assembly GCF_963662935.2. Classification (NCBI taxonomy): domain Bacteria; kingdom Pseudomonadati; phylum Thermodesulfobacteriota; class Desulfobulbia; order Desulfobulbales; family Desulfobulbaceae; genus Desulfobulbus; species uncultured Desulfobulbus sp. The sequence continues at coordinate 1,494,086 of NZ_CAXXTL010000002.1, read as the reverse complement.
GGCTGCGGGAGATCACCTTCCGCGCCGTGGGTGAGGGTTCGGGCAAGCGGCGGGATCTGGACGGATTTGACCGCTATTACCGTCACCTGGTGCTCTGGTCGGCCGAAGATCTGGAAATTGTCGGCGCCTACCGCCTGGTCGATGCAGCGGCAGTGGTGCGGGACAGGGGATGCGAGGGCCTCTACAGCCACAGCCTCTTTCAATTCAACACGGCGCATTTCCCCTACTTTGAACAGGGGTTGGAACTGGGACGCAGTTTTGTCCAGCAACGGTACTGGGGCAAGCGCAGCCTCGATTATCTCTGGTACGGCATCGGCGCCTTCCTCCGCCGCAATCCGCAGTACCGTTATCTGTTCGGACCGGTAAGCATCAGCAACGCCATGCCCCAGATGGCCAAGGAATTGCTCGTTTTTTTCTACAAGCTCTATTTTGCTGACAATCGCTCTGAGCCCTGCTCGCGCACCCCTTTCCGATTCTCTCTGCCGGTCACCGATCTGGCCCGGACCTTTAGCGGCGACAATTACCACCAGGACCTGATTCACCTTAAATCCCTGCTCGGGGCCATGGGAATCTCGATCCCCACCCTGTACAAGCAGTACACTGAACTCTGCCCGCCGGGGGGCGTCCTCTTTCTCGACTTCAATGTCGATCGGGATTTCAGCAACTGTATTGACGGTCTGGTGGTGGTCGATACCCACCAGTTGAAACCGACCAAACGCAAGCGCTATATCGAAGAATCCCTGCCCAAGGCAGCCTGATGCCCGACCGTTTTTAGGTTGAATCGCTTTTGTTCGTCATTTCGACAAGGGAGAAATGCCGAAACCCTAGGAGATTTCTCGCTCCGCTCGAAACGACACTCAAATGTATGCAGTGGAAAAAACAGACCAAGCCCCGCAAGCGCTGTCCCGGCAGGATGTTTGTTTGAATGAAGAAATTGTTCGGGGACGATGGGGCCCTCATCCAATGCAACAACCACCAGACGGGACTAACCTTTTCGGAAAGCGGCAAGCTCTTTTTCTGCTCTAACCAGCCATTCTTGTTGTCATATCGACCCCAGATACAAGGGGGAAATCTCTTTCGGTACGAGATCTCTCCCCGCAGTCGAGATGACAGAAGAAGCCGTGGTGCATTAAAAAATGCCTCGCGTTCCGGTGAGACTGCGCCCGCTCCTCTTCCTCCGTCGGTGCTTTACCCGACCTTTTTCCTTCCCTTCTTCTTTCCTGCGGACCGGTGACCGCTGGCCTGCCGTTTTTCCGCCCGCTCGATCAGTTGGCGGTGAATGCAGACCGAGCCGTCGCGGGCCTTGGCAAACCGTTGGCGATAGGTGCCATCGGCCTCCATTTCCCAGACATTGCGCTTATTCTTCAACTGCAGATCGAGCAGCTGCCGCAGCTGTTTGCGCAACTTGGGCGATTCCACCGGCACGCAGACCTCCACCCGGCTCTCGAGATTGCGCTGCATTAAATCAGCCGAACCGATGAAGTACTCCTCTTCTCCCCGGTTGCGGAAATAGAACAAACGGGTGTGTTCGAGAAAGCGGCCAACCAGCGAAACCACGCAGATGTTGTCCGAAAGCCCGGCAATTCCCGGCCGCAGGCGGCAGGTGTCACGGATAATCAGATCGACATGGACGCCTGCCTGCGAGGCCCGGTAGAGGGCGGCGACGATCTCCCGGTCCTCCAGTCCGTTGGCCTTCAACTGGATCAACCCGGGCTCTTCCGCGCTGTGGCCGCGAATTTCCCGATCGATCTTCTGCAGCAGGGCCTTTTTCAACAACCGGGGCGAGGGGAGGAGTTTGCGGTAGCGGCGCATCGGGGTGTAGCCGGTGGTCAGGTAGTTGAACAGCTCGGTCAAGTCGGCGCCAATGTCGGGATCGCAGGTGAACAGGCCGAGATCGCAGTACATCCGGGCCGTGCCCGCATGGTAATTGCCGGTGCCGATGTGGGCGTAGCGGCGCAGGCCGTCGTAATCCTTGCGGATGACAAAAATCACCTTGCAATGGGTCTTGAGTCCAACCACCCCGTAGGTGACGTGGATACCGGCCTCTTCCAGGAAACCGGCCCAGCGAATGTTCGCCTGTTCGTCGAAGCGGGCCTTGAGTTCGAGCACCACCGCCACCTGTTTGCCGTTGCGGGCGGCATCGATCAGATATTCGATCACCCGTGACTTGCCGGCGGTCCGGTAGAGAGTCATTTTGATTGCCCTGACCTTGGGATCCACACTTGCCTCCCGGAGGTAACGCTCCACAGAGGTGTCAAAGGACTCGTAGGGATGCTGGAGCAGGATCGAACCGTGCTTGCGAATAACGTGGAAGATGTTGGGATTTTCGTCAAGCAACTCGGGGTTGTCGAGGGGCTTGTGCGGCAGATAGTGGAGTTCCGGCCGGTCGAGCCGGGCGATCTCGAACAGATCGCGCTTGCCGACAATGCCATCGACCGCAAAGACATCGCACTCTTCATTCACTCCCAGTTCGTCGGCCAGCATGCCCCGGTGATGCTCCTCCATGCCCCATCCGACCTCAAGCCGGACAATCTCGGCAAATTTGCGTTCCCGCAGGGCTGATTCGATCACCTGCAGCAGGTCGTTGGCCTGTTCCTGGTTGGGTTCGGTGATGGCATTGCGGGTCACCCGGAAGGTCTCGCAGGTCTCGACCACCATCTCCGGAAAAAGGGTTTCGAGGTTGTTGCCGATCAGATCCTCCAGGGTGATCCAGTGGCCGGAATCGCCAAACCTGAGGAAGCGTGGCATGTCATCACTCACCGGGGCCTTGATTCGGTTCATGTAGCTGTGCTCGCTGTCCGGGTAACGGACGCTGACCAGCAGGTTGATCGACAGGTTGGAGATGAAGGGAAAGGGATGGGCCGGGTCCATGCCCTGGGGGGTGAGCAGCGGGTAGACCTGGTCGAGAAAGTAGCGTTCGGCGAGCGATTTTTCCGCCAGGTCGAGGTCGGCGTACGGGACAATGCGGATCTTGCGCCTGGCCAGAAGCCGCTTCAGCTCCACTTCCAGCTCCTCCTGTTCCCGGAGCAGGTCGCGCACCACCAGGGTGCAGTCATCGATCTGTTCCTGGGGCAGGCGGCCATCTATCGACAATTCCTTGACCCCGGCTCCGACCTGCTGCTTGAGGCCGCCGATCCGCTTCATGAAAAACTCGTCAAGGTTGGAACCGACCACCGCCAGAAAAAAGACCCTTTCCAGCAGGGGGACGCGATCGTCCTGCCCCTCATGCAGCACCCGCCGGTTGAAGGCCAGCCAGGTCAATTCACGGTTGAGATACCATTGGGGGGATTCAAGATCAAAGGGGGGAGGAGAGGCCTGTGGTGCTGTCCGAGAAGTTTGGGAGGGTTCCATGACGCGCTGTGCTTGTTGGAAGGATTCTGAGCTCTTTGAGGAACCATCCTACCGGTCATGCATTAGTATTGAGTTAGGTTTTGGTTATCCTCGAGTCAAAACCTAACAGAGCGATGTCCAGATCTTGGCAGAATTCCCATCGATTTTTAACCAAAAACTAACCCACCTGCTCGGCTCCTTGATGCTACAGTTCGTGGCTCATAGCTCATCAAAACACCCCAGCAAAAACGCGCGACCAGGAAAAATCACACATGAAAGAGCCACGGGAAAAGAAAACAAAGAGAAAGCCCTCTGGGCAAAAGAGTTGGTCTCAACATCTGGCCAACTGCATCGCTTCCGAGCAGTGCCCTTATTGCGGCGAAGACATCCTTGAGAATGAAGAGATTCTCGACCAGACATTCAAGAAAACGCTCTTTTTCCAGTGTTCTGTCTGCTCTTGGAAGAGCTCCTGAAAACAAACAGGCCCACCTCTCAAACTGCTGAAGATCCACAGTTCTTTCAAATATGGAGCATGCCATATACACGGAAGAAGAAACAAGAATCTACTATCAAACCAAGGATGCGAAGACCAACACTATCAAATGTGTTACCTGCCGCAAAACGATCCCGATGACCGCCGAACGCAGTCTTGGTTTTGGGATCTACCAGTGCTATGAATGTGGGGAAAGAGAAAATGTTTTCCTGAAAAAAATCAAAGGCTAAAGCCTTTTCTGACGCTACAGTACCCCGAGAAACATGGCTAAAGCTCCGAGCAGGGAATGGGAAAGCGAGATGCCCCAGATTGAGGGCCAGCGCAGGTAAATCATTCCCCAGACCAGACCGCTGACAAACGTGATCAGAAGTAAGACCGGATGGTTGTAGATGATGTGGAGATAAGAAAAGGTGATGGTTGAAATCAGGATCATCATTTTGGGAGCAATGTTCCGGCATCTCTTCATCTCGGCGAAGAGGATGCCCCGAAAAATGAGCTCCTGAACCGGAGCGAGGATCACAATATAAAAGAGAAAACAAGCAAGAGAATAACTGTATTCGCGGGGCATCAGCCAACCTGCCCGATAGGCGCAATACAAACCAATTCCGCCGATGGTGCAAAACAGCAAATTCCAGCGGATCGAATTCCAGTTATGTTCCAGGGTGAATCCCAAATCGTGCAAGCGGTAGCCGCGGTGCACACTGTGCGCAATGAAACTCAGCGAAACAACGGCCAGCACATGAAACCGGTAGGCGAACGGGATCGCGCCCGACCATATCAGAAAAACAGGTGCATAACAGTTGATCAGCAGCAGAACAAAGAAACGGAAGCCGGCTGAAGACCGGTCCCATCTTTTGAGGAAGGGGAAGCTGCGGCCGGGTGCATTGGCAATGGTTGAGCCTGCATTGCCGCCGAGCGGGTTTATTTGTAACTGTTTCATTTCGCAGCCCTGCAATCCCTTTCGACACGAGTCGCATTTACTCCTTGATTTTCCATTAATTCGCTGAAAAATAACACGGATTGAACAAAAACAAAACCGAATTGTAACGCCCCCCTTCCCAGGGTGCTCAATATCGCCTCCGGTTCACTCCGCCCGCCGCTCTCTCCTCATTTTCCCTTAACAAATCCAAAAGATATCCATACAACCTCCTCACCGTTCACTGATCCTGCCCTAACATGGACATGTTTTGATCCTTGCAGAGAAGAAACGAAAGACATCCGCCGATCCGGCGACGCTGCTGGGTCGACATCCCGGTCTGCGGGAAGGTAAACGAGGGAGGAAGAGATGCAACAAGCGATGAAAAAAACAGTAGGGCGATTCCTGATCGCTGCGGCGATGGGTACCTTGGTTGGTTTGACGGCCGCCCAGGGCCAGGCGGCCGGCGATACCGACCTGCGAAACCTGGCGAATAGGAAGGTGACATGGCGCGGCCCCGACGTTCACGGCGCGACCATCCCCCTGAAGTTGTTATCCATCAACGATTTTCACAGCCAGATCACCACGGGACTGACGGTTGATGGCCGTCCGGTGGGCAGTGCTCCGGTTCTGGCAGCCTATCTCAAGGCAGCCGCCGCCAAGGCCGGGGGCAAGACGTTCATTGTCCATGCCGGTGATCATGTCGGCGCTTCGCAGCCACAATCGGCACTCCTCCAGGATGAGCCCGGCATCATGTTCTTCAACATGTTGGGCAATGAGCAGTGCAAGGCAGGCGGCGACTACGGCCGCGATTGCAACCTGGTGGGCATCCCCGGCAACCACGAATTGGACGAGGGTCTACAGGAGATGCTGCGCCTCATCCAAGGCGGCAACCACAGCCAGGGCCCCTACCTGCAAAATCCCTATCAAGGCGCCGCGTTCCCCTACATCTGCGCCAATCTGGTGCAGGCCTCCACGGGGCAGCCGCTATTCAGGCCTTATGTGGTGCGTATGGTCGACGGGGTGCCGGTTGGTTTCATCGGGGCCATCCTTCACCGCGCTTCCACTTTTCTCTCCCCGGAAAGTCTTGAGGGCCTGCAGGTGCTGGACGAGGTGAACACCATCAATCTCTACGTCCGCAAGCTCAAGGCCGAGGGAGTGCACACCATCATCGTCATGGTCCATCAGGGCGGCTACCAGCAGGCAACGACCGAAACATCGTCGCCAACCAGCCCGCTGGCCGGAGATATCGTCCCGATTGTTGAGCGATTGGATGGCGAGGTCGATGTGGTGCTCAGCGGCCACACCCATACCTATCACAACACCTTGATAAAGAACGCCGGCGGCCGCCCCATGCTGGTGGTCCAAGGCTGGCCCAAGGGAACGGGCTATGCCGACATCGATCTGGAAATCAGTCGGGGGAGCAGCGATGTGGTGGCAATGTCGTCGTCCATTGTCACCACCTGGGCCGATCAGGGACCGGGACTGCAACCGGATCCCCTGGTGGCCGCCTTGGCCAGTCAAGTGGATGCCATGGGCAACGCCATCGCCGAGCAGGTTATCGCCCGGGCCGCCAAGCCCATTACCCGAACCAGCAACGAAGCGGGTGAATCAGCCCTGGGCGACTTGGTGGCCGATGCCCAGCGCCAAGTCATGGGCACCGATTTCGCTTTCATGCATCCCGAAGGCATCGAGGCCGATATCGCATCCGGCGGCATCACCAAGGGGGATCACTTTACGGTACAGCCCGCCAAACTCAATCTGATCAAATTGGAAATGACCGGTCAACAGATCTACGAACTGCTCAATCAGCAGTGGAGCGGGGACAATGGACGGGGCCGGTTTCTCCAGGTTTCCGGCCTATCCTACACCTGGGATGCCGGTCGCCCGGCCGGTCAACGCATTGTCGCGGTGATGAAGGATGGCGCTCCGCTGCAAACGGAAGCACACTACACCGTAGCGGTGAATGAATACCTGGCGGGTGGTGGCGGCAACTTTACCGCGCTGACCAAGGGTGCTAATCCGGTGGTTGGTCCCTTCATCGCCGAGGCCCTGATTCAGTATGTGCAAACCCAGCCCCAACCGATCAACGCGGACATTGAGGGACGGATCAGCCGGTTGAATTAGAACTGGCTGCAGAACAATCCCGCTCATCCTGCCCCAGCAAACAGCTCGCACAACAAGGGCTTCCATGCTGGTGGCAGGGCAACTAGCCGTTTTTTTTTAAGGGTCCTTAGTCTCTTAACGGCCCCCTCTACCACCTCCTCCAGCACCGCTTCCCCCGGAACCTGAACCGCCGCCCTTACCTCCGCCTCCCGAACCACTCCCTCCAGAACCTGCACCTCCTCCCGAACCACTCCCCCCTGAACCTCCCGATCCGGAGCCGCCAGCCCCCTTGCCGCCCGCCCCATTCCCGCTAGCCCCCGCATGAGCGCTCAGGTCTCTCGCGTTAACGCCTTGCCGAATGGCCAGACCGAATCTCTGGGCCACCTGATCCATGTTGCCCTGCATCCGCTGAGCATTGAATGTCTGCCTCAGGGTCTGCATCGATACCTCATCGTAGCCCCGCGCCAGCGCTTCCCCTACAACTTCTGCAGTGACTGGAGACGTAACGCCCAGACGCACCATGTCGCGAGCGGTGAGCATGGTTTCTGCCGCCAAGGCAGACTGTCTTTCCCTGTCCATCTGCTCTGACCGCACCTGCAATCCCTGGGCGATCTGATTGGTATCCTGTTGGCTCAGCCCCGAACTCAGGCTGTCGGCGATGATGCCGGCCAGACCTGCAGACTGCGCCTTGGTCAATGTCTTGGCCGTCTGCATGGCAAATCCATACCGTTCCCGCACCCTGTCTGTAGCCTTGACAATACCTTCCACCCCCACTCGCTTGGCCATCCCTTCCCGGATTTTACTGACCACCGCCTCCTGAGTGCTCCGTTCCCCAGCCGTCGCCTGGACCTGTTGCCCAATGACGGCCATCTGTTCACCGGAATACTGAGCATCAACCATGCTGTGGACCATGCTCGCCGCATCCGCATCGGTCATGCCGGCGCGGACAAGGCTGCTGACGAGAGAGCGCGATTGCGGGGAGGCAACCGCGGCCATTTCTCCGGCATCTTGAGCACCAGCCGGCGCGGCCAGCAGCACTACCATGATGAGCGATCGTATCAAATTACGCATACCTTCCTCTTCTCATTGCACAGGGGCAATTGTGTTCACTAGTGCATTGGAACATCGCAACTAAGGCAGATACCTGCAGTTGGCCGTGCCAAAATCATCATTCTGCCGGAATCGGCAATCGGGGAGAAGCAATTTACCGTCGACAATATAAAAATATTGAAATTCTCTTTTCGCCAGACCGTTGATCATCCAGAACCCGTCCTTATTTTTGGTGGCTTCACGTAAGGCATACCAGTTCTCCGAGGAGGCAAACTGCACGCTCGTGGCCTGCGGGGCCTGCAGATAGAGGTTAACCGTGTTGGCATGTATGGTTGTATAATGCTGGGGAACACATCCCTGGAGAAAAGCGGCCAGGCAAAGAAGAGCGACCCGCCCGATCATACCGCCACCTGCACCTCGATCACCGAGTTTTCCCCACCAAAATCGTCTTGCTCCCTGGCCACCACCGTTGGATCGGCAATCTGCCGGCCATCCTCGACCAGATAACTGTACCGGTGCTCACCCTTGGGCACCGGCAAGGTCAGGGTCCAGTAACCGCTGGTGCCGACCCGTTCCATGGAAATGGGCTTCCAACCGGTGAAGGTGCCGACGATCCTGGCCTGGTTGCTTTCCGGAAGATAGACCACGAAACGGTGTTGTTCCTCCTGGGGAGAGAGGACTGGCTTGGGTTGCAGGAGGCTGAACAGGCCGACCAGAAGCATGGCCGCCGCAAAACCGGCGAGTGGCCGGAACCAAAAGGTGAAAAAATCCGATCTGGACGGCACTATCTCCGGAAGAGGCGGCATCGCCGGAACCATCACCGGAACCGTCAACTCCGCCCGTAACCTTTTTTCCTGCCGAAGTAAGGAGAGGGCCTCGTCGGTGAACGGGCGGTTGTCATGGACTGTTTCGACAAAGGTAATCTTCTCATCCATATCCAATTCGTTATCGATAAACAGACTGATCAGATACTCTTTCATAGTGGCTCCGCTGGCAGTAGTTGCCTGAGTTTCTGCCGTGCCCGGTGGACTCGGACTTTGATGTTCACTTCGCTGCAGCCCTTAATAACAGCGATTGCACCATAGGTCAGGCCGCTGCTGACCACCAGGGACAAGATGTCACGATCTTCCTCGTCGAGCTGTTGCAACGCGTCGAGTACGTGCCTGGATTCTTCCCGAATAATATACAACCGCTCTTGATCGTCCGCCATGTCTGGAGGCAATTCATCAAGGGCGACCTGCGGGTGCTGCCGGCGCACATGATCATAAAAACTATTCCGGGCAATGGTGAACAGCAGGGCAGCACTTAAGTCGTGATTGCGGTACCGCTCAAGATAGCGGGTAAAGCTCTCCTGAGCAAGATCGGCCGCCAAATGAACGCTGCCGGATTTGCGCAGAAGATAGCCAAAAAGCTTTTCCCGGTTCTCCGTATAGAATTGTCGAAATTTATCCATGCTACCTTCTCTAACGATTTTCAATTCAAAGGGTTACAGCTTTTTTCCCTTTCGCTCTCTTTTCTATTTTTGAAAAGAGTTTGTAACCTTCTCGTTTGCCCCGCGTTGAGGGGATAGTGCAACACAACCGATGGATACGTTCACATTGAGGATGGATCAGCTATCCGCCGTATCCGGATCACGTCAAGAGGAGAATCGTCATGCAAGCAAGCAAAACAGTTGGAAAGTTAATTGTAGTAGCCGGAGCAATCATGTTGCTGGCAGCACCTGCAATGGCCGGTAACGGCAAGGGAACGGCCTCAGGAAAAGGAGCCGGCACCGGAACCCAGACTAAGAGTAGATTAAAAGATGGTTCTTGTCTGGATGCGGTCGAGAAGAGTGGGGATCATTTGCTGCTGGCAGGCAAAGCAGCAAAAACAGGCGACCGTGATGGAACACCAGATCGCACCCGATCCAAAGACGGTTCCTGCAAGGATGCAATCGAGGTAAACGATGATGTCCAACTCCTGACAGCCGATAAGCTGCAAATCAAGGATATGATAAAGCAGATTCTCCAGGATGGTTCATGTCTGGATGAAGAGGCCTGATCCAAAGGGAGCTGTTGCGTTCTTGCCCCACCACTCCGAAAAGGGAACGAAGGCCTCCCCCTGTACCTTTTCGGAGTGTATTCAATGAATTAGTCCACAGATATTTTGACCAATTACAGTGTCCTGTCCAGAATCTGGCTTTCAAGCCAGTCCGTTCTATTTCATTCCATAAAAGACTTGGGGAGCTGGTTTTGCCAACTCCCCAAAGACTACCTAGCCGTTCATCTGCTCTGCTTCCGATTTTTCAAGACCGCACGTTGATTATTTATCGGTTAATGTCAAAAGGAAGGCGACTATATCGTCGACCTGCTGATCAGCAAATCCAAAATTACCAAACGCTCCATCGTCATACACATTTTCAGCCACATCCGGCGCAGGCCATGCGCCCGTGTCCCGTGTATTTTTAAACACCACCATTTCCCGCAGGGTCGCAAAATAGCCATTGTGCCCATAAGGAGCGGAGAAGGCGATATTTCGCAGGGTCGGGACCTTGAACTTGCCGTCTTCGAGTTTGGCTTCCTCTTCCAACACATCAGCGGTGCGAAGAAATCCTCCCAAGCCGAGATCCCCGCCCGTTACCCCATCCTCGGTATTCGCAGGCAGGCCGATATTGGCATAAGTGTAGTTGGTGAACAGCGGACCTTTGGCGCCCTCAACGGTTTCCATAGAGTGGCATTTCGCGCAGTTGGCCTCAAACAATGCTTTGCCCCTCTTTTCCTGCACGTTGAGTTCGCCACTATCAAACAGGGAAGAGAACGCCTGCACTTCCGCTGAACGTTCGTACTTGGCGATGGCCCGAGCGATATTGTCAAAGGCGCGATCGACGTTATCCAGGGAAGTTCTGCCGAATACCTTGCGGAAAAGGGGGGCATAGGAGGCCTCGCGGACTACCTGAACCACTGCCCCCTCATCAGGCATATTCATTTCCACCGGATTGAGCGGCGGTCCTTGGGCCTGCTCCGCGAGCGGATCAGCCAGGTTCGTCTTCCCGGTAGCCCGGCCATCCCAGAACATGCCGCCGACATACGCGCCCTCCGCGTTCTTCGCAAGCGGTGGGCTGAATCCGGCATAGGCGGAGGAGGGGGCATTTCTCCCGCCTTTGCTGAAACCATCATCCCCCAGCGAAACCACCGTGTTGACCGGATCGCGCATATTCGTGGGATCGGCGAATCCGGAGATATGATGGTGACAGGTCTGGCAGGACTGGGTTTTATTGAGGGAGAAATCCTTGTCCTGGTACATGACCTTCCCCAACTGTTCCATCTGAGTGAGTCCTGCCGCAAATACGGGACTGGCAAAGGCCGACGAAAACAGTAAGAAACTGCAACAAGCAAAGCGTTTATTCATTTCATGCCTCCTTTTTTGAATCTTCGCTGCGATATGCAGCACACACCTTCTTTTCCCCTGCTTTCCGCTCGAAGCGCGGTATGCGAGCACAAGACGGCACCAGTATATGGAAACCACGGAAGCTCCTTGCAACTCCGCCGTTCTCATCGCCTGCCGACTGTCTATCTAGTCAACGTTCATCAAGGGAAAGGGTTACAGATTTTTTAAAAGATGACTTTTCGAGCAAGATTTTTCCTGCCGGACAGTTGACCTGTTAGCAAAGCGAAGGATTGACTTCATTGGTTATGGGAGAGGATTGTTGCCCGCATGTTGGGCGCTGGGAAGGATAACTGGTCGCCAATTATCTTGAATGGTTACAAAAATTTACGAAAACAAGGCTTATATTTTATGAAATTGAATATCTGGAGATATTTTTTTTTCACGCCTTGATTTTATCTTGGCGGTTGTGCGATAATGATCGAGATAACAGAGTTCCGTCGTCCCATATACCCCGTAACCGCTCAACTCTATTTTTCTTAAAAGGCGAAGATTATGCGTTGCCCTAAATGCGGCTATATTTCGTTTGATCACCTAGAAACGTGCAAGAAATGTCAAAAATATATTGGCGATGTTGGTGCCGAGATCAACGGAACAACTTATAATGCCGAAACTCCATTATTTTTGAAAATAACATCGAGGGAAGAATCCACCCCCTCGCTATTATCTCAAAAGACCAGGGGAATGGAAGCAAGGGGCCAGGTTGAAAGCGATGATTCTTTTGAACTCGGGGAAAGTGAAGAAACCGAATTCGTACTCGATCATGAATTTGACCCGGAACCGCAGCGAAAAGAAATAGATTTTCCCGGGGGCAAGGAAGATTTCGTGATGGAACTCAATGATATCGGAGACATTTCTCCTCGTGATGAATTCACGCTTGATTTGGGTGAACAATCCGATGGCATGAAGTCCCAATTACCCTCTATGGACTTTGGCGATCTCGATATCTCGGACCTGGCTCCTCCGATCAAGGAAGAATCCGAACCCATTCAGTTTGCAGAAGAACCGGTACTCAGTGATTTGGAACCTGTCGCTAGTTTATCGCAATCTCATCCCCCCCCCTCTACCTCTTCCGAGATCCAATCGGGTCTTGAAGATCTCAACTTCAATGGACTTGACCTGGATACCCCCGCCAAACTGGTAAGTGGTAGCGTTGCTGGCAAACGGTTTTTACCCTCGGTGAAAACAGGAACCGCCTTGGACAAATTCGATATCGATCTTGGAAATTTATTTGCCGAGAATAAAAAATAAAAAAATATTGACAATAAAGCTGTCTTTTTGCTAAGTATACAGGCCTTCAACTTTGGGTGCCGAGATAGCTCAGTCGGTAGAGCAACGGACTGAAAATCCGTGTGTCCCTGGTTCAAATCCTGGTCTCGGCACCAATAAATTAAAGGGGTTACAGCTTTTTGGCTGTGACCCCTTTTTTTGTCTATGGTCGTTCTATGGTCCGAGTGCAGATTTTTTTGTCCCGAACAAAGTTAAAAGGATCAAAGTACCGAATTCACACTATAAAGATAAAGAACCAAGCAGCTTCCCCCTTCTGTTTCTCATAGATTGTTGCGGTTAATAGGTATCACCAGAATCAACCCGACAATTCGATAACCAGTCGTATTGCCAATCCGGTTAGATTAGCCCTCTCCTCAGTAGCACCCTTTTCCTGATAACCCCGGTCTCCTTCCGGTCAGAGGGAGCGAGAGCAGGGCATAACAGCTCACCGCACTTAACGGGTTTCCTTCTAGCGTTTAAAGGGCATCTAGCAGGGCCGATTCTTTTTACCGGTTTTTCTTATTTATATATTTGACAAAACGATCTACCTTATGTCCCCCTGGTTTAATACAGTAGTGTTTTCATCGACCCAATAAAACATGCCGTTATCAACAGCCAGAAGCTTGGCAGTACAATTGTTATCAATTGAACCAGTGCAGCTTAACTTTCCATTTACAACCTTCCCATGGTTTAACACAGTAGTGTTTTCATCGACCCAATAAAACATGCCGTTATCAACAGCCAGAAGCTTGGCAGTACAATTGTTATCAATTGAACCAGTGCAGCTTAACTTTCCATTTACAACCTTCCCATGGTTTAATACAGTAGTGTTTTCATCGACCCAATAGAACATGCCGTTATCAACAGCCAGAAGCTTGGCAGTACAATTGTTATCAATTGAACCAGTGCAGCTGAGTTGCCTGTTTATTACATTTCCATAGTTTAATATAGTGCTATTTTCATCAACCCAATAAAAAGTACTATTGTCAATAGCAAGAATCTTTGCACTGCAATTATTGTCAATCCCCCAAGTACATCTCAGTGTTCCACTCAAAACATTTCCATAGTTTAATATGGTAGTATTTTGATCAAGCCAATACAAGGTACCTTTATCAATAGCAAGAATCTTTGCAGTGCAATTGTTGTCTACCGATCCATGACAATTTAAAAGATTCAAAAGAATACCTTTTGCGGAGTGAAAAGGATTTGAATCGATATCGCATTGACCGTATTTTATTTTAAAGTAACCGCTATCTCCCCATGATTTCCCCCACGAGTTTTTGCATATCCAACAGGTATCAATATCTGAATAACCAATTACCAGTACGGCATGATCACCCATATATTGTCCATCCACTTTATGATATACTCCTCCTCCATAAGAGAAAAAATCATCATACACCTTAAAACATGCGATTAATGGGCCATAATTTAACAGATGTTTCTTCTTTGAAGAATTCTTTTTATACCAATCACTTGAGGTAATCTTGGTCACATGAGAATTTCTTGCAACATTTGCTACACATTGCGCTGTCCATCCATCCCCGGACTTTGATACAAAAGCCGAGTTATAAGGGAAATATATTTCCTCGCAAACCCCTCTATTTTTTGCAGAGTCCAATGCATCACTTGGAAACCATCCCTCGCAATTTGCTCCATGACTTGAACAAAAGTGCAAATCAGCTTCCGATAAGTCTAATGAAATATTGCGCTCAATTAGACACATTGATTCTATTAAAGCGGTGGTGGCAAACGAAACACATGAGCCGCATAATCCTTGATCCTTCACGGGAGTCACTTTATTTTCCCCGTTATGATTTCGCCAATCGACGTTTTGGGGTAAAGCGGTTATGGCAAAGGTTCTCGGAGTTTCAGTTTGTGCGCTTGCCATATTCAGGAATGCATTGTTGGGAACAACTCCAAGGAGAGCCTTTTTTTGGACTAAATCAAGTTTGCTTTGTTTTGTTGTTTTAGCCTGCCAACTTGCATTGACATTCTTGAGCTTCACCTGTAACAGCTTAAGATTTTGTGGCATAATATCCCCCTTTATTAATAAATTTATTGAACATGAACTTGAAATCGCCTTTCATTTAAAATGTCTTTTTCCCAAGGCCTTTTTAATCTAAAAACCAACTCATAGTCACCCCTGCGCAGGGCAACAAATGTAAATGTTTGGATTGCCTTGCCTCCAATTTGCTTTGTTTTGCTCTTAGTTTTCGCGTTATTATGAAATGTTTCATCGAGGCCTCCTTCCAGGCACCACACATATCCAGAACTTGGGATAGACTCAAATTCGATAAGAAATTCCTTATTAACCTGTACCTCTAGCTTTCTAATTTCCATAAATAGCAATCCATTTCATATACAAATAGACTGTGAAAGCGCATTTGCAATAGTGTCCCAACGAAAGCGTCAGTAGGAGGAGGTAAGGAGGTGGGGAGATAGGAGGTTCCCCGCACGAAACGGTGCGTAAAACAGCTTAACAAATTTAAAAGCATGAGTTCTTTTAGGTAGATAAAGGCCGGTCAGCCAATAATCTATCTACAGAGGAACTCATGCTTGTTGAACAGATAATCAAACAGACGGTTGATTTGCAAGGTTTTCGAGTACATACGGTCACCAAAGACTCCGATGGAATAATCGCTGAAATTCGTCCTGATGCCCGCCACAGGGTGCGATGCGGGTCATGCGGACATCCTGCCGTCTACCGGGATCGGCGAGAGGTGCGATTCTTTCGCCACGTGCCTCTGTGGAATATACCTGTCTGGGTCAAATATGTACCTCGTCGGGTGTCTTGTTCTCGATGTGGAGGCGTCCGCACGGAGAAACTTCCCTGGGTGACGGGCAAGCAACGCTTTACTCTTGCCTACAGTTGCTACCTGGCCAAATGGGCCGAGATGCTGCCCTGGTACTCTGTCGCCAAACTGTTCAGTTGTGCCTGGGGTACGGTTGCCACAGCAGTCAAAAGCGTAGTGAAATATGGCATGGAGCATCGCGATCTCAGCGGCATTACGCATATTGGTATTGATGAGATTTCGCGGAAAAAAGGTCATGTCTACCTCACCAATGTGTACGATCTCCGCTCAAAAACCTTGATCTGGAGCGGGGTTGAAAGAACCAAAGATACCTTGCGCAGCTTTTTCAACTACCTCGGGCCAGAGCGGACAAACAAACTCCAGGGCATCTGTTGCGATATGTGGAAGCCCTATGTCGAGGTGATCAAGGAATGTGCTCCGCAGGCAACTCTTGTTTTTGATAAATTTCATATCGTTCGCCACCTGATGGAAGCGGTTGATCAAGTCCGGCGAGATGAGATCCGAGAAAAAGGAAAGGAACACAAGGAGCTCATGAAGGACAGCCGGTATATCTGGCTTAAGAATCCTTGGAACCTTACGCCGAAGCAAAGGATCAGACTCAGCAGCCTTGAGCATATGAATCTGAAGATCAACAGGGCCTATCTCCTCAAAGAGCGCTTTCGAGATTTATGGTCCTATAAGACAAAAACCTGGGCCAGGAAGCACTTGAAGCAGTGGTTTTGGTGGGCAACGCATTCTCGCCTGGAACCCTTACGCGAGTTTGCCTGGATGGTCCGACGCCATGAAGAAAACATCCTGACCTGGTTCCACATGCCCATCAGCAACGGCACTGTCGAAGGGCTCAACAATAAAGCCAAAGTCGTCAGCCACAAGGCCTATGGGTTCAGAACAGCTGACCTCTTTATCTGCAACCTCTACCACTGTATGGGCAACTTACCGGCCATACCGCTCATGCACCGTTTCATGTGAGGAACCAGATAGGATTTGCCAGCAGCAAGTAAGGAGGAGCAGGGAAGCGGCTGGCAATGCAACCGATCCCCTGCACGCACTTGTTGGGCTGCCCTTTCTTCTTTTCTCACCCATGCCTTTCCCGTCTTAGTTTTTCATTGTTTTTTGTCTTTGCCGGTCCTTTGTGCCCCACTACCGTTAAACATCTTTGCCTTTAACGCCTTTTAGTTCTCTTGTTCTTTCAATATCTACAATACCATTAAATTGGCTGTTATAACCAGCCCGCCAGTTGCCCTGCCCCCTACTTGAAACGTTTCCATACAGGATAGGCTTTACCGCCAATGGCAGCGGTGGGATTCAAGACCTTCATCTCATCTCCGGTGACAGTCATAACCAACTTTTGTTCAAAGCCATCCCAGTTAGGGAAAGTGCTCCCCTCAATGTTAAAGGTCACCATATGTTCTTTTGCGCTCAATATTTTATAGTTCCCAAAGTAGGCAAGTGAACCTTGAGCTACGGCTTGGTTTTCCCCGGTGGTGCCTTTTACCCGGTTGTTAGCGGCGAACTTTGGAAGGTTTGCATTCATTAGGATTACCGAGAAACGGCCATTTGGAGTCAAAATCATGGAACCTCTTGGATTGGTGCCAAACGCATCGATCTTTTCCCCATCTTTTTCAACCTGAAGCGAGACAATGACCCAAGTTCCTTGAATCTGTTTCTCAAATCCCCCCACTTTTTCTTTGGCCCAAACGTCTGAGTTTCCGAACATCACACCCACAGTAAGAATGGCAAGGAATTGCACTGCTACTACCAGGCCTTTGACATAACTTTACATATTGTTTCTCCTTTTCATTGTTCCATGCTTGTAACCGTTTTTGAAATAACAACATCAACTACCATCACAATGATTATTTTTATATAAACGAAGACTATTCAAAATTAGTATGCTTAAATATAGTTATATTTTCAATAGGGTATATTTGTACATTGTATGGATACATAAAATACCCACCGAAAAAACATCAACCACAAAGTAGGATTGATTCTCGTCAAATCCTGTAAATAAAACCGTTTCAAATAACCTTTCAGCAGAGCCATGGATAGCTGGGCATAGTGCCTCGTTATTTCATGGCTTTTTTTATTTCAACAGGAGGAGATTCATGAGTAAATCAGCACCAACCCCAGATACCTCTTCGGGAGGATAAATGTGACCAAAAATCAGAGAACCAAATTAGTGTCCCGAATCGCCATGTTCGTCATAGCATTCTCAATGTTTATGGTGCTAATCCCCTATGTAGCTGTCTTTCTGGCAGTCTACTATTCCGTCCAACTCGCCAGGCAAATCTAAACCGCCCTCATTTGTAACAAGCCCCTTTCAGCCACGGATAGCTCGGCATCGCGCCCTGTTATTGCGTGGCTTTTTTTATTTCAGGAGAAAACCATGAAAAAGACTTCCGCCAAACCGGCACCAGCCATGAACAAAACCATCAAAGTTATCAGGATACTCTTCCGGGGAACCTGTCCGAAGTTAACCGCCAGAGGCAAAGGAGACCTATCCTATGAAATTGGCATCGATGAGGATAGCGGCGAGTCCTACGTCCGCATCTCAGGCAACGACAGTAGCGGTGCCTTCAGTAACGAATGGCTCGATCTCGGGAAGATTCGCACCCAGTTGGATCGACAAGAAAAATCCTTCTCGGCGACGGTGATGGAAAGCCTGTTTTTTGGGCGATCTAGCAACAATTACGGATACCTGGCTGCTATCCTTATAGCGGAGAAAGCCCTGGTGGTATTGCCGGGAAAACCGGTCATGTTGAGCAACGGGGACTGGGAACCGGTCCTGCTCAGGATCAAAACGCTGCACGAAAAGAACGTCAGATTGACCGATCACATCGCCATCGCCGCAAAACAGAAGGCCGAGAAGAGAGCCGAACTGATGCGGTCCGCGAAGGGGAACACCAAAAAAGAACCCGCTGACCAACCGCCCGATGGTGAGAATCTGAAAACTGTTCCGGACTACCGGAGTGAGACAGGAAAGCGGGGGGAGCAGTAGCAGTTTCCACCCCGGCAACCAACTATGGGAAGGGGCCAACGGACTTACCCTCCAGCGGTCCCTCTTTCTTTTCATCGAGAGGAGGTGTTTAGATGCCCAAAAAAGAGATACGGAGGTTTCAGTTTACCTCCAAAAATATAAAATCATTGCCGATACATGATCGTAATTCGCCTTCGACCGATCAGGAGTACACGGACAGTGAGGTTGTGGGTCTGAAAGTATTTGTGTCGAAGACCGGCAGGAAGAGCTTCCATCTCCGGTATATCTTTAACGGTAGGAAACGGGTCATTAAGATCGCTGACTTCGATTGCCTACCCTTACCAGAGGTCAGGAGCATCGCTCGGAATTATCGGGGGATGATTTCAAAGGGATTAGATCCCCTGGAGGAACGTTTGAAGAGGAAATCAGCACCTACCTTCCGGAATTTTGTGGAGGAGCATTATTTGAAATGGGCCAAAGCGCATAAGAAGTCGTGGAAGGACGACGATAGGATGTTGAAACTGGACTGGCTACCGGAGTTCGGCAACGTCCAATTGAGTGCCGTCACCAGGCGAGGTGTTCAAGAAAATATCATGAAGATTCAGAAGCGGTCTTCCGGGGCAACGAGTAACCGGCATTTGTCGCTGATGTCGAAGATCTTCTCATTGGCCATCGAACTTGAAGCGTATGAAGGCGAGAATCCTTGTAGCAGGATTAAGAAATTCCAGGAGAGCACTGGACGAGAACGCTACCTCTCGAAGGAAGAAATAAAACGGTTGTTGGGTGTCTTAGATGGTTTCACGGGAAACATTTCTGCACTGTTGATCAAGTTCCTCCTCTTCACAGGTCTGAGGCGGGGTGAGGTTGTACAGATCCGTTGGGAAGATGTTGCCCCGGACTTCCAACAGGTCCGCATTCGAATGGAAAATGCCAAGAACAATAAGTCCAGGTTCGTAGGCCTCAATTCGCTGGCTCAGGCAGTTTTGCAGGATCTCCAGGAAATCAGGTTGCCAGGAAATCCTTATGTGTTCCCCGGCGGCGTTCCCGGAATGCATTTGACAAATCCTAATAAAACGTTCGAGGCGGTGAAGAGGAAAGCAGGCCTTGGAAACTTTCGGCTGCACGATCTCCGCCATACATTTGCCTCCCTGAGCCTGGCTGGAGGGGCCAGTTTATTTGAAGTCCAGAAGATGCTCGGTCATGCTGATCACAAGACTACTCAGAAATATGCCCACGTTTCCGAGGTCGCAATCAAGACGGCTACGGAGAACACCGCCAGGGAGATCATGAACGCTCTGGAGTGAATATTTTTCACAGAAATCCCCCTGCTGGTGCGCATCCGGCGGGGGAGTCCGTGGCGGCAGGCCGGGGCGAAAACCTGGGGTGGGGGCGAAAAACTGAAATTCTGGCGGGGGCGATGCGGGGCCAGGGCGGCAGTTTTGGCAGATTCTCAGATTTTCACCTTTTCAGTTTTACGGCGAGGACGACGGGAAACCTCCGCTGGTATAGCTGGTACTAGTGCAGCAAGCCGGTATGGTCGCCTAAAATTGACGATAACTATTTGGCTTAAAAGGTTGTTTTCCCCTTTACGCCTTTTCACTATTGTACCCAGGAGTCCTGTTGGACTTCGGGCGGGTGCTATGCATTTGTGATTTTCCCCCCCCCTCTCAGTGCTTGTGACCGTGCTCTTCCTTCTCATGTCCAGGATGCTCGTGCTGATGCGCTCCATGCTCCCCGGAATGATCATGCTCATGCTGATGTTCGTGCATGTGGCCGTGGCTGTGTTTGTGCTCATGCTCGTGACTGTGAGTCGTTTCACCATGGGTATGATCGTGGTCATGTTTATGCTCATGACCGTGCTCATGCTCGTGCTTGTGTTCATGATCGCCTTTCATATTTCCTCCTTGATGCTGGATGCATGGATGGGGTGAAATTCGGGTTTATTCTACTAGCTAATCACTCCCCGGTGTAACGCAACAACGGTTTAAAGGTGTAACAAACAGTGTTACTTTTTTGGAAAATCGGCTCACTCTCCACTTGACACACATAAATATGTTTTGTAACACGCCTAGATGTTACCGGATTGAAATTAGTATTATTAACTCCGGCCAAGCTCTTATTCTACGGCGGTACAAAATTCTACGGACATTGTCAAAGGAGAAGCAATTATGCATATGGCCGACGCACTTCTTTCCCCCGCTGTGGGCGGTACTATGTGGGCAGCCACCGCTGGAACCATCGCTTTCTGCGCTAAAAAAGTACAGCAGGATCTTGATGACCGGAAAATTCCCCTGATGGGTGTTCTTGGCGCCTTTATCTTTGCCGCTCAGATGATCAATTTCACCATTCCAGCCACAGGCTCATCTGGGCACCTTGGCGGAGGTATGATTCTGGCAATATTGCTCGGCCCCTATGCTGCATTCCTGACCATTGCCTCAGTCCTCACTGTGCAGGCCCTGTTCTTTGCCGATGGGGGTTTGCTGGCCTTGGGATGCAACATCTTTAATCTTGGTGTCTTTCCCTGCTTCATCGCCTATCCATTCATTTACAAACCCATCGCCGGAGACCGGACAAGCCCGAGGCGCATTGCCATCGGTGCCACACTCGCCGGAATTGTTGGCCTACAACTTGGAGCTCTGGCGGTGGTACTCGAGACGGTCTTTTCCGGCATCTCGGAATTGCCCCTGAGTGCGTTTCTCTGGGCAATGCTGCCAATCCATCTTGCCATCGGTCTGGTTGAAGGTTTGGTCACGACAGCCGTGGTTACCTTTGTCTGGAAGGCCAGACCAGAGATACTTGAATTATCAGCCACCTCGCGCCCGCTGGGAAACCTGTCCGTCACCAACGTACTGACAGTCCTTGCTCTTGCAGCGGTGGCCACCGGAGGGGTGTTGTCTTGGTTTGCCTCATCGTTTCCTGATGGCCTGGAATGGTCGATGGAGAAAACATCGGGTCAGGAAAAACTGGAGGCACCGCAAGATGGTCTTCACCATTTTCTCGCCGGCATTCAGGAAAAGACTGCCTTCCTACCTGATTATTCTTTCCAGACCAACGAACACGAGCCAGCTGCTCAGGAAAAAAAGGCACCTGCTTGGCCAGCTGTAGATAAAGGCACATCTTTATCAGGTCTCGTCGGCGGCGGCCTGACTCTGCTCCTCGCAATCGCCATCGGCTTTTTTTTCAGGAAACGCCGCCAAGTGGTGTAGCCGGTTTTTCTAGCTGCTGCATGTCTCCTCAAAGCAGCGGCTCAAATTATGCTGTGTGAAAGAGAAAATTCATGCTTGCGACCGTACAAATTAATGGGGGTATTGCTAATGGTTAGGCGCAGGAATTGTGTTGGGATTGTATTATTGGGACTGTTAACCTGGATGCCAGGAGTGCATGCAGAGGAAGCTGCTTCGGCAAGTGCCGTTGTACAAGAAACCGGTGAAGACGCTGGCCCGGAACATGGCAAAATCAATACGCCGGATGCCTCTCCTGTCGATCCCGGACATTTTGAGATTGAGTCCTCCTACACATACCTTCATTCCAAACGTTTTTGGAACAACAGTGGAAATACCCATACCAGAGGCCTTTTACGAGAACAGTCCTTTGAGGTGGTCGGGGTTTGTGAGACATCCTGAGGTGTGAAATAAGCAATGTTGCTTTTATTATACAGTTACAGGCCTCAGGCTGCCTTGCTCAATTGTTCGATTCGTTTTGAATAAGCCTCATTTGGAGTCTGCTTGTCAAGTGACGAATGTTTTCTTTTCTCATTATACCAGCCGAACCAGGAAGTCAGATCCTTGACAAGCTCAGTTCCCGTTTCGTATGACTTCAGGTAGATCCTTTCGTATTTCAGGGTGCGCCAAAGTCGCTCGATAAAGATATTGTCCTTGAATCGTCCTTTGCCGTCCATGCTGATTTTGACGTTCCAGGCCTTGAGGACTGAGGTGAACGCTTCGCTGGTGAATTGGCACCCCTGATCAGTATTGAATATCTCAGGAGCGCCATATTTAAAGAGAGCCTCTTTCAAAGCCTCAACGCAAAATCTGGTGTCCAGAGTGTTGGATAGTCGCCAGGCGAGAACCTTTCTGGTGGCCCAATCCATGATCGCGATCAGGTACATGAAACCCCGAGCCATAGGGATGTAGGTGATGTCAGTCGCCCACACCTGATCGGGCCTGTCAATGGTCACTCCCCGGAGCAGATAGGGATAGACCGGATGCTTCGGCTGTCGCCTGCTGGTGCCCGGCTTGGGAGCTAAAGACTCGATGCCCATGACCCGCATTAAGCGACGGACACGACCTCTTCCCACCACGAGTTCGGGAGTTGTGAGGTGATCAGCAAAGGAACGGCTCCCCATCCAGGGGTGCTCAATATAGAGTTTGTCTATCCGGGCCATCAGTTCCAAATCACCAACACGTAGACCGAAGCCAAGGCCGCGGTAATAGTTGGAACGAGGCAGTCCGAAAAGCTGGCAGCAACGCTGAACAGAAACTTCAGGATGTCCCATAGCGATCACCTGTTGTTTCTGCGCCCGGCCAAGTTCAGACCGGGCAGATTGGCTAAAAAATCGTTCTCAACCTTGAGCTTGCCGATCTGACGGTGGAGCTCGGCCACTTCGGCCTCATGGTTGACTTCTTTCTTCTTGCCCTTGCCAAAAAGCTCAGAAGCGTTCTTGGTCAGATCCTGCTTCCAGCGGGTGATCTGGGTCGGGTGAACCCGGTACTCAGTAGCCAGTTCAGCCAGAGTCTTGGACTCCGACAGTGCGGCCAGGGCTACTGTGGCCTTAAATTCTGCGCTGTGACGTGGACGATGAGGTGGGTTTGACATTGAACTTCTCCTTGCAAAATAGGTTGGTTCATTGCTTATACACCTGTCTCAATAATCGGCACCTCTTCACCTTAGGGCTTACCGTTACTGCCGGGGTTATTGAAAATTTCGATGTGGCTGCGGGTGGAAGTTATGTCTGGGTCAAGGATAAAGACAATGATTTTGATCCAGATGATGCAGAACTTGGCCCCCAAAATGGTCATGATTTTGGCGATCTGGAAATAAGCGGCAGGTATCGTTTTTTTGAAAGCAAGGAACAGAGTCTTTCCCTTGCCTATATAGCGGGGTTTACTCTTGCCACAGGAAGCAGTTCAAGCAGAGAAGAAACTGGGACAAGCCAGGAGTTTTCATGTTTCAACCAAACATTGGTCGCCAGTAAGGATTGGGGAAAATGGACCGCGAATGCTGATATTGGCTATTCTTTACCTTTCGGTGACAAACGTGAGAATGCACGGGGTACCTTTAATGCAGATGTGGCACTGGGGTATCAATATCTCCCATGGCTGCAGCCGGAGCTCGAACTGAATTACGGTCACGATTTACTTTCGGATGAAAAGGATTCACAAGTTTTAGCGATAACTGCTGGTCTTGTGATGCCTATCAATGAACGGCTTCGTGTGAACTTGGGCGTACAGCAGGGTTTGTGGGGTCGAAATAATGATAAGGAAACAACTATGTCCGTTGCCGTCAAACTAGCTTTCTGAAAAAAGAATAAAGGCATGGATTTTTCTTAATCCCCTGTTTTTTCTGTCTGGCTTTCTCTCAACATTTTCTTGCTAGCCCTTTGGCCATCCGGTCAAGGGGTTTTCTTTTAGTCCACATATCATAGACCCCACTTTTTTCCGCTTGAGGATAACTCGCCATCTTATATGAAATAGGCTGAAATCCCTTCAGCCGCCCCCATCATCAGCCCCTTTGGCCATCACGGTCACTGGGGCTTTTTTTTTATTCCAAGGAGACCACCATGCAACACCAAGAGCTAGCCCGTCACCTGTCCCTAAACCCTTCTGAGATTGTCTACGCGCTAACCATGGAGACCGTCCTCTCCGCCATAGTCAAGCGTATGGGCAAGGAAGCGCTCTCGTTGACCGTGGAAGAAATCGAGCAGGCAAAGGAGGAGATAAAGGCCGCTATTGACCACAGCCTCGACATCCGCGACTACCTCGACGAAGGGCTCGATGCCTGGGAGATCACCCGCAACCTATAGCCTTTTTCTTTCACAGGCAATCGTCATCAAATTCGGTGCGTTGTCCATGCAGGTAGCCGTCCAGGCAGTGGCTGAACAGTACCATTTGTGCAGGATTTTTTATTCTGCGCCATCGACTGAGCACGCCTGAAGGGGGGAGGGAGGGGGCGGCATAAAAGGCGAAATCTTTGGACGCCACCTGAAACTGAACCGATCCTCAAGGGACACTGCCGGAGTTTTCCGAAAAGCCGCCTCCACCTGCGCCCACCCATGATTTCCAGGAAAAATCGTTTTCTGGCGGTTGCATCGTGGTGTGTGTGGGGGGGGGGGATGGAGGGGGAGGCAGAAACCCCGAAACCCCGAAGGCTGCTCATGGGCGAGCATGCCGCCCAGTTTTATTTTCGTTGCCGACCTCTACCTGGAAAAATAGCATTGACTCGAAATAGGAAGTGGTTTAGTTGTTACCCATCAGCATTGTGCTTTAGCACATCAGAAAGCTATTCTACGCGCCAAGTGGCCAATTAGAGCTCAGATTTTATATTGAGCCCTAGGACTTTTGCGTTGGAATAGCTTTTTTTTTGCCTAAATGCTGCCGTAAATCCGGGCATATAGCCTAGGTTTAGACAGCAGAGATCACTCGAAAAGGGGCGAGTTTAGCCGTTGCCTCCCGCAAGTGCGGAACCAGTTCAGTTAAAATAATTATTAACCAATCCTTAATCGGCGAACGCGATGAAATAGTTAAAAATAAGTAATTCCAGACGGTTGCGTATCCTCAACCAAAAAGCACTATCCTCATCGTTCGTCAATAAACGTATTTGTTAATAATTTTGGTTAATCCACACTTAATACAAAAAGGTAACTATGAAACATCTTGATAAAAATAAACTTTGGGCACAGATAGCATCGCCCACTCCCAAAATCATATCCAACGTTATGGAGGGCTCACAGGACGAAGTCACTATACTAGAACCATCCCCCGCGATGGAAGAGGTTGAATCCTCCGTGGGCGATGCTCAAATCGACACCATTGACATTGCACAGGATAACGTCACCTCCGGCCAAACCTTTTCTAATGAACCTCAAAAATCACCTTCAGCTGACCGTGATTGGTGTACCGCAAAAGATAAGTTACCTGCTGCTATGCATGCGTACGGTTTTGGATTTAAGATTGTCCCGATTTTACACGGCACCACGACGCCCGCAGTGGAGATGGCGAGATGGGTTGATAACCTCAGTCCGGGTACGATCTGTGATCACTGGAAAAAAAATTCCACTCATGATCTATATTGCATAATTGGCGATGACCTCATTGTGATTGAGGCTATCGGCCTAGACTCGATAGTCAAGCTTACAAATATTGAAAATAAATTTGGGATGGTATCTAATTTTGTGTTCAAGATGGACCAGTGGGAGCTTCACTTCTACCAACTTGCCCCTGGTGTCACCGTCAAACCGCACAGCAAAGAGAGTCGCCTGAATATCAAAACTGGTGAAATTTTGGTGGCTTTACCACCGAGTAAGGGAACCTCATTCTCGATAAAGACCGCTGAGAATAAGGGCGATTTAGTAGTAGCAACTCAATCGTTTATAGATGCCATTGATGAGCACACCGCCGAGGTCGCGCCTTCAATAGACCCAAACCCCCAGGAGGAGGTAAATAATACTTTAGCACAGGG
Source organism: uncultured Desulfobulbus sp. (assembly GCF_963662935.2). NCBI lineage: Bacteria > Pseudomonadati > Thermodesulfobacteriota > Desulfobulbia > Desulfobulbales > Desulfobulbaceae > Desulfobulbus > uncultured Desulfobulbus sp. The sequence goes on along the minus strand of NZ_CAXXTL010000002.1, from coordinate 1,468,026 downwards.
TAAGCCTGAGGAAGTCGACCCTATTGTCGAGTCGACCCAAGACATAAACACCCCGGCTTTGTTGTGTGCTGCACCAAAATGCAAGGAACCGAATAATCCGAGTAATCAACTGGAACAACGCAAGCAGCCGGTCTTTAGCCTCGATAATGCAAAACCGATCGACCCGTTAAAATTTCCGAACGCACCCCATCCTCACTCAAAACAATTACCTGCAACCATACCCAACATCGCATTTTTGCTGGCTTACTATGGTGTGACGGTCCGGTACAATGTCATCAAGAAGAAGCTGATGATAACCATGCCAAATCACGTCGGTAGCATTGATAATATGGACAATGTGATGATTACTTACATCATCACCCTGGTCGCATTGAACGGTATGGCAACAGGTCAAGTTCCAGCGATTGTGGAGGCGTTGGCCGATAGAAATATGTACAATCCCGCTGCCGACTGGATCGCAAGCAAACCTTGGGACGGAAAGGATCGATTATCCGATATCTGTGAGACCATCACGGTACGGGAAGGCTATCCAATAGCGCTGAGGAATACTTTGATCTGCAAGTGGCTCTTGAGTGCCGTTGCGGCTGCTCTCATGCCCAGCGGATTCAAAACTCGGGGAGTGCTGACCTTCCAAGGCGAACAGAATATAGGCAAAACCAGTTGGGTCTTGTCGTTAGTCCCCGACTTCGGGTTGTGCAATATGATGGTGAAGGTCGACCACCACATGGACGGCGGCAATAAGGATTCAATCATCGGCGCGATTTGCCATTGGCTTGTGGAAATTGGTGAACTCGAAGGCTCCTTCAAAAAAGACATTACGCGGTTGAAGGGAATCTTGACTAGCAATTCCGATAAGATACGGCGGCCATATGCCCGAACAGAATCGGAGTATCAACGGCGAACAGTATTCATCGCTACGGTGAATCAACCCGACTTCCTGGTAGATAGTACCGGCAACTCCCGCTGGTGGACGATTCCGGTGCAGGAAATCAATTACAAGCATGGTGTCGACATGCAGCAGGTGTTCGCTCAACTGGCTGTGGACTTTCACAATGGTGCAGAATGGTGGCTAACCAAGGAGGAAGAGGCTCTCCTTAGCTCCTGCAATAGCGAGCACCGAAGCATTAGCGTGATCCGTGAGCTTCTATTGGATAAACTCGATCTAGGGCTCATCCGCAAAGATGATAATCCGGCGATGTCGGCGATCGAGGTGTTGAATATGATTAAATATGACAGGCCTACCAATCCACAATGCAAAGAATGCACGGGTATATTGCGTGAACTTTTGGGTGAACCCAAGAAAAACAGGGGGATATATAAATGGCGTACTCCTCTCAAGCGTAGTTCTGTCTTGGTTCAACGGGAATAGGACTTTTGAGCTGTTCATGATAAACCATTATGAACGGAGGAAAGTCCATGCGAAAGAAACGTCACAACTACAGCCCTGAAGAGAAGGTAATCATCCTCAAGCGCCACCTGGTTGGCCGGGAAACGGTATCGGATCTCTGCGATGAATACCAACTGCAGCCGAATACATTCTACGGTTGGCAAAAGCAGTTTTTCGAAAAGGGAGCTGCTGCTTTTGCCCTAGAAAACAAAGACTCCAAGAAGGTACAAGAACAACGAATCCATCAGCTTGAAGATAAATTGCGTCGGAAACATGAAGTTCTTTCCGAGTTGCTGGAGGAGCATATCCAGTTAAAAAAAGAACTTGGGGAGCTCTGAATGGTAGCTGGGTTCCTCATGATACACGTGATACCGTTGTTGATTTCAGCAAGCATTGGAGCAAGAAAGCTGAAGTGGCCCTGCAAGAGATCATCGCTTGGCTGGCCGTTTCCAGGAGCAAGTTTTATGCATGGATCAAGCGGTACGGCAAGGCCAACGAACATAATGGGCTGATCCCCCGGGATTTCTGGCTTGAACCTTGGGAACGGGCAGCGATCGTCAATTTTGCTGTCAACAATCCCCTTGAGGGGTATCGGCGGTTGACGTTTATGCTACTGGATCAGGACATCGTTGCCGTCAGCCCCAGCAGCACCTGGCGAGTTCTAGGCCAGGCAGGGTTGCTGCAGAAATGGAACCGGAAGAAAAGCCTCAAGGGCACCGGCTTTGTGCAACCGCTCAGGCCCCATGACCATTGGCATGTGGACATTTCTTATATCAACATCTGCGGCACATTTTATTATTTGTGCAGCATTCTCGATGGATGCAGTCGTTTCATTGTCCACTGGGAGATCAGGGAACAGATGACGGAAATGGATGTGGAGATCATCCTGCAACGCGCCAAGGAGCACTTTCCCGAAGCCCGGCCAAGGATCATTTCAGATAACGGGCCACAATTTATTGCCAAGGATTTCAAAGAATTCATCCGTATCTCGGGAATGACGCATGTGCGGACATCGCCATATTATCCGCAGTCCAACGGCAAATTGGAACGGTTCCACGCAACCATCAAGGGGGAATGTATTCGTCCCGGTGTCCCGCTTTCCCTTGACGATGCCCGAAGAATGGTTGAAGGGTTTATCCATCACTACAACAACGTCAGGTTGCACAGCGCCATCGGATATATCGCGCCGATGGACAAATTGAACGGCAGAGAACAGGAAATATTCAAAGAGCGAGACAAAAAACTGGAAAAAGCCCGGGAACTGAGAAAGAAAAAACGACTTCGTGCCTACGGGCCAATCACCCCAAGGGGAGATAATACGGCTCCCCATAACCCCTTAATGCAAACAGCTTGAATGTCCATTTCCAACTGAGGCGGAACAGTTCTGGCCCCATTACATCGATCGATGAAGATGATAATAAATATTAATTAAATTCCGTCAGGGGGGGGCAATCCATCGCTCCCCCTGATGCTACCACCCGTACCCGCAGCTAAAATTCGATATTTTTCGACTAGTTTATTTAAGGGGGATGGAGGGGGAGGCAGAAACGGGAAATTTTAGTGGTAGCTTCAGATGCGAACCGCGTCGATTTTCGGAGGCCGCCATCAGAGGTTGCCGAAAAAACTGCTTCCCCCTCCCGCCACCTAATCCGGCCATCGCCGAGCCTCAAAAGGGAACCCTGCATACACAAGTTGACACGCTTGCTCCCCCTCCTGCCCCCCGAAAATCGGTAGCAGTCCCCGGCCCGGAGACGCGACTTCCCACTGGTGCCCTATTGGTCCGCTGCCGCAAAACCGCCCCGACGCATACCCAGGCCATGGCCACCCCGAAAAAACGGCATAGAGAGGCAATCTGCCCACCTCTGGAGTCGCCCTGCCAAAACCGGCAGCCGAGTCACCGCCTTCGGTCCGGGTCGAAAAACCGTTAAATTAAGGGAGAGAGGTGCTAGTAACGTTTTTATAATATATAAAAAAAGACGTATTTAGGGTCGGCATCTGAAAATGAAAATCGCACGCTCCATGATTATCAATCGGTTGCTAAATGCCACGTCTGCTTTGGAGCAATTTGCGGCGACCAGACACAGTATTGTCTCAATAAAGAGACGAAAATGCACCTTGCCAGCAAGTAACGTCCGCGCTGACGGAAAAGGGCACTTTGGGCGCTGGACACGGGAGCAAGTCGCAAATGAGGACAATGCTGAGGATATTGCGGGAGAGAAGTCGGCGGGGGCGTCTCGGATAAAGTCCTTGACGCAGGGCAGGGGTTCACATTAACAAATACAAGGATGCCTTGTATTGACCGGGACCGCTTGCCGCATACCTCACCATTAATTTCCTGACCAGTTATTCTCTGCGATATTTGGCCTAACACAGCTGTTGGGTTTAACAAAACGGACTACTGGTGACTATGAATAGATGGAACATACCTGACTGGTTGGAAAGAGAAGTTATCTTACGGGATACGCGTTGCATTTATTGCGGCATCGAGTTCGGATCGTGTGGCACTAGAAAATCAAAATTATCTTGGGAACACATAACCAACGATGAAAGAATCATCACAAGAGAAAATATAGCACTTTGTTGTGTCTCTTGTAATGCCAGCAAGGGCTCCAAGTTGTTGGGTGATTGGGTTAATTCAACATACTGCAAAAATAAAAAAATTACTCAGGAGTCAGTATCAGAGGTCGTCAAACGTGCTCTTTTGCAACCGCCAAGTTATATCAGTGAAGTTTTTGACCTATCGAACAATAGTCCGACGAATAAATTATGAGACAAATTAAGTTAAATCAACACACGGCATTAAGAGCGAAATCGCTTGGTGCATTGGGTGAACTCTTAGCCATCAAGGCTTTAGTTGATAACGGATTTAACAACATTAAAAACTTGAATGATAATAAACGTAACTTTCCTTATGCTGATTTGTACGCAGAAAGGGAAAACGAAAAATACGTCATAAGTGTAAAGGCAAGAAACAGATATGAAAGAACTGGTCGATTGAACAGCCGATACAATTTGGGAAGTAACTGCATTATTAAGGCCAAAAAAGCGGAATTACAGTTTAATGCAAAGGCAGCATGGCTGGCAATTTCTATCTTTGATGACATCTATTCTATTTATTTTGGGACTCTCGAATCTCTGACAGCGAAGACCGGCATTCCAATTGGAGCCACCCATTTTCAATTGTATGAATGCCTGGTAAAGGAAAAGCAACACGGCTTAGATTTCAGACCATACAAAAACATATATGAAAAAGGCGCTGACCAATCGGGACAACCAGACGTCGGGGAGCAGAGTTGCGCTAATCGCGCCTAAACTCAGTGGCCTTCGCCGGGTACCATTGGCTTTGGACTTATTAGAATCATTTTTTTAATTGGAGGGGCAATGTACTTTGACGTATCCGGTCCATTCAAGATTACTCGACATGGAAATAAGAAAATCATTACAAAGGAATCGCTGAAATGTCTAGGAAATGACATGGAAGAGTGGGAGGAAGGTCTCTCGGAATCGTGTGGCTGCTACGTTTTTGCAAAGAGAACTGGCGGTGGGATCATCCCTTGGTATGTAGGACAAGCCTGCCGTCTTCCCATGTGTAAGGAGGCTTTAAATGCCGAGAACATCACGAAGTACAACAAAGTACTTGATGAAAAAGGTACGCCTCTCATCTTCGTGATACCGGCAAGAACTCCAAATGGTAAACTGCGGAGAAAACCTGCGTCTAAGGGTCTATCATCTGTAACGTTTTTGGAGCGTTGGTTGATAGCTAATGCCTTAGTGAAGAATCCTGCCCTCATCAACACCAGGGAGACTATGTTCCTAAGAAAACTCCATGTAAAGGGAATTTTCAATGCAAGGCAGGGCGAATCTACGTCAGCGTCACAAGAGTTGAGTGGAGCGTTATGGTAAATTCACTGGTCCAACCACGGCTTTCAAATCGACGGCAAAATTCCGCCGTGCGTGAAGCCGGTCGTTAGCAGTCAAGACATTCGCATGGACATTTCAGATTCACTCAAAAGCACGGAAAATTCTCTCAGGGATCTATTCAACTTTGTTTTATCAAAACAAATCGGAGTTGAGTGGTGTCGGTCATGTGGTGTCACAATGGATCGAATATCGCAATGGGATGAACGCAGGCTGTTAGATGAAAAAAAATTGGGGCATTGTGATCCTCGATTGATTTATTATGCTGATTTCTACGATCTTAAAACAATTCTAAAAAAAAATTGGGCCAATGGACTTTCAGAAGTATTCGGTAAATTAAAAGAGATTGAAGTCCTATTAGATTTATTAAATGAAATCAGAAATCCTGAAGCTCATCGTCGAGAGTTACTCCCCTACCAAAAGCACTTGGCGATAGGTATAAGTGGAAAAATAAAGTCAGACATAACTGGGTATTTTAGCAAGATGGAAACTGGCAATTCATTTTATCCAAGGTTTGAATGCATCCAGGATAACCTTGGCAACACTTGGTCAATAGGTGAGCATAAAATGATATCAACAGGCAGCATACTCAGGCCTGGTGACTATCTTCAATTTAAAGTGTCTGCAACGGACCCATTGGGAGATGATTTGGAATACACATTTTCGCCAAAGGACAGAGAAGGCGAAGTTGTGTGGAGCAATATTGGCGATTTTGACTTAACAATAAAAAATAACCATGTAGGCAAGAATATGTGGGTTGAATTTCTTGTCAGAAGTCCACGAGATTTTCACGCAACATGGGATATCTGCCATGGAAAGATCGATGACACTGTTACTTTTTGCTATGAAGTTTTGCCTCCCAGATAAATCTGCTAACCACTATAATGAAGAGATACTGTGTCCATCCCTTACAGTACCAACCCATGCCGCTTCAAACCTGCGCATCGAGATGGTTCATTCGGGACGTTGAGTAGGACTGAAAATCCGTGTGTCCCTGGTTCAGATCCTGGTCTCGGCACCAATAAATTAAAGGGGTTACAGCTTTTTGGCTGTGACCCCTTTTTTATTTGATCAGTAGCCGGTCAGTAAACTGCTTCTCGCCCCCATTTCAGACTTCTAAGCCGTAGGTCGCAGGTTCGAATCCTGCCTGGCGTACCACACTATCAAGCACTTAGCTCTTTGAGTTAGGTGCTTTTTCGTTAGCGCTAACCTCCAGCAGTCACTTTCTGTCCATTTGCGGCCCATTTTGGTCTCTTTTCCACTCGAAAGATTCAATGTGCCCCCTTCCAGTTATCATGACGGTTCCTTTGGAAATCGCATCTTTATTTTCAGCGCATTCGATGTTGGTTATATGCTTATGGTTGGGCATCAAACTCGCCCCAAAACTATGGAGAGCGCTCTTGGTGCAATTCCCTGTAGCCACAAAGTGGCACGGCAGAGCTCCTCATTAATTCTAATAAATTCAAAATATTGTACAGGTCGACCCCGTATGGTACAAAAGAAACAATTTTGAATAATTGTTATGTTTGATTTTAGGCTTGACCGAAACAGCATTTATACAGCTATATAGCTATATATCCAAATATTTCTCGTAAATTTTACCTTAATGAGCCTGTCAGATTATGGCACAAGTCCAATACCCTAAAGATCTAGCTTCGTTAGTTTTTTCAGAAATTAAAAAAAGTATCCTGTGTTTTCCGAGGAGCTTTTAATTAATTTGTTCGAAATTATGTATTTTGCGAGCATCAAAACCGAAGAATCTCAAAAAATTATATTTAACATTGTGTATCTCGAATCAAATAACCCCGAATTATCTCGTCCTACAAAAAATGTCGCAGATCGATGGGGATTTGTGAAATTTGATAAACAAATACAATTTACTATTTCGAATGTTATTAAATTAGCAAAGGCTTCTGATCCAAGATCTTCATCTATAGCAATAAATCACAATGACGATGATCAAATCATGATATTTGGCCTGATAGATCAAGGTGATCGTTACAACGATTATGTTAATTTTGAATCAGAAACGAGACCTGAAAGACCAGGAATTTTTCAAGCAAGCATAGATGGTCAAGGTACAATCGTTGCATACATTCATTATGAAAAAATAGCTGAGCTTAAAATAAACAAATTAATAAGAAGTACTGAGCCTCTTGCAAAATGAACTATTTGCCCCGTTGGGTACAAACCTCATTTTCTGATCTTTGATATTCTATCCGGCCAGTCGAAGCAACTGATCGGCAAACAGGACGACAACACCAAGCATCAGGTGGAGTTTTACCTTGCTGTGCCCTTTGACCATGACATTACTTGCGCCGAAGTCTTCTTTCAGCCTGCTGTTCGCCCGTTCCGCACAAGATCGAATCTTGTAGCGTTCTGCCTCATGAGGCGCCATGGGAACAACCTCCTTGCCCCGTCCATTTCTATCGACAATCGGGACATGCCCAAACTCCCTGCTGATCTCTTCAATCCGCTGGGCGTGGTAAGCGGCATCCATCAGGTCGTAGAGGTAGGTTACCTTTTTGCTGGTCAGTTTGATCAGCGGAATAGCTACCTGGCTGTCATGCAGAGAGGCAGAGGTAACAAGGGCGCTGATCGGAAGACCGATATCATTGGTATCCAGATGCAACTTGTAGCCGTTCCATGCTGTTTTGTACCCCTTGGCATTCTGCTTGGCCCCGCGGTCACAGACAATCGGTAGTTCGTCAATGGCCTCCTCTGCGGTCTGGTCCACCTGGCGATCCATCCGCTTTATTAAAGTGTCCGCTTCACGTTGTTCGCCCTTGGCGGGACGGCCTCTTTTGCGGCGCGGCTTCGGCTCTTTGGCAACCTTCTTCGCCGGTTTCTCGCGGCCAACAATCGCCGTGGAATCCCGGCTTATGTGACCGATAAGCTCATGCGACAGGTATTCTGCTACCAATGCATCATGCACCACATGGCCCAGACTGCCGGCGGCAAATGCGGTAAAGGCCCGCGAAAAGGTGGCCTCCGAAGGGAGACTGCTCAAACCTCTGAATCCACATATCCTTCGCAGGTTGGTTGCCGATTGCAGGGCGCGGTGCAGATCGCTGGTCGTCGGATGACGATAGAGCGCTTTGGCCACGAACGCACGGGCCAAAGCCTGCCGGTCAAGAGGCTTGCGACCGGGATACCGATACCGGGTGACGATTCTGGGTACATGTCGTTCAACCTGGACGATCTCCAGGATCGACACCAACCGCTTCTCCTGATCAGTAAGCGGCGATGGCAAATATTCGTTCAGATGGGGGAACAGACTTCTTTGGACACGCCCCATCAACCATGATATCTTTTCCGTGAGCTTCATGGCATTCTCCTCGGTTCTGTTTTGCTGGATACAAAACTTTACCGTGAAATGCCATTAAGCTCAATTATTTCAGATTGTTAAACTGAAAATTGTGCGGCAGTCGCCCCTCTCGGCTACCGATAGTTCTCGTCTTTTTGCAAAAGGCTCGTACTGTTAATTTTTTTGAAAAGGGCCCTATAAGAGAGGTTCCCCGCACGAAACGGTGCGTAAAACAGCTTAACAAATTTAAAAGCATGAGTTCTTTTAGGTAGATAAAGGCCGGCCAGCCAATAATCTATCTACAGAGGAACTCATGCTTGTTGAACAGATAATCAAACAGACGGTTGATTTGCAAGGTTTTCGAGTACATACGGTCACCAAAGACTCCGATGGAATAATCGCTGAAATTCGTCCTGATGCCCGCCACAGGGTGCGATGCGGGTCATGCGGACATCCTGCCGTCTACCGGGATCGGCGAGAGGTGCGATTCTTTCGCCACGTGCCTCTGTGGAATATACCTGTCTGGGTCAAATATGTACCTCGTCGGGTGTCTTGTTCTCGATGTGGAGGCGTCCGCACGGAGAAACTTCCCTGGGTGACGGGCAAGCAACGCTTTACTCTTGCCTACAGTTGCTACCTGGCCAAGTGGGCCGAGATGCTGCCCTGGTACTCTGTCGCCAAACTGTTCAGTTGTGCCTGGGGTACGGTTGCCACAGCAGTCAAAAGCGTAGTGAAATATGGCATGGAGCATCGCGATCTCAGCGGCATTACGCATATTGGTATTGATGAGATTTCGCGGAAAAAAGGTCATGTCTACCTCACCAATGTGTACGATCTCCGCTCAAAAACCTTGATCTGGAGCGGGGTTGAAAGAACCAAAGATACCTTGCGCAGCTTTTTCAACTACCTCGGGCCAGAGCGGACAAACAAACTCCAGGGCATCTGTTGCGATATGTGGAAGCCCTATGTCGAGGTGATCAAGGAATGTGCTCCGCAGGCAACTCTTGTTTTTGATAAATTTCATATCGTTCGCCACCTGATGGAAGCGGTTGATCAAGTCCGGCGAGATGAGATCCGAGAAAAAGGAAAGGAACACAAGGAGCTCATGAAGGACAGCCGGTATATCTGGCTTAAGAATCCTTGGAACCTTACGCCGAAGCAAAGGATCAGACTCAGCAGCCTTGAGCATATGAATCTGAAGATCAACAGGGCCTATCTCCTCAAAGAGCGCTTTCGAGATTTATGGTCCTATAAGACAAAAACCTGGGCCAGGAAGCACTTGAAGCAGTGGTTTTGGTGGGCAACGCATTCTCGCCTGGAACCCTTACGCGAGTTTGCCTGGATGGTCCGACGCCATGAAGAAAACATCCTGACCTGGTTCCACATGCCCATCAGCAACGGCACTGTCGAAGGGCTCAACAATAAAGCCAAAGTCGTCAGCCACAAGGCCTATGGGTTCAGAACAGCTGACCTCTTTATCTGCAACCTCTACCACTGTATGGGCAACTTACCGGCCATACCGCTCATGCACCGTTTCATGTGAGGAACCACTTCCGAAGGGATCCTTTGTCTGCTTTGATCGCGGCTTCACCGATTACGCATGGTATAATGACCTGACCATAAACTCCATTTTCTTTGTCACCCGCCTGAAAAGCAACGCCGATGTCGAATACCTGCTCAAACGGGCTGGACGTAAAAGCCCCGGCATCACCAATGACCAGTCCATCCGGCTCAAGGGCGTCAAGGAGCCGCTTCGCTTGGTCGCGTACACCGATGCGGAAACCGGTGTCGAATATCGCTTTGTCACCAATGCCCACCACCTGAAAGCCAAGGAGATCGCAGCTATTTATAAGGAGCGCTGGCAGATCGAGCTGTTCTTCAAGTGGATCAAGCAGAATCTGAAGATCAAAACTTTTCTGGGAACATCCAGCAACGCAGTGTTGACCCAGGTGTGGATAGCCCTATGCGTGTACCTCTTGGTCGCTTATCTCAATTTTAAAGCAAAATTGAGTAGTTCCATGCAGCAGATCCTCCGGGTGCTGCAGCTCAACCTCTTCACCAAGAGGAATTTAATCGAACTTTTCAAACCAACCGTTGCTCAACGTACTGTTTCTCCGCAGATTTTATTGTGGGAAAATCTATAAGACAGCAATGTCCTGAAATAAAAAAAGCCACGAACCAACAGGACGCAATACCGAGTTATCCGTGGCTATGTATTGAATACATACGAGGGGGGTGTTTAGATTTGCCTGGCGAGTTGAATTGCACAAAAAAGTGCTATGAAGACAGCTTCATATGGAACGATCACAATAGACAATGAGAATGCTATGATGAATATCGCAATTTTGGACACTAATCTGGTTCTTTGATTTTTGGTCATTTATCCTCCCGAAAAGGTTTCTGGGGTTTGTACAGACTTCTTCGATTCATGAACCTCCTCCTGTGGAAATAAAAAAGCCATGAAATAACGAGGCACTATACCCAGCTATCCATGGCTTTACTGAAAGGTTACTTGAAACAGTTTCATTTACCGGGTTTGACGAGAATCAATCCTACTTTGTGGTTGATGTTTTATTTGTAGGTATTTTAAATATCCATAAAATGTACAAATATACACTATTGAAAATAGAGCTGTACCTACGCATACTAAATTTAAATACTCCTTGTTTATATAGAAGTTCTGTAAAAACAATCTGTGTGATGGTAGGTGATTGAGATATTCAATGCGGACATTAAAACTGGGAACAGCGAAAGGAGAACCACAATGAAAAGTTATGTTATCGCCGTTGTCGTGGCCTTGATGACAGTCTCAGTCTCAGCTCAAGAGTTAAAGCCTACGGTCGAATTGCGGCAGGAATACCTAATGACCCTCGAAGTCATGATGGATATCCCACAATTGGTCGGAGCACGCCGTGTCGTCAACGTCAGTGGTGGGACGTTACGCGGCCCGAAGATCAATGGCACTCTTGTCGCACCCTCAGGAGACTGGCTCTACAATATGCCCGACGGTTCTTCACGGCTCGACGTACGCTTGATGATCAAGACCGATGACAACGAACTCATCTTCATGGAGTACGGTGGGGTGATGGCATTTCCGAAGAATGCTGCTGAGCGGTTGAACAAAGGGGAGGTTGTCACACATCTCGACGGGTATTTCATGGTCGCGCCTCGTTTCAATACTGCTTCGACCAAATACGCCTGGCTCAATCAGGTCCAGGCGGTCGGGAAGATGGTATCGCTTCAGCGTGGGCACACCATCAAATACGATATTTTTGAGATGAAATAGCACCCGCCCCTCTCGGGTATTATTGTAGCTAGTGTCCCGTGCGGTTAATTGGGCATATTTATCAACTTATGTGTTATAGTGCGTCATGCCACGCACACATGAAAACTATACAATTAATGAAGACGAGCAGCGGAGCCTCGAAGCCCTGCTGCGTTCACCTAAAACAGCGCAAAGCCTTGTATTCCGTGCGGAGATCATCCTGCTGACGGCTTCTGGAAAGACAGTTGAGCAAGTGGCAAGCCAGCTCGGGACCACTGCACTGACTGTCTACCGCTGGAGGAAGCGATTCAAAGATCAAGGCCTCACGGGCCTTCAGGATCGTTTTCGAAGTGGTCAGCCCAAGAAGCTTCCCAAAGAAGAAGTCATGGAAGTGCTGAGAATGACCGTGGAATGCATTCCTCGAGAGGCGACTCATTGGAGTGTCCGCCTCATGGCGAAAGCGGCTCATGTCACCACCTGGCAAGTGCGGGAAATATGGAAGGCTGCCGACTTAAAACCCCATCGGCTCAAGACATTCAAAATCAGCAATGATCCACACTTTGCTGAAAAGGTTATAGATGTCGTTGGGCTGTACATGAATCCTCCTGAAAATGCGGTTGTTTTATCCGTTGACGAAAAAACTCAAATTCAGGCATTAGATCGAACCCAACCGATGCTCCCGTTGCGGCCAGGCCAAATTGAACGTCGGACACATGATTATAAGCGAAACGGGACCACCAGCCTTTACGCTGCCTTTGAGATTGTAACCGGTAAGGTTATTGGGAGGACGACAGCACGGCACAGGGCAAAAGAATTTCTCGATTTTCTTTGGCAAATAAAAAAAGCAATGCCGTCAGATGTTGACCTCCACGTTATTCTGGACAACAGCAGTACACACAAAACGGTTGAAGTGAAGAAGTGGCTCAAGACCAATCCCCGCTTCAAAATGCATTTTACCCCAACCAGCGCATCATGGCTTAATGCTGTAGAAGGCTGGTTTGGACAGCTGGAACGTCGTTCTCTTTATCGCGGAGTTTTTACCAGTGTCAAAGAACTGAGAAACGAAATCCACCGTTTCATAAGCCCTCATAATTCAAAGACGGCAAAACCTTTCAAGTGGACAAAAAGCGCCGATGGTATCCTTGATAAAGTGGAAAGAGCAAAACAATCATTAAACAACGAGACTAACCGCACGGGACACTAGATGGCTGTATTGCGATTCAGGATAACAATAGAAAACCGCGAAACTGTGAAAGGAGAAACACTATGAAAAGTTACGTCAAAGGTCTGGTAGTAGCAGTGCAATTCCTTGCCATTTTTACTGCGGTGATGTTCGGAATCTCAGATGTTTGGGCCAAAGAAAAGGGAGGCGCTTTGGAAAAACAGATTCAAGGAACTTGGACCCTTGTCTCGATTTTCGTTGAAAAGGAAGGGGAAAAGATCGATGTATTCGGGGCCAATCCGAGAGGTTCCATGATTTTGACCCCAAATGGCCGTTTCTCGGTAATCATGATGAAATCAAGCCTCCCAAAATTCGCCGCTACTAGCCGAATAAAAGGTACCACCGAGGAAAATCAAGCCGTTGTTCAAGGTTCACTTGCCTGGTTCGGGAGCTACAAAATAGCGAACGCAAAGGAGAATATGGTGGTCTTTAACATAGAGGGGAGCACTTTCCCGAACTGGGATGGGGAAGAACAGAAGCTGTTTATGAATGTCACTGGAGATGAGATGAAGGTCATTAATCCCGCAGCGGCCATTGGCGGCAAAGGTTACCCCACCTGGAAACGAGTCAAGTAAAGTAGAGGGGGAGCATACACGCTTGTTGGTAAAGGAGTCACTAACTACAATGCTTAATTGATAGAGCACTGTTTTCTTACCTGAAAATAGTTATAGTGGAGATTTTGTAATGGACAAGCCTGAGTTAACCCTAAATTTTATCAAGGTACTCGTTTGGCCTGTTTTAATCGTTGTTGTTCTATTTAGCTTTCATGCAGAGATAGGCAGTTTACTCGGTGGTGAAATTGAAGCGGAAATATTTGGAGTAAAACTTAAGGGGAAAAAAATAAGTGGCGTAGATCAACTTGAACAACAGGCCAATAAACTTAAGGAGGCTTTATCTGCAGCGGAAGAGAAGCTTAATGAACAGAGTTCTGCAAGCCTAAAGTTGCGAGAAGAGAATGCTCTGCTTCGAAAATCTATAGAGGAACAGAATCAAAAAATAGAGAACGCGAAAGCTTCAGGGACCATAGCCATGGTGAATCCGACTCCTCTAATGGCTCAAGAGTCAAAAGGACTTGCCGAAAAAAGCCGAAATCTAACCACTGCCATCCAAGTTGATATCGATAGAGCTCAGAGTATTGTTCGTGGAAAGAATCCTGATCAAGCAAGGGTAAACGAGTCAAAGGGTTTTGAATTCCTCCTCGCTGATAAGTTTGACGATGCAATTCGAAGCTTTGACGCCTCTTATGCTGTTTATCCTGATTATCACAATGTGGATGAAATCCGAAATATCCTAAGGCGTAACAAAAAAGATCTTGAGGATCCTTCAACGCGCGACAGGACCAAGAGGGAAATCTACGGTCAAATCCTCAGTAAGTACAAGTGGGGAATGCCTGAATCTGTAGAAAAAGAGATGAGAAAATATCTTGATACTTGAGCATTTCTAATTTCATAAAAGTTTTGAGAAAGGTGTCCTTGTGTTCAAGCCCATCAAGGGCGCAAGCGATTAGTGCGGAAAGAAGAGGCGGTGCACGTTTAACTAGTAAGAGCGAGAAAGATAACCATGTAAACAAGCAGTAGCGTTTACCTAGCTCTTGCTCCCGCCCGCTGACCGGAAGGCAATAAGAATATCAGATGTAGCCATTACTGTCTGATCTGACAACTACCGGAATATAAAATTGGTAACTGTCAGATCAGGTCATCTCTCAGCTTTTAGGCTGGGCAGTTCACCGTATAATAATAGGTGGAAGGGAAATACTAATACCAGGCGGCGGTGCATAGTAAACGGGTGGTGGTGGCGAGTAGTAAACCGGTGGTGGCGGCACATAAACTCTCTCCGTGTAGCCAGGATCAACATAAATGAGTTCCCTGTACCCATCATCATAATACCGATATCTACCCCTATCATGCCAGCGCCCATGCCTATGGCGGTCATGGTCATGCCAGTCACCTCTTCCTCTAGGGTAATAACCATCATCGGCGTAGGAGGGCGTTACGTTTATACTGCTAAATATTGCGGTAAAAACTAACCCCATCATCACCTGGCCTATTATGAGTCGAAAATGCCATCTGCTTAATTTGATCATGAAGTCACTTCATTCTTGGGTTTATTCCAAGCTCCTCTTATGTTTCCTGATTATCCCTTTCTCGGATACGGTATCAGCGTTCTTTTTCTGTTCATCGGGCATCAAGTTATAAAAAGCTGACTGCCTCTATTGAAGCAGTATTTATGCCACAAGTGACGAGCGCATGGTATCATTCCGTAATAATTCGGTTTATTTTGACAGAGATTAAAAAAAGGACGTAAACAGTAGGGAATCCGGATAAAGACGAAAGAAAGAACGATGACGAAAACGAAGAAAACGTCCTGTAATCGGACAATGTTACAAGTGAGCACGGTCTAACTGTATAATATAATAAACATTCTGTAACAACCAACTATTGTTTTAAAAACGGACAGTCAACAGAGCGGCCTGTCCATTTTTTAAAATAGTGGAAACGATCAATCGATTATCAGTTTGGAATACCTTATTTTTCACTCGCCGATTCAACTCTAAGTTGATGAATGAAGAATCCAGAGATAATGGATTTTGGGAGCTAAATAATTGACATCAACCTATTAGGGTTTATGTTAATATTAGGATTGACTAATTTAATAATAAAAGCCAAGGAGGCTGTCATGAAAGGATATGAACATCTGGTTCCTCACATGAAACGGTGCATGAGCGGTATGGCCGGTAAGTTGCCCATACAGTGGTAGAGGTTGCAGATAAAGAGGTCAGCTGTTCTGAACCCATAGGCCTTGTGGCTGACGACTTTGGCTTTATTGTTGAGCCCTTCGACAGTGCCGTTGCTGATGGCATGTGGAACCAGGTCAGGATGTTTTCTTCATGGCGTCGGACCATCCAGGCAAACTCGCGTAAGGGTTCCAGGCGAGAATGCGTTGCCCACCAAAACCACTGCTTCAAGTGCTTCCTGGCCCAGGTTTTTGTCTTATAGGACCATAAATCTCGAAAGCGCTCTTTGAGGAGATAGGCCCTGTTGATCTTCAGATTCATATGCTCAAGGCTGCTGAGTCTGATCCTTTGCTTCGGCGTAAGGTTCCAAGGATTCTTAAGCCAGATATACCGGCTGTCCTTCATGAGCTCCTTGTGTTCCTTTCCTTTTTCTCGGATCTCATCTCGCCGGACTTGATCAACCGCTTCCATCAGGTGGCGAACGATATGAAATTTATCAAAAACAAGAGTTGCCTGCGGAGCACATTCCTTGATCACCTCGACATAGGGCTTCCACATATCGCAACAGATGCCCTGGAGTTTGTTTGTCCGCTCTGGCCCGAGGTAGTTGAAAAAGCTGCGCAAGGTATCTTTGGTTCTTTCAACCCCGCTCCAGATCAAGGTTTTTGAGCGGAGATCGTACACATTGGTGAGGTAGACATGACCTTTTTTCCGCGAAATCTCATCAATACCAATATGCGTAATGCCGCTGAGATCGCGATGCTCCATGCCATATTTCACTACGCTTTTGACTGCTGTGGCAACCGTACCCCAGGCACAACTGAACAGTTTGGCGACAGAGTACCAGGGCAGCATCTCGGCCCACTTGGCCAGGTAGCAACTGTAGGCAAGAGTAAAGCGTTGCTTGCCCGTCACCCAGGGAAGTTTCTCCGTGCGGACGCCTCCACATCGAGAACAAGACACCCGACGAGGTACATATTTGACCCAGACAGGTATATTCCACAGAGGCACGTGGCGAAAGAATCGCACCTCTCGCCGATCCCGGTAGACGGCAGGATGTCCGCATGACCCGCATCGCACCCTGTGGCGGGCATCAGGACGAATTTCAGCGATTATTCCATCGGAGTCTTTGGTGACCGTATGTACTCGAAAACCTTGCAAATCAACCGTCTGTTTGATTATCTGTTCAACAAGCATGAGTTCCTCTGTAGATAGATTATTGGCTGGCCGGCCTTTATCTACCTAAAAGAACTCATGCTTTTAAATTTGTTAAGCTGTTTTACGCACCGTTTCGTGCGGGGAACCTCGGAAGTTTGAGGGTTTTGGCCCAGTTGATCTCATGCACCTTGCCGCTGGTCATGTCCATGAACGCGGGGATAAAGCCATCGGCATCCAGCCCCATGTGCAACTTGATGGCCCCTTTTTTCTGCCGAAACTCGGCCCATGGAAACACGGACAGGCAGAGATTGATCACCGTGGCGTCCAAGAGGTAGAGCTTGCCCTGGAAGGAGAACTTGTGTTTGGGAGCAGCCAGTTGGCATCGGCTCAACAGTCGGGCGAACAGCATTTGATAGAGGGTGGCAGGCTGCTCGGCATTCACCCGTGCCAGTGTTGCTTTGCAGGTTTTCTTCATGCCGAGGTGATAGAGGCGTTGGCCTTGCGCCTTCAGGTTGTCGGTGATATCCCGGAGACTTCTTCTGCCGGACATCTGCCCGATCAGCAGAGCCAAGAACTGACTCCACCGGTTGTAGGAGCGGAACTTCTGTCCCGCATGATGTACTTTGGCAAGAGCATCGAATTCATATCTCGGTACAAGTGCAATCAGTTGCTTCAGCGCGGTATCGCTATGGGCCATGGCTCGGATCTCCTTGGTTTGTATGATCTTTTTCGCAAAATCATTATACCCCAAAGAGCTCTCTGAGCCTCTTTTTATTGATCATTTATGAGACAGCAGTGATTTCAGGAGAAAACCATGAAAAAAATTCCACCAAACCGGCGCCAGAGAATAAATTCAGCAAACTAGAGGTAAAAAAATCCATCAAGATCATCAGAATACTCTACCGAGGAACCTGTTCAAAGCTCACCGCCAGGGGTAGGGGAGACCTGTCCTATGAAATCGGCATTGATGAGGACACCAGCAAGTCCTACGTCCGCATCTCGACAAATGACAGCAGTGGTGCCTTCAGTAGTGAAGGCTGGACTTGGGCAATATTCGTGCCCTGTTGGATGGACAAGAGAAGACCTTCTCGGCGACTGTGACGTAAAGCCTGATTTTTGGGTGATCTAGCTACAATTACGGATATCTGGCTGACTTGCTCAATGCAGTTGAAGCAAATGGGAGTGAGTAACAAATACACACATAGGCTGGCTGCGAGTAATAATTATCCAGCAGACCTTACTGTCAAACCAAATGGCGCTCAAACAATTCAGCCAACACATTGATTAAATAGATTTTTTATTCCACAGCGACCAGCATGAGAAAAATGGTATGCCGTATGCTATCCAAGAGTTATCTCCTGCGATAAAATTTAATTTTCAAGGGGTTCACATTCCTTCATCTCACACAAAAAAGACCGCCATGGAACCGCCCGCTCCCAACATAATACCCTCAGTTGACAACATAACCTTTCAACAAAAAAATCAATGGTGAGCGCAATGAAGAAAATAATTATATTGGGAGTGGTCCTGGTGACAATGCTTGTATCGCTTGGCGGGTGTTGCTGGCCTAGGCCTTGGCATGATGATGGGTATGGACGTGGTAGATACGATCACCATAGAGGCGGTGGCTATTATGAAAGAAGATAAATCCTGTTAATTTCTGGCAGAGACGATGGCAGCAAAACTCTTCTATCAGGTGTTCACTCATGAAACGATTTATCCGAGCTATTTGTATAGTGGGCCTTGCATTCAGCACGATAATGGAGGCTGGATCATTTTCAATTGCATCTGCTAGCGGCCGCGATGGCTATTATTATGACAACAGAGATCACCACAGCCGCGAACAACATGTCTACGAACAGCGCTATAGGCGTGCTTACCACAACTGCGCTAATCGCTATCGTGTTGGCGGCCATCGCTTTCAACGCTGCATGGATAATTACCTTGGAGATTATCACCGTTGGTAAGTAATTCAAAACAGCCCTACGGATAACGTAGAAATTCTAAAAAAAGCCAGGAGGAAATGGGTGTACTGCCCGTTATTTCATGGCTTTTTTTTTCAACCAGAAGCTAAAACAAACACCCAACGGTACCTGCAGGTTTTACCCCGTCAGTCAACCCATCCAGAAGTCCGGCATGGGTTGGGGTAGGTCGGTGGTGCGCAAAATTTGAGGGGACGATTTAGATAAAGAATTTATCGAAGAAAAACGGGAAAAAAACCATACCGAGATCAGTTGGATGGCAGTTGGGTGAGTGGAGCTTGATGGCCAAAAAAATCATCACAACATCTCGAAAAGAATAAAGATTTCGAATCTAAGCTCCGGTAGCGAGAGAGGGCCTCGGAGTGGAGCGTGGAAAAAGGAACGATCCGCTCCGAGCGGCTCTCCTTGGACCATTCGGGGATGGGATCAGGAAAGGCATGGGTGTGGAGTCGATGTAACCAGCCATAGAAGCTTCTTCTTGTACCCTGTAGAGGGTTTTTCGACCCTTCTTCTCATAACATCCTGATCAGCCAGAGTCCGAGCTCGAGCACCAGCAAGGCGTACAATCCGGCGACAACATCGTCGAGCATAATGCCCAGGCCGCCATGCAGATGACAGTCTATCCAGTTAACCGGGAAGGGCTTCCATATATCAAAAAAACGAAATAAACAAAATCCGGCGAAAACAGCGGCCGGGTGTGCGGGGGCTAGGCTGAGCGCAATCAGGAGGCCGACGATTTCATCAATGACCACAATGCCCGGATCGGGCCGGTCGACAATCTTTTCCGCCGCCCCGGCGCTGAAGATGCCGATGACAAAGAGTGTGCCGATGACGGAGATATACGGAATTGTTCCCAACCGGTTAAGCAGCAGCCAGATCAACACCCCAACCGCTGAGCCCCAGGTCCCAGGGGCTTTTGGCAGGTAGCCACTGTAGGCCCCGGTGGCAATGAACATCAGCAGACGGTCCATGGCGGTTCAGGAAGACGTTGGCGGGGAGTGACGGCGGACGGCGGCATACACTTCCTGCAGCGGAAGGTGATGCGCCTCGGCTAGCGTGCGGCAGGCCTCATACTCGGGGGTGATGACCGTGCCGGTCGGAGTGTTGATTTTTTTTGCGGGCAGATCGCCCCAGGGGGTGGTGACGGTGATTATTTCTCGGGGCAGGGTCAGGCGCTCTTCTCGCCGCAGACGCAGGCCGATAGCGCTGGTTTCACTGAAGACCATGTTGGTGACAGTCTCCCGGGTGGCCGGTTCGGCGATCACCCGCAGGAGAAAGCCCGGCCGCCCCTTCTTCATCTGTATGGGAATCAGGCAGACGTCGAGGGCGCCGGCGGTCATCAGGCGCTCGCTCACATGGGGCCAGAGTTCCGGATTCCAGTCGTCGAGATGGGTCTCGATCACCTCGACCTGCTGAGCTTCCTGCACCACCATGCTTTGGCCGAGCAGCAGGCGCAGCAGGTTGGGCCGTCCGTCGTGCCGCTCCATTGAGCCGGCACCGTAGCCGGTCCGGGCAAGCCGCATCGGCGGCATCGGGCCGAAATCATTGGCTAGTTCCCGAACAAGGGCCGCGCCGGTGGGGGTGACCAGCTCCTGGTCGATGTTTTCACCATACACCGGTACACCTGCCAATAATCGGCAGACCGCTGGTCCCGGCAGGGGAATATCGCCGTGGGCGCAGGTGACCCAACCCCGGGCCATGGGCAGGGGGGAGCAGATCAGGCGGTTAATCTTGAGATATTCGAAACCGGCCACCACACCGACAATGTCAACGATAGCGTCCACGGCTCCGACCTCGTGGAAATGAATCTGCTCGATGGTGGTCCCGTGGACTGCCGCCTCGGCCTCGGCCAAACGGGTGAAGACTGCCAGGGCCTTGTCCCGGATCTGAGCCGGAATTAAAGCTTTGCCGAGCAAGCTGCTGATCTCCGCCAGATGGCGGTGTTCATGGGAATGATGATCGTGGCTGTTACATTCGACGGTCGCCTGAGTGGCGGCAAACCCCTGCACGGTTTTCCGCGCCACTGCCAGATTGAAACCGTGCAGCGGCAGGGCGGCCAGCACTTCCCGCAGATACGCCTCGGGCAGTCCGGCATCAAGGAGGGCACCCAACAGCATGTCGCCGCTGACCCCGGAAAAACAGTCAAGATAGGCGGTGTTCATCAGGTAATAGGTGTGCCGGGTGTAATGTGGGCGCCACGGAGACAGGTCGCAACCTCCATCCGCTTTTTGCCCTCGGGTTGTATCTCACGGATGAGCAGGGAGTCTTCGCCGGTGGCGATCAAAAGTCCCTGATTGTCGACACGACAGAGGGTGCCGGGCGGTTGGGCGGCTTTATATCTGACGATTTCTGGATTAAAAAAACGGTAGCGCTTGCTGTCGATAAAACCGTAGGCCGAGGGCCAGGGATCAAGCCCTCGGATCAGGCAGTGGAGCCGGGCGGCAGGCAGGCTCCAGTCGAGATGGCCCATTTCCTTGGTCAGCATTGGCGCGGCACTGGCCAGGGTGTGATCCTGCGGCTGCGGTGTCAGTTGACCCTGCTTGAGTCGTTCAATGGCAGGGCCGAGCGTTTCGCCGCCCAACCGGGCCAGGCGGTCAAACAGTTCACCCGCCGTCTCCTGTGGGCCGATAGTCACCGGCACGGTCAAGAGGATGTCGCCGGTGTCCATGCCCTCATCCAGCTGCATGATGGTGATGCCGGTCTCGGTTTCGCCGTTGATCACCGCCCACTGGATCGGGGCTGCCCCCCGGTATTTGGGCAGGCGCGAACCATGGACGTTGATCGCCCCCAGGCGGGGCAACTGCAGCAGAGAAGCTGGCAGGATCTTGCCGTAGGCCACCACTACCAGCAGGTCCGGCGCGAGCTCACGGAGCTGCTCTAAAAAAGGCTCCTTGCGCACCGACGGCGGCTGGAGCACCGGGATATCATGCTGTTCGGCCAGCACCTTGACCGGTGGCGGACTCAGTACCTTGCCCCGGCCACGCTGGCGGTCGGGCTGACAGACCACCGCTACCATCTGATTCGGGCCTTCTATGAGGGCCTGGAGCGAGGGCACGGCAAAATCAGGGGTGCCCATGAAGACGATCCGCAAGGGTGCGCTCATTCCTCCTCCTGGAGGATTCTCTTCAGCTTCTTTTTATAGAGAGCGCGCTTGAGTGAGCTGAGCCGGTCGATGAACAGGGTGCCCAAGAGGTGATCGACCTCATGCTGGATGATGCGGGCATAGCGGTCTTCGGCATCAAACTCCAGGGGATTGCCGTCCACATCCTGGGCGGTGACATGGATCTTGCGGAAGCGTTTGACATTGGCGTAACATTCGATCACGCTCAGGCAGCCTTCCTCGTCAATGACACTGCCCTCGCCGCCGGTGATCTCAGGATTGATCAAGGTGATATACGTTCGCTGGTTTTCGACGGTGGAGCGGTCCACCAGCACCAGTTGGCGGGCAACGCCAATCTGGTTTGCCGCCAGACCGACGCCCGGGGCTTTGTACATGGTGTCCGCCATATCTGCGACCAGGTTTTTCAATTCCTGGTCAAAAATCGTTATTTTTTCCGCCTTTTGCCGGAGAACCGGATGCGGGTAAGTGATGATCGTTCTGATAGCCATAGTGATGTGTTGTTCATGGTGCGCGAGCACCTTTTTGGTGCGGGTTGACCCCATTGTATGTAATCAGTTTGCGGGCTAAAGTAAAGACGTCTGCGCCGTCTTGGCTGGGTTGGGCGCGGTGGCGGCTTGTTTTTCGGCATTTTTTTGTGTAGGGTGCGGGCCTAATTCTTGGTGGGAGCGAAATGGTCGAGAAAGAAGCATTGAAGGCGGGGCTCGCGTTGCTGCGACAACCAGTCCTGCCCCTGGTTGGGATTGTCCAATTTTTGTATCTGACCGGTGACTTTGCCTCGGTGGAGGAGGTGATCGGCCAAATGCCTGCAGACATCGAAACCGGTTATGCCCTCTATGGGGATGCGGCCTCGTTGCTTGCGCCCTACGCGGATTTGCTGCAGCCTCTGGTTGCTCTCAAGGCAGGCGTACCACCGCACGATCGGGTGGTTGATTCCGACGGGCATCCGGTTGACCCCATGGTCGCGACCGGAGCCCTGGTGGCGCAACATATTCTTGTCCGGGAACTGGAGCGAATCAACAGCCTGCTCTGTGCACCGTGCGGTTGCACTCTCTGCTGCTCCGGCCCGGATGCGGGCATGGCCCAGGCCTATTTCGAGATCCCGCTGCAACCGGGAGAAATCGATTTTTTCCCGCTGGAGCGGATCGATTCTGCTGAGTCGCAGGCCCATCGGGTTGACGACGAACCCCCGCTCAAAGTGAGTGGCCGTGATTTTTTCGACCGTGCGGAGCCGGCGCTGATCCGCTGGCAGCCGGGTTGGAGCCTGATCCTGCCCAAGGCGAGCTGCTGCCCCAACCTGGAGGCTTCGGGTCGTTGTCATGTCTATCCTGATCGGCCCCAGGTCTGCCGCCGGCCGCAGATTTTCCCCTATGTGGTGGAACCAATTGAAGACCAGGGACAACCGGCCTTCCGTCTGCGGCAGACGTTGCTGGCGGTGGTGGACTGTCCCTATGTCCAACTGCTGCAAGACGAGATTACCGCCTATGCCGCAGCCTGCGAACTGGAGATGGTTTTCCGGCAGAATAAGGCCTGAGTCCCGGCGCTGCGGTTTATAACACACAACGAAACTCTATGAATAGCATCGGAATTTTCTGTATTTTTGCCGCGTATCTTCTTGGGGCTATCCCCTTTGGCCTGCTGCTGTCCCGGAAGAGCGGTATCGATATCCGTACCCAGGGGAGCAGGAATATCGGCGCCACCAACGTGACCCGCTTGCTTGGCAAGAAGAAGGGTGCGCTGACCCTGGTTTTTGATATGTGCAAAGGGTACCTGCCGATGTTTCTCGCCGGCCTGCTCTTGCAAACCGACCCTCACCGCGACCTGATTATCGCTCTCTGCGGCGCGGCCACGGTTTTGGGGCATATGTTTCCGGTCTACCTGCACTTTAAAGGCGGCAAAGGTGTGGCCACCGCACTCGGCGCCTTTCTCTATCTTGCCCCGCTTGCGGTGC
Source organism: uncultured Desulfobulbus sp. (assembly GCF_963662935.2). Lineage (NCBI taxonomy): Bacteria > Pseudomonadati > Thermodesulfobacteriota > Desulfobulbia > Desulfobulbales > Desulfobulbaceae > Desulfobulbus > uncultured Desulfobulbus sp. The sequence goes on along the minus strand of NZ_CAXXTL010000002.1, from coordinate 1,443,984 downwards.
TTGGCTGTTTGCTGGTCTTTGTTGCCTCGGTGTATCTTTTTGGTTTTGTCTCTCTGGGCTCCCTCCTCGGTTCGGCCTCGATTCTGCTCTGGCTCTTTTTCCTCCAGGCCCCGGCGTGGAACCTGTGGCTGGCCGCCTTCATTGTCCTTATGATCTGGATCAAACATTATCAAAACATCGGGCGATTGGTGCGTGGCACGGAAAAAACCTGGAAGAAAAAGGTTGAGGCGTGAACGCCAAGGACTGGCAGGCCATCGAACAGGCCAGAGAGGTGTTGGGGCTTGGCGACCTGGTGACCCTGGCCGAGATCAAACGAGCCTACCATCGCCTGAGCAAACAGCATCATCCGGACACGGCCAAGACAGCAAGTGTGCAAAGCGGCGAGCAGATGTACCGGATCACCGCCGCCTACGAACTGCTGATGCGCTATTGCAATGACTATCGATTTCCCTTGAAGCGGGAAGAGGGGCAGTCCGAAGGGCTTGATCCGTATGATCCCGAAGACTGGTGGCAGGCTCGGTTCGGCCAGGATCCGCTGTGGAGCGGCAAGAAAAACCGATAGCGCTCAGGGGCAAGATTGGATCGATGCGCAACGGACTCAGGGTTCGAGCGGTTTTTTGAGCGGGATCGAGCAGGGTTGCCAGGCGGCAAAGGACGCACAGTATTCACGAACCAGTTGTTTGCGTGCCGAAAGGTTGAGCAGCCAGTAACAGGGGCTGAGCATCAGGATATGGATGGCTTGTTTGGGTGTCATGGTTTACCCTCCGTGGTAAACAAGAATACTTCCTGAATTCCTTATCGGCTTTTTTTTCCGAGGTGTTTAGCCTGGAGGCGTTGAGAGGATGAGAGAGTTGAAAGCGAGTGGCAACAAGGCAGTTTTCTTTGGTTTTTCCTAACAGTTTCAGGGCCCAGAGGGCCGACAGCCTAGCCAACCTGAAGAGGAACGTTTTTTAACCGTGGTGGCCTGGCTCGAGAAGGAGCCTTCAACCAGCACAGTCATACATAAGGAGTACGAGGATGCAGATTCCTCAATTGATCACAGAGCGCAGTCCGTTTGTTTCCCTTGAATTTTTCCCGCCGAAAAAGCAGGAGGAGTGGCCGGGATTTCTCGAAGTGGCCCAGGAGCTGAAGCAGTTGCAGCCGCTGTTTGCCTCGGTGACCTACGGTGCCGGCGGTTCCACCCAATCCAATACCCTGGAGATCTGCGAGCAGCTGATTGCCACCTGCGGCTTTGAGATCATGCCCCATCTCACTGGCGTCGCGGCCGATAAGGACAAAATCGACGGCTTCCTTGGGGCGATCAAGGCGATGGGAATTAGCAATGTTCTGGCCCTGCGCGGTGATCGTCCCGCCGGTTTCACCGGCACGGATGCGGAGCTGTTCAGTACCTTCCCCCATGCCTCGAACTTGGTGGCGTACATCCATGACCACCACCCGCAGTTGGCCATCGGTGTGGCCGGTTTTCCCGAGGCCCATGCCGAGGCCCCTTCCTTTGCAGCTGATCTTGCGGTCATGCAGCGTAAGGTTGAATGTGGCGCCGATTTCATTATCACCCAGCTGTATTTCGACAACCGGGTGTATTTTGATTACGTGGAACGATTGCGGGCGCAGGGGGTCAGCGTGCCGGTGGTGCCGGGCATCCTGCCCATCCGCAGTCTGGCTTCGTTGCGTTTTGTCTTGGAGATGTGCAATGCCCGGGTGCCGGGCCGGCTGATCAATTCGCTGATGAAGGCGCACGAGCAGGGCGGCGCAAGCGCAGTCTACGAGATCGGCGTGGCCCACGCTCGGGCGCAGGTTAAAGAATTGCTCGACGGCGGCGCGCCCGGCGTCCATCTCTATACCCTCAACAAGGCGGACATGTGCCTGGCGGTTATGGACGGCCTGTTGTGACCGGCTGTCTCCCCTGCCCCTCCAACCGGCGCAGCATGACCAGCACCCGATAACCGAGCAGCCCGGCGGCGGCCGTCAAAGCGCAGATCAATCCTATCCAGAAGCCCTGGGGGCCCGGTTCCAAGCCCCCCAGGTGCGCCAATCCCAGTCCATACCCCATCGGCAACCCGATTCCCCAGTAAGCCAGCAGCATCAGCAACAGCGGCACCCTCGTATCCTTGCAGCCGCGCAGAACGCCGCCGCAGTTCACTTGGATGGCATCCGGCATCTGGAAGATGGCCGCAAAAACCAGCAGGGAGGCGGCCAACTGCCGGACAGCGGGGTCAGCGGTGTACAGGGCCGCGATTTCCTGTGCAAAGCCAAGGACGAGCAGACAGGTCAGGACCGATCCGGCCAGCGCCAGGACCAGACCGGTGCGGACAATCCGCCGGATCCGTTGGATGCGTTTCCGGCCGATGGTAAAGCCGATGCGCACGGTCAGGGCCATCGCCAGGCTGTAGGGCAGCATGTAAAGCTGTGAGGTGAAATTGAGGGCGATCTGGTGGGCGGCTACTACCTCGGCACCGAGCTTGGCGATGAACAAAGCGATGACCGTGAAGATCGAGCATTCGACAAACAGGGCCAACCCTAGCGGCACCCCCAGGCGGAGAAAAGAGGCCAGCGATGCTCCCGATGAACTCTTCCAGGTGAGAGGAGTTGAGAAGAGCCGGTTGGTCCCGTCGATCCTGCTTTTTTTGAGAAATAGGGCCATGCATCCCAGCATGGCAAGGATCGACAGGGTGGTCGCCCAACCGCAGCCGACACCTCCCAGGGCCGGGAGCCCGAACTTGCCGTAAATCAGCAGGTAATTGGCGCCAATATTCACCAAAAGACCCAGAAAACCGGCAAACATCGATAGTCGTGGTTTGCTCAGGCCGTCGCCACCGTTACGGATGGCAAAAAAGAGGCCACCCAGCGGCAGGCCCCAGGAGATGGCGAACAGAAAGCGGCCGGTGATGGGGATAACCTCGGGACTCACCCCCATCCAGACCATGAAGGGCTGCATCAGCCAGAGAATCGGCATCAGGAGCAGACCGGTCACCAGGCCGATGGCCATCCCCTGGCGGATGGATCGCCGCACCGCAGTGCCGTCGCCCCGGCCGTGCGCCTGCGCCACCAGCGGGGTGACGGCGCTGAGCAGGCCGATCAGGAACAGGTAGACCGGGAAAAAGATCGAGGAACCCACCGCCACCGCCGCCAGATCAACCGCACTGACTCGACCGGCCATGACCGTATCGACAAAGCCCATGGCTGTTTGCGAGAGTTGGGCCAGGACCAGCGGGCCGGTCAGCCGGAGGAGGGCAGCGGCCTCGTGGCGAAAAAGGGAAAGAGTTTTCACAACGGATTGGATAGGTGGCCGTGAAGTGGATACATGGTATGCAGAAACATGAGACGCATTTTTTACCAGGCGTTCGGCAAGACCGCAAGTTTCACTCTTGAACCGCTGACCTTCGCCCTGACGTCTGCACGTTTGGAGAACAGGGATTCTTTTTGTAATCATAGGAAAAATGAGATTTTTTTGCTAAATTGTTTTCTCTGTAAAATGTGTGATTGCGAGATTGCCCGGGAGATATGTGCATGAAAAGCGTGCGCCTGACCTTTTTGATGCCTCTTCTTGCCCTGACCCTGTTCGGTGGGGCGCTGTGGATGCTGCATCACGCCTTGAGAGCGTTTCATTATCATGACATTCTCCGGCAGCTGCATTCCCTCAGTCCCCTGCAGATCCTCAGCGCCCTGGCCCTGACCGCCTTGAGTTACCTGATCATGACCGGTTATGACCGGCTGGCGACCCTTTATATCGAGCATCCGCTTGCAGCGGCCAAGGTAGCACTGACCTCGTTTATCAGTTACGCCTTCAGCAATAATATCGGCCTGTCGCTGCTGGCGGCCGGATCGATCCGCTACCGCCTTTATTCCACCTGGGGCCTGTCGACAGAAGAAATTGCCCGGGTGATATCTTTCACAGTGGCCACTTTTTGGCTGGGGGTCTGCACCGCCGGCGGATTGGCGTTTGTGATCGAACCGCTCGCCATCCCCGCTGTGTTGGATCTGCCACTGGGGACGGTTCGTCCTCTTGGCCTCTTTTTTCTCCTCCTGGTTGCGGGTTATCTCATCGTGATCATGATCCGGAAAACCCCTTTTCTCGTGGCGGGCTGGCAATTTTCCCTGCCAAAACCCCGGCTGGCCCTGGCGCAGATCCTGGTCGGCACTCTTGATTGGATTATCGCCGGCAGCGTCCTGTATGTTCTCCTGCCGCCGGCCACTTCCCTTTCGCTTTTTCATCTGCTGGGTATCTATCTCCTGGCCCAGATAGTCTCCCTGATCAGTCATGTTCCCGGCGGGCTCGGCGTCTTTGAATCCCTGATTCTCGTCAGCATGCCAGAGGTGCCGCTGGATACCCTGGCCGGTATACTTCTCGTCTATCGGAGCATCTATTATCTGTTTCCGCTGGCGGTCGCCACGCTCCTCCTGGGGGGAATAGAGTTTTTTCGCAAACGGGCACTTGCCGGCCGGATCATGCGGGTGGCGGTGCGTTGGGGGGTTGCGTTGACCCCACAGCTGCTGGCGGCCTCCACCCTGGCAGGCGGTGCGATCCTGCTGTTTTCAGGGGCTACGCCGGGAGTTCCGGGACGATTGCATTGGCTGCATGCCATCGTGCCCCTGCCGGTGCTGGAGATTTCCCATTTTTTCGGCAGCCTGGTTGGCGCCGGGCTGCTCCTGGTCGCCTGGGGGCTGCAGCGACGGCTCGATGCCGCCTATCTGCTGTCGGCGGCGCTGCTGGCGAGCGGCTCCCTTTTTTCACTGCTCAAGGGAGCGGATTACGAAGAAGCGATGCTTCTGGGCTTGATGCTTATGGCCCTGCTCCCTTGCCGCCGTCATTTTTACCGGCGAACCTCCTTAGTCAACGAACCGTTCAGCGCGGGTTGGAGCCTCATGATCCTCTTGGTCATGGGTTGTTCACTGTGGCTGGGTTTTTTTGTCTACAAACATGTCGATTACTCCCACGATCTCTGGTGGCATTTTGCCCTTACCGGTGACGCTCCCCGTTTTCTCCGCGCTCTGGTCGGCACGACAACGCTGCTGCTCCTGTTCGCGGGGGCTAAGCTGCTCCGGCCCCTTCGTCAGATTCCCGGACTACCCCGTGCCGCAGAAATCGAAAAGGCGAAAGCAGTGATTGCAACCAGCGTGGAGACTTTTGCCAATTTGGCGCTGCTGGGTGACAAGACCTTGTTGTTCAACGATTCAGGCACGGCCTTCATCATGTATGCCGTGGAAGGGCGGAGCTGGGTCGCGCTCGGCGATCCCATTGGAGGTCCCCGGCGAGAGCAGCAGGAACTGATCTGGCGATTCCGTGAGGTGTGTGAACGGGCCGAAGGGTGGCCGGTTTTTTATGAGATCAGCCACAATACCACCTACCTCTATCTTGATCTCGGCCTGACCCTGATCAAACTCGGTGAGGAGGCCAAGGTGCCTCTCGCCCAGTTTTCCCTTGAAGGCAAGGCGCGAAGCGGGTTGCGCTATTCCCACCGCAGAGCGGAAAAAGAGGGGTGCTCCTTTGAAATCATCGACACTTCAAAGGTATCGCAGCTGATGCCAGAGTTGCAAAACATCTCCGATACATGGCTTTCCGGAAAAAATACCAAGGAAAAAGGGTTTTCCCTGGGATTTTTCCAGCCGGATTATCTGCGGGCCAACCCGGTGGCCGTGGTGCGGTACAAGGGCACATTAGTTGCATTCGCCAATGTTTGGCTGGGGGCGCAGCAGGAAGAGGTATCAATCGATCTGATGCGGTTTTTACCCGGCGCCCCCCACGCAACCATGGATTACCTGTTTATCAGCCTGATCCTGTGGGGCAAACAACAGGGCTATCACTGGTTCAATCTTGGCATGGCGCCTCTGGCCGGATTGGAGAACCGGCCGCATGCCCCCCTGTGGCATCGGGTTGGGGCTATGGTCTATCAACATGGCGAACATTTTTATAATTTTCAGGGATTACGAGCTTATAAGGAAAAATTCGACCCGATCTGGGAACCGCGATATCTAGCATCCCCCGGCGGCATGGCCTTACCGCGCATTTTAACCAATATTGCCACCCTGATCTCCGGGGGCGCCCAAGGCATTCTGGGAAAATAAAGAGCAAGCCGTTCTCAGCAGAGCCTTTTGCACAATGAAAAGATTGTTTGTTTCGACCCGACTATCCAGAAAAGAGCGAAACGTTTTTTCTTGTTATTTCAAGTGATAACGAGAAATTTTTTCCTTTGAGACACGAGATTTTTCCCGTTGGTCGAAATGACACCGCATGCAGACGTTCTTTTGCAAGAAGTTCAGCATCCATTTCTTTGCCTATCATTGCTGTCTTATAGATTTTCCCACAATAAAATCTGCGGAGAAACAGTACGTTGAGCAACGGTTGGTTTAAAAAGTTCGATTAAATTCCTCTTGGTGAAGAGGTTGAGCTGCAGCACCCGGAGGATCTGCTGCATGGAACTACTCAATTTTGCTTTAAAATTGAGATAAGCGACCAAGAGGTACACGCATAGGGCTATCCACACCTGGGTCAACACTGCGTTGCTGGATGTTCCCAGAAAAGTTTTGATCTTCAGATTCTGCTTGATCCACTTGAAGAACAGCTCGATCTGCCAGCGCTCCTTATAAATAGCTGCGATCTCCTTGGCTTTCAGGTGGTGGGCATTGGTGACAAAGCGATATTCGACACCGGTTTCCGCATCGGTGTATGCGACCAAACGAAGAGGCTCCTTGACGCCCTTGAGCCGGATGGACTGGTCATTGGTGATGCCGGGGCTTTTACGTCCAGCCCGTTTGAGCAGGTATTCGACATCGGCGTTGCTTTTCAGGCGGGTGACAAAGAAAATGGAGTTTATGGTCAGGTCATTATACCATGCGTAATCGGTGAAGCCGCGATCAAAGCAGACAAAGGATCCCTTGGGAAGTTTGAGGGTTTTGGCCCAGTTGATCTCATGCACCTTGCCGCTGGTCATGTCCATGAACGCGGGGATAAAGCCATCGGCATCCAGCCCCATGTGCAACTTGATGGCCCCTTTTTTCTGCCGAAACTCGGCCCATGGAAACACGGACAGGCAGAGATTGATCACCGTGGCGTCCAAGAGGTAGAGTTTGCCCTGGAAGGAAAACTTGTGTTTGGGAGCAGCCAGTTGGCATCGGCTCAACAGTCGGGCGAACAGCATTTGATAGAGGGTGGCAGGCTGTTCGGCATTCACCCGTGCCAATGTCGCTTTGGAAGTTTTTTTCATGCCGAGGTGATAGAGACGTTGACCTTGCGCCTTCAGGTTATCGGTGATGTCCCGGAGACTTCTTCTGCCGGACATCTGCCCGATCAGCAGAGCCAGGAACTGACTCCACCGGTTGTAGAAGCGGAACTTCTGTCCCGCATGATGTACCTTGGCAAGAGCATCGAATTCATATCTCGGTATAAGTGCAATCAGTTGCTTCAGCGCGGTATCGCTATGGGCCATGGCTCGGATCTCCTTGGTTTGTATGATCTTTTTCGCAAAATCATTATACCCCAAAGAGCTCTCTGAGCCTCTTTTTATTGATCATTTATGAGACAGCAGTGTTTGCCTATGACAAATGTTCAAGGAGGAAGTTATGCATCAGCAATCTGTTGTTGTGCAAAAGTGCCCGGTTCTGGTCGCCTTCATCCAATCCGTTTGCCTGTCATTCCTCAGCGTCTGCCTGTGCTGTGCGGCTGCGGTCCCATGCGGTTGGGCCGGCTCCAATACTGGGGTGTTGCCATCCGGTCGCGATGCCGTGGCCGATCTGCCGTTGATTGAGCTCCCTGCCGCTGATAGCCGGAACGATACGTTGGCCATCATCCTCTCCGGTGACGGCGGTTGGGCCGATCTTGATAAAGTTTTTGGGGAGACTTTCCAGCAACGCGGCATCTCAACGGTGGGTTTCGATAGTCTCAAATATTTCTGGAAGACGCGGCAACCTGCCGAAGTTTCAGCTGATATTGACAAAATGACGCGATATTATCTCCAGGCCTGGGGGAAAAAAAAGGTGCTCCTCGTCGGTTTTTCCTTTGGCGCGTGCTGGCTTCCTTTTCTCGTCAATCGTTTGCCGGCTGACATTCTTGCCAAAATTCAGTTGTGCGTTTTGCTTGGGCCAAGCACCTTCGTCAATGTCGAGGTGCACGTTATGGATTGGGTCGGCGACGAGCGACGCGAAGGGGCCTTGGAAGTTCTGCCCGAGGCGGCCCGGATCAGCAAACCGGTTCTGTGTGTTTTTGGAAAAGAGGAGGACAACTCAATCTGCCCTTTGCTCACAGGAGAGACGGTCAAGACGTTGCCGATGCCGGGCGGGCACCACTACAACTACAAGTATGCAGCCGTTATTGAGGCGATTTTTACCGAAATGGCGGCGGTTCAACGAAGGTAAATGCCCCCGCCATGGAGGGTGGGAGCGTTGTTGTGTTTGTGCCAGAGAACTGCAGTCCGGCTCTTGCTCACTCCCGGTGGCGGCTCTGCCGCTTGGTCAGGGGTTTGTCGAGGCTGTGGCGTTCCTCGGGCAGGCGGGTGACATGCTCTTTGATCGTTGCCGGCAGCACCCTCCCCTTGATCACCAGGATGTCAGCGGCCAGACTGTCGGCCACCTCGGATTTTTCCATCCCCTTTTGTTCCACCAGGTAGCGGAACAGCAGTTCAGCGAGGCGGGGGAGCCCGATCTGCCAAGTGGCCCGGGTTTCCTGGTACAACCAACGGGAAAAATCGAGAAAGCCGTGGAAGACATCGCCCTCCGGCCAGAGCAGCGACGCGGTACGGCGAAAATTGCCGCTGTTGTAGACCAGGTCCCAGAACCGGGCCAGCCGTTTCATGGTCTGCATCTGGGTGAAGGATATCAGATTATTTTGCAGAATTTCGTAGGGCGGGTCCGGGGAATAGACCATGCCATAGGTGCGATCGTGACGGTTGATGGCGGTGCCGGAGAGTTTCTTGAGGATACCGATCTGGATCTCGCCGCGGGTCAGGGCGGCCAGGTTGTTGAGGTTTTGACCGAATTGTTCGATGGATTCGCCGGGCAGGCCAACGATCAGGTCGACATGGAGGTGCGCCGGGGTTTCTCGTTCGAGGAAGGCGATATTTTCTTTGATCCGGTCGAGATCAAGCCTGCGGCTGATGTTGACCGCAGTTTCGGGATGCAGGGTCTGGATGCCGACCTCCAGTTGCAGGGTGCCGGCGGGAAAACGACGCAAGCGCTCCTTGAGAACCTCCGGAAAATGGTCCGGGATGACCTCGAAATGGGCGTGAAAAGGAGGCTCCTTGGCCAGGAAAAAATCGAGGATGCGGCCAGCCGCCTCCGGGTTGCTGTTGAAGGTCCGGTCGACAAACTTGAAGGTTCGTGCTCCCCGCTGCCAAAGGTCTTCCATTTCGTCCAGGAAGGGGACGATGGCAAAGGGGCGGACCCGTTTGTCAATGGAGGAGAAGCAGAATTCGCAGGTAAAGGGGCAGCCGCGCGAGGCCTCGACATAGGTGAGCCGGTGGGCCAAGTCCTCGCCGGTGTAGAACGGGTAGGGCGTGGTCAGGGTCTCGACCTCGACCGGGGGAGCAGGGATGAGTTTTTCCGCAGGCGGGGTGCCGGAAAGGATGGCCGCGCACAGGTCGCGAAAGGCATGCTCCCCCTCGCCCTGGACGATATAGTCGGCCTCACTCAGATCGACCCGTAGAGGCAGGTGGCTGACCTCCGGCCCGCCAAGAACGATTTTTGTATTCGGCGCCACCCGTTTGAGGATCCCCACCAGTTGCCGCACCTCGGCCGCGTTCCAGATGTAGACGCCGATGCCGACGATCACCGGCTTGCTCGCCAGGATCTTTTCGGCCACATCGGCGATCTGGTCGGTGAGGCAGAATTCCTGCAAACTGGCCTGTGCCTGTAGGTCGCGCAGGTTGGCATACAACCAGCGCAGGCCAAGGCTGGCGTGGATATAACGGGCATTGATGGTAGCAAGGACAATTCCGGGCATGGGGTGAATTAGTGTTCCGAGGTACTCTTTAGAGGGCTAGACCTTTTGCGACCCTTCGCAAGAGCCTATTGAGATGGTTCTTATTCCCCGTTTCTTAACTTTGGCCACTGATTGTAACCAATGGCAGGATCATTTGATCTAAAGAGTTTGATGTACTCGACTTCTTTTTGCCCGACCTCTCTGTCCGATGCCGTTTCAGATTCCCACAGAATTTCTTTTCTAATCGTGAAATCCAGCCGTTGTTCTCTTGTGAAGTCTTTTTCAATCAAACTGCAGCAGGCACTTCCAAAGTAATTGATACTGTCGGTTATGTCTTTACCGACGTATATTTTGCCATTTGGGTAGGTGATTTTGTAAATGACCTTCACGGTTAGCATCTGTCTAATTTGATTCACGCCTCATACGGAGCCGACTCACTTTTTCTTCAACCGCTGCCGGAGCACCTTGTGGAGGATGCCGCCGTGCCGGTAATAGTCGATTTCCATCCCATTATCAAGGCGGAGGATTGCCGGAATGATCCGGCGGCGACCATCGGCCCGGTCGATGCACAGCTCCACCGTCTGCCCAGGGGTGAGCGGGCCCGCGAGACCGCTCAGGCTGATGATTTCGCTGCCGTCCAACACCAGAGTGGTGGCGTCAGTCCCCTCGGGGAACTGCAGTGGCAGGACGCCCATCCCCACCAGGTTGGAGCGGTGAATGCGCTCAAAGGAGGCGGCGATCACCGCCCTGACTCCGAGCAGCATGGTGCCCTTGGCGGCCCAGTCGCGCGATGAACCAGAGCCGTAGTCCTTGCCGGCAAAAATCACCAGCGGCGTCCCCGTTTGCTGATAGCGCATGGCCGCGTCATAGATCGGCATCTCCACGTCCTCGGGCCACAATTGCGTCCAGCCGCCCTCCCGCTCCACCATCCGGTTCTTGATGCGGATATTGGCAAAGGTGCCGCGCATCATCACCTCATGGTTGCCGCGCCGGGATCCGTAGCTGTTGAAATCCGGAGGGGCAATCCCCAGTTGCTGGAGATAGAGTCCTGCCGGGGTCTGCGGCCCGATCGAACCAGCCGGGCTGATGTGGTCAGTGGTGATTGAATCCCCGAACAGGGCGAGGATGCGGGCGCCCTCGATGTCGGTGACCGGTTGCGGCTCCGCGGTCATCGCCTGGAAAAAGGGCGGTTCCCGGATGTAGGAAGAATGGGGATCCCACTGATAGAGCTCAGAGCTGCCGCCCTCAAGCGCATTCCACTGGGCGTCGCCGGCAAAGACCGAGCTATAGCTGACGGTGAACAGATCGGGTTTGAGGCTCTGTCGCACCGCAACCCGGATTTCTTCTGCGCTCGGCCAGATGTCGCGGAGATACACCGGCTGTCCCTGGCCATCAACCCCCAGCAGTTCGTTTTCCAGGTCGATGAGCATGGTGCCGGCGAGGGCATAAGCCACCACCAGCGGCGGTGATCCGAGGTAGTTGGCGCGGATCTGGGGATGAATGCGGGCCTCGAAATTGCGGTTGCCGCTGAGCACGGCGGCCACCACCAGGTTGTGCTCCTTGATGGCGGCGGCGATGTCGTTATCAAGCGGTCCGCTGTTGCCGATGCAGGTGGTGCAGCCGTAGCCGACCACGTGGAAACCCAGGGCCTCGAGATCGGGCAGGAGGCCACTCTGCTCCAGGTAGCGGGTGACCACCCGGGAGCCGGGAGCCAGGCTCGTTTTCACCCAGGGTTTGCTGGTCAGGCCGCGCGCCCGGGCCTTGCGGGCGAGTAATCCGGCGCCGATCATCACATCCGGGTTGGAGGTGTTGGTGCAACTGGTGATGGCGGCGATGACCACCGATCCGTTGGTCAGGGTTTGATCGGGTTTGTCGGTGGCAACCGCAGTGCTGCTCGCCAGTTGCTGCTCAAATTGGCGGCCAAAATCCTGGCGCACGCCGGCCAGCGGTAAGAGATCCTGGGGCCGTTTGGGCCCGGCCAGGCTGGGAACCACCGTGTCGAGGGAGATGTCGTAAGTCACCGAATAGTCCGGCTCGCGGCTCTCCGGGACAAAGAAGAAGCCTTGCTGCCGACAGTAGGTCTCCACCAACTGCACCAGGGACTCCGGCCGGCCGCTGGCGCGGAGATAACGCAGGGTTTCGGCGTCCACCGGGAAGAAGCCCATGGTGGCGCCATATTCGGGCGCCATGTTGGCTATGGTCGCCCGATCGGGCAGGCTCAAGGCGGCAAGTCCCGGTCCGAAAAACTCGACGAAACGGCCGACCACTCCCTTGGTGCGGAGAAAGCGGGTAATGGTCAGCACCAGATCGGTGGCCGTGGTTCCCGGTCGCAGGGTGCCGTCGAGGCGCACTCCCACCACCTCGGGGATCTGGAGCGAATAGGGCTGGCCGAGCAGGACCGCCTCCGCCTCGATGCCGCCGACGCCCCAGCCCATGACGCCCAGGCCGTTGATCATGGTGGTATGGGAATCGGTGCCGAGCACGCTGTCCGGAGAGAGTACCGGCTGGCCGTTTTCCTCGCTGGTCGTCACCACCGAGGCCAGGTATTCAAGGTTCACCTGGTGAACAATACCGGTGCCCGGCGGCACTACCCGGAAATTGCGGAAGGCCCGCTGGCCCCAGTGGAGCATAGTGTACCGTTCGCGGTTGCGTTCCATCTCCAGGCCGACGTTGACCCCAAAGGCTTGGCTGTCAGCGGAGCGATCCACCTGGATACTGTGGTCGATGACCAGATCGGCGGGGATGAAGGGGTTCATGGTGGCCGGATCGCCGCCGTGCCGGGCCAAGGCAGATCGCATCGCCGCCAGATCAACCAGGGCAGGCACGCCGGTGAAATCCTGGAGAATGACTCGGCTGGGCATGAAGGGGATGGCCTCAGGGCTGACCGCATCGGGTTGCCAGGAGGCCAGGTTGTCGATATCTTCACTGCTCGCCAATCCTAGCCAATGATGGCGCAAAAGGTTTTCCAGGAGGATGCGCAGGGAATAGGGCAATCTTTCAATGGGCCCGTAGCCGAGGCCTTCCAGTGCCTTGACCGAATAGACGATGTAGTCCTTGCCGCCAACCTGCAGGGTTATCCGGGGATTGAAGAGGGTGAAATCCTTGGGCGCAGTCATATAAGGCTCCTCCTGGGAAGGGATTATTTCGATAAGAACTATCAATACACGATTCTACCGTATTTGCAAAAAACAAGACGCCCGTATTTTCATCCATAGACTCGGTTCTTTTTCGCGCCCGAGAGCGTCGGCAACTTGCTGTTTTTATCCGGACGTCCTATAGTACAGCCTTTTAAGGCGAACCCGAGGGCCCTTACCTGTGAGAATGCGCTATGAGCAAGACCTACGCGGAAATTAACCAGAAAATTGCATCCGGCAAGGCCGTGGTCCTCACGGCTGAAGAGGTGATCGATTACGTTGACAAACGGGGCCTGGAAGCGGCCGCCAAAGAGGTGGACGTGGTCACCACCGCCACCTTCGGGCCGATGTGCTCGTCCGGCTGCTTTCTTAATTTCGGCCACAGTACACCCAAGATGCGCATCTCCGAGGCCTGGATCAACGATGTCATGGCCTATTGCGGGGTGGCAGCGGTCGATGTCTACATGGGCGCCACCCAACTGCGTCACAACGATCCGGCCAACATGTACCACCCCGGCGAGTTCCGCTACGGCGGCGGCCATGTGATCGAGGATCTGGTGGCCGGTAAGAAACTCCAGTTGTTCGGGCTCTCCTACGGCACCGACGACTATCCCCGCCGGGAGATCCGCACCCTGTTTGACATCAATGATCTCAATCAGGCGATCATGGTCAACCCGCGCAACTGCTACCAGAACTACAACGTCGCGGTCAACGTCTCGGACAAGCGGATCTACACCTATCTCGGCATCCTCCGGGCCAAGATGCGCAACATGACCTATTGCTCGGCCGGGCAGTTGGCGCCGCTCTTGAACGATCCGCTGTATGAGACCATCGGGGTCGGCACCAGCATCTGGCTGGCCGGGGCACGGGGCATTGTCTACGCCCAGGGCACCCAGCACTGCTCGCTGGTGGAGCGCGGCGATAACGACGTGCCGGTGGAGGGGGCGGGAACACTCGCCTTGACCGCCAACATGAAGGAGATGCTGCCCGAGTTTGTCCGCGGCACCAGTTTCAAGGGCTACGGCGTGTCGCTGGCCCTGGGGGTCGGCATCCCCATTCCGATTCTCAACCCGGAGATCCTCAGGCGGACCACGGTCCGCGACCGCGACATCACCGCCTGCGTCATCGATTATTCTGCGGACTATCCGGAGAAGACCGGCAAGGTCCTGGGCCGATTCAATTACGAAGAGCTGCGCTCCGGCGAGGTCGAGCTGCTGGGCAAGAAGGTGCCGGTGACCTCGCTTTCCTCCTACAGCAAGGCGCTCAAGATCTGCAACCTGCTCAAGGCGGAAATTGAGGACGGCCGTTTTCTGCTGTCCGAGCCCAGCCAGCGCCTGCCGCTGAATCAGGGCATGCAATCTTTGAATATTACGGGGCCGGTCAGATGATTACCAAAAAAATCTATTTGTATTTTCCCAAGAGCGAGACCGAGAAGCCGATCGTCTACCAACTGGTCAAGGAATATGACCTGATCGTCAACATCTTCCGGGCCAAAGTGACCCCCGAGGAAGAGGGATACCTCAGCCTGGAGGTGACGGGGACAGCGGAAAATATTGACCGGGCCTTCGCCTTTTTGGGCGGCTTTGATGTGGTCATCCATGCGGGCAACAAGGGGGTGCGTTGGGACGAGAGTCGCTGCGCCCAGTGCGGCGCCTGCGTGGTCCATTGCCCGACCGGAGCGCTGTCGATCGTCGATAGGGCTACTCGCACCGTCGCCTTCAACGAGGAAAGCTGTGTCGAGTGTCTGGCCTGCATCGCCGCCTGTCCCTTTGGCGCCTGTTCGTCGACGTTCTAGAGACAAAGGCGATCCGCAACGGATCGTTGAATGGTGCAGCCATGCGCGTCTATCGCTCCTTTTCCTGGAAAGACACGAACCTGCGGGTCGCCTGCGAGGCCTTTGACCTGGTGACCCGAGCCGTGGTTTCGGAGCGCCGGAAGCTCGAGCGGTATATCGGCCGCCATCCCGAATTCAAGACCGCCCTTATTCCGGTTGTTCTCCTTGAGGAGGCGCCCGAGGTGGCGCGTCGCATGGCCGCCGCTGCCAGCCTCACCGGGCTCGGCCCCATGGCCTCGGTAGCCGGGACCCTGGCGCAGATGGGCGTGGAGGCAGCCATGGCCGCAGGCTGCCGGGAGGCGATCATCGAAAACGGCGGCGATATTTTCATCCATTCCGACACCGAAGTCACCATCGGCATCTATGCCGGCGACAACGCCATCGGCAACCAGCTGGCCTTCCGAATCGGCCCGAAGAACCTCCCCCTCTCCCTCTGTTCCTCGTCGAGCACAATGGGCCACTCCCTGAGTTTTGGCCAGTGCGATCTGGCCACCGTGGTCGCCAAGGACGGGGCCTTGGCCGACTCCGCCGTGACGCTGGTCTGTAACCTGATCAAGACGGAACACGACCTGACACCGGTGTTGAACGATGTCGGCGCCATTCCGGGAATCGATGGTATTTTCGCCGTTAAGAACAAGAAGATCGGCATGTGGGGTCAGCTGCCCGACCTGATCCGCAATCAGGATGCCGAGGGCCGCAGCAAAATCACCCGCGACCTCCGCTCCGATTTCCAGGGTTGAGAACGGGGACCGGCGAGGTCCGTGGAACTCTTTGAACGTACAACCCTGGCCAGGGTGCCCCTTTGTCGTTCAGGAGGAGACAGGACTTCCGGCTCCCGGATCATCCCAAGATCACACCCCCTCGTCGCACTTCGGACAACGCACTGTGCAGTCGTGTCCTCCTTTCGCAGTCTTCAGAACACTTGGTACCCCTTCACCTTTGTCTAAAGCCCCCTCGTCTCTAGGCTTATTTGAAACAACAACATTCCGTTACGAATATCTGAAAGGAGAACAAAGTCCCCGAGGTGCGGGTAAAATCGAGGCAACCGGTGTGTGTCTCTTGTCTGTTTAGCGCCTTGACATTGGAGCGGCCCTTGGTATTCTGAATACATATCTATAATATCGGGTTCAATCTCAATGCTATCAAGCTGTTTGGGGGAGGTGGTGATGCCACGGAGGAATGTATGGGAAGCCCTCATCCGACTTGCTCAACTCCCGTGGTTTATGGCCGTCCTGATCCTCCTACTCGGCGTTTTGATCAGTCTCAAGACAGGACACCTGGACAGGGAACGTCAATTGAGCGATGCCCGCAGCCAGGTTATTCAGGAACTCGCCACCATCCGCGCCCGTTTGGAAGGAACAGTCAATGCGGTCTTCAGTGCCACCTCCGGCCTGACCGGGGTGATTGCCTACCAAGGCGGCATCAGTCCGGATCTGTTTAATGCCCTGGCCAGCCAGGCGATCACCGGCTATCCCGCTATTCGCAATATCGTCGCTGCGCCCGACGACACCATCACCCTGCTGTACCCCCTTGAGGGCAACAGGCAGGTCCTTGGCCTTCGCTACGAGTCTATCCCCGAACAATTTGCAACCGTTCACCAGGCGATGCAAACCAGGCTACCGGTCTTTTCCGGCCCCCATGATCTGATTCAAGGCGGCAAAGGCTTGATTGCCCGAGTGCCTGTTTTTACCCGCGCAGGGGAGCCGCAAGGGTCAGAAGCCCGCTACTGGGGGGTGGTATCAGTGGTCACCTATTTTGATGCCTTGCTTGACGCCGGAGGGGTGCAGGCATCTCAAACCCTGGATATTGGGTTACGCAAGGTTGATGATCAAGGCCAAGCCGGCTCCATGATGCGGGGGGCAGAAGAGGTTTTTGCCCGCCTGCCGGTGAGCTTGATGGTCTCGGTCCCCGGCGGAGTGTGGCAACTGGCCGCAGTTCCCAAGGACGGCTGGCCGAGGGGGGGCGCACTGGATTCTCCCCTTTTCCTCGTCGGTTTGGTCAACAGCTTTTTTGCCGCCGCCTTCATCTGGTGGCTGGTGTCACTGCCGAATCGAGAGAGGATACGCAACGTGGCTTTGCGCCGGGAAATGGCCGAAAGGAGCCGGGCCGAGGAAGAGCTCCGGCTCTCCGAGCAGAAATACGCGTCTTTGTTTCAATTGATGCCCGACATGGTCGGTATCACCCGTATGGCGGACGGTACTTTTTTGGAGGTGAATGCAGGCTTCACCACCATAACCGGATGGGAAAAGAACGAGATTATCGGCCGGACCTCGGTGGCGATAGGTTTGTGGACGCCGGAAGCCAGGGCCGGTGCCGTGGCTATTGTTAAAGAGCAGGGGCGGCTGGAAAAGTATGGGTTTCTTCTCGGCACCAAATCAGGGGAAAAGCGCAATGCCCTGATGTTCCTGGCGCCAATCAAGGTCAGGGGCGAGGAATGCCTCTTTTTCATCGCCCGTGACATTACCGAGTTGAAACAGGCGCACGTCGTTCTGGAGAAGGAGCGAGCCCGGCTGCGCAACCTGCTGCAAACCATCCCTGCCTTGGTCTGGATGAAGGATCCTCAAGGGGTGTTTCTTTCCTGTAATGCACGATTCGAGCGTCTGTTGGGTGCGCCTGAATCTGAAATTCTTGGCCAGACCGATTATGACTTTTTCAATAAAGATGTTGCTGATTCTTTTCGTGAACACGACCAGAAGGCCATTGCCACCGGGGCGCCGTGCCACAATGAGGAATGGATCACCTACGCCAGTGACGGCCATCGGGAGTTGGTGGAAACCGTAAAGGCCCCCATTTATGATTCTGGCGGTCTTGTCATCGGGGTGATGGGAATCGCCTGGGATATCACGGAAAAGAAACGGATTGAAGAGGAACTGCGCAAGCAGCGCACCCGCTTCATCAATCTGGTTGATTCAGTGGACGGCGTTGTCTGGGAGGCGGATGCCGAAACCTTCACCTTCACCTATGTCAGCAAGCAGGCCGAGCGATTACTGGGCTACCCGGTACAGGAGTGGTACGGAGAGCGATTCTGGTGGCAGCACCTCCATCCAGAAGACCGAGAGGAAATATTTGCCGCTTCCCGCGCCTCCACGGCAAGGAGGGAAGATCATGAACTGGAATATCGGTTCCTTGCCAAAGACGGCACCACCTTATGGGTCCAGGATTTCGTTACCGTAGTGGCTGAAAATGAAGGGCCGCAATGGCGGCGCGGGATCATGGTCGATATCACCAGCAAAAAAAAGGAGGAAAAGGAAAAAGGCAAGCTTGAAGACCAATTGCGTCAGGCCCAGAAAATCGAGGCCATAGGAAGGCTGGCCGGCGGTGTCGCCCATGACTTCAACAACAAGCTGGCGGTCATCCTGGGGTATGCTGACCTTATGAAGAATGGCTCTGCCGCACCGGACAAAGCCCGGGGGTATATCAACCAGATCATCAAGGCCGCGAACCAGTCGCGGGACATCACCCATCAGTTGCTCGCCTTCTCCCGCAAAGAGGTGATCTCGCCGCAGGTGCTGGATCTGAACACCCTGGTCAAAAGCGTCCGGAAGGGGTTGGGGCGGTTAATCCGTGAGGACATCCGCTTCGAGCTCAGGCTGACGGAGGGACTGTGGCCGATCCATATGGACCCCACCCAGGTAGATCAGGTGATCATGAATCTGATCGTCAATGCCCGTGATGCCATGGACAGCGGCGGCTCGCTGGTTGTCGAAACCGGAAATGCCCGGCTTGATTGGGACGTTGCCAGGCAGTATCCTGAGACCACGGCCGGTGACTATGTCCAACTCACTGTGAGTGATACCGGCTGCGGCATGAGTGCAGAAACCCGGCAGCATATTTTCGAACCCTTTTATACGACCAAGGAAACGGGAAAGGGCACGGGGCTCGGCCTGGCGACGGTCTATGGGATAGTGAGGCAAAACAAGGGGCTGGTGCTGGTCGAGAGCGAATGGGGCACCGGTTCCACCTTCAAAGTTTTTTTCCCTCGCAGCGAGGTGGAGTTGCAAGAAACGGTCGAGGAGAGAGCTGAACCTCTGACCATGCGACGCTCCGCCACCATCCTCCTGGTCGAGGACGAGGAAACAGTCCGCCAGATGACCAACGATATGTTGGAACAGAGCGGGTATACCACGTTTGTGGCAGCAACCCCAGAGGAAGCGCTGACGATCTCCGCCGACAAGGGCCAGCGGATTGACCTGCTGCTCACCGACGTGATTATGCCAGGAATGAACGGCAGGGTGTTGAGCCGCCACATTACCCTCAGCCGGCCAGAGATCAAGGTCTTGTTCATGTCTGGCTATGCTGCGGACATCCTGCCGGAGGAAGGGGCGGATACGACGCTGCATTTTATCAAGAAACCTTTTAGTCTTCAGGTCTTGCTGCAAGGAATCGAGCACAGTTTAAACGAAGGAGAAGCATCAGGAGAATAAAAGGCGCTCGGTTCATCGTTAAAAACAGAGACAGCCGGTAGGGCATTCCCTACCGGCTGTTTTGTTAAGGAAAAGATGCAGGCGTTACTTGGTCTGCATAACCACGTACTGGCTATGCTCGCCGGAACGGATCCGCAGCAGCACCTGCTTGGGATTGTTCGCCTTTTTCAGGGCCTGCTGCAGTTCCTTGAGGCTGCGGACCCTGGTGCGGTTGACCTCCTCGATCAGCATCCCGGCCTGCAAGCCCAGCTCGGCGGCCGGGCTGTCGGCCTCGACATCGGCGATCAGAACGCCCTGATCCTTGCTGTAGCCGAACTGCTCGGCAACTTCTTTGGTTAGATCCTGGAGGGAGAGGCCGAGTTCGCTCAAGGTGGAACCGGTCATCTTCTTGGCCATCGAGGCCATGTCAGCGGGTTGCTCACCGACGCTCGCCACCATCTCCTTTTCCTTACCGTCGCGCAGAATCCGCAGTTTCAACTCGGTGTTCGGTGGGGTCATGGCGATTTTGTTGCGCAGATCGGCCACATTGCTGACCGGTTCACCATTGATCGCGGTGACGATATCACCCTGGAGTAAACCGCTCTTCTGGGCGGGCGAGCCGTCGGTCACTTCGGAGATGAGGGCGCCGCCGCCCACCTTGCCGCCAAAGGACTTGGCCAGTTCTTCATTGATATCCTGAATGAGGATGCCGAGCCAGCCTCTGGTCACCTTGCCGCTTTTGCGCAACTGCTGCTCAATGGACTTGGCCATGTTGATGGGGATAGCGAATCCGATACCCATATAACCGCCGCTCCGTGAAAAGATGGCCGTATTCATGCCTACGGCCTCGCCACGAATATTGAGCAGCGGTCCCCCAGAGTTGCCGGGATTGATGGCCGCATCGGTCTGGATAAAGTTTTCATAATCGGTGATGCCCATGCGATTGCGGCCAATGGCGCTGACCACGCCGACGGTGACGGTCTGGCTCAGCTCAAAGGGGCTGCCGATGGCAATGACCCACTCGCCCACCTCCAGCTTGTCTGAGTTGCCCAAGGGCAGGACCGGCAGGTCCTTGCCTTCAATTTTGATGATGGCCACATCCGACTGGGGATCCGTGCCAACCACCTTGGCCGGAAATTCGCGTTGATCAGCCAATCGCACCGTGATTTTGCTGGCGTCTTCAACCACATGGTTGTTGGTGAGGATGTAACCGTCACTGGCAATGATGAAGCCGGATCCGGCAGCCTGCTGCTTGAAAGTCTGTTTGTCTTGCTTGGGGTTGTTCGGATTGGTCCGGGGATGGCGGAACTGCGGACCGAAGAATCGTTCAAAAAACGGGTCGTTGAACAGGTCGGAAGGGATTTGCCCCATGTTTTTGGCGGAGGTTTCCTTCTCCACCCCAACATGGACCACGGCGGGGCCGGCTTTTTTCACGACCGAGGAAAAGGCCTTGGCCGAACGATCAAGCAGGACCAGATCCTCTTCGCTCTGGGCGTAGGCGGGATGATGTCCGCCAGCCAGCAGGGTCAGGCAGACCAGGCAGGAGGCAAGAACGGTTCTCGTTACGGGTTTGGTTAGTCTGTGCATAATAAAAAGCTCCATTTGATCATGGAAAAGGGTGTGTCACCCGATAGGGTGACGGTTTGGCAGTGAAAACAGCAGGGAGTTGAAACGTATCTGAGATAATTATACCGGGCTTCCGGTTCGTCAAGAGCCGCCGAAGCTGAAACCCTGAAGAAGCCGGGCGTGGGCAATGCATCCGTTCCAGCGACAGTCTGAGAGTAAAGATTTATTTATCGCAAATGGTTTGGAGAAGTTTTTCAATCTTCTTATCCGGGGTGCGCAAACCACTGAACCTTCCTTCTGCTATGGTTCCTTTTGCTTAGACAGGTAAATGATAGTATTAGGTATCATTAAAACCCTTTTTATCCCCCATTGTGGCGGTTATTTTCCTGGTTACCTTGTAGGACAAGAGGATATTACTAGAGAGAAAAAAAACCAACGGAGGACGCCATGGTTGGATATGAATCGTTAGCCTGGATCAAAGATAAGAACGGTAAGGAGTATGTTTGTCCGATTGATGTGCTCAAGGGCGATACTCGTGATCGTTTTGAATTGAACGAAGAAGAACGGCGAGCTTGTATGGATGTCAACATGATTATCGGCACTGAACGCTGGTAACTCTATATAACCAAATATAATATTTAATATAATAAGGAGAACGTCATGGAAATCATCGAAAGAGACCCTGGGGTCAATAGTGTTGGATACGAGTCACTGGTATGGGTCGAGGATGACAGCGGCAATGAGTTCAGTTGTTCGTTGGATAGCGCTCGGAACGGGGTGCAGAGCATCGGTGACCTAACAGATCATGAGCGGTCCAGTTGTACCAATATTAACCAGATTGAACGCTGGTAAGTTGATGCTTTCTCTCCCCGATGGATTCCATCGGGGATTTTTTTGCGTTGGCAAACAAGATGGACAATCGGGTCAATCCACGGCGGGTGCGGATATATAACGGTACGGAGCAGAGGCCAGGTCCTGTTCTGTATTGGATGCACAGAGAGTTCCGGGCCAAGGACAATTGGGGGCTCATCTGGGCCCGCCAGCAGGCTCTGCGCCTGGGGACGCCGGTGGCAGTGGCTTTTTGTCTGGCCCCGTCTTTTCTTGGGGCGACGCTCAGGCAGTACGATTTTCTCCTGGGAGGTTTAGAGGAAACAGCGGAAGGCCTGAGAGCAGCTAACATTCCCCTGATTCTACGGAGCGGCGAGCCGGCGGAGGAGATGCTTCGTTTATGCGGCGAGATTCGCCCTTCCCTCGTGGTCACCGATTTCGATCCCTTGCGGATAAAAAAACAGTGGCACCACACCCTGCTCGAGCAGCTCTTGTGCCCAGTGCATGAGGTCGATTCCCGCAATATTGTGCCCGCCTGGATTGCATCAACCCACCGGGAATTCATGGCCAGAACCTTCCGGCCCCGGATTCACCGGCATCTCCAGGAATTTCTCGAACCCTTTCCCGAACTCGCTCCCCATACTTTTCCGTGGACGCCCCCGGTTTTTAGTCATGTTCTTTCCTCATTGCGCGCTAGACTCAGGGTGGATACCAGCGTCCAGCCGATTTCGTGGCTCGTGCCCGGCGAGGCTGCTGCCCGTGCCACCCTGGAAACCTTTGTCGATCACCGCCTGGCCGACTACCCCTTGCGCAACGATCCCAATAGAAACGCCTGTTCCGATCTCTCGCCCTACCTCCATTTTGGCATGATATCCGCTCAGGCCATTGTGCTTGAAGTGCGGCAGCGCGGGC
Source organism: uncultured Desulfobulbus sp. (assembly GCF_963662935.2). Lineage (NCBI taxonomy): Bacteria > Pseudomonadati > Thermodesulfobacteriota > Desulfobulbia > Desulfobulbales > Desulfobulbaceae > Desulfobulbus > uncultured Desulfobulbus sp. The sequence goes on along the minus strand of NZ_CAXXTL010000002.1, from coordinate 1,421,397 downwards.
TCCAGGGCGAGGCCGTGGACGGGTTTCTCGAGGAACTGGTAGTTCGGCGTGAACTGTCTGATAATTTTTGTCTGTATACACCTGACTATGATCGGGTCGCCGGGTTTCCCGAATGGGCGCGCCGCAGTCTTGCCCAGCATCAGGGGGACCCGCGTCCTTACCTCTACAGTGACGAGCAGTTCGACCGGGCCCAAACCCACGATTTGTTGTGGAACGCAGCCCAGAATCAGTTGGTGAACTCCGGCACGATGCACAGCTACCTGCGCATGTACTGGGGCAAGAAAATCCTGGAATGGACCGAGGACCCGGCTCGGGCCATGCGGATTGCCATTCATCTCAACGACCGCTACGCCCTTGATGGCCGCGAAACCAACGGCTACACCGGCATTGCCTGGTCGATCGGCGGGGTTCACGACCGGGGTTGGCCCGAACGGCCGATTTTTGGCACCGTTCGATACATGAACGAGGCCGGCGCCCGCCGCAAGTTCGACGTCAACCGTTATATCCGCACCTGGACGCCGGGACAGCCCTCGCTCTTTCCGGTATCCGGAGACCTTTGAGCACGAGGAGCAACCATGGAGCACATTGACCAGTACAGCCGGGCGGCGGTGGAATTCACCTTGACCTGGAACAGTGAAAAGGCCAGCCACACGGACCAGCTCTGGGCTGATCCGGTCAGTTTCTGGCGGGATGTTCTGGTTCCACAGTTGGCCAACGGATTGTTGGGAAAAGGGGTGGGCGAGCGAGAGACGATAGTGATTCCAGCCGGCCGTTTTCCGAGCCCTTTTGATACGCGTAAGCGCGTTATGCTGCGGCCCGAGCAATTTTTGGGAACGGACAGCCAGGGAAACGGCCTAACGCCTTCACCCGGCCGTTTTTATCCCCAAGGGTTGCTCAGTGGCGTGAGCGGCGTCTACAGGGCGTCAACCAGTCCCTGTCGCTGTTTGGGTAGGGAAGGGGAATGTTTGGTCTTTGACCTCAACCACCCCCTGGCCGGTCGCGACCTCGTCCTGCAGGCCGAGATTGCCGCCATCCACCCGCCGCAAAAAAAAGAGCGGGGCGGCCGTTGCGAGGATTGGCTGGAGCGGATCAGCTCGGACGGGCCGGGGATGCAGGCAGGGTTTACAGGTGAGGGCGGGGTGTTTACCAAAGGGAATTTCACGCGCCGCGATGAACAGCCGGACGCGCTCTTCTACCGGCAACCGCGATTGGTGCATCATCTCGACAGCACAGCGCGCGCGGCAATCAGCCGGCGTTATGCCGATCTGATTCGCCCTGGCAGCCGAGTCCTTGACCTGATGGGCAGTTGGACTTCCCACCTGCCGGACAGGCTGGAACTGAGTGAACTAACTGTTCTGGGGATGAACGAAGAGGAACTCAGGCAAAACCATCGGGCCACCGCAACCGTGGTGCAGGATCTCAACGGCGAGCCGCAGCTCTTCTTTACCAAAGAGAGCTTCGATGCAGTCATCTGCACCGCTTCAGTGGAATATCTGACCAACCCCTTGGCAATCATGACCGAAATTCGGCGTATTCTCAGGCCAGGCGGCCTCTTGGCCTTTGCCTTTTCCAACCGCTGGTTTCCACCCAAGGCCATCCGGCTCTGGTCGGAAATGCATGAGTTCGAGCGGCTTGGCCTGGTGGCGGAGCTGTTCCATGCAACCGGCGGGTTCAACAAGATCAACACCCTGTCGCGGCGCGGCCTGCCCCGGCCAACGGACGATCCGCACCAGGAGCTCTGGGTGAGCGACCCGGTCTACATGGTTTGGGGAATGAAGGCGTAAGGGAGACGAAGGAGCACTGCGATGTACATTCTGGAGCGACAGCAGCGGGTGACCGCATCAGTGGAACAGGCCTGGGCCTTTCTGCAGAATCCAGCCAATCTGGACCGGATCACCCCGCCGGACCTGCAATTCCGGATCGTCACCGATGTTCCGGCCATCATGTTCAATGGCCTGATCGTCGACTACCGGATTACCATTCCTCTACTCGGCACCCACACCTGGGTGACCGAAATCAAGCACATCCGCGAGGGGTTGAGCTTTGTCGATGAGCAGCGCCTCGGGCCGTATCGCTTCTGGTACCATTATCATGAAATTCGTCAGGAAAACGACGGGGTATTGCTGATCGACCAGGTTTTTTATCAGCCGCCCTTTGGCCTACTGGGGCAACTGCTCCATCGGTTTTACATCCGCAGGACCCTGGAGCGGATTTTTGAGTACCGGCGGCAGCGCCTGGAAGAATTTCTCTCTGGACCGCCGACCGCAGGCTAATTGTTGAGCTTGCGCTTGCGGGCCGCCAAGCGGGAGCGGATGAACCAGCCGATGCCGATGACCGCCACGACAATGATGACAATATCCACCTGATGCGAATACTTCTGCACCACGGTCCAGTGCTCGCGCAGTCGCATGCCCAGGTAGAGGAGAAAGCCGTTCCACATGGTTGCGCCGATAACGGTGACCAGCATGAACGGCACCAAGGGCATCTTGCCCATACCGGCGGCGATGGAGATGAAGTGGCGGACTACTGGGATGAACCGGGCGAGAAAGACGGTCAGCAGTCCCTGTCGCTGATTAAAATAGCGTTCGGTCAGTTCCAGGTCGTGGCGGTTGAGCAGCAGATATTTGCCGACCTTGAGCACTAGCGGCTTGCCGCCGTAATAGCCCATCCAATAGGAGACCAATGAGCCAACCAGCGAGCCGAGACTGGTGGCCAACAGGGCGAGCCAGAGGTCCCATTTGCCGTCGGTGACCAAAAAACCGACAAAGGGCATGACCGCCTCGCTCGGTACAGGCGCAATCATGCTTTCCAGGGCCATGAGGATGAAGGCGCCGACATAGGCGGTGGTCTCGAGGATTTGAACAGCAATTTTGCTGATGAGTTCAGTGATCATGACGGATTTTCAGCGGAGGAAGTAGACTAGGGCAATCGCCCCGAAGATGATACGGTACCAGGCAAAAATTTTGAAATCGTGATGGGCCACGTACCGGATTAACCCCTTGATCGCCAGCAGGGCGCTGAAAAAGGCCGTGACAAAACCAACGGCAAAGAAGGCAAGATCCTGCTGGGCCAAGGTGTCCCAGGACTTGAAGACGTCATAACCCGTGGCAAGAAACATGGTGGGAATGGCCAGGAAAAAGGAAAATTCCGTGGCCGCCTTCCGGGAAAGACCTGTGAGCAGGCCGCCGATGATCGTCGCCCCGGAGCGGGAGGTGCCGGGAATCAGGGAAAAGACCTGGGCAAGCCCGAGTTTGAGGGCATCGAGCCAGCTCATTTGATCGACCTCGGTGATGCGCGGTTGGCGCTCGCGTCGTTCGACCAGAAGAATGATGAACCCGCCGACAATCAGGGCAATAGACACCACCACCGAGTTGAACAGATGCGCCTTAATCAGCTTGTGCAGGAGCAGGCCGAAGATTGCCGAGGGCAGGACGCCAACGATCAGATTGAGAACAAACCGCTGGGCGCCGGCCTCGCGGGTCAGTCCGCTCACTACTCGCAGCAGCCGCTGCCGGTAGTGCCAGCAGACGGCAAGAATTGCGCCGAGCTGGATGCAGATCTCAAAGGTCTTGGCCTGCTCGCCGGTATAGGCCAACAGGTCACCGGCGATAATCAGATGCCCCGTCGAGGAAATCGGCAGAAACTCAGTCAGGCCTTCAACGACCCCAAGAATCACGCTTTGGATCAGCGCATAAATATCCATGATAGAAACCACTCCAAATCAAGGGGGCAGAAGGGGTGCGTAATCGGGCAACCGTGTGGACCTTGTCGTCTGTTCCGGGGCCGCTTCAGGTAGGATGGCTCGGGCGGGGTCAGAATAGGTCACCTGCTGTTAACTGAAAGATTTTTTTCTGTCAAGGGAAGAAGGCCAGAGTGCGGCTGACGGGGCTTAAAGAGAATCTGCGTTCGCGCCGCTGGAGGTGTCTTGAAGGCCGTTTTTATCCCGGTGATCGAGATAAGGCTGGTATTCAAGGACGTACATGTCAATGAGGGTGAAAAAGGTGGTGACTGCCAGCGGTCCGTAGATAATGCCCATGACGCCAGACAGGCTCATGCCGCCGATGATAGAGAGCAGGACCAGCAGCGGCGGCAGGTTCGCCTGCTTGCCGACGAACTTCGGTTTGAACAGGTAGTCCACGGCAAAGGTGAGGATCAGGTAAAAAAGCACGGTGGCCAGCGCCTGCCAGCCATGTCCTTTGAGCGCGAGAATCAGGGCGGTCGGCAGCAGGACTAGGCCGATGCCAACGATCGGCATGAAAGCAACCACCGCCATGACCGCGCCCCAGAGTACCGGAGAGATTAGACCCATGGCCGCGAAATAGAGACCGCCGCAGATGCCCTGGATCAGGCCGCTCAGGCTGTTTCCGACGAGGATGGCTCCGGAGATCGTGGAAAAACGGGCAATGAGAAAGCGGTTCTGCGATTCGGGCAGGGGCGAGAGCCGAAGCAGGAAGTTGGTCAGTCGGTCGTATTCCATCAGGAGAAAAAAGACGCCGGTGATCACGATCAAAAATTGGAGGATAAAGCGCACTATATTGGTGGCCCAGGCCGAAACTTGAGTATAGATGAACACCCCGACCGTGGTGGACAGATCGGTGATCAGGCCGGGAAGGCGATCGAAATCCATGTGGATGCCGAATCCGGAGAGCAGGTCGTCGGCCCGGTGGACCAGGCTATTGTTTTGCAGACTTTGCCGCAGCAGGACAAGGACGTCATTTCCCTTGGCGAGTTGAATCACCCCGGGGATTTCGGCCGAGAGGGCACCGATACAGAACAGCAGGGGGAGAAAGACGCACAGAGTGATCAGCAGGCAGGTGAGACAAGCGGCGATCCAGGGCCGGATGCGAGCGCATAGCCGGAGATAGGCGGGATAAAAAACGCTGGCCAGAAGAAAGGCGAGAAACAGTTGGGTCCAAAATGGCCAGAGCACCAGGCCAAGCGCCAGCAGGGCCGCAAAAAAGATGAAAAGAAAGGTGATGCGTTGTATCGGGGGAGGTGGGACTGCCATGGATGTTCCTGATGGAGCTCGTCTACGTAAGCCGGTTGCAAGCCGGCGGAAGAATGATTCTTGTCTATCTTAAAGGGCAACCCGGGTTTGTGCCAGCCTAATATGGCGAGTCGGCACCGGCCGGCGGAGAAAAGGGAAAGGTGGCGGATGGTTGAAAAGGTGGCCGCATCGATCGGGATTTCCGGCTCTTTTAGCAGTCTCTCTCTGGAAAAAGGCTTGCAAGCATGGGCCGAATGGTGTAGATAACTTTTCCTTTCGACCGCATCAAACACAAAACGTCGGGGCGTAGCGCAGCCTGGTTAGCGCGCCTGCCTTGGGAGCAGGAGGCCGAGTGTTCGAATCACTCCGCCCCGACCAACAATATCAAAGGGTTCAAGGTTTTTGCCTTGAACCCTTTTTTGCTTTTTTTTGTTTCAAACCCAAGTCAGCTGCCCTTTCCCTTCGAAATCATGGAGTTTTCCAGGTCAACAACCAACGGTTGCGTGAGGTGATTTCCCTCAGGTTGGCAATCCGTATCAAATGTGATAAGCATTCATCGTGAAGGGAATGTCCCCTGTTGCCCTGCCTCCAGTTGACCATGCCGTACCTTTCCCCTTCCTTGCGAACGCAGAGTGCCCAAAATGGCAGTGCGGATGGTTATCTTATATTTTCAAGAGGTTATAGACGATCTGAATGAGGGGCAAAATCACAACAAGACTGTTGTTGAGTTTGAAACAAGAGGAGTGAAGCGATCATGATCATCAATCAGGCAGCCCTGAAAAAAATATCGAATCTGGAAGGACAGACCTGTTTCGGTTGCGGCGAAAAAAACCCCTTCGGTCTACACATGCAATTCCTGACAGACGAGCAGCGTGTTTATTCCCTGGTAACGGTCCCTACGGCCATGGCCGGGTGGGATCAAACCGTTCACGGCGGGATCATTTCCACCATTTTGGATGAAATTATGGGCTGGACGGTCATCTATCTGCTGAAGAAAATCGGCGTGACCAAATCCATGACTGTCGACTTCATGAAACCTGTCCACGTGGGGAAACAGCTGACTGTGGTCGGCAGCATTGAGGAAAGTAGATCCGAACGCCAGATCATAGTGACCGGTGCAATTTACGCTGACGGAGATACCCTCTGTGCAAGGGCTACCGGTGATTTTGCTGCCATGCCGGCCAAAACTGCGGTTCGCCTTGGGGTTATGAGTTCTGAATATATGGAGCGGTTCCTGCCCGTTCTGCAGCAAAGCGAAAGGGCTTGATCGAAAGAAAGGCATGCATGAATACGCATCTCCTTTGAGCCCTTGGCCCCTGCAGGGAACGTTAAAAATGCAGAAGGAAGTCGGAGAGAAAGAGTCCGTGCCTGATGGGACAGCCTGACGGCGGCTTGGAAGATTGAGCGGCAGGTCTTGAAGTTGCCACGGGGAAACGAAACCGTTAATCACCGAGAAGATCGGCAAGCTCTTCTTGAGTCAGGAGTGATTCTAACCGTTGCAGGCGTCGATCTTCAATGGAACGCCGATCTGCTTTTTTTCGTCGATCCACGCCTAAACGTGAATTGGTAAGGGAGCGTATCCAGGCTTTCATCGACTTGGGTTGTTTAGGCGGCGCCAAGCGATTGTCATACCGTCTTTCTTCATTTGACCGACGGTCTGAGGCGTTCCGGCGGTCGGACATAGGTGCACGTCGTTCCGGATGTTCGTTTTTTTGAGAGACTTGATGTGTCGTCGATTGCTGGTAGTTTCTTCTCATGGCTTTTCTCTTTCAGGACAAACAGCGGACCCCATACTGGTCATAGGTATCCACCAGAATTTTGACCATGCGCTGGAGGCCGTAGCGATGGGCGATGACCTGGTGTTGCCGCGTCATTCGTTGCGGGTCACGGAGCGGCAGGCTGACCAATTCGGCCAGACCTTGGCAGGCGGCGGGAACATCGTCATAATCGACCAATCGGTAATCCTCGATCAGGCTTAGCGGTTCCATGGTCGAAGGGATTCGGCAGGCCAGCACAGGCAGGCCGTTGAGTAGTCCCTGGACAAGGGCCTGGGAAACGCCTTCTTCTATATGAGATGAAAAAAAGCAAATATCCAAAGCGCTTAAGAAATCTTCCGGGCGTTCTTGATGACCGGTGAAAATAACCCTGTTTTCAATTCCCAGTTCATGAGCCATTGCTTGAAGGGCTGGGCGTTCCTCTCCATCGCCGACAAACATAAACCGGTAATTTTCCGGCATGGCTGCTGCTGTTTTGAGAATGTAAGGGTGCCCTTTGAGACGGCGGAGAAAGCCGATGTTGCCGACGAGTATATCTTTCTCCCCTATACCGTACATCGAGCGTACCTTTTCTCTGTTTTCCATTGAAAAACGAAATCGATTTTCATCGTTTCCCGTTGGCAGCACAACGATTTTATCTGAACGCACCCCTTGCGACACTATGCGTTCAGCAATAGTTGCGCCACAAGTAAAGATGACTTGGGGAAAGAGGTTGTAACTGAGGGCAGAGGAGATCGGCGCCAGGACGTGGCGGGTGCGGATGACCAGCGGCACCCTGAAAAGGCGGGCAACGGCACCCGCCATCCAGGAGTCCTCGGAGGAGTGGGTGTTGAGCACCGTCGGTTTGATTGCGGTGAAGATGCGGAACAGTTCCAGCCAGGATCTGAGGCTGAATTTGGCGAAGGATGAAATGGCATGAACGGGAAAATCCTCGGCTTTGCCCCGTCTCGCCAGTTCGGAATCGACGGGCACGATTAGGGCAACACGGAATCCCATTCGACGCATCTCCCGGAGTTCGGTCAGGGTACGAATCTCTTGCCCACCCCAGGCCCGGCTCCCGTCGGTATGAACCACAAGCGGGCTCTGTTCAGATTGGACACGCAAAATTTATACCTCGTCCCGCTTTGGACATTTCCGGCGGGCTATCTGTTGCAAGTATACGGTCGCCTCAACGCTGAACGTGGAGCAAGGCGGGCAAAAAATTAAGGGCCGTGGACGAACGATCAAAAAAGAGTGCCCCCTTCGGTCTTCCGCCCACTTCCTCCGGGCACTGATGCGCCAAGGGGAAGTCGACGACTTGCTCAGCAGGACGTCGATATTGAACAACTAACTGTGGAGCACCAAAAAAATATTATGGCCAAAACCTTCTCCGGCCAATAGCTGGTCATTATATCTTCTTTCTGATCTTCCTACAAAGGAAACGTACCCCTCTCAACCCTCTCGCGAAACCCTAAAAAACCATAATTCGCGGGTATTCTTCCCTCATTTTTCCCCAGAATCCACCACTCCAATCCATGGCCACCGCCAGCAACCAATCTTCCGGTGTAGCCTTGACAACGGCAGCCACCATCTTTCTGCCAGATCCTTTTTTGTACGAGACTATAGAGAAAAATTGGACGGTTTTAAATGCGGGATCAATGAGTAACTCTACTCCAACAAGGTCTTTTCTGCTGGTCTCAACGAGGGGTTCTTTTTTCCCGTCAGTGCTCAACAAATTAGAAGCACAGAGCCTGTCGTTATAGATTTTGATAAATCTCAGCAAATCGACACCGGAAAGGCCTTCGGCAAGTCCGAGGTAAACCGGGTGGATTTTTTTGACATTGGTGGCTTTGAATACTCTATCGCCGTCTATGATCGGTTTTTTCGATGAGGTTGTCATCCCTGCAGCCTTGAAAAGGTACTATAATTGGGGGGGGTAAGTGGATATGAAGTTTGTACCTTCGCCAGTTCCCTTTAAGGCGATAAGGGCCAATCGAATGGCTCAATCCCCCAAAGAAAGCTTTCCTTACTCAGACAGCCGTTTGGCAATGCGTTTGTATGTTTCCTTCAGTTCTTCGCCCACGATCTTGGCTTTGACGATATACTCCTCGGAAGTCTCTATGGTGTCATCTGCTATTTCTGAGGCTTTTTCTTTCAAAAGGTCCCATTTTTTTTCCGCACCTTCAAGCTCTTTCCTGGCGTCCATTGAAGCAAGATGCGCCTTCAGCTTGAGTTCATCTCGTTCCATTTTTATTTTTTTGACCAAGTAGTCAAATTCTTCTTTGATCCCCATGAGTAACCTCTCTGTTCCATTGTTGTTCAGATAAGCAAGTAATTGTCCCGTTATTTTCTTTGACTATAATGTGAATGAATAAAACCCTGTCAACGGTAAATGAGAAGCTTTGAAATTAATTCACTGGCGGATTGCAATAGCTAGCGGTGGCGTGCTATTGCTCACTTTCGTCGCGAAGAATACTTCATTCGGCGAATGATACCTCCATACATTGCTGTCTCACAAGTTTCCCCACAGTAAAATTTGTGGGGAAACAGGGGGTTGAACAGCAGGTGGTTTGAAAAGATCGATTAAATTCCTCTTGGTGAAGAGGTTGAGCTGCAGCACCCGGAGGATCTGCTGCATGGAACTACTCAATTTTGCTTTAAAATTGAGATAAGCGACCAAGAGGTACACGCATAGGGCTATCCACACCTGGGTCAACACTGCGTTGCTGGATGTTCCCAGAAAAGTTTTGATCTTCAGATTCTGCTTGATCCACTTGAAGAACAGCTCGATCTGCCAGCGCTCCTTATAAATAGCTGCGATCTCCTTGGCTTTCAGGTGGTGGGCATTGGTGACAAAGCGATATTCGACACCGGTTTCCGCATCGGTGTACGCGACCAAGCGAAGCGGCTCCTTGACGCCCTTGAGCCGGATGGACTGGTCATTGGTGATGCCGGGGCTTTTACGTCCAGCCCGTTTGAGCAGGTATTCGACATCGGCGTTGCTTTTCAGGCGGGTGACAAAGAAAATGGAGTTTATGGTCAGGTCGTTGTACCAGGCGTAATCGGTGAAGCCGCGATCAAAGCAGACAAAGGATCCCTTGGGAAGTTTGAGGGTTTTGGCCCAGTTGATCTCATGCACCTTGCCGCTGGTCATGTCCATGAACGCGGGGATAAAGCCATCGGCATCCAGCCCCATGTGGAACTTGATGGCCCCTTTTTTCTGCCGAAACTCGGCCCATGGAAACACGGACAGGCAGAGATTGATCACCGTGGCGTCCAAGAGGTAGAGTTTGCCCTGGAAGGAAAACTTGTGTTTGGGAGCAGCCAGTTGGCATCGGCTCAACAGTCGGGCGAACAGCATTTGATAGAGGGTGGCAGGCTGCTCGGCATTCACCCGTGCCAGTGTCGCTTTGGAAGTTTTTTTCATGCCGAGGTGATAGAGACGTTGACCTTGCGCCTTCAGGTTATCGGTGATGTCCCGGAGACTTCTTCTGCCGGACATCTGCCCGATCAGCAGAGCCAGGAACTGACTCCACCGGTTGTAGGAGCGGAACTTCTGTCCTGCATGATGTACTTTGGCAAGAGCATCGAATTCATATCTCGGTATAAGTGCAATCAGTTGCTTCAGCGCGGTATCGCTATGGGCCATGGCTCGGATCTCCTTGGTTTGTATGATCTTTTTCGCAAAATCATTATACCCCAAAGAGCTCTCTGAGCCTCTTTTATTGATGAATTATGAGATAGCAGTGACCTCCATCCTTTTTGCGGTCAATGGTTAAGCCGGTCAACCGGTCGCGTCAAAATACCCGCATCTATTGCTGCGCTGGTGATGATGTCATACTGCGCCCGACGTTAACCACCACGGAGGAGCAGTATGAGCACGTTCCATCGCAAAGCCCGGCACCGATTCCAGCGAGCTCATGTCAAGGGGTGGGCCAAGAGCGGCTGTTCACGACAGCGCCTACTGTCGGCGCATCTTGCTTTTTTATTCTCAAACATGAGCACGTCATCTTGAAGAACTGAGGCCTCATACTCAAAAAAACTAATCGGGTAAGGACGGGTTCCTCTCCCGTCCGTCCCACACCACTTGGCATGCTGGTCCGTACCATCGGTTCCCATAGATTATCAGATCGTGGCCGAATAATGAATGATGCCCCAAGTTCTTTGACAGACAGCAAACCTTGATCCGCAAACAATTGGTTGGTCTTGCCCGTTTGGGTGGCCAGCGTGCATGAAGGTCGCTATGGACCTTTTCGGCTCACAAGCCAGCAAGTATTCGCTACGAACGGCTGAGAACAATCCTGGTTGCTCTTTCGTGTTTTCTGATATACTGAAACTGTTTCCGGCAATCTGGGCATCATGTTCGACCTTGCCGGGCAGAAAAGGGTCGAAGATATATAAAACGCAGGAGCTTCCATGGCCGGTTACATCGACATCCACACCCATGCCTTTCCAGATCCCATCGCCAAGGTTGCCATCCCCTCCTTGGAAAAAGAGGGAGGAATCAAGGCCTATCTCGACGGCACGGTGGCGGGTTTGCTTGCCTCCATGGATCGGGCCGGTATCGAGCAATCGGTGCTCTGTTCGATCGCCACCCGTCCGGAGCAGTTCGCCCCCATCCTCGAATGGTCCAAGGAAATCCGCTCGGAGCGGATCGTACCCTTTCCCTCGCTTCATCCCAACGATCCCCTCCTGCTTGAGCATCTGCAGACGGTCCACGACGAAGGTTTCAAGGGGATCAAGATGCACTCCTACTACCAGTTAGCGGAAGCCTGATTCGAAGTTTGAGTGTTTTCGAGGGTTTGCGGTGAATTTATGGCTTCGGTTGCCCAGCGACCCAACCATCACCCAACTGCTCGACGTATGCATAACCCCGATTTTACACAGATAAATTCTTTGCTTAAATCGGCCTCAAAATTTTCACCCACCAACCACCCAACCCAGCCTATTCCGACTGTCGGGTGGGTGGCGAAGAGGTGATGTCATCGATTTTCTGTATGGGTTTGTCCTAGTTTCCTGTGCGGTTAATTAGACATATTTATCAATTTATGTGTTATAGTGCGTCATGCCACGCACACATGAAAACTACACAATTAATGAAGACGAGCAGCGGAGCCTCGAAGCCCTGCTGCGTTCTCCTAAAACAGCGCAAAGCCTTGTATTCCGTGCGGAGATCATCCTGCTGACGGCTTCTGGAAAGACAGTTGAGCAAGTGGCAAGCCAGCTCGGGACCACTGCACTGACTGTCTACCGCTGGAGGAAGCGATTCAAAGACCAAGGCCTCACGGGCCTTCAGGATCGTTTTCGAAGTGGTCAGCCCAAGAAGCTTCCCAAAGAAGAAGTCAAGAAAGTGCTGAGAATGACTGTGGAATGCATTCCTCGAGAGGCGACTCATTGGAGTGTCCGCCTCATGGCGAAAGCGGCTCATGTCACCACCTGGCAAGTGCGGGAAATATGGAAGGCTGCCGACTTAAAACCCCATCGGCTCAAGACATTCAAAATCAGCAATGATCCACACTTTGCTGAAAAGGTTATAGATGTCGTTGGGCTGTACATGAATCCTCCTGAAAATGCGGTTGTTTTATCCGTTGACGAAAAAACTCAAATTCAGGCATTAGATCGAACCCAACCGATGCTCCCGTTGCGGCCAGGCCAAATTGAACGTCGGACACATGATTATAAGCGAAACGGGACCACCAGCCTTTACGCTGCCTTTGACATTGTAACCGGTAAGGTTATTGGGAGGACGACAGCACGGCACAGGGCAAAAGAATTTCTCGATTTTCTTCGGCAAATAAAAAAAGCAATGCCGTCAGATGTTGACCTCCACGTTATTCTGGACAACAGCAGTACACACAAAACGGTTGAAGTGAAGAAGTGGCTCAAGACCAATCCCCGCTTCAAAATGCATTTTACCCCAACCAGCGCATCATGGCTTAATGCTGTAGAAGGCTGGTTTGGACAGCTGGAACGTCGTTCTCTTTATCGCGGAGTTTTTACCAGTGTCAAAGAACTGAGAAACGAAATCCACCGTTTCATAAGCCCTCATAATTCAAAGACGGCAAAACCTTTCAAGTGGACAAAAAGCGCCGATGGTATCCTTGATAAAGTGGAAAGAGCAAAACAATCATTAAACAACGAGACTAACCGCACGGGACACTAGTTAGTGCCTGATTCAGTAAGTTATCAGTCCCATCTTGGTAATGACAGTCTTTGCCGACACTCTGGGTGCATTGGCAAGATTCCAGACGGTATAAAGTTCAGGAAAAAGAGACTCTGCTGATAACCCATCAACCGGAACTATCACATTCATCCCCCTAAAAGCAGCACCACTTGCTGTATAAAGAACAGCACCATGCGCCGCTGTGCCAGTCACAATAACCGTCTCTATCTTCTTTTCCTTCAGTATCTTTTCAAGGTCGGTGCCAAGATACTTGTCGGGGCCGGAAGTAACCACTGGCTCTCCACTCATCGGAGTAAGTTCCGCCGCAATGTCTTTAACCTCGGCTCCAGGGGAGAGGCTATAAATAATAGACACACCCTTTGACCGCGCATCAACAAGGAGTTTCTTTACTGCCGGAATTGATTCGATACAGCGCGGTCGGGTTTTCATATTGCATGTTTGTGAATTGAAATCCAGCAAAAGCAGAGCAGTTGTCTCGGGTTTGATATTGGCCTGCTTCAACTCTGGTGGAGGGGGAATTTTCACTCCGCTCCATTCATCCACAACGGTCTGTGCCTGACTGGTATTGACGCCAACGCCGACAACAAGACACATCATGATCATTACAGCGATAAATGCGGTGGGTATTGCGGCTGTTTCGAAAAGATTTTTCATAACTACCCCCTTTTATTGTCTGGTTTTTATCATGCCAACGACTGAAACTGCTATTTGGAATTTAATGTTTACTACCCACTATTCAACGCATAATAATTTTTGAGGAGTACTTTTTCTGGTCGCGCCTGTCTCAAGTTAGTGCCTTAGGCGTTGGAGTTATGATCGAAAGTGGTGTTTGAGGTGAAGAGGTGCCGATTATTGAGACAGGTGTATAAGCAATGAACCAACCTATTTTGCAAGGAGAAGTTCAATGTCAAACCCACCTCATCGTCCACGTCACAGCGCAGAATTTAAGGCCACAGTAGCCCTGGCCGCACTGTCGGAGTCCAAGACTCTGGCTGAACTGGCTACTGAGTACCGGGTTCACCCGACCCAGATCACCCGCTGGAAGCAGGATCTGACCAAGAACGCTTCTGAGCTTTTTGGCAAGGGCAAGAAGAAAGAAGTCAACCATGAGGCCGAAGTGGCCGAGCTCCACCGTCAGATCGGCAAGCTCAAGGTTGAGAACGATTTTTTAGCCAATCTGCCCGGTCTGAACTTGGCCGGGCGCAGAAACAACAGGTGATCGCTATGGGACATCCTGAAGTTTCTGTTCAGCGTTGCTGCCAGCTTTTCGGACTGCCTCGTTCCAACTATTACCGCGGCCTTGGCTTCGGTCTACGTGTTGGTGATTTGGAACTGATGGCCCGGATAGACAAACTCTATATTGAGCACCCCTGGATGGGGAGCCGTTCCTTTGCTGATCACCTCACAACTCCCGAACTCGTGGTGGGAAGAGGTCGTGTCCGTCGCTTAATGCGGGTCATGGGCATCGAGTCTTTAGCTCCCAAGCCGGGCACCAGCAGGCGACAGCCGAAGCATCCGGTCTATCCCTATCTGCTCCGGGGAGTGACCATTGACAGGCCCGATCAGGTGTGGGCGACTGACATCACCTACATCCCTATGGCTCGGGGTTTCATGTACCTGATCGCGATCATGGATTGGGCCACCAGAAAGGTTCTCGCCTGGCGACTATCCAACACTCTGGACACCAGATTTTGCGTTGAGGCTTTGAAAGAGGCTCTCTTTAAATATGGCGCTCCTGAGATATTCAATACTGATCAGGGGTGCCAATTCACCAGCGAAGCGTTCACCTCAGTCCTCAAGGCCTGGAACGTCAAAATCAGCATGGACGGCAAAGGACGATTCAAGGACAATATCTTTATCGAGCGACTTTGGCGCACCCTGAAATACGAAAGGATCTACCTGAAGTCATACGAAACGGGAACTGAGCTTGTCAAGGATCTGACTTCCTGGTTCGGCTGGTATAATGAGAAAAGAAAACATTCGTCACTTGACAAGCAGACTCCAAATGAGGCTTATTCAAAACGAATCGAACAATTGAGCAAGGCAGCCTGAGGCCTGTAACTGTATAATAAAAGCAACATTGCTTATTTCACACCTCAGGATGTCTCACAAACCCCGACCACCTCAGGTCGGGGAGGGTCACCTCCAGGGAAGCACTGTCGAGCTCGAAGGGGCTGAGGGTGAAGCCCAATCCAGAAGAAAAACTGTAGCTTGGTGCGAAGGGTAAAGATAGTGTTCCTTGGGCAGTGAAGTTATTTTCTCCAGTGTCGAGGCTAAAGCCGGTATCGTTGAAGCCCCAACCCTTGATGTCGAAATTATCCAGGGTGACCTCCAGGGCGACGTCGACCACCTTGCCGTCATGGATAATCAGGCCGTCACCGGTGAGCTCAGCGCTGATGGCTGGAAAAACGGGCCAGCCGGTTTTGAGTTTGAAGCCACCGAGGATGGCAAACTGATCGCTCAAGGCATCATAGCTTATCGACCAGTCCGTGGCCTCGACGGACACGATATCAAAAAGATCAAAGCTGACGCCGGGAAATTCGACATTACCGCTCACCCCTAGATGCGGGCCGGCGGTAGTGATGACCAAGGTGCCAGGATCAAGTGATAATGGACCTGATATAAGGTCTTCGGGGAGTCCCCACGTATCGTATTGGAGGCGTAGATCATTATTACCGAGATTAAGAGCGGTGAAAGTCGGTTTGAGGCCGGCTGCTCGAAATTGTGTTGTAGATGGATCGATGGTGCCGTCGGCCTCGGACAGGGAGAGCGATACTTGACCCGAAAAGAGAGGTCGGGATACGCCATCGATGATGGAGATAAAGGTGCCGTTGATAGTCAGGTCATCCCCGTCGAGTACATAGGTACCGTCGCTGACGGCGAGCATGGTTTGATTAGCTCCCTTGAGGCCGATGGCGGCATTGCCGGAGAAGATAAAGGTGCCGTTTCCCTGTCTTACCCATTCCGTACCAACCGGTTGCACAGACAGTATGCCCGTATCTGGAGCTGTGAAACTATTGGTGACAGAGTAGTCGTCATCGCTGCTGATATCCGCCAGCCCCACGACATTGACCAGTTGGCTTTGCACCGCACTGCTATCGCCGCCGTCAATTGCCCCCCAAGTGACCACGCTGCCGTCCGCCTTCAGCGCAGCAAAGGCCACACCTGTAGAATAGATTTGCTGGACGCCGGTAAGAGAAGAGGCCACTGCACTGCTATCGCCGCCGTCACCTGATTTCCCCCAAGTGACCACGCTGCCGTCCGCCTTCAGCGCGGCAAAGGCGTTCATATTAGAATAGATCTGCTGGACGCCGGTAAGAGAAGAGGCCACCGCGCTGCTGTCACCTCCGAAAAATGAATATCCCCAAGTGACCACGCTACCGTCCGCCTTCAGCGCGGCAAAGGCGTACTCTGTAGAATAGATTTGCTGAACGCCGGTAAGAGAAGAGGTCACCGTACTGCTGTCGCCTCCGAAATTTGAATCCCCCCAAGTGACTAAGCTGCCGTCCGCCTTCAGCGCGGCAAAGGCGTGCCCTGTAGAATAGATCTGCTGGACGCCGGTAAAAAAAGAGGCCACCGCACTGCTGTCACCGCCGGAACCCGACATCCCCCAAGTGACCACGCTGCCGTCCGCCTTCAGCGCGGCAAAGGCGTTCATATTAGAATAGATCTGCTGGACGCCGGTAAGAGAAGAGGCCACCGTACTGCTGTCGCCGCCGGAACCTGAATCCCCCCAAGTGACCACGCTACCGTCCGCCTTCAGCGCGGCAAAGGCGTGCCCTGTAGAATAGATCTGCTGGACGCCGGCAAGAGAAGAAGCCACCGTACTGCTGTCGCCGCCGGAACCTGAATCCCCCCAAGTGACCACGCTACCGTCCGCCTTCAGCGCGGCAAAGGCGAACCCTGTAGAATAGATCTGCTGGACGCCGGTAAGAGAAGAGGCCACCGTACTGCTGTCGCCGCCGAAACCTGACCACCCCCAAGTGACCACGCTGCCGTCCGCCTTCAGCGCGGCAAAGGCGTACTCTGTAGAATAGATCTGCTGGACGCCGGTAAGAAAAGAGGCCACCGTACTGCTGTCGCCGCCGGAACCTGAATCCCCCCAAGTGACCACGCTGCCGTCCGCCTTCAGCGCGGCAAAGGCGAACCCTGTAGAATAGATCTGCTGGACGCCGGCAAGAGAAGAAGCCACCGTACTGCTGTCGCCGCCGGAACCTGAATCCCCCCAAGTGACCACGCTGCCGTCCGCCTTCAGCGCGGCAAAGGCAAGCCTATTGGTAAATTCACCCGAAGTATGTCCAAAATATTGCAAGGGAATCGGAGTGCTGGTCATGCCCAGCACAAGGTCGCCCAGGCCGGAACCATCGAGACCAGCGGTTTCCACCGGCCCGGTACTGGCTTCCAGCACCCAATCCCCACCCTGCACTGCCGAACCCGTTAAATCAGTGGAGGCCGCCACATCGGCGCCGGTGAACGCCGCCATTTGCTCGATGAAGTCCTGGCCGGTTGCCCCCTGGGCCACATTGCAGCCATAGAGCAGGAGATCGCCGGTTGCCGAGAGGGCATTGCCAATCGTTGATAACTGACTGGAGTATACTGCCAGCGAAGACTGATTCAGAACTGTTGAACCCAGGTTCAGGCTGGCCTGGGAACCATGTGACAATATATGAATTGCAGTCAGATCGTTGTAACCTGATGCAATATTCGCCATCTGCACAATGCCGTCAGTTGCAGGATCAAGAATAAAGTAGGTGGCCCCAGGAGGTAGGCCGGAGATCAGCACATTGACATCGTCAAGCCCACCGTGAGGTGGTCGGGGTTTGTGAGACATCCTGAGGTGTGAAATAAGCAATGTTGCTTTTATTATACAGTTACAGGCCTCAGGCTGCCTTGCTCAATTGTTCGATTCGTTTTGAATAAGCCTCATTTGGAGTCTGCTTGTCAAGTGACGAATGTTTTCTTTTCTCATTATACCAGCCGAACCAGGAAGTCAGATCCTTGACAAGCTCAGTTCCCGTTTCGTATGACTTCAGGTAGATCCTTTCGTATTTCAGGGTGCGCCAAAGTCGCTCGATAAAGATATTGTCCTTGAATCGTCCTTTGCCGTCCATGCTGATTTTGACGTTCCAGGCCTTGAGGACTGAGGTGAACGCTTCGCTGGTGAATTGGCACCCCTGATCAGTATTGAATATCTCAGGAGCGCCATATTTAAAGAGAGCCTCTTTCAAAGCCTCAACGCAAAATCTGGTGTCCAGAGTGTTGGATAGTCGCCAGGCGAGAACCTTTCTGGTGGCCCAATCCATGATCGCGATCAGGTACATGAAACCCCGAGCCATAGGGATGTAGGTGATGTCAGTCGCCCACACCTGATCGGGCCTGTCAATGGTCACTCCCCGGAGCAGATAGGGATAGACCGGATGCTTCGGCTGTCGCCTGCTGGTGCCCGGCTTGGGAGCTAAAGACTCGATGCCCATGACCCGCATTAAGCGACGGACACGACCTCTTCCCACCACGAGTTCGGGAGTTGTGAGGTGATCAGCAAAGGAACGGCTCCCCATCCAGGGGTGCTCAATATAGAGTTTGTCTATCCGGGCCATCAGTTCCAAATCACCAACACGTAGACCGAAGCCAAGGCCGCGGTAATAGTTGGAACGAGGCAGTCCGAAAAGCTGGCAGCAACGCTGAACAGAAACTTCAGGATGTCCCATAGCGATCACCTGTTGTTTCTGCGCCCGGCCAAGTTCAGACCGGGCAGATTGGCTAAAAAATCGTTCTCAACCTTGAGCTTGCCGATCTGACGGTGGAGCTCGGCCACTTCGGCCTCATGGTTGACTTCTTTCTTCTTGCCCTTGCCAAAAAGCTCAGAAGCGTTCTTGGTCAGATCCTGCTTCCAGCGGGTGATCTGGGTCGGGTGAACCCGGTACTCAGTAGCCAGTTCAGCCAGAGTCTTGGACTCCGACAGTGCGGCCAGGGCTACTGTGGCCTTAAATTCTGCGCTGTGACGTGGACGATGAGGTGGGTTTGACATTGAACTTCTCCTTGCAAAATAGGTTGGTTCATTGCTTATACACCTGTCTCAATAATCGGCACCTCTTCACCGTCAATGAAAAAGATCTCTTGGGTTGTTTTGCTCATGTAAAGTAAATCGGCCATCATTGCCTCCTATGTGATGCTTCTCTCAAGCGCTGTTATCAGCAACCAGTCGGTTGCATGCGTTGTTCAGCAAAGAGAGAAACAAAGTTCAACATTAAATGGAGCAGGCCCCTGGCAGCAGGCGGGCGAAGACATCCAGTGATATGACTGTTTCAATGCATTCAGTTTTATTCGCACGAGCCGCAAGCCCTTTTTGCAGAATTTTGGTGTTTTCTGGCCTGGATCTACGTCACAGAGTGGAGATCCCCCCTTGGCTTGTATTAAATTGACAAAACTTGTTTATTGTCCGTAAATTTTTTTTATAACACAAGGAATCTTTTTTAATTAGCGCAATTTGTCTTTTCAAAACTACATATGATAAAGGGTGTTTATATCATGTTTGGCGGCTGTTCGAATCACTTTCGACCACCGGTATTACCCTCTAACCTGTCTCCTTTTTCATGCGATTCTTGAACTTGCTAGCTTTGAAAAGACCGGTAAATTTCTACGGTGCCCCCTTTGCCGTCAGAATGATTCATCGAGCTACTGGGCTTGATAACTTTCAAGGACTGGTGGTTGCCTGCAGTTACTGTAATACTGATAACTTGGTAAATATTGAACTATACCCACAAGACAATGAAGCTGTATGTCGAAAATGTGGATGTATGTTTATTAACTAACAGGACAAATCCAGCGAAAACAGCGTCATTTTTTTTATATTACCTCCAAAACAAGTAAAGATATCGCTTGTATATACGTAATAAAATTGAGACCGAGAAAGTGATAAAATACGGTTGTCAAAATCCTGTTTTTTCGAAGAGAGAAGGAGGATGTGATGGCCAATTCACTCGATTTTTCGAACAATTATTACCCCACTGAATGGCTTAGTTCGGTTTACTCAACCAACCATTCTTTATTCATTCCGCTTCAGGATAGCCCCATTTTTGAAGCTGAATCATTACAAACATTCTCCTTTCCTAGCGCCGGCGCTCTCTATTTTCACCAACCCAGTGAAAGACGGAGAGCACTCAACAGGGCTGCAGACAGATTAGAAGCAAGTAGCCTCCCTGGTTTTGAGTACGTCGTTTCGTATCTTTACAGCAAATACCGTAGTAATCACTCGATATCCTCGATCAGGCAGACAGGCAGGACTCTTTATTCCTTTTTGTTGTTTTTCAATGGGTTAGGACGGCACCATATTGAGCAGATCAGCAGGAAAGATATTGCTCAATACGTCGAGCGGGAGCAGGAGCGTGGGTTAAAGATCAACTCAGTCCGTCAGCACCTGCATACGGTATATTCCTTCCTCAATTATCTGGTCAGAAACGATATACTTCCCGCAGATATACTGCTGAAAAAGATCCGGTTGCGACTGCCAGAGATTCTCCCCAAAGCAATTCCAGCAGAAGATGTGGACAAAATTCTCCAAACTGTAACTAACACCAGGGATCGAGCTCTTATCCTTTTACTCCTTCATACAGGGATGCGAATAGGCGAGCTCCTCAACCTCCGGTTGCCAGATATCGTACAATCAGAACGAAAAATTTTATTGTACGTCGGCGAGAAAAATTTACACGGTAGGGTTGTCTATTACGGCAACACAGCAGAGAAGGCACTGAACGCGTGGCTGTCGATCAGAGACCCGGCTAATGAATACCTTTTCTACGGTTACAAGGGGAAATCACTGTCCTATGCAGGAGCGCGGAAGATGATGAAAAGCGTTATTCACAAAGCCGGACTTGAACACAAAGGGTACAGCCTCCATTCTTTGCGACATACCTACGCAACTAATATGCTGAATGCTGGATTACGAGTGGAAGTTTTACAGCAACTTCTGGGGCATCTGAACATTGACATGACACTGCGATATGCAAGGATATCGAACTTTACACAGGAAGAAGCCTACTTCAAAGCTATGGCAGTTATTGAGCAGGGAGGTCGCCATGAATATGACAGAGTCAATCCTGAATTACAGGCAGTATTTGAAGAGAAAAAATTTTTCTCCTCTCACGATTAAAAACTATCTTCACCGCTTGCAGCGATTTTTCAGTTGGGTTTCAACGGCTGTTGAATTGACGACTGTGGCGGAGATTAGATTGTATATTGACTACTTGCTTGAAAAACGTGTAGCCCCACGTACCATCAACTGTCACCTGTCGAGTATCCGGCTGTTTTATGATTATCTGGTAGATGAGGAGAATATCATCCTAGAAAATCCAGTTATCGGAGGTCTCCTGCTCAAGGAATCACGACCGCTTCCCAGATATTTAACCGATAATGAGGTAGAGGGATTTTTTAGATTCGTTTCCAATAAGCGGGATTTTGCAATTTTTATGCTGATGCTCCGTTGTGGTTTACGGGTTAACGAAATTGCGAATTTATCTCTCGATTGCATTGATTACAGACGCAGCCGGATAATGGTCAGAAATGGTAAGGGCGCAAAAGATCGGATAGTTTTCATCAGTAACGATGCAGCTAGTGCTTTGGCGGTCTATTTGCAACACAGGTCTGTGACAAAGGAAAGTCGAATATTCCTGGCTGAAAAAGGTCGGTGTCGTGGCAAGCCCATATCGGTTCGCGCGATACAGAAACGAGTAGAATACTACGCAAAAATTAGTGAGATTCCTGTTACCTGTCACAGGTTTCGGCATACTATGGCAACACAGCTTCTCAATGCCGACGCAGACTTGGTGAGCATTCAGGAAATTCTAGGTCATACTAAGATCAAAACCACTCAGCGTTACAGTAAGTTGTCAAATCTGAAAGTACAGCAAGATTACTTCACAGCCATGGAAGTGATCACTGAAAGGGCTTTGGGCAATCCGCTAGAAGAGAGTTCGAGGTCATAATCCGCTCTGCCAAAGCCCAATTCCTCCGACGAGCAATAAGTAGAGGCCCATTCTCGGAATCAGACTTTGACAGAGCTACCATCGAGGTGGCAAATAATCTTGACAGATCATATGTGAAGGGTAGAGAATAGACGCAAGTAACAGATTAATCTAAAAGGAAAAATAGGATCTGTTACGTATATAGACTGTCAATCACGATTTCGGTGCTGCTAGGACTTGTTCTCTGCTGAAATCCGAAGGCCCTACCCCTTGCACGTAAGACCAATAGTTGCGTTTGGGATTAACTGCATACAACATTCCCGGTCCAGTGATGACAATGTCGGTTTTGAATACAAAACAGATATGAATTACGAGTTTGGGTGTGTACGCTGAAAAGGGGCGTGAAAAATCGGGTAGAAAAAACCTTGTTCGGAAAAGGAATCTCGAGCGCGGACCGGAGGGCGACCGGAGAACAAAAAAAAGGGTCTAGGAGAAACTCCTAAACCCTTGACTACTTGGTACGCCCGGAGGGATTCGAACCCCCGACACCCGGATTCGAAGTCCGGTGCTCTATCCAGCTGAGCTACGGGCGCAGCGATGAATGCTGTACAGATAGCCCTGAAAAGTGGGGCTTGATCATTGTGATGACGTGGCAAGCAAATGAATAGTCACCTTACTCGGAAACAGCCGGCGTCGTCAACCCTGCCGCAGCCCGGAGGGAAGGAAAAACGATCAGGCGAGCAGCAGGGGGGCGTCTCCCTTGGGTGAGCGCAGGGCGGTAATCAGCCGATCCGGGTCGGTATAGGTGGCAAGGCGATCCCGGTTGGCCACCAGCACCGGCAGAGCCTTGGCCGCCAGTTTGGCCGCTCCCTCGTCAAAGCCGTACTCCCCCTTGATATACACCCCAGCGGCCCGAATCAGGGCTTGGAGAAGACTCTTTTCCTCGCCCCGGGCGCGCAGCCAAGCATGTTCCAGGATCTCATGCACCTCGAAATGCAGGCCGAGATCCCAAAGAACCAGCCCCTGCCACACCACATCGTCCGGCCCCTGAGCGATTTGGTCGAGAAACTGTTCGTAGCGTTCCAGCCGGAGAGCGATATACGCCACCTGCTCGGGCCCGGGGTTGGCGGCAAGAAACCGGTCCGCCACCTCGCGGGCGTGACTGAGTCGAAGTTCCCGCAAGCAGATGAGCAGCGATTCGGAGAGGTCGTTGCGGATGTCCCTGCTCAATCGATCACGGAACGGGTCGAAAGGGTGATGAATCATTTGTCGTTCTCCGGTCTGGTCAGTAGTATATTGGCCGGAGTCTGTGACCCTGGCTCCGGCGGCAATCTTGCCTTTTTCATCATTCATCATGTTAGTTCCTACAGATAAGGTGCAAAAATGATCCTGTACAGTTGTATTACCGGCCCGGACGACGAGACCTTCTGCAAACGCGTCTCCGATAAGCTCAATCGCGGTTGGCAGCTCCATAGCGGTCCTACCCTGACCTATGACGGCAAGACGGTGATTGCCGGTCAGGCCCTGGTCAAGACGGTTGAGGGCGAAGTCTTCACCATGGATACCAAGATTGGCGCGTATTAATTCGCCGCGAAGCGAACAATGCGCCTGATCCACACCTCGGACTGGCACCTGGGCCACCGCTTTCACGGGCGGCAGCGCCACGAGGAACAGGGCCGTTTCCTCGACTGGCTGGTCAGGCTGATCGAGGTGGAAACCATCGATGTCCTGCTGGTGGCGGGAGATGTTTTTGACACTACCACCCCAGGGAGCCGAGCCCAAGCCCTCTATTACCGGTTTCTTCATCGGCTGGCCGGTTCCGGCTGCCGCCATGTGGTGATCATCGGCGGGAACCACGATTCGCCCGCCCTGCTGGAGGCGCCGCGCGAGCTGTTGCGGCAGTTGGACATCCATGTGGTGGGCATGTCCGAGGAGAACCGGGATAAGGAGATCCTGCTGCTGCGGGACCAGGAGGGAGAGGCCGAACTGCTGGTCTGCGCCGTCCCCTTTTTGCGGGATCGTGATATCCGTCTGGCTGCGGCCGGTGAATCGCTGGAGGAAAAGGGGCGGCAGCTGCGCGACGGGATCCGGCTTCATTACCAACAGGTTTGCGAGGCCGCCGACCAATTGCGCCGGGAGATCGACCCGCACCTGCCTCTGGTGGCTCTGGGCCATCTCTTTGTCGCCGGGGGGCAGACGCAAGAAGGCGACGGCGTACGCGAGCTGTCCGTCGGCGGCCTGGAACGCATCGAGGGGACCAGTTTTCCGGAGTGTATTGATTACCTCGCGCTGGGTCACCTCCATCTTGGTCAATTGGTGGGCGGGTCCGCAACCCGGCGCTACTCCGGCGCACCGCTGCCGATGAGTTTTTCCGAGGCCGATCAGCGCAAGCAGATCCTCGCGGTACACTGTGAAGGGCGGATGGTGGCCGTGGAATCGATCCCCGTCCCTTCGTTCCAACTGTTTGTCTCCCTGCGCGGCGATCTGCCGGAGTTGCTGGATGGGGTGAAGCGGTTGAAAGCGGCGGCAAGCCCAGCCTGGGTTGAATTGCACTATCAAGGCCAGGCAATCATCCCCAATCTGCGCGAGCAACTGCTGGCGGCGGTGGAAGGATCGGAGCTGGTTGTCCTGCGCATCCGCAACAGCCGCATTTACGATTTCGCCCTGCAGCAGGGCCAGGCGGCGGAATCGCTCGATGATCTCAGCGTTGACGAGGTCTTTGAGCGCTGTCTGGAGAGCAACCGGGTAGAGGAGGTTCAGCGGCAGCTGCTGCGCGAGGCTTTTGCTGAGGTGCGCGAGGCCCTGGCCCGCCAGGACGGCGAGACGGAGAGCGGCTCATGAGAATCCTCGCCATCCGTCTTCGCAACCTCAATTCGCTGGCCGGCTCCTGGACCATCGACTTCACCGCGCCCGAATACGCGGCTTCGGGTATCTTCGCCATCACCGGGCCCACCGGAGCGGGCAAATCCACCATCCTCGACGCCGTCTGTCTGGCCCTGTTTGCCCGGACGCCGCGGCTCGGCCATATCAGCAAATCCAGCAACGAGATTCTGTCGCGCCGGGCCGGCGACTGTTTTGCCGAGGTCGAATTCGAAACCCGGCAGGGCCGCTACCGCTGCCATTGGGGACAGCACCGGGCCCGCCGCAGTGCGGAAGGTGAGCTGCAACCGCCCCGGCACGAGATTGTCGATGCCCGGAGCGGCAAGGTGCTGGAAACCAGGAGCAAAGAGGTGGGCCGGTTGGTGGAGCAGGTGACCGGCATGGATTATGACCGGTTTACCCGTTCGATCCTCTTGGCACAGGGCGACTTTGCCGCCTTTCTCGAGGCCGATGCCGATCAGCGCGCCCCGATTCTCGAGCAGATCACCGGCACCGGCATCTATTCCCGGATCTCCATCGCCGTCCACGAACGCACCAGCGAGGAACGGAGCAAAACCGCCCTCCTCCAGGAGGCTATGGGTACGGTTGTCCTTTTGGAAGATGAGCAAGAAAAGGCGCTGGCGACTGCGATCGGCATGGGAGCGGCAACTGTGGCTGGTCTCCAGCAACGGCTTACCCTGCTGGGTGAGGCTCTGCGCCGGATAGAGACGATCGAGTTGCTGAAGAAACAGATCCTTGATGTCGATCAACATTTGCACGATCTGGCCCGCCGACGGGAGGAGGCCAAGAGTGATCTGGAGAGGTTGGATCGCGGCCAGCGCGCCCAGTCCTTGCTTGGCGAGTATACCCGCCTCACGCACATTCAGGAGCGGATCGCCAGCCTGCGCGCCAAGGGCGAAGTACTTCGCGTTGTCATCGACACGCTCCAGCAGGATCACCGACGGGAGGCTGAAGACCATGTTCGGGCCTGCCATCAGGTCCAGGAGACTGAAGAGATCCAGAGCCGGGAGAACGACAGGATCAAGGCCGTGCGGGCTCTTGATCTTCACATTCATGAGAAGAAAGAGGCCATTGCTCAGGTGAGCGCTCTGCTGCCCCAGGTTGAAAAGGAGCGGAATCAACTCCTGCAGCAGCAGCGGGATCTGGCGCGCAAACAAGGGGAGATGGTCGCGCAACTAGAGCAACTCGCGGCCTTTTTACAGGAGCATGCCAGCGACAGCCTGCTGGTGGAGCATCTGGCCGGTTTCCGTCAACAACTCCTGCAGTTGGGGGCAAAGGAAAGCGATCTGCTCCGGTTGGAGCAAACCCGGAAAGAAAAGCTGGACGCTCGGACTTCGGCGGCCCAGAATATCAGTCGTCTGAGCCAGGCGGAGGGGCAGTCGGGCCAGGCCTTGGTGGCGCTGCGAGAGCGGCAGCAACACCTCCAAGTAGATATCCAGGGTCATCTGGACGGTCAGGCCCTCTCTTTTTGGCGTTTGCAGGTCGAACAAGAGGAACAGCAGCTCCGGCAGTTGGAACAGACCGGTGAACTCCTGACCCGGAAGAAGGTCCTGGAAGAGGAAATGGCGGCACTCGGTCGCTCGGTCAGGGAATCCCAGGCCCAGGCACAGCAACACGCAATTGAGCTGCAGACCCTGGAGGAAAAACGGCAACTCCAGCAGCAACTGGTGGTTGCCTGTGAGCAGAACCACCGATTGGCCCTGCACATTCACAGTTACGAAGAAGAGCGAGCCCGCTTGGAAAACGGCACTCCCTGCCCCTTGTGCGGGTCCACCCACCACCCCTGGTCCGATGGGCAGCCGGTGGTCGAGGCGTCAGAAGAGGCACTTGCCCAGAGCCGGAAAGAGCTGGAACAGATGCTGGTGGCAATGACCCGGAAACGGGAAGAGCTGGTCGGACTGACCAAGGATATCGAACACGCAGGGAGGGCCGTCGACAAAGGGCGGCAGCAACGAGTGGAGTTGGAGCAACAGCTGGGACCGTTGCTCCCACTTCTCGGGGACGAAGCGGGTACGGATCGGACCGCGCTGACAGCTTCTTTGCTGGCGCAAGGCCGGGAGTTGGTGGCAACTCTGCGGCTGCGCATTCAGGCGGTTGAACGATTGGAAGGTGAGGTGAATACCGTGCGGAACCAATTGGAGCAGGCCACTGCAGTACACACCGACCTGCTCCGGCAGGCACAAGCGTTTCGTCATGCTGGCGAAGCAATGGACAACGAGATGAAGCGGCTGGAAGAACAGACGCAGGAGGAGCGTGTCCAGATCGACAGCTGTCGCGCTGAATTGCTGAGCCAGTTGCAGCCTCTGAACATCAGTGAATGCCCGCCGCAGCAAACGGATCAACTACTGGTCCGCCTGGAAATCCGGCAGCAGGCCTGGAAAGAGCAGCAACAGCGGCAGGAGCAACTGGTGCAGCGCCAAACCCATGTGCAAGCAGAACAGGACAAGATTGACTTGTTGCTGACCACCATCGATAAGACCCTGTCCCAGCAGACGACGGAGCTTGAGGATGTGCGCCGGGAAGAAGGGCGCTTGCGAGGAGAGCGGTTTGAACTCTATGGTGACCGCGATCCCAATCTGGAGGAGCAAAAGCTCAAAGCCTTGGTGCAACAGGCCCAAGCGGGGGAACTGGCAATCCGCACCCGCCTGACCGGGATCGACAAAGAGTTGCACGGCCAGAGCGAACAGGCGCGGATGTGCGCCGAGGAATGGGCCGTCCTGCAGCCCCAAGGCCGGGCACTGGAGGCCGACCTGCTCGGTCGTCTGCCCACAGCTGGATTCGAGGACTTGGCGGATTTGCGGAGCGGCCTGCTGCCGCCGGAGGCCTTGGCGGAACTTGGTCGACTGAAGGAGGGGTTGGACAAAGAACAGGCCGTGCTCACCGCCCGCAAGGCCGAACAGGCCACTGTCCTGGAACGGGAGGAGGTGCAGCAGCGGGGCCAGAAAGACCAAATCGAACTTCTTGAAGAGCAGCAAGCGCTCACTCGGGAGATTGAGACCCTGCAACAGCAGATCGGCGCCGACCGGGAACGGCTGGCGGTCAACAGTCGGCACAAACAGCAGTTCGAGGTGCAGCAACAGGTTCTGGCCGCCCAGCAGGTGGAGCAGGAGCGCTGGGAACTCTTGCACCAATTAATCGGCTCAGCCGACGGCAAGAAGTTCCGGGTCTTTGCCCAGGGGTTGACCTTTGACGCCATGATCAGCCATGCCAACCGCCAGTTACGCAAGATGAACGATCGTTACATCCTCCTGCGCGACCCCAAAGAGCCCCTGGCCCTGCAGGTGATCGACAACTACCAGGCCGGGGAAACCCGGTCAACCCGCAACCTCTCCGGCGGCGAGAGCTTTCTCGTCAGTCTGGCCCTGTCTCTGGGGCTGTCCGCCATGGCCAGTCACAATGTCCGGGTCGATTCCCTCTTCCTCGACGAGGGGTTCGGTACCCTGGACGAGGAGGCGTTGGATTCCGCCCTGCAGACCCTGACCGAACTGCAGCAGGACGGCAAGCTGATCGGCATCATCTCTCATGTACCGATGCTCAAAGACCGCATCGATCTTCGCATCCAGGTCCTACCGGGACCGGGCGGCAACAGCCGGCTGCTCGGTCCGGGCTGCCGTCACTCTTCCTGAACGAGTACGGCAAGGGCTCAACGCTCCTGTCTGTTCTCCCGTTACAGCCCGCACTATTATTCCCGCAGACTCTTGCACAATCTCAGGGGGCCATTGAGTCAGACTTTCGGCTGCAAAGGGGGCAGGCCTGCATACGCAGGGGTTTTTCCAGATGGCATTGTTCGAGCATCTGATCGTTTTGGAATATTTCGATGGTTGGCCCGTCGGCCATAATTTGGCCTTCGCGGAGAACGATGGTCCGGTTGCAGAGATCGAGCACCAGGTCGAGATCATGGGTGGCGATGATTTTGGTGTGCTGAAAACCGGTTAGGAGTTCGATCAGCGTTCTGCGCGCGCGGGGGTCAAGATTGGACGACGGTTCATCCATGACCAGGATATCGGGTGACATCGCCAGCACGGTGGCGATGGAGACCGCCCGTTTTTCGCCCCCGGACAGCTTGTAGGGCGGGCGTTCCCGGAGATGTGCAACCCCGACGCGCGCCAGGGCCTGCTGCACACGCAGCTCAACCTCATCTGGCGGCAAACCAAGGTTCAGGGGGCCAAAGGCGACGTCTTCATAGACGGTCGGCATGAACAGCTGATCATCAGGATCTTGGAAAACCATGCCGACGGTCCGGCGGATATCTCT
Source organism: uncultured Desulfobulbus sp. (assembly GCF_963662935.2). Taxonomy (NCBI): domain Bacteria; kingdom Pseudomonadati; phylum Thermodesulfobacteriota; class Desulfobulbia; order Desulfobulbales; family Desulfobulbaceae; genus Desulfobulbus; species uncultured Desulfobulbus sp. The sequence continues at coordinate 1,392,378 of NZ_CAXXTL010000002.1, read as the reverse complement.
GAGTGTTGCATTGGTGAGGGGGAAATCACCAATGCGAACCGTGCCCGATTGGGGGGTAAGGTAGCCGTTGAGATGGAGCAGCAGGGTCGATTTACCCGCTCCATTGGCACCAACCACCGCAACCGATTCGCCATGATGAATCCGAAAGGAGATGCCGCGAACAGCGGCGGTCCCGTCCGGATAGGTGTAGCTCAGATCCTGGACCTCGACGATGTGATGGCTCATTGGGCAAATCCTGTGAGTAACTGACCGAGCAGCAACGAGCAATCGTAGCGGCGCATGGTGATGAGGATGAGGCAGGAGAGGACGAACAGCAGAATGTCCCGGGTGGTGAGCCGAGGGGTGCTCCGGGTGCGGATCGTGCCGTCGAAACCACGACAGAGCATGGCCAGATGGATGCGCTGGCCACGATCCAGGGTGCGCAGCAGCAGCCCGCCAATCAGATGGCCAAAGGTCTTCATATCGGTGCCGCGTCCCTGAAAGGAACGGAGCGCCCTGGCCCGGTACATCCGTTGGCCTTCATCCATGAGCACAAAAATATAGCGATAGAGCAGCAGCAACTGGACGGCAAAGATCTTGGGCATGCCCATCTTTTCCATGGCCATGCAGACGCCATTGAAGCCGGTGGTGGCAATCAGGATCAGCATGGCGCCGACCGTCAGGCAGAAACGCAGCAGGATGGAAAGAAAGGACAGCCAGCCACCGGATATTGGAATAGGGCCAAGGTACAGGAGGGTCTGCTGGTCCAGAAAAGGATTGAACATGCCGAGCAGGAGGGCAAAGGGGGAAACCAGGACCAGCTTTTTGAGGATAAAGTGGGCAGGTATGCCGCCCAACCCCATGATCAGGCTCAGGAACAAGGCAAAAGGCAGCATCGCGGCAATAACGTACTTGTCGAAGGAGACGACACAGAGCACAAACACAGCCGCAGTCAGCACCTTGATCCGGGGATCAAGCCGGGCGATGATCGAATCCCTGGCGGCGAGTGTATCGAGATGGCTCAGATCACGGAAAGCGGATTCGATTTTGGCCATGCGTGAGACTCCTGCCCTGGGCATGCTCCATAAAAAAAGCAGCGATGGTACGCTACCACCGCTGCTGGGAGATCGCAGCTGTCAGCAACAATCGGCTATATGATCTGGCTGCGTTTCCTGAACAAAAAGCCAATCGTGATCGCCAGCATCAGCGTCAGGCCGCCGCCGACCAGACCTGAGACCGTTGTGCCTGTATCCACAGCTGGCCAAGAGGGCGGCGTTTTTTCCTGCGAAGCCGGTTCCTGCTCGTTGGTCTGGAACGCATAATCAGGCAAAAAAGCGGTTTTTTCCTGAATTCCAGCGAGAAAATGATGAATACCCTTATCTGGAGCTACCAGCTCTTCCTGGCCCGATGTCTTTGCCATCGCCCATTCCAGGCCATCAGGGAACGAGGAGGCGAACCAGGACAACACCCCTCCGGTGATCGCCGCTGCGAGCGCGAGGCCTGTCAGTACTTTGGTGATAGGTAGATTTCCCAACGGGCGCGAGGTAGCGGAATACTCAAGGATCTCCGGTCGAGCCTTCCAGACAAAGGAAATCACGGCCGTGGTGACCAAGCCTTCAACCAGTCCGATGGCGAGATGAATCGGTAGCATGGCCCAGAGAAAAGTATGAAGCGGTAACTCCGAGATCCCGGACAAGACGGTTTCGAACACCACCCCCAGGGCACCCAGTTGCAGCCCGACGATTCCGGCGAGGGTGGCGCCGATGGCAATGCGTACCGGGCTTTTCCTGTCTCCGGCGAGGGGTTTGTAGATCAAGGGATAGGCGATGAAACAGGGAAAAATGCCGAGATTGAAAATATTGCAGCCTAAGGCCAGTAAGCCGCCATCAGCAAAAAAAAGGGCTTGGACAGTGAGGACTGAAGCAATAGTCAGGAAGGCCGCAGAGGGGCCAAGCAGGATGGCCAGGATCATGCCGCCACCCAGGTGACCGGAAGAGCCCGTGGCCGGGATGGTAAAGTTGATCATCTGGGCGGCAAAGATGAAGGCGCCCAGAACACCCATGAGAGGAATCTTTCGGTCATCAAGATCCCGCTGGACTGTTTTGGCGCAGAAAGCAATGGCTCCGGCGGTAGCTACCCACAGCGTGCCGCCTACGGCGGGTGAAAGAAGGGCATCGGCCATATGCATGGTTGCTTCTCCTCTGGGAATGTCCGTCAATTTTTATTTGTCGTTCGACCAAAAGTGGAGACGGAAATGGTAACACAAAATATACTGTGGTAATATCGGTATGTGTTACAAAATCATTTCTCGTGTGTCAAATAGAAATTGCATGAAAATTTTCAGACAAGGCGCATGGATGATTTTATTGCCACACGGGAAGTTTGGGGCGATTCACCACCAGCATCCGGGATATGAGAAGAAGAGCACGGCCGCCAGTGCTCAGAGGGTGGCTGGCGAAATCAAGTGTATGATGGGTGCAAACAGGCAGATGATGTCTGGGTATAAAAGAAGGGTGGCGTTGTCCCGCCTCGGGTGAATCGTTTTTCAGGCAGGAAGCCTTGCCCCACGGGATTGTCCGGGGAAGACGGCTGATGATGGTGAAAGGATTTTTTTTAGGTGAAGAGCACCAGCAGCCAGATGACCACGGTGTTGATAATGGCCATGGAAACGGCAGCCGAACCCAGATCCTTGGCCAGTCCGGACAGTTCATGGCGGTCAAGACCGATGCGGTTGACCACCACCTCGACGGCGGTGTTGAGCAGTTCAACGATCAGCAACAGGATGAAGCTGCCGGCCAGCAGGGCGCGTTCGACGTTGGTGTCGCCAAGCCAGCAGGCCAAGGGGAGCAGCACCAGGCAGGCAAGCAGCTCCTGGCGGAAGGCCTCCTCGTTGCGATAGGCTGCGGAGAGGCCCAGGTACGAGCAGTGCATGGCCCGTTTCAATCGTGCAAGGCCGGTACCGTTCACTTTTTGCTGTTCGCTCATCTCTGTCACGCTCTTGTCCGATGTTTTACCTGGAGATATTTGCCTGTACGGAGGGAGAATCGGGGATCACGGGAAAGGGTGATCATCGTTCTCCTTTACCGGGAAAATACACTATTGCTGCCTTCTTTTCCAGGGACTTTTCCGAAGAAGCACCTCTCCAGCTTCCGCACTTTGCCGCCTGCGTACTGCCGGTAAAAGGGATTGCCGGTCTCCGCACCTTGTGGTATCTCTTAGGCACGAATTATTCTATCCGGGGCAGAATCATGAATCGTGAAATATTTTCTAACTTGCGGGCAAAATTAGGAAAAACCCAAAAGGCCCTTGCCGGACTGCTCGGAGTCTCCCTCAAAGCGGTGCAGAGTTATGAACAGGGATGGCGATCGATTCCCGTTCATGTCGAGCGCCAGCTCTATTTTCTGGCGGTGAGCAAGCGGAGCGATAACCCAACCAAGCGCAAGGATTGCTGGACCATCAAAAAATGCGAACAAAAAAAAGAATGCCCGGCCTGGGAGTTTCAGGCGGGCCATCTCTGCTGGTTTCTCAGCGGCACCCTCTGCCAGTGCACGGCGGACAAGAATTGGAAAGAGAAGATGACCGTCTGTCGCGACTGCGAGGTGCTGACTTCGCTGCTGTGATTTAATTTCCGGTTCGTGCTGCCGCCCATGTCTCTTTTTTTAACTCTGCTGTTTCCCGCCGTTTTCCGCTCTCTGCTGTCGATGGCCACCTTTCCATGGTCGCCCTGAAGGTTGGCGTCGCCATGAGCGGCGGCGTGGATTCGACCATGGCCGCCACTCTCTTGCAGGAACAGGGACACCAGGTCCACGGATTTTTTATGATGTTGCCGCTTGCCAATCTGGAGGCACAACAGCGGCGGGTGCAGGAGGTGGCCGATCGGTTATCTATCCCCCTGACGCAAATCGATCTCCGCGCCCGGTTTGCCGAGCAGGTCATCGGCTATTTCACCCAATCGTATCAAGCCGGCTTGACCCCTAATCCCTGTATCCACTGCAACTCCACCATTAAATTTGACCTGCTCGCCCAGGCAATGCGGCGTGCCGGGATGGATCGCATCGCCACCGGCCACTACGCCCGTCTTCACAGCCGCAGCGGCCTTTATTTTATTGCACGCGGCGTTGATCAGGTCAAAGACCAGTCCTATTTCCTTGCCCGGCTTTCCTCCGAACAGCTGCGCATAGTCCTTTTTCCCTTGGGTGACTGGACCAAGGCACAGATCTATGAGCGAGCCGCGGGCCTTGGGTTTCAATTTGGCGGTGAAGAAAGCCAGGATGTCTGTTTTCTCACGTCCGGTTTACCTGCGTTTCTTGCAGAACAGGGTATTGGCGATCAATCCGGTCCGGTGCTCACCCTTGACGGCAGACAGATCGGTGAACATCGGGGCGTGTGGCATTACACCATCGGGCAGCGCAGGGGACTCGGCCTGCCGGATGCCACCCCCTGGTATGTGGTGGGCCTGGACGGCCCGAGAAACCGGGTGATTGTCGGCAAGCAGCAAGATCTCCTGCACTCCGGCTGCACGCTGCTGTCGCTGGTTTGGACGCAAGAGCCGCCGCCTTTGCCCTGGCGGGGACAGGTGCAGTTGCGCTCCCGTCATTTTCCTGCTTGTGCCGACTTGAGCCGAACCAGCGCGGATACTTGGCGCCTTGTCTTCGATAGCCCGCAGCGTGCCATCACCCCAGGCCAGTTCGCGGTTTTTTACCAGGATGATCGGGTTGTGGGCAGTGCGGTGATCGGGGCAAGCAAAAGAGCGGAGGCGTGCACATGAAACGAATCGCCATTACCACCTTGGGCTGCAAGGTCAACCAGTTCGAGTCCGCCGCCTTTGCCAGTGGCTTCGAGGCCTTGGGCTGTGCAATGGTCCCGTTTCAGGCCGAGGCGGATGTGTATGTGATCAATACCTGCACGGTCACGGCCAAGGCCGGTCAGCAGTCGCGGCAATTGATTCGCCGCGTGCTGCATGAGCGTCCCGGTGCGCGGATCATCGTCACCGGCTGTTATGCCCAGATGGACCCGGAAACAGTGCTCAACCTTGCCGAGCACCCGGTGGCCATCGTCGGCAACGGCAACAAGCATCTGCTGGTGGCGGCGGCCTTGTCCGAACAGCCGCCTGACCTGGTCATGCTCATGGGCAAAATCCGCGAGAAAAAGGAAATCTGCGACCTGCCGGTCAAACGGTTCCGGGGCCGCACCCGGGCCTATCTCCGCATCCAGGACGGTTGCGACAATTTTTGTTCCTACTGCATCGTGCCCTACACCAGGGGGCGGAGCCGCAGTGTGCCTCTGGCCAGGGTGCTGCAGCAGACGGCACTCTTTGTCGAGCAGGGCTACCAAGAGCTGGTGATCACCGGCATCAATGTCGGCAAGTACGGCCTCGATCTGGACGAAGGGCAGACCATCTACAGCCTGCTTGACCGCCTCTGCAACGACTTTCCAGATCTCCGTCTGCGGCTCAGTTCGATTGAGCCGACCGAGGTCAACGATACCCTCCTGGAACTGATGACCTCGCACGCCAACTTCATGCCCCATCTGCACATTCCCCTGCAGAGCGGCGACGACGTGGTTCTGGCCCGAATGAATCGACGCTACACCCGCGCCGAATTTGGAGCAGTGATCCAGCGGGTGCGTTACGCCCTGCCCATGGCCGCCATCGGTTGCGACGTCCTCGGCGGTTTCCCTGGCGAGACCGAGGCAGAGGCGGCCAATACCTACGATCTCCTGGCCGGGCTGCCGGTCAGCTATCTCCATGTCTTTCCCTATTCCCGCCGGCCTGGTACCCTGGCCGCATCTTTTGGCCAGCACCTGCCTGGTCCGGTCAAAGAGGCGCGGGTGCAGCGACTGCGCACCCTGGATACGGAAAAACGGCAGGCCATGTATAGGGACAATATCGGCCGGATCCATCGGGTGCTGGTGGAGCGTCGGCAGGCGAAAAGCGGCCTCTTGCAGGGGTTTTCCGAGAACTATCTGCCGATCCAGTTTGCCGGCGGCTCGGGACTGATTCGCCGGGTCGTCCCGGTACGGCTCACCGCTGTTGAGGACGGACAGCCCATGGGCATCCTGGCCGAGGACCTGCTTGAGGAAAGTCGCCAAAACAGGTAAGGTGGGGCCTCAACCTGTGAGGACGAAGCAATGATTGGAGAAATAATCGCCATCGGCGATGAGCTGACCTCGGGCCGCATCACCAACACCACCAGCGGGTATGCGGCCCGAGCGTTGTTTTTGCTGGGCCATGGGATCCAGGCCATGCATACTATTGGTGATGCCCCGGACCTCATCGGCGAGACCCTCAAAGCGGCTATTAATCGGTGTGATTTTGTCCTCGTGACTGGTGGTTTGGGCGCCACCACCGATGACCTGACCAACGAAGCAGTCATCAAGGCCCTGGAGTTGAACACTGTTCTTCACCCCTGCGTCCAGGCCAATATCGAGTCCCGCATGGGGAAGGAAAACCGCAACGCCTCGGTTTCGCTCGCCAAACTGGCCCAACTGCCCGAGGGCGCCGAGGTGCTGGACGATGACTGCCGCATGGCCGGCTATCTGCTCCGTTATCAGGGTAAACCCATCTATTTTTTGCCCGGCGTGCCACCGCAGATGGAAATACTGCTGCACGATAAGGTGCTTCCCGGTTTGCAGACCTTTGATACCGCGCGGGCTGTTCCCGTTAGCCAGCGGGTCTACCGGACCTGCGGGCTGTTTGAGATCGAGATCAACAACCGTCTACATACCTTGGAACAAAACGGGGTGCAGATCGGCTACTACCCGGTCGGCGCAGAGGTGCACGTCAGCCTCACCGCCCACAACTTGGAGCTTGGTGTTGATGCTCCACGGTTCCAAGAGGCCGACGCCTTTATCCGCAAGGCCTTGGGGCACAATATCTACGGAATCAATCAGGATACCCTGGCATCGGTCACCGGGCAGCTGTTGAAGGCGCGGGAATTGATGCTGGGCGTGGCCGAGTCCTGCACCGGTGGACTTATTGCATCCGCCATCACCGAGGTGCCGGGCAGTTCCCGCTGGTTCAAAGGCGGGGTGGTTGTCTATTCCAACGAACTGAAAGAGCAGTTGCTCGGCATTGACTCCGCCCTGCTCGCACGTTACGGGGCGGTGAGTGCCGAAACAGCCCAGGCCATGGCCAGTCAGGCGGCCCAGCGGCTGGGTTGCGATATAACGGTCTCGGCCACCGGCATTGCCGGTCCCGAGGGCGGAACAGCAGAGAAGCCGGTGGGAACGGTTTATCTGGGGCTTTGGTATCAAAACACAGTGGTTGACCGGCTGTGCCGGTTCAACGGCTCCCGGCGGCAGATTCAGGAGAAAACCGCGCAAACAGCAGTGGATATGGTGCGCCGCGCTTTACTTGCAAGCTAATAGAGATCAGAGAAGGAGAATTCCATGAAAGCGTCCAATGAAGTGAGTGAAGGCCGCCTGAAAAGCGTCGACAATGCCATCACCCAGATCCACCGGCAGTTCGGCAAGGGCTCGATCATGCGCCTGGGAACCACCGAGCGTGAAAATATCCCGGTCATCCCCACCGGCATCATTTCGGTCGATTTGGCCCTGGGTGTCGGCGGCTTGCCCCGCGGCCGGGTGACTGAGATCTATGGCCCGGAATCTTCGGGTAAGACCACTTTGGCCCTGCATGTCATTGCCGAGGCCCAGCGGCGGGGCGGTAATGTGGCCTTTATCGACGCCGAGCATGCCCTGGATACCAACTATGCCGAGCGCTTGGGGGTGGATACGGATAATCTGCTCATCTCCCAGCCGGATTTCGGTGAGCAGGCCCTGGAGATAGCCGAGATCCTCATCCGCAGCGGCGGTATTGACGTGGTGGTCATTGACTCGGTGGCGGCGCTGGTGCCTCGGGCCGAGATCGACGGCAATGTCGGCGATCAGCACGTGGGCCTCCAGGCCCGCCTGATGTCGCATGCCATGCGGAAATTCACCGGTGTGCTCAGCCGTACCAATACCGTGCTCATCTTCATCAACCAGATCCGGATGAAGATCGGGGTCATGTTCGGGAGTCCCGAGACAACCACCGGCGGCAATGCCCTCAAATTCTATAGCTCGATCCGCATCGATATCCGCAAGATCAACCAGATCAAGGACGGCCAAGAGGCGATCGGGAATCAGACCAGGATCAAGGTCGTCAAAAACAAAGTGGCGCCCCCCTTCAAACATGCGGAGGTGGACATCATTTTTGGCGAGGGTATCTCCAGGACCGGCGATGTGCTCGATTTGGGTGTGACTCACGGGATTGTCGACAAGAGCGGTGCCTGGTACTCTTATCAGGAGGAACGCATCGGCCAAGGCCGGGAGAATGCGAAGAAGTTTCTCAAGGAGCATCCGGAAACCCTGGCCAACATCGAACACAAGCTGCGCTTGGCCTTGGGCATGCCGGTTGACATCGAGGAACCCGTTTCCCCGTAACTGTCTGCCAGTTTTCGTTGTTTTTCGGGGTCACCCGCGCCGGTATGCGGCAGCGGGCGGCCCCGAGTTGTTTGTTCTGTTGGTCGATTTCGTCACTATTGGAGGAGATGACGGTGCGCATACATGCCGTGCAGCATGTCCCTTTTGAGGGGCTGGGCCATATTGGTCAGTGGATAGCCAATCAGGGACACTCTTTAACCTTGACCCGCCTCTATGCGGGAGAGAAGCTGCCCCGGCCGGAGGCCTTCGACCGCTTGGTGATCATGGGCGGGCCGATGAATATCTACGAGGACGACCGCTATCCGTGGCTGGTTCAGGAAAGGGCATGGATTCGCGAGGCCATCAATGCGGGCAAATCAGCGGTCGGCATCTGCCTGGGGGCACAACTGTTGGCCGATGCCCTGGGTTCGCCGGTTGTTGCCGGTAGGGAAAAAGAAATCGGCTGGTGGCCGATCACCCTGACCGAGGAAGGCAAGACGTCCGGTTTCCTTGACGGCTTGCCGGAGCGGCCCACCGTTTTTCACTGGCACGGCGATACCTTCGCTCTCCCCAAGGGTGCGGTGCATCTGGCCGAGAGCGAGGGCTGCCGAAGTCAGGCTTTTTTGTATGACAACCGGATTCTCGGCCTCCAGTTTCATCTGGAATCGACTCCGGCAACGGTAGGGGAGATGCTCACGCACTGCGGCCATGAACTGGTGACGGGAAAGTATATTCAGAGCGAGAACCAAATAGCTGCCGTCGACCCTGTATTGTTTCGGGAGATCAACCGGCTGCTCGAAACCCTGCTGACCCGGTTGGGCGAGTAGGAAGCGGCAAGGGCCGCCATTAACTCCTTTGCAGGGCCCGCTGTTGCTTGAACCTGACCAGGGCTGCCAGAAGATCGCAACAGGGGGTGGCCACGCCGTATTTCCGCCCCTGGGCCGCCACATAACCGACCATGGCCTCGACCTCGGTCGGTTTGTTGTTTTCCAGGTCCTGGAGCATGGAGGGGCGATGGTGGTAGGTGGCAGGCACCAGCTGGCTGTAAAAGACCTTGCGGTAGCCGGCCGTATCCGGCCAAGGCGTGTTGCCGCCCATGGTGGCGATGACGGTGAAGGTCTCCTCGATCACCCGGTCCATGATCATCCGGGTCTCGTCGCTTTCGGCCAGGGCCCCGTAATGGACGCCAAGGACCGCGCCCAGCGGATTGAGGGCGCAGTTGTAGAGGAGCTTGGCAAAGAGCGACTGGTAAACATCGGCAACCGCAATGCTCGGCAAACCGGCATGGGTCAGCGCTTCCGCCAATCGTTTGGCTGCACCCGGAATGACGCCGCGCACGCAGCCGCCCACATGGACCGCGTCCGCCGAGACCGTGATTCGGACCCGGCCGGGGCGCTCGATCTCAAAGCCGGTAATCACCCTGGCTGCCAGGCTGCGCTCGCGGCCAAGACGTTCCTCCAGCTTCTCCAGGTTGCCGCAGCCGTTCTGCAGCGAGACCACTGGGCAATAGCACTGGGACAGGCCGACAATATCGGTGATGGCGCTGTCCGTGTCGTAAGTCTTGGTGGTGAGCAAAACCGCGTCATACTCGCTGCCGTTCCGCTTTTTCAGGCTGGTGAGCAGCCCGATCTGCGCGGGTGGGACGCGATACTCGCCGAAGAGACCGGTCACCTCCAGGCCGGAGGAGTGCAAGGCCTCGAGAAAACGCGGTCTGAGCACCAAATCAACCTGGTGGCCGTCCGCCGCCAGCATACAACCGATTGCCTGACCTAATGCCCCGGCCCCATAAATTAAAAATCGCACCTCAGCCTCCTTTGGAATCGCCCGCTCTCTTGCCGGAAAACCTAAAAAACCGTAGTCTGATGTCTCGGGGAGCGTGTAAGCTGCCGGCTTTTCAAATTGTTGCCTTCATCTGGACGCATGAGCGAATATGGAACTGATCATTATCGCCGCCATGGCCGCCAACCGGGTTATCGGCTACCATAATACCATCCCCTGGCAGATACCGGAAGACATGGCCCATTTTAAAGCAACCACCATGGGCCATCCCCTGATCATGGGCCGCAGGACCTATGAATCGATCGGCGCGCCCTTGCCGGGCCGCATAAATATCGTGGTCAGCGCCAATCCACGCTTCCGGGCGCACTCGGAGTGCATCGTGGTTGCCTCCCTGTTTGAGGCGATCCGTCTCTGTGCAGCCTCGGAAAAGGCTTTTGTCATCGGGGGTGAACAACTTTTTCGCGCGGCCTTGCCCCTGGCCCACACCATAATTCTAACGAAAATTGATCAGGAATACGAGGGCGACACCTTTTTTCCCGATTTTTCCGATCAGCCTTTTTGCCTGGTCGACAGCCGTAGGCTCGCGGCTTCGGTGCCGCTGACCATCAATACCTACCGGCGGGTTGAGCCCAGTGCAGGTTTCGGCTCGGGCCAGGATGACTGATCGATTTTTCATATCGATTCAGGGGAATGGTATGCATTTGCGCCTTTTGTATGCTACAGAATGATTATGCGACGATTTTTTCTCCCAGCCCAGAGCCGCACGGACACTCGGATTGCGATAACCGGGCCGGAGGCTCGCCACATCGCCTCGGTGCTCCGGCTCAGACCGGGGCAGACTGTCGAGTTTTTTGACGGACAGGGCGGCGTGTACGCCGCCCTTTTGCAGACAGCAGACAAAAACCTGGTGACCGCCACCGTCACCGAGACCTGGCGTGAAGATGCTGCCACCAAGGCGCCGCTGACCCTGGCCCAATGCCTGCTTAAAGGCAAGAAAATGGACCTGTTGGTGCAGAAGGCCACCGAGCTTGGGGTGGAAGCCTTCCTACCGGTGGTTTCGAAATACTGCGAAAATCATGGCGACCGCGACCATCAGGTTGAACGCTGGCAGCGGATCATGATTGAGGCTTGCAAGCAGAGCCATCGTACCACTCCCATGACCATCCTTCCGGCGGCATCTCTGATTCAGGTCGATTTTACCCCCTTTTCCCATCGTCTGGCTGCCTGGGAGGGCGAACAGCAGGCTGCTTTGTCGACAACCTTTGCCGACCATCCAGGGGCCATATGCCTGCTGCTGGGACCGGAAGGCGGCCTGCATGCCGAGGATCTCCAGGTTCTGCACCGCTGGAACTTCACCACCTTTTCCCTGGGACCGAGAATCCTGCGCGGTGAAACTGCGGCCTTGGCTGCCATGGCGATTGTCCAATATCACGCCGGCGCCTTGCAACCGGCTGCCGGGCACGCTCTCTCTTCTCTTGAGGCTGCGAGCGAGTGAAGAACCGCATGCTGTTTTTAGCTTTTGATCAATACATTCCTTTTTACCGACCCACGTATTCATGAGAGCCGTCGTTCAACGCGTCAGTCGTGCGCAGGTCGAGGTCGACCACCAAAGGACCGGTGCCATCGCTGCGGGGCTGCTCGTCCTGCTGGGCATCCACCGTACCGATACCGAAAAAGATCTCGCCTGGCTGGTGGACAAGATTGCGCATCTGCGCATTTTTGAAGATGAAGGTGGTTTGATGAATCGCTCGCTTACCGATATTTGCGGCGAGCTGCTGGTGGTTTCCCAGTTCACCCTGTACGGCGATTGTCGCAAAGGCCGCCGTCCCTCCTGGAACGAGGCAGCACCGCCCGAACAGGCCGAGCAGTTCTATGACCGGTTTATAGATCTCTGCAGGCAGCGTGGCATCCCCACCCAATCTGGGGTTTTTCAGGCCATGATGCAGGTCTCCTTGACAAATTCCGGCCCGGTCACCATTCTTTTGGACTCCCATAAAACTTTTTAACAACGGAACGTTATGACATCGTTTGCCATAGGCTCGACTTACCATGGATTTGTGCTTGAACAGAAGGAAGAGATTCCCGAAATTCATTCCACCGTCTTTCTCTTTACCCATACCGTGCTTGGTTGCCAGGCCCTGGCCATTAAAAACCAAGACCCCAACAAGACTTTCTGCGTCTCCTTTATGACCGTGCCCGATGATTCCACCGGCGTGGCCCACATCCTCGAGCATTCGGTGCTGATGGGCTCGAAAAAATACCCGGTCAAGGACGTGTTTGGCGAGATCAATAAGGGCGGTCTGATGACCTTCCTCAACGCCATGACTGGCGCGGATACCACCTGGTATCCCTTTGCCACCCGTAATCTCAAGGAATATTTCAACATCATGGACGTCTACTGCGACGTCGTTTTCAACCCCTTGCTGCTCAAATCGACCTTTGAGCAGGAAGGCTGGCATTACCACCTTGAGAACAGCGATGAACAGCTGCAGTATATGGGCGTGGTGCTCAACGAGATGAAGGGGGCCTATTCCGACCCGATCCGGGCCCTGTTTCATCATACCTACGGCGGTCTGATGCCGGAATCGACCTATGCCCACGAGTCAGGCGGCGACCCCCGGCACATTCCCGATCTGAGTTTCGAGCAGTTCGTTGACTTCCACCGCTCCCATTACCATCCCTCGAACAGCACCTTTTTCTTTTATGGCGATGCCCCCCTTGACCAAGAACTGGCCTTTGTTCAGGAAAATTTTCTGGCCAACTTTACGCAGCCGGTGACCAAGGCCCGGATTAAGGAAGGGTTGGACATCAAGGAACCGCTGTTTATCGACGATACCTACCCGGTGCAACCAGGTAGCTCAACCGAGGAGAAGACCTTCCTGGCCATCAGCTCGGCGGTGGGGACGGTCCATGATCGCAAGCTCAATGCCGCCTTTCAAATCATCGCCAACATTTTGTACAACTCCGATGGCTCGCCCCTGAAAAAAGCGATATTCAACGCCTCTTTATGTAAGGATTTCGGAGGATTGTTTCTGTCCAACTCCAGCTATAAAACCCTGATGATCACCTACCTGGTCGGCACCGACCCGGAGAAGCGGGACCATTTTCTTGCTCTCTATAAAGCCACTCTCACCCGGATGGTCGAGCAGCAGCTAGACCGGGAACTGATGCTCTCCGAGCTGAACAAGTACGAATTTACCGTGCGGGAAGAGATGAACAAGGCCCAACGCGGTCTGGACCTGATCAGTAAGGCGCTGCCCGCACTGAAACACCAGATGGCCCCCTTTGACGCCCTCAGGATTGATGAACTGTTGACTGAAATCCGCAAGGACGCCACGGAAAATGGTTATTTCGAGCAGCTGATCCGGACCTACTTGTTGGATAATCCTGCCACGGTCACGGTCACCCTGGCGCCTGATCCGAATAAAATGGCGCGAAATCTGTACGATGAACAGCAGCGCCTGGAGGAATATTCCCAATCGCTTGACGAGGACGGCCGTCTCAATCTGGTTGAGCACACCCAAGAGCTGATGGCCGAGCAGGCAACCCAGAACTCGGCCGAAGATCTGCGGCGTCTGCCTCAGCTCTCCCTGGATGATTTGGATGTCCAGCCGCTCTTTAATGCAGCCCTGCCCGCACAACTTGCCGGTGCGGAACTGCTGATCAATGAGTTCTCGACCAACGGCATTTGTTATCTCGATTTTGGACTGGACTGCTCCTCCTTGCCGGCAGAGCTCCTGCCCTATCTTGACCTCTTCGCCACCATCCTCACGGAAATCGGGACGGAGAAAAAGGATTACATGCAGTTCGCCAAGGCGATTAACATGTGTACCGGCGATTTTTCTCACTCTTTCCAGGTGTACGTGCGAGCCGACGACCGCAACACGGTCCGGCCGATCCTCTGGCTGCACATCAAGGCCCTCTCTTCGTACCTCGATCAGGCGATCGACCTTCTGACCGAGGTGCTGACCTCGGTTGATTTTTCCGATGAACATCATGTTGAAGAGATCATCCATCGGGAATATGCCTGGGCCGAACATTCGGTGCAGAGCGAGGGCTACACCCTGGCCTCAACCAGGGCCTTTTCGCATCTGAGCCGTGCTGGCCAATATAACGAGTATGTCCATGGCGTTCATGCCTACCTCCACCTGAAACACCTGGCTGGCAACTATACGGAGAAGGAAGCCAAACTCCACGCTGCTCTGCGGCAGATCCGCGATCTGCTCTTCCGCCGCCAGGGACTGATTGTTTCGATCACTGCCGAGGATAAAGATATCCGCCGGTTCCAAAATCTTGGTCTTTCTGTTGTTCAGGCCCTCTCCGGCGAGCTCCAGGAACCGGCTTCAATGCACTTTGCCCAGACTCCGGCCACCCAGGCCTTCACCACCTCGGCCGAGATGGTCTACAATATCCAGGCCTGCACCCTGTTTCCGGACACGGCGCAGTATAACGGTTCGTTCGAGGTCCTGAGAACTTGGTTGTCGCGGGATTATCTTTGGAATACGGTGCGGCAGATGGGCGGGGCGTACGGTTGTTTCATCCAATTCAACCATCTCACCGGCAACTTCGGCATGGTCAGCTACCGTGATCCCCAGGTGAGAAAGACCTATGAGGCCTATGAGGCCCTGCCGGCGGTCATCAACGGATTGCATGAACTGTCGGCGGAATCGTTGCAGCAGCTGGTTATTGGTGCTTATGGCACCGCCAATCCCCACCAGGGACCAGCCACCAAGGGCGCCTCGGCCCGCAATGACTATTTGTCGGGTATTACCCCCGCCTATCGCCAGCGGCGGATTGAGGAGATTGTCCGGACTACCGCCAAGGACCTGCGCGGTTTTGCCCCTCTCTTCCAGCAACTGCAAGCCAGCCGTTATCGGGCGACCATCGGCAGCAGGGAGAAGATCGAACAGGACCAGGCGCTGTTCAGCGACATAATGGAGTTGTGACCACTGTCAGGCTGTCAACCCGACTTGGGGGTTGACAGCCTGTCCACCACCCTGTCGTAATAGGGCCCATCCTCGCCAAGTTCCATAACCCTGCCCATGCGGCACTCCAGTTTGGTTTTCAGGCAACTGATCTTTTTTAACTGCCTGACTTTCTCCTTTTCATCCGTGCAGGTTTCGAGCAACTGCTCAAGGCGGTTTATCTCTTTTCGAACCGCTACCTCCTCCGGCAAATATCCGGCATTCTTCAACAACCGATAGGCCATGCGCAGGTCTTCAGGGACATTGGCCATATCGTCCGGCGGGAGGGGTTTGTCTTTCCAATGACTGAGATCGGGCAGCGTGCCCTCGGCCATGGCCTGTTGGATTTTTCGTTCGGCGATTGTCTGTATTATCGAAAGCATGGCCTTCTTTCTCTCTTTTTCTTGTGCCCCAGATTTGAGTCGTTACAATAAGGGGTGATAACGTGTTGCAGCTCAGCTGCCCCTATGAACTGACCAAGGAGATGTCTATGAGAAAACAATGTTTGCTGGTTGTATCCATGATCTTGCTGTTTTTTTGCTCCCTCGCCTGGGGAGAGGATCTTCCCTGGGAAATGAAGCTCCCTTTCAAGGAGGCGACCATCCACTACGAGCTGACCGGCAGCGAACAGGGGAAGGAAACACTTTACATCAAGGAGTATGGCAAACTGCGGGCCAAGTACCGTCAAGCCACGGCCACCATGATGGGCATGACCAAAAAGACGGAAACTGTAGAGATTATTGATTCGGATTGGATGTATACCTATGATCTTGTTGAGAAAAAAGGAGAAAAAACCACCAATCCTCGCAAGATCTACCTAACCGAATATAACAAATTCAATGCCGAGGAGAAAAAGAATTTCGAGAAAAATGCGAAGGAACTCGGGACCAGCATGATGGGCCAATTCGGCGGATCTGTCCAGCAGAAGGCCGGTAAGATTCTCGGTTATGACTGTGACATCACCACTGTGGGGGGCATGTCGACAGTCCATCTGCTCCATGGAACTGATATTCCCCTGCGGTCGGAAATTGCCATCATGGGGATGAACAGCACCAATGCAGCCACCAAAATTGATACCAGTGCCGCCATTCCTGGCAGCGCTTTTGCTCCGCCGCAAGGGATCGACGCCACCCTGAATCAAGAAGCGGAAAATATGATGGCCGGGATGATTCAACAGACCATGGACACCCTGAAAAAACCCGATGGAGCCAAACAGATGCAAGCGGCAGGCCCCATGGGGATGATGGGAGCGGGTGGCATGGACAAAGGCATGCAGCAGGGGATGAAAGACGAAGGAATGAGCCCGGAAGAGCAGCAAGAAATGATGCGGCAGATGAACGAGGCCATGCAGCAGATGCAGAAGAAGCAGCCCAGGAAATGAGCAGATCGCCCCCGGAGCGCAGGTCCCGGGGGCTTTTTTTTGGGTTTTATTTCTGGAGCACAGTGTCCCGACGGTACTCGCTGTCGTTCTTTTCCGGATAATCGAGAATGTAATGGAGACCGCGAGACTCCCGCCGCAAGCTCGCACTCTGCACAATCAGGTCGGCGATGACCGCCAGGTTACGCAGTTCAATCAGATCAGGAGTGAGAAGATAATCATAGAAATGCTCTTTGATCTCGGTGAGCATCCAGCTTAACCGGGTCTGAATCAGATCCAGCCGTTTTTTCCGACGGACAATCCCCACATAATCCCACATCAACTGCCGGACCTGATCCCAGTTATGCTTGATGAGGATCGACTCGTCCAGCACAGCTGCGCCACCGGTCCGCCAACCGTCAACAGGTATCCGTTCCAATTTTCTAATACCGTCGATTTGCCCCTGTAACCAGTGGGCCGCACGGTGGGCAAAGACCACCGCCTCAAGGAGGGAATTCGAGGCCAGCCGGTTTGCCCCGTGCAATCCGGTGCAAGCGGTTTCGCCCAGAGCGAGGAGGTTGGTGATGGAGCTTTTCCCCCACTCGTCCACCAGCACGCCGCCGCACATGTAATGGGCCGCTGGCACCACCGGGATCGGTTTCTTGGTCAGGTCGACCCCGTACTGTTTGCAGGTTTTGTAGATGTTGGGGAAACGTTCCATGAGGAAGGCGGCTGATTTGTGGGTGATGTCAAGGAAAACGCAATCCGCGCCGGTGGCCTTCATCTCCGCATCGATACCCCGGGCCACGGCGTCACGGGTGGCCAGGTCGCCACGGGCATCATATTTTTTCATGAACGGCAACCCCTGCTGATTAATCAGGATGCCGCCTTCACCACGCACTGCCTCCGAAATGAGGAAATTTTTTGCCTCCCGGTTGAAAAAACAGGTGGGGTGGAATTGGATAAACTCCATGTTTGCCACCTTGGCTCCAGCCCGATAGGCCATGGCCACACCGTCGCCGGTGGCGATGTCAGGATTGGTGGTGTAGAGGTAGACCTTGCCACAACCCCCTGTGCACAGCACCGTCACCCCCGCCAGGTGTGTCTCGACCTCGCCGGTTAAGCGATTGAGCACATAGGCGCCGAGGCAACGATCGCCATTGCACCGCTCCTGGCCACGGGCTTTTGATTCGATCAACAGGTCAATGGCAAGGTGGTTTTCCAACACTTCGATGTTGGGGTTGGCCGCGATCTGCTCCAGCAGGGCCCGTTCAATTTCCTTGCCTGTCAGGTCGGAAGCATGGGCCACCCGGCGAGCCGAGTGGCCGCCTTCCATGCCCAAATCAAAACCCTTCCCGTTCTCACCCCTTTGGAATCGAACCCCCAAGTTCATCAACTCCCGAACCCGGTCCGGCCCCTCGGTGGTGACGATGCGGACAATCTCTTGGTTGCAGAGGCCGTCTCCGGAAATGAGGGTGTCGTCAATGTGGGCATCGATTGAATCTTCCACTGACAACACCGCGGCCACGCCCCCCTGGGCCAAATTGGTCGCCGTGTCGGCTTTTTTCTTTTTTGTAATCAGGGTAACCTTGGAAAACTGGGCGACCTTCAGCGCAAACGAAAGTCCCGAAACGCCACTGCCGACAATAAGCACATCACTGTAGTCTGCCATATGAGGATCCCGCGCCGGCAATGTTTCACGTGAAACATGGGCAAAGTTATTTGGAGGGCAAGAGAACTGTTCTCTGGGGAACGAGAGTATAGTATACTCCCCAAATGTTTCATCAACAAAGAGATGCTGGGGGAAAATTACATTGGATACACGAATTATCGCGCTCGCTAACCAGAAGGGCGGGGTGGGGAAAACCACCACTACCTTGAACCTCGCTGCTGTTCTGGCTGACAAAGGCAAAAAGGTGCTGCTGGTTGATTCCGATCCTCAAGGCAATGCCTCGAGCGGCGTGGGTGTTTTTAAAACGAATGAAGACAAGAATATCTATAGCTGTTTCATCGGCGCCAAAGAGGCTGTTGATTGCATTCTGCCGGCCAAATTGAAAAATCTCTCCATTCTGCCGGCCTCCATCGATTTGGTCGGCGTCGAAGTCGAGCTGATCGCCCAGGAAAACCGGGAAAAGCGGTTGAAGTCCATCTTGCGATCGGTCACAGGGCATTTTCAATACATCCTGATCGACTGCCCTCCCTCCCTGGGCCTTCTCACTATCAATGCCCTGACGGCCGCTGATTCGGTGTTGATTCCGCTGCAGTGTGAATATTTTGCCCTGGAGGGGTTGGCCCAACTGGTGCAGACCATCCGCAAGGTGAAGAAGCATTTGAACCGGGAATTGTTCATTGAAGGGTTGCTGCTCACTATGTATGACCGGCGGAACCGGTTGACCCACTCGGTGGCCAGCGAGATCCAAAAACATTTTGGTGAGCAGGTCTACCGGACAGTGATCCCGCGGAACGTCCGCCTCAGCGAAAGCCCCAGCCATGGGCAAACCATCATCGAGTACGATGCCGGATGCAGCGGGGCGAAGGCCTACAAGCAACTGGGCACCGAATTCCTCATGCGAACCAAGGCGAGGGCCTGATTATGATGAAGAATGTTCTGGGCCGGGGTGTGGGCGCACTGCTTCCAGAAGACAATCTGGATGAGGCTGATCGATTTTTTATGTGTGATATCGAGAAGATATCTGCGAATCCCAATCAGCCGCGCAGCCATTTCGATGCCGAAAAACTGCAGCAGTTGGCCGATTCCATCCGCGAGAAAGGGGTGATCCAGCCGTTGTTGGTCACCCAGGGGAACGACAACCGCTATGTTCTGATCGCGGGAGAAAGACGGCTTCGCGCCGCGAAACTGGCGGGCCGGGAGGAAATTCCGGTGGTGGTGATGGACAAGGGGAGCGACAACGAAAGCCTGGAGCTGGCCCTGATCGAAAATATCCAGCGCCACGATCTCAATCCCATTGAGGAGGCCGTGGCTTATGGGCGTCTGATGGAGGAATTCCACCTCACTCAGGAAGAGGTGGCCAAAAAGGTGGGACGGCAGCGGTCGACCATTACCAATGTACTCAGGTTGCTCCAGTTACCCCAAAGTCTGCAGGCAGATGTCGTTCAGGGACTGATCAGCGAGGGGCACGCCCGGGTTCTGCTGCGGATCAAGGATCAGCCGGAGCAGTTGCGGGAAATTCGCGACCGGATTGTCAACGAGGAGTTGTCGGTGCGGGCCACGGAACGTTTGTGCACTCAAAAACCCCATAATTCGGTACCGAAGGCAAATGAGGCCACCTTGCCGCCACCGGCAGAAGAATTACCCAAGTCATACTGTGCCGCCCTGGTCACCCAGTTGACCAACCAGTTGCACAGCAAGGTCCGGATTGTTCAGCAGGGCAAAAGAGGCAAGCTGGAGATCGAATACTACTCCAGCGATGACCTCGACCGGCTGGTCAGTTTGCTGTCCCGGTAAAATCCAGGCGGAAAAAGAGGGACGGTATGCAACAAGGGCCACAGGATAAAACCGGCAGGATGCGCAAGGCACCGCTGTTTCTTTTTCTCTTTTTTCTTCTGCTTTTTCTTGCTGGCATCGCGCTCGATGAGCCCACGCGCGTCCGTGAACAGGCCCGCTCTATCTGCCTAGAGTGTATCGGCATCGGTTGAGTATGGAATGCCTGCGCAAATGGGTTCAGTCCCTCTGGGTTTTTCTCAGCAACGGGTACTGGGGGTTCCCGGTCAGCGGCACCCTCTACCAGGGGCCATTGAAGGTCATCTGCTCGCCCGGTCTCAACTGCTACTCTTGTCCTGCTTCGACCACTTTTTGCCCTATCGGCAGCCTGCAGCAACTCTTGTTAGGCGTGCGGCTTTCGCTGCAGGCGGGGCAGTTCTATGTGGGCAGCTATGTGCTGGGGTGCATGGGCATGCTTGGTGTGGTGTTCGGCCGTTTCATCTGCGGCTGGGCCTGCCCTTTTGGCATGTTTCAGGAGTTGCTCCATCGGATTCCCTCACCGAAATGCGGGATACCCAAGGTGCTCAGATGGGGAAAGTACCTTGTCCTACTGCTCCTGGTGGTGGTCCTGCCGTTGACGGTGCTCGATGATTTCAGCATGGGTAAACCCTGGTTCTGCGCATTTCTCTGCCCTGCAGGGACGCTGGAAGCCGGTATCCCCATGCTGGTGCTTGCGCCCGATCTTCGCCCAGCTGCCGGTCTGCTCTTCCTGTATAAGGTGACTCTGCTGGCAGCTGTCGTCCTCTGGAGCATCGTCGCTTCCCGGCCTTTTTGCCGGACCCTTTGTCCCCTGGGCGCTTTTTACGGCCTGTTCAATCGGTACAGCCTGATTAGGTTGAAATTTAATGTGGATAACTGTACAAAGTGTGGTGCCTGCCACCAGGCCTGCCCTGTGAATATCCGCGTTGACGAAACGCCGAACAGTACCGAATGCATTCGGTGTCTGCGATGCAGTACCGAGGCCTGTCAGTTTGATGCGCTTTCTCTTGAAGTAGCGGGGCATGTTCTGCGGATGTCGCCGGCCTTGCCTGATAAATCCATGCGTCAAGGGACCCAATCATGAATAGGCGACGACCCCTCTTTTTCATCGTTTTTTCTCTCCTGCTGCTGGCGCGGATTGCTGCAGCGGCGGAGATGGCATCCATCGCCGGCGAGGATATCAACATGCGCTCCGGACCCGGCGCCGAGCATGAGGTCGTGTGGACAATCGGCTCAGGCTTCCCGGTTGAAATCGTCAGTTCCAAGGGGGAGTGGCTGCAGGTCAAGGATTTTGAAGGCAGCACCGGCTGGGTGCACAAAAAGACTATCCAGAAAACGCCCCACATGATTGTTAAGGCCAACAAGGGAACGGATCAGCAGATTAATGTTCGTAGCGAGCCGAATACCCAAGGCGCTATTGTTGCCAAGGCCAATTACGGCGTGGTCTTCAAGACCCTGGAGAAGAAGGATGGCTGGGTCAGGGTTGAGCACGGGCAGGGGGTAAGCGGCTGGGTTGATGGCCGCCTGCTCTGGGGATTTTAACTTACAAGCAGCGCGCCAAGCCTTTTTTTCTCTGTAAACAGGGAAAGAGGCCTGTCTTTCGCCATTTTATGTATTCGTATCTGCATCGTTCCGCTCCGTCGGGTTGCAAGGCCTTGGAAATATGTACGACGTAACCCGATCACTGCCCATGATTCCTGATAAACAGCTCATCAAGCTCCGGTTCGAGCAGGCAGCCACCACCTATGAACAGCAGGCCACGGTGCAATATCGGGTGGCTATCCGATTGCTGAATCTGCTGCGCGAGGCTGCTCCCGATTTGCAGCCGGCTGACGTTCTCGAGATCGGCTGCTGCACCGGCCTGTTGACCGAGAAGACGCTGACCCGCTTTCCTGGGATCGATCATTTCACCATTTGCGATCTGGTCGCCTCTTTCGAGCAGCGTGTCTGTCGCAGGATCGGTATCCATGCCGACAAAATCACCTTCCTGGCCGGGGATATAGAGACCGTTCCGCTGCCCGATCGCTACGATCTGGTGATCTCTTCCTCGACGCTGCATTGGGTGCACGACTTGCCCGGGCTGTGCATCAAACTGCATGATCACCTCCACCCTGGCGCTCTTCTGGCCTTTTCACTGTATGGTAAGGACAATCTGCGGGAAATACGCACGGTCACCGGGATGGGCTTAGCCTATCGCACTCTTGAGCAGGTGCGGACAGTGGTGGCGGAAAAATTCGATATCCTGGCTGCAGAGGAGACACGGGAAATTCTGTGGTATCCCGATCCGGTGGCGGTGCTCCAGCACCTGCGGGCCACCGGTGTCAATTCAATCGGCCAGCAGGCCTGGACCCGGCGTCAGGTCAACGCCTTTATTACTGACTACAGAGAACAATTCTCCGGCGATCAGGGTGTCCGGCTTACTTACCATCCGATGTTCATCGTCGCCCGGCCCCGGTTGTAACTACACTTGGACGGGGCGCTGCCACAATCGCTCCATGGAGCATACTCATGACCACTCCGCACTACACCATTGCCGTGGGCGGCATTGACACCGATGTCGGCAAATCCTATGTCACCGGATTATTGGCTCGATATCTTGTCCAACAGAAACAGAATGTGACCACGCTGAAATTGGTGCAAACCGGCTGTCCCGAAACCTCGGACGACATTCAATTGCACCGCAAATTGATGGGGCAGCCGCTGACCGATTTTGACCGGGACGGAACCACCTGTCCCTATGTCTTTCCCTATCCAGCCTCACCTTTTTTGGCGGCGCGCATGGTGGGCAGAGAGATCGAGGCTGCCGAGATTGACCGGGCCATGTCCACCCTGCAGGCGCAGTATGAATGGTTGCTGGTGGAGGGTGCCGGTGGCCTGCTGGTGCCGCTGAATGATCAGTTGTTGTTGCTCGATTATTTTGCTGACAAAAAACTTCCTCTGATCCTGGTCAGTTCTCCACGCCTGGGATCGATCAATCACACTCGTCTCAGCCTTGAGGCGATCAAGACCCGCAACATCCCTCTGCTCGGACTGGTCTATAATCTCTATGGTGAGCATCCCAAAGAGATTGTCCAGGATACACTGCTCGAATGCCGCAAAGCCTTAGTCGACTATGGTTTTGCCGAGACGATTGTCCTGATGCCTGACATTAAAGAAAGTACCTCGGCCGCCTGGCAAACGTTGGTCACGGCGGGCCGACAGTATTACCAATAATCCCCGCTTATTTTATCTTCCCCGTCTCCCGCTTGGATAATTTCAGTTAGGTGTGCGCCGGCCAATGGTGGTCAGGCTTTTTTCCGATGTTTCTCGTCTCTGTCAAATCAACAACTCTCAATCGTAGCCAGCCATCTGCAGTATTGTGAAAAGCAGCGTTTCAGCTGGCAAAGAAGGTAGGGCGAGATCGCTCGTGCGGGCTCGCTCAAAAAAAAACTCTGTGCGGATTACGCATATTTTGCACATTATAATAAGGAAAGCTGGTCGGGTGGGAAAGAACCATAAAGGGGTTATGGCGCTTTTATGTTTATTATTGACAGGTTATTGCAACGGTTAACTTCTGCCCTTTTCGAGGAGACGAGCGCTGGTTGTGCAAGTTGTGCGTTTATATAAACAATGTTGATCTTGTTGATCAGTATTTTTCATATTCAGGGTGGCTGGGATCAATTTTAGATATTCCGAAGAGTTATCTGTGGATGCTCATTTTTGGGGCGCTGCGATCATTGAATAGATTCTTGACCTTAGCATGAGAAGTAGGTAGTCAATTCCATTATGGTGATAATCAATCAGCAAAATACTTGCGATGGTAATGAGAGTTGGTTCGAATCATTCAGCGACTTATTTTTTCATTACGTCGGGGCACAACTTGTAAGGGGAACAGCGGTATTTTCGGCTGAACATGTTGTTGCTTGTAATGGGTATCACCTGCTGTGTGTGTGGAATTAACTTGTACAATTCGTTTAACAGGAACCACTGACCATTCTCTTTTCGGGCCGCTGAGGAGAAGCTGCCTGCCGGAGAGTGCGGAGTGGCAATCCACTGCCGGAAATGACCATGAAAGATCTGTCCACGCACTATCTTGGCCTGAAGCTACGGACTCCTATCGTTGTCGGGAGCTGCGGTCTCACAAAAACGGTTGATTCGATCATAGCTCTGGCAGAAAATCAGGCCGGAGCGGTGGTTCTCAAATCGTTGTTCGAGGAACAGATAGCTGCCGAGCTCTCGCAAAACCTTGAGAATTATCAGGCCGATTACCCTGATGCCTTTGATTACATTCGGGGGTATACCAGGGAAAAAGCCCTGGAAGAATACCTCGACTTGATCGCTGATGCGAAAAAGGCGGTCGATATACCGATCATCGCCAGCATCAATTGCACTTCGGCCAATGAATGGGTGTCTTTTGCCAAATTGGTGGAAAAAGCCGGAGCCGATGCCATTGAGTTGAATGTTTCCTTGCTGCCGAGCGACCCGCGATTGACCAGCCAGGACAGTGAAAATCTGTACTTTGAAATCGTTGAAAAGGTCAGCGGAATGATCTCCATCCCGCTGGCTTTGAAAATAAGCCACTATTCTTCAGCCCTTGCCAATCTTCTCGCACGGTTGAGTTGGACCGGCAAGGTGTCCGGTTTTGTCCTCTTCAATCGCTACTTTCGACCAGACATTGATATCAAGGGGATGACCGTCACCAAGGCCGATATTTTCAGCACTCCAGGGGAAATGACCGAGTCCCTGCGGTGGATTGCTCTGCTCTCGGCTAATATCGACAAGGATTTTGTCGCATCCACCGGAATCCACGACGGCGAGGGGTTAATCAAGCAGTTGTTGGCCGGTGCGGCAGCGGTTCAGGTGGTCACAACCCTCTATAAGAACGGGACAGAGCAGATCTCCGCCATGCTCCAGGAACTGGAAGCCTGGATGAGTGAGAAAGACTACAATCGAATCGACGATTTTCGCGGTGCTCTCAGTCACCGCAAGACCGGTAACCCGGCGGCTTTCGAACGGATTCAATTTATGAAACAATTTGGCGGAATCGCATAAAAAATGGTCGATTCAACAGGGAGGAACAATCATCGTCTTCACCTGCCACAACGACTCTAAGGGCAAGTTTGCCGCAAATATTTCAGTTCCACATGTGCTTGAATTTATGAATTCCTTACTGACTTTTCCCAAAGGCGGCGTCCATCCACCGGAGTCAAAGGACCAGACCGCCGCTCTTGCCATTGAGCGGATGCCGGTACCGGATGAACTGGAGATAATTCTTGGCCAGCACATTGGCGCACCCTGTTCGCCGATGGTGAAAAAGCGTGATGTCGTCCTCGAAGGAGCGGTAATCGGCGAAGTGGTGAAAGGGTTAGGGGTACCGCTGCATTCGCCTGTCGCCGGCACCATCAAGGATATCGGGATGTCGGCGCATCCGTTGCGGGTCAAAGCGCCGTCGATCACCATTGCGGTTGATCATGCTGCCACGCCTGCTTCCTACACGCCGAACCCGTGGCAGGAATTGAGCGCCACCGATCTCCTGGTTAAGGTGCATGATGCCGGTGTCATCGGGATCGGCGGGGCCGGTTTTCCCACGCATGTGAAACTTAAGCCACCCGCAGACGCCAAAATCGACACCTTGCTGCTCAACGGGGCCGAATGCGAGCCGTACATAACCGCTGATCACCGGCAGATGCTTGAACACCCGAAAGAAATCATCGAAGGTGCTCAGATCATTCTCAAAATTCTGGGAATTAAAAATTGCCAGATTGGCATTGAAAGCAACAAACCGGATGCCATTCAGGCTATGGCTGATGCTGCCCGGCTGGGCAGTACACCAGAGTGTTCTTTGTCAGTGCATGCCTTGCAGGTTAAGTATCCCCAAGGTTCGGAAAAACAGCTGATTCAGGCTCTTGTTGGGCGAAAAGTGCCTTCCATGGCCCTGCCGTCGGCGGTGGGGGTCGTGGTTCATAACGTTTCGACCGCGCGGGCGATTTACGATGCGGTAGTGCTCAATAAGCCGCTCTGTGAAAAAGTGGTCACCATTAGCGGCGGCGGTATCACGAAGCCCGCCAACCTCCTGGTCAAGGTCGGAACCAAAATCGGCGATATTGTGCAGTACCTTGGCGGCACCAAACCGGAACTGGCGAAAATCATCATGGGGGGACCGATGATGGGCTTTGCCGTTTCAAGCCTTGACGTTCCGGTGACCAAAACCACTTCGTCGGTCCTGTTTTTAACCGCCCAAGAAATCGATAGCCGGCCTCACTCGCAATGCATCCGTTGCGGATGGTGCCTTGATGCCTGCCCGATGGGTCTGGAACCAAAGGAAATCGGTGTCTATGTGGAGGCCAACCGGTCCGAGGACACCGCCCAATTCGGGGTGTTCGATTGTTTTGAATGCGGCAGTTGCGCCTATATCTGCCCAGCTAAACGGCCTCTGGTACAATTCATTCGGTTGGCCAAAATGAAGGCAAAGAGATAGCTCAGGGGCAGGAGCCTCAGTGAGACGGCATCGTCGTCGGGTGGCATGGACGTCAAGGAAAGGTTCCCGTTCTCGGGTTAGGGTTTGGGGTGGGTGGGGGAGAGAACCCCTCACGTTGCATGTGTAATATCGTTCTGAAGGAGTATCGCCATCGAAACGCAAGCGCCTGATAACCAGTCATTCCCCTCACAACCGAACTGGATTGTCTCAGTTTCGCCGCATGTGAAGAGCAATGAATCGGTTGAGAAAATCATGTGGACCGTGGTGGCCTGCCTGATGCCGCCGCTGATCCTGTCGGTCTTTATCTTCGGCATTCAAACCTTGATCATCACCGCTGTCTCGGTCATCAGCTGCATGGCGGTGGAGGCCGTCAGCCAAAAGCTGCTCGGGCGACCAATCACCATCATGGATGGCAGCGCAGCCTTGACCGGTGTACTGCTCGCTTTTGTCATTCCTCCTGGCGTGTCTTATCTGTTGCCGGTACTCGGCGCGGTCATGGCGATTTACGTCGGCAAACACCTGTTGGGTGGAATTGGCTACAATATTTTTAATCCGGCCTTGATGGGCCGGGCCTTTTTACTGGCAACCTTTCCGGTGGCCATGACCTCGGCCTGGCTGTCACCCGTGGATGGGATGGCGATTTTCAGCCACCTCGGCGCCGGAGCGGATGCGGTTTCCGCCGCCACCCCTCTGGCAGTCCTTAAGGCACAGGGAATGGCTGGTTTCGCGAAGACCTTCGGTTCTGGTACCAGCCTTTATGGGTCCTTTTTCATGGGCTGGCGGCCCGGGTGCATCGGTGAGACCTCCGGCCTCCTGCTGGTGCTCGGCGGTCTCTATTTGATGTACAGGCGATATATCACCTGGCATATTCCGGTTTCGGTTCTCGGCACCATCGCCCTGCTTTCCTGGATTTTCGGTGGGAACGCGCTTTTCACCGGCGATCCGCTGCTGGCAATACTCTCTGGTGGTGCCATGCTCGGCGCCTTCTATATGGCCAACGATTACGTCACCTCGCCGACCAATAAAACCTCACAATTGGTGTACGGAGTAGGTATCGGCGCCTTGACCGTTTTAATCAGGTTAAAGGGCGGTTATCCCGAAGGCATCTGTTACGCCATTCTGCTGATGAACCCGCTCAGTTCGGTCCTGGATGGATGGTTCA
Source organism: uncultured Desulfobulbus sp. (assembly GCF_963662935.2). Lineage (NCBI taxonomy): Bacteria > Pseudomonadati > Thermodesulfobacteriota > Desulfobulbia > Desulfobulbales > Desulfobulbaceae > Desulfobulbus > uncultured Desulfobulbus sp. The sequence goes on along the minus strand of NZ_CAXXTL010000002.1, from coordinate 1,364,796 downwards.
AGCCCAAGCGGTTCGCCCCGCCGGTTGGAGGTGACCAATGAAAGACATCCTGAACATCGTCTTCCGTCTTACGGTTTCCTGCCTGATGGCGGCAACGGTGATGGGGGCGGCTTTTATCATCACCGACAAAGCCAAGAAGCACAATGAGCATGCCCGGGAAGAACGGACCATGTACGGCCTGCTGGGCTATGGGGAACGCAAACCGGTGCCCGCGACCCTGGCCCTGCACCAGATCTATCGCTATATCATTACCGAACCGGGCAGGCAGCTGATCGGGTACCTGGTGCCGACGGCCCAAGCAGGCAAGGCGGGTTACACCCTCGTCAGCCTAGATTTGGAAGGTAAAATGGCCGATCGGAAAGAGGTGGCCCTTGACGCCGAGCAGAGCCGGGAAAAAGAAGACCGCGACAAGGCGGTTCTGGCGGCTGTCGGTCCGGGCAAGGAGATCCGCTTTGCCGATCATACCATTGTGGTGACCAATGACAGCAAACGGGTGGCGTATCTGCTGGGAGGCAAGTTCCCGGGCTTCAAGACCTTTATCAACGTGATGCTGGCGCTTGACCAGAAATATGCGATGCTGGGCGTGGAGGTTTTGGAGCACGAGGAAGATCCCGGTCTTGGTGCCGAGATTGAAAAGGATTATTTCAAGAAGCAGTTCAAAGGTAGATCGTTTGATGTGCTCAAAGGGCTGCAGGTTGTCAAAGAGCCTTTGCCGGAGCAATACCGGCAAGCCCTTGAGGGACATCTCGCCGACGCCGATGTCTCTCGGATAATGGAACAATTCAAGGACAAAAATATCTATGCCCTGACCGGAGCAACCATCTCCTCGCGGATGCTGACCGATGGCGTGAAAGGGATGGCAGTTAAGTTCGCTTACCGCTTGGATATTCTCGATCGTGTGCTCAAAGAGCAAAAAATTGCTGTCTCGTTTTAACCTAGTCGGAGGACCAGAGTGACAACACATTCATCTAACACCAAAACACCCTGGGAACTCCTTGGGCGGGGTATTCTGAGCGAAAACCCGATCTTCCGGCTGGCGCTGTCGATGTGCCCGGCGGTCGGTATTTCCACCACGGTCATGAATGGTCTGATGCTGGGCGTTGCCGTGTTGTTGGTCCAAGTTTTCTCCAGCGTGACCATTTCACTCTTTAAAGACCAAATCCATCCCCGGATTCGAATACCGACCTACACCCTGACCATCGCTACCTGGGTAACGGTCATCGATCTGGTCATGGCCGCCTACTTGCCTGGGGCCTACGCTAAGATGGGCATTTTCATCAAACTGATCGTTGCCTTTGCTATCATTACCATGCGACTGGAAATGTTCGCCTGCAAAGAAAAGGTGTCCGACTCCTTCTGGGATGGGGTGGGCATGGGTCTTGGATTCATGGTCGGCATGGTGGTCATCGGTTTTGTCCGCGAACTGTTGGGATCGGGAGCGATCTTCGGCTACGACGTCCTAGGATTCAAACCCTTGCTGTTCTTTATCCTGCCGAGCGCGGGATTCTTCGTCGTCGGCTTGATGATGGCTTTTTTCAACTGGATCGAACTGGTGTACAAACGTAAAAAAGGAATGCAATCATGAGCAACCTGAAAATTCCTCCGTTTGCCGTGCTTCTTGTCGTCCTGCTGTTGCCGGCATGGCTGCAGGCCGCTGATTTCATCGAAACCACCTCGTTTTCCGGCAAAAACGGCATTGCGGTCACCTTCACCGCGCCTGTCGACAAGGCGGTGGCTGGCGATGTGGCTAAGTATACGGTTTTTGAAGAAAACGATCCCGATATCAAGCTTAGCCTGATCTCCGCAACGGTGGGCAGTGACGGTCGCAATGTCGCACTGCTGTTCGCCGAACCGCTCAATACCGCGAAAACGCATGTGGTTTCGTTGCGGGGGCTGACGGGTGTTGCCGATCTCACTTTCAAGGTTTCGAAATCCTACCTCGGGTATCTGTTCTCGATTCTTATTGCCGCACTGCTGATCAATAATTTCGTTTTCACCAAATACCTTGGGTTGTGCGTATTTTTTGGAACATCGAAGAGAAAGGAAACGGCGAAGGGCATGGGGGTGGTGTTCACCATCGTCATGGTGGCGTCTGCCAGCATGAGTTGGCTCTTTTACAAGTTTACCCTGATTCCTTTCAATCTCAACTTTCTCCAAATCGTCGTCTTCATTGGTCTGGTTTCGCTCACCGTGCAGGCAGTCGACACGATCCTGCGCAAAGTCAATCCGGTGCTGTTCAACTCGTTTGGCGTCTACCTGGTTCTCGTCATCGCCAACTGTGTCATCATTGCCGTGCCGCTGGTCATGTCGAGCCTCAATTACAATTTCCTCGAGACCTTCATGCTGGCCCTTGGTGCCGGAGGGGGCTTTTTACTGGCCCTCTATCTCATGAGTTCTGTTCGGGAGCGGTTGGAAATAGCCAACATACCCCCGACATTTAAAGGCTTGCCCATTGCCTTCATCGTCGCCGGGCAATTCGCCATGGCCTTTCTCGGTTTTTCCGGTTTGCAGCTGTTTTGATCTGAAAACTGAAATCGACAACACGGATGGATAAGAGAGTGGTGAAATGGATCCGCAATTACTTAAAATAGCCCTGAGCGGGCTGGTTCTTCTCGGCTGCATAGGCCTGTTCTTTGGTATCGGTCTGGCCATCGCTGCCCATAAGTTTGCGGTCGAGACCAACCCGCTGATCGATAAGGTCCTGCATTCCCTGCCCCTGGCCCAGTGCGGCGGCTGCGGATATCCGGGCTGTGAAGGCTATGCCATTGCCGTGGTCAATGATCCCGCCGTCCCGCCAAATCTCTGTTTTCCCGGCAAAGAAGCGGTGGCTGCGGTGGTGGCCGAACTCACCGGCAAGAAGATGGCTGAGGTCGAAGACCAGATGGCGGTTGTCCGCTGTTCAAGGGTTGAGGGACGGGTCAGCCATAAGCATCACTATATCGGTTTTCATTCCTGCACAGCTGCCAACCTCGGCTTTGGCGGACCATCGAAATGCCAGTATGCTTGCATTGGCCTGGGCGAATGCGCTGAAGCCTGTCCATTCGATGCCATAGAAATGGTTGATAATTTTCCGATTATTAACCCGGATAAATGTGTGAGTTGCGGGGTGTGCGTGCGCACCTGCCCGAAGAAGATTATCGAGCTGCAAACGTTGAAGGCTCGGGTGTGGGTGCCTTGCTCTTCAAAAGATCTCGGCAAGGATGTTAAGGCTGTCTGCGAAGTCGGCTGTATCGGCTGCAAGCTCTGTGTCAAGGTGTGCCCGGCCAAAGCGGTGGCATATACCGATAATCTGATTGTCATCGATCATAAGAGCTGCATTGCTTATGGTCCTTCCTGCGAGGAAGTGTGTGTCGCTAAATGTCCTCGCGAGATTTTTCGTCATTACAAGGGACGGCTGACTATAGCCCGAAATGTCGCTGATGGCCTGAAAATGGCCGGTTAATAAAACCAAACGAGTGGAACAGTCATGAAAATTTTCCCAAATGTTTGTGATCACAAGAGAAGATCATTTTTAAAGCTCTCCGGACTCCTGGGCCTAGGAGCTGCCGCAGCGACCCTGTTGCCAGTCGAGAAGGCGGAAAGCTTGTTGTTTCACAAAAATACGTACAAGGTTTCCAAAACCCGTATTGCTATGGGTACCTTTGTCGACATGACGGTCATGCACACCTCCAGGGACGAGGCGGAAAACGCCATGGGACTTGCCTTTGCCGAAGTTGACCGCCTCTGCACTCTCCTGACCCGCTATGGCAATCAATCGCCGATTTGCGAGCTCAATACTGAGCATTGCCTTGCTCAGCCGATCCCTGAAATTCGTGAGGTGCTCGGTCGAGCCCTCTATTTCCACCGCGACACCAATGGGGCTTTCGATATTACCGTCGCGCCGCTTGTCGATCTTTTCCAAAAGCGATTCGCTGCCGGTAAGCAGCCAACCGAAGCCGAGACCGATGCGATTCTCGACCTGATCGGTTCAGAACGCCTGCGCTTTGATAACGGATCCATCCTCTTGCCCGAGAAGGGCATGGGGATTACGCTGGACGGCGTCGCTCCCGGTTTTATCGCCGACCGAGCGGCGCAGGTGCTGGCTGAAAATGGAATAGCCAACCACTTGGTCAACGCAGGAGGCGAGATTCGGGTCGGCGGCTCAGTCGCCAAGGGCAAGGCCTGGACCGTGGCTATCCAGGACCCGGCGAAAAAGAAAGAATACCCCGATGTTATCAGTCTGCGCGAGGGCGCTGTGGCGACCTCAGGCAATTACGAGATTTATTACGATCGGGAGAAGGTTTTTCACCATATCGTCAACAGCAAAACCGGTCACTCACCGCATCTGGCGACCAGCGTCACGGTCATGGCTCCCACCGCCATGGATGCCGACATCCTGTCGACCGCTGTCTTTGTCATGGAGCCGGAGGTCGGAATGCGGTACATCAACTCCCGGCCTGGGTATGAGTGCTTCGTTATCGATCGCCAGGGGCAAACAATGCATTCGAATGGCTGGCCGGCTTGATATAAACTTGTTGAAGAAATTTAAAAAGAGGCCCGCTGGGGGCCTCTTTTTTGTTTGTTGAATACAGATGCTGATGAATCGCCAATCAGCAGTGAACAATGCCCGTCTTGGGCATGTTTTTCAACTGCAAGGCCGCCATGAATAGAAAATGCGTGGTTGTCGGCATCGGCAACCCCTATCTCCAGGATGACCGGGCAGGGATCGTCGTGGCTGAGCGATTGGAGCAGGAGAACCTGGCCTGCCAAATCGGAGTGGCCTACACAGCCGGTTTCGAAGTGATGGACAAGATCCGGGATTTTGAGCGGGCCATCATTGTCGACGCCTGCAAACTCGGCAACAAGCCGGGATCCATCCTCGAGGTCACGCTGGATGACATCTTCACCACCCATGCCCTGGTCAACTCGCATGCCATCACCCTGGGCACCACCCTGAAGACGGGCTACATCTGTTTTCCGGAGGAGATGCCCGCCGATATCCGTATCCTGCTGATTGAGGTCAAGGAAATCAAGGAGTTCACCCAGCAGATGTCGCCCGAGGTCGAGCAGGCAGTCGGCGAGGTGGTCGAACGGATCAAAGGGCTGGTCGCCGCCATGGTCTGAGATCTGCGCCTTGGGAGTGACAAACAGCCCCTGATGCGCTACCTTGGCGGATCGTTTTGGCACAGGAGGAACCGCCATGGCTCAAAAAAAATCGCCCTACCACTGCATCAGTCTCCAACAACTGACCCTGGAGTTGCGCCGTTTCGCCGGCGAGCGTGACTGGGAACCCTTTCACACCCCGAAAAATCTCGCCGCCGCCCTGATTGTCGAAGCGGCTGAACTGCTTGAGCACTTTCAGTGGCTCACCCCGGAGCAGAGCTCCAATCTGACGCCTGAAACCAGGAACGAGGTGGCGCACGAGATCGCCGATGTCCTCATCTACCTGACCCGCCTGGCCGATCAGCTGGGGATCGACATGCTGGCCGCGGCCTCGGAGAAGATGGCGCTCAATGCGTGCAAATACCCGCCGCCGGTTGCTCCCGCCCCCTGATTACCCCATTGCCTTTTTATGGATACCGCCCTCGCCCTCGATTTCTTTCTTCCGGCCGCCTCTTTCCTGGACCTTGTGCCGTTGGGGCAGGGCAATATTAACGATACCTGGCGAGTTGAGCTGGTCGACGGGAAGCAATTGGTCCTGCAACGGCTGCATCCCGCGGTTTTTGCCGATCCGGGAGCGGTGATAGCCAACATGCGGATCGTCACCGCGCATCTGAACCGGAACACTGAATCCGGCATCTCTTTTTTTTGTCTGGTGACCAACCCGGAAGGGCGGGATCATTATTTCGATCCGGCGGGTCATTGCTGGCGGCTGCTGACCCATATCGACAACACCCGAACCTTGGACACTCTGAAAAAACCGGCGCAGGCCGAGGAGATCGGCTCCCTGCTCGGGCGCTTCCATCTCTTGACCGCGGATATCGACCCCGAAGCGCTTGCCGATCCGTTGCCGGATTTCCACATTACCCCCCGGTATCTGGAACACTATGACCTCGTCCGCAGCAAGGCCCGGAAGGAGAACGAACCAGAGGCCTTTTGTTGCCGCCGGATCAAAAAACTCCGCCCGAGTGCATCCATCCTTGAACAGGCCAGGGACCGGTTGAGCCACCAGGTGATCCACGGTGATCCCAAGGCCGCCAATTTCCTGTTCGCCGCCGATACCGACCGGGCGGTTAGCCTGATCGATTTCGACACGGTCAAGCCGGGGCTGCTCCTGCATGACCTGGGCGACTGCCTCCGTTCCTGCTGCAATCCCATGGGCGAGGGCCCTGCCGACCCTGCCGCCACGGTTTTTGACCCGGATTATTTTCAGGCCCTGATGGCCGGCTATCTGCGTCAGGCCGGGCACCTGCTCACCCCGGCGGACAAGGATTTGCTGGTAACGGCTGTTGCGCTGATCAGCTTTGAACTGGGGTTGCGATTTTTCACCGACCATTTGGCAGGCGACCGTTATTTCAAGATTACCCGACCGGGGCAGAATCTGCACCGGGCTCTGGTGCAATTCCATCTCAACCAGTCCATCGGTGCTCAACAGGGCGAGCTGGAGCGGCGGCTTGCCCTCCTGCTGTCCTGAAAACGTCAAGGATGGGCGGCGCGCAACCGGTTTCGGGCTTGAGTGCGGTCTTGCAATTGTCCGCCGGGCGGTTTATAGCTGTGCGCACGCTGTCGCCGCCTCCTGGCAGACCACGGCAACCGGTGCGGATCTCCCGGACCGGTCATTTTATGAACGAGGGCAATATGATCATCAGTGAAGGCAAAACCGTTGCCATTACCTATACCCTGACCCTGGACAACGGCGAAACGGTCGACACCAACGTAGGGGCGGAGCCGCTCACCTACACCCAAGGCGAAGAACAACTCATTTTCGGTTTGGAGCAGGCCCTGATCGGCAAAAAGGCAGGGGACACCCTCAAGGTCATCGTCCCGCCCGAGGACGGTTATGGGGTCATTTCCGAGGAGGCGCTGATTGAGGTGCCCCTGGAGCACCTGCCCGAGGAAGCACGCCAGCCGGGCGCGATGCTCACTGCCGTTGGCCCCGAAGGCCAGGAATTGCAGGGCCTGGTCACCGACATTGGGGAAACAATCGCCAAGCTTGACTTCAACCACCCTTTGGCCGGGGAGATGCTCCATTTCGACGTCCTCATCCTGAGCGTCGAATAATACCTGTTCCCGGATTATCTCCATGACCAGAGTCTCACCCTTTACCCTGCTGGGCCGTTCGACCGAGTGCAAGGCACGTCGGGGCGAACTGGCCACCCTGCACGGCACCGTCCAGACCCCGGTCTTCATGCCGGTGGGGACCCAGGCCACGGTCAAGGCGATGACCCCGGAAAATCTCGTCGAGCTCGGGGCGCAGATCATCCTCGGCAACACCTACCATCTCTACATCCGGCCCGGCCATGAACTGATCCGCAGCTTCGGCGGTCTGCACCAGTTCATGCACTGGGACGGGCCGATCCTCACCGATTCCGGCGGTTTTCAGATTTTCAGCCTGCGGGAACTGGCCAAGATCACTGAGGAGGGGGCCGCCTTCCGTTCCCATCTCGACGGCACCAAGCTTTTCCTCAGCCCCGAAGATGCCGTCCATGTCCAGGAGGCCCTGGGATCCGACATCATGATGGCCTTGGACACCTGCATTCCCTATCCGGCGGACCGGGAGCAGACCATCAAAGGCACGGCTCTGACCGCCCGTTGGGCCAAACGATGCCGTGATGCACAGAGTGGGACCGGCCAGCATCTTTTTGGTATTGTCCAGGGAGGCATGTTTCCGGACCTGCGCCTGGAAGCAATCGAGCAGCTGGTCGACATCGGATTTGATGGTTATGCCCTGGGCGGACTGTCGGTGGGCGAACCTAAGGAGCTGATGTATGAGTTGATGGAGGCCACCGCCGATCATCTGCCGGCCGATCACGCCCGCTACCTCATGGGCGTCGGCACACCGGAGGACCTGGTTGAGGGCGTCTATCACGGCATCGATATGTTCGACTGCGTCATGCCGACCCGCAACGCCCGCAATGGAATGCTCTTTACTTCAGAGGGCAGACTTGTTATAAAAAACGCCTGTTTTCAACAGGACCAGAGGCCGTTGGACGAAACCTGCGGCTGCTACACCTGCCGCCATTATTCGCGCGCCTATCTTCGGCACCTGTTCCAGAGCCGTGAGATCCTGGCCTACCAGTTGAACAGCATCCACAACCTGCACTACTATTGCACGTTGATGGCGGGCATGCGGGAGGCGATCCGGGAAGACCGTTTTCTTGCTTTTCGCCGATCTTTTTATCAACAACGGACTGGACCGTTTGCAGAACACTAACGATTAACTGGAGGAATGTTTCATGACTGGAGTTGCCTGGGCCGCTGACGCTGCCGCCCCCGCGGGGTTGGCCAATATTGCCCAATTTGTCCCGCTGGTTCTTATTTTTATCGTCTTCTATTTTTTGCTGATCCGACCGCAACAGAAAAAGGCCAAGGAGCATCAAAACTACCTGTCGAACCTGAAAAAGGGTGACAAGGTCATCACCGGTGGCGGCATCCATGGGCAGATCACCGGCATCACCGATTCGGTAGTCACGCTGGAGATCGCCGAGAATGTGCGGATCAAGGTCAATCGCGCCGCCATCGCCGGTTCCGCGGCTGAGGCCGAAAAGCAGCAGACCCCGGCCAAGAGCGGCGGCTGAGGGCTGAGAGGCTGCAAGTGATTTTCATCGTGTATGAAAAAAAGAAAACGATAAACCCGTACACCATGGCTGGTTCGTGACCCGCAAACAACGGGTTACGCTGGTCAAACGATATCGCCCGTTGTCCCTTAGGGCGGTGAATATCTCGCGTCATTCTGGCCGCAAAGCTGATCTCTCGGCTTTGCGGCTTTTTTTTTAAGGCGCAATCGATGCAACAACTGGTGTTTAGCGGCCACACCGGCCAGCATCCGGTCCTGGTCACCGATGAGGGGAGTTTCCGCAGCCTTCGGTTCGGCACCGAAGAGTGGCAGACCTGCATCGATCTCCAGAAGCCCTGGGAGCTGCAGCTCGCCTACACCCAATGGATGGCAACCGCCCTGCTGCTCCATCCGCGGCCCGAAAAATTCCTCCTTATCGGTTTGGGCGGCGGGGCTCTGCCCCATTTTTTACTCCACCATCACCCCGAGGCCCAAATCGATGTGGTGGAAAAGGAACGGCTGGTGATCGACCTGGCCCATGGCTATTTCCGGCTGCCGCTCCGCGAAGGTCTGCGGATCGTCAACCGGGACGCCCTCTCGTATCTGCACACCGATCCCGCTTGCGGATACCACCTCGCCTTTCTCGATATCTTCGGTCCTGGCGCCATGGCCCCCGCTCTGTTCGATTCCGAGCTGTACAGCTTGCTGCTTGCGAGGCTGTGCCCCGAGGGCATTTTGGTGGTGAACCTGTGGTGCGGCGACAAGCCCCTTTATCATCAGGCTCTACGGGCAGTGGGAGAGGCGAGTGGCGACCGGTTTCTGCAGATGGCGGTCAAGAAACGGAGCAATGTCATTCTCCTGATTTTTCCCAACGATATCCCGCATAAGATCATCAAGAAGGCGCAAAAGTGCTCCGCCGACTCCCAGCAGCGCTACGGGTTGGATTTTCCGTACTACCTCAAACGTTTGCGCCGCACTAACCGCTCATCGTTGTTCCACACCCTTTTCGGCTGATCCCTCCCCTTCTTCTGTTTCCTGTCCTTGCCAAAGACCCCTTTCCACCATCATCCGGTGGAGCTTCTTGCTCAATTCTCCGCTCAAACATTGCCATTTCGGGGCGATCAGCAAATGGGGGTGGGCCGTGGACCAGAGCCGATGCAGGGCAATCCGGGGAGGAATATGGGGCAGGAGGCGGAGCAGCAGCTCGAGATAGGTTTCCAGAGTGAACACCGGGACCTGGCCCAGGGTGTGGAGGCGGTGCAGCGGAGTGCCCTCGATCACCTGGAGGTGGTGCAGTTTCAAGGCCTGGATGGGGAGAGCGCAGACGGTCTGCACCGTGGTCAGCATTTCCGCCTCCGATTCCCCCGGAATACCGAGGATCAGATGGGCACCGATTTCAATGCCTTCCACGGCGTGCAGTTTGTCTACGGCGGCGACAAAATCGGCAAAACTGTGGTTGCGGTTGAGCAGGCGGAGGCTCTGGTCGTGGATCGACTGCAGCCCCAGCTCGACCAGGCAAGTCTTGCCGCTGTGCCGCACCAGATGGGCCAGGGCAGCGGGCAGGTTATCGGCAATGGCGTCGGGGCGGGTGGAGAGGATCAGGCCACGGCAATCAGGATCAACGAGAATCAGAGCAAGCAGGGGGATGAGCCGGTCAGTGGCCAGGGCGGTGGAGGTTTCCTGCTGAAAATACCCGAAATAGTGGCGGAATCGTCCCTTGAGCAGGTGCTCTTTTCCCCGGCGGATCTGTTCGGCCAAGGCATCGGTTGCGCGCAGGGAAAAGGGGGTGAAACTGGCCGGACGGCAATAGAGGCAACCGCCTCTGGCCCGGTTGGGGCAGGGAATACCCAGATCAAGCGGAATCTTGCCGATCGCTTGGCCGTAACGCTTGCGGCAGTGCAGGCTGAAGGTGCGAATGCGCGACCTGTTCATGCGGGAGGGGTAGGGAACAGCATCCGCGGGTGCCGATCCGGAAGGAGAAAAAGGGACTGCCCCTTTTCACGAAGAGGTGGAACTGGCCGCACTTCGGTCCGACTCTACAACCTGATAATATCGCTCACCGTCGCAGGCCCGGCAAAGGATCGTGCCTTCCCTCGCCAATTCACGGCAATCCTGGACCCAGTCGCCGCATTTCCCGCACTGCACCCGGCGGATCGGACGTCCCGGCATGTCGCAATCCCGCAAGGCTACCTTGACCTCCTGGAAGACAAACAGGTCGTCCAGCGGCATGACTTTGTAGGCCTCCAGTTGGCGCTGATACTTTTCGACAACTTCAGGGCAGTAGCTTTCTGAAAGCGCCCGTGCCTCCTCCCGGGCGGTGACGCGCACCGCTCGGCCGGTTTCCAGGTGAACGAAGGTGGCCGCCATGACCCCAAAATCGAGCCAGCGCAACGAGCGCTTGCCCAGGCTGCAACCTGTGACCGATTGGATGGCGTCGGTGGCGCAGCGGTCGATCTCGACCAGCACGTAGAGTTTTTTCCGGTCCGCGCCCTTGGGATCGGTGATGCCAATCCAGTCTAAAGCGGCCATGGACATGCGCACGCCGATCACCTGGCCGGCGCAGATATGGCCGTGGATTTTCGTTGACTCTGCCAGCAATTGTTCAAATGATTCCATACATTCCCGCCACAAGCGTCTTTGTGTCCATTGGATAGGAGCTCCCCTTCCAGCCCGCCGGAAAGCCGATGACCAGCGGGAGGAAGTACGGCAACCTTACCCACGGCTGCCCACCCTGTCAATCGGCAGTCGCTCGCTGATCCCTGATGACCATGGGCAGCGGATGGGCAATGGATTCGAACAGTTCCTTGCAGAAGCCGCAGCGGTCGCAACGGGTGTCGCATTGGGAGAGCATGTTGGCGAAATCGAACGACAGTAGGCTGTTGTCGACGTACAGGCTGTCCGCCAGCCAGGACATGGCGTCCATCAGGTCGAGCAGGTTGCCGTCGTATCGCCGGGCACGGTAGGCGGTGATGGCGTTGATTAAAAAATCGGTTCCCAAAGTACGACCGCAGAGTTTGATCGTATCCACATGATACAGATACAGATCGATATCCTCGGGCCGGATAAAAGGGGATTGCAGCAAGCGGTACGGGTGTTCATCCAAGAGCCGCATGCAGCCAATATCGCAATTGATGACGTGGGTTTGATCCTGGCCGCCGATATTGGCCAGGGCGATGTACGAATCGTGGGAGAGTTTGAAGGGGCAGTAAGGCAGGCAGCCCTCGTTAGCCAGCGCCTCCATTCTAAGGCCAGGAAAGTTTTGATGCATCTGCAAGCTGATTTTGGCCAGCTCATCAAGGTTGCGGTTGAGAGAGCGATCGAGGATGATCTTGCCCGGCATTTTGAAGCCGGTTTCCCCGATGTAGGTCAGTTGGGCCTCGATCTTGTGGCAGGAGTCCAGCATGGTGTTGACGCTGGGGACCGCTTCCAGTTGTGCGGCAATGTCCGGGGCCTCATCGGCGAGAACCTGAAGGAGATAATGGTCACAATAGACAATGCCGTCGAGCACCCCGCGATGCAGGTAATGCTCCAAGGTGTGGATGATTGGTTTGATGCTGTTGTGATCGGTGAGCAGTTCCGGGGTGTAGAAGCGGCTGTTGAGCAGGGCGTATTTTTTGGGCCCCTGCAATCGTTCGAGGCCGGAGATGATCTTTTCCTGGGCCGTGGGCGGTTCAATCCGGATGCGGCTGTCGAGGGCCCGGCTATGCAGCAGGCTGAAATGGACACTGTCCAGGTCAGCAGTACACTGCATCAGAAAATCGACATACCTGTCCTCCGGGAGAAAGGGAACATTGAGATAGGGTTTCATGATGACTCTATATGTTTTCGCAAAAGCGATTGCGTTTCAACGGCGACCAGTGGCGGCTCAGTCCGCAGGAGTATCCTGGAGTTCGGATTTGCACGATGCACCGGCGTGCCGTCTTCCAGGTGCATTTCAATGATTGTCACCGTGGTTGGTTCAATCGTACGGCCCAGGTATTCCACTTTGTCGCCAAGGGTAATGGCATATCGTGTCTCGATCAGCAACGGTGCGACGGCGCGGACAATGCCAACCGGAACATAACTTTGTTCTAGCCGCATTCTATCATAAAGCATGTCATCGGATGAAGGCCTGGTACTAAAAAAGTTTTCTGTCTGACCACGGGTACCGATCTTACTCAATTCCTTATGAAAAGCTTCGGGCAGAACGAGGCTAACTGCAGGTTCTCCAGAAAATAGTTGGTGTTCAATCCAGTCAAGGGCCAGCCGGTAGAGGCGAACCACGGCCCCCACGTAGCCCGCCGATTTCATCCGCCCTTCGATTTTGATGGAGTCGACGCCGGCATCGATCAATGCCGGCAGTTGGTTGAGCAGGCAGAGATCGCGGGAGTTGAAGATGTAGGTGCCGCGGTCATCCTCTTCGACCGGGAAGTATTGGCCGGGCCGTTTTTCCTCCACCAAGGCGTAGGAATAGCGGCAAGGATGGGCGCAATCGCCTTGATTGGCGTTGCGGCCGGTGAAATAGTTGCTCAGCATGCATCGCCCGGAATAGGAGATGCACAAGGCGCCGTGTACAAAAGCCTCCAGTTCGATTCCGGTTGCCGCCCGTATGGCCCTGATCTCCTCCAGTCCCAATTCACGGGCGAGATTGAGGCGGCTGATGCCCTGTTCGGCCCAAAAACGGGCGCTGGCCCAATTGGTGACGTTGGCCTGGGTGGAGAGGTGCAGGGACAGATCAGGGACAAGTTGCCGAGCCATGGCGAGGATGCCGGGGTCGCTGACAATGAGTCCGTCGGCGCCGGTGTCCCGCAGGAGATAGAGATAGGATTCCAGACGATTCAGATCGTGGTTGTGGGCAAAAATGTTGACCGTGACATAGACCTTGACCCCATGGTTGTGGGCATAGTGGACTGCCTGCCGGAGCCCTTCCTCGTCGAAATTGGCGGCCCTGGCCCGGAGGCTGAACTCTTTGCCGCCCAGGTAGACGGCGTCGGCGCCATAATGAATGGCAGTCGCCAATTTTTCGAAACTGCCCGCCGGGGCCAGCAACTCAGGAATGCGGGGGCCGCGGTTGGCGGTCTTGGGGGTATCGGTCATGAGCGTATTGAATGAAAAAGGGTTGCGGGAATGCAGTTCGGCTGTACAAAGAAAAGAGAAAAAACCGTGTGCGCAATGAAAAGGTTGCGCCATCATGGAAAGTGAAGCCAACAGAATGACGGAAATAGTCTTGTGTGCCCCGATGGGCAGGTGAGATGCCGTCGGCATGGCCGGTCTCTCTCTTCCCCGTCAGCTTCTTCAGCTGTTGTTCACGGAGTGTTTTGATTCAAGATAGTGCTTGCCCCCCTGAGTCGGCTGTTTTACAATTTAAACGTTATTGTCGCGTTGCCCCTAGATTTGTGCATTTCCGCCCTGAACAAGCAAGGAGACCCTAATGCTGAAAAAAAGTTATTCCAAAACCGGTTCAGTTTGCCGTGTCACCTTCAAATACGAGAACGAGGAACAAGCCGAAACCGCTGTCCTGGCCGGAGAATTCAACGGTTGGTCCCTGCGTGAGACCCCGATGAAAAAACTGAAGGACGGCAGCTTTTCCGCCATCCTTTCTCTTCCTGCCGGTCAGTCTTACCGTTTTCGCTATGTGCTCGACGGCGGTGTCTGGGTCAACGATACCGATGCCGACGGCTATGCCCCCAATGAATACGGCGAGGCCAACTCGGTTTTGACCGTCTGATACGTCAGGTTGCGGTCAGGGCGGAGGGGGGACTCTAAAAGCAATCGCCCACCTTGGCTTGATGGTATTCGTTTTTCAGGGCCACATAGCGCCGCCAGGACGCCTGCATTTCTTGCAACTGGACCTCGCTGACCTCCTTGACCACCTTGGCCGGTGTGCCCATAATCAGGGAGCGCGGGGGGAACTGTTTGCCCGGTGTGACCACCGACCCAGCGCCAACAATCGATTCCCTACCGATAACTGCGCCGTCCAGGATAATCGCCCCCATCCCAATCAGGCAAAGATCGCCCACGGTACAGCCGTGGAGAATGGCCCGATGGCCAACGGTGACGTCACAGCCAATGAGGGTGGGATGCCCGTCCCCATCATCCCGTTCTGCTCCTTCGTGCTGGGTGATGTGGAGCAGGGAGAGATCTTGGATGTTGGTGCGCGCTCCAATGCGGATGCGGTGGACATCGCCCCGCACAATGACACCGAACCAGAGGGACACATCCTCGCCCAGGATCGCGTCGCCAATCAGGGTGGCGCTGGGAGCTACCCAGCCGCCCTTGCCGACCTGCGGCTGATAATCACGGTAGGACAGTATCATTTTTTTCTCCTGTTATTGAAAAGTTCTTTTAGGTAAATGGCCGGTTAAACCTTGGTCATCAGCTGCGGGTTCCGTTCGATCCCTTCCGTCTTGTCCCGCTCCACCTGCAAGAATTCCGGCCGACCAAACATTTTGCCCACTCACCCGCCGATGGCATCGGCTGCCGGCAGCGCTTCGTCGAGCTTGCGGGGGGATCACTTTGCCCATGACGGTTATTCGGAGGAAGGAGGCAAAGAGATTGTCGATTTGTCTGCGCTGAGCACAGCGATAAACGGTTCAACGATAAGGATGGTGCTCTGTCACTACAAGAGCCTGAGGATTTTGCCCCACTCTATTTCCACGGGCCGCATCGCATACCGGAGCGCTCCGCTCCTTCGCGTGCCTGGTTTCCAGGTGAATTGTACCAACCTCATTCCCAGGCAGGCCTGCACGCGGGCAAGCGATTTGGTACTCTGCGCAGCGCTCTTTTCGTTGATCAGCTTGCGAGACAATCCGTTTCATCCTGTTGATCGCTCCGGTTACGGAGCGGATACCTTTTGCCTTATACGGAATCACCGTCCGGGTGTCAAACGAAATGGAGGCGCTGATTGTGCAGGTTTTACGATGGCTCGCCCTCGTTCTCTGCTGTGGGGACGGCTCTGTTTTATTCAGGAAAAACGGACCTGTTGGCTGAAAAAATCGCGGAACTCATCCGGGCGATGGCTGACAAAGAGGATGGTGGCCAGCTCTTCTTCAGCGATTTCGCTGAGAAAATCGAGCAGGGCCACCCGGTTGGCTTCATCCAGACCCTGGGTCGGCTCATCGAGAATGAGGAGGCGCGGCACCTTGATCAGGGCCCGTGCCAGGAGAATCAGCCGCTGCTCGCCATAACTGAGCTGGCGGAAGGCTCGTTCGGCCCGGTCACCGAGGCCGAGCCGTTGCAGCCAGCGGCGGGCCAACTGCTGCTGTGCTGCGCTTGGCCGGGTGTAGAGGCCAATTGAGTCAAACAACCCGGAAAGCACGATTGCCAGGGCGCTGCCGGCCACACGGTGGTTACGGTGCAGATCAGCACTGACGATACCCATCTGCCGTTTCAGGTCCCAAATCGACTCACCGCTGCCCCGACGTCTGCCAAAGAGGGTGAGATCGTTCGCGTAGCAGAGCGGGTGGTCGCCGGTGATCAGCTGCAGCAGGGTGGATTTGCCGCAGCCGTTGGGGCCGGTGATCAGGGTGTGGTCGCCTCGGTTGATCGTGAGATCGAGGTTGCTGAAGACCGAAACTTCGCCGTAACGGGCAAAGCCCTGGCGCAGGCGGACAAGGGTGTCGCCGATTGTATTGGTGCTGACTGTTTGCCGCTCCTGCCGCAATTCTTCGACCGCAACCCGAAAAAGCGGCGGTTGGTGGGCCAGCAAGGTTGTGATCTCTGCCAGCACTGCGGGCCGCGCACCCTGGGCAACTATGGTTCCGTCCTTGAAAGCCCCGAGGTGGGTGCACCAAGGGGGAATGTCGCCGGTATTGTTGACTAGGAGGAGGATTCCCAGACCCTGCTCGCGGAGCTCTGCCATTACCCGGTCCAAATCCTGGCAACTGGCCAGGTCGAGCCCCTCGTAGGGATTTTCTAGCACTAAAAAGGCGACACCTCGGGTGATCTGCTGCAGCAGGCACAGTTTGCGTGCCTGGCCGGAGCTCAGCTGGCGGTAGCCCCGATCCAGCAGCCCGGTCAGGGAAAAGAGGTCGATCAGGTGATGGTGGCGCTCAATATCGGTGAGGAAATCCCGGGCCGGGGTGCCGGGATCGATCCGGTCGAGAAAGTCGGTGTCATCCTTGCGCAGTTCGGCTTCGAAAATCGACTGCTGCCGCTTGAACGAGAGCAGGCCGAGGTTCGGAGGCAACTGCAGGCGTTCGGCTCGTACCTCGGTTGCTTCGCCGGCAAGGACATCGCAGAACCGTTCTATGCCGGAGGCGATGCCGCCGATCAGGCACCAGGCCTCACCGGGCAGGGCGGCAAAATGGTCGATCCGCAACCCCTCGGCGGCAAGATGCTCGATGACAATCATGGAAGGTGCGGAACGGGTTTCATTCGTCCCACAGCTGTTCGAGGGTATAGGGTGACCCCGGTCCCGCGAAAAAAGAGCCGTCGACGAAACGATACCCCCGGTCGAGCGTCGCGATATCCGCCACGTCCTGCGCATCGAGTCCCAATTGGGCGGCGGCCAGGTTCTGTCGCATCCGTTCCGGATTGACCGATTTGGGAATGACCACGGTCTTGCGGCTGAGCCCCCAGGCAAGCAACACCTGGGCAGGCGTAACCCCGTGCTTGGCCGCCACCCGTTGAATCACCGGATTGTCGAGCAGGGTGGGCTCGCCGCTTTTTTTCATGCCCGCCGGCCGGTCTCCCGAGCCAAGCGGTGAATAGGCCGTGACCTGGATCCCGTTTTCACGGCAGAATTCGAGCATCGCCCCCTGCTGCAGATACGGATGCAGCTCGATCTGGTTCATCGCCGGGCGGATCGCGGCCTGACGGCACAAGGTGTCGAGTTTGCGGACGCTGAAATTGCAGACCCCGATGTTGCGTACCAGCCCCTGGGCCACACAGTCCTCCAGCGCCTTCCACGTCAGGCTGATCGGGAGGGCGTCCAGAGAGATATAGTCCTCGCCGCGCCGGGGGAACATGACGCCGGGCTTGAACACCACCGGCCAATGGATGAGATAGAGGTCGAGGAAGTCAACCCGCAGATCAGCCAGCGTTTTTTGCAGGGCCGGTTGCACCTGTTCCGGCGCGTGGGCGTCGTTCCACAGCTTCGAGGTCAGCCAGAGGTCGGTACGGGCCACCATTCCGGAATCGATGGCTTCCGCCACCGCCTTGCCCACCTCGGGTTCATTCTGGTAGGCTGGGGCGCAGTCGATATGGCGATAGCCGATGGCCAGGGCCTCTTTGACCGCCGCATAGACGGCACCGGGCGCCGATTTCCAGGTGCCGAGACCAAGGGCCGGGAGACGATCTCCACTTGCTAAGGTAAAAGACAGCATGTTCCTCTCCTTTCGTACCCTGCCCGATCACCGTGGTGGAGGCAGGGGGCGTTTGAATCCGCCATGTTTCCAACAGTCGTCAGGGATAGTGATCATGACGCGCATGCATTGTAAAAAGCGGCCGGTTATCCGTCAAACTAATTACAGCAAATCTGCCACTCGCTGCACCGCTGATCATGGATTTGAGGGAGAAAAGAGGCTGTTGGGTATATTTTGCTTTTGAGGCAGGGTACTTTTTCATACAATCATTTTGATGAAGTTGTTTTCGAACTGATCCCCCAGATGGGGAAGGGGCGGGCAGTGCCGCAGCCATGAAGGTGAATCCATTGAGCGATTTAAAAAAACAGAAAAGGGAAACGCCGGGTCAGCAAACGGTGGTTGTGGTGGACGACAGTGCAACCATGCGGACCGTCATTAAAAAGGAACTGGAAGTGGCCGGTTATAGTGTCATCCCCTTCAGTGACGGCTTGGAGGCCATCTCTTCGTTGCGTTGGATGCAGAAACCGCCGGACCTGATCACCCTGGACATTGACATGCCGAGGATGGATGGGTTTGCCTGCTGTCAGCAACTGCGGGAAATGGAGGAACAAGGGCAGTTCGGCAACACAGGAGCCCGGATTCCCGTGCTCTTTGTTTCCGCGAACGATACCTTTGACAACCGAAGCCGCGGGTTTCATCTTGGCAGCCTAGAATTCATTTCCAAACCCTTCGTTCGGGGCGATATCGCCGCCGCTGTCAACAAGGTGCTGCGCCCGCAATCCACTTTTACCGGCATGACCGCGCTAGTGGTGGATGATAACCAAGGGCTGCGCCGGATGGTCGGTGCCTGTTTGGAACGCATCGGTTTGCGTGTCATCGAGGCGGAAAACGGACGGCAGGCCTTTGAATTGATCAAGGAAAATCTTGTTCAGGTCGATATGGTCATTGTCGATTTCGATATGCCGGTCATGCGCGGCGACGAATTTATCCACCTTACCCGCCAGTTCCCCGAGGCCGAGCATCTACCTATGCTCTCCCTCAGCGGCACCGGCGACACCCATGCGGTCTTGCAGATGTTCCGGGCCGGGGCCAGTGATTATCTGATGAAGCCCTTCATCGCCGAGGAGCTGCTGGCCAGGGTCCAGGTCCACCTCCAGCTGCGCCGCCACATGCGCCACCTGGAGGAAATGAATAAGAATCTCTACGAGAAGGCTGTCAACGACGGCTTGACCGGTCTGCGCAACAAGCGTTATTTCCAGGATGCCTTTGAGGAGATGTTCGCCCGGGCGCAGCGTTCCAGAGGTGACATCAGCTGCCTTTTTTTTGATCTCGATCATTTCAAGAAGGTGAACGATACCTGCGGCCACGGCTTTGGGGACTATGTGTTGCAAACAATTGGTGCGTTGGTGAAGAAAAATGTTCGCTTTGGCGATCTGGCTGCCCGTTTCGGTGGCGAGGAATTTGTCATTGCTCTCCCCAATACTGCTCTCGGTCACGCCGGGTTTGTTGCCGAGAAGATCCGTACCCTGGTCGAGGCCTATACGTTCAGCGATCAGGGGCGCCAATGGTCGGTAACCGTGAGCATTGGGGTCGCCTCCCTGCACGCCCACCAACCGGAGACAGGTTCGGATCTGTTGCAACTGGCCGATAAAGCGCTTTATCTTGCCAAAGACTCTGGCCGCAATCGGGTCGTTTGCTGTCCGGAGTAAGAAACATCGCCGAGCCGTTGCGCTTTCTTCCGCACCGGGATTGAGAAGCACCAAGAATGTTAATCTCGGTTCTTGCCGGTTCACCTGCCTACTGTTGAATGCGGACCAATGGTGAGCCCCGCCCTTCCGTAGAATTCTCAATCCGTTCACGCCAGAGATTGCAGTGTCACCTAATCGTGTTAAATTAACAATGCAATCGAATGAGAGACTCCATGGTGCTATCCCATTGATGGGGACCAGGGTACTTCTCAACAGATGCATGCGGAAGGATATTTTCCCCAGGACCCTTTTTGAGGAGGCTGCACGATGACAGAGCAAAACCGCCGGCTTGGGTTTACCACCCGCCAGCTCCACGCCGGACAAACCGTTGACCCGGCCACCGGCAGCAGGGCTGTGCCCCTGTATCAGACAACCTCCTACCTTTTTAAAAATTCCGAGCATGCCGCCAACCTCTTTGCCCTCAAAGAATTCGGCAATATTTATACGCGGATCATGAACCCGACCACTGATGTACTGGAACAGCGGGTGGCCGATCTGGAAGGTGGTCTTGCCGGACTGGCCGCCAGCAGCGGTCATGGCGCTCAGACCCTGGCCTTTCTCACGCTGTGTGGCGCTGGCGACCACATCGTGTCCAGCAACAGTCTGTATGGCGGCACCTACACCCAGTTGCGCTATACACTGCCACGGCTGGGGATCGAGGTCACCTTTGCCGACCCCGCCGATCCGGACTCCTTTCTTCGCGCCATCCGGCCCACCACCAAACTCATTTATGGTGAGACCCTGGGGAACCCCGGCCTGATTGTTTTTCCCTTTGCTGAGGTCGCCGGCATTGCCAAGGCCCACCGGCTGCCTCTGGTGATCGACAACACCCTGGCCACACCCTACCTCTGCCGGCCGATCGAATGGGGGGCCAACATCGTCAGCCACAGCACCACCAAATTTCTCAACGGTCACGGCACCTGCCTGGGCGGCGTCCTCGTGGATGCGGGCAATTTTGATTGGAGCTCCGGCCGGTTTGCCAACTTTACCGACCCCGACCCCTCCTACCACGGTCTGGTGTACAGCAGCTTAGGACCGCCGGCTTTCATCTTGAAAGCACGGGTGCAGATGCTGCGGGATCTGGGCGTTTCCGCCTCGCCCTTCAACAGTTGGCTGACCGTACAGGGGATCGAGACCCTCAGTCTGCGCATGCAACGCCATGTCAGCAATGCGCTCAGAGTGGCCGAATTTCTCCAGGAGCATAGGCAGGTGGCCTGGGTGTCCTATCCCGGCTTGGCCGGTCATCCCAGCTTTGAGCGGGCACAGCGCTATCTGCCCGAAGGCGCGGGCGCTATCCTTACTTTCGGCGTCAAGGGCGGACGTGCGGCTGGGCAGCGGTTCATCGACAGCTTGAAGCTCTTTAGCCATGTGGCCAATGTCGGCGACGCCAAAAGCCTGGCTATCCATCCGGCCAGCACCACCCACAGCCAGCTGAGTGACGAGGAGATGCGGGGTGCCGGGGTGACGCCGGATATGGTTCGCTTGAGTGTGGGCCTGGAGGATGCCGAGGATCTATTTTGGGATCTGGATCAGGCTTTGGCAGCCGCCTGAGCCGAGAGTGGTGGGGAGCGTGGACTCAGCGGCCGGTCGATTGGCCGGAGGCGTCGCTGGCGCAATCGGTGGAAACCTGGCAACCCTCACTGCCGTCAAGTCCGGGGATGCCTGCTTGGGTGGCCGGTGGGGCTGAATAACCGGACGGGCCTGTGGTTCGCGCTGGCAGGCTCAGATGAGCGAGGATGGCGGTTTCCCCGCGGCGAATCGACCATCCGTCTGCGGTTCTGGTCATCAGGACAGGGATCTCGTCAATCCCCAGCGAGGCCAGCAGGGCTTTGTTCAAAGCCGGTGAATAGGAAGCGTTGAGGGTGGTCTTGGGCAGGTCGATGCTTGTGATCGTATCGATGGGGTTAAAGTTGATCGTGGCCCGGGCATTGGTTTTTAAAGCAGCAATCACTTTTTCGCAATGGGCGCAGGTTGAGGAATAGAAGAGATAATTTTCAGGTTGCTTGAGCAATCCCGGCCGGCTGGCAAAGACA
Organism: uncultured Desulfobulbus sp.; assembly: GCF_963662935.2. Taxonomy (NCBI): domain Bacteria; kingdom Pseudomonadati; phylum Thermodesulfobacteriota; class Desulfobulbia; order Desulfobulbales; family Desulfobulbaceae; genus Desulfobulbus; species uncultured Desulfobulbus sp. The sequence continues at coordinate 1,343,036 of NZ_CAXXTL010000002.1, read as the reverse complement.
CCGGCGGTGAAGGCCTGCTCGCCGGGGGCGTTGTGGTTGAGATCCAGACTGGCAAAGGCCAGTATCGCAGCCGCGAACACCAGGGCACCGGGCACGATTTGTCTCCATCCGAGCAGGAGGTTGAGCAGGATGATAAAAGCGAGGATACCCAGACAGTAGACGCAGAAGGCCTGCGCCACCAGATATTGAAAACCGATCAGCACCGCTTCGACCGCAAGCGCTGCCAGGAGCAGCGACTTGATGAAACGCGGCAAGCGGCGCATCTCACCGCGCGCTACATACAGCCCCCAATAGACCACCTGAAAAAAGAAAAATCCCACCACGTTGAAGACCAGAGGAGAAACCCTGGTCAACTTTTCCACCACTTTACAACCACCGTTCAGGCATAAAGGCGACCCCTGGTACAGGGTATACCCGATCTGGGCCGCGATCAGCAAGCTGGCGACAAGAGCAAGGAATTGGCCGAATTGGAGCGCTTTATTCTTTCTGTTGAGCATGAGGTACCGGTGGTTGGTCTGACTCGGAACGGCATTGGCCCGTGCGTGCAGCAAAAGCCGAGGCTGCGAATGTACGATGGCCTATAATGATTCATTCTCCAGTTTGTGTCAACAGGACTCGACGGATTGACGGAGTGATAAGCACATGGAGTGGAGAGAGTGCGGTCGCCGGGGCAATAATCAGGGACCAGTTGTCCCTGTAACCCGCCGATACAGAGGTTCTGCCTGATAGGAGCTGCGGACAAAGGGGGCTGCAGCCACGGCGCCGAATCCCAGGGCCAGAGCCTGTTGTTCGAGGACAGTGAATTCTTCCGGAGGGAGAAAGCGGACCACCTCCAGGTGGCCTCGCGAGGGTTGGAGATACTGGCCGATGGTGAGAATGTCGCAGCCGGTTTGGCGCAGATCAGTAAAAAGGCCGGTGAGTTCTTTTACTGTTTCCCCCAGCCCGACCATAATGCCGCATTTCGTCACCCTGTCGGGGGCGATGGCCTTGCTCCTCTTGAGGAGTTCCAGGCTACGCCGATAGTCGGCCTCGGGGCGGACGGCCGGGTAGAGCCGTGCCACGGTTTCGAGGTTATGGTTGAGCACATCCGGACCGGCGGCAAGGACCGTGGCCAATGCCTCGAAATCACCCTGGAAGTCAGGAATCAGCACCTCTATCAGGATCTGCGGATTTTTCGCCCGTATAGCCCGGATGGTAGCGGCGAAATGTCCGGCCCCGCCGTCGGCCAGGTCGTCGCGGGTGACCGAGGTAAGGACGCAGTAGCCGAGTCCCATGGAGCGGACCGCCTCGGCAACACGCCCGGGTTCTTCCGGGTCGGGCGGGCCCTGGGGTCCGTGGCCGACGGCGCAGAAGCGGCAGTTGCGGCTGCACCGGTCGCCCAGGATCATGAAGGTGGCCGTGCCCTTGCCGAAGCATTCGAACTGATTGGGGCACATGGCCTCCTGGCAGACCGTGGCCAGACACTGATCCTTGATCAGATGGCGGATGCGTTCATACTCGGGGCCGGTGGGCAACCTGCGCCGCAGCCAGCGGGGTTTGCCTTTGGTGGGTTCGGTGGTCATGGCTGCGGGGCGGAAGGGGGGAGATAGGCGGTCAGGTTTGCCGGGGAAAGGATGTGCAGTTCCACACCGAAGACCTCGGTCAGAAGGTGCTGCAATCGCGCCTTGACCCGGTCCATGGTGCAGTTGGTCGCACCTTCCTGGAACAGGGAGGTCATGCCGACATCCCGCAGTCCGCAGGGATTGATCCAGGAGAAGGGTTCCAGGTCGAGATCGACATTCAGGGCCAACCCATGGAAGGTAATACCGTGGCGGATGGCAATGCCGATGCTGCCCAATTTGCTGTTGCCCACCCAGATGCCGTGATTGCGGGCGTCGCGGCTTGCCTGGACGCCGAAGTCGGCGGTGAGACGCAGCATTAGGTCCTCCAAGAGGTAGACATAGTCGCTCACGCCCAGGCGGGCCTGGCGCAGGTTGATGATCGGGTAAAGCACCAATTGTCCGGGCCCGTGATATGTGATCTCGCCGCCCCGCTCAATGGGCACCACGGCAATGGTGCGCTCCCGCAGGAAGGTCTCACTCACTCCCAGATGTTCCCGGTTGCCCCGCCGGCCCAAGGTGAAGACCGGCGGGTGCTCGACAGACAGGAACAAATCGGTGGCCAGGGTCCCCAGCCGCCGCGCCGCCAACACCACCTGCAGGGCATGCACAGCCGGGTAGGCAGCTAGGCCGAGGTCGCAGAAGGCGGCGGTTGTGTTGGTCATCTTCAACACCTGGAAGAGAAATCGCTCAGTCTCCAGATGGGCCGATCAGGCAGGGGCACCGGGCCGCCTGCACCTCGTCGAGCCGCCGCACCTTGGTCCGCTGCGGTGCCTGGCGGAGCAGTTCGGGTTGTTCCACCGCTTCCTTGGTGATGATTTTCAGGGTGGCGATGAACTGGTCGATATCGTCCTTGCACTCGGTTTCGGTGGGTTCGATCATCATCGCCCCGTGGACGATCAGCGGAAAGTAGATGGTCGGCGGATGGTAACCGTAATCGATCAGTCGCTTGGCCATGTCGACCGTGCTGATCTTGTACTCCTGCTGCTTGAGGTCGGAGAACACACACTCGTGCATGCAGGGCCGGTCATAGGGCAGGTGGAGCACATCCTTCAGCTGTTCCTTGATGTAGTTGGCGTTGAGCACCGCCAGTTGGCTGGCTTTTTTGAGGCCCGCCTCGCCCATGCTGAGGATATAGCTGTAGGCCCGCACGAGCACGCCGAAGTTGCCATGGAAGGCATGGACACGGCCGACGGACTGCGGCCGGTCGCTGTCCAGACGGAAGACGTCTCCCTCCTTGACCACCCTAGGCACGGGCAGGAAGGGTTCGAGTTCGCGGGTGACGCAGACCGGACCGGCACCAGGACCGCCGCCGCCGTGCGGGGTGGAGAAGGTCTTGTGCAGGTTGAGATGCAGCACGTCGATGCCGCAGCGCTTGGCGTCGATCACTCCGAGCACCGCGTTCATATTGGCGCCGTCGCCATAGACCAAGCCGCCCTTGGCATGGACGACGGCGGCGATTTCGCGAATCCGCTCCTCGAACAGACCCAAGGTGTTCGGGTTGGTCAGCATGATGCCGGCGGTGTCCTCGTCCATGAGCGAGGCCACTAGGGCCGGGTCGAGCATGCCCTGATCGTCGGATTTGACCGGCACGGATTTAAAACCGCAGAGGGCGGCGGAGGCAGGGTTGGTGCCGTGGGCCGTGTCCGGGATGAGGATTTTATGGCGCTGGGAACCCCGGCTGCGGTGCCAGGCATGAAAGATGAGCATGCCGGTCAGCTCGCCGTGCGCCCCGGCTGCGGGTTGCAGGGAGACAGCATCCAGGCCGGTGATGGTTGCCAGATACTGCTGCAACTCGTACAGCAATCGCAAAGTTCCCTGACAGAGGCGGTCGGCCAGCATCGGATGGGCGTTGGCAATCGCCGGGGTGGCGGCTTGGCGCTCATTGGTCTTGGGGTTGTACTTCATGGTGCAGGACCCGAGCGGGTACATGCCACTGTCCACCCCGAAATTCCATTGCGACAGCCGGGTATAGTGGCGAACCACGTCCACCTCGCTCAAATCCGGAAAATTGACCGCATCCCCCAGCAGGTGCGCGTCGATCGCGGCGGAAGGGACATCGCTTGCCTGGATCGACATGCCGATCCGGCCTTTCTTGCCCTTGTGCCAGAGCAGGGGCTCGTTGAGAATCAGCCCGCCTGTTCCTAATATGTCGCTCATGCTCCCACCTCCGCAGCAATGGTGTCCATGGTCTGTTTGTCGATCGTTTCGGTGACGCAGAAGAGGTGGCAGCCGGCCATCTTAGGGTAGAGTGCGCCCAGCTCCAGGCCGGCAACGATGTTTTTGGCCAGCAACCGTTCGTAGGCCAGCTGAAAATCCGTGGGGAACTCGACCACAAATTCATTGAACACCGGTCCGTCGAAGACCACCTTGGCCCCGGCTTTGCGCAGTGTCTCCTTGAGATGTTGGGTCTTGTCGTAATTAAGGCGGGCCAGCTGACGGATGCCGGTACCGCCCAAGGAGGCCATATACATACCAGCGGTCATGGCGCAGATGCCCTGGTTGGAACAGATGTTGGAGGTCGCTTTTTCCCGCCGGATGTGCTGTTCGCGGGTAGCGAGCGTCAAGACATAGCCGCGCCTCCCCTCAAGGTCCTTGGTCTCGCCGACCAGCCGTCCCGGCAGGTTGCGGGTAAAGGGTTCCTTGCAGCCGAACATGCCCAATCCCGGTCCGCCAAAGGAGGGGGCAATGCCGAAGCTCTGGCCCTCGCCGCAGACAATGTCCGCCCCGCAGGAACCGGGATTTTTCAGCAACCCGTAGGCCAGCGGCTCGGTAAAGCAGGTGACGAACAGCATCCCTGCCCCGTGGATGGTGGCTGCGGCCGCCTCCAGGTCCTCGATCACACCGAAGAAGTTGGGCGATTGCAGGGCCACGGCGGCGATGTCGTCCAGCTTGGCCAGGCCGCTCAGATCGGTGCGGCCGCTGGCCAGGAAATCCAGTTCCACCACCTCGTAACCCGCAGGCTGTAGATAGGCCCGGACCACGGCGCGGTAGTGGGGATGGATCGCCTTGGCCACCGCCACGCGCTTTTTCTTTTTGGCAATCCGCAATCCCATGAGCAGGGCCTCGGCCAGGGCGGAGGCGCCGTCATACATCGAGGCGTTGACCACATCCACGCCGAGCAGACGGGCGGTCAGGGTCTGATACTCGAAGATGCCCTGCAGGGTTCCCTGGGCCATCTCCGGCTGATAGGGAGTGTAGGCGGTGAGGAATTCCGAACGGCTGGCGAGGCTGCGCACGGTTTCCGGGATATGATGCTGGTAGCTGCCGGCGCCCACCAGGACCTTGGTGTGCTCGTCCACCCGCATGGCAGCGGCCAGATGGCGCAGGTGGTCGTTGAGTTCCCATTCGCTCTTGGCAGCAGGCAGATCCCAGGTGCCGGTCATTCGGCAGTCGGCGGGCACCGGCTCGAACAGGCTGTCCAGGCTCGACGCACCAATGGCCGCGAGCATGGCGTCGATTTCTTCGGGGGTATGAGGCAGGTAGCGCATAGGCTTATCCTTTGAGGAGATCGAGGTAGGCCGCAGCCGCAAACAACTGCTCGTATTCGCTGCGGTCTGAAGGTTTGATTTCGATAATCCAGGCCTCGTAGGGCTTCTGGTTGATCAGTTCGGGCGAATCGGTCAGGGCCGTATTGACGGCGACCACCTCCCCGGACATCGGCATGTACAGTTCGGACACCGCCTTGACCGACTCCAGGGTGCCGAATTCGTTCCCCTTGGCAAAGCTGTCGCCGATGGCCGGCAGTTCGACAAAAACGATGTCGCCCAACTGATCCTGGGCATAGTCGCTGACCCCGATGCGCACCGTATCGCCGGTGATCCGTGCCCATTCATGCTCATCGGTGTAACGGATATCATCCGGCAGGTGCAGTTCTTCGAGTTCTTTCATGGTGCTTCTCCTTGCTAAGGTGGGTTTACAGCATGCTGTGCATGGGTTTGCGGGCGGTTCGGTCCGGCCGGATCTGGTCACGGATTTCGACCTTGAGTTTGCGTTTGCCGTCGGTGAGCACCACCTCGGTACCGGCGGCCAACATCCGGTCCACCCGGACCAAGCCGCAGCAGAGGCCGCGCGGGGTAAAGGGTTCGGGACGGCCAGCCTCGACCGGGGTCGCGATACTGATGATGGCGGTGCCGACCCGGTCGATGGCCATATCCGTGGTGCAGGTGAGGATGGTGCCCAGCACCTTGCCTTCCAGATCAATGACCCGGCTCTGGTCGCTGATGGTGATCTTGCGCGGGTCAAAACCGGCGTAGGCCAAGGTGCAAGGCGGGTTGGTTGCGGCCAGCAGGGCAGGGGCGCCGGTGAAGTCCTTGGTGAAGGCGGCGCCTTCCTCATTCCAGGGCAGGACAAAGAGCCAGGGGTTGCAGGCAAACATCCAGGGGCCGATGTCCTGATGGGACAGCGGCAATCCGGCTCCGGCGCGCAGCGAGTCACGCGCGGCCAGGCCGCAGGAGAGAATGCCTTCCGGTTGCCCGGCTGCAAGCAGTTGGTTCCACAGTTTGTCGATATGCTCGGGAGCGATAAATAGCTCGAAGCCGAATTCACCGGTATAGCCGGTGCGCGACACCATCAGCGGCGTACCGTCGAGCAGGGTCACCGGTTCGGCGGGCATGAGCTGCGGATTAAACGAACCCTTGAAGGAAAAGTAGACCATCCGCTCGAAAACCGTCGCCGGGTCTTTAAGGACTCGGCCGAGAATCCTGGCCGCCGCCGGTCCCTGGAGATCCATCTTGCCGACCTTGTCCGTATGGTCGTTGATCACCGCTCCGGGCTGTCCGGCCTGCTCCTGCCGCAGGTGCGCGGCAATCGGTCCGCCCATGGAGGCGTTGACCACGATCATGTAGTCAGTTGCGGCGCACTGGTAGACTATGGCATCGTCGATCACCCCGCCGTTCTGGTCGAGAAACACCCCGTAGACGCAGCGGCCGGCGACCAGCGGTCCTTTCTTGGGGCCGATACACCGCTCCAGGTCCTTGGAAAACAAGCGCTGCAGCAGGTCCCGCACTTTGGGCCCATGGAGGCTGAGCACCGCCATGTGGCTGGTGTCGAACAGCCCGGCGCCGGTGAGCACCGCCAGATGCTCGGCCTTGGCGCCGCTCGGATACCAGAGCGGCATCTCATAGCCGCCGAAGGCCGCCATGTTGGCGTTTTGGCCCACATGCCAGGCGTGCAGCCGGGTGGTTTTGATGGTGGTGTCCATGGTTGGCTCCTTGATTATCCGTTGTCCTCAACGGTCGCCGCCGCCAATTGACCGGTCAGGGGCACCTTGAGGTTGAAACTTTTATAGACCACAAAGGTCTCGACGGAACGCACGTTGTCGATGGTGGCCACTTCCTGGGTGAAAAATTCGAGCAGGCCGAAATCCTTGCTGAGCATGGCGGTGACGATCAGGTCGAACTGGCCGGTGACCACGCACACCGAGATGACACTGCGCAGCCGGCTGAACTCCTCGCCCTTGGTGACCAGATCCATGCCCTTGACCCGCACCCCGACCATGACGATCTGCTGATCGGGCAGGGCCTCGGGATTGACCAGACCGCTGATCGAGAGCACACCCTCGTCGGTGAGTTTTTTCACCCGCGAGCGCACCGTGCCCTCGGCCAGGGACAACTCCTCGGCGATTTTCTTAAACGAGGCCCGGCCGTCTTTGAGGTGGTTGATGATGGCAAGATTGGTGGCGTCGATCTGCATTGGCTTTGTCGGTGGATTGATGAAATGGTCAAAGGACGCTAAAAAAAAATACCGATCCTGTCAATATCGATCTGCCCTTTTGTCAGATCCGGCAAGTCGGCCCGAAAACTCTGCGAAGAAATTCGCGGGGTTGTTCTGGCGCTCTGGATAATCCCGTGTTATCAAAGTGATTGCCTCTCTAGCAAAAAAAATGTATGAGCCTGATGGCTCTATTTTTCCAGATAAATATGAATATTTTTAAGTGCCTGGCGATTTTTACGTGAACAGCGACCAACTCAAATAACTCGAAAACGACCTCTGGGCGGCGGCCGACAACCTCCGCGCCAACTCCGACCTCAGCGCCAGCGAATACGGCACCCCGGTGCTCTGTCTGATATTTCTCAAATTTGCTGACATCAACTACCGCCGCTACGAACAGGCCATCCAGGCCGAGTTTGACAACCTAAAGGGCACTCGCCGGGAAAAGCCGCTCCATGAGATCGCCATGGCCCAGTGCGGTTTTTACCTGCCCGGCCACGCCCGCTACAGCGCCCTGCTCAACCTCCCGGAAGATCAGGACATCGCCAAGGCCATCGAAACGGCAATGACCGACATCGAGCGCTACAAGCCGGAGCTGGCCGGCAGCCTGCCCAAGGACGAGTATTACCGCCTCACCCGCACCCAGGACACCAAACACCTGCCCTTTGACCTGCTGCGCCAGTTCGACAACATCCCCGACGACGCCGACGGCGACATCTTCGGCCAGATCTACGAATACTTCCTCGGCAAGTTCGCCCTCTCCGAAGGCCAGGGCGGCGGCGAGTTCTTCACCCCGCGCTCGGTGGTGCGGCTGATGGTCGAGATCATCGAGCCTCACGGCGGCACGGTGTTCGACCCTGCCTGCGGCTCGGGCGGCATGTTCGTGCAATCCGCCGGGTTCATCGCCGCCCACCGCGCCGAACTCGAGCAGCAGGGCAAGGACACCAGCGTCTTTGTCTACGGCCAGGAGAAACGCAGCGAGACGGTCAAGCTGGCGCGGATGAACCTGGCGGTCAACGGCCTGCGCGGCGACATCCGCCAGGGGATCAGCTACTACGACGACCACTTCGATTCCTTTGGCCGCTTTGACTATGTGTTGGCCAATCCGCCCTTCAACGTCGACGAGGTTGGGCTCTCCACGGTGGAAAAGGACCGCCGCTTCACCACCTACGGCATCCCGCGCAATAAAACCAAGCTCAAGAAATCCGACCAGGGCAAGGAGACGGTGCCCAACGCCAACTACCTGTGGATCAACCTTTTTGCCAGCTCGCTCAACGACACCGGCCGCGCCGGCCTGGTCATGGCCAACTCCGCCTCCGACGCCCGCCATTCCGAGGCCGACATCCGCCAGACCCTGATCGAGCAGAACCTGATCTCCAGCATGCTCACCCTGCCGTCGAACATGTTCTACACCGTCACCCTGCCGGCCACCCTCTGGTTTTTCGACAAGGCCAAAAGTGATGCACGCATTCTCTTCATCGACGCCCGCAACATCTTCACCCAGATCGACCGCGCCCACCGCGAGTTTTCCGAGGAGCAGGTGCAAAACATCGCTATCATCAGCCGCCTGCATAAAGGCCGCAGCGTTGAGTTCCTCGCCCTGATCGACGGCTATTTCAAGGTGGGCATGGAGCGGCTGGAGAGCAACAGCGCCCTGGTCAAGCCGGTCTCGGCGCAACTGCTGGAAGTGCTCGACGACGGCCCCGGCAAGGCGGCGGTGGCTGGTCTGGTCGCGGCCTGGCAGGGGCTGGCGGATCTGCGCTGGGCCTATGGCGGCTACCAAGAGGCAAGCCAGGGCTTACGCACAGTGGAGGAGAAGAACCAGGCCCAGCACCAGTTCCGCGCCGCCTTCACTCCCTTCTTTGCCGCCCTGCACGGCTGTCTCAAGCAGATCGACAAGGTGGTGCGCCAGCATGAGAAGGAGTTGGCGGCGCTGGCCAAGGCGGGCGGCAAGGGTGGCAAGCGCCAGAACGCTGACCGCGCCACCAAGCAGTTGAAGAGCGGACTGGAGGCCCTCCATGTCGAGGTCAAGCAGGCGGAAAGCAGTTTTGGCCACATCGGCTGGCTGCAGGAGCGCTTTCCCGAGGCCCGCTACGAGGACGTCACCGGTCTGTGCAAACTGGCTGGTTTGGAAGAAGTGCGGGAGCAGGATTATTCGCTCAACCCGGGCCGCTATGTGGGTGTAGTGATTGAGGAGGATGGGAAGACGGAGGAGGAGTTTGTAGCTGAAATTACGCGATTAAATGATGAACTGATGGAGGCCAATGCTCAAGCGACGTCTATTGCTAGCGTCATTGCCACCAATATCGCCAAAATTTCAGGTGATTAAATGAAAATTTTTCCAGAAAATTGGGAGATTTTGGGGGCAAATATCGTTTGCTCGGAAATATTGGACTGTATCAACAAAACCGCACCTGTTGTCGAACATGATACAGGATTCCGAATGATCCGAACCACAAACATCCGTAATGGTCGTATTGACGTTATTAATAATCGATTTGTGGAAGAGGCTGTTTTCAATAAATGGACTCGCCGCGCTCGACTGAAAAAGAACGATATAATTCTTTCCAGAGAAGCACCTCTCGGCGAAGTCGGTCTATTACGTTCTGACGGCAAATTGTTCCTGGGGCAAAGAACAATGCTGTATCGCGTCAATCCTGAAAAAGTAGATCAAAATTATCTCTTTTATCAGATGGTTGGCCCCTATGTTCAGGCGGTAATTCAAGCGAAAGGATCTGGTTCAACCGTTGCTCACCTTCGAGTGCCTGACGCAGAGACACTCCCAATTCCGATAGCACCGCTGCCCACCCAGCGCAAAATCGCCGCGATCCTGATCGCCTACGACGACCTGATCGAGACCAACAAGCGCCGCATTGCCCTGCTGGAAACGATGGCCGAGGAACTCTACCGCGAATGGTTCGTGCGCATGCGCTTCCCCGGTTACCAAAACACCAAGTTCGTCAAGGGGGTGCCGGAAGGTTGGCCGCAAAAGAGGTTTGGTGAGTTTTGCATGTTGAAACGTGGCTACGATCTGCCAGACGCCTTAGTCGAACCAGGCCAATACCCGGTTATCGCCTCGACCTCGATAAAGACATTTCACAAACTTTTCAAAGCTGAACCGCCTGTCATAACAACTGGTCGCTCTGGCAGTTTAGGTCAAGTTCTGATGACTCACTCGCGGGCATGGCCTCTCAACACCACTCTTTATGTTCTCGATTTCTTGGGAAATTCAGCGTATTTAACATTCTATATGCTGAAAAATATGGGGCTTGAGGGGTTTAACTCGGGTGCCGGTGTTCCAACTCTCAATCGCAATCATCTCAATGGCCTTCCCGTATTTGTCCCCGAGCCAAATCTCCAGAAGGAATTTGATTGTATTATAGAGCCATTACACCAACAGGCAGAAAACCTGCGTCAGTCAAATGTTAACCTCATCCAAAACCGCGACCTGCTCCTCCCTCGCCTGATTTCCGGCAAGCTCCCGGTCGAGGACCTTGACATCCATTTTCCGCCAAGCATGCGCGAGGAGCTGGCTCACAGCCTGCCGGAATGACGGATGGGCGGATGGGAGGATGTAATGGGTGCCCTGTAGTGCGGGGGGTAACGTCTTTTCGCGGGCATGGCCCGCTCCTACCCACGCTGGGACCGTAGGAGCGGGCCATGCCCGCGATATAAACCTTGCAGAGCAATTGGAGGTTGTTCATGCCCAACTTTATTGGGGAAGACGACATCGAACGAGTCCTGCTGCAACGCTTGCAGCAGGACTACGGTTACGAGACGCTCAACTGCTTCACCGTCGACCCCGCTGATCTGGCCGACGGTTCCGGGCGCATGGACAAACGTGAGGTCATCCTTCAGGACCGGCTGCGCGAGGCGGCGCTCCGCCTCAACCCGGATATTCCCCCGTCCGTCTTTGCTGATGTGCTCAAACAACTGTGCGACCAGCGCCAGGTGATGGCCCCGGTGGCGGCCAATCGCGAGCTGGACGGGCTGATCCGCGACGGCGTCCAGGTCGAGTTCAAGGACAATCACGGCAAAACCCGCCGCGAACGGGTACGGATCATCAACTTTGACGACCCGAGCGCCAACCGTTTTCTCGTTGTCAGCCAGTTGTGGATTCAATCCAGCGGCGCCGGACCCAAGGCCGGTTTCCGCCGCCCGGATGTGCTGCTCTACGTCAACGGGCTGCCGCTGGTGTTCATCGAGCTGAAGAACTCCAACGTCAAAGTGAAAAGCGCCTACGACGACAACCTCACCAACTACAAGGCCGACATCCCCCAGCTTTTTCTCTATAACGCCCTGTGCGTGCTCTCCAACGGCATCGAGACCCGGGTCGGCAGCATGACCGCCGATTGGGAGTTTTTCTTCCACTGGCTGCGGCCCGACGACGAAAAAGAAAAAATCCGCCGCGAACAGATCGCGGCCCAAGGAACCAGCGTCGAACGTTTCCTGGCCGGTCTCTGCCCGCCGGACAAGCTGCTTGATTATTTCGAAAATTTCATCATCTTTCACAAGAGCAGCCAAAAAATCATCGCCCAGAACCACCAGTTCATCGGCGTCAATCGCGGCTTTGCCGCCTTTCTCCGCCGTGAGGAGCTGCGGGGCAAGCTGGGCGTGTTCTGGCATACCCAGGGCTCGGGCAAGAGCTTTTCGATGATCTTCTACGCCCGCAAGATATTCCGCAAATGCGTCGGCAATTACAGCTTTGTGGTGGTTACCGACCGCGATGACCTCGACCGCCAGATCTATAACAACTTCCTCCATACCGAGACCGTGCGCAAGGCCGATGCGGCCCAACCCAAGGACAGCGGCCAGATGCGGACCTTCCTTGGCCAGAACAAACGGCTGGTCTTCACCCTGATCCACAAATTCCGCTGGCCCAAGGGCAAGGACTACCCGCTGCTTTCCGGCCGCGACGACATCATCGTCATTGTCGACGAGGCCCACCGCACCCAGTACAAGTCGCTGGCCGAGAACATGCGCGCCGGCCTGCCGAACGCCCAATTCCTGGCCTTCACCGGAACGCCGCTGTTGGGCCGCGAGCGCAAAACCAACGAATGGTTCGGGGATTATGTGTCGGAATACAACTTCAGCCAGTCCATGGACGACGGCGCCACAGTGCCGCTGTTTTACAGCAAGCGCGTGCCCGAGGTGCAGAACCAGAACGACGACCTGAGCGATGAGTTTTACCAGATTCTGGAAGACGAGCACCTCGACGAGAGACCCAGCAGGCCAAGCTGGAGCGCCAATTTGCCAGCGAGCTGGAGCTGATCAAGCGCGACGATCGGCTGGAGCTCATCGCCAAGGACATTGTCGCCCACTTTCCCCGCCGGGGCTATCTGGGCAAGGGCATGGTCATCTCGGTGGACAAGTTTACGGCGGTGAAGATGATCGACAAGGTGCAGCGGCTGTGGAAGGAGGCTATCAAAACCCTGCGCGGCACCATCAGCCAATCCACCAACGAACTGCACAGCGCCCGCTTGAAACGGCAGGTGGCGTACATGAAGGCGGTGGAGATGGCGGTGGTGATCAGCGCCGAGAACGGCGAGGAGGAAAAGTTTGCCCAGCAGGGGCTCGACATCCGGCCGCACCGCAAGCGCCTGGACACGCTCGACGCCAACGGCCATGATCTGGAATACAACTTCAAGGACCCGGAACACCCGCTGCAGCTGGTGTTTGTCTGCGCCATGTGGCTCACCGGCTTTGACGCGCCGACCGTCTCCACCCTCTATCTCGACAAACCGCAGAAGGATCACACCCTGATGCAGACCATCGCCCGCGCCAACCGGGTGAGTGCGCACACCATCGGCGGGGTGGAGAAGCGGCATGGCGAGATCATCGACTACTACGGCGTCTTCGGCCGCTTGAAAAAGGCGCTCAAGGACTACGGCCAGGGCAATGCGGGCGAGGAGCCGCCGGTGCGGGACAAGGAGGAGCTGTTTCGCCTGCTGGAGGAGGCTATCGGCCAGGCCTGCGTCTACTGTGCAGACAAGGGGGTTGAGCTGCGCAGCGTGCTGGCGGAGCAGGATATCTTTCAGCAGTTGGGCCAGTTCAAACTGTGGGCGGACACCCTGCTGGCCAAGGACGAATGGCGCAAGAGTTTTTGTGTGTACGAGAACGTGGTCACCGGGTTGTTCGAGGCCTGCATGCCGGAGGTGCTCGGCGCCCCGGTGGTGCGGACCGTGGCGGTGGTGCAGTATCTGCGCGGGGTGATCGACAGCATCATCGAGCAGCAGGACATCGAGTCGGCGCGGCGGCGGATCGGTGAATTGCTCGATGAAAGCGTGGTGGTGGGTGACGGCGGTTTGCCCATGGCCGATGAGCACGAAACCTACGTTATCCGCCAAAAAGGCAAACTCTGGGATCTGAGCCGGATCGATTTCGACAAGTTGTGGGCCGAGTTTAAGGCGACGGTCTACAAGAACATTGAGATTGCCGATCTGCGGGTGTTCCTGGAGAAAAAGGTGGCGGAAATGCTGGGTAAAAACAGCACCCGCCGCAATTTTGGCGAACGGCTGCAGGAGGTGATCAACGCCTACAACGCCGGCAGTAGTTCAGTGGATGCGGTGTTTGAGGAGTTGATGCAGTTCGCCGCCGGCCTGCGGGAAGAGGAGGCGCGGCACATCCGCAAGGGCTTGAGCGAAGACGAACTTGAACTCTACGACCTGCTCAGCAGGGATAAGATGACCAAGGACGAGGAGCAGAGCGTGCGCTTGGCGGCCAAGGCCTTGTTGAAGAGGTTGACCGAAGAACAGCCCAAGGTGCTGGTGCAGGATTGGTATAAGGACAGCCAGACCCGGCTGGCGGTCAAGGACGAGGTCAGCCGGGTGCTGGACAATTTCTTGCCCCACGACAGTTACGACACCATCGTGTTCAACGAAAAGCGGGACAAGGTGTTTGAATTGACGCTTGATCTGGCGATTAACCGCCTCCGGTGGGCGGCATGAAGAAAAGATGGGCAACCAGTGGCTGATTGCTGCAAATGTCGCCGATAAAATCGGGCTGGGTGCAGCACTTGAAGCCTTGAAGGATTGCACCAGAAATCGTCGATGCGAGGCGGACGCTCTTGGGCGACCTGCCAAAATCTGGTGAAACGGGCGCACACGCCGGGGACGCCGGAGCATGGCAACGATCAAAACCCCTGCCACTTGTACAATCGATGAACTCGTAAAAAGGAAGAATTCTCCGTTTTGTCATTTCGAGTGCAGCGAGAACTCTCTGTAGAATTGAGCTTCTTGCAAAATGAACGTCCGCATACTGTGTCATTTCGACCAACGGGAGAAATCTCATGCCTTAAAGGACGATATTTCTCGCTACCGCTCGAAATGACGAGAATAATCATTTCGCTCTTTTCCAGATAATCGGGTCGAAACAAACAATCTTTCATTTTGCAACAGGCTCGAATTATTATGAGATTTCTCCTCGCTGTGCTCGTCGAAATGACAGGAATAGACTTTTTACGAAACCATCAAAATCGGAAGGGCATCAACGGGGACAGGGGAAAAGGGGAAAGAGCGACGCCAATAAAAAAAGCTCCGGTCAGGGGCTGACCGGAGCTTTCGGGAAAACAGACGGGTTGGAAGATTACTTCAACGCGGCGAGCGCGGCATCGTAATTGGGCTCCTGGGCAATCTCGGGAACCTGCTCGGTGTAGATGACCTTACCGTCGGCATCAATGATGACAATGGCGCGGGACAACAGACCGGCAATGGGGCCGGTGGTGATGGTCACGCCGTAATCCTTGCCAAAGGCGTTGGAGCGGAACACGGAGAGCGATTCCACATTCTTGAGGCCATCGGTCTCGCAGAACCGGGTGTGCGCGAACGGCAGATCGGCGGAAATACAGAGGACAACCGCATTGGTCAATTCCCCGGCGGTCTTGTTGAACTGGCGGACCGAGGTGGCACAGACCGGGGTGTCAATGCTCGGAAAAATGTTGAGCACGATCTTCTTGCCTTTGTAATCGGCAAGCGTCACTTCGGACAGATCGGTTTTGACCAGCGTGAAATTAGGGGCTGCGGATCCCTTGGCGGGCAGGGTACCGATGGTTTCAATTGCATTGCCTTTCAGGGTAATTTTGGCCATGGTAGGTCTCCTTTTTCAAATGATATCGAGTGGAAGGACATTACGAGTGGTATGAGGCGCCTGTCAACGGGCCGCTTCACAAGCAGCAAACAGAAAGCAAACATTGCTGCAGACGATAATCATTCTCTTTTTACTGTAAAGCAGAATTTTAAAAGAAATACTCCCCGGGGCAGGGGGAGGAGACGGCGGGAGGCTGCCTGCGATGGAGCTGGGCGGGAAGTTAGCGCGTTGAGGTGATTATTGGCTGGACAACAGCCTGTTCCGGTGTGTCGTTTTGCTGATCTTTTCGGGCACAGGCGGCACAGGTGCCATGCACGACCACACTGGTGCGGGCAACGGCGCCGATTTCCGCAAGACCGGACGGTAATGTCATGGCATCAAAAGAGTGCCAGGCAAAATCGAACACTTGGCCGCAGGTATCACAGAGAAAGTGGTGATGACGGGTGGTCAGCGCTTCGTAACGGGCCTGACTCTCCACGGTTTCCACCCGGTGGATCAAACAGAGTTTTTCAAAGGTGGCCAGCGTCCGGTAGACCGTGTCGAGCGACAGGGCCGGCAAGCGTTTTTCCAACCGTTTGTATAGGGTTTCTGCGGAGGGATGATCAAGGGAGCCCAGCAGTTCACGATAAATTTCCAACCGCTGGTGGGTCACCTTGAGGCCGGCGTCCTTGCACATCTGCTCAAAATGCTGCAGTTGCGGTTGGAAGTTTTTTGTCGTCATGAAAAATCCAGATGATAATTTTTACCAAAAACAGAGTGTTGGTTATGTAATATAAGCTATTTTTTCTGGCGTCAATGAGATTTCTTCAAACCACTCTTGTGGCACGCTGTGGTTCCGCCCACCTGTCCTCATCAGCAATCATAACGGGTCACCGTTCATGCTGCTCCTTTCCCCGCAGCCAGCAGGTTGGTAATACGGCCGCAGTGGACCATGCCGGTCAGCCACTCCTCGGGGATGGCGGCCTCTCCCAGATGGGCTCCCAGAATCATGCCGGCAACCAGGCCGCGGGCCGCCGAGTCGCCCCCGGCCATGACATTCTCAATCAGGGCCGTTTTGAGATCGTTTGGGTAGGTGATGATCAGGTGGATGGCACCGGGCAGGGCGGCGGCAATACCGCACATCTGGCCGAATTTTTTGATCACCGTGCGCGTGTCCTTGCCGCCGGAGTCCAAGCCGCCCCGGATGCGATTATCCAGGTCGATATCGGCCACCCCTTCCTCGAGAGCATTTTCCATGGCGGTCACCGGATCGGTTCCCCGCAGCACCTCCCAGGCCGTCTTGGCGATGAATGCGGCTCCTGCCAGGGTGGCCGGGTTGTTGTGGGTCATGGCGGTCTGCTGGCGAACGGCCTCAAGCAGGCGGTCGCGGTCGCTGCGATACCAATAGACCAGGGGTGCAATCCGGGCGGCACCGCCGAGGTCCGAGGAATGGGAGCCGCACTGGTCAGGCGGTAGCCGCCCGGCCAGGTTTTCCAAGGTGGTGGCGGTGGCTTTGTCGATATACCCCCGGTAGCCGGTGAACAGGGCCTGCCAGGCGGCGGCGAAATCGGTCAAGGTAAAGGCGCCGGTCCGGGCCAGGGATTCAAGCAGCACCAAGGCCTGATCGCCGTAATGGGTAAACTCACCTTGCGTCTTGTCGGCATGGTAGGAATCGGGCAGAGGTTTGAGTAAGCGGTCCACCCGGCCGATCCGCTGATCGATTGCATCGGTATCGTAGATCCAGTGGGCTCCCAGGGCGAGACTATCGGCTGCAAATGAGGCCAGGACCATGGCCGTTGCCTGTGTTGTCATAATCATTCTCCTTTGTCGTTCCGACGTTTGATGAACAGGTTGTCATTCCATCGTTCTTTTCCCAAACCAATAGGCTTGGAGGTGGGATTTGTCAAATCCACCTTGCTGCGGGCGTTGCCCTGTTTCGATGGCGGCGAGGTTCAGGGTTAACTCTTGGCAAAGGGCGGTCGATAGAGACAGGAGGCTCTATCAGAATACATTCTACCCCAGATGAGGAGGAACGATGAAAATTGCTGCGACCTCGGTCAGCATGGATGCAGCACGAACCTACAGGGAAGTGGACCAACGATTCACTGGATTAAGCATGGGCACGGCTCCGGCTGAGACCACGGGACAAACCGATCTCTTCGGTATTCGCCTTGCCGCTATGCTTGCCAGCTCAACCCAAACACAACTCACCTGCCGGTCCGAAGTCAGCCAGGCCAGCGGTGACAGCACCACCCTCAGCACCGGCGGCACCAAGGAGACCGGCACGGAGGCAACCCTCGCGCAACTGGCCGGGCAGGTGATTGGCCAGCCGTTGAGCATCCGCGCCTCGGAGGTCGACGAGACCGCACCGGCGCCGTTTACCCCGCTGGATCAGGCAGCCAGCCCCCTGTTGAGTGTGCGGACGGCCAACCTGGTCAGCGGTACGTTCTACAGCCAGGAAGAGTCCCTGCTGTTTGCCGCCCAGGGCACGGTCCAGACCACGGATGGACGGGAGATCGCCTTTGATCTCGGTCTTTCCATGGAACGGTCCACCATGGCCTTCGAATACTCGGCGGTGGAGGTTTCCACCCTCTTTATCGATCCCCTGATCCTCCAGTTTGACCTGGACTCGCCGTTGCTCGGCGACAGTACCTTTCTCTTTGATCTCGACAGTGACGGGGCCGCGGAGAATCTGGCCTGTCCCGGCAGCGGTTGCGGATTTCTGGCCTTTGATCGCAACAATGACGGGGCTATCAACAACGGCCTGGAGCTGTTTGGTCCGGAGAGCGGCTCGGGTTTTGGCGAACTGGCCGAACTGGATTCCGACGCCAACCAATGGATCGATGAAAACGATCCCATCTTTAACCAGTTGTTCATCTGGAGGCCCGACGGACAGGGTGGTGAATCCCTGATGTCTCTGCAAGAAGCCGGAGTCGGGGCGATTTCCGTCCTCCATGCCGGTACAGGCTTCCAATTGGAAAAGGCGGACGGAACCATCCTGGGAACGATCAAGGCCAGCGGTGTCTTTCTTACCGAAGAGGGCGAAGTCCGCTCCCTGCAAGAGGTTGATCTGGCCCTGCCCGGTACCCAGGCAGCCATCGGCACGAGCGGTTTTCGTTCGTCGGCTCACCGGTTGGAGGCGGCCATGCAATCCCTGCGGGACATCATCAGCATGCAGCGTCTGCGGCTGCGGATGATGCTCACCGGTGAGCGTCTGCGCAATGCGGTGGCCAAAAAGGAGGATCCGCAGGGTTTCCTGTTCAACTGGCTGCAGGCGCGCAGCGAGTGGCAGGCCCAGGTTGAGAGCTGGCTTGGGGAAAAGAACGGGCTTGAACCGGCCGGTTTGGCTGCTCCTTTTGCTTGGATGGAAAGTCAGCCCGGAGCAGAAAAGAGCAGTTGATCGCGGCCCGGAACAATCCCGGCACCGTTACGGAGCCGGGATTGTCTCCCGGTTGGCCGCCGCTCGCAGATGGTCCAGAAAGACGGCAGCCACCGGCGAGGGCTCGCGGTTCTTCCGCTGGATGAGATAAAGAGGCCGTTCAGCCGCCGCATCTTCAAGAGAGAGCGCCACCAAGGTTCCCGTCTGCACGTCCTGGGCTACGGACCGGGCGGAAAGCACGGCAATGCCGATGCCGGCCTTGACCGCTTCCCGGACGGCCTCGTTGGATCCCAGGGTCGCTGTTTCCCGGAGATCGGTTTCCCGGTGGCCGCGTTGTTCGAGGATGCGGGCGATAACCTTGCGGGTGCCCGAGCCCTGTTCCCGGAGGATCAAGGGGTGTTTGAGCAGTTCGCCGACGGGCAGGGCGGCGTGCGCGGCCAGCGGGTGATGGGGAGGGACGGCGACAACCAGGGTGTCCGTAAAAAGGGCGCTCCATTCCAGGCCCCGTTCGTTCCAGATTGCACCGACAAGACCCAGGTCAACGGTGCCGTCCAGTATCCGGGAGGCGATGGTCCGCGAATCGCTGACCTGGACCTGGGGTCTGACGTCGGGATATTGCCGGCAAAAGGAGGCGAGCAGCCGGGGCAGGATGTAGGCCCCCGGAATGGTGCTGGCCCCGATTCGCACCTCGCCGCTCAAGGCTCCGTTGTAGCGGGCGATGGCCTGCAGGGCTTCCTGCTGCAGTTGGGTCATCCGGACCGCGTAATCGTAGAGCAGGCGTCCGACCGGGGTGGGGGCCGCTTCCCGTCCCAACCGGTCCACCAGTTTCAGCCCCAATTCTTCCTCCAGGCTACGGACATGCTCGCTCACCGTCGGTTGCGAGAGCAGCGCCGCCTCGGCCGCCTTGGTGAAACTCTTCAACTCTACCACCTTGCGGAAAACTTCCAGTTTTCTGATGTCCATGCAGGTCTCTCGTTGCTTGTTTAAAGGGGATTTTCTGAAGGGAGGCCGCTTTCCTGGCGCCGGAGCTTTTCCCCAAGGCCGGAATAACGGACGACCCGGCGCTGGATGGCCCGGAGAAGCAGGTCCCTGCGGCACACAAGGATCAGGTGCTCCCGCGCCCTGGTGATGCCGGTGTAGAGCAGTTCGCGGCTGAGGATCGGCACATCGTCTTGAGGGAGAATGAACAGCACCTGGGCAAATTCCGAACCTTGCGATTTATGGACGGTGATGGCGTAGGAGGTCTGCCAGGCAGGCAGGCGCGCCAGACCCACCGGCCGGATCGCGCCGTTTTCCAGGGGGAACCAGGCCTGAAGCGTGCCTTGATCGTCGGGCCAGAGGATGCCGGTGTCGCCGTTGAAGAGGCCGAGACCGTAATCGTTGCGCAGGATGAGGATCGGCATGCCGCGATAGACCCGCTCTGTCAACGGGACGTGGCCCTTGCGCCGGAAGAGTGTTTCCGCCAGGCGGTTGATGCCCTCGACCCCGCTCGGTCCTTCGCGCAGGGCGCAGAGGATACGCCGATGGCTGAGTTCCTGGAGCGCCGCTCGAGGCGAATCGGCGGTAAACAGCGGCAGGAAGAACCCTTCGAGGTGCTCCTTGAGCCAGGTTGTCGGCAGCGATCCCGCTCCCTCCTCAATGTGTAAATCCGGTGCCTCCTGGAGCAGGACTTTTTCCATAATTTCGGGATCGCCGGTATTGACGGCCCGCGACAGGGCCCTGATTCCGGAACCCTCGGCGAACCGGCGGCTGGTATGGAGAATGACCAGCGAGTCGGCCAGGGGGTCGGATGCCTCACGGGAAGAGGACGGGATTTGGCCCTGACCGATGAGCGGCTGCACCTGTTCGACAAGCTGTTGCGACCAGCGGATTTCCCCGGTGCCGCAGAGATCGCCGAACAGATTGCCGGCCTCCACCGAGGCCAGTTGATCCCTGTCCCCGAGGAGGATAACCCGGCTGGTGGCAGGGAGGGCATCGAGCGTCGCAGCCATCAACGGCACATCGATCATCGAGGCTTCATCGAGGATCAAGAGGTCGAGGTGAAGCGGATTGGTTGCATTGTGGAGAAAACCGGGCCGCTGGGACTGAAATCCGAGCAGCCGGTGCAGGGTTTGGGCCTGATCGGGAATCGCCTCGGCCAAAGAGTGGGGCAAGGTGGTTTTGGCGTGGTGGATCGATTCCTGAAGGCGGAGGGCCGCCTTGCCGGTGGGTGCCGCCAAGGCAATGCGCAGCTTTTGAGTGGAGAGCGCGATCAGAAGCGCGAGAATGCGGGCCACGGTGTAGGTTTTGCCGGTACCCGGTCCGCCGGAGATAACCAGAAAGCGTTTGCACAGAGCCAGAACGGCGGCGGTTCGCTGCCAGTCGATGGCCGTCGATGGAACATCGGTGGGAAAGAGGGCATCGATGAGCGGCTGGGCCGTTGATGTGGCAATCTCCTCGATTCCGGTGGCCCGCTGGCGCAGAGACTGGGCAATAGCCTCTTCGTAGCGGTGAAAGCGAAGCAGATAAAGGTTGTCGTGCGCATCGAGGATCAGAGGGGTGACCTCGCCGGGACGGCCGACCACCGGGGAAGCCAGAAGGTGTTGCCGGAGGGTGGCTGGATCGCGGAAAGGTCCATTGTCCAGGCCGGTGTCTGCCAGCAGGCCGGGCACCGCGGACAGGGGTAGACAGGTGTGGCCCTGTCCGGTAGCCCAACTGGCAAAAGACGCGAGCACGGGGAGTTCCTGGCACTGTCCCCGGTCAAGCCGTTCCAGCAGACGGGCCGCCTGGACATCAATGAAACGGAGCGCCCGGCTGGCGAGCAACTGATCTAGCATGGTCGTCATCTCCCTTTCCCACCCCGGCAGCAATCGTCGAGGGCCGCGATCAGACTGAATTCCGGCCGGGAAACGTGGATGCCCGTTCCCGGAGGATGGTCCGGATGCATGGCCCGGAGGAAAAGATAATAGACGCCGCCCACCTGGTCATCGTACCGGTACTCCTTGATCCGGGAACCAAGGAAACGGTGCAGGGCCAGGGTGTAGATCAGGGATTGGAGATCGTACTGGTGGCTGTCCATGCATTCTGCCAGGGCTTCGGGTCCGTAATGGGCGCGCCCAATCCCGAGATGGTTTGATTTGTAGTCGACAATGAAATACCGGCCTTGGTGGCGGAAGACCAGATCAATAAACCCCTTCATCAAACCCTGCAAGGTCGCTGCGGTTCCGGCCAGGGGGCGAAATCCCGCGCTTTCGAGCAGGGTGTTGAAGCGGCGGAGATCGACCTGTTCCAAGGGAAAAAGAAAGCTGAGTTCGTCGATCCGGTCCTTGCCGGCCACCTGTTTGAGGGCACAGGCGGCGGGCAGGGGGACGGTCAACAGGTCATCCAGCCAGCGGACCGTGGCCGCTTGCCAGCGCGGGTCGATCCCGGCCTGCTCGAGTACTTCGGCCAACAAGGACTGCTGTGTGCCAACGGGGCGGTTGAAATCGAGACCTTCGAGCAGGGTATGGAGACAGGTTCCGGCGGCCGGCCCCCGGGGAAAGGTGAAGATAGAGGAAAAATCCTCCGGGACGTTGGCAACGGCGCTGTCCCGTTCATCCCTGTCGGTGTCCATGGGACTGTCGCTACCGGCGCTCAGGCGGGAATAGCTGGTCATCGACCAGCCGGGATTGATCCTGCCCTGGAAGGTTTTCGGTCGCAGGGTTGGTTTGTCGCTCGCGAAAGCGAGGCGGTGGGTGCCGAAAGACTCGGGATAGGGCCGAATGTCGAGGAGGTTTTCCGCAGCATGCAATGAGCCCAGTTGGCGGACCAGTTCGGCATCGTCGGCCGGGCAGCGTCCCTGGTGCAGGAGGTGGGCCAAGGCGGTGCGCTCCATTCCTTTGGCCCGGCCCCAGCAGAACAGGCAGCAGCATTTTGCCCGGGTCACCGCCACATACAAAAGGCGCAAATCCTCGGCCAACAGCTCTTCCTCGGCCCAGAGGCGATGTTCCTCCTGGCCGGTGCCAAGGTCCAGGGTCAGGCGCAGGGTGTTCCGGTCGTGGAAGCTGAGTGGCTGAGACGTGTCCAGGCCTCGGCTGGCCCAGGGAAAGGGGAGAAAGACCACGGGGAACTCCAAACCTTTGGCCCGATGAATGGTGACGATCCGCAGCAGTTGTTCGTCGTTTTCCAACCGCACCAACTGGTTGGCGGCGTTGTTGTCCGGATTTTGGGTCTGCTGCCGGTACCAGCGCATCAGGGGCGCTATGCCGTGCTCGCCGGCCGGGCTCTGTTGGAGCAGTTCGGCCAGATGAAGAAAATTGGTCAGGCTCCGCAGGCCACCGTCCCTGGCCGACAGACGCTGGGTGACCCGTTCTTCGGTGAGGAGGCGCTGGAACATCGGCATGAATCCCTGGTCGCGCCACATCTGCCGGTAGCGGAGCAGGCTGGCCAGCCGTGCCTCCCAGCTCCGTTCATCCACGCTGAAACGATGCAGATCCTCCCCGGTGCAGCCGAACAGATCGGTTGTCAGGCAGGTACGGATGCGGGCGGCATCGGCCAAATCGACCAGCGCCGCCAGCACCAGGGTCAGTTGGCGGGCTTCGTCGCTCGCAAAAACCGAGGTCTGGCTGTACGCAACACTGCTCAGTCCCCGGAGACGCAACCCTCCTTGCATGGCCTCTGCTTCGTGGTGGCTGCGAACAAGAATGGCGATATCGCTGGTCATAAGCTTTTTCCCGGCAATGGTCGCCCGGCCCCCCTCGGCCTCTTCCAAGAGATGGACAATGGCGTCGGCGCAGAAGTCAACAGCGGCCTTGGTTGCCCGGTCCTTGCTGATGGTTTTCGATTTCTCGTTTTTCAGCCGGTCGGTGTCAAGGACAAGTGCTGTCAGTGGCGCCAGGGCCTGTCCCCCGAGCAGCAGCGGCTGCGTCTTGTGCTCGGCTGCTGCCTGGACAGGCTGGAAAGCGATGTCGTCGGTGAAGACAAAGGCGTCCTGCCTATGACCGAACATGGCGTTCACCGCCCGCACCATGGCTGGAGTCGAGCGGTGGTTGACGCCCAGGGTGTAGTGGCTGTCAGTGGTCGTGTTGCGGCGGGCCTGAATGTAGGTGAAAATGTCGGCGCCGCGAAAGGAGTAGATCGCCTGTTTGGGGTCGCCGATCATGAACAGGCTGCCGGCGCTCTGACGGTAGATGCGGGAGAAGAGCCGGTATTGGACGGGGTCGGTGTCTTGAAACTCGTCAACCAGGGCCGCCGGATAACGGGCGGCGATGGAGGCCGCCAGTTGTAATCCGCTTCGGGGCCGCTCCAGAGCCTCGTCAAGGCGAGTCAAGAGGTCGTCGAAGGCCAGCCAGCCCTGGGCCCGCTTGTGCCGATCAAGTTCGGCTCGCACGTATTGCCAAGCCTCAAGCAGAACAAGGATGGCCCGGCAACACAGGCATTGGTCGTGGCACTGGAACCATTGGTCAAACAGGGTGAAGAAGGGGTGGGCTGGGGGGGAGCATTTTTTTTTGACCAACTCGGCCATGACCGAAGTGGCGAGCCGGTTGATTCCCTTGGGCAAGGGAAAAGGCGGATCGGCTTGATGGGCGAGATGATCCATGGCGGCGAGCAGCTCGGGAACCTGATCGGCGAGGCGATAGGCCTTTTCGTTACGTTGCAGACCCGGATCCTGTTCAAGAATGGCCCTCACCCGGTCACGATCCTGTGCCCACGCTTGCCGGACCTCGGCAAAGAGCCGGCAACTCTGTGCCGTCAGTTCGCTGACCGCCTGGATATCGACCTTCGGGATAAGATCGACACCCACGGCGGTGACCGAGTTGCCGAGCGCCTTGAGCAGCCCGGACGGATCACCCCAGGTTGCTGCGGCCCAGGCCGTTTCTTCCTCCGTTGCCGGATAGAAGCGGTTGCGCCAGAAATCCTCGATCACCTGCTGGCGCAGCGGTCCCTCGCTCTCCAGCAATTCGACCTCGAATGGCATGCCGGATTCAAAGGCGTGGTCTTGCAGGATGCGCTGGCAAAAGCCGTGAATGGTGTGGATGGCAGCCTCGTCCATCCGCACCAGGGCATCATTGAGCCGCTGCTTGGCCAATTCCTGCGGGAGAGCCGCCAGGAGGGCGGTCAATTGCCCATCGGCCTCGCCTCGGTGTTCCAGGTGATCGAGGGCCTCGCGCAGCCGGCGGCGGATGCGGTCGCGCAGCTCACCGGTGGCCGCCCGGGTGAAGGTGACCACCAGGATCTGGTCGACCGCCAAGCCGCGTTCGAGCAGCAGGCGGAGGAAGAGCAGGGCCAGGGTGTAGGTCTTGCCGGTGCCGGCGCTGGCCTCGAGCAATCGGCAACCATGCAAGGGGAGGGTGAGCGGATCAAGCGCCTGCATGCTCGTCCTCCAGGTGGGCCAGAATCGGAGTAAAGAGGCTGGTCAGTTCAACAAAAGCAGGGCTCAGCGGCAGTTCGGTCGAGGAGAAAAAATAGCGATAGGCCGGGTTGCCGCCCTCGCCGGTCCGTTGAAAGCCCTCTTGCCAGATCTGCCGCGCCCGGGCCTCCTCTTTGCCGGTTCCCACCGCCTTGGCCCAGGCCATGCTGGTTTCCGGGAAAAAGGGCAACGGCTGCGAGAGGCCCTGCCAATAGAGATCGAGCAACCGGTGGAGGTGTAATTCGGGATCCGCCACCGGCCTGAGGGCTGCGCGGCGCACCGGGTTGTCGGCCTGTGCCCTGTCCCGGGCCAGGTGGACGGAATGAAGAGAGAGGCCGGGCGGGTTGAGGAGGTTGAGGATCAGGTGGTTGATCCACAGTTCCATCAGGCTTGAGCCCTTGAGTGCGCCGCTGTGCCAGGTGATCCGGCCGCCCCGGTGCAGATCGGCCAGCCAGCCGGTGAGGCGGAAGGGACCAATGGTGCGGTCAATTTCCAGCGGCTCATGGGGCTGTGCCAGCAAGGGGCGGAGTTGATCGGCAAAAAGGCCGCTTATTTCGGCTATTCCAGCAAACTGGGTGCGGCCGAAACCGGCTTGGGGCAGGCGGCCGCTGCTCTCCAGGCTGCACAATATATCTTCTTCCGGCATCCCTTGCAGCAGGTCGTCAACGGTTTCTCGGCGCAGAATATACTGTTGCAAGTGGTCAAGCACAAAGGGTTCGTTTTCCTCGATTCCCGCTTCTTCCTCCCAGAGGCGCAATCCAATGGTCCGTTCGAGGAAAAAACGGACTGGGTGTCGCCAAAAGCGGAGCAGTTGGCGGACGTCGACGGTGCGCCCTTCCGGTCCGGGCGGCTCCAGCGGGGTGCGGAGAAAAGGTGGTGCCTCGCTTTCCCGGTCCGCCGGCAGCCAGGCCGGATTGTAACTGGCGGTGGCGACTGAGCCGTCGAAACAGCGGGAGCTGAAGGGCTGCATCGGATGGGTGGTGGTCAGGTGGGCGGTAATGCATGTTGCCGTAAACCGACAGCTTTGTTCCAGGTAATCCCGCAGTTCGCTGACCACCACCGAGGGCGGAACGATGCTGTCGTCGCGTTGGTTGCGGCCCACCCAGGATACATAGAAGACATCACGGGCGGAGAGCAGGGCCTCGAGAAAGAGATAGCGGTCGTCATAGCGGCGATTACGGTCACCCAGCCGCGGTGCACTGGCCATCAGATCAAAGGCGACCGGATGCTGGGAGCGGGGGAAGTCCTGGTCGTTCATCCCCAGCAGGCAGACGACGCGGAAAGGGACGGAACGCATCGGCACCATATTGCAGAAGGTGACCCGGCCGCTGAGAAAGGCTTGGCCGTTTCCGGGTTGGGCGAGTGCGGAGTCCAGGTGTTGCGTGAGAACGACAAGCGAAAGTGACTCGCCGTACCCGGCAAGGCGGCAGTCGGATTTGAGAGTATTGATCGCCTCGCGCAGGGTGCGCAGTCCCTGGTCGTCGTCTTCGGGATCGAAAAAATCCGTGAGCAGACGGAGCAGGCCGTCGCACCATTCCTCGACCGGGCGGCTCTGGCGCAGGCGCAGCCGCCAATGGGCCAGGGTCTCGATCAGGGTGAGAAATCCGCCGAGCTCAACGGTCTCGCTGCTGGCCAGATGACCGTAGGGCAGGATGCCCAAATGGGGCTCCCTGCAGTCGCCCATGAGATAACCGAGCAGTAACCGGTCCAGGCCAAAGCGCCAACTGTGGAGGCTTCCAGCCTGGATTTCCAGCTCGTGCCGATGCGTGTCATCGAGCCCCCAGCGGATACCCGTATCCCGGACCCAGGCGTGCAGGCGTGGAAGAATGGCCGGGTCGAGCCCAAAGCGGTGGAGAAGGGCAGGTGTTTCGCACAGGGCCAGGACCGAAGGCGCGGTAAAACGGCTCTTGAGAAGAGCGAGCAAATCGAGAAAACATCGGACCAAGGGCTGCTCCTGATGCATCCCCTGATCGGCAATCGACCAAGGGATGCGCCGTTCCTGAGCCGCCTCGCCGAAGACGCCGGCAACCACGTCGGCATACATCTGGATATCCGGGGCGCTGACCAGGACATCGCTGGGGGTCAGGTCCGGAAAGTGCTGAAAGAGGTCGAGCAGGCGATCATGCAGCACCTGGATCTCGCGCAGCGGCGAAAAACAGCAATGGAAATGGAGCGACCGATCGTCGGGATGAAGCGGGTAACGTTCTTCACCGGCGGCGGACCGGTCGCGGAGGTCGAGGATATCGTTGTGCAGGGTGGCCAGCAGATGGGACTGCTCGTTCGCTTGATACAGGTCGATTTCTTGCATCTCACAATCGAGCAGTTGCCGGAAAAAATCCTGCCCGGTTTTACCCAGCGAGACGAGCAGGGGATGGCCCTGCTCATAGTAAGGGTCGATCCCGGTCTCGGCTGTCAGTCGGCCTTTCGTGCGCATTCCGGCCAGTTGCCGGGTCGAGACCAGGTCGCCCCAGTAGTGGCGGCAGGGACTGAGGTGAAAGAGATGCACCTCGGTGTGGCGGCTGATTCGCTCGATGATCTCCAGGTAGACCGGGGCCAGCGAGTTGATGCCGAACAGGTGACAGCGCTGGGGCAAGTTGTCCGGTGCGACCGCTTCATCGGTCAGGAGAAGGCGAAAGCGTTCGGCCAGTTGTGTCCGGTGCGGAACGGAACTGGCAGCTAATTCGCGCCAGAGCATGGCCTGCCAATGGGTTTCTTCCCCCTGCTGCCAGCGGCTGAGCAGGTCTGGCCGGTAAATCTGATACTGATCGAAGACATCGCTGATCCGCCCCGAGAGTTGGTAGAGCTTGCCGCCGTCGCCATCGTCCCGCAGGTAGGTCGCAATTTCCCGGAAGGCGGGGGCGTCGAGCAGGTGCGGCAGCAATCCGGTCACCCGCCAGCGCAGCACCGGTTTACGGAAGAGATCTTCATCCGGCGCCGCCCCCGTCAACGGCTGCAGCACATCCCAGACGAAGCGGGCGGGAAGCGGGAACTGGAGATGGGCGGCGATCCCGGTGGAAAAGGCCAGTTGTTGGGCCACCCATTGAGCCATGCCCTGATTTTGGACCACAATGATCTCGGGGACCAGGGGATCGGCCAAGGGGGCATGGATGACGGCTCGGAGTTGCTGGAACAGCGCTTCCAGACGATTGGATTGATGCAGGAACACGAGCTACTCCTGGAAAAAAGGGTGGGGGGAAATGGCCCCGGAAGTTTTGCCGGAAGCGAAGACTGCAGCGCACAATCCAAGAAAAGAATGGTTTTTATTTTAGGGAACTAGGCAGAATTTGCTATAGTTAAATGTATACAAGCTTCAGTTGATCTTCTTCTCGTTCGCATGCCCATGAATCAACGGTTCAATTATCAGCATATCACTCTCGCCCTCCTGGCCACCTTGATTCTGGCCGGTCTGTTCTATCTCCCTTACCTTTCGGTTCGAAATAAAACCATCGAAACCTTCCGCATCCAGCAGGCGCTCCTGGCTCAACAGGCCGGATCGGGGTTGCAGGCATATTTTTCCACCTACGAGAAAGCGCTTTCCTACCTGGTGCAGCAACCATCCATCCAAAATCTGGACGACGGCGGCAGGGCGCTGCTCCAAGATTTTTTTTCGATTCATCCGGAAGATATTCTCGCCATCCAGCGGTTCGATGCCACAGGGGCACCCCTTTTCGCCATCCCCAAGGAATCTGCAAACGGTCAAGGAGGGGCGGCTGTCCACTGCCGGCAAATCGAGAAACAAGAGAATCCCACGGTGAGTGACGCCATTCATCTTTCGGACGGGAGCAGGCAGGTGTATTTTTCCGCTGTTGTTGCACCGGATAACCAGTTTGCCGGCTGTCTCTCCTTTTCCCTGCCCTTTGCCCAGGTGGCCAGCCGATACCTGAAGCAGATCCCCTTAAACCATAACGGGTATGCCCTGCTGTTCAGCCGCGAGGGGGATATCCTCGCGGCTCCCGATGCCGCTCTTGTCGGCAAAAGCAGTCACCATCTCCGCGGCGAAACCGATGAGTTGGCACAACTGCGGATGGCAATTACCGGCAAGGAGCAGAAGATTTTGTTCTTTTCTCGGGATCTTCGCCCCGGCACCGACCAGGAGGAGCGTCGGGTGTATGCCGTTGTCTGCCCGCTCGAACTCCCCGGCGATGCTCGATGGTCGATTGTCCTGCTGACACCGGCGCAGGAAGTGCTGGGAGCCATGGCCGAGTTCCGGTCACAGTGGCTCACGGTGACCGTGGTTGCAATCATCGCCGTCGGTCTGCTGAGCCTGCTGCTCAGCGGTATTGTGATCAAGAGAAGGGAAGAGCAGCGGCAACGGAGCGTGGAGGAACAGTTGGCCAGTCTGCTCGATCTGGCTCCGATGGGGGTGTTTCTTCTGGGCGTTAACGAGACGGTGATCTACGCTAATAAGGAAGCAACACATATGATTGCCAACGGCGGCGAGGAAAAGGTGATCGGCCACTGCTTCATCGATTTCCTCCATCGGGATTCCAGACGCACGGTTACGGAAAGCTTGAGAGAGCCGGCAGCGGGCCGCGCAATCAGTGTTGATGCGGTGCAACTTCTTAAGTTTTCAGGAACAATGCGCGAAGTCGTCATCACCGCTACACCGTATCAACTGGGCAAGCATCCGCAATGCATTGTCATCGTCCGCGATGTTACCGAAGAACGGATATCGGCTGCCCGCCAGCGTCGCCTGACTGCGGCTGTCGATCAGGTCAAGGAAGCCGTACTCATCGTCGATTGCATGGGCACTATCGACTATGTGAATGCGGCGCTTGAGGAGATGACTGGGTATAGCCGGGAGGAGTGCGATGGTCAGCCCGTGCGGATGCTCTGGGCGAGGGAGCAGGAAGCACATTTTGACCAGAGAATCGAGGATGTTGTTTATCTAGGGGAGGTATGGCGGGGGAGAATTGTCAACCAGCGCAAGGACGGGAGCCTTTTTATAACGGCAGCAACCGTTTCGCCGGTGCGCGATGGCAAGGGCGCTGTCACCCATTTTGTGCTGGTGCAGCGCGACATTACCCACGAGGTGGAAATCGAGTCCCGCATGCGCCAGGCCCAGAAAATGGAGGCCATCGGCACCTTGGCAGGCGGTATTGCTCATGATTTCAATAATATCCTTGGCGGTATCATCGGCTTCACCGATATGGCTCTGCTTCTGAGCACGCCGGAGACCGAAATTCATAACAACCTGCTTCACATCCGCCAGGGGGGGAAACGGGCAGCAGACCTTGTCCAGCAGATACTCACCTTCAGTCGGCAATCCGCCGTGGAAAAGGTTCCGGTTACGGTTGCGCCGTTGATCAAGGAGAGTCTGAGACTGATGCGGGCCACCTTGCCGACAACCATCGACATCACCCAGGATCTAGTGGCAGTCGATGCCATGGTCATCGCCGCGCCGGTGCAGATTCAGCAGATTGTGATGAACCTCTGTGCCAATGCCTTTTATTCGATGCGGGAGAAAGGTGGTCATCTCACCCTTCGGCTCGAGCAAAAAACACGGGTGGAACTTGGCAAGGCTGAGGAGAATGGCGGAGGAGATTGGGTCGCACTGACGGTGGAGGATACTGGGCAGGGAATAGAAAGCGAGATTCTGCAACGCATTTTCACACCGTTTTTTACCACCAAGGAACCGGGCGAGGGCACAGGTATGGGGCTGAGCGTTGTCCACGGTATTGTTCGGGAACTCGGTGGTGAGATATCGGTGCAATCGCAGCAGGGCGAGGGGACCGTTTTTACCGTACTGCTTCCCGTGGCTGATCACGGGACGAACGGCGGCTTGACGAGCAGCGAGGGACCTTTGCCGGCCGGCTCGGAACACATCCTGATTGTGGACGATGAGAAAGAGATTCGGGAAACGTGCAGAATGATGCTCACCCACCTGGGGTACAGCGTGACCACCTCTGGGAATCCCTTGGAAGTGCTTGCCCTCATCCAACAGGGGCAGCCACCGGTCGATCTGGTGATAACCGATCAGACCATGCCGAAGATGACAGGCATCGATCTCACCAGCGAAATCAGGCGCCTGCGACCGGACATCCCGGTTATTCTGTGCACCGGTTACTCGGACCGTCTCAACTATGATATAGCCCGAGAGGCCGGTGCCTGCGATCTCCTGATGAAACCCATGGACCTTCGGGGATTAAGCACTGCGGTGCGCTCAGCTCTCGATATGGATCTGTAGCCCTTGCCCTCTTTCTTTGGTCTCCCCCAAATGGAGTTCATGAGAACGGTCACTCTGGCCAGTGAATCCCGGTTAACAGGGAGTAGACGGCTTGGTAGATCCGCGGTTCGTTGCTAGCCCTAGGACCGGCAACATTCACAACCGCGATCCGGCAGTCTCTTAACCACTTTTCCACAAGCGCTGCTGCCTGTTTCCTCTCAATCAATTCAAAGTCGACATGAAGAAAAAGGCGATCGTGGCGGATGGCCAGGGCTTCGGTTAAGGCTGACCCTCCGGTCAGCGGGCCGAAGGAAAAGATCAAGGTTCCGTCGGCGGCAAGGATGTTTTTTTCGGTCCGGTCCCTATAGCGGGAGGAACCCGATTCCCGAAGGTCGTACCGTAGCGGCAAGGGACCTTGTTCGGTTTTCCTCCCCTTGGGCAGCCAACCGCCATGGGGAATGTCGAGGGCTATGGCCGCATCGAGCGCCGCCTGATCGGCGCCTGTCTGGCCACCGGAAATTATCCTCATCCTGAAAATACTCCTCGGGTCTCGTCAACTCGCTCTAGTCGGGTACAGATCGCGACGATTTTAGCCGCGCATCCGTCGCGGGCAATTACCAAGTTCACTCTGGCCTGTCGATTGTTCTTTGGTTCCAGCCCAGCATAAACCCCTTGCCAGACACTGTCAGCGATGCGTCGGTCAGGTATTGCTCTGTGAGCATGTTCTGCTCAATCAATGCCATTTCCAGCTGCCTTCCATGCTTCGGGTAGGCTCTCATTCAAAACGATTCCAGAAGGCCTTGGCCGAGTCGCGAGGTCTATGTGCATAACCAATTCTCCTGGATTGATCTTGGAAAGATAGGATTATGCCTTTATTAAAAATACAAAAAAGACACCCGCCTGGCAATGTGCAGCCCAGAGTATGTGCGGCTAGTGACAAAAAACTGCCTCTGAAAGAATCGGCTTTTAGTTGATGCTAGAAAATATCGATCGTAACGTGTTGAAATTTCATTGTCTTGTTGGAGGTGGTTGCTTTTTTCTCCTTCAAATTCTTGACAAGAGCAAGTCTTTCCTTTTTAATGGGCCCTGATTTTGCCTGAAACCACTCAGCGCGGATGTTCGTCAGTTTGGATGACAAACTTGATAACCCCTTGAATAGAGAGGAAAATGGTTACAGAAAAAAATTCCCAACCCAATTTGTCCCGTCGTTCTTTTCTTTTAAAATCAACCCAGCTCGTTCTCGGCTTGGGCGTTGTTTCCGTCCCGACCATCAGTTGTGCAAAGGCTTTGGAAAAACGCTCGCTTTCTTTTTTTCATACCCGTTCCCAGCAGGAACTGACTCTCACCTATGCCTCGGGGAATGCATACGACCGCAAAGCCTTGATGCAGGTCAACCAATTTCTCCGCGATTACCAGACCGGACAGGTTCATGTTATTGACCCGAAGCTTCTGGATATCCTCTGGGCTATCCAGGGAGAAATGGGGAGCAAAGGGGTGTACGAGGTGATTTCCGGTTATCGCTCCCCCAAAACCAATAAAGGATTGAGACGAAGCAGTGGCGGAGTCGCAAGCCATAGCCTGCATATGAAAGGGCAGGCTGTCGATATCCAGTTTTCCGGCGCTAACATCGATCAGATACACCAATGCGCCATGGCGATGCAAAGCGGTGGCGTGGGGTATTATCCCAGGGCTGGTTTTATTCACCTGGATTCCGGTCAGTTTCGAACCTGGTAGGGCTTTTTCCAAGGTTCGAAACGAACTCAATCGGTACGTAGCGCCGTTCATTGCGAGACGTGTTCTTCTTCGATCTCTTTTGTCGAGAAGAGCAGGTGCTGAAGTCCCTCCTGCGCTGCTCGCGCTCTTGGGCTAGCGGGTAAGGCTTCTCGCCAGGGTGAAGACCTCAATGCGTTTTGCTCCAGCTCTGCGCAGCATCCTGCTGCATTCGTTGACCGTACTGCCGGTAGTATAGACATCATCAACCAAAAGAATCCTTGCGTCCGCGACCTTTTCTGGATCGACCAGGGAAAAAACATTGTTCAAATTCCTTCGCCGTTCCTTGCCGCTCAACAGTGATTGAGGTGTGGCCGTGCGGTGGCGTCGTAATAATCCCGTTTCTATTTTTTCTTTCCAGTTCGGCAAACAGCCCCGGGCGATAACCAGGGCCTGGTTGAATCCCCTTTCCCGTAATCTGCTTGGATGCAAGGGGACGGGGAGGATGATCTCGGGTTCAACAAAACCATCCAACAGCTTTTCATCCGTGAGCAGTTCTTTAAAGGTGGTGATGCCAGCCAGGTTGCCGTTGAATTTGAGCGAGCGGATCAGGTCGGAGGCTGGAGGTCGATAATAGAGGAGGGCCCGCGCCATGTCAAAGGCATGGTTCCCGGTGAGACAGTCGCCGCAGAGGTGATCGGCCCCGCTGACAAAGGGGATACCGCAACAGAGGCAGCGGGGAGAGCGGATAAAGGCAAGGTTGGCGCCGCAGTCGTAACAGAAAAGCGGCGGCCGGGAAGAAGCCAGCCGCTGCTGGCAACCCAGGCAATGGGGAGGGAACAGCAGATCTTTTATGGCCTCGAAAAGGGAGGGCATCCGCTGTAGTCTGCGCTAATACTACATATTATTGATTATGGCGTTACCAAAAGCAGAGCAGGAAAGCTCGGTGGCTCCTTCCATCAACCGAGCCAGGTCATAGGTGACCGTCTTTTGGGAAATGGTTGTCTCCATCGCAGTTTTGATCAAATCGGCTGCTTCTTGCCAGCCGATATATTCAAGCAGCATCACCCCGGAGAGAAGGATCGAGCCGGGATTGACTTTGTCCAAGCCGGCATATTTCGGAGCTGTGCCATGGGTGGCCTCGAACAAGGCGACCCCGTCACCGATGTTGGCCCCAGGGGCGATGCCCAGTCCGCCTACTTGGGCTGCCAGGGCATCGGACATGTAATCGCCGTTGAGATTAGGCATGGCCAGGACCGAATACTCACTGGGGCGCAGGAGAATCTGCTGGAACATGGCATCGGCAATCCGGTCCTTGATGACGATTTTTCCTTCCGGCGCTGTGCCGTTGTATTGGTCCCAAAGGGCCGCTTCAGTAATGATGGTGTCGCCGAATTCTTCCGCTGCCAACTCATATCCCCAGTTGCGAAAGGCCCCTTCGGTGAATTTCATAATGTTGCCTTTGTGGACCAGAGTCACTGAATCGCGGCCATGATCTATGGCAAATTGAATCGCCTTGCGCACCAGGCGCTTGGTGCCGAATTCCGAGATCGGCTTGATACCGATACCTGAATTGTCGCGAATCAGCGCACCCATTTCGTTCCGAAGGAATTCGATCACCCGGTCGGCCTTTTCCGTGCCCGCCTGCCATTCGATGCCGGCATATACATCTTCGGTGTTTTCCCGAAAGATGACCATGTCAACCTGCCCCGGATCCTTGACCGGAGAAACAACCCCCTGATAATAACGGACGGGCCGGACACAGGCATAGAGGTCGAGCACCTGCCGCAGGGCCACGTTCAAGCTGCGCATGCCCTCGCCGACCGGTGTGGTTAAGGGGCCTTTAATGCTGACCACATATTTTTTCAGGGCATCGATGGTTTCCTGCGGGAGCCATTCACCGGTCTGCTGAAAGGCCTTTTCTCCGGCCAGGATCTCCAGCCATTCGATGGTACGCGTGCCCTTGTAACTTTTTGCCACTGCGGCATCCAAAACCTTTCGGGCGGCTGCCCAGATGTCGGGCCCGGTTCCGTCCCCTTCAATAAAGGGAATAATGGGGTTGGCCGGAACATTCAGTGAGCCGTCAGCTTTGATGGTAATCATGTCTGCAGTCACAATAGACTCCTTATGGGGTGACAAATCTCTATAGAGGCGCATGAAGCCGCTCAATGGATGAGCAGGAGATAGGCGAAGGAATATATTCGATCAAACGTCTCCCGTCAATCCTGGTACGCTGGCCGCACCATTTCACGAACAGAGCCGTACTCCTGCTATAATTTCTTGCTCTTCTTCAGGGTGCCTGCTAAGTACCTTGCCACGATTTTCATTTTTCGGGCCGCTTTTGGCGCAATGACCGGATTCCTTTAAACCTATTGGCAGCAGGCATGTCACCGCAACATATCATTCGAGGCAGTTGTACCCTCATTTTGGCGCCGTTTTTGACCATAATTGTTTCTGTTCTTACCCTGGTCGATTTGCTGTGGGTACGAAAATCAGAGGTGAAGGTCCAGGTCTTCCCTCGTTATTGGGGGAGAATATTGTGCTGGCTTGCCGGCGTCCGGGTGAGGGTGGAGGGCGCTGAGGACCTTGATCCCGGGCAAACCTACATTTTTGCAGGGAATCATTGCAGTCAATACGATATCTTTTCGTTTCAAGGGTATTTCCCTCATGATTTTCGCTGGATTGCCAAAAAAGAACTTTTCCGGATACCGGTTTTTGGGAGGGCCATGCATCGGGCTGGCTATATCCCCATTGATCGAACTCATGGCCGTCAAGCCTTAAAAAGCCTCGATGAAGCCGCCAAACGGATAGCAGCAGGCAACTCGGTTCTTATTTTTCCGGAGGGGACCCGCAGCGCCGATGGAACGCTCCAGGAGTTCAAAACCGGAGCGGTTTTGCTAGCCATTAAAGCCGGTGTGCCTATCGTTCCTTTGGGATTCAACGGTTCCTATCAGGTCTTGCCGAAAGGCACCTTTCTTCCGCGCAGCGGCGAAATAATTATCCGTGTCGGCCCGCCGATTTCCATGGGCCAATTCAAGGCCGGCGACAAGCAGGGGCTGGCGATGGAACTGCACGGTGCGGTGGAGTGTTTGCTTGATGAAGGCTCTGTACAGCGGTGACGCGGAAAGAGTGGTTATGTCTCACCGTTTCGGAAGAAAGGGGGAAATTGGCGATTTTGCATGCTCGCATATCGTAATCGCCACAACATGAGATGACAGAATTTCTTGCAAAATCAAGGAAACATGTCATAATGCTCGCGATTTGCGAGGAGATCAACCGGTAGCCTGAAAACCGCCGCTTATTCCCTCTTTTGACCAGTAGCTGCGTGCAAGCGCATGGCTGGTCAAAGGAACAGACTCAAATAGGAACCTTCCCATGCCGTCGACATCACGAACTCGTCGTACCCCTCTGGCCCTTGCGCTTTTGTCCTGTGCGTTGCTGTTTGGCGTTCTTGCCCTTCCGGGTGTTTCCATGGCGCTGGAACAAAAGACGCTTTTCTTACCGTTCAAGATTAATGCTCCTGACGCCGCTGCTGTCACGGGGCAAGCCGACAAGGCCTTGGAACGGGAAGCAATGGCCAAGGGGATGAAGATGATGCCGCGCAGTCAGGCGGAAAAACTCGTCAATTATAATGGTGCTTGGCCGCCGTCAACTGCAACGCTCGGCAAAGCCGTTGAATCCGTTGGTGCCGATTATGTGGTTATCGGTAGCCTCAATAAATTGGGAAACCGGATCAGCGTCGATTGTGCCATTATAGACGTACTGGCCCCCAAAGCACCTTATTCCGCCTTTCGGGAAGCCGATTCTATCGAGGGATTGGGCAAGGTGACCGGTGAGATCGTCAGTGCCATGCTTGCCTATACCAACCGGAGCGGCACAGTTGCCTCCATCGCTCCGGTTGGCAACGCGCGGATCGATGCCGGTGCCATTCTCCAAAAAATATCGACCAAGCCCGGCGATCTCTACGATCCTACCACCTTGCGTCAGGACCTTAAGGCTGTTTTTGCCATGGGGTATTTTGACAACGTCGAGATCGAGGCCAAGGATACCGAGGCGGGCAAGAACATCATTTTTAGGGTGGAGGAGAAACCGCTCGTTGGCAGTGTTGTCATTACCGGAGCCTCCGAGATCAAAGAAGAGGATGTTCGTGACGCTGCCAGCATAACCCCCAACACTATCCTTAACCCCACCAAAGTCAACGAAGCTGTGCAAAAGGTCAAAGACCTGTACAAATCCAAAGGGTATTATAACACCGAAGTCGCTGCGAAAATAAGTGCCCCCGCCAACGCTAACGCTGAGGTTCGCTTCGAGATCAAGGAAGGCCGGAAGATTACCATTGAAAAAATCGGATTTACTGGCAACAAGAGTTTTTCTGAAGGCGAACTTGAGGATGCGATTCAAACCAGTACGCACAAGTGGTGGCTTTCCTGGTTGACCGATGCCGGTGTATTGAAAATGGACGTCCTGAAGCAGGATGCCGAGCGGGTGGCCTCCTTCTATCAGAATCATGGTTTTCTTGAGGCCAAGGTTGGTGAACCCATTGTTGATCAGAAAGAGGACGAACTGTTTGTCACCTTTCCCATTGATGAAGGTTCTCGCTATAAGGTCGGGACCATCGACATCGAGGGTGATCTGATCAAAGGGAAGGAAGAGTTGCTGGCCGTCCTTAAAATTCGCGATGAGGAGTATCTCAACCGTCAGGTCCTACGGGATGACGTCACTCGGCTCACCGATCTCTATTCCGAGCAGGGTTACGCCTTTGCCGAAGTTAATCCCAAGGTCAACAAGTCGGGTGAGAAGGTCGATATCATGTTGCGCGTCGACAAGGGCGCCATGGCCTACATTAATCGTGTGGAAATCCAGGGGAACACCCGCACCCGCGACAACGTTATCCGGCGTGATCTCAAGGTCGAGGAGGGGGGCCGTTTTGACTCCAAGGCTGTTCGGACCTCCACCCAGAAACTCAACCGTCTCGGCTTTTTTGAAGAGGTGACGGTGACGCCGAAACCGACCATGACTGAAAATCAAATGGATGTGGTGGTCGACGTCAAGGAAAAATCCACCGGATCCTTCCAGATTGGCGCCGGCTATTCGTCGTCTGAGAATGTCCTGTTCATGGGTGAAATCTCCGAGGACAATATCTTCGGTACCGGCAACAAGCTGTCCTTGGCCGCAAGTACCAGCAGCAAGAGTACCCGTTACAACTTGAAGTTCACCAACCCGCGGCTCTATGATTCCCAGGTCTCCGGCAGCATCGACCTGTTCAACTGGGAGCGCGAGTATGACGATTTCACCAAGGATTCCACCGGCGCTACCGCCCGGTTGGGACACCCGCTGTTCGAGGAGTGGCGCATCTTTTACGGCTACACCATTTCCAATACCGATTTGACCGATATCGATTATGCCAATGTATCCTCGGCGATCCTCCAGTCTAAGGATATCAACCTGCTCAGTATGCCCGAGGTTGGCTTTGTCCGTGATACTCGGGACAAGAGTTTCTCCCCGACCAAAGGCTCGCGCAATAGCATCAACCTTGCCTATGCGG
This sequence comes from uncultured Desulfobulbus sp., assembly GCF_963662935.2. Lineage (NCBI taxonomy): Bacteria > Pseudomonadati > Thermodesulfobacteriota > Desulfobulbia > Desulfobulbales > Desulfobulbaceae > Desulfobulbus > uncultured Desulfobulbus sp. The sequence continues at coordinate 1,304,495 of NZ_CAXXTL010000002.1, read as the reverse complement.
GCGGGCCGTTCGGCGGTGACGCCGAGTTCACTAAGGTGGAGGCCGCCTCATCCTGGTATTTCCCGATGTTCTGGAGCACGGTTTTCCATGTCAAGGGCGCTGCCGGCCAGGCCTTTGAGAATGAGGACGGGAAGCTGCCAGTGTATGAAAAATTCTTTCTCGGCGGCATGAATTCGATTCGCGGCTTTGAGTCTGCCTCCATCAGTCCGATAGATCCTCTGACCGGTGATAAGATCGGCGGCGACAAGATGTGGTATGGGACGGTCTCCATCATCTTCCCCCTCGTCAAGAGTATGGGTATGGACGGTGAGATCTTCCATGATTTCGGTAATGTCTATGGCGGCGGTATGCCTGGCGAAGATGATAGCTGGGATTTCAGCGATTACAAGAAAACAGCCGGTCTCGGCATCTCGTGGGCATCTCCGCTCGGTCCGATCAGATTGGCCTGGGGTTTCAATCTGGATAAGCAGGATGGCGAAGATAGCTCCAACTGGGATTTCAGCATGGGCGGAACCTTCTGATCCTCCCCGCTTTCCTTTGACCTGACCGCTTTCCATGCAGTCGATCCTTCCGCGGCTGCGTCAAAACAGTTCGCCCCCCGATATTTTCGGCCTCCACGGCGCATCCACCGCCCTGCTGCTCAGCAGGGCGGTGGAAACACACCAGCGAACCTTCTGTTGTCTACTGCCCGCCGACGAACAGCTCGAAATTCTTGCCCAGGATATCGCCTTTTTCTCCAAGGTTCCGGTGTTCATCCACCCGAGCTATGAAATCCCGCCTTACACGCCACTCTCGCCAGATCCGGCCACGGTCTGCACCCGGTTGGCCACCCTGTTTCAACTACAGGAAGCCCGTGAGCCCTGCATAGTCCTCACCTCAGCCGAGGCGGTTCTCCGGCGAGTTCTTCCAGCCAAGGCTCTTAGCGATCACTGTGAACTGATCATTTCCGGCGAGGAGACGGATCGGGACGCACTGATCACCTCTCTGCTCGCTGCCGGTTACCAGATGTGCGATATGGTCCGACAAGAAGGCGATTTATCCCTCCGGGGCGGCATTATCGATGTCTATCCGCCCAGTCTCGATGCCATCAAGGCCGGCCCACTTCGCCTCGATTTTTTTGGTGACACCCTGGAGTCAATCAGGCTCTTTGACCCCATCTCGCAGCGATCCCGGCAAGAGATCAGTGAAGCTGTGCTGGTGCCAGCATCGGATCTGGTGTTTCCCAAGAGCGGCCAGCGTGGAGCCCTGCAGGACGCCGTCGATAGAGCGGCTGGACAGCAGAATTGGTCGTCAGATGAGCATCGCGCCATCCGCGAGCGGTTCGTCACTGGGCAGCGATTCCCTGGCATGGAATTCATGCTGCCGTTGTTGTATGGGGGCCGAGAGGGGGTGCAGACCCTTTTCGACTATTTGCCAACCGAGAGCTCTTTGATTATTCATGATCCCCTGGCGGTCAAACAGCGAATGCGACTGGTGCGTGACCGCATCCAGGCAAATTACCTCGAGGCTTTAGAACGGCATGTGGCTGTTCTTCCCCCGGATGACCTCTTCCTCACCGAAGCGGAATGGGAGACGGCTTGTGGCTCCCGGCTGGCGGCGCGCTTTGCTACCCTGCCGGATCCGGATCATTCCGGTCCGACTCTGACCCTGCCGTCGAGCGATCACAGTCTGCTCGCCCAAGAAATCGAATTGCAACGCAAAAAGCGCGGATTGCTGGCACCCCTGGCTGATCGCATTCACCTGTGGCAGCAGGAGAACGAGCGGATAGTCCTTGCCTGCCGCTCGGCCCGGCAAGCCGAACATCTGCGGGAGATGCTCGGCAACTATCAGCTGCGGACTACCTTGCTTCCCCCGCCCTTTGAACCTGCTGCCCTGCAGGACCCAGGTCTGATCTATTGTTTTGAGCAACCCCTGTCCAAGGGCTTTGATCTCCTCTCGGAACACCTGCACGTTCTTTCCGCTTCCGAACTGTTTGGTGACAAGCGGCTCCATGGCGGGCGGCGGGGAAAACGAGCCGGCGAGCAGGGTGAGTCTGTCCAGATTGATCAATTGAGCCAAGGGGATATCGTCGTCCACCGGGATCACGGTGTCGGTGTCTTTCAAGGGCTGGTCAATATGGAATTTTCCGGGCAACGGGGGGATTTTATGTTGATCGCCTTTCGAGACGACGACAAACTCTACGTGCCGGTGGACCGGCTCCATTGGGTCAGCCGGTATCAGGGGCTCACCGATCAGGAGCCAAAACTCGACAGCCTCGGTTCCCAACGGTGGCAGACAGCCAAGAAAAAGGTCACCGAGGCGGTGTGGAAGATTGCTCAAGAGCTGTTGGACATCTATGCCCAACGGGCCATGCGCCAGGGCCACCGCTTTTCGCCCCCCGGCGATCTCTACCGGCAGCTTGAAGAATCCTTTCCCTACGATGAAACCAGCGGGCAGGCCAAGGCCATTGATGATGTGATTGACGATCTCACCCACGATCAGCCCATGGATCGCCTTATCTGCGGCGATGTCGGCTACGGCAAAACGGAGGTGGCGGCCCGGGCCGCCTTCAAGGTGATCGAGGACGGACGTCAGGTGGCGATCCTGGTGCCGACCACTGTGCTGGCCGAGCAGCATGCCGCCACCTTCAGGGAGCGTTTCGCCTCCTTCCCGGTGGAGATAGCCTGCCTCAACCGTTTCCGGACCAGCAAGCAACAGAAAGAGATTGTCGCCAACCTGGCGGCCGGCAAGATCGACCTGGTGGTTGGAACCCATCGGCTTCTCTCCAAGGACATCCAGTTCAGTAAACTGGGCCTGCTGGTCGTCGACGAGGAACATCGATTCGGCGTCACCCACAAGGAGAAGATCAAGAAAATCAAGGCAACGGTCGATGTACTCACCCTCACTGCCACCCCGATTCCCCGGACCCTGCAGATGTCGCTGCTAGGCATCCGCGATCTCTCGGTCATTTCGACACCGCCTCAGCAGCGGCGCTCGGTGAAAACCTTCCTGGCCCGGAATGATCAGCTGGTCATTCGTGAGGCGGTGGCGCGGGAGATGGAACGCGGCGGGCAGCTTTTTTTCGTCCACAACCGGGTGCAGTCGATTCATCGCATGGCCGATACCATTGCCGCCCTCGCTCCCCAGGCCCGAATTGGTGTGGCCCATGGGCAGATGCCGGGGCCGCAACTTGAAGACATCATGGTGCGCTTCATCAACCATGAGATTGATGTCCTGGTGTGCACCACGATCATTGAATCCGGATTGGATATTTCCAATGCCAACACCATAATTATCAACCGCGCCGATCATCTCGGGCTGGCTGACATCTACCAACTGCGGGGCCGGGTCGGCCGCTCCTCCCGGCAAGCCTATGCTTACCTGCTGGTCGCCTCTTTAGATCATCTGACAACGGATGCACAGCAGCGTCTGCGGGCCCTGATGGATTGCTCTGAGCTGGGTGGCGGATTTAAGCTGGCCATGAACGATCTGCAGATCCGCGGAGGCGGCAACCTTCTCGGGGTGTCCCAATCCGGCCATATTGCCGCGGTTGGTTACGATCTCTATCTGGAGTTACTGCAATCAACGGTTGCTGATTTGAAACGCAAGGCTCTGGCAGGCGGCGACGTCACGGTCGCGGCGGCGGACATCGATCCCGAGATAAAGCTGAAGGTTGCGGCCTTTCTCCCGGACAGTTATATTCAAGACACCAGTCAGCGTTATCATGCCTACCGCCGTCTTTCGATTGCCGGCAACAACGGCACCGAGGCAGAATTGACCGATCTGGAAGAGGAGTTGACCGATCGCTATGGCCCCTTGCCCTCAGAAGCACGGACACTGCTGACGATCATCGCACTTAAGCAGGAGTTGCGTGCTCTGGGCATCAGTAAACTGGAGCAGGGGCCTGATTCTCTTGTTTTTTCGTTTATTCCGAATCCGCCGGTCGATCCGCAGCGCCTCCTCGGCCTGATACAACAGAAGCCTGACCGGAAAAAACCGGGCAAAGCCATTCGCCTCACCCCAGACCAGCGGCTGATTGTGCCTTTCTCCCTCCAGGAAAATCTTTTTGTCCGCATTCAGTCAGTACTGCAAACATTGAAGGGATAACCCCATGAACACTCCGCCCCCTTGTGAGAAGATTTTCCCCCTGCTCCCCTGGAATGCCATCGACACCGTTCTTTTGGATATGGATGGAACCATTTTGGATAAACATTTCGACGACTATTTTTGGGAGCAGTATCTTCCAGAGCATTACAGCTTGGTGCACGACATCCCGGTCGAGGAAGCCAAAGAGCACTTATTGACCAGGTATCATAAGGTGAAAGATACTCTGGACTGGGCCGATCTCAATTTTTGGTCACGTGAGCTGGGGATCGATTTACAGGAGCTGAAGCTCCGGATCAATCACCTGATCGGCGTGCATCCGTATGTGATCGAATTTTTGGAATATTGCCTCAAGGCCGGGAAAAAGCTGTATCTGATTACCAATGCCCATTCCAGCACCCTGTCGATCAAGCTGGAAAAAACCGCCCTTGGTCCCTGGTTCGATCGCGTCGTCTGTGCCGAGGAGGTTGGATTGGCCAAGGAGGAGTCGGGATTCTGGGAACGACTGCAGCAGATGTTGCATTTTGATAAAACCCGAACCCTGCTGGTGGATGATACCGAAAAGGTGCTTTTTGTCGCCCAGGAGTACGGTCTGGCTCATCTGCTCTTCGTCGCCCGACCCAGCAGTCGCCAGCGGGTGCAGTATTCCTGTCACTTTCCCTCGATCGAATACTTCAAAGAGCTGCTTCCACATGAGGTGGTCAAGAAATAAAAAAAAAGCCAACCCGTTGGGCGACGGGGATGGCTTGATTCAACCGGTTGTTCCGATGAGGAACAGCCGGGATGGTCTGCTCAGGGTCAGGCTTTTTTCTTGGCCTTGCCGCTGCCGGTGTTCTTTTTCTTTAACTCCTCCATCTCCTTTTGCAAACTCTCGATGGATGCGGTCAGCGGTGCGGGATCAAAGCCCTTGTCGTCACCGCCCTGCTCCAGTTTTTCCAGACGGGCCGGGATCTCGCCCATCATTTTTTCCGGGGTAATGGCCTGCAGTTGCTGAACGGTGTTGTTGATCTTGCCTTCGAGGGTGGCCACGTTTTCTTGAACAGTTCCGAGAATTTTTCCGGAAGCGGTGATTTCAGCGGCTAGAACTTCCAGTTGCCCGGCTACGGCAAAATCTGCACTCTTCTCTTCCAGCGTCTCGATTTTGCTGTTGAGGGCGGAGAATTGAGCACTCAGCGCCTGCTGGTTATCGGTCACCTTTTTGACCTCACCGGCGATGAGGGTGTGCAGATCCTCTTTGAGTTGCCCTTCGGCAGCAGCTGCCTGCACGGGTGGGGCGCATCGGGTCTCCTTGCACTGGAAGGCACCAAAACGGGAGCAAACCGGTTGGCAAAGAGCGGCAACCGAGCCCTTGACCGCTTCATACATGGAAGCAGCTGTCTCTTTGTTGACCAAGGAGACGGCAAAGAGGAAAACGCCAATGAGAAAGGCTATGCAGACTGCCATGCCGATAGCCATGGCAATAAGCCACTGCACAAAACGAAACGCGCCGATGATGATCAGGCCCACGGAGTTAAGGACACTCCCCTCGGGCGACGCACTGGTCAAGTAGGCCAGTAGAACAAAAACCAAAAGTACAGCCGCTGATTTGATAAGCGGAGCACGCATCATATTCGCTTTCATCATTTACTCCTCCGTAGGAAAATCGCTGTCCAGTCTCAGATAATCAGATGTACGCACCAGAAGGAAACCTCTCGCTCGGGATGCGCGGATTGGCTAATTCTTCATGGTTTTAGTGTATTTGCTTTCGAACGGCAAGGGAAATGTTGCCGGATGGCCCTCGGGAAACGTTCAGCATAAAAGATCTGGCACGAGGCCGAATTCTTTCAATTTTAACCAAGCAGAAGGTCAGGCCGGTTCGGCCAGTTCATGCCGAATCCGGTCGAAAATTTCTTGGCTGACGACAAAGGCATCGACAATGACTGGATCGAATTGGTGGCCCGCGCTTCTGACGATCACACCCATTGCTTGAGGGTGCGGTAGTCTCTTTTCCGGATCGATGGCGGCGGTCAACTCCTCATACGCATCAGCCAGGGCCATGATTCGAGCTTCCAAAGGGATCTCGTTTTCTCGCAGTCCGTAAGGATATCCTTGGCCGTCCCACCGTTCATGATGAAAGTAGGCGATATTCTTGGCCAGAGATAAGAAGCCGCTGCCTTTGGCTTCCTTTTCCATGGCCTTGATCACATCGCCGCCGCTCAGGGTATGGTTGCGGAGTGCTTCTTCTTCCCGTTCCGAGAGCGGGCCGGTTTTGCTGAGGATTTCGTCGGCGATGGCAACCCTGCCGATGTCATGGAGAATGGCGCCCTGATAGAGATTCTGGATGTAACCCGGAGTGATTGTTTCTGCAAACTGGCAGCGGCGGGCCAGTTCGACCGCCAAAGCCTTGCAATATTCGCGGATGCGCTCCAGGTGATGGCCGGGAGTGATGTCACGATATTCTGATAATTTGGCGAGCGCCAGAATCGCAGCGTTTTCGGTTTGCTTTATGATACTTAATGAAGTGAGCAATTGTTTTTCCAGGTGTTTACGCACGCTGATGTCGCGAATGACCAGTTGGACGCCAAGGATTCTATCGCCGCGCCGGAGCAGGGCGCCGCTGATTTCCGATTCCCTGGGCAGACCCTGGGCAGAGACGAGGGTGAGGTGCAGGTGGGCAAGGGGTGTGCCATTGCCGATGATTTCAGCCAGTGCTGCACGCATTTTCTCAAGATCCCTAGGGCTGACCACTTGGAGGAACGAGTTCTCTATCTGGGTTTTACCCTTTGAAAAATGGCGCTGATAAGAACTGTTGGCCTGAAGCACCTGACCGTGCTCCGTGATGAGAACGACATCGTCGGCAATAGCCTCATACAAGGCCTGGTAGTGTTGTTCCGTGGCTTTCTGTTCTCCAGCCCGTCTTTTGACTTCATTTTCCAGCGTACCGGCTTGGTGGGCTAGAGCCTCTGCGGCCTCATTCTCCGCGGCCCGTAGCAGGCACTCCTGCCCTCGGGCGACCGTGTCCGCCCAACTCTGAGTGGCGGCAATGAGGACGAAACAGACCATGAAGAAGAGATGACTGAAGAGATTGATCAATTGATAAGGAGTGAGTGTTTCCACGAAAAAAATGGAGATCAAGTAAAGGAAAATAAGGGCAAAACCGCTGATCAGGGTTTGGACAACGGTGAGTGGCGCCAGGACCGTATAGACAGTCATGGCAACAATCAGGCCGACATAATACGGCGAAACAATACCTCCCTGGCGGTACAAGGTCAGGAGGATGACGATGCCGAAACAAAGGTACCCCGCAAAGCCGATGATCCAGGTCCAGCGATGCGATCGGTCATAATAATTGACAAGGAGCAACAGAAAGCCGATGCCGACCGAAAAGAGTCGGCATCGGAGAAATTCCTGGAAATATTGAGGAACAAAGAGGGCGTCAAGAAGGGCGAACAGGAGCATCACAACAATGCCGGCTAGGAGGATAAAATATACCCGCTGGTGATGCAGTTGCCGGGATTCCTTGTTGAATTGTTCAATATGATCCATGGCGGGCTCTCTTAGGCCCCATGCGGGTGAGCATGCAAGAGCAGGTCTCTCCTCGCAGATATGAAATCTTGTTCCCTTCTGAGAAAGGCGTTGACGATCGCGGGATCGAATCGGTGTCCGCTGTCCGCCACGATGAGCATTCGTGCTTGTTCATGAGTATAGGCAGGCTTATAGGTCCTGCTTGAAGTCAGGGCGTCGTAGACATCGGCAAGGGTCACAATCCGTGCCGAGAGGGGGATGTCTTTTCCGGAGAGACCTTTGGGGTAGCCGGCACCATCCCAACGTTCGTGATGATAGAGCGCAATTTCTTGGCCCATACGAAGAAAGTTGAGACTGTCCGAATCGTTCTCCGCCGACGAAAGCGCGCTGCTGCCAAAAAGACAATGCCGCTTCATGGCCTCGAATTCCTGAGTGGACAGCCGGTCGGGTTTGAGGAGAATAGCGTCCGGAATGCCGACCTTGCCAATATCGTGGAGCACCGAGGAAAGGCACAGATCCTCGATAAATTGGCCGGTGACACTCTGCTTGAGTTCCGGGTTGTCTGCCAGTTCCGTGGCGAGGATTCGGGTGTATTCTCGGATTCTGAGAAGATGGGCGCCGGTGTTGTCATCACGGCATTCGGCCAATCGCGCCAGTCCGAAGATTGCGGCCTGGCGGGAAGTGTCGAGCAACTGGTCTGATTCAATGACTTGTCGCTCCACTTCCTTGGTCAAGGAGATGTCGCGGATGATCAGCTGGTAATGCGCTTCATGACCCGGTAGTTCGACCCGGTTGCCGCTCACCTCCACTTCGATGTTTCTTCCACTCCCGGTCTGCATCTGCAACTGCACGCCCTTGACTTCCTCATTCCGGCTGAGGCGAGGGATAATCTCATTAATAAGAATATCGCGGCCCCCCAAAGGGAGGAACTCCATAAGCAAGGCATCTTGCAGTTGTTCCGGGCTCCGTTCAAGGAGGAGGGCGCCGTGGTGATTGATCATGCAAATGGCCCCCTCGGCATCGATTAACACAACGATATCCTGGATGGTGTTGTAGAGGTCGTGGAATTTGAGATCTGATTCCTCCAGCATTGCCATCCTCTTTTTGACCAGAATCTCAAGGTCTCCTGTGTACTGTTTGAGCTCCCCATGGAGTGTTTGCAACCCTCTTTGGGCCCGGAGAGATTTGAGCAGCGTTTGGATTTCATCGAAACATTGAATCGTTGTGACGATGATGATGGTGAAAAAGAAAAAGCTGTTATTGACCAGGGAAATAAACGCCTGTTCATCAAGAGGGCGGGTAGAGAAATAGACGGTCAGGAAGTAGGTCAGATACATGGCGCAGCCAAGAAATAAGGCCTCGAGAACGTTGAGGGGCAAGACCGAAAAGCCGCCTGCGATCATCAGGAGAATGCCGACATAATACCCCGAAACAAAACCGCCCTGTTTGATGGTCATCAAGGAGATGCTCAGTGTTCCGAGTAGCATGGCGGCAAACATAAGGGTGCGGGTATGGCGCTTCACTGCCGGATATCTGAGCAGGAAAAGAAGGCAGGCGAGGACAACGACGAAACTCAGGCGGTACTTGAAAAAGAGGCCGAAAAAGGGGCGGCAGTAAAAATAATCGAGCAGGGAAAAGAGGGAAAAAAACACAACGCCCAGCCAGAGGCAGATGTCCGTCCTTTGACAGAAAAGGGCGTGTATTTCGTCGGCAAAATCTGTCGATCCTGTGCCTGAGGCCCTGCTCATGGCTGTTTTACTGCTTGGTGGCCACGGCAAAGAGATTGACCTGCGCCTGTTCGGAGATGATTGTGACCTGCTCCCCAAAGGGAGTGGGCGCGAAAAGCTCCTTCATTTCTTCTTCAGTCCGGTAAATGAGTTCCCATTTCAGCAACTTATCAAGAAAAAGGGAGTCGGGATAAAAGGTGAAGTTGCCCAGCAGCAGGGTGCCGCCCGGTTTAAGATGGCGATGACACTGGGTGATCAGGGCCCGGAACAGGCGCGGGTCGAGATAATCGCAGAGACCGGCTGAGTAGATGATGTCGAGCGGTTCGATATGATGGGTTGCCCGGCCAAGCGCCCATTTGATGACGTTTTCACTCATCAGCCGGATCGAGGCGCGGTGCGGGAAAATATTAACGTACTGGTTGGTGTACTGGAGTGCCTCGGAGTCGATGTCGACACAAAGGGCTTCGATGCTTTCACTGTATTCGCAAGCGCCGAGGAAATCGAAGAGTTCCCGGTTGGGACCACAGGCAAGGTTCATGATCCGGGTGATGCCGCCGCGAGCGGCAATGGCGCCGCTGAGTTGCATCAATTGGTTCCGTAAAAGAATACGTCTGCCGCGGATGGCTAGGGAACCAGGGCGCTGCAGGCAGAATGCGTCGATGATCTCGCCGAGTTTGCCCTCACCTTTGGGTACGTCGGCGTAAATATGCTCCATCATGAGGAAATCGCCGGCATAGCCCTTGGGCTTGAAGTAGGCTCGCTCGGCAAAGCGGCTGCGCATGAAATAGGGGAAAATTTCCTTGAAGACATAACCCCACATGACTTCCTCGTAGCCGCTGCCGGCCATGGTCTGTTCGAAGTCGGCTAACGAGCCGTTGAGTTGTTCAAGGACGTGATGGCAGCGTGCTTCACTCTCCTGATCCTGTTTGCCTTCTGCCTCGGTTTTTTGTAATCGGTGGGAGAGGTTGAACAACTCCGATTTCAACCCCTCCATGCGGTCGCTAATCTGGTGCCATTGCGATGAGCGAACCAGGGGGGCGGGCAAGGGTTTCGCCTCGGTATATCTGCTGGCGTGCCGGGTGGACAGGGATTCGGCATAGCCAGCGATCGGCTCGCGTTCCCCGGCAATCCGGCGGAATTTCCCGCAGATTTTCTGGGTGAGGAAAACAAGAAAATCCATGCAGAGATCAGGTTGCTGCACCCTTAAAGCGGCCATCACCGCAGCGTCAAAAACGGCGACCTGGGCTGCCTCTGCGGCCTGGATGTCCCGTACTCGTGATTCACCATCGAAAAAGCCAATTTCTCCAAAAAATTCTCCGGTACCGATCAATGCGACCGTGATCCTGGTATCGGCCCGGTCGGTGTAACTGACCTCCACCGCCCCGCTGATCAGAAAATAGAAGGCATTGGTGGCCGTGCCGGGGGCAAGGATGGGTTCTCCGGCATGAAAAGAGCGGACAGTGGCAAAGGTCAGAACTGTCTCCAGGAGGGGCGCAGGAGATGAGAGTGGCGTGACGCTTGGTTGTGGAGTCGATACAGAGTCAAAGGTTGCCATGGTTCTCCTTGAGCAGACGTTGAGAAGCTGTGAATACAGTGGCCGGATGAATGGTAGTCAACATTCTGTCGGAGAATGCTTCAACCCCATCCCAACAACAATCGAGAGAGCCTATGGCTGCAGCAGATTGTGCTACCCGGCATGATGGTCAAGGGCGATATCAGTTGCTGTCTATAGGGATATTTTTACGGGGCCGTTGCCCGATATCCGTTCAACTTTTGATCATTGTTAATGCGTGGTGCGGTGCACGCATCATTTTGTTGATTACAGCTGCATAGTTTCTATCTTGCCTTAAATCCTTCCGGCAGATCAAGGGGAGAGGTCGTTTCTGCGCAAAGTTTTCTTGCACTTGGATCCGATTTTTACGGTTCTTGTCGTTTTTAAGTAAAAAAAACAATGGATTGTTTGGTTAGGCAAGGGTGGGAGGAAGCGCGGAATTGTGTTCAAGCAAGGCGTGGCAGCTTTTTTCATCGTGCCGCGATTTTTTTTGTTGACACAAACCTGGGAAAAGAAGATTGACAGCGAGAAAAGATTCGGGCTAAAATAGCCCGACAAGAAGTGCTGATGACACTGAAAAAATGGCGGAAGTGCATGGGAATCGAACCCACCTGCCGGGCTATTCACCCGACACACCGGATTTGAAGTCCGGGAGAGCCACCAGTGCCCTTTCCACTTCCGATCAGAAATAAAATCTACTATTTATCACTTGGAAAAACAACTTTTTCTTCTCCTCTTCTCATCACGCGAACCGGGCTGACCGTCCGAGCAAGCAAAGCAACTCGATTTCTCAATGGAATGTGAACAACTGATACGTCTAATTAAGGACTGGTACCTTCGGGTCAAGCAGGAAACCATGGCACCGGCCCGCATGATGCAATTTGTCGATCAACATGTCAAAGGGTGTCCTGCCTGCCAGTCCGATCTCCTTCTTCCCGATGAAGTTGAAAAAATTCGGGAGTTTGTGCTGCCGGAATCGAAAATCCCCAAAGCCACTCGTCCGTCGGATGACAGTTCTACTCCCGAGATTTCGCCCGAGGAAGGGGACGAATTTGAAGAGAAGGAAGAGTATGTCGATGACAGCGAGGACGATCTGGATGGCGAACTCGAAGAAGAAGATGATTTAAGCGACGACGATATCATCTGATTCCCCTGATTTCCCCCTTGCCTCGCTCACCCGATACCGCAATGGTATGAAGCGGATCAGATCACCCGGCACGGAAAACCTGGGCATAATGAGCATCTGGTTCGGCTCCGTTTTTCTGCTACTGGCAGTCGGTTTCATTCCGGTTCGCACAAATGCGGTGGAGCCTACGGACAACCCGGTATCCTCCTACGATCGCATCGTCTCCCTGGGCCCCTTGATCACCGAAAATCTTTTTCTTCTGGGCGCGGGCGACAGCCTGGTCGGCAATACTCTCTATTGCCAGCGGCCGGAAGCGGCTCGCCACAAGGCGAAAGTCGGCTCGGTTCAGGAACTGAGTATCGAGAAGATTGTCAGCCTGCAGCCGCAACTCATTCTGGCCAACAACCTAACCCCGCCCCAGCAGGTCGAAAAATTGCGGCAACTCGGTTTCCGGGTGGAAACTTTTGGCCAACCTGCTTCCTTTGAAGATATCTGCGAACATTTTTTCCGCTTAGGAAGGATGTTGGGTTTGGAAAAACGGGCAGAGGTTATTGTCGGTCGCGCCCGAACACAGGTCGAGGCGGTTCGTCGGGCTGTGGCCCCGTTACCACGCCGCAAGGTGTTCCTTCAGGTCGGTGCCCATCCGCTGTTTTCTTCGGTGAGAAAATCTTTCACAAATGATTTTATTGAGTTGGGTGGTGGTGTCAATATTGCCGGTGATCAGCTCTCAGGCATCATGAAAACCGAACAGGTCATCGCCCTGAATCCGGCCCTGATCGTCATCGCAGTGATGGGATCAGAGAACGGCATCGGCGCCGAAGAGAAGAAGCACTGGTTGAGCTTTGCCACCATCGAGGCAACCCGCAACAATCAGGTGCATGTGATGGATCCGGATCTGGTCTGCAGCCCTTCGCCTCCCTCTTTTGCCAATACGTTAGTGACCATTGCCCGCTTTATCCATCCGGAAGCGAAAATCAGCGCTATCGGGCCGACGCTGCAACAATAGAGCCGCCCCGTCTCTTGCCTGCCACACCGGCTGTTTCTCTTCCCGCCCGAAAAACGTTCCATGGGTCTCTTGGGCGCAACATCAGGAAAATACTCTCTTTGTTCGCTGACTTGAAAACGGATGTGTTGTAAGTGAAGGTACCCTGGTGCCACCGATCACAAGGGAGAAATAATCCAGTGCCTCGACCGTTTAGGGGGGCAACGCGGTGGCGGCACTGGCTGGAAGGGGAGTCCTGAATGGTGAGTAAACCTTTTTTTTTAAAAAAAAAGTTTAAGTTCTTGTCAATGTCGCCGTTCTTCCTTAAAACAAAAGAACATTTCATGCGGCATTGAACTTAACCTTTGTCTAAAAAGCCAACCACTACCTGATTCCATCCGAAGAAGTCAGCCTGCGTCCAGGATAATCCTCTCATGCCCCTTTCTTGCGAATCGTTCTCCTCCCGCCTCCTCTTTTTAGGCGGGTTGCTTCTCTTGTCCCTTTTTTATGCGCCCAACGCTACGTACGCTGGGGACAGCACTCCTTTCACGTCGCCGTCCGTGGTGAACGGTGCGCCACCGCAATTGGCCCCCGTCAATCCGGAAAGCGGGTCGCCAACCGGTAACAATGGTGCAGCTTCCCCTTCAACCGCGACAACCGGCGATCAGGGGCAGCAGCTGCTTCAGCAGCGTCTTGAGCAATTGTATTTTGAGATAGAGGACAGTGTCGGCAAGGAACCGGTTTACACTTCCGGGTATCTTCTCGATTTGTATAGGAAAAATCAATTTAATCCGCTCTGGGACAACCGGGACAACATCAATCAACTGCTGAGTGCCATTGCTGCCGCTGCAGATGAAGGGCTCATTCCCGACGATTACCATCTCCAAGCCCTCACCCGATATGCCAATGAGCTGAAAGAGAGCACCTCCCTAGCCAAACTGGTCGAATACGATCTGTTACTTTCCGACGCCCTGGTTCTGCTCGGCCAGCACAAACGGTACGGCAAAGTTGATCCCCGCAAGGTTGAAGAAAAGAAGAATCTTGAGGCAACCACACCTCGCTCTTCACCCATCGATACGTATTTGACCGCCATTAAAACCGGTACGGTTCGGGCCACCCTCGACAAACTCTCTCCGCACCATCCGTCCTACGTCAATCTCAAGGAGGCCCTAGCCCAGTACAAACAGTTTGCCGGTAAGAGCGGATGGCACCAGGTGCCTGTCGGCGAGAGTCTCAAACCGGGCATGTCTGATCAGCGGGTGCCGGCCATTCGTCATCGCCTGACCGTTACGGGCGAATATCGTCCCCGGGGGGGCTCGGTAGAATCGAATCTGTATGACGATCATCTTGTTGCCGCGGTCAAAGCCTTCCAGGCTCGGCATCACATTGAACCCGATGGAACTGCAGGAAAAACCACGATTAATGCCATGAACGTCACCGTGGCTGAACGGATCAACCAGATCCGGGTTAATCTGGAGCGGACACGATGGGTTATCCACGACATGCCCAGTTCCAGCCTCATTATCGATATTGCCGGTTTCATGTTGCAGTATTACCATGAAAATAAGATGGTTTGGAGTGGTAAGGTCATGGTCGGCAAGCCCTTTCACCAGACCCCCATTTTCCGGTCGGCAATCACCTACATCGTCCTCAATCCGACCTGGACCCCCACCCCGGACATCGTCAAGAACGAGACCGTTCCCAGCATCGTCAACGACCCGGAATTTCTTGCCAAACAGCGGCTGCGCATCTTCGACAGCAGCGGTACCGAGATTGACCCCCATTCCATCCCCTGGAAACAGTACCAGGGAAAATTTTTACCCTATACTCTCCGCCAGGATTCTGGCAAGGACAACTCCCTGGGGTTGATTAAGTTCCTCTTTCCCAATCCCTATCACGTTTATTTGCACGATACGCCGAGTAAATCTCTGTTTGGGCGGACGCAGCGTGCCTTTAGCCACGGCTGCATCCGGGTGCAAAACCCCTTGGAACTGGGCCGGTTGATTCTCGCCAATGACGTTGGCAACCTGACCACGGTCGAAAGAATGGATCAGCTCCTCGCTTTGGGCAAGACCTCGACGGTGATCCTCAAACAGTCGTTACCGATTTATCTCATGTATCTGACCACGAATGTCTTGGACGGCAAAGTGATGTTCAAGCCCGATCTTTATAGCCGCGACGAAGGGGTTCTGGCTTCACTGAACGGGCCGCCTTCGCGATTGGAGTTGACCACCCAGGTGCCGGAGGCCAAGGGGCAACCGACGAATCAGCAGGTCAAGATCGATAAAGCCATCAAATACGTGCAAACCGAGAAACAGAACCCGCCAGAACCCTATGCGAAAGATACCTTGTGAGTTGACGCTGGGCAACGGCGGCGATGTGATCGCCATGGTCGAACTGGATGACGACGGAACCCTTCGCATCCCTCGACATGCCACTTATGGCAGTTTCCAGGAAGGCGTTCTGGGCTGCCGGGTGATGCGACCCGAGGATCAAGAGTGTGTGCAGAGGGAAATCTGGGTGGACGGAGGTGCGAGGTAGGCGAGAAAGCGATGCTTTTACCCGTTGTGTTGCGGCTCAGTCCAGCAAGGCCGTGGGTTTGCGGCGAATCAACGAGTCGGTGGCCAACAAGGCGGTGAGGGCGCACATCAGGGGGACGGCCAGCAGTAGAAATGCGTTGGATTGCCACTGGAATTGCCAGAGACGGTCGAACAGCAGCCAGGAGATCGCCAGTGAGCAGAGAACGCTCAACAGGAGGGCGGTGAGGGCGGCTGCAGCGCTCAGGACAGCGAATTCCAGGATAAAAAGGGTCCGAATCCTGCCGATACCAGCCCCCAAGACTCTGAGTAAATTGATTTCCCGTTCGCGCCGCAGAGCCTCCTGCCGGGCGATCGAAACCACGGTGACCAGGCCGATTGCCATGGCAAGCCCGGCCATAAACCGCAATGATTGGCTCAGTTGCCCGGCGATGGTGCTCAACTGCGCAACCGTGCCGCTGACATCGATTACCGAAACATTGGGAAATGCGGCGGTCAGCCGGTTGACCAGCACCTCTTTTTTGTCTTTCTCCACCCGGCTCACCGAGGCCAGATAGGTCTTGGGAGCGTCGTCCAGCACCCCCTTTTGCACCAGCATGAAAAAATTGGGCTGAAAGCTGTTCCAGCGGACCTTGCGCAGGTTGACGACCTGTCCCTCCAATTCAATCCCCAGGATATCAACAATCAGCCGGTCGCCGATGCCCACCTGAAGGCGTTCACCAAACTCCCGCTCCATTGAGATCGCAAACGGCTGGTTTGAATCGGCTGCCCAGGGAACCGTGCTCATCGGCGGCCCCTCGACCACAGTCTCGGAGTGATCCAACTGCTCACGGCTGGAAAAATTGAATTCGGTCCGCCGCAATCCCCGCTCATCGCCGTTGCTGTGCTGCTGTCGCCAGTGGGCAAAGGGCAGGCCGTTGATGCTGACGATTCGGCCTTGCACCATGGGCGCCAAGGGGGAGAGAGCGGCTCTTTCACCCTGAAAAAAGAGGTGCAACGGTTGCTGTTGTTCTTCTTGCACATCGATAAGGAAAAGATCGGGAAGTTCCAGCCCCTCTGGTTGCCCGATCTCCGCAGTCAGTCCTTTTTCCACCTGGGGGATGAGATTGACCAGCAGTAGCGCCATCCCCAGGGCGACAAAGACAGCCGAGGCTGCAAGGCGGTTGCGATAAAGATTGCGCCACACGATCCGCCAGGTGAGGGATCTAGTGTGCGACCAGCGGCGGCACCCGATGAACAGGAGTTTAGCCATCAGGGCGAACACAACAACCAGGACCAGTAGGCCGGCGGTGAACCCGAGACCCTGGAAAGGGGAGTGGCTGAGCAGCAGGGTCAGGAGCAGCAAAAGTCCCACAGCTGGCAGCAGAGCGGCAAGGTGTTTGAGGGCCGCCTTGCCGGGAGCGGGGGCATTCTCGATCTCTTCCCGCAGCAGCCACAGCGGCCGAACCTCAAGGATCCGTCGATAGACCGGCAGGCAAAACAACAGGCTGCCGACCACCCCAATGACCAGGGTCGCGAGGGCGGCGGCGGGGTCGATTCGCAGGGGTAGGTTTGCTGGAATGATCCCGATGAATAGGTGGCCGAACAGGGGGAGCAGCAGCCAGGCCAGGGCGATGGAGCAGCTGGCGGCTACCAGGCCAAGCAAGGCTAATTCTCCCATGGAGAGCACCAGGCACTGACCACGACTGGCCCCCAAACTGAGAAGAATGGCGATTTCCTTTAACCCGCTGCGCAAATGCTCGCGAAAAAGAAAGGCGGCGGCAAGGCCCGCAAGCCCAAGCGAGACCATGGCAGCCAGGCCGAGAAAGGAGCTGAAATAGCCGATCACCCGTCCCAGGCGGCGATTGACGTCCACCGTAGTGGAGACGCGGACTTCAGGGGCCTTTGGCGATAACTCGGCCAGTGCCGTGGTGATTTGGGCCGCAACAGCGGCGGCATTGGCGGTATCCGGCAGGCGGATGAAGTGCTGGTAAGTAACGCGGCTCCCGAAACGGAGCAGGCCGGACTCCTGCAATTGCGGGAGCCCTATATAGATTTTTGGGGCCAGGGACAGGCCGGTGAAATTGTTGCCGGGATCACGGGCAATATAAGCGGCCAGGGCATAACCAACCTGGCCGATCTGGAGGATGTCACCTGGCGTTAGCGCAAAGGACCGGGCCGCTTCCCGGCTCATCACCAGCTGTCGCTGCTGTTGCAGGTCAGTGATCACATTGTCATCGAGAGGCTCAACAGCAGAATGGAAATTCCCGTACAGAGGGTAAGCCTCGTCGATGGCCACTATCTGGGCCAGCCTGGAGACGCCGTTGCCCTTGACCATGGTATAGAGGGAAACCTGCTGTGAGAAACGGCTGCCGGGGCCAGCCATAGTGTGGCTCAGCGCAATTTCCTGCTCGTTTAAAGGTCGCGAGGTCTGCAACACCAGGTCGGCAGTGAGGATTTCCTTGAGATGGGCGTCGAGGTGGCGGGAGAGGGAAGCGCCAAATGAGCCGATCAGGAGAAAGCCGGTGAGACCGAGGGCCAGATTGATGATGAACAGCGCGGAAAACCGCCGGTTGCGGGAGAGCCCGCGCCAACCAAGCCGCAGCAGCGCCTTCACCGCAGCAACCCCTGCGCAAGCTTCAACCGATGGGTGCAGCGCTCGGCCAGCTCCTGGTTATGGGTGACCACGAGCATGGTCATCTGTTCCTGTTCCACCAAGTCGAAGAGGAGGTCTGCGACCTCGCGGCCAGTGGTCACATCAAGATTGCCTGTGGGCTCGTCGGCTAGGAGGAGCAGCGGTTTGACCGCCAGAGCCCGGGCAATGGCCACTCGCTGGCATTCGCCGCCGCTGAGCTGCGCGGGCAGATGGTTCCTGCGCGCCGTCAAGCCGACGCTCTCCAGCAAGGCGTCGATGGTTGTTCCCTCGCAGGGACGATACAGCAGTTCCAGCGGCAGGCGGATGTTTTCCTCGGCGCTCAGATGCGGCAAAAGGTGGAACTGTTGAAAAACAATGCCGATATGGGCGGCGCGGAACCGGGTCAGCCCGGCTTCGTCCATGGCGGTCAAATCAGCGCCGTTCATCGTGATCCTGCCCCGGTCCGGACGGTCAAGGCCCGCCAGCAGGGCAATGAGCGTCGATTTTCCGCTGCCGGACTGGCCGGTAACGGCCAAGGTGGTGCCTGTCGCCAGGGAAAAATGGGCACCGCTCAGGACGGTCAGGTGGCTCGATTCCGGGAGGGAATAGGCCTTGTGCAGATCGTGCACCGCAACCAGCGGGGTGCGTTCCAGTGTGGTCATGATCGATTTATTCCTTCTGGGGGCGCATGGAGTCGAGTTGCGCTTTAAGCACAGGATAGACGTGGCGGGCGATTTGCCGGTGTCCCTCGGCATTGGGGTGAATGCCATCGGCCTGGTTGAGGCCGGCGACCCCGCCCACCCCTTCGAGCAGAAAGGGAATCAAGGTAAGGCCGTACCGGCTGGCGAGATCACGGTACACCTGGCGAAAGCTGCCGGTGTATTCATCGCCATAATTGGGCGGCAGCTCCATGCCGGCCAGAATGACACTCATCCCCCGCTTTCTGGCTGCATCAATCACTTCGGCTAAATTTTTGTCCATCTCTTCAATGGTAAGACCGCGCAGGCCGTCATTGGCGCCTAGGGCCAGGAAGAGCACAGAGGGCTTGAATTTATCATACCATTGCAACCGTGACAGGGCGCTGGCCGAAGTCGAGCCACTGACGCCACCGTTGACGATGCGGACATCGGCGACCCCATCCTTGGTCAACATCTCCCCGAGCAGCCGGGGATAGGCCTCATCCGGCTCCACGCCAAGGCCTGCGGTGAGGGAATCGCCGAGAAAAAGGACAACCCGTTCGGCCAGGGCGTCCTGAACAGGGTATCCTGTCACAAAAATAAGCAGGAGGAGGAGACGAAGAGCAGACATGATCTTTCCACGGTAAAGGGAGCGTCAACGACACACTGGCAAGACTATGATCATGATAAGGCGCGGGAACAAGGAGTACCTGCGAGCAACTGCATAGCGCAGGCTCGGGCGATGTGGGGGTTGAGGCTTATTGGGGAGAGGCGGCACAGGATGGACAGACGCCGAAGAGGAAGATTTCATGGTCCTCGACGATGAACCCCTCGGGCGCCGCGGTTTCCTGGTTGAGGGAGCAGCCTGGCAACTCGAAGACCCGGTTGCAGCCGTGGCAGTGGAAATGATGATGGTGTCCCTTGCCGGTGCACTCGTAGAGCGTGCCCATGGCTGGGTGATTGATCTGCTTGAGCCACCCTTTGTCGATCAGCAGCTTGAGGTTACGGTAGACTGTGGCTTGATTGAGCGATTCCACAAGGGTACGACCAAGGCGGAGAATCTCCTCGATGCCCAGGGCCCGGTCCTCGCTGAGGAAGACCTGTTCGATGGCGGTTCGCTGGGTTGTCTTTCGTTGCATAGGCATGGCTCCAAGTCTGCACTATAGTCACCGTCTCTTCCTCATGCAAAAGGTTTCGCAATATTGATTGACGGCTAAGGTGGCATCTGTATAATGCAAATGCATTCGCATTAGCGCAAGCGCGATTCCATAGGAGAATATTCATGAAACCAAACGTATTGAGGTTGTGCTTGGTGTTTCTTGGTTGCTGCTCTGTTGTGTTGCTCCGTCAGACGGAAGCCTCGGCAGAAAAAACGCTGACGGTCCTGGCCAGCACCTTTCCCCTCTATCAGATCACCCGCAACATTACCGCAGGTGCCAGCGGCATTGAGGTTGACCTGATGATCCCGGCCCAGATGGGCTGCCCTCACGATTATGCCCTGACACCGCAGGACATGCGCAAACTGGCCAAGGCCGATATTCTCGTCATCAATGGCCAGGGGATGGAGGAATTTTTGGGTGCACCGCTGCAAAAGGCCAATCCGGCCCTGAAAATCATCGACAGTTCCCAGGGGATCGGGCAGATCCTGCAGTACAGTGACATGGAACAGGACGAGCACAAAGGCCACGACGGCGAGAACAAGCATCTTCACGACAAAGACCTGCATGAGGGTGAACATGAACAGCATCATGGCGGTTCCAACCCCCATCTCTTTGCCAGTCCACGTATGGCGGCCCTGCTGGCCGGTAATATTGTCAAAGCTCTCGGCGAGTTCCATCCTCCAGGAGCGACGGTGTATACCACAAATGGCCAAGGCTACAGTCAACGATTAAACCTGCTGGCTGACGATTTGGCGGCTTTGGGCAAGCGGTTGGCCAACAACCGGATCGTTACCCAGCACGGAGTTTTTGATTACCTGGCCCGAGACATGGGACTTGAGGTGGTGGCCGTGGTCCAGGCCCATGCCGGCCAGGAGCCTTCGGCCGCGGAGATTCTGGCGATCGTTAAAACAATCCGCGCCAAAAAAGCGGGTGCTATTTTCACCGAACCACAGTATCCAGAATCTGTTGGCAAGACCATCGCCAAGGAGGCCTCCATTGCCGCCGCCCGCTTGGATCCGGCGGCCAACGGTCCCGAGCGGGCGTCCCTGGACTATTACGAGCAGGTCATGCGCACCAACCTCAACACCCTGGAAAAAACGCTTGGCAGCAACTGAACCCCTTCCATTGTACCAACCTATTGACGCCGCCGTCCGTTTCGAAGAGGTCACAGTCGAGCGCGGCGGCATTTCCATTGTCGACCGGGTGACCGCCACGGTGCCCAAGGGCAGCTGTACTACGATTATCGGCCCCAACGGGGCAGGGAAAACCACCCTACTTCTCGCCCTGCTGGGGGAAATCAGGTATCAGGGCCGCATCCTCATCAGCGGCAACGGTGCCGGTCCCCGCATCGGGTATGTGCCGCAGCGGCTCACCTTTGACCGGGGCATGCCGCTGACGGTCAGCGAGTTCCTTGCCATGGGCTTTCAAAAAAAACCGCTCTGGTTCGGTATTCGCCCCGATCTGCAAAGCCTCTCCATGGAGGTCCTGGCTCAGGTCAAAGCCGAGCATCTGGCTGGGCGGCAGATCGGCGCACTCTCCGGCGGCGAATTGCAGCGAGTGCTTCTGGCCCTGGCCCTGCGGCAGGAACCCGATCTCCTGGTCCTTGACGAACCCTCGGCCGGCGTCGATTTTCACGGAGAGCTGATTTTTTGCGAACTCCTCGATAACCTCCGTCACACCAAAGGATTCACCCAGCTGATGGTCAGTCACGATCTGGCCACGGTCACCCACCACGCCACCCATGTGATCTGCCTCAATCATAAGGTGGCCGCCGAGGGTCCGCCGCGCCAGACTCTGACCAGCGAAAATCTGACCGCCATCTTCGGCATGCACATGGGGCTGGTCAACAGCCGGTCCATGCCGGACAACCAGGCTGTCTGTTCCGCACCCTGCTGCCAGGAGCGGCCCGATGCCTGATCTGTCGCCGCTGTACGCGCTGTTGCCCCTGTTGCTCCCCTTTGAGTGCCTCCAGGCCCGGTTTATGCAGCAGGCTCTGCTGGGACTGCTGCTGCTGGCACCGATGGCCGCCGTCATGGGGCTGATGGTGGTCAACTTCCGCATGGCCTTTTTCTCCGATGCCATCAGCCATTCCGCCTTTGCCGGTGTGGCCCTGGGATTGATCTTCTCGGTGGATCCCGGCTGGACCATGCCGGCCTTCGGTCTTCTGGTCGGTCTGGGGATCATGATCCTGCAGCGCCATTCCAGCTTGTCGAGCGACACCGTGATCGGCGTCTTTTTTTCGGCCATGGTCGCCTTCGGCCTGGCCATTGTCAGCCGCGATCGTTCCCTGGCCCGCGACCTGCAACGGTTTCTCTATGGCGATATCCTCACCATCAGCGATAGCCAGATCCTCAGCCTGATGCTGCTTTTCCTGGTGTTGATGACCTTCCAGGCGGTCAGCTACAACCATTTGCTCTACATCGGGCTGAATCCCGCTCTGGCCCAGGCCCATCGAGTCCGGGTGGCAATCCAACAGTATTTCTTTGCCGGCCTGTTGGCTCTGGTCGTCATGTTTTCGGTGCAGGCAGTCGGGGTGTTGCTGGTCACGGCCATGTTGATCGTGCCGGCGGCGGCGGCGCGGAACGTCGCCCGATCGGCGGGCGCCATGTTCTGGTGGGCAATGCTGGTCAGCCTCAGTTCGGCCGTTGCCGGCCTCCTCATCTCCGCCCAGGACTGGGCACGGACCGCAACCGGCGCCACCATTATCATTGTTGCCTGCGGCTGGTTTCTTGTCAGCTTGGTCGTTGCCGCCCTGCGACGGGGACAGGCGGTTTGATTTGCAGCTCTGCTGCCGGGAGAGGTGCGGTCGATCCGTTGGCGAATAAAATCATTTTCTGCGTTCCACCGTTGGCCGGACCGGTGCTTTGCTTGCCCATTTCCAAACCAACAGCATCAATCCCAGACCTTTTCCGCAGGTTCTTCCTGCGCCGTGAGTGACGACACCCGCCATGGACACATTTTTTGCCCCTGCGAGCCTGGCTGTCTACGGCCTCTCCTCCAAAGCCCATAACACCCCACGCATCATTGTCGATAATTGCCTGCGCTGGGGTTTTCGCGGCCGTCTTTTTGGCATCAATCCGGCCACCGAGGAAACCGATGTCGGCGGTGTTCGGGTCTACCGCAGCGCCACCGACCTGCCGGTGATTCCCGACCTGGCGGTGCTGCTGATCCCGGCCCGCTATGTGCCGCAGGCGGTGGAAGACTGCGGCCGGGCAGGCATCAAGCGGCTGGCAATACAGGCCGGCGGCTTCAATGAATCGAGCGAGGAGGGCAAGAACCTGGCCACCCAGTTGCTCGCCGCCGCCGGGCGTTTCGGCATCCGTTTCGTCGGTCCCAACGGCCTGACCCTGGCCGATACCGCCAGCGGCCTTTGTCTGCCCTTTGTGCCCTCCTTTCCGGTTAAACGAGGCGGGTTTTCCTTGATTACCCAGAGCGGCGGCCTGGGGCTTTTTCTCTGGAATCTGCTTGAGGGCGAGTCGGTGGGGCTGGCCAAGTTCGCCAGCATCGGCAATAAGCTCGATCTCGACGAGTGCGACTTTCTCGAATATCTGGGGGCTGACCCCGCAACCCGGGTGATCGGCCTCTATCTGGAAAGCATCGGCAACGGTCGGCGCCTGGTAGAACTGGCCCAGCGAATCGACAAGCCGGTGATTGTCTACAAGTCCAATACCACCACCGCCGGTAATCGGGCGGCAATGAGCCACACCGCATCGCTCGGCAACGACGAGGCCATCATCAAGACCGCCTTTGAGCGGGCCGGGATCATCCGTATCGACCATTTCCGCGACTTCGTCACCACGGCCAAGGCCTTTGATCTGCCGCCGATGCGCGGCAAGCGGATCATGGCCATGAGTCCGGCGGGCGGTCTCGGCGTGGCCATGGCCGATCTCTGCGAGCATCAGGGCTTCACCTTTGCTGATCCAGGCCCGACCTTCTATCAGGAGCTGGCCGAGGTCGCCAATGCCGGGATCATCAAGTTACATAATCCCCTCGACATGGGCGATATCTACCAGATCGACAAGTATCCGCAGATTTTCAGCCATGTCCTGGCCAGCGATCAGGTCGACGGCGCGATCTTCGCCAGCCAGTGGCCACGGATGCCCGAGGGCGGCACGGATGTCTTCACCGCCATGTTCAACACCGACGTCTCCCTGGCGATGTCCGGGGCGACCCGCTCCACCAACAAACCGCTGGTCCTGGTTCTATACGGGGACGCGCCGACCCTCGCCGCCATGAAACAGCAGGGGCCCATTCCGGTCTTCGATGGTCCGGAAGAGGCTGTCCTCGCCCTGCATCGGCAGATGACCTTTCATGCCAGAAAAGCGGTTGGTCCCTTGCAGCCGGACCCGGCGGACAGCAATCTGCAGTCCGCGACCGTGCGGGATTGGGTGCAACAGCATATCGGCGTGATCGGCGAGGAGGCATTGGAGCTGCTCACCTTGTGCGGAATCACCAGCCCCGCTACGGCCATCGCTCGAAGCGCCGAAGAGGCGGGAGAGATCGCCGCGCGCATCGGCTTTCCCGTGGTGCTCAAGGTGGTTTCTCCGGATGCGGTCCACAAAACCGAGGCGGGCGGGGTGCTGATCGGCATCGGTTCGCCGGAGGAGGCGATCCAGGGCTTTGCCCGAATTCGTGCGAACCTTGAGTGTTTTCGACCAGGCGCCAGGTTGGAGGGGGTGCGGGTCACGTCCATGGCCCCGGACGGGCACGACCTGTTCATCGGCGGTCTCCAGGACCCTGCCTTCGGGCCGGTAGTCTTCTTCGGCTCCGGCGGCATTCATGTGGAGCTCTTCCAGGATGTCGAGCGGGTGCTCTGCCCCTCATCGCGGACCGAAATCCGCAGCAAACTTGAGCGGCTCAAGATCTGGCGGATTCTGGCCGGACTGCGAGGCCAACAACCCATTGATACCGAACCCTTTATCCGGACGATCGGCACCATCGCCCAATTACTCGCCGATTTCCCAGAAATAGTAGAACTGGATATCAACCCGGTGCGGCTCCTGGCAAATGGCGAGATCCTGGCTTTGGATGCCAGGATGCGAATTCTGGAAGTGTAATCCTGAAGAGAGGGTGTGTGTCGATGAAGAAACCGATACTCTGGCTGCTCTGGCTGCTGCTGACACCGGTTGTGAGCGCGGCTAACGATGGGTTCGGCGGCCTGACCGCCACCGGCCTGCAGTTTCAACAAAGCGCCAGTGCCCGTATGGTCTCGGAGGATCTATTTTTGAGTCCCGTCAAGGTCCGGGTGGCGTATGTGTTTCGTAACGAAGGCCCGGCGGAGGTGCAGGGCGAGGTCATCTTTCCGTTGCCGCCGATTTCCCTGGCCGGCCTTGTCGATTCCGGATTTGCCTTGACCGAGGATGATTTGCATCGGGAAAATGTGGTGGATTTTACCGCCACAGTGGACGGCAAGAAAATCGAGGTGCGCACCCAACGGATCGCCGTCCTCGAGCCACCCTTTGATGAACGCCGTCAGCCAGCGGCTAATTATGACGCGCCTGGTGAGGATGTGACCGCTCTGCTCAAAGGATACGGCATCCCCCTGTCGCTCAACGTTGATGAGGTGGCCGCTGTGCTCACCCGTCTGCCGCCAGAGGCCCAAGAGATACTGAAAACCAAAGGGCTGGCTGATTTTTTTGATGGCGAATCGCCGCTCCCCGCCTGGTCGATCATCGTCCGTTACCATTGGCCGCAGACCTTTGCCGCAGGCCGGGAAATCAGGATCGAGCACAGCTATAACCCTGCTCCTCCTGGCGGTATTTTTGTCTGGCCCGCGCAAGAGAAGGATGTCGACACCTATCATCGCGAGTTGATCCAGACCTACTGCATTGATGCTGGTACCCGCAAGGCCTTAGCCAAGCGGCTGCATCGCCAGAAGGCCAGCGAAATGGCTGGAACCGGCACGGCCATCCTTCTCGACTACGTCCTGACCACGGCCAACACCTGGCATGGCCCCATCGGCGTTTTTCGCCTAACCATTGACAAGGGCAAGCCGAGCAATGTCCTCTCCCTGTGCATCGACGGCCTCCGCAAAACCGGCCCCACCACCTTTGCGGTGGAAAAAAAAGATTTCAGCCCGACCCAGGATCTCCGCCTGCTCATCGTCTCCGGCCTGGAAGAGTAAGCTCAGCCGCCGCATCTGCCGCCCAGTTTCGCCTGGCCCTCTTCGTTGTGCCGCACCTCGTATTCTCGACACGTCGACGGAGCACCCCATCGCTTTGATCATGCCAAGCGGCACGACAACTCCATTGATGAAAAAGAGTTTGTGCTCGCGGCAAGTTGCGATACACTGCAGTGAGCATGAGTTCTTTTTATCGTTGCGCAGGCCAGGTTTGTCCACGCGCCTCTTCCTGCGGCGCTGATCCTTTTGTTTTTTGATACATTGATGCATCATGGGCGTTTCGAGATGGCTGGCAAAGCTGCCAAACATTGAACAATGGTCGATCGGGAAAAAGATATTTTTCGGGAATATTCTTTTTCTCCTTGCTCCCTTGTTTCTTGTTTCCGCTGTTGTTCTCCATACCACGCTGGCCCATCTTAACAGGAGCATCAATGAAGGGATGGAGGCGGCAGGCGCCTCCATCGCCGGTATGATCGAGGCCTCCATCGACGCCTCGTTGCGCAACTATCTTCGCGGAGTGGCTGAATACAACCGCAACCAGATAGAGAATACGTATAAACAAGGGGCAGGGGATGGGAGTCAGGATGGGGAAAAGCTCAAGCAAGAACTCTTCAAAACATTCAACGGCCAGAAAATTGGGCACTCAGGCTACATCTACTGCATCGATTCAAAAGGTGTCGTCCAGTTTCATCCGCGCGACGCGCTGGTGGGAAAAAATATCCTCCAGCAGGAGGAATACAAAGAGGCTTGGCCCTTTATCAGGCAGCAGATTGCAGCTAAACAGGGGTATCTCGAATATTCCTGGAAAAACCCCAATGAAGACAGGCTGCATCCCAAGGCGCTTTATATGGAGTATTTTAAGCCTTGGGACTGGATTGTCGCGGTTGTCTGCTATCGGGAAGAAGTAGAACGATTTATTGATTTTCGGGATATTGAACAACGGATGGCCAACGTCAAATACGGTTCATTCGGCTACGCATTTCTCCTCAATGGCCAAGGGAAACTTTTGGCGCATCCGTTTAAGGGAGAAATGGACAGGGTGGACGAATTTGCCGCCCAGCTCAAGCCGATCATGTTGGCAGCTGCAACCAACCACCAATACACTGTTCGGGCGCCTTGGCAGGATTCGCCGGAACAGGGGGTAAAGGAAAGGCTGTTTTTCTTTCATCACATCCCCCGTTTCAACCTGACCGTCGGCGTGACCACCGACGCGACCGAGGCCTATGCCAGCCTGTTCTCCACACGGATAATTGCCATTATGATGGTGTTGGCCGGGACCGGCCTCGCCGTGTGCGCCGCTCTTTTTCTCAGCCGGATGATCGCCAGGCCTCTTCGCCGCTTTGCCCGGCAATTGGAGATTCCTGATGGCGGCAAGGAGCTTGAAGGTGAGGGTGGCTGTGAAACTGCCTTTCTCGTCAAGAAGTTCGATGAACATATCAAAAGGTTACGAGCTGTTAACGAGAAATTGACCACCGAGGTGCAGCTCCGGAAAAGCGCTGAAACCTTCCTGCAGATCTATAAGAAAATTTTTGACAATGCCACCGAAGGCATTGTGATCACCGATGGTTCAGGCAGAATCCTGGCGATTAACGAGGCCTTTACCACCATCACCGGCTATGACCAGGCAGATGCTCTTGGTCAGAATCCGCGCATGCTCAAATCCGGCCAGCATGACGCCGAATTCTTTGAGCAGATGTGGGGGCACCTTCTGGAAAAAGGTAACTGGGAAGGGGAAATCTGGAACAAGAAGAAAGACGGCACGGTCTACCCGGAGTGGTTGACGATCACCGGCATTCATAACGAGCACAGGGAAACAGCTTATTATTTCGCCACCTTCTACGAAATAGGCGAGCTGAAGAAACGCGACAAGCAGATCGCCTTCATGGCCTATCACGACATCCTCACCCGTCTGCCCAACCGTTCCTATCTCGAGCATAAATTGGCCAAGACCCTTGCCAGAATCAAGGCCGAGGGGGGCAGGTTGTCGGTCCTCTACATCGATCTGGATAATTTCAAGAATGTCAACGATGTCTTTGGTCATAACCAGGGGGACGATCTGCTGGTCCAGGTCAGTCAGCGTTTTTCCTCAGTGCTGACCGAAGATGATATGCTGTGCCGGATCGGCGGCGATGAATTCATTCTCCTGATGGACCATCTCGACAATGAGTCGCTGATCTATTTGACCGCAGGCAGGCTCCAGGCTGTCCTCAAAAAACCGTTCCTCCTCGACTTCAAGAAGATCTATGTCAACGCCAGCATAGGCATCTCGATCTACCCGGGAGACGGCGAGAATCCCCTGGACCTGATCAGGAGCGCTGATATGGCCATGCACAAGGCCAAACGGGAAGGGAAAAACAGGCATGTGCTGTTTTCCAAGGGGATGCATGAGGAACTCTACGAAAAATTCCGTACGGAAAACGGCATCCGCTACGGACTACTCAACCGGGAATTTGTCGTCCACTACCAGCCCAAGGTGAACATCGGCAGCCGGAAAACATCCTCCCTGGAAGCCTTGATCCGCTGGGAGAAGGGCGGTAAACTCATCAGTCCGGCCGCCTTCATTCCGATCGCCGAGGAATCAAGCCTGATTGACGATATCTGCCTCTTTGTGATGGAGGAAACCTGCGCCTTTCATGCGGTTATGAAAAAAGAGCGGGTGGAGGTGCCGGTCAGCGTCAATATCTCCCCTCGCCAGTTTCATAACCTTGATTTTGTGGACATCGTTGAGGACCTTCTCGGCCGGTATGAGGTGGATCCCCGCTTCATGGAGTTTGAGATCACCGAAACAACGGCGATGAAAGACGTGGAGCACACGCTGAACATCATGCACCGGCTGCGCGAATTGGGTATTCTCTTCTCCATTGACGATTTCGGCACAGGTTACTCCTCGCTCGGCTATCTCAGCAAGATGCCGGTGAGTACCCTGAAAATCGACAAGCAGTTTGTCGACGATTTGCAGGAAAACAGCGGTATTGTCGCCACCATCATCGCCATCAGCCAGCAGATGCACCTCAATGTTGTAGCCGAAGGGGTCGAAACCGAGGAGCAGCTCCTCGGGCTGGACGCCATGGGCTGCCATGAGGCCCAAGGATACTATTTTTCACGACCGGTTTCCGGCGACAACATTCTTCAGTATTTGATTGCCGAACGCGCCTAGTCAGCGACCGAACCATCCCTTTAAGGAACGCCCTCCCATGAAGCACCAGCCATCACGGCTTTTTTTCGATGCCAACGACTACAAACTGCTCGGCATCGTCAATGATGTTCTCAAGCGGGGATCCCGGCCGCAGTCTGTCAGTTCGTTGATGACCCCGTACATGCATCCCCACGGTATCAAGGAGATGGCTGCCCCCAGCGGGCTGCGGATCGCCTATGCCATCGTCGGCCTGCTCGGTTCCCTTGAGGCCGGCAAAGCCCACGACCGGATCGTCGCCCTGCGGAGCCTGCGCGACGAGGTTTTCAGTTCCTCTACTTCTTTTTACCACAAGAATACCGCCCGGGTGTTGATGCAGATCATGAAAGAACTGGTCCGCACCGAGGGCAATGAACTGCAGCAACTGGAGCTGGCCCACGATTTTCGCATGGTCTACACCGGCAAGCCCATGTTAGTACGGAAGGAGCTAACGAAGTATCATCTCCTTGAAATGCCGGAGGAATGGAACCAGTTTGCCTTTGATGACCATGTGCACGATGCCAACACCAAGGGGAGGAAATCACCCACCCACCTGTTGATGGACGCCTGGATCAAGGGGATCCGCAAGCTGACCGTGGTCTACTACAACCATGTCGAGCAGGAGGTGGTAGAAGAGCTACTCGAGGCCGGGGCCATTCTCGATATCCATGTCCGCATCGGCATTGAACTCTCGTCGCGGTTCCGCAATAAATTTGTCCGCTTCATCTGGGAACTCGAGGGTTTTTTCGACAACCACAGCCTGCTACAGTTTCTCCAGGAAAGCACCGTGCAGGAAATGCTGGCCGAGGGGTGCCAGGTCTCCCTCTACCAGCAGCGCTACGTTCTCGATGTCCTCCGTGAGTTCAATAGAATGCATCGGTCGGTTTTGGACCGGGAATTGGATCTGGAGTGCGGTTCCTTGGATGAGGGGCAGTTCCTCCATTTTGTCGGGACCGGGCAGCCGTCGCTGCTCCATCTGGCCAAGTTCATCCAGAACCGCTATCACGGCCTGCTCGATGCGGAGGTGCAACGGATTCACGCTGCCCATCCCCTGGACAACGGAAAACGGGAAGAGCTGTTGCAAGTCTGCGCCCGAAAGATGATCAAATTGGATTTGGAGAGTATCATTAACCGGTTCCTCCAACCTCTCCGCAATCCCGGCCTCCACGATCCCACTGTGCCGCACGACGAAGGGGTGCCGCCGCTGATGAATCTGGCGCCACCCGAGCTTCTCGCCCGTCTGGCCTCCATGCATTCCGGTTCGCGCTTCACCCTCAATCTGAGCAATCTCTCGATTCAGGACACCCTGGAATTGCTCTACCTCTGCCAGGGCAGGATTACCCACATCGAATCCTTCAACCTCAAGGATTCCGCTCATGGCATGACCGCCATGGCCTCGGTCAAGGGCAGCGGCTTTGCCGGCGAGGCGGTGGATATCAGCAGTCCCGCCCGTAATTACCAGTTGATCAACGTCCTCCAGAAGGCCCTGAACGAAGATAACGTCATCACCCTGAAAAGAGCGATCCGGGCAATTATCTGGGATTTTGAGCGAACCCGTCTGATCGTGGAGAAAAAGTGCGAGGAAGGACGAAAAAAATCGGTAGCGCCGGAAATTTTCGCCAAATCGCAGCAAGAATTGGCGGAGATGAACGCGCGCAAGGACGATCTGTTGGATATTCTGCTCAATATCGAATCGTTTCATAGCCATTACAACAAACGGTATCTCGGTTCCCGTATCGGTTCGGGTTCCACCGGTCAATCGCAATTGCAGCACGGCATGGGCTTGGTTGTGCTGGATACCCTGCCCCCGCGAGCCATCCGTCAGGTCATGCACGAGCACAAAGGGGAACAGCGTAAGCTCATCCCGGTCACTGCCCGGATGATTCACCATCATCATGTTCGCGGCGAAGATTCAGTGGCCATTCCCTGGCACAAACGGCTCTTCGGGCATCTTCTGGGGGCGTGCCGGAATGGAGCGGTGCACTGGACCGATTGGAGCCTGGACCGGTTTGAGGTGCATCCCAGTCTTGACGGCAATGTCGCCACCCTGGGCGGTATTCGCCGCGTTCCCGCCATTGACCTTCATCCAACACTCAAGAACAAGAATGAGAAGCTCAAACATCCTTTCAGGTATCTGAACTCACACCTGGTCAATCTCCTCAAGATCGCGGCCGGCTTTGTTCCGGCTTTTCTGACCTTTGCCCTAACCAAGGACTGGTGGGTGCTCGCTTATCTCGGGGCCTTTATCTGGTTCGGGATCACCGGTGTGCGTAACATCATCCAATCGATTCTCGGCGGCGGCGGGTTGCAACGCTCTCCTCTGCTGCCGTGGAACTCACTGGTGAGCTGGAGCCGGATTGCCGACTCCCTCTTTTACACCGGCTTTTCCGTGCCGCTGCTTGATTATCTGGTTAAGACGTTGCTGCTGCAGCAGCAGCTGGGCGTCACCACCTCGACCAGCCCGTTGGTGCTCTATTCGGTGATGGCTCTGGCCAACGGCATCTACATCTCCACCCATAATATCCTCCGCGGCCTGCCTCGCAGTGCCGTGATCGGCAACTTTTTCCGCTCGATTCTCTCCATCCCTTTGGCCATTCTCTTTAATGACGGTCTGGCCTCGCTCATGCATATCGCCATGGTCCCAGGGGTTGAGGTGGGCTTGCAGAAATGGGCGGCGGTCATCTCCAAGCTAGCATCGGACTGTGTCGCCGGCGTGATCGAAGGATTGGCCGATCGACAGAACAATGTTCGCATCCGGCTGGCCGATTACCAGGAGAAACTCTCCCAGATGTTTTCCGTCTACGCCCGACTGGATGTGTTGTTCCCGGAAGAGGACGTCCTCGACCTGCTCCAGTCGCCGAAAACCCTGATCGCCGCCATCCACGAGGAGGCTCACGATCTGAAAAAAGTGTTTATCGTCAATGCCCTGGACCTGATGTACATCTGGATGTACCAACCCCGGGCGCGTAAAGCCCTGCAGCAGATTGCCGTCACCCTGTCCACCGAGGAGTGGCTGATTTTCTACCGATCGCAGCTTGTCCTCAAACGGCAACGGGAGATCAGCCAGGTCTTTGTCGACGGCATGGTGGGGCGGAATTTTGCCAAGGCCCTCTCCTTTTACCTTGACCGATCGGACGCCTACCTTCTTGACATGGTGGAGATAGGGAAGGCTCGAGAAAAATACCAGCAAAAATACGGCGTCGTGTCCACCGCCTGATTTCCACCGCTATCGGAATGTCGGCTGCCGGCGAGGCGTCCGGCACCGGTTTCCTCCCAGTAGTTTGCTTTCCACCGCCTGTTCCAGAGATCTTGTTGACAGTCCTGATGGAATCAAATATATGAGACCTTATTGATCTCATTTCTCTCTTTTTTGACCAGACCATGCGCTTGACCCGGGCCGCCGAATACGCTGTACGCTGTGTGATCTACCTGTCTCGTCAGGGACAGGGCGTCTTGACCCGTCGCCAGGAGGTTGCCCGGCAGGCGGATATCCCCGCCCATTTCCTCGCCAAAATCGCCCAGGATCTGGCCAGGGCCGGCCTGATCGAGATCCGCCAAGGGGCACGGGGAGGTTTTCTTCTCAGCAAAAATCCGGCCGCCATCAGCCTGCTCGAAGTAGTGGAAACCATGATCGGCGAAATTCATCTCAACGACTGCGTCGCCCGTCCGGCCGGGTGCAAAATCAGCGACCACTGCGCCGTGCACCGTGTCTGGCTCGATGCCCGCGACCAGTTGCGCGCCTCTCTGCGCCAAGTCAGCTTCGACCAACTGGTCACCGATACCTCCTGCCTCCCCTCCTACCCCAAGATTTTGCTGGAACCGGAAAGGCTTGAGGCGACCGCCTCCACGCGAAACGATCTGCAATGAAGACCTCGTCCGCGCCTCGTCCCCGGCTTGTGCTCCGAATCTACCGGTTCTACCGTGACGGCTTCCGCCAGATGACCGTGGGCCGGGTCCTGTGGAAAATAATCTTTATAAAACTGTTTATTCTGTTTGCGGTCTTGAAATTTTTCTTTTTTCCTGATTTCCTGGCAACGAAGTTTTCAACCGATACACAACGGGCCGAGTATGTGATCGAACAATTGACGCAATCCGCCCAAGGCTCTACCCAACCCGTCAAAGGAGAATGACTATGATTGAAAATCTGGACCTTGGCATGGTCAATTGGGCACGGGCGCAATTTGCCCTGACCGCCATGTATCACTGGCTCTTTGTGCCGCTCACGCTGGGGATCACCTGGATCATCGCCTTTTATCACACCATCTATGTGAAAACGGGAAGTGAGGAGTGGAAGCGGCTGACCAAGTTCTGGATGAAGCTGTTTGGCATCAATTTCGCTATCGGCGTGGCCACCGGCATCATTCTTGAGTTCGAGTTCGGCACCAACTGGGCGAATTACTCCTGGATGGTCGGTGACATCTTCGGGGCGCCCCTGGCCATTGAAGGCATCTTCGCCTTTTTCCTGGAGGCGACCTTTTTTGCGGTGATGTTTTTCGGTTGGAACCGGGTTTCCAAGGGGTTTCACCTGTTTTCCACCTGGATGGTGGCCGTTGGCTCCAGTCTGTCAGCGGTGTGGATCCTGGTGGCCAACGCCTGGATGCAGCATCCGGTCGGGCAGGCCTTCAATCCCGAAACCGCCCGTTTCGAGATGCAGAACTTCGCCGAGGTTGCCTTCTCGCCCTACGCAATCAATAAATTCACCCATGCCACCAGCTCCTCCATGCTCATCGGCGCATTTTTCGTCATCTCGATCTCATCCTGGTATCTGCTGCGCGGCCGCCATGTGCTGATGGCCAAACGCTCCATCGTGGTGGCCGCTTCCCTTGGCCTGCTGGCCTCGGTGTTCACCATTTTCAACGGTGATGAATCGGCCTATGAAATCGCCCAGGTGCAGCCGATGAAGCTCGCCGCCTTCGAGGGATTGTACGAGGGACAAAAGAACGCCGGTCTGGTCGCGTTGGGGCTGATCAACCGGGAGAAAAAAGTCTACGATGCCCAGGAGCCTTTCATTGGCTTTAATCTGCACATTCCCGGACTTCTGTCGCTAATGGCCAACCGCTCGTTTGGCTCCTTTGTGCCCGGTATGAAGGACTTGGTCTACGGTAATGCCGAACAGAATATTCTTGGTTCGGTCCAGAAAATGGAACGCGGCAAGAAGGCGATTGCCAGCCTGGACGCCTACAAGCAGGCCAAAAAAGCCGGGGACAAGGCAGCAGCCGACGTGCATCTTGCCGCCTTCAACGAGTACAAGGAATTTCTCGGTTACGGGTACCTGAGCAAACCGGAAGAGGCCGTCCCGCCGGTGGCCCTGTCCTTTAACGCCTTCCATGTCATGATCATTCTCGGCACCCTCTTTCCCTTGATCTTTTTTGCCTATCTCTACTTTGCCTATAAAGGAACTCTGGGGGAAAAGAAATGGCTGCTGGGCCTGGGAACCACCACCTATTTTCTTGGCATGATTGCCACTCAGGCCGGCTGGATTGTGGCCGAGGTCGGACGCCAGCCCTGGACCATCCAGGGGCTGCTCCCAGTTTCCATTGCCCGCACCAACCTGACCACCGGCACGGTGCAGACCACCTTTTTCATGTTTCTGGGGCTGTTTACGCTGCTGCTCATTGCCGAAATCAGCATCATGGTCAAGCAGATCAACATCGGACCGGAGGAAAACTGATATGATAGAACAACTCGAGTATACAACCCTGCAGCATCTCTGGTGGCTGCTCTGTTCAGTGGTCGGCTCTTTGTTTCTGTTCCTGACCTTTGTTCAGGGAGGGCAGAGCCTGTTGTGGCAGGTGGCCAAGACCCCAACGGAGAAGGACCTGATCATCAACTCCCTGGGCCGCAAATGGGAGATAACCTTCACGACTCTGGTTCTTTTTGGCGGCGCGCTGTTTGCCGCCTTTCCCAAATTCTATTCCACCTCCTTCGGCGGCGCCTACTGGGTGTGGATCCTGATTCTGTTCACCTTCATAGTCCAGGCGGTCAGCTACGAGTTCCGCAAGAAACCGTGGAACATCTATGGGAGTCTGACTTATGAAGGTTTGCTCTTTATCAACGGCGTGGTCGGCATCCTCTTGATCGGCGCGGCAGTCGGCACCTTTTACACCGGCTCCAACTTTACCCTGAACGCCAGTAATTTTGTCACCTGGACCCATCCGTTTCGTGGACTGGAAGCCGCGCTCAGCCCCTCGGTCTCATCGATTTTCAATATCGCTATGGGCCTGTTTCTGGTGTTCAACGCCCGGACGCTGGGCGCCATGTACCTGATCAATAATCTGGAGCTGGGCGAGGTGCCAGAGATGGAAACCCGACTGCGCAAGGCCTGTTGGCAGAATCTTGTGCTCTCCCTGCCGTTTTGCCTCCTGATTGTCGGCTCGCTGCTCTTCATGCGCGGCTACGGGATTGTCGATGCCCAGGGCACGATCGAAATCGTCAGCTTTAAGTATTTGCGTAACCTGCTGGCCAATCCCTGGCTGCTCGGCCTCCTGGTTGCCGGTCTGGCCCTCCTGATCTTCGGTGTCTGGAAAACCGCCAAGTCCACGGAAACCTGCGGCATCTGGTACGGCGGCCTCGGCACTGTGCTGGTCGGTTTGACGGTCCTGCTGCTGCCGGCCTACAATAAAACTGCTTTTTATCCCTCCAAAGTTGACTTGCAGTCGAGCTTGACCATTTACAATGCCTCGTCGAGCCCCTATACCCTGAAGATCATGACCTATGTCGCCTTGGGGATACCCTTTGTTCTGGCCTACGTGGCCTATGTCTGGTGGCTGATGAACCGCAGTAAAATGAAGATTGAGGATACCGGCGACCGGGCCGCCTATTGAGGGTTCCCTGTCGATTGCAGCCCTCCGGACGAGGCCGCCGCGCGCGGGGGTCTCGTCTGGAATTTTTTCCGTCCAGTGAGGAGTTTCTTATGACCATTATGACCATATTTTTATCGGTTGCCTGGGTCGCCACAGTGGCGGCCGCCTATTTTATCGCTGTCCGCCTCCTGAAAAAAAGCGAGTTGTATTAAGCAAGGACCGGACGAGGACGACCCCAACAAAGGGGGAAGTTGCCTCGGGCAAGGGCGAGCTTGAAGGAGGATTCTCCCTTCGAACGCGTTGGAAGAGTGGGGTGCGCCGGCCTGGTTTGCCCCCAACAAAGAAGTGGCATCTTTTAGTATGCCAGGTATGACCAGCTCTCAGGATGCCTCCGCACCGGAGGGGTATGCAACCGGTGCGTGGCACCGCATCCGCTCGCCTCAACTTAAAGGAGGATCAGAATGCCCAAAACGATGCCGTTTCTTTTTCCGCTGCTGGCTGCTGCCGGCATGACCTTGACCCTGTGTGCTCACCCGGCCGTTGCCGCTCCAGTCAAGTCGATCAAGATAGCCACCCAATCGCCGCTCTCCGGCGACCAGTCAGCGGTTGGAGTGGACATCAAGCGCGGCGCCGAAATGGCGCTGGAGCAGTTAGGTAAACCGCTGGCCGACTTGGGGTTCAAGGTCGATCTGGCCCCCTTCGATGATCAGGCCAATCCCGATACCGGCGTGGCCAACGCCAAGCGCATCGTCTCCGATCCCGCTATCCTGGCGATTGTCGGTCACTACAACTCCGGCGTGCAGATTCCCTCCTCCGAGGTGTATCATACCTCCGGCCTGGCCAACGTCTCGCCGGCCAACACCAACCCCAAGGTGACTACCCGCGGGTATTCCGAAATCAACCGCATCGTTGGTCGTGATGACGTCCAAGGTCTGGTCGGTGCAGATTTCGCCTTCAGCCACGGCGTTAAAAGTGTTTTTGTCGTCCACGATAAAACCGCTTACGGCCAGGGGATAGCTGAATTCTTCAAGAAGCGGGCAGAAGAAAAAGGCATGAAGGTGTTCGGCTTTGAAGGCACCGAGGAAAAAGCCAATTTCGATGCGTTGCTCTCGCCGGTGATCGCCGGCAACCCCGATCTAGTCTATTTCGGTGGCATGACCTTCCAGGCAGCGGTGCTGTTTCGGCAGGCACGGGAGCGTGGTTATCAAGGCATGTTCATGAGCGATGACGGATTTGACTCGTCCGACGCCACCAAGATCGCCGGCCAGACCCTGCTCGACGGCACTGGAACCTACTATTCCACGGTGTCCGGTCCGGCCTCGGTCTATCCGGGTACGGCAAAGTTCATTCAGGATTTCAAAACCAAGTATAACGCCGATCCGCAGCCATTCGCCGCTCAGGGCTATGATTGCATGGCCATCTGTCTCAAAGCGATTGAAAATGCCGCCAAAGCCAAGAACAATGAGGTACCTACCCGCGCCGAGGTGGCCCAGGCTATTCGCGCTCTTAAGGATTTTGCCGGCATCACCGGTACCTTCAGCTTCAACGCCATCGGCGATCCCACCGTGGCCCAGTATTTCGTGATCAAAGTCAAGTCCGCCGATCCCGCCAAGTGGAGCGAGAACACCGTGGTGGAGACGCTTAATATTGCTCCTCCAAAATAAGGCTTCCTCAGACACGACACTTCCGGCCCTTCCTCAGGGCCGGAAGTTTTTTAGAGCAGGGAGCGTTTATGAAACAGTTTTTTGCCGCCATCAATGTCCGTGAGTTGTTGCGGCCTTTTGGGCAATTGCTCCTCTTTTCCCTGGGCAGCGCGGTTGTCCTGTCCACCTTGGTCCTTGTCCTGGCACTGATCCTCGATCAGACTGCAGTCGGTCCGCACCTGCACGCTCGTTTTAATGTGTCCCTGTACACCTATACCCTGGTTAACCTGCCCCAGGTGGTCATTGACGGACTGACCATCGGATTTGTGTACGCCGCCATCGCCCTTGGCTACACCATGGTCTACGGCGTCCTTGAATTCATCAATTTCGCCCACAGTGAGATCTTCGCGGTTGGCGCCTTTGTCGGCGTCGAAATCCTGATTGCCCTCGATAGTTCCGGGATCCTCCGGGGGGCTTCGCTGGGCATGGCCTATGCGTACCTGATCCTGGCCATCGTCATGGGTATGGCGGCCGCGGGCGCCCTGGCGGTGACGGTTGAGCGCATTGCCTACCGCCCCCTGCGTGGCGCACCCCGTCTGGTGCCTCTGATTTCGGCCATTGGTGTTTCTTTTCTGCTGCAGGATGTGATTCGTTTGGTTGAAGGTCTGACCACCGGTCAGTTCAACCGGATCATGCCGACCTTTGGCAACTTTGATCAGCGCTTGAATCTGGGGCGGTTCACCTTCGGCGAGGCCAACATCGCCCTGGGTATTTCGGTAAAATCGATCATCGTCATCACCGCCGCCGTCCTGATGCTGGTCGGCCTCAACTACCTGGTCAACGCCACCCGGATCGGCAAGGCCATCCGTGCCGTGGCCCAGGACCGGCAGACGGCTAGCCTGATGGGTATCAACGTCAACCGGATCATCTCCCTGACTTTTTTGGTCGGCGGTTTGCTCGGTGGTGCCGCAGGCGTGCTCTATGCCCTGAAATTCACGCGTATTGACGCCTTTGTCGGTTTTTTCCCCGGCCTTAAGGCCTTCACCGCGGCGGTGCTCGGCGGCATCGGCAACATTACCGGTGCCCTCCTGGGCGGGATCGTCCTCGGCATGCTGGAAACCTTTGCCGGCTCCTATCTCGGCGTCTTCACCATGGGCGCGGCCGGTTCGGAATACAAGGACATCTTCGCCTTCTCCATTCTGATCATCGTCCTCATTTTTCGTCCCCAGGGGCTGATGGGCGAACATGTCGGCCAGAAGGCTTGAGCGAGGAGGCGCCATGACCGACCGATTCAGCACCGTTCTTCTCCGGCAGCTCAATGCCGGCATCCTGCCCTACCTGCTGATCCTAGCTCACATCGGTCTGGGCAGTGTGCTGGTGTATGTGGCTCCGCGCTCCAACATCGCCTTTCTGGTCCTGATCAGCTCGCTGCTTTCGCTCTACGTCCTCAAGGCGGATCAACGCTTTAAACTGGTTGCCGGTGCGGTTCTTGCCCTGCTGATCATCCCGGTGATCGGGGTGCGCAACATCTTCTACCTCGAGGTGATTTTTCAGATCAGCGTCTTTGCGGCCCTCGCCCTGGGGCTGAACATCGTGGTCGGTTTTGCGGGCCTGCTTGATCTGGGGTATGTCGCCTTTTATGCCGTTGGCGCCTATCTCTGGGCCTTTTTCGGATCGCAGCAGTATTTTGTCCTCTCCTTTGCGCCTGGAACCCAACCCTCGAATTTACCCTTTTTGCTTCCCGGTGACGCCTTTTATCTCTTCCTGTTCATTGCGATCATCATCGCTGCCCTGACCGGTATTCTGCTCGGCCTGCCGGTCCTGCGGCTGCGCGGCGACTATCTTGCCATCGTCACCCTCGGATTCGGCGAGGTGATCCGGGTATTGGCCAACAATCTCGACAAGCCGCTGAATTTCACCAACGGCCCCCAGGGCATCACCCCGATTCAACGACCGACCATGCCCGAATGGGCGGTCCAAGGGTTCAATGATCTTTTTGGCCCCCTGATCGGCCACACGGTGAGCCCCGCCGACATGTACAATCTGTTTTTCTACCTCTTGGCGCTGCTGGTTATTCTTGTGATCATCCTGGTGACCCGGCGGCTGAATGATTCAAAAATCGGCCGGGCCTGGACCGCGGTCCGCGAAGATGAGACCGCCGCCATTGCCATGGGGATTCCCCTGGTGCGGATGAAGCTGGCCGCCTTTGCCGTCGGCGCCTCGTTTGCCGGAGTCATGGGCGTGTTGTTGGCTGCCAGCCGGACCTTTATCAGTCCGGAATCCTTTTCCTTCATGCAGTCCATCGGCGTCCTGTCCATGGTCATTCTCGGCGGCTCCGGCTCCATCCCCGGGGTTATCCTGGGCGCGGCGGTGGTCACCATCCTCAACCTCCAGATCCTCCAGGGATTCTCCCTCTACCTGAGCGAACTGCGGCAGAGCGAGGCCATCATTCCCCTGATCAACTTTGCCTGGAAAGATCTCTCCACCCAGCTGGATCCGGCGAAGTACCAGCGTCTGTTTTTTGGTTTAATCCTCATTCTGATGATGATCTTCCGCCCGGCCGGCCTGATTCCCGCAAAAAGGCGCCGGCGCAAGCTGGCAGACGACCCGGCAACGGCTGAGTGAGGGGATGATGGCGCTTCTGGAAACCATCGGTATCGTCAAATCGTTCGGTGGCCTGACCGCCATCAACCGGGTTAATTTTCAGTTGGAGGCCGGCCGGATCGTCAGCATCATCGGACCCAATGGGGCCGGTAAAACCACCTTCTTCAATACCTTGTCCGGCATCTATCAGCCCGACCAGGGCCAGATCAATTTCAACGGCCGGTCCCTGGCCAAACTGCGACCCGATCAGATCGCCGCCCGCGGCATCGCTCGCACCTTCCAGAATATCCGGCTTTTCGGCGAGATGACCGTGGTCGAAAACATCCTCATCGGCATGCATATTCACTTTAAGCAGTCCCCGTTTCAGGTCTTGCTCCGACTGCCGGCCTTCGTCAAGGAGGAAAAAGATGCGGAGCGCCGGGCCGTGGAGCTGATGCACTATGTCGGCCTTTCGGGCGTGGGCAATGAGTTGGCCAAGAATCTGCCCTACGGCGCTCAGCGGCGCCTGGAGATCGCCCGGGCTCTGGCCGCCGATCCTTTGCTGCTCTTGCTCGACGAACCGGCAGCGGGGATGAATCCTCAGGAAACTGAGGACGTCACGTACCTTTTTCGCCGCATCCGAGATGAAAAAGGAATCACCATCCTCCTAATTGAACACGATATGCGAGTGGTGATGAACATCTCCGAACAAATCTGCGTCATGGATTATGGCGAGAAGATTGCCGAAGGCACCCCGGCGGAAATCAGGACCAATTTGCAGGTGATCGAGGCCTATCTCGGTCGCGGCGCCGTGGCCGGCCAGCACGAGGAACAACTCGGATGAGCCTGTTGACCCTGACCGACGTCCACAGTTATTATGGGCATATTCATGCCTTGAAAGGCATCTCTATGACCGTTGAGCCGGGGGAGATCGTCTCCCTTATCGGTTCCAACGGCGCCGGCAAGAGCACGACCCTGCGCACCATTTCCGGCATGATGCATCCAAGCCGGGGGCAGATAAGCTTTGACGGCCGGGAGATCTCTCGAATGGAGCCCCACACCATTGTCCTTGCCGGGCTGGGCCATGTGCCCGAGGGCCGCGGCATTTTTCCTAAGCTGACGGTGCGGGAGAACCTGGAAATGGGGGCCTTCACGGTCAAGGACCCCACCCTTGTCCGCGAGCGCATGGACTACGGTTGTGAGCTTTTTCCCCGGCTCAGGGAACGGCTCGGCCAGCACGGCGGGACCCTCTCCGGGGGGGAGCAGCAGATGCTGGCCATTGCCCGCAGCCTGATGATGAATCCTCGCCTGCTGATGCTCGATGAACCCTCCATGGGACTGGCGCCGGTGCTGGTGGAGTTGATCTTCGACATCGTCAAGCTCCTCAACGACAAAGGGGTCACCATCCTCCTGGTGGAACAGAACGCCCTGATGGCCCTCTCCATTGCCCACCGTGGTTATGTCCTGCAGAACGGTGAAATTGTCCTCAGCGACACCGCCGCCAACCTTCGCCGCAACGAATCGGTGCAAAAGGCCTACCTGGGCATCAATTAACCCGCCAGAGCCGTTGCCGCTCGCGGCGCTGTTCAGAAAACCGGACAGGACGGTCGTCGCTGTTTTGCATTCAGTTCGATTTTCTTGTGTAATCCCTGGCCGAAAGTGGTTTATAGTGCCCGGGGTGTGCCGTGTGCTCCCGCCTGTTGCCAGGGAAAAATTGTCCCTATAGTCTGGTTTTACGGCAAATGTGGCGCATAACGGGATCTGAGAAACAAGACAACGGTGAGAAGTCGTTGAACCGGAGGATGATATGAAACGGATATTGATGGGAGTTTTTTGTCTGCTCTGCTGTTTGGGCGCCGCCACCCATGCGGCGGAAGAAAAAAAGGAGGTCGCCGACTTGTCGAAGATCAAGGTACTCGATCTGCGGACTTCCCAATCACTGGCCTTGGCGAGCAATCCCAACATGGAGGCCGCCCAGGCGCGGGTGGAACAGGCCAGGGCCAGAGTAAGCCAGGCCGTCGCCACCTGGTGGCCGAGCCTCGATGTTTCCGGCTCCGGCGCTCGCATCCGGCTTTCCGACAGCAGTTATCAGGGCAACCAGCGGCTCGCCGCCTTGTGGGGCGGGACAACCGACCAGAGCACCGATCGGTACGGTGCCGGCGCCCAGGCCACCTGGGTGTTATTCGATGGCTTTTACCGCAATTTCAAGGAACAACAAGCCGCCTTTGACGAGCAGTCGGTCGCTGCCGCCTTGGTGGACAGCCGCCGTCTGTTGGTCACCTCGGTGGCCGAGGCCTTTCTCAACGCCCAGTTGGCCCAAACCAGGGTCGATATCGCCCGCGCCGACGAAACCTTTTACACCCGGCAGTTGGAAGACGCCCAGAACCGGTATAACGTGGGGGCTGGCCCGTGGGGTGACGTTCTTAATATCAAGGTCCAGCTGAACACGGCCAAGACCGGTCTGATGCTCTATCAGCGGGAATTTGAAGCGGCAGGATACGGTCTGGCGGCGCTGCTGGGGTTGCCGGATGCCGAGTTCCCGTCCCATGTCCGCCTGGAAGCTCTGGATAGGGAATCGGCGACCAAGGGCCAGCAAAAAACGCCGGAGGTGCTGATCAAGGAGGCGCTGGCGGCCCGTCCGGATATCCGCCGGCTGGAGATGGTGGTCAAACAGGCCGAGGCGACTAAAGGGCTGGCCAAAGCACCGTTTTATCCTAAGGTGCAGGTCGCTGGAGTAGTTGAAGGGGTAAGAGAGGGCGATGCCGGGCTTGGCAGTGAGGATTTCGGCAGTACCGTGGGCATGAATATGAGTTGGAATCTTTATGCCGGTGGGGCCGACAAGGCCCGGATGATCGAGGCCGAACAGGCAAAGCGGGAAGCCGTGTATACCCTGGCCGGCTTGCGCAACTCGGTGGCCGCCGAAATTCGCCAAGACCTCGCCTTACTGGCGGCCGCCCAGGAACAGGTGCGACTACAGCGGGAGACGGTCAAGCTGGTGGAGGAAAATCGCGATCTGGCCAAAAACGAATACGACGCAGGCGAGGCCTCGCTGGTCCGGCTCAACGAGGCTCAGCGTGACCTGAACACCACCTACAGCCGCCTGGCCCAGGCTCTGGTCTCTTATCATCTGGCGATGCAGCGGCTGCTTTCGGCCACGGGGCAGAATCTAGCTTCGTTTGATCCTCCGGCCAAGGGCAAGAAATGAGCGCCATCGGCAGGGTCCAGTTGGTGGTGCCGGAAACGGCCATAGACGTCAATGGCCATGTCAATAATGTTCAGTACGTCCACTGGATGCAGGAGGCGGCCATGGCGCACTCAGCTGAGTTGGGCTGGCCAACGGTACGCTTTCTCACCCTCGGCCGAACCTGGATCATCCGCGCTCACACCATCGAGTACCTTCACTC
Source organism: uncultured Desulfobulbus sp. (assembly GCF_963662935.2). Classification (NCBI taxonomy): domain Bacteria; kingdom Pseudomonadati; phylum Thermodesulfobacteriota; class Desulfobulbia; order Desulfobulbales; family Desulfobulbaceae; genus Desulfobulbus; species uncultured Desulfobulbus sp. The sequence goes on along the minus strand of NZ_CAXXTL010000002.1, from coordinate 1,260,807 downwards.
GGCCCATGCCGGAGAGACGATACAAATCCTGACCTGGGTCGCAGACTTTCACAAGATCCGATCGCTGCGCAAATTCAAATTCCGCCGCCCGGCGGATGGGGTCGTGTTGGCGACTGCCTCGACCCTGTTTATCTTCTGCGATCTAGCGACCGGGAAACCGGTCGCTATTCCTCAGGAGGTGCAGGGGGCCTATACCGTGGTCGCCCAAGAAGACGAGCCCTAACCTCCGCCTTTTTCCCCTCTCCCTTAATCTGCTGTCAGTTGGGCAAAGTTGGCCTCGGAAATATCCGGTGCGCTAAAATTGCGGAAGCGGATGACGCCGTGTTTATCGGCAATGATCACTGTTGGGACTCCTTGCAACCGATACTTTTCGGCAATCGACCCTGTCCCGTCGAAAAAAGTCGGGTAGGTCATGCCGGTTTTCTGGGCAAAGGCATTGGCCCGTTCGACCGAGTCGTTAAATCCGACATTGACGGCAACAAACTCCATCCCCCGGCTCCGGTATTTCTCAGCCAGTTGATTGATCTTGGGCACCTCGGTCTTACAGGTCGGGCACCAGGAGGCCCAAAAGATGAGCATCACCGGCTTACTGCCAATACTCTGCTGTAAATCAAAGGGTTGGCCGTTGAGATCGGAGCCCTTGAATGGGATTAACTGCTGCCCCAGCTGCGCCGCTGGCAAGGAGCAGGGGAGCATGAGCAGCAGGGCCAGGAGTACAAATTTTTTCAGAAGAGTTTTTCCCATGTTTGTTCTCGGTGCGGTGGTGACAGGAGGTAAGCGTTGCGGTCCATCGTGTTCTTTAGAGAAACAGTGAACCGGCCTTGATAAAAAAATATTGGGCCATGGCCAGCATCAGCAGGCCCATGGTTTTTTTAATTTTGACCATCCAGGCGCCGGAGCGGGGAATTGAGGACAGAAAGCTGGAAAAGGTGCCGACACCCAAAAGGAGCGCGCCCATGCCCAAAGAAAACACAAAAAGCAATAACCCGCCCATGATCAGACTCTGGGAAGAGGCGGTATAGGCTAGCAGGGAGCCGAGCACCGGTGTGGTGCAGGGGCCTGCCACCAGGGCAGAAGAAACCCCGGCCAGGAAAATTCCGGCTATTCCCAGGCGCTTGTTGGTGAATTTTCCGGCAAAGGTGGGTAATTGCACAACATCGAGCATACCTAAGCCAAACAACAGAAAGACGTTGCCGACAACAAGAAAGGTCCAGGGACTGCTGTTGATCGATCCGAAAAACCGGCCAGTGGCGACGGCAAAGATCCCAAGCGCAGCATAGGTCAGGGCCATGCCGGTGACATAGGTCAGGGAAAGAGCAAATCCGCGCCGCTTGGAACCACCGACATTGGCATGGCCGATCACCCCGGCGGTGATGGGAATCATCGGATAAACACAGGGAGTTAGGCTGGCGAGAACACCGCCAAGAAAGGCGATAACCAGGGAGGCGAGCAGCGAGGACTGCAAATAGGTGTCAAACTGACTGAGCAGGATATCCATGAGTGTTACTCCGTTAGTGCATGAGAATACTTCTCAATGATAACCAGGGCCGGGAAGAAGTAAAGGAGAAAGGTGACCAGTCGCGGCAAGGGTTGACTGCGAGAGTAAAGATGGGATGGCGGCTTGCCTGCTGATTCTGTCAAATGCCCGCACCACGAAGCGAGAGGCCTTCCTTAATCGTCCAAGCCGATCAGAGCCGCGCCGATGGCATTGCCCACTTCGCAGTCATCGGGAAAGGAGACGGTTGTTCCCAGTCGCTGGGCCACGCCGGGGAGAAAGCAACGGGCCGCGGCGCCAATGCCGATGATGGGCAGTTTCAAGGTGAAGTGCACCGCGAACAGGTCGTTGTCGCGACGATTGAGAAACGGGGTGCTTTGACCATCCTGCCAGACCGAACGGCTGAGATAGGTGAGCACAATGGTTTCAATCGCGGCCTCGGTCTCGGCAAGCACCCGCCGGCAAAGATCATCGGCGGAGAGGCCAATCTGGCTGGCAAGCACCGAGGCGCCGCTCCGACTGGCCGTACCGTTGCCGATCTGGAGCAGACCAAGGGCATGGAGGGCATCGGTGGGAGTGAAACCCACCAGGACAACCTGTTGGAGATACATCAGCCGTTCCAGCCGTTTCTCGAGAATAATGCCGCCGACCCCGGTCTGTACCGCGAGGGTGCTGGGCGGTGTCGGGCCATGCTGCGCCAGAAAACGAAGAAGAGGATCATCCTGGACCAGATCCTGGTCGAGTCCCGGCACCGGCAGTACCAGAATGGAATCAGCATCGATATTCAGCCATTCCGCAGGGTCGGGCAGGTCGGGGGTCATGGCCAGCGGCTGTACCCTGGAATTTTTTAGGGCGATGCGGCCGTCCCGGTGGCAGGCAACGTGACTGTCGCCACCGGCGCCGGAAGTGTACATATCCACGGCCTCGACATGGGTCCGCCATTCGCCGATGACGCAGCCCTCGCGATTGATGAGAGGCTGACAGTCCTTGATCAGGCAGACATCGGTGGTAGTGCCGCCGACATCAACCACCAGGGCCGATGCCAATCCGCTGGCCGCGCCGAACCGAGCCGTTGCGGCCGGACCGCTGGCCATGGTGATCGCGGCCTTGTCGATGATCCGGTCCAAGGCTTCGCCCCGGCCGTTGCCGCAGATGATATTCACCGGACAGGTGAGTCCCGTCGCCAGCATGGAGCGCTGGATCGAGGCGAGGAAATCGGTCATCAGCGGCATCAGTTTGGCATGCAGGCAGGCGGTGGCAGAGCGTTCGAGCATGCCTGGGTGGCTGGAAACCAGATGGGAGCAGAAAACCGGCTTGGGATCGATGAGTCGAATGGCCTCTTGGGCGACTAATTCATGGGTAGGGTTTTTAATCGACATGGCCCCGCAGACGGCATAGCTATCCACCTCGGCCGTCAGCCCAGGCAAGGTATCGATCAGGCCTTCGATATCCAGCGGTTCCTCCTCTTCTCCGGTGATGGTGTGGCCGCCCTTGAGAAAAATGTTGACGATCACCGGCAATTTGAAATGGCGGACATAACCAAGCACAAAGAGGCCGACTCTGGCACCGCGACCTTCCACCACGGCGTTGGTGGCCAAAGTGGTCGACACGGAAAGTTTGGTCACCTCTGCCGGTGTCACTGAGTGCTGCAGGAGGCCGGCGAGGGCGCGGCCGACACCGATGCTGAGGTCGTGGGGTGTGGTTCGTTCCTTACGCCAGGCTATCACCTGCCTGGAAACAGAGTTCATGAGGACGGCGTCGGTGTAGGTGCCGCCGGTATCTATACCAATGCAATAGGCTGTCATGTCAATCGAAGAGGTGGTTGAAGAATCAGGGTAAAAGTGACGCCAACAAAAGGGTTGTCAGGCAGCGGCTCAGGCTAATCGTTCCTTCTTTCAAGGAGCAGCCTCAAAGGGTTGATGGATAACACCGGCAGGGCGTAAAATCAAGGAAAGCTTGGTTCCACGGAGTTCTTTGAACAAGGTGGGGACGGTCTGCTGTTGGTGCCGATTTGGTGTGGGTACGGCCCTTCAAATGCCCATCCGCCGCAGGATCCGATCGAAATCGGGGCGGTCGATCCGGGTGAGGCCAAGTGTTCGGGCGATCTCCAGGGCCTGCCGATACTCGTCGCCGCTGATGGTCCGGCACAGTTCCGCAAACTGATCAGCCGTGCCGCAGGGATGATACTGGGCCATGATGTTGACATAGGTGTCGGTGGAGAGGTCGGTGGCGATGAAGCGAAGAATCGCCTCCGTTTCTTCGAGCAACCCCGGCATCAGCAGGTGGCGGACCAGCAGGCCGGAGCGGGCGCACCCATCCTCGTCAATGACCAGATCGCCGACTTGACGGTGCATGAGCAGCAGCGCCTCGCGGACCCGCTCCGGATAGCCGGGGGCATGGGCGTAACGGGCCGCGGTTGAGGAATGCCAGAACTTGCAATCCGGCATGTAAATGTCGATGATCCCGTCCAACAGGGCCAATGTCTCCGTGCTTTCATAGCCGCTGCAATTAAACACGATCGGGATGTCGAGACCACCCTCGAGGGCCGGGATCAGGGCCGCCAGGATCTGGGGAACCACATGGCTGGGGGTGACCAGATTGATGTTGTGGCAACCTATGGCCTGCAATTCCAGTATGATGGCGGCAAACTCGCGGGCGTCGATTTCTTGAGTTGGTTCGGTCCCCTGGCTGATGTCATAGTTCTGGCAGAAGCAGCAGCAGAGGTTGCAGCCGGCGAGGAAGAGGGTGCCGGATCCGTGAACGCCGACCAGCGGCTGTTCCTCCCCAAAATGGGGGCCGTAGCTGGCGATCCGTGCATGCGCCCCTGTCGAACAGAGGCCGGTCTCGCCAGCCAGCCGGTTGACTCCGCAGCGACGGGGACAAAGAGTGCAGTGCTCCAATAGCCGCCGGGCGGTTTCGGCCCGTTGGTGCAGAAGGCCGCTGGTGTGCAGGGTATGGGCAGCGATGGGCATGGGAGTGCTCTTTGGACAATGTTCAGAGCAGGGGAAACAGGGGTAGTCCGCCTGCATAAAAAATAGACGCTTTGCCGTCATCTGTCGAGCCTGCTGTCAAACCGAGAAAAACCTGGCTGGAACTCCTGTGCTGCATTATTGTAGCCTATTCTTACACGTCCCTAACTAACCGAGCCCCAGCCATGAAATCCGACGAACCTTGCCTGTTGCCACCCCTACGGAGCCTGCCGGAACTCCCCGTCTTTGCCGCGCCCCCTGCGGAGGCCCCCTGCTGAGGCCCGAAACCGGAACCCCGGTCCGGGGTCTATGAACGGGCGGGGTACACCCTCTCTCCCTTTGTCCGCGGCTTTATCGAGACACCCATCGGTCCCGTTCCCCAAGTGGCGACCACGGTCAGCAACCGCGATTTCTGGGGAACCCTGGGGGCTCGCATCGGGATCATCCGCCGCAACTACAAGGTGGCCCCTGGCTGTTATGCGGTGGGATCGCCGGTGCCGCAGTCGCCGGTGCTGGTCACGGCCAATTACAAGCTCTCCTTCGACGCCCTGCGACATCAGCTGGGTGGAATCGATGCCTGGCTGCTGGTGGTCGATACCAGGGGCATCAATGTCTGGTGTGCCGCTGGCAAGGGCAGTTTTTCAACTGAAGAGGTGATTCAGAGCGTCGGCCGTTACCGTGTGGGCCAACTGGTCAGCCATCGTGAGCTGATTCTTCCCCAGTTGGCAGCCACCGGTGTTGCTGCCCCGGCAGTCAGAAAGGGCTGCAGTTTTACGGCCCTGTTCGGACCGGTGCGGTCCGCCGACCTGCCCGCCTTTCTCAACCAGGGCCAGCAGTGTGACGAGGCTATGCGTTCGGTGACCTTCACCCTGGCGGAACGGGCGGTGCTCATTCCGGTCGAGTTGTTCCTCCTGGCCAAGCCCCTGCTGGTTCTCTTCTGCCTGGTTTTCCTCCTTTCCGGTATCGGGCCGACCTTTTTTTCCCTGGTGGCAGCCCTTGATCGTGGTGTGATCCTTCTGGCGGCCACTATTTTCGGCATTCTGGGCGGGGCGATTTTAACACCGTTGCTGCTGCCCTGGCTTCCCGGTCGTCAGTTCTGGCTCAAAGGCCTGGGGGCTGGTCTGCCTGTTGCCCTCTGCGGTTTGCTGCTGTTTGCTCCCCGGCTTGTACCGGTCGAGCAAGTCGCCCTGGTGCTCTGGGTAGAGACCATCAGTTCCTACCTGGCGATGAATTTCACCGGTTCCACCCCCTTCACCTCACCGAGTGGGGTTGAATACGAGATGCGGCGGGGTCTGCCGGTGCAGATGGCCGCTGCCTTTCTTGCTCTGGCGTTGTGGTTGGCCGGCCCCTTTTTTTGAAACGGAGAAACACCCATGCACGGCTATCGGTATATTGACGGAGTGGCAACCCTGCGGCTTGACCGGCAGCGCTGTGTGGGCTGCGGCAACTGCGTCGTGGTCTGCCCGCACCGGATCTTCTTCCTTGCCGATGGGCAGCTCGACGTCAACGATCCCGACCTGTGCATGGAATGCGGAGCCTGCGCCCGCAACTGCCCGGTGCAGGCCCTCACGGTGTCGCCCGGGGTGGGCTGTGCCGTGGCCATCCTTGCCGCCTGGGTCAACCGGCTGCTGGGCCGCAAGGTGCTGTCCGGCTGCTGCTGACCCTTCTCTTCCCTCATTTGCCCAAGGTGCAACCTGTGAACGAGACCTTCCCAAGGCCCAAGGTGTTAGTCAGTCGCTGCCTGGGCTTTGCCGCCTGCCGCTACGATGGCCAGATTTTGAACAACTCCTTGATCGAGCAGTTGCAACCGCATGTCGAGATGATTCCGGTCTGCCCGGAAACCGATTGCGGCCTGGGCATCCCCCGGGCGCCGATCCGGCTCTGTCAGGCGGGGGAAGGATTTGTGGTGTATCAGCCCGCCACTGGCCGGGAGGTGACCGCACAACTCCAGGCCACCATTGACAGCATCCTGACTAGCCATCCGCAGATCGACGGCGCCATTCTTAAGAGCAAGTCGCCGAGTTGCGGCCTCTTTGACACCAAGATTTACCAGGGCATCGATAAGCCCCAGTTTCTCAAGAAGGGTGGGGGGCTTTTCGGTGAGCAGGTCCTGCTGACCTTTGCTGGTCGATCCATTGAAGATGAGATGCGGCTGACCAACTTTTCCTTGCGGGAACATTTCCTGATCAAACTTTATACCTTGGCCCGTTTTCGTCACCTGAGTGAGCACCCCGAGATGGGCCCCTTGGTTGCCTTTCATGCCAGCCATAAATTGCTCTTTCTCGCCTACAACCAGAGCCGATTTCGTCTGGCGGGCAAAATCGTCGCCAACCATGGCAGGCTGCCGGCGGTCGAGGTCTTCCGCCTGTATCGCGAGGAGCTCCTTCGCATTCTCGACGCGCCGCTGCGCATTCCCGGGGTGATCAACACCCTCTATCATGCCTTCGGCTGGATCTCCGAGCACCTTGAGTCCGTGGAAAAAGAGTATGTGATCAATTCGATTGAGGAATATCGGGATGAACGGTTACCGCTGCAGGCAGTCACTCGGCTGATCGAGGCCCACTCCATTCGTTTCGGCAACCAGTATCTGCAGCAGCAAGTTTTTCTCCGCCCCTATCCACGCGCCCTGGCCGGTTTGAGCGATTCCGGCCGTGGTCGCGAGGTGCACTGAGCGGGTTCCTAAAAATGAAAATGATTGATCTGCGAAGTGATACGGTCACCCGGCCGAGTGAGGCGATGCGTGCTGCCATGGCAGTGGCCGAGGTAGGGGATGATGTCTACGGCGAGGATCCGACAGTCAACCGGCTGGAAGAGCTGGCCGCCGGCATGGTGGGGACCGAGGCGGCGCTCTTTGCCGCCAGCGGCACCCAGTCCAACCTCCTGGCTCTGATGGCCCACTGCCAGCGCGGCGACGAATATATAGTCGGTCAGCAGGCCCATACCTATAAATACGAGGGAGGCGGTGCGGCGGTCCTTGGCTCCATTCAACCGCAACCGCTGGATTTCGAACCGGACGGGACCCTGGCCTTGGAGCGCATCGCCGGGGCGATCAAACCTGACGACGTCCATTTTGCCCGCACCACCCTGGTTTGTCTGGAGAACACCCATAATGGGTTGGCCCTGCCCCTTGCCTACATGGAACAGGTCGCCCCCTACTGCCGGGAACGCCGACTGCGGCTGCACCTTGACGGGGCCCGGGTGTTCAATGCTGCCATCAAGCAGCAGGTCCCGGTCACCGCCATCACCCGCCATTTTGATTCGATTTCGGTGTGTTTGTCCAAGGGATTGGGGGCACCGGTGGGCTCGGTGCTCTGTGGGAGTCAAAACTTGATCGCCAGGGCCAGGCGTTGGCGCAAAGTGCTCGGCGGCGGCATGCGTCAGGCTGGGATTCTGGCTGCCGGCGGAACTTACGCCCTACAGAACAACATCGAACGGTTGGCCGAGGATCATCGCCATGCAGCCCTCCTGGCCGAAGGGCTGCGACGACTTCCGGACCTGCAGATCGATCACGGGCCGGCCCAGACCAACATGGTCTTTGTCGCTCTCGCCCCCCGGCTTGCCGTGGTCCTGCCCCGGTTTCTCAAAGAACGCAACATCCTCGTTTCCGGCGGTCAGCGCCTGCGCCTGGTCACTCACCTTGACATCGAGCGCCCCGACATTGACACCGTGATCCAGGCCTTTACCGAGTATTTCGCCTGTTGCGGTATATACTGTACCTGCTAATTTTTGAGCTTATTCCTCGTCCTTCTCGGCCTGCATCCCTTTGAGCAGGGCCCGGAGTCCGATGGCCTGGACCACGGTCAGGCATTCATCGTGGTGAAAGAACCCAGCCATGATTGCCGCGAACTGGGAGGCGAGAAAGATCATATCCGTGTCCTCTTCCTGTTCAAGCAGTTGGCGGCAGGTGGCGATGTCGTCCGACTCCACCGCGCCGACCAGATCATTGAGCCAGTCCAGCTGACTTTCCTCAAAGTGAAACTCAACCATTGCCTGGGCATACATCGAAACGATGGTGGCCCGGTAATCGTAGATGGCGTCGAGATCGTTCTGTTGGGCCGCTTCCAGGACCATGTCGATCTGCTCGAGCAATTCTTCCATTTCGCTGTTTTCCTGGGTCATGATCGGTTCTCCTTGTGGTTGCACAATGGGGTCTTCCCCCCTGTTTTACTAAAAAATCTTCCCTGCGATTGTCCTGGATGCCGAGATGGATAGCGGTGATCCACCCGGGGTAGGGCGATGGCAATCAGAGGTCAGTCGAAGGTTTGGCTGGACAGGTCCGCCCAGCCAGGTGTCTGTCTCTGACCCGTTGCAGTCCGCGGGAAGCGAGCATCAGGGGGCACGCGTCCCCGCTCTGATCTGTCTCTTCCCATCCGCAGCTTGGGCCTGGATGGCGGTGATGGCTACGGTATTGACGATGTCTGCCACCAGGCAACCCCGGCTGAGATCGTTGACCGGTTTGTTGAGCCCCTGGAGGATCGGGCCAATGGCCACGGCCCCCGAGGAGCGCTGTACCGCCTTGTAGGTGTTGTTACCGGTGTTGAGATCCGGGAAGATGAAGACGCTGGCCCGGCCGGCGACTTCGCTCTCCGGCATTTTCTGGCTGCCGACCGAGAGGTCGATGGCGGCGTCGTACTGAATCGGTCCATCGATTTTCAGCTCCGGCCAACGTTTGTGCGCCAGCAGCACCGCCTCGCGCACCCGTTCGACATCCTCGCCCTGACCGGAGGCCCCGCTGGAGTAGGAGAGCATGGCCACAATCGGCTCGATGTTGAACATGGCCGCGGTCTCGGCCGAACGGATGGCGATCTCGGCCAGTTCCTCGCTGTTGGGGTTGGGGTTGACGGCGCAGTCGCCGTACACCAGGACACGCGTGTCGAAGCACATGAAAAAGACGCTGGAGACCACCAGCACCTCGGGGCGGGTACGGATTATCTGGAAGGCCGGGCGGACGGTGTGCTGGGTGGTATGCACCGCGCCGGAGACCATGCCGTCGGTCCGGCCGGTATGGACCATCATGGTGCCGAAATAGCTGACGTCGTTGATGGCGTCGCGGGCGTAATCGCGGGTGGATCCCTTGTGTTTGCGGGCCTGGTAGAGACTTTCGATGAATTCGTCGCGTAGAGGCGAGGTTTTGGGGTCGATGATGGCCACATCCTGCAGTCGCAAGCCCAGGGATGCGGCCCGGCTGCGGATGGCTTTTTCCTCGCCCAGGAGCGTAAGGTCGACCACCTCGCGGGAGCGCAGGATCTCGGCCGCCTGGAGGATACGATCCTCACCACCCTCGGGTAGGACAATATGCTTACGCTCAGCCCGGGCTCGCTGAAACAGAGAATACTCGAACATCAGGGGCGACATGGTGGCGGACACGGTCTCGATCACCTGCTGCTCCAGGCCGATGGTGTCGACATGGCTCTCAAAAACGCCGAGCGCCCGGGCGACTTTCTGGGCGTTGTGCGGCTGCAGGGTGCCCTGGATTTCGCCGGCACGCAGGGCGACCCGGTAGGTATCGCCGGGCATGAGATAAATCGGCAAGGCCAGATCGTCGATGCCGTCGAGCAGTTTGACCATCGAAGGGCTCGGTTCCAGGCCCCCGGAGAGGAGCATGCCGGCCGGTGAGGGGTAGTTACGCGAGGCAATGGCGCCCAGGGTGGCAAAAATGATGTCGGGACGATCACCAGGGGTCACGATCAGGTCGTCTTCTTCAAGGAAATCGATGTAATTGGCCGGGCTCATCGCCGCTACCTTGATGGAGTGGACATCGCGCTGTAATCCCGCCTTGGGGCCGCTGAAATGGCGGGCGCCGAGGGCGTCGGTGATTTCTTCCATGGTCGGCATGCTAAACCCCTCCATCTCCGGCAGGAAATCGAGGCGATAGGTCTTGTTCTGATGGCTTTTGCGGATCTCGACCTCGGCGGTCGCCAGCAGATCGGGATCGATCCGGTTGACAAAGATGGCCAGGAGCGGGCACTGATACTGTTCGTAGATTTTTTCCGCCACCCCGATGTTTTCCAGGATTTCCGCCACGGTCCGGTTGCGGCCATTGACGACGTGCAGCGTGGGCGTGCCGAGTTCACGGGCGATACGGATGCTGATGTCGTAGTCAAAGGCCTCGGACATGCTGACGATATTGGGTCCTTCGCAGAGGAGAAAATCGCATTTCTTGCGCACCTCACTGTACTTGCGGACTATCTCGCGGAACAGCAGCAGTTCCTCACCCTCGGCGATCATCGTACGGGCCAATTCGTGGCTCACTCCGGCCATCTCATCAAAGCGGAGGCCAATATTGTAGCGCTGCTTGATCAGGCTGATATCGTTGTCGTTTGTGCCGTCACCAGGGACAATGGGCCGAAAAAAACCGACGTGGTCGATCCTGCGGGAGAGCAGTTCCATGACGCCCAGGGTGACGACCAGTTTACCGCTTTCTTTTTCCAGGTTGGCGATGTAGAGGCTGTCGGCCATGTTGTGCTCCCTAGATGACAACGAAAAGAGTGACGAGCGTCCATAGCTGCATGATAGTGGACAGCAGCGAACAACGCAAGCAGTCTCCCATCGGAGACACTGGGACTACGAGCGAGGCGGTTGAAACTGGTGATATATTCAACTATCATTAAACCAGCATTTCTCTCCCATTGCCCGGATGCATCCCCTGGTTAATTTTATAGGCAACAACCAACCTTTGAACCTTTGAGGAAAAGAGACTATGGATTTGCCCAAATATTTTACTACCACACAGGGAACGGGAATACTGGCGACTGCGTCGGCTTCAGGTGAAATAACCACTGCGGTGTACGCCAAACCACATTTTCAAGATGATTCCAGCGTCGCTATGATCATGCGTGAACGCATGACCTATGCCCATCTCCAGACCAACGGCCATGCATGCTATCTGTTTCTCGAGCAGGGACCTAGGGTTAAGGGTATACGACTTTTTCTGCAAAAAATCGACGAGTCGGACGATGCCGAATTGTTGCGTTCCCTGACCAGGCGGCACTTCAACCCGGAGGAAGACAGGGCAAAGAGACCTAAGCATCTGGTCCGTTTCCAGGTCGTCAAGGTGTTGCCGGTCATTGGGGATGGACCGCTTCCAGCATGAACAGCATACGCTGGGGTCTATGTTGCCTGTTCAAAGAAGAGCCGATTCATTTCGCCGTCCGCCAGGCAACCCATTTAGGCAAATTCGACCGCAAACGGCAGTTGGAAATGCTTGCGGCAACGGTGGCCGCCAATGCCACCGCCCTGCTGGCGGCGATTGCCTACTGTGCCGGCCACTCTATTGGCTCCTTCCGGTTGAATAGCCGTATCTTGCCCCTGAAAACCCATCCCCAAATGGGCTACCGCTTGGCGGAGCTGCCTGATCATGCCGCCATCGAGCAAGCCTACCGGCAGGCAGGCCAATTGGCGGCGGCCCAAGGCATTCGCTTGACCTTTCATCCCGACCAGTTCACCCTGCTTTCTTCGCCGGTCGCCGGAGTTACCGCCCGTTCGTTGGACGAGCTCGCCTATCACGCCGAAGTGGCTGAACTCATCGGTGCCGACGTCATCACCCTCCACGGCGGTGGCGGTTATGGCGACAAAACGGCGGCCTTACAACGGTTGACCGCGGTACTTGTCCATCTGCCGCCTTCCCTTCGTTCACGCCTCGTCCTGGAAAACGACGATCGGGTCTATACGCCTTCGGACCTGCTGCCGGTCTGTGCCGCCGCCGGCATCCCTTTTGTCTACGATGTTCACCATCACCGCTGTCTTCCCGACGGGCTGACGATCGAGGAGGTGACCGAGCAGGCCCTAGCTACCTGGACAAGGGAGCCGCTTTTTCATCTCTCCAGCCCAAGGGAAGGGTGGCAGAGTACCAACCCGCGACCTCATCACGACTTCATCGATCCCGCTGATCTGCCACTCTGCTGGCGTGGCTTGGCCATAACCGTTGAGGTCGAGGCCAAGGCCAAGGAGATCGCCCTGCAGCGCCTGCATAACGACCTCGCAGGGAGGAGAGCAGGCAACATCGCCATGGGTTCCTCGTTCCCTGCTCGCAATGGCTAAAAATTCGTGGGAATGGGTCCCATGGCACCTTTGCGGGCACTCCCGAAGAAATCAATCTTTTTTCTGTGGGATGAAGAAGACCTGCAGCCCTCCAACACCTCGACCTTGAGTAGGTGGGATCGCCAGCATCTGCAGGCTGTACGGGATGAATGGCGCGTCATTGTTTGGCGCCCTTAAACGACGGGCGCGTAAAAAAAGGGTTAAAAACGCCCTAAACCCCTTGATTTTGTTCGTTGACAGCACTTTCCTTCTCATTTATAGTCACCGCTACATTGAGCCAGGGGCCTGTGAATACACAGGCAAGCCCAAGAATATTCAGCAAAAAAGGAGGAGGGGGAAACTAACTAGAACGACGAAGTACTCATCGCAGCATGCAGTTCAATAAAACTCAAAAAAGGGGGAGTGCATAAATGTCACAACAAACTACTTTTCCAAGGTGGATACCATTACTTGGAGGTCTTTTAGGCAGCACCACTTGCGGTTTACTGTTGTATGCGTTTAGTGTTTTCATCAAACCTCTTCAGACGCAGTTCGGTTGGACTGTTCCTGAGGTTGCCATGGCGTATGCTCTCATCTGTCTGATCTTCGGACTGGTGACCTTTCCTGCTGGGCGTTTGAGCGATAAGCTCGGTCCGAGGAACGTCGTTCTCATCGGTGGACTTGTCATGGCCTTCGGGTTTTTCATGGTCTCCACCATCACCCCGCCCGATCCTGCCGTGGTTGCCGCTGGTGGCCAGGCTCTCCAGGATGCCAACAGAACACCGCTCTACTTGCTCTATCTCTATTATGGCGTCATCTGCGGTTTAGGCGGTGGTTGTGTCTATCTGCCACCCATTGCCACTGCACCGAAATGGTGGCCTGATCGCCGCGCTTTGGCGACCGGTTTCACCGTTGTTGGTCTGGGCCTTGGCTCTTTCATCATGGCACCGCTGGCCACCTGGATGATTACCTCGCCAACCATCGGCGCCGGTAGCGCTCTTCCCGTTTTTAAATATGTCGGCATGGCCATGGGCCTCATGGTTGTTATGGCCGCTCTCTGTTTGAAAGTACCGCCGGCCGGTTACAAGCCCGCAGGTTGGAATCCGCCTGCTGCCGCCACAGGAGCTGGTGCTCCCAAGGTAACCCGCGATTACACCTATGAAGAGACCAAGGGTACCGCCCAGTTCTGGCTGCTGTGGGTTGCTTACTTCTGCGGCTCCTTTGCTGGCCTCATGGTTATCGGGCTCATCGCCAAGCATGGTATCGACGCCATGTCCTTGATAAAAAAGGCGGAACTTGGTCTCGCTGTTGCTGACAAGTTGCCCGCCGATGCGGCCAAGACCATTTCCATGGCTGCAGCTGGTGCACCCAGTGCATTGGCGATTACAAACGCCCTGGTCCGCATCCTGATCGGCCCGTTGGCTGACAAAATCGGTACCAAAAAAATCTTCATCACCCTGTTCATTATTCAAGCAGGCGCCATGGTTGCTCTCTTTCCGGCGGGCAACACTGCGACCTTGCTGGCCCTGTGTGCCGCTGTGATCGGTTGGAACTACGGTGCGATGTTCACCCTGTTCCCGGCCACTCTTCTGCAGTACTTCGGTCCGACCGCTCAGGGCTCTAACTATGGTCTGCTGTTCACCGCCTGGGGTGTTGCCGGTTTCTGCGGTCCTTACCTCGGTGGTAAGATCCAGGCCACAACCGGTTCCTTCTTCATCCCGTTCGTGATCTCCGCCTGCGTTCTGGCTGTTGCGGTTATCATCCTGATGACCTTGAAGGCGCCTGAGAAAAAACACGCATAATTAGTCCACAACACGCTTGAGAAAAAAGGGCGTCTCGCTTTAAGCGAGACGCCCTTTTTTTATCCAATTGACTCAACCTGGCCCTGGCAAAGGTGAGGTTTTGTTTTCTCTCTCGCCCGAAAGATCAAGGGCATCTACGATTGAATAGATAGGACAATCGACGTGATGTTGTCATGGCCGCCGGCCTCGTTGGCCAAATGAACGAGCTGCTCGACGAGTCGACCGATATTCGTCTGTTCGCTTCGGAGGCACTGGGCGATCTGCGTATCTGATACCATGCTGGTCAACCCATCGGTACAAAGGAGCAGTTTATCACCATGTGCAAGAGTGAATGATGTGATTGAGGGGAGGACGGTCGGTTCGGCGCCGACCGCCCGAGTGATGACGTGACGCTGCGGCGACCGTTCGGCTTGGCTGGCGGTCAATGCCCCTTGTTCATAGAGTTCATTGACCAATGAATGGTCGCTTGTAATTCTAATCAATTCGTCGTTGTGCCAACGATAGATCCGGCTGTCACCGACATGGGCTGCCAGGGTTGTGCCATTGCTGCCAAACTGCACCAGGGCCAACGTGGTTGCCATGTTTTTTCCCAGAAGCATCCGGTATTGGTAAGTGTGGCTGTTGACGGCGGCGATAATCGCTTCAAGATGGCTCTTCGCATCGCCATCGTCAAGAAAAATTGGGGCAGAGCAGAGGTCCTTCAGGTGTGCCAGAGCCGTACTGCTGGCGATATCACCGGCATCTAGGCCGCCGAGGCCATCGGCTACGGCGAAAACTCCGGTCTCGGGAAGGATCAACAGGTTATCTTCATTGCACCGGCGAACGCGCCCTGGATCGGTCGCCCCGGCATAAAACACCTGCGAGTCGAGAACCCGGCAATTTCCTTCTACAAGTTGCACCTGTCACTCCACCTTCTTAAAAGAAAAAGAATGCCAGGAAGAAAACATGATCCTCAGCGAACCGTAAAGGAGCGTTGGGTGCTCCGGGTCTGACCCTGGGCGCTGATGAGGAGAGTCACGGTGTATTTACCCGGTTGCGCCCCCTCGGGGACGGCAAAGCTCAGGGTGTTTTCCCATGTGCCGTTCTCTTTTTCGCTCGATTCGTCCTTCAGCACCGTTAATTCCTTGCCGTCCCTGTTCAGGGAACTTTTTTCCCGTATCGTTACCCCCTTTTCGGGGGTGCCCATGATCATGTATCGCAGGGTCAGCGTAACCTGCTCACCTTTGTGGACCTCCGTAGGCGCCAGTGTGGATCGTTGAATTTTGAGGGCAATACCGCTCCGAGGTTCCGAGGCAACGGAGCGTTGGCTGGTTGGCTCTGCATAGGTTGTGGGGCGTCGGCCAGGCAGCCCTGCTGAAATTCTGCGGGTTGTATGCCGGATTGACCTGCCGAGATCGTTAAAAAAAATCTCAACCTGGCTTCTTGGTTTTTCTTGCGTCGCTACGTACCCGGCGCCGGCACCGGCTGCACCGGCAGTGAGGAGCAAGGGGGCGGCGCAGCCACTTAAAAGGTAACTTGCGGTAACAAAAAATGCGGTGAGGAATTTGCCTGACATGGTTTAGGGGGGAAGGGTCAGCGGATTTTGCGGGAGCTATTTTCGACCACTTGCCACTCGTTTTTTGGGGCTGGTTCACTCCGATCCGCAGCCGCCATCGATTCGATACTCTTTTTCTGCTGCCGCCCGCTCTCGACCGCATCCAGAGCGGAGTTGATTTTGTGCTCCCCTTGGTCGGCCAACTCGGTCGTGGCAGGAGGAATAGTTTTGGGTTCGGCCACCGTGACGGCCGTCTCGCCGGACGCATTCAATACGGAATTTGGTTTCCCGGTGAAATGGTTCTGCACCAGGTACCCTGCCAGGATAAGCAGCAGCACGGTGGCAGCATAGAGCCATGTACGCCGAAATTGCGGTACTCGGATTTGCTTCCGGTTGCGGCCTTGGGCCGGATTGAGCAGGGTTGCCTCGGGGATGCCAGGCACAGGGCAATCGCCATGCTGGGCGATCATGGTGGCTTCTTGCACAGCGATATGCTCGGGCAGCACCGTCTCGTTGTCATCGAGTTCCGCGAGGGCTGCAATAAAGCGCTCGGCATCCTGATACCTTTCGGTTGGTTGTTTGGCCAGGGCCGTGCGCAGGACCACGTGCAAGCCCGCTGGAATGGTGTGCGGGAGCGTCTTCAGGGCAGGTTGCTGCACCAAATGTCCGGAAAAAATTTCGGTCATTGTTCCGGTAAACGGCGGCTGCCCGGTCAAGAGCTCATAGAGAATAATGCCGACCGCATAGAGGTCTGAAGCCGGACAAACCTCGCCAAAAGTCTGGGGATCAATCCGTTCCGGGGCCATGTACACGGGGGTTCCTGGTCCCTGGGTTCCCAGGGAAGTCAGCCGGGTCATGGTGTCGGACTCTATTTCCGCCCAGGCAATGCCGAAATCGGTCAATTTTGCCAGATAATGGCCGTCGGGTTGTAACTGGAGCAGGATGTTCGAGGTCTTGATGTCGCGGTGGACAATGTCGCGGTGATGGATGCAGGCCAGGGCTCGCAATAACTGGCGGACAATGTCGAGGGCCTTGTTGAGCGGGAGTCCCCTTGAACTGTTGGTCGCGGCCAATCGGCCGGCAAGGGTCTCGCCGGCGAAGTACTCCATCACCAGGTAGATGTGGCCGTTTTCCTCGACGGTGTCATAGAGGGTGACAATATTGGGATGGGCACCGATGGCGGCATGCAGCCGGCATTCCCGCTTGATCCGGGAACGGATCTCCTCGTTGTCGCTCAGCTCCGGACGAACCGTCTTGACGGCCACCTGGCGGGCCAGCACCAGGTCCTCGGCCAGGTAAACATTGCCCATGCCACCTTCGCCAAGGGGGCGCAATAAACGGTATCGACCGGCTATCAGCCCGCCATCGTCGCTAACAAGGACCGGAGGCGGTCCGGCAATACTGGTGTCGAGAAGGGTTTGTGAATCGTTCAACATTATCGGAGATCCCGGTATTTCAGGAATCCTGCACAGAAAAGAAGCCAGAGAATGGATTGAGTCAACAGGACATAGCAACCACTATAATAAACGGTTGGGCCGAAGTCAAAACCAATCACCTGCCGGACATAGGCGGGAATCCATTGTACGCCGGTCCCTGTGAGCGAGTCGAACAGCGCAGTGCAGACCATCTCCAACCCCCAGCGGGCTGGCAGCAGATCGGCCGCCCAGCGAAGTTCGTTGCCCATGCGTCCGTAAAAATCAGGACCCAGGCCGCCGGAGAGGAGTAACTGGGGGAGGACCACGGCGATGGCCAGCATCACCGAAAATCGTCCTCCGGTCGAATCCACTGCGCTGAGCAGCAGGCCAATGGCCACCGAGCTCCAGGCAACGGCGACCATGGTCAGCCAGATGGGGACAAAGGCCGTCTGCCGCAGGATGGGATGCAGCCAGCAAACGGCAAGAAAGACCAGGCATTGCAGGGCTGTCATCGCCAGGCAAAAAGGCAGTTTCGATCCCAAGTAGGGCATTATGTGGAGGTGCGACATCCGTTCCCGGCGATAAATGGATCGTTCCGTGGAGATTTCCAGGCAGGCGATAAGGGTGCCCGAGAACACGGCGGTCATGACGATCATCAACAGCACACTCATGGGGACGGGCAGGTTGGCCACTCCTTCGTGCCGCAGGCCATAGAGCAGATCGGTGGCGGACCGGGGGTCATAGGTTCCGGCCGGCGATAACAGGTGTTTGAGCAGGTTTTCCATGGCAACGCCGCCCCGGGTCATCGATTCCTGGATCGCGCTCTTTTGGGCACGAACCGCCTCATCGGCTACAACCCCGGTGATATGTTGTGACAGGGTGACCAGAGCCAGGGCCACTGGAATGAGGAGGAACAGCAACAGCCGTTTGATTGAACTGGCGCGGATGTGCAGATGTCGGTGGGACAGGATGAGCCAGGAACGGCATGATCCGCTGAGGGTAGCGGGCTGAAAGAATTGTCCGGCCACCGCCGCAAGCCAAAGAAGGCACGATCGAGGCCGCTGCTTCATCTGAGGCTGGACGGGGGCCTCTTCCTTTGCACGCAGAAGAGTCCGGGCGGTTATCGAGAGCCTCTTGTCGATGTTCTCTCGGTGGAAGGGGGAGTCACGATACAAGCGTGCAAGGCGGTCGGCAATTTCTTCTTGTTCATGGCCGTTGCTACGGTCGGCGGTGTTCAGCTGCTCCTCACCGGTGAGCAGGTCAAAGATCCGGGTCGGCTGGGTGAGGGGCCTGCCGTTTTCGCCGAAAAAGGTCAAGGCCTCATCCGGGGTGCCGAAAAAGACCAGTCGGCCCTGGGAAAGGATGGCCATTTTGTCGAGCAGGGCGAGGTTGTAGAGGACATGCGTGGTAATGACCACGGTGGTGCCGTTGTGGGCCATGCTGCGGAAGTGGTGCATCAGCCGGTCCTCGGTGCTGGGATCGAGGCCGGAGGTGGGTTCGTCGAGGAAGAGGAGACTGGGGCGGACCAGCAGTTCGGCCCCGATGGAAACCCGTTTGCGCTGGCCGCCGCTCAGTTGGTGGATCGGCGTCTGGCGGACCTGGCTCAACCCAAGGGTTTCGATGGTGCCTCCGACTATATCGGCCCGCTGTGCCGGCGAAAGATCGGGCGATAACCGCAACCGGGCGATGTAGTCAAGGCTGGCCTCGACGCTCAGTTCAGGGTGGAGGATGTCGTCCTGCGGCACATAGCCGATGGCGTTGCGGAACATGGCCGAGGTGCTGTCAAGGGGCGTTTCATCGAGCAGGATTCGTCCCCGGTCCGGCCGGGTGAAGCCGTTGAGGGTGGTGAGCAGGGTGGTCTTGCCTGCGCCCGAGGGCCCCAGGATGCCGACGAACTCCCCCGGCGCGATGGTCAGGGTGATGTCGTCGAGCAACAGCCGGGTTCTCTGGCCTCCGAGCGGGACGGTCCGGGAGAGACCGATGCCTTCCAACCGGACCGCCTGGCCGCATTCCCGCTGGCGGACGATGAGCGAGCCGTCAGCCCCCAGTTGAAAGCGGAGGTGGGTCGAACCGATGATGACGGTATCGGTGGCCGTCAGGTTGCCCTGCCGAAGGGCCTTGCCGTTCACCCAGGTGCCGTTGAGGCTGTGGTTGTCCACCAGGTACAGGTTACCGTTGCGGTTGGAGAGGAACGCGTGGTGCGAACTCACCGTCGGCTCGAAGGGGAGCGGCAGGTCGCAGTCCGGGGTGCGGCCGATCACCCACTGCTCTCTGGCGGCGAGGGTGAGGTGGCGGATCTCTCGGCTGCTGTGGTCTTGAAAGCGAAGATGGGGCGTGGTGGCGGATCCGAGTCCGATCAGATCACCGTCCAGTAATGCGACAGAATCGACAATCTTCCGGCCGTTGACAAAGACGCCGTTGGTGGAGTCCAGATCTTCGAGGAAAAAACGGTTCTCGCCAGCAGCAAGAATGCGAACATGACGTCGTGAGACGGTGGTCCCGGCGACCACGATGTCGCAGCAGCTCCCTTCCCGGCCAATGGTGACGCCTTTGGCGTCGATACAGTATTCCCGGTAGGAAAAGCCGGCATCCAGAGCCACCAGGTAGGCCAGACGATCTGGGGCGAGGGAATTGTGCACGGAAGATTCCATGGGTGCGTTGAGGAATCGGGGGAAAGGTCCAGCCTCCGGCCGCATGAGGAGCGGCAAGGAGGCTGGCTAAGGGTATTCAGGTTCGTGCCCGGTCAGGCGCGGATGGAACGGAAAGCTTCAGTTCTTGCCGGTTGCCGGTGGGCCGCTGGTTGGCGCAAAGGGATTTTTTAGATAGAGTTCCTCGTCTTTGAGAGCGGGGATGACCTTGTCGATCTTCTGTTGGGCCTCGAGGATTTTGGGAAAGGTCGGCGGCTCAATGGCCTCGAAGGAAGAGGCGTCGTAGTACATGATGCCGCTGCCGGTCGGATATTCCACCCCGATTTTGACGTTGTGCCGTGCGCCGTCCACGGGAATATAGGCACGGAAGGTGAGCACGTAATCACTCTGCATGATGTTTTGAATATCCTCAATGCTGCGGGTTATGGTGTCGTAGGCCCCGCCGATGGGATAGTGTTTGCCAAAGGAATTTTTGGACAGTGCCTGAAGGTTACGCTGTTCCTTGGCCTCGGGTCCGGTGAAGCCGAGGGAATAGATCGGCGTCGGAATTTTCAGGCTGGAGATCCGGGTCATCAGATCGGAACGGTTGATGGCGCTGTCGTCGTCTCGGCCGCTGCTGAGTACGATAATCGAGGTGGAAACGATGTATTCAACATCACTGGAGGAATCGCCCCCCACAGAAGAGCTGGCCATTTGCATGGCGGCGGCTACACCGTCATAGAGGCGGGTTTTGTCACTGCGCGGCTGGAGATCAGCGAGCCGACGGCCGAGGATGCCGGGCTCTCGGTCGAAATTGGAGAGGACCGAATACCCCTCGCCGCTGTTATCCAGGGCGAGAATCGCTACCTGAT
This sequence comes from uncultured Desulfobulbus sp., assembly GCF_963662935.2. Classification (NCBI taxonomy): domain Bacteria; kingdom Pseudomonadati; phylum Thermodesulfobacteriota; class Desulfobulbia; order Desulfobulbales; family Desulfobulbaceae; genus Desulfobulbus; species uncultured Desulfobulbus sp. The sequence goes on along the minus strand of NZ_CAXXTL010000002.1, from coordinate 1,240,074 downwards.
CTTGGGCTCGCTTGGCGTCAATGAAACGGGCCGCTGCTCGAACCATGGCCTCGAAATCAGGTCCTTTCAGCAGCTTGTTGGTATCGAGAACAAGGATGGAACGGGTCGCTTCCTCCCGGCCACGAAGGGGTTGAATATGGTACTGCTTTTTCCGGGGATCGTAGGCTCGGCCTTCAACCATTACACCGATATTGAGCACATTAAGGTTAACCAAGGGATTCATCTCCTGGTCAAAGGTGCGCATGTAGACATGGACAAAAGGGTAGAGTGCTGATTCAACCCGGAAAATTTTCAGGCCGTACCCCTGGGGGCCAACCGCTCCTGTGGCGGCGTGGCCAATGTTGGCTGCCAGCACGGCGGCGAAAACCAGCGCCAGGATGACCAACTCTGCCGCTACCGGCCTTAATCTATTCCACCATTTCATACCCGACTCCTTTGGGTGCTCGTTACGCTGCGTTTCATTTTCTTTACATCTGGTGAAAGGGCTTGCCAAGATTGTTGACGCTTTTGCCACCAGGCCCTTTGTTCGAACTATAGACCGCTTTGGTTATACCGGTTGACGTATCGAGGATAAAGGCCCCGTAGCCGCCGCCCGCCTCCCAGGTGACGATCTGGTAGCGGCCCGTGCTGGAGAGCGGGACCGCGCTGTCCTCGCGCTGGTTGAGCACCGGCACGGTCAAGGTGGGCCCATCATTTTGGACCGCACCCATCAAGAGACCGATCAGCGCCGTAGCGAAGCCGCCGAGCAACAGACCCTTGGCAAAATTATTCGGCCATGCGTCTTTCATTGATCAGAGCCTCCGCTGAAGTTTTATTACCCGTAACCGACTGACTCCGCAACACCTGCGCGATATCGTCCCGCGGATTCTGCTGCTTGGCTATGGTGGGTTCTTTAGTGTCCGTGGCTGTCTTCTCCTTGTTCGTCTTGGCGACAGCCGCGGGACCGGTGCTTGTTTTCTCAACCGGTGCGGGCTTTGGCTCGGGTTTTGCCTCCGGTTTCTGCGTGGCGACCTTGTTGGCGGCTGGCTTATCGACAGCTTTGGCTGGCGCCGGCTTTGCCGGAGCGGCTGCGACTCTCTCCACTGGAGGACTGGACCCATTGATTGCCTTGGCCAGCATCTCGCGGCGATCGGAAACCTGTTGCAGGTTATCACCAAGCGAACTCCACAGTTCAACATAGAGCTCGGTGTCACTTGCGCCCTGAGCGGATTTATACCCAGGTTTGAAGCTGGCCAGCGCCGCTTGGGTTTGGTTGTCTATTTTGCCGGTGACCGGCACATTGTAGCCCTTGAGGTAGAGGCAGGTCTGCATCTCGCCTACTTTATCGTTCTGGCTCAGATTTCTGAAATCCTGCCTGATTTTATCCAGGACGACCTGATCGGGCTGCATGTTCGGAATCAGTTTCCAGTACGGCAGGTAGAGATACTTGCCGACAATCTGCAGGATACTGGTCTGGACCAGCAGACGAATGGCCGCATGCCGTCCCTGCACTTTCTTGACGGTGCCCTTGAGGCCAAAGCTCGGGCCAAAAATGGTGAAGCCGAGCTCTTTATCCGCCATTGCCTTGTAGACATTGATCGAGTTGACGGTTTGCATCCGGGCGACCCCGGACATTGTCCGGAAATCGAGCAGATTGAAATCCAGCGTGATCCGGGCGACGCTGTTCTGGTCTTCCTGATTGTAGTCGACCGAGATCGTATCGCCGGGGACCCAGGACTGGTTAACATTGAAAGGTTTGGTTGTGACTCCAAAATCGGTGTTGCTCCCCCGGGTCTCAAGTCCGCGATCGAATTCGGTGATGCCGCCGGAGAGGACGATGTCCGGGATGTATTTCCCCTGGAAATTGGAGTAACCGGTGACCATCTGGTTGTTGATGAAGACCGGGCTGTAGGGGATATAGACGACATTGCCGCCGATGGCGTTGAGCGCACTCTTGCTCATCTCGGTGATGTCGTGGGGGATCTCGCCGCTTGAATATTGCGAAAGCCCGGTGAAGTCGACAATGTCCTTGCCTTGGATAAACACCCGCTTGCCGTACACCTGGGTCATTTTACCCAGGTCGGCCAGGGGTTTATCAAAATTGGTCTCGGTGATCACCGGGGTGTCCTTGGGAAGGTCGACATCCACATTGCGGGGGTCGAGCTTCCCACAGGAGGTGAGGGCCAGGGCAACCAGCGATATCAACAGCAAAGAGCCCGGATGCATCCGGGCCCGCGATCTTTTTGGTAAACACAACATATTTGCTCCTCGACTTCGGTTACTCGGAAATGATCGTCTTGTCGCCCTTGGAACTGTCGATAATGATGATGTCGCCATTTATTTTCGCCCCTGACTCCAGGACGACGCTGTTGAGGAGCCCGTCTTTAGAGGTAACGACGTCACTGGACCCCGATGCTGTCTTACTCCTGGCGCGCTGCGTCAGGTAGGAGAAATTCTTGTTTGACTTGCTGATTTGGTCATACGACTGGACCGTATCGTCGATTTGAATGCCGTCATCCTGATCATCGGCCCAGCAGGGCGCGATGGGGGAAACACAGACACTCACTAACAAGAACATCAGGGGTACAGTGATCGTTCGCATCGTTATCGTCCTCAGAAACTTTGTCAGTCGGCGGCAACCACGGAATCAACAGCAACCTTGGTTTTGTTGCCCGAAATCGAGACAGCGACATTACCCAAGTCGGTTTTGGTATTCACATCACCCCGCTGCGCTTGGCTCAACTGAACCGATCCAATGTTCAGCTGGTTGTCGTTGCCGTCGATCACCCCGTTGAGGCTGCCTCCGGTGACTGAGGAGGTCACTGCACCGGCCTTGGAGTTTTGCATCATTACCGAACCGATATTGGAGGTGTTGTTGTTCCCCTGGACGGTGTTGCTGATGGATTCGGCCTTGACCGTATTGGACACCTTGCCGGCCTGGGAATTTTCCATGGACACGGAGGCGCTGTTCACGGTGTTATTGTTGCCATTCGCCGTGGCGGAAACTGTGCCGTTAGCCCGAACTCGGTTGGTGACTTCCTTGGCCTGGCTGCTTGTCATCTGGATGGAACCGGCATTGGCGACGTTGTTATTGCCCCCTTTGGCTTGGGCGTTGTACTCGCCCCCCTTCACCTGGTTTTGCGCCCGGATGCCGAGGAGATCGGCATGGCCGACAACCGGTATCGCAAGGAGCGCACTCAGGGTGAGCATGTGGATTACTTTCATTTTCTTTCTCCAAAAACAGATTGGCTTAGTGAGGAACCAGGGTTTTTCCCGTTGCGACGAGAGGCGCCGCAACAGGAAACTCGCCGTTGTCTTAGTTGATGGCAATGGACGCGGCGTTGGCCTGATTGTTGTTTCCACCCTCAACTGTGGAGGAAATGTTGCCGGTTCCTTCCACCTCATTGAGGACGCGGCCTTTCACTGCTGTTCCTCCCATCGAGATCGAGGCGGCGTTGGCGGTATTGTTGTTGCCTGCCTTGACCAAGCTGGTGATATTTCCGGTTTTGCTCACTTTATTCTCTACCGAGGCAGTGGCTTTTGAGGCGCCATTGAGCGAGATGGAGGCGGCATTGGCCATATTGTTGTTGCCGCCGCTGATGGTGCTGCTGATGTTGCCGGTGTTCTTGATTTCGTTACGGATACCAGCCTGCAACCCGCCCTGCGGATCGGTTTGTCCTTGGGTGGTTGTCGCAGCGGTGTCAGTGGTGCTGGCATCGGTGGTGGAAGCGGTGGTGTCAGCGGTATCCGTGGTGGAGGCGGTATCGGTAGCGTCTGTGCCGGTATTGGTGGAAGCTGTGCTGCTGGTAGCTGCGGTCGAACCCGAGGTCTGAGTGGTCGGAGCGGTGGCGGTAGCGGTCGAGGTCTGGGTTGCCGCGGTGTTGACGGTTATGATATTGGTGTTGGTATTCGTATTCGTGTTGCTGCTGGCGGTGGGTTGGGCGTTAAAGGTATTGTGGTGGATGGATCCGCCTTTTCGTTTGAATGATCCGGAAAGGGTATTGTCAGCATGGGCCACACCGGCGGAAAGGGCAAAAGCGATGGCAACGGCCAGAACAGTTTTTTTCATAATGAGTACCTCTTACGTATGGGTTTGAGTGATAGAAATAAGGATCAACAACTGTTGGCACCAGATTAGCAAAGGCAATGCCAGAAACGATACAGAGATGCGTGCCTTGTAAAATATAATATATTACAGGTAGTTATATTTTTGATGGCGAGAGGGGAAGGAGGGCAGGGGAGAGGAAGGGAAAAAAAGCAAAGGGGACAGGAGCTTTTCGTATGGAGAATGTCCGAGAATCGAACAGTCTTAAGCCGTCCTCTCTGTACTGTTGCGATTTTAAATGATTTTCTTGAAAAGAAGGGTTGTCGTAAAAACGGACAGTCGTTTACATCTTCTGTCCATTTTTACAACATCTGCATGGAATCGCTGAGGGTCAGGTCGAGATATCGTACTTCTTCATCTTCTGGTAGAAAGTCGAGCGAGCAATGCCCACCAGTGCGGCGGCATCAGAGATATTGCCGTCTGCCCGTTCCAGGGCCGCTTTGATGTGGTTCTTCTCGACTTCCTCCAGGCTGGGAAAAACCTCAAGCTTTGCTGGTTCCATGGCACCGAATTCCTCGGAAAGACCCAATATCTCCCGTTCTGAGATCAATCTTCCCTGGGATTGGACCGCCAATCGCAGCAGGACGTTGCGCAGTTGGCGAACATTGCCGGGCCACTGATACTGAGAGAGGAGTTGGAGGCCGCTGTCCGCAATCCGGGGTTCCTGCCAGTTGTATTCGGCGGAGAATTTTTTGAGAAAATAGTGGATCAGGGGTTCGATGTCTTCGACCCGTTCCCGCAGCGGCGGCACCTTGAGGGTAAAGCAGGAGAGGCGTTGGAACAGATCGTCGCGGAACAGGTTGTCGCGGATCATAGCAGCCACATCCCGGTTGGTGGCGGTGACTACCCGCACGTCGAGTCTGCGGGTTCGAGTGTCGCCCAGGCGGGTGATCTCGCCGTTTTCAAGAAACCGCAGCAGTTTGGGTTGCAGGATGAGTGACATGTCGGCCACTTCGTCGAGAAACAGGGTGCCGCCCTCGGCCAGCTCCAGCTTGCCCGGTTTGTCGATGGCCTCGTGGTAGGCGCCTTTTTTCGACCCGAACAGCTCGCTTTCAAAAATGCCCTCGGGGATGGCGGCACAGTTGAGGGGAATGTAAGTTCCTTTGCGCCCTGAAAAATTGTGCAGGGCAGAGGCCACGTGCTCCTTGCCGCTGCCTGCCTCCCCTTGGATAAAGACCGGTACATTGATGGCCGCAATGGTGCGGATATCTTCATAGAGTTTGACCATTTTCTCGCTGCGGACAATGGTTTCGTCCTTTGAGGCGAGCCGTGATTTCAGGGATTCACGTTCCCGGTGCATCCGTTGGCGGCCAGCGAGGTTATCGAGCAGCACGGCTCCGTGCAAGGCCAGGATTTCCAGGCTGCTCTGCTGGTCCGGATTGAATATTGCGGGCAGGTGATGATCGAGATAGACACAGCCGATGGCCTTACCATTCCGGATCAAAGGGGCGCAAAGCACCGATTGCGCTTGAGCTTTGCCCTTGCGGCTCTCTCCCCGTTCTTCACCGTCGATTCTGGCAGACCGGCAGCCGTTCATCACCTGTTGCACCACCTCCTGGCAGACCTCCCGGCTCTCCCGGCGTGGGTCGAAACAGTGGGTCACTGTATAGAGGAGTTCATTCTTTTCGTTAAGCAGGGCGAGGAAGCCCCGTTCCGCGCCAGCAAATTGCACGGCCTCGGCCAGGATCCTTTCTCCCAGAATCCCCTCCTCGTCAATCCCCTGTAGCTCAAGGAGTAAACGGGAAAGCGGGGCTGTCTGCGACTCTGCCGTCACGGGTGCGGCCAATGCTGCCAAGGGAAATGGCGCTGCGGCCGATTCCGGGTTGAAGAGAATGGTGGCTGAGTCTATTGGCCGCTGTGCCGCTGGAGGATTGTTGTCCTCGATGGCAAAGACCCTGGAAGGACGACTGTCTTTCCGCTCGTCAATGAAGGTGAAGAAATAGTTAAAGATCCGGAAGGTCATACCATGAAGGAGGTGAATCCCGTTGACCTTGCGTTCTTCTATCCATACGCCGTTGGTGCTTTCATGGTCAAAGAGCATGTACTCGCCGTTCTCCCGGAGGGCGATGGAGGCATGATGGCGGGAAACCTGCGGTGAAGCCAGGACGATGTCGTTATCGCTCTCCCTGCCGATGGTGACCGAAGAGGCAAATTCGACGACCCGGTAATCCTGGGCATCTTGGCAAACAATTACATTGGGCATAACGAGTCGGGGAGGTGGGTTTTCATCGGTTGAAGAAGGTGTTTATTGGACAATAGGGTCTGCCTACAATTTTTGAGCCAATACGGAGAGCATGGACCGACCGGAAAGGACTCGACATGGTGCAAGCATAGCATCGCGCGTCATTTTCGGCGATGGTTACAGTGGTCTGTCATTTGAAAAGCGTTCGTTTTTCCGGGCGACCAGAAACGACTTGAGCCCGTCGAATTCAATTTGGTTGCACAAAAGAGCTGCAACGTCTTGCCTGATCTCTGTGCAGATTTTACCTGTTCCAATGTTGTTTCGAGTCTGCCCACTCGCACAATCGACGGCAGTTTGGCAGGGAAAACTCAAAAAATCTGCATTCCTGTTTGCGAATTCCAAAAAATCGAGCTAGATATTATAATTTACAAACTTGTAAGCAACTGTACCACTACAGTTCCCCCATATTCAATTCAGAAAGGTAATCCCACGGAGGCAGGATGTTGGAGTTTAAAAAAGGCGTTGATATTTTATCAGCGGTTGGCGGCATTATGACCATTGGCGAAGCCAGAAATCTGTTCGAGCAGCAGCTCGACAGCGAACACCTGGGCCGGCTCGCCTTGATCACGAATGAAGAGGCACTGCTCAAGGTTGCCAACGCCATTGCCATGTGTGCACCCGACCGGGTTTATGTGCACACTGGCAGCGAAGAGGATTGCGCAATAGTCCGTCGGATGAGTCTGGAAAAAGGCGAGGAGAAAAAACTGGCCATGACTGGCCACACCATCCATTTCGATCTGCCCGAGGATCAGGGCCGCATGGTCGATCAGACCTTCTACATCTACAACGAGGATGAGCAGGTCTCGTCGCTGGCAAAAAAAGAACCGCGGGATCAATCGCATGCCTATGTCCGCGAGCATATGCGAGGCATCATGCAGGGCAAAACCATGTTTGTCGGTTTTTACAGCCGCGGCCCGGTGGGCGCCAAAGCCTCGATACCGGCCATCGAGATCTCCAGTTCCACCTATGTCATGCATTCGGCGGAACTGCTCTATCGCAACTGCTTTGCCGATTTCGACGCCGAGGTTGCCCGGCGGGGGGAGTTTTTCACCAATGTGCATTCCGAAGGACCGAACCGATCGGAGGATGTACCCAAGGCTCGCATATATATGGATAGGAGTTGGCAGACCACCTTTTCGACCTTCTGCACCTATGCCGGCAACACCCTGCTGATGAAAAAGGGCAACCACCGCTTCGCCTCCGACTGCGCCATGTACAAGCACCATGGCGAGGAACTGTCGGAGCACATGTTCATCACCGGCATGACTGGCCCCGACGGCCGTAAAACCTATTTTGCCGGCGCGGCTCCCTCGGGCTGCGGTAAAACCACCACCGCCATGGTTGGCAGCGATTTCGTCGGCGACGATCTTGCCCAGATGTGGATCGAACAGGACGGCACCTTGCGGGCGGTCAATCCTGAAATCGGCATTTTCGGTATCATCGAGGACGTCAACCTGGAAGGCGACCCTTACCTGATGAAATGTTTGCGCCAGCCCGGAGCAGAGGTCATCTTTTCCAATGTGCTGGTCGACGAGCACGGCAAACCGCGCTGGACCGGTGACGGGGACCCGCTTCCCGAGAAGGGCGTCAATTATCAGGGGCAGTGGACAAAAGAGATGACCGGGGTCCCTCTTTCCCACCCCAATTCGCGCTGCACTCTCAAGGCAGAGGCCGTGGGCAACCACAATAAGGCCGTCAATGCCGATCCCAACGGTATCGTTATTAAGGTCATTACCTACTCCGGCCGCGATTCGAATACCATGCCGCCGATCTGGGTGGCAAAAAGCATGGATGCCGGCGTGGCCATCGGAGCCTCCATCGTCTCCAAGGCAACGGCTGCCGAGATCGGGGCCAGCGGCGTCAATCGTCAACCCTGGGCCAACACGCCTTTTGTCGCAGGGAGCATGACCGATTACCTCGATGCCCAGCTTAATTTTTACGGCAACGAGAAGATGACCAGAAAACCGGTGCTGGCAGGCCTCAATTACTTCCTCACCCACGAGGCTCGCGGTGGCAATGGCAAGGGACTCCTGGGGGAAAAGAAAGATGTTCATGTCTGGCTGGGCTGGCTCGAGCTGTATACCCACGGTGATGTCCAGGCCATCGAAACCCCGATCGGGATGATTCCGAAATACGAGGATCTGGAAAAATTGTTCAACGAAAAGATCAACAAGGAATATCCCGAGTCGCTCTACACCATGCAGTTTTCCCTGTACATCGATAACGTGGTTGCCCGGATTGATTTGCAGGAAGCCGCCTGGCGCAAGGAGCAAGGAGTTTCTGGACGGCTTTTTGCCGTCTATGAGGAGCAAAAGGCCGGTCTGCTGGCACTGAAGGCTGCCAAGGGCGCGATTGTCAAGCCGCAGGAACTCCGCTAAGCTCACCCTTCAACTCAATTCCAATAAAAAGAGCCCTTTGCATTATTGCAAGGGGCTCTTTCTGTTTGAGTCTTGGTCAGTCGTCCTGCTCATCCGGGGATAAAAAAACCGGAGAGCTTTTGTCCAAAAAAGCACCTCCGGTTTATTCTTCGCCAGCAGACCTGAAGTCTGTAGCCGGGGTAAACTTGTGAAAAAGAATCAGCCCTTGAGCATCTGCATAACCTTGTCGCGAATCGCCTCGATCCCCATGCCCTGGTAGGGTATTTGTTCGGACAAACCGCCGGCACCGTCCTTCCAGGTTCCCATGTGACCGTATTTCGGCGCATAGCCTCGTTCGAGCAGCCAGCTGCCGTAACGGATGCCCAGGCCGGTTTTGCTGTTTTGGGTCTCCACGACCAGCACCATCGGGCTGGTCCCAGCTGTTGCAAGCATGGCTTCGTCCACCACATTAAGCACCGGCTTGTTGATCAGGCCGAGATCAATGCCTGTCTCCTTGAGCAGCTCAACCACATGGAGACAGCGATAGAGCATCTCGCCGTAGGAGACGATGTACCCATCACGGCCATGACGGATCACCTCGTCCTTATCCGGGCTGAAGACATAGCCCTCACCAAAGCATTTTTCGCCTTTCTCATCGAGGATGAAGGGGGTGCCTGAACGGGTGGAGTAGACAAAACGCAGGCCCGGATCGTGGAAGACCTTGGTCAGGATCGCCTTGAGCTGGAGGGCGTCGGCGGGGAAATAGAGCCGGGTCTGGTCATGCTCGGCCAGGCCGTTGTCGGCAAAGAAGTTGTTGATGCCGAAATGGCAGGTGTTGTCCGCCATGTCGTCCACCCCGGAGTGGGAGAAATGGGCGAGGACATTGGCCTGGTTGAGGCGGGCCATGGTGATTTCGGAGATCACCATCTCCTGAAAAGCGGCAAAGGTACCGACGATTCCCTGTTTGCCCGGCGCGGAACCGAATCCAGCGGCCACCGAGAAATTGTTGCGCTCCATGATGCCGCCGTGGATATACACTTCCGGGCAGTTTTTGCGAATATGGTGCAGGCCGCAGGAACCCTCAAGGTCGGAATCGACCACCAGCACCTTGGCGGCGGGATTCTCCATTGTCTTGAGAATGTCGCAGACGATTTTACCGAATTCGTCCCGGTTCTTGGCCGATTCGGCTGTGCTGCCGAGGTAGACGATTTTCTCGGCCTTGGCCGGTACCTGTTTGAGCATCGCCACTGCGGCAGTATGTCCCTTGGCGGTGAGATAGTCGACGGCCATGGCCACGGGGATGACGTCGTGGCCCTTGGGCAGCCCCTCAATGCCGACGACCCCAGGGGCCATTTTGCGTTTGATCACCACAGCTACAGGTCCCTTGGCGGCTATCGCCTGACGAATAGAGGCGAAAAGGAGGTCGATGTCCTCGCCGGCGCTGGTGTGGACCGCAAGGCCTTGCCCACCGAGGGTCCGTGCCAGATCATATCCCTGCATATAAGAACTCGGATGACCGGCGATCGTGACGTCGTTGTCGTCGAGCAGCAACTTGACGTTGAGCGAGCGAGCTACCGCATAGCGAGCTGCTTCGGCGTCATCGCCTTCCTGCTGGGAACCGTCGCTACCGAACATGAAAACGGTCTTGCCCGGATTCGCCTCGGCCACACCGTTGACATGGCTCCAAAGGTGCCCTAAACGGCCGGAGCTGAAAAAGATACCGTCCGCCTCATTACGCTCGGGATGGCCGTAGAATCCTTTGCCGAATTCCCGGTAATGGAGCAGGGCCTCGGGCTCTTTGTAGCCGTTGAGCACCGCCATGATATATTGAATGGCCACCCTATGGCCGGCCTCGTCGAAATAGACCGGGTAGCAGGCATCCGATCCTTTCATGAAGCCGTCGACGATCAGCAATTCGGGCACAATGTCGTAGGCCCCCCCGGTATGCCCGCCTAACCCCTTAGAGTTGGCCAGAGCGGTAAAAAAAACGAGGCTGTCGCGAACCAGATTGATGTTGGCCAAGAGAGTGGCGCGTTGCTCCGTCGTCAAGCTCTCTTGAGCCACGGAAAAACGCAAGGGTTGGTACGTCGACAAATCAATAGGAAATTTCATAACATATCCTGATGGGAAGAAGTTCTGGGAACGGCTTGATTAAAAAGGTGCTGGCATCCGTTCGCGGTCTTGAAAAATTATTGCACAGATAACAGAAATGCCAAAATCCGCAAGGATGATCTTGTTCTCGCGCCATCATCGATTCCCGGAGATTCCTCCGGACACGCCTACATCTTGCAGCCCTTTATCAACAGAGGTAAAAAGACAGGTCTGTTTCGACCGGAAAAAAAGCGCTTTCCTTGGCCAATTATCTGCCAAAACCGTTGCACATCTTTTTATCATCTCAGAAAATAAGAGAACAGTATGAAAACTATCTGGAAGTTTGACCTCACGCCCAACCGGATGCAAGCCATTCCCCTTCCCTTGGGCGCACAAATCCTCACCGTGCAGACCAAAGGAGACGATGCGCCGCTGATGTGGGTCCTAGTTGACCCGGACATGCCGTTGCAGGATCGGCATCTCGGCATCTATACCACCAATACGGCCGTCCCCGACGAACCGGGACGATACATCGACACCTTTTTCATCTACGAAGGCAGCCTTGAGTTCCACCTTTTTGAGATGGCGGTCCCACCACCCGGGGAGGATGGGTGTTAAAAGGCTAGCCGGATCGGAAGAGGCTCAGGTAAAAACCACGGTCCGATTCTGATACACCAGAATCTGGCGTTGCAGATGGTGCCAGATCGAGCGCGAAAGAATCACCTTTTCCAGATCCCGGCCCTTTCGCACCAGATCCTCCACCGTGTCGGCATGACTGACCCGGATGATGTCCTGGGCAATGATGGGGCCGGCATCGAGATCGGCGGTGACGTAGTGGCTGGTGGCGCCGACCACCTTCACGCCGCGTTCAAAGGCGGAGTGATACGGTTTGGCCCCGGGAAAGGCGGGCAGGAAGGAATGGTGGATGTTGATGATCCTGTTTTTATACTGGCCGACGAATTCGTCCGAGAGGATCTGCATGTAGCGGGCGAGAACGATGAGTTCGATCTGGTGGTCGGCCAGCAGTTGAAGCTGCGCCTGTTCCTGCGCTCTCTTGTTCTGGCTGTTGATTTCAAACAGATGAAAATCGATGCCGAATTGGCGGGCTACCGGTTCGAGGTCGGCGTGATTACTGATGATCAAGGGGATCTCAACCTCGATCTCCCGGGATTTCCAGCGCGAAAGAATATCGTAGAGGCAATGGGGCAGCTTGGAGACGAAAAGGGCCATGCGAGGCACCTCATGGGAGAAGTGCAACTGCCATTGCATCTCGTATTTCTTGGCAATCAAGGTGTCGAAATATTCGCCGATCTTGTCGTCCGGAATGATAAACCTTTCCAACTCCCATTCAATCCGCATGAAAAAGACCTTGCGTAGGGCATCGACGTGCTGGTCAAGAAAGGTAATGTTGCCGTTATTTTTGTAGATAAATTCACTGACGGTGGCAACGATCCCCTTACTGTCAGGGCAATGAATAAGCAGAATGGCGGAGGCGGGTTCTGTTGAGACAGGTATGGCGGTCATGGTGTCGAGGCACTGTTGGCCAGTATGGAAGAGGGTTGGAGAAAAAGCCTGGTTATGACCAAATGGAGAAACAAGTGCGCAAGATATATTTTTCATGTTGAATCCGCAAGCTGCGGCTGCACAATTTTTTTGTGCACCTCAAAAAAATCCAGCCGGAGGCATGGTGCGGACAGCTCTTGTTGCTTTAAGCAGCAGCGATTGACTTTTTCGGAAGAGGGATAGAGTGCGGCCCCAAACGAGCATCCGGAGGAACGCACTTTCCGAACATGTTCGGATCTTACTGAAAAAAATATTGATTTTTCTGTTCCCAGTCTCGGCTTGATCCGAGGTATGCTCCTCGAGAAGACGGATAAAGACCACAAATGACGAATCAACCCAAAATGGTGCCCTTGCCCATCTACCAACCTCCAGCGCAAACCGCCTCGACCGGTTTGGGGAAGGAGTTGGCCTGGATCGGAAGTCTGCTCTTTCTTGTCGTGACCCTGCTTCTTCTGTTGCTGGGGCAGACCCCAGCCTGGCGGGGTCTGATCGGCAATATCGCCATCAACTTTCTGGCCATCATGGTCGAAGCCCTGCCGTTCATGCTGATCGGTTCCTTGGCCGGAGGGCTGATCGAGGTCTTTGTGCCGGTCGCCTGGGTGGACCGGGTGGTGCGGCAGCACCGGATTAGAGCGGTTTTTCTTGCCGGTGGCATGGGATTGCTGCTGCCAGTCTGCGAATGCGCCATCGTACCGGTGATCAGGCGGTTACTCGGCACAGGTGTGCCCCTGGCGGCGGCCCTCACCTTTCTCCTCGCCGGACCGATCGTCAATGGCATTGTTGCCTTTTCCACCGCCATTGCTTATAGCTACGATTGGATGGTGCCGGCGGTGCGCCTGGGCAGCGGCTATTGCATTGCCGTCATCATTGGTCTGCTCCTGGGGCGATGGTTTAACCGGGACAACGGCCTGCTGCCTGAATGGGGGAAGGCGTTGCCCGTTTCCTGCGGCCACCAGGGCTGCAACCATGATTGTAAGCCCTCATGGATAGCCAGGGTCCGTCACGCCCTGGAACACGCCAGCGATGATTTTTTCAGTGTCGGTTTCTATCTGGTGATCGGGGCCTTCATCGCCGCCTTTGTTCGCAGCGTTGTACCGATGGACACCTTCAACCACCTGCTGGCCACGCCCTGGCAGGCCATCCTGATCATGATGATCATGGCGGTGCTGCTCAACCTCTGCAGCGAGGCCGACGCTTTCATCGCCGCCAGCTTTCGCGGCATCCTGCCGGGCAGCGCCCAGATGGCCTTCATGGTTCTGGGCCCGATGCTCGATATCAAGCTGCTCCTGATGTATCTGAGCGTCTTCCGGAAACGACTGATTGTCGCCTTGGCCCTTACGGTGCCGGCCGTTGTCCTGCTGGCCATACTCGCCCTGCAAGCCTTCCTGCCCGATCTCTTTTGACCATGCCGACCAAAATTCTCAAATGTCTTCTCCTCGCCCTGTGGGCCGGATTTTTTGTCTGGCTGGTGGTGTTCGGTCAAGGCCATCTGGCCCGGCTGCTTCATCCCAAGCTGTGGTGGTTGGTGGTCTGCGGCGCTGTTGTTCTCCTGCTGTTCTTGGCCGTCAGTTGCGGTAAGCCGGCAACGGCTTCGCGCGAGGTTTTTCTCTGGTGGCGCTGGCCGACTTTCCTGATACTGCTGGTGCCGCTCTTGTATGGCATCATGCTGCCGACGGCGCGATTTAACGCCCAGACCTTCGCTCACAGGGCCGTGCAGGCGCCGGACGGGCCACCGGTGCAGACTGGACAGGCAACAACAGTGCAACCAGCCGATGCGGAAGAGGGGGTGGGGGAGACAGCGGAGGTGCCGCTCACCCGGCTCAATGACCAGGCGGCACAGTATGCGGGGAAGGAGGTGGAGACGGTCTGCCAGGGGATGCGGGATCCGCAATTGCCCGAAGACCTGATGATCTGTTATCGTTTTTTGATTAACTGCTTCGCCGCCGATGCCCGTCCTGTCTTTATCTTTGTCAAAAAAATCGGTCAAGCCTTCCTCGGCAATGACAGCTGGGTGCGGGTCAAGGGCCCACTCTCCTTGTACGAGAACCGCGGCTTTACCATCCCGATGATTACCGCCGAAACCTTGACTGCGGAAAAGGAACCGGCCTTCCCCTTTCTTTTTTAACCCAAAAACTCTGGATCACGATCAGTTTTCCTCAATCCTCCTGCGGAACCAGGCCAACTGGTGGTCGCGGATTTTTTGCAGATCGAGATGATAGATGTCCGGTGGAAAGAGAAATTCGATCACACCGGTATCAAAAATCCGCTTGACCTCGTACTCGTCATGGGCCACGTCGCGCTGATAAATATAGTTGAGGTAGGAACGGTTGGTGTGCAGGATGAATTCTATGCGCATGCCGCCGGTGCGGGCAAAGAATTTGAGCATTGAGGTCTTGCCCGAGCTCCCGGTGGCGGTGCCGCGATATTCGCCGCCGGTCAGGGTGTCGGAGATGTCCTCCAGGGTCATGAACGATTCGGCGCGGGCCGCGCTGCGAGTGAGATGGCGCACGAACCGTTTGACATCGTTGACCGAGTTGAGCACCGCCATCAGGCCGAGTTCATCGTCGACCGCAGTGGCCGGATTCTTTTCGTTTTTGCGCAGCAGTTTGAGCACCTTGGCCGAGGGTTCCTTCTTACGGATGGTGACATAAATGGGAATGTCAGCGCCGTTGTCGCGAAAACGGCGCCGCTTCACCAGGGTCAATTTTTCGCCGACCGCCGGAATAATCAATCGGGCCTCTTCCTCGGAGAGCACCTTGACCGCGCTGCAACTGAAATTTTCTCGGTTGTGGGTGCTGTAGAGGTAGCGGATGTCGAGTTCGCCGATTTTGCAATCCGGACTCCAGACAAAGGCGTTGAGAAAATTAAGGAAAGTGAGAAACTTTTCGCCAATTTTTGTTTCCCGCTCCCTTTGATCGATGGAACCGGCCAGTCCCATCAGCGCCAGTTTGCGTTTGGCCTCGAAACGGGCTTTTTTGTGGTAGCGGTCATCAAACAGGGCCAAGAGCAGTTCGACCGGATCCCAGGTGGTGACAATCTCGTTGGTGGTTTCGATATGAGCGCTGTACGGTGCCAGCACCTTGGCCCGCAAGGAACTGATGACGTCGTCGGCGGTGCGCGCATATTCGTGGAGATGGCGGATAACCTCCTGACCGGTGCCCTCAATGCCGAACATGTTGCCGAGCAGCAGATAAGCACGTTCCGCCGCCTTGGTTCGCAACTCCTTGTCGTGGATCAGGGCCAGGACTTCATCGTAGGTCGCGATGCCCAAAAGATCGAAGATCTGATTGCGGACCGAGCGGTACTTGGTTTTCAGTAACTGGTTGCCGTGGATGTGTTGCACCCAGGCCTTGGTCTCCCGCGAAAAAGGGTGGGCCAGAGGCGGGGTATCCCCAACGGCAAAGGGACCAGCTTGCAGCATGGCGGAAAAGACGGATTGTTGATCAAGAAGGCTCATGGCAGGTACATCGTCGGGCAGGGGTCAACAAGATATGGGCGGCGGCTCTTCTCAAAATTCCCGCCGAGGTGGCGACTTGTCAGTCGGCTCGACGGGGAGGCGGTCAAGAATGCTCACTTCTACCATGCAACCTTTTGGAGTCGCAAGTGAAACCCTGCGGCTCAGCTCAATACACTTGGAAAACCGAAAAGCACACCATTGAGTTTTCGTTTTGACGAACCGCTTTCCCATTGATACCATGAACGTAACCGGGATGTTCTTGCTTGTGGCTATTCGAGTCAGCCACCTGTCTTCCCCATCCGGCAAGAACGTCACAATTTCCGGCCTAAAGAATGGCCCTTTTTCAACTAAGGAGAAAACTGTAATGTTCGGAGAACTCATCGATTCAATCAGCAAAAAAGCCGGCGCTTTTTTCGAACCCATCGGCCGTTTTCTCGAAAGCACCCATCTGCCGGAACAGTTTAAAGAGGTTGATTTTTCAGGACTCTTCACCAATCCTTGGTTTTTAGTGCCGTTTGTGGCCTTGGTCGGCTACCTGCTGTACAAAAAAGCCTTTCGCGACATGATCATTCTAAGCGCCGTCATGGGTGCCTGGTATGCCTCGGGGACGCCCTACATGCAAACTCTTGTGGTGAACGGAGTGGTGCAGGTGAATAAAATCTTGCCGGTTATTTTTGGCGGCGCTGCCGTCCTTGGCCTGATCATTTACCTTCTCTTTGGCCGTTCCGACTGAAATGTCCAGATTCAACATCAATTCTGCGTCTGCCTTGATGCATTGCTCACGGGTCACTCGAGACCCCTTGGAGATACATGGATTACCGTAATGCCATTTTTATTGTTACCGAGGAGCGTTCCTGCCCGATTTATAATGTCGGTGAGGAATTCAAGGTGGAGCAAATGGCCCTGACAGTTCCCGAGGGCAAGCCGGCCTGCCTGATGATGGTGCGCGAATTAATGAAGGCCGTTGCCGAAAAGAAAAGCATGGAGCGCTTTTCTCCCTATGGCCTCCAGAGAGTCAAGTTCGAATGTGGCGGGTGCACCGGTCTGATCCGATTTGAGTTCAAGAAAGAAAGGGATTTTGCCACACTCCAGATGAAGCTGCTGGCGGCGGCTGAGCAGAAGGCAAGAATGCGCCATCTGGATAAATTTTATGATTTACTGCGTGGACTTGAGATTTTCGAGCCCTTGGACGAGGACAGTCTCCGTGACCTCTCGGGGCAACTGCAGGTGAAGGAGTATGAGGCCAATAAGATCGTCCTGAAAAAAGGCGAGCCGGGAACGAGCCTTCATATCGTGCTTGAAGGTCGAGTCGCGGTCATCGGTGACGATGGGCAAATGCTGTCGGAAATGGGTTCTGGGGATATCTTCGGTGAAATGAGCCTCTTGTCCGGCGAGCCGATCACCACTTCCATCCATTCAAGGGAAAAAACCCGGCTAGCCATCCTCTCCAGCAAGGACTTCAAGCATGTCCTCAACCGTTACCCTGTTCTCCAGGTCTTTTTCTACAGAATGCTGGTGGAGCGCGCCCAGGCAAACACCCTGCGTTCGGGCACCATCAGTTCGGGTATGACCGGCAAACTCTCGGAAATTAACCCGGTCGAACTCTTTCAACTGATCAATTCCAGCCAGAAAACAGGGAAGGTGCAGCTGGTGCTTGACGACGGCAACGCTGTGGTCACCTTTCACGAAGGGGAACTGGTCGATACCCAGTATAGAGATTTCTCCGGCAAAGATGCTTTTTTTGCCCTGCTGGCAAAAAGCGAGGGCAACTTTACCTACACCAGTGGCCTCACTGCCGGGGAAAAAGAACTGCCGGTGATCGGCGGTTTTATGGGCTTGATCATGGAGGGCATGCGACGGGTTGATGAAAAGGAAGGTTGATCGTTCCTGATTGTCACGCTCGACCCTTTACAGTCCTTCCCTTGACCACTGACTCGGGGCGATCAGCTTTGGTCGCCCCGAATTACCGACTGCTTTAGATCAGGTGGTCTTTCCACTCATCAACGTCTTTGTTTTATTCCTGGGGCGTTCGCCTCTCCCACCTGTCCAACAGGCGCTGCCGCTGCTCCGGCGTTGCCCTGTCCCAACGTTCGAGCAGCATGGCTCGTTGTTGAGGATTGGCCAGAAAAAAACGTTGCTTGAACCGGGCCTTCTGCTCGGGATCAAGGGATTGCCACCGTTGTTTCAGTTCTTTGCGTTTTTCTGGCGCAAACTGGCGAAATTGTTCGCGGGCGGCGCGCAAACGGTGTTTCTGCTCCGGGGAAAGTTTTTGAAATTGTTCAAAGCGTTCGCGAATCCATTGGCGTTGCTCGGGTTTGAGGTCACGCCATTTTTGTAGCCGCTCTTTGGCCTCGGTCCGCTGCTCAGGGCTCATGTCCAGCCATCGGTCTGCCCCCTTCCGCAAACGCTCCTGCTTGTCCGGTGCAATTCCGTCCCATTCCTGAGCAAACGGCTGCAGGATCCGCTGCTGCTGTGTGCTTAATTCCTTGAAGTCACCGGCATGGAGAGGCAAGGCGCAGCAGAGCATCACAACGAAAGACAGCCACATGCCGAACAACCATGAGCTTCCTCGAAGTCGCAGCCTATTTGTCATTGCTGTTCTCCTCGGTTGTTCCCTTTTCCTTTGCCATGGCTTCAAGCTCAAACGGATCCATCCAGCCCGTGTCTTTATCCTCAAATGATCCGAGAAACTCCAGCATCTCCATCTCCGGATTCTCGACCTCGGCTTCCGGCGTCTGACTCCAGGCACCATCCACGGGGACGAGGATCAGGAGAACCATCAGGAGTGCGGGACAAACCGTTCTCCTCCCCCTCAACCGTGGAAAGCCACTCGTAAAATTCGATATCTTCAAAAAATTCAAGAGATTCCTCTGCAGTTAAGAGTCCCAGATCCGCAACCAGATTCTTTTCAATGGTCTCCTGCGACGATGGCCCAAACGCCACGAAGAGCACCAGTGCGGCAGCGGTCAAGGCCGAGGTGATCACGAGGGGTAAAGGCCGGCGAAAGAACGGTGGTCGTTTTGTCGTGCCCGCCAGCGCCCGGTTCCTGGCGCGATGCAACCGGGACAAGGTGTCCCCGTCGAGATCGTCCGCCGCTTGATCAAGGAGTTGTTTTGCCGCTGCCGCGAATTTTCGGTCCTGTTCGTCGTTCATGGCCAATGATCCCCCAGTTGTTCCCGCAGGGTCTGCACCGCACGGGAATAATGTGTCTTCACCGATCCTTCGCTGCACCCCATGACGCCGGCCGTGTCAGCCACGCTCAGTTCCTGCCAACTCCGCAGCAAAAAGGCCTGTCTCTGTCGAAAGGGCAATCGGGCCAGTGCATCTTGCAGGGCGGCAAAGGCATGGCTGACTTGAGCGGTGTGCTCCGGATTGGGGCTGTGCCGGTCTTCCCGGTCTTCTAGGCTATCATCCCCATCCTTTGTTGTGCCGACTCCGAACCAGAGCAGGCAACGGCGGACCGTTCGCCTGCGGCCAAAGTCGCGGATGGCGTTGTGGAGAATGGTGTAGAAAAGCGGTTTCCACTCTTCCCGCGGCCGCTGGGCATATTTATCAATAAAACGGCAGAGAGCGTCCTGGACCAAATCGAGGGCATCCTCCTGGTTCCGGCTGGCAAGCAGTGCCATGCGGTACGCCGGCCGTTCAATCGACTTCAAAAAGGATTCCATACCCGGATCTATTTGGTTCCTGCGCAGGAGTACTGCCTGTGAGGCCGGGAGATGAGCCCGGCCTCACAGTGTTTTTGGTCAACTCTGCCGACGATCGGAGCGGCGGTCGACGCGCTGGCCTTTACGGTCGAGACGATTGTCGATGTGATCGCCCCGGCGGTCCAGGCGATTTTCAATCCGATCGCCTTGCCGATCCAGGCGCAGGGCACGTTGTTCATGGCCATTGGCCGCAGCACGTTCGGATCGATTATCCAGACGATCATTGATCCGTTCTCCCTTGGCGTCCAGTCGTTGATCGATGCGATCACCCCGGTTATCCAGGCGATTTTCATAGCGATCACCCCAATCCTGGGCCAAGGCGTTGCCCAGCCAGAAAAAGAGGGTGAGGGCGGCGGCGGTCAGCAATTTTGTTTTCATGCTGTGTTCTCCTGAAGTGAAGGTAAATAAATGGCCTTTACTTATGAGAACGCATCAGCGGCAGATCGGTTGACAAGCGTCTGGAAAAAATTTCCAGGAAGAATGAAGCTACTCGGAATCAGATGGCGATTCGGTCACATATCTCGACAGATAAAAGGATTGGAGCACGATGAAAACCAGGGTCAGGCCGAGCATGCCAAATAATTTGAAATTGACCCAAGTGTCGCGGTCGAAATTGCTCATGACATAGAGATTAACCCCGCCCAAGATGAGGAAAAAGGTGATCCATGCGAGGTTGAGGCGTCGCCACACCGGCTTTGGCAGGGTCAGATTGGCCCCCAGTAACCGTTCAATCGCTGTTTTCTGGCCAACCACCTGACTGAGCAGAAAGGCACCACCAAACAGCCAATTGATGACCGTTGGTTTCCACTTGATGAACTGCTCATCGTGGAGGTAGAGGGTCAGGCCGCCGAAGATGACGATGACCGCCAGGGCAACCAGTTGCATGGTCGCAACTGTCCGCGTTTTTATCCAGGAGATCGCGCATTGAACCATGGTGGCGGCGATGGCCACCCCGGTGGCGATATAGATATCGAAAAATTTATAAGCAACGAAAAAGAGCAGGATCGGAAAGAAGTCAAAAAGAAGTTTCATGGTCGTCAGGAGAGGGTCTCAGAGGGTGTGTGTTTATGCCGAACTGTGGGGCGTCGCCTCAACAGCAAAACAGTGGTGATGGTCATCTGGGGTCGCGTCGGAATGGACGGTCTTCTGCTCCCCACTTTCGTTGCCTGCTGTTTAATGAAACCGCGCCAAGGTGTCCATCTCTTTTCCTGCCGTCGGTCCAGGTGTTCAGGCTCAAGAGATTCCCAGCGCAGGAAGGCGCCGCTGCATCGACCATGCCGGTCAGGCTTCAGGCCAGCCGGACCCGGTTGATCTGGACCTCGTCACGCTGCACCGTGCGATGGTACTGGACCGCCGGTTTGCCGAAGAGGATAACATACCCTTTGACATGATCCTCAGGGATTCCCAGCCGCTGGTACATGTCGGTTGAAATTTCAGAAAAAGCCCACCGGATCATGGCGTTCCACAGGGTGCCGATGCCCATGCTGGCTGCGAGCAGCTCAAAATAGCTCATGGCAATCAGCATGTCGGCATCCGGGGTGGTCACCGTCGAGGGGACCGAAACCATAAGCAGATGGGGTGCATTCCTGAAAATGATATCGCGGCCCTGGTCCCAGGCGGTGACCACATGGCGGAAATACCCCTGTCCTTCTGAAAGTCGTTTTTCAATCACCGCCGTGCGTAGGCCTTCCATGGTTTCGCGGCGGAAGATCTCCATGGTGGCCGAATCCTCGATCACCGTGAACAGGCACTGGCGGTTGTTCTTGCCGGTGGGGGCGTTGGCCACGGTCCGCAACAGGTGGTCGATCACGCTGGCGTCCAGGGGGTCCGGCAGGAACCGGCGCATCGAACGCCTGCCTCGAATGAGAGCGGCCATCTGCTGGGCACTGGGCAGGCTTTCCGGCAGGGGCAGCGAATTTTCCGGCTTGAATCCCAAAATGGAGAGGGCGCCAGTCGGGCAGACCGCCAGACAGTGCTGGCACTGAATACAGTGGTGGATTCGGGTCGGATTGAGGGCCGGGTAGTCGGGGGACATCTCGATTATGTGGAAGGGGCAATCGTCGATACAGGCCCCGCACTGGATGCAGAGGTCAAGGTCGATGGTGAATTGCAGGTCCATGGTCTCTCCTATGGTTGCGTGAATGGGTGAGGTGCGATACTGTCGTCAGTGATGGTGCTCAAGTGCCATCTGCCGGTTCTGGCGGGCTCTTACATCGTTACCGAGAGGGCAAGGGGCGATGAAGAGCGCGCTTCGTGGTGGTCGAGGTGAACAGGGTTGCAGAACATATCATGTGATCAGGCATCATTACTGCGGGAGCTGCATGGGTTCCGGGGTGGGGTCATTGACACCTCGACCCTGATCTATCTTGAGCGTCTGGGAATGCTGTCCCGAACCGCCCGCTGCTTTACCCTTCTGCTCATCCCCCAGGTCGTCGCTGAATACGGGGCGCAGCCGGAAGACGTGGTCCTGGAGGCCGCAACCTGTTCCGGAACGACGGATGAGACCCTCTGTCAGACGGCGCATGCCCTGGGGCAGCCGGTTCTGTCCGAAGATAAACAGGTGCTCCGCCGGGCTCGAGCGCTTAACATCTGTTTCTATAATACCCTGATGATCGTTCTGGCACTCTGTGCCCAGGGATATCTACCCTTGAACATTTTCCCGGAACTGCGGGTTAAACTGTATGCCTTTTCCCGATACAGTCCAGGCGTTTTTGCTGTGGGAGATGCGGTCTATGACGCGCTCCTCCGGCAGATGCAGGCGAACTGGCGGTAGGCCACAAGGCCGCGATCATCCGGCCCGCAGCAGCTCCCGCGCGATTGCGGTCGCGGTCTGCAGGTGGGTGTCAATATCGGCGTTCGACTGGAGGCGCAGGCCCGGGGCAATGAGAGTTCTGACTTCAAAACCGTAGAGTTCCAGATTCAGGACATAGCGCTCGACCACATCGTTGTGGGCGCCGGCCCCTTCGACATGGGTGAGAATGAGCACGGCAATCTTGCCGGGCGGCAGGCGGCTGCTGTTTTCCTCATCGTCCCGGACATCGGTCCGGATCAGCGACCACATCCGGTCATAAAAGGTTTTGAATTGGCCGCAGGTGTCGCCAAAATAGATCGGTGCGGAGAACACCGCGATATCGGCGGGGTAGAGATCATCCAGGACAGCGGTGACATCATCCCTGAGGACGCAACGGTCCGCGCGAGTATGGCAGCCTTCGCAGGCCTGGCAGCCGCGGTATTGCATGGTGTTGAGAGGATATTCGGCAACCGTGGCGCCGTAGGTGGTGGCGGTTTCGATGAAGGCGCGGGCAATGCGGGCGCTGGTGCCGTTCTTTCGCGGGCTGCCGAGGATGTTGACGATGTTCATGAGAATACCCTTTGCTAACAGAGGATTGATCAAGGAAAAGAAGAACGGCTTGTGCGGGGGCCATTGTACGAACAAGGCCGACATTTTTCCAGGGAATTGTGAGGATTGCATCCTCGCCGCGGTGGCAACAGGGATGGTCCGCCACCGGGAAAATTGCAGTGAACATACAATTCGTCATGCTGAGTGGTGCCCTCCAGCTGTTGATGCTTACTGTTCACCTATCGAAGACATGACACGGAGTGGTACCCTGTTCCGGTGCGCCGACCTCGTTGTCGTCAGCGACCACGAGGTTAGCCAGGATGCAAAAGGAGAGCCTTCTTTTTCGATGCGATGTATCGACCACAATATCCAGAGAATCCCTTGCAAGGAGGCAGAGTATGAAACCGCGTAGCATGTTCCCTCTAGTTGGTGCGATGTTCACCCTCATCGCCGCTATGGTTGTTGGTCAGGGCAGGGAAGCCATGGCCGCTGAAACGGTCAAGGAGCAGTCGGAGGCATTGGCGAGCAAGGGCTACGAACGGGCCCTGTTCGCTGGCGGCTGTTTTTGGTGCATGGAAAAACCTTTTGAACAGCTCAGGGGGGTTGTGTCGGTGGTCTCGGGTTATGCTGGCGGCACCAGCGTCAACCCTACCTATGAAAATTATGGCCAGGGCGGCCATATCGAGGTGGTGCAGATCGTGTACAATCCTAAAGAGGTCAGCTATCAGCAGTTGCTCGACGTCTATTGGCGCCAGGTCGACCCCACCGATGCCGGCGGTCAGTTTGTCGATCGCGGCCACAGCTATACCACTGCCATTTATTTTTATACCCAGGAGCAGCGGGAATTGGCCGAGGCATCAAAAGGACAGATGGCTCAAAGTGGTATTTTCAAGAAACCGCTCGTTACTCCGATCATTCCTGCTCCCACCTTTTACCGGGCGGAAGAGTATCATCAGGATTATTATAAGGAAAATCCCCTCAGGTATAGTTATTACCGGTCCCGTTCGGGTCGTGATGATTTTCTAGAAAAGACCTGGAAAAACGCCAAGGTCAACCCTTCGGCGCAGGCCGATTTAAAAAGCCGTTTGACACCGCTGCAGTACGAGGTCACCCAGGAAAACGGCACCGAACCGCCCTTCAAAAACCTCTACTGGGACAATAAAGAACCGGGCATTTACGTTGATATCGTCTCCGGCGAACCGCTGTTCAGCTCCACCGAAAAGTATGACTCAAAAACCGGCTGGCCGAGCTTCACTAAGCCCTTAGTCGCGGCCAATATTGTCGAAAAGGTGGACAATGGTTTGTTCACGGTCCGCACCGAGGTGCGAAGCCGGCAAGGCAATTCACATCTCGGCCATGTTTTCACCGACGGCCCGCCGCCCACCGGCTTGCGCTACTGCCTCAATTCCGCCGCGCTTCGCTTTGTTCCCGCCGTGGACTTGGAAAAAGAAGGGTTGAACGAATACAGTAAACTGTTTAAGTAACCATTGTAGGATCTTAGAGTAGGGCAGACCGCAAAGGCCTGCCTTGTTTTTTGATCCTGCCCGGAGGTCACTTCCTGTATTTTTTGCAACCGAGAGCGACGGATATGACAGTCCCTGCAAGCCTACTTCCCCAGGACCCGCATGATGATGCGCTGGTGGCCAACGTCCATCCTCCGGATTGGTCTAATCCGGAGCCCACGGGCCGCTACAACCTGGTGGTGATCGGCGCCGGCACGGCCGGTCTGGTCTGTGCCGCCGGTGCTGCCGGTTTGGGGGCGAAAGTGGCCCTGATCGAGCGGCATCTCATGGGAGGAGATTGCCTCAATGTGGGCTGTGTCCCTTCCAAGGGCGTCATCCGCGCGGCCCGCGCCCTCCACGACGTGCGCAGCAGCGGCGGATTCGGGGTGCGCGGCGGCGAGACCGTCGCATTTGACTTTCCAGCGGCCATGGAACGGATGCGTCGCCTGCGTGCCGGCATCAGCCGCCATGACTCGGCCCGCCGTTTCCACGATGAATTGGGGGTCGATGTCTTTCTCGGTCAGGGGCGGTTTGTCGGACCGGATTGTATTGAGGTCGACGGCAAGCGGCTTGTGTTTGAGCGGGCGGCGATTTGCACCGGGGCGCGCGCCGCAGCTCCGCCCATTCCGGGCCTGGATGAGGCCGGGTATCTCACCAACGAAACCGTCTTCACGCTCACCGAACTGCCCCCTCGGCTGGCGGTGATCGGCGGCGGGCCGATTGGGTGCGAACTGGCCCAGGCCTTCGCCCGGTTCGGCAGTCATGTTTCACTGATCGAAATTGCCCCTCAGATTCTAGGTCGGGAGGACGGGGATGCAGCCGCCATCCTCCAGGCCGCCTTTATTCGCGAAGGGATCGATCTGCACCTTGGGGTCAAGATCATCGCGGTCGAAACTAGCGGGCAGGAGAAAATCCTGCGCCTCGAACGCAACGGTTCGGCCATTGAGGTGCGGGCCGACGCCCTCCTCGTTGGTGTCGGCCGGGCACCCAACATCGAAGGGATCGACCTGGACAAGGCCGGTGTCGCCCATGACCGCACCGGAGTGCTGGTGGACGATCGGCTGAGGACCGCCAACCCGCGTATCTATGCCGCCGGCGACATCTGTTCTCCCTTCAAATTCACCCACACCGCCGATGCCCATGCTCGCATTCTGCTTGCCAATGCGCTGTTTGCGGGGCGGCAGAAAACCTCCAGCCTGACCATCCCCTGGTGCACCTACACTGATCCGGAAATTGCCCATGTCGGTCTTTATGAGCGGGACGCCAAGGAAAGAGGCATCCCGTTCACCACCCTGACCGTGGAACTGGCTAGCGTTGACCGCGCCATTCTCGACGGCGAAACCGAGGGCTTTGCCCGGGTGCATCTGCGCAAGGGCACCGATAAAATCCTTGGTGCCACCATTGTCGCGCGCCACGCCGGCGAGATGATCGGCGAACTGTCCCTGGCCATCACGGCGAGACTGGGGCTGTCCGCCATCGGCCGCACCATTCATCCCTACCCGACCCAGGCCGAGGCAATCAAAAAACTGGCGGACGCCTACAACCGCACCCGCCTGACCTGGGTGGTGAAAAAGGTGCTGGCCGGCTGGCTGCAATGGCGGCGGCGATGATGGTTTCGCTGCCCGTCCATCCGGAGATACGGCGTCTGGACGGCCGTGTCCCGACCCCCGGGAGCACGATACTATGAACCGCAACAAGATTATCCTGCTGGTGCTGGGCCTCCTGGTGGTGAGCTTGTTTTTCGCCCTCGATCTCGGGCGCTTCCTGACCCTGGCCTCGCTCAAGGCCAACCGGCAGGCATTGCTGGATTTTTACAGTGCGCACCAGCTGCTCACCGTGGCGGGTTTCATGACACTCTACATCGTCCAGACGGCCCTGTCCTTGCCCGGCGCAGCCATTCTGTCGCTGGCAGCGGGCGCGGTCTTCGGCTCGATCATGGGCACGGTCTATGCCAATATCGCCGCCACCATCGGCGCGACCCTGGCTTTTCTTGTGACCCGCTATCTACTGCGCGATATTGTTTTAAGTCGATTCGGTGCCAAGCTGGAGGGGATCAACCGCGAATTGGAGAGCCGGGGTTTCAACTATCTGCTGTTTCTGCGGTTGGTGCCGCTGTTTCCCTTTTTTCTGATCAACCTGGCCGCCGGCCTGACCCGGTTGCCGTTGCGCACCTTTTTCTTCGGCACCATGCTGGGCATCATTCCCGGCGGTTTTGTCTACGTCAATGCCGGCGCCAGTCTGGCCACCATCGACTCGTTGGCCGATGTGGCCTCGCCCCGGGTTTTGGGCTCTTTTGCCCTGCTCGGCCTGTTCGCGCTGGTGCCCGTGTTCTACTCCAAATGGACAACCAGAGGGGCTGCGAAAGAAGAATAAGGTGTTGCAAGGGAGTCTGGTGTACCCTGGTTGTCTGCATGCCGTGTCATTTCGACCAACGGGAGAAATCTCTCGTGACTGGTGACGAGATTTCTCGCTCATGCTCGAAATGACAGAAAAAAACGTCTCGCTCTTTTTGAGGAGGCGATAAATAATCCAGTGCTTTGTGCCCAAGGCGCAGCGGGGACGGGTTTTAAATTTTTACAACAAGGAGCGGCATTGATGAGTTGGCGGATAAGCCCGGCAGTTGAGGAGATTTTGTCCAAGGGGCGGGACGGTGGCCCGGTTTCACGGGACGAAGCCCTGACCCTGATGCATTTGGAGCTGGAAAGCCGGGAAACCTACGCCTTGATGGAGTGCGCCAACCATCTTTCCCGCACCCAGTTCGGTGAGAAAGGGGAGAATCACATGCACATCGGGCTCAATGTCGAACCCTGCCCCATGGACTGCGCCTTTTGTTCCCTGACTAAACAGGCCGGGCTGTTCACTGAAAAGATCGAGTTTCCCCTGGAAGATATCCTGGCCTGGGCCCGGCAGGGGGAGGCCGAGGGGGCCGACGCTCTCAATCTGATGGCCACCGGCACCTTTTCCTTCTCTCGCCTGCTCGAGATCGGCCGGAGGCTCAAGCAGGAGGTGAGCACCCCGCTGGTCGCCAATGCCCGTGATATCAATCACGCCGAGGGCGAGCAGTTGCTTGATGCCGGCTTTGTCGGTTTTTACCATGCCGTCCGTCTGGGCGAGGGCTCGGACACCCCGTTTAAACCGGAGCGGCGGATTCAGACCATCCGGGTGCTCCATGATGTCGGCTTGCGCTGGATGAACTGCGTCGAACCGGTGGGGCCGGAGCATTCGGCCGAGGAGATTGTCGACCTGATGCTGCTGGCCCGCCGGGAAAAAGCCACCTACAGCGGCATCATGCGGCGGATCAATTTTCCCGGCTCACCCAAAGAACAGCTGGGGATGATCAGTGAGCGGCGCATGGCCCAGATGGTGGCGGTCAGTCGTCTGGTCATGGGCGACACCGTCCGCGCCCACTGCACCCACGAGCCGCACAGCCTCTCGCTGGTGGCCGGGGCCAACCTGTTCTTTCCCGAGGTCGGTTCCAGTCCGCGTGACGGCCAGGCCGATACCGGCAAGGGCCGGGGGCGCTCGGTCAGCCACTGCGCCGCCATGCTTCGCGAGATGGAATGGAACCCGGAGTTAGCGTCGAATTGTTTTGCATGACTCCAATGTCGCCAGAACGGCACTGGTATTGTAAGCGTACTTTGTTCTGTTATTGCTGTTATGTGCTTGTCACACGCTCTGGAAATTGATTGTAGGCGAGGAGAAATCATGAATATAATTCATGAGAAGAGTTAACTGATTTAAGTGGAGGAAAGATCATGGCCAAAGGAAAAGATGCTCAAAAAACCGAAAAGAAGAAATCAGAAAAAACGTTGAAGGAAAAGCGCAAAGAAAAAAAGGAGAAGAAGTCAAGGAAAGATAGCATTTAGCTCATTTGATAAAATGAGTTACGATTTTATTAAGGTTGTCCAGATTTGATGTCTTAGAATCTGTAATCAAGAACAATTGCAGATAAATGTGGGGACGCATAACAACTGGCTTCACGGGATTGGGGCCCTAAGCCTGCCCTTACCCGTGAGCCGGAACGTTAGACAGAGCAACAAACTAAACAACAAGAGGTAGTCACGATGATCCCGGAAACATTGCTCGAAATTATGAAGAAAGATGGGGTTGTTGCCATTGCGACCTTGGGAAAGGATGGGCCGCATATGGTCAACACCTGGAACAGCTACCTCAGAATATCACCAGACGAACGATTGTTCATTCCTGCAGGTTACATGCACAAGACAGAGGCGAATATTGCCCACAACCCTAATGTGCTGATTACCCTGGGAAGCAGCAAGGTGAAGGGCTTGCACGGGGCAGGTGCCGGATTTTTGATCAAGGGACAGGCGACCTTTATAACTTCCGGACCTGATTATGATTTTATGAAAGCAAAGTTCAGTTGGCTGCGAGCTACCTTGGCCGTGACCATCGATTCCGCTACGCAAACCTGGTGAAGGTGAGCGGCCAGCCTATAGGAAGCAGTTTCGTGGCTTTGGCAAGTATGTGACGATTGCAGATCATAACTCAACTGTCTAACAATCGTCCGCGCGACGGCCAGGCCGATACCGGCAAGGGACGAGGACGGTCGGTGAGCCATTGCGCCGCCATGCTTCGGGAGATGGAATGGAACCCGGAGTTACCATCGAATTGTTTTTAATGACACAAACTTTACCTGAACAACACTGTTAGAAGAGGTAATATTTGTGATTATTCGTCACTTTATAAAATGTGAAACCTGTGGCCACCCTCACACTCTACGTATACAAGTGGGGCACGAGCCATATCAAGAACATACCTTCCAGTGTTTTGAATGCGAAGAAGAGATAGTGGTAGGGATGGACTGCCACCCCGCCACAGCTTCAGCCCACATTCGGGAAATTCAGAATTGTGAACATGGTTCTAGCGAGGGCACCATTATTAACCTAAGCTCTGGCTTTCCCATCCCCAAAGAAGACAGGCATCGCGATTGTGTTTTTCCTTCGATGCGCCATACTCATGCATTCTCAGAAATTCATGATGCTATGGGCGTAGGGAAAAATGCTCCGAAGTTCTCATCGTTCGAGGAAATGCGGGCGTGGGCGCTAATGCAAAAGGGTGTGAATGAGCTCTGGCCGATTGTGAAGAAGGGCTGGTCTCTTACCGCTAAGGGTAAGCTTGGTTTCGCTACCGAAATTTTCAGGCAATATCGAGGAGGTCAATTCAAGGAATCCTACGAACTGCAGTTCGTCCTGTTCGACTTCTGCGGCAGAATGTTGATGCCTATTAAGTATCATCTTTTCGAGTATGCTTCAGATCACTGCAGTGAAATTGCACGACTTCACAACTGTGAGTATCTTAAATTTCGTCAATTCTTCAAGTCAACTATGGCTAATGAAAATATCGAAAGGTATTTTGAAACTTTCAGTGAATATTTCAGATGCTTTAGTGATTTTTCTCAAACGCTTATGCATGTTAAGTATGGAATGGTGATTTCGGATGACTTCGAAGCTTCTTCGCATGCATTTTCAAAAACGAAATTATTTTATGGCAATGCGTTTGAAACGCTAACCAGTAACATCGCAGTGCTGGCGTGTCTGAACAACATAGGTGACGGGAGGAGGTTCGATCAGTTTGTAACCATGGATCTTAAAAAATATCTGACCATAAATAAAGCTAATCGGTGCAACCCATTTAAAGATACACTACCATTTCAGGATATTTGTAGCTGCCTCGATAGCACAATAAGGAATGCTTCACATCATGGCGGAATGAAGCTCGTCGGCAACGGGCGAACGATTCAGTATCGAAGCGGTGGAGGTGGCATGCTCAGAACGATGAGTTATTTGAGTTACCTGAATCAATGTAACGAGATTATGCTAGCCTGTTGCGCTCTTCTCGCCTTGGAATTGGTAATTGCCTTCTAACCTCTGAGTGAAAATTGAAAACGAAAAGCATCCATGCGAAACACACCATGCATCATAGCTGTCCTCGCTCTACTGGCCACCCTCGTCCTGTCCCCATCTGTCCAAGCTGACCAGTTCAAGGTCGGCACCTGGAAGACGGCCCAGACCATTCAACCCTTCTTCTATCAGGGATTCCTGGCAAAGGGCGATGTGGTCACGGTTTTTCCCTTCACCAACCCGGCGGACCAGAAGACGGCGCTGCTGGCCAGCAGCCTGGACATGACCGGGACAACCCTGGCCCATGCCATCCAGTCGGCGGTCATGGGTCAGCCGGTGGTGGTAGTGGCGGCGTTGTGCAACAAGTGTTCAGCTCTGGTGGTCCGCCAGGTCGGTCCGGTGCAGACGGTCGCCGATCTCAAGGGCCGCACGATCGGCTATGTCCCCGGCACCATGCATGAAATCCTCCTGCGCGAGCTCCTGAGCCGCAACCAGCTGTCGCCGGACAAAGATGTCACCATGGTGCGGGTCGATTTTTTTGACATGGGCACTGCCCTGGCGCAAGGGGCGATCGATGCCTTTCTCTCGGGGGAGCCTTTCCCCGCCACGGCGGTCGAGCAGGGGTACGGCCGTATTCTCTCCTCTCCCTACTTTGACGAATCGGTAGGGACAATCAATGGCGCGATGCTAGTCACCCGCGAGATGATCGAAAAAAATCCCGGCCGGGTGCAGTACCTGGTCAATGCCCACGCTCGGGCCACGGAAGCGCTCAAGCGCGACCAGGTCCGCTGGCTGCGGGAAGCCCAATCTTTCGGCACGCCGCTCAAGGTTCTGGAGCGGGCCGCTCCCAATATGGAACTGGCCTGGACCATGGATGCGGCCTTTGTCCAACGGGCCAAGGCCCTGGGCGAGCGGATGCAGACTCTGGGCGTTATCGACCGTCAGCCCGATTATGACCGCCTTTTTGATCTGCGCTTTGTCGCCAAGGCCGTGCACGAGGCGCGGCCGTGAGAGCATGCTGTTTCTGGCTTTTCATCGCCACCGCAGGATGTTTTGTCATTTCGAGCGTATGCGAGAAATCTCTTGTCACCACACGAGATTTCTCCTCGCGGTGCTCGTCGAAATGACAAGCAAAGATCGGTCGCGGTACCATAGACCAAAGGAAGAAGAGACTCGATGGGGACAAAGAACACCGCGCTGGCCCTGCTGATCCCGCTGACGGCCCTGCTGTCGTGGTACGGGGTGAGCGCCACAGGTTTGGTGCCGGTGTATCTCCTGCCGCATCCTGTCACAGTGGGTGAAGCGGGCCTGCGCTATGTTTTCGGCATAGCCGGACAGGGGCCCTATGCCGGCCGATTCCTCGGTGATCTCGGTGCCTCCCTGACCCGGGTACTGCTGGGGTTTTCCCTGGCCGCGGCGCTCGGTATTCCCCTGGGCATCCTTTCCGGCCGCCTGGCCCTGGTGAACCGTCTGGTGGCCAGCGCCATCGGCGGTCTGCGGGCAGTCCCCGGCATCTGCTGGCTGCCGCTGGCCATGATCTGGTTCGGCATCGGCATCAAGACCACGGTTTTTCTGGTGGCCATGGCCGCTTTTTTCCCCATCTATCAAAATGCCCTGACCGGGGCGCAACTGGTCGCCCCGATCTACTATCAGGCGGGAGCTATGCTCGGCGTTTCCAGGCTGCGTGGCGTCTTTGCCATCCTGCTGCCCATGGCCATGCCCAATATCATCACCGGCCTGCGCCTGGGCATGGGGATTTCCTGGGCCTATCTGGTGTTGGGCGAACTCACCGGCGTCCCGGACGGCTTGGGCGCGACGATCATGGATGCTCGAATGCTGGGACAGACCGACATCATCTTGGTGGGCATCATCCTGATCGCCCTGATCGGCAGGCTCTGCGACCGGCTGCTTGTCGCCCTGCTGCGCCTCTGTTTCAAGAGCGCCCGCCGGCAGATATGAAGGCGGCGGAGATGATGGCAGCAAACGGCATCCGGCCGGCACTTCTGGAAATCGTCGGGCTCAGCCATACTTTTTGCCACAACGGCGCCGCCGAAGCGGTGCTCCGCGATATATCGCTGGTGCTGCGGCAAGGCGAACTGGTCTGCCTGATCGGCCGCAGCGGTTGCGGCAAGTCCACCCTGCTCAAGATTGTCGCCGGTTTTCTTGCCCCCATTCAGGGACGCTGTCTGCTGGAGGGCCGGCCAATCTCCCGGCCCGGTCCGGACCGCTGCGTGGTCTTCCAGGAAGATGCCCTTTTTCCCTGGCTGACGGTGCGGGAAAACATCGCCTTTGGCCTGAGGGGCAGGAAAATGTCGGCACAGTCGCAGGCAGTCGAGGTCGACCGGTATCTGGATCTGGTCGGTCTTCAGGGCTACGGCGACCATCTGCCCCGGACTCTTTCCGGCGGGATGAAGCAGCGGGTGGCATTGGCTCGGGTGCTGATCCTCTCTCCAGCGATTTTGCTGATGGACGAACCCTTCGGCGCTCTTGATGCCCAAACCAGGGATGACATGCAGGATCTGCTCCTTGATTTGTCGCGGGAGCGGCGGCAGACGATTCTCTTTGTGACCCACGACGTCCAGGAGGCGGTCACGATTGCCGATCGAGTGCTGCTGATCGATCGGGACACCGGCGGGATCGGCGAGGAACTGCAGATCGAGTTGGACCGTCCCCGAAATCGGACAAACGAGCAATTCCAGAGGTACTGCGCCCGATTGCATCAATGGCTCAGGAAATAGGCGGGTGATACGGCTTGCCTGTTGATTCTTTGTATCGGGACAATCCAGGAGGAAATGACATGCAGATAGGGATGATCGGCATCGGTAGGATGGGAGGCGATATGGTGCGCCGGTTATTGCGCACGGGCCACCGCTGCGTGGTCTACGGGCGCCAGGCCGCCGCAGTTGAAGCCCTGGTGGCCGAAGGCGCGGTCGGCACCTTGAATTTTTCCGAATTTATCGCCTGCCTGGCAGCACCGAGGGTCGTCTGGCTGATGGTCCCGGCTGCCGCCGTTGATGGGGTGATCGCAGAGATTGCGCCGCTCCTGGCTCCGGGCGATATCCTCGTCGATGGCGGCAACTCGCGGTATCATGATGCTATCCGCCGCAGCAGCGCTTTAGGCCACCAGGGCATCCGCTACCTCGATGTGGGAACCAGCGGTGGAGTCTGGGGGCTGGAGCGGGGGTATTGCCTGATGATCGGCGGCGAACCCGAGGCGGTGGAAATGCTGGATCCGATTTTCAGTGCCCTGGCTCCGGGCAGTGCCAGCGTGGTCCCCACGCCCGGGCGGCAGCAGAAGGGATCGACGGCGGAACAGGGATATCTCCATTGCGGCCCGAGCGGCGCCGGCCATTTTGTCAAGATGATCCATAACGGTATCGAGTACGGGTTGATGGCAGCCTACGCCGAAGGGTTCAACATTCTGCGTCATGCCGGTGCGGGCAACCGCGAACAGGTTCACGATGCGGAAACCACCCCGCTGCAGCACCCCGAACATTTTCGCTACGACTTCAACCTGGCCGACATCGCCGAGCTGTGGCGGCGAGGCTCGGTCATCCCTTCCTGGCTGCTCGATTTAAGCGCCCAGGCCTTTGCGAATCAACCTTCCCTCGAGGGGTTCTCCGGGCGGGTGTCCGACAGCGGCGAAGGCCGGTGGACCATTGCCGCTGCCATTGAGGCCGGCGTTCCGGCCCCGGTGCTGAGTGCCGCCCTTTACCAGCGCTTCAGTTCGCGCGGCCAGGGTGATTTTGCCGATCAACTGCTCTCCGCCCTGCGATATCAGTTCGGCGGCCACATCGAGAAGCCGACCGCCAAGGAGGACTAGCCATGCCGCAAACCGCAACGCTTGCCCCGACCATTGTGGTCATTTTCGGCGGTGGCGGCGACCTGACCCAGCGCAAACTTATCCCTGCCCTCTACAATCTGCGGCTGGACCGGCAGCTTCCGGAGCGGTTTGCCATTGTCGGCGTTGCCCGCAGGCAGATAGACAACGAGTCCTTCAGGCAGCGCCTTCGGCAAGGGGTTGCATGGTTTTCCCGCCGCGGGATAGAGGATGAATCGGACTGGAACGAATTTGCAGCCACCATCTCCTATCTCTCTGAGGATGTGAGTAATCCTGCCTCCGGCCTTGTCCTCAGCACTTGTCTTCAGAAGATCGAGGAAGAATGGGGGGTGCGGGCTAACCGTATTTATTATCTGGCCGTGCCGCCAGCCATGATGAAACCGGCTGCGGCCATGCTCCAGCGGCTCGGCGTCTGCCGGGACTGCGCCCACGACCGGCTGGTGGTGGAAAAACCCTTTGGCCGCGATCTGGCCTCAGCCCGGGACTTGAACCAATTCCTCGGTGAGATGTTCGTTGAATCGCAGATCTATCGGATCGATCATTATCTCGGCAAGGAAACAGTGCAGAATATCCTGGCCTTCCGTTTTGCCAATTCACTCTTTGAGCCCATCTGGAACCGTCACTATATCGATCAGGTGCAGATTACGGTGGCCGAAACCGTTGGCGTCGAAGACCGGGGCGATTATTACGACCAGTCCGGTGCCTTGCGCGACATGGTGCAGAATCATCTCCTCCAGGTTCTTTGTCTGGTGGCGATGGAACCGCCGATCTCCTTTGACGCTGATGATATCCGCAACAAGAAGGTGGATGTCCTCCGGGCAATCCGACCGTTTCGTCCGGAAGAGATCCATCGGGTCGCGGTGCGGGGTCAATATCGCAGGGGAACTGTTCTCGGCAAAGCAGTGCCGGGGTACCGCGAGGAGAGCAGCGTAGCCCCCGACTCCACCACCGAAACCTACGCCGCCTTCACCTTTCATATCGATAACTGGCGCTGGCATGGCGTACCTTTCTATCTCCGCACCGGTAAGCGCCTGCCGGCCAAGGTTTCGGAGGTGTCCATCCTCTTCCATTCACCGCCGCACCAGTTTTTTCCCTCGGCGGCGGTGGAGAGCTGGCAGCCGAACCGGATTGTGATCAGAATTCAGCCCGAGGAGGGAATCGGCACCCGTATTCAGGTCAAACAGCCGGGAACCCGGATGCTGCTGGGGTCCGCTGAGATGCGGTTCCGGTACCATGAGGCCTTTCGAACACCCGCGCCGGAGGCCTATGAAACCTTGCTGCTCGATGTGATTCGCGGTGATGCCACCCTGTTTATGCGGGCTGATCAGATTGAATGCGCCTGGCAGGTGGTCACGCCGATCCTTGAGGCTTGGGAATCGGTGCCGGCGACCGATTTCTCCGAGTATGTCGCTGGCACCTGGGGACCGGAATCCGCCGACCTGATGGTGGCCCGGCAACGGCATAGTTGGCTGCAGCCGACAACGGCGGAGTGAGCATGCTCCGCCGGTTTGCCGACAAAGAAGCGCTCAGCCGGGCAGCGGCCGAACTGTTTGCCGAGCAGGCGCAGGCGGCGGTGGCCGATCACGGTCGCTTCGTCGCGCTGCTGGCCGGGGGCGACACCCCGCGCCGCACCTATGAACAATTGGCTAGGGAACCACTTCATAGCCGCATTCCTTGGGGACAGGTGCATTTCTTTTGGGGGGATGAACGGTGTCTGCCTGCGGGTGACCCGGAGCGCAATGAATCCATGGCCCGCGCAGCCTTGCTTGACTCTGTGCCGCTGCATCCGGAGCAGGTGCACCCCATTCGCTGCGATCAGTCGCCCGAGCGTGCGGCGGCAGCCTATGCGGCCGAGCTGCAGGCTTTTTTCGGCACCAATCCACCTTGCTTTGATCTGGTCCTGCTCGGTATGGGGTCGGACGGGCACACCGCCTCGCTCCTGCCCGGCTCCGCTAGCCTGGCCGAGCAGGTGCGCTGGACCGTCGTGACTCGCCGTCCCGATGAATCGTTTACCCGGGTGACTCTGACCGCGCCCCTGCTCAACCAGGCAGCCCTGGTGGTGTTCCTGGTGACCGGCCGCAACAAGGCCGGGGTCCTGCGGTCTGTCCTGGAGGCAAGCAGTCCGCAACCGGTGGTGCCGGCACAATTGATCCGCCCATTGAACGGGGAGCTGCATTGGTTTGTCGATCGTGAGGCGGCCAGTCTGTTAGATGAGGCGGATGCAGGATCGTGAAGCCGTAATGAGTCAGCAAATCCGCCCGCTGGAAAACCGGTTGGAGAAGCCCCTGCTGTCCGTCATCATTCCTACGCTCAACGAGGCGGGCGCACTGCCCGCGCTTCTGGCGGATCTTGAGCGCCAAGGGGATATTGACTTTGAGATTGTCATCGGCGACGGCGGTTCCACGGATGCGACCGAGGCCGTTGCCGGATCCTTTGGCAGCCGTTTTCTCAGGTGTCCGCGCGGCCGGGGGGGGCAGATGAACGCCGCAGCAGGACAGGCGACCGGTATTTATTTTTTGTTCCTGCACGCCGATTCAAGGCTGGACGACTCCCGCCTGCTCGTCAACGCCCTGGCTACTCTCCAGCAGGCAGAAAAGGAGCATCCCCGGGTTGCCGGTCATTTTCGCCTGCGGTTCATGCGCTCAGGACAGCGCAATAGGCTGGCCTACCGCTACATCGAGGAAAAGACTGCCCTCAACCGGACCAACACCACCAACGGCGACCAGGGGCTGCTCCTCTCCCGCACCTTTTATCATCAGCTTGGCGGTTTTGACGACAGCCTGCCCTTTCTCGAGGATCAGCGCCTTGCCGAAAAAATCAGAGACCAGGGGCGATGGCTAACGCTGCCCGGTTCCCTCCACACCTCGGCGCGGCGTTTTGAGAACGAAGGCTTTCATCGCCGCTATCTCCTCATGGGGATGATGATGGGTTTGTTCTCCATCGGCGAACTGGCCTTTTTCACCCGCGCGCCGGGCGTGTATCGGGTGCAGCAGGAGACCGGCCAATTGCTGCTCACGCCGTTTTTCGGTCTCCTCTGGTCCATGGTTCGCCGTGATTGGGGCCTGTCCGGAACCCTCCGAACCTTTTATCGTCTGGGCCACTATATCCGGCACAATGCCTGGCAGTTGTTTTTCTTTCTCGATGTCTGGCTAAGGCCGCACCTGGGACCGGGACGATACCCGTTGCTCGGTTTTTATGACCGGCTGGTTGCGCCCTGCATCGATTTCCGGCTCGTGAGCGCCCTGACCGGGCTCTGCTGTTTTGTCTGGTACATGGGCATCCTTGCCCCTTTTTTCTGGCTGCAGGAATCTCTGGAACGAGCAGGGAAGAACGGGAGACCAAGGGATGAGACAGGTGCCTGAGACAGTGGTGGCTCTGTTCGTGCGAGCGCCCGTTCCCGGCCGGGTGAAAACTCGTCTCGCCGTTGGTCTCGGTGAGGTGGGGGCCTGTCAGCTGTACCAGGCCATGGTGGCTGATATTCTCGGTACTCTCAAGGCCACCGGCTTGCCGATTTTTCTGTTTCATGACGACAAGGAGAGCGGTGCTTTGCCCCAGGTCTGGCGGGATGCGGCGGCCCAAGTTCGGCCGCAATGGGGGGAGGATATCGGCGAAAGGATGGCGGCCGCTTTTGCCGACTGCTTTGCCCAAGAGATTGAACAGGTAATTTTGGTGGGCAGCGACATCCCCGACCTCGGCCCCCGGATCATCGGTGCTGCCAGAGAAGCCCTTGCCACCCATGACGCGGCCCTGGCTCCGGCAGTTGACGGCGGTTACGGACTGATTGCCCTCAAGCGCCAGCAGTATCGGCAGGAACTGTTCACTGATATTCCCTGGAGTACCAATCAGGTCCTGCCGGCCACTTTGCAACGCTTCGCGGCATGCCGGCTGAACGTGGCCCTGTTGCCGGTGCTGCGGGATATCGACACCCTGGCCGATCTCCTTGCCTACCGGCACCATCCCTGTCCCACCGCCTCCGCGACTAACCAGGCGATTGCGCAATTGCTCCCGCAAACCGGAGCCGGAAGGGAGCACGAGCCCCACCGGTGAGCAGGTTCGGCCAGGGCTCAGCCGTTCACATTGTGGCGAAAAAGCAGGGCTCTGTTAGAAACGCTGCATGAGATCGTAGAGCGAAGCATCCGCCATGGTCGCCCGCAGATGCTCGTCGATGGGCTCAGCCTTGCCCTCTTCATTAATCTTGACATACACGATCTGGGTGGAACAGACGATCTCCTCGATTTCTTTGACAAAATCAAACCGTCTGGCCTCGACGTTAATGGTCAGCGAGCTCTGGCCGACCTTGTGCACCTTGGCGTAGATCCGGACATGGTGGCTGATCTTGACCGGCCGCCTGAATTGGACCTCGTCCATTTTCAGGGTAACCATGTTCGGTGTACGGCAGAGGTAGCCGGCAAAGGCGGCTCCGGCCTCATCGAGCCAGGAGAGCATGGCACCGCCGAAGAGATTGCCGTTGTAGCCGATCTCGCTGGCCCTGCAGATTTTCGTTGCGACGTAGTGCATGGGGTTCCTTTGTGGAGATGGGTGCGCCGTTCTCAACGGTGCGGGAATGGAGACTCTCGATATCTTTTCAGGTTGTGTGTGCTTTATAGCAGAAGAGTTCCCAGGGAGCGAGCTCTTGGTACAAGCAATGAGACGGTTCCGGGTGGGCTTGGTCGACTCAATCCCGCGCTGCTCTGCTGACCCGGAAGGTGGTCATGAGGATGCCGCTGAAAATAAGCAGAACGCCCTGCGCATGATACCAAGCCAGGGTTTCATCAAGAAAAAGCACCGCCAAGATGGTGCTGAACACCGGCATAAGATGGACAAAGGGACCGGCCTTGTTGGCGCCGATGGTGCGGATGGCCCGGTTCCAGAAGATAAAGGCCAGCACCGAGGCAAAGATCGCCACATAGAGGATGGTGACCACCGAGGCCGGATTGAGGGAAAAGGTCTTGCCGCCTGAGAACTCAAGCAGATACAGGGGAAAAATGGCCAGCAGGCCGACGATGTTGATCGCGGTCAGGTAGGCCAGCGGATGGAGCTCCTGGGGATACTGTTTGAGACGGGACGAATACAGCGCCCAGGCCACGGCAGCGGCCAGGACCAGCAGATCGCCCCGGTTGAATGAAACCTGCAACAGGGTGGCCATGTCGCCCTTGACCATGATAGAGACCACACCCACAAGCGAAATCAGGACGCCGCCGCATTGGCGCAGGCTCATGGTTTCCCGGTAGAGCAGCCAGGAAAAAACCAGGATCAGCACCGGGATGCAGGAGTTGACCAGCACCGCGTTGATGGCGGTGGTGTGCTGCATGGCCAGATAGAGCAGGGTGTTGAAACCGAGAACACCGAGGAGGCCCTGCACGAGGATGAACCGGCCATGGGCGCGGATCAGTCCCCGCTGGGCCCGGAGATGCCGGTGGGCGAGAAACAGCAAAATAAGCAGGGCCACCGACCACCGCCAGAAGGAGAGGGCCAGTGGCGGCATGGCGGCATGCATCCCCCGGCTGAGGACAAAGTTGCCGGACCAGAATAAGGTGGTGAGGATCAGTAGCAGATACGGCATGCGGGGCGTCGGCGTTGTTCGGTTGACGATAGCTGCGGACTGTTCGAGAACGAGGACACTGGTTGTCAGTGTACCGGCAAGCGAGTATTGCTGCCAGCAAAGAGTTGCGTTAGCGGCTGCGCTCGGAAGTCCCCGCGCGCCTATCTTTTTTCGAGAGAAGGGGCGCGCGGGGCACAAAAAATCGGTTGGTGTGGGGTCAGTCGCTGGTGAAGAGGATGATTTTGGATCTGTCCTTTACAGCTACCGTGCCGGTCCGCAATGTGGCCGGGGGCAACTCGTTCTTGCGTTGATTGAGGAATAGGGCGACTCCGTCCCCGACGCCACCAAAGGCCGCCCCTGTTCTGACGTTTTTTCTATTAATCCGGTTTTTCTCCCTATCCCTCAAAGGTCCAGCCGCACTGCGGGCAGTTGATTCTGACATTGAAGCCGAGAAGACGTTTTTTGATGAATGCATGGTCCACCGCGCAATTGCAGAGGTGGCAGGGGATAGGGCCGCCTTTGCCGGTCCGGTGCTGATTTTTGACCTGGAGAACGATCCGGTAGACACTCATCTCCAGCAGTTCGAACTCGCAGCAGCCCATGAAAGACCTCCTTCTTATTCTTCGACAACTTCGAGCACCATATCTCCATACCGGTCGGTCACCGATTGCTCAATCTGGAGCAGTTCATACCAGCGGAAAAAGGTCGAGGTGAACAGGACGGCGACTAGCGCCATGATGATCGCTGAAAGCATGGCGAGGAGTATGTTGTTCTTCGGCAGGTAATTGGTCGTGATATTCAGGTACCCTGCATAAAGTGTGGTAAAGGCCATGAACAGTCCTGGCACCGCCGTGATCCAGGCATACCGTGCCTTGCCCATCCGGATGATCATGGTGGTACCGATGATCAGCGCACTTGAGGCGAGCAACTGGTTGCTCATGCCGAAGAGGGGCCAGATGGTGGCGATGTCGCCGGTATAGACAAGATAGCCCCAGGAACCGGTGAAGAGCAGGCTGGTTATGACGATTCCCGGCCACCACTTTTTCTCGAGAAACTGGGGGATAGCCTTGCCGATCATTTCCTGGAGCAGGAAACGGCCGACGCGGGTTCCGGTGTCGACGGCTGTGAGGATGAAGACTGCTTCGAACATGATGGCGAAGTGGTACCAGTAGGACATCAGCCCCTTCATGAACGGCACCGACGAAAAAATATAGGCCATGCCCACGGCAAGCGATACCGCTCCGCCCGGACGGCCCTGGATCTTTTCACCCACCTGTTCCGCCAGGGCGGGCAGGTTCTGCACGGTCATGCCGAGCTTTTCGAAGACTGCGGGCGCGGTGTTGATGGCGAAATAGTCGGCGGGCACGAGCACACAGGCGGCAACGAGGGCCATGATCGCCACGAAACCTTCGACCAGCATCGCGCCGTACCCAATGAACAGGATGTCCCGTTCATTGCCGATCATCTTGGGTGTGGTGCCTGAACCAATGATTGCATGGAATCCCGACAGTGCTCCGCAGGCGATGGTGATCAGGACAAAGGGGTAGACTGGTCCCGGGATGATCGGGCCGCCGCCGTGCACGTACTGGGTAATCGCACTCATCTGAAAATCCGGATGGACCACGACAATGCCGAGCGCTAGCATGACAATGGTACCGATCTTAAGATAGGTGGAGAGATAATCACGGGGACAGAGCAGCATCCAGACCGGCAAAACCGAGGCCATGAACCCATAGGTGGGGATGATGATGGCAATCTGTTTTTTCGTGAGCGTGAATATCGAAGCCAGGGTCGGATTTGCGGCTACATAAGGACCGACAAGAATGGCGAGAAAGAGGAGCACGACGCCAATGATGCTGGCCCCCTTGACATCGCCCGGCCGGATCATATACATCCAAAAGCCCATGAAGAAGGCAATGGGCATGGTGGCGAAGACGGTAAAAGTGCCCCATGCGCTTTCGAACATGGCGTTCACCACTGCGATGGAGAGCCCCGCCAGGGTCAAGATGAGGATAAAGAGGAAGGCGACCGATGCCAACCCGCCCGCGACTTTGCCGATCTCGCTCTCGGCGATCTTCGACAGGCTTTGGCCTTTGTGACGGACCGAGGCGAAGAGTACGACCATGTCATGGACGCCACCCGCCATGACCGCGCCGATGAGAATCCAGAGCGCGCCGGGGAGGTAGCCAAATTGGGCTGCTAGGACGGGTCCGAGCAGGGGGCCCGCTGCCGCGATCGCTGCAAAATGATGGCCAAAGAGGACATACTTATTGGTTTTGTGGTAATCATGGCCGTCCGCCAGGGTTACCGCAGGTGTCAGCCGTTCCTCCCGTAGGTTCAGCACCTTGTTGGCGATGAACAGTCCGTAAAACCGGTAGCCAATTGCAAATACGCACAATGCTGCAAATACCAAAGTCAACGAATTCATGCACAGCCCTCCTCTTGTGTTGTTGAGTCTCCCTCTGAAACGATCTCGGTTGTTATTGTCATCCTGCGTCAATCAGGCCGGAAAACCGTATCGGCAGGTGCATCGTCTTTGGATTAATGGCAATTTTGATAACAGATTTCACTCGTGTATTCAATTAGATATTTTATGCCCCTCTTGGGGGCCGCATCAGCGGGATGCAAGGGGATCTCTGGGGGACGAAGACAGCGTCATTGTTTGCCAATTTTGGCACAGACGATCTCCTAGAGCTCTATGCCAGAATCAAACTTCAGGTCTCGACATTGATGGTGGAGAGCTCTGATCGACCTGAAGCACCTTGTTGTAAATCATAAGAGGTGGCTGATTTTCAAGGTCTATTGAATTAGATCTCGTTCATTTTCAGGGTGACCATGTTCGGTGTGCGTTGTGTCTTGCGAACGCCTTGCGCCTCCGGTTCCCCGGTTGTATAAGGCAGTGGTAGGAATCCCTTGAAATATTTTCCACGGAAATCAGGCGACGACACGGTTTGTGTGAAGGCGGACCCACTCTCAAACCTGTTGAATGACACCCTTCTCAGGCGGGATTGTGCATGCAACCATCGAAAAAAGAAACCCTGCTCTTTGTCTGCGGCCAGTGCAGTTTTGAAAGCCGCAAATGGCTGGGGCGCTGCCCCGATTGCGGCGCCTGGGACAGTCTGACAGAAGAGAAAAAACAGATTTCGGTCCGCCATGGCCGGACGACCGCGACCGCGCAACCCCTGGCAGCAAGCGGTGAGGAGGAGTGCGCCCGTCTGGTGACCAGTATCGGCGAGATGGACCGGGTGCTGGGCGGCGGCATCGTTCCCGGATCGCTCGTGCTCATCGGCGGCGATCCCGGCATCGGCAAGTCGACGCTCATTCTCCAGCTGCTTTCCTCGCTAGCGGTCAAGGGGCTTAAGGTGCTGTACGTCACCGGTGAGGAATCGGTGCGCCAGATCAGGATGCGGGCGAGTCGTCTCAAAATTGAGGACGAAGAGATCTACGTCTCCACCGAGAACTGTGTCGAGGCCATTGTCGATCTGGCCGGCAAGATGCAGCCCGCTTTGCTGGCGGTGGATTCGATCCAGACAGTGTTCAGTGAGGAGGTGGGATCGGCGCCTGGATCGGTCACCCAGGTGCGGGAGTCCACGGCCCGGCTCATGGCACTGGCCAAATCGAGTCATCTGCCGATTCTCCTAGTCGGCCACGTCACCAAGGACGGGTCCATCGCTGGTCCCCGGGTTTTGGAACACATGGTCGATACGGTGCTCTATTTTGAGGGGGATCGCGGTCAGGTTTTTCGCATTCTACGGACAGTGAAGAACCGTTTCGGTTCCACCAACGAGATCGGCGTCTTTGAGATGAAGGAGAGCGGGCTGGCCGGGGTCGACAACCCCTCTGCCCTGTTTCTTGCCGAGCGCCCGGTCAATGTGCCGGGTTCGGTGGTCCTGCCCAGTATCGAGGGGACTCGGCCCATCCTGGTGG
This sequence comes from uncultured Desulfobulbus sp., assembly GCF_963662935.2. Classification (NCBI taxonomy): domain Bacteria; kingdom Pseudomonadati; phylum Thermodesulfobacteriota; class Desulfobulbia; order Desulfobulbales; family Desulfobulbaceae; genus Desulfobulbus; species uncultured Desulfobulbus sp. The sequence goes on along the minus strand of NZ_CAXXTL010000002.1, from coordinate 1,196,560 downwards.
AAGTGCAGGCCCTGGTCAGTCGTTCAAGTCTCGGCACGGCCCGGCGAACCGCCATCGGCGCTGACCCGCAGCGGTTGGCCCTGCTCACCGCTGTCCTCGAAAAAAAGCTCGGCGTGACCTTGTTTGATCACGACATCTTTCTCAACATTGCCGGCGGCATCCGTATCGACGAACCGGCCCTTGATCTTGGGGTGGTAGCCTCGCTGCTATCCAGCTTTTTCGAGAAGCCGATTGATTCTGCGACAGTGGTCTGCGGCGAGGTGGGTCTGGCCGGGGAGATCCGGGCGGTGGGGCAAATGGAGATGCGGTTACGTGAGGCTGGACGGCTCGGGTTTGGAACCTTCTTTATGCCCGAATCCTCGGCCCGTCAGCTGGAGGGGAAAAAGAAAGAGGGGATGCGGATTGTGCCGGTACGCACGGTGACGGAACTGGCCGATAATCTGTTTCGGACCTGAAGAGCAATATACTGACGTTTGACCAGCGGGCGAGTGCGGGATGGAGCCGGCAGGTTGTTCACCTGGGGCGGCCCCAATCCCATCCCCTCCCTCCGTCTTAGGGTTTTTTGGTGCAGAAAGATCGGGCCTGGGCGTCGTGCGAACTCAGGCAGTCAACCAGCGTTGAACTCTCTTGGTCTGTGAGAACGGCGCCTTGCTTGATCATGGTATGCATGACCCATTGCCAGTAGACTGTTTCGGGGACCATAAAGTGACGTCCTGCTGCACTCTCATCCATCTTTACGCAAACATAGTCCTTAACGGTATGGCAGGAAGAACACTTGTTTTGTAAAAGTACTTTGCATTCCTCACCGGCAAGCGCTGAACCTGCCAGAAAAATTCCGGCCAGGGCCGGAACAAGCAGCTTGCATGCCCATACCTTTTTCAATTGATTCATAGCAACAACCTCCTAGGGTTCATCGAGCCTGGAAACAATCATCTCATTCCCGTAAACGGTGCCCGCACGGAGAAGCCGGAGAATGGTAACCTCCCCATGCGGGTTCCTTGCCAATATCCGCGCCCGCCGCAAGGCCGGTTTCGTGGTCGGCGCGGCTTCAGTGCGAAAACAGCGGCAGATACTTTGCCGACATCTTGAAGAGCAAAACCCCCAGGCAAATAATACCCAGTGAGACCGCGAACTCCATCCATGAAGGCGTATAGGAAAAGCCTTTCCATGTGTTGAACTGCTCCATGCTGAAAAGGCACACATTCATCCGGTTGAGCATTACGCCGGCGATGACGATGATATTGACCTTGAAGATGGTGTTAAGGTTGGTTCGGTTTTTCTTGATACTCAGGATCGCGATGGGCAGGATCACACCGACGAGCATTTCCAGCAGGAACATATTGGCCTCAATGGTGCCGTCAAAGGCCGCGCCGATACCAGCATTTACGAACCACTGGTAGAGTTTGAGTATCAGGTAGAAACTGAGGACGATCAGGCAGCCGCGGGCCAGCCCATAAAAAACCTCTTTGTCCACCTCGTGGTGAAGAAACTTCTTGCTGAGCATGGCTTCAAAGCTGACCATGGAGAGTCCCATGGCCACGGCTGAAATCATGAAATGATACGGCATAACGGTGCTCCACCACAGCGGCGACATCTTGGAGGGAGCGATCAGGAAGACTGCGCCCAGCGATGCTTGATGCAGGGTGGAGAGCATGACGCCGAAGATGACAGCGCCCACCATGATCTTGTTCACGGCTTTGAGTGTCTTATGCCAGCCGAGCTTTTCAAGGACCATGGGACTGAACTCGAGTGCCAGGGTGGCGGTGTAAAAAATAACGTGCATGGCTACGACCCACATGACCGAGTGCCACTGCCACATGAGCATTGGGTTTGGCAGACGGAAGGGGTGGCCGATGTCGAGAAAGATGGCGGCCACCGCCATCAGGTAGCCAAGAAAGGCTGTGAGGATGGCGGGCCGGACAATGACATGATATTTCTTCCAGTTGAAGATATAGACGGCGCAGGCGATGATGAAACCGCCAGCGGCCATGGCGACGCCGCCAAGAACGTCGAGGCCGAGCCAGAAGGCCCATGGATAGCCGTCGTTCATGTTGGTTGCCGCGCCGAGGCCAAAGAGCATTCGATAGCCGGCGACCGCGCCGCCGAGGATCATCAGGACCACCATGACGATGGTCGCCGGGGTCCACATTTTAATTTGCGGATTCGATTCCATTGCGTTTCACCTCATATCCAAAGTGACGGAGTTGATCAACAACTGCACGGATAGTTTTTTCCATTCCGGCCTCCACTTCCGGGGACAGGCCGATGCCGACCTCGAGCTGTTTGGGCTCAATGCCGTACAAGGTCAGATGTTTGGGCATAGTGTCGCACATCTGGGCGGCGGCCAGGACATCACAGATGCCCAATTGGTGCGGCGTTGTCCTGGCCATGAAGGCACGGGGGACATGCTCGTCCTCGACCATGATCACGGTGCCCGGTTCCCGGTCGTCGCGAAGGGCGTCGATCAGGATGACATGGTCCTTGCTTTCCAGCATTGAGAGCAGCTCAAAGCCGGCCGTGCCGCCATCGACGCATGCCACCGAAGGGGGTAGGGTGTAGCGGCGGCCTAATGCCTCGACCGTCAGACAGCCAACCCCTTCGTCGCCGATCAGCAGGTTGCCGATGCCCAGCACCAGCGTTTTCACCTCATGCCCATCAATCACAGGACTTTGACCTTGCTGATCGGGGTTTTCTTGCCGTCGACCAGATGGATGGCACAGGCCAGGCATGGGTCAAAGGAATGGACCGTGCGCAGAACCTCGAGCGGCAGTTCAGGGTCCGCTATTGGATTGCCGACCAAGGAGGCTTCGTAGGGACCGAGAGCATCTTCGCCGTTGCGTGGGCCGGCGTTCCAGGTGGAGGGAACGACCGCCTGATAATTCTTGATCTTGCCGTTCTCAATCACAATCCAGTGGGAGAGGGTGCCGCGCGGAGCTTCGTGGAAGCCTGTGCCGCGCTGTTCACCTTTCGGGAACACCGGGGCGTTGAAGGTGTCGAGGTCGCCCTTGCCGATGTTGTCGATCAGGGCCTGCCATTGGACGTTCATGTTCTCGTAGAGTACCCCGCAGCGGATTACGCGGGCGGCAATCCGGCCGATGGTCGAGTGGAGGGCATCAATGCCTACGGTGGTACCGGCCAGGGCGGAGACGTTTTTCAGGGTCAGGTCGACATACTTCTTGGTGGCCTCGTGGCCAGAGAGGTACATGGCGACCACGTTGGGCAGCGGGCCGACCTGGGCAGGCTGGCCCAGATAGGTGGGTGCCTTGACCCATGTGTACTTCTTATCGTAATCGAAGCCGGTATAGTTGGGCACCGTCTCTTCCTCGTAGGGCGAGCGGTCCCAGTTGCCGTTGTACCAGGCGTGCTTGATCGATTCCTTGATGCCGTCGTAGAGTGACTTCTCGCGTTGGCTGGTGATCGGGACGAACTTGCTGATGTCGCCGCCGGGAATGTAGCCGCCGGGCAGGGCGAAAACCGTGCCCTTGGTGTCCATGGGCATATCGGGCACCGACAGGTAGTTGAGCACGCCGGCGCCGTATTTGGTCCAGTCGGCGTAGAAGGCGCCAATCGCGGCGACATCGGTGAGCATGGCCTCTTTGATGAAGGTGCCGACCTCATCGATCAGGGTCTTGATATGGAACAACTTTTCGACGGTCAGGTTGGCCGGGCTGTTCGGGTTGATCGGATTGGTGACGCCGCCCACGGCCAGATTTTGGATGTGCGGGGTCTTGCTGCCGAGAATCGCCACCACCGTGTTGATCTTGCGCTGGTAATCCAGGGCTTGCAAGTAGTGGGTGGCGGCGAGCAGGTTGACCTCAGGCGAGAGTTTCATCGCCGGATGGCCCCAGTAGCCGCTGGCAAAGATGCCCAGCTGGCCGCTGCCGATGAATTTCTTCAGTCGGTCCTGGGTGGCCTTGATAGCCTGGGGGCTATTACCGGTCCAGTTGGACAGCTTCTGGCCCAAGGCCGCGGTGGCCGCCACGTCGGCCTTGGTGGCGGAGACGATGTCCACCCAATCCAGGGCGCAGAGGTGATAGAAGTGGACAATGTGATCGTGAATACCATGGGCGCCAATCACCAGGTTGCGGATGAACTGGGCGTTAAGCGGAATCTCCATTTTCAGGGCATCTTCCACCGCCCGTACAGAGGCCATGGCATGCACCGTGGTGCAGACACCGCAGATGCGTTGGGCATAGGCCCAAGCATCACGGGGATCGCGGCCTTTGAGGATGATTTCAATACCGCGCCACATCTGTCCCGATGACCAGGCGTTGGTAATCTTGCCGTTATCAACTTCACAATCAATCCGAAGATGACCCTCGATTCTGGTTACGGGATCAATGGTTATTTTCTTGGCCATGTGTGTTCTCCTTTATACCCCCCTTCAGGGGGTAGTCGGCAATATGCTTGGGTTTCGCGGGGTTGTCCCGATGCTCAGGACGCGTCCCCTTTTCCGGATTCCTTTTTGTTTTTATCCAGTTTCTGAGTCACTACACGCACCACTGTGCCGGTGACCAGCAGGGTGGCGATCAGTTTAGGGACCGCTGAAACGTAGTTCCAGGTGAAGTCGGGGTAGACCTGGTTGGTGATCCTCGGATTGAATCCCAGCTTGTCGAACGTGACCCCGGAGAGGAAAAGATATTGGGTGCCGCCGGCTTCGGTCAAACCGTAGACGTGATTGACATAATTGGCCACCACCTTCTCGGTGTGCTCGTTGCCGTCAACCCGTTTGACCGGATAGGAGTAAACCTCGCCGGGCTTGAGGGCGAGGCGGCGTTTGGCCTCTTCTTGCAGATCCTTGACCTTGCCGAAGATGGAGGCGCCGGTGGGGCAGAACTCGCAACAGGCCGAGTATTTGCCCTGGGCGTAGCGGTGGTTGCACAACTGGCACTTGACCACCGAGGGCGATGCCTTGCTCCATTCGTACATGGGGATGTTGAAGGGGCAGGCAATCTGACAGTACCGGCAGCCAAAGCAGCGATCCTTGTTGTAGGTGACGATGCCGGTCGTCGGGTTTTTCTGCAGGGCCGCCACCGGGCAGACCGAAACGCAGGCCGGTTCGATGCAGTGCAGGCAGTGGAGTTTGAGGAAACTCAGGCTCTGCTCGCCGGAAGCGGGTTTGGCCTCTTTGCCATCGTTCCGGTGCGCCTTGATGATGCACAGGGTTTTGTCGGAAAGATTCTGCGGAGCGTCATAAATTTTATCGGGCTCGTTGTAAACGTAGGGAATCTGGCCAGCTGTGTCCTTATGGTACAGTGCCCCGCCCCGCTCCGAGTTGACCTTCTTGCAGTTGACCATGCACGACTTGCAACCGATGCATAAGGTCGCGTCATAGAGAATGCCCACTGCTTCCGGCGGTAATTCTGGGGTCTTGGCCGCCTGGGCAGGCGTGGCGCCCGCCGACAGCGCCAAGCCGGCACCAGCAGAAATTTTGAGAAAATCGCGTCTATTAATCGACATGGCTTTATTCTCCCGAGCTTGAGGAACCGTCACCCTTGCCGCCTCTCGTGGACAGAGCCACCGCCACCGCGCCAACGGCCGCACCAGCGACGCCGTAGGCGAATTTCTGGGCGCCGCTCCCCTTTTCCGGTACCGCATCGACTTGCTGCGCCGGCGGAGTCGGGAAGATCACCTTGGCTTTGGAGAACAGCGGGCTGTGGAAGCCAACCTTCTCCTCGGAGCAGCCAAAGCAGGGCGAACCGGTGGCCACCGGCCAGCAGCCGGGGGTGTCGTTGAAGGGGAGGGTGGAACAGTTGTTGTAGGTCTCTGGACCCTTGCAGCCGAGTTTGTACAGGCAGTAGCCAAGGCGATGGTTGTCATCCCCGAATTCCTCGGCAAAGCGGCCGGCGTCGAAGTGGGGTCGCCGTTCGCAGTTTTCATGGATGAGCCGATCGTAAGCGAACTTAGGGCGTCCCTTACCATCGAGGGCCGGGAGTTTGCCGAAGGTCATGAAATGAATGACCGTGGAGAGGAAATTGTAAGGGTTGGGCGGACAGCCGGGGATGTTGACCACCGGAATCCCCTTGGCCTTGAGTACCTCGTAGACCGGAGTCGCCCCGGTGGGGTTGGGGTCGGCGGCGGCAACGCCGCCCCAGGCGGCGCAGGAGCCGAGAGCGATTACAGCGGCTGCGAGCGGTGCGGTTTCTAGAAGAATGTCGAGTACCGGTTTGCCGGCAACCATGCAGTAGACACCTTTATCCTTGATCGGAATGGCGCCATCGACTACCAGGATGAACTTGCCTTTGTTCTCTTGAATCGCCTTTTCGCGGTACGCTTCGGCTTGGTGCCCTGCCCCGACATTGAGGGTTTCGGAGTAGTCGAGGGAGATTAGATCGAGGATGAGGGTGTCCAGTTTCGGATGCCCGGCCCGCAACAGTGTTTCGACGCAGCCGGTGCATTCCTGAGCGGAAAGCCAGATCACCGACGGTCGCTTCGGCGAGGTGACGGCTTCAGCGATTTCCGGCACCGCCGTCATTGGCAGTCCCATCGTCGCGGCGATAGCCGTACAGAACTTCATGAAATCCCTGCGAGTCACGCTGCTCAACAGATTATCGTTGCTGCCCACAACCTTTGACTTCATCTGTCACCTCCTTGATGTACAGTTAACTGCTTATGCACGCATGAAATTTTGACCTATCTCTCTTTGAAACAAACTATGGGGGGAATTCTTCTGGATGTTCTATAAGGAGAAAAAAAAACCTGTGCAATATATTTTTTATTTTGCACAACCCGCACAATCAGCGATTGGGATGTGTTGTGCAAGTAAGGCAAATGACGGACAGGCTGGTGGGGTAAACCTGTCATCCGTATTTTAGGCTCCCGTCGAAGGACAGGGGGAAAGAAGTTTTGAGGGCAAGACTCGCTTCCCTGATTGACGTCATGGAGTTTGTCCATCTTGCACAGTCTGGGCATTGGGATCGCAAAAAAACAACCCGTGGGGCCAGGAGATGCTGGTGCAGGGAAGACGGAGATTGCTGGTCGGCCTTCTTCCTGAACATACGTTATGGGGCAGACGCGGGCCTGTGGATTACGGGTGTGAAATGCGGGTTTTGAAGAGAGGTGGAAGGGGAGATTGTGCGTGTTGTCTCCGGGAACAACGAGAGACATGCTATTGGCTCCCTAAAAGTTCTTGGAGCCTCGAGCAATCGTGTGGCGGGTTTTCTTACATGTGCGATTCCACTAGATCCCCGGCGGAACCTTTCCAGGTGCAGGCGCCGCAGTAGAGGTGATCCGGATCGATCAGGTTTACATCCTTCACCTGCTGGTCCGGCCGTGCAATCACCGGATGTCGGCCGGTATCCATTTGGAAAACGATTCGTTCATCGGTCCTTGAGGAGACAAACCATGCCGAGCCGCATTTTGGGCAAGCCAGCAGTTCCATGGAATGTTGGTAGTCGGCGCTCATTCGGGTTGCGGAGGTGCGTCGTCAAGAAAATGGAGGGACATCTTTTCATCGGCGTCTGCCGTCAATTGGTACGGTCCGCGACGGAGCAGGGTGATGCCTTTGCCGCTTGCCGCAGTCTGGACTGCGGTGAAGAGTTGCTGCGCTTCGTCCTCGGTGGTTGCAACATTGGCAGAATAAAAGAGGATTTCCCCAACCTTGCCGAACTGGAGGAGAAAATGATTGTGCTGGATAAAAATCAGATCTTCATAGGCATAGGTCACCTCGATCCCGATCAGTTCCAACATCTCCTTGACCATGCCCAACGGCCTGTATTGCACACTCATTGTTTCTGCTCCCCAAACGATCGTTTTCAGTTCTGATGCCACGGGCGGAGGATCAAGGGAACCGCCGGTGCCCGTTGCCGGTTGAGCCGGCTCGTCTTTCCTGGTTGATACGTCTTGAAAAATTACTTCGTTGGCCCCTCTTTGGGGCTGTAGGTCCTGATCGACTGGATGCTTTGCCAATCGTAATAACTGTTGATCATTTTGCCGTCTTCTTCCTCGGTGATCCGAATAAAACTCTCGCCCAGAAACAGCACTGCACTTTCAAACCGTTTGCCCTCGTTGATCTGGAGAGTTACGCCGTTGCGTAATTTCCGCGACAGCGTGCCATGCACCGGCATGGAGGCATATTCAAAAATCTTTTCCCATGTCTCTTTCATATCGTTTGTCTCCTGCCGTGCCACCCGGGAAGGCCGGGATGCGGCCGGTTCCCTCGATAAGGGAAAAGCAAAACCTGGGCCAGTAACGACAGGTGATTGATTTGTCTGCTAAATCAATTGGTTGTCCGGTTGAAGGTCTGCAGGTCAACCCATCGTTCTGTCGGTTGGCAACAAGTTCGACAGGTGAGGGGTGGCAAAAGGGTAGCGACTTGGACATTTTTGTCGTGGTGCTGGTGCGAGTGGCAGGGCAAATCGTGTCCTGGATAGAGGCGGGTGCGCTAACTCTTGCAGAGGACCGGAATATCATGATAACGTGCGGATCGTTCAGGAAAATGCCCGATTCACGCATTATATCGGGTTCAGCTGCCCGGGTGGAAGCGTTTCGGCGCCACACCAAAAGGCGAGAACCCGGAGTTCCCCTCTCTCTTTCCAGGAGGCCAGATGAGTGCGTATTTCAACGATCCCGACCCGGCAGAGACCAACGACTGGCTGCAATCCCTCGACGGGGTGATTGCCCAGGAAGGCGGAGAGAAGGCGGATTATCTCCTCCGCACCCTGACCGACCGCGCCAGAAGCAGGGGCGTCAACACCTCGCCCGGCATCCTTACCCCCTACGGCAACACCCTCCTCCCCGACCAGAGCGAGGTCATCCCTCCTGAGGAATCGTGGCTTGCCCGCAACGTGGCGGCCTATGTCCGCTGGAACGCCATGGCCATGGTCGCCCGCGCCAACAAGGACGGAAAGGCCCTGGGCGGGCATATCGCCACCTACACCTCGATTTCCGCCATCTACGAGGTTGGTTTCAACTGGTTTTTTCGTGGCCCCGATGGCCCGGACGGCGCCGACCTAGTCTATTTCCAGGGACACAGCGTTCCCGGCGTCTATGCCCGCGCCTTTGTCGAAGGACGGCTCAGCGAGGAACAGGTGGCCCATTTTCGTCAGGAGGTGGATGGACGCGGTCTCTCCTCCTATCCCCATCCCTGGCTGATGCCCGATTTCTGGCAGTTTCCGACCGTCTCCATGGGGTTGGGACCGATGGCGGCCATCTATCAGGCCCGGTTCATGCGCTACATGGACAGCCGGGGCCTGAAACCGGCCGGGGAGCGTAAGATCTGGGTCTTCATGGGCGACGGCGAGTCCGATGAGCCCGAGGCCTTGGGGGCGTTGTCGCTGGCGGCCCGCGAAGGCCTCGATAATCTCATTTTTGTGGTCAACTGCAACCTGCAGCGCCTGGACGGACCGGTGCGCGGCAACGGTAAAATCATCCAGGAACTGGAGGGCAAGTTCCGTGGTGCCGGCTGGCAGGTGATCAAGGTCCTCTGGGGCAGCGAGTGGGACCAGATTCTAGCGCGCGATACCGAAGGGTTGCTGCTGAAGAAATTCGGCACCATGGTTGACGGCGAATTCCAGACCATCCATGCCCGGGGCCCGGCCTATCTGCGCGAAAAGCTCATCGGGGACGATCCCGCCCTGGTGCGGCTGGTCGAGGGGATCAGCGATGCGCAATTGTGGCAGATGAGCCGTGGCGGCCATGATCCGCGCAAGGTCTACGCCGCCTTTGCCGCAGCCCGCACACACCGGGGCCAGCCCACGGTCATCCTGGTGCAGACCATCAAGGGGTTCGGCATGGGCCAGGCCGGGGAATCGGTGATGGTGGCTCACAACGTCAAGAAGATGGATGTGGAGTCGTTGAAGGTCTTTCGCGATCGCTTCCATGTGCCGCTGCAGGACGAGGAACTGGCCGCGCTGCCCTTTATCAAACCGCCGGAGGACAGCCCGGAGGCAAAATTTTTGAAGGATCGCCGTCAGGCCATGGGCGGGCCGGTGCCCTTTCGCGACAGCCGCCATATCCCGCTGGTCACGCCGCTGCTCGCCGACTTCAGCGGACTGCTCGAGTCCTCCGGGGAGCGGGAAATCTCCACCACCATGGCCTTTGTCCGCCTGCTCACCACCCTGGTCCGGGACAAACAGATCGGCAAGCAGATTGTGCCGATTATTCCGGACGAGGCCCGTACCTTCGGTATGGAGGGGCTGTTTCGTCAGTTGGGCATTTATGCTCCCTTGGGCCAGTTGTACGAGCCGCAGGATGGCGAGGCCCTGGCCTGGTACCGGGAGGATGTTAGGGGCCAGATCCTCGAGGAGGGGATCACCGAGGCCGGGTCCATCTCCTCCTGGCTGGCTGCCGGCACCGCCCATGTCAACTACGGCGTGCCGATGATCCCCTTCTACACCTTTTATTCGATGTTCGGTTTCCAGCGGATCGGCGATCAGTTGTGGGCCGCCGCCGATAGTCGGGCCCGGGGTTTTCTCATGGGCGCCACCTCGGGTCGGACCACCCTCAACGGCGAGGGCTTGCAGCATCAGGACGGCCAGGGGCTGCTTCTGGCCTCGGTCATCCCCAACTGCCGGGCCTCTGACCCCACCTTTGCCTACGAGGTGGCGGTGCTGGTGCAGCAGGGGTTGGAGCGGATGTACGGCCAAGGTGAGGACTGTTACTACTACATCACCCTGCTCAACGAGAATTACCCGCAGCCGGCCATGCCGGCCGGGGTTGAGGAGGGCATCCATCGGGGACTGTACCTGTTCCGCCAGGGGGAGGAGGGCGGACCGCGGGTGCAGCTGCTGGGGAGCGGTGCCATCCTGCGGGAGGTGATCGCCGCTGCCGATTTGCTGGCTGCGGACCATGGGGTGCAGGCCGATATCTGGTCGATTCTCGGCATCAACCAATTGCACCGCGAGGGCATGGAGGTTGAGGACTGGAATCGCTTCCATCCCGATCAGCCAGCGCGGCGTGCGTATCTGAGCGAGGCGATGGCCGGATTTGCGGGACCGGCGGTGATCGCCACCGACTATGTACGCGGCTATGCCGAGCAGATCCGGCGCTTGATTCCCAATCCCCTGACCATTCTCGGTACCGACGGTTTCGGCCGCAGCGACAGCCGCGAGTCCCTGCGCGCCTTCTTCCGGGTGGATCGGCAGCACATCGTCGTTGCCGCGCTGGCGGCCCTGGCCGAGCAGGGCGAACTGGACAGGGCCAGGGTGGCGGAGGCAATCAAACACTACCGGATCGATGCCGATGCCCCGCACCCCGTCAACCGCTAGGAGGAGACAGCCATGCGCCTGGAAAAAATAATCGTCCCGGATTTCGGCGGCGTCCAGAAGATCACGGTGATCGAGGTGTTGATCAAACCCGGAGATACCGTCGAACAAGAGGCGGCCTTGATCGTCCTGGAGAGTGAGAAGGCGGTGATGGAGATTCCTTCGCCGTTTGCGGGCACTATCAAGAAGGTGCAGTGCAAGGAAGGGGACACGGTCAAGGGCGGCGACCTGATCGCCGAAATCGAGGTCAGCGAAGATGCCGAGTCGACGGAGAAACCGGCCGAAGCTGTTGCCCCAACGCCCGCGCCGCCGTCCATCGAGGCGCAACCGGCTCCGGTCCCCGCGCCGCAGGAACCGGCCACGGAAGCGGATGCACCGGCCCCCTCGTATCATGCCACCCCTTCGGTCCGGGCCTATGCCCGCGAGTTGGGGGTTGATCTGGCCCAGGTGCGGGCTACCGGTCCCAAGGGGCGGATTCTCAGGGAAGATGTCCAGGCTCTGGTCAAGCAGGCCCTGGCCCAACCCGCCGGTGGCCCCGTCCTGTCGGCCCCGCTGGAGGACTTCAGTCTCCATGGCCCCATCGAGGAGCTGCCGCTGACCCGCATCCAGAAAATATCAGGGCCGCACCTGCACGCGAGCTGGGTCGGTATTCCCCTGGTCACCCATTTCGACGAGGCCGACATTACCGAGCTCGACCGGTTCCGCCAGCAGCTGCAGGCGGAAGACGGGAAGAAGTATAGCCCCCTGGTCTTCGCGGTCAAGGCGGCGGTGGCAGCGCTGCAGGTCCACCCGCTGTGCAACAGCTCCCTGGTGCCCGGCGAGAAAATTATCCTCAAGCGCTACTACCATATCGGCATCGCGGTCGATACCCCCCAGGGGCTGACCGTGCCGGTGCTCAAACATGCCGACCGGATGGGGTTGCGCGACATTGCCGCGGAACTGGCCCGGCTGAGTGCGGCAGCCCGTGCGGGCAAGCTGACCATCGGCGAGTCGCAGGGGGTTTCGTTTACCCTCTCCAGCCTCGGCGGTATTGGCGGCACCGGCTTTACCCCCCTGGTGAGCGCGCCGCAGGCAGCCATCCTCGGGTTGTCCCAATCGGTTACCAAGCCGGTGTGGGATGGCCAGGCCTTTGCCCCTCGGCTGATCCTGCCCTTTTCCGTTTCCTACGATCACCGGATCATCGACGGCGCCGAGGCAGCCCGGTTCTGCCGGACCCTGCGGTTGTACCTTGAAGATCTGAAGCGAACCCTGGTATAAAGGCCCCTCATTTTTCTCAAAGGAGGCATTCTATGGTGCATGAACTAACAACCGGCGTCGCTGTTCTCGGCGGCGGACCGGGCGGCTATACGGCAGCTTTTCGCGCAGCTGACTTGGGACTTGACGTCTGCCTGATCGAACAGGGCGGGCGGCTGGGCGGGGTCTGCCTCAATGTCGGCTGTATTCCCTCGAAAACCCTGCTGCATGCAGCCTTCGTGATCGAAGAGGCACAAGCGGCGAGCGAATTTGGGGTGAGTTTTGGCACGCCTCAGATCGACATCGAGGCCCTGCGCAGTCATAAAGCCAAGATTGTCACCCAACTGACCAACGGTCTGGATGGTTTGTGCAAGGCCCGTAAGATCACCCGGCTCACCGGCCATGGCACCTTTGTCGATCAGAAGACCCTACTGGTCAGCGGCAAGGACGGCGACACCAGGGTCAGCTTCACCGACGCGATCATCGCCACCGGCTCGCATCCCTTTGTCTTGCCCGGATGTCCGGACGACCCCCGCATCTGGGATTCCACCGATGCCCTGGCCCTGACCACGGTGCCAAAGCGGCTGCTGGTCATCGGCGGCGGCATCATCGGTCTGGAGATGGCCCAGGTCTACAGCGCGCTCGGTGCCGAGATCACCATCGTCGAGATGCTGCCGCAAATTATCCCGCCCGCGGACCGCGATCTGGTCCAGCCGCTCTTTCTGAAGCTGAAGAAGAAATATCGAATTTACACCGAGACCAGAGTGGCCGGGATCACCGATGGACCGGCTGGCATTGAGGTTATCCTTGAGGGCAAGATAGCAACGACCGAGAGCTTCGACGCCGTCCTGGTGGCGGTGGGGCGGCGGCCCAACACCGCAGGTTTCGGGCTGGAGACGATCGGTTTGGCGCTTGACGGGCACGGCTTTCTTCCGGTCAATGAGCGCCAGCAGACCGCGGTGCCCCATTTCTATGCCATCGGCGATGTGGTCGGCGAACCGATGCTGGCCCACAAGGCCTCGCATCAGGGAAAGGTGGCGGCTGAGGTAATTGCCGGCCACAAGTCGGCCTTCACCCCGATGACCATCCCTTCGGTGGCCTATACTTCTCCGGAGGTCGCCTGGATGGGGTTGACCGAGAAGGAGGCCGAACAGCAGGGGCTTTCTTTTAAAAAAGGCAAATTTCCCTGGGGTGCCAGTGGCCGTGCCTTGAGCAGCGGCGCGAGCAACGGTGTCAGCAAGGTGCTGTTTGATGAGGTCACCGGCCGCATCCTCGGTGCCGGCATCTGCGGGCTCAATGCCGGCGAACTGATCCACGAGGCGGTGCTTGCCCTGGAGATGGGCGCCAATGCCGAGGACATCAGCAAAACCGTGCATGCCCATCCAACGCTCGCCGAAACCTTTGCCTTTGCCGCCGAGATGGTCGACGGCTCGATCACCGATGTCCTGCCGCCCAAAAAATAACCCCTGTTTTTTGAGCGGCCAATCAACCTCAACCCCCATTCAGATCGATGAACCTGTTGCTTGATGCCCCCTTGGACATGCACCTGCACCTGCGCGAGCAGGAAATGCTGCACCTGGTCGCCCCCTTCAGCGCCGTCCAGTTCGCCGGCGGGGTGGTTATGCCCAACCTGATCGAGCCGGTGGATACCCTGGCCCGATTGCGGGCCTACCGCGCCGCCATCCACCATGCCTGCGGTGCGGAGACCTTCACGCCGTACATGACCCTTTTCTTTCGCGAGTACAGCCGTGAGGAATTGATTGCCGCCAAGGACGAGATCATCGGGCTCAAGCTCTATCCGGCCGGGATCACCACCCAGAGTGAGGCCGGGGTGCGCGACTTCGACCGGATCGGGGCAACCGTGGCTCTGTTGGAGGAGTTGGATATCCCGCTGTTGGTGCACGGCGAGACCAGCGGTTTTGTCATGGATCGGGAGCGGGAGTTTCTGCCTGTCTACCAATGGCTGGCCGAGACCTTCCCCCGGCTGCGGATGGTCATGGAGCACATCACCACAGCTGCGGCGGTCGAGTTTCTGGAGAAGTTTGACAATGTCGCGGCCACCGTCACCCTCCATCACCTGATGATAACCCTGGGCGATGTCGCGGGCGGGCTCCTGCGACCGGATCTGTTCTGCAAGCCGATCGCTAAGACGCCGCGCGACCGGGAAGCTCTGCGGAGGGCGGTGTTCGGTGGCCACTCCCGACTGCTGTTCGGCTCGGATTCGGCCCCGCATCCTCGCCATAAGAAGGAATGCTGCGGCTGCGCCGCTGGGGTCTTCTCCGCGCCGGTGGCCCTGCCCATGCTGGTGCAGCTTTTTGAAGAGGCGGAGTGTCTGGAGCGATTGCCTGCATTCATTTCCGGCAATGCCCAGCGGTTCTACCGGATTGCGCCACCGGCAAAGACCGTGGAACTCCGGCGTGAAGCGTGGCTGGTTCCCGATTTGTATGGATCGGTGCGGCCCTTCCTGGCAGGTCAGGAACTCCGATGGTCCCTATCAGATGAACAGGGGAAAGGCTGAGATGGTGGTCAAAAAGAAACCATCCGGCTTGGTTTATTCCACCGAACACGGCCGGATCTGCCCCAGCTGCGTCCGACCGGTCGCAGCCTGCACCTGCAAGGCAAAATCACCCGCCCCCAAAAGTGACGGTATTGTCCGGGTTGGCCGCGAGACTAAAGGCCGCAAGGGCAGCGGGGTGACGATGATCACCGGCCTCGCGCTGGGTCCGGAGGAACTCAGAGAACTGGGCAGCCAATTGAAAAAGAAGTGTGGCACCGGTGGCACCGTCAAAGACGGCGTCATTGAAATTCAGGGCGATCACCGCGATCTTTTGGTGGCAACCCTGCAGCAGCTCGGCTACACGGTCAAACGGGCGGGCGGTTGATCAACTCTCCCGGACTCGCGCGAATCCTCCTGGCCGGCTGAGTGCTGGTTAGAGAATTTATATTCCCCCTGGCTAACCTTTCTTAATGGCTGCGCGGCCTTCCCAATCTCTCGGGATAGTCGGCATTTCATCGGAGAAAAGGCTTGACCGGATAATTCCGGCCTGTATAAAATTTTTAATATCGATAAAATAGGGCGGAATCGTTCAGCGAGACCAGAATGGTGCCGCGCTGATCGACTAGGAGAGCCAAGAACCCCTATGAGAAATTCTTTCTGCAAGACCGGGTTAACCCGCCAATCCCCGTTTGGTTTTGCCTGCAGCCGTTGTCTGGGCTGTTGCCGGTTCAAGAAAATCCAGCTCAATCCCTATGAGATAGCCCGCTTGGCCGACAATCGGGACATGACAACCACCGCATTCATCGGGCAATACACAACCGGCGGGACGATCCTGCAAACCAATACTGAGGGCACCTGCGTTTTTCTTGATGCCGAAGGGTGCGCCGTCCACCCCGACCGGCCCTTGGTCTGCCGCCTCTATCCGTTAGGGCGTTTTGTCGATTATTTAGGCGTGGAAACCTTTGCTCAGATACCACTTGAGGAAGGGTGCCAAGGGGTGTTGCACGAAAACGGCACCGTCACTCAGTACCTGGAAGAGCAAGGAGCCCTTCCTTTTATGCGCGCCGCAGACCGCTACCTGGATCTCCTGTGGCATTTGATGGAGACACTGAAGGAACAGGAGCTTGCACCTTCCCAATCCGAGACCGTCCTCGCTGCTGTCCGCGCTGTCGCCGACGGCGCGGATGGACCAGAGGCCGCCTGGGTTGACATGGATCGGGCGGTGGCCGACTATTGCAGTCGCTCGAATCTTCCCGTCCCCGAGGAGATCGACGAAAAAATGGCAATGCACATCAAGGCCGTCCGGGAGTGGGCGGCATACTATGAAGGAGGAGATGACCATGGAGTCAACATCGCAACAACAGCCCCACGATGACCAAAAATCGTCTGATCGTTCCCTGAGTAAAACCCTTACCGTTGCGGCCTTGGCAGCCTCGCTGGGGGTCTCTCTGGGGGTGCCGGTGGGCGACGCTTTAGCGGACAATAAAAGAATGGAGAGCCCGCCCACTGCCTATTCCCGTCAGGACAAGGATAGTGTGGCATCCGAACAGATGAAATTCTCCACACAGACAAAGACATCGGTTCAAGGCAAGATTGCACCGTCATCGCAAATCAAGACTGAAGGTCCAATGCAACAAAATCTGTACGGAAGATAACCGGAGCCCAGCCCTGCCGGTTTAACGAGCGCCAGAAGAGGTCGTTCCGGCATGCGGTCAACACAAGCCCCCCTGCTTCTATCTTCATGCAACTGTCACGACTACGGTGGGTTCAGCCTGCCGTGGTCGGTAGGCAGGCCGGGTTAAGGCGCATCTGCTGTTTCCCCCATCCTTCGACCTACCCGCCTTCGTAAAACTCCCAATCCGTCCCGATGCGTGCGCGGATTTTTGCCAGAGGATATTTTGTCCAACTTTTTTCGTCGGTCCGCTTGCTGCTGGTGTTGCCTGGATGAACCAATGAAGCGAGCCAGCTGTTGTCAGGTAGCGCTACGATTTTGGC
This sequence comes from uncultured Desulfobulbus sp., assembly GCF_963662935.2. NCBI lineage: Bacteria > Pseudomonadati > Thermodesulfobacteriota > Desulfobulbia > Desulfobulbales > Desulfobulbaceae > Desulfobulbus > uncultured Desulfobulbus sp. The sequence continues at coordinate 1,179,631 of NZ_CAXXTL010000002.1, read as the reverse complement.
CTCTGGGTCGTTCCAGACGAAACGGGTATCTTCTCCAGTATCGATGGACGGAAAAGGATTGTTGCGCCAAAAAGCGCGGGTGTAGCAGAGCGTCGCGCCATAGACCCATGGCTTGATCGTGCCCGGAAACACATACTCCCATGCTGCGCCGGCAACCGGATCGAAGAAGGCCACACGATTCAGGCCGCATATATCGATCTGGTCGTGCAGAAGCGCGCTGACCTGATAACTCAAGCGCCAATCCGCCATCCAGTCATCATCGTCCCAATGGACAATGATCTCGCCTCTCGCCTGCTCGCAGGCCAGATTACGCTTCGCGCCAACCGTTACTTTATGCTCCAGCCGGACAGAGCGGATGCGAGCATCCATGGGTAGTAAATCGCTGATTGGATCTGTGCCATCATCAATGATGATCAGTTCCTTGGGGGCATAGTCCTGACGCAGGAAGTACTTGATTGCCTGGGGGACAAATCGCCGCCGATTCCAGGTGGGCATGATGCAGGAGACGAGAGGGCGCGGGGCGGTTTTGATGGTCATCCGAAGCTGTTGCTCTTTCTTCTGCTCGAGGTCACTTGCCTCTTGGTCCTTGCGTGCGCAGCAGGGGCTTTTCTAGGCCATGACCGGGCGGTTCCCACCGTCATTACAGCCTGCGTTTGATCGATACCGCCAGTTCGTGGACTGCCATAGCATAGTAGGTGCTGTGGTTATAGCGGGTGATGGTGTAAAAATTGGGGTGACCGATCAGGTATTGATCGTTGTTTTGGTGGCGGAGCAGCAATAAGCACAGAGATCCTTCGCCGCTGCACGGGCGCGCCGGCTGCAAACCGGCTTGCTGCAAGGCGGTGAGGGTATACTTTGGTTCTATGCCTGGCTCCAAAGCGACTGTGCCATTCGCCTGCAAGGGCGTGATCACGGGGTGACCGGCTTGCCAGCCGTGGTGGGCAAAGTAGTTGGCGACGCTGCCGATGGCATCTTCCGCGTCCCACAGATCCCGACGGCCATCACCGTTAAAATCGACTGCCCATTGCAGAAAACTGCTGGGCATGAATTGCCCCAGTCCCATGGCCCCTGCAAACGAACCCACAGGTTTAGCCGGGTCCATGCCCTCACTCCTCGCCATCAGGAGATATTTTTCCAGCTCATCGCGAAAGTACTCGCCGCGCCGGGCGTAATCAAACCCCAAGGTGGTCAAGGCATCGAGCACGCGGTGATTGCCGACGTTGCCGCCGAAGGTGGTTTCAACCGCCAGAATGCCGAGAATGTATTCTTCCGGCACGCCGTATTGTTGCGTGGCGCGTTGGAGTGCGGCCCGATGGCGGTGGGCAAAATCAACGCCGGCGCTAATGTGGCGCTCGTCGAGAAATTGTGCCCGGTACCGTGCCCATCCCCCAGCGGCGGGCTTGCCTTTTAATCCCTGATCCGACTTGGCGAGATAGTCGAGGGTCCAGTTTTTGCGGTGGGCTTGGGAAAACAGGCCCATCAAGTATTCGCGTTCAAAACCATGTTTCTGCACCATCTGGTCGACGAATTGCTCCAGGCTGGCATAGCCGGCAAAATCGCCGGTAATTTGCTTGGCATGGTAGGTGCCGACACTTTTACGCGGAGACGTATCCGAGGGGTCGCTGTTCGCTGACCGGCTCGTTTGCGCGTTGGCAATGGGTGGTTGAGCAATTCGAGTTGATTGCTCCGCGCAAGCGGTGAGGCCAAGCAAGAGCAGCAGGGCGCAGTGGGTGAGGAGTTTGCCGCGCAGCGCGGGTAAGCATTTTGACGAGCGGTTCGGCCACTGGTTTTGGGTATCTGGCATCATTTGATGGGGTCGGGTGTTCGTGGTCATGGCGAAGTCCTAGCTTCATCCGGGCTACTCGCTGTCCTCTTTAAGAACACGCTTTATTCCGGTTAGGTTTAATGGTTGGTTGGCGATTTTTTTACCGAAATATTTCAGGGATTCACACGTTATATATCATTTTTTTCATTAGGATTTCGATTTGTTAAGCTGACAAGTCGTTTGCTGAGCTTCTCCCGTAGATCTCTCAGGTTTTCATATTCTGGGCAGTTGTAGCCAGCCAGATCGAAATGCAAGCCAGTGCCTGACTTACGAAAGAGAATTACCCGTTTTCCAAGAGCGTGCGCATAGCCTATTTCGTAGTATACGTTGGGACGCATGCCAGTTAGATCGGCAAATAGAAACTCTGAGGTTCTAATTTCGTTTAGTATTCGTTCGGTGATAAGACCTTCGTGCTCAATATCGTCTGCACGTACTGCTCGTACTTCAAATGACCGAAAGACAGACCTAACGGCATCAGCTACATCGCTAAGCTCGGGATGCTGCGGGTCCATCCACATCATTATGAAGGCCGTCCCTGTTAGGTACTTAGCTGGTTCAGTAACAGCAACACTCAAAGAAACCCCTGGATTTGCGGACGCAGTGGCTTCGATAAGCTTAAGAACCCCTCCAAGTCTTGACAGATGCTCTTCGAACTCGCGTTTAGCTGCAATTGGAAAAAGAGCGTAGTTTTCAGACTGGTCCGCTGGTCGAAATCCTAAAATAGCACCTTCATCATGTATTGCATCTGGCTCACGGTAGCTATATTTTCGGAGCCTCAAGGCAGTCCGCATAGTTTTGGTCGCTATTTTTATATCCTGCAAGTCTTCCGTTCCGGTAAGCGGAGACGAACCTGCTTGGTCGGCGAGTGTGGCACAAATTGGGAGAAGTTGGTTGATAATCACACGTGCAGTTTCCTGCAATTCTGGAGGAAGTTGGTCCCAAAAGTGATTGGCGGGCTCGTAACTGGAGGTGTAGCGCGATTTGCCATCTTGCTTGAATACGTTTTCAACGGAGGCGAAGTATTCATCAACGTCCAGTGTGAGGGCTCGCAGTACTTCTTTAATTTCGGACCTCGGTAAAACGGACATGAATTGGGCCTCCTTTTACAAGTATATATTAAAGAATTGGAATCAGATAGGATGGAGCGCTAACCCTTGGATAGACGGAATTTGATAGATACGCTCTTCTTTTGCTGGGTTCCTAATAGATTCACCGATGCCCCCCGTTAATCGCCTCCAACGCCTCACTCCCCGGACACAAATCCTCCTCGCCAAGGCTGTTGAGCGGCCGCTCGCAGGTATTGAGGATCTCGTGGGTATCGGTTGATTCGGGATTAACATAGAGCACCCCGGTCAGGATCATTTCTTGGGCCTTGTGATCCTCCAGATTATCGATGGCCTGGCGTCGGTCGGTAATATCCGGGGCATCGTGGTGTTTATGCAGATGGATGATGGAATTGTCGTGCAGGGTCACATCCTGGATGGCGTCATCCGGGTACTCGGCGGTGATGGTCTGGCGGAAGGGAACGAAGTCGAAGGTGTTGGTGGCTTCGCTGTGCTCGCGCACCCAGTGGTAGCTTTTGGTCGATTCCGGATTGTTGTTGAAGGTGACGCAGGGCGAGATGACATCGATAAAGGAGAGCCCGTTGTGCGACAACCCGGCCTTGATCAACGGGACCAATTGCTGTTTGTCGCCGGAGAAGCTGCGGGCGACAAAACCGGCTCCCAGCTGGATGGCTAACTCGCAGAGATCGATGGATTCCAATGCGTTGACTCCGCCCTTTTTGCTCCTGGAGCCCTTGTCGGCGGTGGCCGAGTACTGACCCTTGGTCAGGCCGTAACAGCCATTGTTCATGACGATGTAGAGCATGTGCAGGTTGCGGCGGACTGCATGGATAAACTGGCCCATGCCGATGGAGGCGGTGTCGCCGTCGCCGGAGACGCCCAGGTAGATCAGGTCGCGGTTGGCCATGTTGGCCCCGGTGGCGATAGAGGGCATGCGGCCGTGCACCGAGTTGAAGCCATGCGATTTGCCGAGGAAATAGGCCGGAGTCTTGGATGAGCAGCCGATGCCGGACATCTTGACGATCCGGTGCGGCGGCAGGGCCAGCTCAAAGCAGGCCTGGATGATGGCGTTGAAGATCGAATCGTGACCGCAGCCGGCGCAGAGGGTCGAGATCCCGCCCTCGTAATCGCGGCGGCTGTAACCGGCGGCATTGGGCGGCAGTTCGGGGTGGCGAAAGGTCGGGCGGGAAAAGGTCATTGGGCACCTCCTTGGCCGGAGACGAGCTGCTGCAGAATAACCCCGCGTTCCGCCAGAGCGTCCTCCAGGGCCTGAGTGAGAAAGCGGCTGGCCACCGGCAAACCGTCGTAACTGGTGATCGGGATCAGTTTGTGCGGCGGCAGGTTGCCCTCGTTGATCAGCAGCGTACGCATCTGGCCGTCCCGATTCTGTTCGATGATGAACACCAAATCGTGGGCATCGATGAAGTCTATCACCTCCTGCTGGAAGGGGAAGGCCCGGATGCGCATGCTGTTGACGGCGATGCCCCGGATGCGCAGTATGTCGATGGCCTCGTAGGCGGCAGGCGTGGTGCTGCCGTAGAACACAACCCCCAGCCGGGCCTGGGCATTGGTGAACTTGATCCGGGCCAGCGGCAGCAGCCGTTTGGCGGTCTCCCATTTCAATTGCAGGCGTTCCATGTTGCGGACATAGGTGGGGCTGTCCTCGGTGTAGGCCGAATACTCGTCGCGGGAGGTGCCCCGGGTAAAGTAGACGCCCTTGCTAGGATGAGTGCCGGGATAGGTGCGGAAACAGATGCCGTCGCCGTCGATGTCGCGATAACGGCCCCAGGTGGTAGTCAGGGCATCGAGTTGGGCGGCGTCCAGGACTTTGCCCCGGTCATAGGTGCGCTGCGGGTCCCAGCTGAGCGGCGGGCTGAAGTGATCGTTCATGCCCAGATCGAGATCGCTCATCACCATGATCGGCGTTTGCAGCCGTTCCGCCAGGTCAAAGGCGTCGGCGGTCATCTCGAAGCATTCCTTGGGATCGCAGGGAAAGAGCAGCGGATTTTTGGTGTCGCCGTGGGAGGCATAGGCGCAGGCCAGCAGGTCCGATTGTTGGGTGCGCGTGGGCATGCCGGTCGATGGACCAGTGCGCTGGACATCGATCAGCACCGCCGGAATCTCGGCAAAATAGGCCAGGCCGAGAAACTCGGCCATCAGCGAGATGCCCGGGCCTGAGGTGGCAGTGAAGGCGCGGGCCCCGTTCCAGGAGGCGCCGATAACGATGCCGATGGCGGCCAGTTCGTCCTCGGCCTGGACAATGGCCGCCTTGATCCGGCCGGTTGCCGTCTCGATGCGGAATTTTTCGGCATAGCGGCCAAAAGCTTCGATGATCGAGGTGGAAGGGGTGATCGGATACCAGCCAACCACGGTTGCTCCAGCATAGAGGGCGCCCAGGGCCACGGCGGTGTTGCCGTCCATGATGATGCCGTCGCCGACGCGGTCGCTCCGGCGCACCGAAAGGCGGCAGGTTCCCGGGAAATGCTCCTGCGCGTAGGTGAAGCCCAATTCCAGGGCCTGGATGTTGGGTTCGGCCAATTTAGGATTTTTTCGGAACTGTTTGCGCAGGGAATCGACCAGGACCTGCAATTCCATATCGAGCAGCGAGGCCATGGCCCCGACATAGATGATGTTTTTCAGCAGAGGCCGCATCTTCGGGTTGTCAAAGGCCTCGTTGCAGAGCAGCGTCATGGGGATGCCGATGACCGTGACATCGTCGCGCTGAAAGGTCGCGGGCAGGGGCTTGGAGGAATCGTAGACAAAATAGCCGCCGGGAACGAGACTGTCGTAGTCCTGACGCAGGGTCTGGCCGTTCACCGCCACCACCATATCGACATCGCCCCGCCGCCCCACATGACCCTGTTCGTTGACCCGCACCTCATACCAGGTCGGCAGCCCCTGGATATTGGAGGGGAAAATGTTCTTCGGGCTGACTGGCACGCCCATGCGGAACACCGCCTTGGCAAAGAGGTTGTTGGCGCTGGCCGAGCCGGAGCCGTTGACGTTGGCAAAACGGATGACAAAATCGTTGACGCCTTCCAGTTGCTTCATGGTTGTCCTGCCTGTGCTGAATGATAAAGAAATTTCTGCATCTCCCAGGCCGAGGTCGGACAGCGCTCGGCACAGATGGAGCAGTGCAGGCAGACGTTCTCGTCCTTGACCATCACCCGGCCGGTGGGGAGCGGCCCGGAGACATAGAGGCTCTGCCCAAGGTTCGTGGCCGGGGCCTTGAGCCGGGTGCGTAACTCCTCCTCCGTGCCATTGTCGATAAAATTGATGCAGCTCTCCGGGCAGGCGTCGACACAGGCATCGCACTCGATGCACAGATCGGCGCGAAAGACCGTCTGCACATCGCAGTTGAGGCAGCGCAGCGATTCCGTCTGGCCCACCTGCTGGTCAAACCCGAGTTCGACTTCGAGCAACCGATCCTTCAGAGTTTTGGCCTTGGCGAGCATGGGCACGGCCTGCCGCTCGGTTTCCGCTATCTGGTTATGGTAGAGCCAATCGTGCACGCCCATTTTCTGGCCGGCCAGATTCACTTGGGGCGCGGGCCGCTCGTGCAGAGATGTGCCCTGGCAGAAGAGGTCGATCGAGATGGCAGCTTCGTGACCGTGGGCCACGGCGGTAATGATGTTGCGCGGGCCAAAGGCGGCGTCACCACCGAAAAAGACCTGGGACAGGGAGGATTGCAGGGTGTGCGGATCGAGCACCGGCAAGCCCTGGGCATCAAAGTGAATGCCGGCATCCGGTTCGATCCAGGGGAAGGCATTCATCTGGCCGACCGCGAGCAGGACCTCGTCGCAGGCCATGAACACCGGCGGCTCACCGGTTGACTCCAGGCGGCGTTTACCAGCGGCGTCCTGTACGGCCCGGACCCTGTCAAAACGCATGCCAGTCAAGGTGCCCTTCTCGATGACAAATTCCAGGGGGACATGGTTGTCGATAATGGGAATATCTTCGTGCAGGGCCTCTTCGACCTCCCAGGAGGAGGCCTTCATCTCGGATCGCGGGCTGCGCACCACGACGCGCACCTCCTCGCCGCCAAGACGCCGGGCGGTGCGGCAGCAGTCCATGGCCGTATTGCCGCCGCCGAGCACCAGCACCCGTTTGCCGATTTTGGAGACATGGCCGAAGACCACCCCGGCCAGCCAGTCGATGCCGACATGAATCCATGGTCCCCCTTCGTTGCGGCCCGGCAGGTCGGGCAGGTCGCGGCCGCGCGGGGCGCCGGTGCCGACAAAGAGGGCGTCGTAGCCTTTGGTCAGCATGGCCTTCATGCTTTCGACCCGATGATTGAAATGGGTGGTCACCCCCATGTCGAGGATATAGTTGACCTCAGTGGCCAACACCGACTCCGGCAGGCGAAACGAGGGCAGTTGACTGCGCATGAAGCCGCCCCCTTTTTCCTGGTCGTCATAGAGATCGATCTCGTAGCCGAGCGGCATTAGGTCCCGGGCCACGGTCAGGGCGGCCGGGCCACCGCCGATCAGCGCGATTTTTTTGCCGTTTTTTTGGCGGGGGATGGGGGGGAAGAGGCTCGTCACATCATCGCGGTTGTCGGCGCAGACCCGTTTCAGGCGGCAGATGGCCACCGGCTCCTTTTCCACCCGGCCACGGCGGCAGGCCGGTTCGCAGGGACGGTCGCAGACCCGGCCCAACACACCGGGGAAGACGTTGGAAACCCAGTTGAGCATATAGGCGTCGGTGTAGCGTTTTTCGCTGATCAGGCGGATATATTCCGGCACCGCAGTGTGGGCCGGGCAGGCGAACTGGCAGTCGATCACCTGGTGAAAGTATTCCGGATCCTCGATGTCTGTCGGTTTCAAGGGGGGCACTCCAAGGCTAAAGGAGACAGCTGACGAAGGAACATAACAATCTAAGAATATGAGAATAGTTACTACGCGTGCAGAATAGAAAAAAAGAGGGGACAAAGAAAGTCTTTTTCTTGCAGCCAAGGCAGAAAAGCAGGTATTGCTTCTTCCAGGCAGTCGTCGTGATAAAGAGACGAAGCGTTTTATTCTTCCCTGGGGGGGGTTGCAATGATGAGGTTTCTGTGCGAGCATAAAAGGTGAAGATTCCCTGTACCGAGCCCGGACATAACCCGAGGAACGCCATGCACAACGTCGGAAACCGGACACTGCACCTTGTTCTCCTCCCTCTGTTGATCCTTATTTTTCTGTTTCTCTCTCCTTCCCATGCCGCGGCCCCAAAGATTTTGGTCGTCCACAGTTATCATGAAGACCAGTGGGAACATGTGGTTGAAATGACCAAGGGGATAGAGGAGGCTCTGACCGGAGCCCATTGTCAACTTCGCTCCTTTTACATGGACACCAAGAGGAACAACATCGAGCAGTGGAAGCGGGCTGCGGGACAAGAGGCCAAGCGGATCGTCGCTGAATACCGGCCTCAGGTGGTGATCAGCCTGGACGACAATGCCCAGCAATACTTTGCCAAGGACTATGCCGGCGAACCCTCGCCCCCTTACTTCGTTTTCAGTGGCGTCAACGGTGAACCGGCACAGTACGGCTTTCCGGCGGCCAATGTCACCGGTGTGCTCGAGCGGCCTAACGTGGTCGAGAGTATCGAGTTGCTGCAGAAAATCCGGCCGGAGGTCAAGCGCCTGCTGCTCCTGGCCGATAAGTCGGAGAGCTCCGACCCCCTGATTGCCTACTGCAAGACGCTCAACTTACCGGTTACCGTGGTAGCCTACGAGCAGCCGCTCACCTTGGAGGCCTGGAAGGCGGTACTCGAACAGTATCATTCCCAGATAGATGCTGTTGGTCTTTATGTGATCCGCACCATCGCCCGCAGCGCTGCCAACCCGGCCAAGGTTCCCGAAGAGGAACTGGTCCGGTTGATCAACGAGCAGTACAAACTGCCCACGGTCGGTTTTTATGACAGTGCCGCCGAATCTGGTATCCTTTGCGGCGTGAGCGTTTCCATGAGGGAACAGGGGCGAGCCGCCGGACAGATCGCCCGGGAACTGCTCGAGGGCAAAAAACCAGGCGATTTTGCGATCAATCCGACCGGCCACGGACGCATTCAGCTGAATCTGCGAACCGCCGAACAGCTAGGCATCCAGATTCCGTACGGCATGATCAAACGGGCTGACGTGGTTATCAGGTAAACTGGCTATGCGATCAGGACTCAGTAAAAAAATTCTGTTCCCCACCTTGGGCATTATTGCCCTCGGGTTGCTGGCGGTTTTGGTTGGGCAGCATCTCAATGCGCGCTCGATTATCCGCCAGGAACTGACCAAGCGGCTGGATAGGGAGGTGCAGCTGACCGCAAAATTGATCGACAGCTGGCTCCAGGCGCGAGTGACCGATATTGTGGCCTGGTCCCGGCAGGAAGTGCTGGTCGAGGCCCTGACGGAAGGGGGCTACTACGGCAGGAGCGCCCGCACAGGGGCTGAGGCCCTTTTTGCCAGCTTAAAGACGGGTTATCCGCAATACGAAAGTCTTTTTCTGGCCAATCCACTGGGGGAGATTATCGCGGTCTCACCGCAGGCCAGCCAGCCCGCAAAGCCGGTGCACTTGGCCGACCGCCCCTATTTCCAGGAAGCAGCGAGAGGCAAAGCGGTTATCTCCGATGTGATCGTCAGTCGATTGTCCACGCACAAGACGTTTACCGTGGTCGCTCCGGTTTTCGTGAATGGCGAGGTCGTCGGCGTGCTCGGCGGGGTGGTGGATTTCGCGATATTCAAGACCCTGTTCCTTGAGGACTTCAAGATCAAACAGTACGGCTATGCTTTTGTCGTCGATAATCATCTCCAGGTTCTTGGCAGTTCGCAGGATAATGAGAGCGTGTTATCGGAAGCTGCCTCTGCCGAGTTCCTGCACCGAATTTTAGCCGGCGCTAGCGGCATGTTTACGCATCAGATGAAATCCGCTGAAATGCTGACGGTTTTTCAGCATCTGCAGCGGACTGATTGGGCCTTCGTTATCAATCAGTCCTTGGACGATACCCTGCGCCCCCTGGATCGGATCATGCAATTCAGTACCGCTGGCGCTCTGGTGGTGCTGCTTTTGGTCTCTTTGGCGCTCGCTGTTCTTTTTCACCGCTTGATTGTTGCCCGGCTCCAGGCCATGCTCCGGATCATCGGCAGCGTCGGGGCCGGAGATCTCAGCCAGCGCTTGCCGCACGTTTCGGTGAAGCCGGATGAAATCACCGAGCTGACCGATTCGTTCAACGCCATGATCGAACAATTGGACCACACCATGACGGATCTGAACGGAGAAATTCAGGTCCGCAGAGAAACCGAGGCTGCACTTGCTCATCACCAGGAAAATCTGGAGAAAATCATCGAACAGCGGGGGGCAGAGCTGAAAAAAGAGGTGCTTGAGCGGCAGCGGGCCGAGGATCGGCTGATCCGGGCGGAAAAGCTGGAGATGATCGGCACCCTGGCCGGCGGCGTGGCCCACGACCTCAATAATATCCTTTCGGGAATCGTCAGCTATCCCGATCTTCTCCTGATGAAATTGCCCAAGGACAGCCCGTTGTACAAACCCCTGCAAACCATCAAGGAATCCGGGGAAAAGGCCTCGGCCATTGTCCAAGACCTGCTTACCTTGGCAAGGCGGGGAGTGGCGGTCAAGGAACCGGTCAATCTCAACACCCTGATCAGCGAGTACCTGGGGAGTCCCGAGTTCAGTCTGTTGCATTTTCGTCATCCCGGCATCGAGGTGGTGACCGAATGCGCCGAGGATCTTTTTGCCCTCCTGGGGTCGCCGGTGCACCTTGCCAAAACGATTATGAATCTGGTGACCAACGCGGCGGAATCCATGGACCATGGAGGAACGATTCGTCTCCGGACCGATAACCGGTATGTGGACAATTCGCTTCGGCTCTATGAACGGATCAGCCAGGGTGAATATGTGGTGCTTGAGGTGACGGATCAGGGCAGCGGCATTAAAACAGAAGATATCGACAAGATCTTCGAGCCATTTTATACCAGCAAAAAGATGGGGAAAAGCGGCACGGGTCTGGGGATGGCTGTTGTCTGGGGGACCGTCAAGGACCATCAGGGGTACATCAACTGTGAAAGCACGGTTGGGACCGGCACCACCTTCACCCTGTATTTCCCGGTGACTTTGAAAATCGTGCAACAGCACCTGCAGACCGTCTCGCTGGCAGATTATCGGGGCAGCGGGGAGCATATTTTGGTGGTCGACGATGTCGAGGAGCAGCGGGAAATAGCCGCCTCCATCCTGACGGAATTGGGATATCGGGTCACCACGGCGGGGAGCGGTTCGGAGGCCTTGGCGCTGGTCGGGCACGAGCGGTTTGATCTGCTGCTGCTTGATATGATCCTTGGCAACGGTATGGACGGGCTCGAAACCTACCGGCAATTTATCGTCCATGCGCCGGGACAAAAGGCGATCATCACCAGCGGTTTTTCCGAAAGCGAACGGGTCACCGAGGCGATGCGGCTCGGGGTCGGGTGCTATATCAAAAAACCCTACACCATTGCCAAGTTGGGCCGCGCCCTTCGTGAAGAATTGACGAAGTTGTGAGGCAAAGAGGATATCAACCGGTTCGAGTGCGCTTGCAGGGTAAGGCCGGGATAACAGTTTATGGAAAGTGAGTTTATGGAAGTCCCCGTGGTCGAGAGTGTCAAAGAAAACGTGCGAACCCGGATCAGCAAGGAGGAGATTAACCTGTTCCCCATTGGCCGATGGGAGGGGCCGGTTCGTCTGGTGCGGACCAGCAAAGAGGCGGAAAGGGCGGCGGCGTGTCTGACGCGCGCCACGGTGCTGGGGTTTGATACCGAAACCCGGCCCGCGTTCAGGAAAGGGCAGAAATTTTCTCCAAGTCTGTTGCAATTGGCAACCGAAGAGGAAGTCGTGCTCTTTCAGTTGCAGCAGACCGGCCTCCCCGAACCCCTGCTGGCTGTGCTTCGTGATCCGAACATTATCAAGGCCGGGGTCGCCTTGGATTTCGATCTGCGCAGTTTACAGGAGCTGCATTTTTTCGTGCCGGGCGGATTTGTCGGACTGGCTCGGATGGCCCGGAGTCGCGGTATCCGCAATCACGGTCTCAGGGGACTGGCTGCCGTGGTCTGTGGCATCCGCATCTCCAAGTCGGCACGCACAACCAACTGGGCCAATCCCGATCTCACCGCCCAGCAGATTCAGTATGCCGCCACTGATGCCTGGATCGGCCGGGAGATTTATCATCGCCTCCTGGCCTTGCCGTCGGTGCAGACCGGCGTATGAATGTTGCCCTCGCTTATTTTCCCTGTTGGTCCGAGTCCGATTGCTCCAGTCCCGTCTTTCCTGCCCTCCGGTAATAATAGCGGTAGTATCCCAGGAGATTGCTGCCGATAAACAGGGCCTCCATGAGGACCGCCGTGGGGGTGCCTGCCAGCCAGTTGTGGATCAGCCAGAGGCTGGTGGCTATCAGTAAAACCTGTCGCAACTGTTTGTCTTCCTTGCAGAAAGATCCGATAGTGCCGAAAATAGAACCCGAGCAACTGAGGACGCTCAACAGTCCGTGAAAGGTCAAAGCGGTAACGAGGATGGATGCGGCGATAAAGAAGGCCATCACTTTCTTTGAAGTGGTGAGGTAGCTGGCCACAAAGCGTATCGCCGCCAGCAGGCCGAGGCCCATGGCGGTCCAGAGGCCGAGAAGAGCAAAATGGGTGGCAATGAGCAGGCAGGAGACGATCAGACAGGCGATGATCTGCCGCCGCTCTTTGAACTGGAAGGAGAGTAGGTCGAAACCAATGGCAATGCCGGCCAGCAGTTGGGAAAGCGCAAAAAGGGTCATATGCGGTGGGTTCGCGACTTTGGAACAGCCCTTGGGCCGAGAGGAATGGGCTGGAAGGCGGCCGGGCTTGGCTTACCGCTGGGGCATCATTGCCTTTTCCCGTGGCCCTTGGGCAGCCCTGCTGCGGGCCATTGCCTCGGCGCCGTAGGCTGCGGCCCCGAGCAGGGCGGTCTGCGGGTTGCGAATGATGTGGATCGGGATGCGGGCGAGCATGTCCTGGTAAGTGCCCCGGGCAAAGACGGTCATGAACCGGTGCGGGTCGATGAGCGGCAACAGTCGTGGCGCAAGCCCCCCGCCAAGAAAGACGCCGCCCAGTGCCAGGGTTTTCAGGGCGAGGTTGGCCGCCTCGTCGGCAAGAATGTCGATAAAGAGGCTGAGGGTGGAGACGGCGATGTCGCAGGGCTTTTCGCCCCGCACGGACGCCAGTGCCGCCTGCACAATGATCGGCGTCCGGTCGGTGACCTGCTCAAGTTCGGCTCGGAGCCAATCCGGCATGGACTGCCTGGTGGCCATGAAGGCGAGGAGATCGGGAATGACGAGACCAGAACAGACCTGTTCCACCGAGACGTGCGCATGCCGCTTGAGCATGAAGGTGAGTAGGGCAATTTGTTCCGCGTTTCTGGGGGAAAAACTAGCATGGCCTCCTTCGGAGGGGTAAGGAAAATAGGTTTCGTTGTGCGGAAGAACAAAGGCCTCGCCTAGACCGCTGCCCGGCGCCAGGACGGCCATCGCTGCCCCATCCTGCTTTTTCCCCGGATTGAGGCATTGCAGGTCTTTCGGCGGCAGGTGCAGGGCGCCCATGGCGGTGGCCACCAGATCATTGATCAGGTGGGCCTGGTCGAAACCGAAATGGGCTTGCAGCCCAGCGGCATTGATCGACCAGTTGAGATTGGTCATTTTGACCGCATTCGCCATCACCGGGCCGGCCACACCAAGGCAAACAGTTGCCGGTGCCGGCTTCTCCGCTCCTAAAAATTCCCGAAGCAGACTGTCAAAATCGGCAAATCCGGCATTCTGCAAGGTCTGCTGTCGGAGCGGTGCACTCGGCCAGGCAGCAGCTTCATACAGTGCCAGGGTCGTCTTGGTGGCGCCGATATCGCCGGCAAGCAAGAGGCCATCTTTCATAGCACGGGTTACCCTTCCTTGAGGAGTCGGATGTCGCAAGCCTCCGAGCGGTTGTTGTTGGCCGGATTTTCCACCACCCGGAACTCGAAGATGCGGTGCCGCTCCTGAAAAAAATGATCGGAGGGCAGGGTTGATTTCGAGAGGTGGAAAAACACGGTTTCCGATTGGAGTTCACTGTTGTGCAACCGGAAGTAGCGGAAGAAGCCGAAACCCCGGTCCTGGTTGAAGTTGGCGACCGTACCTCGTTGCCACTGGTCGCCATTGTCGCCGTTGCTGCCGGCGATGGGCAACAGTCCGGGCACGAGGAATCCGGAAATGTAGGAGTCGGCAACCTCGCGCAGCTCCTTGCTGACGTTGTGAAAACCGATAACTTCCACTCGGCAGCCCATGTTCTGCAGGGCGACGATCAGGCGGAGAAAATCACCGTCGCCGGTCAGCAGGATGATGCGGTCAAGGTTGCGGGCCTGAAGGAGGGCGTCAATCGCCAGGTCCATGTCGGCGTTGGCCTTGGTGGTGATGTTGCCGTCCTCATCCTTGAAGCGGCGGACATACTTCTTGATGATCTTAAAGCCGCATTGCCGCAGGATGTTGTGGTAGGAATAGACCTTTTGCCGGTATTCCGCATCCCGCTGGGTGCGCTCGTGATCCTCAGCGAGATAGCAATTGGCCCTCAGCATCACCGAGTTGTTGTTGTTGGCCAGGTCGACAAGCACATCGTAGCGCATGCCGTAGCCGCCGCTCATTTTGATGTTTTCCGCATCTACATAGATTGCTGATTTGAGCATAACAAACGTTAGCGCTTAATTGGTTCAGGATTGTGTGATGATCGCCTTACTCCCATTCGATGGTCGACGGCGGTTTGGAGGAGATGTCGTAGACCACCCGGTTGACCCCGCGGACCTCATTGATGATCCGGTTGGAGATGCGCCCCAGGATCTCGTAGGGCAGGCGCGACCAGTCGGCGGTCATGGCGTCCTTGCTGTCCACCGCCCGCAGGGCAATGACATGCTCGTAGGTGCGGCCATCCCCCATGACGCCCACGGTCTGGATCGGCAGGAGCACGGCAAAGGACTGCCAGACCTTGCGGTACCAGCCGGCATCCTTCATCTCTTCCAGCACGATCACGTCCGCCTGACGGAGAATGCGCAGCCGTTCGGCAGTGACCACACCCATGATGCGAATGCCCAGGCCGGGGCCGGGAAAGGGCTGGCGGTAGATTGCCTCCTCGGGCAGGCCGAGCTCCAGGCCCAGTTCGCGCACCTCGTCCTTAAACAGCTCGCGCAGAGGTTCGATCAGATCCAACTGCATTCGTTCGGGCAGTCCACCAACATTGTGGTGCGATTTGATCGGCGCCTTACCGCGAAAGACCACGGATTCGATCACGTCGGGGTACAGGGTTCCCTGGGCCAGATAGCGCACCGTGCCCAGTTTCTTGGCCTCGGCCTCAAAAATCTCAATGAAGCCGTAGCCGATGCGTTTGCGTTTTTCCTCGGGATCGGCAATGCCATCCAGAGATTGAAGAAAGAAGGCTTCCGCATCGATATCGATGACCTTGAGGTGGGTTTTCTCCCGGAAAAAGCGGAGCACGCTCTCCGACTCGCCGGTCCGCATAAGGCCATTGTTGACGTAGATGCAGGTCAACTGATCGCCGATGGCCCGATGGACCATGGCCGCAACCACCGAGGAATCAACCCCTCCGGACAGGGCGCAGATGACCTGATCGGTCCCGACCTTGGCGCGGATATCGGCGACCGTGGCGTCGATGAACGAATGCATGGTCCAGTCCGGCTGGCAATTGCAGAGGCCGAAAATGAAGTTGCGGAGCACGTCGGTACCGATCAGGGTATGGGCGACCTCCGGGTGGAACTGGACGGCGACAAAGGGTTTCTCACCGTGCCGCAAAGCGGCAAAGGGGGAATGGGCGCTGGTGGCGGTGACAACAAAACCGGGCGCCAGTTGTTCGACCCGGTCGCCGTGACTCATCCAGACCTGGTAATGGGCGGGTGAGACTTCCATGCCCGCGAATAGGCCGCCGGTATATTCGATGTTGAGCTGGGCCTTGCCGAATTCTCGTTTTTCGGCCTTTTCCACCCGGCCGCCCTGCTGGACCATCATCAGTTGGGCACCGTAGCAGATGCCGAGCACCGGCACCCCGAGCTCGTAGATGCCGGGGTCGCTGATCGGGGCATCGTCGTCGTAGACGCTGGCCGGGCCGCCGGAGAGGACGATACCGGTGGGCTGCATGGCCTTGAGCCGTTCGAGGTCCAGGGTATAAGGGTGAATTTCGCTGTAGACCTTCTGCTCGCGGATGCGGCGGGCAATCAACTGAGTGGTTTGCGAGCCAAAATCGAGGATGATGATTTTCTGGGTATGGGTGGACATGGGCAACCTGTCTGTGCAAGGAGGAAAGGAGTGAATGGGCCTTATAACCCTTCGGTCCGGTAGTTCGGAGCCTCTTTGGTGATAATGACATCATGGACGTGCGACTCGCGCAGGCCAGCAGTGGATATCTGGACAAAGCGGGCCTTCTGGTGCAGTTCCTCGATGGTGGCAGCGCCGGTGTAGCCCATGCCGGAACGCAGGCCGCCGAGCAACTGGTAGATCATCTCCGAGATCGGGCCGCGGTAGGGTACCTTCCCTTCAATGCCCTCGGGCACCAGTTTACTGCTCTGGCTGTCCTGAAAATAACGGTCGCTGGAGCCCTCCTTCATAGCGCCGATCGAGCCCATGCCCCGATACCCTTTATACTTCCGGCCCTGATAAAGGAAGGTGTCGCCGGGGGTCTCGTCGGTACCGGCAAAGAGCGAGCCGATCATCACCGAGTGGGCGCCGATGCCGATGGCCTTGCAGATGTCCCCGGAAAACTTGATGCCGCCGTCGGCGATGACCGGGATGCCTTTTTTCGAGGCGGCCTCGACGCAGTTTTTCAGGGCGGTGAGCTGGGGAACGCCCACGCCGGCGACGATGCGGGTGGTGCAGATTGATCCTGGTCCAACGCCAACTTTGATGCCGTTGACGCCCGCCTTGATCAGGGCTTCAGCGGCCTCGCCGGTGGCGATGTTGCCGGCAATGACCTGCAAATCAGGAAAATGGGCCTTGATCTCCTGAAGTGAACGCAGGATGCCGGCGGAATGACCATGGGCGGAATCGAGCACTACCACATCGACCTGGGCCTTGACCAAGGCCTCGGTCCGCTCCAGCAACTCCGCGCTGACCCCGAGGGCTGCGCCGGCCAGCAGTCGGCCCAAGCTGTCCTTGGCCGCATTGGGATATTGCTTGATCTTCTCGATATCTTTGATGGTGATCAGGCCCTTAAGACGGCCCTTTTCATCGACGATCAACAGTTTTTCAATGCGGTGCTCATGGAGCAGGGCCTTGCAATGCGGCAGGTCGATGCCTACCTGGGCGGTCACCAGGTTTTTGCTGGTCATGACATCGTTGACCCGCAGGCCGTCGTCGGAGACAAAGCGGAGGTCGCGGTTGGTGACGATGCCCACCAGCTTGTCGTCTTCAATCACCGGCAGCCCGGAGATGCGGTACGTGCGCATGATCTGTTGCACCTCGGCCACGCTCTGATAGGGAGAGACGGTGATCGGGTCGGCAATCATGCCGGATTCCGACTTCTTGACCCGTTCGACCTCCTTGGCCTGGTGCTCGATGCTCATATTTTTGTGGATGATGCCAATGCCGCCTTCCCGCGCCATGGCGATGGCGGTCTGGTGTTCGGTGACCGTGTCCATGGCCGCACTGAGCAAAGGTGCCTGCAGCTCGATGGTGTTGGTGAGGCGGGTTTTTAAGGAGACTTCCGAAGGGAGGACTTCGGAGGCGCCCGGCACCAGCAGGACGTCGTCAAAGGTAAGGGCCATGGGGATATCGTGGTGCAACATAAGGTCTCCTTTTCTAGTGGAGTGAAAACGGGCGGGTTGTTGTTTCAGCCGTCCCGGTTGCTCGGCGTATGTTTGTTTTTTTAAAAGAAGGGGTGGCCGGAGAAGGCAGCAACCTTGTAAAAGAGGTTGAAGGGCTCATCTTGCCGGTGGGTTACGGTACAGTCAATCGGTGCATGGTGCATGACTGTATCCATGGCTTATTAGCACGTTCTTGCGAAAAAAGGAATAATCGACCCGGAAAATGGTGTCAACCGGCGCTGGTTTGGGCTCAAGAGGCAGGTGCAAAAACCGCTGGCTTTTACTGGATATTCCTGCTTTATTGATAAAATTTTTGAAGGAGTGTTCGCACCACCAATGAACTGGTTGCCGCAAAACGGGCAACTCCTGCCGTCCAACCTATTGTTTTCAGTGACTGTTTTTTCTATGGCAAAAATTGTTGAAATAAATCCTTCCAATCCACAGCCGCGGCTGATAGCCCAGGCAATCGAGATTCTCCAGCGTGGCGGTGTCATTTGCTATCCGACGGATACCATGTACGGTATCGGTTGCGACATTTTCAATCAAAAGGCCGTCAAACGGGTGTATCAGATTAAAAGGCGTCCTAAGGACAAGCCTTTTAGTTTCATGTGCGCTTCCTTAACCAACATCAGTCATTACGGCCATGTCGGCAACAATGCCTACCGGTTGATGCGAAAAAATCTTCCCGGCCCTTATACTTTCGTCCTCTCCGGGACCAAGGTCGTCCCCAAAATTATGCTGACCAAACAGAAAACTGTGGGCATCCGGGTTCCGGATCATCCGGTCTGTCTGGCTATCATCGCGGCCTTGGGAAATCCGGTGCTCAATACCAGCGCCATGCTTGAGGAAGATGAGGCACCTGTGTGCACCTGCCACGATGTTGACCAGCTCTTCGGCAAACAGGTCGACCTGATCATCGACAGTGGCGAAATCGTCCCCGCACCCTCCACCGTCATTTCTCTCTTGACTGAACAACCTGAGATCCTGCGCGTGGGCAAAGGGGACATCAGTTCCTTTCTGTAAAAAAGGCTTTTCGTCTTCCTACCGTCTCTCCTCTCTTTTTTGGCGATAAATAAAAAAGACCGAACCCTTAAACGGGTCCGGTCTCGTGCTTGCGGAAAAAGAGCGGTTATTCCACTTCGTCGATCAAGACTTCCTTCAACGACTTGCTCATGGTGAAATGCAGCGTTTTACGCGCAGGGATATTCATCATCTTGCCGGTTTTTGGATTCTTCGTCGTTCGCGGTTTGCGGGTGCGCACCGAAAAACTGCCGAATCCCCGTATTTCGACTCTTCGCTCTTCAGCCAAGGCCAGCGAGATCTCTTCGAGTATGATTTCAACAGCTTGTGCTATGTCTTGTTTGTAGTAGTCGCCAAGTTGCTCGGAGACCTGATTGATCAATTCACGCTTGAGCATGATCTGTATCCTTTTTAACCGACCGCGTTGTTATCAGACAGTTTGCCGTCTGAGTGCGGGGTAGAAGAGAAAGGGGTGTTTCACCTTGTCCGCGCCCATGGTGTGGCTAGGTGAAACACCCGTTAGAGTTCCTCGCAAACAAAAAGCAGGGGGTGCTTATTTATTTGAGTCTTCGCCAGCAGCAGCCTTCAGCAGGTCTCCGAACGTGGAGGGCGCCGTACTCTGTGCTTTCTGCAGGTATTCCTCGGGAACAGCGCCGTTATTGTCTTCCTTCTCCTGCATGGCCTTGACGGAAAGTCCAATCTTGCGGTCATCTGCGGAAACGTTGATGACCATGGCCTTCAAGGTTTCGTTCACATTGAACATGCCGACCGGTGTTTTCACCTTGTCCTTGGAGATTTCAGAGACATGCACCAGACCTTCAATGCCCTCTTCCAATTGTACAAAGACACCGAAATCGGTCACGTTGGTGATGGTGCCTTCAACGGTTGAGCCGATCGGGTAGTTGCTGGAAGCGGCCTGCCAAGGATCGGGCTCCAATTGTTTGACGCCGAGGGAGAACCGTTCGTTTTCCTTGTCGATCTTCAGAACGACCGCTTGGATAGTCTCACCCTTGGCATATTTCTCGGAAGGATGTTTGATTCGCTCGGTCCAGGAGAGATCGGAAACATGAATAAGACCGTCAATCCCTTCTTCGATACCGATAAAGATACCGAAATCGGTGATGTTTTTGATCTTGCCTTCAATGACCGAGCCAACGGGATAGCTCTCTTCAACCACATCCCAGGGGTTGGGTTGCATCTGCTTCATGCCCAGGGAGATACGCTTGGTCTCTGCCTCGACCTTGAGCACCTGCACTTCGATTTCCTCGCCGACCCCGACGATCTTGGAGGGGTGGCGCGGTTTTTTCGACCAGCTCATCTCGGAGATGTGGACCAGGCCCTCGACGCCCTCTTCCAATTCGACGAAGACACCGTAATCGGTAATTGAAACAACTTTGCCCATGACTCTGGAGCCCGGGGCATACTGTTCAGGTACCCGTTCCCATGGGTCGGTTTTGAGCTGCTTGACGCCCAGGGAAACCCGGTCGGAGTTCTTGTCGTATTTGAGGATTTTGACTTCAATCTCCTCGCCGACGGTGTACAGCTTGGAAGGATGCGATACCCGGCCCCAGGACAGGTCGGTGATGTGGCAGAGACCGTCCATGCCGCCCAGGTCGATAAATAGACCGTAGTCGGTGATATTGGTGATCGCGCCGCGAATGGTCTGACCTTCCTCGAGAGAGGTGCGCATCTGCTCGCGCAGGGCCGTCCGTTGATCTTCCAGGATGGCCCGCCGGGAAATGACGACGTTGTTGCGCTTGCGGTTGAACTTGAGGATCTTGAAGTCGAAGGTTTGACCAATGAGTCCATCCAGATCCTTGACCGGCCGCAGGTCGATCTGCGAATAGGGCAGGAAGGCGGGGACGCCGATGTCGACAGACATACCGCCCTTGACCCGATTATCAATACGGCCCTCAATAGTCCCGTCTTCTTCTTGAATTGTGGCAATCTGTTCCCAGACTTTGATGGCAATAGCTTTTTCGCGTGAAAGGAGCAGGCCGCCTTCATCTTTTCTTTTTTCGATGAAGACTTCGAATTGGTCGCCTATCTTGACGATTCGATCCGGGTCCTCTTGGCGGAATTCGGAGAGCGGGATGTAGCTTTCCGCTTTGTCGCCGACATCGATGAGGGCGGCGTCACTGCTCAGCCCGACGACAGTCCCGAGGGCGACCTCACCGACAGTGATGACGGTGTTGTTGTCTTCTTGTTCAAATAATTCCGCAAAGCTCATTTCCTCAAAGCTGGTGTCATCTGCCGCAAAAGCGGGTTGAGTTCCGTTATTTGTCATGGAGTGAGTGTTCCTGTTGTGACCGGTAGAGGTCTTTGGTAAGTGGTTGATGGCACGAAAAAGAAATCTTTTTCGTGCCGATTAGTAAGAACAGGTTGTTTACCAGAGTTTTTTTTGAAAAACAACTGTTTCCTGCTGAAAAAAGGCATTTCTTGCCCTGCAGGAACATTTTTCAATTCGGGCCGGAGGGAACGGTTTCGGCCGGAGGGAAGGTGAGTGGCTATGTCTCCGGTTGCCTTGATTTGCAGGGGCCAACCGGGTTGCAGGGCTCCTGCTCTCCTCAGCGTTTGCCGTAGGCACCCAGCTCTTCGAGCATGGGGCCGAACAATTCCTCGTAGGTCGGGATAGATTTGCGCAGCACAATGTCGAGGTGGCGGAGGTCGCCGGTATTGACGGTGAGGTTGGCACTGTATGCTAAAGCTTCAAGATTATAGAGCGTATGAAAATTTTCTCCGATGAGAAGGTAGAAGATATAGCGTCTTCGATCCATCGGGAGCGCGCGCATGTGAGCGTGGAAGGAGGATTGTTCAAGGTTTCCCTCGAGTTTTGCCTGGAGGACGATGCAGGAAAAATTGACAAAACGCATGCGTTCGAGAGCCTCGGGAACCGTGTCGGCCATGAAGACCTGATAACCTACGGCCTCCAGTGAATCGCCGATTCGTCTCCGCTCTTCACCCGCTTGGTGGAGAACCAGCGCCATGGGCACGTCTTCCACTTTTTCCTCCCCCTGAAAGACACCGGTCTGTAGCCAGTCCAAGTTCGGCGGCGGAGGTGGCTGCACGTGGCAGGCGGGTTTTTGCGGCGGACGTCCCGATTTGTCGAGCGAAATCGAATTGCGGCACAGGGGGCACTTCATGGCCAGCAGTTTGCCGGGCGCGAGTTGGATGAGCGCCTGTTCCAACCGTGCAATTTGGTCGTCGGTGAAGGGGAGAGGTTGCTGGCAGGAGGGGCAGTGGGTCAGCATGGGGTTTCCTCAAACGGTGGAGTCGGGTGTGGTGGATTTGGCAAAGTGCGGTAGCGGCGATTCAGGCCAGGGGAGGCAAGGGCGATTGCTGATCGGGAGCGCATGATCGCAGGGCCAGTGAGCTTACCAGCGTTTGTACGGGTCATTTTCCTCCTCTTCCATGCGCAGGTCGTCAATAGAGGAGGTCCGTTCGCCCCGTGAGGCTTTGATCGTATCCAGACCCCGCTTGATTTCACTGCGGTGGGAGGCGTAGAGAATGGCCGATTCTTCAGTGATCAGCCCTGTTTCAAAGAGTTCCAGCAGGTGCTGGTCAAAGGTGCGCATGTCGTGGGTTGAACCATCCCGGACCACGTTGTAAAAGGTCTTTTCTTCGGTCTCACCATTAATGATCAGGTCCCGAACCCGCAGGCTGGTGCAGAGGATTTCCAGAGCGGCGATGCGGCCACTCCCGATACGGGGCAAAAGGCGCTGGCTGACGATCCAGCGGATGGTGTCGGCCAACCGGTTACGAACCTGGGGTTGCTCGTCGGTTTCAAACATGCCGAGGATGCGGTTGACGGTCTGGCCGGTATCGATGGTGTGCAGGGTGGAAAAGACCACATGGCCGGTTTCCGCCGCAGTCAGGGCGATTTCCAGGGTCTCCCGGTCGCGGATCTCGCCGACGAGGATGACCTTGGGCGCCTGACGCAGGGCCGCACGGAGGCCGCTGGAAAAAGTGTCGAAATCGTCGCCCATCTCCCGCTGGTTAAAGGTGGCTTTTTTATGGGGATGCACGTACTCGATCGGGTCTTCCAGGGTGACGATGTGCACCTGGCGTTCCTCGTTGATCCGGTTGAGGATCGCGGCCATGGAGGTGGTTTTGCCCGTGCCGGTGGCGCCGGTGAAGAGAATCAGGCCGTTGACCTCCTTGGCCATCTTGCTGAAGGCCTCGGGGAAATGAAATCCCTTGATCGAGGGAATCTTGGTTTCCAGTTTCCGCAGGACCGTCGAGTAGTAGCCTTTTTGCGAGAAGATGTTCACCCTGAAGCGGACCTTGTCGTCTAAGGAATAGGAGAGGTCGCAGGAACCCTTGGTGACCAGGTCGCGCAATAGGCGGCGGTTGCTGCCTATCAGGTTGAGGGCAAAGACCTCGGTCTGGAAGGGGGTCAGTTCGGTCACCGGTGGAGTGACCTCGACCGGGACCAGGACGCCGTCGCTCTCCACCTGCAGGGTTTTGCCCACGGTGAGATTGAGATCGGAAACCCGCTCGTGCTTGTTGAGCATGGCGGTGATCCAGTAGTTAATCTCCTGTTGTTTCATAACGAATCCCAGTATAGAATTGACAAAATCATCTTGTTAGGTTCTATCGCTTCCTGGCGAAAAAAGACAAGAAAAAAAATAATTCAATTGCGTTGAGGTGAAGAGAATGGCGAATCCACTGCGGAGCGCGGCGACAACGGAAGGCAGGAGAATGGCGGGTGCCCGTGCCTTATGGCGGGCCAATGGCATGCGCGAGGAGCAGATCGGCAAGCCGGTGATCGCCGTGGTCAACTCGTTCACCCAGTTCGTTCCCGGCCATGTCCATCTCCACGAGATAGGCCAGCGGGTCAAACATAAGATAGAGAGTTTAGGCTGTTTTGCCGCCGAATTCAACACCATCGCCATCGACGACGGCATCGCCATGGGGCATGATGGCATGCTCTACTCGCTGCCTTCCCGCGAGCTGATTGCCGATTCGGTCGAATACATGTGCAACGCCCACAAGGCGGACGCCATGGTCTGCATCTCCAACTGCGACAAGATCACGCCGGGCATGCTGATGGCGGCGATGCGGCTCAACATCCCGGCGATCTTCGTCTCCGGTGGTCCGATGGAAGCCGGCCGGGTTGGCGACAAGGCCTTGGATCTGGTCGACGCCATGATCATGGCCGGGGACAGTTCGGTTAGCGACGAGGAGGTCGC
Source organism: uncultured Desulfobulbus sp. (assembly GCF_963662935.2). Lineage (NCBI taxonomy): Bacteria > Pseudomonadati > Thermodesulfobacteriota > Desulfobulbia > Desulfobulbales > Desulfobulbaceae > Desulfobulbus > uncultured Desulfobulbus sp. The sequence goes on along the minus strand of NZ_CAXXTL010000002.1, from coordinate 1,155,729 downwards.
CGTGGTTGAGCGTTCCGCTTGCCCGACCTGCGGCTCCTGCTCCGGCATGTTCACCGCCAACTCGATGAATTGCCTCAATGAGGCCCTGGGGCTCGCGCTTCCGGGTAACGGTACCGTGGTCGCCACCCATGCGGCGCGCATGGCGCTTTTTGATCGAGCGGCGGAACGGATTGTCGCCCTCTGTGAGGCTTGGTACGGCCGAGGCGACGCCACGGTTCTGCCCCGGTCGATAGCCACTAAGCCGGCCTTTTGCAACGCCATGGCCTTGGATATCGCCATGGGCGGCTCCACCAACACCGTCCTTCACATCCTCGCCATTGCCCATGAGGCCGGGGTGGATTTCACCATGGAGGATATTGATGCCCTGTCGCGCAAGGCACCCAATCTCTGCAAAGTAGCGCCCAGTTCCTCCTACCATGTGGAGGATGTCAACCGGGCCGGCGGTATACTTGGCATCCTCGCCGAACTGGCGCGCGGTGGTTTGCTCGACACCGGAGTGCATCGGGTGGATGGCTTGACGCTCGGTCAGGTGCTGATGCAGTACGATATTATGCGTCCGGATGTGAGCAAGGAGGTGCGGGACCTGTACCGTAGTGCTCCTGCTGGGGTGCGCAACCTGGTGATGGGCTCGCAGCAGACACTCTACCCTGAACTCGATACCGACCGGACTGCGGGCTGCATCCGCGATATCGAACACGCCTACTCCCGTGACGGCGGACTGGCGGTCTTGTACGGCAACATTGCCGAGAAAGGCTGCATTGTCAAAACCGCCGGGGTTGACGCCTCCATCCTGCATTTCACCGGTAAGGCCAAGGTCTACCATTCCCAGGAAGAGGCTTGCGAGGCCATTCTCGGCGATGTGGTGCAGGCCGGCGACGTGGTCTTCATCCTCTACGAGGGCCCCAAGGGCGGGCCGGGTATGCAGGAGATGCTCTACCCCACCTCGTATTTGAAGTCCCGCCATCTGGGGGCAGCCTGTGCCCTGGTGACCGACGGCCGTTTTTCCGGCGGCACCTCCGGCCTGTCCATCGGGCATGTCTCCCCGGAAGCGGCCGGCGGCGGTGCCATTGGACTGGTTCGGGAGGGCGATGCCATCGATATCAATATTCCGGAGCGAACCATCTCTCTGCTGGTCAGTGAAGAAGAGATGGTTGCTCGTCGCCGTAGCGAAGAGGCTCGGGGTGCTCTGGCCTTTACCCCAAGACGGGATCGTGTTGTTTCAACGGCCCTGAGGGTTTATGCCCGGTTTGCCGCTTCCGCTGACAAGGGCGCGGTCCGGCTGCTCGATGAGTGATTGATCCGACCTGGTTTTTGTCGATAACGGTTGCTTCCTCCATTCAGGTGCTGCGATCCCCGATACTCCCTGTGAAGTTTTTGGGAGCACAGCGCCTTACCCTACTGTCATGCAACTGAACCTGTTCCAATGGGATTTGTTAGAGGCCGGCAACGGATACAACTGCCTGGCCCGGCTTGATTTTGCTCAGGCAAGGGAGCACTTTGCCCGCGTCCTTGATGCCTTGCCCGATCATCAGGCCGCCGGAGCCGGTCTGCGGTCGGTCGAGTACTGGGAGCAGGTTGTGCGGGAGCTCGCCGAAAGGCAGGGAGAAGATGCGGTCGTTTTTTTCTGGAAACGGCTGGGGACCTTTCCCTTCGGCAACAGCACTGCTGACAGCGAGCTGCGTACCAATTTACTCAGGCGGCTCCATGCCTTGATGGAAAGGGCCGGGGTCGAATATATCCCGCCTGGTCTGTGCAATGGGTATCTTTTGCTGCAGTTGGGCGATTATGTCGCTGCCGAGAGCCAGTTGCGGAGCCTGATCGAATCAGTCCCTGAAGAAGGTCTTCTTTACGGGTATCTTGCCGATGCCCTGTGGCTACAGGGGCGGCGGGAAATAGCCAACGGCGTCTACGCGACCGCCCTGCTGCTCGATCCCCAGCGGATGGCAGCCTATCCGTTATGCAACCACCGGCTTGCGGCGATCATCACCAATCACGGGGCGGTTATGGCGCCGGTGTATGGCTATTTGCACAAGGTGTTACCCCTGGTGGAGCAGGAGATCGCCAACGAGACCGAGGCAACGCGAATCTATGCGACGCTTCGATGGGCAGAACGGGCCCGACATCACCAGGACAATGCGGCAATGGGTGCAGCCCGCACGGAATTGCAGGTGCTAGCCCCCGAGGTGTTTGCGAAATATATCAGATTCGTGCAGGCGGTCTGATCGGATTATCCGGAAAGGGGAGAAGGGCAGGCAGGAAGAGAGAGTGGCTTGCAGGGGAAATGAACACCCCTCGCACGATCTCGGCCAACGCGATCGTGCGAGGGGTGTGGTGCGCTTTCCTTAGAGTTTGGTCACGTTTTCAGCTGCCGGTCCCTTGGCCCCGCTGACAACATCAAATTTAACTCGATCCCCCTCTTTCAGGGATTTGAAACCTTGGGCCTGGATTGCGGAATGGTGGACAAAAACATCTTTGCCGCCATCCTGCTCGATAAATCCGAATCCCTTGGAATCATTAAACCATTTCACCGTTCCTTCTGCCATTACCGTTCCTCCTTGTGTCTGTGATCGACAAGCTGACCCGTGAGTGGATCATTTTTTAAAATAAAGAGTTATCCTTCGGATTCCTTCCCCGCACCGCGTATACGGAGCGCTGGAAAGCGATCGTCTGGTACAACCCCGAAAAAAACATATGCACGTCTTGCCAGTGAGCGGCATTTCGCTGTTTGATTCCTGAAATCATTGCCGCGTTTTCCCGATGCCGCGAAAGTTGGGTTGTCAACATCGTCGTTTCGTCCATGCGTCCCCTTTTTTTTCCGGAAAGGTCGGCGTTTTCCGAGGTGCTCCCCAGCGACCTGGAGTGAGAGGGGAAGCAGATGTGATCTGCGAGCCGTGGGGCTGGGGAAGGGGGTGTCGGGGGCGACGGGTATCTGGGCAATCGTTGACACTTGCATTGCAGGGAACTCTGCAGGCCGAATCGGAGCAGGGTGAAGGATGCGGGTAAGGCGGAACAAAGAAGAAACGACGGGTGCCCTTGGGACATTGGGGGCGACCCCGGAACCCTTGGTCTCTTACCTTTACCGGAAAGTTCGCAGGGAGATTACGATAGAAGAGACAATAGAAAGACGTTCGACGCGGGGTGTGGACAGAAGGTGACGGGGAGTGAATGTGGACCACAGATAATCGAACGGTTCTGCCTGGAGCAAGAAACAGAAAAAGTAATAAGCAATTACCAGATACGGATCTGTCTACTGTAAACTATCCTGAAACGCCAGGTATTTTTTTAATCCTTTCCGGTGGTTCTCAATGGCTATAGGCCTGTTGGGGTCTCATCGGCCCTGCGGGGATCACCCCTTTTCTTTTAAGAGAGGGTAACCCATCGCTTCCCGTTGTTCGACATAGCGCTGGGCCACATGCCGCGCAATGTTGCGGATTCTGCCGATATAACGGGTGCGTTCGGCAACGCTGATGGCCTTGCGGGCGTCGAGCAAGTTGAAGGTGTGGGAGCACTTGAGGCAATAGTCGTAGCCCGGCAGGATCAGATTTTTTTCAACCAGCTTCAGGGCTTCCCGCTCATAGTTGTCAAAGGCCATGGTCAGGTCGGCGATATTGGCTTCCTCGAAATTGAAAGCGGAAAATTCTTTTTCCGCCTGGTGGAAGATTTCCCCGTAGGTCACCTCCTTGTTCCAAGCAATATCGTAGACCGAATCCACCTTCTGCAGATACATGGCGATCCGTTCGAGGCCATAGGTGATCTCCGCGGTGATTGGCTTGAGGTCGATGGAACCGGCCTGCTGAAAATAGGTGAACTGGGTGATTTCCATGCCGTCGAGCCAGACCTCCCAGCCGAGCCCCCAAGCCCCCAGGGTCGGTGATTCCCAGTCGTCCTCAACAAACCTGATGTCGTGCTCCAGCAAGTTGAGCCCGAATTTTTCCAGACTCTCCAGGTACATGGCCTGAATATCCTTAGGCGAGGGCTTGATCACCACCTGGTACTGATAATAATGCTGCAAGCGGTTGGGATTTTCGCCGTAGCGGCCGTCGGTCGGGCGACGGGAGGGTTGGACATAGGCGGCCTTCCAGGGTTCGGGTCCCAGTGCCCTGAGCAGGGTGGCGGGATGAAAGGTGCCGGCGCCGACTTCCATATCATAGGGCTGCATGACAACGCAGCCTGCGGCGGCCCAATAGCTGTTCAAGGTGGCGATGATATCCTGAAAATACATGGCGAAATCTTTACAGTATTGATTGTTAAAGGATCATGGCTACAAGTATGCGGCAATCTACCATAGGACGGGGCCAGGGTAAACGAAATTGTCAGGTCCCATCAAGCCGCTGAAGGTTCTATTGGTTGACTCTCCGGCAGCTGTCGGTCTTCAGGTCCGTTTTTTCCCAGAGCAAAGTATATGGAACCGCAATTTCTGCGCATCCGTGGGGCGCGCATGCATAATCTGAAAAATATTTCCGTCGACCTGCCCCGCAACAAGCTGATCGTGTTCACCGGCCTGTCCGGTTCCGGCAAGTCGACGCTGGCCTTCGATACTCTCTACGCCGAAGGCCAGCGGCGTTACGTGGAGTCGCTCTCCACCTATGCCCGGCAGTTCCTCGGCCAGATGAACAAGCCCGACGTCGATCTGTTGGAAGGGCTTTCGCCTGCCGTTTCCATCGAGCAGAAGACCACTAGCCGGAATCCGCGTTCGACTGTGGGGACGGTCACCGAGATCTATGACCATCTTCGATTGCTTTTTGCCAGGGCCGGTCAGCCGTATTGCCCACAGTGCGATCAGCCGATTCGTTCGCAGTCGGTGCACGACATGCTGGAGACATTGCTCGGCCGCCAGGAGGGTGAGAAGGTCATTCTCCTGGCACCCCTGGTCACCCAGAAAAAGGGGCAGCACGAACAGATTTTCCAGCGGCTGCGCAAGGAGGGATTTGTCCGGGTGCGGGTGGATGGCGAGATCCGCCAGCTCAGTGAGGAGGTCGTGCTCGATAAGAATAAGCACCACTACATCGAGGCGGTGGTCGATCGGTTGGTGATTAAGTCGTCAATCCGCAGGCGCCTGGACGAATCGATCAGTACCGCCGTGGCCCTTGGTTCAGGAACCATGCTGGCTGTCTTTCCAGACACCGGCGAGGAGGTGCTGTTCAGCGAATCCGCCGCCTGCCACCAGTGCGGCATCTCCGTGCCGGAACTCTCCACCCAGTTGTTTTCCTTCAATAATCCGCAAGGTGCCTGCCCCGCCTGCAGCGGTTTGGGCGTCAATCAGTTCATTGATGAGCACCTGATCGTCCCCGATGAATCGCTTTCGCTGCTGGAGGGCGCTATCGTCCCCTGGACCCGGAGGCGACTGTCGACTCTATCCGATCAGTGGATCGAGGCCTTTGCCCGCCACTATGGTTTTGATCCGAATATGCCTTTTGCTGATCTGCCCGCCAAGGTGAAAAAGGGGTTGCTGCACGGCACGGGCCGGGAAAAGTTGGAGTTTGTTCACAGTCGGGGGCGGCGCAAACTGGTATCGCAGATTGCCTTTGAAGGGGTCTTACCCCGCCTGAACAGGCTCTTCCGTGAAACCAGTTCCGTCCGCCTGCGTGAAGAAGTGGAAGGGTTCATGAATGAGCAGGGCTGCCCCGCTTGTCACGGGGCGCGCCTGAAACCTGAGGCCCTGGCAGTCAGGGTCGGGCAGTGGTCGATCACAGCGCTCACTCGGATGGCGATCGAGGAGTTGATCAAGGAACTGGAAACCCTGGATTTTGATCAACGGCAGGCGATCATCGCCCGCCCCATCCTCAAAGAGATCCGCGAGCGGCTTTTCTTCCTCCAGGGCGTGGGACTTGGGTATCTGTCGCTCGATCGCAAGGCCGGCACCTTGTCCGGCGGCGAGGCCCAGCGCATCCGGCTGGCCTCCCAGATCGGGTCCGGCTTGGCTGGAGTGCTCTATATCCTTGATGAGCCGAGCATCGGTCTGCATCAGCGCGACAATAACAAGCTGATTAAGACGCTCGTCAACCTCCGCGATCTGGGCAACACGGTGATTGTGGTCGAACACGATTCCGACACCATTGCCAATGCCGACCACGTGCTCGACATCGGGCCGGGCGCAGGGGTCCACGGCGGTGAGATTTTGTATTCCGGTCCGGTCCCCGGTCTGCTCGATTGTGAGGCTTCGCTGACCGGCGGCTATCTTTCCGGCCGCCTCAAGATTGAAGTGCCGGAACAGCGCCGTCCCATCCGTCCGGGAGCGGCCCATGGCCTTGAGGTGCGGGGTGCCTGCGTCAACAATCTGCAAAAGCTTTCGGTCCGTTTTCCCCTGGGGGCGATGACCTGCGTCACCGGGGTCTCCGGGTCGGGCAAGAGTTCCCTGGTTGTCGAGACCCTGTTCCGCGAGGCTGAGCGTTACTTCATCGACCCCAAAGGGTACGGGAAAGGCCCCCAGCTCCTTGCCGGGCTGGACAACCTGGACAAGGTGATCGACATCGATCAGAGCCCGATCGGCCGCACCCCCCGCTCCAACCCGGCCACCTACACCGGAGTGATGACGCCCATCCGGGAACTGCTGGCCCGTCTGCCCGAAGCACGGGCGCGCGGTTATCAGCCGGGCCGGTTCAGCTTTAATATCAAGGGCGGGCGCTGCGAGACCTGCGAGGGCGACGGCGTCATCCGCATTGCCATGCATTTCCTCCCCGACATCTATGTGACCTGCGAGCGCTGCCTGGGCAAACGCTACAATCAGGAAGCCCTGGATATCCGCTTCAAAGGAAAAAATATTGCCGAAATCCTGCAGATGACCGTGGAGGAGGCCCTGGAATTTTTCCAGAATGTGCCGCCGATCCAGAACCGGCTGCAGACCATTGTCGATGTCGGCCTGGGCTATCTCTCCCTTGGCCAGTCCTCGGTGACCCTGTCCGGCGGCGAGGCCCAGCGGGTCAAGCTGGCCAAGGAGCTGAGCCGCCGCTCCACCGGCAAGACCCTTTATATTCTCGATGAGCCGACCACCGGTCTTCACCCGGCTGATATTCAGCATCTGCTCCGGGTGTTGGGGCGGCTGGTCGACGGCGGCAATACGGTGGTGGTGATCGAGCATAATCTCGACGTGATCAAGACCGCCGATTATGTGATCGATATCGGTCCCGAGGGCGGCAGCGGGGGCGGGAAAGTGATTGCCACCGGCACGCCGGAAGAAATTGCCCTCCAGCCCAGGTCCTATACCGGCATGTTTTTGAAGCAGTTTCTGAATGGAGAGTGAACGGTTTTTTGATTGTGTTTTCAGACCGTCGCCTGTTACCATGCAGCCGACGAACAATCTGCCGGCGGCCTGGTAAAGGAAGCCGGTTTTTATTGACTTAGACTACAAGGATACCCCATGGCAGACCAGGCCCCCGAACAGCAGGAAATCCCGATTTTCCGTATGCAGAAGATGTACATCAAGGATTTTTCCTTTGAGAGTCCCAATGCCCCCAAAGTGTTTCTGGCGAGAAATCAGGACCCCAAAGTGGATTTCAATCTGCAGTTGAAGAACCAGAAGCTCGACGACGACCACAGCGAGGTCTCCATCGCCATCACCGCCAAGGTGTTGGATAAAAATAACGAGGATTCAGTGATGTTTATCGTCGAAATCGAGCATGCCTCGGTTTTCCTGATGAAAAACATCCCCGAGGAGCACCATGAGCGCGTCTTGGCCGTCGACTGCCCCCTGATGCTCTTTCCCTTCACTCGTCAGATTGTCTGCCAGGCCGCGGTGGATGGCGGCTTCATGCCGTTCTTGATGGAGCCGATCAACTTCATCGCCCTCTATGAGAACTCCCAGCGCAAGGACAAAGACTCCTGAGCAGGCGTCTTGAAAAGGATGGACGCAACATCCGTTGCTTCTCCTCACCGGCTCTGATCCCCACTCGACAGGGGGATCAGCAGTCGGCGCTAACTTTCCGGAAGATAAGGCAGGCGTTCGTCCCGCCAAAGCCATAGCTGTTGCTCATCACCGTGGTCAGGGCGGCGTCGCGGTTGGTTTCGACGATACCCATGCCCACCGCATCCGGGTCCATTTCCTCGATGTTGGCCGAGCCGGCAATAAAGTTGTCGGCCAGCATCAGCAGGCAATAGATGGCTTCGTGCACCCCGGCCGCTCCCAGGCTATGGCCGGACAGGGACTTGGTCGAGCTGATCGGCGGATTGTTCTCACCGAAGACCTCCCGGATGGCCCGCAGTTCCACCAGATCGCCAACGGGGGTCGAGGTGCCGTGGGCGTTGATGTAGTCGATGGGGCCCGATGTCGTTTCCAGGGCCAGGCGGATGCAGCGTACCGCTCCCTCGCCCGAGGGGCTGACCATCTCGGAACCATCAGCGGTGGCCCCGTAGCCGATCACTTCCCCGTACATTTTTGCGCCCCGTTTTCTGGCCCGCTCATATTCCTCCAGCACCACAATCCCTCCGCCGTTGGCCACGACAAAACCGTCCCGGTTGCGGTCATAGGGGCGTGAGGCCCGCTCGGGGGTATCGTTGAAGCGGGTGGACAGGGCGCCCATGGCGTCGAACATGGCGGTCTGGCTCCAGTGCTCCTCGTCGGAACCGCCGGCAAAGACCATGTCTTGTTTCCCCATCTGGATCTGTTCCATGGCCGCACCGATGCAGTGCGAGCCGGTGGCACAGGCCGAGGAGATCGAATAGCAGAGGCCCTTGATGCGGAAGGCGCTGGTCAGGCAGGCGGACACCGTGCTGCTCATGGTGCGTGGCACCATGAAGGGGCTGAGGCGCTTCAGACCCTTTTCCCGCATGATGTCGGCCGCTGCGACCACGTTTTCGGCCGAGGTGCCGCCGGAGCCGATGATCAGGCCGGTTCGTGGGTGTGAGACCTCTTCCTCGCTCAGCCCGGCATCGACAATCGCCTGATGCATCGCAATCGAAGCGTAGGCGGCGGCATTGCCCATGAAACGCAGATTTTTTTTGTCGATCTGCTCCTTGATATCCACCTGGGTGAAGCCGCCGACCTGGGAGCGCAGCCCGATTTCACGGTAGGGCGCATGGAAGCGGATACCCGACCGGCTCCCCCGCAAGGAGGCCAGGACTTCGGTCGTGGTGTCGCCCAGAGGTGAGACAATGCCCATGCCCGTGATCACAACTCGTCGCATTCGATTCTCCGCGTTTAGACTTCTCTATGGATGGCCAGGGGGCCACAGCTCTGGCAGACCGGCATGACTTCGACCGTGCAGATGTTGACGTGCGGCGGCACGCTGGTCACCCAATGGACGATCTCAGCGATATCCGTTGGGGTCAGCGGCTCGGTCCCCCGGTAAACCGCATCGGCCTTGTCCTTATCGCCGTGGAACCGAACGATGGAAAACTCGCTCTCTGACAAACCGGGTTCGATATTGGTCACCCGGATCTTGGTATGGATCAGGTCGGTGAGCAGATTACGGGAGAACTGTTTGACAAAGGCTTTGGTCGCCCCGTAGACGTTGCCGCCCGGATAGGGGTAGGTGCCGGCGATCGAACCAATGTTGATGATGTGCCCTTGGTTGCGGGCCACCATGGCGGGCAGCAGGCAGCGGGTCAGGTAGCACAGTCCCTTGATGTTGGTGTCGATCATGGTCTCCCAGTCCTGCAAATCGGCCTGATGAGCACCTTGCAGGCCAAGCGCCAGGCCTGCGTTGTTGACCAGAACGTCGACGTTTTGAAATCCGGCGGGCAGATCGCGTACCATGGCCTCCACTGCAGCGAGATCACGAACGTCGAGTTCCACCGCATGGACGGGCACATCCCGCCATTGCTCCGTCAACTCCTTGAGCCGGTCGGTACGTCGGCCGGTGACGATCAGTCGCCAGCCTTCTTGGGCAAAACGTTCGGCACAGGCCTTGCCGAAACCCGAGGTGGCACCGGTAATACAAATGGTTTTCTGCATAATTTTCTCCTCTTCCATTATGCCTAGGGAAACAGGTTTGCCTTTAAAAAACAACAATTTTCCAGAAAGGTCTGGAATCCCTCATGGTTGTGCTTATAGTTGAAACCAATGTTACCTCGGGAACTCACACCCCTATTCTGAACCCTTGACTCAAAAAGGAGAATACCATGTTGAAGAAGAAGATGGTCAAAGCACTGAACGACCAGGTCAATGCCGAAATGTTTTCATCCTACCTTTACCTGTCAATGGAAGCCTATTTCCAGTCGATCAGCCTCAAAGGCTTTGCCGCCTGGATGCGGGTGCAGGTACAGGAAGAACTGATGCATGGGATGAAATTTTATGATTTCATTAATGAGCGCGGGGGCAAGGTCACTCTGGAGGCCATTGCCAAGCCGGAGTCCACCTGGGCTTCACCGCTGGCCGCTTTTGAGGCGATTCTCAAACACGAGGAGCATGTCACCAGCCTGATCAATAATCTGGTGGATCTGGCGATCAGCGAAAAAGACCATGCCTCCAATAATTTTCTCCAGTGGTTTGTTGGCGAGCAGGTGGAAGAAGAGGCCAGTGCCAGCGAGATCGTTGAGAAACTGAAGTTGATCAAGGATAACCCCTCTGGTCTGTTCATGGTGGATGCGGAATTGGGCAAGCGCGTCTTTACGATGCCGGTGGCCGCCGCCTAATAGAAACGGGAGCGCCGTTTGGGCTGTCGGAAAAATAAGCACCAGGTCCTGGAGCTGTTGAACGGCCAGGACCTTGCTTTTGTCCTGGGCGAAATGCGGCAGTTTGCGGCCAAAGATGCGGTCAATGCCCTCTTCTCATCGATCTGCCGGGAGAATCCGCATGTCCGCTGGTTTGCAATCAGTTGCATGGGCGAGGCCGTAGCTCGGTTGGCCGAAGTGGAGATGGAGGAGGCGCGGATTGTCATGCGCCGTTTTCTCTGGAGCCTCAATGACGAATCCGGCGGCATTGGCTGGGGGGTGCCCGAGTCCATGGCCGAGGTCATGTGCCGCCATGCCGGGTTGGCCGAAGAGTATATCCACATGCTGATTTCCTACATGCGTGAAGACGGAGAGGATATCTGCCAGGACGGCAACTACATCGAACATCCCCTGTTGCAGCGCGGACTGCTCTGGGGTGCGGCCCGGTTGAGCGACTGCCGGCCGGAACTGTTGCTCGCCAAAGGCGCTGCTGCCGACATTCCACCCTATCTCGAATCCGAAGATGCAACCACCCGCGGGCTGGCCGCTCTGACCGTGGGTAACTTGCGCCTGAAGGTCGCCGAGCCCGTGTTGCTGCGGTTGACCGGTGACCCGGCAGGTTTAAGTCTGTACCGCGATGGTGTTCTCAAAGAGACCACCGTTGGAGCTCTGGCGCAAATGGCCCTGGAGGCGATGAATTGATGATTGAACCGCACCTCTTTCCCGCTGCCGCCTGCGTCCAGTTTTCCATTGCCCTGGGCGAGGTGGAGCGCAATGTCGATCAGGTCGAGCAGCTGATCGACCACTACCGCCCCGCCCCAGACACTCTGCTGCTCCTGCCCGAGATGTGGGCTACCGGCTTTGACTACGAACGAACTGCCGAAATGGGGCGACGGACCCCGGACATCCTTGCCGCCATGGAGCGGATCGCGGCCCGGTATCAAGTCTTTCTTGCCGGTACGCTCACCGATGTGAGCGAAGACGAGGTGCTGCCCTTCAACCGGCTTTTTCTGGTTGGGCCCAAGGGGGTGATCGGCAGTCTCCCCAAACAGCATCTTTTTGCCTTTTGGCAGGAAGATTGTTTTTATCAAGGCGGGCAGGCGGAGCCGCTCATCCGGACGCCGCACGGTCCCTTGGGTGGTCTGGTCTGCTATGATCTCCGTTTCCCCGAGGCGGCGCGGCGGCAGGTTTTTGCCGGCAGCCGTCTGCTGGCAGTTTCTGCCCAGTGGCCACTGGCCCGGCTTGATCACTGGCAAACCCTGGTGCGGGCGCGGGCCATTGAAAATCAGGTCTACGTGGTGGCGGCCAACGGGTGTGGCCTCACCGGCAAGATGGCAATGGCCGGCCATTCGATGATCGTCGGTCCGGACGGCACCGTGTTGCGTCAGGCCGGGACAGAGGCGACGGTGATCGGCTGTCCGCTCGACAACAGCCTGGTCGACGAGCAGCGCCGCCGGTTTTATCCGGCTGGAGATCGTCCCTGGTTGCAATCCGACCGGCAGAAAATCCGCAGCCTGGATGAACTCCTGCCCGAATTGGCCCTGATCCGGCGGCAAGGGAGTAGGCTCGCCTTTACCAACGGCTGCTTCGACATCCTCCATGCCGGTCATGTCAGTTACCTGGAAGAGGCCCGGCGCACCGCCGATTGCCTGGTGGTGGGGCTCAATACCGATGCCTCGGTGCGGTTGCTGAAGGGACCGGGCCGGCCGATGAACAGCGAGGCCGATCGGGCCCGGGTCCTGGCCGCCTTGGGCTGTGTCGATTTTGTGGTATTGTTTGCGGAGGAAACACCGATTCGGCTAATCACTGCCGTCCGGCCGGACGTGTTGGTAAAAGGGGCGGATTACGAAGAGGAGCAGATCGTCGGCGCGACCGAAGTCAAAGCCGCCGGTGGCCGGGTGGCGCGCATTGCTTTTGAGCATGACCGTTCGACCACCACCTTGATCGAGACCATCAGAGCGGCACGCCCAACCCCTTTGCAGGACTCTTCTTCATCAACAACCGAGGAGCAATCATGACAACCCTGCGTATTCAAGGCATGAAATGTCAACACTGTGCCGCCACGGCGAAAAAAGTCCTGGAGGAACTGGGCGCAACCGAGGTGACCATCGATCTGGGGAAGAACGAGGCCCGGTTTGAGGGTTCACCGGATAGGGAAGCAGTGCGGCGCGCCATTGCCGCCCAAGGTTTTGCGGTGGTCGATGCGTAGACGATGTTCCGTCCCGGATGGGGCGGTCTGTCGAGCAGACCTGAGAAATCGAACCCCACCTCCCCAAAGTATCAATGGACAGAGGCGCACATCTCCTCGTCTTTGCCGAGAAAATGCAGAGCCGCCTCCCGGTTGGTGAAGTAACGCATATTGATCCCGTCGAATTCTTCCGCTTTGTCCAGATACATCCATTGCTCGGCATTATCCAAACTAAAAAGGATGGTTATCCGCAATTCCTTCTGCAGGATGATTGATTTGAACATCTGGAGCAGGGAATGGAGACGGAAGAGCGTGGTCGAGTGGTCGAGCCCGGCTTGGCGGAGATCCAGAACCACCTCCCGGTAGTTGCTGCCGTAGGCCTCGACGATGGCGTGCTGGATGATGCCGCAGGCGTTCTCGGCGCCGATCCGGCCCGCAACTCGGATTTCAAGCCGCTGGCGAACGGTGTCAATGTGATTGGTGATGTTCATGTGCAATCCCTCCCTCCCAGGATGATTACTCGTTTTGAGAGCATCAGGTTTCCCTGCCCTTCTCTCTTCGCCTACACTCTACAGCAGCCTTCCAGCAGGGTACAGTAAGGTTTCGGTAAACTTTCCGGGTGGATGTCTGTGCCATGTGTTCGCGTCAGGGCATGGGCCCTGTTGCCCCGTTCATGTCGCCCGTTAGGATTCGATGGGTTCGGTACATCTTGTTGACCATCGTTTGTCGCGGTGTTATCGTGGCAATATCGCGAATTTGGCGGTTCCGGTGTACTTCCTGGGCCGCTTTTCTTTTGTGGAGAGGTGGGGATGAAGATCAAAGTTTTTTTATTATGTGTGGCGGGTATTGTGGTGGTGGTCGGCCTGTTGGCGGGGACCAAGGCCTTGCAGATCGGCACCTTGATCAAGCATGGCAAGGCGGCCAAGATTCCGCCGGAGGTGGTGACCTCGATCCAGGCGCAACCGCAGACCTGGGAGTCGTTAATCACGGCCGTCGGTTCCTTGGAGGCGGTCCAGGGGGTGACGATCACCGCCGAGCTGACCGGCAAGGTGATTGCCATCCCCTTTGAGCCGGGGACGCAGATTAAAGCGGGCGACCTGCTGGTGCAACAGGATGTAGCCTTCGAAACCGCCCAGTTGCGCTCCGCCGAGGCTGGGGCCGCCCTGGCGAAAATCACCCTGGAGCGCTCGAAAAAGATGCTCGAAACCAAGGTGGTCGCCGAATCCAATTATGATAACGCCGAGGCCCAACTGAAACAGGCCCAAGCCCAGGCCGATACCATCCGCGCAACCATCGCTAAAAAGACCATCCGCGCTCCCTTCAGCGGCCGGCTCGGCATCCGCATGGTCAATATCGGTCAGATCATCAAGGAGGGCGAGGCCATCGTCTCGCTCCAGGCCCTGGATCCGATCTTTGTCAATTTTCTCGTCCCCCAGCAGCAGTTGCCGCAGATGCGCGTTGGTTATGCGGTGCGGCTCACCTCCGATGGTCTGCCCAAGGACCAGGTGATCAGCGGCACGATCACCGCGATCAATCCCGACGTCGATGCCTCCAGCCGCAATATCCGGGTGCAGGCCACGGTTGCCAACCAGAATGAACGGCTGCGGCCCGGCATGTTCGCCAATGTGGCGGTGGTCCTCCCTGAAAAAAGCCCGGTCCTGACAATCCCGGCCACGGCGGTACTCTATGCCCCTTACAGCGATTCGGTGTTCATTATCGAGGAGGCCAAGGCGGAGGAGGGGGGCACAGCCGGCAAGGTGGTGCGCCAGCAGTTTGTTCGCCTGGGTGAGAAGCGCGGTGATTTTGTCGCCGTGACCTCAGGACTGGCGCCGGAGCAGACCTTGGTCAGCACCGGGGTGTTCAAACTGCGCAACGGTCAGGGCGTGGTGATCGATAACGCGCTCGCGCCGGAATTCAAACTGGCGCCCCAGCCGAAGGACGGTTGATCCATGAAATTCACCGATCTTTTTGTCCAGCGGCCGGTGCTGGCGATGGTCACCAGTCTGCTGATCATCATTGCCGGGCTCCAGGCCATCGGTACGCTCAATGTCCGCCAATATCCGCGCAGCGATAACGCCGTAGTCACGGTCACCACCGTCTACACCGGTGCCAGCGCCGAGCTGGTGCGCGGCTTCATCTCCACGCCGTTGGAGCGGGCCATTGCCGCCGCCGACGGTATTGATTACCTCCAATCGCAGAGCGCCCAGGGCCGGTCGACGATCAATGCCCGCCTGCGGCTCAACTACGATCCGATCAAGGCCCTGTCCGAGATCAGTTCCAAGGTCGATCAGGTGCGCGGCGACCTGCCGCCCGAGGCTGAAATCCCTATCATCAACGTCGAGTCGGCGGATTCCAAATTCGCCTCGGCCTATCTCAGCTTCACCTCCGATGTTCTGGCGCAGAACGAGATTACCGACTATCTGGTTCGCGTTGTCCAGCCGCGGCTATCCGCCCTCCAAGGCGTGCAGCGGGCCGAGGTGCTGGGGGCGCGAACCTTTGCCATGCGCATCTGGCTCGACCCAGCCCGTATGGCTGCTTTTAACGTCAGCCCGGTGCAGGTGCGACAAGCCCTGGCCACCAACAACTTCCTCGCCGCCGTCGGCAAGACCAAGGGCTCGATGGTCCAGGTCAACCTGACCGCTAATACCGACATGCGGTCGGTGGATGATTTCAAAAAGTTGGTAATCCGGGAAGATAAGGGGGCTATCGTTCGCATTGAGGATGTGGGTCAGGTGGTGCTCGGGGCCGAGGATTACGACACCGAGGTGCGATTTTCCGGACAGACGGCGGTGTTCATGGGCATCTGGCCCCTGCCCAACGCCAACTCGCTGGACGTGATCAAGCGGGTGCGGGTGGAGATGGATGCGATCAGCAAGCAGCTGCCCAACGGTTTGACCGCCCGAATTGCCTATGACGGCACCGCCTACATCGAAAACGCCATCAAAGAGGTGGTCAAGACCCTGAGCGAGACGCTTCTGATCGTTATCGTCATCATTTTCCTCTTCCTTGGTTCGATGCGTGCGGCCATCATTCCGGTGGTCACCATCCCGCTCTCCTTGATCGGGGCGATGTTTCTCATGCAGGTCTTCGGCTTCACCATCAACCTGCTGACGCTCCTGGCCATCGTTCTTTCCGTGGGTCTGGTGGTCGACGACGCTATTGTTGTGGTCGAGAACGTCGAGCGCCATCTCGGCGAGGGGAAAACGCCGCTTGATGCCGCCCTGCTCAGCGGCCGCGAACTGGTCAGCCCGCTGATCTCCATGACCATCACTTTGGCCGCCGTTTATGCCCCCATTGGCCTCCAGGGAGGTCTGACCGGATCGCTGTTCCGCGAATTCGCCTTCACCCTGGCCGGAGCAGTGACTATCTCCGGCGTGGTGGCCCTGACCCTGTCGCCGATGATGTCGTCGAAGCTGCTCAAGGCGGGCATGACCGAGCATGGATTTGCCGGCAAGATCGAGCGTGACTTCAAACGGCTGCGCGGAGCCTATGGCCGCTGGCTGGGGGCCACCCTTCGGCAACGGCCGGCGGTTTATCTGGTGTGGATCGTCCTGGGCCTGTTGTCCGTGCCCATGTTCCAGATGTCGGCCAAGGAGCTGGCCCCGGTCGAGGATCAGGGGGTTATTTTCGGCATCGTCGATTCGGCGGCCAACTCGACCCTCGATCAGAACAGTTTGTACACGGCGGCGGTCAATAAGGCCTTTTTGAGCGTGCCTGAAACCAACTTTGTTTTTCAGCTGACCCAGCCGTCCTCGGGTTTCAGCGGCATGGTGGTCAAGCCCTGGCAGGAACGCAAACGGACCATCTTTGAGATTATGCCCGAGGTTGCCGGTAAACTGCACGGCATCACCGGCGTGCGTGTTTTTCCCGTCACTCCGCCCGCCCTGCCCGGTGGCGGCCAGTTTCCGGTGGAGTTTGTCATTGCCTCCACCGCCGATCTGGATCAAATCCTCGAATTCGCCCAGAAAATTCAATTGGCGGCAACCAAGAGCCGGATGTTCGCCTTTCCCCCGTTGATCGACGTCAAGTTCGACCAGCCCCAGTCGGAGATTGTCATAGATCGCGACAAGGTGGCTGATCTGGGCCTCAATCTCCAGCAGATGGGTGCCGATCTCACCACCATGATGGGCGGCAACTACGTCAACCGCTTCAATATCGCCGGCCGCAGCTACAAAGTCGTGCCCCAGATCATGCGGGTCGACCGGCTCAATCCCGACCAGTTGAACGGCATCCACGTCACCGGTCCGAACGGGCAGCTGGTGCCGTTGTCCACCGTCGCCACCCTCAAGGAAACCACGACAGCCCGCTCCCTCAACCGTTTCCAGCAGTTGAATGCGGTCCTCATCAGCGCCTACCCGATCCGGCCCCTGGACGAGGCCCTCCGCTTTCTTGAGGACGAGGCAGCCAAGATTCTGCCGCAAGGATATTCGCTCGATTATACCGGCGAGTCGCGCCAGTTGCGGGTGGAGGGCAACACCTTTGTGATTGCCTTTGGCCTGGCCATTGTCCTGATTTTTCTGGTGTTGGCGGCCCAGTTCAACAGCTTCCGTGATCCCTTTGTCATTCTCGCCGGGTCGGTGCCCCTGGCCATGTTCGGCGCCCTGATATTCACCTTTCTCAAGATGCCTGATCCCAATGTGCCCTTCTGGACCAAGGGCTGGACTACGACGCTCAACATCTATTCCCAGGTTGGGCTGGTCACCCTGGTGGGATTGGTGTCGAAGAATGGTATTTTGATTGTCGAGTTTGCCAACAAACTGCAGCGGCAGGGCTTGAGCAAGCAGGCAGCGATTCTCGAGGCCTCAATGACCCGGTTGCGGCCGATCCTGATGACCACCGGCGCCACCATTGCCGGTCACTTTCCCCTCACCCTGGTCACAGGAGCCGGGGCCTCGGCGCGGAATTCGATTGGTTTGGTGCTGGTGGGCGGGATGGCGATCGGCTCGCTGTTTACGCTGTTTATTATTCCTTCAATTTATATGCTGGTGGCTAAGGACCATTCGAAGGATCGAGAAGGGAAGGCGGGTAGCGAGATTGGTTGAGCCCGTAGCCCGGATGCAGCAAAGCGGAATCCGGGAAAATGGGCATGACATGTTCACCCCGGATTCCGTTGCACTGCATCCGGGCTACTTGTTGCATTAAATTTTCAAGAAACCCTTAATGTTGCTATTAGCGCTCATGGATACAAAACTCAACGAATTCGCGAAAACCAAAGGTCACGCCGCGGCAAAAGCCGCCGTTGAAAAGTACAGGGCTAAACGACCAGAGTTTGATGAGAATTGGGCCACCCCGATGATGTTCGCAAGCGGATTCACCGCCGGCCGACTCACAAGATCTATTTCTGATGAATGGATAAAACCGCTTAAACGTCAAATTCGAATTGCAGGAACTTCCGCACTCATTGCACTCGCTTTTTTGATTGGTGGCATGTTCTATGCTTGGTCGATAGTAAGCCTCGATTCTTTCGTAACTTTTTTGGCTGCATTCGCCCCAGCTGTTGCTGCTCTCATTTTTTCAGTGACTAAATCGTATAAAACATGGGCAGAAGCACGTAAGCATATCGCCGAAGCCAAAGCCATTGAGAAAGCGGTTCAATCAGAAATGGATTAGTGTTAACAATTCACTCAAGCCAATACTGATTTTCCGCACATCTTAACTCGGGCGTTAGGTACCAAGATATGGTTTGTTTTCCTGCCGTTACATTGAAAACTGACAAGGCCTTCTGGGAGAAACGGGGACAGTTTATATATCTTGCTTGTAAATCAAGTGTGGGGAGAAACGGTGGAGAAATAGGGACAGTTTATCGATCTTGCATGTCGCATGGGGAATCTGGCCCTCAACGCTTCTTGCGCCAACCACACGAAACCTTATTCAATTCTTTTCCCCACCCTCTGAAACAACCATCAATACCTGTCTCCCTGCGGGAGGGGCATTCTTTTCTTTGTGTGCCCAAAGAAAAGAATCAAAAGAAAAGGCAGCCCGGCCGCTGAGACGACCCCGTTCGCCGGGATGCGGAACCGGCGGGGCAAAAACTCGCTGCGCTCAGACAGTTTGCCCCTTTGCCCCGGTTCCGCATCCCGCCGCCCGGCTCAGCGGCAAGGGCCCCATCGTCCCCGGACACTTCTCACCCAACAAATCAACGTCCAGGCGGGGCGAGCATTTCTGGAACCGGTAGCTTTTTTTCAATCTCTGCTGCTCATTTGTTGCTGTCATAGAAAGGAGAAATGGGGGGACAGTTTATCGATCTTGCACTTCGCCTGTGGATTCTGGGCCTCAACGCTTCTTGCGGCAGTCTCATTTTTATGCCCCCATTCCAACGCTATTGGGCAAACCCCTCCCAATAGGCCGAAAATCGGCCATCACGATTTTCTCACTGCATTCGCCCCTCGGAAAATGGTAAGCTTATTCAACGTTGCCTGCCCATCTTGTACCAAGGGCTGTCCCGTCGAACCATGAAGTACGGAAGTCGAACAATGTGGCGTGCGGAGTTCAACAACAAGATGCTGAACGGGCTCGCATTGACCGTTTCCTTGCTCCTGGTTGCCGCGCCGGATAGAACACTGGCGGTCGGGCCGGGCGGCGGTGTCGTGAAACAGCCGATGGCGATCTATGCTATTGAGTCGAAATATTACGGCATCATCGAGTCGCGACCGGATACCCTGCAAGGGGAATGGGTGATCCGTGGTCGTACCTTCCGCACTGAAGCCAAAACAAAATTTGATCAGTCGGAAGGGCCATTGAGGGTCGGGAGTTGCGCCAAGGTACGAATCCGCAACGACCATGTGCGCGAGATCAGCAACGGGCCTTGGCATTACTGTCAATGAATTTTCCTGATGCGCCGGTCCACGAGATCGACAGCGAACCGTCGCGAAGCTGCCGGTAATTCTGCTTGGTGGTTCGTTTTTTTCAGCAAGGGGGAGGGGATGGAAGGAAACCGAAGAACCAGCTGGCAGGTACTTGCAAAGAATCCGGGGATGAATGAGCCAAATAAGAATGCCGGCAACACCCTCAGGTGCAATCCCAAGCAAACCATAGGTCTCGCCGACATCGGATCGAGCTGGTTGCGCGTCGCTCTGCTGCTGGCGCTGGCGCTGCTGGCGGGATGTGCCGGTCGTTCAACGGGTCTCGTCCCGGAGCAGCAAACGATTGTCGTTCAGGCGGAGGCAAGCGCGCCGCTGGTATTGACCAGGGCACCCGTCTTTGCCCTGCGGGATGTTCAGGAGCGCCACAACAAAATAGGCCGGGTTTTGGCTGCTGGAACCAAGGGGGCTGAGGCAATCTCCATTGATCCCGAGGTCCCGGTCATCTATGCCGACACCCGACCCTTTACCACCGAAAAGGGCGTCTATACCAACCTTGTCTACCGGATTCATTTCCCTGAACTGCCGTTTAGCCTGATCCCCTTTCATCTCGGTGCCGGCAAGCATGTAGGGCTGCTGGTCATTCTCACTCTGGACGCGCGGCAACAGGTCTTGTTGGTGACCACGGCCAGCACCTGCGGCTGCTATGCGGCGAGCATCCCCACTCAATCGCTTCCAACCTCCTCGTATCCCGACAACTGGCCGACCGCGCCGTTGGCAGTGTATGGCGAACGGCTGCCGGCTCGGCTGCCATCGATCGGCGGAAACGACATCCTCCAGGTACAGGTTCGGCCGGATGTGCAGAGGATCATGGATCTCCAGGTCCTGCCCAGGCAGTCGCTGGTCCCCGGAACGGTTCGCAAGGCCGAGGTGGTTGGGTTGGAGACTTTGAAAAAACTGTCCTTGGCAGACGGCAGCCTCACCAGCTTTTACTATAACGACTGGCCGCTGACCGGGCATGTCAAAGGGGCGATCAAGCCCTGGGAGTCGCTTTTGCTCAGCCTGGTCAGCCTGGATTTTTTCGTCGGCATGGATAAAGAATACGGCGACACCAGGGAAAGCGGCAACCCCTTTTACACCAGCTTGAAACCCTGGAACCGGAGCGCTTCGGACATGAATGATTTTGCAGGCTATCTGCGTTTCAACGGCTGGAAATTATGAGCGCCGATTCTTTACGCCGCCGAACATGGGGTGCCGCACTGTTTGCCTTGATACTGCCGCTCTTGGTGCTGCCGTGGACGGTCCGTGCTGCCGAGACCGTCTTTCTCAATGAACATTTCGAGTCGCTTGAGCGCTGGCAGCCTCTCACCTTTCCCAAGATCCCGCGGCACTCCACCTACACGGTCGCTCGCTGCGAGACCGGGACCTGTCTGCTGATGGAGAGCAACAATTCGGCCTCGGCCCTGGTCCTGAAGCAACCGTTCAATGTCTATGAGTACCCGATGCTCACTTGGCGCTGGAAGGTGAGCAATGTCTATCGAAAGGGTGACAGCGGCAGCAAGGAGGGCGACGATTACCCCGCCCGTCTCTATGTGATGTTTGTCTATGACCCGGATCGGGCATCGCTCTCCAAAAAGCTCCGTTACAAGCTGGCGAAGACGGTTTACGGTCAGTACCCGCCGGACAGCTCTATCAGTTACATCTGGGACAATCAGGCCACCGGCAAGCCGTTTATTATCAACGCCTACGTCGACGAGGCCCGGATGATTCCAGTCAGTGCCGGCGCTGGCAAGGTCAACACCTGGCAGGAATATACCGTGGATATTGTCCGCGATTACCGCATGGCCTTTGGCGAGGATCCACCGGCAATGGCCAGCCTGGCGGTGATGAACGATTCCGACAATACCCACGAAGCGGCCAGCGCCTGGGTGCAAACCATCCGCCTCTCCCGCGCACAGTAACAGTGCTTGACATCGCCTCGCCTCTTTTGTAGGTCTTTACCATAGCCTTTATTATCGATCCCTGATTTTGTAAGGATCGGCGGGCGATTCGTCGCCATGTATCCCACACCCGACTTCCCCCTTGAGGTGCGAATGAGAGCAAGCAAGAACAACCAGACCAAGAGCCTCATGCCTTTGTGGTGTGCTGTGCTGGCTGGACTTGCTTGGCAAACGCTCTGGGGCGGCTGCCCATCGGTCTTCGCCGCGGATGCCTCGTCGTCAGTCCTTCGTCTGGCCAACGGCGAATGGCCACCCTACACCGGTCGGCATCTGCCGGGCCAGGGTTGCGATTCCCAAGTGGTCACCGAGGCCTTTGCCATGGAGGGCGTCCGGGTGGAGTATGAGTTTCTGCCCTGGGCGCGGGGGCTGCTGCTCTCGCAGAACGGCGTGGTCGACGGGGCAGTCGAATGGGCGGGAACCGCTGAGCAGCGGCAAACCCATTTTGTCAACAGTGACCCCCTTTCCCGGCAGGAGTGGGTCTTTTTTCACCACCGGGAGACGTCGTACTCCTGGGAACACCTTGACGACCTCAAGGATCGCACCATCGGTCTGACCATCGGCTATGCCTACAATGATGTTTTTGCCGATTTGCGGAAGCAGCAGCCCGCGATGTTCACCGAGGCGGCGAGCGATCTGCTCAATTTCAAGAAACTGCTGAGCGGCCGCATTGATCTCTTTCCCATCGAGCGGGCCGTGGGGTATTTTCTGATCAAAAAGGATCTGAGCCCGGAGGAGCGGGCCAAGCTGGCGGAAGATCCTAAGCCTCTGGCCGAGTTCACCCCGTATCTCCTGCTTTCCCGGGTTGTTCCGGGGAACGAACAGCGGATGCAACTTTTCGACCGGGGACTGCAGCAATTGAAGGCAAATGGCCGCTACCAGGCCATCATGGCACCGTGCTCCCCTGAAGGCCAATGAGTTCAACGCGCCGGATTAGGCCTGGAACCCAGCCACTGTGCAATCAATAACCCCTCCCTTTTCTTTCTTTGGCACCCTGAAAAGCCGCCGCCTGTCAATGCGCCTGCTGGCAGTTATCGGCGGTTGCAGCCTGTTGTGCATCCTTCTGGCTATTGCTTTTCAACTCACCACCGAATACCGGCGTGATCTCGCCGGTATCGAATCGCGGTTGCAATTCATCGAAAGCAGCTATGTCCCGGCCCTCACCGCCGGGGCCTATCAGATGGATGAGGAACAAATCCGCCTGCAACTGCGCGGGGTGCTCCAACTGCAGGATATCGTCTATGCACGGGTAAGGGAGCAGCTCAATACCAAGGCCTACGACATTACCGAGGGGGATGGCGGGGAGCGGGGCACGATCAGCCGGGAATATCCGCTGGTCTATCAGGCCCAGAAACCGGTTCCGGTTGGTATCCTGCAAGTGCGCGCCAGCCTTGACGGGGTATACGCCCGCCTCCAGGAACGGGCGATGACCATCTTTCTTACCAATGCCCTGCTCATCGTTCCCCTGGCCTTGGCGATTCTGGTTGTTTTCCAAGTGGCCCTTAATCGTCACCTGGTGCGCATGGCCCGGTACACCAGCAGTCTGTGCCTCGAATCTTTGGATCAAGAGTTGCGCCTGCAGCGAGCACCGAGCCGGTCCGGGAAGCCGGACGAGTTGGACCAGTTGGTTGCGGCCATCAACGGGATGCGGCTGCGCATCCGCGAGGATATGGGCCACCGGCACGAGGCAGAGCAGGAACTGCTGTTCCGCAAGACCTTGCTTGAATGCGTGCTTGAGGCAGGAATCGATGGCATCTGCATTGTCGGCGAGGACAATATCTGTCTGTTTGGCAACAGTCATTTCCGATCTCTTTGGCAGGTGCCGATCGATTGTCTGCCCGGAGCTTCGATGCAACCGCTGTGCTCCCAAATCGAGGCCCAGGTACAGGAGCCGGAGCCCTTCCAGGCAGCCCTGACTCAAGTGGGGCAGGTGCCCGATACAAGGGTGCAGGGCGAAATGGTCCTGACGGACGGTAAAGTGGTTGAGTACTACAGTGTCCCGGTGCAAAGCGGCGAGGGAGTTCGCTATGGCCGGTTATGGAGCTTCCGTGACGTCAGTCAGCGCAAGGAGCTGGAGGAGCAAGTGCGCCAACACCGCAAACTGGAGACCCTGGGCAGCCTGGCCGGAGGTATTGCTCACGATTTCAACAACCTGCTTTCGCCGATCATTGGCTATGCTGAATTGGGGCGGAAACGGTTACCTCCTGATAATCCGCTCTTCACCGATCTAGGGCAGATTCTCAAGGCGGCGGGGCGGGCCACCGACCTGACTCGGCAGATCCTGGCCTTCAGCCGCAAACAGATGCTTGAGGTCAGAATCATCGACCTCAATGAGTTGATTCGCGGCTTCGAAAGCATGCTGCAACGGCTGATCGGCGAGGCCATCACCGTACGGACCGTGCTCAGTCCCCTCCCGGTCCCGATTCGGGCGGATAAAGGCCAGATTGAGCAGGTGGTACTCAACATGGCGGTCAATGCCCGCGATGCCATGCCGGAGGGTGGCACCCTGACCATCGAAACAGCCGAGGCGCACCTTGATCAGTCCTATGCCGAGCACCACGCGGAGGTCGAAGCGGGAGATTATGTTATGCTGTCGATCAGCGACACCGGGACGGGAATTGATGAGGCCGTCCGCAATCGCATCTTTGAACCGTTCTTTACCACCAAGGAGCGCGGCAAGGGCACGGGGCTGGGGCTGGCGACCTCGTTTGGCATCATCAAGCAACATCATGGCCATCTGTGGGTGTACAGCGAGCCCGGCCACGGTGCCACCTTCAAGATTTATCTGCCTAAGGCCGAAGGAGCTCTGCAGGCCCCGGTGGCGGAAGTTGAAGTGGGTCTGGCATCGGGGGGTGGCGAGCAGATCCTGGTGGTTGAGGACGATGCCTTGGTGCTGGAGTTGGTCTGCGAAACCCTGGCTGGCCACGGTTACCGAATCATAGCGGCGGAGAACCCGGAAGTGGCCCTGGAGCGGGCGGCCCAGGTGGCTGGCATCGATCTCCTCCTGACTGATGTGGTCATGCCGAAGATGAACGGCCGTGAGCTGCATCGGCGGCTGTCAAGTCGCATTCCTGATCTTAAAGTTGTCTATATGTCCGGATATACAGAAAATGTCATCGCCGACCAGGGCATGCTCCACGAAGGCGTCGATTTCATCCAGAAACCCTTTGCCGTCCGCACCCTGCTGCAGAAGGTGCGGCAGGTTTTAGGGTGATCGTGGGCACGCTCCCAATGGGCACTCTTTTTTGCTTAAAAAAAGACGAAAGGGATTTCTTCGACGTTTGGGAGCGAGGCAGTCGCTGGGAAAAACGGAGTGGCTGTCGGGTGGATTTTTTCTCCATTCGTTCTTATTTAATAACCAAGACGTGAATCACCTAGGTTTGCTATCCAATTTGTAACGAGATCGATGAATATGAAGGTCATGTTGGTTGCTGTTTTTTTGTTGTCTCTGGCGGTCTCACCGGCGCCTGCCCGGGAGTTGCCCGATGAGGGCGTCTCGCTGTATTGTCGTACCCTGCTGGAGCAGATCAATCTGTACCGCCAGGACAACGGGTTGAATCCGCTGCGGTTCGATGCCCATCTCAACCATCTGGCCAAGAATCACAGCTTTGCGATGTTCCAGCAGAAGCGGATGAGCCACAACAAGTTCGACGAGCGGTTTGAGCGTTCCGGCAGCCGGCTCTGCGTCGAAAATGTCGGCTGGAACTACAGCACGCCCCTCAAACAGTTCGATGGCTGGCGCGGATCGAGCGGGCATGATCAGAACATGCTGAAAGATGGGGTCTCCAAGGTCGGGATCGCCGAGGTTGGCAATTACGTCACCTTTTTCGCCTGTAAATAACCCGCTCGCCCTTTGTGACTTGAAGCGGCTACGCTGACGTGTTCCTCAGAGGGTGCCACTCCCGTGTTATTTGCCCCTATCTTTTTTTTCCTGAATTCGATATAAACAGCCTGTGCACCGGCTGGGCTGGGTGCCGTCTTTCGTATGGAGGAAACGGGTGCAAATCCCGTGCTGTCCCGCAACTGTGATTTCGCGATGAGCGGAAAAGCCAGACACTCCTCTTGAACGTGGGTCTTCGTGGAATGAGACACCGGCGCCGTGCAAACGACTCTCGCCTCCTCCTCTGAAGAATCTCTCTGCTCGATCAACCATGTCGCTGCCTCTCTATGCGAGGCGCGGCAACTACTCCTTGGTGTGTTCATGGGACGCATTATCCTTGTCACCGGTGGGGCCAGAAGCGGCAAGAGCAGTTTTGCCGAACAGTTGATTGCCGGCATCGGCACCGATATCGCCTATATCGCTACGGCCCGGGCCTTTGATGACGAGATGACGGACCGCATCAAAAAGCACCGGCTGCAGCGGCCCGCATCCTGGCAAACCTTCGAGACCACGACCGGCCCCTCCGAGGTGATTGCCAGCGAAGGCCCTCATTTTGCCGCCATGCTCCTGGATTGCCTGACGGTGATGATCAGCAACCGGATGCTGGTGCATCCCATGGATTGGGACCAGCCGACCGTAAACCAGTTAAACGAAGTCGAGGCGGATGTGATGACCGAGATCGAGGCCATCATTGGGGCTGTTGCCGGTAGCCGGGCCGATCTGGTCGCTGTCACTAACGAGGTCGGCTACGGCATCGTACCGATTGCGCCGCTGGCCCGGTTTTTCCGTGATTGCGCCGGCCGGGTCAACCAGCGGATGGCAGAGGCTGCCTCGGAGGTCTATCTGGTGGTGGCCGGTCTTCCCTTGCGGCTCAAGGGAGAGTGAAGGTGGCTTCATGAGGGCGCTCATTCTCATGATTCAGTTCATGACCCGGTATCCAATTCCGGTGCAGGTTGAATTCACCGCCGAGCGTTTTGTCCAGGGCATGAAATGGATGCCGCTGGTCGGTTTGTTGGCCGCGCTGCCGGCCGCCGCTGGCTATCTGCTTGTCGATGCCTTGCTTGGTCGGGAGCTGGCGGCCATGGTCGCGGTAATTGGCTTGATTACCGTCACCGGCGGCCTGCACCTCGACGGCATCGCCGACACCGCCGATGGTCTGTTCAGCTACCGCTCCCGCGAGCGGATGCTCGAGATCATGCGCGATTCCACTCTGGGGACCAACGGCGTGATCGCCCTGGTGCTCACCATTTTGCTCAAGTACATCCTCCTTCAGACTATTCCAGGCACCGGCGGCGTGCCGGCCGTGTTGATCACCCCGGTACTCGGCCGGGTGGCCCTGACCTGGCATTCGGCGGCGGCCCGCTATGCCCGCGAGGAGCGAGGGATCGGCGACTATGTCAACCAGACCGGCCTGGCCCAGGCGGCGGCCGCCACCCTGATGTCCCTGTTTCTGGTGACCTCCATTCTATTCCTCTGGGGGGTGCACCCGTCGCTGGTTCCCCTGGTGGTTCTCATCCTCCATCTGCCGCCGATCCTCCTGGCTGTTCTGTTTGCCGCCTACCTCAAGCGGCGGTTGGGCGGCATCACCGGCGACACCATCGGTGCCAGTATTGAGCTGGCCGAAATTCTCAGCTTCCTTGTTTTTCTTCTTGTCTGGAAATTTTTATTATGAACCCGACCAAACTGTATCTTATTCGCCACGGCGAAACCGAACCGAACAAAACCGGCGTCCTCATGGGCAGCACCGATACGCCCCTCAACGATCATGGCCGCCTGCAGGCCGCCTCCCTTGGCGAGCGGCTCAACGCCCTTGAGGTTGATGCCATCTTTTCCAGCCCCCTCTCGCGGGCGGTGGAAACCGCTTCGCTGGTTTTTGGTGAGGAGGCGCAGGTCATCACCGATTCCAGTCTCCAGGAGTTCCATTTCGGCGAGTGGGAGGGCATGCATTTCTCCGAGATCGCCCAGCAGTATCCCGATATCTGGAAGTTGTGGCTGACCGACTGGGAACAAACCCGGATTCCCGGCGGCGAGGCCTTCCCCGCCTTCAAGCACCGGGTGATCAGCGTGGTTGAGGAGATCGTCCGCTATAATGCGGGCAAGCGGGTGGCGGTGGTCTCGCACGGCGGCTGCATCCGTTCGCTCCTGGCCCATTTCTTCAGCGAATCGGTCTCCAAGGGCTACTGGCAGTTCAAGGTCGATAACGCCACCTTGTGCGAGATCGAAATCATGGGCCAATTGCCCATTCTCATCCGTTTTAACTACAGGTAGGGCACACTATGCACTTGCTTAAGCAGACCCTGGAGGCCATCCGGCCCACCGACCGGGTGGTCATGGCCGCCGCCCAGAAGGAGATCGATTACTGCCTCAAGCCGCCGGGCAGCCTCGGCAAGCTCGAAGACATCGCCCGCCAGATTGCCGGGATCACCGGCAAGGTGCATAACGCGATCAGCAAGAAGGCGATTGTGGTGATGATGGCCGATAACGGCGTCTGTGCCGAGGGGGTTGCGATGTATCCCCAGGATATCACCCGCATCGGCGCCGACTTTGTCACCTCCGGCCGCATGGGGGTGAATTTCCTCGCCAACTATGCCAAGGCCGATATCATTGCCGTTGATATCGGCATCCAGGTCGATGTCGATCTGCCCAGGGTGCTCAACCGCAAAATCCGCTACGGCACGGCCAATTTCCTCAAAGAGCCAGCGATGAGCCGGGAAGAGGCCATCCGCGCCATCGAGGTGGGGATCGAAGTGACCAATACGGCCATCGACCAGGGGTACGATCTGATGGGGACCGGCGAGATCGGCATCGGCAACACCACCGCCAGCAGCGCTGTGCTTTACGCCTTTACTGGGGCAAATATCGACCGGGTGGTCGGCCGGGGCGCGGGCCTGACGGACGAGGCCTTTGAACACAAGAAAGCTGTGGTGCAGCAGGCGGTGCGATTGCACCGGCCGGACCCGGACGATGCCCTCGATGTGTTGTCCAAGGTGGGCAGCCTCGATATCGCCGGTATGGCCGGGACCTATCTGGCCTGCGCCGCCCGCCGGGTGCCGGTGGTCACCGACGGCCTGATCTCCAACGTCGCGGCGCTGACGGCCATGCGGCTCAAGCCCGAGGCCATCGAGTATATGATTCCGTCGCACATCTCGTTTGAGCCCGGCGCCAAACTGCTCAAGGAGATCACCGGCCTGGAGCCCATGATCGATATGAACATGCGTTTGGGCGAGGGGACGGGCTGCGCCCTGGTGTTCAGCATCATCGAGGCCGCGCTCCGGATGATCGAGGAAATGGGCACCTTTGCCGCCATCGGGAAATCACGCGATGAAATTGGGGACCACATCATGGCTTACCGGGGAAAATTTCCTCGATAACGCCCGTCTGGTTGAGGGGCGGGTCGACTTTGTCGAACTGCTGGTTTACACCTGGGACCGGCCGATGCGCGCCAAGGTCGGTTCCTGGCTCGACGGTCTGGCGGCTCTTGACCTGGAATACACGGTCCATTTGCCCACCGACAAGGTTGCAGGAGCGCTGGCTGTCGCCCAATTTTTTGCGGAGAGCGGCTTTCCCCTGCTCAATATGACCCTGCATCCCTTGCCAGGCTGGCGGGAGGTGGATTGGCCGGAGCTTGTGGCCATGGAAAACCTAATCGACCAGGTCGAGTTTCACCCCCGCTTCACCTTTGATCTCACCCACAGCCTGCTGGGCAAACCGCTGCCCAGCCACTTTCACCCGCACATCGTTGACTCCACCTTTCCGGCACCGACGGCCAGACCGATCACCTGCCGCTTGATGAACACACACTGCAGCAGGCGGTGCCCCTCCTCAATGCGGAAATGCTGGTCTGTTTCGAAATCTTTGACCTGGCAGACGCCTTGAACGCCGCCGACAGGCTGCGCGTCTTCGATCCCCGGTTAGGGTAGAGGGTCGGCAGCCGCCAGATGCTCATTGAGGAAGGCGGGGGCGAGCCGATCGATCAGGCAGCCGGTCCGCCAGGGAAAGCGGCTCTCAATGAAACCGACATGGCCGCCGTGGGGCTGGATCGCCAATCGCACGCCGGGGCCAACCTGATCGGGTCTGGGAACATTGTGCGGATACATGAAGGGATCATCTCTGCTGTGAAGGATCAGGGTGGGTACGGTGATATCTTTGAGATAACCCAGCGAGCTGCACCGGGCGTAATAGTCGTCGGCCCCGGCAAATCCGTTAAGCGGCGCGGTCACCCATTGGTCATATTCCCACAGGGTGTAGATCCGGTTCAGATCGACCCGCAGCGGCGAGGCCATGGCGGTGAATTTTTGCCGGTAGGCCCGTTTCAAGCGGGTCATGAGGTAGTGCTGATAGATCCGGGACCCGCCCTGTTCAAGCCGCCGGGCCGCATCGGCCAGGACAAAGGGCACGGAGACGGCCACCGCGGCCTGGAGCAGGGCGGATGAACCGGTGACTCCCAGGTAGCGGAGCAGGAGGTTACCGCCCAGGGAAAAGCCGATGGCTGCGGCCACCGACCGGCCGGTGGCCCGAAGCAGCGTCAAAACCTCGGCCAGATCCTCAATGGCCCCGGAGTGATAGGTGCGGGGTAACCGGTTGGGCTCGCCGCTGCAGCCGCGCAGGTGCATAAATACCGGCTGCAAGCCGGCCCGGAGGAGCGTAGCCATGATCGGCAGGGCATAATGAGAGCGCAGGGTCCCCTCCAGACCATGGAGGATGAGGACAATGGGGCCCGAACCGCCGGAGGCCCAGGCGAGATCAATGAAATCGCCATCGGCCAGCTCGAGCCGTTCGCGCCACAGAGGCAGGGCGGGTAGCGGCCGGAACAGTTTGGGCCACAGGGTCTGGATGTGCGGATTGCGGAGCCAGAAGGGTGGGGCGAAAGGGGTTGGCATCATGTCGGGTTTGGGGCGGTGGAAACTGGGTGATGGTTCAGGGGGCAGGAAGCGAAAAACTATCGCTGCATAGCGCTCTTACGCGGTGATTTCGGGTTGTCATGCCCTGGGAATCCGAGTAGTGATCAGTCTATTGTGGAACTCACAGGGGAACCGGTTAGATTGCCATGGCGGCACAATGGCCGGCCCTTTCATACATTCCGTAAGGATTTAGGAGGAAATTATGGCCAATTTTTTGTTTGTGCTGCGTGACAACAACGTTGAAAAGGCGACCCGCTGCTTTCAATTTGCCAAGATCGCCCATTCCAAGGGCCACAAGGTCAATCTTTTTTTAATCGACAGCGGTGTCGACTGGGCGATGAAGAATAGTGACGGCGGTCAGAAGACAGATACCGGAGATAGCGTCAGCGACTACCTGCCCTACCTGATCGAAAACGAGGTGCCGGTGGGCGTTTGTACTCCCTGCGCCAAAAACCGTAAGCTCGACGAGGCCCAGTTTTATAGCAACATGGTGCTCGATGGCGGGCCCCACCTGATCGACATGGCGGCCGAAGCCAAGGTGTTCAATTTCTGATTCGGCTCGCACTCCTCCATTCAGCAGGTCGGTGTCCAAGTTATGGACACCGGCCGTTTTTATTGTACCCGCTGAACAGGTGGTAGAAGATGTCGGACATATAGACCACGCCGACCAGCTTGCCGTGGTCAGGTCTCAGATTTTCTGTTAGTGATCAGGTGGTTGTTCATATACACAATTAAGTGCAGATGCTCAACCGGGGGTGCAATGCCTTAACTTGAGCACGCCCAATCCCCGGAAACCATTGATACTCTCAAGGGCGCCCTTGTCGGGAACCAAGACGTGAATCTCTTGGGGTAAAATCACCATAACGTAGGGTTTTTTGACCAAAATTGAACATTTTTTCATTGCCCTTACAACAAACGACGAATATTGTCGATGCTCTCTATGAATCATAGGATTTTCACCGAAAATAATCCTATCCCTGATAGGATAAATATCATTGAAGAGTAGTTATTGGAACAACAAGGAATACTCGCGGTGTGACTCTTTTTCTCTGCCATAGAATGCTGTCAAACGTCTCTCAACCCCTGCGGTAAAAATATGGATATTTTTAATAAATTTATTGATTTTACGGTAAATATTAATGGAAATTTAACCGTGCTTGTGGATAACCACGGCGCACTGATTTATGGACTCATAGCCGCTATTATTTTCTGTGAAGTTGGCTTGGTGGTGGCGCCTTTTTTGCCTGGAGATTCAATGTTGTTCGCCATCGGCACCCTCTGCGCGACCGAGGCAATGGACTTGTATATCGTCCTTATCCTTTTCTCGGTTGCAGCCATACTTGGGGATAATTTTAACCGTCTTATGGGCATCTGGTTTGGACACAAAGCCTTTGCCGGAAAAGATGGCCGATTTTTCAACCAGAAAAATCTGAATAAGGCACATGATTTTTTTGAGAAATACGGGACCAAAGCGGTCACGCTTTGCCGATTCGTCCCCTTTCTTCGGACATATGTTCCCTTTGTGGCTGGAATGGCCGAAATGCGCTGGCGCGTTTTTTTTCCGTTCAGCGTCTTAGGAGGAACAGGCTGGGTGTTCATTTGCGTCCTTGCCGGTTATTTCCTTGGGCACCTTGATTTTTTCGATCGGTATATACAACTCGCGCACAACTAGGCAACGGTTCGTGGAGGAGAATGGACGCGTCTTTTCCACCTTGTCCGCAGTCTGTTGGGATTGAGAATAACGAGCCGTGACACTCGCGTGTTCCGTGGGTTTTGCGTTGAGCCTTGCAACCTTTCTCGGTAGGCCGTTTTTTTTGCAGACGAAAACCTGTGCTCTGTGATAAATTAGACTGTTTATGGCCAGCTGGGGCGGTCGACCAAAGGTGAGGAGAGTCGCTTGCCGTTCAGCCGCCATCTTCTTGCGGGCAACAGGGCCGACAGCCTCGCCATCCGGTAGAACCTGCAGGCGATGGTATCAGTCGGAAACAGCCGCCACAAAACAAACATGATCGATCAATAATCGAGAATCTGTTGGGACCCTCTTCTGGGCCTTAGGCAGATTCCGGCACTAGGTGAGGACAATGGATACGCAATATAATGCAACTCTTGAGACCCTTGAACGATTACGGGCGGAGTCCGTTTCCGCCGGTGGGGAATCGAAAAAGGCCGATCAGCACCACAAGGGCAAGCTGACCGCGCGGGAGCGACTCGACCTGCTGTTGGACGATGGTTCCTTTGAAGAGTTCGATGTCCTCAAAATTGGGCGGGGCGGCAGTCTGGGCGACGAGAAAAGGTATCTTGGTGACGGCGTCATCACCGGTCACGGATCCATCGACGGTCGTGAGGTCTTTGTCTTCAGCCAGGATTTCACCGTGCTCGGCGGTTCGCTCGGCGAGGCACATGCCCAGAAAATCTGCAAAGTCATGGATCTGGCGGTCAAGGTAGGCGCACCGATCATCGGCCTCAATGACTCGGGCGGCGCCCGCATCCAGGAGGGGATGGATGCCCTGGCTGCCTACGGCGAGATCTTCCACCGCAATGTCCGGGCCAGTGGCGTGGTGCCGCAGATCTCCTGTATCATGGGGCCCTGCGCCGGTGGTGCCGTTTACAGTCCCTCGATCACCGATTTCGTTTTTATGGTCGAAGACTCCTCGTACATGTTTGTCACCGGGCCGAGTGTGGTTAAAACCGTCACCCATCAGGACATCACCTCGGAGGACCTGGGCGGGGCCCGGGTGCATGCCAGTAAGAGCGGCGTGGCCCATTTTACTGTGGCCAACGATGTCCTTGCCCTGCGCGAGGTGCGGAGGCTGATCAGCTATCTGCCTTCCAACAATCGCCTCAGGGCGCCCATCCTTAACCTGAGCGACGCACCCGGCCGTACCGATCCGGCCCTGGATTACCTCATCCCCACGAACTCCAACCAGACCTACGACATGAACGTGTTGATCCTCAGCATCCTCGATGGGGCTGAGTTCATGGAGGTTCATGCTGGATTCGCCCGCAATATCATCTGCGGCTTTGGCCGTCTCGGCGGCCAGACCGTTGGCCTGGTGGCCAATCAGCCGGCGGTGCTTGCCGGGGTACTCGACAACGATGCCTCGTTCAAGGCCGGCCGCTTTGTCCGCTTTTGCGATTCATTCAACATCCCGTTGATCACCTTGGTTGATGTCCCCGGCTTCATGCCCGGTCCGGACCAGGAGCACGGAGGCATCATCCGCCATGGGGCCAAGCTGCTCTATGCCTTTACCGAGGCTACAGTGCCGCGAATCTCGGTGATCATCCGCAAGGCCTACGGCGGCGCCTACCTGGTGATGAACTCCAAGCACATCCACTGCGACGTCAACTACGCTTGGCCGACTGCCGAGATAGCGGTCATGGGCCCCAAGGGCGCGGCCGAGGTTATTCACCGTAAGGAGATTTACCAGGCGGAAGACCCCGAAGCAGTGCTGGCTGAGAAGATGGAAGAATACCGGAGCACCTTTGCCAACCCCTTTATTGCCGCCCAGCGGGGCTATATCGACGACGTTATCTTTCCCCGGGACACCCGCTCGCATCTCATCCGCACCCTGCAGATGCTGGACAGCAAGCGAACCAAGGGCCCGGATCGCAAACACGGAAATATTCCCCTCTGAGGTACGCTATGTTTGATAAAATTCTCATCGCCAATCGCGGCGAAATTGCCATTCGCATCATTCGTACCTGCAACCGGCTGGGCATCCAGACCGTGGCCGTCTATTCCGACGCCGACAGCCGCAGCCTGCACCGACAACTGGCGGATGAGGCCGTGTACATCGGCGAATCGCAGTCGCAGAAGTCCTATCTCAATATCGATAAAATCATTGCCGCGGCCACGTCCACGGGTTGCCAAGCCGTGCATCCCGGCTATGGGTTTCTCTCGGAGAAGGCTGATTTTGCCAAGGCAGTGGCAGCAGCGGGTATGGTTTTTATCGGCCCGCCAACCGATGTGGTCGATGTCATGGGCGACAAGATCACCTCCAAGGAGTTGGCGAAAAACGCCGGTGTGCCGGTTATCCCCGGCTTTATCGAGGCCATCAAGGACGAAGCGGAGGCCCTAACCGCGGCGGAGGCAGTTGGCTATCCGATCCTGTTGAAACCGGCAGCTGGCGGCGGCGGCAAGGGCATGCGTATTGTTGCCAAACCTGAGGACATGAAGGCGGCGCTGGCGGCCAGTCGGCAGGAGACCCAGAAGGCTTTCAACGACACCAGGGTTTTTGTCGAGCGTTACATCGAGCAGCCCCGTCATATCGAGATCCAGATTCTGGCCGACAGCCAGGGTCATGTGGTTCATCTCGGCGAGCGGGAATGTTCGATCCAGCGGCGTTACCAGAAGGTGATTGAGGAATCACCCTCACCGGCTGTATCTCCGGACCTGCGGGAGCGGATGGGCAAGGCCGCCTGCGATCTGGCGCGGACCTCGGGGTATGTCAATGCGGGCACGGTAGAATTCGTCATGGACAGCCAGCATAATTTTTATTTTTTGGAGATGAACACCCGCCTGCAGGTGGAGCATCCGGTCACCGAACTGGTCACCGGGCTCGATCTGGTGGAATGGCAGTTACGCATTGCCAGCGGCGAACCTTTGTCCTTTGACCAGAGTGGTGTCACCTTTAACGGCTGGGCCATTGAAGCGCGAATCTGCGCCGAGGAACCAACGCGGGGATTCATTCCCTCGACCGGTATGATTACCCGCTATGCCGCACCCAGGGGCAGGGGTATCAGGGTGGATAGCGGCGTCAATATTGGCAGCAAAATCGATGTCTACTACGACTCCATGCTGGCTAAACTGATCTGCCATGGCAAAACCAGGGAAGATGCGCGCCAAGGTCTCGTCGAGGCCCTCAACGGCTACCATATCGAGGGGGTGTCCACCAACATTGATTTCGTTACCAGCGTGCTTTGTTTGCCCGAGTTCGCCGAAGGCAATCTGAGTACCTCCTTCATCGACCAGCATTTCGAAGGTGGGGTGTCAAAACGCTCGCCTTCCCTGCAATATCTGCAACTGGCAGCCCTGGCGGCAACGCTGATCTACCATACCCGCACGGTGGCGGTGCGCGAGTCGCTGCGCCACATGGTTTCCGATATCGGCGGCAAGCGGGATATGGGCAGGACCCATCCGTACAAGGTCCGGTCCCAGGGGGAACTGTTTGAAGTGACCCTGGAGGGATCCCCGGTGAGCGGTGAAACCTGCACCATCCGGGTGGACGGCACCACCCACAAGGTCATCATCCCCACCTTCGAGTTTTTCCGCCGCCGCCTCAAGCTCACGGTCAATGGTCAGGATTACCGTTTCCGTTTGCGGTTTGAGGAATCGTTCATGTTCATGTCCTTCAACGGCATCTCGCGGCTGTTCGAGATCTATACTCCGAAAGAATGGGCAATGATGACCTTTATGCCCGAGAAGGCAGATAAGGCCTTGGACAATATCCTGCTGTGCCCCATGCCCGGCCTGGTGGTGGATGTGTTGGCCCAGAAGGGTGAGCGTGTCTTCCGCGGCCAGAACCTGGTCATCCTGGAATCGATGAAAATGGAAAGCGGCGTGGCCTCGCCGGTGGACGGCGTGATTGCCGAGGTCCGGGTGAAGAAGGGCCAGGCGGTGGAGGCCGATGAAACCTTGATTAAATTCGAGGTGGAAGAGAAAACCGCGTAGAGTGAGTCCGCTTCGGCCAGCCTGCTTTTGCAGCGGGCGGGGAGAACCTGCCGAGAGCCTTTCCGTTTGCATGCGGGGAAGGCGCTCGGTGGGAGCCTGTGCTCGCGGCCTGGCCTCATTTTTTCACTTTCCTTCTCTCTGCTGCCATGATCAAGCTGACCCGGCTCAATAAATTAGAATTCTATCTCAATCCTGATCTCATCAAGATCATTGAGGAGACGCCCGATACGATTATCAAACTGACCAACGACGATCATGTTCTGGTCCTGGAAAAAGCGGAGGAGGTCATCGATAAAATTGTCGCCTTTCGCGTCAGGATTTTGCAGCAATCGAGACATGGCATCGATACCGGCGAATGAATCGTGAGCGGGCCGTGGTGCCTGAAAAAAGAGTTGGAACAATCCTCTCACTCGTCACGCTGCAATGAAGTAGTGCGGATGTTCAACGATGATCCCCTTTTCCTGATTTTTTTCTTTCTAATCTCCGATCCTCTCCGTACAATACCTTATCGAGCCATTCCAGGGCATTCGGGCCCAATGGTACCGGCCGTCCTTTTCAATCAGCACTCTTAAAAAGTTATGGATATCGCAACCATCATCGGTTTACTCATGGGGTTGGGCGCCATCATTGGCGGCGCAATGCTCGAAGGCTTACACATGAATGCCTTAGTGCAGCCAACCGCCGCTTTAATCGTGCTTGGCGGCACCTTTGGCGCGGCGTTCATCAGTTTCCCCCTGCATACCGTTATTACGGCCTTCAAGGACCTGAAAAAACTGATCGCCAACTCGCCTAAAAATGACGATCTCATTGTCGAACTCTGTGGTTTTGCGGCGAAGGCCAGGAAAAATGGCATCATTGCCCTGGAACAGGACGCCCAGAATCACAAGGATCGATTTGTGAAGAAGGCTATTTCCCTTTCGGTCGATGGGGTTGACCCCAAGGAAATCAGGGAACTGCTGGAGATCGACCTGGGGGCGGTTGAAGAACACGCCAAAATGAGCGTTGAATTTTTCGAGGCGGCGGGCGGGTATGCCCCGACCGTCGGCATCATCGGCGCGGTGCTCGGCCTCATCCACGTCATGAGCAACCTTTCCGACACCTCCAAGCTCGGCGGCGGTATCGCCGTCGCCTTCGTGGCCACGATCTACGGCCTGATCACCGCCAATATTATCTGTCTGCCCGCGGCCACCAAGATCAAACATCGCATTAAGGACGAGATAGTGCGCAAGGAGATCATCATTGCCGGAATCGTCGCTATTCAGAATGGCGAGAACCCGCGTTTTATCGAAGAGCGGCTGAAATCGTATCTTGGGGGCGAGACGGGGAAAGCTTCAGCGGTTGCCGATGAGGAAGGGGGCAAGAAATAAGTGGCCAGAAAAAAAGAGCCGGAAAAAGCGGCCAATCATGAGCGGTGGCTGGTCTCCTATGCCGATTTTATTACCCTGTTGTTTGCGGTCTTTGTGACCCTCTACGCCATGTCGCAGACCGATAAGCAGAAGGTGGAGCAGGTCGCCGCCTCTTATCGCAGCGCTTTTGGCGTAACCGTAGGCGCATCTTCGGGGAAACCGCAATTCATTCCAAAATCGGATATGATGCCCATTCCTTCGATGAAACAGCAGCTTAAAAACACGGAAAAGCCGAAGGCAAAGGGTGACGGCTCGTCCAAAGTCCAGGCAACCAAGAAAGATTTTAAGGAGATGTTGGTGTCCCTTGAAAAATTTCTCATTGATAAGAATGCGCAAGACAAGGTGAACATTGATATCACTAGGAGAGGCCTGGTTATCAGTTTGCGTGAGGCTGGTTTTTTTGATTCAGGCAGTGCCACCATCCAACCGGCCGCCTATGAACTCCTCACCAAAATTGCCGAGGTCCTGCTTCCCTATGGCAATCCGATCAGTTTCGAGGGCCATACCGATAATATCCCGATGCGTTCGTCAACGTTTCACTCGAACTGGGAACTGTCGACCGCCAGGGCAACCACTCTTGCCCATTATTTTATGGATAGGCACAGCTTCGCGCCGGAGAAGATATCCGTAACCGGTTACGGGGAATATCGGCCCGTTGCCGATAACAGTGTGGAGGAGGGGAGAAAGCAAAATCGCCGGGTTGATGTCGTGCTGGTCGGCGCGACCGAGGGCGAAATCGAAGAACCAGCGCCTGCGGAAGAGGCGCCTCCAAAGAAACTGCCTTTCTAACCGGAAGAGTGCCGCGAAAGAAGGTTTGAGCCGGAAGTCCTCCTTGCCCTGCAGGGGTTGGGACTCCCGGCTCTTTTTTTATGGGGGCACCGCTTGTCGATCTCTTTCGGCCTAGTGGTTAATCAACTCCCAGATAGGCGAGGATGCCCTTGGCCGCCTGGCGTCCCTGCCAGATGGCGGTGACCACCAGGTCCGAGCCGCGCACCATGTCGCCACCGGCGAAGACTTTGGGATTGCTGGTCTGGAGCGGGTATTCGCCGGATTCCTTGGCCACCACCCGCTCCCGGTCATTGAGGCTGATTCCGTGCTGTCCCAGCCAGGCTGGTGGGTTGGGGCGGAATCCAAAGGCAATGAGGACAATATCCGCGGTCACCGTGACCTGACTGTTCGAAACGATCACCGGCCGCCGTCGGCCGCTGGCATCGGGTTCCCCCAACTCGGTGGTCACCAGTTCCACCCCTTCCACCCGATGTTCCCCCATAATCCCAATGGGTTGCTGGTTAAAGAGGAACTGCACCCCCTCTTCCCGGGCATTGGTCACCTCCCGCTTGGATCCGGGCATGTTGGCCTCGTCGCGCCGGTAGGCGCAGGTGACGCTGGCCGCTCCCTGGCGGATTGCGGTCCGGCAGCAATCCATGGCCGTGTCGCCACCGCCGAGGACCACCACCCGTTTGCTGAAGGTGTCGACAAAGGGGGCTAATCCTTCATAACCCCGATGCTGGCAGACGTTGCCGATGAGAAAGGGTAGGGCGTCATGGACTCCCGGTAGATCCTCGCCGGGAAAGCCGCCCTTCATGAATTGATAGGTTCCCATGCCGAGAAAGACGGCATCAAACTCATTCAAAAGTTGCTCCGCACTGACATCGCGGCCGATCTCGGTACCCAAGCGGAACTCCACACCCATGCCAGTGAATAGTTGCCGTCGCCGGGCCAGAACCGATTTCTCCAATTTGAATTCCGGGATGCCGAAGGTCAGCAGGCCGCCGATCTCTGGATAGCGGTCAAAAACCACCGGCCGCACCCCGCTTCGAACCAGGACATCGGCACAGCCTAGACCGGCCGGTCCGGCGCCGATGACCGCCACCCGTTTGCCGGTCCAGGTGACACCGGACATGTCCGGTTTCCAGCCCTGGGCCAGAGCCTGGTCGGTGATGTATTTCTCGATATTGCCGATGGTCACCGCGCCGAAACCGTCGTTGAGGGTGCAGGCCCCTTCGCAGAGCCGGTCCTGGGGGCAGACTCGGCCGCAGATCTCTGGCAAAGTGTTGGTCTGGTGACAGAGTTCCACCGCCGCCAACAGGTTGCCTTCAGCCAGCAGCTTCAGCCAGTTGGGGATGTAATTGTGCACCGGGCACTGCCACTCGCAGTAGGGGTTGCCGCAGGCCAGGCAGCGGTGCGCCTGATGCTGAAGGTGAGCTTCGGCTACGGGTTCGTAAATTTCCCGGAAGGCAGTTTTCCGGGTGACCAGCCCTACCTTGGGCGGCAATTTCCGTTCGACGTCCAGGAACTGGAAGACATTGTTGAGGCGCTCTTTCATGGGGGTGCCGTGATAAAAAAGGTTATTCGCCGCGCTGCTTGAGCCGGTCGAGCAGGCTGGAGAAGTCGGCGGCCTTGGGTTTGACCAGCCAGAACTTACCGATATAGTCGAGAAAGTCGTCCAAGAGCCGCCAGCCCCAATCACTGTTGGTCTCGCGGCAGAACTCCTCGATCACCTGGTGGAGGTGGTTGCGATACTCCTCCATGTAACCGGAGTGGATGCGCTGGATCTCGACCAGTTCATGGTTGTATTTATCGACAAAATTGTTGTCCAGGTCGAGCACATAGGCAAAACCACCGGTCATACCCGCGCCGAAATTGGCACCGGCCGGACCCAACACGGTGACCAGCCCTCCGGTCATGTATTCGCAGCCGTGATCGCCCACCCCTTCCACCACCGCGTGCGCACCGGAATTGCGCACCGCGAACCGTTCTCCGGCCTGGCCCGAGGCATAGAGCCTGCCGCCGGTGGCGCCGTAGAGGCAGGTGTTGCCCATGATGCTGGTCTCTTCGGTCTTGAAGGTCGAACGGTGCGGCGGACGGAGGACGATCTTGCCGCCGGCCATGCCCTTGCCGACATAGTCGTTGGCATCGCCGTTGAGATAGAGTTCCAGGCCACCGACGTTCCAGGCGCCGAAGCTCTGGCCGGCGATGCCGGTGAGCTTCAGCTTGACCGGCGCATCCTGCATTCCCTGGTTGCCGTAACGTTTGGCGATCTCGCCGCTGAGCCGGGCACCGATCGTGCGGTCGCAGTTGGTCAGGGTGTAAGCAAAGGCGCCGCCGCTGCGGGTTTCGATGGCGGGCAGAATGTCGCGGACCATCTGTTCGGCCAGCGGCCCCTTGTCAAAAGGCTGGTTGCGGCTGATGGCGCAGTGACGGGGTTTCTGGGCCAGCAACCCATCGGTGTGGATGAGCGGGCGCAGGTCAAGCTGCTGCTGCCGGGGTGTGGTACCGGCGACCGGTTCGAGCAGATCGACCCGGCCAACCAATTCCTCCAGGCTGCGGACGCCGAGCAGCGCCAGCCATTCCCTGGTCTCCTGGGCCAGAAAACGGAAATAGTTGACCACTTTTGCCACCGTGCCCTGGTAGTGGTCGCGGCGGAGGTCGTCGCGCTGGGTGGCCACGCCGGTGGCGCAGTTGTTGAGGTGACAGATGCGCAGGTACTTGCAGCCGAGCGCCACCATAGGGGCAGTGCCGAAGCCGAAACTCTCGGCCCCGAGCATGGCCGCCTTGACCACGTCCAGGCCGGTCTTGAGGCCGCCGTCGGTCTGCAAGCGGATCTTGTCGCGGAGATCGTTGGCCTGCAGGGTCTGGTGGACCTCGGCCAGCCCCAGTTCCCAGGGCGAGCCGGCGTGGCGGATCGAGGAGATCGGGCTGGCGGCGGTGCCGCCGTCATAGCCGGAAACGGTGATCAGGTCGGCATAGGCCTTGGCCACCCCGGCGGCAATGGTGCCGATACCGGGCCGGGACACCAGCTTGACCGAGACCAGGGCGCCGGGGTTGACCTGCTTAAGGTCAAAGATCAGCTGGGACAGATCCTCGATCGAATAGATGTCGTGGTGCGGCGGCGGTGAGATCAGGGTGACGCCGGGCACCGAGTAGCGGAGGCGGGCGATCAGCTCGTTAACCTTGCTGCCCGGCAGTTGGCCGCCCTCGCCGGGCTTGGCGCCTTGAGCAATCTTGATCTGCAGCACCTCAGCATTGACCAGATAGTGCGGGGTAACGCCGAAGCGGCCGGAGGCCACCTGTTTGATCTTCGACACCCTGGCTGTGCCGTAGCGGGCCGGATCCTCGCCGCCCTCGCCGCTGTTGGAGCGGCCGCCCATGCTGTTCATCGCCTCGGCCAGGGCCTCGTGAGCCTCGGGCGAGAGGGCGCCCAGCGACATGGCGGCGGTATCGAAACGGCGGATGATCGATTCCACCGGCTCAACCTGATCGATGGGGATAGGTTTGAGATCCCGGCGCAGGTGCAACAGGTCACGCAGGGTGGCAGGCTCTCGGTGGTTGATCAGATCGGCGCAGGTCTGCCACTGGTTCGAGTCACCGCTCTTGACCGCGGCCTGCAGCCCCATGACCACATCGGGATTGAAGGCGTGGTACTCCTGACCGTGGATGAATTTCAGCAGGCCTCCGGGGTGGATGGTTTTTTGGGAGCTGGTGGCCTCCTTGGCCAAAGCCTTCTGGTCGGCCTCAAGGTCGGCAAAGCGGGCGCCGCGGATACGGCTCGGTGTGCCGGGAAAACAGCAATCGACCACTTCCTCATCCAACCCGATGATCTCGAACAACTGCGCCCCCCGGTACGAGGCCACCGTGGAGATGCCCATTTTGGAGATGATTTTGAGCAGCCCCTTCTTCATGCCCTTGCGGTAGTTTTTGACCGCCATATCCGGAGCCAAGTCCAACTCGCCGCTGCGGCAGAGGTCGCCGAGGACGGCGTAGCTCAGATAGGGGTAGACAGCGGTGGCGCCGAAGCCGATGAGGGTGGCGATCTGGTGCGAGTCTCGTGCCGTGCCCGTGGCCACCAGGATGTTGGCATTGCAGCGCAACCCCTCTTTGCTGAGGTGGTGATGGACTGCGCCGGTGGCCAGGAGGGCATGGATCGGCAGCAGGGGCGGGCGGCAGTCCTGATCGGTGAGCAGGAGGAGGACGCAGCCGGAGCGAACCGCCGCGGCGGCCTGGAGACACAACTGCTCAATGGCCTGGCGCAGAGTGAGGTGGCTCGGATCATAGCCGAGCGATAGCCGACACAGCCGATACCCCCAGCGGTCGAGATGGACCAGGGCCCGGTATTTCTCTGTGGACAGCACCGGCGAGGTCAGGATTACCCGGCTGGCGTGCTGCTCGGATTCCTCGAAGATCGACTGCTGCTCCGGGCCGATGCAGGTCTCCAGCGACATCACCACCGCCTCGCGCAGGGGATCTATCGGCGGGTTGGTCACCTGGGCAAACTGCTGGCGGAAATAGTCGTAGAGCGGCCGCTGTTGGCGGGAGAGAACGGCCATGGGCGTGTCGTCCCCCATGGAGCCGGTGGCCTCCTGGCCGGACTCCGCCAAGGGACGGAGCAGCTGGTCGCGTTCTTCAAAGCTGACCTGGTACATCTTCATCGCCATCCGCAGCAGGTCGCCCTCCAGTTCCCGGGTGGCCCGGTCCTGGCCCAGGGTGCCCTCGAGCCGCAGGGTGTTGTCCTTGAGCCACTGTTTGTAAGGATGACGGCGTTTCAGTTCCTCATCGACCTCCCGGGTGTGGCGGAGGGTGCCGGTCTGGGTGTCGATGGAGAGAATCTGGCCCGGACCGAGACGCCCCTTGGCCACCACCTCGCCGGGATCGTATTTGTACACCCCCACCTCTGAGGCCACGGTCAGCAGATCGTCCCTGGTCAGCACCCAGCGCGAGGGGCGCAGGCCGTTGCGGTCCAAGGCGCAGATGGCATGGCGGCCGTCGGAGATGACCAGCCCGGCCGGGCCGTCCCAGGCCTCGGTGTGCATCGAGTTGAACTCGTAGAAGGCGCGGAGGTCGGCGTCCAGATGTTCGACATTCTGCCAGGCGGGCGGGATGAGCATACGAATGGCCCGGTGCAGGTCCATGCCGCCGGCCACTAGGACCTCGAGCATGTTGTCCAGGCTGGAGGAGTCCGAGCCGGTGCGGTTGACCAGCGGGGCGATGGCCTCGATATCAGGCAGGAGCGGGGTCTTGAATTTGCCGGTTCTGGCTTCGGCCCAGTTCCGGTTGCCGGTGATGGTGTTGATCTCGCCGTTGTGGGCCAGGAGGCGAAAAGGCTGGGCCAGAGGCCAGCGCGGCATGGTGTTGGTCGAGAAGCGCTGGTGAAAAACGCAGATCCCGCTCTCCAGTTCCGGGTCGGCTAGATCGGGAAAAAAGCCGGGCAGGTCGGCTGGCATCATCAATCCCTTGTAGACAATCACCCCTTCGCTGAGACTGACGACATAGAAATCGGGGTCCGAGGCCAACTGTTTTTCCGCTCTTCTGCGGGCAATGAGCAGCCGGGCAATCAGTTGCTCACGGCTTATGCCCTCGCAGTTGATAAAAATATGGAAAAAGAGCGGCAGGCTCGCAAGGGCAATGGGGCCAAGGCAGTCGGGTTGGGTGGGTATCTGCCGCCAACCGGCGACTTGCAGCCCTTCGGCAACCAGTTCCGCCTCCAGGATACGTCGTGCCGCTTCGGCTTTTTCTTGCTCTTGGCTGAGCATCAGGGAACCGACGCCGTAGAGGGGCGTGAGTTCGGCTTTGCAGCATTCCAGCGCTTTCTTGCGGAGAAATCCGTCCGGTTTTTGGAGCAGCAGGCCGCAGCCGTCGCCGGTGCGGCCATCAGCGGCAATCCCGCCTCGATGGGTCATGCAGGTCAGCGCCTTAATGGCGGTCTGCACCAGACGGTGGCTGGGCTTGCCCTTGAGGTGAGCAATCAGGCCAAAACCGCAATTATCCTTGTATTCGTTGAGATCGTAGAGCCCTTTCATGATCCTCTGTACGGTAAAGAAATCTGAGCGATCAGTAAAGCACCGCCCGTGGTTGAACGCAACAGGAATTGTTCCTGGAAGATAGGGGCAAATCTCGGAGTTGCCAGGTGATGACTGTACCGTCGACTCTTTCGTTGACAGTTTGCTCCTTTCCTATAGACTGACACCATAAGTCCGAAGTATGAAATCAAGAATATATTTTATCGGCAATCGACCCGATGTCCCCTTCATATCGTTTTTCCTGTCCACTGCAGTCAACCTGAATTTGATCCCATGCATATAGCCACCACCCATCGCAATACCGATTTTGACGGGCTGGCGTCAATTGTCGCCGCGACCCTTCTT
The DNA here is from genome assembly GCF_963662935.2 of uncultured Desulfobulbus sp. Lineage (NCBI taxonomy): Bacteria > Pseudomonadati > Thermodesulfobacteriota > Desulfobulbia > Desulfobulbales > Desulfobulbaceae > Desulfobulbus > uncultured Desulfobulbus sp. The sequence continues at coordinate 1,111,157 of NZ_CAXXTL010000002.1, read as the reverse complement.
TATCCTGGCACCGTCGCTGTTTGCCCTAAAAACGTCAACCCCAATGTCCACCGCTTTCTTTCGCTCCACAAGACTTCTTTTGACATCATTTTGTCCGGAGAAGTGGACCTCGATGCCGTGACCCGCCTGATTGTCACCGACACCAACCAGTGGCGGCGGCTCGACCGGGTGGACCATCTTAAGGACCGGGAAGGGGTTGAGCTACTGCTCTGGGATCACCACCTAGGCATCGGCGACCTCAACCCCCACTGGCAATGCGTCGAAAAGATCGGGGCCACCATCACCCTGCTGGTTCGTGAAATCCAACAGCGAGACCTGCGCCTCACCCCTCTGCAGGCCACCCTGTTTCTCCTTGGACTCTACGAGGATACCGGTCAGTTGACCTTCAGCTCCACCACCCCCGAGGATGCACGGACAGCCGCTTTTCTCCTCGAGCAGGGCGCGGACCTGAACATTGCGGTTGATTTTCTTAACATGGCTTATGGTGAGGTCCAGAAAAAGGTGCTGTTTCGCCTGATGCGCGACGCCGAACAGCACGAGATTAAGGGCAAGCGGGTCGGCATCGGCGTGGTCAATATCAACAAGCATGTCGAATTGGCCATGGTGGTGCAGTTGTACAGTAAGATCGTCAATGCCGATGCGGTATTCGTGGTCTTTGTCAACGAGAGCGGCGGCTATTTTATCATCGGCCGCAGCGGCACACCCGATATCAACGTCAACACCATCCTGCAGCGGTTCGGCGGTGGTGGCCATCCCGGTGCCGGCTCAGCCACGATTAACGATTCCCATGTGGCCGCCGGTGAAATCCGGCAGAAGATCATCGCCGCTCTCCATGAGGTCCAGCGGGGCGGTGCTCTGGTGGCCGATATGATGTCCTTTCCGGTGACCAGTGTGGCGCCGGATACGCCGATGCACGAGATACGGCACATCATGGAAGAGGGAAAAATTCGCGGTGTGGTAGTCGAGGAGGAGGAGTGCCTGCGCGGCATTGTGGTGCTGTGGGATCTGAAAAAATTGAAGCAGAATAAGCAGTGGAACAGCCCGGTCAAGGCCTTTATGAACCGCAAGGTGGCGACCATCTCGCCTGAGGCCCTGGCCAGCGAGGCGGCGGACCTGATGGTGCGCAAAAATATCGGTCATCTGCCGGTGGTGCAGGGGGAAAAGGTGATCGGTATCGTCACCCGCACCGACATTATCAATTATCTCTACGGGATGTTGCCGGCTTGAGATGCAACGGTAGGGTCGTGAGACCAGGATCAGTGCGCCCTAAGTGAATGAGTCGAAGTGGTCAAGTCTTTCTTGCCCAACGAAGATGAGAGAAGCTATCATTTGAGCACCCGTTGGTTTGCTTGATAAACTCGCAAATAGGAAGAAGTCTCCGTATTGCCATTTCGAGCGCAGCGATAACTGTCTTGAATTATTAGTAGATTTATTATTGCTGTGCTCATCGGAATGACAGAAATAGACTTTTTGCGGAATCACCTTGCTCGACTCATGTTGAGATGTGGTTTTTTCGTTGTTTGCACCCCAAAAAAAATCGTTGAGAAGCGTGATGGGTTCTTGGAACGACACAGATCTGTTGGCGTTGGCTGGCTGTGCCGGGTTGTCATGGGAATCGGTAGGAGAGAATTTTATCAGGAAACAAGTGCAATGATGCGAGCGGGTCATACATCAAAGTTTGCCAGAGTGTTGAGTGTCCTCTGCGTGGGACTTGCCAGTCAGGCCCATGCGGCGGATACCGGGAAAAACGAATATCTGGATATGGATATCGGGCAATTGATGAACATCACCGTGACCTCGGTGGCGAAGAAGGCCCAACCCTTGTCCGATGCGGCGGCGGCGGTGTTTGTCATCACCCAGGAGGATATCCGCCGCTCTGGAGTGACCACCATCCCCGACGCCCTGGCCATGGCGCCGGGACTGCAGGTCGCCAAGATCAGCGCCTCGAAATGGTCGGTTTCCTCCCGTGGTTTCGCCGGCTTCACCTCCAATAAACTGCTGGTGCTGATGGACGGCCGTTCGGTCTACTCTCCGGCCTACGGCGGCACGTTCTGGGACACCCAGAATACACTGTTGGAAGACATCGACCGCATTGAGGTCATCCGCGGGCCGGGTGGGACTCTGTGGGGCGCAAATGCCGTCAACGGTGTGATCAATATCATCACCAAAAAAGCCGAAGATACCCAGGGCGGACTGGTCCGGGTCGGAGCCGGCACCCAGGAAACCTTTTCCAGCGCCGCTCGGTACGGCAGCAAGATCGGTGAGACCACCTATGGCCGCCTCTATCTGACCTATGATGATCATGCCAGCAACATTCTCAAAGAAACCGGCACAGATGCCGATGACGATTGGCAGCCGGCTCAGGGCGGCTTCCGCATGGACGGCAAACCGGGGACCGGCAAGGAATGGACCCTGCAAGGCGATCTGTACGAGAACAGCGGCAACCAGCTGGTTTTCCCCTATTGGACGAGCGAGTCGTTCTTACCCTCAGCCCTCTTTGATGAGATCGATTCCAAGGGCGGCAACCTGTTGGGGCGCTGGCATCAGGAATTGGGCAATGGCCGGGCGTTGACCTTCAAGGCCTATTACGATTATGTGCAGCGTGACGAGGCTATCTACCGGATTGAGTTCGATACCATTGATCTTGACCTGCAGTATGAAACCAAACTCGGGCAGCGGCAGGCGCTGACCATGGGGGCCGGATACCGGTCGGTTCAGGGCTCCTTTGAGCCGACCTTTCAAGTGTTTTTGCCGGATCGGAACGATTCCTTGTACAGCGCCTTTCTCCAGGACGAAATCAATCTTCTAGCCGATAGGCTCTGGCTGACTCTGGGGTCCAAATATGAGCAGAATGACTACACCGGTAAAGAATGGCAGCCCAGCGCCAAGTTGTTGTGGAAGCCGGTGGAACATCATTCCTATTGGGTCTCGGCTTCCCGCGCCGTCCGTACCCCGGCAATCTTGGATCAGTATGGACGGGTGGCGATAGCGAGGTTTCCCCAACCCTATCTTGCCGGAGGAATCGGTACCGTCGCTTTAGTCGGGAATCCGCAGTTTGATTCGGAAATCGTCAACGCCTATGAGGCCGGTTACCGGTGGCAGGCGACGGAGAACCTCTCTTTCGACCTTGCCCTGTTTTATAATGATTACGATGAAATCTATACGGTGATGCCATCGGCGACTACCGCCGGCGTTGATAATACCTTTGTCAATGCCCAGCAAGGATCCGGCCGAGGTTTCGAGCTGGCAGCTGACTGGAAGGCCACTTCCTGGCTCTCCTTTGTCCTGACCTATTCGTATCTGGAATTGGATCTGACCAGCGATGCACTGGTCGGCAGTCAAACCGGCAGTGAGCTGGTGGAAGGTTCCAGTCCGCAGCATCAGGCCTCCCTGCGTTCCTCCATTGCCCTGGCTCCGGATTGGCGGTTAAATCTCTGGCTGCGATATGTTGACGACATCTCCGGCAGAAACAGTGCGGATCTCTTGGGCGCTGCCGTACCGCTGGATGCCTACTGTCTGTTTGACGCCAACCTGATTTGGACCCCGAACAAAAATCTGGAGGTCATGCTTGCCGGTCAGAATCTGACCAACAGCGGTCAGCTGCACTATCTTTCTGAGTACTCAACCCCGGCCACCGAAATAGAACGCGGGGTGTACGGCAAAGTCACCTGGCGTTTTTAAAGGCGGCGCTTACCTCCGATGCACTCTAAATTGTTCATAGTTGCCGTGCTGACGGCGCTTTTCTGCCTGCTCGGCGGCGGTGCCGTGTCACGGGCCGAGGATCGGGATCTGGAGTACAAGGTAAAAGCTGCCTTTTTGCTCAATTTTGCCCGATTCACCACTTGGCCGGAAAGCAGCAACAGCAATGCGGATCCCCAGTTTTCCCTCTGTGTGCTTGGAAGCGATCCCTTTGGTCCGGCGTTGAACGGCGTCGATTCCAAGGAAATTGCGGGAAGAAATATCCGCCTCCGGCACGCCGTTTCTGTTACAGAGGGGCTCAGACAATGCCGGCTGCTGTTTGTCAGCAAGTCGGAGCAGGCCAATTTGAAACGAATCCTCCCCTTGATCGCCGGTCAACCCATTGTTACGGTCAGTGACATTGAAGGTTTTGCCACCTCCGGCGGTATCTTTGAATTGAAGGACAAAGACGGGCGACTCTCCTTTGTCGTCAATAACACCAAAGCGAAGGAGAGCGGGATTCGCATCAGTTCCTCACTCCTCAATCTTGCCATTGAAGTACTGTAACGCTCTATGAAAAAATGGTTTTCCCAACTTCCAATCCGCTACAAACTGCATGGGATCGTGCTGCTTTCCTGCACCCTTGCCCTGTTGCTGGTCATGCTAACTTCCTTTGCCAGTCAATGGTATTTCGTGCGCGAGCAGATTGCCGATGAGGTGCAGACCCTGGCCATGGTCCTGGCCGAAAATTGCAGCGCCGGCATCGCCTTTGAAGATCGACCAGCTCTGGAGACGATCCTGCAATCCTTGGCTGCCAAACCCAATGTCATGGTTGGCCGTATTTTTAACACCAAGGGTGAGTTGTATGCCGAATATACGAACAAGCAGTTGATCCACACCGATCATGAAGGTCAAACGGCGGCCGGCCTCCCGGTGGGGATTTTTCGTTTTCATGGGCTCCATGCAGAGATTCTCCAGCCGGTTACCTTGGGTCAGGAAACGATGGGGTCGGTGTTCATGCAGGTCAGTCTCGCGGAGGTCAACCGTAACCTCCTGATTCTGGGTGGATTGATGATTGGCATGCTGCTGTTCGGACTTGGTATGGCCATGCTCTTTTCCCATCGTTTGCTGGCGGTGATTGTCGGTCCTATCAGCATCCTCTCCCGGATCATGGACGCCATTTCGCGTGAAAAAGATTATTCCGTCCGCTCGCCGGTCAACAGTACGGATGAACTGGGGCTGCTGTCCAACGGGTTCAACGATATGATCGCGCAAATCCAGCAGCGCGACCTGTATCTCGAAGAGCAGGTGGAGGAGCGGACGCACGATTTGCTGGCGGCGAAGGAGACGGCTGAGGCCGCCAACCAGGCAAAAAGTCTTTTTTTGGCCAACATGAGCCATGAAATCCGGACGCCGATGAATGCGATCATCGGCATGACCCGATTGGCGTTGGACAATCAATCGGATCCCCACCAGCAAAAGCTGCTGCAGACCGTGAAAAACGCGGCGGACAACCTGCTCGGCATTCTCAATGATATCCTGGACTTTTCGAAAATAGAGGCCGGACAGCTATTGTTGAGCAAGAAATCTTTTGCGCTCCGACAACTCATGGAAACGGTGCTTTCGACCTTGAATGTACCGGCAACGGAAAAGGGCTTGCGGCTCGAATATATTGCAAATGAGGATCTACCGCCGGTGCTGGTCGGGGACGATATGCGGTTGCGGCAGATCTTTTTCAATCTGGTGGGAAACGCCATCAAGTTCACCGACACTGGTGGCGTGACCATCAGGATCGACAGGGAATCTGCTGGCAACTCGACGGCTGGCTGTGTCCTGCACTGCAGCGTCACCGACACCGGCATCGGTATAGAAGCGGGGATGCAGGAACGTATTTTTAACACCTTTGAGCAGGCGGACGGGTCCTATGCCCGCAATTACGGTGGCACCGGACTGGGGTTGGCGATCAGCAGGCAATTGACCGGGATGATGGGCGGCAGGATGTGGGTGGAGAGCACTCCGGGTATGGGCAGCACCTTTCATTTTACCGTCTGCCTCGAGCCGGGAGAAGCGGTGGCGGCGGTATCGGCACCAGACCTTGGCCACGCTGAACCTCTGAGAATAACCGGGCTTCGCATCCTGGTGGTGGACGACAATGAGGTGAATCGTGATTTGGCCAGAATGCTGCTGGAGCGCGAACATCAGGTCAGTACCGCCATTCACGGCCTGGCCGCTTTGCAGGTCTTGGCGGCGGAGGAAGGCATTGATGTGGTGCTCATGGATGTGCAGATGCCGGTTATGGACGGGCTCACAGCGACCAAGGTGATCCGCGCCGTCGAACAGCAACAGCCGCCCCCTTGTGCACTTGATCCAGGGTTGCTTGATAGCCTGAGCGCGAATCTGACCGGGAAACATGTGCCGATTATCGCCATGACCGCCCATGCCATGGGCGGCGATCAGGAGATGTGCCTGGTGGCGGGCATGGATGAGTATGTCACCAAACCCTTCCAGCCGGAGCAGCTGATTGGTGCCCTGATGTCGATCAAGGGCCTGGAGTTAGAGAATTATTACCCGGTTGCCGATGTCTGGTCGTCAGTCGGGGAAAAGGACAGTGGCGCTGCGCCCCTGATCCCGGTCACGATTGAACAGGTTAGGGCCTATTTCCATACTTCGGCGGGTTTCTCACCGGAACAGGCCGAACGGTTGCTGGCAACTTCGTGTAAGAGCGTAACCGGACTGTTGGCGCACTGTGAACGCTCCCTGCAGCAAGGAGATTTTCAGGAACTGGGGTTGGCGGCGCATACCCTCAAGGGGACGCTGTTGCAGTGTGGTCTTGCGGGTTGGGCGGAGCGGGCGCAGTCGATGTTTGGTCATGCCGGTAACGAAAACGGGACGGCAGCCGGCGAGGACCTGGAGGCCCTGCGGGGCGGGCTTAACGCTCTTCTGCTGGCGGAGCCTTCAGTCCCGGAAGGTTTGTTGCCTCCGACGATGGAGGATGACAGCGCGGCTGAAAGGAAACCGGTCCGGGGGCGGATTCTGGTCATGGATGATGAAGACGTTATCCGGGATGTGGTCAGCGGCATGCTCGACTATCTGGGATGCTCTTGCGGTCTGGCCGCCACCGGTGAAGAGGCCCTGGCGCTGTATGCGCGCGCGCTTGCTGAAGGAAAGCCCTATGACCTGGTGATGGCCGATCTGCAGGTGGCGGGCGGCATGGGGGGGGAAGCGTTGGTCAGGGAAATTCACGCCCTTGATCCGGCGGCGTGTGTGCTGGTATCCAGTGGTGACCCTCAGGATCTGGTCATGCAGCGCTACCAGGAGCACGGATTTCAGGGAATGCTGAAAAAACCATTCTCTATCCGCAATCTCTCGGCGATGCTGGAAGAGATGCTCGGGCCATCCTGAGAACAGCTCGGCTCAATATGTCTGGGGTTCCTGTTCAGCCTGGAGGCCAGGCCATGTTGCGGCCGCCGAGGATATGCATATGCAGATGGAACACGGTCTGCCCCGCCTGCGAGCCGTTGTTGAACACCACCCGGTAGTGGCTCGTACCTTCTTTGAGGGCGATTTCGTTGCCGATCCGCATAAGCTTGCCCACCACCCGTTCATCCTCTTCGCTCACCGCCGAGGGGCCGCTGAGGTGTTTTTTAGGGATAACAAGGAAATGGACTGGAGCCTGCGGGGCGATGTCGCGGAAGGCCAGGACTTCGTCGTCCTCGTAGAGCTTGCTTGCCGGAATTTCCCCGCGAACGATCTTGCAGAACAGGCAGTTGTCGGGCATGATGAACCTCTCGTGTTGTAAAGGGAGTTGGGTTACCGAGGGTTGCCGACCCGGGGCATCAGGTGAAAGATCAGGGCATTGTCTACGCCGGCAATTTTGATCGGCTCCATGGCGATCGGGATCGATTTGGCGCCGATCTTGATGTTGATCATCTGCAGAGCCTCGAGATCGATTGGATATTCCCGCCCACCCAAGGCGCCGAGCAGGGGCGTCAGTGAATCCTGGGGATTGTTGGCGTTTTGGGCGGTGTCAGAAAAGCGGGGGGTGACAAAGAGTTTCCGCTGGGCCGGATCAAAGCGGGTCTGCAGGTCGCAGGTCATGGGCAGGCGGACCTCGCCTACTCTGAGCTGAATATCCTGGCCTGCCAATTGGGTTACCACCACCAGATTTTTTCCGGACAGGATGCCATGCACGGTGATGATGTTGTCATGGATGACCAGCCGGTCGAGAGATTCGAGAGTGATGTCGCCCTGCAACTGTCGGCTTTGCGAGGGAATGTCCAGCGGCAAGATCTTTTGCAGGGAAACCAGCACGGTTTCCGCCGGCAGGGTGAGGACGATGGGTTTTTGGTTTTTATTGTCACCGTTGCCGCTTACGGCCGGGAAGGGTGACAGAAGCAGGAGGATTAGCAGGCAGGCGGTACACAAGGATTTCATATTGAACATATCGGTACAACAAGCAAGAGTGTCGGCGGTACGGCCGCTGATGATCCAAGGATCAGGTTGATTGAGGTCAAGAGAAAACAAACCAAGATGCTCTATTTTCGTTTCCCTGTCAAGACCGGCAAGCAAAAGCCGGCACCCTTCGCTCCGAGAGAGGCAGCGCCGTGATCAGTGTGTCAGGTCACGCCCCGCCCCGCCCCCTCCTCACTGTCCAACGGGAATGCTGCTTGACCGGCGCCCCCCCTGCCTTGCTCTCTGCCATCCGCGCTGAGTTGACCATCGACAATCCGAAATATCAGGCGGCCCAGCAGTTCGGACGCTGGATCGGCAAAAAGCTCAAGCCGCAGCTCTTTTTTTATCGGGAAGAAGTGGGGCGGATTTTCTTTCCGCGCGGTTTCGGCAACCAGGCAGTACGGCTTTGCCGCCGGGAAACAGGGAAGAGCCCGGAAATCGTCGATAAGCGGCACAGCTTGCCGGAGGTCGAACTCAGCTTCCATGGTGGCCTGCGACCGTATCAGGAAGAGGCCACGGCGGCGCTGGTTGCCCATTCCTTCGGTGTGCTTGAGGCCGGCACCGGTTCGGGGAAAACGGTCATGGCCCTGGCTGTTATCGCCCGCCGCCGGCAGCCGACCCTGATCCTTGTCCATTCCAAAGAGCTGATGCAGCAATGGCGGCAGCGAATCCAACAGTTCCTCGGCCTGGAGGCAGGTTTGGCCGGTGATGGCCTTTTCGATATCCGGCCGGTGACCGTGGCCATCGTCAACACAGCCAAAAAAAATCTAGAAACCCTGCCTCAATGTTTTGGTCAGATTGTGGTCGACGAGTGCCACCGGGTTCCGGCCAGCCTGTTCACCGACGTGGTGTCCGCCTTTGACAGCAAGTACATGCTGGGGCTGTCGGCCACCGCCTTCCGGCGGGAAGACGGCATGACCCGGTTGATCCATATCTTTATGGGCGAGAGGGTGCATACGGTCGACGGGCGGATGCTGGCGGCCAGCGGCGCGGTGGTTCGGCCGGAGCTGGAACAGCGGCCGACCGGTTTTATTTACAGCTATCAGGGAGAGTACTCCAAGTTGATCAAGGCCCTGGCTGCCGACATTCAGCGCAATCGTTTAATCGTTGCGGACATTCTTGCCCTACTCCGGCAGGGCCATCAGGGCACGATTCTGGTGGTCTCGGACCGGGTGGCGCATTGCCAGGCACTGGCGCACCTCCTCCTGGCGCAGGGGGTGACAGCGCCGGTTCTGACCGGCCAGGCCGCGCCGGAAGAGCGGGTGCGAATCGTAACCGATGTTCAGGCGGGGCGGTTCGCGGTGCTGATCGCCACGCTGCAGCTTATTGGCGAGGGCTTTGACTGTTCAGGATTGACGACCCTGGTGCTGTCCACCCCGATCAAATTTGAGGGGCGGCTGTTGCAGGTGGTCGGCCGGATCGTGCGGCCGGCCGAGGGCAAGCGAGCCAGGGTCATCGATTATGTCGACGAAAACATAGCTGTTCTGCGGCGCTCGGCCGCGGCTCGCCGGGAATTTTTTTCAGGCTGGTGAGGGGTCTGGTCATCAATCTCCTTGTCTTTTTGTTCTTCTTGCTGTAAATAGTATCCCCTTTTTATCTATATCCGTTTGCCAACCGGCCGATTTGTTGTGTTCGCGCCTCGCCGGCTTTGTCTCGGTGCTTATCCGAATTGTTCTGTTTCCCGAGAGGTTCACGGGATTTCATTTCTTTTCACCACATGTAAAAAAAGCCCCCTCACGGGGCGGGAGCAGTATGGAGCAGCAGTTTATTCGTAACGTCGCCATTATCGCCCATGTTGACCATGGGAAAACAACCCTTGTCGATCAGTTGTTCCGGCAGAGCGGCATGTTTCGTGACAATCAGCAGGTGGCGGAGCGGCTCATGGACTCCATGGACCTTGAACGGGAGCGCGGCATCACCATTGCCTCGAAAAATGGGTCCTACGTCCATGGCGATTATAAGATCAACATTATCGACACCCCCGGCCATGCCGACTTTGGCGGGCAGGTCGAGCGGGTGCTGCGCATGGCCGATGGCGCGGTATTGTTGGTCGATGCCCAGGAAGGTCCTATGCCGCAGACCTTTTTCGTGGTCAAGAAGGCCCTGGCCGCTGGGCTCCCCATCCTAGTGGTGATCAACAAAATTGATAAACCGGCTGCAAGATGCGACTGGGCGGTTGATCAGGTTTTTGGCCTGCTCGATCGTCTCGACGCCCCGGACAGTGTTCTCGATTTTCCGGTGGTCTATGCCTCAGCCAAGGCTGGCTTTGCCGTCAATGACCCGGATGAGCCGGTCACCCCGGAAACCGGGATGCATGCAGTTTCCGATATGATCGTCAAGCATGTGCCGCCACCATCGGGTAGCCCCGATGCGCCGCTGCAACTGCAGGTCAACACCATCGATTATTCGCCCTACATGGGGAGGTTGGGTATCGGCAAGATCACCAACGGCCGCCTCGATCTGCGCACCAGTCTGGCCGTGGCGCGGCGCGACGGCTCGATCAGTCCGGTGCGGATCAATAAGATTTTCGGTTTTGCCGGCAGTCAGAAGGTGCCGATGGACAGCGCCTCGGTGGGCGATATCGTTGCCGTTGCCGGTATGGAAGACGTCACCGTGGGCGTTACTTTCACCGATCCCGTTGATCCGCGGCCTTTGCCGTTGATCGAGATCGACCCACCGACCATCTCGATGAATTTTATTCCCAACGACTCGCCCTTCGCCGGTCAGGACGGCAAGTTCGTCACCTCTCGCCATCTGGAAGAACGGTTGACCCGCGAAACCCTCTCCGACGTGGCTCTCCAGGTGGAGCCACTGACCGACGCGGTCGGTTACCGGGTCTCCGGGCGCGGCGAATTACATCTTTCGATTCTTATCGAGAAGATGCGGCGGGAGGATTACGAGTTTCAGGTCACCCGGCCCCAGGTGATTATGCGTCAGGTTGACGGTCACACTCTGGAGCCGTATGAAGAGTTGTCGGTGGATGTGGATGAGCAGTATCAGGGTGTGGTCATCGAGAAATTGGGCAAACTCAAAGGAATTCTGCTTGATATGCAGGTGGAAAAAGAGATGACCCGGATGAAGTTTAAGGTGCCCACCCGTGGCCTGCTCGGTTACCGCTCCGCCTTCATGACCGATACCCGGGGCATGGGCGTGATGAACTACATCTTCGCCGAGTGGGGACCCTATGCCGGCGATATTCAGAATCGGGTCAACGGGGTGATGATCGTCAAAGAGCCCAGCACCACCGTGGCCTATGCCCTGTTCAATCTCCAGGATCGCGGCCGGCTGTTTTTAGGGCCGGGGATCGACACTTACCCGGGCATGATTATCGGCGAGCATTGCCGACCGGCCGATCTGATCGTCAATCCGGCCAAGGGAAAAAAGCTGACCAACATGCGGGCTTCGGGTTCGGATGAGGCGGTCATTCTCACCCCGCCGGTTGTGATGAGCCTGGAAGACTGCATCGCCTATGTCAACGATGACGAACTGGTTGAGATCACCCCCAAGGCTATTCGCCTTCGCAAGAAGAAGGATGCCAAGATTCGGGGGTAGATTTTTTGCCGATAGGGGGGTAATGTGCAGGAACTGTTGATGATCGGCGCGGCGATTCTGGCCGGAATCGCCGCCTTTGCGGTGATGATCAGGCGGTCGGACGGCGACTGCCTTCCCTGACTGTTGATGTACGGCTCTGCGGGCGCAGGGCTCGTTACTTATGCGGTCTTGAAAGCTCTTTTTTAACGGTTGCGTGCCGATGTCTACCAGTCAGCCCGACCCCGTGCTTTCGGTGGAAAATCCCGTTTCTTTGATCCGTTCCCGGATCAAAGAAAAACGCCTTTTTGAAGCCCGTTTTCTCTGCCGGCAGCTGGGCGATGCCCTCGGCGCGAAGGAGAGGCTGGCCCTGGAGCGGGAGCTGACCGGGTTGATGGACCAGGTGGCCACACTCCAGCACCAAGCGAGAGTGTTCCTCGATGAGGGGCAGAAAGATCAGATCGTCCGGCTGTACAACGAGATAGAGGCCATTGCCATCGACGTGCCGGGTCTTGCTGAGGAGAAAAGGGCTCTGGAAGGGTCTGAGGCGATTATCGCCAAGCTTTCCTCCCAAACGCCGCATGCGGGCCATAGGCAACATCGGTTGGCGGCAGCGCTTGCCTCCAGGAACGCCAACACAATGGCGGAACAGGAGGTGCCAATTATGCCGCACATTCCTCCCTCGGACAAGGAAGAGCAGGGGGTTGCCGTCCCTGCTGCCGGCACGCACCGGAAAAAAAGGGTGGGACGCCGTCTCTGGCTGGCAGCCGGCCTGGTGGTACTCTTCCTGCTCCTGTTTTTCGTCTGGCGTGGCGGTAAGGAAAGCCCCACCCCGGCATTATCGCCGACCCAGGCGACCCAGAAAATTCTGATCAGGCCACTCGTGGCTACCTCCCCGGAGACGACCGAACAACCAGCCGTGACCACACAACCGGTGCAGGAAGAAGTGAAGCCGGTCAATCAGCCCATCCAACCCATCGAAAAAAACGCCCCCCCAGCTCCCGTCCTTAGGCTGGGGGCCTTGCAGGTTGAAGAATCCCAACGCCGATAAGGCTGTTCCCGTTTTTGTCCCGCCCGCTCAGAGAAGCGGCCGTTTTCCAGTCTTCTTGAACGCAAAATAGTCCCGCAGGATGCGGTCGTGGTCAAAGACCAGAGGGGGCAGGTTGTCTTGATGAAAGACACCTGCGTTCTTAGCGTCGTCTGCCGCCACCGGAGGGCTGTCGGCTGTGGCGATAAACACCGTCGAGGCGGTATGCTGGCGAGCGTCCCGTTCTGGGTTCGAATAGGTGTGGAACTGGAGGATCAACGTGACCGCTAATCCTGTTTCCTCGGCGGCCTCCCGCCGGGCCGCGTCCTCAAAGGCTTCGCCGTAATCAACAAATCCTCCGGGCAATGCCCAGCCATGGGGCGGATTCTTCCGCTCGATCAAGACGATGCCGCCTACGGTTTCAATAATGATGTCAACGGTGGGGGTGGGATTTTTAAAGGTCTGTATCTGGGTGCCACAAGACGGGCAGTGCATGGGGTAAACTCCGGAAGATTGGTTTTACAAGCAGAGGGTGCGGATGTCTGCCCAGCTGCACACTGTCGGCAGATCGTGCCGGTCGAGGTTCCAAGGCTGGGAGAAAACAATAGAACGAATGCCTGCGCGACGCAACTGCAGGCAGGTTTCGGCCCGGTCGTCGATAAAGGTGGAAAGCCCCAGGTCTTTGATGTGCCGCGCCTTGTCGTCGTGATCGCCCATTGCAACAACCCGGATATGCGGCCAGACCGGGTCCGGGAAAATCGTTTGCAGCCAATGGTGCACCGGTTCGGCTTCTGGCCGGGCGGTGACAATCGTCAACTGCGCTTGTCCGGTCAGCTCGCCGAGCACTTCCACCGCTCCAGGCATGGGCAGTAAACCCGTACCCACCGAATCCTGGAGGATCTGAAGGAAGATCGACTCGACGACACCCGCGTTCATATCCAGGCACTGCTCCACGGAAAAATCGGTGATGTCTTCCGGGCGAATGCCGCAGTGGGCATACTGCTCACAGGCAATGCGGATAAAGGCCTCGACGGTGTCGGCAATGACCCCGTCGAAATCGAAGCCGATCTCGGCGGGGTGGATTTTGGTAGCCATCATGGGTGGCGGGCAGGCCTATTTTTCGACCTTGGCGTTTTCAACGATGACGTCGTACTTGTATCCCGCCCCGAAATCGCGCTCGGCACTCAGTGTCCCCTCAACGGTGACGACCGTCCCCTCGGCAGCATCCTCCGTGGTGGTAACGACAAGATCATGCTGATTTTTCAGCGGGTTGCCGGTGCCGTCCTGGAGGTGCAGCCAGTTCTTGCCCATGATCATCCGGGAGATCTTCATAATCTTACCGCGGACGCGGACGGCCTTACTGTTGAGCTCCTTGCCTTGCTCAAAACACTCTCCCACCGAGTAACTGTTCGGACCGGTTGCCTTGTTGACGTTGATCTCAGCCGAGGGCACCACAGCGCCGGCACTGCCGGTCGACGGTCCCATGGACATGACCTCGCCGGCGGATCCCTGGATGTCGCCCTTGCCCCCACTGCCTTCGGCGTGCAGGGCAGCATCAAAGCCAGTGCCTTCTTTGCCGGGTTTGGCTTCGGCAGTGGTTTGACCCGCTACAGCCGGAGCGCCTTTGTCCAGGCCGGGAGAGAAGACGATCGCTTCAAAGGTGCGGTTGAGGGTTTTAGAGGTGAAATTATACATGGTCATGCCTGGCGTACAGGTGACGGTCTGCCCGGTTTTGATCTGAGTTTCGGGGATGGCGACCCAGATTTTTCCTTGGGTGGCGTCGAGTTGCAGATAAGTGTAGCCGCTGCTGTTCATGGTTTCGAGAACCTTGCCGTGCAGAACAAGCCCATCAAGCGAGTTTTCCGCTGTCGCCTTTGCTGGCGGTGAGACCTGATTTTCCGCAGCCAGAACGAGGGTCGGAACGATTAAAACAAGGAAAAGGGCAGTGCGGGTGAGAACTTTTTGCCAAGTGAACATGGATGCATCTCCAACGTAAAGGGATGAAATTGTTGTGGTCAATGCAGGCTTAGATGGCAACGAATCAGCCACGTGCCTGGGTCAAGGGATTTTTATAAGAATCAGGGGCGCCCCTGTCAACCTCGGTACCTTTTGGGGAAAAGCTCAGTCAGGCAATGGCTGATCGCCCCGGCCCAGACTTGATAGCCCCTGGTACTGAGATGGACCTGGTCGGCGAGAAAACCCGGTTGGGTGATGGGCAGGCACTGCTCGTTAAAGGGACCGACCAGATCGAGGAAAACGCAGTTTTCGGTGGTAGTGGCGACCTGTACCAATTCCCGATTCACTTGTTCAATCTCCTGGGGGGCGACGATCGGCATGGGTGTCAGCGAGCAGAGGATCAACGGGGTTTGCGGATAACAGAGGCGCAGCCGCTGCATCATGGTGGTGAAGATCGCAGGGAAAAACATGTAGCCCATAAGCAGGTTGTTGGTGCCGGACTGCACCAGGACCGCATCCGGATCGGGGCAATCCTCAATTTCATCCATCAGACGTGCCGACAGTTCCTCGGTCATCTCGCCGGCGATTCCTCGATTGATCACGGCGGCACCGGGCAGATGTTTTTCCCAGTCACCCCATTCCACCAGAGAATCGCCAAGCATCAGCAGTTTGATCATTGCTTACCTCGTTCGTTTTGACTGCAGGACAACGCAGCCCATGCTGGTTACAGAAACGGTTTGGCCATACAATACCGCATCGCCGCGCTTCGGGTCAATGAAGTCGAGGGGCGGTGGTCGGCCGGTATCGATGATCCGCACCCAGGCTCTGTTGCGGGTGGCTGGGGGCACGGTAAAGAGGGCGGCATCGGTGGCGCTGCCGTTGAGCATGACGAAAAAGTCGTCATCTTCCTGCTCCAGGGTCGCACCGTTGAGCAGAAAAGCCAAGGTCTTGCACTCATGGGACCAGTCCTGGTGGCCCGGTTGTAGGCCTTGCCAGATGATTTCGAGGGAACAGGCCGTGTCGTTAGGGCCATTGTCGAACAGAAAAAAATCATCCCGCCTGAAGATGGGGTGGGATTTGCGCAGTTGGATGAGCTTGCGGAAGAAGCGCACTTGATGCCGATTCTTTTCAGCCTGGGACCAGTCGAGCCAACTGATGGCATTATCTTGGCACCAGGCGTTGTTGTTGCCCTGCTGGCTGCGGCCAAATTCGTCGCCGGCAACTAGCATTGGCACACCCTGGGAAAGCAGGAGGATGACAGCCATGGTCCGGATGCGTCGGGATCGCAGGCCCAGGATTTTTTTATCCGTAGCGGGTCCTTCGGCGCCGCTGTTCCAGCAGAGATTGTTGTTGTCGCCGTCCCGGTTGTCTTCGCCGTTGATCAGGTTGTGTTTCTCATTGTAGCTGACCAGGTCAACCAGGGTGAAGCCGTCATGGCTGGTGATGAAATTGATCGAATTGCAGGGCCGGCGGTCAAAGTGCTGATACAGATCGGAACTGCCCGCGATACGGGTGGCCAGGGCCGGGACCATACCGGCATGACCGCACATAAAGGCGCGGACATCGTCGCGGAAGCGGCCGTTCCATTCGGCCCAGCGGTGATGAGGGGAAAAGTTGCCCACCTGGTAGAGACCGGCGGCATCCCAGGCCTCGGCAATGATTTTGGTGTCGGCGAGGACCGGTTCCTCGGCGATCATCTCGACTACCGGCGGATTGGCCAGCACCTGACCATTGACATCCCGGCCGAGGATCGAGGCCAGATCGAAGCGGAAACCGTCGACATGCATGTCGACCACCCACCAGCGCAGGGCATCCATGATCAGGTTGCGGACAATGGGGTGGTTGCAGTTGCAGGTGTTGCCGCAGCCGGAAAAATTGAGATACGCCCTGGTCCAGGGGTCGAGCAGGTAATAGATAGTGTTGTCAATGCCCCGGAAACTGGTGGTTGGGCCATCGGCGCCACCCTCTGCGGTGTGGTTATACACGATGTCGAGGATAACCTCGATACCGGCTCGGTGCAGCGCCTTGACCATGTCGCGGAATTCGTTGAGGGGAGCCTCCAGATCGCTGCTGTAGCCGGATTTAGGGGCAAAAAAAGAGAGTGGGCTGTAGCCCCAGAAATTTTTCAGGCGTTCTCCGGTCTGCGGGTTGACAAAGGTGGCCTCGTTTTCGTTGAACTCGGTCACGGGCATCAATTCGACCGCCGTGATCCCCAGCCGTTTAAGATAGGGGATTTTTTCGGTGACGCCTTTGAAAGTGCCGGGACAGCTGACCTCGGACGAGGGGTGGCGGGTGAAGCCACGCACATGGAGTTCGTAGATGATCGAGTCCCGCAGCGGGATGTTGAGCGGCCGGTCACCTTCCCAGTCGTAGGTGTACAGGTCGAGCAGGCAACACGGTTCCGAGCCGAGGCAGGAGCGCGGTCTACCCCAGTCCGGGGAATGAATTTCCTTGGCATAGGGATCGAGGAGGATGCGGGTGGAATCGTAGGCGTGTCCCGTGCCGCTGGGGTCATCCGGACCGCTTATTCGATAACCGTAGCGCAGATCCGGCGGCGCGTCGGCGAGCAGGATATGCCAGATGTCACCGGTTTTATGGACCCTGGGGTTAAGCGGTATCTCAACCCAGTCCGACCGTTCGGGATCCGGGGCGATGACCAGCGTGACCGCCTGAGCATGCCGGGAAAACAGGGAGAAATTGATTCCTCGTGCGGTAAGCGTGCTGCCGAGAGGCAGTGGTGAGCCGGCTTTTTTTTGGAAATCGTTTTTCATATTGAAATAGTAACTATTATCATTATAATTAACCCATGATGAACTGAGATCATCATACTTGCTTGTCCTTTTTTTTCAAACCGTTGCGGAGGTAAATATGGGTTTGCGGAATAAATTGGTGATTAAAGGTATGCCGGCAATTGACTGGGATATGACTCCGGAATACACCTTCGGAACCTATGAAAGCTGGGGAGGTATAGAGCGGGTGCGGAGCAAGAATGAACGGGTGTATTATTTTTTTATTGATGCCTGGGACGAGGAGCCAAAGTTGTGTCTGATGGAGCGAGGTATTAAACATGCCCGCGTGGTAGCGGAAATAATTGCCCCGCTCGAGATGGTCCGTCGATGCGTCAAGGAACAGGGCAAGGTAGCTTTGTTTGAGCGAACTCATCCGATCAACGAAGAGATAAAGCAGTGGTTGATCGCGAACGTGATGGAAAGCGAAAATGATCCCAGGGTGATTCGTCTGGAAATCCCCGAAGACGAAATAATTATGGACACCGGACTTCCGGGGAGGGATGACGTGCTTGCAGTGGCTGTGCAGATTGCTTTGCCCAACGAGCCCGCCGAAATGAGTGAGGAGGATGTTGTTGCCCTTGTCAGCCAATTTAATTTTGCCGAGCAGGAGCGCAATCCACAGGGGCATTTTAGCAAGGTCCTAGTTGATAACGGGGATAATTTGACCGTAACCGACAAGGTAACCGGTCTGATGTGGCAACGCGGCGGAACCGACATCATGAGTCAGCGTGCAATGCGGCGGGAGGTAAAGCGCATCAACGAAGAGAAATTTGCCGGATATTCCGACTGGCGTTTGCCGTCCGTGGCCGAGGCCCTCTCTCTGCTCGAACAGGAAAAATCAGCCAACAGTCAGTATCTGCATGCCTGTTTTTCTGGTGAGCAGCCGTTTATTTTTGCCGATGCCACCAGGAAACCGGGTGGCCAGTGGTTTGTCGACTACAAACAGGGGCGAGCTTTCTGGTCCTCGGGGACTATTCCCGGTGGTTTTGGCCGATTATGCCGCCAAGAAAAAGAAGTGCTTTGAAAAAAAGCTGTTGAATCGAGGGGAGGCGCCTTGTAGGATAACTGTTGAACTAAAAGATGCCTTTACGAGTAGAGGAGTAGAAGGTCCTTGAAACGGATATTGGTGGTTGACGACGAAATGCAGATACGCACCATGCTGACCCAGATGCTGGAGCAGGAAGGGTATACCGTGCATACAGCTGAAAATGGTGAAGAGGGCCTTGCTCAGGTAGGACGGCATGCCTTTGATCTGGTGATCACCGATATGATCATGCCGGTGAAAGACGGTCTTAAGTTTATCATGGAACTGGTGCGCGATTATCCTGACCTGAAAATTCTGGCCATCTCGGGTGGGGGCGCTATTAAAGCGGAACGTTACCTGACCATGGCTGGGTATCTGGGAGATATTGCCACGCTGGAGAAACCGTTCAAACGGGACGCATTTCTCGAATTGGTGAGGAAACAGATAGCGCCTGAATGAGACAACCGCTTCAAATAGAAAAGAATAAAAAAAGGCCTGCATTGCTGCAGGCCTTTTTTATTTTTATTCTCTCCGCGGTGTGGGGACGTCAATTAACCTGGGATGTCTTGCCGGTGGCGCTTTCAAAGCCTACCCGGGCCAGTTGCCCCTCTTTTTTCTTTTGGAAGCCGTAATTGACGAGCTTTTCCAGGTCTGCCCACATGGACTCGCTACCCATAATCGCCACGACGATTGTTTGATCATCGCGGGTAAATTGGCCGACATAGGTTTGGCGGGCAGCAACGGTGTAACCGGTCTTGCCGCCGACAGCGCCGTCCAACCGCCACAACGCCCTGTTGTGGTTGCGCAGGGACTTACCGTACGAGGTGGAAATAAACTTCTCGTGCACTCGGCGGGCAAACTCGTCGTGTTGCATGGCGTAACGGAAAAGGTTCGCCAGGTCGCGCGCCGTCGATTGTTGGCCAACAGCGGTCAGTCCCGAGGCGGTGCGGCAGATGGTGTTGCGCGCTCCCCACATCCGAGCGCTCAGGGTCATGAGATTGGCGAATTTGTCTTCGCTACCGGCAATTTTTTCCGCCAGGGCTACGCTGGCATCGTTGGCTGAGGCCAGCAGCACGGCGTTAATCAGGTCGTTGGCGCGATAATTTCTGCCGACATCGAGAAAGATCTTGGAACTCGGCATGCTGGCGGCATGGGAGCTGACGTCGATAATATCGTCATTTTGCAGTGATTTCAGGGCGATCATCGCAGTGACGATTTTAATGGTCGAGGCTGGCTGGCGGGGATTGTCCGGCATTTTTTCAAAAATGGTTCCTCCGCTCTCCGCATCCATCACCATGACGCTCCTGGCACTGATCTGCTTGTCGATTTCCGAAACGCAACCGGCGGGCACAGTTGAATAAACCGGCGCCTCGGCAGAGCGGGAAGCCGCCTTTTTCCCAGTCTTTACTGTTTGCGGCGAACGTGATGCCCGCTTCGCAACAGCGGCGGGTTGTGTTGGTTTGACCACCTGGGGTTGCTTGACGCCACCAGCAACGGCATTTGGCTTGGCCGGAGTGGGGCTGCTTGCTGCAGTTTGTTGCTGTTTGGCTTTTGACGGTTCGGCCACAGATGCCGTTGATTTTGCGGCCGGCTGTTTTTTCTGGGCGGGCTGTTGAGTGGTTTGCGTCTTGGCAGCCGCCGATGATTGGGTGGTGGTTGCCGTTTTTTTGCTCGACTTGACAGTGGTTGTCGTTGTCGGTTGTTTGCTGGTCTTGAGCGGAACGGGAGATTGCGCTCCTTGCACGTCCATCGCTGGATGGACAAGAAAGATGATGCCGATGAGAAAAAGCAGAACAAGGGAAAGGTATCGTTGCATAGCAAACATAGGCGCGCCGGTTGAGGGGTAAATGTGTAAATTTAATATTTCTTTCATCGCCCTGTCAAGCGAATTGCCCGTTTTCTTTGAAAATCACCGGTCCTTATGGTAAACAAGCCAACGATAATTTGTTGATGGACACAAGAAAAGAGCGAGGGGAAGGCATGCAAACATCACCGGAAACCACCGAACCGAGCAGGGATGAATGCGAGGGGAGAATCCCCGACCAGTTCGTTATGGAGCATCTGCCGGTGATTCAGGAGAATGCGACGACGCTGAACGATCTGGTCGACATCTGTTGCCGCAAATACCGTCAACTGCCGGCCATCGGAATGGCGCTGGAAGAGCCGCTTGCCTATAAGGCCTGGCACGAGCGCATCCTTGCCATCGCCGCCCTGCTTCGCCGGCTTGGTGTCAAACAGGGGGACAGGGTGGCGCTGCTGGGGGAAAATTCCCACAACTGGGGGACCGTCTATCTGGCGGTGGTCCGGCTGGGCGCGAGCACCGTACCGATTTTCCCCGATTTGCCCGAAGCCGATGTCCATCACATCCTTGGCGAGATGCAGTGTGACTTCATCTTCCTCACCCAGCGGCAGATCGAAAAGATCTACGATTTTAAGCAGCGGCTGAAACATGTCGTCACCTTTGATGATTACCGCGATGATACCGGACTGATCGCCCTGCGGACTTTCAGTGACTTCCTCGCCGAGGCATTGGCGGAATTCGGCGAACAAGCTCGCGACGAAACGCTCAACTTTCCCAAGGTCGAGGCAAATGAGCTTGCCGCCATCCTCTATACTTCCGGTACGTCAGGATTTTCCAAGGCAGTTATGCTCAGCCACGCCAACCTCTGCGCCAACGCCTATTCGGCCAGCGGCGTTATGCATATTGCCCCTGGCTGGGTCTTTCTTTCGGTGCTCCCCATCTCGCATACCTATGAATTCACGGTGGGTTTTTTGCTGCCGATCTTGAAAGGATGCCGGATCGCCTATGCGGGCAAGACCCCGACTCCCGCCATTTTGCAGAAAATCTGCGAGAGGGAGCAACCCCATGTGATGTTGGTGGTGCCGCTGATTATTGAAAAAATCTATAAGAAACGGGTGGCGCCGGCGGTGGAGAAAAGCACGTTGTTGACCTTCTTCTGCCGGTTCAGTGTGAGTAGAAAGATGATTTATCGCAAGATCGGCGCCAAGCTGCTCGCCTTTTTCGGTAACCGTTTGCAGGTGATGGGTATCGGTGGCGCGGCCCTCAATCCCGAGGTGGAAACCTTTCTCCGCGATTCCGGGTTTCCTTTCATCGTCGGTTACGGATTGACCGAGGCCGCTCCGCTCCTGGCTGGAGGGCCGCATGGTGATCCCTCGGTCAACCCAGGTTCAACGGGAAAGCCGGTACCCAATGTGGCGATTCGCATCGCCGACCCCCACCCCGAGACCGGGGTCGGTGAGGTTCAGGCGCAAGGGCACAACGTCATGCGCGGCTATTACAACGATCCGGAGGCGACCAGGGATACATTCACCGAGGACGGCTGGTTGCGGACCGGCGACCTTGGCCTGATCGACGCTGCGGGCAATCTGCACATCAAAGGGCGATCCAAGTCGGTTATTGTTTTGTCCAACGGCGAGAACGTCTATCCCGAGGCGATTGAGCACAATATCAATTCCTACCCTTTTGTGGTCGAATCGCTGGTCGTCGAGAACCGGGGTCTGCTCGAGGCTTGGGTGTATCCGGATTACGAGTTTGTCGACAGCAAGACAGCCGGCCAGAGCCGAACCCAGCGGCATCAGTTTATCTCGGGTTTGTTTGAAGAGATGCGAACCGCCCTCAATAATCAGCTCTCCACCTCCTCCCGACTGTCCCGGGTGCTGGAGAGACGTGAACCCTTTGTCAAAACCGCCACCCACAAGATCAAGCGGTATCTCTATTCCGCCGACAATATGCATGTGTAGCCAGGACGGACCAATTCAACCATCAGCAAAAAGGGGGAAACAATGAAAAAAACACTGGGAGTGGCGGGATTGATCCTGCTGACAGCCGCAGGATCGGCTCTTGCCTCCGGTTACCGCATTCCGGAGCAGTCGGTGAATTCCACGGCCCGTGCCGGCAGCTATGTGGCCTACACACCAAGCGCAGATGCTACCTACTTTAATCCGGCCAACATGTCCTGGTTGGAGAACCGGTGGGCAGTGGAGGCCGCCGCCACGTGGATTCATCTCAGTTCGATTTCTTATACTGATGTGCGTGGTCCGGCATACAGCGGTGATTCGGAAGAGGAAGACTTTTTGGTGCCAACCTTCTTCGCCGTCTCTCCGGAATACAACAAATTCCGGTTCGGTTTCTCGGTAACTGCGCCCGCAGGCCTGTCCAAAAGATGGCAGGATTCGTATCCTCGGACATTTGCTGAAGAATTCACCCTGAAGGTGTTCGAGTTTAACCCCACGGTTTCCTATAAGTTTAATGAACGTTTTTCAGTGGGCGGTGGTGTGCGCGGGGTTTATGTCGACGGCAAGGTGAAGAGTCGTGGGCGAATCCCTGTCACAAATAGCTCTGGCACAGTTATAGGATCGTCACTCATCTCAAGGGATATGGACGGCGATGCCTGGGAGGCCGGATACAACCTAGCGATGACCGTTCGACCCACAGACAAAATGAACCTCAGTCTCACGTACCGTTCGGAGGTCGATTTAGGAGTCGAAGGGAACGCGAACCTGAGTTCTAGTTTCTCTCCCGGCGTCTATAACGGCGACACTGGTGTTGAGATCCCCTTGCCGGCGATTTTGGCTGCGGCAGTGTCCTATACTTTTTACGATCAGTTGACAGTGGAACTCGAGTACGACCGGACATTCTGGTCGGATTATGAGAGTCTAGACTTTACCTACCCGGTATCTTTAATCAATCCGGTGCTCACAAGGGCTTTTGATAATCCAGTTGCCAAGCATTGGGAAGACACCGACTCCTGGCGATTAAGTGTCACCTACGACCTGAAGAACAACTGGATTTTGATGGCGGGCTTTGGCATCGATGAAAATCCCATTCCAAGCAGCACCGTCGGGTTTGAACTCCCCGATTCCGATGCCCTGTTGTACTCCTTTGGTGTACGTTACAAGATCAATAACGACATGGAAGTCGGCGGCGCTTATCTCTATGACTACAAAAAGAGTCGCAGTGTCAACAACCTCGCCAATGATGGCAGGGTGAACGGCACTTTTGAGGATGCCTCGGCTCAATTGGTGAGCGTTGGATTCACCTATAAGTTTTAATCGCAAATTTCCCATCGTAACCAAAGGGCCCGGAGCAATCCGGGCCCTTTTTTTATCCCAACAGCAAGGATTCGGAGAAGCGGATGATCGGCATGATCACCCAGCCGATGACGCCGGTGTAAAACAGGGCAAGCAGGAGGAGGAAGCCGAAGGGCTCAAGCTTGGCATAGCCGCGGGCTGCATTTGGCGGGAGCAGGCTCATCAGCACCTTGGAACCGTCGAGCGGCGGGATGGGGATGCAGTTGAAGACCGCCAGCATAATGTTGATCCAGACGCTGGCCACCAACATAGCCACCAGGGGTTGCAGGATGAAGAAGGGGAGGAAATGCAGGGCAACGAACAAATGGGCCAGGGCAGCGCTGGCGATGGCCAATGCAACATTCGAACCCGGACCGGCCAGGGCGACCAGCAGCATGTCGCGCTGCGGATTTCTGAAATAGCGGGGATTGACCGGCACCGGCTTGGCCCAGCCGATTTTCATGATGATGAAGGCCAGCACCCCGAGCGGATCGAGGTGTTTGAGCGGGTTAAGGGTCAGGCGGCCTTCATTTTTTGCGGTCGGATCACCCAGGCGCCAGGCCACATAGCCGTGCGCCAGTTCATGCACGGTCAGGGCGAACAGGAAGGGCGGCCCCTGGATGATCAGTTGCTGCATGAAGGTGTTGATGTCGAAATTCATGGGTAATCAGGTCTCCTGAGAAAAAGATAATGCTCAAGTGGGGTATGGGGAGCTGTTTCGCCGGTAGAAAATAAGGAGAAAAGGATGAAAAGCGAGCAAAAAAGATGCGGGCTCAGGGCTGCCGGAGGATGATCGGGTAGGAGGTCCGGATGAAAGCCAGGGCCTGCTCGTGGCTGGTGACCTCGCCGTCCAGCTGCATTTCGATCAGGTGATTGCGGATGGCTCGGAACTGCGGGCCGGGGATATAGCCCATGGTCTTGAGTTCTTCGCCATCGACCAGCGGTGTCACCTTGCGCAGCGTGGTGACAAAAAGGGAAACCGCCTGTTGAATGGAGCGCTTGCGGGCAATGGTCATCAGGTAGAGCAGGCCTTCGGTGTCGAGTTCGCTCAAGAGCCAATAGGTCTCACTGGGTTTAAGAAAGGGGCGCTTTTGCATTTCATGGGCGAGACGCTCTCCTTCGGTCTTTTGCAGGATGAGCTTTCTCCGTTGCTTGGGCGGAAGATCGAAGCGGTGACAGAAGGCGATCAGTTCCTTGGTCCGCGACCGGCTCATGATCGCCAGCAGATACACCATCCAGGTTTCGATCTTGTCTGGCAGGTAGAGGAGCTTGAACCAAGAGATTGCCTGACCGGCCTGGGTGAGGAAATGGATGAAGCGGCGGTCGATTTCCAGGTTGGGACGAAGGTCGGGCCAGAGAAAGGGAAAGAGTTTGAAAGAGGCCATGCGCTTAAGGGCCGGGATCGGGTCGTCCTCGGAGAGGATGAGTTTGAGTTCATGGAAGAAGCGCGGCTCTTCGAAACGGTCGAAGAGGTTCATTTGTACCGTGTTTTTGATTAGTTTCTCGGTGTGGCGGGTGATGGTGAAATCGAGCCGCCCCTCGAAGCGAATCGCCCGGAAGATGCGGGTGGGATCTTCGACAAAGCTCAGGTTGTGAAGCACATGAATCCTTCGTTCCTTGAGGTCGTTCTGGCAGTTGAAGTAGTCGACCAGGGTGCCGAATCGATCTGGATTGAGATGGATGGCCATGGCGTTGATGGTGAAGTCCCGGCGGTAGAGGTCGAGTTTGATCGAACTGAGCTCCACCGTGGGCATAGCCGCCGGGTGCTCGTAATATTCGAGCCGGGCGGTGGCCACGTCGATGCGGGTCTGGTCGGGGAAGATGACCGTGGCCGTGCCGAATTTTTCGTGGGGATGCACAATGCCGTGCCGCTGTTCGGCCAGGTTTTTGGCAAAGCGGATGCCGTCGCCTTCAATGACGATGTCAATGTCTGTGTTCTTTACTTGGAGCAACAGGTCGCGGACAAAGCCGCCGGCCACATAGGCGCTGCAGCCGAGGTCGGCGGCAGTTTCGCCGATCTCGCGCAGGAGGACGGTCATGGCGCGGGGCAGGATCTGGACCATGCTGCTGCTGAGGTTGCGCGTTCGTTCCACCGAAGGGCGCTCGTCGCCACGCAAGAGGTCGGTGGAGAGGTGGGCCGGATCGTTGACCAGCAGGCTGAGCAGGTCGGTGCGGGTGATCACGCCGACGATTTCCTCCCCTCGAACCACCGGAATGAGCCGCTGGCGATTTTCGATGATCAGCTTCTGGATGTCAGCCAGGGTCCCGCTTTCCGGCAGGGTGGCGATCTCGGTGGTCATGTACTCGGCCACCGGCAGGCCGCCGAGTTTGTGAAAGATGGCTTTTTCCAGCACCATGCGGGAGATCATGCCCAGCAGGCCGACGGGCTGGAGCCCGTTTTCCTGGCCCTCGTTGGTGCGCACCACTGGCAAGACGGTCACGTTATAGCGGGTCATCAACCGGTTCGCTTGATCGATGCTCACCTCCGGGGTGACGGTGATCACCGGAGAGCTCATCAGTTCGCCGGCAATGGCCTTGGGGCGGATATGGCGATGGAGCAGGCCGACAAGCTGTTCCTCGGCCTCGGCAATGGTCAGGTCGCGGATGGTGGCCGAGGCGGCGGAGGCATGGCCGCCGCCTCCGAACTCCCGGACAATCGAGCCGACGTTGATCTCGGGAATGCGGCTGCGGGCAATCAGGTAGGTCCGCTCGCCCATGCTGATCAGGGCAAAGAGGACATCGATGTTTTCCATAACCATCAACCGCTGGACGATCAGTGCGAAATCGTCAATATAGTCGGCCACGGTCAATTTGCTGATCACCACGGTCACCCCGCGAATGATATAGGCGTGTGCCTCCTGCCGCAATAGCCCGATCAGGCTGATCTGTTCGGAAGAGAGTTCGCGAGAGACAAACTGGGTGACGATGTCAAGATTGGCGCCGTGGGCGAGCAGCCAGGAGGCGGCGGCCAGATCTTCGGGACAGGTGGAGGAGTGGAGAAAACTGCCGGTATCCTCGTAGATGCCCAGCGCCATCAAGGTGGCCTCGTCTCGGGTGGGCACGATACCCTGTTCCTGAAAGATGCGGGTGAAAAGAGTGGTGGTTGAGCCGAAGGGTTCTGTTGTTTCCAGGGTGCCGTGCAGGTCGCCGGGGGCGTTGGGGTGATGATCGTAAAGATGAATAGTAATGTTGGGGTTGCGGAGGCATTCGGCCAGCTTGCCGATCCGCTCCGCCTGCCGGGTGTCAACCACGACCAGGCGCTGGACTTTGGTCAGGTCGATATGTTTGACCTTTTTAAATTCATAGATATTGCGAAATTCCTGGGCCAGGTAATCGCGAACACTTTTTTCCTGCGAACCTGGAAAGACCAGTTCGGCTTCGGGGTACAGTTTTTTTGCGGCGACCATGGCCGCCAGGCTGTCGAAGTCGGCGCCGATATGGGTGGTGATGATATCCATGGCCCCGATTATACACAAAAGGCGCTGTCTGTAAAGAAAACCGCGTCGTCGCCCGGAAGATGCCCCTGAGTCCGGCATGATCGATCTTTGCTTTGGGGGTTGGGTGTGCGCGGTGGCTATTGCCTGCGTCTAGCTTGATGTAACTGCTCTACATCGTAGAGAATATTTGGCTTTCCCTCCTCTGGTGGGACCCTGGGCCTCAGGATAAAAATGTTGAGCATCATTTTGTTGTTGCTTGACAATTGATCATTGATGCTCTATTTTAACTGACTTCCTATGAATCAGCAGAGCGGGTGTAGCTCAGTTGGCAGAGCACAAGCTTCCCAAGCTTGGGGTCGCGGGTTCGAACCCCGTTGCCCGCTCCAGACGGAAGTTGGCTTGGTGCCAATGGCCGCCTGGATCGTTTGCGATCGGCTGCCGGATTCGCCGGTGTACGTGAAAGTGGGCTCTGCCCGCTTTTTTTATTGCCTTTTCTCGGGAATCGTCTGCATCGGCAGAGAGAACGGGAGAGTATTTTTCTCGAAATATCAAATAAAACGGTAATAAAAGCAGTGGAAGACACGGCGGACCGATTGATAACGACCATTCAGGGCTTTGCCGAACCTCTGCTGGCCGACATGGGGATAGAGCTGGTGGAGATCCAGTTCCGCCGGGAAGGTCATGGGTGGGTGTTGCGGCTGTTCATCGACAGGGAAGGCGGCATAACCATTGATGACTGTGCCAAGGTGAGCCGGGAAATCAGCGCCTACCTTGAGGTGGAAGACCTCATCGTTCACGCCTATCACCTTGAAGTTTCGTCGCCTGGGCTGGAGCGGCCGATCAGGAAAAGGGAAGATTTTGTCCGCTATGCCGATCGTCTGGCGCGGATCAAATTGCGGGAGCCCATGGGAGAGCAGAAGGTGCTCATCGGCACACTTCTTGGTTTGGAAGGGGACTCCGTCATCTTGGCACTGGAAAAGGAAACTGTCCGCATAGATTTGGAAAATATATTAAAGGCACGCTTGACGCTGTAGCACCCGTTGAGACCGCTTTTGAACAGCGGTTATCGGGCCGCAGGAACACCAAACGATTGTCTGAGTTGGAGTAGAGAATGGTAGGAACAGAAAGTCTAAAACGAATTGTCGATCAGATCTGCCGGGATAAGGGGATTGATCGTGCTTTACTGATCGATGCCATTGAAGAGGCCGTTCGTTCCGCCGTACGGAAAAAATTTGGTAATCGCAGGGAGATAGAGGTTCAGTTCAACGATGACCAGGGTGAAGTTGAGGTCTTCCAATACCGGACGGTGGTGGATGAGGTCTACGACGAAGAGACCGAGATCTCGCTGGAGGATGCGCGCAGCCTTGACCCTGATGCCGAGTTGGAAGATGACCTTGGGGAAAAGCTGGACAATATAGCTGACCTCGGGCGCATTGCCGCCCAATCTGCCAAGCAGGTGATTATTCATCGCATGCGCGATGCCGAACGTGACGTCATCTACGAGATGTACCGTGACCGCGAGGGGACCATTGTTAACGGCATTGTCCAGCGGTTCGAGCGCGGCGACATGGTCATCAACCTCGGGCGTACCGATGCCATTTTACCCCGCGATGGCCAGATTCCGAAACGTTCCTATAAACAAGGCGACCGGATTCGCGCTTACCTGCTGGAAGTCCGCCGCGATACCCGGGAAGGGAAGTTCCGCGATTCCCAATTGATCCTGAGCCGGACCTGCAACGAATTCCTCGTCAAGCTCTTTGAGATGGAGGTGCCCGAAATAGCCGAGGGCATCGTCAAGATCATGGGCGTCAGCCGAGAACCGGGATTCCGGGCAAAGATCGCGGTTTCATCCATTGAATCGGATGTCGATCCGGTGGGTGCCTGCGTCGGCCTCAAGGGCTCGCGGGTGCAGAATGTCGTCCAGGAATTGCAGGGTGAGCGGATCGATATAGTCCCCTGGAGCCCGGACCCAGCCAAGTATGTGTACAATGCGTTGGCGCCGGCGGAAGTGTCCATGGTTATTGTCGACGACGATAAGAAATTCCTTCTGGTCGTGGTGCCCGATGACCAGTTGTCGCTGGCCATTGGTCGCCAGGGGCAGAATGTGCGACTCGCATCCCGATTGCTGGGGTGGAAAATCGATGTCAAGAGTGAGCAGCGCTACTCGAATATGGAAAACAACGGCTACTGCAGTCTCACTGACGTTGACGGTGTGGACGAAGGCCTTGCCGACCGTCTGTTTGCCGCCGGCATCACCTCGGCAGGCCGGTTGGCGGGGATGGAGACTGAACAGTTGATGAGCCTAGCGCGGTTGGAGCAGGAGAAGGCCAAAAGACTGCAGCAGAAAGCTGCCCTGATCCAACCGCCGGAAGTTGCTTTCGCCCCTCCGGCCCTCCTCTCTGCAGAAGAGGATGGTGAGCAGGACGAAGAGGACGGACCGGACAACGCTCCTAGCGACGTAGGCAGCCAATCAGTCGATCCTGACCTGTCCGAGGATCCGGGCAAAGATCCGGCCTGATGGCCAGGGGGCATGTCCCGGAGCGCACCTGTCGGGGCTGTGGCCGTAAAGCCCCTCATTTCGATCTGCTGCGGTTTGTCCTGGTCGATGGCAAGCTGGTTGAGGATCAGCAGGGCAATACACCCGGCAGGGGAATATATTGTTGCAACCAACTTACCTGTCGTGAACGGTTGGCAAAGAGCAAAAAGATCCGGAAAGCGGACTGAGCATGCTTGGCGGGTTATAGAGGAAGGGAGCGTTTAATGAGCAAGGTTCGTATTTACGATCTCGCCAAGGAAGCCGGGCTGAAGAGCAAGGAACTGGCAGACAAGCTGATTGCAATGGGCTATCCCGTTGCAAGTCATAGTTCAAGTGTAGACGACGATATGGCAGCAGATATTCGAAAGAAGTTGAAAGGTGAGGCTGGAGCCGGGGCGACGGAAGGGCGTATAGAGCTGAAAAACCGGAAACCCGAACCCGTGGCCACAGGCAAGACGGTTATTCGTCGTCGCTCCAAGGCCGACAAAGATGAAGCCGCCAAAAAACAGGACGAGGTCGAAGCCCTTGCGCTAGAGGTGGAAATCCAGGCACTGGAATTGCGTCTTCAGGAGGAATCGAAGGCGGCGAAGGCGCAACAGGCTGCGCAAGAAGCCGCCGATGCACGAGAGGATACTCTGGTTGAGGAAACAGCACCAGGCGACGCCGCCATCGACCAGGAACCGATAGCCGCTTTGCAGCCAACCACCGAAGGCCAGCCCCCTGTGCAACCCGAAGCGGTGGATGGTGAAGAGACAGTCGCAATCACGGGTGACGGCGGGGAGCCTGTACCTCTGCCAGTGAGCAGAGTCTCCGGCGAGGGAGAGGTCCAGAAGCCGAAACAGTTGGCACGGATTGTGGGAAGGGTGGTTATCCCGGTTCCTGAAAAACGCAACAAACCGGTGATGAAAAAACCGGTTCGTTCACCACGGCCGACCCCTGGGGAAACCCCTGTTGTGGCCCCGGTGGTCAAGGACGATGCGGCGCGTGCTGACGGCAAAGGCAAGAAAAAGGCCAAGAGAGTTGTCGCCGTCAAGGCGGATGAAGAAGATTTGAGCAAAAAAGGCGCTAAGGGCGCGAAAAAAGGAAAAAGCAGGATCGAATTCACCGCAGACGGTGATGTCGAATTTATGCGTCCGCGCAAGGGCAAGAAAAAGAAGGACAGCTCCAAGAAAGACCTGCAGGCTACCCAGATTGCCGAGACCAAGGCCATCAAGAAACGCATCAAGGTGGTGGCCACCATCAGTGTCGGCGATCTTGCCAAACGCATGGGGATCAAGGCCAGCGAGGTTATTGCCGCCCTTATGCGGATGGGACTTCTCGCTACTCTGAATCAGGCTCTGGATGTTGACACGGCAGCCCTGGTGGCTGGCGATTTCGGCTATGAGGTCGAGCAGGCCATGACCGAGGAGCTGGAAGTAGAGGCATTGCAGGAGTTGGAGGTCGAAAAGGGCGGCGAGGCCCAGCCGCGTTCGCCGGTGGTCACTGTCATGGGCCATGTCGATCACGGCAAGACCTCGATTCTCGATGCTATCCGTAAAACCGACGTGGCAGCCGGCGAAGCTGGCGGCATTACCCAGCATATCGGTGCCTACCATGTCCAAGCAGCCTCCGGCGATTTGACATTTGTCGATACGCCCGGGCATGCGGCCTTCACTGAAATGCGTTCGCGGGGCGCCAAGGTCACCGACATCGTCGTGCTGGTCGTCGCCGCTGATGATGGTGTCATGGACCAGACTAAGGAGGCTATCGCCCATTCGAAAGCCGCTGAGGTGCCGATTGTGGTCGCGGTCAACAAGATCGACAAGGACAATGCCGACCCTGAGAGGGTCAAGCGGGAATTGAGCGATTTCGGTCTTATTCCTGAGGAATGGGGCGGCACCACCATCTATTGCCAAACCTCGGCTAAAAAAGGTATTGGTATCGATGAACTGCTGGAATCAATCCAGTTGCAGGCCGAGATTCTCGAACTGCGGGCTGACCCGTCGCGCAAGGCCAAAGGGACAGTTATCGAGGCCCAGCTCCATAAAGGTCGGGGGCCGGTGGCTACGGTCCTGGTTCAGGACGGAACCCTGCGACCCGGCGATCATTTTGTGGCCGGTATCTACAGCGGCAAGGTCCGGATGCTGACCAACGAGCGGGGCGAGCAGGTCCAGGAAGCCGGACCGTCCATCCCGGTTGAGGTTCAGGGTTTTTCCGGCGTGCCGCAGGCAGGGGACGAATTTGTCGTTCTGACCGACGAGAAGATGACCAAGTCGGTCGCCAGCTCCCGCCAACTCAAGGCGCGGGAAATCGAACTGGCCTCAGCCTCCAAGGTGTCGCTCGACAATCTCTTCGAGAAAATGGCCGAGCAGGACGTCAAGGAGTTGCGGGTCATTCTTCGGGCTGATGTGCAGGGGACCCTCCAGGCCTTCGGGCAGGCGGCTGAAAGTCTGTCGACCAAGGTCATCCGGGTCCGTTCCCTCCATGAGGGGACCGGCTCAATCACTGAAAACGATATCCATCTCGCCGCTGCCTCGGACGCCGTCATCATCGGCTTCAATGTCCGGCCCACGGTCAAGGTCAAGGAGCTGGCTGACCGGGAAGGGGTTGACATCCGTTCCTATGACGTCATCTATCATGCCCTCGAAGATATCGAAAAAGCGATGAAGGGTATGTTGGAGCCAACCTTTGAGGAACGAGTCATTGGCACCGCAGAGGTCCGCGAAACCTTCCAGGTTCCCAAAATCGGTACCATTGCCGGTTGCTCGGTCATTGCCGGCAAGATTGAGCGCAATGCCCGGGTGCGGGTCCTTCGAGAGGGCGTCGTGGTCTATACCGGCAAAATTTCGTCGCTCCGGCGGTTCAAGGATGATGTCAAAGAGGTGTTGACCGGCTTTGAATGCGGTATCGGTGTTGAGCACTTCAACGATCTCAAGCTTGGCGACAATCTGGAGGCCTTTGTCCTTGATGAGGTGGCGGGAGTTCTGTAATTGACGAGCATGGACATGGAATTTGATTTTAAACTGCCGGGACTGGGGCGGCCCGAAAGCTCGCGGCCTAAGCGGGTGGCCGAGGCTATCAAGAACGAGCTGTCGATCCTGTTGCTGCAAAAGGTGAGCGACCCGAGGTTGTCGGCAGCCCTCATTTCACGAGTGGTGGTGACCCCGGATCTCAAACAGGCGAAGATCTATTTTACCGTGCCAGCGCGAACCCCCAGTGGGCCGACCCTGAAGGGGATGAATCGGGCCAAAGGGTTTTTCCGCAGCCACTTGGCCAAGATCCTCAACCTGCGCTACACTCCCGAGTTGCTTTTTGTCTACGACAATCTCAATGAAGAGGTGGATCGTATCGAGACCCTGTTTCGGGAGATCGAAAAGGAACGCAATGATGAACACTCCTGACCAGGCAGTGTTGGAGGCCGTCAAGAGCAAGGGGCATATTCTCCTGGCCACCCATTTCAACCCCGATGGCGACGCTTTGGGCTCGCTGCTCGGGTTAGCTGAGATTTTGGAGGGGACAGGGAAAAAGGTTTTACGCTATCTCGAGGAGCCGGTTTCGCATCTCTACGTTTTCTCCCCGGATGCGGCCAGATCCAGACCGATTTGGCCAAGGTCAGGGAGTTTGTGACCCAGGCCAAAAATGATTTTCTCACCGTCTGTCTCGATTGCGGCGATGCCAAACGATTGGGTAAATACAGCCCGGAATTGATCGGTTTTAGGCCCCTGGTGGTGATTGATCATCACAAGGGCAACGAAGGCTTCGGCGATAGCGTCTGGATAGAGCCGCATCGATCCTCCACCGCCGAGATGGTGTATGATTTGGCCGTGGCCTTGGGGGCGGACATCTCTACCAGAGCTGCTGAGTGCCTGTACACGGCAATCAACACCGACACCGGCTCGTTTCGCTACGAATCCACCAGCAGTCACACCTTTGCCGTGGCCGGCCAACTGGTCAGCCGGGGCGTGCGCCCTGACCTGGTTGCCAGCAATCTCTACGACAACTATACCTTGGGGCGGCTGCGCTTGATGCAGGAGGTGTTGGCCACCCTGGAGATGCACGAGCGAGACCGGATCGCCATCATCCGGGTGTCCCAGAAGATGCTGGAACGAACCTTCACTACTATGGAAGACACCGAGTATTTCATCAACTTGCCTCGGGCGGTCAGTTCGGTGCGAGTCGCTGTTTTTCTTAAGGAGGTCGAGCCGGATCATATTTCCGTCAGCCTGCGGGCTAAGGGGCAGTGCGATGTTTCCTTGGTTGCCGCCCAGTTCGGCGGTGGTGGACACCGCAATGCCAGTGGCTTTCGCATCAAGGGAAAGAATATGGAAGGGGTGCGCGATGCCTTGCTGCCGCTGCTCCGTCAGGGGGTTTAAGCATAGGCGCCCATGAGCGCGGTTGAACCTGTTCATCAGGGAACACAGGCATGGAGTGATGGTGTTTTTCTGGTGGACAAGCCGGAGGGACTGACCTCCTTTGCCATTGTTCGCCGGATTCGGTGGCTGCTTGGCATCAAAAAAGTGGGGCACGCCGGCACGCTCGATCCTTTTGCAACAGGATTGCTAATTGTCTGCGTCGGCCGGACGGCTACCAGGCACATCGAACAGTTCATGAACGGACGCAAGACCTATCTTGCTCAGCTTCAGTTAGGGGTGGAAACCGAAACCCAGGATCCGGAGGGTACCGTCACCAAAACGGCCCCGGTCCCGGAACTTGATTCGGCCACCCTGGTCGCCTGTCTGCAACGGCACACCGGTCCGCAGATGCAGGCCCCGCCGCCTTATTCGGCTGCCAAGCACAAGGGCAAACCGCTGTATACCTATGCCCGGAAAGGTATTTTTATTGAAAAGGCTGCCAAGCAGATTGAGATTCATAGGCTTGATTGTTTGGGTTATGATGCGGCAACCCACCAGCTGACCATCGCCGTCGATTGCAGTCGAGGGACCTATATCCGTGTGCTGGCGGCTGATATCGGCAGTTCTCTCGGGTGCGGGGCCCACCTGATCGAGTTGCGGCGAACCCGAAGTGGCTTGCTCTCCGTGGACGACAGTCTGTCCGGCTCGGCACTGTTTGCGGAAAACGGTTTGCAACTCTTGCAAGAAGGACGACGCGGTATCGACGAGATGCTGCATATCACCGGGCAGCCGTCGGTTTAAACTTGCCACTGTGAATCGGCCTAGAGTATAGAAGTACGATGTCGTTCCCCTGCGTCGCCCCTCTGACACGGGACAAGGAACCCTTTATCCAGACTCCAGAGAGGCTGAGGGAAGTGCTTTTCTGGTAGCAGAAGGAAAGTGGAGGTGCCCCATGGCACAAACAGCGGAAAAGAAGAAAGAATTAATTGAGAAATTTAAGATTCATGAGACCGATACCGGTTCCTGTGAGGTGCAGATTGCCCTCCTGACCGAACGGATCATCTATCTCACCGAGCATTTTAAAACGCATGCCAAGGACCATCATTCCCGCCGCGGCCTGTTGAAGCTTGTTGGCCAGCGTCGTAGCTTGCTTAAGTATTTAATGAAGAAAGACATTGCCAAGTACCGAAGTCTGATTCAGCAACTCGGTATCCGCAAGTAAATTCGTTTCCGGACGGCGGGCCATCGTGGCTCGCCGTCCGCTTTTTCACGATGTGACTGCGCTGCGGCAGCGGAAAAGTCATAAAGACACAAAGGACACAGAGAGAATTGGCAAAGGATGGAGATTGTCGCTGCATCCTTTGTGCCTTTGTGACAGAATTGAGCTGCACCAGCCCCATCGTCACCCATTTGCACATTCCGGTGGAACCGGAACAGGAGTATCTATGATAAAAACAGTTACAACCGAGATTGGCGGACGAACTCTCGTCTTTGAAACAGGGAAGATGGCCAAGCAGGCCAACGGTTCCGTGGTGGTTTCCAGCGGCGAAACCATGGTGTTGGTCACCGTGGTTGCCGAAACCGAGTCCAAGGACCTGGGCTTTCTGCCGTTGACCATCGAGTATCAAGAACGGATGTATGCCGCCGGCCGCATTCCCGGCAGTTATTTCCGGCGGGAAATCGGCCGACCCAGCGAGAAGGAAGTGTTGACCTGCAGGATGATCGATCGTCCCCTGCGCCCACTCTTCCCGAACGGCTATTCCAGTGAAACCCAATTGATCGCAACGGTGTTTTCTGCGGACCAGGATCTTGACCCTGATATTTTGGCGATGAACGGTGCTTCCACCGCCCTGATGCTCTCCGATATCCCCTTTGCCGGACCGATTGCAGCCGCGCGGGTCGGGTATATTGACGGCCAGTATGTGCTCAATCCGAGCAAGACTCAGCTTGAAAAATCCCAGATCAGCCTGGTGGTTGCCGGGACTCGCTCCGCCGTGGTCATGGTCGAGGGCCGGGCCGGAGAAATGAACGAGGATGTGGTCTTGGAGGCCATCTTTTTTGCCCACGCCGGGATCCAACCGTTGATTGATCTTCAGCTCCAGTTACAGAAAGAGGTTGGCAAGGCTAAGCGGGAGGTTGTTGCTCCAACAGTCAATGTGCCCCTCAAAGAGAAGGTCGAAGCCGCCGCCATTGCTGGGATGGAAGAGGTGGTGAATATCGCGGACAAAATGGACCGTTCCAGTCGCTATTCTCGGCTCAAGGCGGAGGTGCTGGCTCAGATCGATCCTGAACTGTACGAAAAACCGTCGCAGGTGACCGATCTGTTGAGCGCCTACAAGAAGTACGTTATGCGGGATCGCATCGTCAGTAAGGGCCAGCGGCTTGACGGCCGGTCCTTCGGAGATGTCCGGCCCATCAGTTGTGAGGTCGGCATCCTGCCCCGCGCCCA
Source organism: uncultured Desulfobulbus sp. (assembly GCF_963662935.2). Lineage (NCBI taxonomy): Bacteria > Pseudomonadati > Thermodesulfobacteriota > Desulfobulbia > Desulfobulbales > Desulfobulbaceae > Desulfobulbus > uncultured Desulfobulbus sp. The sequence continues at coordinate 1,074,859 of NZ_CAXXTL010000002.1, read as the reverse complement.
CGGTTCGGCTCTGTTCACCCGTGGCGAGACCCAGGCTCTAGTGATCTGTACCCTGGGTAGCGAACGCGACGAACAGCATCTGGAGGGCCTGGGCGGCGATGTCTACCGCCGGTTTATGCTGCACTACAATTTTCCCCCCTTCTGTGTGGGTGAAGTTCGCCGCCTGAGTGGCCCAAGCCGTCGCGATATCGGTCATGGCACCCTGGCCCGTCGTGGCATCGAAGCGGTTCTGCCTGCCGGCGACGCCTTTCCCTATACCCTAAGGGTGGTTTCTGAGGTCCTGGAGTCCAACGGTTCCTCCTCCATGGCCACGGTTTGCGGCGGTAGTCTGGCGCTTATGGATGCCGGTGTGCCGGTCAAAGCACCGGTCTCCGGTGTGGCCATGGGGCTGATCAAGGAGGGGGATAAGGTCGTTGTACTCACCGACATCCTCGGCGATGAAGATCACCTCGGCGACATGGATTTCAAGGTGGTCGGCACCCGCGGCGGCATTACCGGCCTGCAGATGGACATCAAAATCGACGGTGTTGACCGCGATATCATGTCCCAGGCTTTGGCTCAAGCCAAGAAGGGACGGATTCATATCCTGGAAAAAATGGAGGAGGCTCTCGGTACTGCCAGGGCTTCAGTTTCCGAACATGCGCCCAAATATGTGACCATCAAGATCCATCCTGACAAAATCCGTGACATCATCGGACCTGGCGGCAAGATTATCCGTGAGATGACTGCTGAATACGATTCCAAGATTGATGTCGAAGATGACGGCACCATCAAAATTTTCAGCAACAGCAATGAAATGGCCAATGCCCTGATCCAACGGATCCAGCAGATCACGGCCGTTCCCGAGGTCGGTAAGATTTACGAAGGCGAAGTCCGAACCATCAAGGAATTCGGCGCTTTTGTGCAGATTTTTCCCGGCACCGACGGTATGGTCCATATCTCCGAGTTGGCCAATGACCGGGTCAAGAATGTGACCGATGTGGTCAAGGAAGGCGATATGATCAAGGTCAAGGTCATCGATATTGATAACCGTGGCCGTATCCGGTTGAGCCGCAAGGCTGCCCTGGCCGAGGGTGAAGTGTAAGTGTTCGGTGGAGTCCTGCCGTGAAGAATGAGCCGGTGACCGTGCAAGCGGTCATCGGCTTTTTTTGTCTTGAATCAACGAAGAAACCGATGTTTGAGGAAGCCCAATGCAGGCGATAGCCGTTGCCTTTACCTGGCTGGATCCCGAACAGGCTGCCGGCTTGTCCTTGCCGGCCTATACGACCGAGCTGGCGGCGGGCATGGATGTCGGCGCCGCTCTTATCGAACCGGTTGTGCTTGAACCGGGAGATATTCGGCTGGTGGGCTGCGGTTTTGCCGTGGCCATTCCCGAGGGCTATGAGATCCAGGTGCGCCCGCGCTCCGGACTGGCGGTCAAGCATGGCATCACCGTGATTAATGCTCCGGGCACTATCGATGCCGATTATCGGGGCGAGGTCAAGGTTGGTTTGGTCAATCTTGGCCGGACCTCCTACACGATCCGGCGTGGTGACCGTATTGCTCAACTAATCCTGGCGCCGGTGGCCCGAGCAATAGTGCAGGTCGTCCCCACTCTTGCGCCTACGGTGCGGGGCAGCGGCGGATTCGGTCACACCGGTCTGCGCGAGGACGATCGCCCCGTCACCGGCATCAGCAATTCGTGAAATTCTCGGTTCTCGGCAGCGGCAGTAAGGGGAATTGCACCCTGGTGGAGGCCGGTTCAACCCGTCTGCTCATCGATAACGGTTTTTCCGGCAAGGAGATCGTCAGTCGCCTGAGCACCTTGGGCATTGCCCCGGAAACCCTCACCGCCATCATCGTCACCCATGAGCACGATGATCATATCAAGGGGGTGGGGGTGCTGGCACGAAGGCTTAATTTGCCGGTCTACGCCAACGAAGCCACCCACAGGGTTGCGGAGCTGCGGGTGGGCGTGGTGCCGTTACGCCGTGAGTTTGCTGCCGGAGAACCGTTTGCCATCAATGGACTGCAGGTTCATCCCTTTTCGGTCTCCCACGACAGCGCCGACCCGGTCGGGTTTGTGGTCAGTGACGGCACCGGCAGCTTGGGCTATTGCACGGATACCGGAAAAATAACCCAACTCATCAGTCACCACCTGCGGCAATGTCAGGCCTTGGTTCTTGAGGCCAACCATGATGTGCAGATGCTCAAGGACGGGCCCTATCCGTTACCGTTGCAGCAGCGAGTGCTCTCCAGTCGAGGGCACTTGGCCAACACGGATTCGCTTGCCTTCGCCGCTCAATTGGCTGAGCAGCGGTTGCGGTTAGTAGTGCTGGCCCATCTCAGCGAGATCAACAATCATCCCGACCTGGTGCTGCGTGAGGCCCGCCAGCAGCTACCGGGGGTGAAAACCCTGCGAGTGCTCCTTGCCGGGCAGGGTCAGGTCAGCCCTCTGTTGGAGATCCTACCGTAAGTCGGCTCCAGCCACTTCGGCTCATCGAAGGGGGTGCGCCGCAAAAAGAGGGTATCTCAGGGTACGATGGAACTCTATTGCGTGAGGTTGCCGCCATTGCCGCGTTGGAAAAAAAACAGCATTGCCTATCGGCTGACTTTTCTCGTCATTTTGTTCAGCACGATGGTGGCCATCTTGGCCACTGCCCTCCAGCTGTACCTCGATTACCGCCGCGATATCCAGGGAATCTATACCTTTTTTGACTCTATCCAGGAGACCAGTATTCGGCCGCTTGAGGAAAGCGTGTGGATTCTTGATGATTTTCAGGTCAATTTGCAGCTCGAGGGTCTGATCAAACGGGAGAATGTTGTTTTTGCGGCGGTCGAGATGGACGGGCAGATGGCCTGGGCCAAGGGTGAGCGCACTCCCAATGACAGCCTCTCCCATATTTTCCCCTTGCACCATTTGGTCCGTGGCAGCTCCGAACAGATTGGCCGCTTGCATGTGACCGCTTCCCTGGAAGGCATCCATCAGCGTCTGCTGCAGCGCATCGTCATTTTGCTGGCCAGTAATGCGGTGAAGACCTTTGTCGTCGCCGGTTTCATCCTCTTTTTGTTCCAGCAAAGTCTGACGCAGCACCTGGTCCGGTTGGCCCTATACGCGGAGGAAATCGATCCGAAAAAAGGACCGCTGGCACCGTTGCGGCTGGACCGTCCTTCGTCCCACCGCGCCGATGAGTTGGATCAGGTGACAACGGCCCTCAATTTCCTTTGCGAGAGTGGGCATAGGGCGTTGCTTGAAATGGAGGCCCAGGAACAACGGTTGCGCCTTTTCCTGGATGCCACCGAGGAGGTCATCCTCGGCGTGGATGCCCAGGGACGCTGCACGTTTATCAATCGGGCCGGACTTGAGCACTTCTCGGGCACCGATTCGAATTCTTTTATCGGCCAAGATATTCTGGTATTGCTCTCTTCCGGCGAGCGGGAGACGGCGCAGTCACAGCTCTTGAGCGGACTGGTGCGGGCCACCATCGCCGAGGGGGAGGCGCTGCTGGCCGATGAAATGCCGCTCAGTCTGCCGGATGGTTCCTCTTTGCTGATCAGCCTGCGATCCTATCCGGTTCTCGAGAATGGGCAATGTACGGGTGCTGTTGTCTTTTATGCCGATATCAGCCGGCAGCAGAAGCTTGAGCAGGAAAAACAGCTCTTTGCCAAGGTGATCCGGCAGGCGCCGGCCTTAATCCTCATTGCCGATGCCCAGGGCATCATCGAGTATGTGAACTCGGCATTTGAACAGATCCTGGGGTATACGGGGAAAGAACTGGTAGGAAAATTGGCAATCAGCTGTCTCCAGGATCTGCATCTCGACGAGCACATCGATCTGGTACGGACACGGATCTACAAAGGGGAGGCGTGGACCGGCACCTTCACCAATACCAATCTCCAGGGCCGGAGGGTTATCCTCGAAGCGTCGATCTTTCCCATCTTCAACCGGCGGGGGCAGTTGACCAATGTGGTGGCCATGGGGCGCGACATCACCCGCGAACAGCATCTGATTGAACAGTTGCACCATGCCCAAAAAATGGAAGCCATCGGCAAATTGGCCGCTTCAATTGCCCATGAGTTCGGCAACCCTCTCCTGGGGATACGTTTTGCGTTGCGCGATGTTCAGCAGCGGTTGGCGGAGGATTCGGAAGATAAAAAATTGCTCCATCTGGCGGAAAATGAATGTGATCGCATGCGTAAACTGATCCGCGATCTGCAGCAGTTCAACCGGCCGTCCACCCGCCAGCGAACGGTTTTTGATCTGCACTGTATTCTGGAGGACATTCTGACCCTTAATCACAATTTCCTCAGCAAGAAAAAAATCACCCTGAACCGGGTCTATGATCATCGCGCACTCTGGGTTTCTGCAGTTGAGGATCAGATTCGCCAGGTTTTCATCAATTTGACCATCAACGCCGCCGACGCCATGGCCCAAAAAGGGGGAACCTTGACGATCAAGACTGCCTTGCGCGGCAACGAGGCTAAGGTCTGGGTGGAAGACAGCGGTACTGGAATTGCTCCGGAAAATGTCGGGCGCATCTTTGAGCCGTTCTTCACCACCAAGGCGGCGGTTGAGGGTGCCGGGCTTGGCCTGCCGGTCTCCTACGGCATCGTTCGCGCCCATGGCGGCACCATTGAGGTCCAGTCCGAACCGGGGAAAACCATTTTTAGCGTCACCTTGCCAACGGCACCAATACCTGTTGCTGGAGACGAGGCGCGGGGGACCTAACCGCGGGGGTGAAATCGCTGATGGATAGATTTCAGGCGGTCGGTGTCGACATGGGTATAGATTTGGGTGGTGGAGATGTCGGTATGGCCGAGCATCATCTGCACGGAGCGGAGGTCGGCGCCGCCTGCCAGGAGGTGGGTGGCAAAGGAGTGGCGGAGCATGTGCGGACTGATCTCCTTGCTGATTCCGGCGGCCAAGGCGACCTCCCGGATGATCTGCCAGAAGCGGTTGCGGGTCATGGAGGTTCCCCGGTTGGAGCAGAACAGTAGAGGGCTGGGCTTACCCTTGAGGATCAACGGCCGTCCGCGGTCGATATAGGCCTGCACCATTTCGCCGGCAAGGGCCGAGAAGGGGATGACCCGCTCCTTGTTCCCTTTGCCGAGGATGCGGAGATGACCGCTGCTCAGATTGCAGCCGTTCACTGGCAGGTTGACCAGCTCGGAAACCCGCAATCCCGAGGCGTAGAGCAGGTGCAGCATGGCATGATTGCGCAGCGTCATGGGTGACGTTTGCTCCGGAAGGCGGAGCAGGGTGTCGACCTCGGCAATGCTCAAGCCTTTGGGCAGGGAGCGGCCGATTTTGGGTGCATCGATTTCAGCCAGGGGATTGACTGTCAGGGCGCCTCGATCCTGAAGGAAGAGAAAGAAAGCGCGCAGGGCCGCCAGTCTGCGGGCATTCGACCGCGTACTGATCTGGCGTCGATGGCAATCCTGGAAAAATTGCTGCACCTGTTCCTTGCTGATGTCTTCAGGGACGGATGGTGTGGTGCGGGCAAGGAAACGAAAAAAAGAGTGCAGATCCGAGCCATAGGAGGCGACAGTATTTTTGGCGAGCCGTCTCTGGATGGTCAGGTGTTGCAGGAAAAGCTGCAGATACTCGATGTATTCTGTGGTTTGCAGGGGCGTCGGCGAAAAGAGGGAGAAAAACAAACGCCCCAACGGCGAACCGTTGGGGCGTGCAGGTTAGAACCGGCTTCTCATCCGGTTAAACTTGCGAAGTTTACGCAGGGCTTCCGCTGCTTTACGGCGTTTCTTGACGCTGGGTTTTTCGTAATATTCACGCCGTTTCAGCTCACGTTTAATACCGTCGATCTGCAGTTTCTTCTTCAACTGCCTGATCGCGTATTCAAGGTCACCTCTGACATCTACTTCGATCATGATTGCATCACTTCCTTTGGTGGTTGGCCGGGGCCATTAGTAAGAGTGTGGTTTCAAAAGGAAGCTAAATTATCCGTTTTATCGGTACTTGTCAAATCAAATAACGTATTGTCGCTTATTTAATAACCGCCGAATTTTATGGACATATGGCTGCAGCTGAGTGTCTGTGGGGAGAAGATTTATATCGGTGGCACCTTGGCTGAACGTGTTTGCGGAAAATCGACGTCTGCAACCAGTCTGATAGGACAAAAAAACCTATGTTTATGATTCCCGCATCTCCGGCTTACCGCCGATGGTGGCAGGTGGCAACTCATTCATAACTTATTCGGTATTGCGGTCGAAATGGTCTTTGCTTCTCCATCCTGGTTTGGGAGTGGCTCGGCGACGGGCTGTTGCGTCCGGCCGCGCTGGATTTGGCGACCACCGGTCGGCTCCTCTCTCTGGCTTTGAATGCCAGCTTCTTCATGCGCTTTGAAAGCTACTTTATGCTGTCCGATCTCTTCAAATTTCCTCATCTGCCTTGACCGTAGCAAGAAATCGTCAGTGTTCACGTTGCCTGAAGAAGCTTGGCCAAATTGGCCAGCGCGTGGTAGCCGTTCATTTTTCGTTGAGCCTTGTGCTGGATGCACCCTTTTGATTGTTTTTCTGTGTCCCGATGGTAACATGGTCAACAATTGTGGTAACAGGGCGGAGAACCATGTTCATTCAACGGGAGGTCGACCATGGCGAAAATTCGATTGGCATTGATTGCTGGTGGAACATCTGATGAACGGGAGGTGTCGCTCCGAGGAGCGGCTGGGGTGGAAAAGGCGCTTGATCCGAACAAATACGAGGTCATTCGCTACGATCCGGCAACCGATCTGGCACGGATAGCCAATGATGCCGCCCGGATTGACGTTGCTTTTCTCCTGCTGCACGGTGTCAACGGCGAGGACGGCACTATTCAGGGCTTCCTCGATCTGCTTGGCATTCCCTACCAGGGAGCCGGGGTGCTGGGCAGCGCCCTGGCCATGGATAAGAATCTCGCCAAGATCATGTACCGGCTGCATGGCCTGCCGGTGGCGCCCTGGGTGATGGTGGAGTTGCGCGATTTGGAAGACACCAGCCGGATCGTTGCCGAAGTCGGCCTGCCCTGCGTGGTCAAACCGGTGCGGCAGGGGTCTTCCATCGGCATGTCGATCGTGCGGGAGATTGAAAAATTGCCGGGTGCCCTGCGTCTGGCCCTGAAACATGACAACGAGGTCATGGTCGAGAAGTACATCAAAGGTCGAGAACTGACGGTCGGAGTGCTGGGCAATGCTGAGTTGCTGGCCCTGCCCTTGATTGAGATCATTCCCGACGCTAAATATGAGTTTTTCGATTATGAGGCTAAGTACCAGCCGGGTGCGAGCAAGGAGATCTGTCCGGCGCAGGTCAGCGAGCAGATTCGGCAAAAGGCACAGGAATACGCCGTGATCGCCCATCGCAGCCTGCAGTTGCGCTGCTACAGCCGCACAGACATGATCCTTGCGGGGGATGAGCTCTATCTGCTGGAAACCAATACCATTCCGGGTATGACGCCTACCAGTCTGCTGCCCCAGGCTGCAGCGGAGGCGGGGATTTCCTTCAGTGCTTTGCTTGATCGCTTGATCGAGCTTGCCCAGGAAAAACCGGCCGGTTTGCGGGGGTGATCACAGTCAATCCCAACAGGACTTTCCCGGTACGCTCACCGATCAAAAGAGGGACTTGTAATAGGGTGTACCTATATTGGTTGCTTTGGTTGTCCAATCGACGGGGGGCATCATCCACCATATCTTCTTAAGGAGGTTTTTATGAAAACATGGGGCATTCTGTCGTTGTTTACTCTCTTCTTAATGACATTGATTCCGTCTTCCTATGCAGCCGACCTGCCGACAAAAGTTGACCGTCCGGTAATCAAGGTTGGTGATACATGGACATACATCAAATCTGTCGGAACAAATACGGGTACAGTCACGTACAAGGTCGTTAGTCTGCAACCCGGGGGAGGGTATGAAGTTGAAGTTCAAAGTTCATCGAAAGGAACGTGGACGGAGAAAAATGATCCCAACGGAAATGTAGTAGAAGACGGCGCGTCAATATTTTCTCCGAGCCGAGAGATTTTCCGGTTTCCCCTTGAGGTTGGAAAATTGTATTCAGGTTCAGCGTTCTCTCGGAAAAGCCCAAAAGATCCTATGGTCAACTTCACTTTGCAGGCTAAGATTAAGTCGATCACCCCGGAGAGGCTTGTGATGAAAGCGGGTACGTTTAATACGCTGAAGGTTGAAGTCGAAACGTCGTATGATGGAAGGAACAGCCGCGGCAATAATGTCTCGAGTCGTGTCGACGAGACCTACTGGTATGCGCCAGAAGTGGGGCGGTGGGTCAAAAGGCATTACAACGACCTCAAAAACCCCGGGTTGGAAATATGGGAACTCGAGAGTTTCAAGCGGGTTGAGTAACCCGGTGGGGATAAGCTGACTCATCGGAGTGTTTCTCTCCGGCCAGGGTGAAGTGGGCTAAAATTGGTTGAATCGGATATCATATCCGCAGAAAAGAGGGGAGCCGGTTTTGCTCCCCTCCAAGTCTCTTTGGACTCTACGCGACCACTTGGGGTGGCCCGATTATAAGCACCCCCCTCTGCCGTTTAAAAACGGGTCTCGAAATAGGGCTCCAGGACTTTGGGCAGGCGCACCGTGCCGTCTGCCTGCTGGTAATTTTCGAGGACAGCCAGCAGGGTCCGGCCCACAGCCAGGCCGGAACCGTTGAGGGTGTGGACCAGACGGCTCTTCTTCTCGCCCTTGGGACGATAGCGGATGCCAGCCCGCCGCGCCTGAAAGTCAAGGAAATTGGAGCAGGACGAAATCTCGCGGTAGTTGTTCTGCCCCGGCAGCCAGACCTCAATGTCATAGGTCTTGGCCGAGGAAAAGCCCAGGTCGCCTGCACAAAGGTTGATGACCCGATAGGGCAGTTCCAACAGCTGCAGGGCTGCTTCGGCGTCGGCCAGCAGACTTTCTAGCTCATCCCAGGAGCTTTCCGGACGGGTGAACTTGACCATTTCCACCTTTTCGAACTGATGTTGGCGGATCAATCCCCGGGTGTCCTTGCCGTAGGAGCCGGCCTCCGAGCGGAAGCAGGGGGTGTAGGCGGTATATTTCAGCGGCAGTTCGGCCTCGTCGAGGGTTGATTCCGCATGGATATTGGTGACCGGTACCTCGGCGGTGGGAATCAGCCAGAGGTCCCAGCCCTCGAGTTTAAACAGGTCTTCCTTGAATTTCGGCAACTGGCCGGTTCCTGTCATGGTTTTCGAATTGACCATGAAGGGCGGCAGCACCTCGGTATACCCGTGTCGCTGGGTGTGCAGATCGAGGAAAAAATTGACCAGGGCCCGCGACAGTTTGGAGCCGAACCCTTTGAGCAGGGAAAAGCGAGCCCCGGCCAGCCTAGAAGCGGTTTCAAAATCGAGAATGCCGAGCTTTTCGCCGATCTCCCAATGCGGCAACGGTTGGAAAGAAAAGGCCGGAATATCACCCCATCGTTTGATCTCGACATTATCTTGTTCAGTTCTCCCCGGCGGTACCGAATCATCACAGATGTTGGGAATGGACATGATGACGTCCTGCAACTGCACCTCAATTTCGGCTAAGACGGTATCCAGTTCCTTAATCTGGTCGGAGACTTCGCGCATCTCCAGAATCAGGGGCGCGGCTTCGTCATTTTTTCCGGACTGCTTCAGTGCGGCGATGGTTCTGGAAACGGTGTTGCGCTGGTTTTTCAGGGCCTCGACCTCGGCAAGCGTCCCAAGTCGGCGGCTGTCGGTTTCGGAAAATAGGTCGATGAGTTGCGGATCAACTCCTCGAAGGAGACTTTTTTTGCGGACCAGATCCAGGTTTTCCCTGACAAAGCGTAATTCAAGCATGATGGTATCGTTGGGGTTGAAAAAGTGGGGGAGGATAAGTGCCTGATGCACGGTTGTTTACCGATGTGAACGGCTTTTATCATGGCATCCGGGGAAACGCAACGGGTATTCAATTGCTTTTATCCTTCTGTTTTGCTACTTTTTTCCGACTTTCGTCTCTTTCGCAAATAACGAGTTTATTTTCCCCGACGCCATGGCCCAACCGCTGAAATCCTTTGCAATCTTTCTTTTTGAATTACGCAGTTTCCTGAAATCACTGGGAATGTCGATTGCGGTCACGACCCTTGCGCTTTTTTTTATCTCCGGCAGGCTCCTGACCGGCTTGCAAGAACATCTGGGAGAGAAACTTTATTTTTTTTCCGTGGCGGGGCCTTTTCTCGCCCAAGTCAATCTGGCCTTTTTCGGGGCGTTGTATGTGCTCATGCCTTTTTGCATGTATGTGCTGTGGAAGGCAGTGGGGAAACCCTTTGGCGTCACGGGAAAAAAGTTGTTCTGGTTTGTTGTCGCCACCTGTGTGCTTTTTTACGGCGGCACGATTTTTTGTTCCCTGGTGACCCTGCCCTTCGGTATCCGTTTCCTCCTCAGCTATCAGTCGGAGGAACTGCAGGCCTTCATTTCGGTCAGCCGATTCGTCAATTTCGTCACTTTGTTCGTTTTTGGATTTGGGGTGATTTTTGAGCTGCCCGTTTTTATGGTGTTCAGTGCCTTGGTGGGAGTCATCTCCCGGAAGACCTATGAGAAGAACAGGCGATATGCAGTGCTGGCGATCGCCATTGTTGCAGCCCTGCTGACGCCAACCCCCGATCTTGTCAATATGGCACTAATGGGGGTGCCGCTGTATCTGCTCTACGAGTCAGGCATTTTGTTAATCAGGTTGATGGGGCTGGAGGAGAAAAAAGAGGAAAGAGTCGCCTCCGACTCTTGAATGGTGCGACGGTTTGCAGTCTGGTCCGCTTACCGTTTGCATCAGAAGGAGACGACCTCAATGCCGTGAGTCCGGAGAAGCGCGGTGGTCACGCCCGGCACAGGGGCTATGCCGCAGGAGGGACTGCCGGACTTGAGCAAACAGAGATCGATATTTTGCGCTTGGGCAATAGTCAGAACCATGGCTGCTCCGCGAAGAAACGGCACGGACAGATCGTTGCCGTGTTGGTCAATCACCCGGGCCGTGCCGGCCAGGACATCGTATCCGTCACCGCCCGTCAGGCTGGCAGCAGGGCGCGGGGTGGGCAGGCCCCCCAACTGTTCCGGGCAGATCGGAATCCAGTGGTACCCGATCAGTTGGCGCAGGCAGGTAGGGTTAGGTTTGCATTGTCCGTCATAGCGGGTGCACAATCCGGTGAGGCAGGCGCTGACCAGGCATTTTTTCAGCTGTTCCATGGCAATTCAAAAGGGATGTAAACCGGGAAGTGTATGGCTATACGCAAGCAGCAAGAAGATAATCGACAAGACAAGAAGGTGCTCTGGTTTCTTGGAGCGATTGTTTTCGTTTTTTTTCTGTTGTGGATTTTTTTTGCACCTGGTCGCGGTCTCCTCCATTACCTGCAGTTGAAAAAAGAAATCGCCGCTTTGACCGAGGAAAACAGCCTGCTTGCCTCAAGAAATACTGAACTCTCAGAGGATATCAAACGGTTGCGATCCGATGATAAATATTTAGAAGAGGTGGCTCGGAAAAAACACGGCCTTCTGAAGAAAAATGAAACGGTCTTTGAATTTGAACCTCCCAAAAAGAAAAAAGAATAAGTCTTTGATCGGCTGGCGGCATCTGTTTTATGGGTGCGGAAGAGCCGGGGCGATGGAGCTTCAAGGCGGTAATGACGGCAACTGAACCCACAATGGGTGGCGATGACCCAACCCCGGACACGGTGGTTCCGGATCGTTCCTCTGTCCTGGCGATGGCCGCTGCGCTCCGCACCTTCTTACGCTTCCATGAGCAGATGGGTGTCGAGAGTTATCCATTGATACCTGAACTCGCACCGTGGCCGAAAAAAGGAAAAGCGACACCGGGGCCAAAGAAGAGTGCCCGGCCGGCTCTGCCCGCTACTCCGCCGCCTTTGTGCCGTGAGCAATCGCAACCTTGGACCAAAGAGGCCTCTGGGGAGCAACTGGTTGCGGATCGTCGAGATATCGAGGGCTGCCAGATGTGCTCCCTGGCTGCAGTCCGGCAAGGATTGGTGCTCGGCCGCGGCGCGGTGGGCTCGCCTCTGCTGGTGGTCGGCGACTATTCCGGGCAGGAGAGCGGTTTTTCAGTCGATACCATGTTTGGGGTGGCCGAAGACACGATGCTGTGGAATATGATGCGCGCCATTGGGCTGACTGAGGCAGATGTCTATGTGACCAATACAATCAAGTGTTGCCCCGAGTCCGCGGAGCTGCTGGATGTCGAGAGTGTCCACCGCTGCCGGGGACATCTTCTTCGGGAAATCGAGTTGGTTCGGCCCCGGATCATATGCGTCATGGGGGAGTGGGCGGTCCGGTCCGTTTTGGGCAGTGAGGAGTCCGTCTTCCGGTTGCGCGGCAGGTTCCACCGCTATGGGACGGACAATGATGCGACTGACCCGCTTCAGGTTGCGGTGACCTTCCATCCCCGCTTTCTGCTCAAGAATGAGGAGTTGAAAAAAGCAGCCTGGCAGGATCTACAGATGATTCAGCGCCGGTTACGGGCTTCGTAAATTGCCCGCCTGTGAGGTCAGACAACCCCGTTGCCGTTGTGTTTAAAGCTTTGCCGAGCGGACATCCGGCAGTGAGTTCCTCTCTTCTCCGTCCATTACCCATCAGGAGGTCTGCATGGCTGTTCACGAAATTTCGCATCCCCTTGTTCGGCATAAGCTGGGACTTTTGCGGGAGAGAGACATCTCCACCAAGGATTTCCGCGAACTGGCGGCGGAAGTCGGCATGCTGCTCGCCTATGAGGCAACAAGAAACCTGGCGGTCGAGCAGGTGACTATTGAAACCTGGTCCGGCCCAGTCACGGTCGACCGGATCAAGGGCAAGAAAATCACCATCGTTCCCATCCTTCGGGCTGGTCTGGGGATGATGGATGGGGTGCTGAAAGCCCTGCCCAGCGCTAAAGTTTCAGTGGTGGGGTTGTATCGCGACGAGAAAACTCTCAAACCTGTGACCTATTTCGAGAAACTGGTCCAGGATATCGACCGGAGGCAGGCGATGATTCTCGATCCAATGCTGGCCACCGGTGGCACCCTGGTCGCAACTGTTGACATGCTGAAAAAGGCGGGCTGTCTGGATATCATTGGTATTTTTTTGGTGGCGGCCCCTGAAGGAATTCGGAGGTTAGAGGAGCGTCACCCCGATGTTGATATCTACGTGGCCGCCATTGACGAGCGCTTGAACCAGGATGGCTATATTCTTCCTGGACTCGGTGACGCCGGGGATAAAATCTTCGGTACGAAGTAAAAGGGAGGGGACGAAGTGCCGGGTGTCCTCAGGCCGTCGCGAAGGCGAAAGGGACCGGCCAGAGGGCAATGAGGGCTGGGGGGCTTGAGCTTTTCCCGGTTACGATCTGGTTTTTCCGGTGACAAACAGCTCAAACAGCTTTTCAAAGACAAAGGGAATAGTGGATGCCTGGGCGTTGGCGGAACCAGCATAGGCCTTGGTCAGTTCGAAGGCTCGCTCAAAGGCCTCCTCATATTCGGATTTCTGCTGTTTCTTGATAATGTTGACGAGTTCTTCGGCAATGTTGTCTTCCATGGGTGCACCATTTAACGAGACTGCTGATTGGAATTGAAAGAGCCTGATTGTGAGGGGAGGCGAATTCTTTTATGAGTTTGGTCATGATAGGCGGAAAAACACCTTTGGCCAAGCTCTTTTTGGGAGCCGGAATAGAGGGTCGTCCATGAAGACGAGGCAATCCATGAGGCTCGGAAAGCGAGAGCGGGTTCGGACAAGCATCAGTGAAAGACCGATGCTTGTCCGAACCGAGAGCGGAATCGTCACAATAAAAGATTACTCTATGATGGGAGAGGGATTGCAGAGAAAGTTCTCCTCCTCTGCCACTCTGCCACAGGAAGAGCAAAAAAACTGCATGGCAACAAGTTTATCCCGGCAGACATGCCGGGCGCCGGCTTCAGGAGTACCGCAAAAGCCGCAAGAAGATGTTGTATCGGAAGGGCTGCACAGATGTCCAGGTGTTTCAGCCGCTGCTCCACAGGTTGTGCATATATAAGCCATAATTAACCTCCTTTGGGTAATTGATAACCATTTTCAAAAGAAGTTTGGCATAAAGGCGCCAATGTCAAGGTTGAGGCCTGAGGTTTTCATCGCTCTCGATTGTCCCTTGGGAGACGAAATGGTATCGCCGCCCGAAATCGTCTTGACGCTTGAGGCACCTGTCGGTACCTTGAGACCATAAATAGCCCTGTCGTGGTCTTTGAGCGGAATAACGAGGGCCGGCAGCAGTTTCCTCTTTTCCTTGTGACGCCCTTCATGCTTAATCAGACCCAGCAATCCTTCATTCGCCGGTGCGTCAGTGATATTCTTAATGGTCTGAGTGATGGGCTGACCCATTTTTCTGGCACAAGCCGGGCAGCCGTCATTTTTGCCCTGCGACCTGACAGCCCGATGATGCTCTGTGATCCGCAGAATCTGCTCAAGGGGCATGAGCCGATATTCAAAAGTCTGTATCTAGACAATCAAAAGTGGCGGGAAAACGAAAAACTCCAGTTTGACCGGAAGCAGTTCGCGGAAATCCTCCCCGTCAAGGATCCGGGATTGGCCGGGCTCCTCTCCTGTGGCGGGTATTCGGGATCGGTCTTTTTTCAGCAGTGGTTTACCGAGCAGCATCCCGATCTCTGCTCCACAGGTCCGACCGAGTGCTGGCTCGAGCATGCGGTCTGGCGTTTTTCCCACGATCTTGCCAATGACAAGGATCTCTATACCGGCATTTCCGGCTACTTCCTTAAAGAATATGCCACCCATGCGGTCCGCGATTATATCATCGATCAGATGAACCTGCAGCTCGGTTGGGATAGCTCCATGCGGATCTATCCGGTGCTGGATGCGGTGCTGATGATTTCTGAAACCCAGGAGGAAGGATCCTGGCCCGAGGGACGATTACTCTTTGTTGATCCGTGCATGCTCAACCAGCTGCATTTTCTGGTTAAGTTTCAGGAAGAGCTCCGGCCGCAATTGGTCAATTTTAAACATGTGCGGAAGTTGCTGCTCACCGTCGAGCGGTCGGGCCGTTACCTGGTGAGTGATGGTCGCGCGATTCTCGGCATCTGCGGCGATACCCTGCCGGCCTTCTCGCTCTGCGCTGATTTTCGTGGCCGCTACGGCTTTTTCAAGGTTAACCGCACCAAGGTGTGCAGCTTTGCCGATGGCAGGTTCAGTTCGACCACCTATCAGGCCAAGCTGGTGCAGTTGGAGGAGTTACTGCTCGAGTCCACTCTGGAACGGTCCGATAGTTTTTTCATCTTTAAGATTGTGGTTAGTCTGGTGCACCATTCCCAGCAAAGGAAACACGGCTGCACCATAGTCATCGATCTCAATGAAAGCCCGGTGCCCATCTCCGGGCAGAGCCTCTCGCCGCCCTTGGACCTACGCAAGCCCTACACGCTGAAGCTGACCAAGTCCCTCACCAAGGTGGACGGGGCGCTTCACATCGGCGCGGACATGCATCTCCACGGTTTTGCCTGTCTGCTTGACGGCAGGGCCTTTGCCGGGGAAGATCTTGCCCGGGGGGCGCGGTACAACTCAGCCCTGCGTTTTACCGCCGAACACCCCAATATTATAGTGGTGGTTGTTTCCTCGGACCGGCCGGTTTCGGTCATTCATCAGGGGATGGACGTCCATGGCGTGTGCTCCTGGAACCAGCAAGGCGGGTGTTTCTACCATCTCGACCGGCTCGACTACTGGGTTGGTCTGTAAAGATCAGGTCGCCGTAGCAATGCAAGCTCGGATGGGCAGAAAAACTTCATGAGCGGTATTCGTTCACCTCGGGCCTGCCTTGAGCCTCGAAGGCGGCATCGATTAGATCCTGGAGGGCGTTCTTGCACGATTTGACCGGAGGTAGGGCCGGGAAGGCTGGCAGCAGCTGCTCGGCTGCCGCTGGGGCATTGAGTCGCATTTTGTCTTCAAAATAGTTGTCTCGCAGCGGCGCGATGCCGCCCGTCAGCGGACCCTCCTGCTGCGTAGAGCCGCTGTCCAGACGGCGCAGAAATCCCATCATGGATCCCAGGTCGTTTTTCCGATGAAAAAGCTCAATTTCTTCGGTTATTGTCTTGCCTTCCTCAACGAGGCGTTTGAGGGTGGCTCCGTAGGCTGCCACTCCTGTGCACAGCCGGTTGTAGATATCCATAAAAAGATTGTGAAAACGGGAGCGGCGCGTGAGTCCGTGAATGGCCTGTCCCTTGAACAGGCGTTGGCGGATGGTCGGCGACTGGAGCAGATACGGGTCAAGAAAGACCTGGTCGCGCAACCCGGTGAGGCGGAAAAAGTCGTGAATCCGCGATTCCTGCCGCAGAAGAATATAGAGCCTAATCAGATCAAACCCAACCTCATTTTCCAGTTGACGGTAGGCCTCCCGGATGTGCTGGTTATACTGTCGGCTGTCGTCCTCGATCAGCTTACGGAAACCGAAATATCGATCCGCGATCTCCTTTTTGATCTCCAGAGAGAGCTGTTCTTCCATGTCGTGCATAAAGGACCTCTCGTATCTAGCCGATGATGGTTGGGGGGCAAAGGGCCAAGCCGAAAAGGGCGTTCGCCTCAAGGATAAGAGGTGCCTTTCATCCTTGGACGATGACATCATAATTGACAAAGGAAAAAAAAGCATTCGGGATAACAGCCGTCTCTTGGTTGGCTGGATTTTCCCCTCTATTGGTTGTCACCCATGCCAGCTCCTCCACCGGGGGAATGGTCAAAAAAAGGTAGTGTGAGCAAGTATGTCCGTTCCAGCGGCCCGTGAACACATCAAAAGTACGGTCAAGGACGCCGCCGATATTGTTCAGGTGGTGGGCGAGTATGTCGAGCTGAAACGGGCCGGGAACCGCTTTACCGGTCTGTGCCCCTTTCACAACGAAAAAACGCCTTCCTTCACGGTCAATCCCCAGGGGCAGTTCTTTCACTGCTTTGGCTGCGGTGAACACGGCGACGTTTTTTCCTTTGTGATGCAGTACCATCACATGGATTTTCCCGAAGCCCTGAAGACGTTGGCGCAAAAGTACGGCATAGAGATGGCGGAGCGGCAATTGAGCGAAGCCGAGCAGATCCAGTTGCGCCGGCGCGAGATCCTGTACGAGGCTAATGAAGCGGCGGCCGTAGCCTATCAGGGCTGCCTGCGCCACCCAAAACTGGGGAAGGTGGCGCGGGCCTACCTCGAACAGCGCGGTGTGCCGGCAGCGATCGTCGACCGTTACCGCCTGGGTTTTGCACCGGATCCGGAACAGGTGGGCTGGAGTTTTCTCACCGATCAATTGGTGGCCAAGGGTATACCGGCGGATGACCTGGAGAAGGCAGGCCTTGCGGTCGGCAAGGAGCGGGGCGGACATTACGATCGCTTTCGGTCGCGGATTATGTTTCCCATCGTTGATATGACCGGCCGAGTTGCGGCCTTTGGCGGCCGAATTCTCGGCGAGGGCAAGCCCAAATATATGAATTCCCCGGAAAGCCCGATTTTCGAAAAGGGCCGTCTGCTTTTTGGCTTGCACCAGCATCGGGAGGCTATTCGTAAGCAGCGCCGCTCGTTGGTGGTTGAGGGGAATTTCGACCTAATTTTGTTGGCTGTCCATGGCATCGACAATGTGGTTGCGCCCTTGGGAACCGCGCTAAGCAGCGATCATATCCACACCCTTCGGGGCTATGGCGACGAGGCAGTCCTGCTGTTTGATGCCGATGCCGCCGGTCTGAAGGCCGCCATGCGCAGCATTCCTTTTTTTCTGGCCGAGCAGGTGGAGGGCCGCGTGGCTCTTCTGCCAGATGGGCATGATCCTGATTCCTACGTGCGCGCCGAAGGACCGGCGGCGATAGCCGCCCTGGTGGAAGGCGCCCGTCCTTTGGCGGAATTCGCCTTCGATACCCTTGTTCGTGAGCACGGTTTGACCTTGGCGGGGAAAAATAAGATTGCCGCCGAGTTAAAAGGGCTGATCAAGGAATCAGCCGATCCGGAACAGCGGGCACTGATGGTTGCCCATTTTAGTGAAAAACTGGGTGTCTCGCAGGGGTATTTTCTTTCCGAGCAGAAGGCGGCGCAGGTTCTCGCCGCACCGCATGATTCTTCCTCGTCTCCGGGGCCGGCGCACCTGCCCAAACAGGAAAAACAACTGGTCGATTTCCTCATCCTTTATCCGGAATACATGGGCGAGCTGAAAAAGGTTGGCTTGGATCGTATCATCCAGGAGCCTGCTGCCGTTCGGTTCATCAGTCTCCTGGAGCGGGCCGCTGGAGTTGCTTCCTGTCAACCGGAGCAGTTGCTGGAGTTCACCGCGGATGAGTATGAACGGGGTTATATTGTGCAACTGTTGATGCAGGTTTCGCCGTATGAAGAAGGGCAAAAGGAGGAACATGCCCGGCGGATGTGTGATGAGCTGGTGCAATGGCTGTTCTCAGTTGAACACAAGCGAGCCGTTGCCGATCTGCAAGAACAGATAAATCGGGCCGAAGGCCTTGGTAACACTGAGCTGCTGATGGATTTGATCCGCCAGAAACAGGAAATAGAACAAAAAAGAAGAGGTTTTTAATTTAACATGTTGAAAAAAGATGGAAATCTGATAAGTTTAAAAAATTGTATTTTGGAGTGATGGAGATGTATCTCCAGTGATTTTGGCAAGTTGAGGCGATCTGGTTGCGGTTTCCTCCCTATCTATCCGGTATGAAACGAATTTTTTCGTTGATCCAGGGGGGCGGGGGCACATTTCGTTGCGTTGATGGTGGTCTTACAGGGAGGGGTGATGGAAGCAGAAAATTTTCTTTTGGAAGATGACCAGGAGCCTGAAGTGTTTGCCGAAGGATTGCAGCCAAGCTGGCCCCAGGAAGCCGAAGAAGAGGATGATTGGGCCATCCGTAACGCCATCGAGCGGCGATCGCCTCTGGAGCGCCGGCTCGGCGATGACCGGCGGGGTGAAGACCGGCGAGGAGTGGGAAGCAGTGTCGACCCGATGAATATCTACCTTCGGGAGATGGGGAGCCAGCGGCTGCTGAGCCACGAGGAGGAGATGGAGTTGGCCCGCATGGTGGAGGATGGGGAAACCCGCATCCAGCAGGCAGTGTTGCGCCTGACCCTTGGGATTACAGCGTTGAACGATCTGGCTGAGAATTTGCTCCGGGGTAATGTCCGCATCAATTCGGTGATTCGTGGTCTTTCCGATAACGATGAAAAGGAACTGACCACCGTGCGTGACGCCTTCCTCGAACAGGTGGAGAAGGCCAACGAACTCGATGCCAGAAGGCGTGAGCTTTTTCTTGAGTTACGGAAAAATGCAGGCAATGCGGTCAGGGAAGCGACCCTTGTCGAGCAAATTCTTACCGTGGGCGGTGATATTGCAGACCTTTTTCATGCGCATCGACTCTGCTCCAAGGGACTGCTCTCCGTGGCCGACGCGGTCAAGGAATTGGCCCAGAAGTTTAACCGGGTCCGAATCGTTGCCCGGCAGCAGGAATTGCTGCTCGCCGCCCGGCGGCATCAGCTGCAGCCGGAGACGGGCGAGGTCAACCCGGCCGAGGTCGAGCAACGCGTCACCCTGGAACTGGCGGAAACCATCGGCATTTCCTGGCCGGCCTTCATTACAGTGCAGCAAGAGATCGAAATGGGCCGGGAGACGGCCAAGCAGGCTAAAGAAACCCTGGTGCGGGCCAATCTCCGTCTGGTGATCTCGGTTTCCAAGAAGTTCATGAATCGCGGCATGCAGTTGCCTGACCTCATTCAGGAAGGGAATATCGGGTTGATGAAGGCCGTGGAAAAATATGATTACAAGCGAGGATTTAAATTTTCCACTTATGCAACCTGGTGGATACGCCAAGCAGTAACCCGGGGCATTGCCGACCAGGGGCGAACCATTCGTCTGCCGGTGCACATGATTGAAACCATCAACCGGATGCTCAGATTTTCCAAGGATTTCCAGCGGATTGAAAGCCGGGAGCCGACGCCCGATGAGATGGCCGCCCAGTTGGGGACTGAGGTGGAAAAGGTCCATATCGCTTTGAAGACGGCCAAGGACGCCATTTCCCTCGATGCCCCGGTCAACGATGAGGAGGATACCATGCTCAGTGATTTCATCGAGAACCATGCTCACCCCGATCCGCAGGATAATTCAATCACCGAAAGCCTGAAGCGCTGCCTGTGCAAGGTGATGGGGTCGTTGACACCACGTGAGGAGAAGGTGCTGCGCATGCGATACGGCATCGAAATAGGCTGCGATCATACCCTGGAGGAGGTCGGGCAGTGCTTTGCGGTTACCCGGGAGCGTATTCGGCAGATTGAAGCTCAGGCATTGAAAAAATTACGGCATCCGGCCAGAAGTCAAGAATTGCAGGCCTTCATGACAGATTAAAGCTCCTTGGCTCAAAGCTCCGAAGTCGAAGACTGGCTGACCCTTTCGTTCCTTCCCGGCTTGGGATGCACCCTGATCAACCGTCTGGTGCACCAGTTGGGTACGCCGGGTGCTGTGTTGCGGGATGAAACCGGGGTCAAGGGTATTCCTGGCGTCGGCCCCGAGTGATTGACCTGTTGCGCAACACAGGGATGGTGGCGGCAGCCAGGCAACGCGCCCTCGCCGAGCTTGAGCGGCTCGACAGGATCAATGTTGTTCTCCTCACTCCCGCCAGTTCCGTGTTTCCCGAATCCCTTCGTGCCATCCCCGATAGTCCGGTTCTGCTCTACTGCCGGGGAACACTCGATTGGCTGGACAAACCAGCCGTGGCTGTCATCGGTGCTCGAACCGCCACCGATTACGGGAGGCGTATAGCCGAAGGCCTTGCCGCCGAATTGGCTGCCCTGGGCATTACCATCGTCTCAGGTGCCGCCTATGGGATCGACGCTGCGGCCCATCGCGGGGCATTGACTGCTGGTGGCGGTACGGTCGCTGTCCTTGGTTGCGGTATCGATGTGGTTTATCCCCGCGCGCATGCCGATCTGTTCCGTGAGATCGCCGACAATGGCCTGCTCCTCAGCGAGTATCCGCTGGGAACGCAGCCCGAGGGGTTTCGTTTCCCGGCGAGAAACCGCATCATCAGTGGTTTGGTCAAGGGCGTGGTCGTGGTCGAGGCCACCGAAAAATCAGGATCACTGATCACCGCCCGCCTGGCCCTGGATCAGGGCCGCGAAGTTTTTGCCGTTCCCGGACGAATCGATTCTCCCAAGAGTGCTGGCACCCACCGCTTGATCCAGCAGGGCGCCCATCTTGTCCATACGGTTGCCGACATTGTGGAGGGGCTTTCCTGGAGTAAGGCGGAGGCGTGCGCTGGCTTCAATTGGGCAAGGTCAGACGAAAACGGCACTATCACCGCCCCTGAGCAGTTAGTGCTCGATAGTTTGGACACCTACCCCCGCGATATTGATACTCTAGTACGCCTGAGCGGCCTGCCCCTTGTCGAAATCCACGGCCTCCTGCTCCAACTGGAGTTGCAGGGTCTGATCCGTCAGTTGCCGGGGCAGCAGTATGAACGCGTTCACTTCGCCTGACGCTCTCCTGCAGAACTCTCCACGAATATCCGGCTTTTTTTCAGGCAATCTGGTATATTCCCAGGTCCAATGATCCTCACCTCTTTCCCCCAGAACTTCAGTTACTCTTCAGGATACTGTCATGAAATCTCTTATGATCGCACCCTCCATCCTTTCCGCTGATTTTTCCCGGCTCGGTGAGGAAGTCAGGGCGGTTGAAGCAGCAGGGGCCGATGTCATCCATATCGACGTCATGGATGGTCATTTTGTGCCCAACATCACCATCGGGCCCCTGATTGTCAAAGCGGTGCGAGCGGTGACCAACCTGCCGGTCGACGTCCATCTGATGATCACCGAGCCTGATCGGTATATCGATGATTTTGTTGATGCCGGTGCCGACTGGGTCACTGTCCATGTCGAGGCCTGCACCCATCTCCATCGAACCTTGGCCTCTATCCGGGAGCGGGGCAAAAAGGCTGGAGCAGTCCTCAACCCCGCTACCTCCCTGTCGACCCTCGACTATGTGTTGACCGAAGTCGATTTGGTGATGCTGATGAGCGTCAACCCCGGATTCGGCGGTCAGTCTTTCATCGAATCTTCGTTAGAAAAAGCCACGCGATTGCGGCAAATGTTAGATCGCGTCAATCCTGAAGCCGGTATCGAGGTTGATGGCGGGATCAGTCCAGTGACCATCGCCAGGATGGCAGCAGCGGGAGCCAATATCTTTGTCGCCGGTTCGGCGATTTACGGGCAAAAAGATTACCGGTCGGTTATTTCCCGAATGAAGGAGTTGGCGCAGGCGTAACCAGGAAAAAGGAGGGCAGATGCACTTTCACGATTTTTCATCACATAAGGCTGTGGCCAAGCTCACCGCTCTGGCCAGGGAACCGCATGATCTAACGGCAGCGGACGGGTTGACTGCGCAGCGCATCAGCGCGTTCAAGACCTCATTCTGCGGTTTTGATCTGCTCTATGGGACCCAGCGTGTCACCTCGGAAACCTTAGACGCCCTGCAGGAGCTTGCCGATGAGGCCGGGTTGATCACGGCCATCAAGGCGATGAAGCAGGGTGCGGTGTTGAATCGTCTTGAGGGGTATGCCTGTGAAAATCGCCAGGTTCTCCACACCGCCTGCCGGGACGTTTTCGAAGATCCGTCCCAGGAGCTGGACGCTAGCGCCAAGGCCAAACAGGAATTAGCCAAGCTGCGCGGATTCCTTGACGACCTGGCAGACGGTAAAATCGTCAATGCTCAGGGGCAACCCTTTACGACCATGGTTCAAGTGGGGATCGGTGGTTCAGATTTAGGCCCCCGCGCCTTATACCTGGCCTTGAAGGCCTATAATCTTCCCACTCGTTCGGCCAGGTTCATCGCCAATGTCGATCCAGACGATGTGGCTGAGGTGTTGCAGGAGCTCGATCTGCCGCAAACGCTGTTCAACATTGTTTCCAAGAGTGGCACCACCTTGGAAACCCTGACCAATGAGCGGTTGGTCAGAGGTGCACTTATTCAGGCGGGGTTGGAGCCGGCCCGCCATCTGGTGGCAGTCACAGGTGAAGGCAGTCCCATGGACGATGCTGCCAAGTATCTGCGCTCCTTCTATATGTATGACTATATTGGCGGGCGCTACTCGGCGACCTCCATGGTTGGGGCTGTGACCCTGGGGTTTGCGTTGGGTTTTGACGCAGTCATGGAGCTGTTGCGGGGGGCACACGAGGTCGACCTGGCCGCCGAGCAACTCGATATTCGCGCTAACATCCCCCTGCTCCTGGCCATGCTGGGCATCTGGAACCATAATTTTCTTGGGCACGCAACTCTTGCCGTGCTGCCATACAGTCAGGCGCTCTCTCGCTTTCCTGCCCATCTGCAGCAGTGCGACATGGAAAGCAATGGCAAATCGGTCACTCGACAGGGGGCTGCGGTCGGGTGGCAAACCGGGCCAGTCGTCTGGGGAGAGCCCGGCACCAATGGCCAGCATGCTTTTTATCAACTGATCCATCAGGGGACGGAGGTCGTCCCGGTGGAATTCGTTGGTTTTAGGCACAATCAGTACGGCCGTGATCTTGAGGTGGAGGGGACCAGCTCGCAACAGAAATTGATCGCCAACATGCTGGCCCAGTCCCTGGCCCTGGCCCTGGGGAAGGAGGATGATAACCCGGCCCGGAGTTTTCCGGGCAACCGCCCAAATTCGGTCTTGATGGCAGATCGCTTGACACCTCGGACCATGGGGGCGCTGTTGGCGATCTATGAACATCGGATTGCCTTTCAGGGCTTCTGCTGGAACATCAATTCTTTTGACCAGGAGGGCGTCCAGCTGGGTAAGGTGTTGGCTTCACGCCTGTTACGGGTACTTGCCAAGGGATCGGGGTCGGCGGGAGAGGGCAGCATGGAAGAAATCATGCTGCAGCAGTCGGGAATGTTATGAGCAGCGGCTGGTCGCCCGCCCGGTTTTCATGGTGCGACAATGGCTTATGATTTTTTGTTGACAAAGACTTTGCGGAAGTTTATGCTCGCCCTCTGAATGAGCATTCAATATGGTCCTGTGCGTTCTTGCCTGTATTGACGTGCATTTATCGTTCAGGCCGCTTAAATCGACAGGTATTTTTTTAACCACATAATCTCTAGGAGGAACACTGATGGCAAAGCATGAAACGCCTCTATTGGACGAACTGGAAAAAGGTCCATGGCCGAGTTTCGTCACCGACCTCAAACAGCAGGCTGCAACCAAGCCTGAGTGCTGGGACATTCTTGGCCAGCTTGAGCTTTCGTACAAAGATAAGATCACCCATTGGAAGCATGGCGGCATCGTCGGTGTTTTTGGTTATGGTGGTGGTATCGTTGGTCGCTACTCTGACATGCCGAAACAGTTTCCCGGCGTAGAGCATTTCCATACCGTCCGTATCGCCCAACCTTCTGGTCTGTATTACTCCACCGAGAATCTTCGGGCTCTGATGAACCTGTGGGAGAAGTACGGTTCTGGCGTCACCAACTTCCACGGTTCCACCGGTGACTTGATTTTCCTCGGGACCCGCACTGAGAACCTCGAGCCTCTGTTCTGGGATCTGACCCATGACCTGAAGCAGGATCTCGGTGGTTCCGGCTCCAACCTGCGCACCCCCGCCTGCTGTTTGGGTGAATCTCGTTGCGAGTGGTCCTGTTATGATACGCAAGAAGCGTGCAACAGCCTGACCCAGAAATATCAGGACGAGATCCATCGTCCGGCCTTCCCGTACAAGTTCAAGTTCAAATTCTCCGGCTGTCCGAATGACTGTGTTGCCGCCATCGCCCGTTCCGACTTTGCTGTTATCGGCACTTGGAAAGACAACATCCGCATCGATCAGGCCGCTGTCAAAAAATATATCGCTGGTGATGCCGAGTATCCTGCCAACGCTGGTGCCCACAAGGGCGGCAAATGGGGTAAGTTCGATATCCAAAAAGAAGTTATTGCCCTCTGCCCCACCGATTGTATGTGGATGGAAGGCGGCGAATTGAAGATCGATGATGCCGAGTGTACCCGCTGCATGCATTGCATCAACGTTATGCCCCGTGCGCTTCGTCCTGGTGTACAAAAAGGCGCTTCCATCTGTATCGGCGCTAAAGCTCCGATCCTTGATGGTGCACAGTTCGCCACCCTTGTTGTTCCTTTCGTCGAAGTCAGCGCAGAGAATGACTTTGAAGGACTTGTCGATATGATCGAGAAGGTGTGGGATTGGTGGATGGAAGTTGGTAAAAACCGTGAGCGTGTTGGTGAGACCATGCAACGCGTCGGTCTGCCGACCTTCCTCAAGGCCATGGAAATTCAAGCGTTGCCACAACATGTCAAAGAGCCTCGTTCCAACCCCTATGTCTTCTGGAGTGCAGAGGAAGTACCTGGTGGCTGGGAGCGTGACGTCGTTGAGTTTAGAAAACGCCACGCAGCCTGATAACCGTCATCGATTACTCTAACGGAACTACTTTTATAAGGAGATAATATAATGGGTTACGATCCAAAGAATCCTATGGTAGGTCGGATTACCGACTTGGGACCGCGGTATTACGGGGATTTTCTGCCACCGGTCATCAAAGAGAATAAAGGCAAATGGCTTTATCATGAGATCCTGGAGCCAGGTGTTCTGGTGCATGTTTCCGAGACAGGGGGCAAGGTGTTTACAGTACGTTGCGGTTCGCCCCGTTTGGTCACTGTCAACTATATCCGTGATATGTGTGATATCGCTGACAAGCACTGCGGTGGTTATCTCCGCTTCACCACCCGGAACAATGTTGAGTTCATGGTGGATGCTCAAGAGAAAGTTGAGTTGTTGAAAGCTACCCTCAAAAGCTACGGTAACAAGTTCCCGATCGGCGGTACTGGTGCTTGTATCACCAATATCGTGCATACCCAGGGCTGGATTCACTGCCATACACCGGCTACTGATGCATCTGGTCCGGTTAAATGTGTTATGGATGATTTGTTCGAGTATTTCGGCTCCATGACGCTTCCCGCTCAGGTCCGTATCGCTCTTGCCTGCTGTTTGAATATGTGCGGTGCTGTTCATGCCTCTGACATCGCTATTCTTGGTATCCATCGTAAGCCGCCGATGATCGATAACGATCGGATCACCGGTGTTTGCGAGATTCCGCTGGCCATTGCTTCATGTCCGCTCGGCGCTGTTAAGCCCGCCAAGGCAATAAACTCTGCCGGCGAGGAAGTGAAATCGGTAAAGGTAAACGCCGAGCGTTGTATGTTCTGCGGTAATTGCTATACCATGTGTCCGGCTATGCCGCTGGCCGATCCAGATGGTGATGGTATTGCCATCCTGGTTGGTGGTAAGGTTTCCAACTCCAAGTCAGCACCGAAGTTTTCCAAACTGGTCGTGCCATTCCTGCCGAACACCACCCCACGCTGGCCCGAAACCGTTGCGGTTGTTCGTCAGATCGTTGAAGCCTATGCCAAAGATGCGAAGAAGTACGAGCGTGTCGGCGAGTGGGCAGAGCGTATCGGCTGGGAAAAATTCTTTGAGAAAACAGGAATTCCCTTCACCGAGAAATCTGTCGACGATTATCGTTTGGCATACGACACCTGGCGTACCACCACTCAATTCAAGTTCACCAGTCATACTGCCGCGTACACCAAGTAATAACAGCAATCTTATGATCGGCTCTGTGCCCAGAGCCGATCATTTTTGTGTTTTTCACACAACCCGAGGAGCGCATTATGGCACTGAGTAAAGAAGATTTGAAACTAGCCATTATCGAAAAAGCGAAGAAGTCCCCCAAGCCTCAATTATATATTAAGGACTTTTACGAATGTGATACGGATGCTAAGCCCCGTGAAATTAAAAACGTGGCCAATGAACTGGTCAGAGATGGCGAACTGATGTTCTGGTCCTCTGGTTCCACGACCATGTATGCCCGCCCGGATCGTATTCAAGACGAGGAGCATTAAATCCTCGTCCCCCCAACCGGGCATTTTTTATAAGCAGAGGTCCTGAACGGATCTCTGCTTTTTTTTTCCTCCCCGTTCTTACCTAGTGTTGTCGCTTGCAATGATTATTTCGTACCCACAGATCGATTCCACCAATCGGGTTGCAAAGGAGTTGGCGGCGGAAGGTAAACCTTCCGGGACAGTTGTGGTTGCTGCTTCGCAACTAGCAGGCAGGGGGCAATACGGCAGGAGTTTCAATTCCCCTGTAGGCGGCTTGTATTTTTCGTTGCTCCTTGAACCGGTTATCCCCATTGAAAAGCTCCCCTTGATTACGTTGGCTACAGGTCTTGCCTGTCGCAATGTTCTTCACCAATCCTTCAACCTGCAACCCCTTATCAAGTGGCCCAACGACATTTACCTTGGGGGTAAAAAAACAGCCGGTATTCTCTGTGAAAATATATCGTTACCCCACAGCCCCTCCAACATGACCCAAGTTATCATCGGAGTCGGAATAAACGTCAATAATAAAAAAGAAGATTTTGCAGCAGAGATCCAACCAATTATCACAACGCTCTTCGAGCATTTACAGGTAACCGTTGACCTGGAATCTCTCCTTACGCTCTTGCTGCAAGCCATTACCACAAATGTGACGAGGCTTTTGGACGAATCGCAGCTCCTGCTCGAGGAGTGGCAGCAGTATGATCTTCTTTTTAACAAACCTGTTGTCCATGCGACCGAAGCTTTGACCATTCATGGTTTCGGCAAAGGTATTTCACCTCAGGGATTATACGTGATCCAAGATGAGCATGGAGTGGAACTGAGGGTAATCGGCGGACAGCTCCGTCCCCAGGGATGAAGGACGAGCGGTTGCCTTTCGGTCTTGTTGTCACATGATTTTTTTCAGGCCAGGATTTTGATGCTTCTGGAGGATTCTATCCGCTGTATAACTTTGGTACTCTGCGATGGATGAACGAGATTTTTCAGCACTTGTAGTCTATGAGGATGATGCTCGGAATTTTCAACGCCGCATCTGCCGGAAATCAGTCAATGAGCTCCCCGCGGGCGATGTCCTTATTCAGGTCAAATATTCATCCCTTAATTACAAAGATGCCCTTTCGGCGAGCGGTAACCGTGGAGTGACCAAAAGGTATCCGCACACCCCCGGAGTCGACGCAGCCGGTAGGATTGTCGAGTCGGTCGATCCTGCTTGGCAGGTTGGCGAGGAAGTTATCTGCACGGGATATGACCTGGGAATGAATACCTCCGGCGGGTTTGGTCAATACATCAGAGTTCCGGGGAGCTGGATTGTACGCAAACCCGCAGGATTAACACTTCTGGAAAGCATGCAAATTGGGACTGCGGGATTCACAGCCGCGCAGTGTCTATTGCATCTCGAGCATAATTCCATCACTCCTGCCAATGGGCCTATTCTTGTGACCGGGGCAACGGGAGGCGTGGGGACAGTAGCTCTCCTGTTACTGCATATGTTGGGATATGAGGTCACCGCAGTCACCGGTAAGGACTCGGAACACGAGTTTTTATATGCCATGGGGGCGACGACCATACTCACCAGACAGGAACTGTTAGCCTGCCGAGAAAAACAATTGTTGCCCATCCGTTGGGCCGGAGCCATTGACACCGTTGGTGGCGATTTGCTGGCTGCTGCTATTAAAAGTACCGGTTTCGATGGTGTTGTTACCAGCTGCGGCAATGCCTCATCAGGTGATCTTCCGCTGACGGTGTATCCCTTTATTCTACGGGGGGTGCATCTGGTCGGCGTTTATTCTGCCAATTGTCCTATGACAAAACGCGTTCTAGTTTGGGAAAAATTGGCGCGGGAATGGAAACTGAACGAGTTGTCACGTATATGCCGCCTTATTCAGCTCAATCAGTTGGATGAGGAAATTCAAGCTATGCTCGCCGGGCGAAGCAAAGGAAGATGTGTCGTTGATATGGAGGGAGTCGCGTGAGTATTGCACTGGCAAAAGAGGTTTTGTTGATCGAATCCGAAGGGATTCTCGCCGTTCGCGATAATCTAGGTGAGGAATTTGAGAAAGCTCTCGATATCATCATGGCCTGTCCTAGCCGTCTCGTGGTCACTGGCATTGGGAAATCAGGATTGGTAGGGCAAAAAATTTCAGCAACCCTTAATTCAACAGGCACGGCATCCGTTTTTCTGCATCCGGTTGAAGCTATGCATGGCGATTTAGGTATGGTCGCCTCCACAGATGTGGTGTTGGCCATCTCATATTCCGGCGAGACTGCGGAGCTCAATCGGCTTTTGAGCAGTCTGAAGGAACGGCAGGTTCCAATTATTGCCCTTTGTGGCCAGGTCGAGTCGAATCTCGCACACCATGCGGTGGTCACCCTCAATGTCGCCGTCCCGCGAGAGGCCTGTCCGCTTGGTCTGGCTCCGACGAGTTCAACGACAGCCACTCTTGCCATGGGTGATGCCTTGGCAGTGGCTCTTTTGAACAGAAAACAGTTCCGGGCCGAGGATTTCAGGAGGAATCATCCGGGGGGCAGCTTAGGGGAACGGCTGAAAGTTGCGGTGCGGGAGGTTATGCTGACGGGAGAGAAGGTGCCGGTTATCAGCAGCGATGCCCCGTTCTTGGCGGGTGTCGTCGAGCTCAACAAGAAAAATCTTGGGGCTGTTTTTATTAAGGATGGCAAGGGAAAGTTGCTCGGCATTATCACTGATGGTGATATCAGGCGTATGCTTTCATCGGGCAAAAATATACAGGAGATTGATTTGGATGCAGGGATGAAACGTAACCCGGTGGCCATTTCGAGTGCCCTGATGGCCGCCGATGCCTTGAGTATTATGCAGCAGCATGAAATCACGGTGCTCGCAGTTGTTGACGAGGTGGGCCGTCTTGAAGGGATCCTGCACTTACACGATCTACTGGGCAAGGGGGAGTTCAGATTTATGATTTAGATCGTTTCTTCGTTTGAGGAAACACGAAGGATTTTATTTGCTTTTCTTCAGTCGTTATTGACCGACCATTTCCCGGTGCTAGCATCAAACTGGTAACTCAACTCCAATTTCGACGAACTTCCTTGGCTCCGCTCCAGACAAGTTAGGCTGAAAATCATCTTGTTACCGACTTTCTTCAAGAAATTCGCTTTTGGTTGCAGGAGCTTTGAACCCTTGAAGGTGGGATAGTTAGCGCGAAAAATCTCCTCAAAATGTTCTTCCAGCCAAGCGGTTTTTTCATTCTGGGTGAGCAGTTCCTGCTGTTTTTCCATTTTTTCGCTGATCTTCTGCAGAACAGTTTTTACTGCAGGGTCTCCCTGGTGGTTGCTTGTTTTAATAAGCCGTTGGATTTCTTTATAGTGGGCTAACGCGGCGGACGCGTCCGCCTTGCCTTCCGCCACCAGTACCAGATCTTGGATTTGCGAGATCTGAACCATCAGGAGGGTCTTTTCAATCTTCCCGAGGGACTCTCCCAGCATGTTTTCTGCCGAATCCGGCTCGCTTGTCAACAGATTGAGAGCGTTCTGGTACTCCTCGATGGCTTGCGGCCAATTTTTTTGTTGGTAAGCCTCCCGCGCGGTTGAGAGCATCAGGTACAAACGGGAATTAATGAGCAGTCGATGCAGATCCTGACGCTCCTTGTCGGTAACAATGTTGGGGTTGACATTGATGGCTTGCTGCGCCTGTTCGAGATATTTGATCGTTTCCTTCCATTGCGATTGGTTAAAGGCTTTTTTTGACTGATCAAGCTCATGGCGGAAGGTGGCCGCGGTCATTCGATGGGTAATATCGCTTGCTGTCCCCAGGGTTTTTATGTTTCCCGATAGAGTCAGTGCCTTCCTGTAAGCGACTGCTGCTTCATCCCAGTTCTTGTTCTGTTCGGCATTTTCGGCAACGGCCAAGGTGTGCCGCAACTCCAGCGATTGGATAATTTCATTGATGAGGGCCTGTTGCTTGCCGAGGTTGCGGTCGGCGGCAAACTTCAAGGCCTGACGATAGAGAGTGAGCGATTCGGGAAGTTTGTTTTGCCCCGCGAGGATTTGGGCCTGATCGGTGAGGACCGTCAGTTCCTCCTGAGCCGATGCCATCCCTGTTGGGATATATTCACCCTGGTAGAGCACTCTTCCTTTGAGGCCCTCTTGCATTTCAGTGGACGTTATCAGGGTGTTGATTTCTTTTTCCTGGGAACTTTTACGAAAATGGAGAATGGACAAATTGGAAAGGACAGCTTTGGCTCCTTCGAGAGTTTCCTGGGCGCTGTCGAACTGTTTTTTGTCAATGAGTAACTTACCTTTCAGGAGACTGGCCTGTGATTGGCTGAGTGTATTTTGATCCTTGAAATAAAGGGAAATCGATGCGATGCAGAGACCTAGCGTCAGGGTAACCACCAAGATTGGTTTGAAGGGGATGGCTTTTCCCCACTCAATCGATTTGGTAAGAGATTTAGGTGGAAGGGGGGGCGGGGTTGTTTCTTGTGGCGCCTGCGTTTTCTCCACCCGTTCTTCTTTCTTAAAAGAAATGCCAACTGACTGCGCCAGTTGAAATGACTGTTCAATCCGGGTGCGCAAGGCTGCAGCGCCGGGAGCATCTGCAGCAATGGCCAACAGGTTGTCCGCTACCTCTATAGCTTCGTCAAACTTGGACATATCCTCAAGCTGCTCCGCCAACTTAAACAGTTGATCGGTTTTCCGGAGCACCTTGCCTACACCTTGTTGAATATCTTCCCGATCTGGAAAAATGGCGGAGTCCGGCAATTCTGCAAGCAACTTGTTGGCGGTGAAAATTTTGTTTTCCGCAACGAGATCCCTGATATGTTGGATATCTTTGTCATCCACCAGTTTTTCGGGTGCAAGAAAATCGTCACTTTCTAGCCCAAGGGAGGCGAAGGTGTCGTCGACCAGGGAATCTAGGGCTGCGTCTGTTTCTTCTATATCGGCAATGCTGATCGAGTCTAAGGGCAATTGTTTTTGCTGGCGTTTGTACCAGTCTGCAGCCTCTTGATTGAAAGGGTCCTCAAGATTATAGATGCTGCCGCAGATCATTTCTCCAATATGGAGCACAAGATCCGGCAAGGAAGGATTCTGCTGCCAGTACTCGGAAAGGCGAATGGCGGCTGGATCTATATCGGGGTGAAAGATAGGGGTCAGTGGTTTAGCGATCGGTGCAAAATGGGGGTAGCCAAAGGGAAGGCTGATGCGAACCCTATGCGTTTGACCGATGGTAACGGTGTTGTCCTCCTCCTTGACATAGCCGCGTAAATTATATTCAATTTCGTAGTTGTCCGGTGGTTGCCCATCCGTCTTAACGATAAAAATATGGGGATATAATTCAAGAAGATCTTTAAGTTGTTCATAATCTTCAGCTATCTGCTGTGAGCCCATGGCCATAGAAATAACCTGTGTTGTTGAACTGTAGCGCGACGCTACCGGTCGGGCTGTCGGAATAAGGTGAGTGAACCGGATTCCAATACCGTCTTGAATTGGTTGCTGCGGCCACTTTGTTGAAGATTGTATAGCATTTATCGGGTGGAAACAAGCGAGCTTTACATGAGCAACGAAAAAGATAAAGAGCAGCTCACCTCAGGAAGATTCGGTTGAGTGTGGTACGATTCGCGTGTACACTAAAACCACATCTGAAACCACAACTGTGCAGAGGTTGATGAAGAGCTTCAAAGCCGCTTTTGAAATTTATAACGTCAGGAATTGTCCGCTCTATGTCCAGGACGAGTGTTTTCTCCTGACCGACAAGGCGGCTGAGCTGCCATTGGGGCGCTCTTCCTGCCTTATCCTGGTGCGGGAATTGACAGGATTACTGTTTGCTCTCATGCCGTACACGGATACCAATTTTGCCGAACAGCAAAATGCGGTGTTCACCTGCGGCGGTTGTACTGGTTTGATTAAATTCAAGCTGACGGATAAACCAGTTGCCGCAAATGTCGGCAAAAACGCTGTAGCCCTCAAGCAGAACACCGAGTCGGTGATGAGTGGCCAGATCGAGGCGATTGTGCCGGCGGAGTTGTTGCAGGTTTTTCACATGCATCAGAAAACCGGGAGGCTTCTTCTGGAATTTGATAACGGATCGGCCCGGGTGACCTTCAGGGAAGGCGGTCTTCTTGCTGCCCGATACGAAGATTTAGACAATCAGGAAGCAGTGTATGCGATGCTGGCCCAAAAAAAAGGGACCTTCCATTTTATTCCAGGTCTGCCCGACGCATTGATGAAAACTCGTGAAATCGGCGACTTCATGATGATTCTCATGGAAGGACTGCGCCGCCTCGACGAAGGCGAATAATCACCCCGCCACCTCTTTGCCAACCGGACCGCCTTCCCGAAAAGGAGGCAGGTTGACAATGCTCATAAAGTCGTTCACATGATAGCGAGCTTCCAGCATATTGTTTTTGAACGCTATCAGGTCAACTCCAACACCGGCACAATGCTGCTGATCAATCACTGAATCCCCGATATAGATGGATTCTTCCGGCCGGGCCTGGAAACGCTCAAGGATCATCTGCAGTCCATCCGGCGCCGGCTTGGGGCGCGGGGCAACGAGGGCTGTCACCACCATGTCGAACCAGGGGCGAAGGGCAAAGGTATCGAGGATGATCTCCATGGTGTCGGCGCGGTTGGTGGAGATCGCGGTGCGATATTGGGGTTTGATTACCTCTAGAAACGTGATCAGGTCGGGCTCTATCGTCATATACTGCAGATAAGGAGAGTAATCGAGGCTGCTGCGGTAGGTGTTCACCGCATCCAGGGCAACATGGGGATGGTTGCGGAAAATATGGATGACTGAGTTGTTGACATTGTGGATGTGGACGTAATTGAGTTCCTCCTCGTCCATCGGCGGGCAGGAAAAAGCCTGGAGGAGGTGGTTGTAGTACATCCGGTTGGATTCCCGGGAGCTGAACATGACACCGTCACAATCAAAAACGACAAGTTTGAGCATAGGGAAAGGAGACTCGGTGGGATTCACGGCAACATGCCGCTGGTTTCTCTGGTAAGTTGGTCAAAAAAAGTTTGCATGAACGCATGTCGCTGTTCCGCCAATTCGCGCCCAGCCGGGGTGAGCATTTGTTCGCGAACTTTCGACATTTTGACCCGGAACTCCCGGTAGGCCGTGTCCTCGAGCGAATAAGGCGAGGTGTCGGTGGGATCCTGCTCAGGGTTGTGAAGGCGGGCGCCGATCTGGCCGGCAAAGAGAAAGGCCCGACCAATACCTATAGCCCCAATGGAATCGAGCTTGTCGGCGTCGTAAAGAATTTCAGCCTCCAGCGATGCGGGTCGCCTGCCGCTACGGAAGCGGTGGGTGCGGATGCAATGGCAAATTGCCTCAATTTCAAATTCCTGATACTCCAATTCGCGCAACAAGGGCACTGCCATTTCCGCCCCCCGCCGGGCATGGCAGATCAGCCCACGGCTGAGACTCTCTTCCTTGCGGCCGATATCATGGAGAAGAGCGGCGGGCGTAAGGACCCTCAACTCTGCGCCCATCTGCCGACCAATGGTCAAAGCATTCTGCAGGACCCGTTCGCTATGATCGGGACCGTGCGAGCCGCCTTCGGTCACACAAAAAGAATGACAGATCTCTTTGAGCCGTTTCAGGAGCTCGACGGCTATGGGGCTGGGGGTGCTCATCGGCAGGGGCTTGCCACGTTTTTCGGTCACTCGCCGAAAAACTCCTGCAGCAGCCAGCGCACGCCGAGCAGCAACAGTTCTTCGTCATCACCGGCCAGTCCCTGCAATTGCGCAGGCGTCAATGGTCGTTGCAGGGCAATGCGGCCGTCCGCCATTTGTCGACGGAACTGATCCAGGTCATACAAGGCCAGTATGTATTGGTCGAGCTGTTGCCGCGAGGGCCGGAAGGTTCGGCTTTGGATATTCGGATGCTGCAACAGCGGCAGTAAGGCATCATTGAAGCGGTTGTAGACCTCCAGCCCCTGGTCAAGCAGATACGCTCGCATCGTCTGCTGGCCACCTTCGGCAAATCCCTGGCAATGCGATTCCCGCAGAAGTATCAGCGATTCAGCCGGAGTGTCACCCTCACCTCTTGCCGCCCCTCGACCCACCGGATAGGCTCGGCAGCTTCCAGGGCGGTCGGTATACACGAAGCAGCCTTGTTCGTTGACAAACACACAGGATGCCCGGCTATCGTCCACCATGGTTAAATAGCAGGTGGGAAACAACTGTTCCTCATCCCATTCGATAATCACATACTGCTCAAGAAACTGACCGGAGGTGAGCTGCAGCTGCCGTTTCAAGCGGAGAACATCATAGGGCGTCAGGGCCAAATCCAACTCCCGACAGCATTCAGTGAAACAGGGGACCCCTGGATGGCAGGCAAAGGTAAACTGCTGGTCAGCGGTGACGGGCTGAAAATGTTCCGGTAAATTGTCAGCGGTCACGGATTGGTTCTCCACTTAATTGCGAGAAGCGGGCTGGCGACAAAAATAGAGGAAAAGGAACCAAACAGCAAGCCCAGCAATAGGGCGAACGAAAAGTCATGAATGGCCGCCCCGCCAAAGAAAAAGAGAGCGGCAACCGTAAAAAAGACCGTGAGTACGGTAATGATCGAGCGGGCTAATACCTGGTTGGTGGAGTTGTTGATATTCTCGTACAGACTGAGAGATTCGTCTTTCTGCATGTTTTCCCGGATACGATCAAAAATGACCACCGTATCATTCAGGGAATAACCGGCTAGGGTGAGCAGAGCGGTGATAGTCAATAAGGTCATCTCCTTGTCGAGCAGCCAGAAAATGCCAAGAACAGCGAGGACGTCGTGGAAGGTTGCTGCTGCCGCAGCCAGACCAAATCTGAAGTCGAAACGGAGTGCCAGGTACAGCATTACCCCGATCATGGAAATAATGATCGATATGATCGCCTTGCTGCGAAGATCAGCAGAGGTTGATGATCCAATCTCTGATTTGCTTTCCAGGGAAAATTTTTTGTCGGCTTGTTCCTTGTGAAGCACCGAGGTGATCTGTTCGTCTATGTTCCCAACCTTTTCTTCAGATTTTTTGATCTTGACGATGAGTCGATTTTCACCGGTTACCTCTTGGAGCTCGACCCCCGGGTGGCCATTGTTCTGCAAAGCGGTGCGAACCTCATCAAGGGCAAAAGGTTTCTCCGCTTTATATTGCAGCAGTGCACCTCCGGAAAAATCGACCCCCATATTGGCATGGCCCCGTAATATCTGAACAAAAGCGATAATTCCGAGGATTGCAAAGCACGCGGAGACAGCAAAAGCTATTTTTCTGACCCGCATGAAATTGAAATTCGATTTATTGACCAAGTGAAAAAAATTGAGTTTTTTCAGCTTTTTGAAATTGAAAAGGATATCGTAAACGATCGGGCAGCAAAAAAGAACGGTGAAGAGATTTATCATCAAACCCAAGGAAAGCGTGATGGCAAAACCTTTGATGGGACCTGTCCCGAAAAGAAAAAGGGCCAGTGCTGTTATCAAAGTGGCTACGTGGCCATCGAAGATACTCCAGAAGGCCCTATTGAAACCAGCCTCAACTCCAGCTCGCACTGATTTGCCGAGGGCAAATTCATCGCGCATTCGTTCATAAACCAGAACGTTGGCGTCAACAGCCATACCGATGGACAGGATAATACCGGCAATACCGGGGAGAGTCAGGGTCGCACCAAAGAGGGCAAGTCCAACGAAAAGAAGGAAAATATTCAATACCATGGCCATATTGGCTATGACGCCGGAAAGTCGGTAATAAATCGCCATAAAAACGACAACCATCAAGGTGCCAAACAGACCGGAATAAATTCCTTTGTCGATTGAATCCTGGCCGAGGCTAGCGCCAACGGTCAGGTTCTGGACGACATCGACCGGAGCCGGCAGGGCGCCGACTCGAAGCACGATGGCCAGATCCGTAGCATCATTATGGGTGAAGCTGCCGGAGATCTGGGCACTGCCGCCAAGGATTTTATCCTTGATCACCGGGGCCGAGCGGACAATTTCGTCCAGGACGATGGCCAGCCGTTTACCGACATTTTTTTCGGTGAGCGCGGCAAAGACCTGGCCGCCACGAGAGGTCAGGTCAAGGCTGACATAGGGTTCGTTAAAGGTGCCGCCGATGCGGACCTGGGCATTTTTGACCATCTCGCCGGTCATCAGCACCGGGTTTTCAAGAAGGATGGGCACTCTGGACTCTTTTTTGGTTTTATTGTCGACAATCTTCTCGAAATAAATTTCAGCCCCCTGGGGCAGCCTGTTTTGCAGGGCCAGATTCAGTTGTTTTCTGCTCTCGCCATCGCGCCATTGCCCAGCCTTGCTCACCTCGTCGATCAACTGCGCCAGGTTGATTCCGGGCGCCTCGGCCACCATTTTGAACTCGAGTTGCGCGGTCTCGCCGATGAGTTTCATAGCCCGTTGCGGGTCCTTGACGCCGGGAAGTTGGACCACAATCTGGTTTTCCCCCTGACGCAGAACGATCGGCTCAGCCACTCCGAATTGATCGATCCGGTTGCGGATGATTTCAAGGGATTGGCTGACCGCATTTTTCTTGATGAAGTCAATCTCGTCACCCTTGAGTTGCAGGGTGATGCGGGGAAAGGTGCCGGCTTCGGCCTGCACCTGGCTGTCGAGGTTGGGGAATCGTTCCGTCAGGATCTGTTTGACCGTATCGATGGCGCCGGTGTTGGGTAGGGTAAACAGGATTTTCTTCAGGCTACCGGATTCCATCCGCACGGCATTGATGTTTTTTTCCGTCAGGGCTGCCTTGAAATCCGAGGCCGAGAGATCCAGGGAGTTCTCCGCTGCTTTGTCCAGGTCGACCTGCAGGACGATATGCATGCCGCCTTGAAGATCGAGGCCCAGTTTCAGCCCGGCGGGTGCCATGTATTTTTTCCACCAGTCCGGCAGGTCGTGATACAGGGAAGGGGTGAGGGCCAGTCCGGAAAAGAAAAGCAGAAAGAGCACGAGCCCGATTTTTAGCTTTAAGGTTGAATTCATTGACAAAGTACCTGTGGCTGGATGAGAGAGGGAGAGTGACTCCGATTGTGTAAAACGGAAAGATTATACGTCGATACACCGCTTCCTGCAATGATGCTATGGAATTATTCCGGTAAAAAGGTTCGGTTCTCATGACAGCGAGAACGTACAAGCATAGGAAGGGGGGCGGTAGAGATTGTTCAGGTTTTTCGGTTAATGGCTGCGGCCATGCAGGCTGCCCCGAATCCGTTGTCAATATTAACCACCGCCAGCCCGGGAGAACAACTGTTGAGCATGCCCAGCAGGGCGGAATACCCGCCTGCGCCAACGCCATAACCAATGCTGGTCGGCACCCCGATGACCGGTGCTCCGGTTAGGCCGGCCACCACCGAGGGAAGGGCACCTTCCATGCCTGCGGCGACAATAATCACCCGGCCTTGTTGCAGCAGGGCCGAATGGGCAAGGATACGATGGATGCCGGCAACTCCGGCATCATAGATGGTGGCGACGGAGTGTCCGAATAACTCAAGGGTAATGCGCGCTTCTTCCGCCACCGGCAGGTCGGAGGTGCCGGCGGTGACGATGACCACGGTCCCCTGGCCGCTGTCGGCGGGAATGTGCTGATCGTTACCGGTCAGGATACGTGCTGTATGGTGGTAGGTCAGTGCTGGCAGGCGGGCGAGGACTGCATCCGCCTTCTCCGGAGCGACCCGGGTGGCTAGAACCACCGACGAGGTTCGCAGCATGGCCGTGAGGATTTCGGTGAGCTGGTCAACAGTTTTGGTCTCACCGAACACCGCCTCGGGCAGACCAGTGCGGATGGTGCGATGATGGTCGATCCGGGCAGATTCCAGGACCTCCACCGGCCATCGGCGGAGCAGGTCAAGGGCCTGGCTGACATCCAAGGTGCCGGTACGGACTTGCAGTAAAAGTGCTGTGAGCGATTGTTCATTCATATAAAGGGGTTCCCTGAGTTGGCCGGAGATTCTACCATGGCAAAAACGGCGCGTAAACAGTTTACGCTCCTGTTCCAT
Organism: uncultured Desulfobulbus sp.; assembly: GCF_963662935.2. NCBI lineage: Bacteria > Pseudomonadati > Thermodesulfobacteriota > Desulfobulbia > Desulfobulbales > Desulfobulbaceae > Desulfobulbus > uncultured Desulfobulbus sp. Next base: position 1,036,107 of record NZ_CAXXTL010000002.1, on the reverse strand, counting down.
TCTGTTAAATTGCCGCCAACTATCATTACAACCGAGCTGCCCGGCGCAGCAGGAGATCTCATCCCATGGCCAACGACAATCTTCCCCTCTTTCTCCAGGCACTCCTGAAACCGGAGTGTTACGATCATTCCGCACCTGAGATAAAGCTGGTGCAGACACATATTTCTTCGGTGATTCTGGCCGGTGAATTCGTCTATAAATTTAAAAAACCAATGAACTTCGGGTTCCTTGATTTTTCCGATCTGGAAAAGCGGCGCGTTTGCTGTGAGCAGGAAGTACTCCTCAATCGTAGGCTGTGCCCTGACATCTACCTCGGCATGGTCGAGGTTACCCTCGAGCCGGATGGGCATTATGCCTTGAACGGGAAGGGAGCGGTAGTGGAGTATGGGGTCAAGATGGTGAGAATGCCAGAAGAGCGGATGATGGTCCATTTGATTCGTTCGGGCGAGCTGGGTACAGAACATGTGGATGCGCTGGTGACGGTATTGGCTGATTTTTACCGGCGGGCCGATGGTGGCGCCGAGATTGCCCGGTTCGGCACAGCCGCCGCAGTCGGCGTCAATGTTCTGGAGAATTTCGACCAGACCCAGGGCTTTATTGGCCAAGGGGCCCTGAGCCAAGAGCAGTTTGATTGCATCTCCGCCTACGCCCGGTCATTCCTCGAGAAGGAAGCGTTGTTCCAGCAGCGGATCGATGGCGGGTACATTCGCGACTGCCATGGCGACCTCTATTCCTCCAATATTTGTCTGGCCGAGAAGGTTTATATTTACGACTGCATCGAATTCAATCAGCGCTTCCGTTATTGCGATGTGGCCAGTGACGTCGCCTTTTTGGCCATGGACCTCGATTTTTATGGCTTGGATCCTTTGGCCGCCCGGTTTATCGACACCTTTGTGCAAACAACCGTGGACTCTGGGTTGCTGGAGATGCTGAACTTTTACAAATGCTACCGCGCCTATGTTCGCGGTAAAATCGGCCTGTTTACCGCGGCCGATCCGGCGGTCGACCCGCCAGTACGGACCACCAGTCTCGAAAATGCCGCGAGGTATTTTCTTTTGGCCCAGCGATATGCCAACAAATGAAATCAACCTTGGGGAGTCGGTGACCGGGAAAATCATAGTGGTTTTTTTCGGGATGACCGCGTCGGGAAAATCAACCCTTGGTAAGGCTTGGGCCGACTTTTGCCGGGCTACTTATTACAATACCGACCGGGTCCGCAAGGAACTGGCCGGTTTGCAGGCTGTTGAAAAGCGCCCGGATGGCGTTGGGCAGGGAATTTACACTGCAGCGTTCACCGAGAAGACCTACGAGGCCATGCTTGATCTCGCTCGGCAGGATTTTTCTCGGGATGTGAAGATGGTCGTACTGGACGGCTCGTACAGCAGGCGGGCTGACCGGGATAGGGTACGATCTATGACTGCGGGGATGGGGGTGAGGTGTGTCTTTATCTTCTGCACCTGTTCAGAGAAGGAGGTGCAGCGAAGGCTTGAACTGAGAGCTCGGGATCCGGAAGCTGTATCCGATGGCCGCTGGGAAATCTATCTACACCAGAAGCAAACCTTTGAAAGACCGGATACCAGAATTGAAGACGATTGCCTCTGGCTGAACACGGAGCAAGCTATTGCGGCGACGCTGCAATGGCTGGCGGCCCAGCCTTGTTTGCAAGGTTGAGCCGCCCGTACAATTATTTTCTACTCTTTTGTTTTGGTGTCGCTCTGGCTGCTGTCGGTATTCGGTGTTGCCACCGGTTTTTCAACGGGTGCAGCCTCTTCTTTTCTGTCCGCTGGGGCCTTGGTCATAAATTCCGGCAACCACCGGTTCATCCCCCACGTTGGTTTGTTTCCCGCCTCCAGGTGATCGAGCAGGGCCTTGGCTTGAGGCGCCAGGTTCGAGTCGGGATACCTGGCCAGCAGATATTTGAGCCGGTGCTTTGCCTCGTCATAGCGGGCAGCCCGCACATAAAAAACCGCGACCAGATACTCATGGTTGACTATGAATTCCTTGGAATCATTAATTTTTGTCTTTGCTTCCTTGGCATAGGGCGATTGGGGATAGGCGTTGATCAGGCGAGTGAACGATTTGATCGCCTCCTGGGGACCGGAGATATCGCGGTCGATGCGATCGGAGCGGCTATAGTCGCACATGCCGATCTGGAATAATACATAGGGAATGGCCTCGTTGGTGGGGTGATGTTCCTCGAAAGCTTTATAAAGGGTCTTGGCCTCGGCGTATTGTTTGTTGTAATAGTGGGCGTCGGCCGCTTTCAGTTCCGCCAGCATAGCTTGGGCGCTGAACGGGTGTTCGTCGAGAATAAGTTTGAAATTTTTAACGGCCTCGCTGTAGTCACCGACGTTGTAGGCGTCCATCCCCTGGACAATCAGGGTTTCGGGAGGGAGTGATTTGGGGTCTTCGTCTTCGCCGAAGCTGAATTTGTTGAACATGCCGCTGAAGGTCGAGCAGCCTGACAGGGTGGTGGCGGCCACGATGAGCAGGGCCAGCACAAGATGCTTGTAGCCATAAAGAGACGATGTGTTACGGGGCATGGTAGGAACCTCTATTCGCTACAGTTGAGGGGTTGATCCGGCGCCTGATTGCCGAGGTAATGCTCGACGGACAACTCGGCGACAGCACCTTCTCCGGCGGCATTCACAATCTGCCGGGATCGTTTGCTGCGGATGTCGCCGGCTGCATAGACACCGGGGATGGAGGTGGCCATCTCGTCATCGGTAATGATGAAGCCGCTGTCATCCGTACGCAGCTGAGCTAAGGGAAGGATCTCGTTGTTGGGGGCAATGCCGATGAAAATGAAAATACCCGTCACCTTCAGGATTGATTCATCGCCTTTATGGTGCCTGAGGAGGAGCTCTTCGACGCCGTTCTTGCCGCCTCTGACCTCCAGCACCTGGGTATTCCAGAGAAAATCGATTTTCTGATTGCAAAAGGCTTTTTCCTGGAGGATTTTGGTGGCGCGCAATTCGCCGCGACGGTGAATGATGGTGACCTTCGAGGCAAATTTAGTCAGATGCAGAGCATCCTGGATGGCGGTGTTGCCGCCCCCAACAACGGCTATTTCCTGGTTCCGGTAAAAGGGGCCGTCGCAGGTGGCGCAGTAGGAGACGCCTCGACCGGTGAATTCGTACTCACCGGGAGTGCCCAGTTTGCGCGGCTTGGCGCCGGTGCAGAGGATAATGGTTTTCGCGGTGAGGATTTCCCCATTTTCCAGGGTAACCGATTTGACGTTTCCAAACAGATCCAGGGAGGTGATAGGGGTGAATTTTTTTTCCAGGCCAAATCGATCGGCATGGGCGGTCATCTTGTCCATCAGGTCAAATCCGGAAATGCCTTCAACAAATCCCGGATAGTTGTCAACCCAGTCGGTTACCAGGACTTGACCGCCGGTGGCACCTTTTTCAATGAGGACGACTTTGAGGCGCCCGCGGGCGGCATACAGGCCGGCCGTTAGGCCCGCCGGGCCAGCGCCGACGATGATCAGTTGATACTGTGCCTGTTGCATGGTGACTACCGCCAAAAAGAAGGCACGGTTCTTTGCAGGGCGCAAAAAACCGTGCCGGAAAGCAAGACTGTCAGATGGCTTTTTTGATGAGATCCTGTAATTGCGACTTGCCCACGGCGCCGGTGATCTGGTCGACCACCTCTCCGCCCTTGAACAGGATGAGGGTGGGGATGGCCCGGATGCCAAATTTTCCAGGTGTGGCAGGGTTATCGTCCACATTCATCTTGGTGATAACCACCTTGCCGTCGAATTCCGCAGCCAGCTCATCAATAACTGGTCCGATAGCCTTGCAGGGCCCGCACCATGGTGCCCAGAAATCAACTAAACAGGGAAGGGCATTGCCGATTACTTTGCTTTCGAATTCACTGTCGGAAATGTGGATTACCTTGTCACTTGCCATCTCTTTCTTCTCCTTTTGGATAGCCGTCGAAATAAAAGCTGAGTAAAAAAATAATGAATTTTCGATGGTTATGTAATAGTGATTTGCATTGTCGGCCATTCTACCTTGCACACCTGATGGTGACAAGAAAAAATTGCTTTCTTTGGGGGTTCTGACCAAACCGCCTGCCTTTCATGTCTTTTTGGTTTTGACATTGGAAAAAAACCCGTGCTATATAGGACAGTCCTTTTTCAGCAATCATACATTTAACGGCAACCAACATAGGGAGCCCGATGAAGACCGATCAATCAGCCCAGCTTTTTACCCAGGCGAGAGCACTTATTCCAGGTGGTGTCAATTCACCGGTCAGGGCCTGCCGCGCCGTTGGCTGCGATCCCCTGTTTGTGCGCAAGGCCTCGGGATGCATGATCACCGATGTCGACGGCAACGAGTTTATCGATTTTGTCGGCTCTTGGGGGCCGATGATCCTTGGGCATGCTCACCCGGAGGTGGTGGAGGCAATTCGCCGCACCGCGATGGACGGGACCAGTTTCGGCGCCCCGTCTCCCCTGGAAGTGGAACTGGCAGCCATGGTCTGCGAGGCGGTGTCTTCGATCGAGAAGGTGCGGTTCGTCAACTCAGGCACCGAGGCGACAATGAGCGCCATCCGGCTGGCCCGGGGATACACCGGGCGCAAGGTAGTGGTGAAGTTCGACGGCTGCTATCACGGGCATGCGGATTCTTTTCTGGTGAAAGCGGGCTCAGGGGTTATTACTCTGGGCATACCCGGCAGCCCCGGGGTTCCCGATGAAATCGTCAAAAACACTGTGTCTATCCCTTATAATAATGAAGGGATCCTCGAGCAGACTCTGCGGGATGTTGCCCTTGACATAGCCTGCGTCATTGTGGAGCCCGTGGCTGGGAACATGGGCGTGGTGGTGCCGGATCGGAATTTCCTTGTCAAGTTGCGTGAGCTGACCCGTGAACTCGGTATTGTTTTGATATTTGATGAGGTCATTACGGGGTTTCGACTCGCTTTGGGAGGAGCGCAGGAACGCTTCGGCATCCTGCCGGACCTGACTTGTCTCGGCAAGATCATAGGGGGCGGTTTGCCTGTCGGTGCCTACGGGGGAAAGCGGGAGATCATGGAATTGATCGCACCCGATGGTCCCGTCTACCAGGCCGGGACGCTTTCGGGCAATCCTCTGGCCATGGCTGCGGGGCTGGCCATGCTGAAGGTCGTTAATCGGCCGGGTTTTTATGCCGACCTGGAGGAGAAAAGCGCGTGGTATGGCGCTGAAATGGAAAAAATCGTGGCAGCGTCGCCGGTACCGGCAAGTATCAACCGAATCGGTTCGATGATGACCTGCTTCTTTACACCGGGTCCGGTCACGGATTACGAGTCCGCCCTGCGTGCCGATACAGCACGCTATGGACAGCACTATCGGCAGATGCTCGCCGGGGGGATCTGGTTGGCTCCCTCCCAGTTTGAGGCGGCATTTTTGTCTGCTGCCCATGATCGGGAACACTTGAAAAAAGCCCTGAGCGTGACTGAATCGTCATTCAAAAAATTGATAGATTAATTAAAAAAATATTGCGTTTGCCGGTGGTGCATGCTACCAGTAGCAGCTATTGTCACGTCCGGCTAATGAGGTAAAGGAAGCGATGTCGGAAGACCGCAGAGAAATGTTCAGGCAGTTGGCGGTCTACAGTCAAGCAGGCATGTCTTTTGTCTTTTCCATTCTCATTGGATTTGGCATGGGCTGGGCGCTTGACAATAAGGTTTTTGCCGGAAAAACAGCTCCGTATCTTACTTTTATCTTTTTAGGATTCGGTATTTTGGCCGGATTTAAAGGACTCTGGGAGTTGACCAGGAAGATTCAAGATGAATGAGCAAGGCGCACCAGCGAGCGCTCTATCCAGCGAAAGCGATGCAGCCGTGGTCCGGCATGTAATCCTGTTCAGTCTGCTCTTGCTGGGCGTGCTCGTGGCAGGGAGCTATGCTGTTTACGGTGAGTCCTTGGCCTGTTCGATTCTGATCGGCGGTTTGCTGGTCAATGGCAGCTTTTGGTTGCTGAAGAAGGACGCCCAACGGTTGATGCAGCGGCTCAGTGAGGCCGATGGATCAAGGGACAACATTGAGAAAACCCGATTCTTTCTCAGGTCGTTTGCCCGGTTGCTGGTCCTTGGTTTGCTGTTATTCGTGCTGGCTTCACAGGTAACGATCAATGTGATCGGGCTTACCTTGGGGTTTGCTACGGTCATGGTCAGTGTTGTTATTATCGGCTTGAGCGCGGGAAGGTGCTCGGTGCCGAGCAAAGCTTGAGGAGAGTGCAGGTCATGGAACATCCGATATTATTTATTTCTCTGATTCTACAAGCGTTAGGATTGCCGGTTCCCCATACCCCGATCGGGAACGGCCTCCTGGAAAAGATATGTGAACCGTACATGACCTACACCTGGATGGTTATGGCCTTTCTTATCATCGTGCCCAAGCTAACCATGGGAAAGCTGGAGATGGTTCCTGGGAGCGGCCAGAATTTCTGGGAAGTGATGGTTGGCGGGTTGATGGATTTTTGTGCCGAGAATTTGGGTGAAAAGGGCGCCAAAATGCTCTTTCCGATGATGGCCACATTCTTTTTCTATATCCTTCTTGCCAATATAATCGGGCTTATTCCCGGGTTCATGTCGCCCACTTCGAGCCTGAACATCACCATGGCCATGACCATCATTGTCTGGGTGACCCATCATGTGTTGGGATTCAAATATCACGGATTGCGCTACTACAAGCATTTCATGGGACCTAGCAAGGTGCTGGCGCCGTTCATGTTCCTGCTTGAGGTGATCAGTAATTTTGCCCGGCTGATTTCACTCTCCATGCGTCTTTTCGGTAATATTCTCGCCAAAGAAGTCCTGCTGGGCGTGCTCTTCATGCTGGCCGGCGCTTTTTTTGCACCGTTGCCTATTCTTTGCCTGGGTGTCCTGGTTTCGGTGATTCAGGCCGTGGTTTTTGTTCTGCTGTCCCTGCTGTACTGTGCAGGCGCGATGGAACACGCACATTGATAGATTTTTAAAGTTCCGTTTAACGGAGAAGAAGGCCAACTTCATATAACTTAAGTACGGAGGAACACAACAATGGATAAACTTAGTCTTGCTCTGATTTGTATCGGCGCTGCTCTCAGCATCGGTCTTGCCGGCTTTGGCGCTGGCATTGGTATGGGTAACGGTTTGCGCGGCGCTTGCGAGGGCGTTGCCCGCAACCCAGAAGCAAAGGGCGCTATCACCACCACCATGATTCTTGGTATGGCTCTTTGCGAGTCCATCGCCATTTATGGTTTGGTTATTGCCTTTATTCTGCTCTATGCCAACCCCTTCAAGGCTGCGCTCGGACTGTAATTCCAGCCGAAAACAGGGATACTTCCCGACAAAGGGCTGCGGTGTTGCCGCAGCCCTTTTTTATTGCTATTCTGCACCATGTCTACCTGCATTATAAATCCAATAAAGAGCAAGGGCGAACCAGACCTGCCCGCAACCGGCATTTTGGCGGTTAATCCTTCCGACAGCTCCGGTTTTACCGGGTTGGCTAGCCAGTTCGGCTTGAAAAAACACATATTTTTCAATGCTCAATTGTACAGCAATTCCACTTTTTTTCTTGCGGGCCCGGCTGTGGGTGCACCTATGGCCGTGATTTGCCTTGAAAAAATGATCGCTTTGGGCGCTTCTCGGATTATCGTTTACGGTTGGTGCGGGGCATTAAACCCGTCTCTGAGTGTGGGTGAGCTGTTTGTACCGACAACGGGACTGAGCGAAGAGGGGACAAGCACCCATTATCAGTCGCAGAATACGGGGAGTGGCGATTTCCTGCGTCTGCAGCTTGTTGACGCCTTGACCCGCGAAGGGTATCAACCGAAACAAGGGCCGATTTGGACAACGGATGCCGTTTATCGTGAAACTCGAGAAAAGGTGGAACGATACAGCGACCAAGGTATCCTAGCTGTCGATATGGAGTACACGGCCCTCTGTTCCGTCGCTGCCTTTCGGCGAATCAACCTCGCGGCTGCCATGCTGGTTTCCGATGAATTGTTTCACCGGGAATGGGCGCCCCGCTTTCAATTCAAAAAATTTCGTACCGATTCAAGGCGCGTGCTCGAAAAGCTCTGCGCCATACTTCATACCGTTGAGATCTCATGAAAACCCTGTATATGGTGAGTTTGGGATGCCCCAAAAATCTTGTTGATTCCGAGGTCATGCTCGCGACTTTAGAGCAGGGTGGATATACAGTGGTGGAAGAGGTCGACCAGGCGTCGGTTGTGTTGATCAACACCTGCGGCTTCATCCGTCCCGCCGTGGAAGAGGCGATCGACACAATCCTGGAGCTAGGGGCCTGCAAGGAGGATAATCCGCACCAACTCCTGGTGGTCACCGGCTGCATGGTTCAACGCTACGGCAACGAGTTGGTGGCGGAGTTGCCTGAGGTTGACCTTTTTGTCGGTCTCGACGATTTTCCGCGCATCAACCAACTGATCGAAAGCATTGCATCTGAGCAACGGGTTGTCACCATACCAGGGGCCGCCACCTATCTCATGGATAGCTCGGTTCCGCGAAGAATTACCACCCCTTTTTTCCGCTCCTACCTGAAGATTACCGAAGGTTGCGACAACCGGTGCGCCTACTGCATGATCCCTTCCATTCGTGGACGGCTTCGCAGCCGGACTCCTGCCGACCTGATTGCCGAGGCCATCCGTCTGGAACAATCCGGCGTAAAGGAACTTTCCTTGATTGCCCAGGATCTGACTGCCTACGGGCGGGATTTGGACCTGGGGGCGCCTGTCAACCTAGTGACCCTGTTGGAATCGCTTCTCGAAAACACTGCAATACCCTGGTTGCGTCTTCTTTACGCTTATCCCGCCAGCGTCACTGATGATCTTCTGCAATTGATGGCACAACAGCCGCGTATCCTCCCCTACCTGGATATCCCCTTTCAGCATGCCAGCGATAGGGTGCTGCAATTGATGAACCGTCACTATCGCCAGGCCACGCTTGATGATCTGGTTCACCGAATCAGGACCCATGTTCCCGAATGCGCCATTCGCACAACCATGCTTATCGGCTTTCCCGGTGAAACCGAGGAGGATGTGGCACTCTTAGTGGACTCCCTGAAGGTATGGGAGCTTGATCATGTCGGTGTCTTCCAGTATCAAGAAGAGGAGGGCAGCCTGGCTGCCGGCTTGCCGCAGAAGGTGACGGACGACGAGAAGGAGGCTCGCTACCAAAGGGTGATGGAGGCACAAGCTGTCATCAGCGAGCAGCGTCAGAAACGGTTTGTCGGCCGGGTAGAGCAGGTGTTGATCGAGGGTGTCAGCGGAGAGAGCGATTTGCTGCTTGAGGGGCGCACTCGGCTTCAGGCCGCGGAAATCGATGGGTGTGTATATATCACATCAGGGGAGGTGAACCCCGGTGATATTGTCTCTGTACAAATCACCGAGGCGCACACCTACGATCTAGTCGGCGAGGTCATTGAAGGGGGGCAGAAGGAGGACTGAATATCGGCAAATGCCTTACTCGCCGTTGTCCTTGTTAACCTGTTCCCGCAGATCCTTTCCGACCTTGAAAAAGGGGAGCTTTTTTGGTTTCACCTTGATCCTTTCTCCGGTCTTGGGGTTCCGGCCGGTGTACGATTCATACTCTTTGACGACGAAGCTGCCAAACCCTCTGATTTCTATCGATTCGCCCCGTGCAAGGGCATCGCTCATGGTTTCGATAATGGTATTGGTTATCGAGGCGGCTTCGCGGATGGGAATGTTCATTGCTTCGGCCAAGGCTTCAATCAACTCGGATTTGTTCATTCTTTACTCTCCCCCAGGATCCTTTTCGGATTAACTGAAAAACGCCTGCTTTTCCCGCCTGGAAACCGGTAGAAAATTACCGCAAGATAGAAGAAAAATTGATTCCAGGATGTTGTTGAAATTTAATCAGGTATGTTTTTGATTGTAAAGGGAATTTTTCCTGAAAAGATTTTTTTTAGATCATCCGGGGTCAGGACCCTGTATTTTCCGAGGGGGAGTGTGCCCAGTTTGAGCTGACCGTATGCTGTTCGCTTCAAGTGCAGGACGCGATGGTTCAGCGCCTGGAACATTTTCCGAACCTGCCGTTTCTTACCCTCGTGGATGACTATCTCGATCAGGGTCTGGTCTTTGTGCCGCTTCAGTACCCGGATGGCTGCAGGCCGGGTTCTGAAGCCGTCGAGTTCGATTCCCTGTTCCAGGCGGTTGAGTTTGTCCGGGGTAGGGCAGCCGACAACCAGTGCTTCGTAGGTTTTCTTGACTTCAAAGCGGGGATGGAGGATGGAGTTACCCAGTTCGCCGTCATTGGTCATGAGCAATGCCCCTTCGGTGTCAAGATCCAGCCGTCCGACGGGAAAGAGGCGCAGCGGAATTTCGGTGATAAGATCGGTGACGACGGGCCTGCCTTGGGGATCGGAGAGGGTAGTGACATACCCGGCGGGTTTATTCAGGAGGACATACACCTTTTCTTCAAAGGCCATCGGTTTGCCGTCGCAGGTGATTCGGTCATGTGCAGGGTCAGCCTTGCACCCCATCTCCATGACAACCTGACCATTGACCCGAATCCGGCCGTCGCGGATCAATTGCTCGGCGCTCCGCCGTGAGGCAATACCTGCCTTGGCGAGGATTTTTTGCAACCGTTCTTCCATATTCTCAGCTCAGATGATGAACACCTGCGGTTAATGACTGTAAAATTGAGGGGGTTATCGGTACTGCGCGGGCAGCATCTGGTCGATTTTCTCGTCCACTTTCTGTTTGGTTGCGGCATCGACTTCGAGAATCTCGGTGTACCAGGGCTTCATGCGGCAGTCGAAAACAATGGGTGGCTGCAGGCCCACATGGAACCGCTGTACGCTCTGCTCCCGGCCGTAGATGTCGGCTGCTGGCTCGAAGCGGGTGAAAAAAGTCCAGAGAAATTCTTGGAGGGAACAGGTTGCCGCCTCGGTCGAATCAACCAGGAGGATAACGGGCCATGTGGCCACTCCCGGGAATTGGGCAAGTTCTGCCGCCAGAGCCGGTGAATCGGCGTAGGATGTTCCTTGGACGACCAGGGTTCCGGGCAGATAGACGTTCGGGCGGCTGCATTGTTGCGGCAATGATCCAGTAAATTCCTGGGGTAAATCCCGGCATTTAGCCTGCCCCAGACCGAGCATCATGGCCTTTGATCCTTTATTGACCGATGGTCCGGTGTAATCAAGGGTGTCCTGGGAGACATTGGCAAAAACAAAGAGATCCCGATCCCATTGAATCCGTTCCAGGATATGCTGCCAGAGCCTGGGAAAATGGGCGACATCGATACTGCCATCGGTCACCAGGAGGAACTTGGTCAACGAAAGCTGGCCTTCACCGAGAATGCGGAGGCCGGCGGCGAACGCCTCACGGGGGTAGCGGTCTGCTACCCTGGCGGCGGCTAAGCAATGAAAGCCGGTTTCGCCGAAAGTCTTCAACTGAATGACCCCTTTCATCACCAATGGAAAGAGCGGTGAAAGCAGATCTTGGAGGAAGTCGCCGATGAAATAATCTTCCTGCTTGGGCCGCCCGACCACCGTGGCCGGATAGATGGCATCCTTGCGGTGATAGAGGTGGGTGGTCTGGAAGACCGGGTAATCGTGCTGCAGGGAATTGTAGCCGTAGTGATCGCCGAACGGTCCTTCAGGGCGGCGGAGATGGGGCGGAACATTTCCTTTAATTGCAAATTCGGCCTCAGCGACCAGATTATGGCCGCCGTCGGGATCCGCAACCATCCGCAGTTTCTTCCCCTGCAACAGGGAGGCGAGGATCAATTCCGGGATATTCTCAGGCAGCGGAGCGATGGCGGCGAGCATCAGTGCTGGAGGGCCGCCGATGTACAGCGTCAGGGGCAGTGCTTTGTTCTGCTGTTCGGCGGCGAAGTAATGATAACCGCCGCCTTTGTGAATCTGCCAGTGGATGCCGGTGGTGGTGTCGTCGTAGCGTTGGATGCGGTACATGCCGAGGTTGTGACCGAGACCGTCGGGGTGTTCGGTGTACACTAGGGGCAGGGTGACAAAGGCCCCTCCGTCCGAGTGCCAGGAGGTGAGCATCGGCAATTCACTCAGTCGTGCCGGCCGTTGGCAGCATTCAAGAACCGGGGCGGTCTTGACCTGCTTGAGGCCGACGTGGAGCCCCTGAGTCAGCAGGCTACGGGCTTTCCACAGGGTCGGCAGCGACGGCGGCATCGAATGTTCCACCAGATCGACTAATCCCCGGACAAAATCGAGCGGTCGACGACCGAAGGCCAATTCCAGCCGGTGGTTGGTGCCGAAAAGATTGGTGACCACAGGGAACTTGGAATCTTTGACCCGGGTAAACAGGAGCGCCGGTCCGCCTTTGGCGATGACCCGGCGATGGATCTCCGCAATTTCAAGGGAGGGGTCAACCGGGGTGTCAATGGTGAGCAGCTGGTTGTTAACCCGCAGCACCTCGAGAAATTCGCGCAAATTGGTCAGTGCATGCATTGTTGGTGTCGCTGCCGCAGGGTGTTTAGAGTTGCTGAAACGTTCAGTGGTGGTGATGCTCTTCGCCCAGGAAGAGACGATGATATTCGTCGCTGCTCAGGTGATTGCGCATGATCAGGGTCAGCAGGTCAACCACCTGATGAATCTCAGCTTCGCTCATTCGGGGAACAAGCTCACGGGTGAGGCGATCATCGCTGAACTGATGGAGAAAGGTGATAAGAGATTGTTCGTCTGTAGTGCGATTAAGTCCGAAGAACATTGTCTCTCCGTCGGCGGGAAGTTACCCTGCGAGAATTTTCCACCAGACCTGGCGGTTACGGGGTCCGTCAAATTCGCAGAAAAAAATGCGTTGCCAGGTACCCAGTTGCAGGAGGCCCTGGTGGAGAAAAACGGTGACAGATGAGCCGGTCAGGGCAGTCATCAGATGGGCAGGTGAGTTGCCTTCACCGTGGCGGTATGGATATTCAGCGGGGACGATCCGGTCCAGTCCTCCGAGAATATCCCGTTGAACATCCGGATCAGCCCCCTCGTTGATGATTAATGCCGCCGTGGTGTGAGGATTGTACAGGTAAACAATCCCTTCCTCGATGCCGCTGGCCGACACAGCCTGCTGCAGCCGACCGGTTAGGTCGATCATTTCCTGCCGTTTGCCGGTGGTAACCGACAATTCGCCCCTGGGCATTGTTTTTCCCCGGGAACGTAGATTACTGCTGCAACTGCCAGGCGCCGCGTTCGTCACGGCAGGCCGTGCTATAGGTTCTCTGCGGCTTGCCGTCAATTACCGCCTCGATTTCAGCTTTTCGGCAGACCCGTTGGGTGGTGGGGTTTTGATAGGCCGGCTGCGGGGTAACTGCATACTGGTTGCCGTTATCGGGGTTCACCCAGGAGGAACGCTGGTTGGAAACGCCGCGTTCGTAAGTGTGATTTAACTGCTCGCGGTCATATTTGTCCATCTCATTGCCGACGATGTAACCGAGCAAGCCACCCACCGCCGCGCCGATCAGGGTCGCGCCGGTATTATGACCGATCGCTTGGCCGATGAGGGCGCCGCCCGCAGCGCCGCCGACAGCGCCGGTCTGGCCCTTGGTGGCACAGGAGGACAACAGCAGTAAAAAAAGCAGGGCAATAATACTTAGGTGTTTCATGGTGATTCTCCTACAACAGAAGCTATGGTTTTGAGGGAGTCCGGCAATTGCTTGCTCGATTGCACTCCCAAGTCTTTGAGTGCTTCGGTCCGGGCGATTAGATTACCCTGGCCGGAGCTCAATCGGTTTCGTGCCGTGTGCCAGGCCTGCTGGGTCTGGTTGAGGCGGAGGCCAATCTCCTCAAAGGCCTCGGTGAAACCGACGAATTTATCATAAAGACTCCCCGCTTGTTTGGCAATGACTAAACTATTGCGGTTTTGTTCGTCCATGCGCCAGAGATGGTGAACAGTCCGGAGGATAGCCAGCAGGGTCGAGGGGCTGGCGAGGATGACCTTCCGCTGCATGGCACTGATCAGGATGTCCGGTTCCTGTTCAACCGCAAGCTGAAACGCCCCTTCGATCGGGATAAACAGTAGAACAAAGTCAAGGGATCCGGACCCGGTCAGTTGCTGGTACTGTTTGCCGGCGAGGAGATTGATCTGGCGTTTGATCGAGTCGAGATGCAGCTTGACCTGTTGTTGTTTATGGGCCTCGTCACGAGTGTTATGGGCATCCGCAAAGGCCTTGAGCGAGACTTTGGCATCGATGACGACCGTCCTGTTCTCCGGGAGATAGACGAGCGCATCCGGTTGAAAGGTCGTGCCGTCATGGGTTTTCAGGCTGACCTGGAGAGCAAATTCCGTTCCGTTGCGCAGGCCGGATGCTTCAAGCAGCCTGGCGAGGATCATTTCGCCCCATTGCCCCTGAAGTTTGTTGCTGCCGCGAAGGGCCTCCGCCAGATTGGCGGCATCTGTGCTGACCTGCCGGTTGAGTTGTTTGAGGTGCTCGATCTCCTTGATCATGGAAACCCGATCCCGTGAATCGCGGTCGTACACCTCTTCGACCTTGTTCTTGAAGTCCAGCAACTGGTCGCGGAACGGGCGCAGCAGCAAGGTCAGGGAGGATTCATGCTGTCTGTTGAGCAACTCCCCTTTTTCGCTGATGATTTTTCCGGCCAGAAACTGGAAGTCTTGCTCGATCTGTTTGCGGGTTTCGGCCAGCAGGGCGTTTCGTTCCTGGATCTGTTGCTGCATGAGTGTGCAGGCGGTCTGCAACGAGGCGTTTTCGGCGTCGATTTTCCGGCATTCCTTGGCGAGTTCGTTGCGTTCCGAGCGCAACCTTTGAATCTCCGAATCATTGGCGCGAGATTGTTCCTGCAGCCGTTCCAGGCGAAAGGAGGAAGACCATTGGCGCCGTTGCGAGCGGTTGAGGACAAGAAGAAAAATGATGGCGACAACTATGGCCCCAACCGCTCCCCCCAGGAGGAGGGATTGGATCTGCAGTTGATTGAGGAACGCGGCGATCGGGTTCACGGAATTAAAGAAGGGAGGAAGACTTCGGGCACTCAGCGGTGACGGCTGAGGCGGCGTAGTTCTTCCAGCTCATCGAGCAAGTCGAGGGCTAAGGCACAGCCGGGCAAGTTGACTCGAAGATCCTGCTGGAGCCTGATCGCGGTCCGCACCCGTTTGATCGCCAGCGAAGTAAAATGCCATTCCCGTGTGGAAGGTCCCTCTGGGGTGATGATGCCCTCTTCGATCATCTCATGGATCAGTTCGGCATTGACACTGCACAGCCTGCAGAGGTCGGCAAGGGTGCAGCGAGTTTCTTCGTTCAGGACTATGCCCTGGATGTAGAGTCTTTGTTCGGTCATTGTTCAGGTCCCCAGTTCGGAACGCGGATTGAACGGCATTTTTTCCGCCATGGCCCGGTAGAGACTGCGCTGCTCCTCGGTTTTTGCCTCGGGGACGACGATCTGTAGGGTGACAATCTGGTCGCCGCGCTGGCTGGCGGAGCATAACCCTTTGCCTTTGAGGCGGAGTTTTTTGCCACCTTGCGAGCCGGGTGGAATTTTCAGCTGTACATTGCCGCCAAGAGTCGGCACGGTGAGGATGGCCCCTAGGGCTGCCTCCCAGGGCGTGATCGGGAGCGCCAAGTGGATGTCGCGTTTGTCCACATGAAAAAGGCGGTCTTCCTGGAAGGCTATCTCTAAGTAGAGGTCTCCGGCCGGGCTACCGCCATAGCCTGGAAGCCCCTGGCCCTCAAGGCGGATTCGCTGGCCTGCAATAATGCCCTTTGGGATGACCACATGCAGGGTATGCGGGCTGGTCGTGACGTGGCCGTTGGCATCGACCACCGGGCGGGTCAGGGTAAGGGTCTGCCGAGCGCCCCTAAAGGCATCCGCTAAGCTGATGATGACCTTGGCGTGTTGATCCTCGCCCTGCATTCGGAAGGCGTGTGGACGTTGCCTTTCTGTCTGACCATGGCCGAACAAGGATTCAAAAAAATCACTGAAACCGCCGGTGTCGCCGCCGGTGTACCCCGCGCCCCGGAACTCAAAACCGGCATCCCAGTTGGGAGGTGGCTCAAAATTCTGGCCTTCGCGCCAGTTGGCGCCGAATTTGTCGTAGGTCGCTCGTTTTTCGGGGTCTTTTAATACTTCATAGGCCTCGCCGACATCCTTGAATTTGGCTTCGGCGTTGGATTCCTTGCTGATGTCGGGGTGAAATTTGCGTGCAACCTTGCGATAGGCCTGTTTGATCTGGTCTTGGGTCGCATCGCGGGCAACGCCCAATATTGTATAGTAGTCTTTGTATTCCATGCTGTTGGCCCGGGAACTGTCCATGAGTTTTCTGCACTCAACAGTAAGAAGAGCTTGTTAAAAAGAAAAGAAAAAAAAACCATTTACCGCTTTCTCCTTGAAGAGCCGGTCCTGTTTCTTTTATGCTAACAGTATTGATATGAATGGAAACATGAAGAATATTGTCCTGACCGGTTTTCGCGCCACTGGAAAAACCTCGGTTGGCCGGACGCTGGCCGCACAACTCAAGTGGGCCTTTCTCGATACCGACGTCCTGCTGTGCCAAAGGCTGGGGGCTCCCATTGCCGATATCGTGGCCCGTCATGGCTGGGCTTTTTTTCGCCAGGCCGAAGGCCGGTTACTGCGGGAACTGGCGGCAATGGAGAATACCGTTGTGGCCACCGGCGGTGGGGCCATCGAACACCGGCAAGAGTGGCAGGAGCTGAGGAAAGGCTGCTTGGTTGTCTGGCTGGATGCCGACATCGCCACCATCAGACAGCGGTTGCGGGATGATCCCAACTCTTCGCAGCAGCGGCCCTCGCTCACCGGCCATGCCATTCAAGACGAGATTGAGGAACTGCTGCATAAACGAATTCCACTGTATTGGGCCGGTTCGGATCTGCGGCTGGAGACTGCCGGCAAGACGCCGGAACGGCTGGCGGAAGAAATACAGAGCGCGATAATCGAGAAAGCCTGCCACATGTGAGCAGCAGGGGGGCATCCTACAGCGTGAAATCAAAGGAAAGCATGAACGTGGAAGCGAGATCAGAGGACGAGAATAGAGATATCCGCCTGGTGTGGATGGTCAGCCGGGAATACGACAAACTGGCCGGAGCGGGCGGCGTCAAGGATGTCTGTCGTCAGTTGGCGGAAACAATGGCTGCCCGCGGCGACTGCTTGGTCCGGGTTATTTTGCCGCGCTACGGATTCATGGATGCTGCTCGTCTTGGTTTTTCTCGTCTTCGTGTCGGGCAAGGCAGCGGTCGCATCGGCGGGCGCCGTTATGAACACATTTTTGCAGTGGACATGAATTACCCTGCGGAGGAGCGACGGGAATCGGTCGCTGTCTGGCAGGCGATCGTGAACGGGGTAACCATTTTCCTGGTGGAGGCGGATCGTTTCGCCACCAAACGGGGCGTGTACACCTATACCGAGGAGGATGAGCGGGAGGTGGCCTGGCAGCACAAAGGGGGGGGGCATTACGACTATTTTGCCATGAACATTCTCCTGCAGAAGGCTGCACTCGATCTGATGATCCTCCTTGATGAACGTCCTGATGTCATCCATTGCCAGGACGGGCACGCGGCGACCCTGCCGGCGATGATGCGGGAGAACAGTGGCTACCGGCATTACTTTCGTCATACTGGAGCGGTCGTCACTATCCACAATGCCGGTCTGGGATATCACCAGGAGATCGGCGATCTCGCCTTTGCCCAGGCCGTGACCGGCCTGCCGATGCAGGTGATCATGAAAGGAAGATTGGGGGGCAGTTTCGATCCCTTCATGGCCGCCTCGGAGTATGCAATTCTCAATACGGTCAGTGAGCAGTATGCCCAGGAGTTGCAAGCGACACCGGACGATGCCCGGACTGGCTGGTTGGGGCATGCCCTTCTCGAGAGGGGCGTCATCCTTGCCGGCATTACCAACGGGATTGATCCCACGTCCTTTGATCCGAGCATTCCCGAGAGCTTGGATCTGGCGGCGGGGTACTCTGTCTCTCGAGGCGAACTAGAAGGAAAAAAGCAGTGCAAACGCTCCCTGTTGGCAACAATCGCGGCGCATGGTCCCTGGGAGCAGGTGAAGCAGTATGGCACCTTGGTTGTCTCGCCGGATATGCCGCTCTGCACCTTCATCGGTCGCTTAACCGAGCAAAAGGGGGTGGATATTCTGATCCATGCTCTGGACGAACTGTTGCCGGAGGAACCGTCGGTTCAGGTCCTTATTTTTGGATCCGGAGCCCCTCAGTTCGAGAAGGAGCTTGAACACTTGGCAACGTCTGAGACGGGCCAAGGGAGGGTCTGCTTCCTGAAAGGGTACGATCCATCGCTCGCCCACCAGGTGTATGCCGCCGGTGATTTCTTTTTAATTCCCTCGCGGTATGAACCCTGTGGTCTCACCGATTACATCGCCCAATTACTCGGCAACTTGCCGATCGTGCATCGGGTGGGTGGTCTGGTTAAGGTGATCAACGGAGAGACCGGTTTTACCTATGACGAAAATGCATCGGCCAGCCTGGCAACGGCCATCGCTCAGGCTTTGGCGCTGTACAGGCAAGATCCCGCCAAAATTCGCTCGATGCAGATGGCGGCGGTTGATCGGATTGTGCGCAATCACACCTGGGAGAAGGTGCTGGAGGCATATTTGCACCTGTACCACCAGGCGATGAGGATGTCGGATGGGCAGCACTAAGGTGGTGCCATGGAGTCATGGCGTTGGGTGCACGACAGGGGGAATGGCCGCTGGCGACTGGTTTGGTGGCCGCAGAGAGTATTTCGTTCGCCAGGTGTTGAGCGACTCTCTCCATCTCATCACCTGGTTTCAACAACTCTACGATCGCTACATTGAGGGGTGTCTGCACCAAAAAGTGGCAGAGGGCACCGTACCCGACCAAGAGCGGCATGCGGTTCAAACCGAGCTGCTGCAGCAATTCACCGTCATGGTGGGGACCGAAAGGGACACCGGTCCGCTGTGGCAGTTGAAAGATCTCTGTCATCAGATCTGGCCGCATTCTCAGGAGGAGGAACATTTTCACGGAGTTCTCTTCGACTGGTTGACCGGTTCCCTGTTCCATGAGTGCATGAAACTCAAGGAAAATCTCTATCTCCTCAATAATTACGGAGCAAGAACCACAACCGTGGATACCCTTGTTGAGCAGATGGGTTTGCATCAGCGGGACCGTACCGGCGTGTCTCTGGTTGAAGATGTCAGGATGCTGATTGGCCAAATCACGGGAGATGTTTCCCGGCAAATGGAGCGAGTCGGTTTCCTCTTTGGGCAGGTGAATTACCTGCTCCGGTTGATGCTGCCAGCATTGATCGAAAACAGGCTGGTCGTTCGTCTGTTGGTGGAGAAGGAAGAAGTTTTAACGGAACTCTGGGGAGAATCCCTTGATGAACTGTTTGCCGGCATCTTTACTGGCGGCGCGGCCGCTGGTTTTTGTCTGGCAGCCGAGAATTTTTTCGTGGGGCAGTGGTATGAGCAGGCCCTGCGGCTGTACGAAAGGGCTCTGGCTTGTGACCGGTGTTGCCATGAGGCTTTTGTCCGAGTGGCGCAACTCCATGCAATTTTGGGGAAGGATCAAGGAGAATCGTAGGGAAAAGTCAGGTACATAATCCGTAACTTTTTTATAAGGAGTGGCATACCATGGCAATAAAAGTAGGCATAAACGGATTTGGCAGGATTGGAAGGAACATTTTTAGGGCATTGAGCAAAGATCCCGCCTTTGCCGACATCGAGATTGTCGGCATCAACGATCTCACCGATGTGAAAACCATCGCCCATCTGGTGAAATACGATTCCGTTATGGGTCGTTCCGATCAACAGGTAACCGCTGGGGAAAACAGCATTGTGGTTGATGGCAAGAGTATTCCCATCACCAGTCATCGAAAACCGGGCGAGATCCCCTGGGCGAGCCTCGGTGCTGAATACGTACTTGAGTGCACCGGACTTTTCTGTGACATGGAGTCTGCCAAAGCGCATATCGACGGCGGTGCGGCCAAGGTTATTATCTCGGCCCCTGCCAAGGGCGAGGTCAAGACTATTGTCATGGGGGTCAACGAGGATGAGTATGACCCCACCGTGCATCATGTGATCTCGAATGCATCCTGTACGACCAACTGCCTGGCGCCGGTGGCTCAGGTTATTTTGGATAATTTCGGGATTAAACGGGGCTTAATGACAACCGTGCATTCCTACACCGGCGATCAGCGCTTGCTTGATTTTCCGCATTCCGATCTTCGCCGGGCACGGGCCGCTGCCATGTCGATGGTGCCGACCAAGACCGGCGCTGCGGCTGCAGTGGCTTTGGTCATTCCGGAGTTGAAGAACAAATTTGACGGTCTGGCGGTTCGTGTTCCTACCCCGGATGTTTCGCTCGTTGATGTGGTGATCGAGGTCGAGCGGGAAACGACGGTCTCGGAGGTCAACAAGGCCCTGGCCGCTGCCGCCAACCGCTATCTGGGGTACACCGAAGAGCCTCTGGTCTCGATTGATTTTCAAGGAGATCCCCATTCCTCAATCGTCGATGGCCTCTGCACCAAGGTATTGGGCAGCTCGGTGAAGATCATGAGCTGGTATGATAACGAATGGGGTTATTCCAACCGTATGCTGGATCTGGTGTTACATATGGAAGCCAACAAGGCCTTGTGATCAAAATTGATTTTATTGCGGTGATGGAAGGGGGGCTCGGCAGGGAAATTTCAGCCGGGTGACCCCTTTCGTTTCTTAAGAACCATAAAAAAAACCGGGTTGTTCCTCTCAAACATCGGCTGGTTTGAGAGGAACAACCCGGTTTTTTTACGGGCAATACATTTCGGAAGCATGTTTGCACATGCTTCCGACAACAGGAAAAAGATCAGCCTTCTACCTTTCCTGTACCTTTACAGGTCGGGCATTTTTGGTCAGGGGTACAGACTTGTCCGTCTGCATTTTTTCCCTGCCATTCACCGCTGGTTTCGCACACGCCATCGATAACTCCCTTGCCATTACAGGTCGGGCACACATTTTTTTTTGCTTCGTCAGCCATTGCAACCTCCGTTAGATAGTAGAAAGCGAAATATTTTTTTGTTGTCGCACTATAAAGCAAAATCTGAAAAAATCAATGGGTTCAATTTAATGCAAGCTCCTCGAATGAGGAGCCAATCGACACAAGGAGCTGAGTGACCGACCGCATCCTTGATCGGTGCCGCAGTTTGCCTCCTGAATGCTTGGGAAAAAGTGCTCCTTGGCCGGAAGAACAGGGATTTTTTTCTCTGTATGGTTTAAGGTAACTCGCCGGTGAGGCCACCGTGCCAGAAATTATTAACAGTGAAGCTCTTGCATCGGGATCGCTGTCAGCGCTTACAGCTTTGGACTTTTACGTCCGTTACGACCAGTTAGAGGAACATATGAAAGTTGGAATCATTGGCTTGCCGCAAACGGGTAAGAAGACGCTTTTTCAGGTATTGACCGGCAGCGAGGTGCACGAGGCGGGTGGTCCGCCGAAGCCGATTCCCGGGACGGCAGACATTGTCGACGGGCGCTTTGATCGCCTGGTCGCGCTCTATCAGCCAAAAAAGGAGACGCGGGCGCGCATCGATCTAGTGTTGCTTCCCAAGATGGAACAGGAATCGATCGCCAAGGGCGACATATTCCGTGATATCAGTGACGTCGATGCACTTTGCCATGTGGTGCGCGCTTTTGAGGACGATTCGATCTATCATGCGTCGGGTTCGGTCGATCCGCTGCGCGATGTCGAAACGGTTAACTCGGAATTGCTGCTGCACGATCAAATTTTCCTGGAAAAAAGGATCGAACGACTGGAAACAAGCCTCAAAAAAATAAAAGACGAGCGCCAGGTCAAGGAACTCGATCTGTTGAAACGAATGCAGTCGCATCTCGAGAACGAACAGCCGCTGCGCCTGATGGACCTGACCGAAGAGGAGGAACAGCTGATCCGGAGCTATCCACTGATCACCCGGAAAGAATTGATTCTGGTCTTCAACGTGGCCGAGGACAACCTCGATGACACCTCCCTGCTCGAGCGGGTACGCGGCATCTGTTCGGCCGGCAAGATGGAGGCGATGACAGTCTCTGCCAAGGTCGAATCGGAAATAGCCCTGCTTGACAGCGAGGAAGAACGGCAGGATTTCCTGCGTGATCTCGGCATCGTGGAACCGGCCCTTGAAGTCCTGGCCAAATTGTGTTTGAAGGCGCTCGGCAGGGTTTCTTTTTTTACGGTCGGCAAGGATGAAGTCCATCAGTGGCTTGTCCGGGTCAATTCGCCGGCCCCGGTGGCTGCCGGCGCCATTCATTCCGATCTCCAGAAGGGGTTTATCCGGGCGGAAGTAATCAAATATGACGAACTGATCGCCCATGGCAGCGAAGCTGAGTTGAAAAAGGCCGGCAAGCTCTATGTCCAGGGAAAGGACTACATTGTCGTTGATGGCGATATTCTCAATATCAGGTTCAATGTCTGAGCTGAGCGAACGTCAGATGGGGTTGTTGTTCCCGTTTTACCCACCCGCGAGTTTTCGCACCTGGCGGCAGGTTTCACGCAGGTCAATGGTGAGGAGTTTTCGGTTGGCCACCACCAGTTGACCGTTGACGATGACGGTGCGGACATCAGCGGCAGCCCGGCTGTACACCAGGAGATTGGGGCTGTGGAAGGGTTGGAGGTGCGGTTGCTGGAGGTCGACGAGGATCAGGTCGGCCGGGGCCCCGGGGGTGAGTGTGCCTTGACCAGCGCCCAAGGCGA
The DNA here is from genome assembly GCF_963662935.2 of uncultured Desulfobulbus sp. Taxonomy (NCBI): domain Bacteria; kingdom Pseudomonadati; phylum Thermodesulfobacteriota; class Desulfobulbia; order Desulfobulbales; family Desulfobulbaceae; genus Desulfobulbus; species uncultured Desulfobulbus sp. The sequence goes on along the minus strand of NZ_CAXXTL010000002.1, from coordinate 1,013,459 downwards.
GGGCGTCCGCGCCTCCCCAGGTGGCTATTTCCAGGAGGCGGCGAGCTGGAATGGCAACGGGATTGCAGGGGTTGATTTTATGAATCTTCGCGGCGAAATCCATCTCCCGAAAGAGGTCGAGGCTATTGTTGGAGGCAGCGCTGTCGGTACCCAGGGCAACCCGCAGGCCCCGTTGCAATAGGGGGGTGAGCGGGGCTTGGCCCGAGGCCAATTTAGCGTTACTCTGGGGGCAAGTTACTACGCTGGCGCCGCGTTCGGCCAGGCAATCGAGATCCCGTTCGTTCGCCCAGACGCAGTGGGCGCAGACCGTGTCCCGGTCGAGGATGCCCAGCGCCTCCAGGTGGCCGATCGGGGTCGGCGCCAGCGGCTCGGCAATTTGTTTATGTTCCTCCTTGGTTTCGGCCGCATGGATGAAAAACGGCACCTGGAATTTCCGGGTTAATTCCTTAGCCCGGCGAAGGGTGGTGTTGGTGCAGGTGTAGGGTGAATGGGCAAAGACCGCCGGGGTGATCAGCGGGTCACGTCCCTGCCAGCGTTCAAGAAAACATGCCGCTACCTCGATGTTGCGTTTGGGGTCCTCCGCCCCTGGGGCCGGGAAATCGATCACCGCCTGGGCCGCCACGCACCGCAGGCCCGTTTCCGCGCAGGCGCGCGCCACTTCATCCTCTAGAAAATAGCCGTCGGCAACGGTGGTGGTGCCGCTGAGCAGCATCTCGGCGGCGGCCAATTTGCTGCACCAGTAGACCATCTCGGGGTTGACCTGCCGGGCCTCGGCGGGAAAGATATGGCCATAGAGCCAGGTGGCCAGGTCCAGGTCATCGGCCAGGCCTCGAAACAGAGTCATGGGCGCATGGCAATGGCCGTTGACAAGGCCGGGAAGGGCCAGTTGTCCCTGTCCGTCCAGCACTGTCCCCGTCCCGGCCGCCGGACATTCAGCCATGGGACCGGCCAGAAGGATTTTCGAAAAGCCGATGGCGACGAATCCGGGGGTAATCAGGGTCTCTCTGCCGGGAACCGGGAGAACCGCGCAGTTGGTTATCAGAAGGTCGATTTTCATAACTGCTTGCACGTGAACTCGGAGATGGTGTATCACAGGGAACCGGTCGGACCGGCCAGGAAGAAGTGAAATCACTATACCCGAAATGCCGGCAGCGGCAAGAGGCGGACGGAGATCACCTCTTCTTCCGTTTTACTCTCAATCTTCTTCTGCTCGATCTCGCCGGCCAAGGTTCCATTGGATGGGAAGCCGGGGATGAGGAGACCGTATCATGCCAGTACCTGCAAAGAAAATTTTTGTCGCCCAGTTGACTGCCGGGCAGCCGTTCCAGGATGTGTTTCTGGTCTCGAAAAAATCGCTGGCCGAAACCAAGGCGGGCAAACCCTACCTGGCCCTCGGGCTGATGGACAAAACCGGGGAGATCGAAGCCAGAATCTGGGACAATGCCCTCCAGTTCGACGCCCAGGCTGAGGAGGGCAGTTTCGTCCTGGTTCAGGCCGTGGCCAAGCCCTTTCGCGACCAAATGCAGCTGGGCGTCAATGCCCTCCAGCGGGTGGCGGATTCGGCGGTCGATCTGGCGGATTTCATGCCCACAAGCGCCCGGCCGCTGGCTGAGATGGCCACCGAATTGGATGCGGTGATCGAGGGCATTGTCGAGCCGTCGCTGCGAGCTCTTTTGCGGGCGATCTTTCAGGGGGAAACGCTGGTCCGGTTTCAACGGGCCCCGGCTGCGAAGAAGCTGCACCATGCCTACATCGGCGGCTTAATCGAGCATACCTTATCCATTGTCGGCATGGCGGAAAAGGCGGCAAGCCATTATCCGCTCATTGACCGGGACATGCTCATCGCCGGCGCCCTGCTTCACGATCTGGCCAAGATCGAGGAGTTCGATTTCGCCCGTCCACCCTTTGGCTATACCGACCGGGGGCGGCTGGTCGGGCATCTGGTTCTGGGGGTCGAGCTGGTGCGCAAGGCGATGGACCAGGTGGACGGGGTCAGTGCGGAACAGGCTGACCAGCTGATGCACATCATCCTCAGTCATCATGGCCAGTACGGTTTCGGTTCTCCGGTCCTGCCGATGACCCCCGAGGCTACCCTGCTCCATCATCTAGACGATATTGACGCCAAGATGAACTACATGGCGGGGCTGCAGGCGAAGATGAGCGGCAGCGGTTGGCAATGGAGCGAGTACCAACGGCATCTGGAACGGTATCTCTATCTTCGGGCTGGCGGCGTGGAGGAGGAATCAACTACGGTTCAGAGTGATGTTCCGGAGGAGTTCCAGGAGGTGGACAACGTTCCGCCACCGGAACCTGCCCCCCCGCCGCGAGCCAAGAAGGCGGCGCCGCAGCGGCAGCAAACCTTGTTCTGAGCCATGGCCTTCTCCGCTATTCTCGGTCAGACCAAGGCGCTCACCCTGTTGAGTCGTGCTTTGGCGAGCAACCGTTTGGCCCATGCCTACCTGTTTGCCGGTCCGGACGGGGTCGGCAAGACCACCGTGGCGCTTGATCTGGCTGCCATTCTCCTTTGTCGAGCTCCGTTTGCGGACCACCCCTGCGGCACCTGTCCCGGTTGCCTGAAGTATCAGTCGGGCAATCATCCCGACTTCCTGCGCATCCGCCCGGACGGAGCGGCGATCAAGATCGACCAGGTTCGGGAATTAAAAAAGGCGCTTAATTTCGCCCCGTTTGAGAGCCGGCTGCGCATCGTGCTACTTGAGGAGGTGCACACCATGCGGCGGGAGGCGGCGAACAGCCTGCTCAAGGTGTTGGAAGAGCCACCTGCCAACAACCTTCTCCTGCTGGTGGGTAACTCTACCGGATCGCTTCTGGACACTATCGTTTCCCGTTGTCAGGTCATCCCCTTTGCCCCTTTGCCGCTGGCTTTGGCAGCCGGAATTATCCGCACGCACCGGCCGGAGCTCGATGATTCCAGGAGTCTGGCCTTGGCGGCCTTGGCCGACGGGTGCCCCGGTCAGGCGCTTGCTTTCGAGGCGGATGGTATCCTTGCTCTCTATGGGCGGATTGTCGAGGCATTGCTCGCCAAGCGCGATAAAGCCGCCGAGCGAGTAGAGCAGGCGCTAGCCCTGGCGGTCGACCTGGCCGAGGCCAAGGAGGGGATTGCCCCCTTGCTGGCCCTGCTGCGCATTTTTTTGAAAGATACCATGGCCGCCCGAACCGGAACCTCTGTCTGCAGCGAAGCGCCCGAGGTGAAGCGGGCAAGAGAACGCTGGAATTTGCAACAGCTTTCTGCTAAGATGGCCGCTATTGATCTGGCGGAACAAGCACTTGCCAGAAACTGTAACCGTGGTCTGACCAGCGAAGTGCTTCTCCTGGATCTTTTTGACTGCAGTACCCACTTGGCCTGAAATATCATGACAGACGCGCACATCGAACAGCAGCCTGCCGAGCCGCCCCTGATTGGGGCAAGCAGCAGTGAGGAAGCGGTTCTTCATTATTATAAAATCAGATTTCGCGAACAGGGCCAGGAGCTGACCGCCAGCGCCCATCTTGCCGATCTCGTCCGGGGAGACCGGGTGATGGTTCGGGCTGAGCAGGGGCCGGAACCGGCGATCGTGGTCAGCCGTACCCCCGTGGTGGTGGAAGCCGCCATGGACCGGCCGGTGGGCTATCGTATTCATCGCCGGGCGAGTAACGAGGAACGAGAAAAGCAGGCTCTGCTGCCGCAATTGGAACAGGAGGCCTTCCGTCTGTGTCGACGCCATATTGAAAAGCTGCGTTTGCCGATGCACTTGGTCCGGGTGGAACGGTTTTTTAACGGTTCCAAGATCATTTTTTATTTTACCGCCGAAAGCCGGGTTGACTTTCGCGAGCTGGTCAAGGTGCTGGTGCAGGAATTCCGGACCCGGGTGGAGATGCGCCAGATCGGGGTCCGCCACGAAACTCAGATGACCGGTGGACTCGGGCCCTGCGGCCGTGAGTTGTGCTGTACCTCCTTTCTCAACAAGTTCGATTCGGTTTCGATCAAGATGGCCAAGGCCCAGGATCTGCCGCTTAATCCGGCGAAGATCTCGGGTTTGTGTAATCGCTTGCTTTGCTGTCTGACCTACGAATACGAAACCTATAAGACCATGAAGAAAGGCATGCCACGGGTCGGGCGGCAGATTCAGTTCGAAGGCAAGACCTACCAGGTCAACCGGCAGTTTCCCTTGCTCGGCAAGGTGGCTGCGGTTTCAACCGAAGGCGAGGAACGGATGTTCACCGAGGAGGAGTGGCGGTTAGCCGATCCGATTCCTCAATGCACTGGTCGTAAAGGGCAGGGCAAGAGAGGGACTGGTTCATCCCGGAAATCAAGTATCGATATCTGGGGCATGCAGGACGGGCCGGAGGACGATCTCCCCTCCGACTAAGACCACACGGCCGAACGTGGATGTGCGGCGCCCCCCCCCCTTTCATTTTTCAATACCTAACGAATCAGAATGCCAACCTACGTCACCACCCCAATCTATTATGTCAACGCCATGCCCCACCTGGGGCATGCCTACACGACGATTGTCACTGACGCCTACAGCCGGTTCCGCCGCCTTTGCGGCGACGATGTCCGTTTCCAGACCGGGACTGACGAGCATGGTGAGAAAATTGCCGAAGCTGCCGCCAAGGCCGGGGAAACTCCCCGTGTGTACGTTGACCGGATTGCCGCCACTTTCAGGGAGACCTGGCCGCTGCTTGCTATCCATCCGGACAACATTATCCGCACCACCGATGCCGACCACATCAGGACCGTGCAGGATATCCTGCAGCAGGTGCATGACCGGGGGGATATCTATTTCAGCGAATATTCAGGTTTGTACTGCAAGGGATGCGAACGCTTTCTCACCGAGAAGGAGCTGGTGGACGGCAAATGTCCCGATCATCTGGTGGAGCCAAAGGCCATTTCCGAACAGAACTATTTCTTTCGGATGTCCAAGTACCAGGACTGGCTGATCGACCACATCAAGAGCAACCCGGAATTCATCACCCCGGAGCGCTACCGCAACGAGGTGCTCTCTTTTCTCAGCGAGCCGCTCGAGGATCTGTGTATTTCCCGGCCGACCTCACGGCTCACCTGGGGCATTCCGCTGCCTTTCGACGAAAACTTCGTCACTTATGTCTGGTTTGACGCTCTGATCAACTACCTGACCGGCATCGGCTATCCCAACGGCTCGGAGTTCGAGAAATACTGGGCAACGGCCGAACACGTCATTGCAAAAGACATTCTCAAACCCCATGCCATCTACTGGCCGACCATGCTCCGGGCGATGGAACTCGCGCCCTATGAGCGCCTCCATGTCCACGGGTATTGGAATGTTGACGCCACCAAGATGTCCAAGTCGATCGGCAACGTGGTGCGGCCCAAAGAGTTGGTCGATGCCTACGGGGTGGATACGGTCCGCTATTTTGTCCTGCGGGAAATGAGCTTTGGGCTCGATTCCTCCTTTTCCAATGACGCCATTCTCACCCGTCACAACTCCGATCTGGCCAACGATCTTGGCAACCTTTTTTCCCGCTCTCTGACCATGATCGACAAGTTCGCCCAGGGGATGATCCCGGAGCGTGAGACCGTGAGTCAGTTCACCCCTGATGACCGCGAGCTGATGAGCGCCGTCTCCGCCATGGTGATTCAATATCGGGAATACATGGACGATTTTAAGTTTCACAAGGCGCTCCAGGCCATTTGGGAAGTGATTGGTCTGCTCAACCGCTACATCGTCACCAATGCCCCTTGGGAACTGGCCAAGAATCCGCGCCAAGCTGATCGGCTACGGACCGTGCTTTACTTCCTGGCTGAGGCTCTGTGGAAGATTGCCTTGGTGCTGGGGCCCATCATGCCGGCAACGGCTGCGAAAATGGCAGCTGCCTTAGGGATGCAGGACAATTTCATCGACGCTGTCATCGACGATGCCCTGAACTGGGGTGAGATTCCGGTGGGCACGGTGATCGATAAGGGCACCCAGTTGTTTCCCCGGCTGGAGAAAAAGCTGGAGGATCCGGCGCCCGCTCCCGGAAAACAGCAGGCGAAGACAGAACCGGAACCTGCCTTGGGCGAAGGGCTGATCAGCTTTGATCAGTTCAAGTCGATGGAATTGCGGGTGGCGGAGATTGTCGCCGCCCAGAAGGTGGCCAAGTCGGATCGCTTGCTCAAGTTGACCGTCAAGGCACCGGAGGAGCGGACCATTGTCGCCGGCATTGCGCAGTATTACAGTCCAGAGGCCCTGATAGGGCAGCGGGTGATCATCGTGGCCAATCTCAAACCAGCCAAACTGATGGGCATTCCTTCGCAGGGCATGGTCCTGGCAGCCAAGGAACAATTGGCCGATGGCTCCGAGAAATTGGTGCTGGCCACGATTGCGGGCTCCGTTGCCGTCGGTAGCCGGGTGGCCTGATCGAAGTGCCGTCGGCGCCGGTAAGCGAATGCCGCCGACCGCTGGAACGGAAAAAACAAACAACCCCCCCTTATCCTTCAGCTTGCAGGTATTTCCTATGTTCATGCTCGGTAACTTCCTCATGGCAGTCGCCAAACTGATCAATTTTGCACTCAGTGCTTACATCTGGGTGGTTATTGCCCGGGCCGTCATCACCTGGGTGAATGCCGATCCATACAATCCCATTGTCCGTTTCCTCCGCCAGGTGACTGACCCGCTGTTGGAGAAAATTCGTCGGGTTGTGCCCATCATGGGGGGCCTCGACCTGAGCCCGATGATTCTTATTCTGATCATCATTTTCCTCCAGAGTTTTCTCGTGCCTACCTTGCAGCAGATTGCAGTGAATTTGCAATAAATGTTTGTTTATTCTCGGTTTTGATTTGAGGATATGGGCTCTCCGGCGGAAATTCCCTGTTTGCAGACCCTGCCCGATGGCTCCCTGCTGCTTCGCTTACATGTCCAGCCAAGAGCTGCCGCCAATGGTTTGGCCGGTCTGCAGGGCGACATGCTCAAGCTTCGTTTGACCACACCGCCGGTCGATGGCAAGGCCAACAAGGCAGTCGTTGCCTATCTGGCCAAACTCTTCCATTTGCCCAAATCAGCCTTCGTCATCAAAAGCGGCCAGCAGAGCCGGAGCAAAACCGTTGTTATCAAGGCGGCCGATGTGCAACAGATTCGTACCGCGCTCGCTGCCCTTCTTGTTATCCCGGAAAGTTGAGGTAGGGCGCGCAATGGCCCAAGCCGAAGAAAAGCGGTTGCCGACATTCCGGTTCCTTGCCTTGGTGTTGGCGCTGACCTTGCTGCTGTTCGCCGTTATCGGCGCCCTGATAACCCTGTATCCACAAAACAACCCTGTTCCCGCCCGTGAAGCGAAGAAGACTGTGCCGCAAGTGCGCCAGCTGAACCGGGAGTGCCTGCGCCAGGATGACGGTAACAAAGGTTCCTGAGAGTTTTTTGTTTTTGCACCTTCCTGAATCTGGAGGAACGACTATGAAGAAAATGGTGTTGGCCAATTGGAAGGCCAGTCTCTCGCCGGAAAAGGCGATGCAGTGGTGCGATGCCTTTGCCGGCGTTTACCAGCCTCGCATAGATGTTGAGGTAATTCTTGCGGTCCCGTCGCTTTGTCTGGAGCGCGTGGCTGAACGGACGAGAAATCTCGCCGGTGTTTGTCTGGCGGCCCAAGGGGTCTCTGCGTATCCGCAGGGCAGTTATACCGGATCGACACCGGCGGCTTGGCTCCGCGGCCTGGTGCGATACACCCTAATCGGCCACCGGGAGCGGCGGCGTTATTTTCATGAAACAGTCCAGGATGTGGCCCGGCAGGCCTATGAGTCATTGGCGGAAGACCTGCAACCCCTTGTCTGTTTTGACCGGGAGTTGCTGACACCACAGACCGCTGCCATGGCTGTTGAGGAATTAGGTCGGCTGGTTTGGGCCTATACGCCGGACACTCCAGCCACGCTGGAGATGGCTAGGGGTGAGGCTGAGATCCTCGCCCTGCTGCCCCAAATAGCCAAAAAAACGGACAGTCGGCCGGTACTCTACGGGGGCGGGGTGACTGTGGACAATGCCGAAAATGTTTGGCTTCTTCCGGGACTCAGCGGCATCATGCTGGGCCAAGCCTGCCTGGACGCGGCTGCCTTTGCTGCCTTGGTCAACCGTCTGTAAGTTGTCGTTCCGTGCAACCTCGCTGGAGGCGCGGGTCACATCGACAACAAACGGCGGATTCGCTCTTCCATGGGCGGGTGGGTCGAAAAAAGGTTGGCAATGGAGCCGCCGCTAAGCGGGTTGACGATGTACATCTGCGCTGAGGCAGGGTTAATGTTCATTGGCCGTTGGGCATTAGAGTTGGCGAGCTTGTTGAGGGCGCTGGCCAACGATTTGGGATGACCGCAGATTTCCGCCCCGGTGGCATCGGCCATATACTCGCGGCCACGGGAGATGGCCATCTGAATCAGGGAAGCGGCCAGCGGCGCAACCAACATGGTGACAATCATCACTAGCGGGTTACTTCCTCCTTCATCATCGCTACGGCCGCCTCCGAACAGCATGCTCCACTGCGCCATGGTGGCCAGGTAGGAAATCGCTCCTGCCATGACGGCGGCAATCGAGCCGATTAGGATGTCGCGGTTTTTGATGTGCGCTAGTTCATGGGCAATCACTCCCTCGAGTTCATAACGGTCCAGCGTCTGGAGGATGCCTGTGGTCACCGCCACTGCCGCATGTTCCGGGTTGCGACCGGTGGCAAAGGCGTTGGGGGTCGGATCGTCGACCACATAGACCTTGGGTTTGGGGATACCGGCCCTTCCAGCTAACGAAGCGACCAGCGCATGCAGATCAGGCGCTTCAGCTACCGACACCTCGCGGGCACGGTTCATGGCCAGCGCCAACTTGTCGGAATTCCAGTAGGCAAAGAAATTAAGGCCAAGGGCCAGGACAAGGGCGATCGTCATGCCCTGCTGACCGCCCATCGCTTGACCGCCCACCATAAACAGGGCGGTGAGCGTCGCCATGAGCATGAAGGTTTTCATGGTGTTCATATTTTCCTCTCGGTGGTTTGTGTCGCAATGACCGGCGGCTTAATCGCTACCGGTTTTTGCGCTGAAAAGATAAACCGCTGGCGGCCGCAGTCAAGAAGGGGAGGTCGCAAAAGCTTCCTCCCCCATTTAGGACTCCCGCAAAGAGAGAAAAGAGCGAAGGTGATTGAAAAAGATTATTCCATCAAATCCAGCATCGCCAGGACGAGTTTGTCCGCACCCTCGGCGATCTGGTCGATTCGTGAATTGAGCATGTAACAAGGGGTGCTGACGATCTTGCGCTCACGGTCGACGACGATTTCACCCTGCAGGGTCGGTTGATGTCTGGCTCCCATGGCGGCCAGATTGTCGGCGGTGCCCGGATCCTGGCCGATGGTCAGGGTGACGTCGCCCAGCACCTTGGCGATGATCACCGGGGCGATGCACAGGGCGCCGATCGGTTTGCCGGCCGCGTGCATCGCCTTTATGGCCGTGGCCACATCATTGTTCACCGTGCATTTGGCACCGTCAAAGGCGTAACTGCTCAGATTTTTTGCCGCGCCAAAGCCACCAGGGATGATCAGGGCATCGGCTGATTCGGGTGAGAAGGTGGCCAGCGAGGCAATCTTGCCCCGGGCAATTCTGGCCGACTCGATCAGCACATTGCGCTTCTCGTTCATCTCCTGTCCGGTCATATGATTGAGCACATGATGTTGCTTGATGTCAGGCGCATAGCACTGAAATTCCGCGCCGTTTTTATGGATTGCCCAGAGGGTGAGGGTTGCCTCATGAATTTCGGCCCCATCCTGATGGCCGCAGCCGGAGAGGATCACGGCAAAATTCTTTTTTCGCATAACAGCCTCCATTAGAAGTGGCGGGTGCGGCCTGTCCGCATGCAAACAGGCCGATTTTTGTTTTACTCCAAGGAGTAAATGGCCGGAAGATTGCGGTATTTTTCAGCGCAATCCAGGCCGTAGCCGACAAGAAACCCCCGGTCAAGCGCAAAACCGATGTAGTCGACTTCGACCGGTACAGTCCGGCGTTCCTTTTTGTCGATGAGCGAGCAAATACGAACGGATAGGGCCGGGCTTTGCTGGAAATGATCCCACAGCCAGGCCATGGTGGTGCCGGTATCGACAATATCCTCAACCAACAGGACATCTTTGCCCTCTAGGTCGATACTCGGTTCCTTGAGCAGACGGATTGTTCCGGAGGACACAGTCGATTTGCCGTAACTGGTCACCCTGATAAAATCGATTGTAAGATCAAGATCGATGGCCCGGCACAGGTCGGCGGCAAAAATGAAGGCGCCGTTCAACACCCCCAGGAGAACCAGCTGCCTGCCCTGGTAGTCCTGAGTGATCTGCCGGCCAAGCTCTTGCACTCTTTTCTGGATCATCCGGCTGCTGACGATTTCTTCCCGTGCTTTTTTTTCCAAGAGCTTGCCCCTTTGTTAGCCTTCGTTTTTTTATTGCTCGCTTTGCCACTTCTGCAAGGTGGCGGCGGCCTCTTCCTTTTCAGTGAAGGGTTGGTTTTGACCGAGCGCCTTTTCAAGCTCCTTGACCGCCTCCTGCTTCTTGCCTTCGCCGTAAAGGGCCAAGGCCAAATGATAACGCAGAACGGGCATGTCGTCTTGTTTGTGCACGGCCTGGACGAATTCACTACGGGCTAGGCCGAACGAACCTCGTTTGTAATGCACCCACCCTAGGGTGTCGATGATGTTTACGTCGTCGGGTTGCTGCTGCTTGGCAGTCATGGCCAACCGCAGGGCTTCCCCGAGATCCGGGTCTTTGCTCTCGGCGATCATCCAGGCTAGATTGTTGGCTGCCGGGGCAAAGTCGGGCTTGATCGCCAGGATCTTGGTGTAGGCCTCCTTGGCCAGATCACTCTTACCGGTCTGCTCATAGATACTGCCCAACCCCATGTAGGCACCGATGGACTTGGGCTGTTTGGTCAGCAGGTCCTTGTATTCGGCAATGGCCTGATCCGTCTTGCCTTGTTTGGTCAGGATCTGAGCGCTCATGGCATAGGCTTGCGGATTCTCCGGGTCAAGATCCTGCGCTTTCTGGTAGATCTCAAGGGCCTTGTCCGGTTGATTAATGCTCAGGTAGAGATTGGCCAGCAGAACTTGCAGGCCGCCGCTTTTCGGAGCCTTATCGATCTGGGCTTGGGTCATTTTAATAAGTTCTTCCTTCTTGGCTCCTTCTTTCTGGGCCATTTGCAGGACGAAGGTGAAAGCCTTGGCGTTTTCGGGTTGCAGGACGAGCAGTTTTTCAAAGGTCTGCCTGGCTTTACCGTCCTGTTTCATAGCCATATAGGTGAGACCGAGGCTGCCGAGCACCTCCACGTTTTCCGGAACCTTGCTGTGGAGTTCAGTGAACATTTTTTCTGCTGTTTCGTATTCTTTTGAAAAGAGCACAGCTTTGGCCAGGGTGAGAGCAGCCTGGAAATCACGCGGATTGATCTTGAGGGCCGTGGCGGCCTCTTTTTTTGAGGCCTCAAAATCACCCTCCTGTAGCGAGAGGAGAGCCAGCAAGGAATGGGCCTTGCCGAAACCGGGGTTGAGCTTGGTGGCCTCGAGCAGGGATTCCTTGGCCTGCTTCAGGTCTTTGAGGTTACTGTGGGCCAGTGCCTTGACAAAATAAAGCTCATCCCATTTAGGGTATTCTCTGACTAACCCTGAAATTGAGTCCAAGGCTTCCTGATTCTTGCCGTCTTTCAACAGGAACTTGGCTTTCACCAATTTGGCGGCAGCGTTCTTCTCATCTTTTGCAATGACCTTGTCCATCTCTGCCTTTGCTTGGTCAAACTTGCCGTGCTCAAAGTAGAAGTCGGCGAGTTGCGCCTCAAAATCATCCTTTTTTTCGGCGACTTCAATGGCCTCCTTGTATAGCTGTTCCGCCTGCTCAAGTTTTCCCTTCTTGGTATAAAAATCGGCGAGGGATACCTTCAGCTTGCTGTTTTTTGGATCCACCTTCAGCGCCTGATTCAGGTGCTGCTCTGCGGCATCCTGATCGTTTTGCGAAAGGTCAAGAGAAGCCATCTGCAGATAAGGCTGGGCTGAGTCAGGAAAAGTTGCCGCCATTTTTTCAAGGGCTTTTTTCGCCTTGCCCAGTTCCTTCCGCTCCATGTAAAAAGCGGCTAACGTGGAGTGATTGGCCATTTTCTTTTCATCCAGTTCAATGGCCTTGAGAAAGGTCTTTTCCGCTTCTGCAAAGTCTTGCTTGCTTGTCAGGATACGTCCTTTAATTCCATACAAACGATCTTCTTGGGGCGAGGCGGCAATGGCCTTATCGATGGCCGCTAGGGCAGCCTCATGTTTGCCGTCGATCAACTCCAGGTTGGCGACTAGGGCCAGGGCGTCTTTGTTGTCAGGAGCTTGTTTGAGCACCTCGTCAATATTCTTACGAGCATCCTCTTTTTCTGGGAGAGCAGATAAAACTCAGCGGTCTTGATTTTGGCGTCAAAGTTGTTGGGGTCAAGGGTTGCAGCTCGCTGGAGTTCTTCAAAGGCTTGGCGGGCTTCGCCGCTTTTAAGATAGAGCAGCCCCAGCTGATAGCGGGCATCCGCATATTTGGGATCGATCTGGATGGCGTTGCGCAGCTCAATGACCGCTTCTTTGTCTTTTTTCTCCTCCATGTAGACCATGGCTTTTTTAAAATGGGTGGCTTTCTTTTTTTCCGGATCTCCGGAACAACCGGCAAGTATGAACAGGAGAAGGAGGACGGAGCAGGTACGAATCAGGGTCAAAGTGGAAAATCTTTGCATGGCAAGCCCTCTGGCTGAATGAGAAATAAAGCTTTTTTCGAGTGGTTATAAATATAACCGAGAGAGGAGTCCTCTTCCTAGAAAAAGTTAGTTTTTTTTCTGTGTTGTGATAAACTGAGACACCTTGTAGAAGAAACGTATGTGTGTAAAATGAAGATGCTTAAAGCAATTGAGGAGGGGTTATGCGCAGCGAAGGAAAGACACTGAAGATTTGGTTGATGTCGGCGATTGTATTGCTTGCGGGTATGGTTCAGGGCGCGGTTGCCGCTCAAGCCGCGGCCGATGCTGTCGCTGCTGACAAACTGAAGGAACAGTTGCGCAGCGAGGTCGTCGGCAAAACGGCTTTTCCAGGAGAAGATAAGGAATATATCATCGGACATGGCGATGTATTGTCGGTCAGCATCTACGGTGAGGGCAGCATGGCGGCCACCGCAGCGGCCTCAGGCCCCGTCACCGGAATAGAGGGGGAACCGCAAGCAGGACGTGATGTTCCGGGCCACGCGGGTGGCGGAGTGGTTGTCCGGATGGATGGACGTGTTTCCTTGCTGCATGTGGGTGATGTCAATGTTCTCGGTATGACAATGACCCAAGTGGCTGACTATTTGAAAAAGTTGTACGCAACCGTTTACTCCAATCCCATGGTTTCGGTGGCGCTCATCCAGAGCAACAGCCGACGCTATACGGTTATGGGCGAGGTCAGGACGCCAGGCGTTTTGAACATCGAGTATCCGATCACCGTGGTTCAGGTTATAGCCCGGAGCGGTGGATTCACCGAGTGGGCAAATCATGACATCACGGTGGTCAGGGCTGGCGACGGTGTCAAAACTTCCCAAGGAGAAGGTGGGAAAAACACCCTCGAATTCGATTACGATGACCTGGTCAAAGGTAAAAAACTGGATAAAAATATTTATATACAATCAGGGGATATCATCATTGTCCATTAACCGGCGGGTATCGGAATGGGAAACTTGAAGCATACGGGAGCTGCCCTGCTGGCATTGACCGGACTCCTCCCGGCAGGTGATGTTTGGGCGCGGCAAAATATCATGATCGGCGAATTGTCGATCGGGTATGATTTTCAGGACCGCAACTACAAGCAGGGCTCTACGTCCGTCAATTCTGATTCAGAGAACACGCGCAACCTCTTTGCGAGCCCCAGGGTGCGGCTTTCTTCGCGTGATGTAAGCGACCTCCTCGAGTTTACCTACGCCCCGACTTTCACCTATGATGATATCGACAGCAGTCATTTTGTCGGCCATGATCTCGGTCTGCTGGCCGAGAAGAATATCAATCGTAATTGGCTGGTCCGGGCAACCGACAGTTATTTTAAAGGAGAAGATCCGGTTGCCGATAATGAGCGGCGTGGGGCAGCTATCATCCCTGGGGGGGTGGAACCGGTTACGTCGATAGGTGCTGGCCCTCCCGCTGATGCCCCCCGCGAGTTGTCCGACATTGATGGGCGGCAGCGGTATTGGCGCAACGATTTTGGCCTGAGCACCGATTACACCTATGCGCAGGATTCCGTTGTCGGCGTGGGGTATAATTTTGGTGTGCTTCGCTATGATGACAATGGGGTGGCCAACAATGAATCGGACTATGACCGTCATGAAGGGATAGGCCGTCTTTCTTATCGCTTCAATGCCCAGTGGCAGGCAGAAACCGAGGTGAGCTATGTCAAGGGCATCTATGACGAGCCTAGTTCGAGCGTGCTTCCTAGTTCGAGCGCGCTAAATGTTGCGAACGAAGATCTTGAAGAATATCATGGTAGAATCCGGGCCAACTACAGTTGGCGGCCCCATGATGTCTATTTTGGAGAGTATTCGTATGCGGAAACAGTGTATGAGGACGAGAGTTTAAATAACTCTACCATTCATGAGTTCACTTTAGGTTGGAACCATGACTTCAGTCCTCGTTTGCGGATGACTTTATCGGGTGGTCCTTCCTTGGTTACCTTCGAGGAAGGCGACGATGAGACTGGTTACAATGCCTATGCCGGGTTGATTTATACCTTCCAGCAGGCAACCTTGTCAGCAAGCACATCTTACGGGTATGAGTACGACAATTTCGATGGCCTGCAGTCCGGTTTGAGCAAAACCTGGCGTTCAGAACTGGGGTACTCCTACCGGTTCACGCCGGAGTTAGAGGCAAGTTTTACCGCAGGTTATGAGCGGAGCGATTATGAGCAGCCCGGTGGAATAACCACGGCCTTTGACTCAGACCGCTTGAATTATACCAGGGAGACATACGATGCCGGACTGACTGTCGGCTACGGTTTTCTTCGCTATTATACCCTTGCTGCTTCCTATCGCTATGCCGACAACTCGGAACCTGGTGATAATTACGATGAGCACCGGGTGCTCCTGACCCTGACCGCTGCCCATGAGATTTTCCGCTGGTGAGAAACGTACCCAGGGTACTCTTGAAAAAAAATGAACTTTCCTCTCCTCTGTTGTATGCAAAATGTTGGTCCCCCCTTTCTGTCCAGGTCTAGAGCATAATGTGCGGAATCGCCGGCTATTTTAACCTGCAAGCTCCGACCGAGGGCTCCTTGCGCCTGCTGGAACGGATGATCTGGTCGTTACGGCATCGGGGTCCGGATGGGTTCGGTTTTTTTCAGGACGAACAGGTTGGTCTTGCCCATGCCCGTTTGAGCATCATCGACCTGGAAGGTGGTTGGCAGCCGATCTGCAATGAGGATAAGTCGATTTGGGTTATCTTTAATGGCGAAATTTTTAATTATATTGAGCTTCGCGAACAGCTTGTCCGTCAGGGGCATCGGTTCACCACCAGTTCCGACACGGAAGTCTTGGTGCATCTGTACGAGGAAAAAGGGGCGGATTTCGTCAAGGAACTGAACGGGCAGTTTGCCATTGCTCTCTACGACACGCGCAAACAATCGTTGCTGCTGGCCCGCGATAGGATGGGTATCCGTCCTTTGTTTTACTGTCTGCACAGGGGCAGATGCTATTTTGGTTCGGAAATCAAGGCAATCTTTTCAGCAGATACCACCATTCCCCGGCACCTCGACTCGCAGGTTCTTCAGGATATTTTCACCTTTTGGAGCCCGGTCGGGGCGGACACCATCTTCAACGGTGTGTTGCAGGTGCAGCCGGGGCACACGCTGCTGCTGAGCCGGCAAGGACTGGGCAATCAGCAAAAGTATTGGGATATTGACTATCACGCTCCTGTCTCCGCCGTTTCGGACGAAGAGCTTGCCGAAGAACTCCGTGCTCTGCTGATAGATTCCGTTCGTCTGCAGCTTCGTGCCGATGTGCCGGTCGGCGCTTATCTCAGTGGCGGACTTGATTCCTCTACCATCACTTCGATCATCAGGCATTATACGAGCAACCCGCTCAGGACCTTTTCCGTGGTTTTTGAGGATGAGGTGTATGATGAGCGTCATGAGCAAGCCAAGGTTATCGAGTACCTGCAAACCGATCACGACCAGGTGGTCTGTAGCTATGCAACTATAGCCGAAGCCTTTCCCACGGTGATGTATCACACCGAAACCCCTATTCTTCGGACAGCGCCGACCCCTCTCTACCTTCTTTCCGGTTTAGTTAGGCAGCATGATTACAAGGTTGTGCTCACCGGTGAAGGGGCGGATGAAATTCTGGGGGGCTATGATCTCTTCAAGGAGGCGAAGGTTCGGGCTTTCATCGCCGCCCAGCCTGATTCAGCCTGTCGGTCGATGCTGTTGAAACGCCTCTACCCTTACCTTGCACTTTCGCCGACCCGCTCGGCCAGTTATGCCAAGCAGTTCTTCGCCACCGATGTCAACCCAGAGGCAGATTTGTTCTATGGGCATCAACCGCGATGGAAAAACGGCCAGTTCCTTACTCGTTTTTTATCAGATGATTGCAAAATGGTGGACTACTCACCTCTGAATAAAGCAATGGAATATTTCGCAGGGCAATTAAAGGGTATTAATTTTTTTACCCGCGCCCAATATGTGGAATCGAAGCTGTTGCTTGCTAATTATCTCTTATCCTCGCAAGGCGATCGGGTGGGTATGGCTCATTCGGTGGAGGGGCGGTTTCCTTTTTTGGATCATCGGGTGGTGGAGTTCGCCGCTCGAATACCCGTTCGATTGAAAATGAAAGGGTTGAACGAAAAATATCTATTGAAGAAAGCTATGCGGGATCTGCTGCCTCCCGAGATTATCGACCGGAAAAAACAGCCTTACATGGCGCCTGATATTCTGAGTTTTTTCGGTGCTGCAACGCCGTCGTACGTGGAGCACCTCCTTGCGCCTGAGAGTTTGAAGAAATCCGGCCTGTTTAATGCCGATATGGTTACCAATCTTGTCGAAAAATGCCGTGTAAAGGCTCGGCAAGGATTCCGTGAGAACATGGCATTGGTCGGTGTGTTGTCGACCCAATGTTTGTACGATCAATTTATTGAAAACTGGCGGGAACATTGTCCCGAAACTCTACCCAATACCCGAAGAATTATCGATTAGTGAGGATATGATGCAAACCAATAGCGACAAAATCAGGGCGTTTATTTTTAGCAATTTTCTTTTTGATGCTGAAGAGAACGCCCTCGACAACGATACTTCATTCTTAGAACAAGGGATCATCGATTCCACCGGTGTGCTCGAACTCGTGGAATGGCTCGAGGAGACCTTTGCCATGAAAGTCGATGATGAAGAGCTGATCCCAGAGAATCTGGATTCCGTCAACCGGCTGTCGCAGTTTATTACCAGAAAAACGGCTTGATCCACCTTGTTCACATTTGCTTGACGATGTCTTTTCTAGCCGGCCATACTTCGCATGACGACGCTGCTATCTTTGTCATTCTGAACGCAGGTGAGGATCTCAAGATTACTCCCGGTCGAAAATGACAGATTTAAGTGTCATATTGAGTGTAAACTGGAATGAACGCGATGCTTGTAACTGATTATTTGCTGAGAGCTGTTGAGCGTAATCCTGATAAACCGGTGTTATTTCATGACACCAGGATTTTCACCTATAGCGAAATATTTTCCGCCGCCATGGGGATTGCTTCCCGATTGCAGGAATACCGGTTAGAGCCAGGCTTCCGGGGTGCAATCCTCAACGATGATCCCTTCGAATATATAGCCGCCTATTTCGGCATACTGTTGGCCGGCGGCGTGGTTGTGGGGTTAAACACCCAGACATCCGATTCGTCATTAGCCTATGTGCTCAATGATTGCCAGGTTTCGGTGCTCTTCGCCGCAAGTAAATTCAACCGATATCTGCAGGCCGCTCTTCCTCTGGTATCGTCCCTGCAAGTGCTAGTTGTTTCTGGCCGGAAAGAACAACCATCCGAAACGACGCCGTGGCAAACGCAGGATTTTAACGATCTT
The DNA here is from genome assembly GCF_963662935.2 of uncultured Desulfobulbus sp. Lineage (NCBI taxonomy): Bacteria > Pseudomonadati > Thermodesulfobacteriota > Desulfobulbia > Desulfobulbales > Desulfobulbaceae > Desulfobulbus > uncultured Desulfobulbus sp. Next base: position 995,424 of record NZ_CAXXTL010000002.1, on the reverse strand, counting down.
TGCGACTCCTCGCCTTTGGCGATGCATTCTTTGCAGTATCGTTCCTCCTGTGATTTTGCGCAGATAATTTATACCTCCGGGACCACCGGCAAACCTAAAGGGGTTGTTCTTCGCCACGCCAATCTGACCGCCAATACCGCCTCCATTGTTTCCTACCTCGATCTTCAGTCAACTGATCGGGTAATGGCCGTGTTGCCTTTTTTCTATTCCTACGGGAATTCAGTCCTGCTGACACATATAGCTGTTGGCGGTTCCTTGGTGGTGAACCAGAGTTTTCTCTATCCCAATGTTATTTTGCAGCAGATGGTTGAACACGAGGTAACCGGCTTTTCGGGTGTACCCTCCACCTTTGCCCTGCTCCTCAACCGATCGGCAATAGCTTCCTTTTCCTTTCCTGCTCTACGTTATCTCACCCAGGCCGGAGCCGCCATGTCACCTGAACTGGCCCGGCGACTGAAAACAGTCTTTTCTGCAGCAAAAATTTACATCATGTACGGTCAGACCGAGGGCAGCGCCCGGCTCGCCTATCTCCATCCGGACGATATTGAACGCAAGCCCGGTTCAATAGGCAAAGGTATTCCTGGTGTAGACCTGACCTTGCGGGATGCAGTAGGGAAACCTGTGAGCATCGGAGAAACCGGTGAGATAGTGGCCCGAGGGGAGAACCTTATGGCCGGCTACTGGAATCGTCCCGAAGAAACCAGGGAAGTGCTGCGATCCGAAGGATTATGGACCGGCGACTTGGCGCGATTGGACGAAGAAGGGTTTTTGTATATTATCAGTCGAAAGAACGATATGATCAAATCCGGATCGCATCGGATCGGACCCAAGGAAATCGAGGATGTGCTCGCGGAACATTCTGCCGTGCATGAAGTGGCTGTGATTGGTATTCCCGATGAAATACTTGACGAGCGAATCCGGGCGTGTGTTGTTCTCCGTCCTGGTGCCGCCAGCAGCGAAAAAGAACTGAAGGCGCATTGCAAAAAGCTCCTGCCTCAGTATAAAATACCACATGATGTAGTTTTTCTCGATGACCTGCCGAAAACAACCTCCGGCAAGATTAAAAAAAATGAACTGCGTTCAACGGTGATCACTTCATGAAACTCTGCACCCGATGCATTTTACCCGAGACTTTTCCAGGCATTTCTTTTGATGAACACGGGGTGTGCAATCACTGCCGCTCTTATCGCGGAGCGGAGGCCACAGAAGCGCTCAAACAGAAATATGAACAAAAGTTCCGTGATCTTCTTGCCACGGAAAGAAAATCTTCTTCGTACGATGTGCTTGTTGCATACAGCGGCGGCAAGGACTCCACCTATACCCTGGATGTCTTAGTCAACCGGTATCGGCTCAGGGTATTGGCCCTGACCTTTGACAATGGATTTATTTCACCCCGGGCTGTTGAAAATATTTATACGGTTTGCGGCAACCTCGGCGCCGACTTGCTGGTTGTGAGGCCAAACCCGAAAATGCTGCATGCTATTTTTAGGACGGCAGCAAAACAAGAGCTCTACTCAATGAAAACCCTTGAGCGGGCCTCCACCATCTGCACCTCCTGCATTGGTTTGATCAAGAATTTAGTTCTGCGCACCGCCATTGAAAAGGAAATCCCGTTCGTCGGTTTTGGCTGGTCGCCCGGTCAAGCGCCTGTCCAGGCATCGGTGATGAAAACTAATCCCGCCCTGATGCAGCAGGCACTTCAAGCAATTTATAAACCGCTGCACCAGATAGCCGGCGACGCCATCAACCCCTATTTCCTTGGAGGAAGTCATTCCACCAATCCGGAAAAGTTTCCCCATAATGTTCATCCATTAGCCTTTCTTCCATACGATGAGGAAACGATAATCGAACGGATTAAAACCCTCGGTTGGGTCAAACCGGACGATACCGACCCGAATTCGTCGAACTGTCTGCTCAACGCCTATGCCAATCATATTCACCGCCAGCGCTACAGTTTTCATCCCTATGTGTGGGAAATTGCCAATATGGTAAGGGAAGGTGTTATGACCCGCGTGGAAGGGCTGGAAAAAATAGAGCAACCAGAACTCCAACACATGGTGGAGTATTCGAGAAATATATTACAAAACAGCTAGTTTCTTTGCGTATCTATCTGTTTTTTATTCAAATGTTTAATGGGCGACAAATTGGGAAGGATTGTTATCGTGAAAAAAAAAAGCTCCCTTATAATTATATTTAGTCTTTTTATTATTCTGGTCACACTTTTGGCATGCGAAGAAAATAAGAAAGGGAACATGGAGATGGGTAATAAAAATCATATCAACGCAAATCAGTGGAAGATTCTGGAAAAAAAACGAATTGTATTTGGACACCAATCTGTTGGGAATAACATTTTGACAGGGGTGCAAGATTTAGCGAAACAAGAAAAAATAAGTTTGCATGTCAATGAGTTAGGAGTCGAAACAACCGATCCTGGTATTATTCATTTTGAAATTGGAAAAAATACAGATCCTCTATCCAAGATAGAAGATTTCGAAACAAAGATGGAATCAAACACTCTTAAAAATATTGACATAGCTATGTTTAAACTTTGCTATGTTGATATAGATTCTACAACCGATGCTATTAAATTAGCTAGAGATTACATCGATAGCCTTGATAGGATGGGTAAAAAATTTCCCAATACCATTTTTATAGCGATAACTTGTCCCCTCACGGTTGTTGAAAGTGGCGCTAAGGCTTGGTTAAAAAATTTTCTAGGACGAACTCTTTATGGTTACGAGGAAAATTATAAACGAAAACAGTTTAATGATTTTATTCGTAATCATTTTAAAAATAATGGATTTTTGTTTGATTTAGCTCAACTTGAAAATAATGGATCTGGAGGTCATTCGTATAAAGAAAGTCAAATAGAAGTATTAAATCCTTCTATAACAAATGATGGAGGGCATCTTAACGCTCAAGGGCAACAATATATAGCAGCAAAGTTTTTAGATGTTCTTTCTTCTGTTTTTATGAAGAAAAAAATGTGAATAATAATTTTTTTTATTAGTTTTTCAGATAAATCTCCTATTTTGAGAAGTGTAATGAATTCTTATATAGCTAATATTTTTAATAGCATTATTGAATTTGTGATAAAGTGTAAAAGAAAGTTTGTTGTATATGACAAGTACAAAGAGGATTATCTGTCGAATGTCCAAACTTTAATCAAACGCGGGCTAGTTGTAGGGAAAAATGTCACGATAGAAACAGGTGTTTTGATCGACGGTTCATATCCATATCTAATTTCAATTGGTGATAACTCCTCGATTGCAATGAATGTTCGTATTTTTGCTCATGATGATGCGCCGGTCAAATTTGGGGGTAATTTCGTACGTTTAGGGAAAGTTGATATCAAAGAGAACTGTTTTATAGGGGATAGTTGTATCATACTTCCTGGTGTGACTATTGGTCCCAATGTCATTGTGGCGGCTGGTTCGGTTGTCAATAAGAGTATCCCACCGGATACTTGTGTTGCAGGAGTGCCTGCCCGATTTTATGCGAACTTTCACGATGTAATTGAAAATGTCCAGGAGAAGGCTAAAGTCAACCCCGTTTTTTTCAGTGAAGATTTGCGACATGAGAATTTGACTGAGGAATTAAAGTCGGAGGTCAGGAAAGCAGTATTTAACGATACTTGTTTTGTCCAAAGGAAATCTGTTCGCCCTGATTTGTACATATTATGGAATCGTACAGAGTAAATCAATAGGTCGTTAGCACCAATGATTGCTTGTTGTAAGATGATGAAATGGCGAAGGAAAAGTGGGGGCGCCCTGTGTTCAGTTGAAACCAGCGTACCACGCGCAATTTTGAGTTGAAATTTATTTTATGTAAAAAGGTGACGGGTGGTTTTGATGGGTTAGTTGTCCATGAGTATGCTTATGGATGGTGTCTCCAGCTTTTTTTATACCATAGCAGGATATGCAATCAAAATTGAAACAAATGCGTTCAAGTTGTCTCTTCTTTTCTTTGCACGATTAAATTTCCAACCTGAATGGTTGCGAATGTATAACTTCTTCATCCTTCCTCACTATGAAAATCTCTCCTCTGCGCACTCTTATAATCATCATTTTCCTTGGTGGTACCTTTTTACTTATTCGGGATGTTTCCGGCCCCCTGCGGACTCCTATTAAACAGCCGCTTGCTAAATTTCCCGCAATGCTTGGGGAGTGGCAGGTGCAGTCCTCTCGTGAGTCTTCGGATGCTGTCGTCAAGATGCTCGGGGTTGATGATTATATTGAACTCAATTATTCGTCCCCGTCAGGGCAACCGATTAATTTTTATGCAGCATTTTATGAATCGGTGGGTAGTGGCAGCAGTTATCATTCACCGAAAAATTGCATTCCTGGCGGAGGTTGGGGTATTGATGCGGTGAAAACGGTCGAAATCGTTCCCAAGGAAGGGCGGGCCCCGATGATCGTCAGTGAGATGATTATCAGGAACCGCAATGAATACCAAGTGGTGTTATACTGGTATCAAAATCGGGGACGAATTATCCATTCGGAGTATTGGGAAAAGATCTATCTGGTGCTCGACGCCATTTTGAAGAAACGAAGAGACGGTACCTTTGTTCGCCTCATTGCACCCGTACCTAATGGTGATATACAACAAGTTGAGACGTTCCTGCAGCATTTCGCTGGTCTTGCTGTCACGGAACTCGACAATTTTCTTCCAGGGAGTTAGGTAGCATGCCTTCAGCATTGTTTCAGCACCGGCTTTACTCCCTTAATATTGTCTGTCTCCTGCTCATTCTCGGAGCACTTGTAGGGCTGTATTCTCCTGTGCTAGTTGTTCTGACGCAGGAGTGGTCAACCAATGACAATTATTCCCATGGTTTTTTTATCCCTTTGATTAGCGGATACATGATATTCACCATGCGGGCTGAATTGAATAATATCTCGTTGCGACCGGCTAACTGGGGATTGCTTTTGTTGCTGATAGGACTAGCACAGCTCTATATAGGCAAAGTTGGGTCAGAGTTCTTTCTGCAAAGAACCTCGATTATCTTCGTGCTTCTAGGCATCGCGCTGTTCCTTCTGGGAGCAGCAATGGTCCGCAAGCTATTGCTTCCGATTGGTTACCTTATTTTTATGGTGCCGCTACCCGCTATTATTTGGAATAAAATCGCCTTTCCCATGCAGCTGTATTCCAGTGCCATTACAGAAAAGGTGATCCAGGTGACAGGTATTCCGGTGCTTCGTGAAGGCAATGTTCTTCATCTGGCGCAGACTACTTTGGAGGTGGTTGACGCATGCTCTGGATTGCGCTCATTAACAACTATGTTCGCGCTCAGTGCTGCCCTTGCCTGGTTCAGCGACTGCGCTGATTGGAAAAAATGGGTACTTTTTCTGGTGGCCGCACCCGTCGCTATATTCGCCAACATTATCCGGCTCACCGGAACAGCCAGTCTCGCCAGTCTTTATGGAGAAAAAGTTGCCCAAGGCTTCCTTCATGAGTTTTCTGGACTTTTCACTTTTGCGTTTGGATTGATGCTGTTGGTTCTGACGAAAATAATTCTTCAAAGCAACAAGATGTGAATGGTAGGTTTTCCCCTATCGATCATTCCTTATCTTTTTTCTGTTACTTTGAATGTAGCCATGCCTTAAATTATAAAATTTTATTGAAAATTGTTGAATATTAAAAAAGAGTCTGATTGTACAAACTGCATGCACATTATTATATATTTATGAAAATTATTTTTTGGTCCAGTCTTTTCTTTATTTTATATACTTATCTTGGATACCCATTTTGGCTTGCATTTAGAAAAAAGTGTTTCTTGAGTCGAAATAATTTTGAAGTGGACACATGCGAACTGCATGATATTGCCGTTGTTATCGCAGTGTACAATGAGGAAAAAAACATCTCTAAACGAGTTGTTGATATTAACAGGCAGAATTATCCTCAAGAAAAATTAAAAATAATTGTAGTCACCGACGGCTCGACAGATCGCACAATGGATGAACTGTCCAAGTTGAGTTTCTCCAACCTCGAGATTATTTCATTGCCAGAGAATCAAGGAAAATCGATGGCACTTAATGTCGGTGTTGCTGCGGCTAGGAGTGAACTAGTCATTTTTACCGATGCCCGGCAAGCATTTGCCCCGAATGCAATTCGCAACTTGAACGATACCTTTGCTGACCCAAATGTTGGTTGCGTTAGTGGAGAATTGGTTTTCTTGCAGGATACTGAAAGTGCCATTCGGGAGGAAATGGGTGTTTACTGGAAATATGAGAAATGGATTAGGAAAACAGAGAGCATCACTGGTTCGGTAGTTGGGGCGACCGGTGCAATCTATGCGATTCGACGGAAACTTTACCGGACGTTGCCACAAGGAGCGCTTTTGGACGATGTTTTAACCCCGATGAATATTGTCATGCAAGGTTATCGGAGTCTGTTGAACTCGGAATCCATTGCCTACGATAATTTTTCTAGAGATGTCGCGCAGGAATGGAAACGCAAGGTTCGAACTTTGGCGGGCAATTGGCAACTCTTGAGCATTGCCCCTTCCCTTCTCTTGCCATGGCAGAATCCGCTTTGGTGGAGGTTTCTTTCCCACAAGATATTCCGTTTGCTAGTGCCTCTGGGATTATCGCTTTTTTTAGTAGCGAGTGTATTGGCAGAAGGATTTTTTTTTGAAGTTGCTATGCTATTACAGTTGGTTGTTTATACAGTTGCGCTGCTTGCCTGGCTGATCCCCACCACGCGAAAATACAAGGTCGTCAAGTTAATCTATTTTTTTGTGCTAATGAACATCGCGGTTACCATTGGTTTCTGGAAGTGGGCAACGGGTCAGTGTCATACGGTTTGGCAACCAGCACATAAAAACAAGCAAGAAGTTTGATTTCCCCACTGTAAGGGGAAGGCGTCGTGTATTCTTTCTTAAATTCTCAGGATATATATGAGTAGCTTTCTATTAAAAATCAGACGAAGAGAGACTCCTTTTTACAATAAACTGTATTTGATATTAAAAAGGATTCGTGCTGTGAATTTTCCAGTAATTTACCCTTTGCATCGTTTTCTTTATTACGAGTTTCGACTTCGGCGAAACCTTTGGCGCGGTTTATGGAAATTCATTTACTATGAGCCGCTCTTTAAAAGTCAGTGTGAGTCAGTAGGAAAGGGGCTTCACTTGGTAGGTGGGATTCCACTCATCCAAGGGCACCTACGTATAATTCTCGGCAATAATGTTTCATTGCATGGTAGGTCTACATTTACCGGGTCTAAAGTGTTCGAAAGTCCAACACTTCGCGTGGGCAACAATACTGTTCTGGGCGACCAACTCCAGATTTCAGTCGGTTGCGATGTGACGATAGGAGATAATGTTCTGATTGCTGGTGGGGTGTGTATTTATAGTTGTGATCAGCATTGTTTGAATCCTGCTGAGAGGCATCTTGCTCCGCCACCCGCAACAAGTAGACCAGTCATCATTGAAGACAGCGTTTGGATCGGGGAAAAATGCACCATCCTCAAAGGTGTAATGATCGGCAGGAATTCTATCGTTGCTGCCGGCACAACTGTAACAAAGGATGTCCCTCATGATTCGATAGTGAAGGGGCCCCAGGCGCTAGTCACTCCCCTTATCTATTAAACGCGGCATAATATCGTTGTCTAGGGACAAATAAAAAATCCATGGAAGACGTAGCGGTTCATTATCTGTATCAACCCAATATTGTAATTGAGTTAATCGTGTTAGCGATAATTCTCTTATCGGTTGTTGGTCCTGAAAGGATGACAGCTGTCACTGCTGCTGTGATGCTGTTGCGTCCGAACGAACGTTTTCATTGTTTTATCTCGTCCTACCCAATTGTTGTTTTTTGTACCATGTTTATGGCTTTGATTTTTTTTGGGAATAAAGACTCGCACGGAAAACAATTAAAGTGCACTATTCCATTACTTTTGTTCATAGCAATTATAATTTTCCAGACTATTCTCTTTCGCCGTCATCAATTCATAAATAATATGTTGGTTATTTCTCCAGGTCTACTCCTGTATTTCGCTATTATCTCTTTTTCTACCAACACAAAAGGTGCAAAATTGCTCAGCTGTGTGGTACTGATCAGTTGTTTTCTCATTTGCGCAGAAGCTCTATATTATCATTACTCCGAGCCAGTTGGTAGTGTGCTTTATAATTTTTTTCATGGTTTTTCTTTAGGGCGTCCTGACCTCGCCAGACTTCAAGCTTGGGGACAATGGGGCAACGCTAACGAAACAGCATTTATAGCATGTGTCGGTAGTATCAATGCCACTTTTCTCTGTGTGCAGTTTAAGCAAAAACTGTACTATGCTGTTACTGCGGTTCTGATCCCTATTTTTGTCTTGGTTGTGTATCTAACTGGCTCTCGAGCTGGGCTGGCAACGTTTGTGATTTTTTTTCTAGCGTTGATTTTTCTGATAAAATTTAATTTCAGCAAGTTGATCATCATGTTATTTCTGGGAGCCGTAGTTGTTTTCTCTAGTTCATTCGCTCCAGAACGGCCTGATAGTAAGGGTTCTACTGAAGAGCGTTTAGACCTGAGGTACGGTGGAATACAGGTATTCAAAGCATATCCTTTAATAGGGGTTGGTTTTCAAAACTTACAAAATGAACTCGGGGGAATGGTAGCGCATAATACATTTGTTCAGGCTTTCGCCGAAACTGGATTGATTGGCGCGTGTTTTTTAATTTACTATCTATACAAGGTCGGATTAAGTCTGTATCAAGTACTATGTAGTCACAAAAATAATAGATCGCCGACAACAAATGTGGCTGTTGTTGTCGGGCTGTATTTGAGTTCTTTGTTTTATTTTTTTTGGGGTAATCAGCTATTATCACTGCTGTTCTATTTGATTTTCGCGCAGGTCCATTCTTGGTTGCAATTAATTGAAAAAGATCGATTAGCTCGAGTTTCAACTCATTCCACTCCTGCAGGGCAATTGAAGTGTGAAGTGGTGCCGATTATTGCGACCAATATATAGGCAATGAACTGCTTACTTTTTAAAGAGAAAACCTGTCGAAGCCAAAGTTCGCAGGTGACCAGACGGTTCAAAGGAGCCTATGTCAAATTCTACTGCGAAAAATAGTATTGCATTGATGGTCGGCAGGGGGGCTTCCCTCCTCCTCTCTGTTATTACGCCAATGATCCTGGTAAGGATTTTTTCGGTAGGCGAATACGGCGAGTATCGGCAGGTCATGCTCATCGTGACAACCGCCGCCATGTTCCTCCCGTTGGGCTGTCCTATCAGTCTCTATTATTTTTTACCTCATTTTCCGGAAGCTAAAGGGAAATATCTTTCGCGAACAATAGCTGTGATGATGCTGACCGGAGGCTTGTTTTGTTTGTTCATGTGGCTACGCGCCGAAGACGTTTCTCGCTTTTTCAATAACGCTAACTATCTTGAAACCGGTCTTCTTATTGGCGTATTAGCATTCATGCTTGCCGCTTCTTCGCTTATCGACACAGTGCTGCTTGCTGATGGTCGGGTAATACTCTCCATCAAAGTGATGATCATTGCCAAGATCATTCAGGTTCCGGTCCTTATTGCATCTGCTTTATTTGGCGGCTACGTGCTTCTTTTGAAAGGGTTTTTGTTCGTACTCCTCGGTAAATTTTTCCTTTCACTCTGGTTTTTCAGGGTAAGTTACCGGATCTCATTGTTTGATCTGGTGGAAAACAATTGGCGACCTCATTTGAAATATGCCATCCCGATCGGGTTCGGAGGGATGTGGACCATGCTGGCAGAAACGCTAGATAAATTCCTCGTTTCTCATTATCTCGGGGAGGAGATGTTTGCCATCTATTCAACAGGCTGCTACGAATTGCCTGTCATTGTGGTGATCTTCAGTTCTATCGGCGACGTGGTATTACCACTCATAGTCCAGCGAAAAAGTATGAACATGACCTCGGAGGTTGTGAGGCTATGGCATAGGGCCATCGAGCAGTCCATGTTAATCGGAATTCCCATAGTAATTTTTTTTTCTGCCTATGCCAACGAATTCATAACAACTGTTTTCACAATGAAGTATGTAGATGCAGTGCCGATTTTCCGGGTGTCAATTATAGCAATTCTTTTGGAGTCCACGCGCTACGGGCTCATTACCAGAGCTTACGCCCGGACTGGTTTCATGTTTTTCGTCTCATTGATTGCACTTCTCCTTATGGTACCTGCAACCTATTTTGGCATTAAATATTTCGGATTGATGGGAGCAATTAGTGCCTTTGTGTTGACACGGTGTTTCCTTGTAGGTGCTGAGATAGCATATTCAAAATTTATTCTTTCCTTGCTTTGGCGCAATCTATTACCCTTCCGATATATAATAAAGGTAACAATTTTGTCTTTTTCTTGCCTGTTATTACCCCTGTTTTCTAAAAAAATATTTGTCTTAAGCAATGAATGGTCGCAGCTTTTTTATCTTTTATTTTTTACTTTTTTATCGTTTGTTTATTTAACCAATTATTTCGGGTATTGGACTCTAGACACCCTACCCATTCCTGAAAAATTTAAGAAATTTTTCCTAGCTATCTTTCCTGGGAAGCGAAATTACAGCTGGATTTCGGCATGAAGATCAGTAGAATAGATAACCGTTATTTGTCAAATTGGTTAGGAAGCTATTTTCTGCAAACCCTTACCAGCGTGCTTAAGCCTAGGCACGAGGGGCCTACGCATGTTCTTTTTCAATTCGTTGATCATTTTGAGCTCGCTGGCAAACAACCAAGGCTTACCGAATGGCTGTTAAAATATCCTATACTTGCGTCGCAGCACAGAGACGCGGATGGAGCATTCCCAAAACACACTTGGTATTATGCACTTGACCTCATGCGCAAAGATGAGTTGGAGAAGTTGAAGGCTTTGGTATCGGCAGGATTTGGAGAGGTCGAGTTGCACTTGCATCACAGCCATGACACGCCAGAAAGCTTCCAGGAAAAATTGCGAACCGGATTGAAAACTTTTCAGCAATTCGGTTTCATGCGGCCAATCAAGGAGGGGATGGATGGTTGTTTTGGGTTTATCCATGGCAATTGGTCTCTCAATAATTCGCGTGGAGATCAATTCTGTGGTGTTGATAATGAGATAGAGCTTCTGAAATCCGCAGGCTGCTACGGTGATTTCACCTTTCCTGCCTTACATTGCCTCGCTCAGCCAAGCATGATTAACTCTATCCACTACGCTAGTTTTCAAAAGGGTAGAGCAGCCTATTTCAAAGGTAGAAAGGCGGATGTCGGAATCCAGGAGGCGGAACAGGAATTCATGATTTTCCAGGGACCTCTCACAATTAATTGGCAAGACTGGCGGTTCAAGTGGCATCCCACTATTGAGAATGGAGAGATTGGTATGAGCTGCACCCATGCTGACCCTGTGCGTGTCGATTCCTGGATTCGCCAGGGAATTTGTGTAGAGGGGCGGCCAGATTGGGTATTTGTAAAGGTTTTTTGTCATGGAGGGCAAGACCACCAGCATGTTTTAAGTGAGACAACGGATAAAATGTTTTCTTACCTTGAGAAAAAATACAATGATGGTGTCAATTACATTTTACACTATGTTTCCTCGCGTGAGGCCTACAATATGGTCAAGGCGGCCGAGGATGGTAAATCTGGGGACCCAAACCACTACAGAGATTACATCATCCCGCATCCGCTTAACAGATAAACGTTTTTCGATGCGTTTGCATCGGGCCCCTAAATTGACTAAATGGTGAGTTGAAAGTGTGTGGAATTTTTGGAATAGCCTTTGCTGATGCCCAGCGAAAGGTCGATCCCCGTATGGTTGTCGGGGCGACAAGCCTTATGGCACATAGGGGGCCAGACGACAGTGGGTACTGGGTCAACAACAATCTAGGGCTGGGGCATAGGCGATTAAGCATTATCGACCTGTCGCCATCTGGCCATCAACCGATGTTCAACGAAGATGGCTCAATAGCTCTCGTTTTTAATGGGGAAATCTACAATTTCCCCGAAATCTATAATGATTTGCAGCAGAGGGGGCACCGGTTTAAAAGTCGCAGCGACACAGAAGTGATTATTCACGCATATGAGGAGTGGGGCATCGAATGCCTGCAACGGTTCAACGGCATGTTCGCTTTCGGCCTTTGGGATTCGCGAAATAATTTTCTTTGGATTGTTCGCGACAGGCTTGGCGTGAAACCACTTTACTATTACTGGAACGGTGCGATCTTACTTTTTTCTTCCGAGATCAAGCCTATCCTGTACACCGGATTCGTCTCGACCGAGGTCAATACCAATGTCCTTGATGCCTATCTCAGCGTTGGCTATGTCCCTGCGCCTGAGACCATGTTTAAGCACATCTTCAAACTAAAATCAGGCCATTTTTTGACACTGAAAGATGGCCATCTAAAAGAAAGTGAGTATTGGGACTTCGCCAATATCGAGCCGACTAGCGAGAGCTTTGAACAATCCAGGCAGCGTCTCGAATCGCTCCTTACAGATAGTGTACGGAAGAGACTGATAAGCGATGTCCCTGTTGGTGTGTTTCTAAGTGGTGGACTTGATTCCAGCGTAGTCGTCTCGCTTATGAGCGGCTTGACGGATTCGCCTATCAGCACATTCACTGTTGGGTATGACTCAAAAGAAAGCGAAGAACGTTACGCGAAGCTGGTTGCTGAGAAGTTTCACACCAATCATCATGTTCTTAAACTAGAGGCGGAGGATTTTTTTTCCTCCATCGCTGCAATGGTCAACTTTGCTGAAGAGCCGGTCGTCGAACCCGCAGCTATTTCGCTTTACCACATTTCAAAACTTGCCAGACAAAAAGCGATTGTTCTCCTTTCCGGCGAAGGAAGCGATGAGCTGTTTGCCGGGTATTACTTGTACACCTTCATGGCCAGAATTGGGCAGGCGCAACGCTTTGTTCCGGATGAGCTCTTGCACATGATCAATTGTTTTCCGCAGGGATTCAAGAAGCTCAGGCACCTGAAGTATTTGGATTGGCTTTCTCTCCCTTTGGAGAAGCGGTATCAGGGAACATCAAGCTATCTCACCGAATCAGTAAAAAAGCGATTATATTCTCCAGAATTTTTTTCGCAAAAAGGTTCTTATCTTGAAAATACGTTTCAGCTCTATTTTGATAGGGTTTCCCACTGCTCCGATACCGTAAACAAAATGCTCTATGTCGATACCAAAACATGGTTGGTCGACGATCTATTGTTGAAGGCGGACAAGATGACCATGGCCGCTTCCATCGAATTGCGAGTTCCGTTCCTTGATTATAGACTTGTTGAATTTGCCATGTCGCTCCCTTCCTCCATGAAAATCAACAAGGGTTCCAGTAAGCATATTCTCAAAAACATGATTGGCAATAAGTTGCCTTCCGAAATCGTCCACAGAAAAAAAATGGGGTTCCCTGTTCCAATCGAAGAATGGTTTGGGAAAGACCTTTTTCCGGTCATCAGTGAAAAAATTCGAAGCTCTGATATTTTGTTGCAACTGCTTGATGCAGATTCCCTTGATGCTGTGTTATCCAGGCATCAAAACCGCGCCGAGGACAACGGCAAGCTGATCATGTCCTTGTTGGTTCTTGCAATGTGGAGAGAATCGTTCATGCGTAACTTCACTGAGGCACATGGCAATTTATGAGGAAGGTCTTGGTCGTCTCATACAGTTTCCCTCCTGTGGGTGGAGCTGGGGTGCAACGCCCTGTGAAATTTGTTAAATACCTACGGGACTATGGTTGGGAGCCTGTCGTGCTTACAGTTTCAAATCCTTCAGTACCTGTTATAGACACTAGTTTAATCAAAGACATTCCGGATGGTGTCACTGTGTACAGGGCACGAACCCTTGAACCTTCCTACGCCCAAAAACAGGAGTTTATCGCTTCTGGCAAAAACCTCAAATCGCGTATCAAGTCACTGGTGAAGAAACTCGTTACCCCTCTCATGCTGCCCGATAGCCAGGTACTTTGGTGGCCTGGTTTGATGTTCAAACTAATACGGGTGATCTGGAGAGAAAGGCCAAGGGTTCTGTTTGTCACCGCCCCACCGTTTTCGACTTTCTTGCCGGTAGTGTTCTTAGGAAAGATGCTGGGGGTTCCCGTAATTCTTGACTATCGTGACGAATGGGTATTTTATCGCGCCCAATTGGAAAATGCGATAAAGCATTCCTTGGCGAGGCGACTTGACACGATTTTTGAGCGCTATGCTGTTATGCAATGCACGGCTTTCACTGCAGCAAATAAGAGCTACGTCAATAGTCTCTGCTCAGCATATCCAGAGATTAGTCCAGACAAGGCGACCGTCATCACTAACGGCTTCGATGAGGATGACCTTAATTTCAAGGAGACAGTCGGTGTTGTACATGGCGGAAACATGCCGATTACTCTTGTATACGCTGGGACAGTCTGGAAAGCTACGTCTCTCAGTAATTTTGTGACAGCGCTAAAAAACCTTTTGAAAATGGACCCTGCCCTGCGGAGTGTACTAAGAGTGAAGGTATTTGGCAGAGTTGTCGATAGTGAACAGGAATATCTTCAGAATCCCGATCTGACCGGAGTTCTGCGCATGTTTGGCTATGTCGAGCATGCTGATCTGATGGAGGAAACCATGGCCGCCGATGTGTTGGTGCTAACTCTAAGCGATTTGCCTGGGGCTGAAAAAATTATTACAGGTAAAGTGTTCGAGTATATGGCGACCGGGAAACAAATTCTAGCTATCGTACCAGAGGGCGAGACAAAAGACCTGCTCAGCCGAAACTACAACAAGTTGTCCTTGGTTGACGCGAATGATCTTGATGGGGTTCGTAATGCGTTAGCGGATATCGTTTCTAATATCCTGGTTATCAGGAAGACTTCCGGTACCGATGTGTCATCCTTTTCCCGGAAGGAACTCACACACACCCTCGCGAGGGTCTTCGACAAGGCAGAGGAGGTGTATGCCCTGTAAAATGAAAAAATGTCATGTAATGCATGTGGTAGATAGTCTTGAAGTTGGGGGCATGGAAAATGGAGTTGTTAATCTAGCCAACCATATTGATAAAGAGCGCTTCATATTTTCTGTTTGTTGCCTGTCTCATCCTGGAAATATGAGCAAGAGGATCACCGATAAGGGCGTAACGGTTTTTTGTCTTAACTGGAGAGGTGGCTTCACCCTCGGACTCTTTTGGAAGATATATCAGGCAATGAAAGAGCGAAAGGTCAATATAGTCCATACACATGGTTGGCTAACTTTGTTATATTGTTCGGTACCTTCAGTTTTGTTAAGAACAATTCTTGTTAATGGAGAGCATGGATTATTTTACCTCGAGAAGTTTCGACGACTAATTGCGTACAAAATAATATCATTAGCGGTGGAAAAATATGTACCCGTTTCGTACTCCCTGGAAAAAGAACTGTTAAGGATCTTGAAAATAGATAAGAATAAAATTGTCACTATCCCCAATGGTGTCGATCTTCAGGCATTTAGTCCTCTAACACGTGAAGAAATAGCTACCGTCAAGCAAGAACTTTCCATCCCGGCTTCGGTATCCCTAATTGGTAGTGTTGGACGCCTAGAGCCAGTGAAAAATTTTGCAATGCTTTTGCGTGTCTTTGCGAATTTGTCTAAAAATAACAACAATCTTCATTGTATTTTGATTGGTGATGGTTCATTGCGTAGAGAACTGGAAGTGCTCGCCACTGAGTTAGGTGTAGAGGGCAAAGTGCATTTCACCGGAAAGATCAGCAACCCCTACCAGGTCACCCCCTTGCTTGACATATTCGTATCAACATCATTAAGTGAAGGTATGTCGAATACCATACTGGAGGCAATGGCATGCGGTATCCCCATTGTCGCGACTAATGTAGGAGATAACAGCAGGCTGGTTCAAGACGGTAAAAATGGTTTTTTGGTTAATCCCGAGAATGCTATTCTTCTTGAAAAAGCTATCCATCTTCTATTGTCTGATGATGTCAAAAGGAAGGCATTTGGTATAATTTCTAGAGAAATTGTTGAAAATAAATTCGATATTATGAACATGATCGCCAAATATCAAGATATATATATTAAAATTTTATTTAAAAAAGGATATTTTAATGATTTATAATTTTCTAGCTAAACGTATTCTTATTCCGTTATATTACAAATATACTGGAAATTGTGCTGTCCATAGGCTCAGGTGTATGGAGAATAATGAATATTGTAGTATTGATGAAATTAAGGAAAAACAATTTGATAAATTAAAAAAAATAATAGATCATTGTTATACAAACGTACAATTTTACAAAAAAAAATTTGATGATGTCGGATTCAAACCTGACGATTTAAAAGATTTCTCAGATTTAAAGTGTATACCGTATTTAACAAAAAATGATGTTCAGAAAAATATGCATTTAATGGTTGCTAAAAATTATACTATAAATAGTTTATTTCTAGATTCTTCCGGCGGATCAACAGGAAAACCAACAAATTTTTATAAGGATAAACGTCGATGGCTTGAAGGAGTGGCAGATCAATATCGCCACGATCGGTGGTGCGGATGGGATGTTGGCGAAAAAGTTGTAAAGCTATGGGGTGCGCAAAGAGAATTTGAAAAACAAATTTCAAAAAAATATGCATTAGTCGAAAAATATATCTTTCGAGTCTATGGTTTTAACGCATTTGACATATCAGAGCGTAAAATTATTGAATATGTTCGCAGATTAGAAAAAATAAGGCCTACTATGGTGATGGCTTATGTTAATGTGGCCGTGCTTTTTGCCTCAGTCATAAAAAAAAATAATATTGATTTGAGTCGACTGAAACTAAAGGGTCTTATTTGTTCTGCCGAGACGCTAACTCAGCAAAAGCGCGCTGTCATCGAAGAGGCCTTTGCTTGCAAGGTTCTGAACCGTTATGGGTCAAGAGAAGTAGGCTTAATCGCCAGTGAGTGCCTTGAGCAAAATGGCCTGCACGTCAATACGGATGGTGTTTATGTAGAGATAGAGAAGAAGGGTCAGGAAACGGCGGAAGACGAAATTGGCGAGATTATAGTCACTGATCTCTGGAACTACGGAATGCCATTTATTCGCTATCAAATGGGCGATGTCGCTGCGAAAAGTTTTAAGCGTTGCGGTTGTGGGCGTAATCTCCCGATCATTAAAGATGTTAATGGTCGTGTGAGTGATTTTTTTGTTGATGCTAATGGCGGGTTGATACATGGGGAATACTTTACGCATCTGTTTTATGGTGTTGAAGGAGTTGAACAATTTCAATTTGTGCAGGAAGATACGAATGTAATCAGGTTAAGAATTCTTCCTGGTGAAAACTTCAGTTTGTCTGTTTTAGAACCAGTGATTTATAAAACAAAACAATGCATAGGATCTAATATTCATGTCGATATCGAAATTTGTAACTCTTCTTTTATTGAAGAGTCCGGGAAATTTAGATTTACAATATCGAATGTTGCAAACAAATGTTTTAATGAATAAATAATTAATTGGAGTTCTGTTTCAATTCCGTTATGTTAGGGTAGATTCCCACCGAAATCAACGTGAGGCTAAAGTGTATTGCGAGTTTCTTGGCTGTTTGCTTGCCGATGTAACAGCCCCCTATATTTCATTTTTGACCGTGGACAATCACCCTGTGCATCGTTCGGAGTAAGTGCAGGAAATTTTGACCGAAACCAAGGGGAAACTGAGGCTTTTCTACTTGCCGCCTTACTCACCGAAACTGAATCTCGACGAATTGGTGTGGAACTATTTGAAAAATAATCACATAGGCCGAATGCCCTATGGAGGTAAAAAAGAGTTTCACAATGTCAAAGAACATCAGGGCGGCTTACCCGACCCAGCCATCGAGACGATGGCTGGGTCGTAACACTCAAAACTTCAGAATATTGATTAATGTTTTTTAATTATAGATTAAAAAATTTTATAAAATTTTTTTTATTAAAATGGCTGATTATTTATAAAAACGACAAATCATCAGGTGTAGTTTTAACATTTGACGATGGTCCAGATGAAATTATAACACCATTGATTTTAAAAATACTTGAAGAAAATAATGCTCAAGCTATATTTTTCGTTTTGGGACGTAAAGCAGAAAGATATCCTGAATTAGTAAAGCTTATTGTGAAAAATGGACATATCGTAGGTAATCATACACATACGCATATTTCTGCCTATAGTACGAATTACTGCCAATATTTGAATGAAATTCAGAGTTGTCAGCAGACTATTTATAACATTACAGGAGAATATCCAAGATACTTCCGTCCGCCTAATGGATCGCTGAGTCTTTCAGCATTGCTAGCAATAAAGCGAAGTAATCTGAAAAATGTATTGTGGTCAGTGGAATCAGGTGAATATGGCGTGTGGGCCAAAGATACCCCAGAGATGATACACAATCGACTATTTTCTGTTTTAAGCAATCAAGATGTATTACTAATGCATGATAATTCTGAAAAAGTTCCTCTAGTTTTAGAGACTCTTGTTCCGGCTTTGTCGACTAAAGGTGTTATCTTTGCTAAAGCGGGTGAGCTATGAATTATCCAGTTTTTTGGGATATAGTAAAATGTAGAATTGCTAAAGAAGGTTTAATTTTAACTATTTGGTATTTTTTTGTCACAATTTTTTTAGGTCGCTTAGGTATTGAATTTAATAACCTTTATAGAGCTGAATTACCTTGCGATTCTGTTTGTATAGAGAGTGTTAAAATTTTTTATACGTTGAATGATATACCAACTCCTTTACACAGCATGTTAGACAAATTGATGGGAAGCAATGGCTTTGTGTCGAGGAATATGGAAGACGATAAAGTATTGGCAGTAGGTTTTGAAAGTGACCAGCCTGTCAGCTGGTGTTGGTTAACACGCATAAAAAATCAGCATTCTTTCCTGGAACCCGGAGACTGGTTAATTCACAGCTGCGCGACTTTGCCAGCCGTTAAGGGCCAAGGTTTTTATCCTCGGTCAATACGTAGCCTGGTACAAGTAGCTACTAATCAATGGCTTTCTGGAAATGGCGGAAAATTTTTATATATAGAATGTTCTATTGCCAATAATTCCTCAATAAAAGGCATTAAGAAAGCAGGTCTTGAAAAAAAAGCATTGTTAATAAAATTTTGGGGTAGAATGTTTCTCAGGTGGAAATTTATTTAGCCTTTTTTATGATATATGAGCCTTTTGCAAAAAGACGAGAACTATCGGTAGCCGAGAGGGGCGACTGCCGCACAATTTTCAGTTTAACAATCTGAAATAATTGAGCTTAATGGCATTTCACGGTAAAGTTTTGTATCCAGCAAAACAGAACCGAGGAGAATGCCATGAAGCTCACGGAAAAGATATCATGGTTGATGGGGCGTGTCCAAAGAAGTCTGTTCCCCCATCTGAACGAATATTTGCCATCGCCGCTTACTGATCAGGAGAAGCGGTTGGTGTCGATCCTGGAGATCGTCCAGGTTGAACGACATGTACCCAGAATCGTCACCCGGTATCGGTATCCCGGTCGCAAGCCTCTTGACCGGCAGGCTTTGGCCCGTGCGTTCGTGGCCAAAGCGCTCTATCGTCATCCGACGACCAGCGATCTGCACCGCGCCCTGCAATCGGCAACCAACCTGCGAAGGATATGTGGATTCAGAGGTTTGAGCAGTCTCCCTTCGGAGGCCACCTTTTCGCGGGCCTTTACCGCATTTGCCGCCGGCAGTCTGGGCCATGTGGTGCATGATGCATTGGTAGCAGAATACCTGTCGCATGAGCTTATCGGTCACATAAGCCGGGATTCCACGGCGATTGTTGGCCGCGAGAAACCGGCGAAGAAGGTTGCCAAAGAACCGCAGCCGCGTCGCAAACGAGGACGTCCCGCCAAGGGCGAACTACGTGAGGCGGACCCCTTAATAAAGCGGATGGATCGCCAGGTGGACCAGACCGCAGAGGAAGCCATTGGCGAACTACCGATTGCCTGTGACCGCGGTGCCAAGCAGAATGCCAAGGGGTACAAAACAGCATGGAACGGCTACAAGTTGCATCTGGATACCAATGATATCGGTCTTCCGATCAGCGCCCTTGTTACCTCTGCCTCTCTGCATGACAGCCAGGTAGCTATTCCGCTGATCAAACTGACCAGCAAAAAGGTAACCTACCTCTACGACCTGATGGATGCCGCTTACCACGCCCAGCGGATTGAAGAGACCAGCAGGGAGTTTGGGCATGTCCCGATTGTCGATAGAAATGGACGGGGCAAGGAGGTTGTTCCCATGGCGCCTCATGAGGCAGAACGCTACAAGATTCGATCTTGTGCGGAACGGGCGAACAGCAGGCTGAAAGAAGACTTCGGCGCAAGTAATGTCATGGTCAAAGGGCACAGCAAGGTAAAACTCCACCTGATGCTTGGTGTTGTCGTCCTGTTTGCCGATCAGTTGCTTCGACTGGCCGGATAGAATATCAAAGATCAGAAAATGAGGTTTGTACCCAACTGGGCAAATAGTTCATTTTGCAAGAGGCTCATATTCTTTTAATTGTTTTATAAACTATTAAAAACCGTATTTTTTTGGTGAGGATTGGTTGTTATAATTATGTTGTCGACGATTGAAATTCGATCTCTATTAGATTTAAAATTGCATAAAGAGGAAATGTCTAGCTTCCTTTCTAAGCAGTCAGTGATTAGCAGTTTGTATCATCAACCTGTGTATATAGAACAAGTTTTATCAACAAAAAATAATATAAAGAATTTTAATATAATATTAATAAAAAATAAAAAAGATATAATTGCTATTTATCCATTTTATGTAGTGTATGAAAATTTTGATTTAAAACTAGGATTAGTTGATTTGATTTCAGTTCCTATGCGGAAATTGAGAATTTTTGGTAACAATTTCGCTTTTGATAATAGTTGTGATTTTATAGATTTCAATAGTTATTTTAAAGATGCTCTTGATCGTTATGCAGATCATTACGATATTGGTTTTCTTGAAGCGGTTCCAGTTGGGTCAACTCTGATATCTCATTTTTCTTGCGCAAATAATAATGTTCGCATTGATCCAATTGCAAAAAATCCTGATAATGTATGGCTGTTGGAGTTTCCCGAATCATGGGACGAATATATTGGGGCAATGAGATATAAAACACGCTATAATCTCAATTGTCGTGTTAAAAAAATAACATGCACGTTCGATGGTCATGTGCGGTTACAGCGCTATCGAGAGGTCGTTGATGTTGAGCCATTTCTATTTGTTTTAAATGATATTTATCAGCATACATGGCAAGCGCATGCCTTTGGATGTTTTTGTAGAAACAGTGAAGAAGATCGGGCGAAAAATGTCGCATTGGCTGAGTTGGGTGCTCTGGATTGTTTTGCACTTTATGTGTCGGGAGAAGCTATAGCATATTTGAGAGGTTATCAGCACAAAGGTATATATTATTATGAAGAAATTGGATATAAAAAATCATGGCGCAAGTTTGCTCCCGGAAGTGTTTTAAATATGCTTATGTTACCAATATTGTTTTCTGATGGAAATATTAAAACTCTTGATTTTGGATATGGTGATAATGATTATAAACAAATTTTTGGTAACAAATTTTATAGTGCGCATAATATTTTTTTGGTAAAAAAATGGTCGTTAGGAGCAATTTTGTCTAGATTACAACATTACCTTCAATCTTTTTATGTAAAAATAAGAAATTTGCTTTTAATGTTAAAAATGGACAAAAAAATAAGATTTTTTTTAAAAGGTAAAAAAAACGTTAACCATATATGATGATGGATATTTATTCATTCGTGCGATGTGTTTCAATTTTGGTTAGAAAAGGTTGTTAGAATGTCGGTACTCTTTTTAAGTCATATGTTTCCTAATTCTGCAGATCCATTTCTTGGTAAATTTGTTTATGATTTAGCAAGAATTCTAAATCATAAGGTTCATGTACTTGTGGTTGCCCCTGTTCCATATTTTCCTTTTATGTCAAAATTCAAAAAATACAGAAACTATAAGAACATTATAAGTGAAAGGGAGGAGAGCGGACTTAAAATAATGCATCCGAGGTTTTTATTGATTCCCAGGTATTGGAAATGGTTAGATGCTGTATTTTATTTATTTGGTTGTTCCATAATATTATTTAATCAAATAAAAAAATGTGATGTTGTAGTTGCCCACTGGACATTTCCAGATGCCTTTGTTGGCCTTTTTTTTGCAAAATTGCTAGGTAAGAAAATTATTCTTGTTGTCCATGGGAATGAAAGTATTCATTATCATGATTCGCCGACCTTAAGAAAAATGTTGGTTAATTATACAGTCCACCGTATGGACCATCTTGTCCCAGTAAGTGTAGATTTGCAACAAAAGCTCTATTCCTCATATAATATTCCTGCTGATAGGATGACAGTCATCCATAGTGGAGTAGATCTTGAGCTCTTTCCTGCCCGGAATGTTTATAAATCTCGACATGATTTAAATCTTTCAGCGAAAGCTAAGGTAATACTTTGTGTCGCGCGACTGTCTAAAGAAAAAGCACATATCAATCTTTTAAAGGCATTTAAAGCTATATGCTACACAGATAACCTTTCGCTAAATTTATATTGTCTCGGTGAAGGACCCGAACGAGAGAGGCTCGAAATTTATATCAAGGAAAACGACCTTGAGAGAAATGTGTTTTTGCTAGGAAATGTTCCTCATGATCGTGTTCATCTTTGGATGTCCGCAGCTGATATTTTCGTATTGCCTTCATTGTGGGAAGGGGCACCTGTTGTGATTGGGGAAGCTTTTGCTTGTGGGCTTCCTGTGGTTGCGTCAGAAGTCGGTGGAATACCAGATCTCATTGTTAATGATAGGCTTGGTTTGCTTTTTACACCTGATTCCGTATCCTCGTTAGAATCTGCTTTACGTTTGGCATTAGAAAAAAATTGGGATCGGAATTATATTCGGCGACATGGTTTAAATTTTAGCTGGGAAAAAATAGCTCATAATTTTATAAATATATTTGATAAGATTTGTCTTGGTAGCGGCCAGTGATATTGCCTGACCTGCCCTCTAAACGAGGTATCTTGGCCCAGCGGAGATAGGTCATTTGAGCTGGTTTGTAGGGCAACGATCAAATACGGTTCCTCCGCAGAATCTGTGGGTTGACCGGTAACGTTCTGCACCGCAACGTATTGTTTCAGTGTGTTTTACATTATTCAATCCGAGCAGGTGCATTGGGATCGGTCGTTGGCTCAACCCCATGCACCGTTTTTTAGTACGGTCCGGTCGGTAGCATGGAGCCCCGACTCTATCAAGGCCAAGCCCTGCGGGTGTGCGCTGTGCGCACAGCCTTGACAGAGCCGAGCCTCCACGCTCAGCCTGAAAGTGGCATGGGTGACGGGGCGGCAGGCACCCCACACCTTCACCTCCGGCGGGGCTCAGGTTCTGGGGCTAAATATCAAAAATCTACCCACAGATTCTGCGGACGAGGCTCAAATACAATGACCCTACAGAATATGGTTAGGTTAGAAGGTTGATTTGTAAATTATATGGATTCTCCGTTTAGCGCAAGTGACCCCTAGATATTGAGTTACACCGAATTGCTACCTAACGACACATCCGGCGGGGTCGGTCGTCGCAATCTGATTAATGAGGTGGTTAAAGAGCAAACTTTCACTATTAGATGCGGCCGAATGATCGTGACACTAGTACACTGTGCGGTTAATTGGGCACATTTATCAATTTATGTGTTATAGTGCGTCATGCCACGCACACATGAAAACTACACAATTAATGAAGACGAGCAGCGGAGCCTCGAAGCCCTGCTGCGTTCACCTAAAACAGCGCAAAGCCTTGTATTCCGTGCGGAGATCATCCTGCTGACGGCTTCTGGAAAGACAGTTGAGCAAGTGGCAAGCCAGCTCGGGACCACTGCACTGACTGTCTACCGCTGGAGGAAGCGATTCAAAGATCAAGGCCTCACGGGCCTTCAGGATCGTTTTCGAAGTGGTCAGCCCAAGAAGCTTCCCAAAGAAGAAGTCAAGGAAGTGCTGAGAATGACCGTGGACGAGAGGCGACTCATTGGAGTGTCCGCCTCATGGCGAAAGCGGCTCATGTCACCACCTGGCAAGTGCGGGAAATATGGAAGGCTGCCGACTTAAAACCCCATCGGCTCAAGACATTCAAAATCAGTAATGATCCACACTTTGCTGAAAAGGTTATAGATATCGTTGGGCTGTACATGAATCCTCCTGAAAATGCGGTTGTTTTATCCGTTGACGAAAAAACTCAAATTCAGGCATTAGATCGAACCCAACCGATGCTCCCGTTGCGGCCAGGCCAAATTGAACGTCGGACACATGATTATAAGCGAAACGGGACCACCAGCCTTTACGCTGCCTTTGACATTGTAACCGGTAAGGTTATTGGGAGGACGACAGCACGGCACAGGGCAAAAGAATTTCTCGATTTTCTTCGGCAAATAAAAAAAGCAATGCCGTCAGATGTTGACCTCCACGTTATTCTGGACAACAGCAGTACACACAAAACAGCTGAAGTGAAGAAGTGGCTCAAGGCCAATCCGCGCTTCAACATGCATTTCACCCCAACCAGCGCATCATGGCTTAATGCTGTAGAAGGCTGGTTTGGACAGCTGGAACGTCGTTCTCTTTATCGCGGAGTTTTTACCAGTGTCAAAGAACTGAGAAACGAAATCCACCGTTTCATAAGCCACCATAATTCAAAGACGGCAAAACCTTTCAAGTGGACAAAAAGCGCCGATGGTATCCTTGATAAAGTGGAAAGAGCAAAACATTCATTAAACAACGAGACTAACCGCACGGGACACTAGTGTCCCGTGCGGTTAATTCCGTCATGCAATACAAGGGTTCTGGGGTCAAGTTGTCGCAAATCACCCTCGTAATTTCTGAGGATAACCTCCGCGGGCCTTTGAAAATTAAAAGACACGATTAAGCAAACAGGACACTAGGTGCTGCAGGTAGTAGCTACTTGCGTCAGGTGGATACCCCGCTAAATTATTAAGGCGGTCGTTAATCGGCGGACATTTTACCAAGTTGTGCTGGCCATAACGTGCCGTGATTAAATGTAAAATTACAGGTATTGGCAAGATGGTTAAGCTTTGTGTTCGGCTATTACTGAACTAAATAGTAAACGGGGATAATTTTATGAGGTTAAAAGTTATACGCATAATACTTTTCATTAATTTTATTGTTTCTCTTTTTGCTATTTATGGAATTTTCTCTTTTCCTTTTTATAAGGAGATGATGATTGGTTATGTCCCAGTCATATTAGGGGTAGTGATTTCATTTTTCACATTTTATTATCGTAAATTGTTGCAAAAATATATTGCTAAATGTATTGCAGTAATATCTGAAAAGCAATTCCTTTTTAGTGTTTTTCTTTTAAGTATTTTAGTGAGATTGCCTTGGATTTATCGCCCTGGTATAATAAAAAGTGATTTTCAGAGTTATTTTGATGGTGCTTTAGGAATAATTGAGGGGAATGGATTTGGGATAGGTGGCCAATATCCTCCAGGTCCGTCTGGGTATGTTGCTACTGTTTTCTTCTTTTTCGGTGTTTCCTCGTACGCTGTACCTCTTTTTAATGCTATATTGAGTGGTGTAGCATCGATCATAATATATTTCTTGCTAAGAGGATACGATGTAAGTACTGCGCGATTAGCAAGTTTTTTAGTTAGCATTATACCTTCATCAGCGGTTTTTGCTGGTGCGCTTGGATATGAAAATTTTTTACTTTTTGCATTTCCTAGTATTTTGCTTATTTTCACCAAAACGCAATCTGCTTTAATGCAAAGTATTCTCCTTTATTTAATTTTTCTTGGGTTGCTTTGTGGTATTGTGGTGTTGACACATCCCCCATATATTTTATTACCTTTCATTATTGGCATAGGATTTTGGATATCTGGTTTATCTCTTAAAAAATCTGCTGTTCGATTGTCATTTATTATTATTATAGTTTTTATGGTTATTGCACCATGGATGTATCATACTTATAAATCATTCAACAAGCCATTTATTTCAGCAAATTTTGGCAGAGTTCTTCTTTCTTCAAATAATCCATATACAGATGGAATATTTAGTGATCTCTATCCTCCGCTTAATACAGAAAATATTGTTTCACATGACGAAAGAATGGCAAAATTGGCTTTTAATTATATTATAAATAATCCTTTTAGAGTTATACTGTTATCGTTAAAACGAACTGCATATATGTGGGGAACTGATACAACAACGCTTGGAGCAGTGCTTGATGGAAGAGAGCTAGAAAAAAAAATTATGTCATTAATTACTCAAACGTTTTGGGTGGTCATAGTATTATTTTGGCTGAGTTGGTCATGGAAAGCTGTCAGCAGCAAAGTTTCATATTTACCCTCCTTTTATTATATTGCTTTAATATGGATATTTATAAAATTTTCCATTCATTTTCTTATAGAACCTTCTTCAAGGCATCACCTCGAACTTATCCCGATACTGATATTTATTGCAGCAGACAATTTGGTTGGGATAAATAAAGTCTGATTTCAGTAAGTTATACCCTCGGCTTTGCCGAGGGACCCCAGAAGTTTGACGGTTCCAGGATTATTGAAACTTGACAGTTGCCTGAGCCATGGAAGATACTTGGGATCTCGTCGTTAGCGAACAAGTGTTAATGAGAAGCGGCATGGAATATGTTTGTAATGGATAAAATTTAAATGAAAACTTTAAAAGTTTCCATATCTCGTATTGTACTTGCTGTACCAACCCCTACACGGAGGAATCGAAAAGTAGAAAATACGAATTCCCGACCGGGTACCGCAGTGATAGCCGACAACTTGACCATCGAATGGTGGTAAGTAAATCTGTTGAACCTGCCGCTTTGAGCTGTTCCAGATCTTTCAAGCCATCGGCTTTGCCGGTGGTCACTGACTAGCTCGAAAAAGAAGGTTTAAACCACCGCATTCAGGCGGGTAGCATTCTGCTAGCAGCTGACTTATACATGGAAGCCATGGACTACCGTTAAGGTAGCCATAAAAAATACAAGATCGGATACCACTTCGTCTGGGTCACCAAGTACCGATATCCATGCTGGAGAGAGACCTTGCTTCCCGAGTAAGAGAACTTGTCCTCAAAACTTGTGAACGGTACGAGATTAAGGTTATTCGAAGAATTTCCGCATGTGAAAAGCGGTATTGGGGACAGCATTTTTGGGCACGGGGCTATCTCTGTGTCACAGCCGGCGAACTGAAGAAAGTTATGCTTCTGGAGTATCTTTCGCATTATTTTGAACCCAAGCCTCATGACGGCTTCAATGTCGAGCCGTGAACCGGCTGCGCAGCCTGCCGGTATTGCTGGACTTTCAGTCAGCGATTTCAAACTTACTTACTTCAAGTCGGTGTTTGCTTAGTATTGATGACTTTTCACTGATTCAGGATGAAGTATTGTAAATAAGAAATTTTGTGGAGAAATACCTATATGTCAATGCTCCCCAACCCATAGATTGGGGAAAAGCTTGTTTTTCTTCAGATTGCATAAGTCTGAAAATCTGTCAGTAAAACAAATTGTTGGCACGCTAAATGGCCACACGCGATCCGGGTGTTCAATCGATTCCGGCAAAAGCGGATTATTTGGAAACCAATCACATTTTTTATAAAGCCTCCTTGGGAAATGACGATGGTTAATCATTATACCTCGAACGATTTAATTCCACTTGTTGTCGATTTAGACGGGACGCTTACCCTTACTGATACCTTGGTTGAGTCACTGGTGCAACTGGTGAAAGGCGACCCACTATCCCTGCTTCATTTACCAAGCTCCTTGATGGCCGGGCGGGCAGCCTTTAAAAGGTATATTGCCTCAAGGGTAACTATAAAAGTTAACCTGTTTCCTTATCATTCTCAATTACTCGCTTATCTGAAGGACGAAAAAGCAAAAGGAAGAAAGCTTGTTTTGGCTACCGCCGCGCATATTTCAATAGCAAAAGCAGTTGCCGCACACCTTGGCTTGTTCGATGAAATCATTGCAACCGAGGCAGGGGGAAACTTAAAGGGCTCTGCAAAGCTTGAAATGATCAGGAAATCTGTGGGGGAACGCTTTGCCTACGCAGGGGATAGCAAAGCTGACATGCCTATCTGGGAATCGGCCGAGGCAGCGGTCTTGGTCTCGGTTTCACGCTCCTTGGCGTCTATGGTAGAGAGGTCAACATTTGTTGAGAGGGAATTTCCCCGCGAGCAAACGGGACCTAAGGATTGGATCAAGGCAATACGCGTGTATCAGTGGATAAAAAATTCTCTTGTTTTTATTCCGCTTCTGACTTCTTTCGGATTTTCTGATCCTACGAAGGTCATTGATGCGTGTTTCGCTTTTATAGCGTTCTCATTTGCCGCTTCAGCAACGTATATTCTTAATGATATTTGGGACATCGATAATGACCGTATGCATCCACGAAAGCGCTCAAGGCCGTTTGCTAGCGCTCGAATTTCGATTCCCCTTGGAGTTTTTGCCTCCTTTATTTTGCTTGTTGTTTCCTTGATGATTGCGGCTACCCTTTCCAAGGGATTCCTGATCAGCTTATTAACTTACATCGCAATCACCAGTGCATATAGCTGGATTTTAAAGACCTATGTTCTGATCGATGTGTTGATCCTTTCGCTCTTGTATACATTGAGGATTCTTGCGGGTTCGCTCGCCATAGAGGTTTCCACCAGTTCCTGGCTAATGGCCTTTTCGGTATTTCTTTTTTTCGGCCTTGCTATAATCAAACGTTGTACTGAGTTGGTTTCACTTGCAGATTCAGGGCAGACTGCAACCCAGGGCCGAAACTATTTAGTTGCTGACCTCACCGTCCTGTGGCCTCTTGGTATTGGGACTAGCCTTAATGCAGTAGTGGTTTTTGGCCTCTACATCAATTCCGCCGAGACCCAGGCGCGGTATGATTCTCCCCAGCTACTCTGGTTGGTTGGCGTAGGTTTGCTCTACTGGGTTTCTCGTCTTTGGATAAAGACCTTGCGCCGAGAGATGCCTGACGATCCTATAATATTTGCAGTAAAGGATTTCGGTAGTCGTGTGACGGTGATCTGCATGGTTGCCGTAACCATCGCGGCCCACTTTTTACATTTCAATGGAATATGAATACGTTAATCTTTGCAGTGGCCAGCATCGTACTTTCGGTAGCTGCACAATTTCTTCTCAAGGCGGGAATGTCGAGTCTTAATCTGCGGGCTATGCTTGCCGAGCCTTTAAGGTTTCAGACCAGTATGGCGATCCTGTTGAATCCAAAGGTGCTTGCGGGCTTCCTGCTCTATGGGCTGGGTGCCATATTTTGGCTTGCGGTTCTGGCTCGATGGGATGTCAGTAAAGCCTATCCTCTCGTTGGCATAGGATTCTTGCTTACGGTCATCGTTGGCTTTGCGCTTGGGGAGCAAGTGACCCTTATGCGCACTTTAGGGGTTTTGATGATCTGCGCAGGTGTTTTTATCGTAAGCCGGAGCTGATATTAGACCGGCGGATTCAACTCTGAAGTGCAACTTTTGTGAGAGGATTTAAGTGGTGAGCTGCGTTAAGATCGAAGCCACCTAAACGACCAAGCAAAAGGAGCACCGATGAAACCATATAAACAGCTCGCCAGTGAGCAACGATACCAGATTTACGGATTGAAACAAGCTGGTTTGGATCAAAGCCAGATTGCCTTCGATCTTGGGGTCAATAAATAAACGATTTCACAGGAGTTTAGCCGCAACAAAGGTCAACGCGGCTGGCGTCCGAAACAGGCACAGTCGTTTCGGGACGAACGCAAACGAAGCAGCCTCAATGGCAAACGCATCTCTTTGCATGAATGGGCTGATGTCGAGCGATTGATCCGATCGGACTTCAGTCCGGAACAGGTTGCACGTCGGTTTGCTTTGGAAGGCGGCTTGCTGATTAGTCACGAAACCGTCTACCGCCACATCTATGCAGACAAGAAAAACGGCGGCGCCCTGCACCAGCATTGACGAATGTCCTGCAATTATAGAACAAAAGATGCGAGTGGGCGATTGGGAAGGTGACACCGTCATCGGCAAAAATCATAAAGGCGGCTTGGTCACCCTAGCAGACCGGAAAACGCGTTATGTGCTGGCGGGTCACATTCGCAGCAAGCATGCGATGGAGTGACCGCTGTGACAGCGCACTTACTGGAGCCCCACAAAGACCGTTGTCACACCATCACCTTCGACAACGGCAAAGAATTCGCTGGGCATGAACGCTTAGCAGCGGCGCTCCAGACTTCTATCTATTTTGCCCATCCCTATCACTCATGGGAGCGCGGCCTAAACGAAAACAGCAACGGTCTTTTGCGGCAGTATTTCCCAAAACGCATGGACTTGAGCAATATCAGCGGGGAGCAGGTACAGCGAGCGGTTGACCGACTCAACCATCGACCGCGAAAAGTATTGGGATATCGTTCGCCGCATGAGGTATTCTTCGCAACAAAAGTGCACTATACCAAACCGCCGCTAGCTGTTGCACTTCAGAGTTGAATCTGCCGCCTGAAATGATTATTGACGTGAAACATGCAACTAAACGTTTTTTAAGCTACTTTTCCCCAAAGCTGTTGACTTTCAAATTTTATGGGTTTTGTTCATCAACGCCTATTCGCTTGATGAGGGTGCCAACATGCCCGCGGCCCACGCATGACCGGCACACGGTTGAGTTGTTCCCGAAGCATCCTGGAGCACCCTGAATGGTTGCTCCAGGATGCAGTTTTTTTTTGATGCCCCGCATGAGTTCCAAAAATCAGCAGCACTGATGGTATGGCGCTGAATATAGACGCTGCTGCGACTTGTGCCGACCAATTGGGCCTGACGCTTGATCGAAAAAGCATGTTTACGATCATTATCGCTTTTCGCTCAGCAATCCACGGAGAGAGCGCTTTCTAAAAAATCGTTCTCCTGCGTCAATTGCCCAACCTTGGGCATCGCCTTCACATCGACCGGCGGATTCGACTCGCTGCATTTGCCGAAAAACACGGCTCACAATCACTGAGGTGACATTTTCAATCGTTTATTTGACTGGTGCGTGCTTGAAAGTGCTGTGTCAGTTCAGTCGGAGTCTTTTCCGTCCAGTGTCACTAATGCAAATTTCGTTTTAAACACGCTGAGTGTCACCTCGGAGTTATGGTCAAGTCTGGTGTTTAGGAAACAATCTCAAACGATGGCCCTGTTGAGCTCGCTATCAGTTAATGAGGTGACAGATTCTCCATCTTTGAATTGAACACCTCGTATTACCTCAGCCAGTAGCTTGAAGCCTCTCAACTTACGCCACCTTTTTTGAGCACTTTGGCCGAGCTTGTACACCATGGCCAAGATCGTATGCCTGGCAATACATCCCCTTGTTTTTGCCGTCCTCAGGCGCACGGTGGCAAAGGTTGATTCAATGGGGTTGGATGTCCGTATATGTTGCCAATGAATGGCAGGAAAATTATAAAAAGCCAACATCTGCTCTTTATCCTTTTCCAGGCATTCCATGGCTTTTGGGTATTTTGCCGAGTAGGTCGAAAGAGCAACGTCAAAGGCATTGAAGGCATCCTGTTTCGTTGGGGCCATCCAGATCTCATGCAACGCCTGCTTCACCTTGGGCTGCACCAACTTCGGAACTTTGTTGAGCACATTGGCCGTCTTATGAACCCAACAGCGTTGCTGGACTGTTTTGGGAAATACCTTACTTAACGCTTTCCAAAACCCCAGAGCACCGTCGCCGACCGCCAGCTTGGGAGCATGTCCGAGTCCTTGCGCTTTGAGGCGTAACAGCAGCTCCGACCAGCTCTGTTCGGATTCCCGATAGCCGTCTTCAATGGCGACAAATTCCTTCCGTCCGTGTTCGGTGACACCGATAATGACGAGAATGCATTGCTTGGCGTCATCACTGCGGATGTTGAAGTACACGCCATCTGCCCAGATATACACGTACCGTTTGTTTTCCATCCTCCGCCGGTTCCACGCGTCGTGCTCTTCCTCCCATATTTGCTTGCAGCGACTGATCGTGGAGGCTGACAGCCCTTTTGCATCCCGGCCTAGAAGAGCCTGTAATGCTTCTTGAAAATCGCCTGTGGAGATGCCTTTGAGATAAAGCCAAGGTAACACCTCCTCAATGCTCCTGGTTTTCCGGACATAGGGCGGCAACAGCGTCGAATTGAATTTGATGCCTTGTCCACGTTTATCGCGAATCTTTGGAACCCGGACGGCAACAGGGCCGATACCAGTTTGGAGCTCCCGTTCCGGCAAATATCCATTGCGAACAATTTGCTGGTGGCCGTTCTCATCTTTGAGGCCGATAAATTGGCGGAGATATCCATAGAGTTCAGCTTCAACAGCGTTGGCGATCAGTTGCCTGGCTCCGGTGCGGAGCAACTCGGTTAATGGATCCTCGGAAATATCCCCTGGCTTTTTAAAGGCAATAATTTTACTCTTACTCATGACG
The DNA here is from genome assembly GCF_963662935.2 of uncultured Desulfobulbus sp. Classification (NCBI taxonomy): domain Bacteria; kingdom Pseudomonadati; phylum Thermodesulfobacteriota; class Desulfobulbia; order Desulfobulbales; family Desulfobulbaceae; genus Desulfobulbus; species uncultured Desulfobulbus sp. Next base: position 963,126 of record NZ_CAXXTL010000002.1, on the reverse strand, counting down.
TATCCTTTTTTGTTGGAATTAAGTTTTGGCGAACTCATTTCAACAGGATACGTCATTTGTTTTTTATGGCTCTCTCAAACACCACTTTCGATCATAGCTCGTCACCTCGTTCCTTTTCCCATTGTCTGCTCGTCAGTTTAGCCCTTCCTTGGGCGTTAATGACAGCAGATTTTCCACTAAAGGCATGTTCAATTTTTCGGCGCTATTTCTCCACTCTTCTGTTCCAGGAATCCTAGGGTCGGGCACTTTTGTAGCATTATTGGATATTGATTGATTGTAGCATTGGACTTGGAATAGTTGGAGGTGCAGGTGATGTACTTGATGCAGGTGCTGCATTCCCCAAATAACCCCAAATATAATTAGTGAGTGTTTTCCCTGTGGCGCAGAAACCCCTAGCGCCATTCACGCCGCCACCGGTATAGGTGCTCATTTTTGCTTGAATTAACGCTTCATTTGGATAGGGCCACATCGATATTCCAGTATCAGAATCGTAACCAGTCTCACCCCACAAGGCGCCGGTTGTCCCCCTTAATGTGGTAAGATTTGCGCCGATATCACCGGAAGAGCCTTGGCCTGATAAGTTTGATCCGGGCTCAATACGGGTGATATATTTTAATGCTCCGGTGGGATTAGTTGATGCGTTCCATATTGGATTTACCGATGTCTTAGAGTGGGTGCCTAGTGGGGTGCTGTCCATTGATAACGGCGTTGAGTTACCATGCAATGCTTGATAATCACCGGCTATTCCGTAAGTTGTCCCATTCGAAGACCCGGTATAATTTGCAATGATGCTGTTGGTCATATTCACCCCACCGTTAGGAGATCCGGTCCAAGGCCAAGCATTAAGCCCTATATAACCGCCAGTCCCGTTAACAAACGTGACATGGTCTATGATATTTCTATTACCCCGAAATGAGTTAAGATTAGCTCCTGATTTATTAGATATTCCTGCAACTACGCTGTTATGGAAACCAACATCATTCGTTGAATAGGTGTTTTTAGTGGTAAAAACACCTCCAATATTGCTGTTTAGAACAATACTGTTATATGCCTTGATATCATTAGCATCTCTATCGGTAGAAGGAACCGCAATGCCTCCTGACCAATCGCCTCCCGTATAATACTGTGATGGCTGATCTGTATCAATTGCTATGCAATTTTGAATTAACCCGTGCTGCACTGAGTACATTCCAAAGTTATAAATGGGAGCAGACGAACTACGGTCAATACGGCTTACACAGTTACGAAAAATAATGTAGTCATTGTTTACGTCAGATGACCACGCTGTAAATGATGTTCTACCATTACCCCAAGCATAGCAACCATCAAACAAAACGTAGGAACATCTCCCCGCAAAAAATATGTTTGCGTTTCCAGCCCCCGCATCATAACCTCCACATCTTAGGAATTTGACATAACTAAGGCTGTTAATTTCAACAACTGAACTAGTTGATCTCCCCCATACTATACCTTCAAACCTCCAATGGACGTTGGTAAGCGATCCCTTTGTTACTGAAAACATACATCTGATAGTTTCGCCATCAAAGGTAACAGCGCCGTCGTTTTTTGCTTTTATGGTTGTCCATAGAGTAGATGATGTCGGGGGGTGAGCGGAGTTTGTCATCTGGTTTGCAGCGCCAGTATATATCCCATCATCAATAATCAACGTGTCGCCAGCCGCCATTTGCGACATTGAATATTGAAGAGTGGCACAAGGAGAACTGACACAGTTGCCTGTGTTTGTGCCAGTTTTTGCCATAAACCGATCAATGGCGAATGAATTTCCGCTTAAAAAAAATGTAAATGAAAGAATGAATATCAATATGTAAAAATTTTTATATACTGATATTCTTGTAATATTTTTCTTAAAAGATTGGACTTGTCCAAATGATGATCCTGTTTTCATTTTCATATTATACCTCTTTTTTTAATCTGATAAAATCAGTGCTTCCCTTTTTATTTATTACTATTGCTGGGTTTCCTGCTACAGTCGACCAATCTTCCACATTTTTTGTAACAACGGCATTTGCTCCAATTGCCACATGGTTTCCTATTTTTATAGGTCCAATTATTTTTGCTCCTGAGCCTATATATACAAAATCACCAATATGTGGAACGCCGCTTTTCTCTTTTCTTCCTGACTGCCCTATAACTACCCCGGGGCTAATGTTGCAAAAATCACCAATTGTTGCTTTTCCATTGACGATTATGCCACCATGATGGCCTATATAAAAACCTTTACCTATTTTTGTACAAAATGGTATGTCGATTCCTGTTAATAAGCTTATAAATGTATGTGAAATCAGTGAAAAAAATTTTAATAATTCCTTAGCTATTGGTATGTTGAATTCTTGTCTGACCCAATTTCCGAATCGAAAACTAATAATAAACCAAATAGATGGTGTGAAAAGAATAAGGTGTAATTTGTAAAAAAATCTTTTGTCATCAATTAATGCTATGTATCTTTCGATGTCGTCAGTGAGGAACATATAAATTAATGAATATTTGAGAGTAATTTGGGCTCTTCTTCGTTTCACGTGGTATTGAGCCAGTTTTGTATGGGCACGGCCAGTAGGTATATGATACTGATAAAGGTCTCACAATTTCTATACCTCCTAGCCCGGCACTTGGTGGCTTGAAAGATTCTGTTTAGTGCTTCTATTCTTGTGTTGCTGCGACCTGCAACCCACCGGCAAGAATGGCTTTCCATTGTTTCTCCACATTTTTTTAACGCCTTGCGAACTTGTTGCAGCAGGTCAACATCAATAACTATTAATTTTGCCACTTTGAGAAACCAAGTCAACCGCCATTTAGCCGCTCTCATGGAAGTAGCCTTGCGCACCCCACCGAGCATTCTTTTATCCTTCAGGCATCGGCGGTGTGGAGATCCATGGAATTCAATTCGGCCAGCCCATCGAGTTGCGCCTCTGTGAATGGCCCTTAGCCTTCTTGAGCGTAACCCATCTGCTGACTTTCGGCATGGATACATCTTTCGATTAAGCCCGGCGGATCTCCGCTCCCCTCGATGCTCTGCAGCAACCACAACTCCTTCCTCGCGATACTTGGAAATCAATTCATACGCGAATTCTAGTTAGAGCGAGTTTTTTTTAATGACCACTTCGAGGCTTTCGTTAGCTTCAACTCGTTCACAGGGTGTATGCGGATCGCTTCAAGTTCCTAGTTATCTATTTGTGCCCAACGAATTTGTTTCATAGGTACACTGTACCGTATGTCCACTGCTTTGTGAACTTATCAATGTTTTTCACTTATCTTCGGTCAGGCTGATCGCAAGGTATCCGACTGTCTCCGTGCCATGGACTACTTCGGAATCCTTGGATTGTTCTTCCTCAACTTTTACCTGAAAGTTGGTTGCCGTTATCTTTTGCATTCTCAATGCTGCGGTATCGGTGCCGTTGGTGGACTGCATGTCGGCTAAAACCATGGGCATTTGGCTAAATGTGCTCTGGAAGGCTCTTGTATACCAGGCGTTGGTCACACTGTTACCCGTGGTGGCTACTTCGAACTGTAGTGAACCGATCGTTCCTTTTCCCGGCTCCCAGGCAATATAGTTCACGGTTTCATTGGCATGGGTATTGACGTTTTTTTCCTGCTCTCTGAAATAGTAAGCAAAGCTGGTGAGCCCAATGCCCTTGATGCGGCCGCTGATGGTGTCAGTCTCGTTCATCGAGGCTATGGTGGTCAGGACAACCGGTGCCTTGGCAAAGGTTCCACTGAATTTTACGGTTTTGAAGCTGGTGGTGCCGGTAAAGCTGCCGGCTTCGACTATGGAGCCGTCGGGCAGGGTGGTTCGGCCTTTTTCCATAACCAGATACCTGACGCTTTCGGCAGTGTGGGCGCCATCGAGATAATTCCATTCATCCACCATGATCTCGAACCCTGTCTTGCTGACATTGCGCACTCGGATGACACTAGGATCAGCCACATTGTAACTGGGGGGACCAGCTATCACAATGGGGTTTTCGAAGGTGGATGTGATAGGAACCCGTACCCAATTTGAGGTGACTGAAACTTCACCCACTTCAATATTGAGGGCGATGGCCTGAGGTGTATCCTGCACTGAAATGGTTGTGCTGCTGGTGTTGCTGGCGCCCTTATTGTCGGTCACAGTGAGGGTGGCGTTAAAGGTCGCTTTTGTGGTGTAGGTGTGCGAGGCTTTTGGCCCGGAAGCAGTACTGCCGTCACCGAAATTCCAGATATAAGATGCGATGGTGCCGTCGGAATCAGTAGAAGCTGAGCCGTCGAAGCTGGCGACCAAGGGCGAGGTTCCGCTGGTTGGTGTGGCGCTGACGACTGCTGTCGGCACTTTATTGACAACAGGAGCAGCGGAAACCACGATGGGGGTGCTGGCAGAGTTAGTCAGGCCCTTGTTATCGGTGACGGTCAGAGTGGTAGTATAGGTTCCGGCCGAAGTGAAGGAATGGGAGGCGCTGGCACCTGTAGCAGTCGTGCCATCACCAAAGCTCCAAGCGTAAGAAGCGATGGTGCTGCCGCTTGCGGCGGTGGAACCGGATCCGTTGAAGGTGACTGCCAACGGCGCGGAACCGGCAGCCGTTGAGGAGGATACAACGGCGGTCGGAGGTACAAGGACGACTGGGGCGGTAACGGTTGTCGTCGTGGAAGCGGTGCTGGTCAGGCCTCTGTTATCGGTGACGGTGAGGGTGGTGGTATAGGTTCCCGCCGATGTAAAGGAATGGGAGGCGGTTGAGCCGGAGGCGGTTGAGCCGTCACCAAAGCTCCATGCATAAGAAGCGATGGAGTTGCCGCTTGCGGCTGTCGATCCCGATCCGTTGAAGGTGACAGCCAGTGGTGCTACGCCCCCTGTTGTTGAGGCGGAAAAAACTGCAGTCGGGGGGGTGGTATTGATAGGAGCCGCAATCGTTACCACGGTGGTGGCAACACTTGTCTGGCTGGATGCGTTGCTGACGGTTAGTTTGGCTGTGTGTGACCCTGCCGTTGTGTACGTATGTGAGGGGCTGGCGCCGGTGCCTGTTGACCCGTCTCCAAAATCCCATTGGTAACTCGTGATGTTCCCCGTGGAAGTTGAACCGTTGAAGGTAACCGCCAGTGGCGCTGTGCCGCTGGTCGGATTGGCAGTGACCGCCGCTTGCAGCGGGTCAACGGTTCCGCTCGGTTTGGTGAAAGCAAAGGGTGCTGAATGCGGGCTCTCGGTGCCGTTGCTGAAGGCTGCGGTCAATGTGAAATTGGTGGTGTCGGCGGAAAGGGACACTGTGCAATCCAAGGATGTGGCAGTGGCACTTTGTGTCTGACAGGCAAGCACACCTTCCTGATAGAGATTGAAGCCTGATTTCGTATAGCCGCTTGGCGCGGTGTAACCCGCCCATTCCGCATGAATAGTGGAGGTTACACTTACTGGGGGAGTGATGACGACCGGCGGGGTAAAAGCGAAGGATGAGGACTTCGGGCTCTCGGTTCCGTTGCTGAAAACTGCGGCCAGGGTGAAATTGGTAGTGTCGGCTTCGAGGGACACTAGGCAATCTACGGAGGTGGCCGATGCCCCTTGCGCCTGGCAGGCGAGTACGCCTTCCTGGTAGAGATTGAAACCAGTTACGGTCAATCCACTTGGTGCGGTATACCCAGTCCACTCCGCATGAATGGAGTAATCGGTTGCCGCGAGTGCGTACGTTGGCAAGCAGCAGAGCAGGGTGAGAAGGAAACGAATGATGGCGTGATGCATGGTGTTCACCTTGTAAAAGGTTTTGTGGGGCATAGGGCTGTTTACTCTATATTTGCATGCATCGTGCCATGGACGTGACTCTTATTTTTCTATTTTTTTCAACATGTTGTTCGTCTTGTTCGTTTCGTGCCAAGACGTCTTGTTACTTTTTGGTAATTGAACTCGGAATGTGTGTTGTCAATTGAGATTCTCAATGCGCTTTAGAGGCGGCCCATTTAGCCCACTCATACTGGTTGGTCGAAAGATCATTTTTCTTTGAATCAACGAATTTCGTTAAAGCATCGGTGGAGTCGAAGGAAATGGAGTAATAGCCATTGGCGTAGGCGCCCCGGCCAAGCAGCGTTGCCTTGCCGGTCCGTTCAATGCCTACCATAAGATCATGGTTTTTGTAGATGGTTGCCTCGGCTGTCCGGGTAACGGTACCGTATTTGGATTCGATATAAAAACGATAGGTGAATCCGGCGACCAGGATAATCAGCACCAGAGCGAGTGAAGAGACCACCTTGGCATAACGGGTGTAGCTTTGCGGGTTGAAAATGTCTCGCAGGGAGAAACCAATATGACGGGTGATGGCTCCGTGGATATCACCTTGCCGCGCCAGGCAGGGTTGCACCGCTTTGCCTGTGAAGTTTTCGATGTCGGTTACCGCCTCGTTGTCCGAAGGATCGGCCATCGCCAAGCGGAGAATTGTACCCTCCTCCAATTCCAGGGGGAATACCTCGTATTTAGAGCAGAGGTATCGGGGAAGCAGTTTTTTTGCTTCCGGATTGTATTCTTGTTCTATGTCCACGATTGGTAGTTCAAACTGGGTGGCCAGGGTTTCCAGCAGTTGGTCACTGGTTATGGCGCCTATTTTTACCAAGATCCTGCCAAGTCTGCGGGTTCCACCAACTTGCATTCTCAGTGCCCGGTTACATACCTCTTCGGTAATAAGTTCGGAATCAATTAGGATTTCGCCTAGACGTTTTTTTGCTGCCATAATCTATCTCCTTTGGAATCCGAAAATTGAGGTGGGGGAAAATCAAGGAGGAGGGGGTGTTTTTCCCACCTAGAGGTAGATGAATTATATAATGCCGCAAAGAGGAATAAAAGGGTGGGAGAGAAAAAAAAAGAGCAGAGGCCGGCTTGATTGCCTCTCTCCTGTTCGCCATATGCTGTCATGAACAAGCGAGAGAGAGGAGAGGGTAGATGTTCACGCCCTAAAAAGGGGGCTTTGGTGAGATCGCACTTTTTGATAAAACCAGAGTGAAGTTTAGCCCTATATTTTGGATGATGGCGTGGCCAATCTTTCACAGGAATCAGACAATCAGCATTAACCGTTAGAGTCTTTTGCAAAATGAAAAGGTTGTTTGTTTCGACCCAATTATCTAAAAAAGAGTGAAACGGTTTTCCCTTGTAATTTCGGGCTGTAGCGAGGAGTCTCGTCCTTTGCGACACGAGATTTCTCCCGTTGGTCGAAATTGATATCCGAGTAGATGCAACATTTCAGGATAAACATCGCGGGCCATGCCCGCGAACAAGGTTCAGTTTTGTGCAGCAAATTCTCCCATTCAAGACACAGGGTTTTCGGCTGTGGCCATTATATGACACAACTTGCGGACGTACATTTTGCATGACCCTCCGTTATGTATGAAGATTACTACTTACTTACTTGCAGCCAGTAGTTGTGCATGCACAATTTGAAGGTTCCCAAAGAGCAGTGATTGCTGACGCAATGGCTCAACGGTGTCACCTTTTCTCGTGTCCCCGCCCGTTACCATGGTATTCAAACCCGATAGCCCTCATCTTGTTCGGCTCGTAGACATTTCGCAAATCGACAAAGACCGGTTTGTTCATCGTGGCTAGGACTCGTTTAAAATCCAGGGCCCGATATTGGTTCCATTCGGTCATAAGAATAATGGCATCAGCTCCGAGGCAAACCTCATAAGGGTTTTCGACGTATATAACCGAATCGGGGAGTAATTTTGCCGCCTCCCGCATCCCTTGAGGATCGTGAGCCACGACCTTCGCCCCCTTCTCAATCAGGGCCGGGAGGATAGTCAAGGCGGGTGATTCGCGCATGTCATCGGTTTCCGGCTTGAAAGTGAGGCCAAGCACTCCAATTGTCAATCCGGTTTCGCTGCCGCCCAATGCATCACGGATTTTTTTCACCATCCGTGCTTTCTGGGCGGCATTTACTTCAACTGCGGCTTCTACAATTCGGGCGCTTACCCCATGCTCCTGAACCGTACGGAGCAGCGCAACCGTGTCTTTGGGGAAACAGGAGCCGCCGTAGCCGGGACCGGGATGCAGAAATTTTTTTCCGATTCGTCCGTCAAGCCCGATTCCCTTGGCCAGGGCGATGGCATCGGCCCCCACGGCTTCGCAGATATTGGCCATCTCGTTGATAAAGCTGATTTTCACCGCCAGGAAGGCATTTGCGGCATATTTGATCAGTTCGGCGGTTTCAATCCCGGTGATAACGATCGGGGTTTCGATGAGGTAAAGTGCATTATAGATTTCGCGAAGCACTGTAGCAGCTTTTTCGTTTTCCACCCCTATGACGACCCGATCCGGTCGCATGAAATCGTTGATTGCCGCTCCTTCTCGTAAGAACTCGGGATTCGAGGCCATATCGAAATCGGCTGTCGGATTGGTCTCACTAATAACACGGGCGACCTGGCGGGCAGTGCCAACCGGAACCGTGCTTTTATCGACCACAACCGTATACCCGGTAAGATGCGGGGCGAGATCCTTAGCGGCTTGGTAGAGATAGCTGAGATCGGCGTAGCCGTCACCACGCCGGCTCGACGGGGTTCCTACGGCAATAAAGACGGCATCGGCTTCAGGTACCGCCTCGCTGAGCTCGGTGGTGAAATGAAGTCGGCCCCCGGTCATGTTTTTAGCCACCATGTCGGCCAGGCCAGGCTCATAGATCGGTATTTGTCCCTGGCAAAGGGCGGCAACCTTAGCCGCGTCTTTATCAATACAGACGACCTCGTGCCCGAACTCAGAAAAACAAGTTCCACTGACAATGCCGACATAACCTGTTCCAATAATAGCTATTTTCATAAATAATAACTCCGGTACCATGTAACGAATTGCTGTAATCCGACCTCGATCGAAGTGGATGGGCGAAACCCGACATCTGCCACAAGATCGTCGATGTTGGCATAGGTTTCTCGCACATCACCATCCTGCATGGGGAGAAAATTTTTCACGGCCTTCCTGCCAAGGCAGCCTTCCAGAACTTCGATGAAGTGCATCAGTGTTTCCTGTTTGTTGTTACCGATATTGTAAATGCGGTAAGGCGCCCAACTGGTGGCGGTGTCCGGTTGGCTCTTATCCCAGGCAGGGTTAGGGACCGGCGGTTGATCGATGACCCTCGCCACGCCCTCGACGATGTCGTCAATATAGGTGAAATCTCTGGCCATATCACCATTGTTGAAGATATTGATCGGCTCGCCGGCCAGGATCGCCTTAGTGAAGAGAAAATAGGCCATATCCGGTCGTCCCCAAGGGCCGTAGACCGTAAAAAACCGTAGCCCAGTGGTGCGCATTCCATACAGATGGCTGTAGGCGTGGGCCATCATCTCGTTGGACTTTTTGGTGGCGGCATAGAGCGAGACCGGATGGTCCACATTATCGTGTACGGAAAAGGGCATACTGGTATTGCCGCCGTAGACAGAACTCGAGGAGGCAAAAATCAGGTGCCCTACCCCGGAGTGACGGCAACCTTCAAGAATGTTGACAAATCCAAGGAGGTTGGAGTCGGCATAAGCGTGGGGATTGGTGAGGGAGTAGCGGACTCCGGCTTGGGCGGCCAGATTGACCACTGCATCGAACCGGTGGGCAGTAAACAACTGCTTCATTCCTGTCCGGTCGGCCAGATCGAGTTCGACAAAGGTGAATCCGGGTAGGTTGAGCCACTGCAGGCGGGCTTTTTTCAGACTGGGGTCATAATAATCGTTGAGGTTGTCAATGCCAACCACCTCCCAGCCTTGTTCAAGCAATTTCCTGGACAGGAATGAACCGATAAAACCGGCCGCGCCGGTGATTAAAATTTTTTCCATGATGAAAAGAAGGCCTCTTGCTGCACATTTTCAAGTTTTACCGGCCCGGTTGCCGAACCAGTGGCATATCCAGAGGTGCACCAAGGTTAATGGTAGATTTGGTGTGGACTATTAAGAGGCAACATACCAAAGTACCCACTTCAGTACAACAATCAGGAGGGTGTGGAATATTTCAGTGTTTATAAGTGGACAAATAAAGGGGCGGATTGCCTCCTCCTCGGCTGATTATATAATGTCGGAGGAATGAATGAAAGGTGAGAGCAAAAAAAGGAGCTTGTTACAAGGCTCCTTTTCTGTGCTTCGGGAGGAATTCTCCGTTTTGTTGTTTCGAGCGCAGCGATAAATCTCTAGAATTATTATTAGATTTCTCCTCGCTGTACTCGTCGAAATGACAGAAATAGACTTTTTGCGAAACCATCAACTTTGGTCCGAGAGAATCAGAAGGTTATTCTATGTTTTTCCTGATTTCAATCGTAATAACAGGGGGGAAGTGTGAATCAGTCAACCTGGCTGATCGCAAGATACCCGACAGCTTCCGAGCCATGGGAGACTTCGCTGTCCAGGGATTTTTCTTCCTCAACCTTTACGACGAAGTTAGTTGCTGTCAGCTGCTGCATTCTCAGTGCCGAGGTATCGGTGCCGTTTGTTGATTGCATGTCAGCCAAGACTATGGGCGCCTGGTTGAATGTGTTTTGAAATGCTTTTGTGTACCAAGCATGAGTGACGCTATTACTTGTGGTGGCTACTTCGAACTGCAGTGAACCGATGGTTCCTTTTCCGGGTTCCCAGGCAATGTAGTTGACGGTCTCATTGGCATGAGTGTTGACGTTTTTTTCCTGCTCTCTGAAGTAGTAGGCAAAGCTGGTGAGGCCGATGTTCTTGATGCGGCCGCTGATGGTGTCGGTTTCGTTCATTGAGGCAACCGTGGTCAGAACGACCGGGGTCTTGGTAAACGGTCCGCTGAATTGTATGGTTTTGAAACTGGTGGTGCCGGTAAATCTGCCAGCTTCGACAAACGAACCATCAGGTAGGGTTATCCGACCTTTTTCCATAACCAGGTAATTGACGTTTTCATCTGTGTGGGCACCGTCGAGATAATTCCACTCGGTCAATCGGATTTCAAAACCGGTCTTGCTGACATTTCGCACCCGGACAATACTGGGATCCGCCCCTTTGTAACTGAGAGGACCGGCAATTACCACGGGGTCGTTGAAGGTTGATTCAAAAGAGACCCGCCTCCAAAGATGATTAACCAGCACTTCTCCCGCTTCCATCTTAACCAGCACTTCTCCCGCTCCCATCTCTATGGAGGGGATGGAAAAGGAAAAAGGGGCCGAATGCGGACTTTGTGTGCCGTCGGCAAAGGCAGCGGTCAGGGTGAAATCGGCGGTGTTGGTGTCCATGGAAACCAGGCAGTCTATCGAGGTGGCTGCAGAGTTCGATGTTTGGCAGGCCAGTTGCCCCTCCTGATAGAGCCTATAGCCCGACACAGTATATCCGCTGGGGGGAGTATACTGTGACCATTCCGCATGAATCGAACAGTTTGTTGCAGCCGAGACAAAAGTCGGCAGGCAGCAAATGAGGGCAACGAGGAAAAGGGTTATGGGGCGTGGCATTGTTTCTCCTGCTTAAAAAAGATGAGTACCTTAAAAGTCAGGAACGAATATGCAAATGGTGCACCAGATGTTGCTTGCGCTCTTGTTTTTCAGCATGGTATGCCAATCAAAATCATCCCGACAAACGGGTGGAATACCACGTATGAAAAACGGAATGCGTGTTCGTTACAGGTTGTTGGTTGAGGGAACCCGGGTTCTATTTTTTGGGTTGGTGCGATAAAAATTTTTAAACTTTTAGCAGGTATTTTCGCATTTTTCAAATATTATCTTCATGTTTGATCGTGTTGAATTCTATATCTGTGGCTATCGGGTGCGGCAGAGGGATAAAAAGATGGGGCGATACAATGTGGGAAGGCAGGCGTCATTATGGGAGGGGGTTACAAAACCTGCAACTCCAGTTACAAGTTCCGTAAGTCACAAAAGGACAGCCGGTCATTCGCAGATACACAGGACCGGCTGTCTTGGGTTACTTATTCACCAACTGTGACGTCGGGCTTGATTTTTTCAATGATTTTGTCGCCGATCCCCTTTACTTTGGTGAGATCTGCAACCGTTGTGAAGTTGCCGTTGGTGGAGCGATAGGCAACGATGGCTTCCGCTTTCGCCTTGCCGATCCCGTTGAGTGTTGTCAGTTCATCCACGGTGGCTGTATTGATGTTGACCTTGGCAAAAGCGGCTGTCGCAAAAAAGAGAATGAGAATAAGGGTCAGGTACAACTTTTTCATGGGGCCTCCTTTTGTGGGGTAAGGGGAAGTTGGTAAATCCTGCTTGGCTCAATGGTACGAAAAAGCCGCAGATAATGTCAAACTGAAATATAACGCAACTATTCAAAGTAGTGTGGTAATTCTTTAAAATCTGTTGTGCCGCAATGGATTTGGGCAAACAGTTGTCGGCTCTTTTTTTTGATTCTCGGCGCCCGAGAGGAAGGATATGCCAAACTTTTTATCAGCCGATTATTCTGAAAGTCTCATTGTTCATTTTCGCCGGGCGGAACTCTTACGAGTTGAGGCGGTTGGATTAACCCTCAATTGATTCGAACAGTCGTCAGCTTTGCGATCTTGAGTTGCTCCTGAATCGTGGTTTCTATCCTTTGGTCGGATTTCTCGATCAATGTGATTACGTGCAGGTTCTGGAGAATATGCGTCTTGCCGATGGCGCGGTTTGGCCCATGCCGATCTGTCTGGATATTAGATCCGAATTGGCCACGACCTTACAGCCGGGGCAGCGGGTGGCACTGAACGATCAGGAGGGGTTTCTCCTGGCCATTCTCACGGTCAGTGAAATCTGGAGGCCTGAAAAAGTATATGAGGCGGAGGCGGTTTACGGCACCAAGAATCCTGACCTGCATCCGGGCGTAAAAAATCTCTATAAGAACATAGCGGAATGGTATGTGGGTGGGCAAGTCGAGGGGGTATCGCTTCCTATTCACTATGATTTTCGCAACCTTCGCTTAACGCCGGCAGAGACGCATCGACGATTTAGCCAATACGGCTGGCGGCGAGTACTCGGATTTCATACTCGTGAATACCTGCACTGTGCGCATCGCGAGATGGTGCTGGCGGCAGCTCGTGAAAAGAATGCCTCCATTTTCATCCATCCGGCGGTGGGGTTGGATCATCCCGGCAATCGGGATCATTACACCCAGGTGCAATGCTATCAGGAGTTTGTCCAACATTTCCCCGCCAATATGATTCTACTGGGAATTGTGTCCCTTGCGGATCGCTATGCAGGGCCACGGGAGGCTCTTTGGCATGCGATGATCAGGAAAAATTTTGGATGCAGTCATTTTATGGTGGCCAACGACCATGGTGACCCTTTTGCCGGCCTGGATGTTTCGCTTTTTTACCGGCAAGGCGCCGCGCAGCAATTGGTAGCCAATATGGAGAGCGAGACCGGAATAGAAATGGTTCCCGAACTGCCCATGGGCTATGTGGAAGAAAAGGCTCAATATATTTTTCTCGGAAATGTTGGGGCAAGCGACTCGGTTAAAACCATCACCTCGCAGGAACTCAAGAGGCGTTTGGAGTGGGGGCTGGAAATTCCGGAGTGGTACTCGTATGGAAACGTTATCAAGGAGTTGCGCCGTGCTTTTCCGCCGCGATCCCAGCAGGGGTTTACGGTGTTTCTGACGGGTCTGTCCGGCTCCGGTAAGTCGACCATAGCCAAGGTGCTCATGGTACGGTTCATGGAAATGAGTGATCGGCCGGTGACCCTGCTTGATGGCGATATTGTGCGGAAAAATCTATCGTCTGAGCTGAATTTTTCCGAGGTTCATCGCAATCTCAATGTCTCTCGGATAGGTTTCGTCGCCAGCGAGATTACCAAGAATGGCGGAATTGCGCTGTGTGCACCGATCGCCCCTTATGAATCATCAAGGACGGCGAACCGTGAGTTGATCAGCCGATATGGTGGTTATGTCGAGGTTTATGTGTCGACCCCCCTTGAAGTGTGCGAACAGCGGGACCGCAAGGGGCTGTATGCCAAGGCGAGGAAAGGATTGATCAGGGGCGTGACCGGCATTTCCGATCCCTATATTCCGCCAGTGAATCCGGAATTAACCATAGATACCAGCACTATGACGCCGGCCGAGGCTGTTCAGGAAATAATGCTTTATCTGGAAGAACAGGGATATCTTTCTTGATGAGGCGGGCGACTCCAAGGAGAGGGAAATGATGGAATCGGGTCGACAGGCGAGCCTCTCCCTTGCTTTTCTTAGTGTTTTCCTACTGATTGGTCTCCCCTTCTTTTTTTGGGGAGGGCCGGGCTATTATTCGACACGATCCTTTCAGTCCGCCTGGGATCTCGGGCATATTCTCTTTTTTCTGTTGCTCTCCTTGTGGCTTCACGGTTTTTGGGGGAAGAAAAAGTTCGCAGGTTCCCCTTTCTCAGTTTTCCTCTCCATTTTCATTTTTGTTTTTATTCTTGGGTTCTTGGTGGAATTTTTGCAGATGTTCAGTGGCAATCGCTCCCCCGATATAGGCGATGTGCTCCGCAATCAATTGGGTTGTTTGACGGCGTTTGCCTTTTTTATCCGCCCGCAGCTTTTTGGAGATTGCTGCAAGCGCTATCTGCTCAAAGGTGGTGTTTTGGTTCTGCTGACCATTGCTGTTTGGCCATTGTGTAGGTCATTGATTGACGAATACCAGGCCGCCCGACAGTTTCCGGCTCTCTCGGATTTCGAAACACCCTTTGAGCGCGACCGGTGGGTCAATACCCAGCAATTTCGAGAGGAAAGTGAAATAGTTCGGCACGGTCAGAAAGCGGTTCGGGTACAGTTGTCCACCGCCAAATTTTCCGGGATTGCTCTTTTTTATTTTCCCCACGACTGGCGTGGCTTTCAGACGTTTCACTGCAGCGTTTATAATCCTCAACCTGCCGGGTTTATCGTCAATAGCCGCATTCATGATGTCCATCATAAAGAGCACGATATGGAGTTCAACGATCGTTTCAATCAGCAATTTACTCTTACGCATGGGTGGAATGATCTCGTTATTTCTTTGGAGAAAGTGAAAAATGCCCCCAAGGGACGAGTAATGGATATGGAGCATATTGAGGGGTTCGGTCTTTTTGTGGTGCAGCAGTCCCAGCCTCAAGTGCTGTACCTTGATTATGTCTATCTCAGCAAGTGAGGTGTTGTGAATCGATTATATCGTCCGCGTTCCTTTTTTTCCTTGTTATTGACCGGATTTATCTTTGTTGCTTTACCCTTGATCGTGGCCTTGGTCAGTTCCATTCAGATTCTTGATGGCTTGGTGCAGCAGGGTGCGGTGGCTGTGTTTCGGTCGGCCGGTAGAATTGACAGTTGCCGGAAGGTCGCCGATTTACTTCATCGCCAGGAAAGGGCAGCGCGATTGTACACAGTGTTGGGTGAGGCAGAACACTTGGAAGATGTCAACGGACGGCATTTGGAAGTAGAGGATCTGCTTCACCAGTTTGCCGGTCTCAATTCGGAAAACGAATTGGCCCCGCTGATTGCACAATTACAGGCCAAGGAGCGTTTTCTGGTCACGGCCTTGACGAACGCTTCCGGAGATTCTGTCAAGAGGAAAGGCGAACAGGAGGCCGCGCTTGGCGGCTACAGTGAAATCGGCGCGATTGTTTCGCAACTGGAGCGTCTGAGTAATGCCCTGATGATTCAAGAAGTTGATATCCTTAAGGAACAGGTGCAAAATAACAAGAACACCCTGGTCTGGCAGGTGTCGGGCTTGATCGGCTTTAGCGTGCTGTTAGTGGTGCTATTTATTTCGTTGATTAATAAGCCGGTTAGTCAATTGGACAGGGGGATAGAGCGGTTGGGCGAGGGCGATTTTGCCACGCCGATTGTTGTTTCCGGTCCTCGCGATCTCGAATCGATAGGAGCCAAGCTTGATTGGTTGAGGAAACGGCTCAACACTTTGGATCGGGAAAAAGTCAGGATGCTGGCCCATATTTCCCATGAATTAAAGACGCCCTTGTCTTCCATTAAGGAAGGGGCCGGATTGCTCAAAGATGGATTGGTGGGCCCTTTGAGCGACAATCAAGCTGAAGTGGTGGGCATCCTTGACAACAATTGCAACAAACTGCAGAAGCTTATTCAAAATATCCTGGATTTCAACATGGCACAAGCCAAGGAAGTACCGCTTGATATTCAGGATATTCGCATGGACGCCCTGCTTGTTGATGTAGCCGAAGACCATCGCAACGCCCTGCTCGCCAGAAACATCAATCTAACGACCGAACTGCTTCCGGTGAGCGTAAACGGCAACCTGAAACAATTGAAGACAGTAGTCGACAACCTGCTGGCCAATGCAGTGAAGTTCACCCCGGACAATGGCGAAATCGGCATCTTCATGAAAAAAAAGGCAAACACCCTGCATCTTGTCGTTGAGGATACGGGTCCGGGCATCAGCGAGGAAGATCGATCGCAGATTTTTTTGCCTTTTTTTCAAGGGGGACAGAAAAATCGGTCCGTTGTCAAGGGCTCTGGTCTGGGGCTTGCAGTCAGTAAGGAATATATTCAAAATTGCGGCGGTACGCTTCGATTGTTGCCCAGTGATCATGGGGCACGTTTTGAGGTCACCCTGCCGTGTTCGAAGGAAGTATGAAATGAAAACTTTGTGCCTTGTTCTGGTTGTCCTGTCTGCTTTGCTGATGAGTGGTTGTGCCGAGTATAGAAAAGCGGCCGATCAACCAAAGGAAAAAATTGTCGTGCAGGCAACGGACGCCGATACGATTCTCTCCTGCCTTGCAGGTGAGCAAAAGATGTCCCGCCAGGCGTTTAATGGTGCTTACAAAACGGCTTTTGCCAATGCTTCTCGCGATGAGAATGGTGAGGTACTCAGGCTGATCTGCTTGAGTCTGCATCAGTACGCCTCCTATAAACAGTTCAAGGAAGGGATGGATGCACTTTCATTGTACATCAAGGCGCATCCGGAGAGTGCTCCTGGCCTCCAGGGGGTTCATATGCTGATGCAGCGAATCGACCGGGAAAAGATAGGCAAATGGGCGCTCAGCAATAAAAATCTAGATGAAAAAGATGGGTTGGAGGCGGAAAACAAGGAATTGCTGGAGCGCAACGAGGTTTTGGAAAAAAGTGCCTCCAGCGATCAGGCGCGCATCAAAGAATTGCAAAAACAGATAGAACAGCTGAAAAACATTGAAAGTATAATCAAGAACAGGGAGCGGTAACATGGGGCGTCAATACAAGATACTTCTGGTCGACGATGAAACAGATCTGCTTCGCCTGTGGAGATTGCGCCTTGAAAGCAAGAATTATAAAGTCGCGGTTGCCGCCAGCGGGGAAGAGGCTCTGGCAACTTTTTCCGCCTTCAAGCCCGACGTGGTCCTGACCGATCTGCGGATGCCGGGAATCGACGGCCTGGCCCTGTTCGAGGCGATCCGTAATTTGAATAAATCGGTTCCCGTCATCATTATTACAGCCCATGGTTCTATTCCCGAAGCGGTCGAAGCGACAAGGCAGGGTGTCTTTTCGTTTCTGACTAAACCAATCGAAGGGGCGGCGCTCTTACTGGAAATAGAAAAGGCTATCGAGGCGACCGGAGGTGGGGTCGGCGAGGCCTCGGAAAACCGGGAAGAGTGGCGGCAGGAGATTATCAGTCAGAGTGCCGTCATGGAGGAACTGCTTTCCCGGGTCAAACTGGTCGCCGAAACCGATTCCACCGTGCTTATCCGGGGCGAGAGCGGCACCGGCAAGGAATTGCTGGCCATTGCCATTCACAAGGCCAGCAATTACAAAAAGGGGCCTTTTATTCCGGTTAACTGCACGGCGATCCCTGAGACCTTGCTTGAATCCGAGTTATTCGGGCATGTCAAGGGGTCGTTCACCGGAGCCGTGAAAAGCTACGCCGGTCTGTTTCAATCAGCGGACAACGGCACTCTCTTTCTTGATGAAATCGGCGATATGCCGCTCCACATCCAGGTCAAGCTGTTGAGAGTTCTTCAGGACCGGCAGATACGCCCGGTGGGCAGTTCCCGGCCGGTGTCGGTGAATGTGCGCATCATTTCGGCGACCCATAAAAACCTGGAAGAGGCTATCCTTGAAAATACTTTCCGTGAAGATCTTTTTTACCGGTTGAACGTGGTCAGCTTGGAATTGCCCCCCCTGCACAAGCGTAAGGAGGATATTCCGCTGCTGGCCGAACATTTTGTGACCATTCTCACCGAGAAAAATGATGGACAGGAGAAGCGGTTCACGCCGGAGGCAATGAAGATTCTCGTTGAGGCCCAGTGGCCGGGTAACATCAGGCAATTGTATAATGTGGTGGAAAATGCTGTAGCCCTGGCAACCTCATCGCTGATTACCGAGGATCTGCTTTATGACGCTATAAAGCAACACCAGCGAAAAATACTGCCGCTCTCTGAGGCACGAAGGCAGTTTGAGCAGCAATACCTTATCCAGTTGCTGCAAACAACACAGGGTAACGTTTCCCAGGCCGCCCGGCTGGCCCAGCGCAACCGAACGGACTTCTATAAACTGCTCAACCGGCATCACATTGTTCCTTCATTGTATAAGGATTAATGGTCAGGGGCACTGTCGCAATTAGGAAACATTAAAAAGCGATATTTAAAGAAGTGACGTGAAATCAACGAGAAGTGGTGTTGCTTAAGAGCGACAACGGTTGGGCGAGATCTGGCAGGAAGGGCAAAAATAGGTAGCTCTCCCTGCCAGAGTTGTTTTGACGATGGGTTGTGAACAGTGCGGGCAAGGGTAATCCTTGCGGCCATAGACCTTGAATTGCAACTGAAAATAGCCGGGGTGGCCGCTGGCGCCGAGAAAATCGGCAATGGTGGAGCCGCCGGCATCAATGGCCTGCTGCAAAATCCGTCTTCCTTCGGTTATTATTCCCTGCCACTCCTCACCCACCAATCGGCTGGCCGGGGTCAAGGGATGGATTCGGGCGGCGAACAGGATCTCGTTGGCGTAGATGTTGCCGATACCAGCGACGAGCCGGGCATTCATGAGCAGGGACTTGACCGGTGTCTTTCTTTTGACCGCGAGGGCGAGCAGGTGTTCAGTTTTGAACTCGGGGCCGAAAGGTTCGATGCCTTCCTTGGCGGAAAATTCGCGTTCATGTGCCTCGGCATGCGCTGCCGGCCAGACGATAAGGGCGCCGAATCTACGGCTGTCATTTAAGCGTAAATCCCTGGCGCTATCCAGCGACAGCACGAGATGGTCATGTTTGTGGGGTGCGGTGTCCACCCCGACCAAAGCAAGCTTGCCGGTCATTCCCAGGTGGATGACCAGGACTGATCCCCCCCCCATTCTCAGCAGCAGATACTTCGCTCTGCGATCAATAGTGAGAATTTCTTGACCAAGAATGTGCTCCTGAAGAAGCTGGCGTGGAATTGCTGTGCGTAAACGGTGCTCGCTCCAGGAGATATGGACAACCGTCTTGCCAGGCAGGTCTGCCAGCAATCCCCGTCGGGTGACTTCCACTTCCGGCAATTCAGGCATGTGGTTCTCCGGAGGCACAGGCGATGAGATGTTCATCAAGTTCCGCAATTCGAACCGTGGCCGAAAGAGCGGCGGGATGCGTCAGGCGACAATGCACGGTCCAGATTCTTTCGATCGGTTCGTACTTGGCTTCGGCCAGCTTGATTATCCCGAAAAAGGAAGGGTGATCAGCAAGCAGGCATTTTTTGACTGCTTCTTTAGCTGTCCAGAGCAGGCCCAACCGGGTGAGAGTATCTGTGATTGGGTGGAGCAGGCGCAGTTCTTCGTCTGATGTAAATCGTTCCTGAACCGCGGCCAGCTTCGGGGTTTTCTGTTGGATATCAATGCCGCAGTCACCTCTCTGGTGCACCAGGGCGGCTGCGTATCCCCGGCTGTGGGAGATGGAGATGGAGGCTGTAGGGTACTCAGTCAGCGGTATTGCCAAACGAGGGCGGCCATGGGTATCGGGCAGGATGGAATAGGTGGCATATAAATGCCGTCCCGATACGTCTTCGTTGAGGAGTCCGTGCAGGCAGTGTTTGGCGGCGAGGCGCCCGCCCAGCCATTCCAGTCGCCGCTTTGCATAGCGGAACCGCCGAAAGAGCTCAGTTTCGGCCGGCGAGAGCAGGGTGGTCAAAAAACTGAGCGCTTCGGCTTGTTCGATCAGGGGTTGTAGCGTATCCAGATCCAGGAGGGCAAGTTGGCAGTGTGTCGGTGCAAGCGGTTGCCAGCGTGCGGTCAATCTGTCCATGCCGGTAAAAAGGGGTTGGCAGGTTTTCGGGATATATTCCGGACAAATGCTTGTCATGACCCATGAATCCGGTATAATCCGTCCGCCCTTGGCTGCAGGATCCGCGTGGATCCGTTTCCTGGCCACGATGTAGATGCATCTGGCGGCAGCGGTCTCCGGTGAGGGGATCGTTTCTCTTTTCTCACTGTCTTGTTTACTTTCATATGCCAACATTCAATGATTTGACCTATTTCGATTTTCTGGTCGCCTTCCTTTTTCTATTTTTTTTCCTGCGAGGCGCTTGGATAGGGTTTGTTCGTCAGTTGGCCGCTTTTTTTGCCCTAGTGGGGGGGTACTATCTGGCCGGCCAGTATGCGGATAGAATTCTGCCCTGGACCGAAAAATTTGTCGACAATCCGAAGGTAACCTTCCTTGTCAGCTTTGCCATTCTTTTTCTTGCCGCCGCCCTTGTCTTTACTTTGATCGGCAAGGTGCTGCATCGCTTTTTGCAAATCACTCTGCTTGGTTGGCTGGACCGGCTTTCCGGCCTTGCTCTCGGTGGCATCAAGGCGGCGGTGGTCACCTCCCTGCTCTATATGCTGCTGGCTTCCAGTCTGTCGACAACCAACGATTTACTGCGCAAATCCTACAGCTCACCCTATCTGAAACAGGGATCGGAATTGTTGCGCTCACTCATTGATGATCCCCGTCTACGCAAATACTTTGTGCAGAAGGAGCCGGCCATTTTTAATGAACTGCTGCCGGAAAAAGTATTGGAAAAGAAGAATGAGCAGGCCAAGCCGGCGCAGCAGGAACGCGATCGGCGTTCCCCATAATCACAACCATACACCACTGACTATGAGCATTCCGTTTTCCTGTTTCACCGCCTACGATGTGCGCGGCAAAATTCCCGATGAATTCGACGAGCACATCGCCCTGCGGATAGCCTTGGCCTTTGCCCGGTTCTGCGATGTTCATACGATGGTCGTGGGCCGGGATATGCGGTTAACCAGCCCCATCATTGCCGAGACAATCATCGCTGGCCTGCTGGTGCAAGGTGTTGATGTCATCGATATTGGCCTCTGCGGAACAGAGGAGGTCTATCATGCGGTGTTCAGTGGAGCTGCTGCTGGCGTGGAGGGCGGCATTATGATTACCGCCAGCCATAACCCGGCCGAATATAACGGTATGAAAATCGTCCAGCGCGAGGCCCGACCGGTTTCCAGCGATAGCGGGCTTGTCGAGATAGCCCGAATGGCCGGAGATGCGGGGTGGGTGCAGTCCGTGATGGGCCACGTTGCACCGAGAAGGGGCACTTGCACGCAAGCTGCTGACAAGAAAGCCTACATTGACCATCTCCTGGCCACCGTTGATTGCCGGGTGATGCGGCCAATGAAGCTGGTGGTTAACGCCGGCAACGGCTGTGCCGGCCCGATCGTTGATCAGCTGGCACCCCATCTGCCGTTTGAGTTCATCCGTTTGCATCATGAGCCCGACGGCCATTTTCCCAATGGTGTTCCCAATCCCCTGCTCCCGGAAAAACGGGAGACCACAGCCCGTGCTGTTCGTGAGCACGGCGCCGATCTTGGCATTGCCTGGGATGGCGATTTTGACCGTTGTTTCCTTTATGACGAAACCGGCCGATTCATCGAGGGGTATTATATTGTCGGCTTGCTGGCGACCGCCATGCTCCGGCAGTATCCCGGCGCGACTATTCTGCACGATCCCCGCCTGGTCTGGAACACCCGGGAAATGGTTGTGTCGGCGGGGGGCAAACCGGTCCTGACCCGGACCGGTCACGCCTTTATCAAGGAAAATATGCGGGCTTTAGATGCGGTGTATGGCGGCGAAATGTCAGCCCATCATTATTTTCGCGATTTTGGCTACTGTGACTCGGGTATGCTGCCCTGGTTGCTGGTCTGCCGGCTGATGAGCCTTTCAGGTGCCAAGTTGTCAACGCTTTGCGACGAACGCATGGCTGCCTACCCGGTGAGCGGCGAGATCAACTCAAAGGTGCGGGATCCCGACGCGGTTATCGCCGAAATAGAACGGCTGTATGCAAATGGCGCACGGGACACGACCGACGGTATTTCTATCGAATATCCTGACTACCGTTTCAACCTGCGAAAATCAAATACCGAACCGGTGTTGCGGCTCAATGTCGAAACCCGTGGCGACCAAGTGCTTTTACAGCGGAAAACCGACGAGCTGTTGCAGTTGATCCGGTCATAACCCGAAACAACAGATTTTATTAACAGGACGAATACTTGAGGTGCGCTGATGGCAATTCAACCGATTATTTTGGCGGGTGGCACCGGTTCCCGGCTCTGGCCGCTTTCACGGGAACTCTATCCCAAGCAGGTGATCAGTCTGACCGGCGAATTGTCGCTGCTGCAGACCACGGTGCAACGGGTCGCTGCGCTCGAGGATGCTTTGCCGCCCATTATCGTGGTGGGTGAGGAGCACCGATTTTTGGCCAAAACCCAGGTGGAAGAACTCGACCTGTTTCGTGATTTTTGCATTCTGCTGGAACCGTGCGGTAGAAACACCGCGCCCGCCATTTGCGGGGCGGCTGCCTATGTGAGCAATCTGGGCCGGGGCGGGGATGTGCTTCTGGTGCTGCCCGCCGATCACCTGATCGTCAAGGCGGAGGAGTTTGCACAGGCAGTCCGCGAGGCAGTGCTGCTTGCGCAACAGGGGCAGATCGTCACTTTCGGCATTGTGCCCGATCATCCGGAAACGGGGTACGGGTATATTGCCAAGGGACAAGGCGGCACGGTCGAGAGTTTTGTGGAAAAACCCGATCTGGCCACCGCCGAGCGCTATCTTGCCAGCGGCAACTATCTCTGGAACAGCGGCATGTTCGCCTTCACGGCCGACACCCTCCTGGCGGAGCTGCAGGTCCACGCACCTGCCATTGTCGAGTGCATGGCCGAGTCCGTCGGCACGGGTAAAGTGGACGGTCTGTTTTTTCGATTGGGGAGTGAGGCCATGGCCACTTGCCCTTCGGACTCCATAGATTATGCCCTCATGGAAAAGACATCGAGGGCGGCTGTGGTCGAGGCCGATCTCGGCTGGAACGACATCGGTTCTTGGCTGGCGCTCTGGGAGGTCAGTGAAAAGGACGGGCAGGGAAACGCGGTGCGCGGTGATGTCTTGCTTGAGGATGTCCACAATTCATTGATCCGCGCCGAGCATACCCTGGTGGCGGCGATAGGTCTGCACGATACCATGGTGATTGAAACCGCCGATGCCGTGCTGGTGGCGCCCATGAATCGATCCCAGGATGTTAAAAAGATCGTCGATAAGCTGAAAAAAGACAAACGGGGCGAGTACCACGTGCATCGCACGGTCTTCCGGCCTTGGGGGAGTTATACCACCTTGGAAATGCAGGAACGTTTCCAGATCAAACGGATTACAGTTAATCCAGGGGCGCGATTATCGCTGCAAATGCATCACCATCGGCATGAACACTGGGTAGTTGTTTCCGGAACTGCCAAGGTGCAGAATGGCGAGCAAACTATTCTGCTCAAGGAAGACGAGGCAACCTATATCCCGAGCTGCACGGTACACCGCCTGGAAAACCCCGGAGTGATTCCTCTTGAGCTTATCGAGGTGCAGATCGGCAGTTATCTCGGCGAGGATGATATAGTCAGATTTGATGACGAATATGGCCGAGCTCCTGAGTGACGAGCTCGGGGTAAAGGACAGGGCATCACCTTTTACGGGTGGTCCCTGTGGATGGTCGACATAGGGTAATGGGCAATGTCTCCGGCATGCAGCTTATGAAAAGCGGCAACATAATTATCGAGCACGCGTTTGTCGTTGTCGGAGACATGAAAGAATTCAATGCCGTTTTCGTGCCGGCCAGATGAGCTGGATGTGTAAACAATCCTTCCCATCACATCAATAAGTTGTTCCTTGAGTCCTAAAGTTATCATCACCTGTTGCCCCTTGGGCAGCGGTATGTGCGTCTCCATTAATATCCCACCCTTGCTCACATTCAAGGTTCGAGCCATGGAATATTCACTTGGCCGCCCTTGCTCGTCTACAATAAGGTAATCAAGCAAATTAAGTGATTCCGGGCGAATATATCGTCTGCGTTCTGTGGTCATTCTTGTTCCTATGTGCAATATATGGGGATCCCTTGCGTGTTTCACAACCATTCGCGATCTTGTGTGCTGCTATCGGCGTAATGCGTTTGCTGTATGGTGAAAGATGTCTTTGTCGCCTTTAATTATAACACCTCACGAAAAAAGTGTACCTCCCGGATTTCCGTTTGTCAAATTGGGGATCCAGCAAATAGTTGGGCCGACATTTTTGTTCTTTAGCCATCTGTAATTTTCAAAAATGTATAATTTCCCAAATTTGATTCCTCTAATTTTTTAATATTGTTTCGTTATTTGAATGATTTGTCGTTATGTATGAATACTGGCCCGGTTTTTGTAAAAAAGGTGTTTGCGATGGCGCGTGCCCCCTCGGGATTCGTCGGGTTGCTGGCGCGGGTAGTGATCGAGGACCGTTAGCTTAAGATGGGTATGCGTGTGCTTCGGTTGTTAACTACTTTGAAAGTAGGATTTTATTTAAGACCTCTCGGCAATTGTTGAGAGGTTTGGGAAGGAATACTTGCCCCTTCTTTGTTAGGCTAAGTGAATTTTAATTTACAAATTTGTTTATACCAAGAGGGTGGAAATGATTAACGGTGCGGACACGGCATTTATTCTGGCGGCGGCGGGGTTGGTGTTGTTGATGACGCCCGGCTTGGCCCTCTTTTATGCCGGCATGGTGCGGAGCAAGAATGCGCTGGGCACCATTATGCAGAGTCTGATTTTGATCTCGCTCGTTTCGCTGGAGTGGGTCTACGTCGGATACTCCCTGTCCTTTGGCCCTGATATGAATGGTCTTATCGGTGATTTATCCTGGCTGGCCCTGAAAGGGGTGGGGACTGCCCCGAGCGCCACCTATGCGACCACCATTCCTCACTCTGTGTTCATGATCTACCAGTGCATGTTTGCCGTGATCACCCCAGCTCTGATAGCCGGGGCCTTTGCTGAGCGGGTGCGCTTTCCCGCCTTTGTCGTGTTCAGCCTGCTCTGGGCCATCTGTGTTTATAATCCGGTCTGCCACTGGATCTGGGGCAGCGGCGGTTGGCTCGCTAAACTGGGGGTGCTCGATTTTGCCGGTGGGCTGGTAGTGCATGCCACCTGCGGGGCTGCCGCCCTGGCTTCGGTAATAGTTATCGGGCCACGCAAGGGATACGGGCAGACCAATTTCATGCCGCACAATCTGCCTATGACCATGCTGGGCACCGGTTTGCTCTGGTTCGGCTGGTTCGGCTTCAACGGCGGCAGTGCTTTGGCGGCCAATGAGGTGGCGGCCACGGCTTTTGTGGCTACCCATCTTGCCGGAATGTCGGGGATGGCCATGTGGACGGTGATGGAATGGATTAAATTGGGTAAGCCCACCACTCTGGGAGCGGCTTCCGGAGCCATTTCAGGCCTGGCCACCATTACACCGGCCGCAGGTTTTGTTGGACCGAACGCCGCTATTTTTATAGGGTTGATCGCGGGAGTTGTCTGTTATCTGGCCGTCAACTTGAAAAGTAAATATAAGTTCGACGATTCTCTCGATGTGGTCGGCATTCATGGGGTGGGTGGGGTTACCGGCACCCTTTTGCTCGGAGTTTTCGCCTCCAAGGCCGCAAATCCGAACGGGGTGGATGGTTTGTTGGCCGGAAGCGGTGCCCAGTTGTGGGCTCAGCTTATTGGTGTCGGGGTGGTCTGTGGCTATGCTTTTGTCGTCAGTTGGATTATCCTCAAGGGCGTGCATATGGTTATGGGACTGCGGATCACCGAAGAGGCCGAACACCAGGGCCTCGACTATACCGAACATTCGGAAACAGCTTACAATTAAAGGCGAAAGTCTGCCTGGTAATCAACGGTCCGGATCGAACGAGACGTATGTGAGGAGTGAGCCATGAAAAAAATAGAGGCTATCATCAAACCCTTTAAGCTTGATGAAGTGAAGGATGCTTTGAACGGGATCGGCATCAAAGGGATGACTGTCTCCGAGGTTAAGGGTTACGGGCGGCAGAAAGGGCATACGGAAATCTACCGAGGTGCTGAATATGTGGTCGATTTTATACCGAAAATTAGACTTGATATCATTGTCCAGGATGAACAAGTCGATCAGGTGATTGAGACCATCCTTTCTGTGGCGAGAACCGGTAAAATCGGTGACGGCAAGATTTTCGTCTTACCGGTGGAAAGGGTTGTTCGGGTCCGGACCGGGGAGACGGGCAGCGAGGCCGTTTAATGCCATCGACGTTGCGACAGCAACAGGAAGCACTGGTCGATGCATGGCGGCAGGGACTCAGCGGCCAGGAAATATTGCACCGTTCAGCCGCGCTGGTCGACGAATTCATCGCTGACCGGTTTAACAACGCTCCGGCGGTGCACAAAGCGCGCGGTTCCATCGCGGTCATTGCCTTGGGTGGATATGGCCGGCGTGAGTTCTATCCCTATTCGGATATCGATCTGTTGCTGCTGCACGACTGGCGCTCGAAAAAGTCGATGCAGGCAGTGGCGGAGGCCCTGCTCTACCCGCTGTGGGATGAAGGGTTCGAGGTGGGGCAGAGTGTCCGCGGTGTCAAGGATGCGGTGCAGTTTGCCTTGGATGATTTTCATTTTCAGGTGGCTCTGCTGGATGCCCGCTTGATTGCCGGTTCCCCGGCACTCTTCAACGACTTGCGAACGCGGTACACCAAAAAGGTTGTTGACGGCCGCCGCCATGAGTTTGTCCGGACTATGGATGCCTTTAAGTTGGAGCGCTGGCAGAAATATGGCAGCCACACCTATCTGCTGGAACCCCATATTAAGGAAGGAAAAGGGGGGCTACGCGACATCCAGGCTATGTGCTGGGTCGCCAAGGGGGTTTTCGGCCTGCAGGATTTGGATGCCGTTCAGTCTTCAGGCATGCTGGAAGCCGCCAACCGTAGGGCCTTTGAGGATGCCTGGTCCATGTTGATCAAGATCCGAAACCGGCTGCACCTGCTCTGCCGCCGGAAAAACGATCACCTGATCTTCGAGTTTCAGCAGGAGACCGCTTCGGCCTTTGATTACCGGGACAAGGGCGGCCTACTGGGGGTCGAGCACTTTATGCGCGATGTCTATACCCATCTGCAGACGGTTTCCATGGTCACGGATTTGTTCTTTGAGCATGTGCACGAGGTCTTGGGCTTGACCAGCGGCTCAGCGGTGGAACAACAACTGGAGCGCTCCATTGTTATCCGCGGCGGCACCGTGCGGTTGACCTCACTGGAAGAGTTGGCGGAACGGCCCCTTCTTCTGATGCGGCTGTTTCTCCAGGCTGGGCGAGTAGGCTTGTCCCTCCATCACCGCACCCGGCAGATCGTGGCCAGTCATTTATCCCTGGTGGATGATCGTTTCCGCTCTTCAAAAAGGGTGGCCAGGGTCTTTTTGGAATTGCTGACCCAGGTCGACACCATTTTTCCGGTCCTGGAAACTATGCTGTCAACGGGGTTGCTGACGCGTTACATCCCTGAATTCGCCGGGGTGGAATCACTGGCGCAGCATGATTTGTATCATCTCTATACGGTCGACCGGCACCAGTTACAGGCCGTGGCCGAGTTAGGTTCCCTGCGAAAGAGCAGCCCGGAGTTGTTTGCCGAGATCAAGGAGATTGAAGTCCTCTATTTGGCCGCACTGCTCCATGACATCGGTAAGGGCAAGCGGGCCGACCATTCGGTGCTCGGGGCGGAAATGGTCGCCACCATCGGCCGCCGTTTGCAACTGTCGGAGGAGTCTTGCGAGGCACTGCAATTTCTTATTCGCTACCACCTGTATTTGCCGGAAAATGCGATGCGGCGCGATTTCAGCGACCGTGAATTTATCCGGCAGGCAGCGGAACTGATTGGCGATGCTGGGCGCCTGACCATGTTATACCTGCTGACCATCGCCGATTCCAAGGCAACGGGGCCATCTGCCTGGTCGGACTGGAAAGCCAGCCTGCTGTCAGAGTTATATCTGAGCATCAAGGCCTGTCTCGGCGGCAACTGTCATGTCGCTGGGGGCGAACCGGATGGGGACGAGCAGGGGGTCCGCTGGCTGCGGGATCAAATTTTAGCTTATCTGGACGGGCAGCCGACCCGGATAGATATCCACAGTCTGCCCGCCGACTATCTTCTGAGTTTCAGTCTGGAGGCCGTGCTGCAGCATCTGCGAGTGCACACGGACAAGGCGGCCCGCCTCAAACAGCAGGTTTTGCTCTTTCCGGAACCGGGCGGGCGGTCCTGGCCGCTGTTGATCATGGGGCCGGACAAGGTCGGCTTGCTGGCGAAATTTTGCGGTGTGCTTGCCCTGCACAATCTGACGGTTTTGTCGGCACAGATCTTCACCTGGCCGGACGGTACGGTGGTCGACACCCTCGAGGTTACCCCGGCTTTCACGCGGAGTTTTGAGGAAATGGATTGGCCGGCGGTGGAGCGGGATATGAATCTGGCGGTCAACTATCGCCTCGATGTTGGCTATCAGCTCCACGAACGAACCCAGCCCCAGAATTATGGCGGCACCCGACTGGTGCAGCAGTTGGAACGAAAGGTCATTGTCGATAACCAGATCTCGCAGCACTACACCCTTGTCGAGGTCTATGGCGGCGACAGCCGGGGCACCCTCTACCAATTGACCCAGACTTTGGCCGATTTCGGTTTAACCATTCACCGGGCACGTATTGCCACCGAAGTCGAGCAGCTGATTGATGTTTTTTATGTAAAAACCCAGGCAGGAGAAAAATTGTCTGATCCCAGTGTAATAGCCAAGGTGCGCATGACCCTCATGCACATCATCGGTGCGGCGGAGGCGGAACCCGAAACCGCAGGCCTTCCGCGCCACCTGTAGGAGCAACCGTATCCGGCAACGGCCGGGTTTTTTTATCAATTCACACACTAACTTCCGAGCTGTAGAAATTATCATCTTTAACCCTTTATGGAGCGTGCACTATGAGTGGAATCGAGGCCCGTCTGAACGCCATTTCGGCAATCATCAACTACCAGCCATCCCATGCCCCCCTGAATTTCAGCGAAACAAAACCCACCGACGTGTTTGGATCCAACGTCTTCAGTGACAAGATCATGAAGGAACGTCTGCCCAAGCATGTCTACAAGTCGTTGAAGAAAACCATCGACTTCGGCGAGAAATTGGATGCCTCCCTTGCCGATGTGGTCGCCAACGCCATGAAGGACTGGGCTATCGAGAAGGGCGCTACCCACTTCACCCATGTCTTCTACCCCCTAACCGGCCTCACCGCCGAAAAGCACGACGCTTTCCTCGTTCCCGACGGCGACGGCGGCGCCATGGCCGAGTTCTCCGGCAAGATGCTCATCCAGGGAGAGCCCGACGCCTCCAGCTTCCCCTCCGGCGGACTGCGCGTCACCTTCGAAGCCCGCGGTTATACCGCTTGGGACGTCACCAGCCCGGCCTACCTTCTGGCTAATCCCAACGGGACCTTCCTTTGCATCCCCACCGCCTTTGTCTCTTGGACCGGAGAGGCCCTGGACAAGAAGACGCCGCTACTGCGCTCCCTCCAGGCCCTGAACAAGCAAGCCAAGCGTGTGCTGAGTCTCTTCGGCGTCAACACCAAGCTCCCCGTGGGCTCCTACGCCGGCCCTGAGCAGGAATATTTCCTGGTCGACCGTAATTTCGTGTTCTCCCGTCCTGACCTGCTCATCGCCGGCCGCACCCTCTTCGGCGCTCCTTCCGCCAAGGGCCAGGAGTTCGAGGACCAGTACTTCGGCGTGATCCCCCGCCGCGTGCTCTCCTTCATGATGGAAGTCGAGCATGAGCTCTTCAAGCTGGGTGTGCCAGTCAAGACTCGCCACAACGAAGTGGCCCCCGGCCAGTTCGAAATTGCCCCCATCTACGAGGCCGGCAATTTGGCCACCGACCACAACCAACTGGTCATGACCACCCTGCGCACCGTGGCCAAGCGCTACGGCATGATCTGCCTGCTGCATGAGAAGCCCTTCTCCGGCATCAACGGTTCGGGCAAGCACCTCAACTACTCCTTAGGCAACGCAGAGTTGGGCTGCCTGTTTGATCCGGGCGACACCCCCCACTCCAATGCCCAGTTCCTGGTGTTCTGTGCCGCCGCCCTCCGCGCCCTGCACAAGCACGGCGCCCTGCTGCGCGCCACCGTGGCTTCCGCCTCTAACGACCACCGCCTGGGCGCCAACGAGGCCCCGCCGGCCATCATGAGCGCCTACCTGGGCGAGCAGTTGTCTGACGTGTTCGAGCAGATCAAGAAGGGCGAGGTCAAAGGGTCCAAAACGAAGGGCGTCATGAACATCGGCGTCGATACTCTGCCGCCGCTGCCAATGGATCCGGGCGACCGCAACCGCACCAGCCCCTTTGCCTTCACCGGCAACCGCTTCGAGTTCCGCGCCGTGGGCTCCTCGCACTCCATCGCCGGCGCCCAGGTGGCCCTGAACACGATGATGGCGGAATCGCTTGATTACGTGGCAACCGAACTGGAGAAGTTGGGCAAAGTAAACAAGACCCAGTTCAACGAAGGCGTGCAGAAGCTGCTCCAGAAGATCATGCAAGAGCACGACGCCGTGATCTTCAATGGCGACGGCTACTCCGAAGCCTGGCATAAAGAAGCGGCCAAGCGCGGACTGCCTAACCTGAAAACCACCCCCGAGGCCCTGCCGGTGCTCACCAGCAAGGATGTGGTGGCCCTTTTCACCAAGTATGGCGTCCTCTCCGAGGCCGAACTGAAGAGCCGCCAGGAGATTTACCTGGAGCAGTACGTCAAGACGATCACCACCGAGGCCAACCTGGTGATTCGCATGGCCCGCACCGTGATCTTCCCTGCGGCCATGCGCTACCAGGGCCAGCTGGCCGAGACCTGCGCCAGCCTCAAGGCCATCGGTCACGACTTTACGATGGCTACCCTTGAGGATGTCACAGACAAGTTGCGTGCCATGCAGTCCGAGGTGGATAAGCTGGAGAAGCTCCTGGCCCACGAAGGCGGCGACACCCTGACCCACGCTAAGTACATGTGCGACAAGGTGCTTCCCGCTATGCTGGCGGTGCGCGGCTACGCCGACACCCTGGAGTCCGTGGTGGCTGACGATCTGTGGCCGCTGCCCTCCTACCAGGAGATGCTGTTTATCCGCTGATCCCGGTTTCATCGCCAAAGCGTTCAAGGCCGCTCCCGACAGGGGGCGGCCTTTTTTTTCGCGCGAGACGTAAGCGCATCCTCCTCTCGTCAGTCAAAGCTCGCTTGAGGCCAACGCAGCCGAATTCGCCGGCTCCATTCCTTCCAGCGCGAAAGCCGAGACCAGACTGCGAACCACACCCCAACTCCCCTATTGGTGGTTGACCTGCTGGCGCAACTCTCGTACTGTATCTGCTGATTATGTTCGTGGATGGATCTTTTCCATATTTAAAAACGTCGTTCGCATATCGCCGCGAGAACGACAATTTTGTTATCGTTGCAGTTGCCGGTTTCATCTGAATGCCCATGGTTGACCGGTTGGCTTATGGAGCACCGCAAACCCAGCCGATCCCCTCAGCGTCTGCTGACCCTGGCTGAAGTTTGTTGGTAATCAGAATCCAAAAAGAATAAGGAGATGCGTTATGACCCGTGATGAAATAATGAAAATCATCAAAGGGAAGAATGTGAATTTCTTCCGCCTGCAGTTTGTCGATATTTTCGGAGCGATGAAGAATATCGCCATGCCGCGCAGCCAGATTGAAAAAGCGCTCGACGGCAAGATCATGTTTGACGGCTCTTCCATTGAGGGATTTGTCCGCATCAACGAGTCCGACATGTATCTCAAACCGGATTACGACACTTTTGTTGTCCTGCCTTGGCGCGAAAAAGATGGGAACAACGCTGCCCGTATCATCTGCGACGTCTACAAGCCGGACGGCACCCCCTTTGTCGGTTGCCCCCGCAACAATCTCAAGCGCATCCTGGCCGATGCCAAGGCCATGGGCTATACCATGAACGTCGGCACCGAGTGCGAATTTTTCCTGTTCCGGCGTGACGAGGATGGATTACCGACCACCATCACCGACGACGTCACCGGGTATTTCGATGTCGAGCCGGACGACTCCGGGATCGATTGCCGCCGCAAGATCATCCAGACCCTTGAGGCCATGGGCTTTGAGATCGAGGCCTCGCACCATGAAGTTGCCGAGGGGCAGCACGAGATCAACTTCAAATATGCCGACGCCCTGACCGCCGCCGACAACACCGTCACCTTTAAGTGGGTTGTCCGTTCGATCGCTGCCGAGTTCGGTCTGCACGCCACCTTCATGCCCAAACCCGTGTTCGGTATCAACGGTTCCGGCATGCACACCAACCAGTCCCTGTTCAACCTCGATGGCACCAACGCCTTTTTCGATGAGAAAGGGCCGCTGCAGTTGAGCGAGGTAGCCTATAAATACATCGCCGGCATCATGAAGCACGCCAAGGGGTTCGCCGGGATTACCAATCCGCTGGTCAACTCCTACAAGCGTCTGGTCGCCGGTTACGAGGCTCCGGTCTATGTGGCCTGGTCTGCCTCCAACCGTTCCGCCCTCATCCGTATCCCAGCCTCTCGCGGTCTGGGTACCCGGACCGAGGTGCGTTGCCCGGATCCCACCTGCAACCCCTATCTGGCCTTTGCCATGATGCTCAATTCCGGTCTGGACGGCGTTAAAAACAACCTGCCGGTACCGGATTCGGTCAATGTCGACATCTTCGAAATGACTGCTGCCGAGAAAGAGGAAGCCGGAATAGCCAGCCTGCCGGCAAATCTGTATGAGGCCATTCAGGAGCTCAAGGCTAATCCGATCGCCAAGGACGCCTTGGGACCCCATATCTTGGGCAAATATATTGAAGGCAAGGAAAAAGAGTGGGATACTTTCCGCATGGCGGTAACTGATTGGGAGTTGGACAACTATCTGAGCAGATATTGATTAACCGAATAGGTTAACCTTGTTGGTCAAAGGGTATTCCTTACGGGAATGCCCTTTTTTGTTACCGGGATGCGTGGCAAGGAGAAGGTCGTTTCCTGAAAAAGGAGGCGGCCTTTCGTGTTTCCGGCAGCCAAGAGAGTTTCCTGGTGCTGCGGGTAGCTTTCATCCGCCGCTTCGCTTATAATGCGCCAATTTGGAGCAAGGGGAACCGGAGAAGCAGGGAGCAGGATGCATTCCTGCTGCTGTGCGGGCCCGTCACAATCTTTGTTCCGAAAAAATGAGGCAGTGTGTTTTGCTTCTCTTTCATCCAGTGGTAAATATATTTGCATGAACAACAGCAGCAGCGTTGACATCAACGGCAATAAAATTAGGTTGGTCAGGGAGCAGAAGGGATTGACCCAGTTGTATCTGGCAACGGTCGTGGGCGTTACCACTGATACCATCTCCCGATGGGAAAATCGCCGTTATCCTTCGATCAAGCTGGACAATGCCAGAAAGCTGGCCGAGGCCCTGGAGGTCTCTCTCGATGAATTGTTGGAGAATGAGGGGCAGGGTGCGGTTCCCGACGTGCCGGAAAACGTTGAGCAGGTTATGGCCGACGAATCGTCTCCTCCTGTACCGACCGGCATTTTTCGGTATTTTGGTTTGCACCGTCGAAATGTGATTGCGACCTGCGGAGGTCTCCTGACCGTTACCGCCCTTGTGGCGATCGTGCTATTAGTGAATCGATCCGGCATCAATGCCGTCCGGATCATGCCCACCCACACCGCCCCCAATAGCCCTTTCCCCGTGCTCGTTCAGGTAACAGGCGAGATAGAGACAATGAATACCCTGCTGATCCGGGAGGAACTGCAGGGTGACTGTGGGGCTATCGGGGCTTCCGCCGATGGACCGCCCAAGCAATTCGGCAAGAATCCACGATGGATCGGCAAGCTCACCAATGGCAAGGCAGCTTTTCTTTACCTGGTGGAACCGGGGAAAAAGCTGCGGGCTGAAGAAGAAATTAGGATTTCCGGGGATCTCATCTCCCGGGAGGGGCAGAGTGCTGGCGATGCTATCGGCGGGTCGGAGCGGGTTGTTGTCGCCCCCTACCACTGGGCCGACAGCGACAAGGATTACGTCATCAGCGACAGCGAGATCCGCAAGGCCTATGAAACCTACTCTCTTCCCGGCGAAAATTTGGTCAATTTTACGGCCATTGAGGAGTTGTGGATGGCCGGCAGGTATGCCTGGAACAAAAAATCGCAGGTCTTTGTCCCTTCGCCTTTAGCGGACGGTAAGGAATAGAGGCCAGGAATGAGGCACTGCCATCATCCCCGCAGCGGCGGGATCTTGAGGTGAGAACAAACAGCAGCGCGGACGACAGTTGATCTATTCCTGAAGCAGGGAGGAACCCATGTATATCGGCCAAATCATGCACACCAACCTGGTCACCGTGTCGCCGGAAACCACCTTGGTCGAGGCCCGTGAGTGTATCGATACGCACAAAATTGACCATTTGCTGGTCGTCAATAAAAAAGGAAAACTGGTTGGCATCGTCTCGGATCGCGACTTGAAGCAAAACTGGGCCTCGCCGGCCACTTCGCTTAGCACCCATGAACTGCACTACCTCCTGCAGAAGGTGGAGGTGAGTATGATGATGGTCAAGACGGTGATGACCGTGACCCCGGAAACCACCATCGAACGAGCTGCCTCCATCATGCAAGCCCACAACATCAGCTCGCTACCGGTCATGGTGGGTGACAACCTGGTCGGCATCGTCACCAGCACCGATGTCATGGCCGTGCTTCTGCAGGCCATTGGCATAAACGAAGAGAGTGTGCGTCTCGGGGTTCTGGTTGATGACCGTATTGGGCGTTTAGCCGAGGTAACCTCCATCCTCAAGCAGGAAGGCGTCAATATCCAGAGCTTTTTTTGCTGGCCGGTTCAGGGGTGTCCCGACATCTCCCATCTGGTGATTCGGGTGGCCAGGGCGGAGGGGGAAAAGGCGATCGGCGCCTTGGAGGCAAACGGTTTCCGGGTGCTCACCCGTTACGAGCAGGACCTGCGTCCTTTTCTGCCGCAATCCGCAGCCTCGTAACCGTCGTTTTTTATGCAGAACTGCGGAGCCGGAAGGAGCAAAACCTTCCGGCCCTTTTTGTCTTATCGCTGCAAATCTCCGGTCAGTTCGACCAATTCCTTTTCGAGCAGCGTTTCCTTTTCGAGTAATAGCTTAGCGCATCGTTCCAGAACCGTCCGGTTGTTTTCCATGATCCGGTAGGACACGGCAAAGGTGTCATCAATGATCTTGCGCACTGAGGCGTCGATCTGGTGGGCCGTGCTGTCGCTGATCTGGCAGCCGTTGATGCCGTGGCCTTGTTGTTGGCCGAGAAAGGTCTGCTGGTTTTCTTCGTAGACGACAAAGCCGATAGCCGGATCCATCCCGTAACGGGTGACCATGTTGCGGGCAATGTCCGTGGCCCTGGCGATATCGTCAGCAGCGCCGGTGGACAAGTGGTTGAATATGAGCTTTTCTGCTGCCCGCCCACCCAGAAGGACCGCAATCTTGTGCTCCAATTCCTCCTTGGTCATGAGGAAACGATCCTCGGTAGGCCGTTGCAGGGTATATCCCAGTGCGCCGATTCCCCGAGGAATGATGGATATTTTGTAGACCGAATCGGTGCCGGGCAAAGCCAGGGATGTCAAGGCGTGGCCGATCTCATGGTATGCGACAATCTCCCGCTCCCTGGGGTTCAGTAGCCGGTTTTTTTTCTCCAGGCCGGCGATGATCCGCTCAATGGCTTGGGTGAAATCGACCATGCAGACATCCGCGGCCTGCCGCCTGGTGGCCAACAGGGCCGCCTCGTTGACCAGATTGGCCAGATCGGCCCCGGAAAAACCGGTGGTCAGATCGGCGACCTGACTGGCGTCAACATCGGTGCTCATCTGGATTTTTTTCATGTGGACCTTGAGGATGGCGATGCGGCCCAGTTTGTCCGGCCGGTCGACCAGAACCTGCCGGTCAAAGCGTCCGGCGCGGAGCAAGGCGGGATCAAGCACCTCCGGCCGGTTGGTGGCGGCCAGCAGCACCAGGCCGCTTGAGACGTCAAACCCATCCAGCTCCACGAGCAACTGATTGAGCGTCTGCTCCCGCTCATCGTTGCCGCCCAGGCCAGCGGCGGATCGGGCTCGGCCCAGTGCGTCCAACTCGTCGATAAAGATAATCGCCGGAGCCGATTTTCGGGCCTGCTCAAACAGATCGCGCACCCGGGCCGCGCCTACGCCGACAAACATCTCGACAAATTCCGAGCCGCTGATCGAGAAAAAGGGCACTCCGGCCTCACCGGCAACCGCCCTCGCCAGCAGTGTTTTTCCCGTGCCCGGGGGGCCCACCAGCAGCACGCCTTTTGGCATCCGCGCGCCTAATTTGCCGTAATCGTCGGGTGCCTTGAGGAAATCGACGATCTCCTGCAACTCCGCCTTGCTTTCCTCCACCCCCGCGACATCATCGAAGGTGACACCGGTCTGGTGCTCCACGTAGACCTTGGCCTTGGACTTGCCGATGTTCATGAAGCCACCACCCAGGCCCTGTTTGTCACCGAATTTACGCAAGATCAGCATCCAGATCCCAAAAAATATCAGGGCCGGAACGAACCAGGAGAGCAGCGTCGCTACGAATTTGCTTTCGTATATCTGGGTATAGGGCACGTTGTATTTGGAGAGGTGCTCGGCCAGGCTGGGATCAACCCGGTTGGCGACGATGATCTTCTTGCCGTTCTCGGGTTCCTTCAATTCGCCCGCAATATACTTTTCTCGGATCGATAGTTCCGCCACCTTGCCCTCCTGCAGCAGGGTTTCCAGCTGGCTATAGGGTACTGCGGTGATGGTTTGCTGTTCGACCCAGATTTCGTGAATGATGAGGATGCCGAAGATGGCGAAAATAGCGAAGATTACATTAAATTTTTGTTTGTTTTCCATGTCAGTGTTCACGTAGGGATTCTCTTAGGTAGCGGGCGTTTTGTACTGGCGATGGTAAGCACGAACCCGTCAGAGTGCCACTCAAAGGAGCCGTGTTTTTCAGGGAGGGCAACGCGGCGCGATGTTGCAGGGCGTTGGAATAGGAGAGCGGCCGGAATAATCACTGCAGTTTCCCGTGAATGTGGTGCAAGGTTGCTTCCTTGATGATGGCGATAATTTTGGAGTCGGAGGCATAGGCTTCTTCAGTCAAGGCCTCCTGAAATTCAGGGAGCGATGCTATCAGCAGGTCGTGGAAACTTTCGGGTTGCTCCATGTTCAAGGCGCCGGGTTGTACGGGAATGATGGCGGTCACTTTGACCGATATTTCGCCATCCAGGCGTTTAAAGGCGGAGATCAGGGTGCAGCGGCCTTTTTTTATCTTGGATTTCGCCCGGCTGTAGCGGTCCGACCTGCCGATAAATTCGTGGATGATCGAGGTTAGGGCGCCATCGGGGCCGGGAAAGTATTGTCCCTTGGCAAATACATTGGCAATCACCAAGGCCAGTTCATCGGTAGCTATCTGTCGCATGTTTTCCCTGGTGAAGGCAAGGACTTCCGGACTTTCGGGGATGATGCCGTTTTGGTGTTCGCCGATAATGTAGATGAATCGATCCTGCTGCTGGGTGTTCACCGCTTTTGCTCCCGATGGATGGTTTAAAAGTAAGCCTCCTTGATCGTTGTATTCCCCTTACCACATTCCTCCCTTTTCGGGGAAGTCCATAACCGGCTGGATCCGCAAAAGGTGCGGGTATTTCGAGGCAGTATTTCCTTCCTACCAGACAAGATTTCCAATGTTGGCCTTGGCTGGAACTTTTCTACGATTGATCGGGAATTAAGGCTGTATAGACAGAATATCAATATTATGTCGCACTCGACATGGACCCGACATGGCCCGGTGCCGGGTGCCAAACCGCCCGATGTCCACTGACGTTCTCAAAAAAAACGCCTACAGTGGAGGCGAAAGATAAAGATTGTCCTGACTCGCCATGGAAAAGGAGAAATGTTCGATGAACAGCAAAGAAGTTCTCGGTTTGATGCTTCTGTTGACACTGCTGGTCACCCTGGAATCACCGGCAAAAGAGAGCACCTGCCAGGTGTTGTCGGCGAACGGCGGCAGGGTGATTCTGCAGTGCCCTGAGAGAAAAAATTTGCAGTCCGACGACTGGGTGCGTCTGCGTGCGGCGAAGAAAAAGTTGGAGGAAGGTTGTTGAAGGTAATAACCGGCCACATTAATTTCTTATAAAGGAGAACGAAAATGAAAAGTAAAATGCTCGTTGTTAGCAGCCTCATGATACTTGCCCTGATGACAATGGCCAGCCAAGTCGACACAGCCCAAGCTGGCACGAGTGTGCATGTCGGGTTCGACCTCGGGGGAGTGTACGCGCCGGTTGACTATTACCCCCGGCTTGTACACTATCGGCCTCCGCCAGATTATTACGACGCGGACCGATGGGATCGGAGGCCTCCGCCTTCTCCGAGGGGATGGTACCGCCACCATGGGCCTCCTCCGGAGTACTACAATGAATACCGCCGCCCACATTATCGCCGGCATTATTGGCACGATGATCGTTGGTAATAGAAGTATGCTTATGATGTGGAAGGGGTTGAGTCCAAAGAGGGGAAGAAGCCCTCTGGAAGTTGTACCGCCTTGAAGAAAATTTCCCCAGTGCCCGCTCTCAGCAGAATTCTCGGTCACTCTGGGGAAAACGATGTTCGCTTTCCTATTTCTGCCAGTGCTTGGCTGTTTTGAAGAGGAGCCCGAGTTGTCCAGACTATGGAGTGTATCGGTTTTTTCCATCCCACGCTCAATGGATGGCTGCTCTCGACAGCCAGAGGGGCAGGGGGTATCCGATTTTCACGCACACCACAGACCTGTCTCTCCGGTGTAATTTCCTCGACTGCAGTGGAGACTCCGGGGCGATAGCCGTCCACTATGCGGGCCTGAATGAGATACTCCACTCCCCGATTCCGGCTGCTGCCTACATGCGGGGAATGCAACCCTGCGTTACGCGAATTTGAGGGGGGCTTTCGGCAGGATGGGCGGCAATGATTTTGCCATGCGGGATCACTGCGAATCGGATAAGATCCCACTTGATTGGGAAAAGCATGGTTGAGAAGAGGCAAGGGGAGCAAGAGGAAATGGCTGGTGATTGTGAGAATGGAAGTAAAATCGGACTATAAGAAAGGCGATTTGATCGCGCTCGGAAATTTATTCTCCGGGGTTTATTCCACAAAAAAGTGGACCAACCAGTGGCGGTTGTTCCGTCTTGCACAGGACTGGCCGGCGATTGTCGGCGTCGAGGTCGCCCGGCTGACCACACCTGCCTTCTTTCGTCGGGAGACCCTGTGGATCCATGTTCAGGATTCCGCCTGGATGCACCATCTCCAGTTTATCAAGGTCGATCTGCTCGCTCGGATCAACCGGGATCTGGCTGAGCAGCCTCTTTCCGACATCCGCTGGCAGCTGCAAGCCCTCCCTCCACCGCCACCGGAGCGGTTCCTTGCCCCGCCTCATGCTATCAACGGCGAGCAGGAACAATCGTTTTGCCGGTTGACCCAGAGCATTGCCAACCAGGAGTGTCGGGAGGCGTTACAGCGACTTTGGCGGACTTTTGCCGCTCACTCTGAGTAAATGAGAGCAGGTCTACCGCCTGCTCCAGGTGCCCGCTGCCTTGGTTCCTTTCCCTGCTCTTCTCTTTTCCTCAAATCCGATCCCTGACAAATTTCATCCCGGCCGGGGGCTTATTTTGCGCTTTGCCCGGAAATAGGCTATGTTGCTTGCCGCATATATCGCTTTGATCCATTGAAATTCCTTCGGACAGTATGAAACTCGTTGAATTGATAGGCAATACCCCACTGGTGGAGCTGGGCCGGCTGAATCCCGCCGCCGACAAGGTCCAGCTACTGGGCAAACTTGAGTCCCGCAATCCGGGTGGTTCGATCAAGGACCGGGTCGCTCTTTCCATGGTCGAAGCCGGTGAGAAGAGCGGCGAGCTGACCCACGACAAAATCCTCCTTGAAGCCACCAGCGGCAATACCGGTATAGGTATGGCCATGGTCTGCGCGGCCAAGCAGTACAGTTGTCAGCTGATTATGCCAGAATCGGCTTCGATTGAGCGGCGGCTAATCATGCAGGCCTACGGCGCCGAAATTATTCTTACCCCGGCCAAGCGTGCCACCGACGGGGCCATCGAAAAAGCCTATGCCTTGGCCCGCGAACATCCGGATCGCTATTTTCTTGCCGATCAGTTTAATAATCCTGCTAATTGGCAGGCGCATTACAAAAGCACGGCGCCGGAGATCTGGGAGCAGACCGGCGGCCGGGTCTCCGACATTATCGTCACCCTGGGGACCTCGGGTACAGCCATGGGGCTGTCCAGATGGTT
The DNA here is from genome assembly GCF_963662935.2 of uncultured Desulfobulbus sp. NCBI lineage: Bacteria > Pseudomonadati > Thermodesulfobacteriota > Desulfobulbia > Desulfobulbales > Desulfobulbaceae > Desulfobulbus > uncultured Desulfobulbus sp. The sequence continues at coordinate 922,711 of NZ_CAXXTL010000002.1, read as the reverse complement.
CCGCGACCACCACCCGGAGGTGCGGGTGATTGCGGTGGAGCCCTATCTCGGCCACAAGATTCAGGGCCTGAAGAACATGAAGGAGTCTTACAAGCCGGGCATCTTCGATAAGGCCCTGCCCCATTCGATCGTCAACGTGGCCGACGAGGACGCCTTCAATACCGTCCGTCGCCTGGCCGCTGAGGAAGGGATTTTTGCAGGCATGAGCAGTGGTGCGGCCATGTTTGCCGCCATTGAGCGGGCGGGGGAAATCGAGGAAGGCTGTATAGTCGTCATCCTGCCCGACGGCGGTGAGCGCTACCTGAGCACCACCCTGTTTGCCCAGAAGGAAAAAGTCCAGGAAGAGACCTCACAACTGCGGCTGTTCAACACCATGACTCGCAAAAAAGAGGTCTTTCAACCGATCCGCGACGATAGGGTAACCCTCTATGCCTGCGGGCCCACAGCCGCTGAGTCGCCCAACATTGCCCACTGCCGCCGGTTCATCGTTGCCGATCTCATCAACCGCTCTCTCCGGTGTTGCGGTTATGCTGTTGAATTGTATATGAATTTCACCGATCTCGACGACAACACCATTACCGGGGCCATCGAGGCCAACGCCGATCTGCGCACCTTTACCGGTCGATACATCGACGAGTTCATGGAGGCCGTTGAGATCCTCAATGTGGAGAAGGCCGCCAGCTATCCGCTCGCCTCCGAACATGTCGGTGACATGATCGAAATCGCCCACGACCTGATTCATAAAGGCTATGCCTACGAAAAATTGGGCTCGATCTATTTCGATATCTCCAAATTCAAAAAATATGGGCGGCTATCCGGTATCGATCTGAGCAAGATAAAGCTCGGGCAGACCGTGGACCTCGACAACTACGAGAAGGATAATCCCCGTGATTTCACCCTGCTCAAGCGTTCGACTCTGGCAGAGCTAAAAAAAGGCCTTTTTTACGAGACCGACTGGGGCAATATTCGGCCCGGCTGGCATATCGAGTGTTCGGCGATGTCGACCAAGTATCTCGGCGAAACTCTCGATATTCATACCGCCAGCCAGGATCTGGTTTTTCCGCACCATGAAAACGAGATCGCCATTGCTGAGGCGCTTACCGGTAAACCCTTGGCCAACTACTGGATGCACTCCGGTCAACTGCTCAAGGATGGCCGAAAAATGGCCGGTGATACCGGTAATATTGTCACCTTGCGCGATGTGCTGGCCAAAGGCTACAGTGGCCGGGAACTGCGATTCATGCTGTTGGGAGTCCATTACCGCAAACCCATGCTGTTTTCCTTCAAGCGCTTGGATGCGGCCCGGACGGCACTCCGACGGATCGACGAGTTTACGCGTAAGCTTCTGTGCCTGCCCGCCGGCCTGCCCCATCCCGAGGTGGCCACCTATGTGAGCGAATTGGAGAAACGGTTCAACGAGGCGATGCACGATGACCTCAACATTTCCGGTGCCATTGGTGCGTTGTTTAACTTCATCAAACAGACCAACCCCGTGGTCCAAGCCCAGCAGTTGGATCGCGATCAGAAAAATGATGTGCTGGAAGCGCTCAGAATGGTCAATGCGGTGCTCGGCGTGCTCCGTTTGGAGCATTGCCCCCTGACCCCGGAGATCGACCGGCTCATCCGCCAGCGTGAGCGGGCCCGGCAGCTCAAGGATTGGACCGCTGCTGATTCTGCCCGGGAGGAGCTGCTGCGTAAGGGCGTGACCATCCATGACACTGCTGCCGGGCCGATTTGGGAGCAGGTCGAAGGAGAAGGTGAATAGAACCCGGGTCTGAGAAGGAGTGGGGAACTCAGAGGGAGAGCTTTTGCATAATTGTTGCACTCTCCGCACTTCCTCGGTACATTGCCAACGAAATTTTTTGTGCGCCAGTAGCTCAGTTGGATAGAGCAACGGCCTTCTAAGCCGTGGGCCGGGGGTTCGAATCCCTCCTGGCGCACCATAAATATCAAGCACTTAGCGAGAAATCGTTAGGTGCTTTTTTGTTTTGGGATATGTATGGGTTAGGCTTGAAATTATCCGCCCCGCAAGAACCATAAATTCCTTCTCAGTACTCCCACCCAAAAGAAGAATTCTGCACCTTGATTTTTATCCCTTATGTTTGATGGGATCGCATTACCGCTCACACTAACAATGAAAACATTTATTTCTTCGCACGGCCCTATCAATTTGTTATAATTCAAAAATGGCGTTATCGAAAAAAACCACGAGAACGACGTTTCGCGCTCCTTAACACTCTGTATGTATGGTTGGTTCTGCTTCCAAGGCGTTTACGAATCCAGCAACAATAACTTCAAGCACAGTACCAGGAACTGAACATTCCAGGCAAAATCCGCAACATTTTACATATTCCCTATTTTTTCTCGTAACGCTCTCATTGAAAGGAGGAAAAGATGAAAGAAAGATTTATTGAATTGGCAGAACTGGTGGTAGACGTTGCAATTAGCCAGAACAATCGTTCATCTTTAGATTGTTGCTCAAAAGAGAGTTCTCCTCCTGAATATAAAGGAAGATTAAAAGTGCGTCATACAGACGGAACGATTACCGACGACAACAGATTTGAGCCTAGTTTTAATATCTTTCCTAACGTTCTTTCCGAAACGGCACGTTTGATAAATCAGGCATTGCATATTAATGATAATGAGTTTTTATGGTGGGAATATGACTTTAATAAAAAAAATATACATTCTTCAGGAAATTCTCCTCAAATAAAAAATAGAGCGATAGATATCCTTACATATGCTACGAACCATGATTGTTGGAATTACAATCATTTTTGGGATAAAGATGGGGACATTAAAGACTTAATTTACATTGAAAAAACAGATGCCGCTGGGCTTCTTGATAGGCAAAATATAAAATATTCCTTTGATGGAGAAAAAAAAATCAATGAATACGTTAATAAACAACCACAAGAAACTGATCAACAATTTTGCGAGCGACTAAAAAATAAAGGCCTGGAATTAAACATTATTACCCGAGCTCTGAAAAAACAATATAAGGGAATATGTGCTTTCAGGGTTGGTGTCTTATTGTGTCCATTAACCAAATTAGAAATAAGTAATTCGAAGGATCCTGCAGGACTCCAGCGATCACGTGCAAGAAAGCTAATAAAGCAATCTAATGAAGAAGATAATTGGTAATTGCGATTTCTGATTCACAGGCACGTATGCGCCTGGCTCCATTTCGCGATTCTGTCGCCCTAATCATCCAGCAAATAGTCGAGCCCCAGCTTGCCGTCTGTTTTCGTCCGATCACCCGTTAAATTGCCCTTCATCTTCGTAGTTCTTCTGCATCCGAGCGTCATCCTGCGTATCCGGCGGGAAAAAGGCCAGCATTCTGATTCTTTTGCAGTCACCATTCCGGTAAAATGGCCAGTGCCTAAAGAGAGAATAGTCGCGGGTAACCATTAACCGGTATTCTGCTTTCCTTGATTCAATATAAGGAGGGCTTGATGCCACCAGAGATACGTCGCCTTACCTGGTCTTGCTACCAGAGCAGGCGTAACACATCCAGAACCAGCGATATTGGCTAAAGCCGTTGATCAACAATCAACCGGGCAAATGCTGCCGGCTTTCCAGGCTACTGCTTCAGATCTTGATGATGAAGCCCTAGAGGACGTCTCTATCCCTCGTAGTACACCCCTCTTCCCACGAGCTCTTCCCACATTGCATGATAAGCTTGCCACTCACAAAAATCTGAGCTCCAAAGGCGAAAAATTCTGCTCTTTTATTTAACTTTCCACTAGTAGAAATCTTTTAACTGTCTAAAATCAAAGTAATTTATTTCTTTTGACAGTCCACTAGTGGAGCCAGTCTATGCTTATGTCATAAATTGATTGTTGTTAATCAAAACCGACGAGGCAAAACATGGACCGACAAAGCACTGTCAACACATCCAAAAAATCCATCTCTCAATCTCCGGATTCCTTTCACAAATATCCTGCAAGCGAATCTTCTCTTCGCAACCTCCTGAAACCAGAGATCACAGCCGACATTCTAGGGGTTGATGTCAAGACCCTGGCGGTATGGCGTTGTACAAAACGTTATCCATTGCCCTGGGTTCGTGTCGGGCGGAATGTCATGTATAAGCCCGAAGACGTACAAGCATTCATCGAATCCCGGACCGTTTCACCTGTTGTCAATGGTCAAAGGTTCTGGCCAACGGAGGAGGGCTGATTATGCAACTCCCCAAAAAGGGGATCGACGGTGTCAACAAGACACTTCCAGGGGGAATCCCTGGAATTTACTAAGGTATTAACACGGTCGTTAATATCTAGGATTATTTACAACTGGTGCAGTTGTGCCACACTTATTTGGAGATTTATAAGATGGAACAGGAAAATAAAAATATATCAGATGGTTATCAAATTGATAGAGTTGGTACTGAACATGAGAGTATTAATCTTTTTAATGAAAATGGGTTATGCGATAAGTTGATTGAAAGAATCATGAGCATGCCAGATGAGTTAAGAGATAAATATGAATGCTCAGTGGCAGTCCAAGGCGCTGGGGTGATAATGCCTAAGTTAGGTTTAGATTATATTGAAATCAAACCGGCAAAGGTACAGTTAATATTTAGTCCAGTTAGGAATAAATAAAAAATTAATAATAATTTCCCACTTCAGTCCAATTAGTGGTAGCCGGACTGAAGTGGGTTAACCCGAGGAGAATGAATGATTGAATTAATTGAAATTGATAGAAAATTTGAGCCTATCAAGTTTGATCCTAAATTATATATAGACGTTGCACAAATTACGGGTGGTATTGTCAAACGCGCTAATGTGCAACTGAATAGATGCATTGACACGCGTCTTGATAATCCAAAAATTTCGCTACCAACAACGCTTTTTCCTAACGATTATCAAGTAGTATCGACTAAACCAATTGTACACAATTACTCATTACAATCAAATAATTATTTGAATTATTTATTTTATCAGCAACAAAAGGATAAATTAAATGATGTTGCTGCTGCTAGACAAGGAGACAAAAGGGTAAAGTATGGTGTTTTGACTTTAAAGCCATACAACAACCAGATGGAATATTCGTTGCCGATCATGATAGAAGATCCAAAAAGGTTCGACCAAAAGTTTCCTTGCAATATGCGCAGCAATCTAATCGACACCCTGCCAATTGAGATAATTGATACTTGTTGCCCTCCGAGCGATGAGATATCAAAGATTGTTGGTATTATTTATGATGTCAAAGATAATAACGATCAATTTGCAAAGGTACAAGTAACAAAAGCTTGTAGAAATACACCGCTGAGAGCAAAAAATATTGATATTGTGCTCAATTATTTATCAGATGTATTGGGGTGTTTGAAGCATGTCGAAGTGATAAGACCAGCTACTGGCAGGCCACCTTCAACTAAATATCAGATACTCTGGGGAAAAACAGAATATTTTCCAGAAAGAAATAAAGAGGAGGTGAGGGATGTTGGTAGCCAGAATAAAGTCCAATAACCGGAGAATATACTCAATGCATAACTGCACATGTAAACATTAAAAAATGACTTTATTACTGATAGCAATTTATTTCTCCAGTCTCAAGTAACAAGGAGATCATCATGGAAGAAGAAGGATTTTATCGCTATTCAGCTAAATTCATATCCAGAAAGAATGGAACGAATTTGGTTGATAAAATAGCTTACAATAATCGATCAAATTTAACTGACCGTAACACAGGTAAAAAGTTCTACCACCGTAGTCGAGGAAAAACTCTACATTCTGAACTGATGTTCCCTGACAATACCTCACCAGGATTCAGGGAAAGGATAAATACCCCGGAGGCTTTAGCGTCCGAGATTGAGAAGTGTGAACGACGACGCGATGCTCAACTCATGCAAGAGGCGATCCTTGCTGTGCCTTGTGAGTTGGCACTTCCTCAGCAAATAGAAGTCATCCGATCAACTGTGAATAAGGTCTGGGTCAGCAAAGGAAGGATTGCCCAGATTGATATACATCCACCTCCTCCCGCTGGCGACCCAAGGCAGGTTCACGCGCACATTTTGCTTTCTTTACGGAATATCGGGGATGATTCCTTTGGATTGAAAAACAGGGAATGGACTTACCAAAAAGGCCGCTCTCTTATTAGAGAATGGAGAGAGGAATGGGCCAATGCGGTCAATGCCGCTTATGAACGGTATGGCCATCAGATTCGAGTGGACCACAGGAGTCTTAAGGCTCGCGGAATAGAGAGGGTCCCTCAGAGACCTAAGGGCCAAGCTCGAGCTAACATAGAAAGAAGGAACAAGAAGAGAGAGCAAGCTCTGCATCAAGAAATCGATGATTCACGTGATATTGAAAATCCGGGGATCTCACATGAAATCGATGATCTCTTTTTTATGGATTAAACTAAGCAATGGGAATTCAAATGAATATACTAAATCGTTACCAAGTCCAAAATGGTATTTCCAGATTTGGCCAAGAGATTGATATAGGCATTATTGATGAAAACAGTCGCCCAGAGGATCATTGTTTCATCGGCAGGGAGTATGATCCAAGAGTATACCCTCGCGATCTTTATGTTAAAGCTGATGCACACCTTGTATCAATAGGTGCAACTCGCTCAAAGAAGACTGTAGGAACAATTATTCCAAACATACTTTGGGCTCCTGGATCAGCTTTTGTTCTTGACTCCAAGGGCGAAATAGCGTGGGCTACAGCTCCTTATTTAAGGTTTATTGGAAAGAAAGTTGTAATTGTTGACCCCTTTAACGAAATCAATAAGACGTACGGTCAGCTTGTTTTTATATACGAAATAATCGCTTGCTATAACCCTCTTGCTGACCTTAATCCAAGTGATCCTTATTATACCGCTAAGTTATATGATCTTTTTACTGGTTTAATACCGTGCACAGATCCACGCAATGATCATTGGATAAATGGCGCACGAGACATTGCTATAGGAATAACAGATGCTTTGATCCGAAGTGAGCATGAGGAGGCAACTCTTCCAGGAGTGATGAAAGTAATCCACTCTGGCATCGAGGGAATAAAATCGCTTGCAAATACCGTGCTGGACGATCCGGTGACTTATCCCTCTACCTGCTTGGCACGGATGCTTCTCGAACGTTATTCTACCTTGAATCCTGCCCATGATAACAGGGAAGACAGGTATTTTATTTCCACAGCCAGGAACCAGTTGAACTTCCTTAATGACCCAATGATCCAGGAGAGCCTGTCTCGCAGTGATTTTAGTTTCAGGGAATTCACAGATAACACTACTGAGTTAGTGGTGTTTTTTGTACTCCCGCCTCATTTACTAGAGGCATATAGTGGTTTGACTCGTATGATGATATCTATGGCGATCAATGCAGTGTCGTCTAATTGCAACAGTTTAACGAACCCTGTTAATTTTTACTTGGATGAGTTTGGTACAGTCGGTTCGCTCCCGGTTGTTTCTAGAGCTTTTGGTCTTATGGGTGGTAGGGGAATTAGGCTTTGGATATTTATTCAAACTATAAGCCAGTTAAAGCGGGACTATCACAACGACTGGCAGAACTTCCTTGGAAACAGTTCAGCTATATCGGTCCTGAAGGTATTTGACCTTGAAACCGCACAACTCGTTTCCGATATGTTGGGGCAAGGTATAAAGAGGTATGGATCGGAACAAACAGGCGATTATTCCAACAATGACTCCCACACTTTTATGAGACCTTTGTTGGCACCTGAGGCTATCCTACGTTTACCTGCTGACACAGGTATTCTTATAACGGATACTTATCCGGTTTATTACAGAAAAGTGAGATCCTATGCGGATCAACCATTCTGTAATGTAATACGTCCTAACCCACTGTATCGTTAAAGCTACAGAGTAAAGCGAGCTATTTTCTGTTTGGATACCCTGTTTTGTTCTTCCACCTCGATGCAGTAAGTGTCCTACGGGGCATGGTACCTATCAAAACTTTTAGCACCCAGGCTACAAAGTTTCTTGGAATTTGGCAAAGCCATCAAGGTGAACATCTTGAGGTAGCTATTATGGCACAGGGGAACTTTGGAGCAAAATTAACGAAGGCCTGGGGTGTCATTTAAAACTGGTATAATTTCTATGATTTCGAATTGATAGGATGCGCTTAATGTAACGATTAAATCGCTAGCCTGTATAATGTATTGGATCGGCACTTGAACAGATTAATTGTCGAGTTTAATTCAGTATATAGCGTGGAAAAAAAGTGCGTTTTCAGGTTACGCATTATCGGATTATTTCCATATCTTGGACACTTTTACATGTTTCAATTTTCGTCAAATGGTCTTGATGCCCAGGAAGGTAAGTGTTGGTGGATAGCATCGGATCGGAAAACACATGGACCCGCCACTGCTCATGAATTCGTAGTCCTTGCCTTGCAGCTTTCCACTTTTGCCTGGCCAATGACCATACCTTGCAATGAAAGATGGAGTTGACCTAATCCGAGACCCCTTGATGGTCATCGGCACCGGATAATTCGAGTATTTTCATTTCAAGCAGCTATTAGTTTTATTTCGCTAAATTCCCGATATTATACTGTCGCTATAGGTATATTTACCGGGATTGATTTCTTTCGCCCGGTGCAGTAGATGACGAGACAATATCCTATTTATTTACTGCACTGACAGGAGACAGCGTGTACCGGTCAACAACAGCCCATATCCATCTCATTACCCTGCTCATCCTGATTTCCATTCCCTCTATCTGTCTGGCTTGGCCAGCACAGGTCGTTTCCGTTTCCGACGGTGACACGATCACGGTTCTTCGCCAAGGGCAACAGGTGAAGATCAGGCTCTATGGGATTGATACTCCAGAAAATGGACAGGCTTTTGGCCAGAAAGCAAAGGAAGTCACTAGTACGCTGATCGCAGGCAGGCATATTGACATTGAAAAAAAGGATACTGACCGATATGGCCGAATTGTTGGATTGGTGCAGGTTGACGGGCAAAATCTCAACGAATTGATTATCCAGAACGGTTATGCCTGGGTCTATCTGCAGTATTGCAAAGAACAGTTTTGTTCACAATGGAAACAGTCAGAGGCTGAAGCTCGACATAGCAAAAGAGGGTTATGGGCTGATCCTGATGCCATTCCGCCTTGGGAATGGCGACATCTTGAACAAGCTTCACAGCGGTCCAGTATAGCGGGCAATGATCCTCGACAAATACCCATTCGAGAGGGTCGCCCTATAGGTGATCGCGCCTCGGGTGGTCAGAACGGATGTGACGGCAGAACGTATTGCTCGCAGATGACATCATGCCAAGAGGCGACATTCTTTTTGAAGAATTGTCCAGGAACCAAAATGGATGGAAATAGAGATGGGGTGCCTTGTGAGAGGCAGTGGTGTCGTTGAATCTCTATCAAGTAAAAAGACCGAAATAAAGCGAGTTCTTGAAATTGGCAACCCTCTTACCGGCATTCACCGATAGAAAATGGAAAAGCAAGAAATAATAGACATCGTTGAGGCTGCTATAGCCACCTTGAAAGAAAAAGATGATTTCCTCCTTGAAAAGGATATTAGTGAATGGGCTATCTCGCATAAACTTGCCGTTTATCTTAATGATAAATTCCCGGAACTAGACGTTGACTGTGAATATAACGGATATTCGAAAGCATATAACAACAAGAAATACTTAAAGATTCTCCGTTGCGAATTGGAAGAATTAGGAAAACTAAATGATTCTGATGGAAATGATGAATTGTTAAAAAGGTCAGTTTATCCAGATATTATCGTTCACAAACGAGGTGAAGAAAATAATCTGGTGATAATAGAGATCAAGAAAGAAAAAAATAAAGATAAAGATTTCGATAGAGTGAAAATTCGCAGATATACCTCACCTGAAGATGAGAACAATTTGAATTATAAGTTAGGTGCGCTGGTTATTTTTAAGACAGGAAGAGGCGAAACATCTCATAAAATTGAATGGTACGAAAATGGCCAAGAAATTTAATTTTTTTTAAGGTCGATTGCTGAAGACCACTTTCCTGTCAAGAAATGAGCATAACTTTTTAGTTACGAGGAACATAATGACAAAAAAAGGAATTAACTTATTAATATTAATTAAAATTTTAGCTTTCTTTTTCCTGACCGGTTGCGCTCCGACTCCATGGAGAGCGGCCCAGAACGGGGACCTGCCCCAGCTTGAATCTTTAATTAACAAAGGTCATAGTGTCGACGAGCAGAGCCCTACTGGCGATACAGCACTAATATGGGCAGCAACTAAGGGTAACATCGGTACAGTTCGGCTTTTGATCGATAAAGGAGCCATTCTCAATATTCAGAATAAAAATGGCCAGACAGCACTAATGGGTGCGGCGACAAATGGCCATTTTGATATCGCTAAAATGCTGATCGACAAAGGGGCCAAACTGGATATTCAAGCAGCAAGTGGCGGAACAGCTCTTATGGAGGCTTCGTTCCTCCACACTGATATCGCTAAATTGTTGATCGACAAAGGAGCTAAACTGGATGTTCAGAGTGGAAATGGTGAAACAGCACTGATGTGGGCGACTGCTAAAGGCAACACTGATCTCGCACGTATGTTAATCGACAAAGGGGCCAAACTAGAAATTCAGAATAAGGATGGCCAGACCGCACTAATGGGTGCTGCGCATCATGGCCACACTGATCTCGCTAAAATGTTAATTGACAAAGGAGCTAAACTGGATGTCCAGAGTGAGGCAGGCGTAACAGCACTGATGTTGGCGACCGATAAAGGCAATGCTGACATCGTTCGATTGTTGATCGATAAAGGAGCCAATCTCAATATTCAGAATAAAAATGGGGGAAAAGCCCTTGATGTTGCTGTTGCCAATAAAAATCATACAATTATCGATATTCTACAGACTGCGACAACTGGCAAGCGCCCCCCGTCACAAAATGAGCCACCCTCCTCAAATTCCCCAGCGAGTTCTGTCACATATACCGGAACTGGTTGGGTAACTGAAGGTGGATATATCGTGACAAATTACCATGTGATTGAAGGGCAGGTTCAGCTAACAGTGAGGTTTAATAGTATTGGCTCTGAGGAGTACCCTGCGAGTGTTGTCACTTCAGATCAGCACAACGACCTCGCAATATTAAAGATTGACACCTCAGGTAAATATAAGCCCAAGGGAATACCCTTAGCATCCAAAACCCCAAAGATCGGGGCCGAGGTCTTTACTGTAGGATATCCTAAAAGCGGTGTTATGGGAAAAAATCCCAAGGTTACGAATGGCATCATTAGTTCCTTGTCTGGAATCCAAGATGACCCTCGTATTATTCAGACCACCACGGCTATTCAAAGTGGGAACAGTGGCGGTCCTCTTCTAACCATGAACGGAGAAGTGGTTGGCGTTACGACTTCTACATTACGCGCCAAGGTGACCAGTAAAGGGGTGGATGTTCCACAGGGTGTCAACTATGCCGTCAAATCGGCCTATGTCACCGCTTTGTTGTCTTCGGTAACACTAAAACCATCCTATCCAATGAATACTGTTACAAATGCTAAACTGGAAGAGATTATACCAAAGATACAAGATTCGATTGTACAGATCATTGCTAAGCAATAGATAACCAATACAGTCCTTCACGCGCCCTGCTGTTCGTTAGGCTGTTCCGCCTCAGTTGGAAATGGACATTCAAGCTGTTTGCATTAAGGGGGTATGAGTGTTCGTGTTATCTCCCCTTGGGCTGATTGGGCCGTAGGCACGAAGTCGTTTTTTCTTTCTCAGTTCCCTGGCCTTTTCCAGTTTCCGGTCTCGCTCTTTGAATATTTCCTGGTCTCTGCCGTTCAATTTGTCCATCGGCGCGATATATCCGATGGCGCTGTGCAACCTGACGTTGTTGTAGTGATGGATAAACCCTTCAACCATTCTTCGGGCATCGTCAAGGGAAAGCGGGACACCGGGACGAATACATTCCCCCTTGATGGTTGCGTGGAACCGTTCCAATTTGCCGTTGGACTGCGGATAATATGGCGATGTCCGCACATGCGTCATTCCCGAGATACGGATGAATTCTTTGAAATCCTTGGCAATAAATTGTGGCCCGTTATCTGAAATGATCCTTGGCCGGGCTTCGGGAAAGTGCTCCTTGGCGCGTTGCAGGATGATCTCCACATCCATTTCCGTCATCTGTTCCCTGATCTCCCAGTGGACAATGAAACGACTGCATCCATCGAGAATGCTGCACAAATAATAAAATGTGCCGCAGATGTTGATATAAGAAATGTCCACATGCCAATGGTCATGGGGCCTGAGCGGTTGCACAAAGCCGGTGCCCTTGAGGCTTTTCTTCCGGTTCCATTTCTGCAGCAACCCTGCCTGGCCTAGAACTCGCCAGGTGCTGCTGGGGCTGACGGCAACGATGTCCTGATCCAGTAGCATAAACGTCAACCGCCGATACCCCTCAAGGGAATTGTTGACAGCAAAATTGACGATCGCTGCCCGTTCCCAAGGTTCAAGCCAGAAATCCCGGGGGATCAGCCCATTATGTTCGTTGGCCTTGCCGTACCGCTTGATCCATGCATAAAACTTGCTCCTGGAAACGGCCAGCCAAGCGATGATCTCTTGCAGGGCCACTTCAGCTTTCTTGCTCCAATGCTTGCTGAAATCAACAACGGTATCACGTGTATCATGAGGAACCCAGCTACCATTCAGAGCTCCCCAAGTTCTTTTTTTAACTGGATATGCTCCTCCAGTAACTCGGAAAGAACCTCGTGTTTCCGACGTAATTTATCTTCAAGCTGATGGATTCGTTGTTCTTGTACCTTCTTGGAGTCTTTGTTTTCTAGGGCAAAAGCAGCAGCTCCCTTTTCGAAAAACTGCTTTTGCCAACCGTAGAATGTATTCGGCTGCAGTTGGTATTCATCGCAGAGATCCGATACCGTTTCCCGGCCAACCAGGTGGCGCTTGAGGATGATTACCTTCTCTTCAGGGCTGTAGTTGTGACGTTTCTTTCGCATGGACTTTCCTCCGTTCATAATGGTTTATCATGAACAGCTCAAAAGTCCTATTCCCGTTGAACCAAGACAAGGCTGCGAAACACTGAGTGATAAACAGAAACCGGATAATAACTTGTTGCGTCATGAATCCAATCCAGTGGCTTGAACAAAATGCTCCCGGCTTCAAAGCGTTGTCAGAAAAAGAGCGCGCAGCTATCACACATTTCGCCCTTTTATGGAGTTTCTTTGAGGCGCGCGCACTTTCAACGCGCGGTTCATCTCGCGCAATCCTTGCGCTTATACACGATTGGTCAGCGCAAGGCCGTCTCAGAACCGAACCGTTTGCTGAAAGTCTTCTATATTTTCAACAACGGTACTACGTAAACGGCGCGGAGACTCACCACCTCGCCGGTCTAAATCTCAGGCCAAATGATTGTCGAGACCTTGTTCACGCTGTGCTGAAAGGTGAAAACTCAAACCCAGCAGATCGCATCGCCGTGCTTCTCATCGTCGTCTACCGGCTACGAAACAACCTATTCCACGGTGCAAAGTGGGCATACGAAATTCAGGGGCAGTTGGACAACTTCACGCATGCCAATGTCACACTCATGAATGCACTTTCTATTGTCGGTCTCCCGTAATCCCGTGACCATCCTTGCTTGGTGCACTAGTACCAGCAATTCTTGGAACGGTTTTTCTAAACCGAGTGTTTCCAAGGGATTACGGGCGATTTCTGGTGTTTTCTTTCCGTTACCCAACCATCACCCAACCTCTCGCGGTATGTATAGCCCTCGCTATAAAAACTTAATTTCTTTGGCTAAATCGGCCGTCTGAATCCCGCCCACCATACACCCAACCCACCTGATGTGAGCTGGGCGACGTTGCCGGATTTTATTTTTATGGTTTCTGTGCCTACTCCCATTTTTCGCCGGTGGTTGCCGCAACCTCATCGATGGCAGCTAGCGGGTGCCACATCGTGGTTAATAATAACGTTATTTCAGTGTAATAGATAAAAAATTGAGTTGATTTTAAATCAAAGGCGAGGGTAACGTAAAAACACCCTTTCTACAGGAGGCATCTATGCGTCCTATCACTTCTCTATCTCGCCAAACCAGTTTTTCTAAAACCGGTTACCTGCATTGGCGACAGTCAGTATTGAACTACTTAGAAATACCAGAAGCAAGAAAAGTGTCCCGTTGCTCGGCAACAGTCATCGCATAACAACCGATAAAAGGAGGAGTGCCATGGGAAAATATGCTTGGAAATGGATCGGAATGCTGTCGTTTGTTGCTATTATTTCTTCTTTTGTGACTGTGTCCGGATCTGCCAATGCGTGGGCCAAAGAAAAGGGAGGCGCTTTGGAGAAACAAATCCAGGGAACTTGGACCCTCGTCTCGATTTTCGTTGAAAAGGATGGGGAAAAGATCGATGTGTTCGGCACCAACCCGAGAGGTTCCATGATTTTGACTCCAAACGGCCGTTTCTCGGTAATTATGATGAAATCAAGCCTTCCAAAATTCGCCGCTAGTAGCCGTGTAAAAGGTACCGCTGAGGAATATCAAGCCGTTGTTCAAGGTTCGCTCGCTTGGTTCGGGAGCTACAAAATAGCGGACGCAAAGGAACATACTGTAGTCTTTAACATAGAGGGGAGCACTTTCCCGAACTGGGATGGGGAACAGCAGAAGCTGTTTATGAATGTCGCCGGAGATGAAATGAAGGTCATTAATCCTGCAGCCGCCATCGGCGGCAAAGGCTATCCCACTTGGAAACGAGTGAAGTAGAAGGGCTTAGTAGCAGACTATCCATCATGCACCCAACACACCTGATGCGAGTCGGGCGACGATGTCGGGTTGCTAGTCTGTCAAAAAAAATAGATGATGATTATAGACTCCACCTGACCGGGTATGGGTCAGATGGAGTCTCTTTGTTTGTACGTTTATATCTGCCCCATTCCTGTTGCGGTTGCTGCAGCGTCCACGGCGGCCAGTAGCGTTTCCTGGCTCAAATGCGAATACCTCATACTGGTTTTCAACTGACTGTGGCCCAAAACCTTGGCCACCTCATAGATCGATCGACCCGAATTCACCATATTGCTGGCCATACTGTGTCTGAGGTCATGCATCCGAACCTCGGGTAGCCCTGCTGCTTTCCGGGCATTATCCCAAGCTCGCTGGATCATGACGAAGGGCAGCTTGGTGTCCGGGTTTGGTACCACATACGGGCAGCCCTCCCACTGTGGCAGTTGATTCAATATCTCGATGGCGACCTTGGACAACGGCACGTGACGAGCCTTCCCTGATTTTGACATCGGAATCCGCCACGTCCTGCGATCCAGATCGATATCCTCCCACTTACTGTCGAGCAGCTCACGTTTCCGGCATCCCAGCAGCAAAAGCAGCGGGACAACAAACCTGATCTGCTTATTCCTGCTTTTGTCCAGTTCGGCAAGCAACAGCTGTGTCTCCTCTGCCGTCAGGAAACGTGTCCTTTCATTGTTCGCCTGAAAGAGTTTCACATCTTTGGCAGGATTAGTGGTTACTCCCGGAGTATCCCATTTTAAGGCGAGGTTGAATAAATATTTGATTAAGACCAACGACCGATTCGCATATCCCATTTTGTAACCCTTTGACACCATAGAATGCTTGAAGTCGTTGATGGCCTGCTCGGTTATCTTGTCGAGATGGAGTGCTCCGAACCGGGGTAAGATATGGTTATCCAGCAGGGTTAAATCAGACTGCCAGCTCCGCTTGTCGGTCATGATGAACGGAACGTAACTATCCCGGACGAACGCATCCAGGGTCGGTACCATCTTCTTGATTCGTTTTTCGGCTGAGGGGTCTTCACCGAGCACCACCTTTGACCTCAGCACCTTGGCTGCATTCTTAGCCTTATCGAAGGAGATCGACTGAGCATCTCCAATCTTGTGCTGAATCTGACGGCCGTGCTGGTCCTTATACCGTAGAGCGTACGTTTTGCCGCCGCTGGCCCTGACTTCGAGGATGAAACCTGTAACTGCCACATCGTAATAGTTTTCCTTCGATTTTCCTGGAGGGCAGGTTATAGAATTCACGAACTGGGCATTTAACGCTAACTTAGGCATGACTTAACTCCTATACTGTGCCGCATAGTGGGCGGCGGTTGGTTGATTAAACGTTCTTAAAATACGTTATTAGCCCACCCCCCATCTCGTTAACTTAACGGGTTCGATGGCCAAGCCGATTGAGGCGAGCCACGTCGTCGGGGCGGGTCGGCGGCAGGTGAGGCTCAAGAGGTGGCCAGGTTGCCTCGCTGTGCTGGCCGACGGGGCGGGCCATGGCCTGGGTATGCGCCGGGGCGGTTTTGCGGCAACGGGTCGACTAGAGGCCCAGGCCGACGGCTCCCCGCGAACCTATGCCCTGCATGAGTCCGTAACTAGTGGATAAAGTGGATTTTTTCTCGCCTCCCTCTCCGACCAAAGAAAAACGGTATCCCTGCCGGTGGGTGTTTTTTTGTGGGGCAATAACCCCGACCCCAAAAACGCACTTAATCCACTTGCGGCGCAGAGACGAGGAACCACGGGGGCGTTGAACCGGTTTGGAACATTGCCCCCGGTGGCCGATCATACAGACGTAATGTTTGGAGTATCTTTCATCTTGATGCCTCGGAAGATTTCATGACCGTCGAGGCTTGCATGGGAAACACCCAATCCAATGTTATGGGCGAGCAGTTCCTTGACCTTACTTTTGGCAAAGGGACGCCGCCCATTTTCACTGCACCAAACTTTGTATTTCTCGTATAAATGCGAACGTCGCACCTTGAATTCACTGCCGCGATCGCAATCTTCATGAATAAATTCTTCGAGAGAATTGGTGTTGCGACGCCATTTTGCCATCAAACGATCATGAACAATTGATTTCGAGAACGAACCTTTCTCCATGAGTCGCCTTGCGCCCTCCAAAGCCAATTGAGCAATGCCTGGAAGCTCGTTCTGGATAATTCGATCAGCCAGATCGGGATCGATCGGCAATCCCGAGCAGAGGCGACTGTTTGGAAATTCAACGATTAGCCACCGTGTAAAAAACGCTTCGCTGTGATCATTAGTAGTGATGAGATGGTTCGACATGAATAAGTGGGCGGCCTCGTTCTTGAACGTAAAAGGCCGATGAGTGGGGTGTCGTCCGGTGAGGAGATCGCCACCAGTAACGGTTTTGAATGGAGCGGCTGGAATGGGCTTGGAATCAGACAACTCACCCACGGTATTAAGTCTGGAGCCTGCCAATGATGCCAGATAATACTCACCATCCCACTTGAACGGCGATACAGCTGATGTGAAAGAGGCTGGAACCAACCTCGTTAAAATTCGCTCCAGCGTACCTTTCCCGGCGCGGCCATAAGGGTCGTAAAACTGCACAGCCTTCTGATGCCGAGCCATGAGTCCAAGCATGATGGCCCCAATGATTTCCTGCACCAGGACCAATTGCTGCTGTTCCTCGTCCGGTACGCTGGACATGAAGGTCTCTTTCAAGAATGCATCGAACATCGGTGTTGCTTGCTGTTGCGGTGTCACGTCGATCTGCACCCGCTGCCGATGCGATGGCGAAAGGGATTCACAAATTATCTCGTTACCTCTGATTTGATAAAACCCATCGGGACAAGCCAATCCGACCGGTGCATTTGCAAAGAACGTATCATCGGTGGCAAGCTTGATCGCATGATCGGCGACTCCTATATAGTCTGAACTCCGCTTGCAATTATCTTTACCGTCATGGTCCTCAGCGACACGTCGTGTCAGTGCCTCGAAGGAATACTTAACCCAAATACACGTGGCAGCATCCACCACATAGAGACTGCCTTGGTAGCCTACAGGCTTCCATCCACCGACGGTCAAACTGGTAAGTACATTCATTGAATAGGCATGATGCGTTTGGGCGAGGTCCTTCTCGGCGGCGATTTCCCTGATCGTCTTGTCCAGGTTGACGACAGATAAATCCTTGTGGGCATTTTTTAACGCAGACCGAATCCGGGTGAACTCTGCCGAATCATGCTTCTTGATGAACGCAAGCGCACTGACCGCATCCGGCTCAAAGGGTGCGCCGCAGTCATCTTTCGCTTTTTCAATAACGGACTTCATGACTCCGCGAGCGACTGCCAGCTCAAATTTGCCGTGTTCATTGTCGTCTAGCCAGTGAGTGATGCCAGTGCCGGAATCATAAACGAACGGCGTACCGTCCCTTCCGACACTAATAAATGCTGCAAAGCTGGATGAATCCCTGAAGGGCGTTTGGCAGCGGAGCTTTTCCGTGGTGCCTTTCTCCAGATACTCCCTAACCGTCATCACTCCGTGATCTTCTGTTTCGATTTCGGTATTTATGGTCAGGTCGTTAGCTGTAACCCGGAGGCCGTTGCTGCCGCTTGTCACATCCATTTCAACGCCTGCTTTGCGGGTGATTTCGCGAACCGTTGGTGCTTCTGGCAGAACAACCTTGGTAGTATCGAGGGCCTCGATCTCACCTTTGTGGATGGAACATTGCAGCGGTATAACGGTCAGGCCTTCGCTGACCACAGGCTGCCCAGTGAAAGTTAGCCGTCCTGGTGTGAAAACGCTGGTATCTATAAGGGTAGTGAGACTATGCCCCTCGACTTTGCCCGGTTCACTACGGCTGTAGCGAGGCTTCAACCATGTCACATCCGCCTGGGCAGCAGCGATGAGTACGGCTGTCCGGAAGCGTTCAATGTCAGAGGGGTCTTTCACCTTAAACCAAACGTGACCATTACCAGCGCCAACGGGAACACCATCGCGAAGGACTCTGGCTGATGTTGAACCAGTCTTGAGATAAGATATATCGGCCATTCCTGGCACGAAATCCGCTATCTTGGACAGCAACTCTTCGACCGACAGATCGGCAAACTCCTCCGGGGTATACTCGTCTACATCCCGGTCGAGATATTGCCAGCAGGAGGGAAGCACGTTCTCTTTGAACCGGCCAACAGCTTTATAAGTCTTGCCGTCATACGAGATCTCGTGGACACCTTTCTGCTTTTCACGATCGTTTCTGGGGATGCCGAGGCGAGTCTCAATTTCCCGGCCTGATAGGATGGCAAATTCCTCACCGACCGGAATGTCGGGAAAATAGGCATTGATGATAGCCGCATTAGGATTCTCGCCGACCTCTCGCAGTAACTTTTCAAGGTATTCGAGGGTTTCGACGCGATGTTGGACTGCGATTCCGGACGAAACTTTGACAGAAGCTTTTTTGCTGATTTTGCCGTCAGGCTTTATCGCAAATTTCTTACCGAGGGTATAACGCGGGTCATGGACGACGGTGATGATGTCCGATGGTAGAGGTGGAGCAGGTTGATTTGATTCTTGGGGAGAATCAGGGTTGATGCCGGGGGAAGAAAGTATTTCATTGGGCTGCTGACTAAGATCAGCATTATTATTTTGAGACATGAGGACATTCCTTTTGACAAATGAGGTTAAAGAGGGGGATAGCATCCCGAAATATCTTGAACTCTTTGCCCCTAGGGCTTGGCGTCCTCATGTTGATTGCTCAAACCGACGCGCTTGCTGATTAATCGTTTTTGAATATCCTCTGTGTTTACCCCTCCACGTCATTTGCTGAAAAGGACCATGCCCGATTAAAGCCGGGCACCCTCTTGTTTCTATTGATTAGATATACAACCTGGCTTGGTTCGTGTCAACGCCATTATGGAAAATTATTTCGATAATTCAACTTGTTAGACCAATTTTAAAGGCGTATAAAACTGGGACCGGGGATACGTCCTCTTGAAAGGTCGTTAACGTGGGAGAAATAAAAATCCTATCGAAAGGCGGTTTGGGCTTATCAGAAAGTTCAGTCCTCAGATAAAGCCTTTTGCCACAATAGCCCTGATCGAGGCACCAACGAAAGTGGCAACCCCGAACAGGGAGAAAACGGCATGCACATTTTCCCCGGCCACCCCTCCCTGGCCGCAAAAATCCACTTTTACCACTTGGACAGCGGCGGCCGGAAGTGAACCGATGGCGTTAGGAGGTTTTCGATACGGATGGCGTGGCCTCGGCCAGAGTGGCCCGGTTGAGAAGTGGGAAAAGTGAGGAATTCGAGCACGGGTCCTGAGCCGGTGTGAAACGAGAGGCCCAGGCGCACTTTTTTCCGGCCGCCCCAGAGGAGCCTGAAAAACCCACTTTTCCCACTCCTCCAGGTGAGCCTCGACAGCCAGCGGCGGGATCGAACGCTCCTTTGGCCGGGTCAGTCGATGGCCCTCAAGATCGCAGCCACCTCCGGGTGCTCGAACATATACTCCCTCAACAGGTGATACTGCTCCGAACACACCTCAACCAAGCGGCTGATACCGGAAAAACACAGCTCGCTATAGGCGTACAAGCAGACAGTTATCCCGAAAGCATCCCCCGACAGAGGTCCCTCATAACCGTTCATGCAGACCACCTGAAAAGCATCCGCATCCGGTGCCATATAGAAGCCGCCATTCTCAAGCCGGTACATCAGCCAATAGCCGCCACGGTAATCAGTGGACAGTCTGCCAGCGGTGACATAGATACGTGGCTCCACCCGGAAAGGGAAATGGACACCAAAGAGATCGGCGGGAAAGTTGATACGGTCATCGTTATTCAATAGTTCTCGATTCATTGTGGCATTCTCCAATATCATTCACGGCGGCTCCTCTCTTCTTCTGGCGTGGTGGCTTCTCCGCCGGTGCCTCGGATTCAACCAATGTTTGCATAGCAGTCTTGAATGCCTCCGGATCGCATCCCTGATAATGACGGCCCTTGCTATCGATCGGTTTGATCAGCCCTTCCTTGAGGAGCACGGCCAAAAGAAAGCCTCCGGTGTTCGAGGACTTCCCGCTGAAGAGCGATTGAATAGCAGTGGCAGAAATAGGCTTGCCTTCCTCGATCCCCAACCGCTCTAACGAGACCCACTCCTTGCTGAAGAGACCGCCGGAACTGTTCTCGAAAAGCCGGAAGGATATCTTCGCTTCCAGCCAGCCAACGTGATAGGTCAATGTGGTCCGGCCAGATAGGGATGGGCAGTAGCCGGTTTTGATGGTGCGCATAATCATGATTTTTCTCCTCAGATTCGTCTGGCGGCTTGAACGGCAAAATAAATTGCCAAAAAGACAGCTGCATAGGGGATGCACACCATCAACATTGAGAATGCGATGATGAACACTGCAATTTGGGACACCAACTTAGTTCTCTGATTTTTTGTCATTCTGTCTTTCCAGGTCACAGATTGCGGGTAATTTCCCAGGCATCGAGCCCTTCGTCGAGAAAGTCGCGGATGTCCAGGTTGTGTTCGATGGCAGCCTTAATCTCCTCCTTGGCCAGTTCGATCTCTTCCACCGTCAGCGAGAGGGCTTCCTTGCCCATACGTTTGACGATGGCGGAGAGCACAGCCTCCATGGAGATGGAAAACACAATCTCGGCTGGATTTACGGACAGGTGACGTGCAAGTTTTTGGTGCTTCATGGTGGTCTCCTTGAGTTGGGAATAAAAAAAAAGCCCCCTGACCGTGATGGCCAAGGGGCTGATGAGGGGATGGCTGAAGAGGGTTCAGCTCATTTCATATAAGATGGTTAATTATTCGAAATTACTGCCAGAGATTTCCGTCTTCTGGCGGAAAGGAGAAGGATCAATGTTTAATTTAAATTTGACAGCTGGAAGGGTTTTGTGAGTAAATTCAGATTATGCGAGAGGATTGCAGGGCATAAAATAGTAATGGTTTGTTGGAAAATAATCAGTGGAGCATTGCACTGGTTAATATTTGGTTGGTTCATAGAAACTGGTGCAGCGCGCAAGCAAGGCCAAATATCTTCGAATAGTCTCGGATTGACGTTCTGTAAGTTAGCCGTTGAGGCTCATGGTGGCAGAATTGGACTGAACAGCAAGGTGAGTCAGGGGAGTACATTCTGGTTCGAATTGCCGCGAAGATAAAAGGTTAAATGTGCACGTTTTAACTGCGGGAGTCTTATAGGATTTCAGTCGACCTAGGCAAGATAAGTATCTGTAACTTATTTATTCCTTACAGAATAATGCAGCAAAAAATATGAAGATCACCCTCGGTTCATTGCTCGCTACCATATTGACGTATGTAGTGTTGGGAGTTTCAGGGCTGGCCTTGGCCATCCCACCAGGCTATGCAAGCCCCGTTTTTCCGGCGGCAGGCCTGGCCGTTGCCCTTGCACTCTGTTTTGGCAGCCGCATCCTTCCCGCAATATGGCTTGGTTCGCTGACGGTTAATCTTGCTGTTGCCTTACTCAACGGTAAGCTCGATTCCACAAGTATTGTCATAGCAGGAGTAGTGGCCAGCGGAGCGGTTCTTCAAGCCTGGTCAGCCCGTTGGTTGACATTGCACTGGTTGGGAGCCTCGTGGCGTCGCCTTGAAACAGAAAAGGATATCGCACTGTTTCTATTTACCAACGCTCCTCTGGCCAGCCTTATATCGGCGACGATAGGCACCTTTACACTATATGTTACAGGACGTATTCCGACCGAAGAATTTTTCTATTCGTGGTGGAACTGGTGGGTAGGCGATACACTCGGTGTCTTGATTGTTGCCCCGCTGACTCTGATTTTCCTATTACAGGCAGATTTACTCTGGAAGGCACGACGACTAACCGTAGCATTTCCCATGCTGGTAACCCTCTCTATCATTGTGGTTGCCTTTCTTGGTGCATCAAATCGGCAGCAAAATCAGCAAGTAGAGCAGATTGAAGAACACGGCAGGGTAATAGCCCATTCGCTTGAGAATCGTTTCATTGCTCACCAGGAGGCGCTTTCCGCGCTGAAAAGGCTAGTTGAAGTGATGCCAGATATGACGTTCCAGCAGTTTGAATATTTTACGCAGATCACTCTGCAGGACAATAAAGACATCTTTGCCCTGAGCTTCAATCCTTATGTCCCTGATTCCTCACGCAGCGCGTTTGAGCGCTCTATGGCCCAAACGAATTTGGAATCTTTCAGGATTACGGAACGAAATAATCAGAAACAACTTATGCCTGCTTTAAAACGTCCGCGCTATGTTCCGGTGGGGTATATCGCGCCTATTGAAGGTAATCAGCCAGCTATAGGTTTCGATATCAATTCAGAGTCCATTCGACGTGATGCGATCGAAAGGTCAATTGCATCCAAGTGTACAACAGTGACTGCTCCTGTCCAACTGGTGCAGGAGGAAAAAAATCGAGTGGGAGTCTTAGTGATGACTCCTGCCTATAGGAAAGGCGGGCACCCCACCGATAATGGTACTGAGAATCTGATAGGTTTTGCCGTAGGGGTATTCAAGGTCGACCAAATGGTGCAGATCGCTACTCAACGCCAGGTTCCCACAGGTATTCTTTTTCGTCTTACGGATTCTCTGGCCGATGATTCACGGAGCCTTCTTTTTCTATCAAATAAAGAGGGTAGCCGACCGATAGATCCCTATGTTTATCGAACTCAACTGACTGTGGCAGATCGTCAGTGGAATCTAGAAGTCTTCCCGAACGAGAAATATCTGCATCAGCACAAATCAGGATTCGCATGGATTATTGGTATAACAGGTTTTCTTTTTTCTTCACTATTGCAAATTTTGTTGTTGTCGATGACTGGACGCACATCAATAATTAATAATAAAGTTTACGAGCAGACAATTCAGCTAAAAGATGCGAGAGATGCTGCTGAAGCTAACCAAATAAAAAGCGAGTACCAATCATGCTTGATAAATTCACTGATTGATTCAATTCCAGACATCATTTTCTTTAAAGATTTGAATGGAGCTTACCTGGGATGTAATCCTTCTTTTGCCGAATTTGTAGGTCGTCCGAGAGACGAAATAATAGGGGCAACTGATTATGACCTCTTTAATCAGGATGTTGCAGATTTCTTCCGGGAGAATGACCAGCGAATGTTGGAATCGCGTAAATCGCGTCATAATGAAGAATGGATCACTTATCCCGATGGCCGAAGAGCGATGGTTGATACCGTTAAAACACCCTACTGGGGACCAAATGGTGCCTTGATTGGGTTACTCGGCATTAGTCGGGACATAACCGAGCGCAAGCAGTACGAACTTGCACTTGAACAAAACCGTGATACGGCAGATGCGGCCAGCAAAGCTAAAAGTGAGTTCCTCGCCAATATGAGCCACGAGATCCGCACTCCCATGAATGGAATCATGGGAATGACACAACTCCTTGAATCCACCGAGCTTACCGACAACCAACAGAAATATCTGGACATCATCAGGGCATCGGTTGACGGATTAATGTCGTTGATTAATGACCTTCTCGATCTCGCCAAGATAGAATCCGGCAAAGTCGAGCTAGAACAGGCAAATTTTAGTCTGCGGGCTAGCATCAACGATATCATCAAAATTCAAATCGCACGTATCCAGGGCAAAGGGCTCAGTATCAAAACCGATATATTGAGTGAGGTACCAGACAATTTAATTGGCGACCAACTCCGCCTGAAGCAGATCCTGCTTAATTTTTTGAGCAATGCCATAAAGTTTACCCACGAGGGCGGTATCCATATTGCTGTTACGGTAAGCGAACGCGATGACCGCATTGTCCAATTGAAATTCGCGGTAACGGACAGTGGTATCGGTATCAGTTCCCAGTCTTTGCAAAAAATATTTAAGCCCTTTGTCCAAGAAGATGCCTCTACTACACGGCAATACGGTGGTACAGGCCTCGGTCTCACAATCTGCGATCGACTGACAAAATTGATGGGGGGCAAGATCTGGGGTGAAAGTACTGAAGGCACGGGGAGCACCTTCTTCATTCAAATTCCTTTTGTCCTCAATGAAGCCGTGACTGAATTTGCTGATCGTAAAAATGGTAACAAACAGCTTGTCCCTTGGGATGGCCCACCACTGCGGATACTCCATGTTGATGATCAAGAAACAAATTTATTTTTTGTGACGGAAGTTTTACAGAGAGTCGGGCATACCGTTATTGAAGCCCGCGACGGACAAGAAGCCTTGCAAAGATACGAACACGATGTGTTTGATGTCATCCTGATGGATATCCAGATGCCGGTCATGCACGGCACCGAAGCAACCAGAATTATAAGGGAAAGAGAAAAGAATAACCCTCGGCACACAGTGATTATCGCCTTGACTGCCCGAGCCCTGCAGGAAGAACGAGAAAAAATTTTGAACCAGGGTTTTGACGGCTATGTTGCCAAACCGATCGAGATTAATGAGCTACTCAATGAAATCAAAATTTGTCTCCCGGGCAGTGTCTTGCGAACATGCTCTGACAATGAATCGTCCATGCTTGACAAAGCAACTCCCCTTGACAAAGAACAGTTATCAGCGCTTCTAAGCGAAATCGAAATGATGCTGCAGAACCATGATCTGGAGGTGATCGACAAGGTCGCCGAACTCATACAAATTGTTCCAATTACCCCTGCAATCGATACACTCAGAGGCTATGTAAAACAATTTGATTTTACCAGTGCCCTAGCCAATATTAGAGACCTTGACAATGAATTCAAAATTATACGTTAGTCGACCTCCCCAAATTGACCGGCAGAAAGTCTTGATCGTCGATGACGTACCGGAGAATATAGAAGTGCTCTACCAAGTATTAAAAGGCGAACATAAACTTGTTGGCGCGACTTCTGGAAAGCAAGCTTTAGAAATGGCGGCATTACACTGTCCTGACCTGATTCTCCTGGACGTTATGATGCCGGAAATGGATGGCTACGAGGTATGTTCCGCCCTTAAAAGTGACGACAAAACAGTTGATATACCAGTAATCTTCATCACTGCCAAAACGGATGCGGAAAGTGAAAAACAGGCATTGTCTGCCGGTGCCGTAGACTTCATCCACAAACCATTCGACACAGGAGTGGTACTCACTCGTGTCAAACTTCACCTCGAATTGGCACAAAACCGTAAGCGTCTGGAAAATCTTAACCAACAGCTTGAGCAGAGTCTGGCCGAAATAAAACTGGTACAGAGCCGATTAGAGGTATTATCAACTGCCATTGAGCAAAGCCCGACTTCCGTAGTAATCACCGGAGCGGATGCCGTCATCCAGTATGTAAATCCTCATTTCACCTTAGAATCAGGATTTACATCGGCTGAAGCAATAGGGCATAACCCCAGTATTCTTAAATCTGGTTTAACCAATCCTGAGACATATCGGGATTTATGGATGCATCTCGAGCGCGGCGAGTCATGGACAGGAGAATTTGTCAACCGTCGTAAATCAGGGGAAATTTATTGGGAAGAAGCCCACATTGCTCCGGTCAAGGATGCCAACGGCGCAATAACCCATTACGTTGCAGTAAATCTCGACATTTCCGAGCGCAAAGAAGCCCAACAACACCTCGCGTATATGGCGCATCACGATGCTCTGACAAATCTACCCAACCGTACTTTATTCTTTGAAAAGGTTGAACAAGGCCTGGCATTAGCCAAGAGAAACCAGACCCGTCTGGCTTTGATGTATATCGATCTCGACAAATTCAAACCGATTAACGACAACCACGGTCATGCTGCTGGTGACCTGGTGCTGAAGGAAGTCGCTAAGCGACTGTGCAACTGCATTCGAGAGTCAGATAGCGTCAGTCGTATTGGAGGGGATGAGTTTGTGGTGTTACTGTTGGATGTTGGGAGCGAAGATGCCGCGGTCCTTGTGGCTGAAAAAATAAGATACTCACTGAATCAACCGTTTGATATTGCCCAAAAAATGCTCTCGATATCGTCGAGCATTGGCGTTGCCATCTACCCGGAACACGGTAGTGATGCAATCGAACTGGCCGGAAATGCCGATTGCGCTATGTATTTGGCCAAGGAACAAGGTCGAGACAACGTGAAGGTCTTCATGGCAGACATTGTGGAGATGAACTCTGGCCGTGTCAGTTAAAGCTCCCAATCCCCCATAAAAGCACCCGGCCATTTCTAATTAAGAGCCTCTTCATGGGGTGTAGGGCAGCCAGAACCGCTCAAAGCTGAGAAGCCTGTGGAGCAAAGAGACGGTGCCCATTCTTTCCAGTGCTTGTCTGTTCATGAAATGTCTCAACCCAGATGGACACAATTTTAGCACTGGTTGTATTGGCGCGGAAAAGAAGCAGTGATTATCTTTAAGGCAAGAGGGCAGGTCGACCTCTTCATAAGAGTTACTTGAAATAGTTTCGACTTGACCTGACACCTCACTTGAAAAAATGAGGGTTACCAGTTTTGATAATGGTGCGAACCAACCATCAAAACAAATGGAGGCAACCCTCATGCTGCATGGTAACGAACGAATCGTAAAACACAAGATTGGATTGCTCAATCTGGCGGAAGAACTCTCTAATGTCTCGAGGGCCTGCAAGATCATGGGTCTTTCCCGAGATACCTTCTACCGTTACAAGGCGGCTGTTGGTAACGGTGGCATCGAAGCGCTGATCGATAAAAGCCGTCGCAAGCCCAACATCAAAAACCGTGTCGAGGAGATGACGGAAGCGGCTGTGATTGCCTATGCAGTCGAACAACCTGCTTATGGCCAGGTGCGGGCCAGCAATGAACTGCGCAAGCAGGGTATATTCATCTCTCCAAGCGGGGTGCGTTGTGTCTGGCTGCGTCATCAACTGGGGCGGTTCAAGGATCGCTTGCGAGCACTGGAGAGCAAGGTGGCGAAGGAGGGTTTGATCCTCACCGAGGCACAGGTGCAGGCGCTTGAGAAGAAAAAGGATGATGACCTTGCCTCTGGCGAAATTGAAACTGCACATCCCGGCTATCTGGGCTCCCAGGACACCTTTTATGTCGGCACGCTCAAAGGTGTGGGTCGAATTTACCAGCAGACCTTTGTCGATACCTATTCCAAGGTGGCGTTCGCCAAGCTCTATACCACCAAAACACCGATTACCGCCGCTGATCTGCTCAACGACAGGGTGCTGCCATTCTTTGAAGAACATCAGCTACCAATGTTGCGGATCATGACGGATCGGGGAACGGAATACTGCGGCAAGGTGGAGACGCACGATTATCAGCTCTATCTGGCCGTGAACGATATCGAGCACACAAAGACCAAGGCCCGGTCACCGCAAACCAACGGAATCTGCGAGCGGTTCCATAAAACCATCCTCAATGAATTCTACCAGGTGACTTTTCGCAAAAAACTCTATGCTACAATAGAGGAACTTCAAAAAGATCTCGATGAATGGCTGGGCCGCTACAACACCCAAAGAACCCATCAGGGGAAAATGTGCTGTGGGCGGACTCCACTGGAAACACTTGAGGATGGAATAAAATTTTGGCAGGATAAAAAATTGAATCAAATTTGACCTGACAGACACCAATAAAAAACTGGCAACTGTCAGATTAAGTCCTAACTACTACAAGTTACTTACGACGATATTTGATCGAACACAAAACAGCTTCGATTCATCTGATCGGACGAAAAAGTGATCTTGTGGCACACTCGCCCCTCCGGAACGCCTCTCCTTCCGGTGTGGAGCGAGTTTTTTTTACCAGTTTGATCAAGTGTCTTTTTATGGGGTGTTTATCCAGCCAGAACCGCTCAAATTACGATCCCCAACCATTCCCATCCCAAAACCATTCTGCTTTGACTCCTTCCGCACCCTATCTAACGAACTGTAAATAGAATAATTTTTATGAGCTAACCGGTTTGGTGCACTAGTACCAGTAATTCAACCCTCAATTCCCCTCCAAGCAGTAAACAATCCCCGTTGCTCTTTCATTATTTCTGATATACTGAAATCCACCATCAAAGCTGCAGCCTGGTCAACAAGGAACATGCAAAGAGCTACCGAATAAAGAGATTTGCCACGAAACCCATAACCAAGAAAGAGAGTGCCACGCTCCTCTGTTGATCAGCGTGGAATAATGACCCCTTTGAGATAGAAAACAGCGTCGAAAATTGACCCCACTATGTTACCCACTCCGTGGTTATTCCAACACGGAGGAATTGGAGGATGCTGATAGTGGAGTCAATAGCGAAGATCCGTCGTTATTATTTTATCGACGGAAAGAGTCTTAAGGAGATCAGCCGATTGTTGCGGCTGTCACGGAACACGGTCCGGAAAGTGATCCGGAGTGGCGCAACCGAGCACCGGTACCAGCGCACTGTTCAAGTGCAGCCTCGCCTTGGTGAGCATAGAATACGCCTGGAAGCGCTGCTTGAGGTTGATTGGGCGCGGCCGAAGAAACGCCGATTGACGAGCCGCCGGCTCATGGAATTGCTGCACGCCGAGGGGTATTGCGGGGGATATGACAGCATCCAGCGTTTTGTCAAGAAGTGGCGCGAGGAGAAGGGACGAGGTTCGGGGGCTGGATTTATCCCCTTGAGTTTTGGTCCTGGCGAGGCCTACCAGTTTGACTGGAGCCATGAATGGGTCATTTTTGACGGGGTGGTGCAGAAGGCGAAGGTGGCCCATTTCCGGTTATGCCGGAGCCGGCATTTTTTTGTGGTGGCTTACCCCCGCGAGAGCATGGAGATGGTGCTCGATGCCCATAACCGTGCCTTTGCCTTTTTTGGAGGCAGTTGCCGGCGGGGGATTTACGATAACATGCCGACCGCGGTGGACCAAGTGCTGCCAGGCAAGGCGCGAGTGTTCAACCGCCGGTTTTTGCAGTTATGCAGCCACTATCTGGTGGAGCCGGTGGCCTGCCTGCACGGTTGAGCGCTGGTTCCGGTTGGGAGAAGGGGCAGGTTGAGCGCCAGGTGAAGAGCGTCCGGGAATGGTTGTTCACTCCCCGTCCCCGGTTCAAGGGTTTTGAGGAACTCAACGCCTGGCTTGCCGATCAGTGCAGAACGATCAGCCAGAAGCGCCCTCATCCCGAGGAGAAAGAGCGGACCATATGGGAGGTGTTCGAGGAAGAGCAAGCCAGCCTGGTGGCGGCCAGTTCTCCCTTTGACGGGTATGCAGAAAAGGAGTGCCGGGTTTCCCGAACCGGGTTGGTCAGTTATGACCGCAATCACTACAGCGCGGAGAGCAAGGTGGCTGGCCAGACGGCCACAGTCCGGGCCAGCGCCGGTCTGATTCGAGTGATCAAGAACGGCGAGGTGGTTGGCGAGCATATCCGGCAATTTGGCCGGGACAAGACAATCTATGATCCCTGGCACTATCTCGGCATTCTTGAGCACAAGCCCGGGGCCCTGCGCGACGGTGCTCCATTCAAGGACTGGGAACTGCCATCCAGCTTGCAGCAGGTCCAACGAAGGTTGCTTGCCTGTGCTGGCGGCGACCGGGAGTTTGTCGCCCTTCTCTGTGCTGCCCGAACCCATGGGCTTGCGGTGGTTGAACGGGCATGCCGCAAAGCCTTGGTTGATGCCACGGTTCGCGGAGAGGTGATCCTCAACCTGATTGCCCGGGACCTGGACCCGCCGGCTGTGGATCCGATCTCAACTCCGGAGCGCCTCTGCCTGAAGGAAGAGCCGGTTGCCGACTGCGCTCGGTACGATGCGCTGCGGCAGGAGGTGGGTCATGCAGCGCCATGAACTCATCGACCAACTCAAGGCGTTAAAACTCTATGGCATGGTCGGTGCCTTTGACGAAATAGTCACCCAAGGCATCCGGCGGCAGTTGACTGTTCAGGAGATCCTTGGCCACCTGTGCCAGGCCGAGGCTGCCGAAAGAAGGGCCAGGTCCATCCGCTACCAGATGGGATCCGCCCGTTTTCCGGTCTCCAAGGACCTGGACAGCTTCCGCTTCGCCGATTCCCCGGTCAATGAGCCCTTGATCCGGGACGTGTACGGCGGTGGCTTTCTCCGGCAAGCCAGGAACCTGATTTTGATCGGCGGTACCGGAACCGGCAAGACCCACCTGGCCATCGCCATCGCCTCCCACTGCGTCAAGCTGGGGCAAAGGGCACGTTTCTTCAGTGTCGTTGATTTGGTCAATCAACTGGAGCGGGAAAAGGAGTTGGGCAAAGCCGGCGCTCTTGCCAGCCGCCTCGTCAGGGTAGAATGCGTCGTGCTCGATGAATTGGGGTATCTGCCTTTTTCCAAGGCTGGGGGTGCGTTGCTCTTCCACCTGATCAGTACCCTGTATGAACGGACCTCGCTCATCGTGACCACCAACCTGAGCTTCGGCGAATGGTCACAGGTGTTTGGCGATGCCAAAATGACCACCGCACTGCTCGATCGTCTGACGCACCATTGCGATATCATCGAGACCGGTAACGAGAGCTACCGCTACAAAAACAGAGAATAAAGACATCGGATGGGACCCGCCCAAGCTCTTTTCTTCCGCTCCGACGAGCAACACTTTGGCCCATTCTCGCTCCAGAAAAAAGCTTGAGCTCCTTTGGTTGCCAGACCAATAGACAAGGGAAGATGAAAACACTTTTTTACAATTTCAGGGGGTCAATTTTGGACGCTGAAAGGGGGTCATTTTTCAAAGCTGATTGACAAGGTAGTTTCGGCTGTGTGTGAAGCTTACGAAAAGATAGTTGGAAGCCGCTAATGGAGTACAATAGAAATGCACCGACTAGGTGTGACGTGGTCAAATAAAAGTAGACGTGGCTCCGGTTTTAAGTTTATCGAGATAGTCGGCCCAGACTTGCATTATGCGTTTGCGTTCTTCGACGAAATCAGCTCGATTGTATGCCCCACCCAGGGGGGCTGAGGTGGTCGGGGTTTGTGAGACATCCTGAGGTGTGAAATAAGCAATGTTGCTTTTATTATACAGTTACAGGCCTCAGGCTGCCTTGCTCAATTGTTCGATTCGTTTTGAATAAGCCTCATTTGGAGTCTGCTTGTCAAGTGACGAATGTTTTCTTTTCTCATTATACCAGCCGAACCAGGAAGTCAGATCCTTGACAAGCTCAGTTCCCGTTTCGTATGACTTCAGGTAGATCCTTTCGTATTTCAGGGTGCGCCAAAGTCGCTCGATAAAGATATTGTCCTTGAATCGTCCTTTGCCGTCCATGCTGATTTTGACGTTCCAGGCCTTGAGGACTGAGGTGAACGCTTCGCTGGTGAATTGGCACCCCTGATCAGTATTGAATATCTCAGGAGCGCCATATTTAAAGAGAGCCTCTTTCAAAGCCTCAACGCAAAATCTGGTGTCCAGAGTGTTGGATAGTCGCCAGGCGAGAACCTTTCTGGTGGCCCAATCCATGATCGCGATCAGGTACATGAAACCCCGAGCCATAGGGATGTAGGTGATGTCAGTCGCCCACACCTGATCGGGCCTGTCAATGGTCACTCCCCGGAGCAGATAGGGATAGACCGGATGCTTCGGCTGTCGCCTGCTGGTGCCCGGCTTGGGAGCTAAAGACTCGATGCCCATGACCCGCATTAAGCGACGGACACGACCTCTTCCCACCACGAGTTCGGGAGTTGTGAGGTGATCAGCAAAGGAACGGCTCCCCATCCAGGGGTGCTCAATATAGAGTTTGTCTATCCGGGCCATCAGTTCCAAATCACCAACACGTAGACCGAAGCCAAGGCCGCGGTAATAGTTGGAACGAGGCAGTCCGAAAAGCTGGCAGCAACGCTGAACAGAAACTTCAGGATGTCCCATAGCGATCACCTGTTGTTTCTGCGCCCGGCCAAGTTCAGACCGGGCAGATTGGCTAAAAAATCGTTCTCAACCTTGAGCTTGCCGATCTGACGGTGGAGCTCGGCCACTTCGGCCTCATGGTTGACTTCTTTCTTCTTGCCCTTGCCAAAAAGCTCAGAAGCGTTCTTGGTCAGATCCTGCTTCCAGCGGGTGATCTGGGTCGGGTGAACCCGGTACTCAGTAGCCAGTTCAGCCAGAGTCTTGGACTCCGACAGTGCGGCCAGGGCTACTGTGGCCTTAAATTCTGCGCTGTGACGTGGACGATGAGGTGGGTTTGACATTGAACTTCTCCTTGCAAAATAGGTTGGTTCATTGCTTATACACCTGTCTCAATAATCGGCACCTCTTCAAATCCTCCAGGTAGCGTTTTTCAAATCAATATCACTCCATCGCATGGAAAGGACATTGGCACGTCTGGCACCAGTCATAAGGGCAACAAGAAAGAAATCTCTGGCAGTAGTGTTCAGTTCCTGCTCCACGGCTTGAAAGAACCGTGACAATTCTTCACCATTCAGGAACCTATCACGGGACTGTTCGGAGAATTTCTTTATACCCCTGCAAGGGTTCAGTTCTTCCCACAGGCCAAATTCGATAGCCCTACCAAAAACCGAGGATATGAGTGTCAGCACCCTGTTGGCATGAACTTGTCGGTTTTTACCGATCTTGCCATGGATGGTGGCAATGTCCCTTCTGGAGATGGTAGAAAGTTTCTTGCTGCCTATAGATGAAACCAGATGGCGCTCATAATAGCGTTGATCTTCTTTCCAGGTCCCTTTTTTAATCTTGGCGTGGCGCTCTAGGTAGATGTCAAACAATTCCGCAAAGGTCATTTCTTCACGCTGTCGTTTTAACTTATCTGCTGGATTCTCCCCCACGGCAAACTGGGCGTTGATCTTCTCCGCCTCCTTGCGGACCTGCTCGACAGTGAGACCGCTCCCCCAAACTCCTATGTTTATCCGTGACGGTTTACCTTGATGCCAGCGGTACACCTGGAAGGTTTTTCTGCCTGTAGAAGATACTCGGACAAGCAGATGATTCACCTTCATATCGTAGAATTCAAGGCGTTGGCCTTTTTCGGGAAGAGGAAGGGCTTCGATTTCCGATGCGGTAAAGTTAATTGCCTGCTTTGCCATGGCCCACGGTCTCCGATTTGGGTTATGTATGGGTTAGGTTCCTGGTTATGGGTTAGGTGTCTTGGTTACTCTTTGTTAATCTTAGCCTAGCCACTAACTTGTTAATTATCAAGGAAAATATCACACCATCAACCTCGGTAAACTATACGAACCAGAGACTTCTAAGCCGTGGGCCGCAGGTTCGAATCCTGCCTGGCGCACCAGTAAATATTAAGGGGGTTAAGTCAAAATGACTTACCCCCTCTTCTATTTGCGCTAACCCCCCAGTATAGTGTGACCACTATACCTGATTTACATTTTCACATTTGCCTGTGTACCCGTCTTGCGTGATCTTGCCTTGGTTGAGCAAGTTTTGGTGTGGCAAACGGGAAGTTACCCCTGAAATCAGTTCGGAAAGGGTGGAGATAAGCTTGGTTTACTTTATGAATAAGGGGCAATAGCGATCAATTGCTCTTTCGTTTTCTTTTGCTACAGCCCTTTATTTGGCCTTGGTGCGGAAAAAGAGGCAGGATTGGCAGTGCTGATCAGAAGGAAAAGTCGCAGATCAAGGGCGCGTGATCGGAATAGGTCACGGGTGGGATTTGGAACTGAACAACCTTCAGCTCCGGGCTGTGGAGGATGAAATCGAGTTCCCGTTTAGGGGCACGGCTGGGATGGGAAGGCTTCTTTTCGGGATTGGCGCTGATTAGGCCGGTTGCGCCGAGAAACAATTCCAGCTCCCGCATGCCCCAGAGGACGTTGAAATCTCCGGCAAGGATCATAGGGCGGTCGACCTCGCGGATCAACTTGTACAATCGTTCAAGCTGATACTGCCGGTTACGGTAAGTGAGCGAGAGATGCACTAGGAAGACGGTTAGATGCTCGGTACAGACCTGGATGACCAGCCGTTTTACCCCCTCGTCAAAATAATGGAAGCGATGGCTGATGATCGGCATCCGGGTCAAGACGGCGTTGCCTTGGGTTTTAAGAAGAGGGAATCTTTGGGCCATTGAACCGGCCCCATACTTGGTTTCGATGACATGGTGATAGCCCAGTTGCTCGGCGATCATCTCCGCCTGGCACTGCCGGTCGGTACGGAAGGAGCCGCCATCCACCTCGACCAAACCCATGACATCCGGTTGCACCGACTTGATAAATTCAAGAATCTTATCGAAGTTGTGGTGAGAACGTCGCAGGTAGCCGGCATAAGGAAAGGGGAAGTGAAAACGGCCCCCATTGCCGGCAGCATACCGGATATTGTAAAGCAAAAAACGCAACTAAAACCTCCCGGCCGATTAATCCCGGGGCCGGCGAAGACCAAAAACCCCGGTCTTTGTGCTGCTGAACGCCGGATTAACTCCGCCTCGTCCTCTGGCCCTCGATTCGCCGTTGCTTTCCTGGGCCGGCGTGACTACCTCGACGGTTCCGGTGTCCTTGTGTGGAACTACGAATCGCTCAACCTTGACCGCCGGGACCCCTTGCGACTCCTGGTAGATATCAAAAAACCGGGAGCAGTCTCCGTAATAGCTTTTTTTCTTCAACCAGTTGGGGTCGTCGCCCTGGCTCCTGGCATGATAAAAGGTCGAAAGATTGACCAGTAAAGTGGTCAACGACTCCTTGGCCATGCGCTGAACATTGAACGGTTCGCCAAAGGCACGATCGACATCTTCTCGAATAATACGGGATAAATGGGAAAATCCCTGCCCCCGGACATTGGTTTCCGGTAGCTTGAACCGTAGGCAGGCCCAAGGCAAGAGGAGAGCGGCAAAAAGGAGGGTCTCGGGTACCTTCACCGGCTCTGCTTCCTCCTGGCGAGCATGGAGACGATCCAACACGGTAAAGATGTTCAATAATTCCTTTTGTATTTTCTCGCCCTGTTCCCCCTGCATATATTCGTCATAAAAGGGAAAGAGCGCTGGCCAGAGCCCCGTACGCATACAGAGTTCGGCCCAGGCCCGACTCGCTCCAGATTGGAGATCTTTCAGGACCTCGTCGCGGATGCGCGAGGGTGGACAAAGCCGCAATTCCTCATTGTGTTGTCGCAGGGCGGCGAAGGTCTCTTCTTCGATGCCGAAGCCTGTGCGGGCCGCATGGCGGACAACCCGTAGCATCCGCACGGGATCCCTGGTGAAGCGGCGGTCCGGATCACCAACCATGCGGATGACACCCCGGTCAAGATCACGTACGCCGCCGATGTAGTCGATAATGGTGTGTGTTTCGATCTCGTAAAAAAGAGCATTGATGGTAAGGTCGCGACGAAAGGCGTCTTCCTCAAGGGTGCCGAAGGTGTTATTCGAGGGCAACACCTGCTCCTTACCATTGATGTCAAATTCGCTCCGCGAACGCAGGGTCGACACTTCGATGATCTTAGTGCCGCGGAAAAAAACTTGCACCAAGCGAAAACGACGACCGATGGTGCGGCTGTTACGGAAAAGCTGCCGCAATTGGCCGGGTCGGGCATCGGTGGAGATGTCAAAATCCTTAGGTGCTCGACCGAGATACAGATCACGCACCCCGCCTCCCACCAAATACCCCTTGAACCCAGCATCGCGAAGACGATAAAGGACCTTGAGTGCCTCCCTGTCGAGCTGCTGCTCGCGGATGGGATGCTCCGACTCGGGAATCACCAAAGCCGTTACCGCCTTATATTCCTCCGGGCCGGGAGCCTGTTCCTGCTGTTTGCCTGTCATACAATATGTGCTGAAAAGGGGCTGTGCTTCACGTTAAAGAGGGCCTCCAAGGCGATCAGCATGGGGCGAGCTTTTCTTTGTACACCGACTCCGCTGCCTTGACGAAGCGGTCAAAGATCTCCTGCACGGAGAGAATTTCTTTCATTTTGAAGGTGTTGGCCCCGGAAAAAACCAGCCCGTTCTCCACGTCACCGTTGAAGGCGGCCGTCAATCGCTCACTGATACAATATTTATAATTGCATTTTTTCAAGCATTTATAGCGGCATTTGTCGGCCGAGATGTCATCCCCATGTAACATCTTCTCAACAAAGGGTGTTTTGACCGCTCTGCCGGGCATACCGACCGGTGAAGAGACAAGAACAATATCCTCTTCGTTGGCCTTGAGAAAAGTATCCTTGAACGCCTGCGATACCGAGCATTCTTTGCTGAGGACGAAACGGGAGGCAATCTGGACGCCGTCGGCGCCGTATTTGTCCATCATCTCGGCCATCTCGAAGCCGTTGGTGATGCCACCGGCGGCAATGAGGGGGATTTTTGAAACCACCTTGCGGATGGAGGGAAAGAGATCTCGCAATGCTATCTCGGTGCCAAGATGGCCGCCAGCCTCGGCCGCCTCGACAATAACCGCAGCAGCGCCCAGCTTTTCGGCGAGCGTCGCCAGGCCAGGCGAAGAAACGATTGACACAATAGGAATGTTATGTTGTTTGCCGATCTTGAAAATGTCGCGTGAAAAACCGGCACCGGTGATGATCATGTCGGCGCCCGCCTCGATAGAGGCCATCACCAGTTCATAGAAGTCTTTCATGGCGTACATGATATTGACGGCGATAATCCCTTTAGTGGCCTTTTTGGCCTTGCGGATATCTTCCTGCAGTTCGGGCACCGGGATTCCGGAACCGCCGATGGTGCCGATGCCGCCGCATTCAGCGACCGGTATGGCGAGGGCGGAGGTCGACACCCGGATGGACATGCCGCCCTGGATGATCGGAATTTTTGCGATGAACGAGCCTATTTTGAGTTCTGGCAGTTTCATTCAAGCCTCTTGGTCAGTTGTTGCTTTCTGGGAAAAATACTCCGTACTCTCGGTAAATATTCGCACTAAAATGCGGAAGAATGCCGAGCTCACGTCCGTTTGTCAAGCGCGACGACCAGCGTGGGGCGTCAAGATTGAAAAAAGAAGTTGCACAGTATTCTACCACAATGAAGCCACATCGGCTTGACTTTTCACCCGTTTCTCGATTAGATTTTATGCTTTTTCCTGGTGTCGTCGACGTAGTCGGATAACACGGCGGAGCCACCCATGGGTTTTATTGGAGTTTACCTTGAAGATTCAGGCTATCAACGGCTTTAAAGACATCCTGCCGGACAGCATTGGCCAGTGGCAGTATATTGAACAGACGGCGCGGGATGTTTTTGAGCGGTTCGGCATGCAGGAGATTCGCATGCCGATTCTGGAAAAGACCGAACTCTTTGTTCGCTCCATCGGCGCGGCCACCGATGTGGTGGAAAAGGAGATGTACACCTTCGGGGATAAGGGCATCACCATGCGTCCGGAGGCCACGGCCTCGATCATGCGGGCCTTTATCGAGCACGGCCTTCATGTGCAGCAACCGGTGCACCGGCTCTACACCATCGGCCCCATGTTTCGCCACGAGCGGCCGCAAAAGGGGCGTCTGCGGCAATTTCATCAACTGGACGCAGAAGTCATCGGCGCGGTGGAACCACGTGTTGACGCCGAATTGATTGCTATGGGACACATGCTGTTGGATGAGCTTGGTCTGCAGGTCAGGCTGGAGCTTAACTCGTTAGGCTGCCCGGTTTGCCGCCCCCCGTTCAAGGCGCAATTAATAGCCTTCCTCGAGCAAAAAAACGAGGGTTTGTGTGACGATTGCAAGCGGCGCACCCACACCAATCCGCTGCGGGTTCTTGACTGCAAGAAACCGGCCTGCAGGGTCTTGGTGCAGGAAGCGCCTAGCCTGCTTGACTCCCTCTGTCCTGAATGCGACCTCCATTTCGGGGAGGTCAGGGAAGCGTTGGAGAATTTGGGCATTCCTTTTCAAATCAACCGGTTTATGGTCCGTGGCCTTGATTATTACACCCGCACCACCTTCGAATTCCTTACCACCGATCTTGGCGCACAGGCAGCCGTCGGGGCAGGGGGGCGGTACGACGGCCTGATCGAGCAACTAGGCGGCCCGGCGATATCCGGTATCGGCTTTGCCATGGGGTTGGAGCGCATTGCCCTGCTGATGGAACAGCAGGATGCCAACAAGCTTCCTGCCAGCACCATGGATGTTTTTTTGGTCGCTCTGGGAGGTAACACGCTCGCACCGTGCAGTCAACTTGCCCACGCCCTGCGCAAACAGGGGGCGAAGGTGGCTATCGATTACAGCAGCCGCAGTCTCAAGGCGCAGCTCAAACAGGCCAGCCGGGTCAATGCCCGCTATGCCCTGATCGTTGGAGAGGATGAATGGGCGCGGGGCGAAGGTATTCTCCGCAATATGAAAACCCAGGAGCAGCAGTCTTTCGCCTTGACCGGCTCTTCGGATGAACAGGGCCTGCGACTGATCGAGGCCTTGAACATCGCAATCCAATGACCCGGCCCGGAATCGCCGCAATCTCTTTCCCCAACAACCATCCGGCGACGGTACAGATATTTTTCGGGTCAGTCCACTAGCGGCTGCCCGTCCTTTTATATGGAGAACCAACATGGAATCAATGGGAGCGCTGCGGCGCACACACACCTGCAACGATCTTGGCCTAGACTTTCTGAACCAAGAAACCATCCTCATGGGCTGGGTGCTCCGCCGCCGCGACCATGGCGGTGTCATTTTCATCGATCTGCGCGACCGCTGGGGCATCACCCAGGTGGTCTTTAATCCTGAGATTAACGAGGAAGTGCACGCCAAAGCGCACCAATTGCGCAGCGAATGGGTCATTGCCGTCCGGGGCAGGGTCGTCAATCGACCGGCCACCATGGAAAACCCGAAACTGCACACCGGCGCCATTGAGGTGTTTGCCGACGAACTCCGCATCCTCAACACCAGCGAAACCCCTCCCTTTCCGCTGGACGAGGAGATTGAAATTTCCGATACCCTGCGCCTGCAATACCGGTACCTTGATTTGCGTCGTCCGGAGATCGCCAAAAATCTTATTCTCCGTCACCATGCTCTGCAAGCCGTCCGTGCCTATCTTAACGAAAACAATTTTCTTGAGATCGAAACCCCGATGCTCACCCGCTCCACCCCGGAAGGCGCCCGTGACTATCTGGTGCCGAGCCGGGTCAGTGCCGGCAAATTTTACGCGTTGCCCCAGTCTCCGCAACTGTTCAAGCAGTTACTCATGATTTCCGGCATGGACCGCTACTACCAGATCGTCAAGTGCTTTCGCGACGAGGACCTCCGCGCCGACCGCCAGCCTGAATTCACTCAGATCGATATGGAGTTGAGCTTTATCACCGAAAGCGAGATCATTACCATAGTTGAAGGGATGATTAAGAACCTGTTCAAGGTCACCCGGGATATTGATCTCCAGCCCCCCTTTGCCCAGATGACCTACGATGAATCCATGCGCCGCTTCGGTACGGATCGGCCGGACACCCGTTTTGGCCTTGAGCTGGTTGACCTGACCGATATTGTCCGGGGCTGCGGCTTCAAGGTGTTCAATTCCGTCGTGGAACAAGGCGGCGTGGTCAAAGCAATTAACGCCAAGGGCTGCGGCGGATTCTCCCGTAAGGATCTCGATGATCTGACCGAGTACGCCGGCCGTTTCGGCGCCCGTGGCATGGCCTGGGTCAAAGTCAAGGATGGCGAGTGGCAATCGCCGATCACCAAATTTTTCAGTGAAGCTGAGATTGCCGCCATGGGCCAAGCCCTTGATGCCCAACCCGGCGATCTCATTTTGTTCGGCGCTGACAAGAGCAAAACCGTGCATCAAGTGCTTGCCGAACTGCGGCTTGAGTTGGCCCGGAGGCTTGAGCTGGTGCAGGAAGAGGTGTTCAATTTCCTCTGGGTCACCGATTTTCCCCTGCTCGAATACGATGAGGAAGAAAAGCGCTACACCGCCGTCCATCACCCGTTCACCGCGCCCAACGAAGATCAGTTGTCCTTGCTGGCAACTGATCCGGGCGCCGTCAAAAGCCGGGCCTACGATCTGGTGCTCAACGGCAGCGAAATCGGCGGGGGTTCCATCCGTATCCACAGCCCGGCCATGCAGAAAACAGTGTTCCAGGCGTTGGGCATTGAAGCTGAGGAGGCCCAGGAAAAATTCGGTTTTCTCCTCCGGGCCCTTGAGCTGGGTGCCCCGCCCCACGGCGGCATCGCCTTTGGCGTGGATCGATTGATGATGCTGCTCACCGGCTCGTCGTCCATCCGCGACGTTATCGCCTTCCCCAAGACCCAAAAGGCCACCTGCCCGCTGACGGAGGCTCCCTCCTCGGTGTCGCGCAAGCAACTGACCGAGCTGCATCTGCGCCCGGACTGGAAGGAGAAGGCCTGAATTCGAAGCGGTTGTGTCTGTTGCCGGGAGTCTGCCGAATCGGCTCTCTGAACCCGTACAAGTGAGATGAATAGCATGGCATTCGACAAAGCTCTTTCGCAGGACCTGTTTCAACTGGATGCGGCCAAGGAAGTCGACGCACTCTGTTCCAAAATGAAATCGCTGCTCGTTCACCCCCTCAAGCGGCGAGGGCTTGTGGTGGGCATCTCCGGCGGCATCGACTCCAGTGTTTGTCTGGCCCTGGCGGTCCGCGCCCTTGGTCCCGAGAAGGTGGTGGCCCTGCAGATGCCGGAAACGCATTCTTCCGAAGAAACGCTTGGGATAAGCGGCCGGCTTGCCGCCCATTTTGGCGTCAAGGCCCTGCATGAAGACATCACTCCAATCCTTGAGGCCGTTCATTTCTACGATCGATATGATCAGGCTGTGCAACAGGTTGTCCCCGAATACGGCCTGGGTTGGCGATCCAAGATCATCATCCCTGACGTTTCCGTGCACCAGGGATTCACCTATTTCAGCATCGTCGCCCAATCGCCCTCCGGCGAGGTGATCAAGAAAAGGCTACCGCTCAATGCCTACCTCGCCACTGTTGCCGCCACCAACTTCAAGCAGCGGATTCGAAAAATGCTGGAGTATTATCATGCTGATCGCATGCATTATGCGGTGATTGGGACCCCCAACCGGCTGGAGTACGATCAGGGCTTTTTTGTGAAATTGGGGGACGGGGCGGCCGACATTAAACCCATTGCCCATCTGTACAAGACGCAAGTGTATGTGCTGGCTGAATACCTGGGGGTGCCTGAGGAAATCCGGGAAAGGCGGCCGACGACAGATACCTACTCGTTGCCCCAAGGGCAGGATGAGTTCTATTTTTCTCTGCCGTATGAACTGATGGACATCTGCCTGTATGGCAAGAACAATCAGCTAGCGATTGCGGATGTGGCCAAAAGAGCGGATCTGACGGTTGAGCAGGTGGAGCGGGTCTACAAAGATATCGACACTAAACGCGTTACCACCAAATACCTGCACCTCGGGCCACTGCTGACTGGGAGCGTGCCGGAGATTTCCTCCACGAGCTGAACAACTCAGGTCATTTTTGCTCCCTCCAGACGCCATCGAGCAGTAGTTCGTGGGGGCGAAAGGCATTTTTGTAGCTCATGCCGGCATGACCATCGATCCAGTAGCCGAGATAGAGCAACTCAATCTTGTGCCTTTGGCAGATATGGTTGAGGGTGAGGATGTTGAGAGTGCCAGGACTGCGCCACCCCTGATCCGGGTCAAAGAAAAAATAGACCGCGTTCATCCAGGACGGTGCGCCGTCGACGATTGCCACGCCCAGCAGCTGTTCGCCCAGCCGATACCTGACTTCAAAACACCGGCTGATGCTGGTGATGAAAAATCCGGAATAATAGCTCTCCGCACTGCTGCTGCCAGCGGGAAACCGGGTGGAGAGAAACCGCTGCAACAGGGACAGATTCTCCCTTGACATGGTTAGGGGCGCTATCTCGACTGCCACGTCCTGGTTTTTTTTCCAGACGCGGCGCTGGTTGCGGTTTGGGTGAAACTGTTTCGGCCGCAGTCGTATCGGCACGCAGAGGGCGCATCCGGGGCAGCGCATAGTATAGATGCAGTTGCCGTTCCGTCGGTAGCCGCGGGCAAGAAATTCACCCATGCTTTCGTCATCGAAGCGGCCGAAGATCCCTTGATGATACACTGCTCTTTGCGCCAGCCCATAGGGGCATTCTGCCGGCGCATGGATAAAAAAGCGTTCCAAGTCACCGACTATTCCCCGTGCGGCATTCTCCTTGTGCCCATCCCCTTGCCCCGTCACCTCAAACCTCCTTGGCGCTACACCAGCCCCTGGTCGAGCATGGCGCTGGCCACCTTGACGAAGCCGGCAATATTGGCCCCAGCAAGATAATCACCTTTCCAGCCATAGGTCGACGCGGCATCGAGACAGGTGCAGTGAA
This sequence comes from uncultured Desulfobulbus sp., assembly GCF_963662935.2. NCBI lineage: Bacteria > Pseudomonadati > Thermodesulfobacteriota > Desulfobulbia > Desulfobulbales > Desulfobulbaceae > Desulfobulbus > uncultured Desulfobulbus sp. Next base: position 880,042 of record NZ_CAXXTL010000002.1, on the reverse strand, counting down.
TGCGCTTCATGATCGCGTGCAAGCGCGCGTCAACGTCCTCGCTGGACCAGCTCAAGCGCATGGAATCCTGAGCCATTTCCAGGCCTGATACCGCCACCCCGCCGGCATTGGCGGCCTTGGCCGGGCCAAAAAGAATGTTGTGACTTTTGAAGATGTCGATGGCTTCGGGGGTAGAAGGCATGTTGGCCCCCTCGCAGACCAGCCTGACACCGCCGTCAACCAAATGGAGGGCGTCCTTGCTGTTGATTTCGTTCTGAGTGGCCGCCGGAACAGCACAGTCAGCCCGATGGGACCAGAGGGGGTTCCAGTCAAGGACAGGGTCAACCGGGACATAGGTAGCCCTCGGATACCGTTCACAATACTCCTGGATACGGCCCCGGCGGATATTTTTCAACTCCTTGATATAGGCGAGCTTGGCGGTGTCGATGCCCTCTTCGTCAAGGATATATCCGGAAGAATCGGACAGGGTCAGCACGCTGCCGCCCAGATGCAGAATTTTTTCCACGGTAAACTGGGCGACGTTGCCCGAGCCTGACACCAGCCAGCGTTTTCCTTCCGTTGTTTCGCCCTGGCGGGCGAGCATTTCCGAGGCGAAATAGACCACCCCATAGCCGGTGGCTTCCGGCCGGATCAGGCTGCCGCCCCAAGCCAACCCCTTACCGGTCAGCACCCCGGTGAACTTGTTTTTTAATTTTTTATACATCCCAAAAAGATACCCAATCTCCCGCGGCCCCACACCAACATCGCCAGCCGGTACATCGGTATTCTCCCCGATGTGGCGGAACAACTCGGCCATGAAGGCTTGGCAAAAACGCATGATTTCAGTGTCGGAGCGTCCCTTGGGATCAAAATCGGAGCCGCCTTTGCCGCCGCCCATGGGAAGGGTGGTCAGGCTGTTCTTGAAGACCTGTTCAAAGGCGAGGAATTTGACAATCGACAGGTTGACTGAGGGATGGAAGCGTAGCCCACCCTTGTAGGGACCGATGGCGGAATTCATCTCCACCCGGTAACCGCGGTTGACATGGACTTCTCCTTGGTCATCCATCCAGGGGACCCGGAAGATGATCGTTCGCTCCGGTTCAGTAAGCCGCTCCAGGACTGCCTGCCGCCGGTATTCAGGATGACGCTCCAGCACCGGTTGGACGCTGGCAAGGAACTCCCTGATTGCCTGATGATACTCGCGCTGTTCGGGATCCCGCCCGATAATGCCTGTCAAAACCTGCTCCATGTCTCCGTTTTTCCTACTCATTGGTGCGTTGGCCATTAATTTCTCATATTTTTGGAGCTGGTTTTCCAGGGAGCGATGACTGGCAGAGTTCCTGAGGAGTGTTGACATTGCGCCAGGAAATTCGCAGCGACAGCGGTGGTTGGGGGGTAATCACACCTTCAAATTCCCGTAATCGGTTCATCCGCCGCTGTCCGCTGGCCGCCATTACTTCCAACAGCGGCCGGCAGGACCGGTCATAATAGGCCAACAGGGGTTCAAGCTGGCCATCTGCCGCTAAATCGGGCATGACCGCCAACACGCCCGGACGGCGGCAATCCAGCAACCATTGCAGCGCCTCATCCTGTATGTCGGGAAGATCACAAGCCGCCACCAGCCAGGACACCTGGGGATAGCAGCGAAAAGCGGCGAGGATTCCGGCCAGCGGTCCGCCGAGTTCCGGCACGTCATCGACCCGTCGTTCCCCGGCAAGGGATGCGGGTAAGTGTCCTGCTCCGGCGATGACCACCTGCGTAACTCTCGGCCGAAGGAGGGAAACCGTTCCTTCAATCCAGGTGCGCCCACCCTGTTGCAGCAGATGTTTTGGGCTCCCCATGCGGCGGCTTTGTCCGCCGATCAGGACACAGCCCCAGACCGGATCGGTTGCTACGTGATGTTCCGGGGTCATGCCAAGTCGGCTCCGGCAGGAAAGAGGCGGGCCTCCGCGCCCCGGCGTAGCAGTTCTCGCACGGCATGCAACCCCTCTTCGCCAAGCCCCTTGGAATACTGATTGACGTACAAATCAATATGGCTTTGCATGACCTGCGGATTCATCTCCTGGGCATGTGCCCGGATATAATCCCAACCCTCGCCGGGATGCGCTTCCGCCCAGTGGATACTGGCTTGGATGGCGGCATCGATCTCCTCGCGGACATCAATCGGCAAAGTCTTTTTTGCGGCAATGCACCCCAGGGGAATAGGGAGGCCGGTGGCTTGCTCCCACCATTCGCCGAGATCCTGGATACAGTGCAACCCGAATTGCCGGTAGGTAAAGCGGCTTTCATGGATAATTACGCCGCCATCGACCGTTCCTTCGGCCAGGGCCTCCATGATCCGGTCAAAACGCATGACCACGAGATGGCGACAGGCCGGTTGATAGAGCCGGAGCAGGAGGGCCGCTGTGGTATACGTACCGGGAATGGCAATCTTCCAGTCGGCAATGTCGATCGGTTTGTCGCCTTTGCCGGTGATGAGCAGGGGGCCGCAGCCGCGCCCCAAGGCAGAACCGGCCTGGAGGAGGGCATATTGATCCCGGATATGGCCAAAGGCATGGAAAGACAGCTTGCTGATATCCAGTCGTCCCTGCAAGGCCCAATCGTTGAGCGTTTCCACATCCTCAAGTTGTACGCCGGCCAAGCTGAGCCGGGTTAACGGCACTTGACCGTGCACCAGAGCATTGAAGATATAGGTATCATTGGGGCAGGGAGAAAAACCGAGGGTGACCGCCATTTTTTCAGACATGTTGCAGTCCTTTGACAACCAATGCCGCAACCTCACCGCAGCGGGCGCAGGCCTTGTGCAGGTGCCAATTTTGCAGATGACGGTCCTCAACCAGGTTGGAAATACAGCGCAGCTCAAGCAGGGGCAGTCCAAAGTGCTGGCATACCCGCGCCGCTGCCGCCCCTTCCATGTTCTCGCAAAGGGCTTGGTGTTGACGCGCCAGCATCTCGCCTCGTTTGCGGGTTCCGCTGACGCCATGGACGGTGGCAAAGACGCCGCGGTGGTACGGGATGGACGCGGAAGCAAGCAACGACTCTGCCTGGTCCAGTAAACCGGGGTCGAGATCAAAGGTGTCGAGAATTTCGAGCGTCTCTCCCCGCAACGGCTCAATCTCGTCGCCGTAACAGATGCCGAAATCGGCCAGCACCTCACGCTCCGCCAGGCAGATGTCCAGCAAATCGGCACCGCTCTGATCATCCCGAATATACGCTCCCGCCACCCCAAAATTGACGATACCGTGCAACGGCAAGGAGGACGCGGCGAGAAAAGCAGTCAAGCGAACAGCCGTTTCAACCGGCCCGATGCCGGTGACCAATTGGGCGGATGCTGTGGTCGGCGAATAGGCGCGAAGATAGGCTTCCATCTCAAAATCGGTTGCGGCAGTCACCAAAAACATTACATCCCTTTCTTAACGATGAGTGAGCACGGGGACTGGGGCGGGTAAGATACGATTCCCACCCCGATCACGTCAAATTCGGCCAAGACATTTTGCGCAATGTAAAGTAGGTTATCTCGCTTTGCAAGAAAATCACCCTGTCTCTTTGATGCCCCTGTTTTTCATGACTGATTATTCTCACCGTTTGGACGATTACGACTACGATCTGCCTCTGGACCGAATAGCCCAGTTCCCGGCCTCGCAGCGGGACCGTTCCCGGCTGCTTGTTCTCGATGCCAGCTCGCCATCGCTTGCGCATCGCGCCTTCTCTGACATCGTCGACTATCTCCATCCTGCTGATCTGCTGGTCGTCAATACCACCAAGGTGTTTCCGGCACGGCTGCTCGGACACAAACAGACCGGCGGTAAGGCCGAACTTTTCCTCCTCTCCTTTCCCAGGTCCTCGGCCATTTCCGGCACAGGATCATTGTGGCGTGAAGCCACCGCTCCGGCCCTGATCAAGAGTTCAAAACGACCCAAAATTGGCAGCCTCATTCACTTTAGCAAACAACTCCGGGCTCGGATCGATGATCTGCTCCCCGATGGCAAAGCCGAGGTGACCCTACAGTACCCGGAGAATGATCAAACCCTGGAAATACTGCTGGAAGCACACGGCCAGATGCCGCTGCCGCCCTATATCAGCCGGCCTGACGGCAGTTCCGATGACGATTTGCACAGGTATCAGACCCGATATGCACGGCAGACCGGGTCGGTTGCGGCCCCAACGGCCGGGCTGCATTTCAGCGACGATTTATTGGGGAAGATTAGGGGAAAAGGAGTGGGTATTGCCCATGTCGTCCTTCATGTCGGCTACGGAACCTTTGCGCCGGTGCGGACAGAGGATATCCGCGATCACCAGATCCACAAGGAGGCTGTGGAGATTTCAACGGAGACTGCGGAAAAAATAAACCAGACGAAGCTCTCAGGCGGAAGGATCTGGGCGGTGGGAACCACCACTGTGCGAACCCTTGAGTTTGCCGCCGATGCGCAGGGGCGCATTCAGCCCGGCACCGGGGAATGCGATCTATTTATTTATCCCGGCTTTCAGTTCCGGGTCGTGGACAACTTGATTACTAACTTTCACCTGCCCAAGTCATCGCTCCTTTTTCTGGTGTCGGCTCTAGCTGGGCGACAACGGATTCTTGCGGCGTACAAGCAGGCTGTTGCGGCTGACTATCGGTTCTTCTCGTATGGGGACGCCATGACCATAATCACCAAGCCGTGCCCATAAAAAGGCGCCTTGTCTGGTTGGTGAGGATGATCAAAATGAAAAACCCGGCGCAAGGCCGGGCTTTGTGCATAAATACGGGTACAGCTCATGGTGTAGCGGCTGGACAATTGCAGCACGAACCAGCCGCTACCGGGCAGGAAGGCGGAGCGCTGGAGTCTGAACAAGGAGCACTGTCTCCTTGCGCATTCTTTCCACAGGCGGTCCCGCTATAGCCGTCCGTGTACCAACCGCCGCCTTTCAGGCGAAAAGAACTCATGGAAATCAGTTTTTTTACATTTTCGCCACAACTCGGGCAAACCGAGATGGGGGTATCGGCTATACGTTGCTGAATTTCAAAAATTTTCTGGCACCCGCTACATTCGTACTCGTACACCGGCATCACATCACCTCACAACTCTTTATTATATTAAGGTTAAAAAAAGACCGAAACGTCAAGTGTCGGCAACTTTAATGTCTCCGTTGCGCACTGTCAACTCCTGTGACGGGATAATCTGAGGCGCAGGACATCCTTGGCCGACTGAAACAAGGCTTCCATTTTCTACGATAACGGTTTGACCGCCCGGTGGTTTCATACTTTCCTAGCGCATTCATCAACAGATCCGTTTGCCGCCCTTTTTTACTCTTTATTTATTTTGTAACAGCACAAAAAATTTGCATTGATCGGTTTCATGTTCTATTATTGCAGCAGTCGCAGGAACAAGCGATATGCATCCATTTAAATTTATTCTCAGGAGAAACCGATGAGTAAATCACTCGTTGAAATGACCGCCGAAATAATCCAGTCCCAAATCAGCAGCAAGCAAATGACCACCGAGGAAATAAAGGCGGCTCTTAACGATACATTCCAAACCCTTAAGGCGCTTCAGGACTCGGAGGCCATCGGGATTGATGCAGAGCCCGAAGAGGTCAATCCTGTTATCGATCCGAAAAAGTCCATACAGAAAAATAAAATTGTCTGTTTAGAATGCGGCCAGGAGTTCAAGATGCTTTCGCCAAAGCATCTGAAATCACATGCACTCACCTCAAGAGAGTACCGCAAGAAACATGGATTTTCAGCACGGCAGCCGCTGTGTGCCAAGGCCCTTTCTGAAAGGCGTTCTCAATCGGGAAAAGAAAGAGGGTTGCCCGATAATCTTCGCAAGGCCATTGAAATGCGAACCAAGAGCAAGAAAAAATAATTTCATTCCCGGTAACAGTCGCCAGCGAGACCTTTCAGGCGGCGGTATTCTCATTTTCCGCCGCCTGAGTGAATAGTCCTGAAATCTTGCTGGTGCCGAGATAAGAGTAAGGCTGTCTACCTTGTGGAGAGAGTTTTTCACAATACAATAACGCTCAGTTTCGCGCCTGTACGCCTCGCTTTCCGCTTCTCCTCTCTAACCTGTATTCGTTAACTCATGATTGGGATCTTCGACTCCGGCGTCGGCGGCATGACCGTCGCCCGTGCTATTGAACAATTCTGCCCAGGGTATCCCCTGGTGTACCTCGGTGACCTTGCCCGGACACCCTATGGCTCCAAAAGTCCGGCCATGATTACCGAATACTCGCATCGCAACACTGAGTTCCTGCTCAAGCAAGGGGCCAAGCTGATTGTCATTGCCTGCAATTCAGCCGCGAGCACCGCTTCCACTTTTCTGCGATCGCATTACAGTCAAGCGATCGTCGACGTTATCTTCCCAGCAGTGACCAGGGCAGCAGAGGTCAGCAAAAACGGCAGGATCGGAATTATCGGGACCCGGGCCACCATTAATTCTGGTCTCTACGAACAGCGTCTTCTGGCGGCTCGTCCAGATTGCAAGGTGTACAGCCAGGCCTGTCCTCTCTTGGTGCCTCTGGTCGAAGAGGGCTGGCTTGATCGGCAGGAAACCAAAATGATCGTTAAAAAATATCTCCATCCCTTGCGAGACAAACAGATCGACACCCTGATCCTTGGATGCACCCACTATCCTCTCCTGAAAAAAACGATTGCAACGCGCATTGGTCGCGGGGTACACATTATCGATTCCTCGGTTGAAGTGGCGCTCCATCTCAAATCGATTCTTGATTCCGGTGAACAACTCCGCAATGAACTCTACTGTCCCGGCACGCCCAGCCGTTTTTTTGTCTCCGATCTGCCTTCGCCGGTGCATGCTCTGGCCAGTGCTATTTTTGGCCGGCCTGTTCTCTTGGAAAAAACTGATGTTTAACCGTGGGCGTTTTATCCTGGTTTTGTTTTTATTGAGTGCTTTTGGCTCGCTTTTCATGGCCCCCTCAGCCGAGGCGGCCTCCGGATTGGAGCAACGGGTTCTGCAACTCCAAAAAAAATATCAGCAGTTACGGAGTCTGGAATTTGAGTTTTCTCAATCGACCCAGACCGGCGGCAGGGTTAAACAGGGGGCCGGTAACGCCGTTTTTTTCCGACCGGGGGGGGCTCTCGATAAACCTGCTGGAACGAGCCAGGGGATCATGCGCTGGAACTATATCGAGCCGACTGCCCAGACCATCATAAACGACGGCAAGGAACTCTCCATCTATACACCCCAAGATAAACAGTTGATCGTTTCGCCAGCGCAGGATATGGAATCCGACATCACTTATGCAATCTTTACCGGCACGAAAAGCCTGCTCGATGAGTTCGAGGCTTCGCCTGCGGACAAGCTCTTTATCCTGAGCGATCCGCCGGCCGGTTTCGATGCCATCCTGCTGACACCCCGGCAGCCGCATCCGCAGGTGAAACGTGTCCAGCTCTGGCTCAACGGCGACTTCACCATTCATCGGCTGCTCATGGAGGATCATTTTGGTGCGCTGACTGAGCTGACCTTTGCCAAGGTTCGCATCAACACCCTGCCGCAGGGGGATGTGCGCCAGGTGCAAGCTCTGCTCAAACTGGACTTGGTGCCCGGAACGGAAACCATTCGGCCATGACTGTGGATGCTTCCGTGCCCCAAGGCCTGCCACTCTCTGATTAAAATTTGTCCGTTTTCTCTGTGCAGCCAGAGTGGAAAAGACGTTGCCCCTGTTCGGCAAGCGGGTTAAAGAGGAGCAGCTTGTTCATTGTTTCGCTGTCTCCCACGTCTTTTTTACGCGGGTGACGGAATGCAGCCAGACCAACCCTATCCCTCGATCTTCATGCGCATCGCTGTTTTATCGGATAGTCATGACCACATCCCGCACCTCAGGCGGGCCGTTCTCCGTGCCAATCAGGAAGGGGCCGAACTGCTGATTCACTGTGGCGATCTCATTTCCCCTTTCATGCTGGCTTACCTTGAATCATTCAACGGTCAGGCGCATTTGATTTATGGGAATAATGCCGGGGATCAGCATCTCATATCCTCGCGATGCGCCTCATCTGACAGCAGAATCCAGCACCACGGCACGCACGGAACCCTTCTCGCAGGTGGCCTTCGTATTGCCATCGAGCATTTTCCAAAATGGGCTCGCCAACTGGCCTGCTCAGGGAATTTTGACCTAGTCTGTTGTGGCCATAATCATATTTTTCATGCTGAACGGCTTGGGAACTGCCTGTTGCTCAACCCCGGCGATCTTCTGGGGAAGGATGCAGTCCCGGCCTTTGCCCTCTTCGATACTGACGATTTTTCCGTTCGCCGGATTGAGGTTGGGGAGAAATTAGTCTTAGATAATTGATCGCAGATTCTCTGCGATTGCAGCCCCCTGCAGAGATGTATGATTCTGCCGGTCAATTCTTCCACCCTACAGAGAACCATGAGTGACGAAACTTTTGCAGATCTTTTCCAGGATAAACCCGCTTCCCGTAAAAACCTCCAGCCGGGCAACCGGGTAGAGGCAACCGTTGTCGGCATGAGTGGAGAGAATATCTTCCTTGATGCCGGCGGAAAAAGTGAGGGCATTCTCGGTGCGGCGGAACTGCGCAATGAGGCGGGAGAACTTACGGTTGCTGTCGGCGACCGGGTGATCGTCTTTTTTCTGGCAGCACGAAACGGCGAGATGGTGTTTACCACCCGGCTTGGTTCCGGCCAGACCTCATCCCGCGAACTGGAGGAGGCCTTCCACTCCGGTATTCCCGTTGAAGGCAAGGTAACAGGGGAGGTCAAGGGCGGATTTTCCGTCACTGTTGCCGGTCAGCGCGGATTTTGTCCGTACTCGCAAATGGATGTCCGCAGGGTCGAGAAACCCGAGGACTACATTGAAAAATCCTTTGCCTTCAAAATTATTGAATTTGGTAGCCAGGGAAAAAACATCATCCTCTCAGCCCGAGCCATTCAAGAAGAACAACGGCAACAGGATCGGGAGCAGCTCAAGGAACGGCTCGCCGAGGGCATGCAGGTCAGTGGAACAGTGACCTCCATCCGTGATTTTGGAGCCTTTGTCGACATCGGAGGTGTCGATGGTCTCATCCCCATCTCGGAATTAGCCTGGGGCCAGACCGACAGGGTGGAGGACATATTGAGCCCAGGGCAGCAGGTCGAGGTTGTCATCAAACGGCTTGACTGGGATAAAGACAGGATCTCGCTGAGCCTCAGAGAAACCACCGAGAATCCGTGGGATAAGGTGGCGGAAAAATACCCAGCCGGTTCGATCCATCAGGGCCGGGTCTCGCGGATGGCCGCCTTTGGGGCCTTTGTCACCCTGGAAACCGGCATCGACGGCCTGCTCCATATTTCCAAACTTGGCGCCGGCCGCCGGATTCACCACCCTCGTGAGGTAGTGGAGGTTGGTCAGGATCTGACCGTTAAAATTGAGTCGATCGATGTTGGGCAGAAACGGCTTTCTTTGGCGCCCGAAGATTATGTGGCCAAGGAATCGGCCGAGGAGTATACGCCGCCCCCGATAAGCAAGGAGTCTCCTTCGATGGGGACACTGGGCGACCTGCTGAAATCGCAAATAAAGAAGAAATAGTGGTTTGTTGCTTGCTGTAGGGGGAGACTGAGTTTCCCCCTGCATAATGACGACCGACGACCTAAATGGGATCAATAGGAACGGCGGGTTATTTCGAACATGATGACGGCCGCCGCCGCCGAGGCATTGAGTGAATTAAACGCCGCCTTCATTGGGATCGTCACCAGAAAATCGCACTGTTTTCGAACCAAAGGCCGGATTCCCTTGCCTTCGCTACCAATCACCAGGCAGATTGGCCCGGAAAAATCGGTGCTATAAATCGTGGATGCATCCGGTTCCGCCACAGCTCCATAGATCCAGAATCCCCTTTCTTTCAATACATTGAATGCATCGACCAGGTTGACGACCTGGCAGATTTGGAGGTGGGCCACCGCTCCGGCTGAAGTCCGGGCGACCGTGCCGGTGACGGGCACGCTGCGCTCCCGGGTCATGAGTATATGGGAAAATCCGGCCGCCAGGGCCGAGCGGAGAATTGATCCGAGGTTGCGGGGATCCTGAATGGAGTCAAGTGCCAGAATCCTCGCCGGGCCCGTGGTTTGCTCCTTTGCCAGGCTTTCCAGAAGGACGTCGAGTGAAATGAGCCGGGCCTCGTTCTGTCGGGCAACCACCCCTTGATGGCGGCAATGGCGGGGAACGTGCATTCTGCCTTCCTCGACAAAACGGATTGCAATGGAACGTTCCTTGGCTAGGTCAATGATCTGCTGCAGACGCGGACCAGCCTTGCCCTGTTGGATGAAAATCTCACTGATGTTGGCCGCCTTCTGCTCCAGGGCCTCCCAGACCGCATTGATCCCCCATATCAGGTCATCGGCGGGATCGCTTGCTGCGGATTGACCACGGTCAACAGGCCTCTTCTCCTTTTTCCTTGTCTCCATCAAACACCCCATTGCATCGGTTGGCCATCAGGAGCGCGACGCTGGCGGCAGCGCTCGGCAATGAGGATACTGCGGAGACTTTCCACTGCATCTTCGAGTCGATCGTTAACGATCAGATAGTCGTAGGCGCCAACGCAGGCTAATTCCTTGCGGGCGTTGTTAAGTCGCACGGCAATGGTCGTCTCGTTCTCTGTCGCCCGCCCGCGCAGGCGACGTTCCAATTCCACAAGTGACGGTGGTGCAATAAAAACAGTCACCGGATTGGCCCGCAGGCGAACCTGGGCCGCACCCTGGACATCGATATCGAGAATGACATCGCAACCGGCTCGTTGATGTTTGTCGACTTCTTCAACGCTGGTGCCGTACATGTTGCCGTGCACCTCGGCCCATTCAAGAAAGCCAGTGGGCTGTTGATTGCGAATGCCCGAAAAAACAGCTCCTTCGACGAAATGATAGTGGACGCCATTCACCTCTCCGGGGCGAGGTTGTCTGGTGGTGTGCGATACCGAAAAAACCAGTCCTGGCAGGTTGTGCATCACCCGGTTGACAATGGTTGTTTTGCCGCATCCAGAGGGAGCGGAAAGCACAAGCAGGAGAGCATTACTCATCTTTTTCCTCGTTCTTTTCCTTTGTCAGCACCATTTCCGGATTGCGCTGTTCCTGGTCCAGGGCCAGCAGGCGCTGGTTGATGGTTTCCGGCTGAACCGAGGACAAAATCAGGTGGCCGGAATCAAGGATGAGGATGGCCCGCGTCCGCCTTCCCTCGGTGACATCGATGAGTTTTTTCTCGATTCGGGCATCGTCCTTCAATTTTCTTATGGGCGAGGACCCGGGATTGACGATGGCGAGAATACGGTTGACCTTGACGGCATTGCCAAAGCCGATATTAACGAGTCTGCTGTCCATGGCTGATAGCGGTGCTCAAAGGGAAAATCTAAATAAAAGGCGACAAAGGGGTGGTTATTCGATGTTCTGTACCTGTTCGCGCAGTTTTTCGATTTCATTTTTCATCTCAACGCCCAGGTGAGCAATGCTGGCGCTGGAGATTTTAGAGGAGAGGGTGTTCACTTCACGGAGGAACTCTTGCAGAAGAAAATCAAGTCGCCGCCCCACCGGTTCTTCGCTGGCAAGAAAGGCGCGAAACTGGGCCATATGGCTGTCGAGACGAGTTATCTCTTCGGTGACGTCGCTCTTGTCGGCCATGAGCGCCGTTTCCTGGGCTAAGCGAATCGGGTCGAGATCCAAGCCTTCAAGTAATTTTCCTACCCTGAGCCTCAGATCGCTCTGGCGTTGCTGTTGGAGTTCGGGAATATGGGTGTCGATCTGGCGAACAACCGATTCAAATGTGGCAAGGCGTCCGAGGAGGTCCTGCTGTAGGGCTTGACCCTCCCGTTCTCGCATGATGTCGCAATCCTTGAGGGCGGCACCCAAGGCGGAACTGATCAAGACCCATTCCGCATCCAAATCGGGCCGCTGTTCTTCCAGGGTAATCACATCGCGTAGAGTCAGCATGTCTCGCAGGGTTACCGTGCCATCGAGCCCGTAAACGTCAATCAATTGTTGGAGACAGCGGTGGTATTGCCGGGCCACGCTTTCGTTGACCACCAACTGCGGTTCAACTGCGGAAAGACCTTGCACGCTGAAGGTAATATCGACACGGCCGCGATCGAGAATGGTCGCCACCATTTTTTTTACCGGTTCCTCGAAGGCGTTATAAAGCCGGGGCAGAACGACTCGTTGGTCAAGAAAGCGGTGATTCACGGTTCGGATTTCGGCGACCCAGGTCCTGCCTTCTGCCGAGGCCTCGCCTCGGCCAAATCCTGTCATGCTTCGTGGTCGCATTCCTTATCCTTCCCGTTTCCGGGGACTCATTCGTTAAGTAAAACTAAAATTTGTACGCGCTACGATTGATTGAGGGGGATGGCGTCACCCAATTCGACGGCTGAGACACAAGCGGTTCCAATCTTGCCGACGACGATACCAGCGGCATGATTGGCCAAAATTGCAGCCTCATTCATGGTGCATCCGGCGGCCAGCCCGAGAGCAAGCGTGGCAGCAACCGTATCTCCGGCACCGGTGACGTCATAGACTTCTTTGGCCATCGTCGGAATGGTAACCAGTTGGTCGTCATCCTGCAACAGCGCCATGCCGGCTTCTCCACGGGTAATCAAGACCGCCTCGCAGCCGATATCGTCGCGGAGATGACGAGCAGCTGCGATCAGGCTCGGTTCATCCGAAATCCGAATTCCAGCTATCTGCATGGCCTCATGGTGATTGGGGGTGATGACAGTGGCCCCGACGAAACAATGAATATTTGAAGGTTTGGGATCCACTATCAACGGCAGCTTTCGTTTTTCCCGATATCGGGCTGCGTGGAGCAGTTGATGCAGCCGGATCATCAACTGTTCGCTGACCACACCTTTAGCGTAATCCGAAACCATCACGGCATCAAAGGTATGCACATGTTCTTCAAGGTAGGAAAGAAGAGCGTTCAGCGAACTTTTCGACGGGACACCAGTTTGTTCTCGATCAAAACGGACGACCTGCTGCCCTTGCGCCACCACCCTGGTTTTGATGGTCGTCGGGCGTTGCCCGACAACCAACCCTTGGGTCGGAACGCCCAACTCCTCGACCAGCTCGGCAGCTTTTTTCCCCATGGCATCATCCCCGATAATGCCGCACAAAGCGCCTTTTCCCCCAAGGGAAACAATGTTTCGTAAGACATTGGCACTGCCACCCAGCAGGAGTTCCTCGCGCTGAACATTGACAACTGGAACCGGCGCCTCTGGAGAAATGCGGGTGGCTGTTCCCCAAAGAAAATGATCGACGATAATGTCACCGATCACCAGCACCCTGGCATTGGAAAATCGGGGGATAACGTCCCGAAGCGTATAATCGGCCATGATCAATAAAACAAACGAGTGATCAGCGCCTTTATTTCATCGCTTTGTTCAGCTCTGCAATAACCGCATTCGATATATCAATCGAATCAGTAGCATAAAGCACCACATTGCGGGGGAGCACGACCGAATACCCACCGTCGGCAGCCACCTTCCCGACAACTTCCTCGAGTTTTTTGAGGATAGGATTGACATGCTGCTCACGCAGTTTCTTTAATTCCTGATTTGCCTCATCCTGCTTCACCGCGAGATCGCGCCGCTTTTTCTGGAAGGAGGCGGCTTTTTCCTGCTTCACGCTATCACTCCAGGCGGAACCCTTTTTTTCCATTTCCTTCTGCAGAGTGATAAGCTCGTTTTCCTCGTTTTTAAAGGAGGACTGGAGAGAATCCATTTTCTGCTTGATGATGCCTTCTGCCCTCTTTCCGGCCGTGGAGGTTGACAGCACCTGCTTCATATCAATGACGCCGATCTTGGTGTCTGCAGCCAAAGCCTGGCCATTGAAAAGAACAGCCGCTACGATCAACAGGCTGCCAATGCAGCCAACCGTTTTTTTAACAACATTCATTGTCCTTGCTCCTTTTAATTGGTTGCATTCGCCCCTGTTGTATTTATTACCGAAGAGGCAATGTGGGGCAGAAAAATACAAAACCGGGCAGGGACACAAGCCCTTACCCGGTCACTCACTCATTAAACCAACCAGTTATTTTACAATAACAAAGTCGTCCCGCCGATTTTGCGCCCAGGAAATTTCATCATGGCCGAACAGAAGCAGTTTCTCTTCGCCAAAACTAACCGTGGACAGTTGCTCGGCATTGACGCCGAGCTTAATGAGGTACGACTTTGCGGCCTGGGCACGGCGTTCACCCAAGGCAAGGTTATATTCCTGCGTACCCCGAGGATCACTATTTCCCTCAATCCGGATATTTAACTGGCTATTCTTTTTAAGAAAATCTGCATTAGTTTCAATCCGCTGCACTTGTTCGCCGGTAATCTTTGAGCTGTCAAACTCAAAATAGACCGGCACCATCGGCCCAGAGGTTCTGCCTTCCATGATTCCCGAATCCGCAGTTTCCAGCGATTCCGATGTTCCAGCGCCCTCTGTTCCTTGCTGTGCGGTTTCCGGCGCTTTTTTGCTACAGCCCGTCAGGCTCAAGCCTAAGATAAGCACCGCTAAGGTGACCCAGTACCCCATTTTTTTACTGCTCATTCTTCCCTCCCTTATAATTAAAATTTAAAAATGCACGAGTTCACAATTTACTGCACCAACAAGGAAATACAACAATTTTCTCCTAAAAAAATGAATTTCCTTGCAAAAGAAGAAGAGCCTATCTAAAGTCATTCCGCTTACAATTCTGAGGAGAATTTCCTCCTTTTTTTAACAAGAAAAAGAATCACTCATATGGGTTCCACGTTTCCCAACTCACTCAATATCCTCGAACGAATAGTTTGTTCCAACCGTTTTGGAACTTTTTTTGGTGTGACCCAGCCGATTTTTGACCTGGTCTGGGATAATCTTAGCCGCCCCGAAGGCAACGCCATAGCCTATGTCTCGATGGAAATCGGTGGCGACCCCGATGTCTTTCATCCTGTCCGTGACCTTTTGGAAAAGGAAGGGGTTACGGAAACTCCCAATCCGCAACTGAACACCCTGCTGCAAAAGTATTTGCACGGCCCCCGTAAAATTCCCAACTACAGTGGCGGCCTTGGTGTGCTTGCCGGTGATACGCTTAAAAGCTTTGCCGATTTGCACATTCCGGCCCTAGCTGTCAGTTTACTATACCGGGAAGGATACTTTTCCCAGATTGTTGACTCAAAGGTGGGGCAGATCGACCATGCGACCCGCTGGACTCCCGAAACAACTCCCACTCTGTTTCAGCTCCGGAACCCGCTGTCCCCCGGGCAACCGCTGACAATTGATATCCCCTTCTACAACGGGCAAGTGAAGCCGACGCTGATCAAGGCCCATGTCTGGATGAAGCTGGAGATCGCCGGCGAACTTGACTATTTTGTTCCGGAATTCCTGTTGGATTACCACCTACCGGATGCCCCGGTTTGGGTGAGGGAATCGGCCCACCAATTGTACAATGCTAAATCAGCGACCATCAAAGCCAACCAGCGGCGCATGTTGGGGGCCGCCATTCTGCCACTCCTCGAAACCCTTGGATTCAACGCACAAACTATTCACCTCAACGAACAGCACGGCGTAACGGTTACCCTGCATCTTATTCTGCAGGAGCTGCAGGCCACCCTCGGTGACACCTTCCTTGACCACATGACCGATGCCGACATCCTGGCAGCGGCGGACCGAGTCTCCCGCAAAATTGTCTATACCATCCATACCCCGGTCAAGGCAGGGCACGACCGTTTTTCTCGAGACCTCTACTCAGCGATCAGCCACACTGCCTTTCAGCGAATACTCAATCTGCTCGCCCACGATGATGAGGTCAGCCATGAATATAATTTCACGGCTATGGCTATGCGGATTAACCGGGCGATCAACAGCGTCAGCCGACTGCATCGTGATGTCACCAAGAAGCAGTTCCCTGTTTTTTCAGATAAGATTAAGGCAATTACCAATGGCGTGCATCACCTGACCTGGATCAGTGAAAATCGTGCTGCCTGCTTTAACCAGATTCCCTCACTGCGCAACTGGCGCACCGATCCCAGCTGTTTTGTGGCTATCACGGACAAGGACATGCCGCTGCTGGCCCAAACACTTGAGAACGCCTGGAATTTAGATAATAAACAGTTGATTGACTATGTGAACAACATGCTAAAAAGTCATCGTGAGCAGATGGTCGAAACCTGGATCGATCCGCCTAACCATCTCTCCAGTCTTCCCGAAACGGAATGGCTCCAGCCCGGAGTGTTCACCCTTGGGTTTGCCCGTCGATTTTCCACCTACAAACGGGCCGATCTCATTTTCGATGATATTGATCGTCTTTCTGACATCCTCATTGAACATAACTGGCCGGTGAATTTTCTCTTTGCCGGTAAAGCCCACCCTGCAGACGAGCCCGGTAAATCGGTGCTCAAGCTGATTCTCGACAATCAGGAAGAACTGTACAGGCGGAGCAACGGCCTAGGTAAACTTGTTTTTATCCCGGGATATGATATGCAAGTCGCCAAACTGATGGTTAGCGGCGTCCACGCTTGGCTCAATAGTCCCAAACGTCCTCTTGAGGCCAGCGGTACCAGCGGCATGAAAGCAGCCATGAACGGGGTCCCTAATATTAGCATCATGGATGGATGGTGGGTTGAAGGGTATCACGATGGGCAAACGGGCTGGAAATTCGGGCACGAGGGTCCTGTAGAAGACGCCGATCTCAGTGAGGCTCCTGATGCTCTGCTCTACACGGAGGATGCCGCTGCTTTCTATGATCTCCTCCCCTCTGTGCTCCAGACATTTTATCAGCAACCACAAGCCTATGTAGCTCGAGCACTGAACAACCTGCAGCTCAACGTCCCTATTTTCAATACCCACAGGATGGCGGCCGAGTACGTCGATCAATACGGTCTTCGGTTCAACCCGGAATTAGAACACACGCTCAGTCGTTTTCGCCGACTGTATCAAAGTGAAGAGGTCCAAAGGTAAAAAGCTTTCCCCCCTCCGTACCTCTTTAGGAAGGTCCATCCACGAGTTGAAAGGATCTTTCCCGTACAAAAGCAGTGCTTATCGCTTTGAGTTACAGTATAAGAACCTTCATCCTCCCTCGAACCATTCGCGGTAACAGTGAACAGGGCAAGCGTTCATGCAGGGCGGAGTTGCTGACAGATAAGCGTTTTCATCTGGCGACTCTTGGGTAACCGGCAGAAAAAATCATGATGGATCTGGTGAGTCCTCAAGATCGTTTGTATACTCAAGCCAATGGCTAAACACTGTGAGCCACTCACCGCTCTTCGTTCAATAAGCGGTTGACAGCCGCTAACACCGCTATAATAAAAGACAACCTTTTTTAGAAGATATAGACTACCCAAGGAGCAACCCATGGCCCGCCACATTAACCCCAGTAATTCCACCAATAAAACCATAGACGCCATTGACCGGAAACGGGAAAGGGAACGGCAATTCATGCTGAAAAAATCCCGGGAAATGGCGCCGGAACTCGCCGTATCCCTGGTACAGCGCCTATTGGACCTCCATATCATCGAGACCAATTCGGTGCACGCCATTCAGGAAGTTATGGCCAAACAACTGCAGCAGTTGGGCGATATGGAAGAGTTCGACATGCAATTCAAGATTGCACCGATCAGAAACCTGACCCCTGATCCCAACGTCATCAGTCTGTATCTGACACAATATATTATTGAAGATTTAATCAATCACACCAACATCCAGGATGTCTTCGGCGATGACCTGGAGATCTACCGGGCTGTGGATTCGGTCTTCTCCAAAATCCGTCCTCGCTGATCATGCTGCGTCATGGCGGTTGCCCACCCCAAAACCCTCCCCGTTCTGCTTTTTGCTACGAGCAATGGAGAAATACTGGACTACGACGGTCTGGCAATGGCCGGAAGTGCTGCTGGGCTATTTTATAAGCCGCAACTTGAAGATCTGATCGAATTGCCCCCCGGGAGCGAACTGTTTGCCTTGCCGGATCGCCTGCCGGTCGGTATCGAACCTGAAACCGGCGAGCCGGCCTTACTCGACGCCAACCCTTACAATTCCAGCGAATCCATTCAGGCCGTTGCCGCCTTCATGGCTCCTGCCCATACGGCCATCTTGACCGCAGCTTATCAAAATCATGGGACCAAGACAGCCCTGCTGCCGCTTTTTGCTTATACGGCCGTCGGCTGGGCTGACGGTAAGTTCTGGGTAGCAGGTTTCCGCAGCGATACCGATTGCCGGCAGGACGCCGATCAGTTCAATCAGCGCCTCCTGGAGCAACGCACCCAAAAACACCTCCAGCGACAGAGCGAAAATAGGCTGATTCAGCATCTCGGCAAATGCTGCCTCACTTATGGCTGCCCCGCTGCCCGCAACTACTTTCTCGGACGATGGGAAGCGCCACTTCCCTGCTCTCCAACCTGCAACGCAGCCTGCGCTGGATGCATCTCCCTGCAACCTTCGGGGTGCTGCCCTTCGACCCAGGATAGGATCTCCTTTGTTCCCACGGAAAAAGAAATCGCCGAGGTCGCGGTAGCGCATCTTGAGACTGCACCCCGCCCAGTGGTCAGCTTTGGCCAGGGTTGTGAGGGCGAGCCGCTGCTACAGGCCGGCGTCATGGAAAAAAGTATTCGCCTTATCCGTTCGCGAACAAGTAAGGGCACCATCAATCTCAACACCAACGGCAGCCTGCCCGAGGCTGTCGATCGACTGGCCAAGGCAGGTTTGGACTCGATCCGCATCTCTCTGAACAGCGCCCAGCCAGAAAAACACCGGCTCTACTATCGGCCTAAGGGGTTTTCCTTTGCAGATGTCTGTCGTTCTATTGCGGTCATGAAAGGCTACGGCCGTCATGTTTCCCTTAATTACTTTATCTTGCCAGGATGCACCGACGATCCTGCTGAATTTGCTGCCTTCTCAGGGCTGATCACCGAATATCGTCCTGATTTTATCCAATTGCGCAATCTGAACATGGACCCGGAATACTACCTGCGGGTGATTGAACACCGTGCGGCCACGCCGCCGTTAGGGATCAGAAACTGGCTGCAGTTGCTCAAAGCAAAGTTTCCTTCCCTGGGCTTTGGCTACTACAATCCACCTCTTCGGCCTTAGTGGCAGAGAGTGTGGCCAACCCCTCGCACCCATCGACATCGTTCACCACAAAGAAGGCGACCGCCTGTTCCCACGCCTCGTCAAGTGAAGAGCTCGCCTGAACCTTGGCCGCCAAGTGATGGCCAAAAAAATAGTTTCTGGCAAAGTAGTGCGTGAATTCCTTCAACCGTCCCAGGCGCCGATCGGGTTGAAAGCGCTGGATCAGTGCATCCACATACCCCTGGTAAAGTTGCGGTAGACAGATGTTCGGCTCGGGTATCTCTAGCCCGTAAACCTCCCTGGCAATTGTTGCAAAAACCCAAGGGGTTCGTGCCGCCGCTCGTCCAATCATCAGGCCGTCGGCCCCACTTTCCTCAAGACAGCGGCGAGCACTTGCCACCGAGTCGATCGATCCGTTGGCGACCACCGGAATATCCACCCATCGCTTAACCTTGGCAACCCAGTTCCACCGAGGCAGTCGGGCGAAAGGCTCCGAGCGCAGACGGGCATGCACCGTCAACATTTCGATCCCCTCGCCGGCCAGCATCAGGCAGAAATTTCGCAGTTTGTCTTCATCGAGTGTCTCACCCAACCGAATTTTGGCTGTTAACGGCAGAGTTGTGTTTTGTCGAGCGCTGGAAACGATTTTGCGCACCCGTATCGGGTCTTCCATCAAACTGCTGCCGCCTCCCGCCCTGCGGACCAGGGGAGCCGGGCAGCCTAGATTGAGGTCGATAAAATCTGCCTTGAGACGATGAAGCGCCTCGAAAATCTGGGGGATATTTTTGTCGTTTGCCAGCAGGAGTTGATACGAAAGGGGCGATTCCTGTTCGGTCCGCACAAGATAGGGGGAATGCGGTGACCGCTCAGCCGGCAGACGTGCGGCCGCGAGCATTTCCGTGCTGAGCAGTCCGACTCCGCCGTATTGCAGAATTGTTGTCCGGAGGGCTGAGTGAGTTAATCCAGCCATGGGTGCCAACAAGAGAGGTGGCCATATATTCATCTCCTTTATTCGCATCCGAACCCGCCTGTGTTGCCCCAAAACGATGGTTGCCACTTCTGGCTTGACATAAAAACATCGAGCATGGTAGCCTTTGATAACTATTATTTACTTAAACCTTCACTGCCAATGATAGAGAAACCATGAATGCCCCCGCCCCAATGATCCGGCTGACAACTCAACGACAGATCATTCTTGAGGAACTGTCAAAAGTGAAAACACATCCAACTGCCAGCGAATTATACGATATGGTCCGGAAACGCTTACCGCGTATTGGCTTGGGCACGGTTTATCGTAACTTGGAGTTGATGGCGGAAAGCGGCATGATTCTCAAAATTGAAGTCGGTGGGACCCAAAAGCGCTTTGATGCCACCACCGATGAACATTACCATATTCGTTGCTCGGCCTGCGGCAAGGTGGATGACATCGACGTGCCGGTTGTCAAAGAGCTTGTGGCCCAGGCGGCCAACACCACGCCCTATCTCATTCTTGGCCATCATGTCGAATTCACCGGCATCTGCAGCGCCTGCCAGAAACAGCAGAAAACGCATCAAACCCACTGACGACAAGGTGTTTTTCTTTTATCCGCCCTGAAACGCCAAGAGCGGCTCTCCTTGTGGAGAGCCGCTCTTTTTTGCCCTGATGGACTGATTTCAAGAAAAGATGACCCGGCAGAACCGCCGCTTTCCAACCTTGAGGAGAACTGTGCCCTTAGTGGGAATAACGGCATTGATATCTTCCACCTTCTCGCCTTCTATTGAAACCGCATGCTGTTGAATCATGCGGCGGCCATCGGAGGTTGATTTCACCAGCCCCGCATCAAGAAGCAGTTTTGGCACCCAGATCTCAGCTTCCGTGGTAACGACCCGCGCCTCTTCAATCTCGTCGGGCATTTCGTGACGGGCAAAGACCTGCTCGAAAGTACGCTCTGCATCCTCAGCTGCTGCTTGATTGTGAAACCGCGCCACCATTTCCTTGGCTAACTGGACCTTCGCCGCCTTAGGATGAATCTGGCCAGCAGCAATTCTTCCCTTTAAGGTAGTTATTTCCGTCATCGGGAGATCGCTGAGCAACTCGTAATAGCGGAACATCAGATCGTCACTGATCGACATGATCTTGCCGAAGATGCTGTCCGGCGCCTCGGAAATGCCAATATAATTGCCAAGCGACTTACTCATTTTATTGACGCCATCCAATCCCTCCAGGAGCGGCATGGTCAGCACCACCTGCGGTTCTTGTCCCCGGCTTCGTTGCAGATCTCGTCCCATTAACAGGTTGAACAACTGATCGGTGCCGCCCAATTCCACATCTGCCTTCATCGCCACCGAGTCATAGCCTTGAATCAGGGGATAGAGAAATTCGTGAATGGAGATCGGCCGGTTCGACTCAAATCGCTTTTTAAAATCATCCCGTTCCAACATGCGGGCAACGGTCAACTCCGAGGCCAGGCGAATCATTTCAAAGGAGGTCAATTGACCCAGCCAGGTGGAGTTGAACACGACCTTGGTCTTCTCAGGATCGAGAATCTTGAAAACCTGATCTTTGTAGGTTTCGGCATTGCGTTTGACGTCTTCCGGGGTCAGGGCCGGCCGAGTGTCGGACTTGCCGGTGGGATCGCCGATCAGGCCGGTGAAGTCACCAATGAGAAAATGGACATCGTGACCGAGAAGTTGAAAGTGCCGCAGTTTCTGAATGAGAACCGTATGCCCAAGATGCAGATCCGGGGCTGTCGGATCGAATCCAGCCTTAATGATCAATGGCACACCCGTATCCAGGGATCGGGTGAGTTTTTTGACGAGATCTTCCTTGGAATGAAAATCAACGGCGCCCCTTTCGATTAGGGCTATCTGTTCTGCTACCGACTTCATCATCACCCCCTACTTGGCATATTCCACTGCTCTGGTTTCACGGATGACCGTCACCCGGATCTGGCCAGGATAGGTCAATTGTTCTTCAATGGCCTTGGCGATGTCTCGACTCAGCAGCGTGGTTTCCTCGTCCTTGATCTTTTGACTGTCAACAATAATGCGCAGATCGCGGCCGGCCTGGATGGCATAAGACTTTTCCACCCCCTCAAAATTGTTGGCAATCTTTTCAAGGTCTTCAAGTCGTTTAACATAACTTTGCAGCATCTCTTTTCGGGCACCTGGACGGGCTCCTGAAAGGGCATCTGCAGACTGCACCAATACGTCGAGCACGCTTTTGGGTGGTTGATCCTCATGATGGGCGCCGATGGCATAGATAATGTCCTCGGCTTCTCCATATTTGCGGGCAAGATCACGGCCGATAATCGCGTGTGAACCCTCTACCTCGTGGTCCACTGCTTTGCCGATGTCATGGAGCAGGCCGGCACGCTTGGCCTTCTTGACATCCAGACCGAGTTCGGCCGCCATCACTCCGCAGAGGAAGGCTACCTCAAGAGAGTGCTGTAGAATGTTCTGGCCATAGCTGGTGCGGTATTTGAGACGGCCAATCAGATTAATCAATTCGACATGCATGCCATGGGCGCCGACGTCAAAGGTGGCACGCTCGCCGGATTCGCGAATGCCGACTTCCAACTCCTCGGCAACTTTTTGCACAACCTCTTCAATCCGGGCTGGATGAATGCGACCATCGGAAATGAGCTGTTCCAGTGCAAGTCGAGCTACTTCACGCCGGATGGGGTTGAAACCGGAAAGGATAACTGCTTCCGGGGTGTCGTCAATAATAATGTCAATGCCGGTTGCAGCCTCAATCGCCCTGATATTCCGGCCTTCCCTACCGATAATCCGCCCCTTCATCTCCTCGTTGGGCAGGGGAACCATGGAAACGGTCTTGTCGGCTACATAATCACCGGCATACCTGGCGATGGCAAGGGCCAGAATATTCTTGCCTTTGCGGTCCGCCTCCATTTTCATCTCGTTTTCGATCCGTGACAGCCGCTTGGCACAGTCCATCCGTGCTTCACTCTCAATAGACTGCATGAGCTGAAGTTTGGCTTCCTCGCGGTCTATGCCGGCAATCTGTTCGAGTTTGTAGCGCTGCTCATCAATGAGGCCGTCCAACTGTTTCTTCTTCTCGACAACATCGGCTTCATTCCTTTCAAGATGTTCTTCCCGATATTTCAAGCTGACCTGTTTTTCTTCGAGAATCTGAAACTCCCGCTGGATCTCATCAAACTTGCGATTTAAGCGACGCTGATCCTCTTTGATCTCGAGCCGGCTGGCCTTCAATTCACGATCAGCTTCCTGTTTGATCAAGAAGGCCTCTTCCTTGGCCTGCAGTAGAGCTTCTTTCTTAATTTGTTCGGCTTCACTGATGGCATTTTCAATGATCTGCCGTCCCTGCAGTGCAATATTTTTCTGGTTTCCCTCAACCAGTCTTTTGCGCAGAAGAATGCCGATAGCCAAACCGGCCACGAGATTCACCAACGCCAAGAGTAACGTTATAACATTGAGTTCCATAAGAAAACACCTGCCCCTCTATATGTGAATGAAGTACCAACCACGCCACGCCATTTTCTGATGCGCACGGATTGTGAAATGAAGAAAGGGGAAGTGGGGCTGCGAAGGGGTGCCGCGATCAATCATCGCTGCAAACGGAAACGCTGATGAAATTCAGCAGTGGGGCCCGAGCGCTTTCAGGAGAGGCTCAGGTCGTCCCGGTGGTTCTCAGTCTTAAAGAAATGAAAGAAAAATTTCTGGCGCTACATATTAATTCGACAAATATTTTTCTTGAACAGCCTGTATGGAGGATTACTCGTATATGGTAAACCTGATCGCATCAGAGTTGTCTTTCTATCACTGGACCAGCTATGTCCGTTCGTACCCACGCAACCATCCTCTCTCAGCATTGAAAATGGCATCTATAAAAACAGCGGCTTAATCCGCCGGTAAAGAAAAGCCCCCACGCTGCCGTGTCAACGAAATGATTAAACCTAATTGAATTAGGTGGGCAATGCCCCCGCTGACGGCTGGAATTCAATAAAGATTTCCATGATTCAACTCTAGGGCTACCCTTTTCTTGCGAGTTGGCTCAATACTTCGCTGATCACCAACAGAGCAGGGGTACAATGCTTTCTTATTTTTACTATACCAGAACGTCTCGCCAGCCAAAAGAGAATCTTCAGGAAGTCAGTCCAAACCTGAAGATACTTTCTCGACCAGGCGGTCAATGGCGCGTTCTTGCGCCTGTCGAAATTCGCTAAAATCTCGATTTAAATTGACATATTTCGCCGCCATCCGCAAGCAGCCAAGCACCAGCATTTTGCTGGAAGGTACAGAGCTTCGACTTAGCTTTTCACTGCTTTCCAATTCTTGACGTAAAAGGGCGATGGCGGATTCCACCTCTTCCTCGGGCGCATCGCTATAAAAGGTGAATTCCTGCCCGAACAGATGAAAGCGAACAAGACGATCCTGCATCGGAGTCAGAGGTCAGGCTCAATTGTCCTTGTCTTCAGGGGCATCACTGAACAGTGACCCCTGGATGTTGCCGTGTGAGCCGCTTTTCTCAACAGGAGACCCTACTTGTTCAGTCTCCCACTGTTCGATACGATCCAGCAATCCTGCGACTCTGTTGCCGACCTCGGTTCGCTCAGTACTCAGATGAAAGACGTTGCTTTTCAGGTCGGCGCACTCAGCATCACGTTCCTGTAAGGTCGCCTGCAGTGCATGAAAATCCGATTTCAGTTGATTGTATTTCGTCAACAGTTTATCGACAAACTCCTCCAGGCGAACCAATTCCGCATTGTTTTCCATAACGCATCCTTTAATATTTAAGTTGCCGAAAAGGTTAAAAAAAATCATAACCTTACGAAATTGTGACAGAATGAAACAGGGTGTAACTATACAGATCGAGCCCCCTGAACGCAAGGACTTTGCTTGGAGCAGGGGAGAGGGCGTTCTTTTTTCCAAATAAAATTTATATCCGGCTGTATTCCCATGCAACGGCCCGTCCGTTAGCGTAGGGCATGTACCCGTGAAAGATACGCGGATCACCATCAAAAACCAAAGGAAGGAAATATCGATCACCCTCCCACATCGGCAATTGATCGAGGGTGGCGATCGGATGCCAGTCGAGTTCCCCTTCCTCGTTGCTTTCTTTCAGTTTCCCTGCAAAGGCTGTAATCAAAAAAATAAAACCAAGCCAATTCTCACCTTCGGGGCCAAACCCTGTCCAGTTGATCGTGCCCCGCAACTCTAATCTGGTGCACTCGAAACCGGATTCCTCCCGGATCTCCCTTCTCATACAGGTCATGACATCCTCGTTCGCCTTCATCTTTCCGCCAAGACCGTTATATTTACCGAGATGTTGATCTGACTCCCGGGCATTCCGATGCACCAGCAAGGTCTGTAAACCATCGGGGGAAACAATATAACCAAGGGTGCCAATGATGGGCATATACATACGGCTTTCTCCATAACAAATACAACATGTTAGCTCGAAGCAACATGTCATTGTAACTTTTATCGCCGGGGCGGACGTAATATGATACAATCCCATGTGT
Organism: uncultured Desulfobulbus sp.; assembly: GCF_963662935.2. Lineage (NCBI taxonomy): Bacteria > Pseudomonadati > Thermodesulfobacteriota > Desulfobulbia > Desulfobulbales > Desulfobulbaceae > Desulfobulbus > uncultured Desulfobulbus sp. Next base: position 854,580 of record NZ_CAXXTL010000002.1, on the reverse strand, counting down.
TAATTGGTGTCTCCTCCTCCTTTTCCCCAGCAGAACCTGCATGTACCATGATTTTTCCCCAATCGGAACGCAAAGCAACCCACGTCCTCCTCTTTTTTGCTTTTTTCTTCTTTTTTTCTTTCGTGCTTTGTGTCTCACCCACAGGGGCCTTGGCAGCAGAAAACTTCCCTCTTTACCCCTGTATCAGGGCAAATGTAAAATTTTGGGAGGATGTCTACAGCCGCTATTCTACCCGCCAGGGCATTTTGCATGATACGGACGATCTTAGCCGGGTCTATGCGGTCATCGACCTTGTCGACTGGGAAGCCCCGGATTCGGCGAAAACAAACAGTGGACGCATCCAGGCGGCAAAAAGCCGGATCAATGCCATCCTTGCCAACCTTGGATCCGGCACCCCTCCTCGTACCGTCGAAGAGCGGCGAATAGCCGGCCTTTTTCCCAAACAGCGCCATACCACCTATCACGAGGCAGGAGAAAATATCCGTCTGCAAATCGGTCAAAGCGATCGCTTCAAGGAGGGACTTATCCGTTCCGGCAGATATCTGCAGCAATTCAGGCAAATCTTTGAGGCTCAAGGACTTCCCGCAGAACTGGTTTTCCTGCCCCATGTGGAATCCTCTTACAACCCCAAGGCCTATAGCAAGGTCGGTGCGGCTGGCCTCTGGCAGTTTACCCGAACCACTGGTAAGGATTTTATGACCATTAACCAACTGGTCGATGAACGCTACGATCCTTATCTCGCCACCCAGGCCGCCGCCCAGTTGCTCAAAGAGAACTACGCACAACTGCAAACCTGGCCACTGGCTCTGACGGCATACAATTATGGTCGGGCAGGGATGGTGCGAGCCGTAAGAGAAGAGGGGAGTTATGAAGGCATTTTCAAATCATACAATCAAGGATATTTCAAATTTGCTTCCCGCAATTTCTACTCGGAATTCCTTGCAGCCATGCGGGTTGCCAAACGGTTGGGAGGCAACCCGGCATTGCCTTTTGAGCGGCCTGAGGCTACAGACATCTTTCGCCTCAAGGAAGACGTGCCCATTGGCCGTCTGCTTGCAACTTTTCACATTTCTCCCGAGAATTTTGCTCGGTTCAACCCTGCCTTGATGCAACCCGTTCTTAACGGAGAAAAAGCTGTCCCCAAAGGATATCTAGTGCGCCTGCCCGCCACCAAACAGGGGAAACAGCGGCGCGTTCCATAACCCAGAGATTACTAGCCCCGTCTCTGGTTTGATCGGCGTACACTGAAAACCGGTCCTGGACAGGGAAATATTGTGCACCGCCCTCGTTTGAGGAAACGGTAAAGAAGACTTCAACACACTCGGTAGATGAACACCATGGACATCTCGAAAACCATTGCTGAAATGAAAAAACGTCCCGATTTTAATGAGAAAGTTGGCATGATTCTCATCCACAACGGGACGGTGCGCAGTTGGTCACGAAACGATCGCCAACAGGTAAGCATGCTGGAAACGACGGTCGATTTCGAAAAGATTGACCGCCTTCGTCAGGAATATCTTGAATGGCCAGGTATTTATGACATAATAGTTGAAGCCCGCTCCGGTCGTTTTGCTCCCGGTGACGACCTGCTGTTCATCATTGTTGCCGGCGATTTACGGGAAAACATCAAACCAGTGCTGGCCGAACTGCTTGACCGCATCAAAGCCGAGGCTGTAAGGAAAAAAGAGATTTTTCTGTAGCACCTTTCCAACCGCGTCTGCCCATGGCCAGCTAAGCCAAGGAGCTATTTTATGACCTCAGCCGAAACGCTTATTGAAAAATTCAAGAAAATCAGGACGCTTCCTCATATTGTCACGCGACTTGTCCAGCTGGTGAACGATGAGGAATCGACCCTGCAGGATTTTGAGGCGGTGATCCGGCTGGATCCTGCCCTTGTCGCCCGACTGCTGACCCTGGTCAATAGTTCCTATTTTGGCCTGACCCGGAAGGTTGATTCTATTTCCCGGGCTGTCGCTCTTTTGGGAATGAAAAATTTGCATAATATTGCGGTGACCGACGCCATTCAGGGCATGCTCCGCAGTCATTCCGGAGCCGCCGAATTCTCTCCTCAGCGTTTATGGTTGCACAGCGCTGCCTCCGGCATCTGCTGCAAGATGATTGCTGAGCGCATTTTTACCATTAACGGCGACGACGCCTACCTCTGCGGCATCCTCCATGATATTGGATTGATAGTGGAAATGGCAGCGGACCAGGAAACTTTTCTCCAACTTACAGAGCAACTTGCGGTGGGTGGCCCTTCTATTGTGGAATTGGAGAGCCAACTGTTTCAAACCGATCATTGTCAGATAGGGTATATCCTCGCCAAAGATTGGCGCATCACCGACCCGATAGCTGAGGCCATTCGCGATCACCATCAGGAAAATAACGGCTCCATCGCTCCCCATTCGCCCACCGGTATTCTCCAAATGAGTGAATACATCATTCAGCAACTCCATTTTTCCGCCATAAAGGAGGGGCTTATACCCAGCCTCGCCCCCTCTCTGGCCGCGCATATTCAAGCCAACGTGGAAGAATACAGGGTGCTCGCGGAAGATCTTCCGGAAGAGCTTGAAAAAACAAAACAAATGTACGGCGGTTGAGGTTAGATTTTATGACTCTGACTCCTCTTTTTGCCGATCTTGTTGACCCGATTGGGGAATTGACCGCTCTGCGAGTTCATCTGGAGCAAGAAACCGAAGATATCCTTTTTTTCTGCCTGGATCACTCGGGTCACCATGTGGTTTCCGACGGTTTTCCCCTAAAGGCCGACCAAGCTGTTGGCGCCATCGCGGAAAATGAAAAGAAATCTTCGGAGCAAGCTTTCTCCTTGCAGGGCCGGATGTTTTACCTTTTGGCCGTTCCCGATCTCCAAGGATACGTTCTGGCGACCCCAAGCGATTCCAACCAGAGTGAAACCAGCCATTGGGTTGCAACCATCATCCGTCTTGCGGTTCGCCTCTTTCTTGCCCATCGGGAAACGGTTGAGACGGTCAACCGGCTCCGGATTCAGAAGAAACAATTTGACCGGAAATCGGCGGTTCTGGAAAAGAAGTTCCAGGACATCATGGCTGAAAACGAACAGAATTACAGAAAAATACAAGATCAACAGCTTAATTATTCCAACACGCTGCAGGGGGAAATCAAAAAGCAGACCGCAGAATTGCGAACCGCAAAAAAGGCAGCCGAGGCCGCTAATATTGCCAAGAGCGAGTTTTTGGCCGCCATGAGCCATGAAATTCGCACTCCCATGAACGGTATTATCGGCTTCACCGACATGCTCTTGGATACGGGGCTGGACGGCGAGCAGGAGGAGTTTGCCCAGACCATCAAGCGCAGCTCTGACGCGCTGCTTTCGCTTATTAACGACATCCTCGATTTCTCCAAGGTGGAAGCGGGAAAACTCGACCTGGAATGCATCAATTTTGACCCTGAAATTACCGCGCAGGATGTCTGCGATCTGGTCCGGCCTAAAGTGGTCTCCCGGCCGATAGAGGTGCTCTGCCGGATCGACGACGCTCTACCGGCCAATGTCATGGGCGACCCGGGCAGATTTCGCCAAGTCTTGGTCAACCTCATGGGTAATTCGGCAAAATTTACCAAGCAAGGCGAGCTTGAATTAGCACTGAGGGTCGACGAGGAAACCGAGGCAACCATTACCCTGCATGCAACGATCCGCGACACCGGCATCGGTATTCCTGAGGATAAACTGGAATCGATATTTGAAGCCTTTCGCCAGGCTGACGGTTCCACCACCAGAGAGTATGGCGGGACGGGCCTCGGGCTTTCTATTTGCCGCAAAATCGCTAAACTGATGGGCGGCCATGTCTGGGTTGAAAGCCAAATTGGCAAGGGCAGCATCTTTCATTTCACCGCCAAGCTGCAAAAAGCGCAGCAGCAACAGACCAAAACCTTCAATAAGGTCAGTTTGGACGACAAACGGGTGCTGATCGTTGATGACAATCCCACCAATCTCAGCATACTTAAACACATCCTCCAGGCTGCGAAGCTTGAGGTCGTGGCCATTCAGGAGAGCGGCACTGTGCATTCGGTTCTCCAGGAGGCTATCAATGCCCGTCATCTTTTCGACCTCATTATCCTCGACATCCAAATGCCGGCGCCGGATGGATACGCCCTGGCCCGGCTGATTCGTCACGAGCTACCCGAGACAGCGACCATTCCATTATTGGCATATACATCAACAACAGATAGAAACGCCCAACGCTGTAAGGATGCCGGTTTTGATGCCTTTCTCACCAAACCTACCCGGCGGGAAATCCTCTTCAAAACCATTGAAAAACTTCTGGGGACCGACGAACCAATCGCAGCCGCCACCTCGGCCAAGGAAGAATTCATCACCCAGTACAGCGTGCGTGAGGAACTCAAGCAATCTGTTCGTATCCTCTTGGCCGAGGACAACCCGGTTAACCAGAAGCTTGCCGTGCTCATTCTCACCAAGGCAGGCTACAAGGTTGAGGTGGTCAATAATGGCCGCAAAGCAGTTGAGGCGTTCTCGGAACGTTCAGCAGATTTCGATCTCATCCTTATGGATATTCAAATGCCCGAGATGGATGGCCTTGCCGCAACCAAGGAGCTGCGGGCCAAGGGATTCAACTCTATTCCCATCATTGCCATGACCGCCAATGCGATGAAAGGCGACCGGGAAATCTGCCTGGGGGCCGGCATGAACGATTACATCACTAAACCGGTGAAACGGGAAATTATCTTTGAGATCATTGAGAAATGGCTGCACCGCGAACTGGGGAGATAACCGAACCGGAAGACACAGGGACGATGCCCTCACCGGCACCCTCTGACTCCTGGCCTCGACCCCATGACAGTTCCCACCGATTTCACCGATGGGTTTTTTCCTCGGCGACTGCAACCAACAGATGCATTCATTTCTTTCGCATCAGCCTGCGTATCCTTCTCATCATGTATGAGGAGTTTTTCCGGACTCACCTCGCGATCAGGGCGTCCGCCCTTACCTACGCCATTCTTCTTTCCCTCATTCCCATACTGGCGCTCAGCACGTCCATCCTGAAAGGGCTCGGCAATGACGAGCAATTAAAAAAAGCGGCTATACGCTTTATCGATCAATTGGAAGCGCCGGTTCTCTCGAGAGAAGTGCCGGCAGCCATGGACCTGTCGCAACTCCAACCGGTCGCACCTGACACTCCCAACGCATCTCAGCCGGCGAGTCTGTCGGCAACAGCGCATCTCCATCGGGCCGTTGATATTATATTTCAGTACGTTGATCGCACCAACTTTGCCGCTCTCGGTATTTTCGGCGTCCTTGGCCTGATAATTGTCGTTCTGCTTGTCCTTTCTTCCATTGAAGAGGCGATGAACGTTATCTGGCATACCCAGAAAGGGCGGTCATTTTTACGAAAAATAATGGATTACATGGCGTTGTTGATCCTCTTGCCCATATCCCTGAACGTTGCCCTGGCAGGGGAAGCCATTCTCGCCAATCAAAAAATTATGGAGTATTTGAGTGTGCTCCTGCCATCGGCCTGGATGGTCACTTTTTTAATTAAGCTGGTGCCTTTTTTCTTCATAGTCGTCACCCTCATGACTATGTATCTGTTTTTCCCCCACGTGAAAGTGAAGACATCGGCAGCCTTGATCGGGGCGGTGTTTGCCTCCATCTTCTGGTTTATCTTTCAGAAATTGTACATCGCTCTCCAGGTGGGTGTGGCCAATTATAACGCTATCTACGGCTCCTTTGCGTCCATTCCTCTTTTTCTCATTTGGTTGCAAATCGGCTGGACCTTCATTCTTCTCGGCGCATCCCTGGCCTATGCCATTCAACACCACCATCATTACCATCATTCCGACGGAACACTTCCGCCACAAAGACAGCTCCAGGTCGCCTTTGACATTCTCCGGATTGTCTACGACAGCTTTGAAAGACGGCTACCGACCACAATGGCTTCGCTGTGCAAGCAACTACCGCAAGCCCGATGCGCTGACGTTCAGATGGCTGTAGACCTTCTCGTCAAAGGGCATCTGCTCAACAGCAGCAACAAACAGTCTGAAGTTATGCTTGTCCCGGTCACGACAGCGGACAGGTTGCCTGCCAGCGAAGTCGTGCGATTGATTCTCGGCGGGGAGGCGTATCCTGCACCCGGCGGACACCTTGCCACACAGGCAATTGATGCGGCAGCAGGCGCTTTAGATGCAACCTTCCTCAAACGTAACATCTTGTCGAGCGAACATGAAGCGACCCTTGGCCCAGACCATTCATCGAATTCTTGGAAGCAATAATATTCTCATTGTTGTCGCTGACGGGTACAACACCTCGTCGGGTGATCAGCCAGGCAATTATCTCGCCGATATGGCCCTAACCCTGGCGGCGAAACTTACCTCTTACGCCGTTGTCAACACCAAGTACAAAAGAGAGATCATGGATCTTTTTGATGTCAGCGCCATCCAAACCCGTTCCAAGGTGCGAGAGGCGTTTCTTCAGCCGATTGTAAAGTTCAAGGATGAAATCACCAGCAATGGATTGCTGCCGCTTATTTTTTACTTTCAGATGCTCCCCAGTGCCGAAATGCGCGAGGAGATGTTTCTTTTTGGATATGGGCAGGGTGAACGCGCCTCTTTGGCCGCCCCCCATCGCCCGACCATCTCACCCTCTCTTCTCTCCCGAATCCGGGTCGCCGTTGAGGATCAGCATCTCAGCACTGCACTCGCGCCCGTTGATTCGCCGCATAGTGGCAGGGAAGCGCACCACCTCAATCAACTGTTCCGGCAAAAACAATCAGTTGAGGATTTGTATGATCCTGAAGTCCGTTCCGTGCTCATTTCCGTTCGCGATGATTTGGTCAATCAACAACAGACAGCTGAATCAATCGCCCTGATGTTGGCGCCGGCCTTGGCCCAGTTTAGCTTGGCCATGTCCTTGGTGCGCAATATTGACATCAACAATATCGACACCGCCAGTTCGGGCGATTTGCAGTATATCTTCCGGCTACAGGGCGACAAGCGATATGCTGATTTGTTGCGGGAATCGTACATTGAGGAACTGGCGGGATCGATTGAGCGAAATGGTTTACTGCATCCGCTGGTGCTGCTGAAAAAAAATGATGGGCGCTATAAAATTCTGTGCGGATTTAGAAGATACCAGGCCCTGAAACGACTCAACCGTCCGTTGGTGGAGGCCAAGGTTTACCAGGAAACAGATTTCTCGGCTGAAGATTTTTTTAATATCTCCTTGGCGGAAAACACCAAACGAAGGAACCTCAATCCAATCGAAATTGGCAATTTTCTCGAATCAGCCAGCGTTTCTCTGGGGTTAAACAACGCGGCGCTGGCCGAGCAATTCGGAGGCACACTCGGCATCGGTAAACCCGGTCAAAAGGTCTCGCATTCAACTATTCATAAATACAGAAAGGTGAATCAGATCCGCCTTTGCGGCGAATCTCCGGAAATCATCTCCGATGTCATCAATGAAAAATTGCAGTTTTCAATCGCTTCCGAAATTTTAGCGCCCATCAAAAATGGCGAGGATAGAGATAGCTTCTATCTGCAGCTCGTCAAGCCGCTTGCTCCGACACGGCCCCAGCTCACCAAAATGCTCGATCTTCTTGGAAACATGGCCCCCAGCCTGAATGAAGCGATTGCTTTGAAAAGTGTGCAACAGGCATTGACCAAAGCCAACAAATCGCCCCAACCGGCTGCGACCCTGCTCAAGCTCTTGAATAAAAAAAATGAAGATCAACAGAGCTCGCGGCAGGTTGGTTTCGAGAGTAAAGTGGATATGATCAGGAAAAACTACTTTGGTGAGCAAGCCAGCAAACGCGATTTCAATATTGTTCCTTCTTCGTCCTCAAGTAAAGACGAACTCATTATCAATGTCCGTATTCAAAAAGGAAAAACCCAGGACATTTTGCAGCGGTTGCGCGCCGCCCTGGAACAAAACGATCTTTTTGCTGAACCGAAGAGCACGTAGCCCCCTGATCAAAGGGGCGGCTTTTTTCGCATGCGAAAAGACCGCCCGCCCCTCTCGACAAGTGCTCAATTGGCTGGCTGCTTGAGCATTGATTGAGCGCTCTATGCCCAGTTCTAACTGGAGCGTTTCGCCTCCAACCAAGCTCCCGTGGGCTACATCCTGATTTTGGCTTCGGTCTTGGCTGGATTTTTCGCAAGATGCTTGTACTGGTTCAGCGCGAGTTCGGCGAACCGGCCGACGATGCGGGGCAAGTCGGAGTTGTTCCAGACCCTAGCAAACTCTGTGCGGGAGCGAATGTTTTCTCCAATAAAAAAGGAAGCCTCGTCCGGTTTCAGGGAGATTTCGTCAGGCCGTACCTCCAAGGCGCCGTCACTGACTTTCCTGAACAGTTCCTGCATACAGTAGACAAACGATTTCTTCACATCCTCAGTCGACTCGGCCTCGTTGATTTTCTTCCTAAATTTGGATATCAGTTCGTTTTCCACATGGGTAAATGAAAATTGCTGCATCAGGTTCCCTCCTCACTGTCAGGTTGGTGGATGTCCATGGTTACATTTAATGAAAAAGCGTATAGACGGGACGATGCGATGAAAAGTTGAGCTGCCCTTTTCCGAAACGGCTCTTTTCGATCATGAGTCGAAAGCTTTGAACCAGCATCCTTGATCCGTTGAGAAATATTTTTTTCGTACACCAACGAAGCAATCTTGTCCCGCCACTCCAGTTATTTAAAATAACGATGCTCAGATAGAGAAGAAAAATCAACAAAGAGAAATTGCAGGTAAAATGGATAGTACAAATATCCTGTGCGGAGCGGATGCATTTGATCGAGGACCCTTTTGGAGAGGCCAAGTTTTTCATGACTGTTGGTTGAGCGAACTCTCTGGGGGGGGGGGGGCTCAATCAAGTCGACTTGTCGGTCGACCTGCAGAAAACTGAGCCTTCTCCATCCTGGCGTATCGGGGTACCCCGGGTGCCAAAGAAAGAGGTCATCCCGCTCATTGTGCTCAACTTCTGAAGGCCTCATTGCTGCGACTGGGTATGAACTCTACGGGAACCAGGGCATGCGCAAAAAAACGTTTTTCATTGAAGATCCGTGAAATCTTTCCGTAACGCTGCAAGTTTATCCTGGTAATCCTTACAGTCGCCATATTCTAAGAACTTGTGATAACGGCTATGGATGGAAGCCAGTTTTCTGGCATGTTTAATCGGACACCAGTACTGTTCCGTTCTCGCTGCTATCTCTTGAATATAGGCGATCAACCCATTGAAATATCCGCAATAGGAGCAGTTTAATTTTTCAATGATATTCAAATATTGAAGAGAATGTCTGTCTATTATTATATATTCACTTCTTTTTACCTTAGGCATCCCATAGATGGGAAAGCAAATCATTTGGTAAAAAGTTACAGATAAGTCCAGGCAGACTGCAGGAATTAGGCAGATCCAAATAATTGGAAAAGTCATCAGGTTGAAAAAAGAAGCCTGGATTAGATACGCTGATAATTTCACATGGAATTTTCTCTGGTATTTTTTTGCCTCTTCCTCAAAATAGATTTTCTTCCCTTTTATTCTATAAAAAAATTCGTCCTCCTTTTTTTCTACTTCAAGGAGTAATTCTTTTTCAAGTTTCTTTATTTCTTCTATAATATTTTGAATTTTATTCATTTTGTGGTCATCCGCATTGAGTGTTGCACTCTTTATAAAGTGTTGTAACCGAACAGGGCAATTGATACATCAATATGTTTGTACACGTAAGGGGTAACTTTTATTGCCCCTTAATGCTCAAGTAAAATGGAAACGGTACCTTTTCGGGGTAATGAAATTCTCATGCGGGAACAATCTCGCCCCCAATTTTTCTGGAAGGGAGCTGCCTGGTTGTCACTCTGCATCTTTTTATTGAAAATGATGAGATTTTATTGTCATCATTACCATGTTCAGTTTGAATTACCAACCGATGGCGATCTTCGCCTCGTGTTCTCCTTGCCGACCTCATCCGGCGTTCTAACCGTGTCAAGTTTTCAAGATCAGGGACGTATTGATAGGCCATTTTTCTCAATATAATGTAGGCAATGAATCAGGTTGCAACAACGATGCAGATAACCGGCTTTAAAATCAGTGCACCGGCATGGGCCGAGAATTACCAGGCGGGAATTATGTGATCCGGGGATTCAACAATGACCAGCAAAGATGAACGAACCGAACAAGCTGTCCCTTCAACGCGCACGACACGCCAGGTGCAAGCTGCGCAAACTCTGCGCCAACGGGCTGAAGAAATGTTTAAGGAGAAAACGGTCCAGTTGCCGGGAGACCTAGTGCTGACCTGGCCCCAAGAAATACGGCACAAACTCCATGAGCTGCAGGTGTATCAAGTCGAACTTGAGCTGCAAAATGATGAGCTGCGCCGGGCGCAGGAAGAACTCGAGAGCATCCGGTCACGCTACTTCGAGCTCTATAATCTGGCGCCGGTGGGCTATTGCACCCTCAGCGAGAAAGGGTTGATCCTGGAAGCCAACCTTACCGCCGCGGTGATCTTGGGAGTAGAGCTTGGAGTGCTGGTCACGCAGCCGATCTCCCGGTTTATTCATAAGGAAGACCAGGATATCTACTACGCACACCGGAAAAAATTATTTGAAACCGGCAGTCCCCAGGTGTTCGATTTGCGGATGGTGAGCAAGGGCGACGTGGCATTCTGGGCACAGTTGCGGACCATTGTCGCGAGTGATGCCGATGGCACACCTGTCTACCGTCTCGTGCTGAGCGACATTACCGAGCAAAAGCATACCGAGGCGACGTTGAAGGCGAGCGAAGAGCGTTACCGCGAGCTGGTGCAGAATGCGAATAGTGCCATCTTCCGTTTTAAGAATGACGGCACCATTGCCTTCTGCAATGAATTCGCCCAGTCTTTTTTCGGTTACTGCGCAGACGAGATGGTCGGTAGGAACGTGAGCATGCTGCTGCCGCAAAAGGATCGCAAAGGGCCTGACCTTCCAGACTCGTTTTGTGATGCAGTCGCCCACCCGGAGTGTTCCCAGAACACCGAAAACGAGAATGTCTGCCGGAACGGTCGCAGGGTGTGGATGAACTGGACCAACAAGGCGATACTCGATAGGAACGGCCGGGTTGTCGAAATCCTCTCCGTCGGCAACGACATAACCGTTCGCAAGCATATGGAAGCGGCATTGCGTGCTGGCCAGATAAAGCTGGAAGCAGCGCTGGCCAGCATGGCGGAAGCCGTGTGTATTTCCGATGCTGATGGACAGTTCATCGATTTCAACGACGCTTTTGTGACGTTTCACAGGTTTAAAAATAATAATGAGTGCTCCAGAGATTTAACCCGATACCCTGGCTTGTTCGAGATGTTTACGCCCAACGGTGAGCCCGTGCCGCCTAAAATGTGGGCCATACCGCGAGCGCTCCGTGGAGAGACGGCCAAAAACGTGGAATACACCTTCCGGCGGAAAGATACGGGCGAGACCTGGGTGGGCAGTTATAGTTTCGCTCCCATTCGCGATAAAAGTGGCGCAATCATCGGGTCCGTGGTCACAGGTCGTGATGTCACCGAGCGTAAGCAAGCGGAATCCTATCGGGAAATGGGCAGGGAAGTCCTGCAGATACTCAACAATCCAGGAATGTTAACAGATTCCATTCACCAGGTTGTCGATGTGCTGCAGAATGGAACAGGATTGGATGCTGTGGGTATTCGCCTGCAAGACGGAGAGGACTTCCCCTATGTTGCCCAAAGAGGATTTCCCCAGGAGTTTGTACAGCGGGAAAACACCATTATTGCGCGTAACTTGGAGGGTTCGATTTGCCAGGACGAAGACGGTAACTTTCGGCTCGAGTGTACCTGCGGCCTGGTCATTTCCGGCCAAACCGACCCAGGTAATTCCCTTTTCACACCGGGGGGGAGTTTCTGGACAAACGATTCCTCGGTACTCTTGGACATCCCTGCCAACGAAGATCTCCGGTTTCAGCCACGCAACCATTGCATTCATTACGATTATGCCTCTATTGCACTGATCCCAATTCTGGATCACAAGAAGATTGTTGGGTTGCTCCAACTCAACAATCAGCGCAAAGATAGTTTCAGTCTCAACTTGATTGAAATCCTGGAAACAATCGCCTCGCATATTGGGGCGGCGTTGATGCGTAAGCAGGCCGAAGGGGCATTACGAGTCAGCGAAACAAAGTACCGCGCGCTGTTCGAGAACATGATCAACGGGTTCGCGCTTCATCAAATTGTCGCCGATGAATCAGGAAAACCCATTGATTATATTTTTCGGGAAGTCAACCATGCCTTTGAAAAGCTTACGGGGTTGAAGTCCGCTGATATTCTCAATAAAACGGTAACCCATGTGCTGCCCGGTATTGAGAAAGACCCCGCCGGCTGGATAGACCTCTTTGGCGAGGTTGCGCTGACCGGCAAAGAACTTTGCTTTGAACAATATTCCGAACAGCTCGGGCGCTGGTACGCAGTTATGGCCTACCGGCCGATGCAGGATTTTTTTGCAACGGTGTTTGAGGATATCACCGAGTGGAAGCAATCCGCCGTGGTAGAGAGCCGTCTGGCAGCCATTGTCGCGAGCGCGGAAGTGGCGATTCTCAGTAAGGATCTGAATGGAATCATTCAAACGTGGAATGTGGGCGCAGAGAACGTCTTTGGATACAAAGCCCATGAAGTGATTGGCAAAAATATTTCTCTTCTTGTTCCTCCCGGTCATACTGATGAGATTCCCGAGATCCTGGAGCGGATATCGCACGGCCAAATCGTAGAGAATTTTGAGTCTGTCCGCATGCGGAAGGATGGCGTGATCATCCCCATCTCCCTGACTATCTCGGCGATCAGGGATGCCAATGGCAAGATGATTGCTGCGTCCCTGATCGCGCATGACATCACCAAACGTCAGCAGGCTGAGCACCTCCAAACTCTCAATCAGGAGCTGGAGCTGCGGGTTGAGCAGCGGACCCGGGAGTTGCAGGAAACGCAAAAACAATATCTCCATGCTGAAAAACTTTCAGCTATCGGCAAGCTCTCGGCTTCAATCGCCCATGAATTCAACAATCCCCTGCAAGGCATCCTGACCATTCTTAAAGGGTTGAGGAAAAGGGCAAAATTGGGGGCGGAAGATACGGTCTTGCTGGATGCAGCCATTGGCGAGAGCGACCGGATTAAGGAGCTGATCCGCGGCCTCCAGGAGTTTAACCGCCCCTCCTCCGGGCGTAAGGTGCCGATGGATGTGCACAAGGCGCTTGATTCCATGCTGCTCTTGCACAAAAGTGATTTCAAGGGGAAACGGATTGTCGTGGAGTGCCACTACGCCGAGCAGTTACCCCCCATCCTGGCAGTTCCCGACCAGATCAAGCAGGTGTTTCTCAATTTGCTGACCAATGCGGCGGATGCCTGCAGGCTGCCCGGTGGGGTGATTACCGTCGGCACCCGGCAAGAGGGCAACCGGGTGGCCATTACCATTTCGGATACCGGTATCGGCATCAAACCCGAGGAAATGGACTTAATCTTTCAACCCTTCTACACCACCAAGCCCGAAATTAAGGGAACTGGTCTGGGCTTGTCGGTCAGTCATGGCATTGTCGAAAGCCACGGGGGTGAGATCCGGGTCGAGAGCCGGCCGGGGGAAGGCGCAACGTTTACGGTTCTGCTCCCCATCAACAGTACGGTCCGCGCCGTTTCGGCAATCGATAAATGAACCATGCCTCCAGACTGAACGTAGTGTAATTTCGGTTTGCTTTCAAATTGACACTTTCCGGCTTGTCATCGACCGAACGGGAGAAATCTCGAGATTCCTCACATGCGTTCGCAATGACAAATCCAGGGATTGTGACCGCGTGAAATATACATACTGACGAGGACATCTTGAATGCAGCTGCAAATAAGCGGATCAGATGGCACCTTTGAGCATGCACGAGAGAGGAGAAACCCTTTTGGCTGAAACAACGATTTTATTTGTCGATGACGAGGATATTATCCGGAAGTCTTTTACCCGGGAACTGCAGCTGGAACATTTCGAGGTCACTGCAGTTGCTAGCGGCGGTGAGGCGATCAGCGCCCTGGAAAACGGGCAATACGACCTGGTTGTGACCGACCTGATGATGCCCGGCATTGACGGCTTTGGCGTCCTCAAAGCTGCCAAGAACCTTGCACCGTTTACCAGCGTCATCATCCTCACCGGATACGGAGACATGGGTTCGGCCATCGACGCCCTGCGTCTGGGAGCGGACGATTTCACCCTCAAACCCTGCGAGGTCGAGGAGCTGGTCTTTCGAATCAGGCGCTGTCTGGAGAAACGAAACCTGCTGCAGATGCTGTCGCAACAGAATCAACGCCTGGAGGAGGAAATTCATCGCCGGCAACAGGTGGAAACGCAATTGATCGAAAGTGAACATCGTTTCCGTCTGGCGCTGGACACCTCATCCAACGGTGTCTGGGATCGTGACCTGCGCACCGGCGAGGTCTATTTTGGCGAAAACTGGCACCGCACTTTGGGCTATAGGGACAAAGGCGAGATCAGTGACAATCAATCCTTTGAAGAGCTGCTCCATCCCGAAGACCGGGCAAGGGTACTGGCTCTGCGGGACGCCCATATCCAAGGAGAAACAGCGCGTTATGAGGCTGAGTTCCGGATTCGGAACAAGGAGGGCGGCTGGCAGTGGATGCTCTCCAGGGGGCAGGCTGTTGATCGGGATGCGCAGGGAAAGGCGCTGCGGATCATCGGCACCCATACCGACATAACCCGCTTAAAGGAGGTGGAGGCAGAACTCCACTGTGCCAAGGCTGATCTGGAAAAGAGGGTGCAGGAACGAACCGCCGAATTATCCGAAACAAACATCGCCTTAACCGTGCTGCTGAAAAAACGGGAAGAGGACCGGGCGACCCTGTCTGAGCAGGTGCTCGCCAACTCGACCAAGCTGGTTGAGCCGTTTCTTGACCGGCTCTCGGAGAGCGGACTCAATGAGCAACAGCGGGCGCTGGTTGAGATCCTCCGCGCCAATATCGTTGAGCTGACCTCTCCGTTTGCCGCTGGTTTTTCCAGCAAACTGATCCGGCTGACTCCCACGGAAATGCAAATCGCCAATCTGGTCAAATTGGGCAAGAGAACCAAGGAGATCGCCGACATCATGCATCTGTCGCCGGGAACTATCAGTATTCATCGCAAAAACATCCGGAAAAAACTCAATTTGACCCACCAGAAAACCAATCTCCAGACCATGCTGTCTATCGAATCGTAAGGCGCTAGCCGACCTTCTTTTTCGTTCCTCCCTCCTGATTTTTTGCCCAGTGCTCTTCCCCTCGAAAGAGGGGCGAAAGGGCACGGTTCTGCCTTTTTTTCCGGTTTTTTTAATAATCATCGTCATTGTGCTCCGGATCAAGGAGGTAGATCTTCTATCTATTCTTCCTCTTTTTTTGCTCCATTGTCATTTGTGGGACATCTGGTCATAGTTCCACCGTAGGTTCTTGCCTTTCCCCATGGTTGCCCTTCCCTCGGGTGACCGACTCTGCTGTTGGAGGTTTTTATGGCTGCCCTCCCCATCAAGAAGAATATGGCATCCATGCCGGTGCAACCCAATCTGCTCGACTATGCGAAAACCTGCGCCGGCTTTTCCTGGGACGCTGTCCGTCAGGAGCTGGATGGTCTGCCCGATGGCAACGGCTTGAACATCGCCCATGAGGCGGTGGACCGCTACGCCAACGGCCCCTTGCGCGACCGGGTGGCTCTTCGCTGTCTGGGCAAGGACGCGACGGTCACCGACCTGACCTATGCCGATCTGCAAGAGCAGAGCA
Organism: uncultured Desulfobulbus sp.; assembly: GCF_963662935.2. Lineage (NCBI taxonomy): Bacteria > Pseudomonadati > Thermodesulfobacteriota > Desulfobulbia > Desulfobulbales > Desulfobulbaceae > Desulfobulbus > uncultured Desulfobulbus sp. The sequence goes on along the minus strand of NZ_CAXXTL010000002.1, from coordinate 838,828 downwards.
ACCGTTTTGCCCATCTCCTCGGCACGTTGGGAATAACCAGGGGGGAACGGGTTTTCTGGCTGGCCGGGCGTGTCCCCATTCTCTATCCGGTCTTTTTCGGCACCCTGAAGAACCGCAATATCTTCTGCCCCCTCTTTTCCGCCTTCGGCCCGGAACCGGTTTTTCAACGGTTGGAGCGGGGCAATGCCAGGGTTCTGGTCACCACCGAGCGGCAATACAGCAAAAAGGTGGCCAGCCTCCTGGGGCGGCTGCCGGAACTCTGCACCGTTCTCCTGGTTGACCGGGAGGATGATTTGAATGCACGCGCCCTCTCGCTGCCGCGGCTTATGAAGCAGTCCTCCACCAGCTTCACCATCCCGCCGACAGGCCCCGAGGACATGGCGATCCTCCATTTCACCAGCGGCACCACCGGCATGCCCAAGGGAGCGATCCATGTTCATGATGCCGTTCATACCCATTTCATCACCGGCCGGTATGTGCTTGACCTCCATCCCGAGGATATCTACTGGTGCACCGCCGATCCGGGTTGGGTGACCGGCACCTCGTACGGCATTATCGCGCCCCTGGTTCATGGTGTCACCAGCATTGTCGATGAGGCGGACTTTGATCCGGACCGCTGGTACCGCATCCTTGCCGAGCAGCGAGTCACCGTCTGGTACACAGCCCCGACCGCGATCCGGATGCTGATGCGCACCCCGGCGGAACAGCGGCAGCAGCACGATCTTTCGGCGCTGCGGCTGGTGCACAGCGTCGGTGAACCGCTCAACCCGGAGGCCGTCCTCTGGGGCCAGCGGGTGCTGGGGCTGCCGATCCACGACAACTGGTGGCAGACGGAAACCGGCGGGATCATGATCGCCAACTACGCTGCCCTGGATATTCGTCCCGGTTCCATGGGGCTGCCTCTGCCGGGGATCGAGGCGGCTATTGTCACCCGCCTCGACGAGGATACTGTTCGAGTCGAGGGCGATGGGATCGAGGGCGAACTGGCCCTGCGGCGCGGCTGGCCTTCTATGTTCCGCACCTATCTCCATGAGGAACAGCGGTACCGCAAATGTTTTGCCGGAGACTGGTACCTGACCGGCGATCTCGCCAAACGGGACGCGGACGGCTACTACTGGTTCATCGGCCGGGCCGACGACATCATCAAGACGGCCGGTCACATGGTCGGGCCGTTTGAGGTGGAGAGCAGCCTGATGGAACATCCCGCCGTGGCCGAGGCCGGGATTATCGGCAAGCCGGAAGCGACCATCGGGGAGCTGGTCAAAGCCTTTGTCGTGCTCAAGCCCGGTTTTGCGGCCAGCGAAGAGCTGAAACTGGAATTACTTGGCTTCGGGCGCACCCGGCTCGGCTCGGCGGTGGCCCCCAAGGAGATTGAATTCACCGATAATCTGCCGAAGACCCGCAGCGGCAAGATCATGCGCCGGCTGCTCAAGGCGCGGGAACTGGGACTGCCCATTGGCGACACCTCTACCCTGGAAGGGAGTGAATTGTAATGGAGACCTATATCGACAGGCATCATGCGATCCAGCAGCTGCGGCAGATGCTCCTGATCCGCCGTTTCGAGGAAAAATCGGCCGAGCTCTACAGCGCCAGCAAGATTCGCGGTTTTTTGCATCTCTACATCGGTGAGGAAGCGGTGGCGGTGGGCGTCATGGCGGTGCTCACCCCCGAGGACGCCGTGGTGGCCACCTACCGTGAACATGGTCAGGCCCTGGCCCGCGGCATGGGCGCAGGCGTCATCATGGCCGAGATGTACGGCAAGCAGGAGGGGTGCTGCCGGGGTCGCGGGGGTTCGATGCATCTCTTTGACTCGGCCACCCGGTTTTACGGCGGCAACGCCATTGTCGGCGGCGGCCTTCCTCTCGCGGTCGGTCTGGCCCTGGCCGACAAGATGCAGGGGCGCAAACGGGTGACTGCCTGCTTCTTCGGCGACGGCGCCGTGGCCGAGGGCGATTTCCACGAAGCCATGAATCTGGCGGCGCTCTGGCAACTGCCGGTGCTTTTTCTCTGTGAAAACAATCTCTATGCCATGGGCACCGCCCTCCGCTACACCGAGGCCAACCAGGATATTGCCGGCAAGGGCGGCTGCTATTCCATGGCCTCGGCCTTTGCCGACGGCATGGATGTCATGGCTGTGGAGGACGCGGCTCAAATAGCCGTGGAGTACATCCGCCGGGGAGATGGGCCGTATCTGCTTGAATGCCGGACCTACCGGTTCCGGCCGCACTCCATGTTCGACACCGAACTGTACCGTACCAAAGAGGAGGTGGAGCTGTGGAAGCGGCGTGACCCGATCGAAGTCCTGGCGCGACATCTCGCTGACGCCGGTTTGTTCCGGCAGGCAGACCGGGACGCTCTGGAGCGGGACGTCGCCGCCGAGGTCGAGGCGGCGGTGGCCTTTGCCGAGGCCGGAACCTGGGAGCCGGTTGAGGACCTGACTCGATTTGTCACTTCGGAAAGGAGGTCGGCATGAGTGAACAAACGGCAATGAAAGCGATCACCTACCGCGAGGCCGTGAAAGCGGCCATTTGTGAAGCCCTGCACAAGGATGAGCGGGTTTTTCTCATGGGTGAGGATGTCGGCCATTACGGCGGCTGTTATGCAGTCAGCAAGGGGATGCTGGCCGAGTTCGGCCCGGAGCGCATCCGTGACACACCGTTGTGCGAATCGGGTTTTGTCGGCGCGGGAATTGGCGCGGCCCTGGGCGGCATGCGGCCGATTGTCGAGGTGATGACGGTCAATTTCAGTCTTCTGGCCCTGGACCAGATTCTCAACACCGCCGCCACCCTGCTCCACATGTCGGGTGGTCAGTTCAACGTACCGCTGGTGATCCGGATGGCCACGGGCGCAGGCAAGCAATTGGCCGCCCAGCACGCTCATTCGCTGGAGGGATGGATTGCCCATATCCCCGGCATCCGGGTCCTGTCGCCGGCCACGGTCGAGGACGCGCGCGGCATGCTCTGGACGGCTCTCCAGGACCCCGACCCGGTGCTGATTTTTGAAAACAATACCCTCTACAATATGGAGGGCATGCTGAGCGAAAACGCGGGGCCGGTGGATATCGACACGGCGCGGGTGCGGCGGCCGGGGCGCGACATCACCCTGATTACCTACAGCGCCAGCCTGTTCAAATGCCTTGATGCCGCCGAGGCGCTGGCGCGGGAAGGGATCGAAGCAGAGGTCATCGATCTGCGCAGTTTGCGGCCGTTGGACGACGCCACCTATCTTGCCTCCATCGCCCAAACGCATCGGGTGCTAATCGTCGACGAGGGGTGGCGCAGCGGCAGCCTTGCGGCCGAAATTTCGGCCCGGATCATGGAGCAGGGATTCTATGATCTTGATCTGCCGGTGGAGCGCCTCTGCAGCGCCGAGGTGCCCATGCCCTATGCCCGCCACATGGAAGAGGCGGCCCTGCCGCAGGTCGACAGCATCATTGCCACAGTGCAGAGGATGATGAGCCATGGGTGAATTTTGCATGCCCAGTTTGGGCGCGGATATGGAAACCGGTAAGCTGGTCGAATGGCTGGTTGCACCGGGGACGCCGGTCAAACGGGGGGACATCGTCGCCGTGGTCGAGACCCAGAAAGGGTTGTTTGAGGTGGAGATCTTCGAGGACGGAATCATGGGCGAACCGCTGGTCCAAGCGGGAGAGGAGGTGGCGGTGGGCACGGTGTTGGCCTTGATTCAGAGCGAGGGCGCAACGGCGGTGGACACGGCTGCTCCCCCGGCGACAGCAAGCACGGTGGAACAGTCAACCCCGCAGCAACCACCGCCGGAGGTCCCTGTTGCCCCGCCTCAGCCGAAGGATGAAACGGAACGGAGAGCAGCATCGCCTTCGGCACGCCGACTGGCGGCGGAACTCGGGGTGGACTTGGCCACCGTTCAGGGCACCGGTCCGCATGGGGTTATCCAGCGCGGCGATGTCGAGCAGGCGGCGCAGAAAACCGGAGACGCAGTCCAAAAAATTGCAGCACCTGTCCGCGTCGAGTCGGAAGCCGGAGGGATGCGTGCCGGGATGCGGCAGGCGATTGCCGCGGCCATGAGCCGTTCCAACCGGGAGATCCCGCATTATTACCTGGAGATGGAGATCGATATGAGCCGTCCCCTGCAATGGCTGGAGGCGGAAAATTTGAAACGGCCCATCCGCGAGCGCATCCTGCCGGCAACCCTGCTGCTCAAGGCGGTGGCAAAGGCGCTGCGCGAGGTGCCGGAATTAAACGGCTACTGGCTGGACGACCGCTTGCAGGTCAAAGCGAAAATCCATATCGGCTTTGCCGTGGCCCTGCGCCAAGGCGGCTTGCTCAGCCCCGCCCTGCACAATGTCGATACCTTGAGCCTTGGAGAACTGATGCAGGCCATGGGCGATCTGATCGAGCGGACCCGTGCCGGTCGCCTGCGGAGTTCGGAGATGACCGATGCCACCGTTTCGGTCACCAACCTCGGCGATCGCGGGGTGAAAACGGTGTACGGCATCATCTACCCGCCGCAGGTCGCCTTGGTTGCCTTTGGCCGCATCATGGAACGGCCCTGGGCCGAAGGGGGCATGGTCGGCGCGCGCCGGTGCGTCACCGCGACCTTGGCGGCTGACCACCGGGCCACCGACGGGCATCAGGGCGCCCTGTTTCTTGAAGCCCTCAATCGTCATCTGCAGTCGCCGGAGGGGCTATGACCGAGCAAGAATTACAAGCCATCATCTTTCAGGAGTTACAAAAGGTCGCACCGGAGAGCAATCCCGCCGAACTCGGCCCGGACGAGAACATTCGTGAGTCGCTCGATATCGACTCTTTTAGTTTTCTCCGGGTCTTAGTGGGGTTGAGTGAGCGGACCGGTATCGACATTCCGGAGAGCGATTACGGCAAGGTGCCGACTGTGGCGACGATGACCGCCTACCTCACCGTACACCTTCATTGAACTGACCGAGCATTTATCCAAGGCGAGGTGGAGAGCATGCGGATCATCGATTGCGGCCTGATGGAGTATCACCAGTCTCTTGCCTTGCAGGAACGGCTCGTTGCCGCCATTGGGGCAGGCAATGAAGAGGAAACACTTCTGCTGCTGCAGCACCCGCCGGTGTACACCATCGGCCGCGGCGGCAATCCCGCCAATATCCTTGATCCGGCGGTCAGGGTGGAACGGGTCAATCGCGGCGGTGATGTCACCTGGCACGGTCCCGGCCAGGTGGTCGGCTATCCCCTGGTCAACCTGGGCAGGCGCGGCCGTGACCTGCACCGCTGGCTGCGTTTTCTGGAGGAGGTGCTGGTGCACACCCTGACCGCGTTCGGCATCAAGGGGCACCGGTGCCCAGGCAGCACCGGGGTCTGGACCGCGCAGGGAAAAATCGCTTTTATCGGTGTCGGCGTCCGCCGCTGGGTGACCATGCACGGGTTCAGCCTCAATGTACTCCCCGATCTTGCCGTCTTCAGCCGGATCAACCCCTGCGGCATTTCCGGCTGCCCGGTGACGTCCATGGCGATGGAGGGACAATCCCCTCTTTCAGAACAACAGGTTGTGCTGCAGTTGAAGAATGACTTTGTCCATCTCCTGAACAGGTGGCTGCCGTTACCATGACCAGCAACTCATGGAATTATCAGCCCACGGAGCCGGCATCAGCGCGTATTCCAATGGGAAGGAAAGAGAAAATGGATGGCAAATCAATACTTCTTGTCGATGATGAACAACTGATTTTGGAATGTTTTTCCAGAGAGTTGACCAGTGAACCACTCGGTTTTGATGTGGGGCTGGCAACAAGCGGGGAGGAGGCTATCGACAAGATCAACAGCGGTCATTGGGATCTTGTGGTCACCGATCTGCTGATGCCGGGTCTCGACGGTTTCCAGGTACTCAAGGCGGCGAAGCGAAAAGACCCCCATATTATGGTGATTATTTTGACCGGGTATGCGGACATGCAGTCCGCCATTGATGCCTTGCGGCTCGGCGCAGATGATTTTCTGCAAAAACCATGTGATACTGATGAGTTACTGTACAGGATGAACAATTGTTTCAGCAAGCAGGACCTGCAGAGGACCATTGGAATGTATGAAAAAATCCTGCCGGTGTGCAGCTACTGCAAGAGAATACGGGATGGTCAGCCAGGAGAACTCGGCAAAGGTCAGTGGTACAGCCTGGAAGAATACTTCGTGAAAGTGAAAGGCGTGAACTGTTCGCATGGCTGCTGTCCCGATTGTTTTGCCAAGCTGATGCCAGGCATCGCTCTGGAGATGGATAATTCCTCGTAATTGCAAGAGAAGATGAGGGGCACTGACAGGGTGCCTTTGGTTGAATGAATAATTGATATATCCATTTTCTCTTTATTTAAGCTTCCTTATCAAATCGCTTTCCACGTTCTATTTTCTTTGCACAACAATCTGGCTGCACGTCTTTTTTGTCAGCGATGAACAGAAGCACGGGGCAGCGCAGGTCATCCGCCGCAGGATTGGGGGCTATCATCGAAAATTTTCAAAGGAGGAGCACATGCAGAACATTCAAGAGATTATCGTGCCGGTTGATTTTCATCAGCATACCGAAGATCTGGCTGCCTTCGCCATCGGTATTGCCAACAAGTTGGAGGCCAAACTCACCTTCCTCAATGTGTCGAGAATAATGGCAGAAGGCGCCAGTTATTCCGACGTTGTGCCCACCTCCTTTGCGGTGGTCGATGAAGAGCTCTTCGGTTATGCGCAAAAGAAGATGACCAACCTAGTGGAGAAAAGCAAAAGCACCTGCCCCGGTTGCACCGGTGTGGTGCTCAGGGGCGAGGTAGCCGATGCTATTGTTGATTATGCCAGTGATAAGAACAGTGACATGATCATCATGGCGACCCACGGTGCTCAGGGGATTGAAAAGATCCTGTTGGGCAGCGTTGCGGAAAGAGTGCTGAAGAGGGCCTCTTGTCCGGTCTTAATTTTCAACCCGTACAAGGGCGAGAGAGGCTATCAGATCAGTTCCCCGATCAATGAAATTTTGCAGCCGGTGTAGCACGCTGGCTGCAGCGGGTGCGGCCATGCTGGCTGGGGGCAAGAGGCATTGGATCTCTTCGATGCCTCTGCCCTATTCGAACACGACAGGCGTTGAGAAAAGAAAACCCAAAGATTGGCTTGCAGAGAGGGAGGATATTTATGGACATCTTGATGCGGACCATGAACACCAATGAAGCCGGAAGGACGGGGGCGAGGATTCGCAACAATAGACGAAGCCCTCTTTATGGAAAAATATTTTTTATAATTTGTGTCCTGCTCTACATCGCCGACATTGCCCTTACCAAACAGCCGCTGTTTTTCAATGGGATACTGCTTTTGCTGTTTGGCTGCTACGTCTTGCTCGCTGACAACGCACCGTAAAAAGGAGAGAACGCTTATGCACATGAATAAAATCAGAGCAATAGCAAAAAAGATGAGTATCGATCCCGGGCCGATGGACAAGAAAGAGTTGATCCGGTTCATCCAGGAGCAGGAGGGGAATATCCCCTGCTTCAAGACCGATCAGCCCAGCTGTGATCAGGACGACTGCTGCTGGCGTGATGACTGCAAACCGGGCGAGACCATCGCCATGTCGTAAACAACTTGGCAGCCTGCCGCGTATGCGACTGTTCTTTTCAACTCGCTTCAACTTGGAGGAACGTTCATGAACGACAAAAAAAATGAAGAAAAGAAACAGGAAGTGCAGAAAGTGCAACCCCGAGGTCTTGCCTCACCCTTTGAACGGTTTGATCTCCTCTCCGATTCCGGTTTTTTTAAGGAAATGGACCGGTTCTTTGAGGATTACCTCCCCCGCCGGTGGCGGCATGCAAATTTTGGATGGCCGGGTAGATTGGCTGGCCACGGGATGCTGCCGTTCGAGGGTAAATCACCCAGTGTAGATATCCAGGACCGGGAAAATGATTTTCTGATCAAAGCCGAGATGCCGGGGGTGGAGAAAAAGGACATCAATATCACCATCACCAACAATACGCTCACGCTTGAAGCCAACATGAGCAAAGAGGAGAAGGAGGAAAAAGCTGAGTATTTCCGGCAGGAAATTTGCCGTGGCTCGTATAGGCGGGTTATCGATTTACCGGCAGCGGTGAAGGAAAACGAGGCCAAAGCCACCTTCAAGAACGGTGTCCTGGAGTTGACAATCCCCAAAATGGAAAAGGCCAAACGGTCAACAATCAAAGTCGAGTGATAGCATTCTAATTTTTTCCAGGCCGCGAGGACGAAATACACCGCACTTCGTCCTCGTGGCAGTTGATGATTTCCTCACCCGTGCATGCGATTGGCAGATCATTTCCCCGTTCACCTTGGGTGAAAGAAGACAACACGAGAGATCAAAATATATGCATGGCCGACCCAAGCGAGATGGAGCGCCTCAATGATCAAGACCGGTAAGCCGACAGAACCGATTGCTCAATTACGCCAGTTCGCCGAGGAAGCGGTTGAAAAGAGGACGGGCATGTCGCCGGATACTCTCGATGCCCAGACGCCGGAAGAAACCCGGTTGATCTTCCACGAACTCTCCGTGCATCAGATCGAACTGGAGATGCAAAACGAGGAACTCCGCCGTCTCCAGAGTGAACTGGACAACGAACGGGCCCGGTATTTTGATCTCTATGATTTCGCCCCGGTCGGCTATTGCACACTCTCCGACACTGGGGTGATCTTGGAGGCGAACCGCACTATCGCCAAAATGCTGGGCATATCGCAGGGAGATCTGATCAACCAGCCGTTCTTCCTCTTCATTGACGGCAAGGATCAGGATGTTTTTTGCCTCCATAACACACAGAACGACGTCTTTGATCCACAGGTCTGTGAATTGCGGATGGTGAAACAGAACGGAACAAAGTTTTGGGCGCATCTGGCCACCACCGCGGTTCGGACAACGAGCGGCCAGCTCGAATGTCGGCTGGTGATAAGCGATATTACTGATCGTAAACAGGCCGAAGAGGCTGTCCATGCAAGCGAGGCGCAATATCGCCGGATTGTGGAAACCGCGCAAGAGGGCATCTGGGCGGTCGATGAAAGCGGGAAAACAACCTATGTGAACCCCCAAATGGCCAAGCTGCTGGGACATGATCCCCAGGAGATGATGGGAAGGCCGTTTGCTGATTTTATCTCTCCAGAAGAAACCGGCGAGTATCTTCAGCGCATGCAATCACGAAAGCAAGGCCAAAGCGAGACCTGCGAATGCCGATTCCGCCACAAGGAGGGTCGCGAAGTCTGGGTGCTGGTCTCTGCAACACCGCAAAGGGATAGCCATGGTCGATTCCTCGGTTCGTTCGCCATGCTGACCGATATTACCAAACGAAAACGAGCAGAGGAAGCACTCCAACAGAGCGAACAGCGGGCGAATGAGGCAAAAAATTTGTTGAAGTTGGTGCTGGATACCATACCGGTTCGTCTTTTCTGGAAAGACCTGACTTCAACCTTTATGGGATGCAATCGACTCTTTGCCGAGGACGCCGGATTTCAGGTGCCAGAGGAAGTGATCGGATTAGACGATTACAGTATGGGCTGGAAAGAGCAAGCGGAGAGATATCGCCGGGACGACCTTGAAGTCATGACCTCCGGCAAGCCTAAATTGCAATATGAAGAAATACAGACCACGCCCGATGGCAAACAGATTTGGCTCTCCACATCCAAGGTGCCGCTTCGCAATACACAGGGTGAAATTATCGGGGTTTTGGGCTCATACGAAGATATCACCCGGCGTAAATGGGCCGAGGAGGAACTGCTCAAGGCTCAAAAGATTGAATCCCTCGGCCTGCTCGCCAGTGGTATTGCCCATGACTTCAACAATATTCTCATGGTGATCATGGGCAATATTTCTTTTGCTAAAACTAATATCTCTCCAACGGACAACGCCTATGAGCGTCTGACAACAGCTGAAACCGCAGCTTTAAAGGCTCAAAAAATTGCCCTACAATTTCTCACCTTCGCCAAGGGGGGCGCTCCTGTTAAGCATTCGGTTTCCGTGGCGAATCTGGTCAAATCGTATGGTCGTTTAACCCTGAGCGGGACCTTGTCGACCTGTGAGTACGTCATTCCCGATGATCTCTGGCGCATTGACGCAGACGAGGGGCAGATCGGCCAGGTGGTGACCAACATCCTGATCAATGCTGACCAGGCGATGCAGGATGGTGGGGTCTTCAAGGTCAACTGCGAAAATGTGATGATCTCCGGCGACGACCTGCCGATGAAAAGTGGCCGGTATGTGAAAATATCAATTACCGACCCGGGGAAAGGCATACCTGAAGAGTATCTTTCCCGGGTTTTTGATCCCTATTTCACCACCAAAGAAAAGGGCAACGGACTCGGACTGACCTCTGCCTACTCGATTGTGAAAAAACATGAGGGCTATCTTACTGTGGAATCGACCGAAGGGGCGGGCGCTACCTTTACGTTTTTCCTCCCCGCCTCGCTCTCTTCGGCGACCGTGCCGAGGTTGGAGGAACCCCAGGGGGAGGATGAGAGGCAGAAAATCCTTGTCATGGACGATGACGCTATGGTGCGCGATATCCTCGGGGCCATGCTTGAAAGACTTGGGCACGAAGCAGCGTTCGCAACAGATGGTGCCCAGGCTGTGGAAAAGTTCGTCCAAGCCCAGCAATCCGGTGCGCCTTTTGATGTGGTCATCATGGATTTAATCGTTCCTGACGGCATGGGGGGCAGGGAAGCGATGGAACGACTGCAATCAATTGACCCGCATGTGAAGGTGATTGTCTCCAGCGGCTACAGCAGCAATTCGGTTATGGCTGATTTTGAGAGCTATGGTTTCAGAGGCGTTATGGCCAAACCGTATCGATTTTCCGATTTACGAAAAAAGCTGCGAGAGGTCATCCTCAATGAACAAAAGGTCTCTCCGCGGTGATAGACCTGGCTGTAAACGACACGGGGGATGAGAGATACGTTGATGCTGTCTCGCCAAGATCAGATCACGGAATTTTTCCGGCGTTGAACAACAGGGACAAGAGGGTAGTACCCACTCGGGGGAGGAAGTCAACTCATGGATTGGAAAAGAATTATTATCGCGCTCGATGATTCAGCCAGAGCATTCAATGCAGTTGAGTATGTGGGCCGTCTCCTGGGGAATCGGGAGGATGTTGTTCTCTGTTTGCTCCATATCTACCCGGAACCGCCGCCAGACTATTATCGATCCGGAGGAACCTTGGACGCCTATAAAAAGGTGCAGGAGGAGCAGGCGCAGAAGCTCTTCGACCGGGCGGAAACAATTCTGGTGCGGTATGGGGTTACGGCTGCCAACCTGACCTCCAGATGCCTGATGGCGGATCAGAAATCGATCAGTGCCGCTATCCTTGATATGCAGGTGCGGGAACATTACGGGACCATCGTGGTCGGCAAACGGGGGATACCCAAGGCAGAGGAATTTCTCTTCGGCTCCATTTCCAATGCCCTTGTTCATACCGGCAAGGATATTGCCGTCTGGGTGATCGGCTGATGGGCCCCTACACTGAAGTCAGTTCCTTACCTGATTCTATTGCCCGCACCTTGAAAGAACACCGGGTGACCCGAAGTCTGCGGCGGGCGTCCCGAGTGTTCACCGATACAACCGATTTTACCTCGATTGATTACGGCGACATTCTTCAGGTGGAAGACAGGTATTTTCTTATTACCTCCTACACCAAGGAGGGGCGGTTTGGCGTGGATGAGCAGGTCAAGCAATGGGTTCCAAAGGTCGAGGATCTGGCTACAGGGGTATCGTACATTGTCAAATTAGTCTTTTACGAGACATTTGAAATCAACCTCGGGCCATTCACCATTCCCTGCTACCGGAGCCCTGAAAAGGAGGCGCGCATCCTGGAGCTTGTGCAGGGGCGGCCGCATTTCATGCAGGGCGAATTGTTACTGGATGCCGTCGGCAATCTGATTCGGGTTATCGTTCCGGTCAGCGGCAATCGTCTTGATAAGGTCATCCATCGCAGCGAACTTCCCCATCAAGAGTATTTTTTCGAAGAATTGCCAGGCATCCTGGCGCGTTTTCTCGGAGCCCTGCAGGCTATCGGTTTTCTCCATGAGCATGGCTTCCGCCATGGAGATATCAGGCGGGATCATATTTTTGTTGATCGCAACACCGGCGTTTTTTATTGGATCGATTTTGATTATGAATTCTATCTGCCCGAGAAGCCCTTTGCCCTGGATCTGCTTGAACTGGGCAATGTTCTGATCTATCTCACGGGCAAAGGCGATTATAATCCAAGGGAGATCCTGGCGAATCCGAAGATGGGGGACACGGTGCTGCAGACCATCGTTCCCTCAGACTATGCCTTGCTCTCACAAAACAGAATCGTCAATCTGCGCAAGCTGTTTCCGTATATTCCCGAAAAATTAAACAATATTCTGCTGCATTTCTCTCTCGGCGCCGAGGTATTTTATGAGACAGTGGATGAACTCCAACAAGATCTCAGTGACGCCCTGCAACAACTGGGAGGGTGAAGCGGAGAACCCTTGGTCCGGCGGAGAACCTTTGGGCCTGAAGCTTCTCGGCTCACACGTTGGCTCTCTCCGTGGAATGCGGCCCCTGATTCAGGCAACGGCCGGTAGGCCGATGATCGAGCCATTTCTACCCGTTATTCCCTTTGTTGTTTTGGTTGCCCGGCGATAAGAAAAAAACTGCGGATTGCAGCAGGTGCAGAGGGCGGCCACATCGATATGTGCGGGCAGCACTCCCGCATCAAGCAACTGCCGCTGGCTGATGGCCCAGAAATCAAAGTAATGCGGCCGGACCTGATACTTGTGCATCCAGGCCGGCAGTTCATTGCGATAATGGATGAATTCGGCGCAGCACGGCCCAAGGGATGGGCTGATCGCCGCCACCAGACTGTCTGGAGCCACGTTGTATTTTTCTTGCAGACACCGGATGGTCTTGCCGATAATACCGACCACGCTGCCCCGCCAGCCGCAATGGATGGCGGCGATAACTCCTGATTGTGGTGCTGCCAGAAGGATCGCCTGGCAGTCGGCCTGCTGAATCAGCAGACCGGTTCCTGGCAAGGTCGAAATTAAGGCGTCATAGCCTTTCAGTTCAACCTTCGCATGCTCCTCCCCCACCAAAAGAATGTGATCGGAATGAACCTGATTGACCGACACTAAGTGGTGCAGCCCCAGGGATGCCAGGGCGCGGTTCCGGTTTGTCTGTACCCGCTCGGGTTGATCTCCCACATGATAGCTGAGGTTCAGCGAGGCGAACAACTCGCTGTTCACACCGCCCGCATTGGAGAACATCCCATGGGGAACGGGCAATAGCTGACTGGTGTAATGGGGAGGCGATGTTTCCTGAAGTTGCATAACTGGCGTGGAATGAAAAAAGGGAAAGCCCTTAAGGCTTTCCCTTGATTGAAGTGATGGTGGGCTAGGACAGGTTAGAAATACGCTTCAAAGGTCAGGTACACCTGATTGGCGCTTTCAACCGGATTCTGTCCCAGTGCCTGCAATTTATCTTTCTCGTCATCCAGATCATACGGTTTCATATTCCAATCGAATCCGCCGGAATAGTTGTAGTCATACAACTGCCAGCCCAAGCGGATAAAGGTTTTGGCATATTTCGAGATGGCCTCCCCTGTGGGCAAATCATAAATCATGTACAATTCATAGGCGTTGCCTCGGGTGGCCAGCTTCGACATGTAGAGGTCATCATGTCCGGGCGAGAAAGAGATCCAGTACTGTGAACCATAATTGTACTCGGCACCAAGTTTGAGGCCTAGTCTGTCAATGTCATAGCGGATGCCGGCATAGACGGAGTAGCCATTTTCGGAATCAGTATTGTAAGGTGAGGTGCGACTTGTGTAGTCATTGAACATACCATTCTCATTGGGGTCAGTCCGGCTCCAGCCACCGGCGATGAAGTAGTTCAGGTTGTTGATTTTGTCCATGTAGACGCCGCTGGTGTGATAGACGTTGCCCAGATTGACCTGGTCGCCATAAAGACTAGGTGCCCCAGCAATGCGAATAAGATCGCTAGAAAAAGCTGGGTAGTTAAAGAGATTGAAGGCCTCAAAGGTTTGGACGTTAAGGAAACGTGGTCCCTTTTTGAAGACATCCCAGCTGAAGCCGGCGAAATCGGTGTCGTCAATTCTTGGACCCAAATCGTTTTCCAGTCCATTTTCAAATCCGCGTCCATAGCAGAAGCGGATACGGCCATCTCCCAGGGCATCGTTGCCCCAATTATAGGCATAGCCAAGGGAAAGGCCGTCAAAGGGGTAATCCATATAGGCTGGTGGTGTGGCCATCCGGGTGTCGGTGCCCATGCGGAGATCTGCGGGCGGCCCGTCGGTGGTGGGTCGCCGGCCAATGGAGAACCACACCGGTGCTCCGCCAATATTGTTCCAGTTGACAAAGGCGCGGTCAACATACAGGGCACTGTCATTGGGGGTCCGGGTAGTGTTGCCATCAAAAATAGGCATTCCCCCACCTAAGCCGTCAGGGGTGGATTGCATGCCCCATGCCTTATACATGGCCAGTCGTCCCTTAAATTCCACATCTTCAGTCGCCTTGACCCGCATGTTGAGGCGGAGGCGGTTGGTCATAAGGGTATCGTTGCCCTCATCACCGGCGGCTTGTGCACCCCATATTGGATTACCGCCGCCATCCAATCCCACCATTCTTATAGGGGTACCCGCTGCAAACACATTGCTCCCTTGATAATAATCTCCCCGAGCCCGGAAATCGCCGTCAAACTGGAAGCGGGAAGCCAGGTCCCATTTTTCGGATTTTTCTTCGAGCATGGTGTCCATGTCGTCGACTTTGGTGCTGTACTCGGTCACAGTCTCGTTTTGCCGGGCCATCTGGGCTTTGAGTTCATCGAGTTGGCGCGACAGCTCGTCGATTTTGCGCTCCAGGTCCGCCGGGTTTTTACCGCCGCCGGCGATTGCAAACGCCGGTAGTGCAAAGAGTCCAGCAAAGGCCAGTATGGAAATTTTTTTTACCATTCTTCTCCCTCCCTCTCGGTTGATTCCCCAGCTTTGCCACGGCGTGATCTTGCTGGTTAGTATCCGGCATTGCAAGTCCGGGCCGACGACAATAGGTAAGATTCCTGATTGCCAACAAACACTATCTTGCTTATTGCCTGATGTCAATTGAACAGAACGGCACAGTTAAAAAAATGATACTAACGGAAGGGGAAGAGAAAAAAAAAGCCGGGCATCGTGATACTGCCCGGCTTTTTTTTGAGGGGGGATTTAGAGGTAGGAGAAGGTGGTTTGGTTGTTTTCCCTGCTGATTTCCACCTTGCCGCCTTTGGCCAGGCTGCCGAACAGGATCTCCTCGGTGAGCACATCACCGATCTCCTTCATGATCAGCCGTCGCAGCGGCCGTGCGCCGAAGGCCGGTTCGTAGCCTTCCTTGGCCAGCCAGGAGCGGGCCGAAGGGCTGAGGGTGATGGTCACTTTTTTGCTGGCCAGTTGTTGCTGCAGCTCCTGGACCATCTTGTCGACTACCTTCTCCACAGTTTCGATTTCCAGCGCCGAAAAGGTGATGGTGGCGTCCAACCGGTTACGAAATTCCGGTGAAAAGAGATTTTTAATAGCCTTTTGTTCTTTGCCTTTGGAATCACCAAGGAAACCAATGGCTCGTTCACTCATTTCACGGGCGCCGGCATTGGTGGTCATAATCAGGATGACATTGCGGAAATCGGCCCGGCGTCCGGCATTGTCGGTCAGGGTGGAATGATCCATAACCTGGAGGAGGATGGAAAAAACGTCCGGGTGCGCTTTCTCTATTTCATCCAGGAGGAGCACAGTGTAGGGATGCTTGCGGATGGCGTCGGTCAGCAGGCCGCCCTGGTCAAAGCCGATATAGCCGGGAGGAGCACCAATCAGTCGGGCCACCGCATGTTTTTCCATGTATTCGCTCATGTCGAAACGCTCGAAATGAACCGAGAGGGAGGCCGCCAATTGCCGGGCCACTTCCGTTTTACCCACGCCGGTGGGGCCGGCAAAGAGGAAGGAGCCGGTCGGCGCCTGCGGATTGCCCAGCCCCGCTCTTGAACGCTTAACTGCCTTGACCAGGGCGCTGATGGCCTCATCCTGGCCGAAGATCACGGTTTTGAGTTTGTCTTCCAGATGCAGGAGTTCCCCGGTATCGCTGCCTGTCGCCTTGCTGTTGACCGGTACCCGGGCTATTTTTGAAACGATCTGCTCGACATCACGCACCCCGACCGTGCGTCCGGTCTTGCCGCTTAAGCGGAAGAAGGCTCCGACTTCGTCCATTACATCAATGGCTTTGTCCGGCAGGAACCGGTCGTTGATAAAGCGATGCGCCAATTCAGCCGTGGCTTCAATCGCGGTCTTGGCATAACGGATCTGGTGATGCTCTTCATAGCGCGATTGCAGGCCCTGAAGGATTTTGCAGGTATCCTCCACCGAGGGTTCGTCGATGTCAATCTTTTGAAAGCGGCGGGACAGGGCCCGGTCTTTTTCGATATGATTTTTGTATTCCTCGTAGGTGGTGGACCCGATGCAGCGGATGGTGCCGGCCTGCAGCGCGGGTTTGAGCAGGTTGGAGGCGTCCATGGAACCGCCGCTGGTGGCCCCGGCGCCGATGATGGTGTGCATCTCATCGATAAACAGAATGGCCTTGTCCTTCTTTTCGATGGCTGCCACCACTTCTTTCAGGCGTTTCTCGAAATCGCCCCGGTATTTGGTGCCGGCCACCAGAGTGCCGAGATCGAGCATGTAAATTTCCGCATCCTGGAGCAAGTCGGGGATCAGCTTTTTCGGATCCGGGTAGAGTTCCCGCCGGGCAATGCTGTCCTCGTGAATTCTGAGAGCCAGTCCTTCGGCCATGGCCGTTTTGCCGACCCCTGGTTCCCCGACCAGCAGCGGGTTGTTTTTTTTCCGCCGGCAGAGGACCTGCATCATCCGGTACAGTTCGCGATCCCGTCCGATCAAAGGATCGATCGTGCCCTCGGCGGCCCGTTTGGCAAAATTCACGGTGAATTCGTCTAGGGCATCGGTGGGTTTATCTTGTTTCTTTTTCGTTTGCTGCTGCCCAGGAGGTGGCTGCCGGAGCGGTTCGCTTTGCAGATATTCCGGCAGGCTGTGGGAGATGTATTCCACCACTTCCAGGCGGCCGACCCCTTCACTGCCAAGGAAGTAAACGGCATGCGAATCAGGCTCGGTGAAAATGGAGACAAGAACGTCACCGGTGTCGACCTGTTTTTTGCCGCAACTCTGGACATGGCTAACCGCCCGTTGCAGCACCCGATTAAAGGCAACGGTCTGCGCCGGTTCGCCGTCGTCCGTTTTCAAGACAGGCATACCTGTTTCAAAGAAACGTTCGAGGCGTTCTTTGAGGGTGCTGTTATTGCCGCCGCATTTATCGATGATATGGCGGGCGAGGTCATCATGCAGCAATCCGTAGAGCATATGTTCAACCGTGACATACTCATGACGGTGACTTTTTGCTTCCTTGATCGCCTTAATCAGGGCGAGTTCGAGCTCTTTACTCAACATAATTTCTTTCCTTTGGAGGAAGACATCTTTCCGCTTCTCTGGATTGTCCGATGTCTAAAACATTGTGTCATGTTCAACTGTCTTTTTCCAGCGAGCACCGCAGCGGAAACTGATTTCTTCTCGCCATCCGGTGAACAATGGCCACCTTGGTTTCACCGATTTCACGGGTGTAAAGACCCGCTATGCCCACTCCCTGATGATGCACATTCAGCATGATCCGGGTGGCTTCGTCCGTATCCTTGTGGAAAACCGTTTGCAAAACCAAGACGACAAAATCCATTGTGGTGTAATCGTCATTATGCAGCAGCACCTTGTAGAGAGGTGGTTCCTGCACGGATTCCCGATCGGTGGTTTCAATTTTTTCTTGAATAAATGAATCTTCTTTCGCCATGCCTCAACTCAATCGGGGCGGATGGTCTGCGCCTCAACCCCTCATCATTTCCCTGGTGTCCGTCACCCCTTGATAGGGGACAAGATCAACAGGGCCATGGTTATCGTCGGGTGCCGACTTGAAACGATAATCCATGTTATTATTTTAATGCCCGCTTTTGTTTTTGCAAGGCCGGTTAAGCGGGCGGCTCTTTCTTTTGCAGGCTATCGGGAAAGCATGGACAGAATCAAGTGCTGCAGAATGGTAGGCGCAGCAATCGGTGATCCCTTGAGCCGCAATTCGGCACGGAGAAGGAGCTGCAGCCATGAGGAGAGCACTGGCAGCGGAAAGAGGGATGCGGTTTTGAATTGCATGAAGAGGGCATAGGGATGGCCTCCCAACTCTTTTTTCCACTGTTCCCGCTCCTTAAGCAGGGGCAGGCAGGTCTGTTGGAATGCAGCTGCGGTCATGGCCGGTTCATAGCGCACCATAGGTTGCTCCAATAGAGCGCGGCAGAGGAGGAGCCCCCGGGCAAAATTCCGTAGGGTGGCGACCACGGCCAGGGGGTGAATGCCGTTTTCCTGGAGCCGATCGGCGATAACGAGGGCTTGTTCCAGGTCCCTTCGGGAGAGGGCGGTAGTCAGTTCGAAGAGGGCTTCCTGACGGGTGCGGCCGACGAGGAGATCAAGGTCGTCGCGGGTGATCTGCCGGCGCTCGCCGATGTACGCCATTACCTTGCGCAGCTCCATGACCACGGCCACGGGGTGGAAGCCGACCCGTTCGAAGAGGAGGTCGGTCAATCCCGGCGCTATGGTCTTGTTCTGCTCGGCCAGGGTTTGCCGGACCAGTTCCTGGAGGACGGCTTTTTGTTCCTTCTGCGCCTTCGCACCCGATCCGCCTTCGACGCTCAGGTCGACCACGGTCTGTTCATCCTTGAGCAGTTTGAACAGTTTTTTCCGTTTGTCGACCTCCTCGGTCAGCAGGATGAGGGTGTTGTTCTGCGGAATGCCCGTAGCGAGGATGGCCGCCAGCATCTCCCCCGGATCTGATGGTGTGGTCGCCCCCCCACTGCCGTGCGAGGTTGTCCGGTCGGCGGACAAAGAGTTCCGGGTCCAGCTCAGGTCGCCATCGGGCCGGGCAAAGCCGAAACATTGTTGCCACTCGGCTGCAGCCATGGTTTCCAGGTCGTTATCCGGGACCTGCGCAAGGCCGCCGCTTTCCAGCAGGGCACGGAGCGCACGCCCAGCCTGCTCCGGTTTGGCGTCGGCGTGGGCCTTGCACGCCCTGTCCCAGATGCTTTTCGCGACCTGTTTGGAGAGAAACAGCCGGGTGTCAGTGACTCTGTAGACCTGTCGACCGGGCAAGAGGCTGAAACTGCGGAGTTTGGCAAGGGTGGCAGTGCCGTCCTCCTGATCGCCGTCAATGGGGTGAACGGTGCCGCCCGATCCTTGCAGCAGGACCTGTTCCAGTTGTTCCAGTGCATTCTGGCAGAGGTAACGCTCGCCAAACAGCAAAAACACCTGTGAGGGGCCAACTGCCGCCTGGGTGAGCAGCGCGGGCAGCGTTTCACGGGTGTAGAGCGCCATAACCGGTTTCAGCCCTGGGGGCGCTCGAACCGGTTCCTCGTTGCCGTGCCGGAGGCCTGCTGGGTTTCATCGAGAATTTTGTGCAAGATAGCGGTGAGTGAGCCGGGCAGCAGGTAGTCTTGTCCCCGGTCGCCCTGGAAAATAGAGGACGATTGCTGGGCCACGGTTTTCCAGGAGATGGTGGAGGGGTTGCTGGCGATGATCTCAAAGAACATTTTGTTGTAGGGATCGTTGATCAGGGCCAGACCGGTGCCGATGGTGGCCAGAATATCCACCGAACTGGCGAACAGCCGGGTAAGGGTGGTGTACACTTTGACCCCGCCGCAGGAACCGAGACTGAGAAAGCGTTGTTTTTCGCGAAGCTCGGATTCGGTCACCTTGTTATCTTCGATCAGCTTGGTTAGCGGCTCAATAATCTGTTCCGAGCGCCAGTAGCTGTGGCCGCGCTGGGCGAGCATCTCGTCCTTGGAATGGATGAAGCGGTTCAACATCTCCATCTGGTTTTCTTTATCGGAATAGACGAATTGGGTATGCACGATGGTGACGCTCCCCACCTTCTTGACAAAAGCCACAGCGAAATGCCGCTCCCGCATAGACTGGAACAGTGAGGCCAGCCCGATACCCTGGACGCCAGAGGGGGCCGAGCCTACGGAATACTGTTGCGAGGGCACCAACTGGTAGCCATTGCTGAGCAGTAGATTGGCATTGGAGATAAACGACTGCCGTCCGTCGTCGTCTGGGTGGAACATCGAAACCGAACCAAGGCGGCCGTCCTGTTTCCATTCGGCAAACGGGGTGACCTGATAACGATCAAGATTGACCGCGCCATGACGGACGATAAGCCGGCTGATGAGGGTGCGGTCTGCCGGACCAAGCAGTTCCGGATAGGTCTGAAGATAGTATTGGAGAATGACATTGATCAGTTTGGCAAAGGCCGAGTTCTCCGCTTCGCTGTTCTGTGCCATAATGGTAATCAGATAGGTGCGGGCGTCGGGCGTCAACACCTTGAGCAGATGGCTCAGGGTGGCGGAGAAGAGCAGAATCGAATCCTCGTTTTGGAAGGCGGAAGCAGCGACCAGGCTGAGGATTTCCCGCTGCTTGCCGCCATCGGTCGGGAAAAAAACGGTCAGTTTCCCTTTCTGGGCGCAACTGGAAATGAAATCGGAGACCAGACGGCTTTCCGGATCAATCGACTTGAGAAAGCTCAACAGATCTCCCTGGTTTCTGCTGGCAATTCTAGCCTGTAGTACAGGTACCAGGATTTCGCGAAAGGATGAATCATACAGTTCGCCGCCCTGCGTCATGACGGCATAGGCGTTGGCCACGCTCAGGTCGCGGGCGGTCTGCACCCTGGCGGCTGAGGTAGCCTGCTTGAGAACGGAGATGGCTTGGCCCTTGCTGCCGCCTGAAAATTGGCCGCTGAACCGTTCCTGAACCGAAGGGGGCAGTTCTCCGAATTTATTTGCCAGTTGACCCATGGAATAGCTGTTGAGTGTGGACTCGGAGAGCTCGTAGCCGTTTGCATCGGTAACGGCGTGAAAATTATTGATTTTCCATACTATTTCCGTGCTACCTTCCTCCAGGGCCTGGAGCAGAACGGTCTTCTGGTGGCTGTCGAGTTTGTCGTATTGAGCTTCCTGGACATTGGCGGGAAGAGCGAAGTAGCTGACCAGCCAGTTCCAGGCATCCCGGGGCGCCAGGGATTTGTCGGTGAACAGGCAACGGGCGTTCCAGGCGTCGTCCTGGTGCAGCTTCTGGATCAGTTCCAGGCCGTCGAGCAGGGTTTCGATGTCCATGCCGGAAACTTTGGCATAGGTTTCCGCCGCTTTGGCCTGGTTGTTTCTCAGCCGCATCAGGGCCGGCATGCCTTTTTGGGCAATATCGACCCGCATGCCCTTGACGGCAAAAAAAGCCTTGGCAGCCCGGTTGTTGTAGTCGTCCATGTTGTTGAGCAGCGAGATCATAGGCATGGCCTGATTAGCGGTCACGCCCTGCATGCCGAGATAACTGCGGAAGGCTCGGCCCGCTTCGAAACTCATTTCCTTGACCGTGGCCAGGCTGGCCATGCCGAGTTTGATGTCGGCGGTGCTAAGGCTGGCCAAGGACTCGAAGGTCTGGACCTGCTCAAAGTTGAAACGCTCCCGGCCGAGGATGTCAATCGTCTGCTTGGCGTACTCAAAGTTGACGCCGGGCAGGGCGCATATCTTGCGGAGAATGCGTTGGGCGTTATAGTGCATTTTGGGTATGACCGCCTTGCCATAGTCAATCTGCTGGCTGGTCAAACCGGGAATGCTCTGGTATAGGTCCAGGGTTTGTTGGGCGCTTGCCTGGTCCAACTGGGCGCTTGCCTGGTTCGGCTGAGGGCTTGCCCCGCGAACCGGTAGCACGGGACCGGAGAGAAAAACAACAAACGTGGCTAGAAACAGCAGGGCGCGGGGACAGAGAGTGTGATGTCGCATAGTGTGAAGAGTGGGTTGATGGAATCTGAAGGGTTGCAAAAAATGTTACCCTTTATGGCCTTGGTGCTGGCCATGGCGCTTTGGGGCAGTTCTTTTGTGGCATTGAAATACAGCTTTCAGGAGATGCACCCCCTGATGGTTATTCTGGGGCGAATGGTGATCGCTTCCTTCTGCTTTCTTCCTTTTTATCGTTCCGTGGGCAGAATGGGGCTCAAGCGACGGAACCTTCTGCCGGTTCTGGCGATGTGTCTGTGTGAGCCCTGCTTGTACTTTTTATTTGAATCCATGGCATTGGTCTATACCAGTGCTTCGCAAGCATCCATGATCACATCCATGCTGCCACTTATGGTTGCCTTGAGCGCCGGTTTTTTTCTCGGAGAGCAGATCTCCAGCCGGACCATCGGTGGGTTTGTTGTCGCCGCCGCCGGTGCGCTCTGGCTCAGCATGGGCGGCCAGGCAACCGTGGCGGCCCCCCACCCCGCTTTGGGCAATTTCCTCGAATTTATGGCCATGATTTGTGCAGCAGGCTATACTATTCTAATGAAACGGTTAAGTAAAGAGCTCCATCCTTTTTTTCTCACCGGGCTGCAGGCCTTTGCCGGTGCCCTCTTCTTTACTCCGGCCTTGCTGCTGCCTTCGGTGCGGGCCACGTCGCTGTCGGTGAACGGCTGGCTGGCTGTGCTCTATCTGGGAACCGTGGTCAGTGTCGGGGCCTACGGGTTGTATAATTTCGGTATCAGTCGGATTCCGGCAAGTCAGGCCTCTGCTTTTGTCAACTTGATCCCGGTGTTCTCCATTGTCCTGGGATTTTTTCTTTTGGGAGAGCGGTTGACCTTCGGGCAGGGGATGGCCTGTGCCTTGGTGTTCAGCGGAGTGCTGTTGAGCCAGGATTCCGCAATTGGGAAAAAACAGGTGTGCGCGGCATGAACAGGCCTCTGGTCCTCATAGGCATCTGTTGTATCGTCGCCGGACTGCTTTGGCCCTGGCTGCGCGCGGTGCCGCTCGGCCGTTTTCCGGGTGATATTGTTGTTGTTCGAGAGAATTTTCGTTTCTTTTTTCCCCTCACCAGTTGTGTTGTGGTCAGTGTGCTGCTGACGATCCTTTTCTGGCTGTTTCGCAAATAACCTTGCTTCCTTACCCAGCCTCATCACCCACACCATGTCCTGACTGTGAGGATCAGGATACCCTTCGGCCGCCCGTGAACGGTGGTTGGTGCTCAGGTTGCGGGACGATGCACGAGCTGCCATCAGCTCCAGCCAGGGAGGATTGCCTGGAGCTGATGGCACTTCTTCATTACCACCGGCGGATCGATTGGCCGATTCCGGAGGCTCTGGCCGATCCCCGCTGCTCGACCGACCCCTTGTTCGGCGACGCCGGTGGCAAGATGTTCGGCGTCCTCTGCTGCCGGGACGCAGCCGGAGCACGGGTGGTGCTTCGCGCTTTTTCCGGGCAATTCAATGGTCTGTGGCGGGTGGCGGGATGGGTGGATCCGATCTTCGATGTCGCCGCTTTTGCCCATCTCACTTTGGAGCCCGAGCGAGAAATCAAGCAAATCGGCAGGGAGATGGCACTGCTGCCCAAGGATTCGGTCCGCCGCCGGCAGCTCCTTGTCAAACGGAGAACACTTTCCCGACTCTTGATGCGGGAGATCCACGATCTGTATCGGCTGGTCAATTTTCGCGGTGAGGCCTTGCCGCTTGTCGCAGCCTTTTGCGGCGACGGGGCGCCACCGTCGGGTACGGGTGATTGCTGTGGTCCGAAATTACTCCATCGTGCCGCCATCAACGGATTGCGACCGGAGGCGCTGGCCGAGTTCTACTGGGGCCGAAGCAATGCTTCTGCTACCAAGAGCCACCGCGAGTTGTATCCGGCTTGCGCCGCAAAATGCCGGATGATCCTGGGCTTTCAACTGTGCGGCCTGGAATGAGCGAACCGGGGTTGTTGCGTATCCTGTATCAGGACCAGGCAATTGTGGTGGTGGATAAACCCGGCGGGTTGCTGGCGGTTCCAGGGCGCGGTCCGGACAAGCAGGATTCGGTGGTCGGCAGGGTGCGGCAGATGATCCCCTGGTGCATCGATCAACCGGCGGCGCATCGCCTGGATATGGACACTTACGGCCTGATGGTCCTGGGCCTAACACCCGCAGCCCATCGCCATCTCTCGCTCCAGTTCGCCGAACGGCGGGTGGGTAAACGGTACCTTGCCCTGCTCGAAGGAGAAGTGACGGGAGAGTCGGGTGAAATAACACTGCCCTTCCGGCTTGATCCGGCCAACCGCCCCTACCAGATCTATGACCCGGTCCAGGGCAAGGTGGGTATCAGCCGGTGGCAGAGAATCGAGATTCGATCCGGTCGCACCCGGGTGCTTTTCACGCCGCTGACTGGCCGGACGCATCAACTCCGTTTACATGCCAGTCATCCTCTGGGCCTGGGCTGTCCTGTCGTCGGTGATCGTCTGTATGGGGCCGGATGCCTTGGCGAGCAACTCATGCTCCATGCCGCATGGCTGCAATTTGTGCATCCGGAGACCGGTCAAAGGGTGGAATTTTTTTCGGATCCTTCCTTTTGACCGGTTTGGCTTTTCAGGACTGGCTGGTCCGTAACGGGGCAGCGGTTTTCTATGCCGTTCAGGCGCAGAACCATGCCAGGTTGAAGCTTCCGTGGATCAGTAACCTGTTCCCGGTTGAGCTGATGGATTTTTCTCCACAAA
The DNA here is from genome assembly GCF_963662935.2 of uncultured Desulfobulbus sp. Taxonomy (NCBI): domain Bacteria; kingdom Pseudomonadati; phylum Thermodesulfobacteriota; class Desulfobulbia; order Desulfobulbales; family Desulfobulbaceae; genus Desulfobulbus; species uncultured Desulfobulbus sp. The sequence continues at coordinate 814,264 of NZ_CAXXTL010000002.1, read as the reverse complement.
TCTTCCTGGCAGAGCTGCCGTTCGGCAATCAGACTCAGTGAGTCGCCGGATTGCACCGTGTAGGTATCGATGCGATTCCGGTGATTGTTTGCGGGTAAGGAAGGCTCCTGTTCGGCTGCCATGATGTTCTCGGGTGGACTGCTCTGGACCGGATGAGCCTGAACCGGTTTCGCATTCTGAACTTTTTCCGGTGGTGAAAACGTCGGCGGTGCCGGTGCCTCCGAAGCAGCGACGGTTTTTTGGGCCGCCACCGGGACCAGCGTTTCCGGCAATATTTTTTCCTGAACCGGTGGATCGGCCGTTTTCACTTCTTGAGATTTTTCCGTCACCATTGCCGCTGGCGTTGCCGGAGCAAAGACGGGTTGCTGGCTTGCTCTCGGCACCTGCACCTCCGAAGATGTTTTTTCTGGAGACAGAGTCGGTTGAGGTTTGGCCAAGATCAGGAAGATGATCGCAGCTGCCAAACCTGCGGCTACTCCCGCGCCAAGCAGCGGCAGAAGTCGTTTTCCCGCAGTCCCTTGTTTGGGCGTCGACGGTGTTTCCCGGATCCGCTGGTTTCTTCGTTTGACCGCCTTGGTGAGCAGCAGGGCCTCATCCAATCGTTTGATCTGCTCGTGGATGTCGGGGAAATCGACGGCTAAGAGCAGAACCGATTCGTAGAGCGCTTTCGCTTCTTCGGTTTTCCCTGAAATTTCCAGCGCCTCTGCCTGGGCAATCATGGTTTCCGCCTTGGCCTGCTGTTGTTCCAACTCCCGGTTGAGCGCCTGGCATTCTTCCGTGCTAAGAGCGGATTCATGCAGAGTGAGCAGGGTCCTGGCTTCTACTATCCGGCCGGTCTTCATCGTTTCCTCAATGGTTGCTGCGGTGATGGTGTCCAACTGGCGGCTCCTGGAGAAGGTTCACTTTGCAAGGAGCGTAACGGGCGGCCGATCGCTTTGTCAAGCTAGTGGAAAAAATTGGGTAAAAAAAAGGGGTGCTCAATGAGCACCCCTTGGACAGCATCAGAAATCGAGGAAACGATTATTTGACGTGATCGGCTACAGCGGCTCTTTCGCCTTGCAGCTCGGCTTCGGTCTTTTTGATCATCTCGCGGCTGTAGTCGCTGATTTCCAGTCCTTCAACGATCTTCCAGTCGCCGTTTTCGCAGGTGATCGGGAAAGCGAAAATCAGGTCTTGGTCAACGCCGTAGGGGTTGCCCTTGCTGAATACGCCCATGCTGACCCATTGGCCGTTGCTGCCCAAAGCCCAGGTTCTCATGTGATCAACCGCGGCGGAAGCTGCGGATGCTGCAGAGGAAGCGCCGCGGGCCTTGATGATGGCTGCGCCGCGCTGCTGGACGGTCGGGATGAAGTCGCTCTTGTTCCACTCGTCGCTGACCAGGGATTTAACCGCTTTACCGTCAGCGGTTGCGTAGCTGATGTCCGGATACTGGGTGGCGGAATGGTTACCCCAGACAACAACCTTCTCGACCTTGGTGGAGTGGGTGCCGGTTTTCTCGGCGATCTGGGACATGGCCCGGTTGTGGTCCAGACGCATCATAGCGGTGACGTTGCGCGGATTGAGTTTCGGGGCATTTTTCATGCAGATCAGGGCGTTGGTGTTGGCAGGATTGCCGACAACCAGGATCTTGACGGTGGGTTTGGCATTGTCACTCAGAGCCTTGCCCTGGACAGTGAAGATCGCGCCGTTGGCGTTGAGCAGGTCAGAGCGCTCCATGCCCGGTCCACGTGGTCTGGAACCGACCAACAGGCCGAAATCGATATCTTTGAAGGCGACATTGGGATCATCGGTGGCGATTACACCTGCAACCAGCGGGAAGGCGCAGTCATTGAGCTCCATCAGAACGCCTTGGAGGGCGCCCATTGCCGGGGGGATTTCCAGGAGCTGAAGGATAACAGGCTGATCAGGTCCGAGCATGCTGCCGCTGGCAATGCGGAAAATGAGGGAATAGCTGATCTGGCCGGCAGCTCCGGTTACTGCTACACGTACTGGTGCTTTCATTTGTATCTCCTTGTGGTTGAACCTAACAATTAGTAGACCAATAAATTTGGTAACCTACCGTAACGTTGTCATGCGTTTCCTTATGAAAGGAATGTCGATCAAGAAGCTGGGTACCTTTGGTGAAGCAAGGCCGAACAATGGAAATGAAGAGTAGGAATGTTTTGGATGTGGCTTGGTGGGCCGGACGGGAAGCGTGTCGCGGAAGAGGCACGAATCCGGGAGACGGAAGAAATGTGAAGAATTCTTAAACGCTCCAACCAAAGAGACAAATCCCCTTTCAAATCCGCCGTTATTGATACAAGTCAACGGCTCAAAAGTCAAGCGCTCTTTGCTGCACGGTGTAACTCTCTGCAATAGAGAGATTTTTCAGGAAATAGAGGCGTAGCGGTCGGCGATCACCATCATGAGTGTCTCGTAGGTGAATCCCCAGACAAAGCCCTCGGTGGCAGGGATGCAGGGAAACAGAACGTCGGGACAGCGCGGACTCATCGGTCGCTGGATGATATTGGCACTGTCGGCAATATATTCCAGTTCAAGCCATTCGTGGCAGCTGATTTCAGAGGTTTGCAGCCTGATATTCGGCTGCTCACTCAGTTCAAAAAGATAGGTAGTGACCGGAACGGGCTGATTCAGGTGGTTGCCCGCTTTGCGAACAGGATACTGCTTGACCAGATTGCCGACGGAAAGCTGAATGCCGCACTCCTCGTAGGTTTCCCGGAGGCAGGTCGCCAGCAGGGACGGGTCCTCTTCATCGCGCCGGCCGCCGGGAAAGGCATAGTGCCCGGACCATGGATCCCTCGGGTTGGCTTTGCGTTTCAGGACCAGCACCTCCGGAACCGGTTCACAGGTAATGATGGTCGCCACGGCGGCTTCGGTTGTTCTATGCACGTCCATCCCTTCTTTATAGCAAATAATCTCTCTGTGCGCCAAGAACCGAATAGAAGAAAAAATGATGCAATCCAACCGGAACAGTCATTGGCCACAAACATTTTTTCTCAAATGCTTGTATGTTCGCTCTAAGAATAATCATTTTTTCATAATTTTCCAGAGGATGAAGAGAAGTTCATCCTAAACTGTATGGCATCGTTGAATGTCTCAATTGGTTCTGCCGTCGCTGGCGGTGAGCATCATCGAGGGCGATGCCGCCGTCGGTATTGTCGGCACGGCTGCCACCCTAGCAATATCGGGCCGAGATACGGTGCCATTGGCTCCATGGGCAGTTTTGGCCACCTCGCCAGTTTGACCAAGATTATCTTCATCGTTGATATGGTGGTCGGCCGGCTGGAGCTGATCCCCCTTTCTCGCCATGCTCCATCCCGATTTCTTGGTATTTAAACGATAATCCATTTTTCCCTTGTATAAGGTGAGGGAAAAGTCGGAAACTGTATTTGCTACGTCAACCTATGAGCGTTTATGCAAGGGGGGAAGGAATGCAGACGGATTTTGCGGAAAGAAGGCGACATATTCGTGTTTATTTTGATGCCACGGAGGAGATGGGGTGCGAATTCAGTAATGGTGCCGGGGCGACCAAGATGTTGCGGGCATCGGTTCTTGATTTGAGCTTGGGGGGGCTGCATCTCTCCGTCACCGGCGATTTCAATTTTGTGACCGGCGACCGCATTATTCTGACCCGATTAAGGCACCGAACTGGGCTGGTGTGCGAGGAGGAGATTCCCGTGGAGATTCGGTGGGTCTTCACGCAGGCTGAATTCAGCCGACTGTATATGGGGTGCCGGTTTCTTGAATTGCCGGAGGAGAGCCGAGGCAATATCGCCAACCTGATCAGCGTCAAATTGCTCGAATCCAGCACGGCTCGCTTCTCACCCCCAAATGATTGAGCACCAAGTGGGCCCATCTTCCCCTCCGCTCCTTAGGCCATTTTGAAGATCAGCCCGATACATGCATAAAGTGGAACCCTACCAGGGCTTTGAACAGGGACCGATCCGGCCACCCAGTGAGAGCGGCAGCCTGTTGATCCGGGTCACCCGGAACTGTCCCTGGAACCGCTGCACCTTCTGTGGCCTGTACAAAGGCGAGCCCTTCAGCCAGCGGCCCGTGGCCCATGTGCTGCGGGATATCGAGACTGTCCGGCACTACGTCGAATTATTGCGCGGGGGGCAGGGAGCATTCGGTTCACTCCCGACGCTTGACCCAGCAATGAACTGGGACGACCAGATGGCCCTGTACGCGGCCCGCAACTGGCTGCTGGCAGGCGGTATCTCGGTTTTTCTCCAGGATTCCAACAGTCTGATCATCAATCCGGACCACCTGGTGGCCATCCTGCATCACCTCAAGGCGGTCTTTCCCGGCATCGAACGCATCACCTCCTATGCCCGTTCCCAGACCATCGCCCGGATGGACGATGCCGATCTTGGCCGCATCGCCGCCGCCGGACTCAACCGCATTCATATCGGCCTGGAATCGGGCTGCGACGCCGTGCTTACTCGGGTGAAAAAGGGAGCGGACAAGGCGGCCCATATTCTGGCCGGGTGCATGGTGAAGCAGGCCGGGATGGAACTCTCCGAATACTACATGCCCGGTCTCGGTGGGCGCACGCTCTCGCAACAGCACGCCCTGGAAAGTGCCGACGCCCTCAACCGGATCAACCCGGATTTTATCCGGCTGCGCACCCTGGCCCTGCCCGAGGGGCATGAACTCACCCGTGAACAGGCAAAAGGTGGTTTCGAGAAAATGGGTGACCGGGATACCGCCGAGGAGCTGCTGCTCTTTCTGCAATCGCTCTCCGGGATCACCAGCCGGGTCAAGAGCGATCACATTCTCAATCTGTTCGAGGAGATCGATGGCGTCCTGCCCGATGATCGCCAGCGGATGCTGGCCGTGATCCGCCGTTTTCTCGCCATGGACCCCGAGGAGCAGGTGCTTTACCAGATCGGCCGTCGCACAGGCCTCTTCCGGCGCCTCGACGATTGCCGCGACCCGGGATTGCGGCGGCAGGCCCAGGAATTTGTCGAGCAATGGATGGTCACGCCCGAGAATGTCGATTTGATCTGCGATGAGCTGGTCAAGCGGTTAATCTAAGAGACACCACCTTGCCCGGTTTTAAAAAAATCTATATCGAAATCACCAACCGCTGCAATCTGGCCTGCCCGTTCTGCGCCCAGAGCAGCCGCGTCAAAGCGTTCATGGCTGCAGCGGCTTTTACCGAGGTGCTGCGCCGCATCCACGGCGCCACCCGATTCATCTCCTTTCACGTGCTCGGCGAACCTCTGCTCCATCCCGAATTCTGCCAACTGCTGGCCATCAGCGGCGAGCAGGGGATGCAAGTCAACCTCACCACCAACGGTACCCTGCTGGGCCGGCACCGACGCACCCTGCTCACTGCCCCGGCCCTGCGCCAGATCAATATTTCTCTTCACGGGCTGGCCCATTTGGAGCGCGAGGCTGCGGAGGGGCACCTGCAGGAAATGATCGATTTTGCCAAGGAGGCGAGCCGGACCACTAGGCTCTATATCAGTCTGCGGCTGTGGAACTTGGGAACGGGGAAAAGCCAAGAGGGCAGTGGCTGGAACGAATGGCTGCTGGAGCGGCTGGGCAGTGCCTTTGCCCTGCCGGTCATCCGGGCCGATGCCCTTCGGGCGGAACGTGGCCTTCCCCTGGCGCCCAGGGTTTTTCTCAATCCTGAACCGCAATTTTCCTGGCCGCATCTTTCCAGCCCGGATCTCGGCCGGCAGGGATACTGCCGGGGCCTGCGCGATCATCTCGCTATCCTGGTGGACGGCACAGTGGTTCCCTGTTGCCTGGATGCCGAGGGCCTGCTGGCTCTGGGTAATATTTTCAGCCAATCCTTGGATGATATTCTCGCCGGTCCCCGTGCTCGCCGGATGGAGGAGGGGTTTGGCCATCAATGGCTGGTCGAGCCCCTCTGCCGCCGCTGTTCGTATCGGCTTCGTTTTTCCACCACTTCCCGGGCCTGATTACTCTGAGCCTATTGCACAATGAACGGTTGCAGGTTGTGTCATTTCGACCGGAGGGAGAAATCTCCTTGTCTTGAAGGCGTAGATTTCTCGCTAACACTCGAAATGACGACATCTAGTCCTCAGCCTCCCGAGAGACGAGTGGGACCTGCGGTGTGATTGTGTCATTTTGCACGAGACTCCTCTGCTGCACAAAAAGCTGCTTGCCCCTTGCATGTGCTTCCTTTCCCGGCTATGTTGCGGCCTTTTTTTAGGCGGAGCACCACCTTGGTTCCCGTCTGTCTCCATCCGTCCCTTTCCTTGTGAGTTTCCATGATCCATCTGACCAATATCACCAAACAGCACGGCTCCCGGGTTTTATTTCGCGACGCCTCCATGCAGATCCTCCCTGCCACCCGCACCGGCCTGGTCGGGCCCAACGGAGCCGGTAAAACCACCTTGTTCCGGCTGATTACCGGCCAGGAGGAGCCGGATAAGGGTGAGATCTCTTGTTCCAAACGGACGGTGATCGGCTATTTTTCCCAGGAGGTGGGCGAGATGTCCGGCCGTTCAGCCCTAGCCGAGGTCATGGCTGCCGCTGGTGCGATTACGGCTTTGGGCGAGCAGATCCGGGAGATGGAAGCGGCCATGTCCACGCCGATGGCGGATGACGAGATGACGGCCCTGCTCGAGCGCTACGGCAACGCCACCGAGGAGTTTGAGCATCGGGGCGGTTATGACCTGGAAAATCGGGCCCAGGCGGTGCTCACCGGACTCGGCATCGGCAGCGACCGCTACGGCTTTCCGGTCGAGACCTTCAGCGGTGGCTGGAAGATGCGCATCGCCCTGGCCGGGATCCTCACCATCAACCCGGATGTCCTGCTGCTCGACGAGCCGACCAACCACCTTGACGTCGAATCGATCGTCTGGCTGGAGGAGTGGCTGGTGAGCGAGTTCAAGGGCGCGCTGCTGATGACCTGCCATGACCGTGAATTCATGAACCGGGTGGTCAGCCGGATCGTCGAGGTCGCCAATCAGACCGTGACCACCTACAGCGGCAACTACGATTTTTATCTGCGCGAACGGGAGATCCGGCGCGAACAACTGCTGGCCAGTTTCCGGCGGCAGCAGGAGATGTTGGCCAAGGAAGAGGATTTCATTGCCCGCTTCGGGGCCAGGGTTTCCCACGCCGCCCAAGTGCAGTCGCGGATCAAGAAACTGGAGAAGATCGAACGGATACAGCTGCCGCCGGAGCAGCGGACCATCAAGTTCGAATTCCCCGAGCCGCCTCGCAGCGGCGACGATGTTGTCCGCTTGGATGGTCTCGGCAAAGTCTGGCTGCAGCCGGACGGCACCACCCGCCGGGTGTTCGGCGGCCTTGAAGGCATGATCCGGCGGCGGGAGAAAATCGCGCTCACCGGCCGCAACGGAGCCGGTAAATCAACCCTGCTCAAGGTGCTGGCCGGGCAGGTGGAACCGACCACCGGCACGGTTGTGATCGGGGCCAATGTGCTCACCGGCTATTTCAGCCAGCATTCAATGGACCTGCTCGACGGCGACATGACGGTGTCTGCCACCGTGCAGGCCGCCATGCCCCTGGCCAACATCGGCACAGTCCGCAACCTCTGCGCCACCTTCCTCTTCCAGGGGGATGATGTCGATAAGCGAATAAAGCTGCTCTCCGGCGGCGAAAAAAGCCGGGTGATCCTGGCCATGCTGCTGGCCCGGCCGCTCAATTTTCTCATCCTCGACGAGCCGACCAACCACCTCGACATCCAGTCGCGCGAGGTGCTGCTCGAGGCATTGCAGCAGTTCACCGGCACCCTGATCATGGTCAGCCACGACCGCCATTTCCTCCGTTCCCTGGTCAACCGGGTCTTTGAGATCGATCATGGCCAGATGCGAATTTTCGAGGGGGATTATGATTACTACCTTGGGCAGATTGCATCGGCTGATTTGCCGCGTGGAGGTTGAGATTCGGGAGAGTTTCGCGATGGATCGGGGATGAAAAGTTGAAGGCGGCCGGGCGTATTGTTGAGGATTGTGGATGTGTTAAGAGGGAGCCCGACGTTTTGCTTAGCACCAGTTTTTTGCATTAAACGCAGACAGGAAAAAGTCCTAGCCTGGATACAGGGCAACGTAATCCGGGAAATCGTAGCGCACACTTTTCCCGGAATACGTTTAGGCTTCATCCTGGCAACTCGCTTTTAGACAGCAAGTTGAGTGGTTAGAACTTTTTATTATATGCCAAACCATACTTTTAATTTTGCGCTGCTTGGACTTTTACATCGTCAGTAATATAGATGGTCACAGCAGCTACTGCTGCTGCAAGCACCCCAAGATCGTCAGCATACCCAACCACTGGTACAATATCTGGAATTGCATCAGCAGGAAAAATTAAGTAACCAAGCGCCCCATATATGGTTGTTTTTGCCCATACTGGGGTTTCGGGAGATTGAGCTGCATAGTAGAGCCAGAGAGCTTTCTCAACAACTTCTTGGCCGGCAATTTTGGCATATTTAACAATTTTATCCCAGAAACCCTCGTCCGAGAATTCTTTTTCATAGCCTTTTGCGTCTGACATTAATCTTCCTCCTTTGGTTTATAAAGAGACCACTTCTGCATTTTCTCGTTATTTATAATCAACTTCGCTAATTGTTAACTACTTGATCTGTCAATTTAATAAGCGGATTTGTGTTCGCCATATTCTCAATTCCCGATGAAAGCACGAAAATTATTCTTATTGCGATTGTATGGAGCAATCATATGGAAAGTCAAAGAATTTTCTTATAAATTGCATCCAAGCGGGGAGAACATCGTGAACAGTCGGAGGAGAATTACGGTGACAGGGAGAATTACGGGGACAGGATATATATTTTATTTAATGACACCTGGCAATCCCTGCGGGATGGGCGTTCTTTTCTTTGCGTGCCCAAAGAAATGAACCCGTCGTGTGGACTGCGCCACACCACTAAAGAAAGGGCAGCCCGGTCGCTGAGACTACCCCGTTCGCCGAGGTGCAGAACCGGCGAGGCAAAAACTCGCTGCGCTCAAACAGTTTGCCTCTTCATCCGGTTCCGCACCCCGCCGCCCGGCTCAGCGGCAAGGCACCCGGCAGCCCCGGATTCATTTTTCCCGGAAAGGCGCATCCCAGCGGGGCGAACATCGTGAAAAGTCGGGGAGGCGGGTAAGGGATTTGTTTGTCCACTGATTTTGCCACATCTCATCCTTACCTTCACCGCAACAACTCCGGCTGAAACACCATCACCCCACCGAGCACAATCAACACCAATCCGCCGACAATCCGGCAATGACCGGCGTAGCGCTGGCCGATGCTGGTGTCCAGGGCCAGGACCGCCAGGCTGAAGATAATCAGGTCATCGAGCATGAAGAAGAAATCGTAGAGCAGGATGTAGCCGTAGTATTCGATGGTCGGCAGGTTGCGGAGAGCCAGCGTGTGGGTGAAAATGGCGGGCAGGGCGGCCGAACAGGCGAATTCGATCGAATTGACGATAAAGGCCAGGGCGATAATGCCAAAGACCGTGAATGTGGTCAGTGGCGCCTCGACGATCTGGTCGATGCGGCTCATCGTTTTTTTCTTGGACGTAGCATCACCGACCGTGCAGGTCAGTTGGCCCTTGGTCTGCACATATTCCCGGATGTTGAGGATGCCCGCACCCAGGGCCCCGAGGCCGATGATCAGGGTGAGGCTGCGCAAGTAGCCGAGGAAGAGAAAGACATTGAGCCAGGCGGTCATGAACAAGAAGTAGAGAATGCCCGAACTGGCGACAAAGGTGCCGACCAGCAGCCAGATCTTGCGGCGGTCGTTGAGGCTGACAATCAGCGAGATCAGGTAGACCAGAACCCACATGGCGCAGGGGTTGAATCCGTCGACCAGGCCGATGATCACCGCCAGTGCCGGCAGGGAATACTCGGCCAGCCGGATGGTGCCCAAAAGCGGCAGGTCGAGCGTTTGCCGGTGACCGCTGCCTGCATCTGTCTGCGGAAACAGGGAAGGGTCATTTTTCACCACCGCCCGAATGGCCTGTTCCAGGCGCACGCCGGTTGTTTCCGCTGTCTCGAAGCCGTCGATCATGTAGGGGCCGATGAAGGTCATGGGTACACCAATTGTTGCGAGCGGCTCGCTGCTCTTGGCGATGAAGTCAGCCAGCAGCCTGACGTTTTCCGGCAGCGAGGTATCGTACTCCATCCAGGAAAGCTCGGGATATTTGGCCTGGAGATAGGGGATAAAGAGCTTCTGCTCGCGGCAATGCGGGCACTGGGGATGAAAGAAAAAGGCAATCTGCTGCTGGTGCGGGGCGATCTGCCCTTCTCTCTGGTACTCAAGGCAGGAGAGGCCAATGCCAAGCAGGATCAGGCCGAGGAAGAGGTACCTGCGGAAGGGATCGTTGACGATCTCCCGCAGCCAGTCCGGGATACTGAGAAAGGCAGCCTGCTTCATGTCGCCCCCCTGAGAGAAATATCGGAATAATTTGTATTTGCATTCAAGCTGACACTCCGTTTGTGTAGGGTGCGCTGCGCGCACCAGCAAAAGCATGGTGGTGCGCGCAGCGCACCCTACAAGTACATGCCAACTTGAAAGCGAATTGAAACAAGGAATTTCCGGGACAGGCCGAGCAGCTCTCTGTAAGCAGCAAGAACGACCTGGAAACATGAGAAAGCTATACGGCATCAGCCCGATATGCAACAGGTTTTACCTGCAACGTGCGGGCGGGGAGGGCATACAGCCGCGACGCTCTCGTGGATTCTTTCTTCCGCGCCTAGAATTCAGCAGCCGGGCCGCCTTTCACCTTGAGTTGACCTGAACGTATTGCTACCATTGCAGGAGAGCTGCATCTTGTCAACGAACGACCGGAGACGTCCTATCGTGCCCTCAAACCTTACCGCGGAAATATATCCAACTCCACGTTATCGCCCTGCATACCGTTCCTTGCCCCGGCGGGCAGAACTGTTGTTTGTTTTCTCACTGCTGGTTGCTTTCTTCCTCGTTGTCCTGGCTTCTGTGCCGATCTGCCATGCAGACGAACGGGCCGTGGAGACCGTCCGTTTGCAGCTCAAGTGGCGGCATCAGTTCCAGTTTGCCGGTTACTATGCGGCCATTGAACAGGGTTTTTTCCGTGAAGCCGGTTTTGATGTGGAGCTGTTGCCGGGAAAACCCGGCCTCAATCCTTCTGATGCGCTCCTTTCGGGGCAGGCTGAATTCGCGGTGATGTCGCCCTCCGTGCTGCTGGAGCGGCAACAGGGGCGACCCTTGGTGGTTGTGAGCGCTATTTTCCAGCATTCAGCCAATGTGATCCTGACCAAAAGAGACAAAGGGTTGTTGGCCCCCAAGGATCTGGTGGGCAAGCGGGTGATGATCACCACCGAAACCGATACGGAGCACCTGGCCATGCTAGCCAATGAAGGGGTGCCTCTCCAGTCGCTGCACGTCCAGCCGCACACCTGGTCCGTGGACGATCTCGTGACCGGCAGGGTCGATGCCCAGACCGCCTATTTGACCAACGAGCCCTATCTCCTGGGTAAGCAGGGGATAACGGCGGTATTGATCAAACCGGTTCAGTACGGCATCGATTTTTACGGTGACTGCCTGGTCACCACCGAGCATGAGGTGCGGGAGCACCCGGAACGAATCGAGGCTTTTCGCCGGGCGGTGCAGCGTGGCTGGCTTTATGCCATGGAGCATCCCGAGGAGATCGCCCGGTTGATCCTGGCCCGTTATTCCCAGGAGAAAACCCTGGAACATCTGTTGTTTGAGGCCGAAGCCATGCGGGGCCTGATCCGGCCGGAGCTGGTCGAGATCGGGTATATGAGCCCCGAGCGCTGGCGCCACATTGCCAACACCTATATCCAGTTGGGTCTGATGCCCCCCGGCTACAGTCTTAAGGGGTTTCTTTATGCCGAACTCCGCGAGGAATTGGCGGCCAGCAAGCAGCATACGCTGTATCTTGCCGGTGCTATTCTCGGGTGTGTCCTGGTTTTTGGGTTGGGCGGCGGCGTCATCCTGGTGCTGTTTAATAAACGTTTAAGCCGTGAAGTCGACAAACGCACAGCTGCTCTCGCCACCAGCGAACAGAAATTTCGTACTTTTTTTGAAATGGCCAGCGTCGGCGTCGCCCAGGTTGACGCCCGCAGCGGCAGGTTTCGTCAGATCAATAAGAAATACTGTGAGCTCGTCGGGTATTCGGAAGAGGAGATGCTGAACCTGACCTTCAGGGACATCACCCATCCCGAAGATCTCGAGCTTGATCGCCAGCAGCGGCGCGACCTGGTTGCCGGCACGATTGCCGAGTTCACGGTTGAAAAACGCTATCTGCATAAAAATGGCAGCGTGGTCTGGATTATTGTCACTGTCTCTCCCCTGTGGAGTCCGGGCGAGGAGCCGAGTTGCAGTCTGGCTGTGGTCCGGGATTCCACCAAAAGGAAGCTGGCCGAAGAAGAGTTGGTCTTTGCCGCCAAGGTTTTTGAGCATTCGATCGAGGGCATCGTCGTCACCGACAAGGACGGCAAAATCCTGCAAGTCAACCCAGCCTTCACCCTGATTACCGGCTATACGGCACAGGAATCGGTCGGCCAGAATCCGAGGGTACTGAAGTCAGACAGGCATGACGCTTCCTTTTATCAGGCGATGTGGGCGCAGCTGGCCAGCGAAGGGCAATGGAGCGGAGAAATCTGGAACCGCCGGAAAAGCGGGGAAATCTACCCGGAGTGGCTGACCATCAATGCGGTGCGCAATCCATACGGGCAGATCACCAACTATGTCTCCATTTTCCATGATATCACCGAGCTGAAACGGCAGCAGGATGCCCTTGAACATCAGGCCCAGCACGATGCCCTCACCGGCCTGCCCAATCGGGTTCTGCTCAATGACCGGCTGCAGATGGCCCTGGCCGGGATGAAGCGGAAAGAAACCAAACTGGCCCTGCTGTTTCTCGATCTGGACCATTTCAAAAATATCAATGACGGTTTTGGCCACACCGCCGGCGACACCCTGCTGGTGGAGTTATCCCGGCGTTTGAAAGAACAACTGCGGATCGGCGATACCCTGGCCCGGCAGGGCGGTGATGAATTTCTGATCCTCTTGCCGGAGATTGAGAGCGTTGAAGATGCTGGCCTGATTGCCACCCGGCTGCTTGCGAGCCTGAAAGCGCCGTTTTACCATGGGGAAATTGAATACTTTGTCACCGCCAGTATCGGTGGGACGATTTCGCCGGATGACGGCAACGATGCCGACGCTCTGATCAAGAATGCCGACATGGCCATGTACCAGGCGAAGAACCTTGGGCGCAACGCCTACCAGTTGTTCACGCCGGAGTTGGACGCCCAGGCGCATCATCGCCTTTCCCTGGAATCAAAGCTGCGTAAAGGGATTGAGCTGCAAGAGTTTGAATTGCATTATCAGCCCTTGGTGAGCAGCCGGACCGGGCATATCCTGGGTGCGGAGGCCTTGATCCGGTGGCGGCATGAAGGTGCGCTGATTTCGCCTGCCGAATTTATTCCGTTGGCCGAGGAATCCGGCCTGATTCTGCCTTTGGGGGAATGGGTGTTGCAGGCAGCCGCCGGGCAGGCCAAGAAGTGGCAGGAGGCCGGATATAACCTTGGGTTGTCGGTGAATATTTCATCGCGGCAATTTACCGGGCAGGATCTGGTCAAGCTGCTGCGTGAGGTCGTCGGCACGACCGGACTGGAACCGGGGCGGCTCTATTTTGAAATCACCGAGTCCATGTTGATGGGTGATATTGGCAAGGCGCAGAAAATTTTAGGGGAGTTGCGGGCGGAGGGCGGCAAATTCTATCTGGATGATTTTGGCACCGGGTATTCCTCGCTTTCCTACCTCAAACGGTTACCCCTTGACGGACTCAAAATTGATCGTTCGTTCATCCGGGATATCAGCACCGATGCCGACAGCAGGGCGATTGTCGCGGCCATAGTGTCTCTGGCCAAGACCCTGAATTTGGCGATTGTTGCCGAAGGGGTGGAGACAGAGGCGCAGTTGGGAATCCTGCAGGCGATGAGCGGGATGTTGATCCAGGGGTATCTAGCCAGCCGGCCGGTGCCGGCGGCCGAATTCGAGCGCCTGCTGCACCAGGGGCATGGACTGCTGTCCTGCCTTGCCGAGCCATCCTGAACAACAAAGGCCTTGTCCGTTTCAGCCATCGTTGATGAGCTGAAGCAGGCAAGGCCTTTTGGTGTGTGCTTCAACCATGGTCTTCCCGCAAAGGAGAAAACCATGGATCTTTTCACCGTGTTTTCTCGATGGTCACATCTTGCGGTAGAGTTCGAGCACCCGCTCCTTGGTCATGATGCTCTGCCAGTCCTTGCCAAAGCAGTTCTCCCACAGCGGGGCCAGGCCGAGGGCCACATTGGCCATTGTGTCCAGGGCCTTGTCGTCGAGCCCCTTGGTCAGGTTGCGCGGCAGCTTAATGTCGTGCTTGGCCATCATCTGGCGGAATTCTTTAACCCCCTCCGGATAGACATCTTCCAGGTAATCGAAGGTGATGCAGCAGCCGATGCCGTGGTGGGTGCCGAGCACAAACGACAGGCCGTAGGACAGGGCATGACAGGCCCCCACCTGGGAGTAGGCGATGGACATGCCGCCGAAGTAGGAGGCCATCATCAGTTTGTCATCTTTATCGGGGTGATCCTCGAGAAAGACCTGGCGGCAGAGCTCGATCGACTTCTCGCCGTAGGCGCGGCTGAATTCGTTGAGAAAGGTGCCTTCCAATGACTCGACATCATGGATATAGCAGTCCATGCCGGTGTAGAACCACTGGTCCTTGGGAACATCTTTGATCAGCTCCGGGTCGAGGAGAATCTGGTCGTAGAGGGTGTAGTCGGAGTTGATCCCCAGTTTTTTTACCGGACCGGTGAGGACGGTGGTGCGGGAGATCTCGGCGCCGGTGCCTGCCAGGGTGGGCACTGCCACATGGTAGACCGCTGGATTATTGATCAGATCCCAGCCCTGGTAATCAGCCGCTGTTCCGGGATTGTTGAGCATCAGCGAAACCGCTTTGGCGATGTCCATGGTGGCGCCGCCGCCGATGCCGATGATGCCGTCGGGTGTGCGCAGGTTGTAGGATCGGAGCTGGGCGGTCAGGTAATCGATGTAGTCGGTTTTGGGTTCATCATCGACATTGACTAGGAGCACCCTGTCGCCTTTTTGCAGCGGCAATCGACTTTCGAGTTCACGTCCCTTGAAGACATCGTCGAGGACAAAAACCATGTAGGACTCCGGAGCGACCCGTTTGGCCTGGAGGATATCGCCTAATTGATTGAAAGAGCCGCGGCCGAAAATGATCTGAGGGACTATTTTGAAATTTCTATACATCGGATATGGTACCTGGGTGAAGTTGGCAAGGGATGTTTGTGTCGGCCGCCTGCATCTGCGGCGTTCGGGGTGAAACGATCGCTGGCACGGTAAGAAAAGAGGAAACCCCTCAATTCCGGCATGTTAGAACGAAGCACATGTTTACCAGATGGCGGCGTAAATCTCAAGAATGATTTGGATGTCCGACCGGGGTTAGGCGGACAACATAGGACAAGGGTGAGTAATGAAGGAAATCGAGGCATTAACCAGGGAGCTGTACGCCGATATCCCGCTGGGCACCCTCTATCATTACACCACCTTCAGTGGGCTGCTCGGCATCGTCAGGAGCCGGGCGCTATGGGCCAGTGATATTCGGTACATGAACGATTCCGCTGAGCTGCGGCACACGGCGGACTTGATTAAAGCTGAGGTGGGCGAGCGGATCGACAGCGGTCACCCAAACTCCAGCCTGTTGTCACAGTTCGTTGACTGGGTGGCGTATCGGATTACCAGCGGATATATGCTTTTCGGCGCCTCTTTCCGTTCGCACGGCAACCTGCTCAGTCAGTGGCGGGGCTACAGCGCGCCGGGCAAGGGCGTCAGCCTGGGCTTCTGTCCCGAGTATATCCTGCGCTGTGCCGAGCGGCAGCAGTTCATGATCGGTAAATGCATCTATGAACCTTCGCGCCAACGGATGCTGATCCGCCAGGTGGTCGATGCGGTGGAAACGCTGGCGGCCGGGTTGACCGGCGGTGACCAGTCAGCCGCCGAGCGTTCCGCCCGCTACCGCGAGGCCTTTGCCGCCATGGAAACCGATCTGCTGCGGATCGCGGCCATCTTGAAGCACCCGTCGTTCCGCGAGGAAAAGGAGTGGCGCATTGTCTCGCCGGTGATTGCCAACACCGCCGATGCCCCAATCTTGTTCCGGGAAGGGCACGCCATGCTGGTGCCCTATATCGAATTCGGCATTGGCCTCAACGGTACGCCTCTGGCCATGGACCATCTCTACCTCGGGCCCACGGCGAACATCAATATCTCAATGCATTCGCTGAAGATGTTCCTGGAGCAGAACGGCATCGTTCCCAAACGCGGCATCGACTACTGCCAGATTCCCTTCCGGCAGCGGTAACTCTCGTACTGGGAAATTCGTTCTGTTTGTCATTTCGACCGCACGGGAGAAATCTCCAGACTCCTCTTATACGTTGGAAATGACAGAGGAAGAGATGAAGGCTGGCCAAGTAGGTTGCTGCGGATCAGATGAATTTTTCCTGTTCAATCCAAGCCCTGGTGCCGAGTGAGGTGCAGGAAAGGCTGGCCACCTCGCCGGCCCGTTCCAGGCTGAGCAGGAAATCGTTTTCCAGGATGTAATGACAGAAGGCGCCGTGGAAGATGTCGCCGGCGCCCAACGTATCCACCGCTTTGACCGTCATCACCGGCAATTCAGTGGTCTGGCCCTGGGTGTGGGCGATGATCGGGGCGCCGTCCTTGGTGATGGCGATGTTGTCGATGCCGTAATCCCGAAGGTGGGCGATGACACTGTCCGAATCCGTGCATCCAGGCGGGGTAAAGGCGCTGGAGCAGATCGCGTAATCGACCAGCGGCAGCAGTTTCTCCAGCCCTTCCTTCCAACTACCGCCGTCGAGGACCACCGGAATGCGCAGGGGCTTGGCCCAGTGGGCCAGTTGGGTCGCCTGGGGGAGGTAATAGCCATCGAACAGGAGAATGTCGGCATATTCGAGGGTACTCTCGTTGACGGCATCGTGCCGGAGTTTGCGGAGATCGGTATTGGAATAGACAACACTGCGCTCACCGGTGGAGAGATCGACAATGATGGCTGAAAGGATCGGGGGCCTTCTGGGTTGGTCGGTGCAATCGATCAACTGCACCTTGTGGTCGGCAAGGTCCGCCTTGGCGACATGGGCTAAGGGATGCTGGCCGAGGCCAGTAATCAGCGACGCTTCGTTGCCGAAAGCGGCAAAGGTGACGGCGGCATTGGTCGCCGGACCACCTGCATAGGCAAGTTGCCGTTCTGCCTTGAGTTTTTCATTGTTTTCAAGGTGGTGGGGGACATAGTATACGATATCGGCTGTTGCCAGACCGAGGAAGATGCCTTTTTGCATGGTATGGGTCACTGTGGGTGAAGAGAACGAAGCTGTACATATTTGCCATCAAAAGCATAATAGCCGGAATTATGGCAAAAAAAAGTATTTCCCTGAAAAAAAGTGCAATGGTCGATAAGGACCGAGTTTTGAGGGGAACCGTGGCGGCCGGTGCATCAACCAATGATGAGATGGTCAGGATGGATGTGGAAAGCTTGAACGAGGGCTGGACGGCGATTTTGTCTGCTCTTTGAACCCCAACTACAATGGAGGATAATTATGGTTTTAACCGCATCGACAATGCTGGAACTGGGCGCACAAGCACCCCCTTTCTCCCTGCCGGACACCACGGGGAAAACCGTTTGCCTTGACGATTTCAAGAATGCGGCAGGTCTGTTAGTGGTGTTTTTGTGCAACCATTGCCCCTATGTTAAACATGTGCAGTACGAACTGGCGACCATCGGTCGCGAATATGGGGCAAAGGGCGTCGCCATGGTGAGCATCAATGCCAATGACGCCGTAACCTACCCGGACGACAGTTTTGCGCGGATGGGCGACGAGGCCAGGAGGATCGGATATTCCTTTCCCTATCTGTACGACGAATCCCAGGAGGTGGCCAAAGCGTATCAAGCTGCCTGCACACCCGATTTTTTTCTGTTTGATCGCGAACAACGGTTGGTCTACCGGGGACAATTGGACGATGCCCGACCCGGCAAGACGACGACGGTGACCGGCAGAGATCTCCGCCGGGCTCTGGACGCCCTCTTGGCGGGGCAGCCGATCTCCAAGGAGCAGCAGCCAAGTATGGGCTGCAACATCAAGTGGAAAACCGGCAATGCGCCAAAGTATTTTTTGGGAGGTTGAAAGCTCGCAAAAAAATACAAAAGAAATGTTACGATAGGAAATCTTCTGTGTCCTCTTGAAGAGTCATGAATGCGGTATCCTGCTGGAATGATAGTGTTTGTTGCGACCAGCGTGGTAACGGTACCAGCGTTCAGTGCTGATCGATCGGCAAAAAACGGGAGGGGCGCTGATTGGTTTTCATTTCCGTAAAGGTGACAACGGCGTTTCTTCCCCTTCTTTTCGTTTCAAACAGGGCATGGTCGGCATTGCCGAGCAGGTCGACCAGGTTGCCGGCGTCATCGGGATACGAGGCCACGCCGCAACTGATGGTAATCTTGACGGCCAGGCCCTGCGAGGTGAGAAAGCGGTTGGCTGCAATCGCCGCTCGGATCTGCTCGGCGAGTAGTCCGCCCGCAACTCCGTCGTGCCGGGGCAGGACGACGACGAACTCATCCCCGCCGTAACTGACGCCGTAACTTCCCTTGGGGAGCATGGGCTTGATGACCGCAGCCAGTTCGGCAATGGCGCGGCTGCCATTGAGGTGGCCATGGGTGTCGACAACATGCTTGAACTTATCGATATCCATGAAAATAACGGTGACGGGCCAATCTGGATGCTTGTCGAGGTGTGCCTGCAGGGTTTGATACAGGTAGCGGGTGTTGTGGAAACCGGTGAGATCATCAATGAAGGACAGCTCGCGGTACCGGGCACGACTTGCCTTCAGGGCCTGCTGGGTCTTGCACAGCGCCAGGTGCGTTCTGACCCGAGCGAGCAGCTCTTCCTTGGTCGACGGTTTGATGATGTAATCCTGGGCGCCGGCCGAAAATCCGGCGACAATGTCATCTTTGTCGTCGCTGGCGGTGACGAAAATGACGGGGATGTCTGCGATCCGGGTGGTTTCCTTGATGATCCTGCAGGTTTCGAGCCCTGAGACGCCAGGCATATCAATATCCAGGAGGATCAGGTCCGGCAGGAGGGATTCCAGAATTTCCAGAGCTTGGCGGCCGCTTTCAGCTCGAGCCACTTGATAGCCGGCGCGGGTGAGCATCGCTCCCAGCAATTTGACGATGACCGGATTGTCGTCGACGATCAGAATGAGGTTATCGGCTATTTTCTCTTTCTTTTTCATGTATTCATAGTGGTGGAAAATAAACCGAAAGTCAAGATGACAGGTGGGGCAGACTTCCCGGTGTTGGGAAAATTTTTAATGATGCAATGGGATGCGCCAGGTTAAGGGCAGCACTGGGAAATGCGAGCGGTGTCCATCGAATTGGCTTCGGAAGCGGAGGAGTGAAGAGCGCCCGCCCTCTTTCTCCTTGATGGAGGAATGATTAAAATAGTCTTCAAAAAGACGCAGGTCTTCATGCCTGCCTTGGTGAAGTATTTCTTTCGGTGCCCCGATGCCAGGAGGAGGTGAGAAATGGTGAAAGCAACCATGCTTGTGTTAGCGTTCAGTGTGATGGTGATGTCCTCGTCTCCTTCGCCGGCTCTGGCGCATTATACCAGCGGTATCGAACCGGTTGGAGAGCGGACCGCCTCCTTTCTTGCGTCACCGTTCGTGGCGGCCTTTGATCCGGCACCTCTGACGTATCCGCCGCCGGTTTATGTGTCTCCTCCCCTGCCGCCGCCGGGTCTGTGCCGCTGGGAGCGCATCGTGCTCGACAACAACGGGCGGCCTGTTCTCGATCAAACCGGCAAGCCCGTGAAAGAGTACGCCATCGGTTCCTGCCAGCAGCCGCCCTATTAATTCCCGCCGGGCAGGATGGCTGTCTCTATTCCACTCCCCCTGGCCAAAAATACTGCCCGGCAGGCCTGGCGAGCTATGCTTTTTCCCGTTCATTCCATTTTTTCAATTCCCGCAACGCAGCGTGCTGCCCACAATTATTCATCTTGATGAAATCTTGATATCCTCCCTTCGCATCTTGATATTTTCTTTATACAGAAGATGCTACCATTGCCCCCGCGATGGGTCAACAGACGACTCGTTTGTATTTTTCCGCCCAATCTGACCTTTTTGAAACAACAAGCTCTTGCCTGCGGACGGACGCGAGGCTGTTCACGAAAGAGCAATTAATTATACCGTCCGGGTGAGGTTTCCTCCTCCTGTTCCTGGACTTCTGCAAGGAAAGTATTATGCAACCCATCGATCCCGCCAACGAGGTGGAGAGCGCCGCTCAAGCTCCGCAAAGCGGCGCTACACTGCCCTCCCCCGGAAAAGAACTCCCGCTGTTAGCAATGGCGGCCCTAGGAATTATTTACGGCGATATCGGCACCAGTCCGCTCTACACCATCAAGGAGTGCTTCACCGGAGCCCACGGGGTCACACCGACCGCCGCCAATGTCCTCGGAATTATGTCCTTGGTCTTCTGGTCGTTGATGCTTGTTGTCGGCCTGAAATATGTCGTGTTTATCATG
This sequence comes from uncultured Desulfobulbus sp., assembly GCF_963662935.2. Taxonomy (NCBI): domain Bacteria; kingdom Pseudomonadati; phylum Thermodesulfobacteriota; class Desulfobulbia; order Desulfobulbales; family Desulfobulbaceae; genus Desulfobulbus; species uncultured Desulfobulbus sp. The sequence goes on along the minus strand of NZ_CAXXTL010000002.1, from coordinate 793,667 downwards.
CGAGCCGATAACAAGGGTGAGGGCGGCATTTTTTCACTCCTCAGCATGCTCCAAGGCCTGCAAATGAGTGGGAAACAGTGGTCGTTGCTCATGTTCCTCGCCGCTTTCGGTGCAGCCTTGCTCTATGGCGACGGGGTCATCACGCCAGCCATCTCGGTGCTGTCGGCGATAGAAGGGCTCAACATGGCCACCGATGCCGCAGCCAAGTATGTTGTGCCGCTCACCTGCCTGGTGCTGGTCATCCTGTTTGTTGTTCAGCGGCATGGCACCGCGCGCATCGGCACCCTGTTCGGCCCGATCATGGTGGTCTGGTTTCTGGTGCTCGGTGGGCTCGGGGTTGGTGCCATTGCGGGCAATCAGGAGATCCTTGCCGCCCTTGACCCTCGGCAGGCGATCTCCTTTTTTCTCCGCAATGGTCTGCATGGCTTCGTGGTTCTGGGAGGGGTGGTCCTCTGTATCACCGGTGGGGAAGCACTGTATGCCGACATGGGCCATTTTGGCCGCCTCCCTATCCGTCTCTCCTGGTACGGCGCGGTTCTACCCGGTCTAGTCCTCAATTACTTTGGCCAAGGGGCGCTGTTGCTGCACCATCCTGAATTGGTCGAGGTCAACCCCTTTTATGCCCTGGTGCCCCAGTCGCTGCTCTATCCCATGGTGGGCCTTTCGACCATGGCCACCATCATTGCCTCCCAGGCTATGATTTCCGGCGTCTATTCGTTGACCCAGCAGGCGATTCAACTGGGATTTACCCCGCGCATGCACATCGTCCACACCTCCGAGCAAACGAAGGGGCAGATTTACATGCCAACGGTCAACTGGATGCTGATGATCGCCTGCTTGTCGCTGGTGCTCGCCTTCAAAGAATCCACCCGGCTGGCGGCCGCCTACGGTATTGCCGTCACCGCTACTATGGCCATCACCTCCTTCATTTATTTCAAGGTGACCTCCATCAGATGGCAATGGCCCTGGTGGCAAAGTGCATCGCTGCTGGCACTCTTCCTGTTTTTCGATTGTTCCTTTCTGGGCGCCAATCTGCTCAAGATCACCGATGGCGGCTGGATCACCCTCTGCATCGCCGTCAGTATCCTGATTGCGATGATGACCTGGCGTGACGGCCGGGCCATTCTGGCTAAACACTACAGCCTGATGAAGATCCCGACCGAGGTGTTCCTTAAGGATATCGCCGGGTACAAGCCCCAGCGAATCAGCGGCACGGCGGTGTTTATGTCGATTTCTCCGGAAGGTATTCCCCACACCCTGCTCCATCACTTTAAGCATAATGAAGCCCTGCACGAACGAATCCTGCTGCTTTCCATTCTCGCGGCGGAAACACCAACCGTAGCCCTGGAGGACCGGGTCAGCATTGAGGATCTTGGTTTGGGCTTTTACCGCATCAAGGCACGATACGGTTTCATGGAGACGCCAGCACTGCCGGAGATTATAGAACTGCTCAGTGACAAGGGAATGCCTGTTGATATTTATTCCACCTCCTTCTACCTGGGGCGTGAAAACATGTCGGCCACCGGAACGGCACCCATGGCCCATTGGCGCAAGCTGTTGTTCATTTACATGTCGCGTAACGCCTGGAACGCCACCTCGTTCTTCAAACTGCCGCCGGATCGGGTGGTCGAATTGGGCAACCATGTTGAATTGTGAATTTTCTCTAACATTTCCAGGTCGTCCCATCGTAACCAGTGGTTACGAAAGCATGGGGCTCTCCCTTGCATGACCGCCCCCTCTTCTTGATGTTTAATTGATAGATTCCCCTGATGTCTTGAGCTTATCTTGATGTCAAAGGTGTTATAGATACGTTCAAGTGACATGGATCACGGATCCACCTGCAACCTCCATATGGGTTGAGGTGTTCGAGAACATCGTATCAGGAGTATCGCTATGAATGCCTCTGATTGGCTGCAAACAGGCTTTTTTTTCACAATCCTGCTCTTTCTGGTCAAGCCGTTTGGCCTTTTCATGGCCAAGGTCTATCAGGGCGATCGGACCCTGCTTTCGCCCCTCCTTGTTCCCTGCGAGAAGGTATTGTACCGGATCTGCGGGGTGAATAAAGATGAGGAGATGGGCTGGCAGCGCTATGCGGCCACCATGCTCCTGTTCAACCTCGCGGGTTTCGCAGTGCTCTTCGCCCTGCTAATCACGCAGCATCTGCTGCCCCTGAACCCGCAGGGCCTGCCGCCTTTTTCCTGGCAACTGGCGTTCAATACCGCGGTCAGTTTTACCACCAACACCAACTGGCAGGCGTACAGTGGCGAGGCCGTCGCCAGCTACTTCACCCAGATGGTGGGGCTCGCGGTGCATAATTTTGTCTCCGCCGCCACCGGCATGGCCATTGTCATTGCCCTGATTCGTGGTTTTTCCCGGCGTAAGAGCTCGTTTATTGGCAACTTCTGGGTCGACCTGAGCCGCGGCACCCTCTACATCCTGCTGCCGCTAGCGCTGGTTGCCGCGCTCATCCTGGTCTCCCAGGGGGTGATCCAGAATTTCAGCCCCTACCAAACGGTACCTTTGGTCCAGACCATCAGCTATGATAAGCCGCAAGTGGACGATGCGGGCAAGCCACTCCTGAATGCGAACGGTAATCCGTTAACTGAAACGGTGGTCGTGGGCGAGGTCAGCATCCCCATGGGCCCGGTCGCTTCTCAGGAGGCAATCAAGGAACTGGGCACCAACGGCGGCGGCTTCTTCAATGCCAACTCGGCTCATCCCTTTGAGAATCCAACCCCGCTCTCCCATCTGCTGGAGATCCTGCTCATCCTGCTGATCCCGGCCAGTCTCACCGCCACTTTTGGCAGCATGGTCGGCAATAGCCGCCAGGGCTGGACCCTGCTGGCGGTCATGCTCTTGCTCCTATTAACTTCTTTTGGCGTTCTCCAGTGGGCCGAGACCAGCGGTACCCCGCAACTCACCCAGTTGGGGATCGAAGGCGGCAATATGGAAGGGAAGGAGGTCCGCTTCGGTATCGCCGGCACCAGTCTCTTTGAAGTGGCCACCACCGCCACCTCCTGCGGTGCAGTCGCCGCCATGCACGACTCGCTCACCCCCATCGGCGGTCTGGTGCCCCTTTCGTTGATGCTGCTCGGCGAGATTGTCTTCGGCGGGGTCGGCTCGGGCCTCTATACGATGCTGGCCTTTGCCGTTATCGCGGTCTTTGTTTCTGGCCTGATGATCGGCCGGACGCCGGAGTACCTAGGCAAAAAGATCGAGGTGCGGGAGATGTGGATGGCGATCATTACCATTCTCAGCTCCGGGGTTATGGTACTGATTTTCTCGGGCATAGCCATGATCACTCCATCAGCCGTGGCCGCCATGGCCAATCCCGGTGCCCACGGTCTCTCCGAGGTGCTCTACGCCTTTGCCTCCATGGCCAACAACAACGGCAGCGCCTTCGCAGGCTTGAATGCCAGCGTCGATTTTTACACCCTGCTGGGTTCTCTGGCGATGCTGATCGGCCGTTACGTCCCGGCGGTGGCCATCCTGGCCATGGCGGGTTCCCTCGCCGGCAAAAAATACATCCCTCCCAGCCTCGGCACCCTGCCTACCGACAGGGCCCCTTTTGCCCTCTGGCTGACCCTGGTCATCCTCATTGTCGGCGCCTTGACCTTTTTCCCCGCCCTGGCCTTGGGACCAATCGTCGAACACCTGCTCGGAGGGCAGTAAGGCCATGTCGAAACATACTCCCCAACCCCAATCGGCCTTTGATAGAGAACTGCTGAGGGGCGCCCTGGTCCAGTCCCTGAAAAAACTCGACCCGCGCTCCCTCTGGCGCAATCCAGTCATGCTGGCGGTTGAGATCGCCAGTTGCATCACCCTGGTGACCTTCGTTCTCTCGCTGACCGGAGCCAATCGCGAACCTGTCTGGTTCACCGGTACCGTCTCCATTTGGCTCTGGCTAACGGTGATTTTCGCCACCTTTGCCGAGGCTCTGGCCGAGGGACGCGGCAAGGCCCGAGCCGCAAGTCTGCGCCAGTCGCGCACCGACGTCGTCGCCAAACGCCTCGCCGGACCAGATTTTGCGAGCCCCCAGGCCAAGGTCGGGGCCAGCGAACTCCACAAGGGCGATTATATCTTGGTGGAGGCGGGTGAGCTGATCGCCGGAGACGGCGAGGTGGTGGCTGGAGCGGCTTTGGTCAACGAGTCGGCGGTCACCGGCGAATCGGCCCCGGTGGTCCGTGAATCGGGGGGAGACCGCAGCGCGGTCACCGGCGGCACCACGGTCATTGGCAATGCCGTCATCATCAGGATTACCGCTAATCCCGGCGAGACCTTTCTCGACCGGATGATCTCTCTGATCGAGGGGGCCAAGCGCCGCAAGACCCCCAACGAGGTGGCATTGGAGGTCTTGCTGATTGCCCTCACCCTGGTTTTTCTCCTGGTCTGCGCCAATATCAGCCCGCTATCCATCTACAGCGTTGCCGCTGCCGGCCAGGGCAGCCCGGTATCGCTGACCATTCTGGTGGCCCTCTTTGTCTGCCTGGCACCGACCACCATTGCCGCACTTTTACCCGCTATCGGTATCGCCGGTATGGACCGCCTCTTCCAGAAGAACGTCATCGCCCTCTCCGGCCGGGCCATTGAGGCTGCCGGCGACGTCAACGTCCTGCTGCTTGACAAGACCGGGACCATCACCCACGGCAATCGGGAGGCGGTGGCCTTTGTGCCGGTGGGCGGGCACACGGAGCGGGAAGTGGCACAGGCGGCGCTGATGGCCTCGCTCGGCGATGAAACCCCGGAAGGGAGGAGCGTGGTGGCCCTAGCCGGGCAGCAACAGGATTTGCGGCTGGAAGTGCTTCCCGCCAGCGCGGTAACGATCCCGTTCAGCGCCGACACCCGTCTCTCCGGGGCCGATGTTGACGGCGTGATCTATCGCAAAGGCGCGGCCGACTCCATCGTCGCCTTTGTCCGCAAGCAAGGCGGCACCGTCCCCAAAGACCTGGAAGGGAAGGTCATTGCCATTGCCCACGCCGGGGCGACCCCGCTAGCGGTCTGCCGGGGCGCTGAAGTTTTGGGCGTGATTAACCTGAAAGATATTGTCAAAAGCGGCATCCAGGAACGCTTTCAACAACTCCGGAGGATGGGAATTAAGACCGTGATGATCACCGGCGACAATCCGCTGACCGCTGCTGCCATCGCTGCCGAGGCCCAGGTTGACGACTTCCTGGCCCAGGCCAAGCCGGAAGACAAACTCCGTCTGATTCGCGAAAACCAGGAGGCCGGTTTCATGGTGGCCATGACCGGCGACGGCACCAACGATGCCCCGGCCTTGGCCCAGGCCGATGTGGCCGTGGCCATGAACACCGGCACCCAGCCGGCCCGCGAGGCAGCCAACATCATCGATCTGGACAGCAACCCGACCAAGCTGCTGGATATCGTCGAGATCGGCAAGCAGATCCTGATGACCCGGGGCAACCTGACCACCTTCAGTATCTCCAACGATATTGCCAAGTACTTTGCCATTATCCCGGCGGCGCTTGTTTCCATCTATCCGCAACTGGGCGCACTGAACGTTATGCAGTTAGCCAGCCCCTATAGCGCGATTCTGTCAGCGGTCATTTTTAATGCCATTATTATTCCGCTCTTGGTGCCCTTAGCGTTGAGAGGGACCAAGTTCCGCCCGATGCCAGCCGAGAAACTGCTGATCTTCAACCTGATGGTGTATGGTGTCGGCGGCATCATCGCCCCTTTTATAGGCATCAAGGTCATTGACCTGGGCATCGGTTTATTGATCTGACTCCAACCAATGATGAAGGATTCAAGTCATGAAAGAAATACGACCGGCACTGCTCATGCTCCTCCTGTTCTCTATTGTCTGCGGCGGCATCTACCCTGCCGTTGTCACCGGTTTGGCTCAAGCACTCTTCCCGCATCAGGCCATGGGCAGCTTCATCACCGGCAGCGCGGGAAAGGTGGTCGGCTCCGCCCTCATCGGCCAGCCGTTTTCCGATCCCAAATATTTGTGGCCGCGCCCCTCGGCTACTGCTGATTTTTCCTACAATCCGCTGGCCTCCGGCGGCTCTAATGCCGGGCCGACCAATCCCTACTACCAGAAAACGGTTGACGAACGGATGCAATGGTTGCACGCTGCCGGAGTGGGTGGACCGGTTGCTGCGGACTTGGTCCAGGCATCGGGCAGCGGTCTTGATCCTCATGTCACGCCGCAGGCCGCAAAGAGCCAAATCCATCGCATTGCCCTGGCACGTGGCCTGAGTGATGAAAAGGTCGCCAATATCATCGCCGCTCATCTCGAAGACCGCCAATTTGGGTTTATGGGGGCACCGCGGGTGAATGTTCTGGCAGTCAATGTGGAGTTGGACACAATGATACGATGAGAGGTTTTCCAGCACCGACGACAGGCCTTCCCGCTGCCCGCAACGCTGCACCAACGTGCTGCCGGAACAAGGAAGAATCGGATCTTTTCAATTGAATACGTGGGGACGAATATGCAGTTTGCAAACAAGAAGGAACAAGTCGCTTTCATGGTGGGAATTGGCATAGCCGTTGCAATCGTCCTTTTTGCCGTCATGGCAAAACAGAACGGCGATTCACCCTCCAAGAACAGTCCCTATGAGAACACCCTTGAAAAAAAGAGAATACTCTCCCAGATGCGCATCGATCTGCTCAAATCTGTAGAAATGGAGAAGAATGCCGTCATGGCACTCACCGATCAGGAATCTATCGATTTTGCCAACCAATCGCGCGCTGCCTCGGCCACGGTGGGCCAGAACCTGAACATCCTTCGTTCACTCGTTGACGCCATTCCCTCGCCGGATGAGCAGAAGCTGATGAATGAGTTCACCACCTGTTGGGCGGAATTCGGCAAGCTCGATCAGGTGATTTTGGAACTCGCGGTGGAAAACACCAATCTCAAGGCGGCAGCCCTTTCCAGGGGGAAAGGGGCCGAAACGATGCAGAAATTTGAGCAGGCCCTTGAATATATTCTCCAATCTTCTCCAGGGATGCAGGACGAAAGCCGGATTGCCGGACCGGTCTCCCGCGCCCTGATCGCTGGTCTCAAAATATACAATCTGCACAGTACCCACATCGCCGAGGCCATTGATGAGAAAATGGACCAGATTGAGGCGCAAATGAAAACGGAGGAAAACAATGTTGCCGATTCTCTCGCTGTTCTGAGTGACCTTGTGGGCGCAGAGAGCCTGGAGGCCGTGTCGCAGGCAAAAACAGCTTTTGCCGAATTTGCGGCAGTGACCGCCGAGGTAATGCAACTGTCGAGAAAAAACAGCAATGTCAAATCGATGGAACTTTCGTTTGGCAAAAAACGTCGAATCGCGGCGCAGTGCGATACGGTGCTGGCTGCTTTTCAAGAGACGGCGCACAACAAAACCTACAAGGCAACCAAGTAGAGTGAATCGTCACGCCAGCATGATGATGAACCCTTGCCTTGTTTGATTTATGATGCAGTGGAGCGAGAAAAGAGTGCAGAGCCTCACCCTTGATTGGGACCAGGTCATCTCATGAGCCTGCCCCAGGAAGAGATGCGTCCATCGCCGGAAGCCATGCTCAAAGCTGCGCAGGCAGATGAAAAGGGGAAGCAGCGCGGACGATTAAAAATATTTTTGGGCTATGCCGCCGGTGTCGGCAAAACTTACACCATGCTGGAGGCGGCCCGGCAGCTCAAGGCGGAAGGCCGCGAGGTGTTAGCCGCTTATGTCGAATCCCACGGCCGGGCGGAAACCGGTGCCCTGCTCGAAGGTCTGGAGGTGTTGCCCAAAGCCCGCTGCACCTACCAGGGGGTGGCACTGACCGAACTGGACCTTGATGCAACCCTGGCAAGAAAGCCCGAAGTGGCGCTGGTCGACGAACTGGCCCATACCAATGCACCCGGCTGCCGCCATGAAAAGCGCTGGCAGGATATCGAGGAACTCCTTGCCGCCGGCATCGACGTGTTCACCACGGTCAATGTCCAGCATTTCGAGAGCTTAAACGACATAGTCGCCCAGGTCACCGGCATACCCATACGGGAAACCGTTCCCGACAGCCTTCTGGATCTGGCGGCGGAAATCATGCTGGTTGATATTCCGCCCGAGGCCTTGCTGCAACGGTTGAGCCAGGGCAAGGTCTATATTCCGGAACAAGCCTCTCTCGCCGCAAAAAAATTCTTCCGGCCCGGCAATCTCATTGCCCTGCGGGAACTGGCGTTGCGCCGGACTGCTGCCCGGGTCGACGATGAAATGCGGACCTATATGGAGACCCGGTCCATTGTCGGCCCCTGGCCCGTGACCGAACGTCTGCTGGTCTGCGCCAGCGGCAGCCCGTTTAGCGAGCAACTGATCCGGACCACCCGGCGTCTGGCCGACGAACTCAAGGCCCAATGGTTCACCGTCTATATCGAAACGCCCCGCCTGGCCAGGGAACAGCAGGAAAACCGGGAGCGGGTCTGGCATGATCTCCGCCTGGCCGAAAGCCTAGGCGCCGAGGTGGCGACCATCACCGCCTCTTCGGTACCCCAGGCGATCATCGAGTACGCCATCCGTCACAATGTTACCCGCATCGTGGTCGGCAAACCCACCAAACCCCGTTGGCGGGAACTGTTGCGGCCGCCAATCGTCGATCAGATCATCCGTCTCAGCGGTTCAATCCACGTCCATGTGGTCAGTTTTAAACAAGAAACGATACGGCAAAAAAGCCCAGTCGTGCCGCCGCCGAAGAGAGGCTCTTGGCCGGACTATTTGGTGAGTCTGACCTTGGTTGCCGCGGCGACCGTTCTTTCCTCCCTAGTGCGGCCCTATATTTCGCCGATCAACCTGGTCATGGTCTATCTGCTGGCGGTGGTTTTGGCTGCCGTCCGGTTCGGTTTGAAACCGGCCATCCTCACCGCTGCGTTCGGGGTGCTGGCCTTCGATTTTTTCTTTATCATGCCCCGGTGGAGTTTTACTGTCGCGGACACCGAATATCTGTTCACCTTTTTTGGTCTGTTTATTGTCGGTGTGGTCATCAGTACCTTGGTTGCCAAGGGAAAGGTGCGGGCGGAGGCTCTGCGGGAACGGGAACTGCAGACCGAGAGTCTCTATTACCTCAGCCGCGACCTGTCCGTGGCCATCGATATGGACTCCATCCTGGTGGCGGTGATCAAGAACATCGGCGAGTCTCTGCATGCCCATTTGGCAGTGTTGATCCCGCAGGATGAGCAAATACGCATTGCCGCCATCAGTAACGGATTGACCCTCGATGAAAAGGAGCTGGCCGTGGCCGACTGGGCCTTCCGTAACCGGCGGCCAGCAGGCAACGGCACGGAAACGCTCAGTTCAGCCAAACTCCTCTATCTGCCCCTGCTCACAACCGGTCACGCTTTTGGGGCGTTGGGAGTTTCCTTGCAGGGCGCATCGGAGTATTTTTCTCCTCACCATCGCCGCCTCCTGGATGCCTTTGTCGCCCAGATTTCCCTGGCCATGGAACGGGTGCATTTGGCTCGGCAGGCAGAACAGGCCCAGGTTCTGGAAGCGCGGGAGTCGTTGGAGCGAGCCTTGCTGAACTCCATTTCCCACGATCTGCGAACTCCCTTGGTCACTATCATCGGTGCCTTGAGCAGTCTCCGTGAGGGGACGCTGCAGATCTCTGACCGGCAAAAACAGGATTTATTGAACGGTGCCTGGGACGAGGCCGAGCGGCTGAACCGGTTTGTCGGCAATCTGCTCGACATGACCCGGCTGGAGGCGGGAGAAATGCGGATCAACAAGGAACCGTGCGATGTCCAGGATTTGATCGGCACCGCCCTGACCATTCTCGATCAGAAATTGGCCGGACGAGATGTGAGCGTGCAACTTGCCGAGGGGCTGCCCTCGGTCGGTATGGATATGGTTCTGATGACCCAGGTGCTGGTCAATCTGCTCGACAACGGCTTGAAATATTCGCCCCCGGACAGTCCCCTGGAAATCACCGCTGATATCGATGCCGACCATCTGGTCCTGAAAGTCCTTGACCGTGGTCCCGGAGTGCCTGAGGATGACGTGCAGCGGGTGTTTGAAAAATTCTATCGTCTGCCCGTTCCGGAAGGGGTCAGTGGAACGGGACTGGGATTGTCCATCTGCAAGGGCATTGTCGAGGCCCATCAGGGAACAATCCGCGCGGAAAACCGGGTGGGCGGCGGATTGTGCGTCTCCTGCCTGCTCCCTTTGTCAACAGGAACGAAATGGTAACGGAAGCACATCCACAGCGGATACTGATCGTCGATGACGAACCAGCCATCCGCCGGTTTTTGAAAACTGCCCTTGCGGACGGCGAATTTGCCCTCTTTCTGGCGGACAACGGCCATGCCGCGCTCGCTGCTGCCGTGACGGTCAAACCGGACGTCATTTTGCTGGATCTGGGTTTGCCCGACCTGGACGGCGTCGAGGTCATCAAAAGGATACGGCAATGGTCACAGGTGCCGATCATTGTCCTTTCCGTTCGCGATCGTGAGGCCGACAAGGTTAAGGCGCTTGATTCGGGGGCCGACGACTATCTCACTAAACCCTTCGGCGTCAGCGAATTGCTCGCCCGGATCCGGGTGATGCTGCGGCGCTCCGTGCAGCAGATGCCGGAACCGGTGATCAGGATCAACGAATTAGAGGTTGATTTGGCCCGCCGGTTGGTGCTCTTGCGCGGCGAGGCCGTTGCCCTGACGCCCACGGAGTACGAACTGCTCCGTCTGCTGGTCACCAATGCCGGCAAGGTGATGACCCATCGCCAGATTCTCAAGCAGATCTGGGGTGCCGCTTATCTGGAACAGCCGCATGTCCTGCGGGTCAACATCAGCAATCTCCGCCATAAACTCGAAAACGATGCCTCGCGGCCACGCTACATACAAACCGAGTCAGGTGTGGGGTATCGGTTCAAAAGTGAAGCGTGAGGCTGTGCAAAACTCTCCTCAAGAGCCGTCGATTTATTCGTGCTCATGGCGGACAAAGGCAATCAGTCCGAGGATGGTGATGGCGATGCCGACCAGGCCGACGGTGTTGGGCAGGATGGCGTGAAGAAAGAGGATCTCCCCGGCCAGGGCGAACAGGACTTCGCTCGATTGGGTGGCATCGACCGCGGCCAGTTTGCTCGCGTTATCGGCGCGGCTGCGGGCGTGGAGGAAGAGGGTAGTGGCGATAACACCGGAAAAGAGGGCCACCAGGCCAGTGTTGAGTAACTGGCCTGAAGAGGGTAATCCTGCATCGGTGCAGGGATAGAGCAGCAACCAGAAGGGCAGGCTGCCGGCCGAGAGGAGAAAGACCTTGGTGAAGCTGTTGGCCAGGAGCGCGGCATCGATTTGAGGTAGCCATGGTCTGCCGCGCTGGGCCTCCCAGACCAACTGATTGCCCAAAGGATAGCAGAAGGCGGCGATCAGCACCGGCAACCCGCCCAGCAGCAGAGGGTGAAGGTTGGCGGTGCCGGCGTTGCTGAGGTTGACCAGCACCACTCCGGCAACAACCACCAGCGCGTAGAGCCAGATCCGTTTGGCGAAGCGGCCGCCGAAGCACTTCAGGACAAACAGGGTGGCGATGATGGTCAACTGCCAAGTGGTGGCGACTACCCATCCGGGGGCAAAATCGGCGGCGAAGCAAAGCAGCGCGTAAAAGCAGCCAAAACCGATGGTGCCGCTGAGCGTCCAGAAGGGCCAGTGACGGCTCCATTCTCCCAGCACCCGCCGGAAATAGGCGGGTCCCTTGCACACCGAAAGTCCGATACCGAGCAGCACCACCATGTAGAAATAGCGGAGCGCGGCCGACCAGTACCAGTGGCCGTTTTCCAGGCTCATGGCCCGATTGAGGACAAAGGTGGTGCTGAAAAAGAGCCCGGCGGCCAGGCCGATGAGCATAAGGCGGATCATGCCGGTCCCGGATTGAATTGCCGGCTCATTGTCCACTTCCTTGGCGAATTTGATCCCATTCAAACGCGTGCATGCATGATGTGTGAGAGCTTGCCAACTCTCAATCCATCCGTCCGGCCCTTGAAGTATCTGGCATCCATTTTTTCCGGTGCCATATCCACAACCTGTCCGAATCCCATCTCGCGCAAATTTCTCTCCAGCAGCAAAGGCTCAAAGAAGGTCTGAAAGGGTTCTCCAGCAGCGGCCACCCGTTGCGCTAATCCATCAAAAATATTCCGTGCATTCGGGCTCAGCATGGACGGTGGAATCATATAGTCAAAAACAATGCTGCAGCCGGCCGGCAATGAAGCCACGAATCGCAACGTGGCCTCAATCGCACTGCTCGACAAATACATGCTTACACCCAGCCAGGAGAAGAATGTTTTTTTGTCGAAAGCAAATCCGGCTTTTCCCAAGCCGTCTGGCAGCGTCTGGGTTTCAAAATCGATCGGCGCAAAGGTGAGATTTGGGGGAACCAGTATGTTGGCCTCCTCAAGACGCTTGTGCTTCCACTGCTGGGTGGCGGGATGGTCCACCTCGAAGACCCGCAACCCATTGTTGAGACCAGGATTTCGGTAGGCGAAGGTATCAAGCCCGGCACCAAGAATGACCAGTTGACCCACGCCTTGTTCTCTGGCCACGCGGAATTCGTCTTCAAGGTACTGGCTGCGTGCAGCCAAGGAGGCACGGAGCACACGGGATAGAGGCGTTTCCGCCAGCCACTCCTGACCATATTCTGAGAAAGTCCCGGTGGCGTCCAACCCTAAGAGGCGAACCGCCAGCGGGTCGTCAAATATCTTGGGTTCATCGAGAAGTTGATGAGCTGCGCGGCGCAGAGCAACACGCAAGGCTGTTTTGCTTGGACAGTTCTCTTCCATAAAGCGTCCTCTTGAAAGGGTACACTTCAAAAAGTACCTTAGTCAAAGGCAGTTCAACTGATAAAATCAGTTAAATAATCGAACTTACAAAGTAAAGATATTTTTCCGTGCCGCCTGTTGTAAATAATCGGGTTTGAGGGGGCCAAGGTGCGAAACCCGGTCAATGCTTCAGTCCTTCATCAAACCTTGGTCAGTCCGGTCTCGCGTTTTTCCAATGAAGCATTGTTCTTTGGAACTATTAGGTGAGCCTTATTGACTGTCCTCCGCAACGGTCTTATCTACTAGGAGTAGTGCTGTAACACGTTTAAACTCCGCAAGGAAATTGCAACAAGGAAGTCTGGTCACGCTGTTGCATGAAGAACCCTTTTTCATTTGCGTCCAATCTGGAAGGTCTACTCGACAAGGAGGTGTACCATGCTGGAAATCCGCAACATCCTCGTTCCCATAGATTTTCATGAACATTCAGGGGCTCTGGTCGATTTGGCCCTTTTTATAACCCAAAAGCTTGGGGCTGCACAAGCGACCTTCATTCATGTCATGCCGCAGCTCCCCGATTATAGCGATTATAAACCCGATACACTCGAGCAATTGGAAGCGTCCTTCCTCGCGCATGCAGAGAGCAAGATGACTGCCTTGATGGAGACAGTGAAAGGCCGGGCGCACGGTCTTGACGGCGTCGTTGTCAGCGGTGAGACGGCCGAGGCTATCCTCGCGTATGCTCGAGAGCAGCACGTTGATCTCATCATCATTGCCACCCACGGCTCCCAGGGCATCGAAAAGGTGCTGCTCGGTAGCGTAGCGGAACGGGTAATCAAAGGTTCGCCTTGCCCGACGCTGGTTTTCAACCCGTTCAATAAAGAGCGGGGATATGAGGTGTGCAAACCGCTGAGTTCGTGCGTGCAGTCGGTCTGACGGTAGGAGTTTGTTGACGATGAGCAGCGTTACAGATGCCGCAAGGCGTGGCATGGGGGCCGACAGGCTTTTTGCGATGGCTCGGTACGCCTGATACAAAGGAAAAGCTCTTTAACCAGGAAAGGAGAAACGCTATGAAACCCCACTACAAAGTACTCGCTGCAGCGGCCATTGTGTTGCTGTATGGAACGGCTATGGCAGACATCACGGTTCCCATGAATATGGCGGATGAGAAAGGGACCGGGGGTGCCATCGGTCAGATTGTAATCAGCGAAACGTCGTATGGCCTCGTGTTCACCCCTGCGCTCACCGGCTTGCCCCCAGGGCTGCACGGCTTTCATGTCCATGAAAACCCGAGTTGTGGCCCCATGGAAAAGGACGGCAAGATGGTGCCCGCCCTGGCTGCTGGCGGCCATTACGATCCCACGGGCAGCAAAAAACACGGTTTGCCCTGGGGTGACGGCCACCTGGGCGATCTCCCAGCACTGACTGTTGATGCTTCCGGCACGGCGACCAACCCGGTCCTGGCGCCTCGGCTGAAGGTGGCTGATGTCAAGGGGCGCTCCCTGATGATTCACCTGGGCGGCGATAACCATGCGGACCATCCGGCCCCCTTGGGCGGCGGGGGTGCGCGACTGGCCTGCGGTGTGATTCCCTAAATCCGGTCGATGGGGTGCGAACCGGATACCGGGGCGCACCGTTCGCACCCTTGGGCTTGAGCATGGAAATCATCTTGACCTGGGCCTGGGATTGGGGGTTTAATGCCCCGGATCGAGGTCTCGGGTGTCCGGGGCCTGCACGCACTCAACCCCAGTTCCCGAACCGGTCAGAGGAAACGCCATGACCAAGCCCGTACCCGATCCAGCCTCGCTGGATTTCTTTTCTGCCGCCTTTCTCCTGCCCAACATCGGTGCGCCTTTTCTTGTCGGCCTGGCCGTGGGTTACTTTGCCAAGAAAGTCCTCAAGTTGGCCTTGTTCATAGGCGGTGCAGCAGTGGTCTTGCTCTTTGTCGGCGAGTACTATGGCGTCACCCAGGTCAACGATCAGGCTCTGCACCAGTCCGCCCAAGCCGCCGCCGATCTGGCCAATCAATCCGGCAGCTTCCTTTACAACCGGTTGTCCCAGCTCACCTGGAAGGGCGGCAGCGCGATAGCGGGTTTCCTGGTTGGCTTGAAGCTGGGATAAGACGCCACCTCTGTTGTCCTTTCGAGGAGCGCAGTGACGAGAAATCTCTAATTGTCTCGAGATTTCTCGCTGTTCTCGAAATGACCGCAAGCAAAATCTGAAACAAAAAACATCACAGCCTCTAAGCGTGAAAGGCGCTGGCACCGTCAGGTGGATGTCAAAAGCCATTGCCGCTGAGCCGGGCGGCGGGGTGCGGAACTGGATGAAGGGGCAAACTGTTTGAGAGCAGCGAGCGCCGGTTGGTCAAGCCAACCCGCTGTTTGCTCCGCCGGTTCCGTGCCTCGACGGACGGGGCAGTCTCAGCGGCTGGGCTGCCCTTTCTTTAGTGGTGTGGCACAGGCCGCAAGGCGGGTTCTTTTCTTTGATTACGCAAAGAAAAGAACCCTCCCGCAGGGAGATCGATAGAAAAATTTCTAAGATAGGCTATCCGATTCCATAAAAAATCAATATCCTGTCCCTGGAATTTTCTGTCCCTGGAATTTTCCTGTCCCTGGAATTTTCGTCCCTGGAATTTTCGGGGTCTGTCTATCAGCTTCCTACTCTACCTGGAATTTTAAAAAAGTACATTTAACTGACCGTCAAGCACGGGGGAGTCCGTGCTTTGCAGTCAGGCGGTTTTTGAGTGTTCGAAAACAAAAATAACTGGAAGGGATAAGGCAAGTGGCAGCAGCAGATAGAGCAGGCGCCATATAAGCAATGCTGCAATCACACTCGTTGGGGGAACGGTGTCAATGATGGCGAGAAACACGGCCTCCATGACACCGAGACCACCTGGCACCTGGGAAACAAGGCCCGCGGAAAAGGACAGGATGAACGCCCCTAGGACGACGAAGTAGCCAGGATTGCTTGCCTCAGGCAGAACAAAGTAGATGATACCAGCGGCAGCCATGATCTCCAAAGGAGCCGCAAGGAGTTGTCTGCCAACTATGCCAAGGCGTGGATAGATGATGTCTATTGTTCCCACCCGAAAAGGCTTGAAGGTTCGCCAAGATCCCAGGACATAAAGGGTGCATAGGGTCAGGAGAAAAATACCTGCTGTTTGAATGAGCCAGATGGGTAGGGCCATGCGAGGAATGAGATTGGCAAGAGAGAGGACTATTTCCGGCTCAAGCAGCAGTACTGCCCCGAGTAACAGGAGGTTGCCGAAAAGAAAGGTAAACGAGCACATGGCGACGAGCGCGGCGACTTCAGTGGCTTTGAGTCCTTTGGCGCAATAGGCACGGAGCCGCACGATTCCTCCGGAAAGGACCGAAGCCCCTAAATTGTGGCCGAACGCATAGGTGACGAATGAGCACATGGCAACATAAGGCCATGAGATACCTTTGAGTCGATCAAGATGAAGCAGGGCGATCCGGTCATACCAGGCCAACGCCACATAAGCGGCCATTGCGGACAGGCCGGCGCAGAGATGGGACTTGAGTGGGACGTCAAGCACATAACTGGTGATGGCGGCAGCAATCACTTTGATGTCACTCCATAAACCACCGCCGTCCAACAAGGATTTGGTGACAGGATCATACGAGACCTCGGCCTGCAGTTTGGCATACAGCAGCCGAATGGAGCCGATCACGATCAACACGACAATGAGTTTCCAAGCGACGCGGACGACAAATTTCATCCTTGCAGGCATTTGTATTTTTGTAAGTGGCATTTTGGGTATCAGGACCTGGTTCGCTGTGAAAATTTCAAAGAGCGCTGAACTGTAGCGATTGCAAATGAATCTGATAGTTACCTGTTCTCGTGCCTGTCAGTTTCATTGGAGTCATTTTTGCAAGATTTTTTTCGTTTTAAACTTCATCTTTTGCTTGAAGTAGTTAGGGTAAAATTCTTCCTCTGCATTCAGAGGAAAGTGAATTGCTGAATTGAGCTTGTGAGTGGTTAGCTATAAACTCGTCTACTTTTTGATAACTTCCATCTTCGCCTCTAATTTTCTTTAAATATTCATTTTGTTCTAATATCTTATTCAAGAAAAAAGCATATAAGGATAAAGCGAAAGATGTTATGAAAGCATTATATATTCTATAAAATAGAAATATTTCGTCTTTCCATAAAAAATGAAAAAAAATTCTTGTCGATGCCATGAGGATAGCGGTTGTATATGATGTAATCTTGTGGTTTTTCCATGCAAGCATCCCAACCGGTAATGCGTAAAATATTGGAAACTGAATGCGTTCTCCAGTAAAATAATCGAGTGAAAGAACGAGAATAACAGTAAAAAAAAGAAAGTGTTAAGGGTATTTATCGAAAACAGACTTGATCGCAGAGATAATTTTCGTGAACATTTGGATTTCCTTGTTTTTAATTTACTCCTGTTTGGCAGCAATCATCACCAATTCTGAAATTTTTACAGAATGATAACATAATTTTCCATGTAAAAGATGCGTTGCGCATTTTGCCTTCATTATTTTCTTTGGAACCCTCCTCGGCTTTGCCGGGTACAAGCGAGCAGCCTGGAAGAGTGCAACGCACTTCTGGATGTGCGCCGAGGGGTAGTGGAGAATGATACTCTCGAGCCATCTCCATTAAATTCTCACCCCTGCCGTCCATTGTAAACTACCGGGTTGGAAGCGGCGAAGGTGCGGAAATCCGCCAGGGCCTCCTGCCGCAATACCCCCTCAATCAGTTCGATGCCCCGCTTGGCCAGTTCCTCCCGCCACTTGTCGGGCATCGGCCCCTCGTCAAAACTGGTAATCGCCATCATCGCCGCATCGGCTCCGGCAATCACCAGCGAGCGGATGCCGGACCAGAGCACCGCCCCGAAGCACATGGCGCAGGGGCTCCAGTTGACCACCAGTTGATGCGCGGGCAAGCCGGGGCCGCCCAGATCGTAAACGCCTAACCGCTGTTGGGCGAGCGACAGCGCCATCACTTCGGCGTGGGCCGAGGAGCAATTGAGTGGCACCACCCGATTGACGCCGATGCTCATCAATCGCCCCGAATCCCGTTCAAAGACTCCGGCGGCAAAGGGGCCGCCGGTCTGGTTTTCTGTATTCAGGCGGGCAAAGCGGAGCACCGCTGCCATCCGTGCCTTCAGGTCAGGCAGAAATTGAGGCAGTTGCTGCAGTTCATCCGGGGCCCAATTCGGCAAATCGAGCACAAAACGACAGGGCAGGGTGGTATGGTCCATAGTTGTTCACAAGGGAGCGGCAGCCGGGGTCAGGCCCCCATCAACTTGCCGCGAAAGAGGAAAAAGACCGCGCCCAGCAGGCAAAGCCCGGCCCAGAGATAATCCATGGTCAGCTTTTCCTTGAGGTAGAAAACGGAAAAAGGCACGAAGATGGAGAGGGTAATCACCTCCTGCAAAATCTTCAACTGGCCCACGGACATGACGTTGTGGCCGATGCGGTTGGCCGGCACCTGCAACAGATATTCGATCAGGGCAATGCCCCAACTGATCAGGGCGGCGATAATCCAGGGCTTGTGCGACAGGCTCTTGAGGTGGCCGTACCAGGCAAAGGTCATGAAGACGTTACTGCAGGCCAGAAGGATGATGGTAAGGGTGTAGCGGTTCATGGTGGTTGTTGGGAGCGGGAAAAGAGAAGCCCGCCTCCGGGGCGGGTTGCTGGTGTATCCGGTTGACGGCGCGGCAACCGCGCCGCCGGCTTAAGAACGTGGGCTATAGTAGCAGTCTTGGTACTGATTTCCAAGGAAGAACTAGGGTTTCAGCGCGGGTGGCCCGCTTCCCGGCCGCCGGGGATGCCGGTGAAAAACTCCTGCTGACTTTCCTGCCGATCAATTATACAATAAAAAAAGATGTCGCGAGGTTATTCCGTTCCTTTGTATGAGGCTGCCCATGTCCGTTGATCCCTCCTGTCCGCCGCCCCTTGTTTCCGATGCACTCAAGGCCAATCTGCGGGAAACCGCCGCTCCTGTGGTGATCAACCCGGCGTATAATCTGCTGCGCGAGGTTGTCTGCCGTTTTCAAGGGCTTCAGGGAAAACTCGATACCTTGCTCTATGAAATCAGCCATCCGTATCACAACTGGAAGCTGATCATCCCGGAACTGCGCGCCTTTGCCCTGAAAAATATCAACCACTACCGCGATCACGAGCAGGGACCGGAAGCTTTTTCCCTGTTCATGGCCATTTTTTTTGACGCCCTCAAGGATTCAAGCCGTAACGATCAGTTGCTGCAAAAGATTTTGGAGGCCATGCTTGCCTATGCCGACAAGCTGATTTTTTCCTTGGACAGCTCGACTCTTTTTCGGTTCGAGGCGGCTTTGAGCGATTTTTTTACCCGATTACGGGAACTCGATGAAACCGAGCCCCAGGTGATGCTGTCCATGGTGCAGGGGCACCATCCGGTGCGGAAAATGGCCCAAAAGGTCATTGTCCTGCGCAAAGAACAGCCCGAGCGGCCCTTTGATCTCCAGGCGCTAGCCCAGCTGATGCGGACGATTCTCCTACGCAACTACCAGTACTGGCTGAGCGAGGAAGATCCCCTGCCTTGGTTTGAGAAACAGTGCGGCGACTACTGCCGCCAGTGGCACGGTCAGGATCTGTTGCAGGGTATCTCGCACCAGCGCATCCGTGAATGTCAGCAGATTCAGGAAGCAATCGATTTCGCAGCCGATTACCAGGCCGGGCTGGAACTGATCCTTACCCTGCCCAGCCATATGGACATCGTCCGTCTCTACAAGGAAATCCCCGCCAAGATGGTCGCGGCGGAGCCGGGTGACGAAGCCGCTTCTCATTTCCTCGAGAATCGTAAGCTGCTCTTTCTCTTCCGGATCATGGACACCAAGGGGCTCTCCTTGATCCACGAGGAGACCCTGCGCGAAATCAATCGTTCCCTGGTGCAGTTGATCCGCAAGCAGAGCTTCGAGGAGATCGAGCAGTTTTTCGTCACCACCTTTCACCTGCTCAAGGCCAATGTCCGCCGTTACCCGCACACCTCGCTGCAGTGTATCCAGGTGATCGGCAATGAGGTCTTCAAGCGCGGCAATTCCCGCCTGGTCGAGGCCTTCCTCTGGGAGGCGGTACGTTTTGGCTTTCAGTACGCCAATGTGCGGGGCGTCGACGAGGATTGGCAACCCATTGCCAACCCGGCCCACCTGACCAACATCCGGATCTGGCTCAACCTGATCGAGCAGGAGCCCAAATGGTGTTCCACCCTGTTCTCGGCCCTGATCATCAATCTGCGGCTTTCGGGCACCTGTGTCCGCGATACCGATCTGTTCCAGCGCGACATTACCGACCTGCTTAATCACCCCATCGGCCCGATTTACAACCTGGCCAAGCAGTTCACCAAGCTGATGCCGGTCTTTTTCAACGAGATCGGCGCCGAGGGCGAGCTGCGCGACGTCTCCACCGAACTCGACGAGATCCACAAACGCCGCGACCCGTTGATTCATTTCCTGCGCAAGCAGGCCCATGTCGAGTCGAGCAATCTGATTGTGGGTTTCATCGAATCGATTTTTGCTTTCTGGATCACGCTTGAGCGCAGCTATCTCCATGAATATCTCCCCGAAGAGGTCCTGCGGCAGATCGAGACCAGCGGGCCCTTTATCGACGATCAGCATCAATTGGCGGCCCGAATCAGAAAAGAGCTGCGATTCACCCGTATGGATCAGATTCTGGCCTGGGGAGATGACGAGCGTCAGGAATTTCTTGATCGGCAGCAGGATCTCTCCGAGGTGGAGCGGCGGCGTTTTGCCCTCCTGGTGCGGATGTACAAGCTGCTCCATCTCAAGTACAATTTGAGTCTGCCCGAGATTCAGAACCAGTTGCACCACGCCACCAATGCCGGATTTCCCGAACTGGGTCATCTGCTCGACGTGCTCGAGACCAACGACCCCATCCATTGTCTCGACGCCCTGCTTGACGAGTTGGAGCACCTGCAGAAGGTCATCCTCAGCCCGGAGAAGTTCGAACCCAAGGAGGAAATATACTATAAGCGGCATATCGCGGTGGACATTCCCTCGGTCTACGGCCGCTACAGCGAACGCAAGTTCGATGCCCTTGGCCTGACCTTCCGTCTGGAAAGTCTGGCCAATGTCTATTTGGAAAAGCTGTTCGCCACGGTCAACCTCAGCTTCATCACCCAGGCCACCTTTATCCGTATCCTCAAGTGCTTGCGGCTCTTTACCCGGGCGCTGCAGATCGACGGCATCTCCAGCCGCCGTTTGGAGACCTACATCAGTCTGCTGGCCACCTCCATCGGCATCCGGCGGTTTTCCTACACCCAGCATCTCGATATCATGCGCGGCCTCTCCGAGGGGGTCAAGGACATCATCTACGCCTACTACACCAATATCCACCAGAACAATCTGTCGATCATTGTGCCGCAGATCGGCAAGGAAAACCTCCTGCCCAAGTATCACGGTTCCTGGGATGAAAAGAACATGCCGGAAAACGTGCTCCGCCTGTCGGAGATTTTTTTTCGCGACCTGATTTCCACCACCTTCGGCCTCCAGCATCTCGACAATTTCATCGGCAAGGTGATTGGTACCCTCGAGGCCCAGAAGGATCTCCTTGATGAGAAGACCCTGGATCTGCTGATGACCTACAATCCGGAAAAGTCGATCAGCAGCCTGCACGCGGAAAACCTGCGCACCCACAACCTGATTCATCTCGGCAACAAGGGTTTCAATCTGGTAGTGCTGGCCCGGGACAAGATGCCGGTGCCGCCGGCCTTTATCATCACCACCGAGGTCTTTCGCTGTTACCGGGCGATCCGCAAATTTGAGCGGGCTCGAGACGAGTACATGCGCCGGGTACGGGCGGCAGTCACCAGCATCGAACAGTTGACCGGACTGGTTTTTGGGTCGCCGGAGAAGCCGCTGCTGCTCTCGGTCCGCTCCGGTTCGGCCATCTCCATGCCGGGCATCATGTCGACCATTCACAACGTCGGTGCCAACGAGGAGATGACCGAGGAGTATGTCGCCAACCACCCCCATTCGAAATATTTTGCCTGGGACAACTTCCGCCGCTTCCTCCAATCTTGGGGCATGGCCAACGGCATGGAGCGCGAGGATTTCCAGGAGCTGATGAATACCCACAAGCACGAGCACAACGTGCTGTATAAGCGTGATTTTTCACCCGAGCAGATGCGCCAGCTGGCGCTCAACTACCAGCAGGCGGTGCGGAGTCGCGGCTTCGGCATGCCCGAGGATCCCTGGCTGCAGCTGATCGGCGCGGTCGATATGGTCTTTGATTCCTGGCATACGCCCAAGGCCCAGGAATACCGGCACCTGATGGGAGTTTCCGACGACTGGGGCACGGCGGTCATTGTTCAGACCATGGTCTTCGGCAACCTTGATGCCCGGGCGGGATCGGGCGTGCTCTTCACCGCCCACCCTTACCGCAAGGTGCGGCGGGTGGCTCTGTGGGGCGATTACGCCACCAGCGATCAGGGCGAGGATATCGTTTCCGGTCTGGTCACCAGCTATCCTATTTCAGTGGAGCAGGCCGAGATCGATGGTCGCGACGAGAACAAGAGTCTGGAGAGACTTTTTCCCAAGACCTACGAGCGCCTCCTGGCCATCAGCCGGAATCTGGTCTACGAGAAGGAGTGGAATCCGCAGGAGATTGAATTCACCTTCGAGGGACCGGAACCGGAGCAGTTGTACCTGTTGCAGACCCGCGACATGATCACCATCAAGAAAAAAGAGCACCTCAACGTCTTTGTCGATTCCGATCTGGCCCATAAGGCGATTCTCGCCAAGGGTATCGGTGTTTCCGGCTCGGCGATGTCGGGCAAGGCAGTGTTCAACGAAGACAACATTAGCCGTTTGCGCCAGGAGGAACCGGGAACGCCGCTGATTCTCATCCGCCGCGACACGGTGCCCGAGGATATCCGCGAGATATCGCTCGCCGATGGCCTGGTGACCTCGCGGGGTGGCCAGACCTCCCATGCCTCGGTGGTGGCCACCCGGCTAGAGAAGACCTGTGTGGTCGGATGCCGCGACATGCAGGTTTTTGAGACCGAGGAATATGCCGTGATCAATGGTACCCGCATCACCTGCGGCGCCCCGATTGCCATTGACGGCCGCCACGGCCTGCTTATCGAAGGCAACTATCCGCTGCGGGAAGAGGTGCATATTCTGCCTTTATGATTGCAGTCGAGCGATTTATAGTACCACCTAAATTTATAACCTCAGGCGCGATCACGATCAGTTGGTGAAAGCGCCGCATTTTTTTCCGGGTCTTCCATTATGAGCATCTCTGCCCCTGTTACCCAATCGATTATTTCCCCAACCTCTTGTTTAAAGGTCAGTGATATGACCTGCGAGCACTGCCAGGCGCGGGTGGAGGAGGCGGCTCGGCAAGTGGCGGGCGTGAGCGCGGCGCAGGTCGATCTGGCGGCTGGAACCCTGACGGTCAGCGGCGGTGATCCGATGGCAATTATTCGGGCGGTGGGCGAGGCCGGATATCCGGCCGAGCTGGAAGAGACCGGCGAACCCGCCACCTGCCCGATGCCGGAACCGGGGGCGAAGGCTCCGCAACGGCCCGATTCCCCAAGGCCGTATCTGCTCCAAGTAGAAGACATGCACTGCGCCAGTTGCGTCGGCCGGGTCGAGGCCGCCATCCGTGCTGTCGAAGGGGTGCGCGAGGCAGCGGTCAACCTGGTGGAGAAGAGTGCCAGCGTCGTAGGTGGCGATCCGGATCGGGTAGCGGCGGCAATCGTTCAGGCCGGATATCGGGCCTCGGTCGTTGCGGATGTCCGGTCCGCCGGGGAGGAAACATACGAGATCGACATCCTCGGCATGCACTGCGCCAGTTGTGTGCGCCGGGTGGAAGAGGCCCTGCTTGACGTTCCCGGCGTCACCACAGCCGCGGTCAATCTGATCGAGAAGAAGGCCTTGGTGCAGGGCGGCGCTCCGGATTTGGCGGTGCAGGCGATCCTTGGTCAGGGCTACGGCGCTGCCCTGCGGCAGCGGCTCACCAGCGACATTTTTTTTGTTCGGCTGCAACCGCAGCCAGAGGCGGCCGATCTGGAACAGGTTCGCCAGGTCCTCCTGGCCCCGGACACGGCCCTTCAAATGGAACTCAAGGAAGGGCGGTTGCGCATCAAAACCACCCAGCACCCTGCCGATGTGCTGCTGAGGCTCGCTGATATTGGCTACCAGGTAGTGCTCGAGGAATCGTTCGCTGATCCTGGTCTCAGGCAGGCCGAGGAGACGCGGCTGGAAATCCGCCGTTCTTGGCAGCGGGCTCTCCTTGCCGGGTTGGTGGGCTTCGTGCTCATGGCCGGGCACATGTCCGGCCTCTTTCCCCATCCCCACGAGGGGCAACTGTTCTGGGCCGGGGCGGCTCTACTCTGCCTGTTCACCATGGTTTTCAGTGGAAGGAGCTATTTTGTCGGCGCCTGGAAGCAAGCCCGGCACGGGTCCGCCAACATGGATACCCTGGTGGCTCTGGGGACCGGGGCCGCCTGGGTGTCCTCGGCGCTGGTGATCGCCGATCCGAATTTCATTCCCGGTGCTGCCAACAACCTCTACCTTGACGCCTCGGTGATGATCCTCGCCTTTCTCCAGTTGGGGCATGCCCTGGAAACTAGAGCCAAGCGGACCACCAGCGAGGCGATTGGGGCACTCGTTGGCCTGCGGGCCCGCACCGCCTGGGTGCTCCGGGCTGCCGGTCAGGTCGAAATCCCTGTTTCGCTGTTGCGCATCAACGACCGGGTGCGGGTCAGGCCCGGGGAGAAGGTGCCGATTGACGGCGAGATCGTCGAGGGGCGAACCACCATTGACGAATCGATGCTCACCGGCGAGCCGTTGGCCGTAGTCCGGCAGCTCGGCGACATGGTCACCGGCGGCACCATGAACAGATCCGGTGCCTTTGTTCTGCGGGTGACCCGACTGGGCGATGATACCACCCTGGCCCGGATCATCCGCATGGTCAAGACGGCGCAGATGAGCAAACCGCCCATCGGCCGTCTGGTCGACCGCATTGCCGGGGTCTTCGTGCCGGTGGTCATCGGTATCAGCCTGGTGACCTTTCTTGCCTGGTTGGGATTTGCCACGGATCTGCGCCTGGCCCATGCCCTGACCGCCGCCATCGCCGTGCTGGTCATTGCCTGCCCCTGCGCCCTGGGGTTGGCCACGCCGATTGCGATCATGGTCGGCACCAGCCGGGCGGCTCAGTGCAATGTCTTGATCCGCAACAGCGACGCCCTCCAGACTGCCTCGACCCTGACCCATGTGGTGGTCGATAAGACCGGCACCTTGACCGATGGGTGTCCGGCGGTTACCGCCATTTTCCCTGCAGTTGGGAGCCGGGAGCGAGAGATCCTGCTCTGGGCGGCAAGTTTGGAGAGCGGATCCGAACATCCACTGGCCGAGGCGGTATTGACCGCGCAGCTGGAACAGGGAGAACCGCTCCGCAGTCTGGATAATTTCACCGCCATCCCCGGCCGGGGTGTACGGGCGGAATATGCCGACATCACGTATCTGCTCGGAAACCGCCATTTTTTGATCGAGGAGGGGTTGGCACTGCCCGCCGATTTGCAAGTGGAGGCCGGACGCCAGGCGGCCCAGGGTGGGACGCCGGTCTGGCTTGCCCAAGGAGTGAAAGTGCTGGGCCTCTTAATCCTCAAGGATCCAGTGCGTCAGGATTCGGCGGCTGCGGTTAAAGCACTGCAGGCGCAGGGCATCACGGTGGTAATGTGCAGTGGTGATAGTCGGGCGACTGCCGAGGCCGTAGCCCGTGAAGTGGGCATCGCCGAGGTGCACAGCGAGATCCTGCCGGAGGAGAAGCTCCAGGTGATCCAGAGCCTGCAACAGCAGGGCTTCAAGGTCGGCATGGTCGGCGACGGTGTCAACGACGCTCCGGCCCTGGCTCAGGCGGATACCGGCTTTGCCGTCGGCAGTGGCACCGATGTGGCCATCGAGAATGCCGATATCACCCTGGCCGGCGACTCGCTCCTTTTGGTCGCCGACGCCATTGCCATTTCCAGCGCCACCATCCGCAACATCAAACAGAACCTGTTCGGCGCCTTTATTTACAATGTGATTGGCATCCCGCTGGCTGCCGGTCTCTTCTATCCCTTCACCGGCTGGCTGCTGGAGCCGATGTTTGCCAGCGCCGCCATGGCTTTGTCCTCGGTGACCGTGGTCACCAACGCCAACCGGCTCCGCTTTTTTCGGCCCCGGTGAGTCGACAACGGCACCCGCACTTTTTGAGAAAAGGTATGAGGTGGAGTGCGATTGCACTTGCGAACCTTTGTGCCTCAAGGTAAGGGGTTCGGTCCGCGTGGCCCCTTGCGCAGGTCCTGCGTTTCCATTTTTTATTGAGAACCTCGCCATGAACACCCTCTTTGCCCGGATCACCTACATTTTTGATCCCCTGCAGACCTTTTATGAACACGAAAGGCTCTTCCGCAAGATTTCCGTTTCGCTGGTATTTCTTTTTTTGTGCAGTCTGGCGATCATTGAACTCAACCGTCAGGGGCTGTTGCCTGCCGATCTGGCGGTGCTTCTGCCCAAGAACCATTTTTACGCGGTCCACGCCGCTTTCACGGTCATCCTGATCCTTGAGGTCATCAGCCTGATTTTTGTCCTGCCGTGCTCCTTCTCCCGTTCACTGGGCAAGCAGTTCGAAATCCTCTCCCTGATCCTCATCCGTAATGCCTTCAAGGAGTTGTCCTATTTTGCGGAACCACTTGGCTATGAAGGCAACATCGACAAGATCCTGCACATTCTGGCCAGCGGTTTTGGGGCATTGCTGATCTTTGCCCTGCTGGGCCTCTATTACAAAATCCAGAAACGGAGTGAGGAAGACCGCCGCCATATCGACCTGTACGGATTCGTCGCCTCCAAAAAGGCGATCTCCCTGCTGCTGCTGGTCTCCTTCATTGGCATGGGCGGCTACTCACTGTACCAGAGCTTTCTGGGTATCGAGCATCCGGATTTTCTCCACGGCTTCTATACCCAGTTGATTCTCACCGATATTCTTATTGTCTTGGTGTCGCAGTGTTTTCACCCGTCTGCCAAGATGATTTTTCGTAATTCCGGCTACGCCCTTTCCACCCTGATGATTCGTCTCGCCCTGGTGGCCCCGGTCTACTACAATGTTCTCCTGGGCAGTGCGGCCATGGTGTTCGCCATTCTTCTCACCTTGGTCAGTCAACATCTCTTCCAGCAACAGGGGAAGATGTGAGATGGTTGTGCGTTCTCGGGGGAAAGGTAAACCTGTTGTAGTCCTGTGAGGGATGCTGATGGTGTCCTGGTAATCCCCTGAAGTGGGGATTTAATTTTTTTTATCAACAAACACAAAAGAGGAAAATGATGTCAGAATTCAAAGATGTAACGATTGTACGAGAGGCAAATGTCTATTTTGACGGCAAGGTAACCAGCCGGACCATTGTCTTTGCTGACGGGGCGAAAAAAACGCTGGGGATCATGCTACCTGGAGAATACACGTTTAATACCGATGCCAAGGAATTGATGGAGATTCTGTCCGGTACTCTTGATGTGCTGCTGCCGGGAGAAAAGAATTGGCAAGCCGTGCAGGGCGGCGAGGCCTTTGAGGTTGCGGCCAACTCGTCGTTCAGTCTGAAGGTGAAGGAAATAACCGATTATTGCTGCTCCTTTCTCAAGGGATGAGTCCTCAGGGCTTTCCAGGCATGAGTGAATTTAGGTGAGAAGAGTACTGTTCCATTGCCGGAGGAGTTGATCTGGTGAATCGAAGAGGAGATCGGGGGCTTCGGCCTCCAATTCCTCCCTCGTTCCATACCCATACGTCACGGCCCCTGTACGAATACCGTTTGCCTTGCCTCCAATAATATCAAACTTGCGGTCGCCGACGATCATAGTTTGGTCGGGCTGCAACCCTTCGATTGCCAGAATATGCCGCACCAGGGAGGGCTTGTCGGTGAGCTGTCCATTCAGTTCGCTGCCGTGGGCGGTCTCAAAATACCCGGCCAAGTTGAAATGGTCGAGAATCTGTTTGGCAAATATCCGAGGCTTGGAGGTGGCGAGGAAAAGACGGCAACCCTGCTGCTGCAACGTTGCCAGAACCTCGGGAATACCATCGTACACCCTGTTCTCAAAAAGTCCAATCTCAGCAAATCGTTGCCGGTAGAGATGCACCGCCTGCGCCAGCAGATCCACGTCGGTTGAATTCAGCAGTTGGCCAAAGGAGTATTGCAGGGGCGGGCCGATGCACCAGTCCAGCGTATCGGTATCCGGGGGTTCATGACCGAGCGCATGCAGGGCATGTTGGATGCAGCGGGAGATGCCGATTTTGGGATCGGTCAGGGTGCCGTCCAGATCAAGAAGGAGGTTGGCGTATCGCATGGTGTCAGTCTCCTCTCTCTACGAAATTTTTTGCTTCATTTTCATGTAATTTTTTGGGACGGTGTTCTGCTCGCAGTGAAGTTGCGGGCGTGCTTCAGCCGAAGATGGAATAAGGAGGGAGCTGGGGCAAGGAACGTTTCATCAATGAATGGAGGTATGAAGGGGAAGGATGCCCTGTGATGAGGCGCTGAGTCCTGCTTGCAGATAGAGCAGGGTGTCCTGTTCGGGCATCGGCCGGGAAAAATAAAAACCCTGGACCTCGTCGCAGCCGATTCCTCGCACCCACTGCAACTGGTTGCGGGTTTCGACCCCCTCGGCCACCACCTTGAGCCGCATCTGTTTCGACATGGCGGTGATGGTGGAGGCGATGCTCCGGCTGTTGGCGTCGCCGGCGTTGATGAAACGTTTGTCGATCTTCAGGGTCGAGACCGGCATCTCGCTGAGATAGCTGAGCGACGAATAGCCGGTGCCGAAATCGTCGATGGAAAAACGGATGCCCCGTTGCCGGAACCGCTGCATGGTGGCCAGGGTGTGCTGCACGTCTTTCATGGCTGTGGTTTCGGTGATCTCAAACTCAATCAGATGATGATCAATATGATGTAAGCCGAGAATGGCATCGATCGTTTCGACAATATTCAGATTATTGAAGGTTCGGGGGGACATGTTGACGCTGATCGGCAGAACCTGGACGTTCTGTCCTTGCAGTTTGCTGAGGAAGATGCACACTTCGTCGAGGACATACAAACTCATCTCGTCGATCAGGCCTGATTCCTCGGCAATGGAGATAAATTGGTCCGGACCGATGATGGTGTTGTTTTTCCGCCAACGGATCAAGGCCTCGAACGAGGTGGGCTGTTCACTCTCCACGTCGATTTTGGGTTGATAGAAAACGGAAAATTCCCTGAGCTTGAGCCCGGTGCGGATGGAGTTTTCGATCCGGATGTGATTGAGGAGCTTTTCGTTCATCTCCTGGGTGAACATGACAAATTTATTTTTGCCTTCGCTCTTGGCCTTGTACATGGCCATGTCGGCATTCTTGATCAGTTCCTGGGTGGTCTGGCCATCGTCGGGGAAGATGGAAATGCCGATGCTGGCATTGATGTAGATGGTATTTGGTTTCAGCACAATGGGCTGCTGGAGCGCGGCCAGAATTCTGTTGGCCAGGGTGTAGACCGCAGTTTCGTTCTCGATGCTCTCGCTGAGCAGGATAAACTCATCACCGCCGAGACGCGAGAGGGTGTCCTCGCTGCGGATGGTTTGCGACAACCGGTTCGCCACCTCGATCAGGACTTGATCGCCCTTATCATGGCCGAGGGAGTCGTTGACGTTTTTAAAATTGTCCAGATCGATGAAGAAGACCGCCAGGGTGAGATGATCCCGCGCTGCCCGGGCGATGGACTTGGCCAGGCGGCGTTCAAGTGCGGACCGGTTGGGCAGCCGGGTGAGAGCGTCGCTGTAGGCCATAACCGAGATCTGCTTTTCCTTGCGCTTGAGTTCGGTGATGTCATGGAAAAAAGCAAAATAGTGGGTGATTTGTTGTTGGTCGTTCTTGATGACGCTGATGGAGAGCCACTGCGGGCAGATGGTGCCGTCCTTTTTTTGATTCCAGATTTCGCCTGACCAGGAACCGTTCTGCCGCATGTTGCGCCACATCCGTTGGTAAAAGTCATGGCTCTGTTGTCCGGAGCCGAGCATGCTCGGGTGGTGGCCGATGACTTCAGCGGGCTGGTAACCGGTGATCTCGGAAAACGAGTGGTTGACGGTGAGGATACGCGCCTCAGGGTCGGTGATGTAGATGCCCTCGATGGCATTATCAAAAATACCCTTGAACAGAAGTAAATACTTTTCCGCGCTTTTCCGGGTGGTGATTTCCGTCCGGAGTTTTACTCGGGTTTCCTTGCGGCTAATGAGTTCCTGGCGGAGCCGCTGCCCGACAAGATCGGCGTCTATTTGGACCGCTTCCAGTTCGTCGCGCTGGCAGCGAAATTCGGTCAGCAGGCGATTGAACGCGGCGGCTATCAGGGTCAGGTCGTGGTGGCCGGCTTCCGTGTGCACCTCGCTGCTGTGTGCATCGGTGAGGGCCATGTCCTGAGCAAAGCGGCGAAGCGGTTTGTTCTGCCGTTGGTAGAGGAGAGGCATTGCCGCCAAGGCGCCCAGGAAAAGGGTCAGCAGGGTAAGGAGGAAATAAAGGCGGAAGGTGGCGAGCGGTTGGTACAGTTCAGCGCGCGATCCGCAAACACCGACGATCATATCGTTGGCGGCCAGGTATTGAAAAACAAAGACCCGGTCTTCAATGGTTTGGTCAGGGAGGAGCAGGGGCCAGGTCAGGGAGCCGTTGTGTTGCCGGCGGAGGGCTGCGGCCAGGAGGGGCAGAGCGTTTTGCCCCTCCGAGACAGAGGCTTGCGGAACAGAGCCATTGGGTCGGAACAGGCCGGATTGGTCAAGAAAAAAGGGCCGGAGTCCACCGGCAAACTGCAGGCCGCTGATCGTTGTGGCGAGAGTCGCCAGAGGGACCATCTGGTGCTGGTCGTTGGCGCTGCAAATGAGGGCAATGGTCCAATCCCAAGGTGCAAACACCGCCTTGAAGAGGGCCAAGGGTTGCTGTTTACGGGAATCCTGGATCAGGTAGCCCAGGTATTCTCCTTGTTCCAAGGGCTTCAGTTGTTGCAGCCGTTCGAGCAGGCCGCGATTGACCACGGTGTTGACCAGGGCTTTGTCGGGATGCCCTTGGAGCACCCCCTGGCTGTCGAAGGAGAAAATGTAACCGCTCCGGCCCACGGTTTGTGCGGCCAGGGTTTCGAGGGCCAGCCACTTAGCCTCATCCAGGGAAAGGGCGCCGGCTTGATGTTTTTGGTGCAGTGAGTTGAGAAATGTGAGGTTGTTTTCCGCAACAGAGCGCAGCATCTGCTCAAAAGAGGCCTTGGTGGCAGCCTCCACCATGTGCTGCACTGAAGCGGCATTGTCGCGGGCCTCTTGTTCCAGGCGGTCGGCCAGATGATTGCCGGCGAGATGCCCGCCAGCGGCCAAGACAGCGAATAGCGGAACAAGAAGAAACAGTGTATAGGAGAGAAGGGTTTTTGAGACGGTTATCATTGCGTTCCCGCATCCCGGCAGGTAACTGAAACGATCGGGAGATTGTTGAGGCGCCGGGTTTGATCACGGATGCCGTTGTCCTTCAAGGTGCCGTAGCCTCTTGAAGAAGAGGTATTGTCTGGAATATATAGGAGAATTGTGCCGTCGTCCAATACAATTGCGTTGTCATAGGGAGATAGTGGTCTCTTTTACCCTGTGGACGGCTTGATGGGCAGTTATTTCTGGTCAGGGAATGTCCGGGTGTTTTAATTGAAGTGATACGGAAAGGGGGATGTGTTTGTTGAAAGACGGGGCAAAAAGAGAAGGGGGCGTGCCGCTGGTTTCACCTTACGGGTTGCCGAATATCCGCCTGTTCGTTGTTTTTCGAGTCCTGTTCAACGCCAGGTTTTATTATCCTGTTTTTACGATTCTTTTTCTTGATTTCGGTCTCAGTTTGGAGCAGTTTGCCTTGCTCAATACCGTCTGGGCCTTCACCATTGTCCTGGCCGAGGTCCCCTCCGGCGCCCTGGCCGATCTGTTGGGGCGCAGGTTGTTATTGGTGACCACCTCCCTGCTGATGATCGCCGAAATGTCGCTGATCGCCTTTGTGCCGCTGGGAAATCCGCAGCTTGTTTTTTGGGCGTTTCTGGCTAACCGGGTGCTCAGCGGTCTGGCCGAGGCCATGGCCAGCGGCGCCGACGAGGCGCTGGCCTACGATACCTTGGTTGCTCACGGACTTGCCGGTGAGTGGCCCAAGGTGCTGGAGGTACAGATGCGGGCTCAGAATGTCGGTTATATCTTTGCTATGACGCTAGGGGCGGTGGTCTATGATCCCGGCGTGGTCAACCGGGTGCTCGGGTGGTTGTGTGTTAAGGGAGTTGTCACCCAGCAGGTGAGCATGCGTTTCCCCCTCTATCTGACCCTGGGTTTTGGTCTGCTGGCATTGGTTGCAACGCTGCGGATGCGTGAGCCCCAGGGACTTTCCAGGCAGGCAGAGCGCTCTTCCGGCTCCGTCACCCTATGGGAAGTCACCTGTCTGACGGGCCGGGCGGGCGGCTGGATCCTGCGCACTCCCATGGCCCTGGCGATTATCCTTTTTGCCATGACCTTTGATCATACCCTGCGGATGATCGTCACCCTGACCAGTCAATACTACCGACTGATTGATTTGCCTGAAGCCAGTTTCGGTCTGCTGGGCTCGGCGGTGGCGGTCATTGGGCTTTTTGTCCCCAGGGTGGCGCGCAAGATGACAGAGCGGTTTTCGCCCGGTCGAAATGCCGTTCTACTCAGCGGTGCCTTGCTGCTTGTTCTTTTTTTACTGACCCTCTTTGTGCCCTATCTGGGGCTGCTGCCGATGATCGCGGTGTTCATCGGCCTGATGCTGACCAGTTTTTTTACCAGTCACTACCTCAACGAGATCACCGAGTCACACCAGCGGGCCACGGTGTTGAGTTTCAAGGGTTTGGCCTTTAACGCGGCCTACGGGTTCATCGGCCTGATCTTTGCCGGCCTGATCAAGCATTTTCGTCAAGGTCAGGCGGCCCTGCACCCTGACTGGCCGGCGGCTCTCCTGGAAGATCAGGCCTTCAAGGCGACTATCGGTTGTTTTCCTTGGTATCTGGTAATTGGCCTGGTTTTGGTTTCCCTGCTCTGCTTGCCCCGGTTGATGCGCCTCAGATCAGGAGGCCGGCCTTCATGAGGAGGCGTCGGGCCGTTCAGGCTTCTTTTTTTAAGGTCTCCCTGATTTCCGGCACCCCCAGTTTTTTCAGGATCAACCCGAGCGGGCAGAATTTGCTGATCCCGTACTGGAGCAGATTGGCGCCGACAAAGGCCGTAAGCAGCAGCCAGTAACGGCTGACGAACAAAGGATTGACCGGGCTTTCGACACCCATAGCCAGGCTGAGCAGGATAAACGAACCGGCAAAGACATGAATCCAATCGTTGATAACCATAAAAGACTCCCTTGTTGCGTGATGATTAATGCTGGTTGCCTGCTTCCTGTAGGCTTCCCGCTGTGGATCCCGGAATTCAGGAAAGAGGTAATGACTGGATTGTCTCTCGTCAATCCCGGAAACTGTTATCGGCAACGTACATTCCAGGTGCAAAAATGAGGGAAAATCATCCTTTTTCGCTTTGTAAACAACAGTGAAACTGATTGTCATTTTCTATTGTTCTGATGAATAGGAAGGTATGCTATCGGCAATGTGTCTTCCAGGTGCAAAAACGAAGGAGAAGCATCATTATTTTTCCTGTGGACAGCAGTGAAACTGATTGTCATTTTCTATTGTTCTGATGAATAGAGCGTGCGCCTCCCGGGGTTAAGTATTTTTTGCAAAAAAATGCAAATTAACGGGGGTCGCGTGCAATATTTCTTTTCTTTTTTCGAAAAACTCCTGTACTCATTTACTCATGGAATTCTGGTCCGGAGTCATCAAGGCTGGAACCGGAGGATGCACCGGTGCCCATGGTGTCTCCTGCTCAAGCACAATTTGATGCGAGGGAAAGTATTTCAAGTTGGTAGGTCATGTTGGCCCGCGTCTGCGTGGCAAAGGCGGCATGGATAACTGTAACAAGCGGTTTTTACGTTGAGGGGGGAATCCTATGAGTGCAATGGAAGACAAAATCACCAGTTTGCTGGCCGAGGGAAAAGTATTCCAGCCACCGGATAAAGGGCGTGAACAGGCCTGGGTCAAGTCGATGGAGGAGTACAAGAAAGCGTATGCGCACTCCATGGAAGATCCTGAAGGTTTTTGGGCGGGGCGAGCCGAAGAGCTGGTCACCTGGGATAAAAAATGGGACAAGGTCCTGGAGTGTGATCTCTCCATTCCCGAGGTCAAGTGGTTCCTTGGCGGCAAACTCAACATTTCCACGAATTGTTTGGACAGGCACCTCACCGACGGGCGGCGCAACAAGGCCGCTATCATCTGGCAGGGTGAGCCGGAAGAGGATGTCCGGGTCTATACCTATCAGATGCTGCACGACGAGGTCTGCCGTTTCGCCAATGTTCTGAAAAAGAGAGGGGTGAAAAAAGGCGACCGGGTGGCCATCTATCTACCGATGATCCCGGAATTGGCGATTTCCCTGCTCGCCTGCGCTCGGCTTGGTGCCGTGCATTCGGTTGTTTTTGGCGGTTTTTCGGCCATCGCCCTGCAGAGCCGCATTGAGGATTGCCATGCCAAAGTTCTGATTACTGCCGATGCTGTTTTGCGCGGCGGTAAGGCCATTCCGCTCAAGCCCAATGCCGACGAGGCCATGCTGACCTGCCCCAGCGTCGAGACCTGCGTGGTGGTCCGGCGGGCCGGCAACGAAATTGAAATGAAGGAAGGCCGCGACTGCTGGTGGCACAGAGAGGTGCATGCCCCTGATATATCCTCGTTCTGCGAGCCGGAATCCATGGATTCCGAGGATATGCTGTTCATTCTCTACACTTCCGGCTCCACCGGCAAGCCCAAGGGCGTTGTCCATACCACCGGCGGCTATCTGACCTACGCCATGCACACCGCCCAATGGGTCTTCGACCTGAAGGACAGCGATGTCTACTGGTGCACCGCCGATCTGGGCTGGATCACCGGTCATAGCTACATCCTCTATGGTCCGTTGGGGCTGGGTGCCACTGCGCTCATGTTCGAAGGGGTGCCCAACTATCCGGCTTCGGACCGTTTCTGGAAGATCGTCGAGAAGTTCAAGGTCAATATCTTCTACACCGCGCCAACCGCCATCCGTGCTTTGATGCGAGACGGGGTCGGACCCACCCAAAAATGGGATCTGTCCAGCCTGCGCATTCTCGGTACAGTGGGCGAGCCGATCAATCCCGAGGCCTGGATGTGGTATTATATCAACATCGGCAAGGAAAAACTGCCGATCGTCGACACCTGGTGGCAGACCGAAACCGGCGGGATTATGATTTCGCCATTGCCCTATGTAACCCCGCTCAAGCCCGGTTCGGCCACCTTTCCGCTGCCAGGTATTGATGCCGCGATTTATAATGAGGAGGGCAAAGAGGCCGGTCCCAATGAGGGCGGGCATCTGGTCATCCGTAAACCTTGGCCGGGTATGCTGCGCGGTGTGTTCG
This sequence comes from uncultured Desulfobulbus sp., assembly GCF_963662935.2. NCBI lineage: Bacteria > Pseudomonadati > Thermodesulfobacteriota > Desulfobulbia > Desulfobulbales > Desulfobulbaceae > Desulfobulbus > uncultured Desulfobulbus sp. The sequence goes on along the minus strand of NZ_CAXXTL010000002.1, from coordinate 758,445 downwards.
GCAATCCGGAGCGCTACAAAAAGGCCTACTTCAACCGCTATGCCGACACCTACGACCCGGAGGACGGCGCCCGTAAGGATGAGGATGGCTATTTCTGGATCATGGGCCGGCTTGACGACGTCATCAACGTTTCCGGACATCGTCTGGGCACTGCGGAGATCGAGTCTGCCCTGGTCGCCCACGAGGCAGTGGCCGAGGCCGCAGCGGTCGGCATGCCGCATCCGATCAAAGGACAGGCGATTTTTGCCTATGTTACCCTAATGTCGTGGGCCGAGGAGAGCGAGGAACTGCGGGCGGAATTGCGCCAGCATGTCCGTAAGGAGATCGGTCCCATCGCCACCCCCGATGTGATCCAGTGGGCACCGGGACTGCCGAAGACCCGGTCCGGCAAGATCATGCGCAGAATTTTACGCAAGATCGCCGCCAATGATTTTGGCGATTTCGGCGATACCTCAACCCTCGCCGATCCGTCGGTTGTCGATCAATTGGTCGACACCAAGAAGCAGATGGGGTGATCGGTCCCATAGGCAAGCCAGCGATCGACCGGCCCTGAACGGGCCACGCGATCTAGAAAAACAGACAGGCGGGATGCGATGCATTCCGCCTGTTTTTTTATCGGCTATTCTTGCCGTCATTTTTTCTTTGCAACATTTTATTTCATGGTATCATGGAAAACTTTGCTTTTTGCACTTCACGCTTGCGTGTATTTTTTGCGCCAGTTCGCACCATGGATGAGGGCCTGGTGGCCCCGGTGGGGATCATTCCAAAAAAAACTAACGGTATAACGACGCAATGACTGGTAACGAAATACGGAAATGTTTTTTAGAGTTTTTTGAGAGCAAAGGCCACACCAGGGTTGCCGCTTCTTCCCTGGTGCCCCATGATGATCCTACCCTGCTCTTTGTCAACTCGGGCATGGTCCAGTTTAAAAAGGTCTTCATGGGCGAGGAAACCCGTCCCTATGTGCGGGCGACCACCGCCCAGAGCAGCGTCAGAGCCGGCGGCAAGCACAATGACCTGGAAAACGTCGGCTATACCGCCCGGCATCATACCTTCTTCGAAATGCTGGGGAATTTTTCCTTTGGCGATTATTTCAAAAAGGACGCCATTGCCTTTGCCTGGGAATTTCTCACCGAAAAGCTGAAACTCGATCCCAACAAACTTTGGGTCACCGTCTATGATGACGACGACGAGGCCTTCGTGCTCTGGGAGCAGGTAGAGACCTTGCCCAAGGGCCGTATCGTCCGCATGGGTGAGAAAGATAATTTCTGGGCCATGGGTGACACCGGCCCCTGCGGCCCCTGTTCGGAGATCCATATCGACCAGGGGGCGGAAGTGGGATGCGGCCGCCCCGAATGTGCGCTCGGCTGTGAGTGCGACCGGTTTCTCGAACTGTGGAACCTGGTGTTCATGCAATTTAACAGGGACGAAGCCGGCACCATGACTCCCTTGCCCAAACCCTCGATTGATACCGGCATGGGGCTTGAGCGGGTGGCGGCCGTGCTCCAGGGCAAGGTCAACAATTACGATTGCGATCTGTTTACGCCGATCATTGAACATGTCGCTGCTCTCGCCGGGAAAAAATACCACGAAAACGCGGCGGACGATGTTTCCATGCGGGTCATCGCCGACCATGCCCGGGCCACTACCTTTCTCGTGGCCGATGGTGTGCTGCCCTCCAACGAGGGCCGGGGCTATGTGTTGCGCCGGATCATGCGCCGGGCCATCCGTTACGGCCGCGCCCTGGGCCTGACCTCCTTTTTCCCTGGGGTCTGCGCCCTCGTCACCGAAGAGATGCACCACGCTTATCCTCATCTCAATGAGACCCGCCAACTGCTGGCCAAGGTGGTCACCAATGAGGAACTGCGTTTTGGTGAGACCTTGGATCACGGCCTGAACAAACTCGATCAGGAGATCAGGCGGCTGAAGAAAGAGCAGGGCGACCGATCCGTCATTCAGGGCGGTTTCATTTTCAAGCTCTACGACACCTTTGGTTTTCCGGTGGACATCGTCCGCGATATCGCCATCGAAAAGGGCGTTTCCTTTGATGAGCCGGGCTTTGCCAAGGCCATGGAGCAGCAGCGCGAGCAGTCCCGGAAATCGTGGAAGGGCGGTGATGTTGACCATCTGGAGGGCGGTATCATCGAGTTGGCGTCCCAAGGGAAGAAGGCCGAATTCATCGGCTATGGGGCCACGCAAGGAGTTTCGACGGTCGATGGCATTGTCAATGCGGCTGGGCAGTTAGTGACTGAGGCTAAAACCGGGGAAACCTTGCGCCTGTTCTGCGCGCAAACACCGTTTTATGCCGAATCGGGTGGGCAGATCGGCGACCAGGGTGAGATCACCTGGCCGGAAGGTCGTTTCGTCGTCACCAAGACTTTTGCTCCGGTTGAAGGGTTGACCCTCCATGAAGGGCAGGTAGCGCAAGGCGCATTGACCACCGGTATCCGGGTGGAATTGCAGGTGGCCGACCGGCGTGGCGCCACCGTTCTCAATCACACCGCCACCCATCTCCTGCAGGCAGCGATGCAAAAGGTGCTGGGTGACCATGTCAAACAGGCGGGCTCCGCTGTTGATCACAACCGGCTGCGTTTCGACTTCACCCATTTTTCTCCCCTGACCCACGCTGAACTCTGCACTATTGAACAGGTGGTCAACGCCCAGATTCGGAACAACACCCCGGTGGCCACCGCGCTGCTCGGGCGCGAGCAGGCAATCACCGAGGGAGCCACCGCTCTGTTCGGCGAGAAGTACGGCGACGAGGTGCGGGTGGTCAGCATCGGCGAATTCAGCAAGGAGCTGTGCGGCGGCACCCATGCCCGCATGACCGGCGACATCGGCTTGTTCAAGATTATCATGGAGACCGGTGTCGCTGCCGGTGTTCGCCGGATTGAGGCGGTCACTGGAGCGGCGGCGATCCATTGGATGCAGGAGCTGGCCCGTCAGGCATCAGCGATCAGTTCGGTGATCTCCGGGCCTCTTGATGGCGCTGTCGATAAGATCCAGGGTCTGCTCAAGCGCCAGAAAGAACTGGAAAAACAACTTGGCGCTCTGAACGCTTCCATGGCCTTGTCTGACCTTGATCAATTACTTGAATCCAGTATCGAGATTGACGAGATGCGAGTGGTGGCCAGTCGAGTACCGCTCGATTCACCAAAAACCCTACGGGAGATCGGTGATAAGATCCGCGATAAAATGCCCAGTGGGATCATTGTCCTCGGCGGCGAATTTGAGGGCAAGGCCGCCCTGTTGGCCATGGTCAGCAAAGAGCTGACTGGACGGATCAAGGCTGGCGAACTGGTCAACCGGGTGGCAACGATTGTTGGCGGCAAGGGCGGCGGCCGGCCGGATATGGCCCAGGCCGGTGGCCCCATGCCCGACAAATTGGATGAGGCCATGAGTAGCGTGCCCAGTATTATCAAGGGATTGGGACGGGTGTGAGCCTCTTGTCTGCCACTATGAAACAGCAAGCTGAAAACCAACGGATTGTTATCACCGGCGTCGGCCTGGTTGCGCCGGGTGCCGCTAATCTGACCGATTTCCGGGCTAACCTGCTGGCTGGCAGGAGCGGGATCACTACCATCGATCTGCGGTACATGGGCGTTCACCCGGCCGGAATTTGCCAATTTGCCGAAACCCGCTACCGCAAGAAACGGGAGAACAGCCGGGGGACCCGCGCCGGTTGCATCGCGGTCTACTGCGCCAATGAGGCCCTGGTTGATGCCGGGATCGATTTTTCCACCTACGATCGAGCCAAGACTGGTGTGTACATCGGTCTCACCGAGCACGGCACCGTGGAAACGGAAAACGAGGTCTACAACATCGGTCAGTACGGCTATGATGTCAACTACTGGACCCACCACCACAACCCCCGCACCGTGCTCAACAACCCCGCCGGCGAGATCACCATGAATCTTGGGATCACTGGGCCGCACTACGCCATCGGCGCGGCCTGCGCTGCCGGTAACGCTGCCCTGATCCAGGGAGTCCAGATGCTGCGCCTGGGCGAGGTTGATCTCGCGCTCTGCGGCGGTCTTTCTGAGTGCGTCGGCTCGTTTGGCATCTTTGCCAGCTTTCGCGCCCAGGGAGCCTTGGCCGAGCACACCGATCCCACCAAAGCTAGCCGCCCCTTTGACCAGGACCGCAACGGCATCGTCATCTCCGAGGGCGGTTGTGTGTTTACCCTGGAGCGTTTGGATCGGGCCCTGGCCAGGGGGGCATCGATCTACGGTGAGATCACCGGATATGGCATGAATTCGGACGCCCGGGATTTTGTGCTTCCCCATGGCCCCCGGCAACGGCAGTGCATGGAGATGGCTCTGCAACGTGCAGGTCTCGAACCTTCGGACATCACCATCCTCAACGCCCACGCCACTGGCACCAAGCAGGGGGACATCGAGGAGTGCAACGCCATTCGGGAGACCTTTGCCGGTTCTACCACCACCTGGATCAACAATACCAAGTCGAGTATCGGCCATGCCATGGGCGCGGCCGGGGTACTCGAGCTGGCCGGTAATTTACCTTCGTTCACCGATAATCTGGTGCATCCGACCATCAACCTGGACAACCTCGACCCGGAATGCGCCCTGCCCGGTCTGGTCGCCAACACCCCGCATCAGCTTGAGCGGGTCGATGCCATCCTCAATAATTCCTTCGGTATGTTGGGGATAAATTCGGTGGTCATTGTCGAGAGATTTGTGGCGAACTGAGGGGGTCTGTGGTATTTCTCTCAACTTTCGTTCGAGTGCAATACGTTTATCCGTTTTTTTATATAGAGGAATCGAAGAATGACCCGTGACGAAATCAAGGATGTTATCCTTGAAATCATAGCAGATATTGATGAAGAAGCTGATTTTTCCAGCCTTGATGCCGACGCCCCCCTGCGGGACCAGTTAGACCTCGACTCCATGGATTTTTTGGATATTGTCATGGAATTGCGGAAACGCTACAAACTGCAGATACCGGAAGAGGAATATCCTCAGCTCGCCACGCTGACCAGTTGCGTCAACTACCTCGAACCCAAACTGCACAACGTCTGATTACCCTCGCCGGGGTGACCTGCACCGAGGCTGAGGTTCCCTCAATCTACCGGTTTGGTTCGCATGGCTGAGTATCAGCTCATTATCATCGGAGGTGGTCTGTCGGGGCTCGCGGCCGGTATCCGGGCTGCCCGTTTCGGTACCAAAACCCTGATCCTCGAACAGCACGCCCTGCCCGGCGGGCTTAATTCCTTCTATGTTCGTCAGGGACGGCTGCTGGAAACGGGCTTGCACGCGATGACCAACTGTGCTGCTCCCGGTGAAAAACACGCCCCGCTCAATCGGCTTTTCCGTCAGTTGCACCTCTCCCGCAAACGATTCGCCCTCCACGAACAGATCGCCTCGGAAATTCGTTTCGCTGGTCGTTCCCTCGTGTTCTCCAACGAGCCCGCTGTGTTGGAGGAGGAGGTCGGCCGCGAATTTCCAGGTTGTATCGATCGCTTCCGCCAGCTCAAAAAAAATCTTGCCGCCTACGACCCCTTTAAGGCCGTTCCTTGGCGTTCGACCCGCCAGTTTCTAGCCGAGCAGCTCCAAGAACCGCAGTTGGAGGATATGCTGCTGCTGCCGCTCATGGTCTATGGCAATGCGGAAGAGCATGACATGGACCTGGGACAGTTCGTCATCATGTTCCGGGCGGTTTTTGAAGAGGGTTTTTTTCGGCCGGCTGGTACCATGCGGGAATTTCTCGATCTGCTGGTGCAGCAGTACCGGGACTTCGGCGGCGAATTGCGCTACCGCAGTGCGGTGGCGGAGATCGTCAGCGACAAGAGCCGGATTACGGGGGTGCGGCTGGAAAGCGGCGAGGTGCTGACCGCGGAAGTTGTCCTGTCCACGGCCGGTATCCCGGAAACCATTCGGCTTTCCGGCTGGAAGGCGGACCGGGAAACCTACAGCGGCCGGATGAGTTTCATGGAAACCATTTCCCTGGTCCCGCGCGATCAGGTTGCAGCGCTTGCCCAGCAACGCACCATAATTTTCTATCACAATCAACCCCGGCTCCATTACCGCCGGCCGGATGCCTATATTGACCCCTCCTGGGGGGTAATCTGCTTTCCCGAGAATTTTGCCGGCCTGCCTCCGGCGGATCTTGTGCAGGTCCGAGTGACCAATGCCGCCAGTTATCCCCTGTGGAAAGCCCTGTCTTCAGAGGCCTATGATCTGGTAAAACAGCGTGAGACCAAGGTCTCCACCGTTGCCAGCGAGGAAATTATTGGGAATTATCGCCAGTCCATTGTATATCAGGACAGCTTTACGCCAGTGACCATCGAGCGCTTTACCCGCAAAGCCCAGGGAGCGGTCTATGGCAGCGGCATGAAAATCAGGGACGGTGTCACCCCCTGGCCCAATCTTTTTCTGGCCGGAACGGATCAAGGGTACCTCGGCATTGTCGGGGCGATGCTGAGCGGGATCACGGTGGTCAATCAGCATATCCTGCGGTAATTTTTTTCTCGGGAGCACCACTGGATTGCCCGCCAGCTCTGCTGGATGCGGCTCGAACCGGAGGGGCTATTGGTCGAGAATGAGTCAACACGATGGAACGCGATGCAATACTCACCGCTGGATAGGGTGCAAGCCCGTTATGATGTCATTGTGGTCGGTTCCGGCCTCGGCGGCCTGACCTCGGCCAACCGGCTGGCGGCGGCCGGACACTCGGTGCTGCTGCTCGAACACCACATCCAGCTTGGGGGACTCGCCACCTGGTTCAAGCGGGGCGGCCACATCTTTGATGTCTCCCTACACGGCTTTCCCTACGGCATGGTCAAGACCTGCAAGAAATACTGGGGCAAGGCCATCCGCGATTCCATCGTCCAGCTGAACAACATCGTATTCGACAACCCCCAGTTTTCTCTGACCACCACTTTCAGCAAGAACGACTTCATCCGCATTCTCCAGGAGCGTTTCGGTGTCAGGCAAACCGTGGTCGAGGGCTTCTTTGCCACGGTCGATGCGATGAATTTTTACGACGACCAGTCCCTGACCACCCGGGAGCTGTTTGAGCAGTTTTTCCCGGGCCGCAGCGACATCCATCGTCTGCTGATGGAACCCATCACCTACGCCAACGGTTCAACCCTCGACGAACCGGCCATTACCTACGGCATCGTCTTCTCCAACTTTATGAATCGGGGCGTGTTCACCTTTGAGGGCGGCACCGACAAGCTGATCGGTCTGATGGCGGATGAGCTGCGCGATAAGGGCGTCGATATCTGCACCGGGGCACGGGTCGAACGCATCCTGGTTGATAACGGCGTTACTGCGGGGGTGGTGGTCCGTGGCCGCGAAATCAACGCCAAGGCGGTGATCTCCAATGCAGGCGTCACCAACACCATCGACAACCTGGTGGGCCGGGAACAGTTTGCCGCCGATTTCCTTGACCGTTTCGGCAAGGTGCGGGTCAACAACTCCAGCTGCCAGGTTTATTTCGGCATCCGCAAGGGGGAGGTTATCAACGATATTGGTGATTTGTTGTTCACCTCGACGGCGGCAGAGTTTTCCTCGGAGGAAATGCGGCGGATGGACACCAAAAGCCGCACCTTTTCCCTCTACTATCCCCGGACCCGGCCTCAGAGTCCACCCGATTACACCATCGTCGCCTCGATGAACGCCGATTACGACGACTGGGCCGGGCTCGATAAGGCTGCTTATAGTCAAGCCAAAGAGGCGATGATCGAACGCTGTTTCGATGATCTGGAACGCTACATTCCCGGCGTCAGAGCCAAGGTGGACACCATCGAATCGGCGACGCCGCGCACCTTCCACCGCTACACCCTGCACACTAAAGGCACCTCGTTCGGCACCAAGTTTGAGGGGCTCGACATCTCCCGCTCCCTGCACAAGGAGATCGGCGGCCTCTTCCATGTCGGTTCAGTGGGCATCATTATGAGCGGCTGGCTGGGAGCAATCAACTACGGGGTGATTGTGGCCAATGATGTCGATGGGTATTTGCGGAGTTAGGACGAGGGTGAACAACGATGCGAGATGCTTGGTATTCTGATAATCGAGACTTGGTAAAGTGGAGTGTCCTTTCTATACTTGCCGAAAGATATGATGCCAAACGTGTGCTTCAGATAGCCTACTACAACAAATCAAATTTTGGTGAAATTGTAATTGGGGGTGAAAAACACCCTCTTCCAACAGGAGTGCTAAGACATTTTCGTAACATTGGGAATGTTGCCACGCTGCCTACCCCACCTGAGGTTGCTATATTTGACGTTCCATTTGAAGAAATGGAGAGGGATGTTTACCACGAGGCGGTTAAATTTTTCATCCATGCACACAACGACGGTCGTTCTATAGTCTTCCTTGACCCGGATACTGGTCTTGAACCAGAAGGCAAGGCTGACAAGAAGCACGTTCTTAATACCGAGATCCGTAGCATTTGGGATGTGCTTCCCCATGGTTGGTTGCTTGTTATTTATCAACACCAGACAAATCGTGCAGGAAAACGATGGGTTGAGCCAAAACGTAAGCAGTTTGCAAGTGCGCTCCAAGTGAAGCTGGAAGAAGTTAAGGTTGCACATGGAGCGAAAATCGCGGCGGATGTGGTATTCTTCTTCACTGCCAAAGCCAAATAGAACCAAGCCGTAGTTGGACGCGATTGCTAACTTAGGAATTTCTTGCAGTATCTACTAAAGAAGTTCAACGGAATGAACGCGAATGATGATGGGAAATAGGGTCTGATTTTTTATTCGAATCATAAGTGACATCCCAAAACGCTGACCAGCTGGATCGAAAAGTAAAGGGTTGACAGAAGCCATGCTCGAATTTGAAGGAAAAAAAGCAGTCGTCACCGGCGCTACCCGTGGCATCGGCCGGGCCATCACCGAGGCTTTGCTCGCCCAGGGCGCAACCGTGGTCGGCATCTACGGCGGCAACCGGGCGGCAGCCGAGGCCCTTGCCAAAGACTGCGCCCAGTATGGTGAGCGCCTTCGGCTGCGCCAACTCGATGTCAGCGACTACCGGGCAGTGGCTGCCTTTTATGCGGAGTTGGAGGCGGAATTCGATACCCTCGATATTCTGGTGAACAACGCCGGCATCCGGCGGGATGCGGTCCTGGCGATGATGAAGGAGGAAGACTGGCGGCGGGTGCTCGACGTCAACCTCACCGGCGGCTACACCATGTCCAGGTTTGCCGTGCCGTTGATGATGAAGCAGAAGTACGGCCGCATTGTGTTCATCACCTCACCCATGGGCCACCTTGGTTTTGCCGGCCAGAGCAATTATGCTGCCTCCAAGGCCGGTCAGATCGGGCTGATGAAGTCGCTCTCCAAAGAGGTGGCCAAGCGCAGAATCACGGTCAACTGCGTTTCGCCCGGTTTTATCGCCACCGATCTGATCGACGATCTGCCGGAAGCGCAGGTGAAGGAATATAAGAAAATGGTGCCCGCAGGCCGATTCGGCACCCCGGCCGAGGTTGCGGAGGCGGTGCTTTTTCTCCTCGGTGCGCGGGCGGCTTACATCAACGGCGCGGTGCTCGAGATCACCGGTGGACTGTGAGTCACCCGATGGCCGACGAATTCATCCTCAGCCGCATCCCGCACCGGCCGCCTTTTCTCTGGTTGGACCGGGTCGTGGAAATCAGCGGCGAGTCGATCCGGGCGGAAAAGCTGGTACCTCTGGATCTGGATATCTTCCAGGGCCATTATCCCGATTATCCTCTGATGCCGGGCGTGCTGCTCTGCGAGTCAGTCTTTCAGGCTGGTGCCCTGTTGATCGGTGAGTTGATGCGCGGCGAGGGGTCCGAGAGCAGAAGCGAAGAGGGGATGCCGGTGCTGACCCGGATTCTGGGGGCCAAATTCAAGCGGGAAGTGCGGCCGGGCGACACTCTGGAAATTGTGGCAAAGCTGGTCGAGCGGATGGGGCCAGCCTGGTTGATGAAAGGATCTGTCCGGGTCGGCGGTAAAGTGGCGGTGCAGGTGGAGTTCGCCTGTGCGCGGAAGGGGGGCTGAGTGGATTTTTTGCGGCTTGAAGGAAAGAATATTGTGGTGTTTGGTCTGGCCAACAAAAAGTCAGTGGCCTGTGCCATCGGCCGGGTGCTGGTCGAGGCCGGTGCCAAGGTGATTCATGTGGTTCGGAGCGAGCAACGGGCTGAAACCGCAGCAAAACTTTTCCCTGAAAGCCCAATTTTTCTTTGCGATGTCGAGGACGAGGTCAACATCATTCGGGTCAGGGACGAGATTGCCGGTCAGATAACCGAACCCATCGACGGCATCGTTCATTCCATTGCTTTTGCCAACTACTCAGAAGGGATGCGTCCCTTCCACCAGACCCCGAAAAAAGATTTTCTCCAGGCCATGGACATCTCCTGTTTCTCGTTTATTGCCATTGCCAACCATTTCAAGGAAGTGCTGGCGAAACAGGCCTCGCTGGTGACCATCTCCATCTCCTCCACCCGCATGGCCGCCGAAAATTACGGCTATATGGGCCCGGTCAAGGCGGCGCTCGAATCCTCACTCTGCTTTCTTGCCAAGAGCTTTTCCGCTTTCTCCGAGATCCGCTGCAATGCAGTTTGTCCCGGCCTGCTCAAAACCTCCGCCTCGGCCGGCATTCCCGGTTATGTCGAGAGTTATCTGTTTGCCGAGCAGGCCACCCTGCGCAAGAAGGCGGTGCAGACCAGCGAGGCCGCCCATGTGGCCGCCTTCCTACTGTCTCCCCGGTCCTCAGGGATGAACGGCCAGTGCCTGGTGGTGGACGCCGGCATGGGCATGAATTACTTCGATGCCGCAATTGTCGGCAAGGCAGTCGGTTGATTGCCGGAGTCTGGGGATGAAGGTCTGAACTATGCAGCAGTGGCCGATACTCGCTCGTTGGTGGCAGATGATCAAACATGCCAAGGCGGTGTTTCTGTCGCCGACCACGCCATTGCCGGTGAAAGGCGTTCTGGTTCTTGGCCTGCTCTATATCCTGTCGCCCTACGATCTGATTCCCGAATGGGTGCCGGTGCTCGGCGTTATGGACGATCTGGCGCTGGCGGCCTTGCTCATTGCCTGGGCCAACAGTTTTAAGGTGCCGAAATAACGCTTCATGGTTACGCACAATCGACACAACAGGCAGCTGCAAGGGAAGGTGAAGGGATGAGAGGAGTGGTTGTTTGATCATGCGGTACACTAAGGTTTGCCTGAACGATTTCGGCTCAATTCTGCCGCCGGTGATCCTCTCCTCGGATGCCATCGAAGAACGGTTGCAGCCGTTGTACGAGCGGCTGAAATTGCCGGTTGGCCGGCTGGAGCTGATGACCGGCATCAAGACCCGGCGTTTGTGGCAGCCGGGAACCCGGCCGAGCAGCGGCGCGGCGGCGGCGGGCGCGCTGGCCATCGCCAAGGCCGGAGTGCCGGTTGCTGATCTGGAGTGCCTGCTCTTTACTTCGGTCAGCCGTGATATGATGGAACCGGCGACCGCCTCCTTTGTCCATCGCAGCCTCGATCTGCCGCCTGTCTGCCTGCTTTTCGACATCTCCAATGCCTGTCTCGGTTTTCTCGACGGCATGATCATGCTGGCCAATATGATTGAATTAGGTCAGGTGAAGGCCGGCTTGCTGGTCGCGGGCGAGACCGCTGAAGATCTGATCGAATCCACCCTGAGCCATCTGCTTGCCGACACCTCCCTGACCCGCAAGTCGATCAAACCGCTCTTCGCCTCCCTGACCATTGGTTCCGGGGCTGTGGCCCTGGTCCTGACCAGCCGCGACTACAAGGATACGGGACATTATCTGCGGGGCGGGGCTTGCCGGGCCAACACCGCCCATAACGACCTCTGCCAGGGGGGGCAGAACGCCGAACAGGGCACCCTGATGTCCACCGACTCCGAGCAGTTGCTGGAAAAAGGAATCGAAACAGCCGCAGCCTGCTGGCAGGCCTTTGCAGCGGAATTGGGTTGGTCCAAAGAGACGATCGACCGGTTTTTCTGCCACCAGGTCGGCAAGGCCCATGCCCAGCTGCTGTTTGAAACCCTGGAACTCGACCCGGCCAAGAATTTCGAGACCCTGCCCACCCTGGGCAATGTCGGTTCGGTCTCCGCCCCCATCACCATGGCTTTGGGCATCGAGCAACAGGCCCTTGTTCCCGGGCAGAGGGCTGCGATTTTGGGCATCGGATCGGGCATCAATTCGCTCATGCTGGGCATTGACTGGTGATGGTCACCCTGCCTTTGGCGGAATATCCATTCCAGCCCCGCTCCCTCAATATCGACGGCCATCGACTGGCCTATCTCGATGAAGGGCAGGGGCCCACGGTGGTCATGGTCCATGGCAATCCTTCCTGGTCCTACCTGTACCGCAATCTGGTGAGCAATCTGCGCGACCGCTATCGCTGCATCGTCCCCGACCATCTCGGCTGCGGCTTTTCCGACAAGCCCGCCGACTATCCGTACCGCCTTCGCAACCATATTGACAACCTGGAGCGCTTGCTCGATAGCCTGGGTGTGGAGCGTTGCGTCCTGGTCGTCCACGACTGGGGCGGCGCCATCGGTATGGGCTGGGCGGGCAAATATCCCGAACGGGTGGCTGGGGTGGTGGTGCTTAATACCGCGGCCTTCCGTTCCCAGCGCATCCCCTTGCGCATCGCCGTCTGCCGCTGGCCGATTCTCGGGCCGCTGTTGGTGCGCGGGTTGAACGGTTTTGCCGGAGCCGCTGTCTCTATGGCTGTGACTCGTCCGATGCGGCCTGAGGTCGCTCAAGGATTTCTCGCCCCCTATGACAGCTGGCAGAACCGAATTGCGGTGCTCCGTTTTGTTGAGGACATCCCGATGGATGAGCGTCATCCATCCTGGTCGACCCTGGTGGCCATCGAGAACTCGCTCGAACGGTTGCGGACCTGCCCTTTGCTGCTCTGTTGGGGGGGGCAAGATTTCTGCTTCAATGACGAATTTTACCACGAGTGGCAACGACGATTTCCCCAGGCGGAGGCACATTATTTCGCAGATGCCGGCCACTATGTGCTGGAAGATGCTTTGCCCCGGATACAGCCGTTGATCGAGCGTTTTCTGCAACGCACCGTGGGGTGAGGGCTGATGGACTGTAATATAGCCAACACCCTGCAGCAGACGGCTGCTGCTCTCGGTGACCTCACGGCCCTCGTTGCGTTGGAGGGTAAGCAATGGCGGCAATGGACCTTTGCCGAGTTGCGGCAGAATGGCGACGGTTTTGCTGCGGCCCTGCACGCCGAGGGGGTGCGGCAAGGCGACCGGGTGATGTTGATGGTGCGGCCATCGATGGAGTTCGTCTGCCTGACCTTTGCCCTCTTTCAGCTGGGGGCGGTGGTCATTCTCATTGATCCGGGAATGGGGTACAAAAACCTGCTGCGCTGTATCGGCTCGGTACGCCCGGATATCTTAGTCGGCATTCCCAAGGCAATCCTCTTCAGCCTGCTTTTTCGTGCACCCTTTGCCACGGTTCGTAAACGCCTTCGCGTTGGCCGGGCGCTGTGGAGTCTCGGGAAGGGGCTCGAACCGGTACACGCACCGGGCCGCGAACCTTTACGCTATCAGGCCGGAGCAGCAGACTTGGCCGCCATCATCTTCACCACTGGCTCCACCGGGCCACCCAAGGGTGTGGAATACACCCACGGGATTTTTCACACCCAGTTGGGATTGATCCGCGATTACTACGGCATTGGACTGGGCGATGTCGATCAGCCCGGTTTCCCGCTTTTCGGGCTGTTTGCCGCTGCCTTGGGCGCCAAGGCCGTGATCCCGGACATGGATCCGACCCGGCCGGCTCAGGTCGATCCCGAGAAATTTGTCCGCACCCTGCTGGAACATCGGGTCAGTTATTCCTTTGGCTCCCCGGCGATCTGGAATGTCGTCAGTCGTTATTGCCTGGAAAAGGGCATTGTCCTGCCCGTGAAGAAGGTGTTGATGGCCGGAGCGCCGGTACCGGGTGAATTGGTCGAGCGTGTGCAGCGGATTTTACCGGAGGACGGCCGCATCTTCACCCCGTATGGAGCCACCGAGAGTCTGCCTGTTGCCTCCATTGAAGGCCGGGAGATCGTCCAAGAGACGTGGCCGCTCACCCGGAAGGGCCACGGTGCCTGTGTGGGGCGCGCCCTGCCGGGGATCGACATCCGGATTATCAAGCCAGAGGAGGGGGCAATCAGCTCCTGGCTGGAAGTGGAGAAATGGGGGCCAGGCGCTATCGGGGAGATTGTGGTCCGCGGACCGGTGGTCACCCGCGCCTATGCCTGCAATGAACATGAAACCCGGCTGGCCAAGATTACCGATGGCCAAACCTTCTGGCACCGGATGGGCGACATCGGCTCTTTCGACGACCTGGGACGCCTCTGGTTTCATGGCCGGAAAGCCCACAGGGTCCATACGGCCCGCGGGGTGATGGACACCATTCCCTGTGAGGCGATTTTCAACGAGCATCCGCAGGTGAGGCGTTCAGCCTTGATCGGTTTGGGAACCTGCCCGTGCCAGACTCCGGTGATCGTGGTCGAGCCTTGGGGGGCGGTCGCCGATGAAGCGCCTTTGTTCAATGAACTGCGAGACCTGGCAAGGGCCAATCCGCTGACCGAAAACATCGAACACTTCCTGATCCACCGATCCTTTCCCGTGGATATCCGGCATAACGCCAAGATTTTCCGGGAACAACTGGCGGCCTGGGCGGCGAAAAAGGTGCAACTGCCCTGCGGCTGATAAAGGGGTGGCTATCCGGGCGGACGGCAAGAAAACGGGCACTACCAAGAAGATGCAGGCAACAACACGGGGGAGAACATGAACAAGGTGCTGGTGACCGGAGGCGGCGGTTTTATCGGTAAAGCCTTGGTGCGCGAACTGGTCGGACGCGGCATCGAGACGACGGTGATTGGCCGTAATCCCTATCCGGAATTGGAAGGGCTTGGGGTGCAGTGCCTTCGGGGCGACATTCGCGATCAGCCTTTCCTTGAGCACGCTCTGGCCGGGTACGACACCGTGTTTCATGTGGCCGCCAAGGCTGGTATCTGGGGGCCACGGCAGGAATATTATGCCATCAACGTAACAGGTACTGCCAATGTCGTTGCCGCTTGCCGAAAGAACGGTGTGCCCCGCCTGGTCTACACCTCCACGCCTTCGGTGGTCTTTGACCGGCACAGTCTGGAAGGCGTCGATGAAACCACACCCTATGCCGTCAAGCCTTTGTGCCATTATGCCGCTTCCAAGATTCTAGCGGAGCAGACGGTCCTGCAGGCGAATGCCGGTGACTTGAGGACGATTGCCATCAGGCCGCATCTGGTCTGGGGACCGGGAGACCATCATCTTGTGCCGCGGTTACTTGAACGGGGCAGGGCAAAGGCCCTGAAGATCGTCGGTTCGGGTGAAAATCGTGTCGACATCGCCTATATAGAGAACGTAGTGCATGCTCATGTTCTCGCAGCGAAAAATTTAGAAACCACGGGAAGCGGTGCTGGCCAGGCCTTTTTCATCGGCCAGGAGGAACCGGTGCTTCTTTGGCAATGGATCAACGATTTGTTCGTCCGACTGAACATTCCGCCCGCGACCCAAAGGGTTCCCTTGGCCATCGCCTATGGTGTAGGGATGACGCTGGAGACCTTGTATACCGTACTCGGTAAGGCAGAGGAACCGAGGATGACCAGGTTTCTTGCCTATCAGCTGGCGAAGTCCCATTGGTTCAGTCATCAAAAGGCTGAAAAACTGCTGGGCTATAGGCCATTGGTTGCCACGGAACTCGGTCTGGTCAGGCTGGTTGACTGGCTGAACACTGGGAATGTAAAAAAAACCTGAACGAGACAAAGCGAAGAGACCGGAGATCCGAAAATAGTATTTGGCAATTTATCGTGGGTACGCTATTTTACAGCGGTTGAGTCGGGACAAGCAGCAGAACTTCAAATGCGGGATGACCGCGTCCAGATCGGTCGTGCGGCAGCGGTTTTCGTTTTGAAGAACAACAGCAAGCAGAACTGAAAAATCCTATAAGTTTTATTTAAAAAGATTTGACAGCAGATGCATTTTTCAGTAGTTATCCGGAGCGGAAGATGAACCGCCATTCACTTGTTTTGGCTGGTAATTGCCATATTTTAAGCAATGAGGGGTAGTTAGTATGATTTCGATTGATGTTACGCTGTTCATGCACATAATCAACATGGTCGTGTTGATGCTCGTTCTTAATGCAATTCTTTACAAACCCGTGCTAGGGATACTTGAGAAAAGGGCGCAAAAAATCGACTCTCTGAATGGCGATGTGGCTCAATTTGAGCAGAATGCCCGGCAACGGCAGGTCGAATTGGATAAAAAAATGCGGGAGGCGAGTAACAAGGCCAAAAAAGCCCTTGATGGCGCCCGTGCCCAAGCTCAGACTGTCGGTGCTGAGAAATTGGCTGTAAGTCGGAAGGAATCCGACGTTGTCAAAGAAAAGCAATTGGTCGATATCAGGTCGCAGATTGAGGTGGCCAGAAAGGAGCTTCAGGGAAACGCCGCGGGATTTGCCCAGGCAATGGCAGGAAAGATACTTGGAAGGAGTCTGGACGCATGAGAGCTTGGAACAAAGCACTACAGCCGATTCTGTTGGCGATTCTGATTGGCGCGCTGCCGCCCGCGATCGTCTCGGCGACCGACGCTCCGGTTGCCGGAGCGCATCAGGAAATGAAGTCGGCGGCGCAGGGAGCGCAGGCGCCTGAGGCAGCAGCTGGGCATCAGGTCGCGGCTGAGGGTAGTGGGGCAAAGGCCGCCGGGCACGGCCAGGTTCACAGTAGTAATCCGCTGTCAGCAGAAAAATTAAAGGATTTGTTTTGGCGAACGGTCAACTTCCTGGCCCTGGTTGTCATTCTGGTGAAGTTTGGTGCCAAGCCGATCATGTCCGGGTTGGGTGGGCGTCAGCAGCGAATCCGTGCGGAATTAGAAGACTTAACCGTCCGCCGCGACGTGGCCGAGAAATCCTACAAGGAATTTGAGGCCAAGCTTGCCGGTATGGAAAAGGAGATGGATCTGATTGTCGAGAGGGCAATTGCTCAGGCTCAGGTGGAAAAGGTTCGAATTCTGGCGGATGCGGAGAAGGCAGCGGAAGATATTAAGCGTCAGGCGGAAGCCGCCGTTCAGGCCGAATTGGAGGATGCCAAGCGAATTCTCCGGGAAGAAATTGCCGAGCAGGCTGCTGCCATGGCTGAGGAGTTGATCGTGAAAAACCTGACCCCAGCGGATCAGGTCGCGATCACTGAACAGTATCTTGAAAGAGTGGGTGCGGTACAGTGAGACATACAATACTAGCTCGACGATATGCGAAAGCCCTCTTTTCCTTGGGAAAAGAGCAGGGGAAAACAGAAGAATACAGCGGCATGCTAGGGGCTCTTGCCGGTCTCTATGCCGATGGGGCCGCCGGTGTCGGTGATGCTGTTACCAATCCCCTGTATCCGCTTGATGTACGGCAAAAAGTAATGGCCAAAATCGCTGGTTCCATGCAGGCCGACGCCATTATGACCAGTTTTCTCAATCTTCTGATTGAGAAAAAAAGAGCGGATATTCTTCCTGACATTGCGGAAGCGATGCAGGGGATGGTGGATAAAGACCAAAACATCAGTCACGGTTCCATCGTTTCCGCCGTTGAACTTGATAATGCGTTGCTCGAGAAAATTCAGGCAACACTGGAAAAATTGACAGGCAATAAGGTTATACTTGAAACCCAGGTTGATCCGTCCATTATCGGCGGTATTCTTGCCAAGGTTGGTGACTTGGTGCTGGACGGAAGTATAAAGACGCAACTTAATGGATTAAAGGAATCTATCAAGGGGAGAGAATAATCAATGCAGATCAAAGCAGAAGAAATTAGCCAGATTATTAGAGATCAAATCGCTGGCTATAAAAACGATATTGACCTGAAGGAAACCGGCACTGTTCTATCCGTTGGTGACGGTATTGCACGCGTGTATGGTGTGGAAAATTGTCAGGCAATGGAATTGCTCGAGTTCCCTGGTAATATCTTTGGACTCGCCCTGAACCTTGAAGAAGACAACGTTGGTTGCGCCGTCCTTGGGGATGTTCGGTATATCAAGGAAGGTGACATTGTCAAGCGAACCGGCAAAATTGCCATGGTTCCGGTCGGGCCTGAAATGGAAGGGCGTGTTGTCGATGGTATCGGTCAGCCCATCGATGGGAAGGGGCCGATCAATGCCAAAGAATCCCGCAAGATGGAAGTCATTGCTCCTGGCGTTATCGCCAGAAAAGGCGTGCACGAACCCTGCTATACGGGGGCTAAAGCCGTTGACGCCATGACACCGGTGGGCAAAGGTCAGCGTGAGTTGGTTATTGGCGACCGGCAGATCGGCAAGACAGCCTTGTGCGTCGACGCCATCATCGCCCAGAAGTACACCGATGTACATTGTATTTATGTCGCCATTGGTCAGAAAAAATCAACGGTGGCCTTGGTTGTTGAAAATCTGCGCAAGCATGGCGCCATGGAGTACACCACTGTGGTCGCCGCCTGTGCCTCTGATCCGGCACCCATGCAGTACGTTTCCGCTTTTGCCGGATGCGCCATGGGCGAATACTTCCGTGATAACGGACAACACGCTTTGATCATTTATGACGATCTTTCCAAGCAGGCGGTTTCTTATCGCGAGCTTTCCCTGCTGCTTCGCCGTCCTCCTGGACGTGAAGCCTATCCCGGCGACATCTTCTTTAACCATTCACGGTTGCTGGAGCGCGCCGCCAAATTGAGCGATGCTCTGGGTGCGGGCTCCCTAACCGCCTTGCCGATCATCGAGACCCAAGCTGGTGACGTTTCCGCCTTCATCCCGACCAACGTTATCTCCATCACTGATGGTCAGGTGTATCTTGAACCGAGCCTGTTTTTTGCCGGCGTACGTCCGGCCATCAACGTCGGGCTTTCTGTCTCTCGAGTCGGTGGCTCTGCGCAGGTGAAGGCAATGAAACAAGTCGCTGGCACCCTGCGACTTGACTTGGCCCAATACCGCGAATTGGCGGCTTTTGCCGGTTTCGGCTCCGATCTTGATGCCGCCACGCAAGCCCAGTTGACCCGTGGTGAGCGTTTGGTTGAGATTCTCAAACAACCTCAATATCAACCATTGCCGATGGAAAAGCAGGTCACCATCATCTTTGCCGGGACCAAAGGATTTCTAGATAAGTTTCCGGTGAATACTCTCGCCGACTACGAAAAAGAACTCTACAGCTACATCGAGACCAATGAGCCCTCTATTTTTACGGAGCTCCAGGAAAAACAAGCCATTTCTCCTGAACTTGAAGAGAAAATGAAAAAGACACTGGCAACCTTTGGTGAAACCTTCAAGGCAACAAAGGGCCTGAACTGAGCACAAGGGTAGAATCTCATGCCTGGATTAAAGGACGTTAAAGATAAAATCAAAGGTGTAAAGAAAACCGCGCAGATTACCAAGGCCATGAACATGGTGGCCTCGGCCAAACTGCGTGGTGCCCAGGAAAAGATGGAGCGATTTCGCCCATATGCCGGAAAATTTGCCGAAGCGATGCGTGATCTCTCCGGTGGCATGGAAGGCAACGATCTTCCTCTGATGGAAGTCCGTGAGGTAAAGACAGTTGAGATCGTTGTGGTCACATCTGATCGCGGACTCTGCGGCAGCTTCAACGCCAATATCATTAAAACTGCTGAAAGGCTAAAAAAACAGTATGAGGCTGCCGGCAAAACCGTCAGCTTCGTCACAGTCGGAAAGAAAGGGACGCAGGCCTTCAGAAAAAGAGGCAAGGTCCGTGCCCACTTCAATGATATCATGGGCTCCTTCCAGATGTTCAATGCCCGTGAGATTTCCCATAATATCACCGAGGCTTTTCTCAACGGAGAAAGCGACCAAGTTGATATTGTGTACGGCAAGTTTCATTCTATTGCTTCGCAAAAGCCAGAGCGTGAGGAGTTGCTGCCCATCAAACCCTTGACTTCTGAGGAAGGCGGGACAGAGGTCAAAAGTGAAATCTCCGGATCCTACAGCTATGAGCCGGATCCAGGAGAAATCATGGAAGTGTTGCTTCCGCTCTTTTTAAATGTTCAGATTTATCACGCCATGCTGGAAGTTGGAGCCAGTGAACATGCGGCTCGTATGACCGCCATGGACAATGCTACCAACGCCTGCAAAGATATGATCAAGCAACTGACCCAGTTATACAACAAAGCACGTCAGGCGGCCGTTACCGGTGAGTTGATGGATATCGTCGGCGGCGCTGAGGCACTTAAAGGATAATACGGATACCAACGGTATTTTAATAGTTTAGAGGAGGCCTTTTCAAATGGGTGAATTACGAGTAGGAAAAATCATACAGGTAATTGGACCGGTCGTTGATGTTGAGTTTGAACCGCGCAATCTGCCTGACATTTTGAACGCACTATTTATTACCAATCCGGCTATCAACGACGAACCCGACAACCTTGTTTGTGAAGTTGCACAGCACCTTGGCGACAACGTTGTTCGAACGGTCGCCATGGACCAGACCGATGGCCTGGTTCGCGGTATGGAGGTGAGAGATTCAGGAAGCCCGATTACCATCCCCGTCGGCGCTCCCGCTCTCGGCCGCATTATGAATGTTGTCGGTCGCCCGGTAGACGGTTTGGGTCCCATTGTTTCCGAAAAGAACATGGCGATTCATCGCCCGGCTCCTGCCTTTACTGAGCAGGACACCGATGTCAACGTGCTTGAGACAGGCATCAAGGTAATCGACCTCTTGGTTCCCTTTCCCCGAGGCGGCAAGATGGGGCTGTTCGGTGGCGCAGGTTGCGGCAAGACCGTTATCATGATGGAGATGGTTAACAACATCGCCATGCAGCACGGCGGTATCTCCGTTTTCTGCGGCGTTGGTGAACGAACCCGTGAAGGAAATGATCTTTATCATGAGATGAAAGAGTCAGGCGTACTGCCCAAGGCTGCTCTTGTCTACGGTCAGATGACCGAGCCGCCAGGCGCCCGTTCTCGGGTTGCGCTTACTGGATTGACAGCAGCTGAGTATTTCCGTGATGAAGAAGGCCAGGACGTGCTTTTTTTTGTTGACAACATTTTCCGCTTTACCCAGGCTGGTTCTGAGGTTTCGGCTCTTCTTGGTCGTATTCCATCAGCCGTTGGTTACCAACCAACATTAGCTACCGACTTGGGGGCGTTGCAGGAACGTATTACTTCGACCACCAAAGGTTCTATTACAGCGGTGCAATGCGTGTACGTCCCTGCTGACGACTTAACCGATCCCGCTCCAGCAACCACTTTTGCCCACTTGGACGGAACCGTCGTTCTCTCTCGGCAAATTGCTGAGCTCGGCATTTATCCGGCGGTTGACCCACTGGATTCGACATCTCGCATTCTCGATCCCAATGTTGTTGGCGAGGTACATTACAAAACAGCCCGTGGGGTCCAGGTTTCTCTGCAAAAGTATAAAGAGCTGCAGGACATCATCGCTATCCTCGGTATGGATGAACTCTCTGAAGAAGATCAATTGACAGTCACCCGTGCGCGTAAGGTACAGCGCTTTTTGTCTCAACCTTTCCATGTGGCCGAGGTCTTTACCGGGTCTGCAGGTAAATACTGTAAAGTTGAAGACACCGTTCGCGGTTTTAAAGAAATTCTTGACGGCAAACACGACGATCTGCCAGAGGCAGCTTTTTATATGGTGGGCGGAATTGAGGAAGCTGTTGAGAAGGCCGCACAACGAGCTAAAGCCTGATCACTTGTACGCTGAAACGAGGTAAAAACAAATGGCGCAAATCCATCTGGAAGTCGTAACACCAAGCGGTGCTGTTGTCAGTGAAGAAGTCGATATTGTCACTGCACCTGGCGTGAGTGGTGAGTTTGGCGTACTTGCCAACCATGCTCCTTTTCTGAGCACCATCAAAACTGGCACATTAAGTTTTAAAAAAGATCGTACATCTAAATACTTGATGGTGACCGGCGGTTTTGCTGAAGTATCCAACAACAAAATTACTTTTCTTGTTGAAAGCGCCGAATTTGGTAATGATATCGACGTAGACCGGGCTATACGTTCCAAGGAACGAGCCGAAAAACGCCTTGCTCAGGCCCAGCAGGCCACGGAAAAGATCAATCGAGTACGGGCTGAAGCGGCTTTGCAAAGGTCTCTTGCCCGAATGCGGACAGCAGAGATGTCTCGCCACTAATTGATTCTTCTCTATATTCGTAATAAAAAAGCCGCCTTAAAAAGGCGGCTTTTTTATTAGCTTCCATTCGATTTTTCAACAGCGCCCTACCACAATAAAACAAAGATCCGGATGAGCAATAGCCGCAAAAACAGGCGAGGGGCCAAACCTGCCGTCGATTACAGTTTCACTGCGGCAGTATGGTGATGGTCAATATAGGCAACAATACCAGCGGCTAATTGCTCCGCGATTCTATCGAGATATTGTTCATTTTGCAGAAGCTTAGCTTCTTCTGGATTGGTTATGAAGGAAAGTTCCGCCAAGATTGCAGGCATCTCAGCGCCAATCAGCACATAAAAAGGAGCCTGTTTGACGCCAAGGTCACGAGGTTTATAGTTGCGTCCAAAACTTGACACCAAATTAGTTTGAACAAACCGGGCAAGTCGCGATGATTCATCGATTTTTGAATTTTTCATCAAGGTCGCAAGGATATCTTGAAGCTCTCCAATACTATGCGTCGATGTGGCATTTTCAAGAGCTGCCACTCGCATAGCGTTGGCGTCGGTGGCCAAGTTAAGAAAGTAGGTTTCTATACCGCCGCTGGCCTGGTCTGAGTGGGCGTTGATGTGAATGGAAATAAACAGGTCGCTCTTATGGGTGTTGGCAATTGCAGTTCGTTCCTCAAGCGGGATAAAAATATCCTTGGTCCTGGTCAGGACGACTTCATATCGGTAGGTGTTTCTTAATACTTTTGCTAATTTTTTCGAAATTTTTAAGACTATCTCTTTTTCTTTCAAGCCAAAAGCCATGGCTCCGGGGTCTTTGCCGCCATGGCCTGGATCGATAACAATTTTTCGAACCCCCAGTCCCAGTTGCTGCGCTAAGGATAATTTTTCCCGATTGGTGGCCTTTGTTGGGAGCGCAGGTTCAGGCATTGGACTCCGTTTCTTTTGATCAGTCAGACTAATGACGGCCTGTTGCACATCCTTTTTGCTCGACTGGGCAATTGCAACGTCTTGCTCCGGAACAGGCAACGGTTGAGGTACGATGGTCGGCCTAGTTTCAGGAAGTGGCGAACTCCCTGGGGTTGTCATCGTGCCGTGGATGTCGACAATAACCCTAAATGGATCAGTCAAGCTGAAGATTTTGTATTCAAATAAGGATTCCAAATCCAGAATAACTCGGACGGTATCCTCGCTAGTTTGCTCTGAATGAACCTGTTTCAATAGGCCATCTCGAACAGGCCCAGGGGGGTGAAATTTGGGAGGGGCGTAACTGCGAGCAAAATCAACATAAAGTTGGCGCGGTTGTTTATCGCTCTTCTCCACTGGGCTCGCCGTGAAAGAAACAGGGGCAGCACTTTGGATGACGATACGTGTATAATTCTCAGAAGACCAGTATTTTATAGGGGATAAAAGGGTAAGATCCTTTGGTGGCGTCGCGGGCAACGTCGCGGGCAAATTCGCAGGCAAATTCGCAGTCACAGGGGGGCGCGGTTTGTCTTTTTCCGGATTCTTTATTCGTGTTTTGGCTTTTTCGTATTGATCGCCTTGGGGATAAATGATCACAATTTTGTGATAGAGGTCATCTGCCAGTTGTTCTTTTCCTTTACTCAGCAGGGCACATTCTGCTGCATCGAAGAGAGCGTCATCGGCAAGGGTGTGTCCAGGATAAAGATCGGCCAGTTCAAGAAAGTTGGCCAGGGCGGTCTCCAAATCCAAGGGAACCATGAACTGCGTAAACATTCGACGATACATTTTAGCGGTCATGTACAGGCTGGTTGGCCCAAGAGTGCCTTTTCTTTCCGCCAGATGAATTTTCCGGAAATTTCGGGCGCCATTGAGCCAGTTGCCGCGGTCTTTCCCCAACGGACTGTTATTCTCGAGACGCAGAGCATACTCTTTGGCAGCCTTATATTGCTGCTCAGGCGATAAGTTCTCTACACGCTCAGATTTTACGGGGGTTTTTACTGCGGAGAAAACCGAGGACGCAGCACTTAGAGAGAGAAAAAGAACGGTAATTAAAAACACCAACCTTCTCCAACCGGTGGGACCCAAGCATGAAGTAGGTTTTTGCATTGCGGGCATAATGGAAATGAAACTCTTCAAGAATGGAAAAATCTGCAAAGCCGATAAGGTGGGGACCTCTCTGGATCCTTAAAAGTGACGCTACTATAACGCCTTTATGAGCAAAGGTAAAATAAATTGTACTTTCCTGCTGAGTGAGGTTCAAAAAATTAAAAATTGTTGGTTCGGGAGGTTTTTTTTTAATAAAAAAATTTAATCGAAGGTGAGGGGGAAAATAGAAAAATGTGGGGGCCGCGAGTCAATCAATGACCGGCTTTGCCGACTTGTCCCAAAGCCTGGTAAAGGATATCGAGTGCCTGTTTGGGCGTTAAGTCGTCGGGGTTGATTTTGGCTAGCAAGTTGAGTAACGGGTCCGTTGGTGGGGAAAAGAGGGATAATTGGGAGGGCGACTGCTTTTTGCTTTTTTTACCGGCAGCTATTTTGGGTTGTCCCTGGAGATTGAATTCACCCATTTCAATGTTCTTTAAGATGGCGTAGGCGCGTGCGATAACGTGTCCTGGAACTCCAGCAAGTGCGGCTACTTGGATACCGTAACTGCGGTTCGTAGCGCCTTTGACCAATTTATGCAGGAAAATGATAGTATCATTCCACTCTTTTACCGCGATTGAGTAGTTCTGTATCTTTTCGCTGGTGGCCGCCAGATCTGTCAGTTCATGGTAATGGGTCGCAAAAAGGGTTTTGATACCGATCTCGTTTTTTTGTGCCAGCTCTTCCGCCACCGCCCAAGCGATGGCTAGTCCATCATAGGTTGAGGTCCCTCGGCCTATTTCGTCAAGGATGACCAGGCTGTTTTCAGTGGCGTTATTGAGAATATTGGCGGTTTCGTTCATTTCCACCATGAAGGTCGATTGACCCCGCCGCAAGTCATCCATGGCCCCAACCCGGGTGAAGATGCGATCGACCAGGCAGATGTCCGCGGACTCGGCCGGGACAAAACTGCCAAGGTGGGCTAGGAGCACTATAAGAGCTGTCTGGCGAAGCACCGTGGATTTGCCGGCCATGTTGGGACCGGTGATAATCAGTAGTTCGTTGCTCTGTTGATCTAAATGGACATCGTTGGGCACAAATCGGCCGGGTTCCATGGCCCGTTCAATGACCGGGTGTCTGCCTTCGGTGATGGTGATCGAATGTACGGAGTTGATCGTTGGCCTGCAGTAGCGGTGGCGACTGGCAATCTCGGCAAAGCAGGTGATGACGTCAATCTGGGCCAACAGGGCGGCGGTGGCGAGGAGGCGCTGGTTGTGTTCGACCAGTTGGCCGCGAACCTCGAGAAAGAGGGAGTATTCCAATTCCAGGCGTCGTTCCTGGGCAGTAAGAATAGAGTTTTCCAGTTCTTTCAACTCGGGGGTGATAAAACGTTCGGCGTTGACCAGGGTTTGTTTACGGATGAAATAATCGGGCAGGGCATCAGCCTGACTGCGGCTGACCTCGAAATAATAGCCGAAGACCTTGTTGTAGCCCACCCTGAGTTTCCCTAAACCGGAACGCTCACGTTCAGCATTCTCCAGGTTGAGAATCAATTTCTTGCCATCACGAAGCAGGAGGATGAGATGATCGAGCTCAGCGTTGTAGCCCTCTCGGATCAGGCCGCCGTCTCTCAAGGTGATCGGGGCATCGTCGCGGATGGCGTTGTCGATGAGGTGGTGCAGGTCGGCCAGGATGTCGAACTCCGAGGCCATGGTGCACAGCATGGGGGAAGAACGGTCAGCAAGCATCACCTGCATGGCCGGTAGTTGCGCCAGGGATGTCTTGATGGCACTCATGTCCCTGGCATTGCCGTGTCCCATCACCAGACGGCTGCAGAGACGTTCTAGGTCGTAAACCGAATCGAGCAAAGTCCGCAGACTTGTTCTGGTTTCGGCGGGGCTGATCAACTCCTGGACGCTGTCGAGTCGGGCATGGATTTGTTCTTGATCCTGCAAGGGGAAAAGTAGCCAGCGCCGCAGGAGGCGAGCACCCATCGGGGTGGCGGTCTGGTCGAGAATCGACAACAGTGAGCCTTCCCGCTGCCCGCCGATGAGGTTTTCGGTGAGTTCCAGGTTGCGCCGGGAGGAGTCGTCAATAATTAGATACCCGCAGTGGTTGAGGGGGCTGATCCGGGTAATGTGGGACAGGTCTGATTTTTGCGTTTCCCGCAGATAGAGCAACAAGGCACCGGCAGCGTTGATTGCCGTTTTTAAGGTTTCGCAGCCGAATCCGGCCAGACTAGTGGTGCGAAAGTGCTCGTTCAGGGTTGTTTGTGCGGTTCGGGCTTCGAAATGAAAATCAGGACGACCAGTGAGGCAGAGTTGACCCAGTTGGGAAGTCAGCAGTCCGGTCAAGCTGGCCCACTCTTCCATTTCGGATTGAGCAATCAGGAGCTCGGCAGGGCGCAGGCGGGTGAACTCGTCAATCAGGGGCGCAGGATCTTTGAGAGAGAAGGCGACCTCGCTAACTTGAAAGCGGCCGGTGGAAATGTCGATAACGGCAAGTCCGGCCATCATCTCCTTCGCGGATTTCCGGTTGATCGAAAGGGCGCAGACGTAACAATCTGACTTAGCGTCGAGGAGTTGATCGTCGGTAGTTACTCCTGGAGATACCACCCGAACCACCTCACGCTTGACGATGCCCTTGGCTTCTTTGGGGTCTTCGACCTGCTCGCAGATGGCTACACGGAAGCCGGCCTTGATCATCTTGCCGAGATATCCGGTCACTGCATGAAAGGGGACGCCGCACATCGGTATCTTGTTGGCTTCGTCTTTGGCGCTGCGGGAGGTCAGGGTGATGCCCAGGATCTTGGCGGCGGTAACGGCGTCGTCAAAGAACATCTCGTAAAAATCACCCATGCGATAAAAAAGGATGCTGTCCGGATGTTGTTCCTTGATCTCCAGGTACTGCTGGAGCATGGGCGTTAGTTTGGGCGGTGTGCTCATGGAGTAGGGAGAACGGTCGGGCGGAGAAAATCCGGACCTAAGAGGTCAAAGGTCTGTTCTATGTGTTGGGGGATGGTTCTGATCTCTGCGCAAACGGTCATGAAATTATGGTCGCCTTCCCAGCGGGGCACGAGGTGAAAGTGGAGGTGGTCAGCAATGCCGGAACCAGCGGCTTTTCCGAGGTTAAGGCCGATATTGATACCCTGAGGTCGCAGGTGGCGGCGCAAGATGGTGCTGCAAGCAGCAAGCATAGCCATGAGTCGGGCATTCTCTTCTTCATTGAGTTCAGTGAGGTCGGCAAGATGACGCCGAGGGGCTAGCAAAAGATGGCCGTTGGCGTAAGGAAAACGATTGAGCAGGACAACAGTCAACTCATCGCGAAAAAGGAGCAGATGCGTTTTGTCCTGCGCGGCGGATCCGGGCGGCTCAAAGAGGCAACCGCTGATCGCTGGGGCCGTGCCGAGGACATGTTCCATCCGCCATGGAGCCCACAGTGTATTCATGGTGTATGCACAATGTCGAAAATGCGGGCGGAGAGCTCGTCTCCCGCCTCCAGGATGGCGAAGGTTCCTGGTGCGCCATAACGGCTGGTGGCCTGGAAACACCCCGGATTGAGGAAAAGCGTCTTGCCATGGCGGTGGCAGGCCGGTCTGTGGGTATGGCCGTAAATCATGCAGTCCGCTTCGGGAAAAAGGTTCCAGAGGGCGGTCTCGATATCCCGCCCCAGCCTAGCGCCATGGGTGAGGCCGATGGTGAAGCTGCCGAGGGTGAATACAAGTTGTTCCGGATACCGAGCCCGTATCATGCCATCACACATGTTACCGCAAACCGCATAAATGGTTTTATCGCGAAAGACCTCGAGGATCGAAGGTGCGGTGAGGTCGCCTGCATGGATGATAACGTCGCAATTATGAAAACACTCCCGGACCTGCTTGCTGAATATTTTGTCCGGTCGGTTAAGGTGCGTATCAGAAAGAACCCCTGCTCGAATCATCGTTTCTCACGGCTAAGGCTATTGTCGAACATGAAGGCGCAATCTATAAAAAATGGTTTTTAAAAACAAGAGAAGAGAGAATGGGTACAGGATAATTTATGCGATCATGCAGGAAGCTGTTGCAAAAACCAAGGGCGTAACGTAACATAGCTCCTCTTTAAAGCAACCGATTAATAAAGAGTTAAGGATGAATCCATGTTTACAGCTTCTGATCTACGCAAAGGCCTGAAAATTCAAATTGATGGCGAGCCGTATATTGTCACGGAATTTGATTTTTCGAAACCGGGAAAAGGGCAAGCCCTCTACCGGACCAAGATGCGTAATATGATTACCGGGATCCAGTTCACCCAAACCTATCGCTCCAACGATAAATTTGATCGCCCCAATCTTGAGGAGCGGAATATGCAGTTCCTCTATGCCCAAGATGACGAGTATCATTTCATGGACACGGTCTCGTTTGAGCAGATTTTTCTCACCAAGGAGCAGTTAGGTGATAATCTCAGTTTTCTGGTTGACAATATGGAAGTGCAGGTTCTGTTTTTTGGTGATCGTCCCATTGACGTGACCTTGCCGACTTTTGTCAATCTCGAGGTGACGGTGGCTGATCCATGGGCCAAAGGCGACACCTCTGGCTCTGATACCAAGCCGGTGACAGTGCAGACTGGTTTTCAGCTCCAGGTTCCTCCGTTTGTTGAAAAAGGCGATAAAATTCAAATTGATACCCGAACTGGATCTTATATAACCCGGGTGAAAGAATAATCAGAATATGCTCACGCCTCAGAGCCTGCGGCAGCGGTCAAACCTGCTGCAGGCCATCCGGTCGTTTTTTCTCGAACGCGACTATATCGAAGTCGACACCCCCCTGCGACTGCCTGTTCTGATTCCCGAATCTAATCTTGTTCCTTTCACCAGCGAAGACTGTTTTCTGCACACCTCTCCCGAATTATGCATGAAACGACTTCTTGCCGGGGGCTGCAGTCGCATTTTTCAGATCTGCCACTGTTTCCGCAAGGAGGAGCACGGACGGTTGCATCAATCGGAATTCACCATGCTCGAGTGGTATCACAAGGGATGGGATTATTTTGCTCTGATGCGACAATGCGAGGAGTTGATTTATAGGCTTGTGCTCACTTTTCCTGACTTACCTGGGGTTTTGCAAGGTGAGAAATTGTGCTGGCGGGAGAGTCGGGTTGCAATGACGCCGCCGTGGGATCGGTTGACGGTGGCCGAGGCCTTTCGGTGCTATGCTGATAGGGATGTCGACGAAGTTTTATCCACCGGGGAGTTTGATGCAGTTTTAGTCACAGAGATCGAGCCGCACCTAGGGCAGGATCGGCCGGTTTTTCTTTACGATTACCCGATTGAACTGGGATCTCTTGCCCGCCGCAGTCAAAAAGATCCCACGGTGGCGGAGCGCTTTGAGCTCTATATCGCCGGAGTGGAGATCGCCAACGGCTTTTCTGAACTGGTTGATCCGCAGGAACAACGGCATCGTTTTCTTGTGGAAATGGACAAGCTCCGGTTAGCGGAAAAAGATGCCGTTCTGCCGGAAAAATTTCTCGCCGAGTTGAGTCTGGTGGGCGAAACGGCGGGCATTGCCCTCGGTGTTGACAGGCTGTGCATGCTGTTGCTCGGAAGCCCTGATATAGCGGCGGCTACATCATTTATTTTCGAGGAACTGTAAGGTACTTCTTTGTCTTTTTCTTTATTTCATCTACGATACAGCAGCATTAGGATAAAGTCGCCTCTCCCGGAACGCTGATTACTTCCCTTTCCGGCAACAACAACGCTGTGAGTCGGCCACCATAAACGGCTCCGGTGTCGATGCCGATCTTGTCTGCTGCCATGTAGGGTTCGGGGAAAACCGTGTGACCAAAGACAACCGGCTTGCCAAAGTCAAACGTGTTGAGGAGAAACGATTCTCGAGCCCATAAGCACCATTGAGCCGTCTGTTGACTGAGATGACGGCCGGGCTGGAGGCCGGCATGCACATACAAAGCGTGCTGATCTTCCCAAAAAAGGGACAGGCTTCTCAGGAAGGCAAGGTGCTCAGGGGGAACCCGCTTTATTTTTTCCGCATGATCCGCCGAGGGGGAGAGCTCGTAACTGGCGAGCGTCTGCAGTCCTCCGACCTGCAAAAAAAGGCGACTGTCCCCGCCGGTAAGATACTGAAGAAATAGAAAATCGTGGTTCCCCATAAGGGGAACGACACGAGGATGCGTTTTGGAGAGCGACACGATGGTGGCCACGACCTCCTTGGAATGCGATCCCCGGTCAACATAATCGCCAAGAAAAACGAGTGTATCAGCCCGGTGAAGTACTTTGTCCAGTAACCGGGAGAGTGAAGAGTGGCAACCGTGGATATCCCCGATCACGCAGGTGGTTGAGTTGTTGGCAGGCATAGATGATAAGAGATACTTCTAAGGTTTGAACTAGGAATATGGATACTCAACAGCGTCAGCTGATTAAAAAATATGTCGACCTCGTAGTCGGCAAGTGGTGGCTTGTAGCCGGTTGCGTGTTGGTCGCGACAACAATAGGCCTTTTTTATTATACAATCCTTCCTAAAGTGTATCAAAGCACAGCACTATTGAGCTATGAGCCGCAGCAGATCAACCCTACTGCACGAATGGATCCCGAACAGGGGAGAGTTCGACTCCGGGAAGCATTAGCGACCCTGCAGGAACTTGTAACCAGTCGCACCAGCCTTGAAAAGGTGATCACCCAGTTTTCTTTGTATGAAGAAGACCGCACGCGGTTGCCGATAGAAGATGTGATTCTGAAGATGCGTAAGAAGGATATTGACATCAAACCTGCACCCCAAGGAGATATTTTTAGTGTTACCTACAATGGGACCGATCCGGAAAAGGTGGTCAAGGTAACCAATGCCCTGGCCTCGCTTTTTATCGAGGAGAATCTCAAGTACAGAGAAGAACGAGCTACGGAAACCTCGAAATATACCGAAAACGAATTGGCCATGTCCAAGAAGGTGCTTGATGTAAAAGAGGAGGTGATGCGGGATTATAAACTGAAAAATTTCAATGAAATGCCTGAGCAACGCCAAAGTAATTTGGCCCAGTTGCAGGCGCTTATCGTACAAAATCAGGGGATCCAGGATTCCATCCAAGAGCTTGAGCGAACCAAGGTCTTGGCTCAGGAACAGATAGGCATGCATCAACGTATGGCCTCCATGCGCATGTCCTCTGAAGTACCGACAGGAGGAGTGGCGACTTCCAGGCAACCGGAAACCGATGCGGAGAGGCTGGTCCGGTTACGCGGGTACCTCAACGGGCTTCTGTTAAAATATACCGAGAATCATCCGGAAGTACTCCGGACAAAGCAGTTGATCGACCAGTTGGAAAAAAAGGGTGGAACGGGGCAGGTAACACCAGGTCGAGCTGCCGGATCGGTTCCAAGCAGGGAGAGCCTTGCGGCGAGCATGGAAATCCAGCGCCTGCAGATTCAATTAAAAGAAATTGATGTGAATATCAAGCAGCTCCGTGAGGAGCAAACAGCAATTCCGGCACAGATAGCCAAGTACCAGCGATGGATTGAGGCCGCACCTGTGCGGGAGGCCGAATGGAATGCCTTGACCAGGGATTACACTGAGTTACGTCGCAACTACGACCAATTGGTTGCCCAGAACCTACAAGCGCAGTCCGCGGAGAATTTAGAGCGCAATCAGAAGGGCAGTAAGTTCAAGATTGTCGATTCCGCCCGTCTTCCCGTAAAACCTTTCAGTCCGAACTTCTTGAAAATTCTTCTGGTTGCCCTTGCAGCTGGCTTTGCATTGGGAGTCGGCCCTATCTTCATTCTCGATTTTATCGATACGTCTTTTAAAGATGTCGGCGAGTTGGAGGAATACATCGGCGTGCCGGTGATTTGTGCCATTCCCTTTATCGAAAAAGAGGCTGAGATCAGAAAAGAAAACTTCAAGTCGCGGGTGAGTGTGGCCGTCGTTTCGGTCTACGGGACGATTTTGGTGGCAGCCATCGTCATCATGTGGATAAAGGGCATGATTATCGTCTAAGGTCCTTCCCTCTTTCTTACTTCCGAGCAAAATAGAATGTATACAAAGTATTACGGACTTGCCAGAAAACCCTTTGCCCTTACGCCTGACCCCGCTGTGGTGTTTATGAGTGAAACTCACCAGGAAGGATTGGCTATCCTTAAGTATGGAATTCTGAGCAAAAAATGTTTTTTGGTACTGACCGCTGATGTTGGGTCGGGTAAGACCACCCTGCTCCAGGCCCTGGTCAGTTCCCTTGAACAGGATGTGCACCTTTGTCTGCTCAACAATCCGATACTCTATCGCGATGAGTTTTTCTCCTACATTGCCAAAAAACTTGGGCTTCATTGGGATGGCAACAAGGCGATGTTTCTGATTGAATTTGGTAATCTGCTCAAAGATTGTTACACGAACGACGAGCGGGTGCTGCTGATCTTCGATGAAGCCCATGTCCTCCCCGTAGATCTGTTGGAAGAAATTCGTTTGCTGTCCAATCTTGAGGAAAAGGGGCAGGATGTGCTCTCCATATTCTTGGTGGGACAACCGGAACTCAATGAGCGTATGAGTGATGACCGGCTGTTACCTTTGCGCCAGCGAATCGGTATTCGCTTTCATCTTCATCGATTTACTTTGGATGAGACAAGGCAATATATCCTTTTTCGTTTACGCCACGCGGGAGCACGGCACCTCAATATTTTTTCCGAAGAAGCCATTGCCGTCATCCACCGTGTGAGTCAAGGCACTCCCAGATTAATCAACATTATCTGTGACCATGCCCTGCTCACAGGGTTTGCGGAGAGTAAACCAGTGATCGGCGCTGACTTGATTGAAGAGAGCGTTGACGATCTCCATTTTCCTGGCGAGGAGAACCGCCTTCCCGTTGCCAAACCGAAAAGAACGAAGAGGGTGCATTTGGCACTTCTCGGAGGCGTGGTTTTTATAGGCCTTCTTGGTGTGTTTTTTCTATGGAAGTACTACCGGTAATGTGGGGCATCCCATCTTTGGCAGGACGTAACTCTGTGCTTGGCTACAAGAGCAGTCTTTTTAATGGTAGTTGGAGGATAATGTGGGAAAGGTATTCAAGGCCTTGGAACGGGCTGATGAAGCAGTAGGCCTGGAGAGAGAGGAGGAGGGGCAAGGAGTGGTCGAAAACCGGATCCCTCCGGATTCAAGCCCTTTTTTGCTGCCGCCATCTCGGGAAGAACGTGCTGAAGAAAACGTAAAGCGGCCAGGGCAATGGGATGATCGGCTGATTCTTGCCACAGCGACAACCGGACCGGTGGCAGAGAGCATTCGTGCTCTGCGAACACGAATTCTTTTTCCGCCGTCCGGAAGTATCCCGCGAAGTATATTGGTAACCAGCGCTTCTCCTGGTGAGGGGAAGAGTTTTATCTGTGCGAATTTGGGGATTTCCCTTGCGCAAGGAGTGGACAATTACTGCTTGCTGGTTGATTGCGATTTGCGTAAACCAATGCAGCACAACCTGTTTGGCTTGAACAATAAAGCGGGGCTCTCCGATTATCTCCAACATAAAAGGCCATTATCGGAATTGCTGGTGCCATCGGGCGTTGAAAAACTTTCCATTCTCCAGGCAGGTCCTCGCTCCATTAACCCTGCTGAACTTCTTGGCTCAGCTTATATGACTAGTTTGGTCGACGAGTTGGCTAAACGGTACGAGGATCGTATCGTTCTTTTGGATAGCCCGCCGCTCCATGCCGCCAGCGAGACAGCCGTATTGGCCCAGCATGTCGACGGCGTGGTGCTTGTGGTGCGACATGGCGCCTCGCGACGTGAATACGTTAAAGCTCTGGCGGATGCCATCGGCCGGGAAAAAATACTTGGGGTGGTGTTCAATGCTTACCGGGCAACCATGCTGGATTATAAGGTTTTTGGCTATTACGAGTACCAGCAGGATTATTACTACAACGAAAAATAATTCATTTCTGTTTTTCGTTGTGGCAACGATAAGACGCATAGTTACCCTATTCAATCATTTTCCTTGTGGCTGAAATTCATTTTTGCTGATATGTTTTTGCGCTTTTTCCGAAAGGGAAAAGAGTCAAAAGCCCTCTGGCCTCATGTTTTGTTCCAGAATGAAACAATAACTCAGACCATGAAAAAAGGACGTGTGCAATGCAATCAGCAAAAAGACAAATGACAGGGAAGGAAGCACTGCAAGTATTGTTGGCCGGCAATAATAGATTTCTCTCGGGAAAACTCGAGCATCCCAATCATTGTGAAGAATCGCGGAAAGGTTTAGTTTCAGGCCAGGATCCTATTGCTGTCGTTCTTGCCTGCGCCGATGCACGGGTGCCTCCGGTTGACATTTTTGATCAGGGACTGGGTGATCTTTTTATTTTGAGGGTCGCTGGAAACATTATAAACGATCATATCCTCGGCAGTATAGAGTATGCGGTGTCGCATCTGCATACTCCGCTGGTCATGGTGATGGGACATTCCTCGTGCGGTGCTGTCGGAGCGGTTGCGCAAGGTGTTAAATTGGGTGGCCATATCGCCAGTTTGACGCCCTCAATCGAGGCGGCCTTGAAGAAAGCTAAGGGCCAGGAGGGACTCTGGACTAATAACGCCGCCAAGGAACTTGCCAAAACCACCGCCAAGAAGATCGAAGAATCCGAGCCGATTATCGCCGATCTGGTCACTGAGGGCAAGGTGCTCGTTGTTGCAACCTATTACGATCTGTCCACCGGAGAAGTGGTTTTGCTTTGAGGTCCAAGAGAGTTTCGGCCTTGGCGCTGAGAGCATTTGATTATGATGCGGTTTGAGCCGCACACCACAAAACCAGTGCTGATGAGGTGCTGGGTTTCTTTTTTACTCGCTCATATATATTGCCCTTAGTTGTTTTAATATGGCTTTTGTGCGGTTAAAATTCATTCCTCCCGATTGTGCTTGGTAGTCTTTCGTTTCGTAGATGCAACATGACATTTCCCCTCGACGAAATTTTGCCTCTTTTGGAGCATGAGGTTAGCGGCTATCAAGTTCCTGTTGTCGATTTGATTGCCACTCAGACGCATGATCCATTCAAAATCCTGGTGGCGACCATCCTCTCGGCACGGACCAAAGACGAGGTGACTGCAACTGCATCGCGACGGCTCTTTGCCCGGGCCGAAACGGTTGACGAGTTGTCTCGGCTCTCATTTGAGGAGTTGGAGAAGCTGATTTATCCGGTCGGTTTTTTTCGCAACAAAGCAAAATTTCTTACTGAATTGCCAGCGGCCCTCAACCAACGGTTCGCTGGCGTTGTTCCCCAGGATGTCGATTCCTTGCTCACACTGCCCGGTGTCGGGCGCAAGACTGCCAATCTTGTAGTTGCGGTGGCCTTTAACAAGCCTGCGATATGCGTGGACACCCATGTGCATCGCATCATGAACATCTGGGGATATGTCCAGACCGCAACACCTTTGCAGACCGAGATGGCGTTGCGGCAAAAATTGCCGGAGCAATTCTGGATAGGGATCAATGCCATTCTGGTTGCTTTTGGCCAGGGAACGTGCAAGCCAGTGCGTCCCCATTGTGATCGCTGCGTGATCGCGACCTGGTGCCCGAAAATTGGCGTGACGCCGCGGGGAATAAATGAGAAAGTGGCCAGGCATGTTTCCGCAGGGAAAAAATTAGTTTCTTGGAATGTCAACGGCTTGCGGGCTGCGCTGAAAAATGGTTTTTTTAAGGTGCTGCGCGATTTTGACGCCGACATTGTCGCCTTGCAGGAAATCAAGATTCAACCGGATCAGTTGCCCGATACATTGCGCAGTGTTGAAGGATATCATGTGTTTTGGAACCCAGCAAAGAAGAAAGGCTATGCCGGAACAGCAGTTTTAACCAAAATAGCCCCGCTTCAGGTGTGGTATGGACTTGACTCGCCCCGGTTTGACGAGGAGGGACGTGTGCTGACCCTTGAATTTGCTGATTTTTATTTCATCAATATCTATTCTCCCAATGCCCAGCCGGAACTGAAGCGGCTTGCCTTTAAGCAGGACTTCAACCGGACCTTGCGCGAACACATGGACAGCCTCTCCCAGAACAAATCCGTGGTGCTTTGCGGGGATCTGAACGTGGCTCATAAGGAAATTGACCTGGCTAATCCCAAGGCGAATGTGAAAAATCCCGGTTTTTCCGAACAGGAGCGGGCCTGGATGGATGAAATTACCGCCGCCGGGTATATTGATACGTTCAGAAAATTTGATGTTTCTCCGGCTCGATATACGTGGTGGAGCTACCGTTTCAATGCCCGGGCCAAGAATATCGGCTGGAGAATCGACTATTTTATCGTCGATTCAGCCAGCGTGGACCGGGTTATCGATGCGGTTATTCATGATGATGTTACCGGCTCGGATCATTGCCCGGTGAGTGTGATTTTTCGATGATGGTCAAGAGAATATGACACCCTATCGCATTGTTATTGCAGATGACCACAGCCTTATCAGGCAAGGGCTCAAGAGCCTCATTCACAAGGATTCTTCGTTACGCATTATTGCCGAAGCGGGGAACGGCGTTGAACTGCTGGAATGTCTACGGCAGAATCCTCCGGACATGGCTATCCTGGATATCACCATGCCGCAACTGAACGGTATAGAGGCGATCGGAAAAATAAAGAAGTTGTTTCCGGTGATGGCCATTTTGATTCTGACCATGCACTCGGGCAGTCACTATTTTTATCAAGCCATGGCTGCAGGCGCCCATGGCTACCTGATCAAGGATGATTCCGACAGTGAACTGCTCACCGCAATCAGGACAATTCGCGAGGGAAAACCCTATGTTTCTTCGCAGTTGTCACCGGAAGTAACCGGCGAGGTGATCGCTGGGTTCCGGGATCAGGCCAAAACGCCGTTTTTCAGCCTCAGCGACCGGGAAAAGCAGGTGTTGAAACTGGTGGTCCAAGGCTGTTCAAGCAGAGTGATCGGCACGATGCTCAGTCTCAGCCCAAGAACAATCGATCATCACCGGGCGAGTCTGTTAAAAAAATATAAAATGAAAAACACCGTGGATCTTGTCAATCATGTAGCCCGGAACGGGGTACTTCTGTCCGACGAATAAAAATGGAGTTTTTTTTCTTTTTTTTAAGGGCAATCCGCTGTCGCTATCTCCTGATTTCACTCTTCTATTTTAATTTTCTAGGTAAGATTGCCTAGCTGCCATTAGGTAATTCCCTCAATTGTTTTTTCTTTCCCTCTGGGCTTTATTGCAGCTTCTTTGATCGGGCGCATTGAAATCGTTGGTGCGGCCTGCGGTGATCAACAATAGAAGTGAGGGAAGCCCATGAATAAAAACGACCTTGTTGAAACCATAGCGAATTCGGCACAAATCAGTAAAAGCGCGGCAGAACGGGGGTTGAATGGATTGCTGTCGTCCTTGTCTGCGGCAATAAAAGATGGCAAACGAGTGACTCTGACCGGATTCGGCAGTTTCTCCGTTGTCGACCGTGCACCTCGAACCGGTCGAAACCCGAAAACAGGAGAAACAATACCCATTCCTTCACGCCGGGTGGTCAAGTTTCGTCCGGGAAAGGAACTTTCGGTAAAAATTCAGTGAACTGAATAATATCTTCACATTGGATGGCAGAAACGGCGTTACCGATTGAATTGCTCCACGGTCGCCGTTTTTCGCCCCAGCCACAGCAAAATCCCCGCACAAAGCATCAGCAGGCAGAGCACCTGCCCCATCGAAAAAATTGATCCAATGAGGCCGATCTGAGGATCGGGTTCGCGCACAAACTCAACCAGAAATCGGAAACAGCCATAGAGCCCAAGGAAGAGGGCCAGCATGACACCGTGCGGCCACCCCGAGGATCTCGCCGGCTGCCATGGTTTAGCCTTCGTTGTCCAGAGGATCAGGAAGAGGATGAGTCCCTCAAGCAGTGCTTCATAGAGTTGCGAAGGGTGCCGGGGAAGAGGGCCGCCTTGGGGAAAGATCATTGCCCAGGGGGCATTGGTGATCCTGCCGTACAATTCTCCGTTGATAAAATTGCCCAACCGGCCAAAAAAAAGACCGACCGGCACAGTGACGATGTACAGGTCCGCGGCCTTCCAGAAATCCAATCCAGTGCGGCGGCAATAAAGAAAGCCGGCCAGGAATGCCCCCAGGAAGCCACCGTGAAAGGACATTCCTCCAGTCCATATCGCTGGTATTTCAGTAGGATGGGCCCAATAATACGCCGGGTTGTAAAAGAGCACATACCCTAATCGTCCACCGAGGACGACCCCTAGGATCAGAGCCAAGTTAAGATTGTCGACATGGAGAAACATCCGGTCCCAACGGAATTTTTTTGCCTGATGCATCACCAGTAGGTAGGCGGCGGTGAAGCCGATGACGTACATAAGGCCGTACCAGCGAACCTGCAAAGGGCCCAGGGAGAGCAGAACCGGATTGATGGAAGGGTATTCAAGCATGATGAGCCCCGACGATGGTTAAAGGATGCCCAGGCGTTTCAGGTGGACCTGGAGGACGGACAGTGCCGCTGGGGTTACCCCTGAGATCCGTGACGCCTGTCCCAGCGAGCGGGGCTGCACCCTGGTCAGTTTTTCCACCACCTCGTTGGAGAGGCCCGGCAGGCCCTTGTAAGTCATGTCGGAGGGGAGTTCAATGCGTTCGAGTTTTTTAAAGCGAAAAATTTGCTCTTCCTGCCGCCTGATGTAGCCCTCATATTTGAGTTGGAGTTCAATCTCGTCGTGGAACGTGCGTGCTTCGTCGGAAAATGAAAGGGGAAGATCGTTTTCCTGGACCATGTCGTAGAGATGGTGCAGCCGAATCTCCGGCCGGCGAAGTATTTCCGCAAGGGTTATTGCTTGGGTGATGGGTGTGGAATTGTGTCGTGAGAGAAAGGCGTTGATGGCGGCATGCGGTTTGATTCGGGTTTCTCGGAGTTGATGGACCGTTTCCTCGATACATTGTTTCTTTTGCTGAAAAGTCTTCCAGGTCGGCTCATCGACCAGACCGATCCGGTACCCGATCTCCCTGAGTCGCATATCCGCATTGTCTTCCCGCAGCAGCAGTCGGTATTCTGCTCTTGAGGTGAAGAGGCGGTATGGTTCCTTGGTGCCGAGTGTGACTAAGTCATCAATCAGAACACCGAGATAGGCCTGGGAGCGGTCGAGGATAACCGGCGCTTCACTACGCGCATACTGGGCGGCGTTGATTGCCGCCATCAGGCCCTGACCAGCAGCCTCTTCGTAGCCGGAGGTGCCATTGATCTGGCCGGCCAGGAAAAGTCCGCCGATCTTTTTGGTCTCAAGCGAAGGTTTCAGCTCCCTCGGGTCGATATAGTCGTACTCAATGGCGTATCCGGGGCGGATGATGCGCGCCTGTTCCAATCCGGGAATGGACTGCACCATGGCAATTTGGGTGTTGAGCGGCAGGCTGGTGGGGATGCCGTTGGGATACACTTCGATCGTTTCGAGGCCTTCGGGCTCGAGAAAGATCTGGTGACGGATCTTTTCGGGAAATCGCATGACCTTGTCTTCGATCGACGGGCAGTAGCGGGCGCCCACCCCCTCAATGATGCCGGCATACATCGGCGATTGATCGATGGAGCCGCGAATGATTTCGTGGGTGCGTTCGTTGGTGTAGGTGATGTAACAGGGCCGCTGAGCCAGTGCCGGCGTGCGGCCAGAGGAGTAGGAAAACAGTGCGGGTTCCTCGTCGGTGTGCTGGGCCTCCAGCTTGGAGTAGTCGATGGTGTTGCCGTCGAGGCGGGGCGTTGTCCCGGTTTTCATACGGCCCACCGAAAAACCGACGGCGGCGAACCACTGGGCCAGTTTGGTCGAGGGAGCATCCCCCATGCGGCCAGCCGGAAAATTTTTCAGGCCGATATGGATCAGGCCGTTGAGGAAGGTACCGGTAGCGACAACGATCGCCTTGACCAGGATATGTTCGTCCAGCGAGGTCCGCAAGCCGGCGACCTTGCCGTTTTCGACCAGGATTTCGTCAACGACTGCCTGACGAATAGCCAAGTTGGGCTGGTTTTCCAGGATATGTTTCATGCGAAGCCGGTACAGCAGCCGATCCGCTTGGGCCCTGGAGGAACGAACCGCCGGGCCCTTACTGGTGTTGAGCCTGCGGAATTGGATGCCGGTGGCGTCGATATTTTTGGCCATTTCGCCGCCCAGGGCATCAATTTCCTTGACCAGGTGGCCTTTAGCCAGGCCGCCGATAGCTGGATTGCAGGACATGGCGCCAATGGTGTCGGCATTGATGATGCAAACAAGGGTGCGGCAGCCCATGCGGGCCGCAGCTAGTGCTGCCTCGCAACCGGCGTGGCCCGCGCCGATTACGGCGATGTCAAAGTCAGTCATGGTTGTCCATGGATGCGCTCAGCGCAACGGCAGAGGATTGGCGAATCGGGATTTCCGGATGCAAGGACGGGGAACGGCAGACCAGCTCCTGAAAAGTGCGGTATTATAAGGTATCGGGCTATATTTGCAACCCTCCTGGGAGGGGCTCTGATAATCAAGATACTTGAGGCCTGCTTTTGCTTG
This sequence comes from uncultured Desulfobulbus sp., assembly GCF_963662935.2. Classification (NCBI taxonomy): domain Bacteria; kingdom Pseudomonadati; phylum Thermodesulfobacteriota; class Desulfobulbia; order Desulfobulbales; family Desulfobulbaceae; genus Desulfobulbus; species uncultured Desulfobulbus sp. The sequence goes on along the minus strand of NZ_CAXXTL010000002.1, from coordinate 717,871 downwards.
GTGCCGGTCCGGCCGGCTATGTTAGGGAGCCAATTCATAAAACCCCGGTGGGCAGGTGGCGGCAATGAAGCGAACCGCGGCCTCCTCGTGCGGGACGCTGAGCATATGTTGCGATGTGGTCGGTCGGGTTTGCTTGTGGTCAGGCCCCGGAACGTCTACTCTTGTATCGGGAGACGATTTCGTCGCAGGAGTGGTAAGGTGCGGTGCCGGCAGCCGGAGGAAACCGCGGTTACTGACAATTCACCTGTCATAGCAGGTGAATTTTGAAGATGCAGCACTGGCAGGTGTTATGGGGGCCGTGCCCTGCTCTGCCGGAGACCATCACTTTTGGGAAAGTAATGGCCGTGAAACGTTGGAGGGTAGTTCTCGGCCGGGCATGGCGTAGGATCGCGGGGCGATGACCACATCCATGGGACGCTATTACGTGCTGACGCTCATCTTCCGGCCATGATTTTTCTGCTTGTGCCTGGTGCCAGAGAAGATCCCCATCGAAGTCCTGGTATGGCGGCAATTGCATGCTTGATTTTTATCGGGGGTGAAATAATTTGACAGATAAGGTTCACTGTGATTAAAATAGACCTCTTTTTAAAAGGAAACAGAGGGGCAGCTGCCGCCTCTGGTTCAAAAACCCGTTTGCCTGCATTCTCACTATCAGTACGCAGGTTCGGGTGTGAGAAAAAGAACCGTCGAGCCATGGGGTGTTTCGCCACCTCGTGATCTCTATTCAACAGATTGTCTGCAATTAAGGAATTGGATTATGAGCAAAAGAACTTTCCAGCCCAGCAACACTAAACGTGCCCGCACCCATGGTTTTCTTGTGCGTATGAAAACCCGTACCGGTCAGGCTGTGATCAAAAGAAGAAGAGCCAAGGGCCGCAAGCAGTTAGCTGCCTGAACCGCTTGGATCGGTACACCCTCCCTAAAAAACATCTGTTGCGAACGACCGGGGATTTTCAGCGCGTTTACCTGTCGGGGCGGCGGCTTCGAGGTGACGGCTTTGCCGTGATCCTCTTGCCGAACGCACTTGAGTACAGCCGGTTGGGGATCAGTGTGCACAGAAAAGCCGGAAATGCAGTACGGCGGAACAGGATAAAGCGGCTGATACGGGAGGTCTTCCGCCTGAACCGGGAACTGTTTCCATCGGCTGCCGATGTCGTCCTTACTATCCGTCCCGGATTTGCTATTAACAGTCTGCTTGACATGCAAACCAGTGTGGCTCGAGTCATCAGCGGGTAAACAGGTGGAAAGGATGCCCTTGCATAAACACCATGTGCACTCCTCCCGTGAAGGAGTGCATCGTTTTACTGTATGGCTCAAGATACCAGGAATATGCTTAATAGCGATATTCAGAGGGTATCAATACCTTCTTTCTCCCCTGTTCCCCCCAACCTGCCGTTTTGTTCCCACCTGTTCCCAGTATGCGATTGAAGCCGTCACCAAATACGGCGCTATCCGGGGAACTTTTCTGGCGATGTGGCGGATAGTACGGTGCCATCCTTTTTCCCGGGGCGGCTATGACCCGGTAAAATGAGTCGCCACAGCAGACATACGTTTATTTCCCGTCAACACCTCTGCGCGATCAGAGGTTTCTAAAGGTACTTCCATGGATCTGTACAGAGCCTTTTTGGCCATTGTTCTTTCATTTCTCATTTTGGTAGGCTATCAGTATTTTTTTGCTAAGCCGACCCCTTCGCAACCTCCTCCCGCTTCCCAGGCCCAGCAGCAGGCAAGCGAACCGGCCAGCCAGCAGGCGTCGGCACCTGCCGTTGCCGCATCGACCGGCAGCACTCAGCCATCGGTGGCTGTGGATCCCAAAGCCAAAGATATCACGGTGGATACACCGCTCTATACCGCGATCATCAAGGAGCAGGGCGGTGGCTTCAAGAGTTTTGTCCTGAAGAATTACCGCAATAAAATGGAGCAGGATTCTGGACCAATGCAGTTGATTGTTGGTAAGGGACCCGGGAATCTGCCTGTGCTCTTCTCGCTTGATAATGGTGCAGGCACCTCGTTGCCTGTGTTCAAGGGAGATAAAAGCAGCCTTGCCTTGACCCAGGAAGCGGAGACCGCCAAGCTGACCATGACCGCCTCTTCGGTCGATGGCTTGACGGTTGTGCGCACACTGACCTTTCGCGGCGACAGTTATCTGATCAACGCCGAATACAAGGTGCAGAACGCAACCGATAAGTCGGTGCAGGTCTCTCCCGCTTTATCCCTGGACAACGAACCCTTTGCCCATGCCAGTGAAAGCAGCCAATTCTTGTTTTCCGGCCCAGCCGCCTATGTCAACGGTGCCCTGGTGGAAACAAAACCCAAGACTCTGGCCGAAAAGCCGGTTGTTCTGCAGGGTAAAGTAAGTTGGACCGGATTTGTTGATAATTATTTTATGACCTCCGTAGTCCCGGCCACTGGTAATCCGGTGTCAGTAACCCTGCAAGGATCGGAAAAGCAGGTGCGGACGGTCATTTCGGAAGGTATACAGACGATTGGCGCCCATGAGGCTAAGGCGTATATCTACACGCTGTATTTTGGTCCAAAAAAGCTGAAAATTCTCGAGGCTGCCGGTAATGACCTGGCTAAATCAGTGAATTTCGGTTGGTTCGACGTCTTGGGCAAGCCCATGCTGTGGTTGCTCAATTTCTTTCATCAATACAGTGGCAACTACGGTGTCGCCATCATTCTGCTGACCATGTTGATCAAACTGGTTTTCTGGCCTATTACCCAAAAGGGTATGAGTTCCATGAAAAACATGCAGAAGCTCCAACCCAAAATTGCAAAATTGCGGGAGCGGTACAAGGACGACCCGGCCAAGATGAATCAGGAGATGATGACCCTGTATAAAACCTATAAGGTTAACCCGGTGGGCGGTTGTCTCCCGATGCTGATCCAGATTCCTTTCTTTTTTGCCCTCTACCAGGTGCTACTGGCGGCCATCGAATTGCGGCATGCCCCATTCCTGTTGTGGATTACGGATTTGTCCGCTCCTGATAGATTGTGGATCGGTTTTGATGTTCCCTACCTGCACGGCATTCCAATTTTAACCTTGCTGATGGGTGCATCCATGTTTTTTCAACAGAAGATGACCCCAACCACGGCTGATCCCGCACAAGCGCGCATCATGCAGTTTTTGCCGGTCGTTTTCACTGTCATGTTCATCAATTTCGCTTCGGGCTTGGTACTGTACTGGTTGATCAACAACCTGCTTTCCATCTTGCAACAGTATCTCATTAATCGGAAGAATAAGGCCTGAATCTAAAGCAGAGAAGGTGTATCATGGCGAAAGCAAAAGATTTTTACGGTAAGGATATAGCCGAGGTTATAGAGCAGGCATGTAAAGCTCTTGGGGCATCCCGAGAAGAACTGGATATCGAAGTCCTGGAGACCGGTTCAGCCGGCATTTTCGGTCTGTGCAAGAAAAAAGCGCATATCCGGGTACAGCGCAAAGCTGTTGCATTGGCCGAGGAAATCGAAGCCACCTCCCCGCCTGCTGACCCGGTCGAGAAGACCGACTCCATTGAGAAGATGGCCCCGGCCGAGGGAACTGCGTCTGTTGAGAAGGCTGCTCTGTTGGTAGCGGTATCAGGGTGTACTCCTCAGAAAAATGTCCTGGCGTCAGCGGAGGAGAAAATCCAGGACAGAGAGGGCGTCGACGAGGAGGAGCAGGCCAATGAACCGGAGGAGCTCGAAGAAGAGATTCCCATCGAGCCACCTTCAGCGGAGAGCCTCGATGCCATTCAGGCCGATTTGCATCGCTTGTTAACCCTGATGGGTCTACCTTCCGAGGTGCAGGTCTCTTTTGAGGAGCAGACTGTCCAATGCAACATTACCGGGCCGCACGAGGCTCATATCGTTGGTTCAGAAGGGCGGACGCTGGACAGCCTGCAATATCTCTTGCGCAAGATGGTGTCCCGGCATCTGCCGGACAGAATTATGTTGGCCCTCAATGCCGGTGATTTTCGGGAGCGGAGAGCGGAAGAATTAAAGGTGCGGGCCGTTGAACTGGCAGAGTTGGTGAAAGCGGATGGCAAGACTCAGGCTATCCCGGCCCTCAATCCCTCCGAACGGCGGGTGGTGCACATGGTGTTGCAGGAAGACAAGGGTGTGCGCAGCCGTTCGGTCGGCGAGGGATTGTTCAAGAAGGTGCTGATTTATAAGCCCGGCAAGGGCCGGCGGCCAGTCTCAAAAAAGAAGCGAGGAGGGCAAAGTGGCCGTCCATCCGGCGACTGATACCATCGCCGCCATCGCCACGGCGCCAGGCACGGGAGGGATCGGCATTATCCGGATTTCAGGTCCGGAAGCCCTCCCGCTGCTCCATAAGCTTTTTGTTCCCCGCAAACCTCGCAGTCATTTTACCAGCCACACACTCTATTATGGCACCGTCGCTAACCGGGACGGACAGATCCTGGACGAGGCTTTGGCCGTGTACATGCAGGCTCCCCATACCTATACCCGGGAAGATGTGGTCGAATTGCACTGTCATGGCTCCGCACTCGTCCTTCAAGCCATCCTGCGCACCATCTTTGAATGGGGTGGCCGGCCCGCCGAACAGGGCGAATTCACAAAAAGGGCTTTTCTCGCCGGCCGAATCGATCTGACCAGGGCTGAGGCGGTTTTGGATCTTTTGCAGGCCCAAACCGAAGTCGGTGTGCGCCTGGCCGCCAATCAACTCCAAGGACAACTGTTTGAGCGACTGGAAACCATCCGCCGGCAACTGATTGCCATCCTGGCCTTATTGGAGGTGGCGATTGATTTTCCTGACGACGATGTTGAAATATTCAACACCAGTGTAATGGCCATTCAACTCAAAACGGAGGTGATCGCTCCCTTGGAACGGTTGATTGCTCTGGCCGAACAGGGCAAGATTATCCGGGAAGGCGTCACGGTCGTTATTGCCGGCCGGCCGAATGTGGGTAAATCAAGCCTGTTGAATGCCCTTTTGCGGGAAGAACGGGCACTGGTGACGCCGCTTCCCGGCACCACCAGGGACACCATCGAGGAACGGATAGCCATTCACGGTATCCCTGTGCATCTGATTGATACCGCCGGCATCCGGATGCATGAAGATCCGGTCGAAGCCCTGGGGATCGAACGGGCGCGACAGAAGCTGGATGAGGCCGACTTGGTGCTGTTTCTGGTGGATGCCTTTGCCGGAATGGAAGATCGTGATCGTGAACTCTATCACAGTATCCAGGAAAAAAATCATTTGGTGGTGGTCAATAAGCAGGATCTGGTCACGGACGGGCAATTGGATGCCTTGGCCAAGGAGTTTTCCCGCACCGAGATTGTGAAGATCTCAGCCAAGGAAGAGCAGGGGATCGAGGAATTACAAGAAGCGATCTATCGAGTGATCGTTGCCGAGAAAGGCGAAATTTCCGAGGAGATGATCTGTGCGCCCAACACCCGGCACCGTGCTGTTCTCGCTCAGACCTTGGAGGCCTGCCGGAAATTTGAACAGGCGATGGTCGCCGGTGCGCCGGTCGATTTGCTGGCGGTCGAGGTGCAGTCCGCCCTTGACTATCTGGGCGATATCACTGGGCTGACCACTCCAGACGATGTCCTGGGTGCAGTGTTCAGCCAGTTCTGCATCGGTAAGTAGGGCGGTGAAGTGAGCTAGTATCCCGATTTCCACTGGCGGTGCGAGGAAATCGGGATACCCCATCGTGGGTAGGGGCTAGCCCTATAAGGATGGTTGTTTGCTGAAACTGTCGGCAAAGAGCTGGTTGATGGCAGCGAGGCCGTCGTCGCTCAGGTAGCGCGTTCCCGAACCGACAAAGGTGTTGTAACAAATCCTGGGGCTGTCTTCTTTCCAGGCTCCTTCCTTCCAAGTGAACCATTGGCTGCAGGTCTGGTCGTAGACGTGGAGCGGGCGATTGAAGAGTTTTGCCAACTCGACTGCCCAACCTGTGCCGCCCTTGACGGAGTTGTCCTCTAAGATGGTACCGATGACAAAGACCTGGTGCCCTTTGTTGACCATATGGAAGATCGTCTGCAGAACTCGGCGGATCTTTTCGGTTTCATAATAAGTCCGGTTCATCATCCTTGAGGCGAGTTCCATGCTGATATCGCCCCGTTGCAGGTCATCCTCGCTTAAAGTCACCGAGTTGCGGTCCCGGTTGAGACGGTGATTGTCAAAGGTGAAAACCACCTCCTGGACAGCATATTTCTCGGCGTTTTCGCCAAAAGCTGATTCCGCCCCTTTCAGGCCGCCGTGGTACAATGTGCAGTCTTGTGCATTCATAATCAGATCACCTTGTTAGTTCGTTATGCGATTGTCAAGCTGTTGTCATCCACAGCCGGGGTACAGTTGGAGAGAACTCCTTGCGCAGACTACTCTTTTGCAGCCTTGAAGAATACCCGGCGGGGCGCAGGGTATCCCTCTATAGTAAACGCCGGATTATCCTTGTCAATGAAATCTTCGTAGGATTCAAAGTCCATCCAGGCGGTTCGCCGCTGTTCTTCACTGCTCATGGCATGATCGTCGAACAGCTGGACATCCCTGAACCCTGTCCGGGTTAACCAGTTGTGCAGGCAGGTTGCCGTGGGAACAAACCAAGTGCCCGGAACCTTGGCGTAGGTCGAGAGCGGGAAAAGGGCTATCGGTTCGTTTCCTGGGATGGCCTGTGATTCGACAATGAGGCAGCCACCGGGTTTTAATGCGGCGTAGAGATCGCGCAGTGCCTCCACCGGTGAAGGCCGATGGTACAGAATGCCGAGGCAAAAGATCACGTCAAAACTCTCAGGAAAGAGGTTGAGGTGTTCGATTCCGAGCAATTCGACCTGGAGCTGCCGTTGGCCGGCAAATGCATTGAGAGTGTTGAAGGTATAGTAATGCTGGACGTAAGGCTCGAAGCCGAGGACCAAGGCTGGCCGGTGTTGGACCATCCGGAACATGTAGTAGCCGTTGTTGCAGCCGATATCAGCAACGATCTTGCCCGCGAGTTCAGGTAATTCGGGAAGAATACGGTTCCATTTCCGTTCGCTGCGCCACTCGGCATCAATGTCGATGCCGAAAATGGAAAAGGGGCCTTTGCGCCACGGCATGAATCCGCGCAAAACCTCGCGGACTAACTGCTGATCGCCGGGGCTCACATCGGCAGCCGTGCCGATCCGGACCACATCACCGGAAAAGTCACAGGAAGCGGCCCGCAGGTGGTGCACTGTCTGCATGAGGGTTCGGTAACGAAGGAAGCCTTTTTTCTCTTGGTTGATCCAGGCGGATTTTTCGGCAAGAAGTCGTTTGAGCAGGTCGGTGTTGGCCTGAGGGAAAAAATCCAGCAGATCCATGAGTTATCGTTTCAGGGCCACGATGGCAGTGAAGTTGAACCATTTGAAGAAGGTTTCAATCTCTTCAAATCCGGCCTCCCGCAGGAGTGCAATGTTTTCATCCAGGGAGAAGGGAATCAAGACGTTTTCCAGGGCCTCGCGCTTGGCGGCAATTTCAAGTTCCGAATACCCCTGTTTTTTTTTGAAATTATGATAAATCTCAATGAAATCACGGTTGAGGCGGCTGGCATGGGAAATGGTTTTTTCACTGAGAAGGAAGATGCCGCCTTCGGGAAGCGCATCAAAGATCCGCCCGACAAAGGCCTGCCGGGTCAGGGGGCGGAGAAATTGTAAGGTGTAATTGCAGATAATCCCGGCCGCCAGGGGCAAGGGACAACTGGTGATGTCGCCCTCCTTAAATTGCAGCACCTCGCTTTTGTTGAACATGGCGCTTTTTCGTCGGGCCTTATCGAGCATGGCCGGGGCGTTGTCGATACCAATGTAATGAAATCCCATATCAGGCAGACGCCTGGCCAATTCCAGCAGGGTTGTGCCTGTGGAACAGCCCAAATCGTAGAGGGTCGCTCTGGGAGCCAGCCTGCAGGCGAGGAGTTGCGCCATCCCATCGATGACCGTGCGGTAATACGGGATGGACCGGTTGAGCATGTCATCAAATACTTCTGCCACCCGATCGTTAAAGGCAAAATCCTCTTCGACCGCTCCGGTGGCGTAGAGGGTGTCTTCATTTGTCGTCACTGCGTCGTTTCTCGTACCTGACTGTTGTTAAAAAGAGTAAAAAAAATCCGCCCATTCAAAGAGGAGCAATCTTCTTATTTATATCCGTGAGGATTGGCCGTCTGCCAACGCCAGGAGTCGGCACACATTGCCTCAATGCCGAAACGTGCCTGCCAGCCAAGCTCGCGTCCCGCTAGGGCAGGGTCGGCATAGCATTGGGCAATGTCGCCGGCACGGCGGCAGGTGACACGGTAGGGAACTTGTTTGCCGCTAGCCAGGGCAAAGGCGGCGACCATCTCCAGGACCGAATAGCCCCTGCCCGTGCCCAGATTGTAAACCGCTACGCCCGGATGCTCTTGCAGCTTTTCCAAGGCCCGGAGATGGCCGAGCGCCAGATCGACCACGTGGATGTAGTCGCGCACCCCGGTCCCGTCGGGAGTGGGGTAATCGTTACCGAAAACCGAGAGCTCCTGCAGTTTGCCGATGGCCACCTGGGCAACATAGGGCATGAGATTGTTAGGGATGCCGTTGGGGTCCTCGCCGATCTGTCCGCTTTCATGGGCGCCAACCGGATTGAAATAGCGGAGAAGAATAATGTTCCACCGTGGATCTGCCACATGGAGATCACGGAGGATCTCTTCGGCCATCAGCTTGGTGCGGCCATAGGGATTGGTGCAGGACAGCGGGAAATCTTCCCTGATCGGCACAGAGGCCGGGTCGCCATAGACCGTGGCTGAGGAAGAAAAAACGATATTGGTTATCCCCCGTTCCTGCATGACTTGGCAGAGGTTGAGGGTTGAACCGAGATTGTTGTGGTAATAGAGGAGTGGTTTTTCCACCGACTCGCCTACTGCTTTGAGTCCAGCGAAATGGATAACCGCCGTTGCGTCCGGAGCCTGGATGAAAACGTCGCGCAGTTTGTCCGTATCCAACAGGTCGACCTCAAAAAAGGCGATGGATTTCCCGGTCAGCTCTTCCACCCGCCGGATAGATTCCCTGCTCGAATTACAGAGATTGTCGATTACGGTCACCCGGCATCCGGCATTCAACAGTTCCAGGCAGGTATGGCTGCCGATATATCCGGCGCCGCCGGTGACGATCACATGCATGCTTGCCCTCCTCGTTCTGGGCTACGTATTATGGACGCGAAACCTCATCGACTTACCCGTCAATTTCTGCTATCTTTTACCTGCATTGAAGGTGTTTGTCTTGCAAAAAGGGGATGCTCGGTGTCCCCGATGGACCCTTGCCTGCGGTTGATCGATGCCCATTCGGTTATCCGGCATTGCCTTGTTTTCCAGGGAGCCTGTTTGCACGTTTACACCCAGTTACTAACAATTAACCTGAGGAGAATCGTATGCCTTATGTCAGTATTCGTGTGGCTGGAAAGCTCACCAAAGAACAGAAACAGAAGATCGCCCGGGGCGTCACCGATGTGATTGCCGAGGTCGCCGGAAAACCGAAAGAAGCCGTCTTGCTCTTTATTGACGAGGAGAGCAGGGACAATATCGCCAAGGGCGGGGTGTTGATCGAGGACATGTAACCCATGGAGCAGGGGAAGGTTGAAGAGCTGGAGCAACTGCGGGAGCAGATCCGGTTGCATGCGCATCGCTACTATGTGCTCGATGATCCGATTATTTCCGACGGCGAGTATGATGTCCTGTTCCGGGAGCTGCTTGCGCTTGAAGCGGCGCATCCGGAGCTGGTGACGGCAGACTCCCCGAGCCATCGCGTCGGTGGCCCTCCCCTGCAGACCTTTGTCCCGGTTAAGCACGCCTCGCCCATGCTCAGTTTGGAGAATATTTTTAATGCCGCTGAGTTTGCCGCCTTTGAAGTGAAATTGAGGCGATACCTCAAAACGGACGAACCTCTTCGGTTCATCACCGAGCCCAAACTCGATGGTCTGGCGGTGGAGTTGGTGTACCGGCAGGGAGTCTTTGTTGTCGGCTCGACCCGGGGAGATGGATTGGTGGGTGAGAATATCACGGTCCAGTTGAAAACCGTTCAGTCGATCCCGTTGCGGCTTAAGAAAGGTGAGGGGGCGGCGGTTCCGGAAGAGTTGATAGTTAGGGGCGAGGTGTTTTTATCAAAAACAGGGTTTCTCCACCTCAACCGGCAGCGAGAGGAGGAAGGAGAAACGCTCTTTGCCAATCCGCGTAATGCCGCCGCCGGGTCGCTCCGCCAGCTTGACCCCCGAATAACCGCCCAGCGGCCCCTTGCTTTCTTCGTCTACGGAGTCGGTAATCCGGAGGCCCTGGCGGCACCCAGCCAGGAGGCCATTCTGGCGGAACTCTTTCGCTTCGGTTTTCCGGTGAACGCCCTAGTCAAGGTCTGCGGGGAGCTCAAAGAGGTGGAAGAGCAGTACCAACGGATTCTGGCTGGCCGCCATGTTCTTGATTATGAGATCGACGGCATGGTGGTCAAAGTTGACGATCTATCCTTGCAGCGACGTCTGGGAGCAACTGTTCGGGCCCCCCGCTGGGCGGTAGCCTGGAAATTTCCGGCCACTCAGGCAACAACCGTGGTCGAGGCGGTTGAGTTTCAGGTGGGGCGGACCGGGGCAGTGACACCGGTTGCCCATCTGCGACCGGTCGAGGTCAATGGCGTGGTGGTTAAGCGGGCAACGCTCCACAATAAGGATGAAATCGAACGGAAAGGCCTCCGTCTGCACGATACGGTGCTTATCCAGCGGGCTGGCGACGTCATCCCGGAGATTGTGAAGGTCATTCCGGAAATGCGAAGCGGCTGCGAGCAGCCGATAGTTTTTCCCACCACATGTCCGGAATGCGGCGAACCCCTGGTGCAGACTGACGGGGAAGCGGTGACCCGCTGCGTCAATCCTTTCTGCCCGGCTCAGCATCTGCGGAAGTTGATCTATTTTGTCGGCAAAAGCGGGTTGGATCTGGAGGGATTGGGTAAGAAAAACATAGAACACCTGGTTCGCGAGGGACTTATTCGAACAATCCCTGATTTTTTTCGGCTCGATGCCGAAAAACTCGCCAATCTCGACGGTTGGGGCGAAAAATCGGCCCACAATGCGCTTGCGGCTATCGAAAGCAAGAAAACAATGGGACTTGCGCAGTTCATCGGCGCCCTTGGCATTCGCCATGTGGGAGAGGTGACCGCCGGCCTGTTGGCTCAGCATTTTACCGATCTCCATCAGTTGATGGCAGCTAAAAAGGAAAAGTTTGTCCAAATAGAAGGGATCGGTGAGCAGACGGCGGAGTCGTTGGCTGAGTATTTTCACGATCCCACCACCCGGCAGATGGTCGAACAGCTCTTCCAATTAGGGCTTGTTTTTCAGGCGCAAGAAAAAAGCCAGGCGCTCTTGACCGGTCGGGTTTTTCTTTTTACCGGAACCTTGCAGGCTCTCTCCAGGGACGAGGCCAAGCAAGTGGTCAAGGCACAAGGCGGGCAGGTGGCCAGCAGCCTCAGTCATCGGGTGACGGATGTCGTGGTCGGTGAAAAGGCGGGCAGCAAAAGAAAGAAGGCGGAAGAAATGGGGCTTGTTCTCCTTCCGGAGGAAGCCTTTCTTTCATTGATCGCGGGGGCGTCCCGATGAGTCGAAAACGGGTGGCGGCAATTGTGCATGGCCGGGTACAAGGGGTGGCCTTTCGTGAATATACGCGGCGTGAGGCGGAGCGCCTTGGGGTTTCAGGTTGGGTGAAAAACCAGCATGATGGCACCGTTGCGTTACTCTGCGAAGGGGAAGAGGACCAAGTTGACGCCCTGATGGCTTGGCTGTCCATCGGTTCTCCCTATGCCCGTGTTACCCACGTTGAAAAGTACGAGGAAGAACCTCAGGGCGACACCGGTTCTTTTGCCGTCCGGTTTTCGTCCTGAAACGCTCCAGTGTATCCGGCTGAAGGCCATTGGTAAATTGTTTTTAATCCAAATTAATCCAAATCAATCCATTGTGATCTATGAAAAAAGTCCATATTCCCACCAGTGAGCCGGCCGGCCGCATTTCCTGTCAGCAGTGCGGCAACACCAAGCATTTTATCGAAATCGCCGAAAATGTCCTGGTGACGACCCACTATCAGCAGAACAGCGATGGGGCCTTTACTCCGGAGGAAAACATTACCGAAATTTTTGGAGAGGTGAAATTTATTTGCGGGAAATGTGGAGCGGACATGACTCGTTTTCATGCCCATTTTCTGGAGATGTCGTTTTAAGGTCTCAGCGCCCGATGGCGAATGTTGACCATACGCCCCTTTTTGCCAGAGAAACGTTGAAATAAAAAAGGCTGCCCCAAGGCAGCCTTTTTTGTAATGCGTATAAAAATTGGTAAATCAGACGCAACCAGTCGGTTTCGGCAGACCAGCCATTTTACAGGCGCCTTTACCAGGTCCTGACGGAAACAACTCGTAGATGCGCTTCAACGGGAAACCAGTGGTTTTGGAAAGGATACGAACCATAGGAGCAATACCGTTCTTCTTGTAGTACTCTTGCAGTGCATCGATAACTTTCTGGTGCTCGTCAGTGATGTCTACGATACCTTCAACGGATTTTACGTAGTCAACCCAGTTCTCGTCCCACTCTTCAGCGCCTTTCAACAGAAAACCGTCTTCGTCTACCTCGTAGGATTTACCCTTGTGCTCAATACTTGCCATGTGTTCCTCCTTTGGCCAAAGTTTTTAATATGGTGAGTAATGAAAGCCTAATCTAAAAAATCACCAGTTAAATACTATAGGGGGTGGTCTTTGTCAAGCAAACACCCTGTTTTTTTTGAATGAGGCCTCAGGCATTGTTTTGAATCATCGGTTTGCATTTTTCTCTGGTAACTTGCTGACAAATTGAACATAATGCGCTTTCCAAAAAAAAGGGACGCTGTCGAACCGCTCAGGGAGTTACGCATATCATGTTGAATATTTTAAGGAAAAACGCTCAGTCGGTAGTTGTTCAGGCTATTGTCGTTATTATTGCCATCGTCTTTATTTTCTGGGGGGTGGGGACCAACCTGAAGGACAATCCCAATGCACTGGCGGTCGTCAATGGCAAGGAGATACCCTACCGTGACTTTCAACAAAGCTACGAGCGGGCGATTGAGAGTTACAAACAGCAGTTCGCGGGGAAGATGCCCCCAGGATTTCTCGAAAGCATCGGGCTGAAGGAGCAGGTGCTGGATCAATTGATTCAGTCGGAATTGTTGCGGCAGGGCGCCGAAAGCATTGGTATGCGTATCAGTAAAGATTCCGTTCAGCGCAAGATCAAGGAGATGGCGGTCTTTAACAGTAATGGCCGCTTCGATCTCGCCAATTACAAGACGGTCTTGGAACGGAACAAACTCTCGCCCACCTCGTTTGAAGCCGGGATCCAGAATGACCTGCTTATGAACCGGGTTCTTGACGCCCTTGGATCATTTTCTGTTGTCCCCGCGCAAGAGGTGCGGAACTGGATCGATTACGTTGATCAGGAGATGAAGCTTGTCTATGCGGCGGTGAACACTGAGGACTACATCGCTCAGGTCAAGGTAGCCGACGATACGCTGGCTGCTTGGTATGAGACCGTTAAGCAGAATTATAAAATCGCACCGCAGGCCAAGTTGCTCTACCTCTCTTTTCACTCTAACGATGACCTGAAACTAGTTGCGGTCAGCGATGATGCTGTGCGCACCTATTATCAAGAACATGCCGAAACCTACAATCCTCCTGAAAAACGGAGGGCGCGGCATATTCTTCTCAAAATTGGCGCCGAAGATTCCCCGGAAGCTAAAGCCGCTAGAAAGGCAGAGGCGGAGAAGATTTTGGCTCAGGTAAAAAAAGGCGGCGATTTTGCGCAACTCGCCAGCCAGTTTTCGGAGGACTCGACCAAAAATAAGGGCGGCGATTTGGGATTCTTCGGCCGAGGGCAGATGGTGCAGCCCTTTGAGGACAGTGTTTTTGGTCTGAAGAAGGGAGAGGTCAGCGGTGTGGTAGAAACTCCTTTCGGCTATCATATCATTAAGCTGGAAGAAATCATGCCGGCCAAGACGCAAACCCTCGAGGAGGTCAGCGGCGCCATCCGCAAGGTGCTTGAGCGGCAGGGCGTGAAGGCGATTACCTTTAAAAAGGCATCGGCTGCCTATGAAGACATCATCAGGGCCGGCAGTATGGCCAAATACAGCACTTTGCAAGGCGCAAGCCCCGTCAAACAAACCGATTTTTTTGCGCAGGACTCTCCGCCCAAGGAGGGTATGGTCAGTGATGCCGCATTTTTGCAGGCAGCCTTCAGCTTGCGCAAGGGTGAGTTGAGTTCCATCGTGGAAACCGCGAGCGGATATGCAATTCTTTTTGTCGATGACATCAAGGAGTCGGTGGTGCCCGAACTAGCTTCGATTCGCGAACGGGCTGTTACAGACTATAAGAAGGAAAAGAGCGTCGATTTGGCTCGGTCCGCTGCCGAGGAGCTGTTGCAGAAAGCAAAAGAAAAACAAGCATGGCCCTCGGAGTTGCAGCGTAAGGAAACCGAATACATGAAACGGAGCGGACCATCGGGCCCGGTGCCCAATGAGCTTCGTCAGGATGCCTTCTCGCGGCTTGGCAAAGAGGTGTTCCCCGAGAAAGTGATCGCCGTCGGGGCCTCTTTTTACCTCTACCAGATCATTGATTCACGTCAGCGCCAAGAAGAGATGGATGCGAACAAGCGGCGCAATCTTGAACAACAGCTGCTTGCCGCCGAAAAAAACAAATTGATGGCTGACTGGCTCGGTCAATTGAGAAAAGAGGCAAAAATTTCGACGAATGCCAGAATGTTGCAATGATAATGATGGATGAGTAACTGCACCCGGTAGCGTCAATTATTGCCAATAGGGGGTGCTGGCCCGGCCATTAGCCTGCGAGACATTGCTGCACAACCGGGGTCGAGAGTGCCCCCCGTTTGTGATGATCCTTCATGGTCTGCCTGTTCATGGCCAAGGGCAAGACGGTTAACTTCAGGCGAACAAAGGACATTTTGAAAGAAATTATTGACCCGCTTCCAACGAAAATATCAGCTCCGGCGTCCAAGGGCGCTGTTGATCTTCAGGCTGTCTCTGTCCTCCCTGCAGAAGAACAACTGTTGTTGCAGTTCATTTCCATTGTCTATGAACCGGTCTCTGTCAGCTTTCTCGCCCGGTGCCTAGCCACTCTCGACCCCGCTTTTTTGGGGGGGAGGCGCATCGGCAGCGACGAGATCAGCGAGATGGTCGCTCGATTCAGGCGTAAAGGTTTTCTCAACGGGAAAAATCAATGCCCCCCTGCACTGGCCGAATTTCTGACCCGCCAGACCTTATCCCAGAATCGCTTTTTCCTGCTGACTGCCCTGGTTGAAAAGACCGCTCCTGTGGACTACACGCACGGGAAATGGCCGACCAGATGCTGGCGGGCCATCCGGCAATTTCGTATTGGTCTGTACAGTCAGGACTTCGACAAACTGGACGAGGCCCTGGTTTTTTTGGAGGGGGAGTGCCACCGCTATCTCGAAACCGAGCCTCCTGCGGTGCTGGTCGCTGCTCGCGCTTTTGATCCTGTTTGGTTTGCGTCCCTGCCCGGTTCGTTTCAATTTTTCCTTCTGGATCAGGTGATCCGTTATTCGCTGGAACGACTCCATCATTTTCCTGCCATTCTCACTTTTTTAGAGGACGAGCAGGCCCAGACTGTTTCTCCGGACGAGCGCGTCCCCTTTCGCCGTTTACTGGCCAGTTGCTATCTGCTGCAGGGGCGGTTGGATGATTTGCGGCAACTTTTGGAGCGTCATAGCGAATCCTTTCTCGGTTCGGGCTTTGCCGGATCAGTAGCTTTTCTTGCAGGCGATACTGAGCAGGCTCTGGAGCTGTTTGATGAAGACCTGCAGCATCTGCAGCAGTATGCCGGCAACCAGCCCTGTTTTTTCTTCGGCGTCACAGGCCTGTTTTGCATCTTTGCTCTTCTTGCCCGCGACGGAGCGGGAGATCGTGATCGTGTCCGCGCGGCCGTTGCCACGGTATTGTATCGTTGTCAAGGCTGTCCCGAGGAGATACCGTATCGTTTTCTTGATGCGGTACTCCGTTCAAGCGATGAGGCCCTACCGGATATGCTGGCGCTCACCGAGGGACTGGTAGCCGATGAGCGGTGCTTGACTTCTCTGGTGGCTATGCTGTCACTCCACTGGATGGGTGTGGAAGTGCCGCCTAATTTTCAAGCAATGTTGCTTCACCTGCACGAGCAGGCACTCAACAGCGGTTTTCTCTGGGTCGCCATGGAATCTGCGGAGTTGCTTGTAGCTCTTGACAGCGACCATAGAGCGATGAAGCAGGCGGCCCTGGATTTGGCTGCTCAACTGAAATGTCGCAACCTGACCCAAATCATCGCTCCGAATGCCCCTTGGAAGCAGAGCCTGCAGGAGCTGATCGATTTCACCAGCAAGATTCGGGAACCGGAACGATTGACGCGCCTCTGCTGGCTGGTTGATTATGCCAACGGCTCGCTGGAACTGACCCCCAGGGAGCAGAAGAGATCGGCCGCCGGAAGTTGGACCAAGGGACGGATCATTGCCTATCAACGGCTGCTTCTTGATCGGGAGATCGACTATCTGACCAGTCAGGACCGGTTGATTTGTGCAGGACTGTATCAGGCAGAGGAAAGCGGGGGCAAGAACGGCGGCTATGTTTTTAATTCGGAAAAGGCGCTCCCCGCCCTTATCGGGCATCCCCTGGTTTTTCTCAAACGATCGCCTCAGACGCCAGTTGAGATCGTTGCCGGGGAACCTGAGCTTGTGGTCGAACGCAAGGGCGAATCGCTCTTCATTCATTTTTCCCAGGATATCGGCGATGGAACCGTAGCCGTCTGCGTGGAAACGCCCACTCGTTTTCGTGTCATCCGCATAGGTGAGGAACATCGGAAAGTGGCTGAGATAACCGGAAGGGAAGGGCTGCTTGTCCCGCTAGCCGCCAGCCGCCAGTTGCTGGACGCTATTGGCAACATCGCCTCTTTCATGACCGTCCATTCGGCCATCGAGGTGCCAGGGCAGGGTGTCACCGCCGAAATGGTGGAGAGCGACTCGACCATTCACATCCACATCATCCCGTATGGCAGCGGCTTTCGCATTGAGTTGTTTGTCCGGCCCTTCACTCATGGTGGCCCGTATCAGAAACCCGGCGTCGGAGTTGCCAATATCATCGCCGAGATTGACGGCAGGCGGGTGCGGACGAAACGGAACCTGCGTCTGGAGGAGGAGAAGGCGCGGGAGATCGAAGAAGGCTGTCCTATGCTCGACCTGGCCATTGACTTTGAGCAGGAGAACAAGCGGGAGTGGCATCTGGTCGATCCCGAAGAGTGCCTGCAGGTGCTCCTTGAGATCGAGGAGATCAAAGAGCGGGTGATCTTGGAATGGCCGGAAGGGGAGAAGCTGGCTGTTCGCCGACAGGCCGGAGTTAACCAGTTGAATTTGAACATTCGCACCAGTCAGCAGGATTGGTTTTCCCTTACGGGGCAACTGCAGATCGATCAGGACGAAGTCATGGAACTCAAGACCTTGCTGGACAAGGTCCGGGAAACCAGAAGCCGTTTCATTCCCATGGGGGAAGGCCAGTTTCTCGCTTTGACCCAGGAATTTCGTAATCGGCTGGAGGAACTCATCCTCTACGGTAACAGTCAGCCGGGCAACGAGCTCGAGGTCAAGATTCATCCCCTGGCCGCTATAGCCTTGGAGGAACTGACCCACCAGGCACAGACCCAGACCGACCAGGGGTGGCGGCAGCGGTTGCAGGCGATCAACGAGGCCCAGGAGCTGACCCCCAAGCTCCCCTCGACACTGAAGGCTGATTTGCGCGACTATCAGAAGGAGGGATTCGTCTGGATGAGCCGTTTGGCCCATCTCGGAGTTGGCGCCTGTCTAGCCGACGACATGGGGCTGGGCAAGACCCTACAGTCGATTGCAGTGATCC
Source organism: uncultured Desulfobulbus sp. (assembly GCF_963662935.2). Taxonomy (NCBI): domain Bacteria; kingdom Pseudomonadati; phylum Thermodesulfobacteriota; class Desulfobulbia; order Desulfobulbales; family Desulfobulbaceae; genus Desulfobulbus; species uncultured Desulfobulbus sp. The sequence continues at coordinate 699,990 of NZ_CAXXTL010000002.1, read as the reverse complement.
TCAGTCTGGCCAATCAGGGGCCGTCTTTGGTGGTTGCTCCCACTTCGGTGTGCATGAATTGGGAGGCCGAGGTGAATCGTTTTGCCCCGACGCTCAATTTCCACATGTTTTCCGAAACCAACCGAGACGAAATCATACCGACGCTGGGAAAATTTGATTTGCTGGTCACCAGTTACACCTTGTTGCAGCAGGAAATAGAACTGTTGGCCCAGGTCAAGTGGCAGTCGATTGTATTGGACGAGGCGCAGGCGATTAAAAATGCGGCCACCAAGAGATCAAAGGCCGCGATGCGATTGGATGGGAGGTTTCGTTTGGTCACCACCGGTACACCCATTGAAAATCATTTGGGAGAGTTGTGGAATCTTTTTGGTTTTATCAACCCCGGACTCTTGGGAACCTACAAGCAGTTTAACCGGAGATTTGGTATTCCCATCGAGAAATATCACGACCGGGAGGCGAGAAGAACACTGAAAAAGCTTATCCGTCCCTTCATGTTGCGGCGGATTAAATCGCAGGTCCTGGAAGAATTGCCGCCGCGGACGGAGATAACCCTACGGGTCGAAATGCATCCGGAAGAAAGGCAGTTCTACGAGGCTCTCAGGCAACAGGCTATCGAGAACATCGAGGGCAGTAGTGAAAAAACGGGGAGGCATCTGCGGATATTGGCGGAAATCATGCGTTTGCGGCGGGCCTGCTGCAATCCTAAACTGATAAACGACCAGGTTGATATTGCCTCAACCAAGCTCCAGGTTTTTGCCGAGACGGTCGAAGAGTTGCTGGGAGGTGGACACAAGGCCTTAGTTTTCAGCCAATTCACCGGTCATCTGGCCTTGATTCGGGCCTTTCTCGATGAACGGGGGATCTCTTATAAATACCTGGACGGCACCACTTCAACGAAAGAGCGGCAGCAGCAGGTGGAGAGTTTTCAGGCAGGGGAAGGGGAGTTGTTCCTGATCAGTTTGAAGGCCGGCGGTTTGGGGTTGAATCTGACCGCCGCCGATTATGTGCTCCACATGGACCCTTGGTGGAATCCCGCGGTTGAGGACCAGGCCGCCGACCGAGCCCATCGCATCGGCCAGAAACGGCCAGTCACCGTCTATCGGCTGGTCACCGCCAATACAATCGAAGAAAAGATCGTTCGACTTCATCAAGAGAAACGAGATCTTGCTAACTCCCTGCTTGAAGGCGCCGATGTGAGTACCCGGATCAGCGCCGAGGAATTGCTCGAGCTGATCCGGTCCACTTAATTAATCCTCACTCAATCCCCTAAGCGGAGCCATGACGCCGACCAGTTTGGCCGGCAGCTTGGGCAGGCCGCTGATCAGCGAAACCACCACTGAGGCGCTATAGGGAATAGCTTGAATCGCCAGCACCGCCGCCCAGATGTGGATATCAAGCATGTCCCCGTCTTTCCGCATTAGTACGCCGACAATCGCCAGGACAAGGGCCACCACGAACAGCAACTCCTCGCGGGCATCACCCAGTGCCTTGAAAAAGGCGTTGGCTTGGGCATTTTTCGGTGTCCGGAAAAAGCCGATGCGCTGGGTGATGAACCCGGTGAGCATGGCCCGGGCAATAGTGTGGGAGAGCGCCAAGCCCGCAAGACCCGCAGCCAGACTCTGCCGACGGGATGCACTCACCCTGGAGCGGTACAGGAAAAACATTTTCAGGCTCTTGAAAAAAAACAAGGCAACGGGCAAAGAGGCGAAAACAATATGGGGTGGTGACAGGTAATCGGGAAATAGGATCATGCCCCATGACCAGCCCAGGGCCAGGATGTTGAACAGCATATTGATGCCGTCGGCAAACCAGGGCAGCCAGCCGGCAAGGAAATGATATCGCTGGCCCCGAGTGAGTTTGGTCGGTTTCAGGCCGAACATGGCCATCATGTGATGCCGGAGGATGAGCACGGAGCCGTAGGCCCAGCGAAATCGCTGTTTTTTGTAGTCCAGAAAGGTGTCGGGCATTAACCCCTTACCAAAGCTGTAGGGGGTGTAACTGGCCGCATAGCCCTGTTCGAAGATCCGCAAGCCCAGTTCCGCATCTTCGGTGATGCACCATTCCGCCCAGCCTCCAACCTCATCGAGCACCTTACGCCGGACCATGGTCATGGTGCCGTGCTGTATGATGGCGTTGCGTTCGTTACGGGTCACCATGCCGATCTGAAAGAAACCGCGGTATTCGGCCAAACACATGGCTTTAAAAGTGTTTTCTTCGCCATCCCGGTAATCCTGGGGTGCCTGGACGATCGCCATGTTTTCGTCGGCAAATTGTGGGACCAAAGCCCGGAGCCAATCAGGATCGACGATGTAATCACTATCAATAACCGCAACTATTTCCGCCTCAGAAGCTGTTTCCCGGAGGGCATAGTTGAGGGCACCGGCCTTGAAGCCGGCGAGTGGATCGACATGAAAGAAGTGAAAGCGCGGTCCCAGGGTTTGACAATAGGCAGCCACCGGCTCCCAGGTCGCTGGATCCTTGGTGTTGTTGTCGATAACCAGGACCTCGAACCGTGGATAATCCAGAGCGGCCAAAGCGCTGATCGTTTGGATCATCATGTCCGGTGGTTCATTGTACGCAGGGACATGGACCGAGACCATGGGGAGGTCGTCGTCGGCAATGGCCTCCGTTGTGACCGGTTGCGGCAAGCGCCGCCATTTGCGGATCCACATGGATTCGGCCCATTCATGCGCTTCGGCTAGAATAACTAAAATGGCGCCGGTCGCCGCGAACAGCAGGACTATGCCGACCACCAGGGTAGACGTCGTCATGTACTGGTGCTGAAAATCATAGACCACCCAGACAGCGAAGGTGGTGATAGCGTAAGCGATGAGTGCTAAAAAGCCACGGCCACGATCAAGCAAGCCCTTGCTGTCTCTGAACAGCAAGAGCAGAATTACAACGGCCAGGGCAATGCTGAGGGCTGCCAGTCCGCGCCAATGGGGAATACGGATGACCGGCTGGGTGAACTCGAATTTAGGTTGCCGTTGATCGTTGTATACACCCCAGAGGCTTCCTGCTTCTCCTTCCAGATCTTTTTTCCAGATTTGGTCGAATGCCTCCATGATGTAATAGGTGTAGTTGTTCTTTTCGGCCACATCAAGAAAACGGCGGAGGAACTTGGCCTGGTTGGTTGGGCTGGCGACGGCCTTTTGTCTGATCCGGCCACCGCTGGGCCACCCGACCTCGGTGATGACTATCTCTTTCCCGGGATAGGCCTGTTTTAGTTCGTTATAGCGCATCACGCAGTAGTCGACCGCCTCGTCAACGGGAATCCCTTCCCAGTAGGGCAAGAAGTGAACAGCGATAAAATCTACATGCTCAACCAGTTTGGGATTCTGCAGCCAGACATGCCAGGGTTCCGCTGTGCTCACCGGGGCTACGATGGATTTTTTGGTGAAGTCGATGTACTTGATCATCTGGTCCACGGTTTGGTCAGTTCGGAGCAGAACCTCGTTGCCAACCAGCACCCGAATGATGTTGCGATGGTTCTCCTGGTAAATCTTGATCAGCTTGGCAATCTCTTTCTCGTTCGCTTCGTTGTCACGAGTGATCCAGGCACCGAGCACGACGTTGAGTCCCCGTGCCGCAGCAAGCCGGGGGATCTCGGCCAGGGTGTCCTCAACGGTATAGGCCCTGACCGCATGGACATCGCCCGCCAATGACGCCAGGTCCCGGTCGATCTCTTCAACGGTCGGATAGATCTGTTTGCTGGGAGATTGTCCTTCCCGGAAAGGCGAAAAGGAGAACCCTTGGATTTTGGAGGGCCAAGATGGCTCTATATTGGGTGCATTGACCACTCCCCAGAGGAGTACAGCAAGGCAGCCCATGATAAAGGTGATGATAAGGCCGGAACGGTTCATAGCATGTGAGTGGGGTTAAAAAAAATAAAAGAGGACCGGTTCTTGTAATTGACCCAAACCGCTCCTGGCCGAGGACAAAAAACTAACATTCTAATAGCAAAAACAAGACGAAAACCAAGAAGGGTAATGGGACGCTGGAAGAAAAAGCAGCGTAAGATATAGGCGAGCCAGTTTCTCTTCCAATCCCTGGACATATGGCGGACGCGCCAAGAGGGGCGCGGCAGCAGACTGTGCGATGAATAAATGAAAACCCCGGGACAGTCAAGAGTCATCTCTTCTAATTGTTGATAATAACAGTGAGAATAGTTGTGGAGAAGAACCACGTGCGGTTGATCGTTTTAGGTCAAGCCAGAGGAAGGTTGCTCTTAGTGATGGGTCGGGGAATTTGTGATGGATTTCGGCCAGCAACAAACGAGCGGAGGATCTTCCACGAATGCACATCCTGTTGCAAAAGGTGAAGGGTAAAATAATGCAAGGCGTCCATCGCCTCGGAGAGCGATTGCTGAGTAAATTGCAATCGATGAAGCCGGTCAAGGTCAAAGAGTTGCGCATTGGCAAGGAGACGAAGTGTCTGCACCGATAAACAGGGAGAACGGCCTTCCTGCCGGGGGCAACAGCTGCTGCAAAGGAGGGCACCTGTTTCCGGCAGGAACATGTAGGTGTGACCGGAACCGACAACCTGACGACAAGAGTGGCATCGGTTGAATTCCGGCCGATACCCAGCGGTATCGAGGAGATGCAGATGCGCGAGGGTAACGGTTTTTTGTGGTGTCTTTTCATGATCCAGGGCGGAGAGCGCCCATTTCAGCAAGGCATAGAGGCGCGGATCGGGGTCGTTATCGTGGGTGAACCGTAAAACCAGTTCACAGAGGTACATCGCAGCAGCATATCTCTGGAAATTCGTTCGGAGCGATAGATGCGCGGTCAGTAAATCCGCTTCGCTGAGCAAGAATAATCCTGACGACCCTCTCGGTGGTCGATAAAAAATGTGCAGGTGAGAGAATTCTTCGAGCTTGTTGACAAAGCGTCGTTTGCTTTTTTTTGCACCTTTGGCGATACCGGTCACTTTTCCAAGGTCGGGACAGTAGAAGGTCACCAGTTTGTCTGCTTCACCGTGTCCGGAAATTTTTAAAACAATCCCACTGGTGCTGCGGAGGCTCATGGAGCGGATAGAGCATGGGGGGGGACGCGGAGCTTGTAATGACCAGCCGCACCATCGGGGAAAGGCAAGGGCGACCCATTAAGGTGCAGCTCAGCGCTGTCAGGCTGAAAGAATTCGAGTTGGAGCTGCTTTTCCGCCTCCCAGTGCGCGCTTGTTCCCTGGGTATATTGCTGTTCGAAGGATTGTTTATTGTCCAGTGAGACGAGAATACGACTGTCCTTTTTGAAAAGGGCGCTTAATTTCAATTGCTTGTGGGTGCTGCCATTGCTGGTGGCCGGATCTGCCGGATGAAAGATGTTGTTTGGAGAAGAAGTGAGATTGAAGGTTTTGCCGGTTAGGAACGCAAAGGGATTCCAGGAGAAATAGAGGCAAAATCCGGTGAATGAAAAGACAATGAGCAGCAAGAGGATGCCAGCTATGATGGCCGAGGACACATGAGTTGGCTCAGCCAGTTTTTTAGGTGTGAGTGATTGATGGTTCAGGCTCTTTTGTAAAGAGGAGATGAAGGGCTTTTTTCCCCCGTCTCGTTCAGTGAAAAACTGGTCGGCGGCTAAGCGGCCATCCATACCCAAAAAAGAGCCATACAAGATTATCTGCCCTCTGGTAAAGGTGTCGGCGGGGAGTTTGTCGTACACCATTGATTCAATGGCACGGAGATTAGATTGCGAAATTTTCGTGCTCGCTGCAATCTCGTCCAGAGTCAACGATTTATCCTGGCGCAACTGCTTCAGTTGCTCGCCAACGCGTTGCTGTTCGGAAAGGGGGGGCGAATGGGGCTCCTCGTTTTTCATACTTTTAAATCAATGTTCGGCGCCCTCAAATCAAGAGCTGAGTTAAATGAAGGGGGTGTTCCGGACAGAGGAACGGTTGCAGTTACTTATTTATTATTTTAATCCGGAATGTTAGAGGATTTTGATGTAGGCTTTTTCGCGGATAGACTTCAATAAGTCCTTGAAGCGGAGCTCCATGGCCTGCTGGGATAACTTTTCGCGGATCTGTTCCTTGACCGACTCGTAGGGTTCATGAGCGATGATTTTTCCTTCCTGACTGGAGACAAGTTGAAAAAAATGATACCCGTCTTCAGTTTCGACAATCGGGCTGATCTCGCCGGGTTTGAGTTTGCTAACAGCATCGCGCATATAGGGAGCCATTTCGTCCTGTTGAAAGTTTCCCAAGTCACCTCCTTCGGCGGCTGAGGGCAGGTCAGAATATTTTTTGGCAAGTTCTTTGAAGTCGTCGCCGGCCACGGCAAGTTTGTGCGCCTTTTTCGCTTTTTCCTTGGCCTCCGCCTGAGTGGGTGTAGTTCCGCTCTGGTTTGCAGTACCCCATGTACAGCCGATTTGGTGGATGTAATAGCCACTGCCGCCGACTTTTGTGGTGAAATGGGTGTCGTAGTAGTCGAGAATTGTTTCCTCCGAGATAACCACCTTGGTGCGTACTTCGTGGTTAATCAGCTTTGAACTCAATACCTGCTCCCGCAGTTCGTCTCGATATTGTTTTTCGCTCATGCCCATGGCGCTTAACTCCTTGCGGAATTCTTCCATGGTCGTCTTGTTGTTGGCGAGAACCCGCTGCAACGCGTTCTCTACGTCCTGATCGCTCACCTGAATGCCGATTTTTTTAGCTTCCTGGACCAGGAGTTTTTTGTCGATCAGTTTGTCGATCACCGTGAGCCGAGCCTGCTGTAAGGTTTCGCTTAACCGATCAGCGGGAGTCTCATCCGTTATTTTTTTGAAAAACGATTTGCCGAGTTCATTCACCTCGGAAAGCGTGATCGTATCTTCGTTGACAATGGCAACACTGCGGTCGACGACGTTGGCAAACGCTCCGTACAAGGGGAGCATGAGCATGAAAAGGGCGGCGAGAAGATAGAGTCGCGGAATCATAAGCGTATGAGGAAAGAGGAGGTTTTTTCAAAAGTAAACACTGAACGTTACTTGAGATACGCAGAACTATCTACCCGGAACAAGGTAAAGGTGCAATGGTTTTCAAAGAAGCTATCCCACTGATGGGCTGAAAAAGATAGCCTTGGCTTGTCAAGTGGCGTTGCTCTTGCTAGTATTAAGCAAGAGATGTTGTTTTTACTTTGCAAGGAGGGTGGCCATGATTTCTGGAATTCAATCAGCCGTAAGCGGGTTGCGGGCATTCACGACTAAAATCGAGAACAATGCTCATAATGTCGCCAATCTGAACACTGATAGTTTCAAGAAAGACCGCGTGGTTCTGTCGGCGCAAGTGCCGCAAGGCGTCAAGGCAGCCGTTGAGCAAGTCGATGCTGCGGGCGCGTTTGTCGCCGAGCAGACCGGGCAGGGGATAGAGATGATTGAGCTGTCGAACGTCGATCTTGGCGAAGAACTCCCCGATATGATGCTCAATATGCATGGCTTCAAGGCCAATCTGAAGACCCTGCAGACAGCCGACGAAATGATGCAAGGACTCCTTGACATCAAGGCCTGAAGGGGTGGGTAAGATGGCTATCCTGGTGAATGAAATGGGGCTTGTCCGATCCGGGAGTATCGGGATTACCGAAATGGCATACCCTTTTGGGATTTTGATTACCTTTGCAGGTATTCGCTTCTGTAACTGAAATGTGAATATGAATACGATAAATAAACTCATCATTGGTTGTTGTCTTCTTGTTTTTTCCTCACAGGCGCAGGGAGCAGTCAATATGCCTGCTTTCTCATTGCCTGCTGCGGTTGACGGTTCCGTTGTCACCAGTGAGAATTATAAGGGAAAAGCCATGTTGATCACCTTTTTTGCAACTTGGTGTCCGCCCTGCCTTCAGGAAATCCCTACACTGAAAGAATTGCACGCCCAATTTCATCAACAGGGATTTGTCGTCGTCGCCCTGTCGGTAGATGAAGGCGGTTCGGGAGCTGTCGCACGACTGGTGCGACAGGCCAGTATCAACTATCCGGTTTTGATGGCGGACAGAACAACAACGCATAACTTTGGTGACGTGGTGGCGATCCCAACCTCTTTTCTTGTCAATAGAGATGGTCAGGTAGTGAAAAAATATCCAGGATTCGTTTCTCGTGGGCACCTCGAAAGAGATATCGAATCAGTGCTTTGATTCACCGACCCTGCTGTCTTTCCCGATGGATTGCTGTTGACAATCTGAGCGGTATTTCTTAAATTATGCCATTGGAAAGAGGCAATGAGTTTGGTTTGTACAACCCATTTTATAAAGGAGACTACCATGAAAAAAATCGTTATCACAATGATGGCCGCAGCTTTCGTGCTGAGCGCAGGTGCAGTCTTTGCCGCCAAATGCACAGTTGACAGTGTTGATGGCGTAAAAGCCACTATAACCTGTGATAAGGCTGACTTTAAAGCAGGCGACACTGTTACCGTGAAAGCCAAGAAAGGTCTGGAAGGTTGCTGATAGCCTGAAGAGTTTTTGCCGATCTCAAGAGCGGGCCGATGAAAATCGACCCGCTCTTTTTTTTTTATTCACCACGGGTTAAGATTGGGTGCAGGCTTGGCCCAGCTTTTTTAAAATTGCGAGAGTGGCTGGATAGAGAGAAGGGCTGTGGTGCAGGTCGATATTTTTATCGACTATCCCGTTGCCGCTCTCTGGTTGCCTGTCTCTCCTTCGTTCAAGAGAGAAAACACGATGGATCCCCAGACCTTGCCGGCCTATGAGCGGTCACTGTACAATACTGTCAAAGATCGTTATACGGTGGCGTTTGAACCGCTCAAGATTAGGGAGCATAAACTGCAACTGCTCAAGATAACGGATTTGGAACAGATACTTGAAGGCAAGGATCCGTTGAAGGATGTCTCCACCTTTCCTTTCTGGATCAGATTGTGGGAAGCGGCCATTGTCCTGTCGGAGTTTATCGCCGGACTACCCCATGAACAGGAAACCACCTTGCTGGAGCTTGGCGCTGGGTTGGGCGCTCCGGGATTGACCGCTGCTGCCGCCGGTTTTTCCGTTACCTTGACCGATTATGAGGAACTGATTCTTGATTTTGAACGGATCAATGCGGCGGCCAGTAAATTGGACACGGTGCGGTTTGCCATGTTGGATTGGCTCAATCCGCCGGAAATGGAGCAGTATGACGTCATCGTCGGTGCTGAGATTCTTTTCCGGGAAGAATTTTTCAAGCCCCTCCTTAACGTGCTCCGCAAGGCACTCAAGCCGGACGGTGTTATCTATCTGGCGCATGACAGTAATCGTCGCAGCCTCGCGCCGTTCCTGGAAATGGCCGAAAAGGAGTATCGTATTTCTGCTTCGCAACGAAAGCTGAAAAGTCTGGATGAGGATAAAATTATTCTCCTCACCCGGTTGCAACCGCGGGGTTGATCGACTCCTATCCGAGGACAGAAGAGGGATGACCCCATGATGGCATGTCTATAACGGCAGAACAAGGATCGGTGAAGCACACTGTGTATCCACTTTGTCTCAACATTTCCGATCGACTCTGTGTGGTTATCGGAGGGGGTGGGGTCGCCGAGCGTAAGGTCCGGGGGATTCTTGCGGCAACCGGCCGTGTCCGGGTGGTCAGTCCGGTGGTCACCCCTGGATTGGCTGAGATGGCGGATCTGCAGGTCATTGAATGGCGTCGGCAAATGTACACCGCATCCGATCTTGACGGGGCTTTTTTGGTTTTTGCCGCCACCAACAACGCTGAGGTGCAACAGGTCATCCACCTTGACGCCAAAACCGCCGGGTTGCTCATCAATGTCGCCGATGCACCCGAATGGTGCGATTTTCAGGTGCCCGCGACCGTCCGCCGGGGTGAGCTGACCCTCAGTGTTGCCACTAATGGCAGGAGTCCGGCCGTGGCGGCCATGGTCAGGGAGCGGCTCGACCGCGAATTTGGCAAGGAGTATGGGCTGCTCACTGCCCTTGCGGCCCTGCTCCGTAATCAGATTCTGGCAGAAGAGGGCGACTCGGAGAAGACAAAGATTCTGTTTCAAAAGATCCTCCATGACGATATAGTCGATTGGCTCAGGGAGCGCCGATGGGACAATGTCCAGCAGCACCTGGAGAGCGTGCTCGGTCGACCGGTTGGCCGTGATTTGGAGAGCTTGATTAAGGAGAATCCATGAGTTTTTTGCTCTTTCAGGGCAGCGTCTTGGTGTATCTGTTAGCCGCCGCAGCCTATCTGGTGTTTTTCCTCAACCAGAAGCCCGCGTTGCGTCGAACCGGGCGAGTAATCTTCCTGGTCGCCTTTCTTCTCCACGCCGTCAATATCATTGCCCGTGCCGTCGAAACCGGGCACACTCCCATCACCAGCCATCACGAGACGGTCTCGTTTTTTGCTTGGTCCTTGGGGTGCTGTTACCTGTCCTTCCGCTGGCGATATACAATGAAAAATTTGGGCATCTTTGTCAGCGTTCTCGTGCTGGCATTGATGCTGGTCGCATCTCTTTCTTCGCGCAGTATCGTCCCCTTGCCTCCGGCCCTGCAATCCTGGTGGCTGCCGGTCCATGCCTCGATCGCTTTGTTCGCCGATGGTTTTCTTGCCCTTGCCTGCATCGGCGGCATTATGTATCTGCTGCAGGAACGTGAAATCAAAAAGAAGCGGTTTGGGCTATTTTATTCCCGGTTGCCTTCCTTGGATGCCCTCGACAAGCTCAATTATCACTGCCTTAGTGTAGGTTTCCCTCTGTTCACCCTTGGCTTGATTACCGGCTCACTCTGGGCCAAGCAGGCTTGGGGGGCCTATTGGCACTGGGATCCCAAGGAAACGTGGTCCCTTGTTACCTGGTTTTTGTACGCCGCCGCTGTTCATCAACGCTTCACCGTCGGCTGGCGGGGACGGAGGGTGGCCATCCTCAGCATCGTGGCCTTTCTGTCTGTTTTGTTTACCCTTTGGGGTGTTTCTTTTCTCCTGGAAGGGGTCCATACCTATGTCTCGTGACGCCATCGTCTTGCTCGGCGTCAATCACAAGACAACGCCGCTGGCTGTCAGAGAAAAGCTGGCTCTTTCGTCTGGTTACGAGGAACCACTGCGGGCTTTGGGGCAATTGGAGGAATTGCGGGAGTACTACCTGCTGTCCACCTGCAACCGGGTTGAGGTCCTTTTTACCTGCGCGGATGTTGAACGGGCACAAAACCGGGTGCTGGAACTGTTGTTTGCCAGGAGCATCACCGCCGCAGAGCTTGACCAATATGTGTACCGGTATGTTAACACCGAGGCGGTAGAGCATCTGTTTTTGGTGGCGGCTAGCCTCGACTCGATGATTGTTGGAGAGACGCAAATTCTGGGGCAGCTGAAGGAGGCCTACCGGCATGCTACCAAAATCGGGTGCAGCGGGTTTATCCTCAATAAATTGCTCCACAAATCGTTTTCCGTGGCTAAGCGGGTCCGGACGGAAACCCGGATCGGAGCCCATGCGGTTTCCATTAGTTATGCCGCAGTTGAGTTGGCCAGAAAAATTTTTGGTGATCTTGCCGGGAAAAAGGTCATGCTGGTTGGTGCCGGCGAGATGGCGGAGCTGGCGGCGGAGCACTTGGTCGGTCAGGGGGTAGCTGAGGTCATTGTCGCCAACCGCACCTTGCAGCGGGCAATCAACCTGGCCCGCTGCTACAACGGTCAGGCGGTTTCCCTGGAAGAGTTGTTGGGGCAGCTGCAACGAGTTGATATTCTAATCAGTTCAACCGGGGCGCCCGATTTGATTCTGCATAAAGAAGATGTCCGTTCTGTGATGCGCGAACGGCGCAATCGGCCACTCTTTTTAATCGACATCGCGGTGCCCCGGGACCTTGATCCGGCCATCAACGACCTGGACAACGTCTACCTCTACGATATCGACGACTTGCAGAGTGTCGTTGCAATGAATAAGTCCGAGCGTGACAAAGAGGCTGTCAAGGCGCAACGGATCATTGCAGAGGAAAGGTTGAAATTTGGCAAGTGGCTGGCAAACATGGAATCAACGCCGACCATCGTGCAATTGCGAGGCATGGTCGAGCAGCATGTGCGTTTTGAAGTCGAGAAAACCATGGGCCGCTTTGAGGATATGGATGAACCGGCGCGCCAGAGGCTGGAGAAGATGGTGGCCGCCATTACCGGAAAGGTGGTGTATCCGCCCCTGCATTATTTGAAGAGCGACAACCACTGTGTCGGCCTGCCCGATCGGATTAAAACCATTCGTGAGTTGTATCAATTGGATGATGGCGACGACAGCCAGGAGTTGCAATGAGCAACAGCGAGCGCGACGCTCTCCTGGAAGAAGAGGTGCTGCTTGTCCGCCATTCCGGCGAGATTCCGGAGGTGGCACTGCATAGCAGTCTGTACTATCTGTGCGAGGATGAAGACGGTCCTCGGCTCCATTTGTCACTGGCGGAAGTCAAGCCGCTGCACGAAGCGGCTCTGGCACGCTATCAGGAGATTATTCTTCGTGATCTTGATGTGGTCAACCGGGATCTTTCGCTGTTTCGGGGTATCCGTCGGGCGAATCACAACTGGTATCGTTTTGTCCGCTTCAGTGAAAAAATAAGTTGTCCGTACGAGCAGTTCCAACTGACCGCCGCTGAGACCTTATTGGCCTACCTTCGTCTGGAACTGGACGAGGTGAATTCCGGAAAACGGTCACCTTCAATCAACTGTTCTGCCGAAGCCCTCCTCACCTTTGCTATTGCGATGGGTCTCGATCCGTCGAACCTGCCGGACAACTGGGCCTGCCTTTGCGAGAAAGGGAGCTGAATCTGCGAGAGTCCTCGTGAAGATCTTTATTGACCTCTGCGTTAAATGGAAACTTTAGGTGGTTGTCTTGGCCGCAGTTCAGGCCCCATGACGCCCCGCAACCCCATGTGCTTGTACTCATCTCCGTTTTGGCGCCGCCTTTTGCTGTTGTTCGCAACTCTTTTTTGACCTGGAATTTTTTTGACCAATCGAGCGGAATCCACCAGGGGAACATCTCCTCAAGAACACTGCGCACAGTGAAGCGAATGAATCGAACAGAGACCCCGTGGAGAGTCGGTGTGATTGGCACGGGTAAGCACGGCAGTCGGTATGCTCAGCATATCCTGGAAGATGTTGAGGGCCTAGATCTGGTTGCAATCAGCCGCCGCTCCGATGAGGGAAAGGTTCAGGCTGCTCAGTGGGCCTGCCGTTTGCACACCGATTGGCTCGACCTAGTTGCCGATCCAGAGGTCGACTGCGTTATTGCCGCCTTACCACCCAGTTTGAATAGGGACGTCGCCACGGCCTGTGCTCTGGCCGGCAAACCAATGCTGCTGGAAAAACCCATGGCGGTTTCCGTCCCGGAGGCGATCACAATCCACGACCTTTTTGTCCGGCAGGGAGTGGCGCTGACCATCGGCCAGACATTGCGTTATAATCGGGTCATTAGGATGTTGCGCGAACAATTGGCCAGCATCGGAGCACTGTACAGTTTTACGGCCAATCAGCGTCTCGAACCGGCCACGATGGCCTGGCTCGACGACCCTTCGCTGGCCGGATCCGGGGTGACCTTTCACTCGGCCATTCATGTCTTTGATGCCCTCCGGTTTATTACCGGGCAGGAGATCGTCCGGGTGATGGCAAGGATCCGTTGTCTGCACAGTTCACGTCTGGAAGATCAGCTGATTGCGCTGGTGGAGTTGGCGAACGGGGTGATCGGCACGGTGGATTGTTCCAAGATCGGGCCGGCCCGATCCGGGCGGTTTGAATTCATCGGTGGTAAGGGACAGTTACACGGCGACCAGGTCCACCATGTGTGCGAGTTGATTTGCGGGCAACAGCGCCTTCCTCTGGAGACCAGCGAACCGGTGAGCACCATTGTGCCGTTGTTGCGGGATTGGCTCGCATGTCTCCGGGGGCAGCAGCCCAACCCGATACCCGGAGAGGAGGGCGTAGCGACGGTTCGTGTCTGTGAGGCCTGCCTGCGTTCGGCGGCCAAAGGGGGATGGGAGGAAGTGTGAGGCCGGGAGCAGCTTCTGAGGCCACTCCCGGTTGTTGATATTCCGGCGGGCTTAATGTTTGAAGGAGCGCTGGCCGGTAAACATCATCGCAACCTGCGGCTTGGCCTCGTTGCAGGCCTGAATCGATTCAAAATCGCGGATTGAGCCACCAGCCTGGAGAATGGCTGTGACCCCTTCGCGGATGCCGATATCGGCGGCGTCGCGGAACGGGAAAAAGGCATCGGAGATCATCACCGAACCCGGCAGCCCTGCCCGCGCCGCCAGCACTTTGGCGTCGATTGCCTCCTTGTCGGACTTATCCCGCTTGCCACGTTCGATCTCCGCGACCATATCGACGTAGGGAAGTCCATGGGCATCAAAACAGGTGATGTCGGCATATTTGGCATAGGCTTTGTGCACCGCGATTTCGGCAACCCCGACCCGGTCCTGTTCACCAGCACCGATGGCGGTGGTGCAGCCGTCCTTGACATAGATAACCGAGTTGGAGGTGACGCCGTGCTCGATCGCCCAGCCGAAGAGCATATCCTCGATCTCGCGTGGTGTTGGTTGGCGTTCGCAGCTATAAGCCACGCCCTTATAGGTGGCGGTGGCGGGTTTTAGGTCTGTGGCTGAGCGGATGGAGTTGACCGCCGATTGCTGAACAATGATGCCGCCGTCGATCAGTGATTTGAAATCGACGAAGCGGTGATGTTCATAATCAGCCAAACGAGCGATGCCGGCCATGCGGATCACTCGCAGGTTCTTGCGGCGGGCGAGTATTTCCAAGGTGCCTTCCTCGAAATCCGGGGCGCAGACCACTTCAAGGTAATTATCCGCCATCAACTCGGCGGTTGGTTTGTCGAGCGGGCGGCTGGTGACCACAGCCCCACCGAAGGCGGCGATTCGATCGCAGCGGTTGGCGCGGTTGTAGGCATCGGCCAGGCTGGAGCCGATGGCAGCGCCGCAGGGGTTGTTGTGCTTGAGGATGACCACCGCTGGTTTATCAATCAGGTACTTGATGATGTTGAGGCCGTTGTCGACATCGGTGAGATTGATTTTACCCGGATGTTTGCCCACCTGCAGCATGTCATCCACCGTGATGGCACTGACCAGGCCGTTGCCCGGCTCGATGTAGCGGCAGTCGCCGAGCAGCAGATTGCCGTTCACCAGTTCGTAGAGGGCCGCCTCCTGGTCCGGGTTTTCACCGTAGCGCAGGCCCCGTTCTTCGACGGTGCCGTCAGCCGTGGGGATTTTCCAGGTTTTTTTTCGGTAGACAAGCGTCTGGTCGCCAAAAGAAAGGGTCATTTCCATGGGGAAGGAGTCGCCGAGAAGGGTGGAATACATTTTTTTAAGATCAGTCATTGTGCGCAAGGCTCCAAAGGAAGGGCGGTAAACGTTCAGAATGGCAGGTGGAGTAGGGTATCCGGGGGCCTGGAGCCTCCCCTGTCGTTCAAGGTTGATACAGATGTTTGGTGTATATGGTGAGCAGGCTGGGGTATCAACCGTTTCGATAGGTCAGCGGCGGTACCATGCCGTCTTCTGGAATGACACAATGCTCAAGCACGCTGTTGGCCCCGACGCTCACCCCTTCGCCTAGCTGGCAGTCATGCAGCACACAACCACTGCCGATGTGGCACTTCCTGCCCACGGTTGAGCCGCCGCTGATCCGAACATTACCCTCGACGACCGTGTCTTGGCCGATGGCGCAATCCGGAGCCACGAGGGTTGTTTCCGGCGCATACAGGGTGACGCCGGCGAGCATCAGGTTGCGGTTATGGCGGAGTTGCAGGGTTGCATGCGCCTGGGCCAGTTCGATGCGCGAGTTGACGCCCAGGACATCGATGGCCAGGGGGTGAACGAAGGTGTGGACAGATAATCCTTGTTTATTAGCGATGGCGACGATGTCGGTCAGGTAGACCTCGCCTTGGCTGTTGTCCGTGCCGACCCGGCAAAGGGCGTCAAAAAGAAAGGTCCGATCCACCAAATAAATGCCGGCGTTGATTTCCCGGATACGGCGCTGCTCCTCGGTGGCGTCCTTTTCTTCAACAATAGCCAGAACCTGTCCTTGCTCATTGCTGAGGATGCGGCCATAACCAAAGGGCTGGTCGAGCAGGGTCGTCATAAGGGTGAGGGGTGCCTGTTGTTGCCGGTGCGCGGCGATCATGGCCCGGAGGGTGGAGGCCTGGATAAGCGGGGTGTCGCCGCAGAGTATCATCACCAAGTCCGCTTGGCCGCAGGCCATCTCCGCGCAGAGGACGGCGTGGCCGGTTCCGAGTTGTTCTTCCTGGATAACCGGCGTGATCGGGTAGCCGTCGAGAATCGCCAAAACTTCGTGCCGCTGATGGCCGACAATGACTGCGCACCGGTCGATCCCCGCCTCGTTGACCGCGAGGAGGACGTGGCGGATCATCGGCTGAAAAAAAACCTCATGCAGCACCTTGGCGCGTGCCGATTTCATACGGGTGCCCTTGCCGGCGGCAAGCACCACCGCGGTAATCGATGGGTTCATAGCAATGCCCTTGTCAGAAAAACGAGAAATCGAAAAAAGTGGCCTACTGTAGAAAATAATGAAGGGTTTGACAACAAAGACCTTGCCACGTGAGTCGTCTGTTCGCTACCGGGTCGCGTCGACTCTTCCATCTCTTGTGAAAAATTTTGATGCGAATCGACAACATAATCCTTACAGTGAGCTGACCGAAACGATCACCAGGGCCCTATTCCTCTTTCTAGAAAATGAAGACCGTCTGCAGCTCCTGGTTTTAAAGAACACTCATCGACAAACGAGATAAATTATCCATGCGACCACACGACCATGAGGTGCTGATCCTTGACGGCGCCTGCGGAACCAATCTTCAGGAAATGCACATCCCGTCAGCGGCCTGGGAAGGAAAGGAGGGGTGCAACGAGCTACTTAATCTAACCGCCTCGGATAAGATCATCCAACTCCACACCGGCTTTGTTGAAGCCGGGGCCATGGTGATTGAGACCAATACCTTCGGAGCCAACCGCATCGTCCTGGACGAGTACGGCCTGCAAGATCAGGTGGAGGCAATCAACCGTGCCGGGGTTGATTGCGCCCGCACAGCCATCGATGGCAAGGCCGACACCTACATCGCCGGCTCGATTGGGCCAGGAACCAAGCTGCCCTCACTCGGCCACATCTCGGTGGACGATTTGGCAAGCGCCTATGAAGAACAGATTCGGGCGTTGGTTCTTGCCGGAGTGGATCTCCTCATTATCGAGACCTGCCAGGACCTGCTCCAGATCAAGACAGCCATGACCACCTGCTTCGAAACCCTGGAGTCGCTACGCGTGGACATCCCTGTGATGGCCTCGGTGACCATTGAGCGAACCGGCACCATGCTGGTCGGCACCGATATTGCCGCTGCCGCAGTCACCTTCGAACCGTTCCCCATCTTTTCTTTTGGGCTCAACTGTGCCACTGGACCGCTGGACATGGAATCCCATATCCGCTACCTCAGCCACAACTGGCCTGGGCGTATTTCCTGCGTGCCCAACCAGGGGTTGCCCGAGGTCGTCGATGGTAAGACCTGCTATCCTATGGACTCGGAGACGTACGGGCGTGAGATGAGGCGGTTTGTCACCGACTACGGGGTCAGCGTGGTCGGCGGCTGTTGCGGCACGACCCCGGCCCACACCCGGCAGCTGGTGCGGAGCCTGGCTGGAGTCAAGCCAGCGGTGCGGGAGGTGAT
Source organism: uncultured Desulfobulbus sp. (assembly GCF_963662935.2). NCBI lineage: Bacteria > Pseudomonadati > Thermodesulfobacteriota > Desulfobulbia > Desulfobulbales > Desulfobulbaceae > Desulfobulbus > uncultured Desulfobulbus sp. The sequence continues at coordinate 682,392 of NZ_CAXXTL010000002.1, read as the reverse complement.
TGCATGAAGCCTTCGGTGTCGAGCCTCTATCAGGCTGTTGAACTGCAACAGGAGATCCCGCCGCTCCTGATTGGGGAACGGGCCAATGCCAATGGTTCAAAAAAATTTCGCGAGCTTCTACTTGCCAACGATTACGAGAGCTGTTTGAAGATCGCTGTTGAGCAAGAGGCCAAGGGTGCCCATATCATCGACCTGTGTGTCGCCTATGCCGGGCGTGATGAAAAAGCCGATCTGACCACCTTGGTGCGGTTGTGTGCCAGCTCCCTTAAGGCGCCGTTGATGATCGATTCGACCACCCCTGAGTGCATTGAGGCCTGTCTGCGAATTTATCCCGGACGAGCAATCATCAATTCCATCAATCTGGAGGATGGCGGTATCAACATCCGGAGGATTTGTCGGGCGGCCAAGAAGTATGGGGCTGCTGTCGTTGCCTTAACCATCGATGAGAAAGGCATGGCCATGAGCAGCGACGATAAAATGAGGGTGGCGAAGGCCATCCATGCGATCGCTGTTGATGAGTGTGGTTTGCGGTCCAAGGACCTGCTCTTTGACTGTCTCACCTTTACCGTCGGCTCCGGTGACGAGAGCCTGCGGGACGCCGCGATCCAAACTCTGGAGGCGATCCGCCGCATCAAGATTGAATTACCGGGGTGTCTGACGGTGCTCGGATTGAGTAATATTTCCTTTGGGCTTGCACCCCAGACCCGGCGCATCCTCAATTCCGTTTTCCTCCACGAGGCGGTGGCTGTGGGTCTTGATGCCGCCATTGTCGATGCCGCTAAGATTGTGCCGTTGGCCCGTATACCGGTGGAAGATAGGGAGATCAGCCTTGATTTGCTCTATAATCGACAGGTCGAAGGGGAAAAAGATCCGCTGATGCGGTTTATCGAGCATTTCAGCGGGAAAAAGGAGGTAATGGCAGATGAGGAGCAGGGGGTCGTCAAAAAGACGGAAGAACAATTGTTTCATAAAGTGATGGACGGTGACAAGGAGAGTCTGGATGATATCCTTGCCATATTAAGGGAACGATTTAAGCCCATTGATATAATCAACCAGATTCTGGTACCGGCCATGCGCCATGTCGGGGAGCTTTTCGGCAAGGGGGAAATACTGCTGCCGTTTGTCTTGCAGTCGGCGGAGGTCATGAAAGCATCGGTTACTCTGCTGGAACCCTTTATGGATAAAATCGAGGGTAGTGCAGCGACTAAAATTCTTCTGGCTACGGTTCAGGGCGACGTGCACGACATCGGCAAAAATCTGGTCGATATCATTCTCTCCAATAACGGCTATGAGGTGTACAATATTGGTATAAAAGTGCCGACGGGAACGATTATAGAAAAGGCGAGGGAGTATCGAGTCGATCTTATTGGTCTCAGTGGCTTATTGGTCAAATCGGCCATTGTCATGCAGGAGTCTATGAAACAGTATCGCGACGCCGGGCTTACCGCTCCGATATTGTTGGGAGGGGCCGCTTTAACGCCCAAATTTGTGGCTGAGTCGTGTGTCCCAGGATATGGAGGCCCGGTGGTCTACTGTGCCGATGCTTTTGCCGGGTTGAAGGCGGTGCAGGAATTTGAAGCAGGGAAGTTGACATCGACAATTTATGATGGGGCGACTGCTATCAAGCCCATGAAACCTGGAGTGAAGGCGGCAGAGGTGGACCGGAGCAACCCTGTACCTACACCGCCATTTTTTGGGCAACGGTACGTGGTGGATATCGACCCGGCGGTTCTGTTTCCCTTGATGAATGTCCAAGCGCTTTTTCGCGGACGCTGGGGATATAGGCGGGCCAAAATGGGGGCAGGGGAGTATACGGATTTAATCCAAGGGACTGTCCAGCCGCTGTATGAGGAATTAATGCAAACATCACTAGCCGAGTGCTGGATCCAACCAAAGGTGAGCTACGGTTATTTTCCCTGTCATTCAAAGGGAGATGCTGTCATTGTGGAAGCGGACCGCACCGAACATTGCTTTTCTTTCCCCCGGCAGGCAGAACAACCGTTTCTTTGTATCGCCGATTACTTTAAATCGGCCGCGGCTGGCGGGGATATAGCCGGATTTTTCATCGTCACCATTGGGGACCGCATTGGCGAAGAGACGGCGCGATTGTATCAAGCCAACGCTTACCACGATTATCTCATGCTGCATGGATTCAGTGTTGAACTGACCGATGCGCTGGCTGAGTACTGGCACGGAGTAATGCGCCGGGAATTGGGTATCGATGGTAAGCAACCACAAGATCTCTACGGAGCCGTGACCCAGGATTATCAGGGCTCCCGCTATGGTTTCGGCTACCCGTCCTGCCCTGATCTGGAGGCGCATAAACCCTTATTTGCCTTCCTCAAACCTGAAGCAATCGGGATTTCGTTGACCGAGAACATGCAAATGGTTCCGGAACAAACGACCTCAGCTATTGTTGCCCATCACCCGCAAGCTAAATATTTCGCGGTTTGATATATGGAATCCTCAAACGAACGATACATCTGCTCCAACTGTGGATATATTTATAATCCCACAGCCGGCGATCCCATGAATGCGATTCCGCCGGCTACAATCTTTGATGAACTTCCGGAGCAATGGGTATGCCCGATGTGTTATGCCCCGCAAGATCAATTTGATCCTCTTGATTAGTCAGAAGTGACTGGCTCCACTTTTTGACCACAAAAAAAGCCCTATAACTCAGCATTGCTGAGTTATAGGGCTTTTAGGAAAAGAATCGGCGGCGACCTACTCTCCCACATAGTCTCCCATGCAGTACCATCGGCGCTGAAGAGCTTAACTTCCGTGTTCGGAATGGGAACGGGTGGGACCTCTTCGCTATGGCCACCGAAAAAATATTAAAACTGTGACAATTGAAATAGCAGGGTAAACTTCATTTAAAAAAGGATATGGTTAAGCCTCACGGCTAATTAGTATCGGTAAGCTCCATGCATTACTGCACTTCCACACCCGACCTATCAACGTTGTAGTCTCCAACGAGCCTTCAGGTACCTTACGGTACGGGATATCTTATCTTGGAGTGGGTTTCCCGCTTAGATGCTTTCAGCGGTTATCCCTGCCGAACTTAGCTACCCAGCCATGCCCTTGGCAGAACAACTGGAACACCATTGGTTCGTCCATCCCGGTCCTCTCGTACTAGGGAAAGATCTCCTCAAATATCCTGCGCCCGCAACAGATAAGGACCAAACTGTCTCACGACGTTTTAAACCCAGCTCACGTACCACTTTAATCGGCGAACAGCCGAACCCTTGGGACCTGCTCCAGCCCCAGGATGTGATGAGCCGACATCGAGGTGCCAAACCTCCCCGTCGATGTGGACTCTTGGGGGAGATAAGCCTGTTATCCCCGGAGTACCTTTTATCCGTTGAGCGACGACCCTTCCATGCGGAATCGCCGGATCACTAAGACCTACTTTCGTACCTGCTCGAGATGTCTCTCTCGCAGTCAAGCTCCCTTATGCCTTTACACTCTACGGCTGGTTTCCAATCAGCCTGAGGGAACCATCGCGCGCCTCCGTTACTCTTTGGGAGGCGACCGCCCCAGTCAAACTACCCACCAGACAATGTCCCGGATCCCGGTAAGGGACCGCGGTTAGAGTTCAAAGATAACAAGGGTGGTATTTCAAGGTTGACTCCACGCACACTAGCGTGCACGCTTCAAAGTCTCCCACCTATCCTACACATGTTATCCCTAAACACAATGCCAAGCTATAGTAAAGGTTCACGGGGTCTTTCTGTCTTGTTGCGGGTAACCGGCATCTTCACCGGTACTACAGTTTCGCTGAGTCTCTGGTTGAGACAGTGGGGAAATCGTTACGCCATTCGTGCAGGTCGGAACTTACCCGACAAGGAATTTCGCTACCTTAGGACCGTTATAGTTACGGCCGCCGTTTACCGGGGCTTCGGTTCGATGCTTTGCTTGCGCTGACATGTCCCCTTAACCTTCCGGCACCGGGCAGGCGTCAGACCCTATACTTCGTCTTACGACTTCGCAGAGTCCTGTGTTTTTAGTAAACAGTCGCTCCCCCCATTTCACTGCAACCCAACTAGGCTTTCAATTGAAAAAAAGATCACCATGTGGGTACACCTTCTCCCGAAGTTACGGTGCTATTTTGCCGAGTTCCTTAACCAGAGTTCTCTCAAGCGCCTTAGTATATTCTACCTGTCTACCTGTGTCGGTTTACGGTACGGTCACCAGTGTGAAAGTACACGAGGCTTTTCCTGGAAGCATGGAATCAACCACTTTGCAGCCCTTAGGGCTTCGTCATCACGCCTCAGTGTTAATAAGGACCCGGATTTGCCTAAGTCCTCCACCTACACGCTTGAACCGGGACAACCAACGCCCGGATGGCCTATCCTTCTCCGTCCCCCCTTGTACTATATCCACACCAACGGTACGGGAATATTAACCCGTTTCCCATCGACTACGCTTTTCAGCCTCGCCTTAGGGGCCGACTAACCCTGAGCAGATTAACTTAACTTCAGGAAACCTTAGACTTTCGGCGTGAAGGTTTTTCACCTTCATTTTCGCTACTCGTGTCAACATAAGCTCTTGTGATACCTCCAGCACACCTCACGATGCACCTTCTCAGGCCTACACAATGTTCTCCTACCATCGAAATTTCGATCCGTAGCTTCGGTACTGCACTTAAGCCCCGTTACATTTTCGGCGCAAATTCACTAGACCAGTGAGCTATTACGCTATCTTTAAAGGATTGCTGCTTCTAAGCCAACCTCCTGGTTGTATCCGCAATTTCACATCCTTTTCCACTTAGTGCAGTTTAGGGACCTTAGCTGACGGTCTGGGCTCTTACCCTCTCGACCATGGAACTTATCTCCCACAGTCTGACTCCCGCGATAGAACTTGACGGCATTCGGAGTTTGTATGGGGTTGGTAATCCGGTGGGACCCCTAGCCCAAACAGTGCTCTACCTCCGTCAGTCAACTCGCGAGGCTATACCTAAATATATTTCGGAGAAAACCAGCTATCACCGAGTTTGATTAGCCTTTCACTCCTATCCACACCTCATCCAAGCAGTTTTCAACCTACAATGGTTCGGGCCTCCATCTCGTGTTACCGAGACTTCACCCTGGACATGGATAGATCACCCGGCTTCGGGTCTACCCCACGTAACTTGACGCCCTATTAAGACTCGCTTTCGCTGCGGCTCCACCTATCGGCTTAACCTTGCTACGTAGGGTAACTCGTTGACTCATTATGCAAAAGGCACGCTGTCACATCACATGGATGCTTCAACTGCTTGTAAGCTGACGGTTTCAGTTTCTATTTCACTCCCCTCCCGGGGTTCTTTTCACCTTTCCCTCACGGTACTGGTTCACTATCGGTCACTAGGTAGTATTTAGCCTTGGAAGATGGTCCTCCCAGATTCCCACAAGGTTTCACGTGTCTCGTGGTACTCGGGGACACCCTAGGGTGTTTCAAGATTTCGCGTACCGGATTATCACCGTCTATGATTGGCCTTTCCATACCATTCCGCTATCTCTCCACAATCCCATGTCGGGGCCCCACAACCCCCATAAGCAAGCCTATGGGTTTGGGCTATTCCGCGTTCGCTCGCCACTACTTGCGGAATCTCAATTGATTTCTTTTCCTGAGGGTACTGAGATGTTTCACTTCCCCTCGTTCGCTTTCATTACCTATGTATTCAGTAATGAATGACAGAGTTTGAACTCTGCCGGGTTGCCCCATTCGGAAATCTCCGGGTCAAAGCCTGTTAGCAGCTCACCGAAGCTTATCGCAGCTTTCCACGTCCTTCATCGCCTCCTAGTGCCAAGGCATCCGCCGTCAGCCCTTAGTAGCTTAACCATAAGTCTTTTTTAAACTAAGTTAGCTCTAAACGCTTGTTTGTAGTTTTAATACCCTTGTGCGGAGGTCCGAAAACCCACTTGCACCAGTATTAACCCTACGGTTTAAATACCCTGCTATTCAATTGTCAAAGATCAAAAAACTTCTTTATCAAAAGTTTAAAGTTGCATGTTGAAATATACTCTCAACAGGCAACCTTACGCTTTTCATGTGGTGGAGGTGAACGGGATCGAACCGATGACCTCCTGCGTGCAAGGCAGGCGCTCTCCCAGCTGAGCTACACCCCCAAAATCAATTCCTGGTCGGCATGCCTGGTGGGCCTAGGTGGACTTGAACCACCGACCTCACGCTTATCAGGCGTGCGCTCTAACCAAGCTGAGCTATAGGCCCATGCCCTTGATCTCTCAAAACTGAACAGTAAAACGAGCGGGGTTGATCCCGTACAGGCAGTGCCTGTAACTTTCCTTATAAAGGAGGTGATCCAGCCCCAGGTTCCCCTAGGGCTACCTTGTTACGACTTCACCCCAGTTACCAGCCATACCTTGGCAGCCTGCCCCCTTGCGGTTAGCTCAACTGCTTCTGGTACAACCGACTCCCGTGGTGTGACGGGCGGTGTGTACAAGGCCCGGGAACGTATTCACCGTGGCATGCTGATCCACGATTACTAGCGATTCCAACTTCATGGAGTCGAGTTGCAGACTCCAATCCGGACTGAGACCGATTTTATGGGATTGGCTTCACCTCGCGATGTCGCTGCCCTTTGTATCGGCCATTGTAGTACGTGTGTAGCCCTGGTCATAAAGGCCATGAGGACTTGACGTCATCCCCACCTTCCTCCGGTTTAACACCGGCAGTCCCTTTAGAGTGCCCAGCCGAACTGCTGGCAACTAAAGGCAAGGGTTGCGCTCGTTGCGGGACTTAACCCAACATCTCACGACACGAGCTGACGACAGCCATGCAGCACCTGTCTCCAGATTCTTCCTAATGGAAGCACTCCCAAGTTTCCAAGGGATTTCTGGGATGTCAAGACCAGGTAAGGTTCTTCGCGTTGCATCGAATTAAACCACATACTCCACCGCTTGTGCGGGCCCCCGTCAATTCCTTTGAGTTTTAATCTTGCGACCGTACTCCCCAGGCGGTCAACTTAATGCGTTAGCTGCGACACAGAAGGGATCAACACCCCCTACATCTAGTTGACATCGTTTACAGCGTGGACTACCAGGGTATCTAATCCTGTTTGCTCCCCACGCTTTCGCGCCTCAGCGTCAGTATCCAGCCAGAAAGTCGCCTTCGCCACCGGTATTCCTCCCGATATCTACGAATTTCACCTCTACACCGGGAATTCCACTTTCCCCTCTGGTACTCAAGTCTGACAGTTTCAAATGCACTTCCACAGTTAAGCCGTGGGCTTTCACATCTGACTTATCAAACCGCCTACGCGCCCTTTACGCCCAGTAATTCCGAACAACGCTTGCACCCTCCGTATTACCGCGGCTGCTGGCACGGAGTTAGCCGGTGCTTCCTTTAAGGGTACCGTCAAATATAACAGGTATTAGCCATTATACATTTCTTTCCCTTTGACAGAGCTTTACGACCCGAAGGCCTTCCTCACTCACGCGGCGTCGCTGCGTCAGGGTTGCCCCCATTGCGCAATATTCCTCACTGCTGCCTCCCGTAGGAGTCTGGCCCGTGTTCCAGTGCCAGTGTGGCGGATCATCCTCTCAGACCCGCTAACCATCGTTGCCTAGGTAGGCCTTTACCCCACCTACTAGCTAATGGTACGCAGACCCCTCTTCATGCAGTAGCTTAAGCCAGAGGCCACCTTTGCTTGCAAAACTTATGAAAAGCAAGATTATCCGGTATTAGTACCCCTTTCGGTGTATTATTCCAGACACGAAGACAGGTTATCTACGCGTTACTCACCCGTGCGCCACTTTACTCAGGACCGAAGTCCCTTTCGCGTTCGACTTGCATGTGTTAAGCACGCCGCCAGCGTTCGTTCTGAGCCAGGATCAAACTCTCCAGTTTAATATCCTAGCCAGTCTAACAGACTGGACTTTGTCCAAATCAAACCAATGTACTACTTGGCCCGCTCATTTACTGTTCAGTTTTCAAAGATCAAAATCCCAACCAATCGGTCAGGATGGTGCCACGCAGTGTTTGCTGCGAGTCAGCACTATAACTTGTTTTCCACTCCGATGTCAATCACTTTCTTTGTGTTTCTTTCGGGGCGCTTGCTGCAAATGCTTTCCTTGAAGCAATTCGTTGTCGGTTTGTTTTTTCTGTCCGAAGCAACGAGGCGATAAAGTAACCGAAAGTGTCAGTGTGTGTCAATAAAAATAACGTCTATGGTAAGAATGAAATCGTAATTTTAATCGGCAATATCCTGAAAAGTATGCAAAAATAGATAAAAGCGGTGCGGCAGGCAGCGCCAGGTGTTCAAGCTTTAGGGTTGTTTATCCAACGCGAGAGTGTTTCGATTATCTTTTCAGCTTGGGTAATAGAAGAAATGTTAAATTTGGACTTTGCTTGGTACTGCCCATTTCTTTTCTGATATCGCCGAATGGTAAATTTATCAGAGCTGTATTGTTGGGTAGTTTTATCAAAATCACGATATTGATAAAGAATGGTTGTCCAGGATCCCTTGGAAAGGATTTCTTTGTCAATTTCCTGAACAACCAGAATGCCTTCTTCTTCGTAGTTAACTGTTAGATCCTCTATGTTTTCAGCCATGTAGCCACCGTGGTAAGGGTTGGATGGAAAGTGAAATTATCAAAAAATTAGTAAACCTACTGCAAAGCCTATTAAATGGCAATATCCCAAGTCTGCACAGGCGAGCTTCCGAAGCCATTCTTCAAAAGTTCTGGCGGGAAGGAATGATGCAGGTTTATTGTTCAAATTCATATTTAATGTCTCCGCCACTGTGCGATGAGCCGGTTTCTGTGAGAAAGAAAAACCCTTTGCCTAGGGTGTATCGAGTATTGAAACTACCGGATTCCTTCACAAGATCTTTCCCATAGCTCACATAGAAATCAGGTGTCAGCCAACTTCCAAATACTAAGGAAAACGAATCGTGGTCGTCCCCACTTTCTAGTTTGATTTCATCGATCATGGTTAGTTTTTTCACGTTTTGCAGATACGGTACCATGCCACCTAAACCCATTTTGCTCGCAGCTTCTCCTATAAATCCTGTTTCTTGTCTGGTTTCCCCTCCGACCGCAGTGCTTTCCAGCAGATTGGCCACAATGGCTGCTTGCTCCATGGCAGGGCTACTGTAAAAATGCATTTCCGGTCGCTGGAGGAAACCATCGACAATCACACCCGTGGTTACCTTTTCGCCCTTCCTTTCGCTGCGAAGTTCGATCCCTGGATTTGTCAGGGGGCCGCCGGTGAAGAGGAGGCGGCCGAGATCAATTTTTAATCGTCTACCGTAGACCGTAAAAGAACCATTCTGGACAGAGAGCGTTCCGTTGCCGATCAGAGGCCGGTTAGGTTGACCCTTTACGGCTAATTTGCCGATAATGTCACCCCTCAGTCCATAGGTGTTAATATGCACATCCTTACCGGCAATGACTGTGATGTCGGTAAGGAGCGGCACGGTGGGCGTTGCCGGTGGGGTATCTTCCTCGTCGATGATAACCATATCGCCAGATGAAGCGGTGGCATTATGAAAATCAATCGAAGATATCCGGGCCTGGGGAATGATCAGGGTGCCTCGTACCTCTGTTTGTTGTTTGCCGAAGAGTAACAAGAGATCAGGGGAAACGTCGAGATCAAGACCGGGAAGGTGCGCTGCTTTGAAACCCTCTCCGGTAAGATGGATCGTGTGGGGGCCAGATGTCAATTGACCGAATTGCAGAATACTTTCCGCCTTGAGATACCCATTGCCCGAACGAGCCGTGGCGTGCAATTGGGCTCCGTTGGTATCACCTGTGACTTTGAGCAGAATGGGGGTCAGAGTGATGCCCAGCGGCGGTATTTCCGCCTGCCCATTGAGCAATTCCATCTGGCCATTCAACAGGGGAATGGCAGGTGTTCCGTTTACGGTAAATTGTCCGCTTAACAATCCGGAAAGATGAATCTTCTGATCGGTCAGGGCAGTCAGTGGGCTTAAATCATGGAGCCGGAACTGAATCGAGCCGTTTATCGGGGTGCGCAGGATATTTTCTGCGGCAAGAAGGAAATCGGCTGAAGCCAAATCCGCATGCACCAGGCTGTTGTCCGCCAGTTCACTGTCCAGCACCGCTTGCAGCCGGTTATTGGCATAGGAGGCCAGCAGAGTGTTTTTGCGCCAGATCACTAGATGGGTGCCGCCGTCCTCCAGAGGGATGTGCAGGCTCATCCCATTGCTGGTAGATGATAGCTTCCCCGATAAGATTCGAGATTGCTGGCCCGCCAGGTCAAAGTCGGCATTGAGCCGGCCTTCAATGGGCCAGTTAGGCGTAGAATCTGTTTGCAGTAATTCCAAGGGGAGAGAGTTGACAGTGCTGTGGATTTTCCAGGTACTATCGGACGCCTGCCAAGAACCATCCATGCAAAGGGTGCTCATGGCGGACGATGCAAGGCAGAATGGCTTGATTTCCGTTTTTTCCGTGGAGAGGGTCAATGCTGTGTGCTGCTGCTGTCGCCAATCGCCCAATCGCTGGCTGGTGAAATGGGATTGGCTGAGCGTACCCTGCCAGAGGGGGGCATTGAAATTCCCTTGAAGGGTGAAGCCGGTGGAAAGCTCGCTGTTATGACCCTCGAACTCGAGGCGGTGATCATTCAGCGATCCCCTGAGTTGCAACCGAATCAAGTTCATATTAATGCGACCAAGCTGCACGCGTTCCGCCCGGACCGAAGCGTCGAGGACGCCATCGCGCGCCAGAATACCTTTTGCCTCCACGGTCATTTTTTGGACACTATCACCGCCAATCGCTATGTTGTTGCCTGCACACTTGATGTCCAACTGCGGTTTATCCGATCTGCCGGTAACGCGGCCATAGGCGTTGACCTTGCCTCGAGAGCCCGGCCAGAGTTCGGCGAGGTTGTTGGAATCAATCTGCAGGGCGACGTCGATGGTCTCAGCAGCTTTACCGTTGATCCGCAGGGCGGAGTTACCGCTTTTTAAAACCAGCAGAGGAATGTGCAACTGGTTCCCCTGAAGATGGATCTCGCCGTTTCCGGCAAGGGGAAAGCCACGCAAGGTTCCTTGTAATGCGGGCATATGCAGGGATGCAACGAGTCCGCGTGGGCCAACGTGTCCGGAGGTTGTCAGGTTCCCGGTGAAATCACCTGGCCAGTCCGCCAGGAAAAGAGACGGGTTAAGGTGAGAGCCGCTGACCTCCGCCTGCCAAGAAAAGGCTGGAGTCCATGCCAGGTTACCTTTTGCCGAGAGTTCGGTTTTGCCTTGGGTGAGTTGCAGGGTGCTGATTCGGATGCCGTCGTCATTTCCCTGTAGCTTAGCGGAAAGACCGCTCAACTTCTTGAGTTGGGGGAGGCCTGCCTGCGAGTTCACCTGCAGGGTATATTCATTCAGGGTCCCCTGGCCGTCAATAACCACCTTGGTGAAGCGTTGTTCAGGCCAATCTTGATGGATTTTTTTCAAGACCACTTCTGGGCTTTCCAGTTGTGCCTGCCAATTTGTTGAGCCAAGGAGGTTGTTGAGGTGACCGCTGAGATGCACAGGGAAGGGGTTCTGCAAATCGGCTTCAATTTTCAGTGTGTTGAGTGGTCCGTCCACTCTGCCGCGAGCGATGATGGGCTCGTAGCCGACAGGAAGCACGTGCGATTCCAGTGTCCCTTGCAGCGGGTAATCGTTGCTGGTAAGGAGCTGCCCTTTTCCCTGGATCGTGATTGTTTTGTTGGCGAGTGATAGCTCTTCAACGGTCAGAGTTTGTCCCCGGTAGGAAAGATTTTTGATTGTTCCCGTCCGGAGGCTCCACACCTCTTCTTGGTCAGAGAAAATCGTCATTGTTTCCGCAGAGACATCATCGATCGACAGGATGCCGGGTAAGGAAAAAGGGGAGAGGGTGGTTTCTCCGCTACTTTTGCCAAGCATCACCCGAACACCTGCGCCCTGGATGTTCAGTATGCGGATGTGGCGGTTGAGCAGTTGCGAAGGATCCCAAGTCAGGTGGAGGGAATCAATGAGAACGGTGTCGATCCCGTCCGTATAACGGATGTCCCGTAGGTGCAGCGTTCCGAAGAGGGAGCCGGAAGCAGAACCGATGGTCAGGATGTCTGCGGTCAGGGGATTGCAAAGCTGGATAAGGTAGCGCAGTCCAGCATCAGTGCCGGAGAAGAAAAAAAGTGTGGCCGGGACCAGCAGCAGGCAGGAGCCGAGAAACCGGAGAAGCCATTTTTTCATCAGAGATCAGCCCCCATGGTGAAATGGATACGCCAGGAGCCTTCTTCGTCCAGGGCTTTGGCCAAGTCCAAACGGATTTGGCCAAAAACGCCACTCCAGCGGACACCGATGCCGGCGCCCGAATGGAGCGTGATATTCGAGAAGGTGTTCATGGCTGTGCCGCTATCGTAAAAAAGCGCGCCACTCCATTCCTCGAAAAGAGATCGTTCCAACTCGACACTATAGGTCAGTAAATTTTTGCCCCCCACGACATTGCCTTCCGAATCAACCGGCCCGATTTTTTTATAACCGTACCCCCGCACGCTCTGATCCCCACCCGCGTAATAGCGCAGAGTGGGCGGTAGATCGTAGATGTCGTCGACCAGGGTGGTGCCGATTTCGGCTCGGCCTAGAACCCGCCATTGGTCAAAGGGGGTGTAGATGGCCTTGGTGCGTAGAGAGGTCTGGAGAAAGGTAGTGTCGGCAAGGACATTCTCTTCGCTGCCGATGGCGGTGGCGGTGAACCGGATACCTCGTTTGGTGGTGATGCGGTCGTCAGCCCAGAAGACACTGCCTTTGAGACCGGGGATGACCAGGGAGGCATGATCGGTATTCGATCCGATGCTGTACTGTTCATCGAGAAATTGGAGATAAGTGGAATATTCGCCCCATTCCCGGAAGTGATCATGGCTGACCGTGGCGTTTACGGTTTCGGTATCAGTGTTGTCAAACTCTTCGGTTTCGTATTTGCCTGCCAAGGCCAGACGATCCTTCTTGGGATCGCCGATGGGAATGGTATAAGTGCCGCCGAGGTTACTCTTGCGTTGTGCGGGCTGCAATTGGACGTTCAATTGGTGGCCCAGTTTATTGATGTGGCGGTTGGTGTATTCCAGGGTGCCCCGGGCGCCGGTGTCCGTGCCGTATCCTAAGCCTATGCCGTACTTATGGGCAAGGTTGGGGGTGAGCACGACTTTGACTGGTACCTTGAAAGAGGTGGCCTGGGCGGGATCGTATTCAAGATCCACAGTCTTGAAATAATCGGCGTTAAATAGGGATTGCCGTAACCGGGTCAGAGCTTTGGGAGAAAAAGGATCGCCCTCGTGCACCGGGGAGATTTTGCGCAGGAGATCGTGGTCGATAAAATCGGCGTCAAAAGTGAGAGGGCCAAAGAGGTAGCGGGGACCGGTGTCGAGTTGCAGTCGCACGGTGGCACTCAGCGATTTCTTGCTGATTTCCACCCGGCTGGTGCGGAAAGCCGCATGATGATAGCCGCTTTCAAGGGCAATGGCGATCAGTTTATCCTTGCCACCCTCGTACAACTGATGGTCGAGAACGTCTCCCTGGTGGAGAGGGAAATGTTGTGCCGCCTCCCGGAGTATTCCCTCCTGCTCTCCCGGGCCGGTGAGCGTAATTTCCACCTCTTTGACGGTGACCGGAGGGCCGGTCACAACCACCATCTCGATGGAACGGGTACCGTCCTTTGATTGTTGCGCCAGCGTAATCTCGGGGGTGTAATAACCAAAGGGCTCCAGGGCCTTGGCTGCCTCTTGCCGCGCCTTGCCGTACAGCCGGTTGAATATCGCCTCTGTGGGTATTTCGTTTTCCTGGAGTCTGGTCAGGGAAAGATGACTGCGGATATTCCGGCGCTGACTTTCGGTCAGGTCGCCGGAAATGTTGACGATAACAGGTGGTTGGGCGAAAAGGGGACTCGGGACGGCGGTCGTTGTCAGCAGCAGGGAAAAGAAAAGTAACCTGCCGAGGGAGCAAATCGGGAAAGGAGAACGGGAAAAACCTCGGGTGCAATCCTTGCGCCGCCGGATTCCCCCAAACGAGAGGAACACAAGCGGGCAAGAGGTCAACAGGGGTGTGAACATGCCGGAGTCTTTGGAACAACCGAGTTTCGGGATTCTCGATCCCCATGAGAGGCAGTCAGTGTTGTCTGCCGAGTAGGGTAACGAATTTAATACGATACGCCTGTTTTTGGAAGACTTGTTTTGCGCGGATCCAGAGGATGATAAAAGAGAACCCCCTTCCACGGAGAGTGGAAGGGGGAGCGGGATTACTGTTTGGCGAAGGTAAGGCGATTGTCCTGGCCCCGGTCGATGAGGATATGATCGCCCTCGACAAAATGGCCTTCCAGAATTTCAAGAGCCAATCGGTCTTCGATGTGGCGCTGGATGGCACGCTTCAAGGGACGTGCGCCATAGGCCGGATCGTAGCCGGTGTCGACCAGAAACTGTTTGGCCTCCTTGGTCAGGGTCACCTTGTATTTGCGATCGGCCAGCCGTTTGCCCATCCGTTTGATCTGGATGTCGACAATCTGGAACAAGTTGTCGCGGGTCAGGCCATGAAAGGTGATGATTTCGTCGACGCGGTTGAGAAATTCCGGCTTGAACTGGCGATGGAGCAGGTCGTCGACCTGCCGGCGCATGGTCTCGGGGTCGGTCTGGGCCAACTCCATAATGATATGGCTGCCGAGGTTGGAGGTCATGATCAGGATCGTGTTTTTGAAATCCACGGTTCGGCCTTTGCCATCAGTCATTCGACCGTCGTCGAGCACCTGCAACAACACATTGAAGACATCGGGATGGGCCTTTTCGATCTCATCAAGCAGGATGACCGAATACGGCCGCCGCCGCACCGCTTCGGTGAGCATGCCGCCCTCGTCATAACCCACATAGCCGGGAGGAGCGCCGATCAGCCGGGCCACCGAATGTTTCTCCATGTATTCGGACATGTCGATGCGGATCATGGCTTGCTCCGAGTCAAAGAGAAAATCAGCTAGGCTCCGTGCCAGTTCGGTCTTGCCTACACCGGTCGGGCCGAGGAAGATGAAGCTGCCCAGGGGCCGATCGGGATCCTGCAAGCCGGCCCGTGCCCGCCGCACCGCATTGGCCACGGCAACAATGGCCTCTCGCTGGCCGATCACCCGGGCGCCAAGTGCTCCTTCGGCCTGCACCAGTTTTTCCTTTTCGCCTTCCAGAAGTCGGTCCACTGGAATGCCGGTCCATTTGGCCACGACCGCGGCGATATCCTCGGGAGAGACCTCTTCTTTGAGCATCTGGTGCTTTTCCTGGATTTCGCTCAAACGGGTGTTGGCAGCCTCGAGCTCTTTGGTCAACTGCACAATTTTGCCGTAGCGGAGCTCCGCCACCTTGCTCAGGTCCCCAGCCCGTTCAGCCCGTTGTTCCTCCATGTGGGCCTGATCGATCTTGGCCTTGATGTCGCGGATGGACTGGATAATGTCCTTTTCCAGGGTCCATTGCCCCTTCATCCCCTTGAGGGAATCGTCGAGATTGGCCAGATCCTCCTGGACCTTGGTCAGTCGCTCTTTTGAAGCAGGGTCTTTTTCCTTTTTAAGAGCCTCTTTCTCAATCACCAGCTTGATCTTTTTCCGTTCCAACTGGTCGATTTCGGTGGGCATGGAGTCGATTTCGATCCGCAGACGGGAGGCGGCCTCATCGATCAAATCGATGGCCTTGTCCGGCAGGAAGCGATCGGTAATGTAGCGACTGGACAGGGTGACTGCAGCCACGGTCGCGGCATCCTGAATGCGCACCCCGTGATGGACTTCGTACTTTTCCTTGATGCCCCGGAGAATAGCAATGGTGTCTTCCTCTGTTGGTTCTTGGACCAGGACCGGCTGAAAGCGGCGTTCCAGAGCCGCGTCTTTCTCGATATATTTGCGGTATTCGTCCAGGGTGGTGGCGCCGACACAGTGGAGTTCGCCCCGAGCCAGGGCGGGTTTGAGCATGTTAGAGGCGTCCATCGAGCCTTCAGCCGCACCGGCACCAACTAGGGTGTGGATCTCGTCAATAAAGAGGATGATTTCACCGGCCTTTTTCTCCACCTCTTTGAGCACTGCCTTGAGCCGATCCTCGAACTCGCCCCGGTACTTAGCACCTGCCACCAGAGAGCCAAGATCAAGCGAAATGACCTGTTTGCCTTCCAGGGTGGAGGGGATGTCGCCGTTGACGATGCGCTGGGCCAGTCCTTCAACTATGGCGGTTTTGCCAACGCCGGGTTCGCCAATCAACACTGGGTTATTTTTGGTGCGGCGGGATAGGACTTGGATAATGCGGCGGATCTCTTCATCGCGGCCAACCACCGGGTCAAGTTTGCCCTTGCGGGCGACATCGGTGAGGTTGCGGGCATATTTTTCCAGGGCCTGATACTTGTCTTCCGGATAGGGATCGGTGACCCGCTGGTTGCCGCGTACCGTTATCAGGGCTTTGAGAAAGGCGTCGGAGGTTATGCCCAGACGGTTGAGCAGAGCGGTCGCCTTCAGCGATCGGTCGGCCAGGATAGTCAGAAACAGGTGCTCCTGGCTGACGTATTCGTCCTGCATGTTGGCCGCTGTCTTAAACGATTGATCGAGTAGGGTTCTGAACTGTTGCGAGGCGTAGGTCTGACCGACCCCGGCCCCGCTGACCTTGGGAAGCGTGTTGATGAGTTGATTGGTTTCGCTGAGGACAACGCTCGGGTCGACACCCATTTTCTGCAGCACCGGAACGACTACCCCTTCGGGTTGTTCAAGGATGGCCTTGAGCAGATGTTCGGGCTGCAGTTCCTGGTTGCCGCCAGTCTGGGCCAACTGCTGCGCAGCCTGGATGGCTTCCTGAGATTTGATAGTGAATTTGTCGAGTTGCATTCTTTTCTCCTTGCCTGTCGTGTTTATTTTTGAAAACAGGATGTTAAATAATTATAACAAAAGACAATAAGAATGAACCTGCCCGTGTCAAGATTTTGGCACAAGGTGGGGGCGCGAGCGGTTTAAAAGAAAAACCCCCTTGCCGTTGACCGGCAAAGGGGTTGCGAATACCCTGTGAGGCGGGTTTTTTCAACCGCACGATCCGCCACAGGATCCAGAGCTGCAACTGCCGCCGCTCCCCAGAGGGTTGGCGGAGGTAATGGAGAAGCCTGAACGGTATCCTGCGTCCATGAAATCAACTTTGACGGCCCCACATTTTTCCAGAAGAGAATCTTCCACTAAAAATTTGAGACCGCCTTCCTCGAATATCTTATCGCTTTCTTTTGGCTCATCCAGAGCCAAACCTAGAGAGGGGCCACTTCAGCCACCCTGCATCAAGGCGATGCGAACCGCAGAACTGATCTTGTTCTGCTCCAGATATGCTTTTAGATTATCGACAGCAAGCGCTGTTACTTCAAACATTCATGCCTCCTCGAAAGTAAATAAGCATCCTTCCACAAGCGGGAAGAAGTGATTGGGTTACGACTTCAAGATTAAGGCGCGAAGAGAGCCAAGTCAACCAAAGATACATGTGAAAAAGCTAAAGTGAAGCCATAAATGGAGAGTATGTCGACGTTACCATCGGCAGGGAAAGGGCTGACCAAAAAAACGGGAAGACGGCGATGCGGTGAGGCGGGAAAGGTGAAATTAGGGGGAAAACGACCGGCGATTTGGTAAAATTATCATAAAATCGGTTTATTGGATGAAAAAAGATTGTCAATCCGAGTGCTGCTTTCTACAATTCATATCATTGCTTCTGTAGCAGTAAGGGAAATCTTCACGGGCGAGGGCCTCATCATGCGAGAAAAATTACTTATATCCACCGGCGGCGGCGATGCGCCAGGTTTGAATGCAGTTATTTTTGCTGTGGTCAATTCCGCGACCAGGAAAGGATGGGAGGTCTACGGCAGCAGGGCCGGATACGGTGGACTGCTTGATCGAGATGATCTGATTCGACTGACCCCGGAGGATGTGGAGGGCATTCTCTCCCAAGGCGGGACCATTCTCGGCTCCACCAACAAGGGTAACCCCTTTGCCAAACCGGTGGAAAACCTTGCCGGTGAGATTCAAATTGTCGATATATCAGACAAAATTTTAGCGAGTTTTAACCGGATGGGTTTTTTCTGCCATATTGCTGTGGGCGGCGACGGTAGTCTGGAGATCGCCCATCGTTTTGCCCAGAAGGGCATGCCGGTGATCGGCGTACCCAAGACCATCGATAACGACCTGGAAGCGACGGACCGGACCTTCGGCTTTGACACCGCCGTTTCTACCGCCACCGACGCCATCGACAAACTGCATTCCACCGCCAAATCCCATGATCGGGTGATGGTGGTCGAGGTCATGGGGCGCGATTCCGGCTGGATCGCTCTCTATTCGGGGATCTCCGGCGGTGCCGATGTTATCCTCATTCCGGAAATTCCCTTTAAACTTGATTCGGTTTGCGAAAAAATCTCCGATAACGAACTGCACAACAAGCATTATTCGATTGTGGTAGTCGCCGAGGGCGCGCGGGCCGAAGACGGCGAGGTGATCAGCAAGGGGCAGGGGGAGATGGGGCGATCCGAGGTGGTGCTAGGCGGCATCGGCGAGTGGGTGGCCAACCAGATCCGTCAGCGTCTGGGTAAGGACACCCGGTCCCTGGTCTTGGGTCACTTGCAGCGCGGCGGCTCGCCTACCACCTTTGACCGGCTGCTGGCACTGCGTTTCGGTACGGCAGCGGTACGTCTGGCTGAGGCCGGAATTTTTGATCACATGGTGGCCTGGGTGCCCCCGAACATGACCTCGGTTCCTATTGCCGATGCGATCCGCCGCCGGAAAAAGGTTGATTTGGAAAGCGACAAGGTGCAGACTGCCCGCGATATCGGCATCTGTCTGGGCGACTGAATGCTGTCCGATCCCTGGCTCGTATTGGTATGACGACCGCCGACCGCCTTTGGACCATATATGAGCGGATGCTTGCTCAGCTGGGGCCCCAGCACTGGTGGCCGGCGGAAACACCCTTCGAGGTGATGGTGGGGGCTATCCTCACCCAGAACACCAGCTGGAAAAATGTCGAACGGGCGATCGACAACTTGAAAGGGGTCGGGTTGATGTCGCTGGAGGCGTTGTCAACCCTGCCCACCGGTCTTTTGGCCGAGTATATCCGACCGGCCGGCTACTACAATATCAAGGCCGGCCGGCTTCATAACCTGCTCACCTTTATTAATGAACACCACGGCGGCGACCTGCAGGCCTTTCTCGATCAACCGCTGCCCCATTTTCGGGAGCAGTTGCTTTCCATCAAAGGAGTCGGCAGGGAAACCGCCGATTCCATCCTTCTCTATGCCGCCAACCTGCCGATTTTTGTGGTAGATACCTACACTCACCGCATCTTTGTGCGGCATCAAGTGATCGACGAGGAGTTCGGGTATGAGGCCATTCAGGAATTGTTCATGGATAATCTGGCCTGCGATACCCGGCTCTACAACGAGTATCACGCCTTGCTGGTGCGGGTGGGTAATGTCTATTGCAAAAAAAACAATCCCAACTGCGCGGCTTGTCCGCTCCAGGGGGTCTGAGAGGGGGCGGAATTACTGGGTGGCTTCCTCGAAAGAATGCGCCTCTTTCGGTGTTGTTGTCTGGGGTTGGCGGTTGTGCCAAAGCAACTTGCGGCAGACGCCGCGGATCATGCTGGCCTCTTTTTTCTTCAACCTCATCCGTCCGAGGAACTGGCGGATGTTGCGCATCCAATAGACGCGGTTGGTGTCGTGGAGGAAGGTGAACCCTGTCAGAGCCTCTTCGACATGTTCGTACATGCCTTCGAGATCGTAAGAGTTGGCAAATTCCGATTTGGGGATGGCGGCAAAGGGGTGGATGCGGGTGGCGGTATACAGTTCGTAGCAGTGGATGGCCACCGCCTGCGCCAGATTCAGCGAGGAAAAGCCCGCGGTGGGGATGGTTGAAGCAAACTGACAGAGGTCAAGGTCCTCGTTGCTGAGGCCGGCATCCTCCGGACCGAACATCAGGCCAATCTGGTTACCGGCCAAGAGGGGCGCCAACTCGGCCATCACCTCTCGCGGGGTTTGATCCTGGGGGCGGTGCCGGCCTTGGCGGGCAGTGGTGCCCACAATGAAGTGGAAAGGGGCCGCCGCCTCGGCCGTGGTTTGGCAGATGCGCATTTCCCGGATGAGGTGGGCGGCCTTGTGGGTTGCCATCTTCATCATCCGTTCCTGATCGAATTCCTCACCGCTGACCACAATGAGTTGAGAAATACCGAAGTTGGAGGCGATTCGGGCCGATGCCCCGATGTTTTCCGGAAATTTCGGCCCCACCAGGATGATTCCGATCTGGCCCAAACGACCAGCCGGCAAATGTTCAACTGTCATAACGCTTGCACCGCCGCATCAGTGACCGGTGGATTGCTCCAGTTCCAGGGTTTTTTTCGAGGCCTTTTCCGATCCTGGGCTGCTGCTGGTCATGCGTTTAAAGAAGGGGATGATGCCGCGCTCTGCCCGCTGGATTTCCTCTTCCGCTTCCTTGACCGTGATCTGCCAGGCAGGGGCAAAACCGGGTGATTTTTCAAACATAATCTCGATCGCCTTCTGGTAGACCTGCACCTGGCGCAGTTCCTGGCGGCCGGGCTTTTGGTTGAGAACCTGGACCATGTTGCGCAGGTTGTCGCGTTCCTGCTTGAGTTTGTCCGCCTCGCCCTTGCGCCGTTCGTTTTCCGCCGAGTCGATCTCCAGTTTTGTGTGCAGGTGCTCGCGAAGTTTTTTGAGATTGCCGTTGAGTTCCCTGGCTTTCAGCCATCCTCGAGCCCACAGGATGGCGGCAATCAATAAACCGATGCTCAGGCCGCGCAGAAAGGGGTTGGCAAGGAAGTCTGATATCCAGCTGCTGTTTTCCATGGTGTCTACCTCAAAGGGATGAAATTATGCGGAAAGGGCTGGGGCCGGTTCCGGCATTTCGAGATGTTAGCGGTAATGAAGGCAACCATTTTTATTTGAATTGCCGATATTCGTCAAGCAAAACCAAGGCGGTGTCCTCCTGAGCGGAACTTTCAGACGCCATTGGTTTCCAATGGTTTGGCGGCGGTTGCCGGGACCAGGGAGAAGCTCAGCCGTTTATTCTGGAGATCGACATGATCAAGCCGTACCTGCACCCGATCGCCCAGTTGATACATCTTATTGCTCCGCTCGCCGATCAGGCGATAACGACGGCTATCATGCAGGTAATAATCGTCGGTCATGCTGGTGAGCGGCACCATGCCGCTGATATAGCTCTCGTCCAGGGTGAGGTAGAGGCCGAAGGCGGTGACCCCGGAGATGATGGCTCCAAAGGTCTCGCCGATTTTGTCGATAAGGAAGAGCGCGGAGCAGCGCGAATGGACGTTGCGTTCGATATCAATCGCCTTGCGTTCGCATTGCGAGAGGTGCAGGCCAGCGTCTGCCAGTGTTTTTCCTTCGCCAGGAATCGGCGCGGGGATATGTTCTGTCTGCCCGGTTAACAAGGCCTGCAGCACTCGATGGGCTACCAGATCGGGATAGCGGCGGATCGGTGAGGTGAAGTGGAGGTAGAAAGCAGCGGCTAAGCCAAAATGTCCGGTGTTCTCGGGGGAATACCGAGCCTGCTGCATGGTGCGCAACAGCAGATTGTTGACGATGTATTCGGCCGGAGAGCCGTGCGCCTGCCTGATCACCTGGGCAAACCAGGCAGGGTTGACCTCGGATTGGGGCAGGTGCAAACCCAGCGCCTTGGCAGCGTCGGTGAAAGTCTCCAGCTTCGTTGGATCTGGTCGCTCGTGGATGCGGTAAAGCACCGGTTTGTTGGCCTTGGCCAAGGTCTCGGCAACGGCCTCGTTAGCGGCTAACATGCAATCCTCGATCAGCGAATGCGCCTGGTTCCGCTCGGCCAGTGTGATTGAGGCGACCTGTTCGCCATCCAGAGCAATTTGGGGTTCGGGAATGTTAAAGTCAAGGCTGCCGCGTTCGGTTCGGCAGCTCTTGAGCAGGGCAGAGAGTTTTTTCGCCTGCTCCAGCATCGGCACCAGATCGGCATGGGCGGTGCGAACTTCAGGATCATTGAGGAAAAGCAGTTGGTTGACCGTCGTGTAGGTAAAGCGCCGGCAGCTTCGGATCAGGCTTCGCGCATATCGTTCGCCGGTCCTTCGACCTTGGGCATCAAAGCTGAGGATGGCGGTGAAGGCGGGCCGGTCCTGGTCGGGAACCAGGCTGCAGAGGTCGTTGGAAAGACGTTCGGGGAGCATGGGCAGAACCCGGTCCGGCAGATAGACGCTGGTCCCTCGCAGGTAGGCCTCGCGGTCGATCGGTGACCCGGTTGGCACATAGTGGCTGACGTCGGCAATGGAAACATAGAGGGTGAATCCGTCGCCCTTCCGCTCGACACAGATGGCATCGTCGAAATCACGGGCGGTCTCGCCGTCGATGGTTACATGGGGCAGGTGGCGCAGGTCGGTACGGCCCTCGGTGCATTCGCTCACCGGAACCAGTCGGGCCGCTTCGGCCTCGACCTCGGCGGGAAAGGTTTCCCGGAGGGCCGATTGAATGATGGCCATCCGGATCTGCACCCCCACAGTCCGGGCATCACCGAGGATCTCAATGATTCGGCCGGTGGGGCCCTGCCGTTCCGAACCGTAATCAATGATTTCCGCCACCACCGCCATGCCGTTGCCGGCGGCAAGATCGTCGCCCCGGCGGATTAGCAGGGTATAGGGCAGGCGGTCGTCGTCCGGGGTTATATAGCCGCCGGCGCCGCTGGCGGTGAAGAGACCGCAGAGCTGGGTGACGGCTCGGCTGAGGACCTGGATCACTCGGCCTTCCCGGCGGCCGCGGGCCGTGCCGGTGACGGCGACCAGGATAGCGTCACCCTGGCTGGCCCCATTTAGGTGGTGCGGGGCGATAAAAATATCTTTGCCACCCTTGGGCTGCTCCCCCTCAAGGATAGCAAAACCGAATCCCTTGGAGGTGAGGTCAAGCGTTGCCCGAAGATGTTCGGCTTGAGCGGCTGGGAAAAAACGTTTGCCCTTTTTCTCGATTTTGTGTTCCTCGAGCAGTTGCGCTAGAGTCGTATGCAGCGCAGGCAACTGGCCCCCACCCATGTGGAGAGCCAGGGCGATCTCGGTTTCGGTCAGTGGCAGCCCCTGGGCTGTAAGCAGGCCCAGGATGGATGCGTGCAGTGAGCCCGTTGCTGTGCTGCGCCCTGTCCGGCGCCGCGCTTTTCGAGGCAATCCAGCTGCTTTATTTTTGCGGAGAATTTTTCTGGCCATTTCTTTTCTAATCCCCTGTTCAGTGCATATCTTGAAATCCGGAGGAACGAGAATTTTTCTTTGTCC
Source organism: uncultured Desulfobulbus sp. (assembly GCF_963662935.2). NCBI lineage: Bacteria > Pseudomonadati > Thermodesulfobacteriota > Desulfobulbia > Desulfobulbales > Desulfobulbaceae > Desulfobulbus > uncultured Desulfobulbus sp. The sequence goes on along the minus strand of NZ_CAXXTL010000002.1, from coordinate 659,154 downwards.
GCAGGATAGTCTCTGTTAGAGTATAAGTTCGAGCTTTTGTCTTAAACAAACGATTGTACACCATTTGGGCGGTAAAGAAAGGAAAAGCCAAAGGGCGGTGGGTGCCAGATGCAGTACGTTAAATACGATCTTGAGGCATACCGTCAGGCCATGCACTCTTTCATCGGCAACGGGTCGGAATCACAGGTCTTCTGGAAAGCGCTGGATTTCGCCTTCGAGGCCCACGGTAACCAATGGCGGCGTTCCGGCGATCCCTACATCATGCATCCCTGCTCGGTGGCCCGGATCCTGGCCGAAGAGTTGGATATCCGCAATCCTGAAATTCTGGCCGCAGCCCTGCTCCACGATACTGTTGAGGATGTGGAAGAGGTGACCGGCGAGGTGATCCGGGAAAAATTCGGACCCAATGTGGAGGCAATCGTCGAGGGGTGCACCAAGGTCACCCATTATACCGGCGACCGCCAGACCTTCAAAAAGCTGGTCCATCGAAAAATTTTCAGTGGCGCGGCGGCAAAGCTGGAGGTGATGATCGTCAAACTGGCAGACCGGCTGCACAATCTTCGCACTCTCTCCAGCATGCCTAAGCACAAGCGGCAGAAGATCTCCGACGAAACCCTCGATATTTATGCCCCCCTCGCCACCATACTCGGCCTGTTCGCTATTAAGCGGGAGTTGTACAATCTGGCGCTGGCCTATAAGTTTCCCCGTCAGGGCAGCCGGTTGCAGGTGCATATCAACAGCCTGCGCAGCGACCCGGCTGTCCTGCAGATCATCGACAATGTCCAGAAGGCGATTGAACAAGAAGGGCTGGAAGGCAAGGTGGCCCTGCGAACCAAGGGCTTATGGGGATATTTCGATGTCCGCAACCGCATCCTGATCAAAGAGATTGAGAGTCCCCAGGAAATTCTGATCTTAATGAAAACCCGGAGCGGCTGTTACCAAGCTCTGGGGGTGCTCAATCAGATCTATCCGCCCATTCCCCGGACCATCCGCGATTTCATCGCCAATCCTAAGCCCTCGGGCTATCAGGGGTTGCACGCCCGGCCCAATATCAACGGCAGGAAGTATCTTTTCAAGATCCGGACCGAGGAGATGGCCCGCCGCGCTCAGCGCGGCATGGTGCGCGATTGGGGTGGCGACAGCAAGGTGAGTAGTCGGTTTTTCAAAGAAATTCAGGAGATGTTCGATATTCTCGGCAATGACGATTCGGTCAGCTACCGGGACATGATTGCCGCCAGTGGCCGCAAGGAAATTTATACCTACACCCCTCAGGGGGACCTGATCTGCCTGCCAATCAATTCGATCCTGCTTGATTTTGCCTTCCGGGTCCATACCGCCATCGGCCACACCTGTGTTGGCGGCATGATTGGCAAACAGAAGGTCGGGCTTAACCATCAACTCCGCGACGGCAACGTCATTAAGGTTATCCGCCAGGAGGGACAGGTCAATTTCGACCCCGCCTTGCAGACCCTCTGCCAGACACCCAAGGCCAGGTCCGAGCTTTCCAAGGCCTTTCGTCTCCGGCGGGAGGCGGTGTCCTCTCAGATCGGCGCTTCGCTGCTTTCTCAGGAACTGCGGCGATATGGCGTACCTTTTGAGGTGGTCGAGAAAGAGGGGATGACCGATGTTCTTGCCTATTTCGATATCGATTCCATGGACGATTTGTTCCTGCAACTGGGTGAGGGTAGGGTTCGGCTGCGGGAATTGATCTATGAGATTAGGAACGGGCTCTACGTTGGCCGGCCAACCCTGTTTCAGCCCACCGGCGCCTTCAACCGGGTCGACTTGACGACACTCGATCCGGTGGTGATCAAATCGTCCGCCTGCTGCAAGCCTGGTCCGCTTGACAAGGGTGTGATCGGTCTGCTCAGCGAGCGCGGCCTTTCGCTGCACCGCAAGGACTGCAGCCAGCTGCAGAAAATCAATTTCCAGCGGGAAGATGCTGTGGAGGTCCGCTGGAAGCTAAAAAACACGAGGATCGAGAAAAATCAGCGGATCATTGTTATGCAGGCGACCCGAAACCGCCTGTTCATGCTGCTTTCCGTCGCGCCCGAGGAAATGAAGGTGATCGATATCGTCTATCTGGGGAAGGGGGCAACACTGGTGGGTGATTGGGAGGTGAATTTTCAGGTCGCCAATTTGTACGGCCTGAAAAAGGTTGACCGGCATTTTTCCCGGTCCGGTCTCCGCTACGAGTTTGAGCTGGAGCAATGAGGTTCGGTCGGGCGTTGCCGGGACCCGCTCAATGAATTGAGTAGCTGATGCAGGGGCGGGTGGCCTGAGCCGACCGGACAGGGAGAGAGGGGGGTGTTTTCGAGGGCGTTTGTTTCGGCCGTTTTTTCTTATCGGCTAGGGCAGGCGCCATTTTTTTTGGGGCAAACAACCATCGATGTGCTCGTCCAACAGGGTTTGGAAGAGTTCTCGGGAAATTTCTCTGGCGCCGAAGCGGAGCAGATGCTCGGTGGTCATCTGGCAGTCGATCATGGCAATGCCGAGCCGCTGGGCCTGCCGCACCAGGGCTGCCAAGGCCACCTTGGAGGCGCCGGTGACGCGGGTAAACATCGATTCGCCAAAAAATATCTGGTCCAGGCAGACGCCATAAAGGCCGCCGGCCAACTGACCATCCACCCAACATTCTATGGAGTGGGCAAAACCGAGCTCATGCAGATGACCGTAGGCCTGCTGCATTTCCGGGGTAATCCAGGTGCCGTGTTCCAAACGTCCGGAGGCGCTGGCGCAACCGGCCAGAACGTCTGTAAAGGCGGTGTCGGCGGTGACCGTGAAGGTCCCCGCTCTGATGGTGCGCTGCAGTCGTTTGGGCAGGTGGAACTCTTCAGGGAAGAGAATCAGCCGTGGTGTTGGTGACCACCAGAGGATTGGGTCACCAACAGAGAACCAGGGGAAGATGCCTTGACTGTAGGCTGTGATCAGTCGGACCGGACTCAGATCGCCACCAATGGCCAGGAGGCCGTCGGGCTCGGCGAGTTCAGGGGCGGGAAAGATCGGTTTGTGGGCCAGGCGAAAAACAGGCATGCGAATCCGGGTGGAGAGAAAGAAAATCTTGCGCCCGGAATCCTACAACGGCAAATAAAAAAGGCAAGCCCGAAGGCTTACCTTGTGTCCAGCAGATGGGTGAAAAAAATCAGCTATTTTTCCGCTTGCGAGCGATGCCAGCCAAGCCGACAAGACCGGTGCCGAACAGCAGCATGGTGGTGGGCTCGGGGACGGGGGCGGCTTCGCCGATAATCTGGCTCTGCTTAAAGACGCCATTGGAATCAGAGAGATTGATAACTTTAACGATACCGTCAATTGTGAAACCCTTCTCCGCTCCTTTTGTTAACCAATCATTAACAGTAGTCGCGTAATCGCCCAACCCATCTATTTCATCCTCTAAAAACCAGATTGCACTTTGTACAGCGTTGGCAATTACGTCACTTTTTCCAAAAGTCCCTTGGATATAATTCCAGTAAACCCATTTGGTTTTTTGGTCGAGGTAATCTTTTTTATCTGTGGCGCCACCTACCCCGCCGTTTGCTGCAAAATCCGCTACGGAATCAATGTGGTAAGGGGTGTTGTAATTTATGTATTCATTTACTTCCAAGCAAAAGCTGGTGTAGTCTACTGCAATTGAATTCCCTGCGACATCAACATTGAATTCTCCCCCGTTGGTTGTGCCATTGACTCCGTTGAACAATTTTACGGATTGTCCTGCTGAAGGTAAAGCCATCGCGTTGCTGCTGAGCAGAAGAGTTGCTGCCACTGCCAAGCTGAATTTAATTGTTTTTTTCATGATCTTCTCCATGTTTTATAATTTGTGGCTTGGCAACCCTGTGTGTTTTTGCCTTTAACCCTCGTCCGCTTGTGGATATAAAGAACGAGTTGAGATGAACCTGTTCTGAAATTTAATGCCCACGTTTTGACTACCATTATGCACTTGTTGTGCCATTTTTAATTCGATATAAAAACAATAGGTTGCGTAAATGGGGCCGCTAGTCTCTGTGTTTTTTCCGATTTATCGAAAAAAACAGGCGATTTGGTCCGGGAAACAGGAATTACAGGCAGGCTTCGGGCGGGAGGAATGAGATTGTCTTATTTTCTTTCTGATTTTGCGCTCTTTTATTGTTTTTGATGCGAGCGTGTAAGCAGGGGACGTTTGGTTCCGGAAATGCGGAAATGTCGGGCGCGCACAGTGAGCGGCTCTGGTTGAATTGGTGATCCGGCAACAATCATTTTTTGTCGGAGCGCCATTCGTAGAAGCAACTAACTCATTGATAATCAATTGACTTGTTTCTGTTTTTACGGCATTGTATTGCCATTGGCCGTGCCGTGCCGCGTGGTGTTGCAGAGACGGCCACCGCTCGGCCACAAGGCAAATGTTACTGCCGATTTCCCCCACCCAAGAGGTTCCGTAGAGACGCATGTATCGCGAGCATTTTCATCTCACCCACTCCCCTTTTGCGGAAGAACCGGACCCCGAGGTCTTTTTTCCAGGCGCCAAGCGTGAGGAAATCTGCCAGTCGCTCATTCTTGATGTTCTTGCCGGAAAACAACTGATCAAATTGGTTGGCCGGGAAGGAGCAGGCAAGACTCTCATTTGTCAGCTGATTGTTGATCGGCTGCCCTCTGAATACGAAGTGATCCATGTTGAAAATCCGGTCGGCTCCTTTGACGACCTGTTGCAGGTTGCCTGTATTGATCTGGGCATGGACCCGCGAGGCAAACACGATCCGGCACTGTATCTCGAGGAGTTTCAGCGGCTTTTAGACTGGAAACGATCCGAGCGGATCAAGGTCGTGCTGATCATTGATGAGGCGGAAAAGCTTTTTTTGGCCACCCTGGAACGGCTGGTCCGGCATATCGGTGACAAGGAGAGTCAGAACTTGACCGTTCTCCTCGCCGGACGACCGGAGTTGGAGGCCAACCTGGATCAACTTACCGTATTTTGCACCACTGTTGATATTCATTCAGGGTATTTTTTGGAGGACCTCACTGAAAACGAAACTCGGCAGTATCTTCGTTTTCGTCTCAATGCCGCCGGTATGAGCCGCGAGCAGCATGATGAAATTTTCACCGAGGCAGCGGTAGCTCAAATCTTCGAAGTGTCCCGCGGCAACGTGCGGAAGACAAATATCCTTGCCGAGGAAGCGTTGCAGGCATCTTGCACGGAAAAATCATTCATGGTGCTGCTCGACCATGTTGAACCCGAGGAGCCGGAAACTGAGAACGGGTTCCGCCTGGAAAACAAGATCATCGAAATCTACGAGTTGCTCCAGTATAATAAATTTCTAACTGGGGCGCTCGCCGGAGCAGTGGTGGCCGTGCTGTTAATTGGCTTTCTGCTCATGGGCAGGAGCGGCAAGGAACCACCGCCCTCGACTCAAATGGCAGGGAACCAGGCGGCTGTCTCGCCAAGCACGGAGGTCGCATCGTCCGTCTCTGGTTCGGTAGGGGTCCGCGCAGCCTCGACTGGAGGTGCGGAAAAACGAGACGGCGAAAAGATTTTCCGGGAGCGGCTGGCGGCCAGCGCCAGTTGGCTGGCCGGGATTCACAAGGGTAATTACACCATTCAACTGATGATGCTGGTGTCCGACCAGGCCCAAGCGAGTGTCACCAATACGTTTATTCAGGACGAATACTATCCCATACGTGACCAGTTGTATGTTCTGCGTAAAAAAAATACTCCCCCCGCCATTTTTGTTTATTATGGAATGTATGACAGCCTGGAAGCTGCCAGGGAAGCGCGCAACAACATGCCGGTTTTTCTCCGGAAGAATCATCCTTATCCGCTTGCCGTCAGCGATGCATTGAAAAAGCTTGAGAATTGAAACCTGATTCGATCCGCACCCGTCTTTGCCGGCTAAACAGACCCTTCTATTTCACCCCTACGAACTTTCATGGAACTTCTTCTTGCCAACCCACGCGGTTTTTGCGCCGGAGTCAACCGGGCGATCGCCATTGTGCACCAGGCCTTGGAGCGGTATCAGCCACCTGTCTATGTCCTGCATGAAATTGTCCACAACACCCATGTGATCGAGGAACTGCGGCAGCGAGGTGCGGTCTTTGTCGAAGAGCTGGAGGAAATTCCCCGGGGCGCGGTCACTATTTTCAGTGCCCACGGTGTCTCTCGGGCCATTGAGGAGCGCGCGAAGGAACTTGGGCTACGGACCATTGATGCCACCTGTCCGTTGGTTTCAAAGGTACATCGGCGGATGATCCGCCTGCATTCGCTAGGGTACGATGTTTTGGTGATTGGCCACAAGGGACATCCAGAGGTTGAGGGCACCTGCGGTCAGGCTGAGGGGCCGGTGCATGTGCTTTCCCAACCTGTCGAGATCCCGGGCCTCCGTGTCACCGATCCGGCCAAGGTCGGTTATGTCACCCAGACCACGCTCAGTGTTGATGACACCGCGGAACTGCTCAAGGCGTTGCGCGTCCGGTTTCCGCTGATCTCCGAGCCTGAGCGGACAGATATCTGCTATGCCACTACCAACCGCCAGGGGGCGGTGCGGCAACTGGCGGATGCGGTGGACCTAGTTCTTATCGTCGGCTCAAAAAACAGCTCCAACTCCAACCGGCTCCGGGAAGTAGCGGAGTTGCGGCAAACGCCAGCCTACCTAATTGACCACGCGGGTGAGATCGATCCGCAATGGCTCGCGGGCGTCAATCGGGTAGGGATCAGCGCCGGAGCATCGGCGCCAGAGCATCTGGTGGTTGAGGTCGTGGCCTGGCTGCAACAGCATGGCGCCGGTGAAGTCGTGGAAATGGCAGGAGAGGAGGAGCACATCAATTTTTTGGTTCCCGATCTGCAGGCCTAACAGCTGGCTCGATCAGTCAGCTGTTCTCGATTGTTTCGATGCAGTCCCACCCCTGAGAGTTAATGCATCAGCCGATGCACCCCAACCATCTCAATTCCCTGGAAAGAATCGTCCCCGCATTGAGATAGAGCCGCGAACATAGCCTGGTTCGGGTGGCCGATGCCAACAGCCTGGCCTTGGCGATATGCCAAGTTGACCAGGAGGTCGATCTGACGGCAGATTGCAGCCGCATCCTGAACGTTATCAAGAAATAAATGGCGCCGGGTGAAAGGCAGATGCAGTTGGCGTGCTATTTTTAATCCTCGCGAGGCTCCGCTGGTGTAGGAATCGACAAAGAAAAGGGAACGAGCCTTCAGGGTTTCGATCACCACCCGCATCCCCGGGCCGCTTTCACTAAAACGCGAGCCCATGTGGTTGTTGGCGCCAATCGCATGGGGAATCGCCGCCAGCATCGCCTCTGTTTTCTGTCTGATCCGCTCCGGGCTGTCTTTGACCAATAAAGCGGTTGGCTCAAGCCGCAACTTCTCATCGTTTGGTTCCATGGGCAGATGAACCAGTACATCGTGCCCGCCATGAAAGGCCTCTTCCACCAATTCTGCGGTGAAAGGCGCTTGCGGTAAAAAGGAAAAGCTAAGATTTGCCCCAAACTGCAGAAACTGATAGCCGAGTTGCCGGTTATAGCCCATGTCGTCGATGATAATGGCGACCAGCGGCCGGGGGGGCCTGTTTGGTGGAGCGCCCCCCTCTTCTTGCCCGACGACCGGGTTTGCTGTCTGTACGTTGTCCGCAGGCGGGGCGGGCACCGGTAGCGGCTGGGGAGCGATCGGGGGTGCGGAGACGGACAACGGCTCCGCTGCGGTCTGAACCGTTGGGTGATCAGCCTCTTTTTTTTCCGTGGGTTGTTCGGGGGAACGGCAACCGGTCAGAAAAAAAATAAGGAGGAAAACGAACAGTATCGAGCAGTCTGCGGATTGGCGGGACAGGGGGAAGAGCACAACGGGGCCGGTTATTTGTTTCTGGCGATAATATAATCGGCCAACCCCTGCAACAGGGTGACGTTTATGTCCTCGTTGTCCGGCGTGGAGAAAGGGGCCAGAGCATCGATGGCGAGAGCGATGTGCTGCTGGGCGGTGCGGGCGGCACTGGCGAAACCTTCATGCCGGCCGATGAAAGCCATGAGACGTTGGTAGGCCTCGGATTGTGTCCGATCACCTCGGATGAGGGTGTCAATGGTTTGCCGCTCTTCTTCACTGGCCCCATCAAGGGCGTGCAACAGCGGCAGGGTGATTTTACCCTCGACGAAGTCATTGCCGGTTTGCTTGCCGGTGGTTTGGGCATCGCCCTGAAAATCAAGGAGATCGTCAACCACCTGAAAGGCGATTCCGATGTTGTCGCCATAGGTTGCCAGGGCCTGTTGGTGGCGGCGGTCTGCTCCGGCAAAGAGGGCACCGATGGCGCAGGTGGAGGCGATGAGATTGCCGGTTTTCTGGCGGATGACCCTGAAGTAGTCGTGTTCTTTTGTCTCGATGTTGCCTGTGTGGCGAAGTTGTTCGAATTCGCCGTTGACCATGGAGGCCGTGGCCCGGCAGAAGATTTCCAGCCCTTCGTGCCCCGCGAGTTTGCCGATCAGGTGCATGCTGCGGGCATGGAGCCAATCACCGGCCAGTATGGCGGCCGCAAGCCCGTACCGGGCGGCCACCGTCTCTTTCCCACGTCGCTGTGCCGCTCGGTCAATGACGTCGTCGTGCACCAGGGTCGCCACATGCAGGTATTCAAAGGCTGCCGCTAGCAAATAGAGGTCGTCGTCATCCCGGCCGCAGCATCGTGAGCAGAGCACGGTGAGCAGGGGGCGGACGCGTTTGCCGCCATTAAAAAGAGTATAGTGCACAACTTCACTCAGGAGCGGATCGCAATCGGCCAGCGAAGTTTTCAGATCGCCGTGCATTGCTTTCTCGACCCGGACGGCGATTGCAGCAGACGCGCCGCGCAAATCCAAGGTGTGTTCGGTTTCGGGTGGGTTCATGGCGGTTGTTTGATTGTTCCGGTGGAGCGCCTATCGCTGGATAGCGTGCTGGTTGATAAAAAAAGCCGCAACGTCCTCCAACTCCCGGGTGACGGGGCTCGGGGGGAGGCTCCTGAGAAATTGACGCCCATATCCTTTGGTGAACAGCCGGGGGTCGAGGATGGCGATGACGCCACGGTCGTCGGCTGTCCGCATCAGCCGGCCTACCCCCTGGCGTAGGGTCAGGATGGCCCGCGGCACCTGGAAATCGTTGAACGGGTTGCCGCCCAGGGCCTTTATCCGGTTCGTGCGGGCCATAATAACAGGGTCGCTTGGGACTTCAAACGGTAATTTGTCGATAATGACCAGGCTCAAGGATTCGCCCGGGATATCGACGCCCTCCCAAAAGCTGGCCACCGCAAAGAGCACAGAGTCGGTTTCTTGGCTGAACTGTCGCAGGAGCACCCGCCGTGGGGCCGAACCTTGAAGGAGCAGCGGATAGGGCAGGCGGTCGCGGAGGGCTCGATGGGCGTGGTCCATGGCGCTCAGTGAGGTAAACAGGGCCAGGGTTCGGCCGCCGGCATGGGTAATGAGTGTTTCCATGCATTGGTGCTGAGCCTGCGGATAGTCTGGCGCTGTGGGTTGGGGAAAAGTGGAGCCAGGGATGTAGAGGAGTGTCCGGCCGCGGTAGTCAAAGGGCGAGGCCAACGACAAGGTGGGCGTCTCCGGCGGCAGGCCAAGGCGTTCAAAAAAATAGTGGAAGTTGCCGCCGGTGGTCAGGGTCGCCGAGGTGAAAATGCAGTGCCGGACTAGGGAAAAGAGCGTTGATTGCAACTCTGCCGCCACATCGATCGGCGTAGCGTACAGAGTCAGGTTACGGTCGCTCCGTTCGTACCAGTGGGTGTGATGGACATCCTCCGGAGCCAAGTCGTCAAACTGCTCGACGGTGATCAACTCCAGACGCGCCGCCAGTTCTCGGGCGCGGTCGGCGTACTGTTGCCAGGGGCCTTCAGTGGCCGTGATTTCCTCGAGGCAGAGGCCCAAATGTTCCAGCGCTGCCGCGAGATCCTCGCGTATTGTCCTGATTTCGAGATGTTCGGAGAGTAGTCCCTGGAGGAGAAAGCGGCCTTTTTGCATCGGAAAGGAGGTCACAAACCGCTCAATGGTCCCGTTGAGCCGGTTGGCCGCATTGAGGACCGCTTCTCGCCGTGCGCCGGTCAGATCGGCCTCTCCACTGCGTTCCACGTCACCGGTTAAATCGAGGATCTGATAGCGGGAAAAGGTGAAACCGAAAAAGGTGGTCGCCACATTTTCGACATGATGGGCCTCGTCGAAGATAACGGTTTCGTACCTCGGCAGGACCTCGCCGTACCCGGTCCGGCGAACGGATAGATCAGAAAACAGCAGGTGGTGGTTGACGATCAGGAGGCGGCTGGCGGCGGCGTCCCGGCGCAACCGGTTGAGGAAACACCCAGTTGCCTCCGGGCAGTTGGCACCCAAGCAAAAATGCGAGAGGCAGCAGATTTTTTGCCAAAAGGGTGATCCGGCAGCGATCCAGCTCAGTTCTGAACGGTCACCGTGCACCGTCTCGCCGACCCACTCATCGACGGTTTTTTCCTCGCCACCGGCAACGAGATCGGCCTGGCCGCTGGCCTGCAGTTGGCGCCAGCGATAGAGGCAGAGGTAATTTTGCCGCCCCTTGACGCACAGTGCTTTGAGATCCGGGGCGATATGTTCTCGGATCAGGGGGATTTCCCGCTGGAGAATCTGGTCCTGGAGGTTGCGGGTGTTGGTGGAAACCACCACGCGGTGGCCGCTGAGGACTGCAGGGATCAGGTAGGCAAGCGTCTTGCCCAGGCCTGTTTCCGCCTCGACCACCAGGGACGTGGCCTGATCAGACGGAATCTCTTCTGCCGTATCGAGCAGTTGTGCAACCGCCTGCGCCATCTCCAGTTGACCGGGACGGAATTGATACGGGACGAGACGGGCGGCCAGGACCCCTTGTGGACCGAAAAACCTATCCATGCGAGGGGGATTCCAAAATATCACGCACGATTTCAACCACCTGAGGCGACGAATCGTGCAGCAAAGCCGGTAGGGCGGTCAATGCCTCGGAGGTGGCGACGAGGCCGAGTACACTGGCCGCTTCGCCTCGTACCCAGGCAACAGGATGGCGTAGCTGTCCGATCAAACCCGGCACGGCAAGGGGGAGAAGGTGCGGGCTGAGTTCAACAAGGTGTTCAAAGAGCACTGATACACCAAGCCGGACCGCGAAACGCTCGTCCTCGAGTAGCTGCCCTGTCCAAGCGAGGTAGCATGGCTCCTGGCGGAACATGGCCACAATATTGTCCACATGACCTAGGGAGAGAAAATCGGCAATAACCCGTAGCAACTCGTCATCGCTCACTTCTGGGTGCGCCTTTGTTTGGATTGGTGATGCGTCATAACCTGCCTATTGGGGAATTTTTTCAGTCCTTACCACGGCCTGGAAAAGGAGGCAATCCGAGAATGGCGGGGCTGGCGGCTTGACACCTGTTTTTATCATGGGTAAAACAAAATCTATCTACCAGCATATGCATAGAAATATTCGACCACAAGGGAGAGATATGATTGAACGGCAATCCTCCACGCCCCCCTTGGCCGTGGCCGAGGATGAGTTACTCGAGGGGGGAGAATGTATCGTCATTGTTGACGATTTCCCCGATATTGTCTTGCTTTTGCAAGACTTTCTCCAACAACAGGGATTCGCTGCGGTCACCGCCGGCACCGCCGACGAGCTCCACCGCCAGCTTGCCAGTCACAAGGTTGCCCTGGTACTGCTTGATATTGGCCTGCCCGATGCGGACGGCACGAAGCTGTTGCCCGAGTTGAAACGGGAACATCCCGATCTGGCGGTGATCATGCTTACCGCTGTTACCGACCTGCAGACGGCGCTTGCCTGTCTCCGGTACGGAGCCGACGACTACCTAACCAAACCGGTGCAGTTCACCGATCTCTTGACGACCCTGCGCCGGGTTCTGGAAAAACGGCGATTGACGATCCGCAACCGCCAGTACCAGCGGCAAATCGAACAGGCGACCTTCCGCATTCAATTGGCCCATGAACTGGCCATGAAAATGAATTCTGCCTATCTCAGCATGACCGTGCTGGATGAGATCCTCCACGCCATTTTGGTGGGCATCACGGCTGAAGAGGGCCTGCAGTTCAACCGCGCCTTCCTCGCCTTGTTTGACGAATCCGGTGAACGTCTGGTGGGTCGCCTGGCGATCGGGCCGGGAAACCGAGAGGACGGGAGCCGCATCTGGCGTGACGTCAAAGAAAAGGAACTGGGGCTGCACGACCTCTTTACCCGCATTCAGAGCAACGAAAACGGGGGGGATGTTGAGGTCAATCGGATCGTTGGCGCCCTGCAGGTCGAGGCGAAAGAGAGCGACCATATTCTGATCAGGGCGGTGCGCAGCCGGCAATCGATCAATGTGATCAACGGCCAGTGTGCCTATCCGGTGCCGCTTGAGCTGCTGGGATTGCTCCAGGAAGACACCTTTGTGATCGTGCCGCTGTTCTCGCCCAGCCGGGCGTTGGGCGTGATTATTGCCGACCATTTAGTTGATCGCAGTCCCATCAGCGAGGAGAGGGTGCATGCCCTGGAGAGCTTTGCCAGCCAGGCCAGCCTAGCTATTGAACATTGCCGCCTCTATATGGCCATGCAGCGCAAGGTTGAGGAATTGGAAGAGGTGACCGGCGAACTGCAAAAAAATAAAAACTTGCTGGTTGAGGCGGAACGGTATTCGGCTCTCGGTCACATGGCGGCCCAATTGGCCCATAGTATTCGCAATCCGATCACTGCCATCGGCGGCACCGCCCGTTTGCTCGCCCGAAAAATTGACAACCAGGAGTGGCTGCAGTTTCTGGCCATGATGGCCAGCGAAGCGGAAAAAATTGAAAAAACCCTGGAAAATCTCTTTAGTTTTGTCGAGCAGGTCAAACCGGTTCGCGAACGGACCTCTCTGCTGCCGCTGATTCGCAAGTCACTGCTGCTCCATTTCGGGGCCTTGAAAGAGCAGGGAATCCGCCAAACTCTGCTGTCCCCGGCCAGCGATATCATGGTCGATATCGATTCCCGACTCATTCAGCAGGCCCTGGTGCACCTGATCCGCAATAGTGTCGAGGCCATGCCTCAAGGCGGTGAGTTGGTCATCGAAGTGCGGCAGGAGGAGGAAAAGGTCCGGATTGTTATTCGCGATTCCGGCAAAGGGATGGAGGACGGCCGCATTGGCCGGGCCGCTGATCCGTTTTTCACCACAAAAATGATCGGCACCGGCATGGGCCTGACCCTGGTCAAGCGGATAGTCGAGGACCACGGCGGCAGTTTGACCCTGCAAAGCGGCAACAACGAGGGGATGCAGGCGACGATTATCTTGCCTGGGGTGGGGTAATACGATAGGTGGGGGCTGAGAAGACTAACAAAAAAAAACAAGAATAGGTGTGCTGGAAAATTTTCCGGCACACCTATTCTTTTACGACTGATGCTGTTCTATAGAATCTTAGAACTTAAGCTCGAATCGGGTTAAAGCACCAAAAGCTGCATCCTCTGCGAGAGGAGCGGTATTGGGGTTGATATAGGTCAAACTTGGATCCAAGTAACCAGCTGAAAGATATACATCCATTCCCTTGCTGATCGTGTATTGGAGAACTGCTGAAAGCTCCCATGCACTATCAAGGGCTACGGTATTTGCAGAGGTAGCGGCAGCTGTTCCAAATCCTGGGCCGTCACCAGCTTCTTCCCAAGGATTAATGTCAGCATAAACCAAATTTCCGGTCAGTTTGAGCGCTTCATTGAGTTGATATGAAACGACCAATCCACCCCACGTCCAGTCACCGGTAGCGCCAATTTGCTGTGCGGTGATCCAGCTGTTGTCGGTGCCGCCGAGCATAACAAATCCAAAGGCCCGGTCAGGCATGAAGCCGTTCTGGGTGAAACCAATGTTCAGCCCTATGTTCAACTTGTCTATGGTGTAATTGGGGAAAACGTAGCCACCAAAACCAGTGTCATTGGATCCGATCGAATCGGCGTCACCATAGATCTGGTTGTTGGAGGGTACAACACCAAAGGTGGTCATGTAGCTTCTGGAGGTCCAGTTGCCATCTTCACGCCAATTGTTGAAACCATTCATGTCGCCATCGGTAACGCCCAATTCGCCAACGAGTCCGAATGCACCACTTTTCCCATTAACATAAACTGACCCAAACAAACCTTCGTTAGGCTCATTCATGTCGGCAGCAATTACTGCGGTGCCAGCTGTATTAAGCCTACCAGTATTTTCGGTGCGGTTATCCACCTGGTAACCCAGCATGCCGCCGATGGTCCAATCTTTGTTGATTTTTGCTTTGACGTGGCCACCGAAGCGAATCTCATCGTTGTCTTCTGTCCGGTCGATGGTGCTGACGGTGGTGAATGTGGCATTCTGGGCTTCATCCATCCACTCGACGAACGGATTGATGACGACATCGCCAACGGTAATGATGCCGCGGGCACCGGACGAATTGACGTCATCGTAGAAGAAGTTGTAGGTTAGCGGCAGAGGACCGTAAGTGGAACGATATTTACCCATTTCCAGGGTGATCGTATCATTGAACGGAATGCCCATGTAAGCCTGATCGACCCAAATGTTGTTTTGTGTCTGGGAATTGATTTGGCTGATATCTGTGTCCATGTCTCCCATGAAGTTTTCCATCATCCGAATCCGAGCAAAGGCATAGGCACCGCCGGCAGCTGTGCCTTTGATATTGAGACGTAATCGGGAATCCATATTGGTCTGGGATCCATCGGCGTTGCTGTCGTTGAAATCATAGGCGTCATTTTTGTACCCCATACGCACGCGGGCATCTCCAGTGAGGACAACGCCGGGTGTCACTGCAGCGGCTGAGGCGGTGGAGGCAATGCCGCTCACCAGCATCAAGGCCGCACCTGCCAAAAGTACTTTTTTCATATTCCTCTCCTTTTTATCAGTTGTTGATTGCGAGTTTCCCCAACCGCGAGAAACCTTTTAGACATATCATCTATGGTTGCACGATAGAGTAACTTTACCTAGTCGTCAAGTTTTTTTTACCCGCAGTAAAAAAATTTTAACTGAGAGTGTTTGTCGACATATCGAGCCCATCTTCGGATCGCCGGGATAGCCTTTTAACTATGGCTATTCCTCTCTTCGACAGGCTTGGTGGATACAATCATTCCATTGAGAAAAGTCAGTGGCCCATTGGTAGTGAGCCTGTCAACCGGCTGCGAACGCTCATTGGTTAACCGTTTTTACCCGCAGGGTGTAGCTGTTGAGATAGGTGGAGGCCGAACTCCAGAAGACAAAAGGATAATTGGTCTCAGCCTCGGCAAAGAGCACCCTGAACTCCATGCTCCCCTTGTCAGCGTTGGTAACCTGGTAGTTGGTGATGTAGCCGGGAATTTTTTTGGTTTCCCAGATGCGGACCAGGCTGAAGCGGTCCCATTTAAAAGCCGCAAGAGAACTGCCGTCGAAATAGCGAAGGTTGGGCATGAAGGTGACGGTTTCCAAGCGGTTGCGGCCGACCAGAACATCGTTGATCCCATCGCCGTCGAGATCGGCGACCACTATGCGCGTTCGTACCCACGCGGTCTCTTTTTCTGAATTAATCGAATTGTTGGCGCTGGTGAGGGTGCCGAAGAAGTTGTTGCTGGCGCCGCAAGTATCTGGACTGGTCCAACGTACGGAACCGGCGGAATCGTACAGCTGCAATCGGTTGTTGTTGCTGATGGCGACAACAACTTTGGTGCCGCTGCCGTCGAGGTCAGCCAGGACGAAATCAAAGATGTTTAACCCCTTGGGCAGGTTCAGTCGTGGGCCCTCGGTCAGAGTATTTTTTGTATTGAGGCTCATCTGCTGGATATCGCCGCTCTCCAGGTTGCCAGCCAGACTCTTCTGGCCGATCAGCACCGGCGCCTCACGCGGCGAAGTCATGGTCCGCAGATACCAGCGGACATGTTCAAAAAGGAACGTCACCTTTTTGCCATTCCATTCCAGGGCGGAAGAGTCGGGGAGATCCTGGTTGCTGCCGCTGATATAGATTTCCTGGAGGCCGTTCTTGTTCAGATCGCCCAGGGTAACCGAGTGGTAGCGGAGGTGGTTGGGCAGATTGACGGTGGCCAGCATGCGGAACTGGCTGTCTTCATACCGGTAAATCATCAGGCTGGATTTGGTCAGCAGGACAACCTCTTCCTTGCCGTCGCCGTCCAAGTCACCGGCATTCATGTCCATCGTTTCTACCGGAATGTTCTTGCTGCGAAAACTGCTCGCCAGTTCGAATTGCCCGCCGGCTTCGAGCCCGGTGGTCATGCCGGCGAACTGGCCGTCGAGGTAGGCGCGGTCGGGATGGGCGGTCTGAAAGGCGGCCATCCCACCGGGTTGTTTGGTTCCGGCTTGTGCGATAGTCTCGGGGCGGGCATTGCCAAACACCGCGCCGCTGATGTCCCAGGCCAACTCATCGACCGCGGTCATGGCATCGTCGACTGCGTTGAAGCTCTGGAGGAACTTTTTGGGTGCTTGGCCGGAGGCCTGGGAGAAAACATAGCTGGTCAGCTCAAATTGGCCGCCTTTGGGCGCCAGCGATCCTATGATGAGGTAGTCGGCACCGGATTGGCGGAGTTGCTGAGCAAAAGCCGAATGGTCTCCTGATTTCAGCGCCTTGGCCATCTGTTCGGACGCAGAGCCTTGGGCAACGGCGGCGATATTGGCTCGGGAGGCGAGTCGGCTGGCCAGGGTGCTGGCAAGCCCGTTTTTCAGGTAGGCGTAGGATCCGGGGATTTCGACGTCGAACGGGAGGACGATTGCCTGCCGTTTTGCCGGTGCGGCTGTTTTGGCTGCGGCTTGGCCTGTCCATGGGGCGATGAGTAGAAAACAGCAGCAAACAGCAAGGGAGACCGCCAAAGTGCGGGCTCTGCCCCTGGCGGAAGAGGGTGTGCGCGAAAGAATAACGTTCACGGTGGGCGCTCCTGTTACGGGTGGATAAGGGGTTGCAAAAGAACAAAAGGGGTTTCTCAACAGTTGTGCGGTAGAACGACACGACTTTCTCAACTTCATGTGTTTTACAAAAAAAGGAAAGAGAAAACTTATTCTTCAGGGAAAAACACGAGAAGAAAGAGCAGTCCAGGCCCGCGATGTGAATCCTGAATTGTTGCATCTACTCGGATGTCAATTTCGACGAGCACAGCGAGGAGGAGTCTCGTTATTGGCGGAGATTTCTCGTTTCGCTTGATTTAGACATAATGGATTTAGATGAGATGGGCGGCGATCAGGCCGTAAAACGACCTGCCGTTGGTGAACAGCCAGCCGAGGTGAGTGTAGCAGGTGGCGCAGAGGGCGATTTGCCAGCTGGAACCGGGAAACCAGGTGAACTCAGGAGAAGGATCACCCTGAGAAACGACACCCGGCGCTTGGCTGAAACAGCGAATTTCGAAGGCGATGCCGGCGGGGTTGAAAAAGGCATGATTGTGGTGGCCGTTGACTGTGATACTCTGCCCCGGGTGGGTGACCTCCGCGCCACAGGTGGAGCAGAGGAGGGCTTGGTCATCCAGTTCCTCTGGCGAACGGCCGGATTGGGAGTCCGGCGGTGGGGAGGCCTTCGCTGAGGGCAGGTGAATCCGGCAACAGCGGGGGTCAGGCAATCTGGCGCGGTTTGTCCTTGTAGTGGGCAACAATTGCCTGCACCATGTCGCTGATGGTGTACCGCTCGGGCTGGATGTCCACCCGCAGGCCGCGTTCGCGCAGCGTTTCCGCGGTAATCGGTCCGATGGCGGCAATGGTCACCTGGTCAAGCAGCCGGTGCAGTTCGTCGTCGTTGGCGGCATCGATCATGGTGAGAAAATTGGTCACCGTGGAAGAGCTGGTGAAGGTGACCAGGTCGATAGAACCCTCGAGCAGTTGATCACGCAACTCCTCCTTGGGTCCCTGGGGCGGCACGTTCCGGTAGACCGGAGCGATAGTGACCTCGGCCCCGGCGTCGGTCAGCATCTCCGGCAGCATTTCGCTGGCCCGCAGAGCCCGAGGCAAGAGGATACGGCAGCCTTTGACTTCGGTCTTGACCAGGGATTCGGCCAACCCTTCTCCTGTGAATTTTTCAGGGAGGAGGTCGGCCTTAACACCGTGCTTCAACAGTTCTTCAGCGGTAGCCTTGCCGACCACGGCAATTTTTGTCCCAGCCAGATGACGGCTGTCGTACTCAAGATGGGCCAGCCGCTGGAAAAAATAGGTGACTGCATTGAGGCTGGTGAACAGCAGCCATTGATACCCGGCGATCTCGGCAATGGCTCGGTCGATAATTCGGTAATCGTCCACCGGCTCGATGTGGATGGTCGAATACTCAAGGCATTCGGCGCCATGTTCCTCCAAGAGGGCCACCAGGTCGCTGGCCTGCTCGCGGGTCCGGGTGACGACGATTCGCCTACCGAACAGCGGTCTTTTTTCAAACCAGTCGATGGTACTGCGCAGCTTGACCACCTCGCCAACAATAACCAGCGCCGGCGGCTTAATGTCGGCCTGAGCCACGACATCACAGATGGTGGCCAGCGTTCCGACCACCGAACGCTGCTGCGGGGTCGAGGCCCAGCGGACCACGGCCACCGGGGTTTCCGGGGAGCGGCCGAAGTCGATCAGTTTTTGGGTGATGCTCGGCAGGGTTTTGATCCCCATATAAATAACAATGGTGCCGACACCGGTTGCCAGTTTATCCCAGGAGATGTTGGAGAATTTCTTAGTCGGGTCCTCGTGGCCGGTGACAAAAGCCACCGAGGCCGTGTACTCGCGGTGGGTGATGGGAATACCGGCATAGGTGGCGGCGGCGGTGGCCGAGGTGACGCCGGGAACGACCTCAAACTCGATACCCTCGCCAACCAGCTCTTCAATTTCTTCCGCGCCCCGACCAAAGATAAAGGGGTCGCCGCCCTTGAGGCGGACTACCATCTTGCCCTGTTTGGCTAGCTCGACCAGGAGTTTGTTGATGCCTTCCTGGGTAAAGGCATGGAGGCCGCCGCCTTTTTTGCCGGCATAGATCAACTGCGCGTTTTTCGGCACATAACTGAGCAGTTTGGGGTTGGCCAGGTAGTCGTAGACCACCACCTCGGCACGTTCCAGCAGGTATTTACCGCGCAGGGTGATCAGGCCGGGGTCGCCGGGTCCAGCACCGACGAGATAGACTTTGCCGTTTGCCGGTTGCAGGGGGGAATCGTTTGTTGTCACGGTGTCCGTCGTCTGTGAGAAAAGAAGAAAAAGGTTATTTCGTTGCCGGGGATTCGGCGCAATAGACCGCGTCGAGGATAGCCTTGCCGCCTTTGGTCAGCAGCGTGTCGGCTAAAGAGAGGCCCAGTGCCTCGGCTTGATCCAGCGGGCCGGTTGCTGTTTCCTTGAGGATGCGACGACCGTCAATAGCGGCAATCAATCCGGTCAGGGTAATCGTGGTGCCGGAGAGGGTGGCATGGGCACCGATGGGCACCTGGCAGCCGCCTTCGAGACGTAGAAGGAAGGCACGTTCGGCGGCAACGGCAATCGCTGTTGTGCGGTGGTGGAGAAATTGCAGCCCGGCAAACAGCTCGGTGTCGTTACGGCGCAGCTCGATCCCGAGCGCGCCCTGGCTGATGGCCGGCAGCATCTGCTCCGGTTCCAGCAGGGTGGTGATCCGATGCTCCAAGCCCAGGCGATGCAGCCCGGCCCCGGCCAGGATAATGGCATCAAAGAGACCCTCGTCGAGCTTGCGCAACCGGGTATCGATGTTGCCGCGCAGATCGACAATGTTGAGATCAGGCCGCATAGCCGCCAGCTGCGATTTACGCCGCAGGCTGGAGGTGCCGACAGTGGCTCCTTGGGGAAGCGTCTCAACGGAGGCATATTTGACCGAAAGCAAGGCATCCTTGGGAGTTTCACGCACCGGGATAATGCCGATATGCAACCCTGCCGGCAGTTCGGTGGGCACATCCTTCATCGAATGCACGGCCAGGTCAACCTCTTCGGCCAGGAGGGCGTCCTCGATTTCCTTGACAAACAAACCCTTGCCGCCGACCTTGGCCAGCGGTACGTCGAGGATACGGTCGCCCTTGGTGGTTATTTTCACCAGTTCGACCTGGGTTCCAGGATGGGCGTGTTCAATCTGGTTCTTGATCCAGGTGGATTGGGTGACGGCCAGCAGGCTGGCGCGCGTCCCTATGCGCAGCAATGTTCTCATGCACCGGTCCTGTGGCAATGGCGGCTAGCGATCTTTGATAAGTACGGTAGCGGCCATATACCGCCCGTATGGTTATTTGTCAATTTCATCGACAAGGGCGGCGGCCAGGAGTGGCAGCATCAACTCATGGTGGCCGGTGAAGTGGAACCCCTTGCCGCCCTCCAGGGTGGGGCGGTGGACCACGTTGGTCGCCGGGCGATAGTGGCGGATAAAATCGAAATTGGCGGTGGTGAACCGCTTAACCTGATGGCCGAGATTGCGAACCACAGTCAGGGCCTTGAGGAAAACCTCGGGCAGGAGCACAGCTGAGCCGACGTTGAGATAGACACCGCCCTCCAGTTCGCTCACCAGCCGGCAGAAAACCCGGAAATCATGGTGGCCAGCCTGGCCGATCGCCGCACCGTTAACTGATGGATGGATGTGGATGATGTCTGTGCCCATGGCCACGTGGACGGTCACCGGCACTTCCAGCTGAGCGGCCATGGCGAGCAAGCTCATGTCGTTGTGGGGGAAACGGTTGGCCAAGAGCATTTCACCCACGGCCTGACCGATGCCGATGCCTTGCTCGGCCCCAGCGATGATAGCTCCGTTGAGCACTTCCCCGGTTTCCTTGGCTGCGCCAAAGGCTCCGGCGCCGAGGACATCGGCCACCTCCTCCGAGGTCCGGCCGACCATGGCGATCTCAGCGTCGTGAATGATGCCCGCACCGTTGAGAGCCAGTGCCGTGATAATGCCCCGCCGCATCAGGTCGATCAGGATCGGATTGAGCCCCACCTTGATCACATGGGCGCCCATGCCGAGGATCACCGGCCGGCGTTGGCGATGGGCCTCGCCGATCCGCTGGACCAGATCCGGAAAATCGATACCGGCCAACTGGGCGGGGAGGGCGGCGAGGAGCTGGCGCACGGTCATTCCCGGATACACGGGAGTGGCAAAGTCATCGACACTGACCTTGGAGTGGCGGCCATGGACCGAATAGGTGTGCAAGCCGCTGAAATCAAGAGGGAGGGGAGGATAGGGTGCCATGGTTGTTGCGAAAGTGGAAGGGACCGATCGAGGGAATCAGGAAGCGCCGAACATTTGTTTTTCGACGATTTCACAGAGCACATGCTCCACCCAGAGATGTGCTTCCTGGATATGGGGGGTGGAGTCCGAGGGAACATTGAGCACCATGTCGCAGATGGCGGCCAGGTCGCCTCCCGGGCGAGCGGTACCGCCGGTGAGGGCCACGGTTTTCATGCCGATGTCCCGTGCCGTCTGCATGGCCTTGACCACGTTGGCCGAGGTGCCGGAGGTGGAAATGCCCAGGGCCAAATCCTCGGGTTTGCCCAAGGCCTGGATCTGCTTGGCAAAGATCAACTCGTAGGAAAAATCGTTGGCTATAGAGGTGATCACCGAGGTGTCGGTGGTCAGGGCGAGTGCGGGCAAAGGCCGCCGGTTGATAAGGAAGCGGTTGACGAACTCGGCCGCCAGATGCTGGGCGTCGGCAGCGCTGCCGCCATTGCCGAAAATAAGCAGCTTGCCGCCATCTTCGAACACCTCCCGTATCCACTCGGTCAGTCGGATGATATCGTCAGCGGCCTCTTTAATAAAGGCCTCCTTGGCCATGATGGACTGGACCAGATTGGTCGAAAGGAGTGTTTTCATGTTTCCAACCATAAAGGAAAACAGGAGGCTGTCAAACAAAAAAACGTTTTCGCACCCGAGGGCACGAAAACGTTTTTGACAACGAATGGATGGGAAGGTTACGGCAACTGCTTCATGATGAGTTCGGACACTTCCTTGATGTTTTTGGAACCATCAACGGAAATCACCGCAGAGCCGGGCAAGCCCTTGAAGTAGTTGACGGCGGCCATGGTGCCGGTGGTTTCATCGTAGTAGATGTTATGGCGCTTGTTGATGGCCTCTTCATCCTGGTCGTCGGCGCGGGCGGAAAGCTCGCCGCCGCAAACGCGGCAGACCAGTTTGCCATCCTTCTCAACCGGTTTGATGGCCTCAAAGGCGATGTGGTTGGGATGGTTGTTATCGTTGGCACAGAGGCGACGGCCCATGATGCGATCTTTCGCAATCTGCCGATCCAGGGTGATTTCGAGAACATAGTCAAGTTTCATGCCCGCATCCTTCAGGGCTTTGTCCAAAGCTTCCGCCTGGGCCAAAGAGCGGGGAAAGCCGTCGAGCAGCCATCCTTTTTCTTTCGATTTACCCAAGGTCTCGAGCACCATCGGGATGGTGAGTTCGTCGGGAACCAAGTCGCCGCGGTCAATAAAGGCTTTGGCTTTTTTGCCCAACTCGGTGCCGCCCTTGATGTGCTCGCGGAAAATGGCACCTGATTCGATGTGATCGATGCCGTATTTTTCTTTGACGATGGCGCCCTGGGTGCCTTTGCCGCTGCCGTTCGGACCGAAAGTAAGGATGTTCATGCCGGCTTCCTCCATGTTAGATTCAAAGAATGATTGGATAACATCTTTATATAGTTACCTAAAAAAAGGGTCGGAAAATGAATGACCTCTCATCAGGGCGATGAATATACAGTACCTTGGATGAATGTGCCACGAAAAATGATGGTTGCAATCAAGGGAAGTGATAGCTGCGGCTTATGCCAATAATTCAGCGGGTTATTGCTCGGACAACAACCTTGGCTCGGATGCGTAATACGCGGGAACGGGCAGAGGATTATTCTTGAGCAGAGATTGGCCGGAGCATACTTTTTGACAAGGCGCGGGAAAGAGGGTAGAAAATGGCCCAGATACGTCTCTTCTTCAATTTTTTCGGGTGATGACAGGTATGAAGGAAATCAAGGTCGGATTGATTGGTTTTGGCACTGTGGGCAAGGGGTTGGCGGAAGTGCTGCTGTCGCAGCGGGAGCGGCTGGTCAGGCGCACCGGAATGGTGATCCGCTTGGCGGGTATCGCCGATCACGGCACCACCGTTTTACCGGAGCGGTTCAGTGATATTCCCTTGACCAGGGACGCCATGGAACTGATCAATAATCCGGAAATCGACATCATCGCCGAGCTGATCGGCGGCATTGAACCGGCCAAAACCTTTGTCATGCAGGCGATAGCCGCCGGCAAGCATGTGGTGACCGCCAACAAGGCCCTGCTTTCCCAGGAAGGCGCTGACATTTTCGCGGCAGCAGCCAAGATGGGGGTCGAGGTCGGCTTCGAGGCCAGCGTCGGCGGCGGCATCCCGGTGATCAAGGCCTTGAAAGAAGGGTTGGTTGCCAATAAAATTCTCTCGATCATGGGGATTATGAACGGCACCGCCAATTACATCCTCACCCGCATGACCGATGAGGGCGTCCCCTTTGCCGAGGTGCTCAAGGACGCGCAGAAGCTCGGGTTTGCCGAGGCCGATCCCACCTATGATATCGAAGGCATCGATACGGCCCATAAGCTCGCTATTCTGATGACCATCGCTTATGGAACGCCGATCACCCATCATCAGATCGCCACCGAGGGCATCTCCCGGATCGAACCCATGGATATCGAACTGGCGCGTGAACTGGGCTGCCGGATCAAGCTGCTGGCCATCAGCCGCAACCATGGCGACCATGTCGAGGCCCGTGTTCATCCCACCATGGTACCGCAGAACCATCTTTTGGCCTCGATCAGCGGTGCCTACAACGCCATCCATTTCCAGGGCGACACTGTCGGTAACGTTCTCCTCTACGGGCAGGGCGCTGGCATGATTCCTACGGGCAGTGCTGTGGCCGCCGATGTGGTTGACATAGCCCGGAACATCGCCTGCGGCTCGATCGGCCGGGTGCCGGCACTGTCCTACCTGCCCGAGCAGATGCAGCCCCGGCGGATTACGCCCATGGATGAACTGTATGGACCTTATTATTTCCGGCTCACCGTCCTGGACCAGCCCGGCGTTCTGTCGGCGATTGCCGGTATTCTCTGTAAATATGAGATCAGTATCGAGTCGGTGATCCAGAAGGGCCGCAAGAAGGTCGGCGCCGTGCCTCTGGTCATCGTCACGCACAGCGCCAAGGAATCAGCGGTGAGCGGCGCTTTGAGCGAGATCGGCCAGTTGAAAACCGTTACCGCGCCGGTGGTCAAGATCCGGATTCTCGAGGAGGAGTAATCTCTCCCTTGGGATGGACTTTCGGTGACACTATGAAATATATTTTGTTGATCGGTGATGGCATGGGTGATGTCGCCATTCCATCTCTGAACGGCCAGACTCCCCTTGAAGCTGCCGCGACCCCGACCATGGATCGTCTCGCCCGCCAGGCTGAAATGCTGCTGGTGCGGACAGTGCCCGAGGGGTATCCTCCGGGAAGTGATGTCGCCAATCTCTCCCTCATGGGGTATGAGCCGGAACGGTACTATACCGGCCGGGCGCCGCTTGAGGCGGCCAGTCTGGGGGTGGAGCTGGCACCTGAGGAGATCGCCTTTCGGTGCAACCTGGTGCATGTGGATAGGCCGGGTGATGGCCGCATGATCATGGTTGATTATAGTAGCGGCCACATCACCACTGAGGAAAGCCGGAAGTTGATTGCAGCCCTGCAGGCCGAATGCGGCAACGATCGGCTTGCCCTGTATCCCGGCGTCAGTTACCGTCATCTCCTGGTCTACAATGGCGAGTTGCCGGAAGATTTCACCACAGTGCCGCCCCATGACCATACCGATCAGGACGTGGCAGGGTTCTTTCAGGCCTATCAGCAGGTGGCTGATTTTCGTGCATTCATGGAAAGGACGCCGGAGATTCTGGCCGGTCATCCGGTTAACCGGGAGCGAGAGCGGCAGGGCAAAAGAACGGCCAATGGCATCTGGCTCTGGGGTGAGGGCAAGCGGCCGTCCATGGAGACTCTGGAGCAGCGCTTCGGCATCCGCGGCGGTCTGATTTCGGCAGTCGATCTGCTCAAAGGGCTGGGAGTGCTTGGTGGTCTGGAGGTGATTGATGTCCCCGGTGCAACCGGTTACCTCGACACCAATTATGAGGGCAAAGCCCAGGCCGCGCTTGATGTGTTGGCCAAGGACGATTTTGTCCTGGTTCATGTCGAGGCCCCGGACGAAACCGGCCATCAGGGGCTGGCGCGGGAGAAAGTCCAGGCTGTGGCGGATTTTGATCAACGCATCGTCACTCCAATCGTCGAGGAAATGGAGCGTCGTGGCGAGCCGTTTCGTCTGGTGGTGACCATGGACCACTACACCCCGGTGCATCGCCGCACCCACGAGGATTGGCCGGTGCCCATGTTTCTCTATGATTCACGGGGAGTTGCTGTCCCTTCCTATCGGACCTACACCGAAGCCAATGTCCTGGCGGCAGTTCAGGAGAACAGGTTGGATCTGCCTTCCGGAGCAGCTTTTTTTCGCCGCTTTGTCGAACGCGAGGGCTGTGATGAGTAAGCTGGCCGTCGGCTTGGTGGAACCAGTATTCTCCACCACCTGTCGGGTGATCTATGGTGATACCGATGCGGCGGGTGTGGTCTATAATGCGACCTATCTCCGTTATTTTGAGATAGGTCGCACCGAGATGATGCGCGCATGGGCCCTGCCTTATAAGGCCATTGAGGAGCTGGGGTGCATCCTGCCTGTGACGGAAAGTTATCTTCGATTCAAGGCCCCGGCCGCTTACGACGATCTGCTCACCATTGCCGCTTCATTGGTGGAGGTCAGTAAGGTAACGTGCCGTTTTCATTATGCCATCACCCGCCTGAACGAGGATGGTCGGGCAACCTTATTAGTGAAAGGGTTTACCAGCCACGCCTGCGTCAACCGTCAGGGAAAATTAACGGCTTTTCCACCCGTGGTCCTGGAAAAGATTACGGCGATTGTCGGAAAAGATGCGGCGAGCCAACTGAATAGTTGACTTTTCTCCTCAATAGGTTAATATCACCGGATTGCAACGCGGGGTGGAGCAGTCTGGTAGCTCGTCGGGCTCATAACCCGAAGGTCACAGGTTCAAATCCTGTCCCCGCTACCAACAAATTCAAGGGGTTAAGTCATTATGACTTAACCCCTTTTTTTTTCCGTTACATGCCGGTGACATGTGGCTCCAGAAATCTGTTACTATCGATTAATTCATTACATCAATCTGCTACATCCTCAGTTCGACAATTCCCCTCCCACCTTATTTTCAAAAATCCTTCCCGAATGAAAACCAGAATTTTTTTAAGTTTGCCTTCCTCTCCCTCTTAAGCTATAAGAATTTGTGTTTATGGTAAAATTATCTATATATTACAGTATGTTAAATGCGATCAACTTGTATCTATAGATATAGATGCATGCGCAGTTGCCTCAAGAGTGATTCAAGATAGACTGAAATAAATAGTCGGAAAATTTCAATCCGTTTGTTGGCTATCAGGATATGCCGTTACACTCCTTTCGAAAAGGTGCTCACAAATGAACACAATGGGCGTTTTAATGAGAATGATGGATTGGAAGTAAATTCTATTTTTGCAGTTAGTTACCACTTGTTCGTGAACATAACAAAACAGTTCGTGATCAACTTTTTAAGTACCATTTAGACCGGAGTATTTGCGTGTGCAAAGTGCCTGTAGGGGCCGACCACCAGACTCCACCCAAAAGGGATTGGCAGACCTAAGTTGAAAGCCCTTTCATCTTGAGGACCGGTACTCTCCTTGAGTGATCGTCATTGGTGAAAGTTATAGCTGGCAGATATTGTCGATGTTGACCAGGGATGTGCCCCTGAGTCAAGCGCCCTGGCAAGGCGTTAACTTGATCTGAAACCAAGAGTACCTGTGCGATTGAGAGCCATATGGATCCCCGGATCTCGCGCATAGAGCAATTAAATTGATGGGGTTCTAATTGAAGGATCTGCTACCTTCGGCGCATCTTGTGCTGGCGCCAAAAAAAGCATGTCATCTCATCAGCACGTCGGCCGGAAACGGCTAATGGGGTTCAGAAGTTAAGGAGTAGTTATGACGCATCGTTGGCCGCGATCTCTCCATTCGCAGGTTGAGGCAATATTTCACTCTATTCGTTCATTTCGTTTGGCGAAAGTGGATGCCCATGAGGGCGGGATTTATTCCTTTGGAAGTTGGAAGGTCTATAAATATGAGACCCATCGTTTTGTTCAGTGCTTGCTTGAGAAAGGGCAGGTCAGTTTGCTAGACACTGTGATGGTCGCGGAGGAGATGGCTGCGTATCTGGCTGAAAAACTAGAGTGCTATGTTGCTCAGAAAAGATCTCGACAGACCATGGAGACCCTACTGTCCGCACTGGGAAAACTTGAATATGCAATAAATCTCTACATTGGGCGTCATGGCCTTGATGTGGCCCCTTTGGAAACGAAAAATTTACGCATGAAATTTTATGCACAAAGTAAGGCTCAGTTGCCCAAATCAAGCAAGGTCTTTGGGAATCGGGCCTATCCAGATCCTCTCCGGCTGATCGAAAGGATCACCGATCCTACATTTCAGCTGCAAGCCTCGCTTCAGTATGAAGGCGGTTTGCGAGCCGAAGGCGTTGGTGCACCTAGTAATCGCCGCCTAAAAAATCCTCTTATAAAAAAAGGACTCCACGGCACAGGGAAGGATTTGGTTACTGGAAAGGCTATGGGTATCGTGACCGCTACAGAAAAAGGCGGGAAGGAAACCGATCATTATATCTCCCTGGAAACCTATTACCGCCTGGAAAAATACATTCAGATTCATAGCAAGCTGGAAAGCGAATACCACTCCTACGTGGAAGCCATCAATAGAGCGGCCCGGGAAACTGGGCAGTATGCGGTTGGCCGTGGCAGCCATGGGCTCAAACATAATTTTGCTCAAGAGCGTTACCTGGAGTGTGTCGATCATGGATTGTCCCATGAGCAGGCCTTGCAGCAAACTTCACTGGAAACGGCGCATTTTCGGATGCGGGAAACCTTGACCTATACCTGTGGATGAGATGGATATTGATGATTTGCTGAATCCAATTACCGGGCTAACCGCCAAAGAGAGAAAGCATCTGTTATCCTGGGTTGCTTCACTTGCCGAAGAGAAGATTGTAGGGATTTTTCAGACCGGGGTTAAAAAATCATTTCAACTCCATAAAGAGCGTCCTGATTTACCTGGGCGAATCAATAAGTATTGCACATTTATTTTGGCTGCGCGCCAATCTGGCTGGGACACCATCAAGGGGAAGGGATACCGTGTTGCTCAGAAAGAACAGTATACAGATTTTATCCATCTCCGTCGGTCCAAGGCCGCCGAACTGCTGCTCAATCGTGGCCGCACTCCCGTCATAAAGCGCAAGGTGCTTGCCCGCTGGG
The DNA here is from genome assembly GCF_963662935.2 of uncultured Desulfobulbus sp. Lineage (NCBI taxonomy): Bacteria > Pseudomonadati > Thermodesulfobacteriota > Desulfobulbia > Desulfobulbales > Desulfobulbaceae > Desulfobulbus > uncultured Desulfobulbus sp. Next base: position 630,870 of record NZ_CAXXTL010000002.1, on the reverse strand, counting down.
GAGTGGTCAAAGAGCTGAAGGTGGCAGGAATGGGGTTCCGCCCAATTGCCGAGTACTTGCTCAAATCCCATAAGCTTAAAGTGTCCCCATCCTATTTGATGAAGTTATGGCACGAGGTGGAGGAAAAGAATGATTGTATTTGAACTTGGGGCCATCAAGGTTGAAATCAGGGCTGAACTCGAGCGTTCCGAATATAAGGATGCAAATAATCGGAAAAGGACACATTTTGAGAGAAAGGTAAAAACCTTGGTTAAATTTTGGGATTTTCCCGTCCGGGGAAATCTTCAGGAGCTATCTTTGATCAAATCCTCCCTGATTTATTTTATGCAAGGATATTGGAAACGATCAGGGAAAGAGGCCAGCAAGATTGATCTTGCAACAGAAATAATCCGGCATCACCCCAATGGAACATGTGGGAACGGTAGCGAGACGCAAATCCTCAACTTTGCAGCTCGCCAAAAAAACAAAAAAAGTTTCCTTCATATTTCTTTGCAGCGAAATGGCTCGATTGTAAATGAAGTATATTTCAATGGCCAGGAAGTGCTGATGTTGGATGTCGCCATTGGTAAGGGAATTAATTTTTTAACGCCTACAATTGATCGGCAAGGTGATTTTCTTTATGATTACTGATGGATTTTTGCAAGTAAAGGATTTGGAGCGTATTCATCATGCAAAAATAGGTACCGCGTTTACCAGCGGGATGAGCGTAATTGAAATTGCAAATGCTCTCAAGCAAATACGGATTGAATTCGTCCACGGAATACTACGTGATGCCAGATTGATCCCGTTGATGCCAAGAAGTGAGTATAGTCACTTTTACAATATCGATTCCCGTTTGCAAAAGGCACTCAAGAAAAGGGGTTATTCTTTTGGCCGATGGTGTTTAGGCTGGGGATTTGATCCGAGTAATACAGTGGCAAAGCTCAGTAAAAGATTAGGGGAAGATGTGAGCCCAATCCATGAAGCCGTGAGGCGTGATTGTCCTGAAGTATATTTTGAGATGTTCGGGGAGGCTCCACAGCTCAAGGAGCCGTGGCTGGAAAAAAAAGAGTTTCCCCGGCTCTCATTGAAAATTGTTTGGGATGCTGCTTGTAAAGGCTATGTCGCCAGTGTTCCTGAAACTCCAGGTATTATGGCTGTAGGATATAATTGGGCTGACGCCCTTGATAAAATGCAATCAGTACAACGGTTACAGCGAAATATTGATCTGATAGATAGCGCTCTCGAAAGGTCTGGTAAATCTCATTCTTTCAGGAATTGCACCAGTGCTTGATGCTGTCCAGAGAGGATTGCTATTTTTGGCTTTTCACGCGGCGGTTAGTTAGCACTTGACCGGAAGAAGCACGGCTTTTTTGACCGGCAACCGCTTTGTGCGAAAGCGCTCTCCGGGAAACGGTCTGCATCAGGGAGGGAACGAGGCCTACCATGGTCGAGGGTGAGGAGGCTTTTCTTGCCTGCCCACCAAAACACTTAAAAGAGCCAAGGGGTGACTTCGTTCCAGGCTGCTTCATGGCTAGAGATTGCATCGGCATGGAGCTGGATCATGCCAATGTCGTCCACTCCACCTCAGCATTATTCCAATAGTCCACGGCAACCTGTCGGTTAATGACATTTGAAGAAAGGTTTTTTGCCTCATAAAGAGAAGAGACCAACAAGGGCATTGGTGGCCACTAAGGTTTCTGGCGAGATGGCCACCTTGCTGAGAAAGGTGGAGCGCAATGCCCCCTCTGCCCCCCGTACCTTCTCGGTCAGATAAAACGAACGTCTTGCCTTGCTCCTTTTTTCTGGATCGACTTCGCTGCGCAACCAACCTAGTATGTTGGGTGGCTGATCTGCTCAGCGATTTGATAGATTTGCCGAAAAGTTTCAGGAGAGACCTTGCTCTGCCAATGGTCACTGAAGAGTGCCGTCGCCCAGAATCCCAAAAAAATCACCACGGTGAGCACGGGAAGCAACCAGGCAGCAACTTTCCTCCCGGCCGGTCCTTGTAAGGTCAGGCAATCCTTTTTGGGGCAAACGGCCACGCATTCAATACAGCCAATGCATTCCGGAGAGCGAACTGTCTGTTTTTGACTGACCTTGATTCCGCAAGGACATTGCCGATCACATTTTTGACAACCGATACAGCTGTCGGGATCGCGGTTGACCCGCAGGGGGCTAAAATAGGCAAGAAGGCCCAGCAGCGCACCGTAAGGGCAGAGAAAGCGACACCAGGAATTGGGAAGCACAAAAGATATGGCCACCAAAAAGATCAGGATAGCCAGGGTGAGACTGGTGGGAGCAAGAAAAAACTGGAGCATCTTGGCGTCTGCCGCCAGGTTGTAAGGTGTCTGCAAGAATGAGGTGATTGCAGCCACGTCCATATTCCAAACGATAACGTAGAGAAAGAAGCCAAGGAGAAAATATTTAAGGCTGCTGAGAATAGAGGCCGACCAGGTTGGGATGTTCAACAGAATTTTCAACCTGGCCCCCAACCATTGCGCGAGATGGGAGGCGCATCCCACCGGGCAGATCCAGCCGCAAAATCCCTTTCTTGCCAACAAACCAATAGTCAGGGCGGCCATTAATATGACTAAGCCAGCCGAATGGATGTGGTCGAATTCACCGGTGAGGAAGAGCCGTTTCAGACTCAGTAGAGCGGAAATGGGCAGAAAACCCTCTACAGCCGGAGGCCTGGCAACATATTCGCCTTGCCCCATGCTCCACTGGTAGAAAAGAAAAAATTGGTATCCTGCATAAAGAGTAAAGAGAGCGAAAGATGCCTGCACCGCCCGTCTGATGATGGTGATGTTGTTCATGAAAAAGTCGTTGATTGCCATGGGGCCTCCTGATAGTGCTTACGATGCTTCCAATCGTAACCAAGAAAACCGGCAATTTCCTTGATCCAGATCAAGTCTGATAATACTTTCAACGGATTGACAAATCCGGAAAAAATGTGCCTGCCAGGGTGACAATCTTATTTCTGAGGTTTGCACTGCTGGCGTTACAAGAGGCACCTGATTATAATTGAATTCGAATTCGTTCAAGAAATCGGATATTTTTAAAAAATAATGTAGGGTTGAGTATTTTCTACAAAAAAGGAGAAGTGATGTTGGTACGATTTTTCCTCAACGAGCCCAACGGCAATTCTTGAATAAATTTTCTTGCGATGATGCCCAGGTTGGGCACAAAGTATGACGTAACCATTGATGTCGTTTCAAAGCCAAAAGCCGAATACCAGACCGATGAGTACTTTGCACTCGATCTCCCAGTGGCCCCTGCCATCATGGTGAACGATGAGATCGTGGTAGAAGGCGGTAATGTCAGCGAAGAAGAGGTTGAGGCCTGTATCTATCGCCATTTAGGAATCGTGAGGCCGGAAGATCCGAATTCACGTTAACAACCAAGGAGGTCTGTATGGTTAAAATGCTGCTGTTCCACAGCGGGAATCCCGCTTGAGTAAGCTGCCAGAAGGCTACAGGTGTAGCCCAAAAAATGCAGGAAATTTTTAAGGATGGGTTGGAACTGCAAATTCACCGCGCCGATTCTCCGGAAGCTCTTCCCTATAACCTGAGAAGCTCGACGAATGTTTTTGTCAACGATGAGCTGGTCCCACTGGACGTGGCGACATCCGACACGGCAATGAAGAGCTATTTGACCGCCATCATAAAAAGCGAAAATTGATTGCCTGCGGCAGGTTTGAATACGAAAGTATGAAGCTTTACCTGTTGCTCCAGTTGGAAGGAGACTAAATTGCGATTACACGCCTTGCAGCATGTTCCCTTTGAGGGACTTGGTCATATAGAGCATTGGATTGTCGAACAGGGGCACCGTCTTACCGTCACGCATTTATACGACGGAGAAGAATTGCCTCAATTGGATTGGTTTGATGGACTTGTGATAATGGGTGGCCCGATGAATATCTACGAAGACGCCCATTATCCCTGGCTGAAAACGGAAAAGATTCTGATTAGGCAATCAATTGATGCGGGTAAATCTGCAATTGGTATTTGTTTGGGCGCGCAACTACTGGCAGATGCTCTAGGGTCACCGGTATTTGCTGGCAAGGAAAAAGAAATCGGTTGGTTGCCAATCACGCTAACTGAGAACGGTAGAAAGTCATATTTGCTTGATGGATTACCGCATCAAACAACGGTTTTTCATTGGCATGGGGATACTTTTGATATTCCAGAAGGCGCAGTCCACTTGGCTGAAAGCGAAGGCTGCCACAGCCAGGCTTTTTTGTTTGACAATCGCATTCTTGGATTGCAGTTCCATTTGGAGTCGACCCCTGAAACGATACGAGCAATTCTCGATCATTGCAGACATGAATTAGTACCAGGTCGCTATATCCAGACCGAGGAACAGATCAATGCGGCTCCGAATGATCATTTTGTTAAAATCAACACAATGCTCGAGATGCTACTGAAAAGAGTATTCTGATTATTTGTTCAGGTTTTCATTTCTCGGCATGACTCAACCTCTCGTATAAAAAGAGGTGAACCGGCTCCCAAGTCAAGGTTTGTTGTGCTATTGGCCGTTCTAGATAGCGGGCATAGTAGACAGCATCCTCGGCTGCATTGAGGTTGTTTTGCTGCAGATGGCGCATGGCTTGTCTGCCCCATTCGGCGGCTTCCTGTCCTAACCGATCTACATTATTCCAATAGTCGATGGCCACTTGACGATAGACAATGTCGGCGGGAAGCTGCTCAGCCTGCTGGAGAGAGGAGACAATCTCATCTCTAGGGCCAAAGGTGATCGACCAGCCATGGCCTGCCCATTGAGAGGACCGATTGATCGCTTGCTGGAGCTTTTGTTCGAATTCTCTGTCTGCCATAGTTTCTTCTTCGACTCAAAGTTCTTTTGCCATTCCCATCTTGATGTAACCGCAGGGACAGCTAAGTGAGCATATGTGACATCCAACACAGCGATTGTAATCGGTATACATAACCTCTCCAGTGGGATTCCGTGAGAATTCCACTATAGCTTGCTGCGGGCAGTAGATCAGGCATTGCCGGCATTCGAAGCAGAGTCCGCAACTCATGCAGCGTTGTGATTCGGTTTTGAACTGTTCCTCGGTGATGCCAAGGTCCGGTTCAAAATCGAGGCCTCGTGTGCAACGATCCTCAGCTGGTACCGAGCGTTTCCGGCAGCGTTCCACTTCTGAATAATACTCGAGGCGAAGCGCTTCGTGGGTGATTATCTCTTGATTCGCCAAGCGACGAGGATGCCGGTTCATGAGACGTGCGTCAATGCTCTCCGCCGCCTTGCGCCCATGACCGATTGCGGTGGTCACCAGAGCCAGCCCGAGAACATCGCCTCCTGCATACAACCCTGGTTCCAGCGACCAGTTGTTGTCCGGCTGCAACCAGCCATTGGGGTTCATTGCAATCCCAAATCGTTCCGTCTCCGGACGTTGACCAAAAGAGGTGATCAGTGCAGTGCAAGGAATCTCAAAATCAGAACCGGTTACAGGTGAAACCCTTCGGCGGCCAGTCCTGTCGATACTGCCAAGTTCCATCTGCACGCATTTGACGGCTGTTGCCCTCCCATGCTCGACACGAATACCAACCGGGGCAACCAGATAGCGGAAAGCAATATTTTCGAGCAGAGAATCTTCGATCTCCTTTTCGAGCGTCGGCATTTCTGTCCGGGTTCTTCTGTAGATGATGGTGACTTCCGCGCCCAATCGCCTGGCGGCACGGGCGGCGGTGATAGCGGTATTACCACCACCAGCGACAACCACCCTGTTGCCGATGTCCATTGATTCTCCGCTGTTTATCCGGCGCAAAAACGTAATTCCGCTCAAGACGTTGGCGGCGTTTTGTCCTGCCAGGTCCAGCTCAATCCCTTGGTGTGCTCCAACCCCAAGGAACACCGCATCGTATCGATAACGAATTTCCTGGAAATCATTCTCGGTGCCGATGGCATGGTTGCAAATGATATCAACCCCCATTCGGGTGATCGCCCTGATTTCGGCATCCAAAACAGGACGAGGCAGACGGAAGGCGGGAATACCGTAACGAAGCATACCGCCAGGATCTCCGAGAGCCTCAAAAATGGTCACCGAATATCCGCGTCTGGCCAACTGAAAAGCACAGCTCAATCCCGCTGGCCCGGCGCCAATAACGGCTATGCTTCGATCAATGGGGTCGGACACCAGTTTTTTATGTTGAAGGCCGTGTTCGATGCCGTAATCACCTATCCAACGTTCAAAGGCCGCAATGTTGACGGCATGGTGATCTTTTTCTGAGCGGTTACAGGCTGTTTCGCAGGGATAAGGGCAGACCCGACCGCAGGTGGCTGGAAAGGGCGTTGTTCTGCTGGCAACATGCCAGGCTTGCTCGCAGGATTCTCTCCAGTTGCGTCCCTTCAGGTCGGTTTGTTGGATCGTGGTCAACCAAGCTCGTATGTCATTGCCAGCAGGGCAAGCGGCCGTACACGGTGGGGTTTGCCGGACATAGACCGGGCATTTGTGACTGTGATCACCAAAGGCAACAACCCGATCAACCCCTTTTTCTTCTTTAAACGGCGGATACTGCCAGTTCAAGATCGAATCGAGCATATCGGCAGGACTTCGGAGGGGATTTTCCATACATGCCAACCCTTGAATCAAAAGTTTCAGAAACGAATGTGCGCCGATTGGTTGAAAGTGGTTCGTGCATGTCGATACGTGTCGATCATGTCTTTTTCAAACACGAGATCTGTCGCCGCAAAGAAATGTTTCCAACCTACCCGATCAATCCATTCGCCGAGTCGTTCCCAGGGTTTTCCTTCCTTGGCGTAGACCTCAAGGATTTTTTTAACCACTTCATTGACTTCAGGCCAACGAGGTGGGTTATTGGGAAGATTCTGCGCGACCAAGCATCCCATTGCCGGACGGGAGCGGGCATTGGAATTTTTCCCGCCGACCCAGATGCCGATCTTGGAATGTTCGGGATGGTTGATCTCCATCGCTGGACAGGCGCCAAAACAGGCGCCGCAATACATACACTTTTCATGATCGACCATCAGGGATTGCCGGCCGTTGACCACGGTCGGCCGGATCGCGGCAACAGGGCATCGGGCAACGACTTTTGGCAATTCGCAAATATTGGCAAGGATATCATGGTTGATTCGTGGTGGCCGAGTATGCTTGACAATAATGGCGATATCAGCCTGGCCACCGCAATTGATAGCGCAACAGGAGGTGGAAATTCGCACCTTGGCTGGAAGGCGCCAACTCGTGAAATAGTCAAAGAGATTGTCCATGACCGATTTCACAACCCCGGAGGCGTCGGTGGCAGGGATATCACAATGCAGCCAACCCTGGGTATGGGCAAGATTGGTGACACACGGTCCAATACCGCCAACCGGCAGGCCGATATTCTCAAGTTCCCTAATCAGCAGTTCTACATTTCCCTCATCTGCGGTCATGAATTCGACATTGTTACGCACGGTGAAACGGAGATAACCATCAGCATATTTGTCTGCTACATCGCATATCCTCCGGATCAGGTCCACAGAATCCTGGCGAGGTGTTCCGGCCCTGACCGTGTAAAGAACGTCACCGCTCGCAGCTGTGTGTTTCAGCACTCCGGGCCTGGGCATTTCATGGTGTTTCCATTTGCCGTAATTTTTTCTGACCACGGGATGGAGTGCTTGTCGATAATCATACGGGCCTGACTCGATTGTTTTCCAGGGCTTTTGATCGCTCATTGTTGCTCCATTATGAATGTGACCGAGAATGCGACCTTTGAAAGGCGTCACTGAAAAATGAAAAGAGACGTCAATATTCTGATTTATAGTACGGATTACTTCGTGGTCTCGTTACCATGTCGATAGAGGCTTGGAGGCCAACACCGTCAAGAAAATGCTTGAGGCCGACCCTTTCAATAGTTTCGCCCACCCTCTCGTGCTCAAAACCATTATCGTTCCACCAGTCGATTATGCCCTGGCTGAGGGATATAAAGGCGCTGATATCTGCATCCGTCTCCATCTTGAGAAAGGGAACAATCAACGTGCCCCCCATTGCCCCGACCTTGAGGGTGTTTTTACCGCCAAGCAGCAGTGCCACTCCTCTTTCCTGGCCGGGGGACAGCGCCCCTGGCATCACATTGATACAGTGCATGCACCGCACACAGCAGCCATTGTCAATTACCAGGTTTTCACCGGCTAGAGAGAGGGCCTGGGTAGGGCACCGGTTGATGACATTATTTACCAGATCATCAATCCCGTTTCGTGCAATCCACGTCGACACAGCCTCGGTATCTACTTGTATGGAATCTCGCCAGATTCCGATAACTGCCATATCGGAACGAAATATGGAGTTGGTGCAGTCATTGGGGCACCCGGAAAATTTGAATTTGAATTTATAGTTATACGAAGGCCGGTGAATATCACCGGTGAAATGTTTTAACACGTTGAAGTGAACCTTCAATGTGTCATAACAAGCATGTTCGCAGCGAGCAGGTCCGACACAAGAGACAGAAGTTCGCATAGCTGGACCGGCACCTCCGAGGTCCCAGCCCGCCTGGTTTATGGCATCAAAACACTCTTGAACCCGGGATTCCTCGATACCTTGCAGCATGATATCACCGCTCTGTCCATGCAATGCGATGATACCCGAGCCGTGTTTTTCCCAGGTGTCGCAAAGATCGCGCAACATCGTGGTGTTGTAATGGAGTCCCGGTGCTGGTTGCACACGCAGTGTGTGGAATTCATGCGCTTCAGGAAATTTGTCTTGGATTTTTGAACGGCGGGTGATAACCCCGCTGCCGTAGCCGCGTACGGTCACCAAGCCACCTTCCCAATAGCCGGTTTTTGTCTGGTAGGAATATTCAAGTTGGTCGATGACACCGCGAAGCATCGGTTTACGTGTCCTTTCTGCCAGTTGTTTGAAACCACTGACAAAACTGGGCCACGGGCCTTTTTCCAATTCGGCAAGCATGGGGGTGGGATTCAGAAATTCGCCCTGTTCCGGTACAATGCCATTTTCCGGTGTATCACCGTTGTCAAACCTGGGCATAGCGTCACTCCATAACATGAGACGCGGAAGGCGCGGCTCGAATGATTATTTAAGAGTCAAATTGTGTTTCCCTACGATACTGACGATTCAAAACCGAACAATATCTCCGGTGTATCACCTCCATTTGTTGAGAAGAAAGAGGGTATGTTCAGCTACTTTGGCTTTAAGGCATATAATAGATTTGACCGTGTTCGGTGAATAACGGCCCAATCAATAATTCCAAAGGAGATGCAGCAGAAACAGGATTGCGGCCCCAAATGCACTTGCCAGGGTAACTGGCTTATTTCTAAGACTTGCATCCCACCATCCATCCTCTGGCATTGGGCGATCATCCGGGCCGGATTCAAGAATCTCAACTTGCCCTGACTGAATACGAGCGGATGTCTGCGCAGTAGATGTTTGTGCAATTCGTGACAGAGACCCGGTGACGAGAAAGAGAAAGTATTGTGCCGGGACAATAAAGAACAGCCAGGCGAATATCGCAATCGTAAGCGAGAATGCTAGGCAACTAACCGGAACAACTTCGAATCCAACAGGCTCAACACGGTTGCCTGATTTCAAGTGTGCTCCCAGCGAATAGAGTGGAAGGCCTGCGACCTGTAGGCACGCACCGAAGTAGGTGAGAGGGTTTGCCGATATGAGCGCAGGGTTCTTATCAAGGCTTCCCCAAGCCGCACCAAACGCTGCAGTTGCCAACGCAATCATCGGTCCCGCACTCAGATACCACTCCAAGTAATTTCGTTCGAAAAAAATTGGAAAGATCAAAAAGTTCGCCCCGCAAGCGAGTAAGAGCCCAGCGAAGGTCAAAGAGATCAGGACTTGCGGACGAATGGGAGTTTTCTTCAACTCAGTGATCATCGCAAACCTCATATGGTTGTTCGATAAGCAGGTTTTTTGACTGCACAGATTTCAGTAAAGAATGTGACCTCAATGCGGAGATTGCGAATTGCACCGCCTCGGACTTTGACCAAGTTTTCCGGGCAGGACGCTTTCGGGCCTATTCCTCCTCATTGCTGATACAACTCACAGGACACGAGGCAATCGCCTCGTTAATACATTCTTGATTGCCTCCTTCGGGAACGGTGACATACGCCTTGTTTTGATCGTCATCAAAGGCGAAAATGTCCGGGCATAGCTCTACGCAGGCTCCACAGCCGATACATTCATCTTGGTCGATTTTAACCTGTTTCATTTTTGCCCTCGTTGTTAAATAGTTTATAATATTAACCACATATCAACAATAACGCGACTTGCTGATTAGGTCGTGATTAAATGGACGCTTCTAGCTGATGCGCTTCCTGAGAAGCGCCAAATGAAATTGTCATCTCTTTTTGTTAAAAATTACATGCATTGGATAAATCTATTGCTTTATTATTTTAATCATCAATTCCGCTGAAAACAAGACAGTCTTACTGCCACATTAAGAGCGATACTTTTTAAACTATCACGGGTTAATATCTTTAAGTATTCGATGTTATCGATATGTGGTATAATTATTTGGTAATTGTAAAAAACCTGTTACTTTTACAGATGAATAATGAAAAATAAAATTTGCTATTACATGAATCGAATTTCTGCACGTTATCTTATTTTTATTTGATAAATATACCGTAAACTACAAGTGAATATTTGCAGACATTTATATATTATAAATGTAAAATTCAGCTATGAAATATTTTCAACAATATTTGATCCTCGCTCTGATATTCGATAATTTCTCACGACCTCAATCATGCGTCCAATCAATTCGGAATGACTCTGAACATGAAAGATATACCGGGGAACGTTGTTATTGAGCGTGCGCGCCATGAAGGGTTCTCCCCAGAAACTCAACAAACATTCAGCCCTTCCTTCTTTATCGATATCGGAAATGATCACCGAAACTCCATCTGAGATGGAAGTCCAGATTGTTTCTCGGACCTTTTTTCCACTCGGGCAATTGTTGATCTTGGGAGCTACTTCTTTTTCCCAAATTTCCCGGTCACTGTGATCAAGAATAAACTGAATCGATTTGACTTTGGTATTTTCAATTGCTGTTTTCAGCAGTGCATCGAAGACTAATTGACGCTTGAACATCAAGGGGCATACATGAAACCAGAGCATTTCGTTGCAAGCTCGACGGGAGAAATCTTCCATTGAGTGATGAATTCTTTGCGGCCCGACCAAGACAACATCATGAGGCTGAATGTATGTCAAAATATCGTTAATTGACTGTTCTGTCCTCGTCAGGCACTCACCGAGATGTTCACCCTGGCGCTCACGTCGCAAATCCCTCAAGAAGAGTAGGGCAATGAGGACGACAGCGATCATTAAGAGAACGTCGGATTCAACAATATGCAGAAAATGCATGAGAATTGCTGCAACAGCCGCAATAATCCCAGCAATGGCGTCCCAGTCATATTTAAGAATTCGCTTCATAAAAACTCCTTAGACCGCTCACGTGGAATGAAAACGCAACCATCTCAGCACAATGACCTTGAAAGGAAAGACGAATCAAACTAGAGAGCTGCAGCTTTCGGAAAGAGGATGTTGTTCTCCAGGTGGACATGCTTGTGGAGGTCGTCCTCAAACTCTTTGAGCTTTTGATAGGTGACCATGAAGGTATTGCAGACATCGCCAGGGATCGCATAGTTCTTGGCAAGATGGCGGATCGAATGAACGGCGTCACCGATTTCCTCGTGCTCGCGATGCAGTTTGAGCAGGGACGCCTGGATCGTGTCCCGATCCTTCGCCTCCGGTGCGGTGCCGGATATCCTGGCCGCATCAGCTCGCTTGAGGGCTGGAAAAAAATTCTCTTCTTCCTCCTGCAGGTGGGCGGTCATGTCGGTTGCTATCTTGTCGAAGATTGCGGCAATCTCGATTACCTCAGGGTGATGAGCGCCATGAACGCCGGCAATCTTGCGGGCAAAAGCAGCAATTTGGGCATCATTTTCTTTGAGATAGGCATGATGGGTGTTGACAATATAGTCGGCTAGAAACGGCAGGCCCCATGATGAATAATTCTGGCTCCGTTCGAATGGTGCGCTCTGCACCGCCTCCAATTCCTTTTTTAGCACATCAAGATTGAGGCCTTTTTCTGAGCAGATAGTCGAGAGTGCGACCTTGCCGCCACAGCAGAAATCGATCCCGTGGTTTTCGAAGACCTGAGCGGTTCTGAAATCGGCGGCAACAATCTCGCCGATAGTTGTATTTTCTGGTGTTCTTTGCTGCATGATCGTCTCCTCTGAAATAATCACGGAGTTCTTGGGGCCGTGGCCCTTGCAGTCTCTGCAATGTCGATATGTTGTGCATTGAGAACACCCCCCACCGAACCATAAGGATTCGGTGGGGGCGGTAGGCATTGAAACGAACGTAAAACGGCTTATCCGAGGATCGCTTTCAGGTCCTCCTCGGGATTGGCGGCGATGGGTTTAATGTCGAAGGTGTTGACCAGGAATTCGAGCACCGCCGGGGTGATGAAGGCCGGCAGCGACGGTCCGAGACGGATGTCCTTGATGCCAAGGTACAACAGGGTCAAGAGCACGGCCACTGCCTTCTGCTCATACCAGGAAATGATCATGGACAGCGGCAGGTCATTGACTTCGCAGTCAAAGGCCTTGGCTAATGCCACCGCGATCTGGATGGCGGAGTAGGAATCGTTGCATTGACCGACATCTAAAAGACGCGGGATGCCGCCGATATCGCCCAGTTGTTGGTCAAAGAAGCGGAACTTGCCGCAGGCCAGAGTCAGGACGACGCAGTCCTTGGGCACCTGCTCGACAAACTTGGTGAAATAATCGCGACCAGGCTTAGCGCCGTCACAGCCACCCACCAGGAAGAAATGGCGAATCGCTTTCGATTTCACCGCCTCGATCACCTTGTCGGCCACACCAAGTACGGCGTTGCGGCCAAAACCAACCAGGACCGAGCCATTATCGACTTCATCGGTGAAACCCGGCATGGCCAGGGCCATGGCCACCACTGCCGAATAGTCCTTGTCAGCGATGTGTTTCACGCCGGGCCAGCCGACCAGGCCGTTGGTGAAGACCCGGTCCTTGTAGTCGTCACGCGGCTTTTGGATGCAGTTGGTGGTGAACAGGATCGGCCCCGGAAAATTGGGGAATTCCTTGTGCTGATTCTGCCAGGCGGTGCCGAAATGACCGTAGAAATGGGGATATTTCTTCAGCTCCGGATAGCCGTGGCAGGGCAGCATCTCGCCGTGGGTGTAGATGTCGATCCCCTTGCCCTCAGTCTGCTTCAAAAGCAGTTCCAGGTCATGGAGGTCATGGCCGGTGATCAGGATGCATTTATTCTTGCGATGGCCCAGCGGCACCGGGGTTGGCACAGGATGGCCGTAGGTGCCGGTGTTGGCCGCATCGAGCAGCTCCATGGCGCGCAGGTTGATCTCGCCAGCCTTCATGGCTACGGGTACGCACTGCTCCACGGTCAGGCCAGGAACGAGGAGGATCGCCAGGGCCTCGTAACAAAAAGCGGCGATGGCCGGGTCCTTCTGGCCGAGGATAGCGGCGTGATCGGCATAGGCGGCAATGCCTTTGAGACCGTATAACAGGGTCTGTTTAAGAGAGCGGATATTGACATCACTGTCAAGATTCTCGATCAGTTTCAGAGCCGCACCTTGAGCCACGAGATCAGCCACGGAACCAGTCGGGATAAAGGTAGCCGGGGGCTCAGTGAAATCGGTTGTGCCCCCAGCAGCTGCAACCTTAACCTTCATTGCCTCGCGCAGCTCAACGGCCTTGTTGATCAGGACCACAAATCGATCCGGATCGAAATCGACATTGGTCAGGGTGGAAAAGATAGCCTCCAAGGCAAAGAGATCGGTGGCATCATCGATAATGCCTTTTTTTCGGCCCTCTTGCGCAAAGAGGGCAAGCCCCTGCAAGGCATGGATTAGAAGATCTTGAAGGTCCGCGACTTCCTCGTTTTTGCCGCACACTCCGGCGATGTTACATCCAATTCCTTTAGCGGTCTGTTCGCACTGGTTACAAAACATGCCATTCCTCCTCTTCTGATTTTAGTGTCGTGTTCGACGGTGTTCCTTGGCACATGTCCGCATTACATATCACTTAACAATAAGGCTCCGTTGGCATCCCTCAATGAAATAATTTGCAAATTTGCGACAAATAGCGTTTTCCGCCAGAGTTGCGTTCTTTTACAACCAGAACTCTGGATATTTTCTGGTTTTCGGGATGTTGTTGACTATTAAGGCGATGGCCAGCATGACGCAGGCCCCCAGGGCAGCCGGCATCACCACATAAAGGTAACCAAGTTGGTGGACGCTTTCGCCGCCAATCACAGCGATCAGCGCCGTAGCGCCTCCAGGAGGATGCAGGGTTTTGGTCAGATGCATCAAGGCAATCGCGGTCGAAACCGCGACCGCCGCCGCCAGCCAGGGGTAACTCCCAAGCCACTGGAATGCCGTTACCCCAATAATTGCGGAAAGGATATGGCCGCCGAGCAAATTTCTCGGCTGCGCTAAGGGACTGCGAACAGCTCCGTAAATCAGTACAGCTGAGGCACCAAACGACCCAAGGAGCAACATGAGTCCATGCTGGTCAAGGAGTTTATAGTGGAGCAGGGCGACGGCCGCGATGCCCAGAAAGCTGCCGATCCAGGACCAGCAGACCTCGGCAAAGCTCACCCCAGGAGGACTTTGACCGTTACCGCGCATTTTTTTCAGGTAGTTGTTCATGGCGTCAGCCTCTATCGGGTGAGACAATAGGATTGGACGAGATCGGTGCGGGTCACGATGCCTACAGGTCTTCCCTCGGAATCGACGATGGGTAAACGATTGATCCGTTTGTCGACGAACAGGGCCGAGATCGCGCCCATTGTCATCTCCGGTCCAGCGGTGATTGCCGGTGCGGTCATGATTTCCTGAACAGAATGATTGCGCAGCGAAGTGGCCATGCAGCCTCTGTTATTGAGGCAATGGGCAACGATTTGCATGAACGAAGTTGGTTGTCCCAAACCCATCTTGGCGAGAAAATCTTTCTCCGAAAGAACTCCGACAATTTTTCCGCCGGAATCAATTACCGGAGCCCCGGAAAATCGCTTGTCCGCCAAAAAAGTCGCCGCTTGGATCAAATCCATGTGCAACTCGACACAGTGAGCCGGTTTGGTCATAATGTCCTGCGCCTTGAGCGAGTCTTTGATCCGCTGCAGGGCGTGGTTGTAGGCGACCTGGAACACCTCACGGAAGTCTCCAGGGCTGATGTCAATATATCCCTGGATATCTTTCATGGCCGCAATCACATCCAACTCAGAGATATCAATGGCAGTATCGCAGCTGTTATTAGTTGCGCACATTGGGAGCACTCCTGTTGTTGAAGTCCTGATAAAATTGCCAGAGTCAGTCAAATCGAAAAATTCTTCCCGTTGTTTGATCTATGTCAATTAATTTGCAGAAAATTTTGAGTAGAAGAGTACAGTACATACAAAATTGAGGCAATGCTGATGCCGGCAGGCACTCATTATCGACGAGGTCGATGGGAGAGGTGTTGGTTGTCGCCCCAAAGAAGAGGATGTCGTTGAACGATCATTACTTTCAGGAGGGGGAATGCCATGCGCATGGACAGGCGAGATTTTTTGCGGGGAGCTGCGGGTGCGGGCTGTGCCTTAGCTTTCGGGTTGAAATTTTTTCACTTCTCAGATGATCCAAAGGCTTATGCCGCAGAGGTTGAACAGTTGGTTCGCTCCACCTGTTCGCCCAATTGTACCGGGGCGTGCGGCTTCAAGGCCCGGATCACCGGTGGCCGGATCAGCACCTTAATCCAGGCGGCCGATTATCCTGAAGATTCGTATAATCCTCGAGGTTGTCTGCGTGGCCTGTCGATGATGGACCTCATTTACGGTAAAGATCGCCTCAAGTATCCACTCATCCGTACCGGCGCCCGTGGCAGCGGCCAGTTTCGCCGGGCCACCTGGGATGAGGCCCTCGATTACGCTGCCGGCAAGTTAAAAGAAATCACCGAAAAATATGGCCCGGAAGCAATTGCTTCCACGATTCAGGTTCCAGGAACCGGGTACGTCCAGAAAGGGGCGCTGGTGGCTCTTGCCGGGTTAGCCCACTGGACCATGCATCATGGATACGACCAGAACGGCGATCTGCCGATGTTTTGGCCGATGACATTCGGCGTGCAGAGCGAAGAGCTGGAATCGCTCGAATGGATCAATGCCCGCACCACTCTCATTTTCGGTTCCAACGTCATTCAAACCCGCCTCCCCGACGCGCATCATCTTCTTGAAGCCAAACGAAGAGGGCGAGTGATTGTAGTCGATCCCGACTTTTGCAGCACCGCTGCCAAGGCCGACGAATGGATGCCGATCAAGGCCGATACCGATGCCGCGCTGGGGCTCGGCATGGCCAAGATCATCATTGACCGTAAACTCTATGACGCTGCCTTTCTCCAGGATTTTACCGATTTCCCGATCTTTGTTCGTCAGGATACCGGCAAACGGCTGCTGGCCGGGGAGGTGCCGGCTCTCGCAGCAGATGCCGAGACCCGAATAATCCCCGACTACCGGCGCCTCTTTGTCGTCCGCAGCGACAATGCATTCCAGATCCTTGATCCGGAAAAACTCAACCCGACCCACGCTGAGCTTGAAGGGGAGTACGAAGTGACGCTCGCAGATGGGCAAACCATCAAAGTGGAAACGGTTTTCACTGCCCTGCAAAAAACGCTTGCTGCGTACACGCTCGACAAAGTGGCAGCCATAACCGGTTGCGACCCGCAACAGATCGAGAGGGTGACCGTCGATGCCGCCAACAATGGGCCGCTGCACATCATCTACGGCGCCAGCAATTATCAGTGGTATAACGGCGATCTCAAGGGGCGGGCGCTTTCCTTACTCCCGGTTTTGACCGGCAGTATTGGTAAAAGCGGCGCTGGTATTTCCACCTATGCCGGACAGTATCGGATTCGCTTCAATGTCAAAAGCTGGTGGTTCCCAGAAGGGTCAAAGCTCAACTGGGTTGCCTATCTGCACTTTCTGCAGGGGAAAGGTCCCGGATATCCCCAGAATGGGATCAAAGCCATGGTTGGTGGTTGGGGCAATCCCTTTGATCAGCACAACATGAGCAATCGCCTCAAGGAAAGGGCAACCTCCGGCGAGTTGGAATTCATCCTGACCACCGATTTTCAGATGTCGACCAGTTGCATGTGGTCGGACGTGGTCCTGCCAGCCCCCTCCTGGTACGAGAAGTATGACCTGACCGCCACCATCCTGCATCCCTATCTGCAGTTGCAGCAACCGGCCATCAAACCGTTATTCGAGAGCAAGTCCGAACTGTGGATCTTCCGAGAGTTGGCTAAACGAATCAATCCTGCCTTTGAGCAGCATTTCTTCCCGCAGCTCGATGAAAATGAGGCGGCCCTCAAGGTCATTGAGCTTCTCTTGGCCACGGGCGGCTTTGAAACAGCGGGTATAACTTTAGATATGCTGAAGAAGGGGCCAGTTCGCCTTCATTCACCCGCCCCAGGTGATCGGCAGGTCCCGTTCTATGAACAGGTCCAGCACCGAGTTCCTTTCCCACCACCGAGTTATCCCGCACCGATCAAGGCTACTGCGCAATTTCTCCGCAGCGGCCGGATCGAATTCTACAAGGACGAGGACCTGTTCCTCAAAGAAGGCGAACAACTGCCCGTCCACAAAGAGACCTATGCCGAGACCGAGTACAAGGTCAACCCGGCGGCTCGGGAGAAATATCGATTTCGGTTTGTAACCAAGAACTCGCTCTACCGGGTCCATTCCACCCATTCCAACAACACCATTCTCCTCGAACTACAGGACAACAAAGCCAAGGTCTTTCTCAACCCAAACGACGCGGAGAAACAAGGGATAAAGAACGGGGAGTTGGTCAAAATATACAACGATCGCGGCAAGACTAGGGCTTATGCAGTCCTCGATCCAGGCTGCAGCGCGGGAACGGCCATCTTCGAAGAGGGGTGGTGGTCCCGCTATCTGGGGGATGAATCATATAACTCCCTGACCTCGCCCTGGATCAAGCCGTTGCATGAAATCTATTTCGTTCCCGGTATTTGGTCACCCACCACGGTGTGGAACGAGTGTCTCGTGGACGTACGGAGGATGAGCGCATGAAAATGGGCATGGTGATTGATCTGGAAAAATGTATCGGCTGCCGATCCTGCATGGTTGCCTGTAAACAACATAACGCCCAGCCACCGGAAACGTGGTGGAACCGAGTCTTCACCCCTGGGAGCCATCGTCACCTGACCCCTCCAGCTAAGGGGGTCGAATATTTCCTGCCGGTCCACTGCCAGCATTGCGAAAATGCTCCCTGCGAAAAGGTTTGCCCGGTCGGAGCCACCTATCGGGCCGAAGACGGGGCGATCCTCATTGATTATGAACGCTGTATCGGCTGTCGCTATTGTATGTCGGCCTGCCCCTACGGTGTCCGCCAGTTTAATTGGGAAGACCCGGAAAAGGCCCATCAACGGTCGGAGTATCAGGAAAAATATCATTATGGCTATCCTGAGGACCACCGCCATAAAGGTCGCCTGGTGTACACCCCCATCCGCCCCAAAGGTATCGTCGAGAAGTGTACCTTTTGTGCGCAGTACCGTGATAAAGGTGAGTTGCCTGCCTGCGTTCGCGGTTGTCCCGGCAAGGCTCGTTTCGTCGGTGATCTCGACGATCCCCTCAGTGAAGTCAGCACGATGATCAAGGCACGCGATGCCTTTACCTTGTTACCGGAAAAGGGAACCAAGCCCACCGTCTTTTATCTGCCGCCCAAACCTAAGGAGGTGTGACCATGTCTGGTACAATGAAACGCAGTTTGTGGGTCAGCGGCGCCTTCTTTCTGGTCGCGCTTGCGGTCTGGTTCTACCAGCTCAAAGAAGGTTTGATTTTAACCAATATGCAGAACTCCTTCAATTGGGGACTCTATATCTCGGGTTTGGCCTTTTTTGTCGGCAACGCCGCTGGTGGCCTGGTGTTGACCTCGTCGATCTATCTCTTTGGGGTCAAACAACTCAAGCCCCTGGCTAAACTTGGCGCCCTCACTGCCTTTGCCAATGTCACCGCCGCGATGCTGATCGTGCTCCCGGATATTGGTCAACCGTTACGTCTCTATAACCTCATTCTCCATCCCAACTTCATGTCGCCACTGGTGTGGGACGTTATTGTTCTTAATCTGTACGCCCTGGCCTCAGCAATCTATCTCTATATTCTGATGTTGCCCGAACTGACCGGCAAGCTTAGTTGGCTCGCCATCAAGGTGGAGAACGCCCATGATTTTTCCGAACGCTGGGCTAAGCGAATTGCACCTGTGGCTCTGCTGTTTGCCATCGGTATCCATGTAGTAACTGCCTGGATTTTTTCCACCCAAGGCGCTCGCGACTGGTGGCATTCACCGGCCATGGCTCCAGATTTTGTCTCGGTCGCCATCGCGGTTGGCACCACGGTCGTTTTGCTGGCGGGGGCGTTGGCCTACGGAACAGGTAAACAATACGAACCAGCCTACCGGACGCTCGGCCTGATCATCTTCATGGCCATTTGTATTCATCTCTTTTTGATGATGAACGACTTGGTCATCCATGCCTGGTATGGGAATGCGGAAACCCACCGAATCATGGAGATCGCCTGGGGTGATTTTGCCTGGGCTCATATCTTTGAGGTCGCGGCACCGCTCATTGGCGCGGGGCTCTTGATGCTGCCAGCCGTCCGGCGCTCGTTGCCACTGCTGGCTCTGAGTTCAGTAATCCTTATTGCAGGTGTTTTTGTCCACCGCTTCCTGATCATGCCAGCCGCCTATAACAACATCCCGATGACGATGACGCCGTTGGGTTTACCCAATACCCACTGGGCATTGCCGATTGCCTCTGGACGCTTTTTTCCCGGTGTGAGTACATTTCTTGATCAGTACAGCTATACCCCTTCGCTGGTTGAGGTGGTGATCCTGCTCGGTATAATGGCCTATGCGGTGTTTCTGGTCTTGCTGGCAATTTCCAAATTGCCGATCTTGGTGAAAGAGAGCAACTGATGTCCACGACCGTCTTGCATCCCGACCTGTGGTCAATTTCGCGCATGTTCCGTTACCCCTATGCGCATGAGGTCTCGGCCCTCCTTCCAGAAAAAGTGGGGGCCGAGGCCCAGGCATTAATCAAAGAAATGAACCTTATCGATCCTGTCCGCCTGGAAAACGAATATGTCCGGCTTTTTGTCAATGCCATGCCGGAGGTGCCGTGTGCACCCTATGGCTCCGTGTACCTGGAAGGGACGGTCATGGGGGAATCAACGGTGAAGGTGGCCCGTATCTATCGTCAATATGGAATGGAGCATGAGGAATTGGCGGACCATATCGCCGTAGAAAGCGAATTCCTGGCCTGGCTGCATGGGAGGGTTATCGAATCCCCACAAGCCAGAGAGGACTTTGACTATCTTTTGGGCCATTTGCGGCAATGGACCGCTTCTTTTTTTGAGCAGGTTGAACAGCACGATCAACTTGGGTGCTATCGGCAATGTGCTCAATGGGCTCGTCGCACGCTTGCGGACCTTGATGATCCTCGGGTGACCGTCAGAACAACTGATAGGTAGGATAAAGATATAACTCTTTTGCTCCACCCTTATTGCTCTCGTTGTTTTTGATGATTAAGTTAGTAATTAATTACTTACTTATCTCAAGGGGCAAACATGGAAATCAGCACAAAACACTTACCAGCAGAGGAACGGCGGGCCCTCACTATCGAGGCCGTCATTGAGCTGGCAGCTTCGCAGAATCCCAGCAAAATAACAACATCTGCTATCGCCAAACAGATGAACCTAACTCAGGGCGCGCTGTTTCGGCACTTTGCAACAAAAGAAGCTCTGTGGCAAGCGGTCATGGAATGGGTGCAAGATCGACTTCTGGCGCGGATTGATCAGGCGGCACACAACATCAAGTCCCCTCTGACAGCTATGGAGGCTATGTTTATGAGCCACATTGAGTTTGTCATTGAGCACCCAGGCGTTCCCCGGATGCTCTTTGGTGAACTGCAACGAGCCGAACTTACGCCGGCCAAGCGGGTCGCACATATGCTTGTTCAACGGTACACCGAGCGCATCTGCACTTGCATTGAGCAAGGCAAGGCAATCAAAGAAATTTCCCTTGATGTGGATACCCGGTCAGCTGCAATTCTCTTTCTTGGAACTGTCCAAGGGTTGGTGATGCAGTCCCTGTTGACCGGAGACATCCAGCACATTCGCACCGAGGCTCCTGGTGTTTTCATCATTTACCGACGCGGGATACGAGGTGAAAAATGAAGCAATTCCTTTCAACCCATGGCCGAACCATGATGCTGGCAGGTATCCTGCTGCCTTTATTTGGCCTATTTGCCTATGTTACCATGCGTTCCGGGCCTCTTGCCCCCATACCCGTAACCCTGATGACGGTTGAGCGCAGAGAACTCACCCCCTCTCTTTTTGGCATCGGCACCGTCGAAGCACGCTATACTCATAAAATCGGACCGACTTTTACCGGTCGACTCAACTACTTGAATGTACAATCTGGCGACCACGTCAAAACCAATCAGATACTCGGTGAAATGGATCCGGTCGATCTTGATGACCGCATTAATGCGCAGGAAGCGGCGCTTAAACGGGCAGAAGCCACTGTCCGTGCTGCTGAAGCACAGATGCAAGAAGCAAATGCTCGCAAGAATTTTGCTGAGACCCAGGCGAAACGCTACGAGCAACTGCTGACCACTCGTGCCGTGAGTAACGAAGCATCTGAAACCAAACGACAGGAATTCGATATTGCCCGCGCTGCGTTAGCGACAGCTCGCGCCAATTTGGAAGTCGTCCATCAGGAAACCATTCGACTGCGTGCGGAGCGTGACGGATTAGTCCAACAACGCGCCAACCTGCGCTTGGTGTCGCCGGTCGATGGTTTCATCTCCCGCCGCGACGTTGATCCCGGCTCCACCGTGGTTCCGGGACAATCGGTGGTTGAGATCGTGGAGCCCGGCAGTATCTGGATACACGTCCGTTTCGATCAGCAGCGGGCTCTGGGGCTTCGTGCGCAATTGCCGGCACGGATCGTCTTGCGTTCCCATGGCACGGAACCGTTGGCCGGACAGGTTGTTCGCGTCGAACCAATGGCCGACGCCGTGACCGAGGAAGTGTTGGCAAAAGTGGCATTCCAGCAGCTGCCAAAAGTGCTGCCGCCCATCGGTGAATTGACGGAAGTCACGGTCGAACTCGCTGCGCAAAAATCAATGCCTGTTGTCCTCAATGCCAGTTTGCAGCGTGTCGATGGTCACCTTGGCGTATGGATTGTTCAAGATGATCACTTGTCTTTTTCACCCGTTACAATCGGCGCATCCGACCTCGAGGGCCGCGTGCAGATTCTTAAGGGGCTCGATGGAGGCGAACGCATCGTTTCCTACAGCCGGAAAGTATTGCATGCCAAGAGCCGGATCAAAGTTGTTGATCGCATCATTGGTCAATCGCCATGATCAGCTTGGCCGGCCGCGACATCTTGCATGCATGGGGCAAGTTCGTCTTCACTGGAATCGGGCTAGGATTGCTGATCGGTGTCACCCTGACCATGGCCGGCGTCTATCGGGGCATGGTTGACGATGCGCACGTCCTGCTTGACAACAGCGGCGCCGATTTATGGGTGGTGCAGCAGGATACCCTGGGACCCTACGCTGAATCGTCAAGCATCTACGACGATACCTATCGCGGCATTCGCGGCATGACCGGAGTCGTTCGAGCCGCCAATGTCACCTATCTGACCATGCAAGTGCGCCAAACGGGAATGGCAATTCAACGGGATGTGCGGGCCATGGTGGTTGGCATCACTCCGGATGGACCGGGCCATCCCGGACAGCCAGGTTACCTGGTGGCTGGGCGGCACATCACCCGGGGGCATTACGAAGCGGTGGCTGACATTGCCACCGGTTTTGCCTTGGGCGATCGCATTCAAATCCGCCGCAACCTCTTTACGGTTGTCGGATTGACCAGACGCATGGTGTCTTCGGGGGGCGACCCCATGGTTTTTATCCCGCTCAAGGACGCTCAAGAAGCGCAATTCCTCAAAGATAACGATGCCATCGTCCGGCAACGGGCCCGCACCGCAGAGAACCAGGCGCTCAATCGACCCGGCGTTCCCGGTTTGCTCGATGCTCTCATCGCCTCACAAAGCACCAACCCCTATGTCAACGCCGTGCTTGTCCAAATAACACCCGGATCAGATCCTGAAAGTGTCGCGGAGCCGATCCGCCGCTGGAAGCGCTTGACCGTCTATACCCGGGCGCAGATGCAGGAGATCTTGATTGCAAAATTGATTGCCACCTCGGCCAAGCAGATCGGCATGTTCCTGGTCATTCTTGCCATCGTCAGCGCTGCGGTTGTTGCCTTTATCATTTATACGCTGACCTTGGGGAAAATCCGGGAGATCGCGGTGCTGAAACTTATCGGCACCCGAAACCGCACCATATCTGCGATGATCCTTCAGCAATCCTTGGCTCTCGGTCTCATCGGATTTGTTGTAGGCAAAATTGTCGCGACATTCTGGGCGCCCATTTTTCCGAAGTACGTGCTGCTTGAACCCGGGGATGCCCTGCGAGGGTTTGTGGCGGTGATGCTCATCTGCGTACTCGCCAGCATCGTGGCGATCCGAGCAGCGCTGAACGTCGACCCTGCGGAGGCCATCGGTGGATAACCAATATCCTGAAATATCAGCTCGGGGGATTCGTATCGAAAGCCTGAGTAAACGGTACGGTCAAGGCGATACCGCTGTTGACGCCCTCAAACACGTGGATATGGCTGTTGCGCCGGGTGAAGTCGTTGGCCTGATAGGCCCTTCGGGTTCCGGCAAGACAACATTGCTCAAATGTTTGGGAGCCATCATCGAACCATCGACTGGCCGCATGACGCTCGGAAATGAAATAATTTATGACAATAAATGGAAAATTAAAGACCTAAGGGCTCTACGCCGCGACAAAATTGGATTCGTCTTTCAAGCCCCATACCTTATTCCGTTTTTGAACGTCACAGACAATATCGCCTTGCTACCGATGCTTGCTGGTCAGCCAAACAGCGAAGCTCGCAAACAGGCCATGGAGCTTTTGGAAGCCCTCGATGTGGGGCATCGGGCCAAGGCGATGCCTTCCCAGCTTTCAGGAGGAGAGCAGCAGCGGGTCGCTATCGCTCGTGGTTTGGTCAACCGTCCACCGGTCATCCTTGCCGATGAACCGACCGCACCACTTGACAGTGAACGAGCTTTAGCGGTTATCCGGATTCTGAATGACATGGCCCGCAAATTCGAAACCGCAATCATCGTGGTCACCCACGACGAGAAGATTATTCCCACATTCAAACGTATTTATAACATACGTGATGGCGTGACCTACGAGGAGAAGGGAGAAGGGCGAGATTTCACCTAAAGGAGGGTGCTGAAGGATGTTGGACTGGACTTGCGTGGCTCCTTGCGCCCAAGCAGCAGAAAGTGACCGAAGTATGGTGGCGTTCCAGAAATTCAAGATGCTCTTCGATAAAGCAATCCACCTCGGATAGTGGTTTGCTGTAATTCAGCAGGATAACAAACATGAAATTTGGCATCTCCTTTTGTTGGTGCATCGATCGCAAGCCAACAGACAGCTTTTGCTACCTCCTCAGCGGAACGGTCGCGGTTCCCTAAAAATATTGGTGTGATGGTTATGGCATTTCCGACATGTGGAAACAAATTTTATTCTGACCCCAAATTGGGTGGTATCAGAAGAAGCACAAATACTAATGTTTTAACGAAAGATCTTGACCATCGAGATCTCGGATGGTCGTGTGGCGATGCTCTTCGTACTGTCTATACGATCATATAGCGATGAGGTTACACCCTGAACTGCATGAAACCTGCCTGATATGGACCTGATTTGGGAACGATTGCCACAGCGGAATGACACACATAAGGATAACTCAAATGATCGAAATTGAAGAGAGTTCGGGCAATGTATACACCGACCTTGGCATGGCCGACGCTGACGAAATGATGGTCAAAGCACAGCTTGCGACCAAAATTGGTGAGATTATTAAAGGCCACAAGTGGACCCTGCTACAAGCCGCTGAAGTTGTCGGCATGACTGAGCCGATGCTATCGAATATGCTGCGAGGCCAATTTCATGGAATTAGTGAAGCGAAGATGTTTGATTGTCTGGCACGACTTGGCCCTGATCATCGTTGGCCCCGCTCGACTTACTGAGCAGACATGCAACTACCTCTGGCGTAAGGAGTATGGCGGCATGAAAATCGATTAGGTCAAGCTCAAAGAGGTGGAGTAAACAGGTCAAGGGTGCTGCGATAGCAAGCCGCCATAGGTGGGTCCATCAAAGTTGTTGACTTTTGTTCAAATAACAACGATATTTTAGTCAGCTCATCTACCATGCGTGGAAGGAGTAACGAGGCCGTCCTTCGGGGCGGCTTCAGCCATTTCTAGGGATTGCATCGCCGATATTCCGCATACTCCCTTTCCAATTTTCGCTGCTGGTGTGGCTTTTCAACCAGGTAGGCGGTCCACGGTAGAATATACTCGCCTCGGTCTGTAAGAACGACCAAGTAATTTTCCTGCACCAACCACAAGCAAATCCTGTTTTCCCTGCCCCGCTGATTGCGCCAAACTTTGACCGCCGGGTCGGTGTCGTTTTCGATGACCGGTTTCGGCCAACGAATCCGTTCGCACCTCCTGAAATCGGGAGTTCTGTTTTCCTCATCGCTCCCCTCGGAGGTCATGTGCCAGAACGTCGCTTCCTTACCCTGGCTGAGGGGATACCGCTTTAATCCGAGCCGTTTGCCCTGGAAGACCGGTTTGCTGTCGATGAAGTCCCACTTGAACCAGGTGTACAACGCCTCCAGGTATGCCTCCCAGTTTCCACCGTAATCGCTGAACAGAACAAGCGGCGGCAGCCAGTCCGGCGGCGTGCCGTTCACCACGGAACCTCCGCCGCATGCCAGCAGAATAAGTTCATTTTTTCTTCTCGGAGGAGAGTGGTCCTGGTCAGGTCGTACCCGGACCGCTTGCGCATGCGTTTAATGATGGCTTCTTTCCCTACGTTGCCGCTCAGGCCACGGTTGAGATAGGCGACCGCGCCGATGAGCAGGTCGGCCAATTGCAGTTGCTCGATCTCATGCGAGCGGACCAGCTGTAAACGTTCGATAACCTGGCGAGAAAAATCGTAACGATCATTGCACAGCACTTCGTGCAGCTTGGCCGCCTTGTGTGCGCCATGCGTGTCTTTGATATCGAGGTAGATGCGATAGCGGGAATCGGGTCGAAAGATGACCTTGAGCATGTCGAAGTACATTTTGTAATACCAGCCGTCATGATCTTGCCCGGGGAAGGCGTCGTGCCGCAAGAGAGATTTGTCGGGTACGATTAGGGCCCGGAAACGGAGATCGTCATCATCGAAAAAGTAGTCGACCAGGTCTATATAGAAACTCTTCTTAGCGGGAGAGACCTTGATCCACTTCACTTCGAATTCCGGAGCCAGCCCGTGTTTCTGTTTGATTTCTCGCAGGCGGACGGCAATCTCTCGGGATTTCTCCAGCGGACACCAGACCGCCCCCAGCACCATGGCTTTCTGGTGATCGTTTTCCAGGTGGCAGGATTCGTCGCAGTAGACGTTGAAGGTGTCACTCATGGCCTGCCTCCTTTATGCCACCGTGACCTGACCATTCATCAACATTGGCAGGAGCCAGTCCCTTAGATCTTTTAAAACTCTATTCTCAATTGAATTAGAAGCGATCTTTTTGTAGACTTCAGACATTGTTTTTTCAAAAAGTGTCAAAATTTTTACATCAGGCTTAACAAGTCGGCATTCCTTTATGTGGTCATTTGTTAAATTATTAATATTGGTTCCAAGGCATTGATTCTTAATATAAACCTTAAACCAAGGCGAATTTAAAAAAGTACTGACATAAAATACAAATCCCTCATTAATCGATAACTTAGAGCAAAAAGCGCCGAATGCAACTTTTCTATCGGAGTAGTAAATACCGTTTTTCCCTATGTGATCTTTACTACCACTAGACATCACAATTAAGGATTCAAATGCATTCATAAACTGATCTTCCGAAACCGTTCCTTCAGGAAGATACACAAGATCATCTAAATCCACTTGATTGCCAGTGATATTTGTGGCTCTCAAAACGCCAATTACACCGATATCATCCTTACTTCGAACGTCGTTTTTGCCGTAAGTGACCCCCCTACTTAGAGAAGCGCAATCAGCAATTGTTATATCCTTCCATCCAGCGGGGATATCGCGGTTCAGGGTTGTGTTGTAGACCATCCTGCCGCCGGAGGATTTGAAGGGCTTGCCGTTTTCGTCGGGAAAGTCGAACTGCACGAACCAGTAGTCGTAGAGGGTTTTGGCCATTGCCTCCAGTTCGGCATTGATACGGTTATTGCACTCGATTTTCTTGTCTAAAACAGCAAGCACTTTTGCTATAGCTAGCTGCTCATTCTTCGTAAAGAGCGGTATTTTGACCTGACTTAAAATTTCTTGATTGAGATTGTTAATGTTAGTGCCAGCTGATGACGATATCGAATCCTTGAAAGTCCTGGTCTTTGTGTAATAAGCACAAAAATTAGGGTCAATAGCATTACTTGTAATTCTTGCGCGAATACAAAAGCCTGAAAAAAGAGCCTTCACCTGTTTGTCAACGTAGAGGCTTCTTCCAACAAGTTCTTTATTGCCATTAGACCTTACGAATACAATATCCCCCTTTTGAAGATAATCTTCCGTTTTTGCTATACCATCCGGGTTAATTTCTCCTAGTGCTTCATACTTAGGAGTGAATCGGTCTTTAAAGTCAGGAATTCCGACTAACAAGCAACCCTTGCCATGACTATCCTTTCCAAAATTTAAGCCATTCCTGAATTCAGCAACCTGCCCAAACGGTATGTGTTTAATGGCTTCACGCATAACGCAATCCCGCCAGCTGTTTCCTGATCTCCTTCTCTAACTCGCTAGATTCCTTAAATAGTCTGTCTAGATTGTCGCTGAATCTTTGTGTCTTCGCGGCGAACTGTTCCATTGTCAAATCCACATACTCGATCCTCACCTCGAAATACTGCCCGGCGCTGAGCGAATAATTCTTGACGGCGATCTCCTCGTAATCAACCACCGCAGAGAAATCTTCCACCGTTTCCTTGGTGTTGAAAGCAGCGATGATCCGGTCTTCCTCTTCCTCGGCAAGCAGGGTTTTCTGGTTCTTGCCATCCTTAACCTTCGTCCCTAAGTTGGAGGCGTCGATCAGCACTACCTTGTCCTTGTTGGCCTGGTCGATGAAGAGGATTGAGACGTTGGTGCCGGTGGTGGCGAAAATATTGCTCGGCATGGACACTACTCCGGCTAGCATTTTTTCATCCACCAATTTCTGACGAATTTTTTTATCGATACCAGATTGGGCGGTGATGAAGCCGGTGGGCACTACCACCGCCGCTTTTCCGCCAGGTTTCAGCGAATAGATGATGTGTTGGAGGAACAACTGATAGATGGCCATCTTGTCCACGGCCTGCTTGGGGATGTTCGGCACACCGGCAAAAAAGCGCTCCTTGTTTTCCTTGGTGTCCAGCTCGTCGCGGAAATCGCTGAAATCCATCTTGAACGGTGGATTAGAGACGATATAGTCAAACCGTTTGAGGGCCTTGCCATCTTTGTGAAAAGGGTGCAGCACGGTGTTGCCCTGGATAATGTTCGGAATTGAATGCACCAGATTGTTCAAAATCAGGTTCAGGCGCAACAGGCTGGAGGATTTCTGGGAGATATCCTGCGAATAGATGCTGCAACGCTGCTCGCCGATGGCATGGGCAATATTCATCAGCAGGGTGCCGGAGCCGGCGGAGGGGTCATAACAGCTGACATCCTTGACTGTGCCCTGCTGATCTTCCGGCACCAGGATGGCAGCCATGATCTTGGCCACCGCATGCGGCGTATAGTACTCGGCGTATTTACCGCCGCTGTCCTTGTTGTAGTCCTTGATCAGGTATTCAAACAGGGTGGCGTAAAAGTCGTACTTCTGGGTAAAGATGCGCTCAAAACTGAATTCCACCAGCTTGTTGATCAGGGCGCGGCAGAAGTTGTCACGCTTGGATTCATCGGTAATGAATTCACTGACCCGGTCAAACAGGGTTATCTTGGTGCCGCCATCCGTTTTTACCGCAAAGATGTCGTTATTGGTGATGGCAATATCACGCAGAGTGTCGTCGAACAGCTTGGCAAAATCCGGTGCGTTCTGTCGGCTAAACAGGTGTGATATGAAATGCTCCGGTTTAAGGCGGGCAGTATCGGCACCCATTTGCAGTTGGAGCATGTCCAGGTCGCCCTCACTGAGGGCAGCAACGGCCTGTTCCCAGTTTTCTACCTGGGCCAGGTTCGGATCGATGCTTTTTGCTTCAAAGGCGAACTTGTCGTTGAGAAACTTGTAGAGAAACACCTGGGTGATGATTTTGAACTCATTGCCGTCATTGCCCAAGCCATACGAGGCACAGATGCCCTTGAGGCTGTCGATTAATTGTCTGGTTCTTTGTTCAAAATCCTGGGTTACCACGCACGCGCTCCTCTTGTACTGCCTGAGACATATTCATTCCTGTATTCATTGACCACCAACCCATTGATATAACGGGATGCGTCGGGGTTGAGGTTGATCTTGTGCTGAGTTTTAAACTGGCCGATCACCAGCGGCATCATCATGCGCTCGAAATAACTTTCGTTGTGTAGGAGCTGCGTGTTTTGCAGCACTTGCTCATCGGCTTGCGCCTTCACTCCGGTCAAGGCGGCAAAGATACGGCGTTCCGGCTCGGAGAGGGCACCACGCTCCAGCAGGCGTTTGTGGATGCGAGTGTATTTAGCATCGCCGTGATACTTGGCTTTGAGCTGATTGTTCTCACGGTTCAGCTCCTTGACCTTCTCGTAAATCTGATCGAGTGCGCCGATATTCCGGTTCATCTCTTCCTGTGTGACTTCACTGAGGTTTTTCTTTTTAAACAGGCGCTCCAGCTCTTCTTTCAAGGTGATGAACTTCGGGTCTTGCTGGTCGAAGTTACCTGCCAACGCCTCTCGGGTGCGGCGGAGGGTGTTCTTGAGTTTGTCCGCCAGCACCAGCTCTTCTTCCCTGATCTTGGTAAACAGGAACAGCACGTCTTCCAAGGCAATGTTGAGCAGGTTGGTGGTGTCGTTGCTGTTCTCGATGCTCTCTTTCAGGTTGAGCAGGTCCAGGTGATTGCAGGTTTCCCGGTACAGCTTGTTGAGCTTCTGGAAATCAAGATGCTGTAAAAATTCGTATTCACCCTGCAAACGAATCAGGTTGTAAAGACTGCGAGCGTCGGCTAGGGCCTTTTTCAGCGCCTGCACGGTAGCGCGGTCTTGGATTTGGCTGATCTGCTGCGAGAAGACCTCGGCATTGGTGGTATCAAAACGGAACAGCAGATCCTTGATCTGTTCAATTTCCCGCGTGATTTCCTCGGCTGACTTGAACAAATGGGAGTAGTGCTCGATCTCGTCGCCGAGTTCTTCTTGCAGCTCTTCAAAATAGGCCTTGTTGGTGGCATCGAATTCTTTACGGATGTCGGCGAAGTCCACCACGTAGCCGTAACGAAAATCATTGTAGGGCCGGTTGACCCGTGTCAGTGCCTGCAACAGGTTGTGTTTACGAACCACTCGGCCCAGGTAGAGTTTTTTCAGCCGTTTGGCATCAAAACCGGTGAGGAGCATGTTGTAGACAAACAGGAGATCAATCTTGCCGGCCTTGAAATCATACACCCAGTCTTCGCGTTCTTTCTTAGTACCGACATCGTGCAGGATTAGCGCTGCGCTATCGACTGTGTTCGCTTGTTGTTGCTGCACCTTGTACGTGGGGGGTGCCTCGGCGGTCATCGGCAAGGCATCGCCTGAAACGGTGAGGGCGGCAGGGCTGAATGAACCCACTGGTGCAGCATAGCGCTCCGTGAAAATTTCATACATCTGCTTCGCCTGCTCGGAGCTGTCGCAAATGACCATGGCGCCAATGGTGCTGTCGTTGAATGCACCCCGGCTTTTTTCAAAATCCCGGAGGATGTATTCCAGCATCGGTTCGACAAAGCGCGGATGGGCGAAGAGACTTTTTTTCTCGATGTCGCCCTGCAGGATCTCCACTTCTTTCAGCGCCTGTTGCAGGGCAATCTTGTAGTTGGTGGCGATTTCCTCGCGGATCAGGCGCAGGGTGTAGCCGTCGGCGATGGAGGCGTTGTAGTAGTATTTGTGGATATAGTCGCCAAATAATGTCCGGGAAGTATAGTCGTCCCCCAGGAGTGGCGTTCCGGTAAGGCCGATTTTGATGGCGTTTTGATCAGACTGGGTCAGGTTTGCCAAAAAGCTGCCCGTGGGGTTATAGCTGCGGTGCACCTCATCGAGAAAATAGACCCGCTGAATGCTGACATCGTAATCTTCGGTGCGCACGACGTCCGGATCATTCTCAAATTTCTGAATGTTAACAACGGTGATCTCCGGCTTGCCCGTGTGATTATGAATCACCTGGACAGCCTTGATGTCTTTAGCAAAAGCATCGCGGGAGTTGATGGTATGCACAAGCAGGCCACGGCTTGAAAATTCGCGCTGTGCCTGAATGAGGAGATCGAGTCGATCGACGATGAAGTAAAATTTGGGAATAACAGCCTGGCGTTGAAAATAATCAGTTAAAAACTGTACATTGTAATAGGCAAGTGCAGTTTTTCCGCTGCCTTGCGTGTGCCAGATAATGCCTTTCCTGGAGCCTTCATTCAACTTTTTTTCAATCGCTTTGGTGGCGAACAGCTGGGGGTAGCGCATCACATGCTTGTGGAGGCCGTCGGCTTCCTTGACATAGGCCAGCGCATATTGCAGCACAAACGAAAGCCGCACTTTGCTGAACAATGAGGTGCAAATCCGGTTGGTTGGTGTATCTGGTGACTTGTTGCTGATAAACTCCGGGCTGTGCTTAATGACGTTTAAATTGTTGTCCTTCAGAACGGCTTTTTCGATGTCGTCATCTTCGGCTGCGAGCAGGTCGGCAAGGTTCAGCTGCTCTTCTTCGCGAAAGTAGTTAAAAATAGGACTGTCATAGTCTGGGCTGGCGTAAAAAGCCCCTTCGATGGGTTGCGGCGAGCCGTCGTCGTACTCCATGTTGTTGGAGAAGACCATCAACTGTGTAATGTTGACAAAACGGCGGAACCGTGGGTTTCGACAACGGGTGACGATGCGGTTGCGTTCGGCTAAGATGCCCTCGCGGTTGTTGGGCTTCTTGACCTCGATAAAGACCAACGGCATGCCGTTGATGAGCAGGGTTATATCTGGCCGGAATTCGTCATCGCCGTTTTGGTAGGTGAGCTCGGTGACCACATGAAAGCTGTTGTTGGCGAAATCGGCAAAGTCGATCAGTTTAACGTTTGAGCGCTCGGTAAGCCTTTCATAAAAAGCTTTACCTAGGTCTTCGTTCTCCAGGGAGAGTTTGACGTCAATCAAAAGGCGTTCGATGTCGTCAGGGTCGAGGTCAGGATTGACGCGGGTAACGGCAGTGTGGAATAATTCCGGGAAAATGTTGTATTCTCCATCCCATGTGACATCCTTGAGGGAAAGATAGCGGTAACCAAGCCGGACCAGATGCAGGATGCAGGGTATTTTGACGCGTGAGTCTTCACTGAAAATCATTTGCTCAACTCCCTTTATTCCTATAAGCGATTTGATGGCCACCTTGTGTAAACATGAGATCCGGCCGCTTCTCGGTTTAAAGAATTTAACCCTATTAAATTTCTGAGAAAAAATCAGAATCCATCTTTATTATTTCGTAGCGTTCCGTTGTGGATACACTGAGTGTTTTGCTTCAGATGGAAATGGAACTTCTGGCTGGCTTCATAGCGTGAGTCGTTGAGCCCTTGAGCCTGAACCCTGCCAGAGGCGTGGGTGGCTTTTGCCGCCCCATCGCCTTCGCCACTTTCAGGCCCGCCGTTTTTTGGCTGCTCTGTCAAGGCCGCGTCAGCGCCCGAAGGGCTTGGCCTTTACAGGGCAGTCGGGAAACGGCATGTGGACCGTTTTTGTTTTCTTCCTTCGCAGGTAGGTTCACTTTTAGAGTTGCTGTCTTTGAAAATCAGTTTGTCTCGTCCATACATCTGTCCGCAGTCGCAATATAGCCAATGGTACTGTTCAGGCGGATCATATTGGAGTGGTCGACGAAAGCAGTATCACCCCGGCGATCATCTTCCACCGGCAGCACTCCACGGCAACACTCCAACACACAGTGCATAGAAAAAAAGTATGTACCCCCGTTTTTTTCAACTCAGAGCAGTTCGTACCAAACACCTCGGCCACTCCCTTGTTGCTTGAGGTGATTTTGTTTAACCAGAGAACGAAAATGTTGTTTGAGCGTGTTGCGGCTCGCACCCGTCAATCTGATAATGTCGCCCATTGTGATCCGGCCGTGCTCGCGAGTGAATTCGACAATCTGTAATGAAAGCTCTGGGAGTGGAGCAAGAACCAGTTTTTCTCGCTCAACCCTTTTGTTCAGATGACGCGTCTGTTCAAACAGTGAGCGCAAAAAGAAGATCAACCATGGCTGCCAATCCGGGGCTTCGGTGCGAATTGTTCCCTGGCTCTGGCGAAGTGCGCGGTAGTATCCTTCCTTGTTTTGCTCGATCACGCTCTCCAGGGAACTGTACGGCACGTAGGCATATCCTGCTTGTAAAAGCAGCAGGGTGGTCAATACGCGGCTCAATCGTCCGTTGCCGTCTTGAAACGGATGAATCTCCAGAAAGACAACCACCCATAAGCCAATCATTAAAAGTGGATGTAACTGTTTGTCTTGGCGCTCCTTTTGTAGCCAGGTCACTAGTTCTGTCATTAAATGCGGCGTATCGAAGGGGGTGGCAGTTTCGAATACGATACCAAGCTGGACCCCGTTTTCGTCGAAAGCGGCAACACTGTTGGATGAGGTTTTGTAGCTGCCGCGATGCCATTCATCTTTTTCGCTGTAAGTCAACAAGTCGCGGTGCAATTGCTTGATGTGATTCTCGGTGAGTGTGATTTCCTGCCAGGATGAGAATACCATATCCATTACCTCGGCATAACCAGCCACCTCCTGTTCATCACGGGTGGTAAATGGTTTGATTTGGAGGTTGGCAAGCAGCTTCTCAACATCGCGGTCAGAAAGTTTGCTTCCTTCAATTCTAGTCGAGGAACCAATGCTTTCAATGGTCGCAACACGTCTCAGGGCCAATAATCGGTCCGGCGCAAGTGTGCTTAATGCTCGCCATGCACCTTTGAATTCGTCAATGGCGGCTATTAGGCCAAGTATCTCTGAAGTGATGTGGATGGTGTTTGATTGAATCATGCTACCAATAGTACACTCATTTACGCCCAATAACCATAATAATACCCAATTACACCCAAAAATATCGTAGAAGATCTCTTTAAATTCTTCTCGCAACTGAAATGACAGGTCGATCCTTGTTGGTTAAAAAATTTACTGAGCAAACTCGCAGGGAATGCTACAACTGCCACAACTCTATAAATAGTATATTAACTATATAATTTTATATAATTATTTATGTGGCAATAGCTGTGGCAGTTTGTAGCTGTCGTAGCGGAAAATCAATTTTGTCTTTTATCCATCTATCCGTTTGCAATCAAATACCATTGCCTTTAATGGCCTGTCAGGGGCGCCACGGAATCTATGATTGACGCTCGCTTTGATAAATGCAGGATGCGCCTGCAAGGATGCCTGGAGCCGTTCTGGATAATCTATAGTGAATCCGGCTTCTTTAATAGCCTTGAGTGCACCTGGGATATTAATGAAAAGCTCTAGTCCTCGCATGTCCATAAATTCGTTTTTATGCATGGTTTCACCTTCTCGTTCTTTGATGCAGGGGAATGACTCCGGTATTGTGTTGATGGTATCAAAGAAGTTGTCCGCTGGGGTGAGAAGCCTCTGTCGCGCCGACTCCATCTTGATCTTGCCTATTTGGGCGACAAACGACAGGATGTCGTGCTTGATGTCAAAATAAACACACAACATCCGATGAAAGGCAAGGATGAGCGCGTAATTCTCATTGATCCGATTATCTGGGACCTCATTTTTCAGATCTGTTTTCGCTTGCTCAAATCGAGCTGTCCATGAGGATTCAATAACTCCTCTGAATTTCATGATTGCCGGATAAAATCCCGCCAATACCTGCAAGGGCAGGGCAATGATTTCATCAAAGGCCCTTTTCGTGGTATCCGTTATATTCTCTTCCGAAAATTTCAAGGAAATAACCCTCTCCCGTGCCGCTCTACTTTTGAACGGTTCCACATTCTGAACGAAGGCAAGTGTTCCGTAAAAAGGCAGGCCATGGGTACGGCTGTCGTTGGTTGTCAATGCCCTGATCTGCAAAGGATTGCCACAATTGTAGAGGGGAAGGATTGATTCGAAATCGAATCGGGATTTGTCCGGATTATTGCCCTCGATTAAAGCTTTCATGCAGCCGGATACTTGTGAAAGGGTTCGCAGTTCACCTTTTTTGGTATTTGCTCCGCTCATGGGCAATCCCTCTTCATCAAGGCACTGCATCGCATTAAGTGATGTCACCAGTCTTGATTTTCCGGTTTGTGGATCACCATGCAAGGAGAGAAAAGGAAAGAATTTCGTTGTCGCCTTGATCTGATTGACAAATAGCGAAGCGACGAGAAACGCCACTGCCGCCGCGGCGTTATCCCCCCAGGCCCCAATTAAAAGGTGATAAATTTTGGCGACATCGCAACATTGAGTCGGATTGATAGTTTCGGTGGACGGTGGTTTGACAAACTCGTTGCCGTAGCCGGCCTTGAAAAATCCATCCTTGTTGGGCAGGATAAACTGGCCTTTCGTGTTTATAGCAAAATCCTTAAAAATATAATGCCTGGTTTTGTGGTCGTATCCGATGAACTCTGCCTGTCTGACGATTGGGGCCTTGCAGTGGAGGATCATTTCCGCCAGGGCCTTAGTCGCTTCCGGGCCGCCTCGCCAATGGGCCTTACCATGCTTTAACAGGCTCCCTGTCACAGCATCTGCTGACTTCAGGCTGTCGCCAGCAAGAGTCATTTGTATTGGCCTACCGTTTTTTGGTTTGACCTCCAGGCAATAGAGAAAAACAGGAAGTTCCTCGTCTTTATCAGATCGACGAAAATGCCTGACTGAAATGAGGCAGTCGCTCACACGCTCAGAATAAACGGTCGGAATCTCAACGCTATCTACCTTTTTATTTTTAATATATGACCAAAAAAATTGTCCCTGGAATGCAAACAGTCCCGGTGCCTGGCCATCCTGGCCGGTAGAATAAATCTCAGCGTATTGTTGTGCTGATTCCGCCAGGTTCAGCAACGCCTGGTGCCGGTATCTGTCGAGATTACTCCTGAATGTGATCCCTGCTGCCTCGGTATTGATAGCATCGCAAAGAAGAGTATTCCAGTCGCCGCCGGTTGGCATGATGGCTGAAACTATGGGGGGAGAGGTACCGGGTTCCATTTTTGCAAAATGATCAAGCCATCTGGTTGTAAATTTTGTTCCTGCTGGATCGCAGTCGAAGGCGAACGTGAGATCGTGGAACCCAGATAGATCAAATTTAGCGGGATCATATCCTGCGCCTAACACTGCGATGGCCTGCTCGCCCATAGAAATTAGAGACAGGGCATCAATGATCCCCTCTGTAACATAGGTTGTCCTTTCTGAGTCGCAGACCGTGCCGGGCATTTTCCAATAATGACCTGATACTGAGCCTATATTATGGGTTTTTCCTTCCTTGTAAGGTGGATTGATTAATCTCCCGTTGTAGATCTTTTGGCTCTTATCATCCACGCCAACTAGAAACATTACACCGCCACCACATCCTTTTCTTGTCTGGGCATGATACTCAAAGCCTGATCTTGCAATAATGTCAGGTGGGATTCCGCGACTTTCAAGATAGATTCGTGCTGGCCGGTGTTTGTCCGTCTCTGTAGGTGGGTGTTTCTTCTCAACTTGGGTTGAGAAAGAAAGAAGCGGGATGGTTTTGGTATTGGCCCCGCATTGATTTTTCCGGTTACAGTTGATGGCAAAAGGTTTCCCTTCATAGGCATACGCCTCATTCGCACCACATTCAGGGCATAAAAGGCCATGGATCACACCTCCATGTATTTTGGTCTTTGGGGTAGAAAACTCTTTCAAGACCGTTTGCCTCAGGTCATCAAGAAACATGCAATGACCTCCCTCGTAGCAGCATACAATGGCTTCGTAGCAATTTGTCGCTACAAAATAAAATATTTATTATTAGATAGTTACATAGTAAACGCTGCTCTGGTAGCAGTTGTGGCGGGCAATTGCTTATGTGAGTGCCGGTAGTTTCTTTTGCCAGTTGACCTCCTTTGATGATTATGTGTCTTCTCGATAAGCAGTGAGAATTTATAATGATAGCTATTTCAAGAAGGCGGTAGCTTGACAGTCTCCATGCCTTGTACCCTTTGGAAATGAGTTGAGAAACAAGGTTCAACCTGTTACATTTTTGACTGTAAATTTTTCCATTTGAAGCCATCTTGCTCAGGTGACCAACCTGATTGAGCAAGATGGCTTTATCTCTTAGACTCCTCACCTTCCCACCGCCTGTCGATCATGATATTCCTGTAAATCGGCTTGGGTGTACTGCACATTCCTCCCTATTTTCCTGTACACAGGCCCGATCCCTTGGCTTCGCCATCGACGCAAAGTGGATGGTTTCATGCCGAGAATTCTGGCGGCTTCAATATCGTTAAAGCCCAAAGGTTTGGGCGACTGAGGATCAGCGGGGTTTAGAGATTGGTTGGGGGCTGGTTGGTGGGTGGGGCTAGACGGTGAATCGGACATGGCTTCTCTCCTTTAAATGGTCAGAGGCAAATACATCGTCGCAAATCACCAATAACTTGCGTTAGATACCTCTTGAATGAACGAGAAGCGTAAATCCTTTTGGATAAGGTTTCCGTTAATTTGCCAAAAAATGAAGACAAATATTGGCAAATTCTTATCTGGTATTTTTCTTTATATTCGGTATGTTAATTAAATTACTTTCTGCCAAAACAAAATGAGGTGGTACAGAAAAAGTGGACACAAAATTAAGAGCGTTTAATCTGCTCTGAGGAGGTGTTCACATGAAAAAAACAGGACGCAGAAAATTCACAGACGAATTCAAGGAAGGGGCCGTCAAACTGGTCACGGAACAAGGATACAAGATTTCCGAAGCGGCCAGGAATCTGGGCATCCATGCCACTCAACTTCGCCGGTGGGTCAAAGGGAAATCACCGGATGCCCCCCCGTTACGACCAGCACGGTTCAGTTGCAAGCAGAACTTAAGCAGTTGAGGCGGGAAAATGAGCGTCTTCGAATGGAGCGAGAGATTCTAAAAAAGGCAGCAGCCTTCTTCGCGAAAGAATCGGTTTGAGATTTTCCTTCATCGATATCGAGAAGAAGGTGTTCCCTTTGTTTTTGCTGTGTAAAGTCATGCAGGTGAGCCGTAGCGGTTATTACCACTGGAAAAAGCGTGGAGCATCGGCCAGGGAGAAGGAGCGATCCCAGCTGATTCCCAGGGTTCGTTCCATTCATCAGGAATCGAAAGCAACGTACGGCAGCCGAAGAATGGCTCAGGAGCTGAATGCTCTTGGGTTTCATTGCGGCAAGCATGAGGCCGGAACTTTGATGAAGCTGGCTGGCGTTGCAGCAAAACAACGGAAAAAGTTCAAGGCCACAACCGATAGCAAGCATACGTTTCCTGTCGCCCCTCATCTTCTGAACCGCAGGTTTTCCGTGACCACACCGAATTGCGTCTGGGTTGGCGACATCACCTACATTTGGACATCCGAGGGATGGCTGTGTTTAGCGGTTGTGATCGATTTGTATTCCCGCTGTATCGTAGGGTGGTCGATGAACAAATGCATCACCAGGCGATTGGTCATGGATGCGTTCACCATGGCGATTTGGCGACGAAAACCATCGAGTGGTCTCATTTTTCACTCGGACAGGGGCAGTCAATATTGCAGCCATGATTTCCAGAAATTACTCAAGAAGCATGGAATACTGACCAGCATGAGCAGAAAGGGCAATTGCTGGGACAATGCTGTGGCCGAGAGTTTTTTCGGTAGCCTCAAGGTTGAGCAGGTTTTTGGGATGAGGTATCCCAGCCGATCTAGCGCCAGACAGGACATCATTGAGTACATCGAGATGTTTTACAACAGCAAGCGCCGTCATTCCTCTTTGGGGTACATGAATCCCATGGAATTTGAGAAACATCAGCTTTGGAAAAAAGCGGCTTAATAAAACGTCTACTTTTATTTGACCACGTCAAAATTAATCTTCTTCGGTTTTTTTACTTTCTTCCAGAACCGGCATTGCCCTTCGTATTAATTTTCGTAAAGTTCCCTTTTTTAAGCCTTTGCGAGAATATTCTTCTGGAAGATTTTTCATAACATGCTCTTCTATCGCCGAGGCGCTGATATTGTTTTTACTATTGGTAAATTCTGGTTTTCCTTCATATGCATCCTTTGTTATAACCGCCAATGCCTTAAGCAAGTTTTCTTCGGTTTTTGAGGATATTTCACGTGACTGACCGCGAGCAATAGTTGATTTTCTGACCTTTGTCCGTGCACTAAAAACATCAGGGTGTTTTTTTATTAATTGGTCTGCATCGTCAGGATCAACTAGTAGATTTTTTGGATATATTGGTATTGGTAAGTGCTTGGCATAGTTATTTTCATCTTTATTAAAGCCGCTAACAACTTCAAACTCCTGATATCCGAGACCACATATACGATTTGCCAGTGTATGATCAATCTGAAAAAGTCCATTGTGGTACTCAACAGATTGCAAAAGGCTTGTGTCTAACAATCTATTATATTTGAAATAACTGACCTCTCCTTTGCACCAATAATAAATTGAAATTTCGTCTGGTTTAATTAATCTAAAAAAATCATCTTTCCGATTGCGACACTTTTCCATTAATTCTAGTAATGGAATACATCCTCCTCCCCAATTTTGCATATCCATGGCCTTGGCGTTTTGAATGGCCAGATTTCTCCATATGGTCTCAGGGGTACAGTTTTTATCGTTAATTTGGTATGCCTTGGGCGCAATTAGTTGAAAGGATTTTTTTATTAAATCTATTTTCATGACCATCATCTTTCCTGTGTCGTTTTGTTGCCAATAACATTGGCGGCCGTCTCTTCCGCAGGCATGGCAGCTATTTGTTTCATTGCTGAGACCGCCGTTTGCATAGAAAACTGCACGGGCTCTTTACTTAATCGAGCATAAATGGATGTGGCGGCAGTGGATTTATGACCGAGACTCTTGCCAATGACGGGGAGGCTCGCGCCGGTAATCGCCTGCCACGATCCAAGCGTTCTCCTCAAATCGTGCAAATGAAAGTCATCAATGCCTGCATGGTTGAGGATGCGCTGCCAGGGTCTCCGAAGATCAACCAGATGCCCCGTCTTGCCTTTTCCTGGAAACACGAAAGCGGATGTCGTCGTAGCCTTTCTTCGCTCAAGCACCTCTAGGGCCTCGACAACCAAAGGGATGAGCATAGTTGACCCGCTCTTAGATTGATGAAAAGGGATGCACCACTGCTGGAGATTAAAGTCAATGTCACTCCACCGCATCGCCTGTATGTTCGCCCTTCTTGCACCGATAAAAAGCGACAACAGAATATAGTCACGAATATCTTCGTTCTGTTCGGCCTCCAGCGTCGCGAATAACCGTCGAACTTCGTCTTGATTTAAAAAACGATCTCTCTGTACTTCCCTGTAATGTTTAATCCCGTCGCATGGGTTTTCCGTCTTGGGTAGCACTACTGTATAAAGTCCGCTCAATACCTCCAGATATCTATTTGCCGTGGTTCTGGAAAGGCCAGCGCTTACAAGTCCGGAATGCCAGCGTTTCACATCTTCGTGGCTTAGATCGGACATTTTTTTTGCCCCGAAATCGGGGATAATACGCTTGTTCAAACGGCATTCATCATCACGCCATGATTTCTTGTTGGGCTTAGCGTGTTCTTGCATGAATATCTCAGCCACCTCAGCGATAGTCATTTCTGCACGCCTTTGACGTTTTAGTTGTAATGGGTCAATGCCGTCCCGCACTTCCACCAATAATCGAGACGCTCGGCTTCTTGCCTCATGTAGTGGCACGGAGGGCCATTTGCCAATGGTGGAAATGATAGGCTTTTGTTTTGCAGGACTCCATGTTTGAACCTGAAAGGACTTTCCTCCCCTGTCCGTTACGGTCAAGCGCAGTCCAGCAGTTGATTGATCGTAGTAATATGCTCGCTTTCCAGTTGCCGCTGGTTTAATTTTGCGTAGCCGTTCCTCTGTGAAATTAAATTTATTCTCCTTGCTCATGCTTTTTTTCTCAAAAATGCCATGTGTTCTGTCCCGTAGAAAAATTTTTTTTTGCGAAACGGGGCCCCGATCTTCCGTTACATGCCGGTGACATGTGGAACGGTAAAATTTAGCCTGTTTGAGGCAAAGTAATACAACAAAACAGCAACGCGTCAATCGATAACTACTAGAAGATGAAAGAAAAATATACTTGCATACAAAATGACAATATAAGTGCACGTCGGGCTCATAACCCGAAGGTC
Source organism: uncultured Desulfobulbus sp. (assembly GCF_963662935.2). Classification (NCBI taxonomy): domain Bacteria; kingdom Pseudomonadati; phylum Thermodesulfobacteriota; class Desulfobulbia; order Desulfobulbales; family Desulfobulbaceae; genus Desulfobulbus; species uncultured Desulfobulbus sp. The sequence continues at coordinate 589,285 of NZ_CAXXTL010000002.1, read as the reverse complement.
ACAGGTTCAAATCCTGTCCCCGCTACCACGCATATTCAAGGGGTTAAGTCATTATGGCTTAACCCCTTTTTTTGTTTGTGCTGCCTTGTGTAAGCACTTTGTAGGCGGTTTTGATCAACGCCCATCCTCAATATTTTTCCCCTGTGTCCACGGCATAACCAGCCGCCTCCTGCTTGTCACGGGTGGTGAACGATTTGATCTGGAGATTGGCAAGGAGCTTCTCGACATCGCGGTCTGAAAGTTTGCTTCCTTTAATTCTGGTCGAGGAGCCAATGCTTTCAATGGTCGCAACACGCCTCAGGGCCAATAATCGGTTCTGCGCAAGTGTGCTTAATGCTCGCCATGCGCCTTTGAGTTCGTCAATAGCGGCTATTAAGTTAAGTGTTTTTGCGGTGATGTGGATGCTATTTGATTAAATCATGCAACCAACCGCACGCTCATTCACACCCAAAATTATCGTGGAAGCTCTCTGTAAATTCTTCTAGTAGCTGTAATTTTTTGGGGGCGATAATCCTGCCGACCGAAAATGTTGGATCAGGCTGAACAGCGCCATTCAACTCAAGTTACTTGTTGATACTTCGGAGATGACGGAATAATAAGCAATACGACGAAAAGCTATGGGGAGCAAGGTGCGCAGACTGCACCGTCACCATTCGCAGCTTTTGACTAATGGAGGGACACATGGGGACAAACAAATCGAAGTTGAGAAGGGAAAGAAAGAAGCAGGCGCAATTACAACCGCAAGTATCACCACCGGAACAGAAACGGTTCGCAAATGGTTGGGCGACCCGCCTGGCCTTCATGATTCCGCCGGTACTGTATGCGTGCTATCTCGTCTGGGATCTCGGTTGGCAGTGATTAAAATAGCAAAAAACAGCAGCGGATAGCCATGCCAGTATCGATGGCACGAAAGGTGAGCGTCCAAGGCCAGGATTGTATCAGCTAACAGAGGGATTATGGATGTAAACAAATCGAAATTAAGAAGGGAAAAGAAGGCCGCGTTTATCGGGCCAATGCCTGCTAAGAAACTGCTCACCACTAAGGGCCTGATCATTCGCGGTATTATATTCATCGCCTCTATTACGGGTGTTTGTTACCTCCTGTGGGAGGAGTTCAGCAGGTAGTGAACGTGAAGGGGTTTCCTTTTTAGCTTTTTGAGGTCCCCCGGCTGGTGTGTCGCTGGACTGGGGCACGTCAATGGAAGGACGAGTTTGTGAGCGGCGTCATTTTTCCATGGAGCAGCTCGTTGAATAAAACTGCAACAGGTTGAATTTCCTTATGATTTCGATTCGTATTAGTCAACTTTTTTTGGTACCCACATTTTTTTCTTGGTTCCTCAGTTGCGCCGCTTCTGCGGGCGTAACTGACTATACATGCACAATTACTCAAGTGTATCAGCTCAAGGAGATCGGAACGCTGGAAACGTCTCTGGAATCTGGGAGGGACAAAAACGTCGCGAAGCATCAGTTCACTATTTCTAGGGAAACTGGAGCGATTACGGGTAAGTCGAGCGAACTCGATACGACCCAAGCCAAATCCACGCTTGTCATTCATAAAGGGTCTGACGAGAATTCTTTTGTCGCTGTCGCTGATTTTGGAGCTGCTAAGAGCGGTACCCGTGCCTATCGAGTAGTAAAAATAGAAGAATATAAAAAGGGCGCTAATAAACCCTTTGTAGCGATGAGAGATTTGGATATTGTCACAGGTTCCTGCAGATAGGGCAAAGATAACTCGGCGGATCTGAGAGGGGAAGTGTCGACAGGATTATGGTCCTGCGTAACCCTGTTGGTAACTAGAAGATATATGGCCAGTCATTGTGTTGCCATTCATCGGGGGCGCCCAGTGCAACCTGATATCCAGTTCCGTTTTCTCCTGTGCCATGAACGTATTCCGCCCCAAATTGGCGAGAAAAGTCGGGCCGTCTTTATTCGTTTCTTTGGTGTTGAAAAACTGCCGGGAACGCGTAACCGGGGACTTGCTCATTAGTCTGAAGGGAGCTACTGTAAATACAGGAATGTAGATCGGAAAGGGCTGGAGACGCGAAGGTTTGGCTGCACCGTCTCCTTGGTGATAGCCTAGGCTCTTGGAAAAGGAGAAAGGACCATGCAAAAGAAAAAATGGGATGATATTCCCTCGCTGGCAGGGTTGGAGATGGATTGGGAGTTTCAGCCGGCTAGTCCCCATGGTAAACGTGTCCATGCCCGGATGGATGAAAAGGAGTTGGCTCGTTTGTTTGACGGGCAGCGTGTCCTGGTGAAGGTGGCGACGGCGGAAACAACGTTTACCGGTTCGTTGCACGATATTTGTGAAGGCGGACTTGCTGTCAAGCTTGACTGTCGGCTTGCGGAGAATCAGGCGATCAAGGTGGGGCTCTTCCTTGGTGCTGAAAAGATTATCTCCGGAGCCGTGGTCAAGCATGTGCAAAACCAGGACCGCAACTATACGACGGGGGTGGAATTTGTCGGCCTCGGCAGGGCCGAGCGCCAACACATTTCCGGCATGTACGCCTCAAAGGTCCTCCGGCACGCATTGTGACGGCCACTTTTTTGTGGTCCTGGATCTTCCCTTAAAAAGGAAACATTTCTTCTTGTGATGACCGGCCTTGGGGCGCTGATTAGCTTTTTTCGTCGGGGAACCGGCGTACCGCCACGGTCAGACGGGAGATGCAGACAAGGTCTTTCGCCTCGTCGCGGATCGCAATATTCCAAACTTGGGTGGTGCGCCCTCTGTGCAGCGGTTCGGCACGACCGGTAACCCAACCGCGGCCGGCAGGCCGGACATGGTTGGCGTTAATTTCCAGGCCCACGCACACAGTACCTTCCTCGACACTCAAGTAGGCCCCTGCGCCGCCCAGTGTCTCCGCTAGGGCCGCCGAGGCCCCGCCGTGGAGCAGGCCCATGGGCTGCATGGTTCGTTCATCCACTGGCATTCGCGCCTCGATATAGTCTTCGCCAACGGTCGTGAACTCAATCCCTAGGCTTTCCACCAGGGTTGAGGTGCAGGCGGATTGTAATTCTTGCAGAGTCTGCCTTTTCTTCCACATATTTTTGTCCTGTCTGTCTGCCAGCATTACTTTGTCCCTCTGTCTCCACCCCAAACTCTATAATCAATGGACAGTGGTTTTGCAGCGCATTTGTGTACAAGGGAACTGTACTGTGAGCTGATGGGGTGGTGTCCCTGGCAAATGCTGCCTGTGGCCTGGAAATCGTTGCGCGGCAACGAGAAGCGGCTTGTCATTGATTTATTGATTCTTTTACGACATTTTTGTCGTGCTCTTTGCGGTGTTGTCTGCTATAGCAAACAGCTGGTGTGGGGGCGATTTCTTTGACTGAGAAACCTTGCCCTGCAATAAGGACAGCACGAAGCAATGGTTGAGTTGTGTTTCGTTGCTTTAAAGGGGGCGTGCGTGGTCAGGGACGAACAAGGTGAACAGCGGGAATTGCATAAAGTACAGACTGACGATCAATTCCGCTCTTTTGCTGAGACTTCGCCAGACCTCTTTGTTCGCTTGGACCGCGAGGGGCGGATTCTCTATCTGTCCTCGGCCAGCTCGACAATGCTCGGCTCTGCCCCGAAGGCCGTCCTTCATCGACAATATTTAGATTTTATTCGCCCGCAAGATCAGGCCCAGGTTGGGAAATCCTTTGATCTTCTCTTGGGTGGAGTCCATTCTCTTGAGCTCATTCTTGAAGTGGCGCATCGAAATGGCGGGCGAGTCTGGGTCGAGATCCATGCTTTTCCTTGGTTTGATGGTGAAAAAATAGTCGGAGTACAAAGCATTGTCCGCGATGTCTCCGAGCGGAAGGTGCAGGAGGACGTTCTTCGTCATCATAACCGGGTGCTGAATGCACAGGTGCGCGAGCAGCACGAGGAGTTGCTCCAAAATTCTTTACTGATGCAAAATCTGCTCAACACCACTTCGGCCGGCATCGGTATTCTTCGCCAGGGACGATTTCAGTATCTCAATGGGCAGCTGGCCCGGATGACAGGGTATCAGGCCGCCGAACTGCTTGGCCGCCATTGGAGCACGCTGTTCGCCCCAGACGCAAAGGAGAGCAGCCAAACCGCCGATTGGCCGCCTCTGGAATCAGGTTTGTTGCAGTCGGTCGAATCTCGCTGGCAGCGGGCCGACGGATCGTTGGTGGATGTGCTCTTCAGCGCCCTTCCTCTGGCTGTCGGCGATCATTCCAGGCGCCATGACGCCTCCTTGACCGTCCTCGATATGACGACGGAGAAGCAGGGGGCGCGGAAATTACGCGCCGCTTACAGCGAGCTTGAGCAAATCTTTAACGTCGCTGTTCCCCTCTGCCTGCTTTCTTTGGATTGTCAAATCCTCAAGATTAATCAGGCTTTTTGTGATTTTTTTCATTGCTCCCTCAAGGAAGCCCTCGGCAAATCGGGTTCGGATATCTGGGGCTGTGAGGGGTGTGGTACCATGAACTGTCCTGTGAAACAGCTGCAAACCGGTGTGGGGCATTGTTATCAGGAGATCGACAAGGTTGCGCACGGCCAGCATCTCTCGTGCACGCTCCATGCCGCACCCTATAAAGATTCCTCTGGCCAACTGAGCGCCACGGTTATCACTTTCTTCGACAGCCGGGAGCTGAAAAAGATTTCGGCTGACCTGCTGACGACCCGGCAGCAGCTCATTCAAGCAGAAAAGCTGAGTGCCATCGGCTCGTTGGCAGCCTCCATCGCCCATGAATTCAACAATCCTCTTTGTGGGGTCCGCTCAGTGGTCGAGCGGATGGCCAGGAAATCCGGGTGGGCGGCCGCCGATCTGAGCCTGCTGGAACTCGCTCTCGAGAACTGCGATCGTATGAAACGGCTGATCCGGGATTTGCAGCAGTTTGACAAGCCTTTTTCAGACGACCGGCAGGATTTTGACCTGCATCGTGGCCTCGATTCACTCCTATTGCTGCTCAATAAACACCTGAAAGTGCGGAAAGTCGTGGTGCGGCGGGAGTATGGTAATGATGCCCTCATGGTGAACGCCTCCGAAAGCCAAATCAAGCAGGCGCTGCTCAATGTGATCAAAAACAGCGGCGAGGCCTTGGCCGAGACGGGTGGTGAGATTCGGATAGAGACCAGTAAAGAGGGGAACCTTGTCCGGATTATCGTCGCCGACAGCGGCACAAACATCAGCAAGGAGCACCTGTCGCATCTGTTTGAGCCGTTTTCTACCACCAACAAGGCCACCGTCGAGGGAACCGGTATCGGGATGTCGGTCGCCTCGAGCATTATCAAAGCCCATGGCGGCGAGATCCTGGTCGAGTCGCCTCCGGGGCAAGGAACAATCTTTACCGTGCTCCTGCCTGCCGGGGCTCAAGGTAAACAACAAGGAGACCTGCATGTCGCAAGCAGCCGTTTTGATTGTCGATGACGAGGAACTGATCCGTGAGACCCTCCGGCTTGACATGCTGGATATGGGGTATGCCGTGGACCTTGCCGCCAGCGGCGAAGAGGCGGCGGTCCTGCTGGGAAAGGAATACGACCTAATCATTACCGACCTGATCATGGAGGGGATCGATGGCATGGAGGTTCTGCGGCTGGCAAAATCCAAACGGCCGGATCAGGCGGTTTTCATCCTGACCGGGTACGGCGAGCTGGAATCGGCCATCGAAGCACTTCGTCTGGGGGCGGATGATTACCTGTTAAAGCCCTATAACCATGATGAGTTGATCCTGCGCGTCGCCAAATGCCTTGCAGGGCGGAACTTGCGAAAAACTGTGCGATTGTATGAATCGTTGCTGTCCATCTGCAGTGAATGCAAAAAAATCCGCGACGACGAACCGGACCAAAACGGCGAGGTCCGGTGGCTCAGCATTGAACAGTTCATCAGCAAGACAACCGGCAGTGATCTCAGTCACGGGATTTGTCCCGACTGTTATCGGCATAAGATGGCGGAGCTCAAGGATATGATCCGCCGTGGCCAGATTTTCCCCTCCTCCCCCTGAACAGTTTGTTCCCCCGGCCATTCCAGGGTTGACAACGTCAACCTTTCGCGGCAAGTTGCTCCTGTTGAATCCGGTAGTTATACGCGTATGCGGAGAAAGGGGAGCAAAGGGAAATCGTGAGGAAAAAAGGCCGCGCCGTTATCCTTGTTGTTTCTTTGATTGCCGGCGCGCTTCTTTTACTGCCGTCGCTGCTCGGCTCGCGCCCTGTCCTGCATGCGCTCCTGAGTCTAGCCAGTCGTCACCTCGCCGGTACATTGGAGATGGAGGATTGTTCCCTGGGCTGGCTGCAGGGGCTTCGTTGCGAACAGGTTCGCTACGACGACTCGCTCCGAGGCCTGCGTTTCGAGGTGCCTCGCCTGACCAGCGATAAGGGACTGCTTCTGCTGCTAGCGGCGCCCTCGTATCTGGGTGAGATTATTCTCGACCATCCCACACTTTCTTTCCTTCCTCACCAGTCGGGGCACAAACCACCCCGCACTCAGGCCAATGACTCCGTCGGCGCCGAGTCCAAACCCGGAGCTTCAAATCAGGAAGGACATGCACCCGCATCCTGGTGGGAACGCCTGACCTTTCGGCTCCATGTAAACAGCGGCGGACTTGTCCTCATCGAGGGGCCGCCTCCGGGCCGAAAGCTTGCCGAGGAAATAAAGCTCACCGGCAGTCTGGCCATGGGCACCGTCAATTATGACGTGTATCTCCGTTCCGCGTTGCAAGCGGGATATCTTCGGGCCAAGGGGTTTGTCAATCTGCCAACAGCCGGTCAGTCACTCCTGGAGACGCTGATCTCCCGGTCCGAGGTGGAAATCAAAGATCTGGAGCTTACTGATTTCCTTGATCTTGCCGCGTCGCGCAGTTCTACCCCTCGTGGCAAGGGGGTACTTAATGCGGCTTTTCATCTGAACGCCTCCGGGCTTGAGGACCTGGAGGCCCAGGGAGAAATTTTTCTGCGAGGATTGCAGCTCACCGGCGGTGTCCTTGGTGTAGAACACCCGATGCTAGACCAGCTCAATTTCATCTTCAAGGGGAGCCATCGTACAGGGGAGGGATGGCGGTTATCTGCCCTGGATCTGCAATCTGAGCCGATCCGACTGACTGGCGGAGGCAGTTTCGACGGCAAAACGGTTTCTCTGGCCGCCAAGGGCAGCGTCAATCTGCCGGCAATAGCGGCCCAAGTGCCTCGTTTGCTGGGTCTCCATGAAAAAACCACGATTACCGAGGGAACCGCTGACTTTTCGCTTGGTGTCACGGGCGTGCCAGAGGCACTTGCCATTCGGGCTGAGTGCCGGACCGATCGTCTCAATATTGTCCATGATAGCCGAAAGTATTCCTGGGACACACCGCTCGATCTGCTGGCCGAGGCCGATTATAGCCAGGAGAAAACGGCGTTCCGCACTCTGCGGGTCCACATGCCTTTTTTTGAGGCTCAGGGCAGCGGCGGCATCGATGATTTTGCCCTCCAGGCTGGCGGGGATCTCGATCAGATGTTCCAGGAGTTGGGGAAAATATTTACCCTCACTGTTCACGCTAAGGGACGGACGGAACTTTCTGCGTCGACCCGGAGGCGAGAAGATGGTGGCTTCAGTCTTGAGAGCCGGGTTTCCATTCATGGGTTTGCTCTCTCCCGCGGCAAGGCGGCACTCTTTCCGGCCCATGATTTCCTCCTCTCCGGTAAAGTCGGAACTGCGCCTTCGTTTGTGCAGGACGGCGCCCTCCAGTCAGTGCAGATCGATGGAAATTTTTGGCCGGGAAAAATCACCCTCATGGCCGAAGACCTGCAACGGAGCGCGGGACAGGCACCGAATAATTGCACCCTGAAGGGAGCCGCTGATCTTGAGCGGTTGAACGCTCTGGTGCAGGCCTTTACCGATGCCTCTCCTTTTTCTGTTTTGAAAGGGAAGCTGGAAGTTGACGGGGCCGGACGATGTGAGGGGCGGCAGGTTTCTTTGCAGAGTTTGAACGGAACCGTCGAGCAGTTGGTGGTGGCCGGTCCGGGGTCTGCCGTGCAGGAGCCACGGGTGGTTTTTGCCATGGGGGAGGTGGAACGTCGAAATAGCCGCCGGCCCGTTGCTGTTCGTGAACTCTTGGTTGCCGAGAACTGGCAGGATTTGAGCGAACAGGGGCAACCTGTTTTCCTGGTTGATTTTGACCGGCAGCGGCTGGAAGTCCGTCATTTGGGGTGGGCATCGGCCAACACGAACGTGGATACAAATTTTGTGGTTGAGGATTGGTGGCAACCGGCCGCCAATTTTTCAGCGGCCCTCAAGGGGGAAACAGATGGTGCTTTGTTCACCGATATAGCCAGATCAGCAGGCTGGTTTCCTGCGGATCTGAGCGTGAAAGGGCGGGCGTGGGCCGACCTTGCTACTGTTTCAGGGGAAAGACAGGGCAACCGTACCGATCTGACCCTGCGGATGGAACCATTTGAGATCTGGCGCGGTAAGGAGAAAATTTTTACCGATTCTCGACCGATCCTTAAGCTCAGCTTGCACAACGAAGAAAAAATTGGAGGAGCGGTGAGCATCCCTGCTTTTTTTCTGCACACGGCGCCGATGCGGATCGAGGGCGCCGGGCTTGTTGCGAGAAATAATCCCCCCTCTTTGGAGTTGCAGGGGCAAATGACCCCTGATTTTATTGTTCTTGCCCCGCTTCTGGCCCCCATTTTTGGCCGGGATGCCATTGTGACCGGCAACCGGCCCGGAGATTTTCTTCTTTCCCTGCCGCTGGCCTTTCCCCTCAGAAAGGAGCAGCTTACCTTCTCGGCACAGGTGCCCGTGGATTCACTTCGATTTCAGGGGGCAGGTTTGCGGCAGCTGACCCTGCCGGTGGATTTGAACCGCGGCAAACTGCGGGTCACTATAGAGGAAAAACTCGATGGCGGCCGGGTCAGCCTGCAGCCCTTGTGGGATCTCACCACTCCCCAAGTGGTGCTGACCCTGCCTCCCGCTACTCAATTGTTCAAGGATGTGCCACTCAAGTCCCCACTTGTGCACAGCCTGCTGGGCAGGATGCATCCACTCTTCGGCGCACTGGCCCAATCTCAAGGCACAGTCGATCTGCGCCTGGAGAGCTTTTCTGTACCCATGGCGGGAAAGGGGTCAGCGCGACCCGTTTACACTGCCACCGTCGCATTGGCTCGAATCAAATTCAAGGCAACTGACGTGCTCCGCGAGATCCTCAATCTGGGTGGTTTTGACCAGGAGTGGATGCGCTGCAGGGAGCATGAGCTGATCTGCGAGGGAAAAAGCGGCCTCGTCAGCTGCACCCCCGTCCATCTCATGGCTGGAGCAGCAGAGTTTGGGCTCCGGGGTCATTTGAACATGGACGACTCGTTGCATTATCAGGTGCGGATGCCGGTTGGTAAGCAACTGGCGGATAAGGCGCAATTGATCGTACAGGCGGAGGCAACCGTTGAGGCGGAGATAGGTGGGGCGCGGGCTAAACCGATCTTTGATCAGGCCACCTTTCTAGCCGGATTGTCCGGACAGTTGCGCAAGGGGATTGAGTTGGAACAGCCCAAGGCAGCAGGAGAAACTGAGCAACCGCCGACTTCGGGAAAACCGGCGGCTGCAGAGTCGCAACCTAAAGAATAGGGAAGAATTAGGGCGCATCCCCGGTGCGACTGTATTCCGGCCGGCCCGTCACCGTCGAATGATTGTCTACAATAATTTCGCAACAGATTGTGTGCATTGTCGTTCTATTTTTTTTCACAGAAGGAGACCTGTCATGAGCAAGAAAATAGTTATTATTGGGGCCGTTGCCGCAGGCCCCAAGGCGGCGTGCCGGTTACAGCGTTTGCAACCGGATTGGGAAATCACCATGGTCGACCAGGACAGCCTGATCTCCTACGGTGGGTGCGGCATTCCCTACTATGTCAGCGGCGATGTTTCGGACGAGAGCGAACTGCGGGCTACCAGTTTCCATGTCATCCGTGATGCCGGTTTCTTTGAGAACTCTAAGGGGGTCAAGGCGCTGACCAGAACCCGGGCCTTGTCCATTGACCGCAAGGAAAAGACGGTTCTGGTGGAAAATCTTGACAGTGGCGTCCGGCAGGAATTGCCCTATGATCAACTGATGCTGGCCACCGGGGCCAAACCGTTTGACCTCCCCATTCCGGGCGTTGGTCTTGACGGCGTGTTCGCCATTGCCGATCTGCATAAGGCCATCGAGATCAAAAAGAGAATCGCTCAGGGCAAGGTCAGTCGGGCCGTGGTCATTGGAGGCGGAGCTATCGGCATTGAGATGGCCGAGGCCCTCACCGACCTCTGGGGGATTGAAACCACCTTGCTGGAATTGGCGCCGCAGCTTCTGCCCCGGCTGGTTGATTGGCATTTTGCCACCATGCTGCAAAAGCATCTCGAGGAAAAGAGTGTGGCTATTTTCACCAGAGAATCAGCTACCGAACTGCTTGACGACGGTCAGGGCAAGGTCTGCGGCGTCAAGACCGCACATCGCACCTTGGAAGCTGATTTGGTGATCATGGCCGTGGGAGTGCGGCCGCGTAGCGAGCTGGCCAAAGCCGCCGGACTTGATGTCGCTCCGTGGGGCGGTATCAAGGTTAACCAGCGACTGCAGACCTCGGACCCCAACATATATGCCGCTGGCGACTGCATTGCCGTGACCAGTCTGATTACCGGCCGGGAAACCTATGCCCCTTTAGGCTCACTTGCCAACCGCGAAGGGAGAGTGGTGGCCGATAACATGGCCGGTCACCCCTCGGTGTTCAAGGGGGTCTGCGGTTCGTTCATCATGAAGGCTTTTGAGCGTTGCATCGCCTCAACCGGCATAACCTACGAGGCGGCTCTGGCCGAGGGTTTTGACGCCGATTACGCCCTGACTTCACCGTCTGACCGCGCCCATTTTTTTCCGGATCAGGCGGTGGTGATCCTGCAGTTGGTTTTTGATCGAAAATCGCGGCGTGTTCTCGGTCTGCAAGCTTTCGGCATGATGAACGATTCGATTTCGGCTCGGGTGGACGCGGCCGCCGGCTTGATCGCCCAGGACGGGACCATCGAGGATTTCGGCCTGTTGGAGATGGCCTACGCCCCACCTTTTTCCTCGGCCATCGATTCGATCAACGCCGCCGCCTATGTAGCTGAAAATATGTGCGACAACCGATTGCGCCGGGTTGACCTCGACCGCTTCCTCGCCTGGATGGATAATATGTCCATTGAGCCGAACTGGGCGGTGCTCGATCTCCGCCACCCTCTGGAAGCAGCGCCCTATGTCGAAAAATACGGAGTCGATCTGTGGACCGCTTTGGATTATGGGCAGGTGCGGGCAAGGTACAACGAATTGCCCACCGATAAAACCTACGTTATTCTCTGTAATGCCGGCACCAGATCGTACGAAGTGCAAGTCTTCCTTGACCACCTTGGAAAATTCGATAGCATGGTATTATGTGGTGGGCTAAATGTGATCAGTCGGCTGGGAGTTGACTGGTTGGTGAAATAAGAGTGAGTTTTCTTGCAACAGGGGTGACGTATGGCTGAACTGAATACAGAACACATGGTTGAGGAAATCCAGGCCAATATCCAGACCGGCGATGCCCTCAAGGCCCGGTTGGTCCTCGATCATCTCGGCGAGGTCGACAAGAAGACGCAGAACCGGTTGCTCTACGAACTGTCGCGCGGCGATATGACCTTCACCGTCCCCCTGTTGAATTATCTATTGACAGCGCATCCCGAATTGACTGCCGGTCTACCGATCATTCGAGAAACGCTTATCTCCAACCTGATTGCCTATCCGCATGTTTTACTCCAATCGTTGGCAAATCCGGATATTGCCGATAAGACGGTCATGATCGAGACAGCTGGTGAGTTGAAATTCGAAGAGGCTACCACTGTTTTGATCGATCTCCTGGCACACACCAAGGATAATGCTTTTATCAAGCTGATCATCGACAACCTGGGTTTGATTGGTGATCCCGAGTCGATCAACACCCTCACAGACTACCTCTATGCAGCGGACCGAGAACTGATCACCTCGGCCATTCATGCCCTGGGGCAAGTTGGCACCAATACGGCCATGCACAGGCTGGCCGAACGGATGGGGACGGACAATGAACTGGATCTGATCATCCTGGGAATCTTTGCTGATGTCCAGGATCAGGTATCATTGGAGAAATTGAACGACACGCTCCGTTCACACCATGCCCACATGCGTATTTATGCCAAGGATGAGTTGGTGCGCATCGGTATCAAGGCTGTGCCGGTGTTGATCGAGAACCTTAAGGAGGGGGACAGCGATCTACTGGTTCATACCCTCAATGTGCTGGGGGAAATTGGCGACGAGAGCGCGATCATGCCGATCCGCGCCCTGCTCAATACGATGCCGCGCAACGCCAATGTTCGCTTTGCCGCCTACGAGGCCCTGGCTTTGTTGCCCCTGCGCAAGGGAGCCTACACCCTGGCCGCCGGCCTGACAGATAGCGAGGATCATGTCTGCACCGCCGCTGCTCGGGCTATTGATAGGAACTTCAATGAGATTCTTGCGGCGGGCATCAAGAACATGATTCGGGCGCAAAATGACGAGGCGCGTCATATCGTCAAGATTATCGTCAACGCCCAGGTGGACAACGTCTTTCTCAATTTGGCCCCGGAGGATTATTTCCAGGAATTGGCACTTGTTTATCTTCCCCATGCCCACCGGGACATCAAAAATCATTATATCGGCCTGCTCCAACAGAAGGGTTTGGAGGATTTTGCAGCAAGAATTTCCGGTGAGGAACTGGACGGAAAAACGAGGGTCAAGGTCTGTGCCGTTGATGATTCCCGTATGATTCTCAATATCTACAAGGCTACGTTGCATGAACTTGGCTTTGATCCGGTCCTCTTTGAGTTTCCCGCTGGGGCGCTGGAATGGCTGGCCAAGGAAAAACCGGCCATGGTTTTGACCGATTTGAACATGCCGGAAATATCAGGAATTGAACTGACCAAGAGGATACGGGCAATCTATTCGGCGGAGACCTTGCCGGTGATCATGGTGACCACTCAGTCCGATGTTCAAGATCACGAGGCGGCTGCTGCGGCTGGAGTCAATACTCTTCTTATCAAACCCTTTAACGCCGAGTCCTTGCGGACGGCTATGGGGAAATTCATCAAAGTGAACTGAGGGGAAAAAGTCCGCTCCGTTCCGCCTTTGGCGGGTGCGATGTTGTTGCTGACAGGATTTCGTCGAGGTAATGCGGCAACTGTTCGAAGTGCCGCGCAACCTCGGATGGACGGTGGGCGTCCGATCCGGCAAGCAAGGGGATTCTGCGCTGCAGGGCCTCGGAAATAATCCAGGGCGCAGGAAAGGCCGCTCCCCGGTAGTCGAATCCCGATGTGTTGATTTCTAGAGCCACGCCTTTTGCCTGCATGCCATCGAGAAGCATGTGAATCTGGCGCTGATGTTCTTCGTTGAATCGGATGCCTGGAAGATGGCGCAGCACCGCATCCAGATGGCAGAGAACATCGCAATCCATCGATGCCACTGCCTCAATCAAGGTCTCGAAATAGGAGGTGACTACTGCCTCTGGGCCAATGGCCGCCAAAAGATCCAGGCTTTGCCGCCTTCGGCTGAGTAGGTTGAGGTGGGCGTCGCCGTGGCGATAAAAATGGCAGGAGAGGCCAACTCGCTCAACCGGATATTGGGCCAGCCGTTGCTTGATAGTCTTCCTTGCCGCTGGATTGAACCCAACCTCCATGCCTAATCGGACATCAATGCGCCCTTGGTAGCATTGCTTCAGTCGTGCTCCTTCCTTAAAATAGTAAGAGAAATCTTCCTCGTCCAACCAGCTTCGCGGCTGGTAGCGAATATCCGTCTCCAGGTGTTCGAGAAAAATGATCGTCCCTAAGCCGCGTTGCACAGCTTTTTCGACATACTCCTCCATCTCGCCGATTGCGTGGTTACAGAGCCGGGTGTGGACATGCCCGTCAACGGTTGTATCGATCAAGGAAGTCATGGGATGCAAAAAGGAAATGGAGAAGCAGGAAGGAAGAGAAGCGGTTGAAATTTAGGCGTTGCCTCGAGGAAAGAAGTGGAGCACGCCATCGATATCCGAGGTGTCGCAGATGTCGCCCAGTTCCATGTCGAAATCGAGGAAACCGTCAAGGTCATCCATTTCAACGGAAAATGTTGGTCCATCGGGGAGATGGTAAATGAGGGTGTTGACCTTGCTGAGGTCCACGGGGTTGGAGAAATATCTTTTCATGTACGTTATCGATCCTTGGTGAGAATAGTATGCTTTTTGTCTTAGCAGGTTTGCTGGCGAAAAGACATAAAATAAGCAAAGCCTGGGCCCACTTTTTGGCTTAGTTGCTGTTTAAGCCGCAATCAGCAGTGGTCACCGAGTCGCCTCCCCCCCCTCGCCTAACTCCTTATGGATGTGAGAATAAATTGCAAGCTTCACCGATTGGATTTGACACAGGGGAAGTGCATGGTAAAATGATCGGTTTCGCCCTACCCCTTCAAGGGGCGCTCAATCCGTTTTTTTTAATCCGCACACAAGAGGTGCCGCATGGCGACTGATGATTATATTGCTAACGATTCTGATTTTATCAAGTCCACCGATAAAAACCCGTCCAACATTCTTCCGGAAAAACTGACGTTCGACTCGAAGTTGCAGTTCGCATGCCATCCTAAGGTCAGCTGCTTCACCGCCTGCTGTCACAACATCAAGATCATCCTGACACCGTACGACATTCTTGTTCTCCGCAAGCGACTGAATTTACCGTCCCATGAATTCATCACCCAGTATACAGAACCGACCTATCTGGAAAAAACTGATATGCCAGGGGTACAACTTAAATTGGTCGGCGAGAAAAACGGTTGCCCGTTCGTCACTCCGGAAGGTTGTACCATTTATTCAGATCGACCCTCGGCCTGTCGTTATTATCCTGTGGGTATGGCTGATTTTCATGAAGGCGGCACCAATGACGCCATCGAGGATAAGTTTTTTTTCCTGGTCAAAGAACAACATTGTAAAGGCCATGAAGAACCAAAGCACTGGATCATCCGAGAATGGCGTGCCGATCAGGGTGTTGATCTGCGGGACGAAATGAATAAGGAGTGGCTTCGCCTGGTCATGCGGCGAAAATCTTTCGGCCTTCAGGCTACTCTGAGTGAGGCGGCCAAGCGGATGTTTTTCATGGCCTCAACCGACCTAGACACCTTTCGCAAATTCATTATGGAAAGCTCGTTTCTCGATACCTACGAGATTGATGAGGAAACCATCTCCAAAATCAAAGAAGACGATGTGGAGTTGATGCTGTTTTCGTTCAAATATCTCGCCAACACCTTGTTCGGCGTCCCCGGGTTGACCATTAAAGGGGAAAAAATCAAGAAAAAGGTCGAGGAAATCAAGAAGCAGCAAGACGAGGCTATGCTGAAGGCGGAAAAAGAATATGAGGAGTTAAAGGCCGAGCGGGACAAAATGCTTAAAAATCGCAACGTCGGAGTTCCGGAGAAAGACTCGGAGAGTTGAAGCGAGGCACCCGCAACACCGACAAGGGGCTGAAGTGAGGCCCCTTTTTTTATGTTTTGCAAATAAAAATCCCCTGCCGGTGTAACCGGCAGGGGATTTCTTTTTCATATCATCCGAAGGACGACTTATTCAACGTCAAGAGCTTTGGCCCAGCCCTTGAGGAGCTTCCAAGCCTTGTCCACATCCTTCTGTGATTCTGCCATCAACTGATCCGCATGCTCCGGATTAGCCAGCTTCAGCATCCGGTAACGGTTCTCGTTCAAAGCGTAGTCGGCAAAGGTGATGGTCGGTTCCTTGGAATCGATGATCATCGGGTTTTTGCCCTCAGCCTCAAGGGTCGGATTGTACCGGAACAGTGACCAGTGACCGCACTCGACTGCCTTCTTCTGCTGCTCCAGGCCCATGGCCATGTTGATGCCATGGTTTATGCAGTGTGCGTAGGCAATGATCAAGGACGGACCGTCATAGGCCTCGGCCTCCTGAATAGCCTTGATAGCCTGTTGTGGATTGGCACCGATGGAGATGCGGGCGACATAGACCGTACCGAAGGTGGAAAAGATCAGGCCCATGTTCTTCTTGGGTGCGTTCTTGCCGCCGGCAGCAAATTGGGCGACTGCAGCACGCGGAGTGGACTTAGACATCTGGCCGCCGGTGTTGGAGTAGACCTCGGTATCCATGACAAGAACATTGACGTTCTTGCCGGAAGCAAGGACGTGATCCAATCCGCCGTAGCCGATGTCATACGCCCAACCGTCGCCGCCGATGATCCAGACGGACTTCTTCACCAAGTAGTCAGCCACATGGATGAGGCGCTTGGCAACAATGCCTTTTCCTTCCAAGACGGCTTTCAGTTCAGCCACGCGACCACGCTGAGCTTCGATCTCGCCTTGGCTGACCTGAGGAGCACTGGTGATCGCATCGGCGAGTTTTTTGGTGACAATGCCGTCTTTAACTGCTGCAGCCAAGAGTTCCAGAGCCTGGCTGGCCAGTTTGTCAACAGCCTGACGCATTCCAAGGCCATGCTCGGCATTGTCCTCGAACAGGGAGTTGGACCAAGCCGGACCACGACCGTCTTCGCGTTTGCAGTACGGGGTGGTGGGCAGATTGCCGGTGTAAATAGAAGAACAGCCTGTAGCATTGGAAGCCAGCATCCGGTCGCCGATCATCTGGGTGACCAGCTTGATGTACGGGGTTTCGCCGCAACCGGCACAGGCGCCGGAGAACTCGAACAGCGGACGTTTGAACTGGCTGCCCTTGATGGTGCCGACATTGATCAGGCTCTCGTCGACTTCAGGCAGGGCCATGAAGGTCTTCCAGTTGGCACCTGATTCCAGACGGAGTTCTTCGGTATTGGTGGCCATGGACAGAGCGCGGACCTCGGTCTTGTTGCCATCCTTGTCTTTCTTGCGGGCCGGACAGACAGTCACACACAGGGTACAACCACAGCAGTCAGCGGTTGAGATCTGCATGGTAAACTTCATGTCTTTGAACTCTTTCCCTACCGCATCGGCAGTTTTGAAGGTAGCGCCGGCGCCGGCAGCTTTGAGGGCTGCAGGAGTGGCGACTTTCATCCGGATACAACCATGCGGGCAAACCAGCGAGCAACGACCGCATTGGATACACGCCTCAGCATCCCAACTGGAAACCGTAACCGCGATATTGCGTTTTTCCCACTGGGTGGTGGCGGTAGGCCAGCGACCATCATTCGGGAATTCGGAGACCTTGATGTCCTCACCGTGGCCTTCCATCATCTTGGCGGTGACGTTCTTGACGAAGTCGGGTGCATCGGCCGGTACGATCGGAGGCATCTCGTGCCCGGTGATCTTTTTCGGGATCTTAATCTCAACGATGTTTTCGATGGCGCCGTCAACAGCACCGTAGTTCATATTGACGACTTTTTCGCCCTTGGTGCCATAAGACTTTTTGATGGCCTTTTTGATAGCCTTAATGGCGTCATCCTTGCTGATAATGCCGGAGATTGCAAAGAAGGCGGTCTGCATGATCATGTTGATGCGAGCGCCAAGGCCCAGTGCCAAGCCCAGTTTGACGGCATCGATGATGTAGAACTTGACCTTTTTGTCGATCATCTGCTTCTGAACAAGGCTAGGCAGGCTATCCCAGATCTGGTTTTTGTCGTAGCTGGTGGTGAGCAGGAAGGTGCCGCCCGACTCGAGGTTGGCCAGCATGTCGTAGGTGTTAAGGAAGGCCGGGTTGTGACAGGCGATAAAGTTGGCCTTGTTGATCAGGTACGGAGCGACAACCTGGTTTTTACCGAAACGCAGATGCGAAACAGTCATGGAACCAGATTTTTTGGAGTCGTAAACAAAATACCCCTGAGTGGAGTTGTCGGTCTCAGACCCAATGATTTTGATGGTGTTCTTGTTGGCGCCAACTGTACCGTCGGAGCCGAGGCCGTAAAACAGCGCCCGATAGACATCACTGCCTTCAATGTTGAAGGACTTGTCGTATTTAAGGCTGGTGAAGGTGACGTCATCGTTAGGACCGACACAGAATTTTTTCTTCGGTGCCAGTGAAGCCATGTTGTCATAGACAGCCTTAACCATGGCCGGGGTGAATTCAGCGGAACCCAGACCATAGCGGCCGTTGAGGATAAACGGGGTGATCATGGTGGGGTTGGCTTCGGCAGCCTCGCCAACTGCAGCGCGAATGTCAAGATAGAGCGGATCGCCATTGGAACCCGGCTCTTTGGTGCGATCAAGAACGGTGATTCGCTCAACGGTCGGCGGTAAGGCGTTGACCATGGCCGCAGGATCAAACGGGCGGAACAGGCGAACAATAACCATGCCCACTCTGGCACCTTCTGCAACGAGATGCTCGATGGTGGAAGCAACGGTCAGGGCGCCTGAACCCATGATCACGATAACATCGGTTGCATCCGGGGCGCCGACGTAATCAAACAGGTGGTACTGGCGACCGGTGAGGGCGGCGAATTTGTCCATGGTGCCTTGGACGATTCCCGGAATGGCGTCGTAGAATTTGTTCACGGTCTCGCGGCCAGTGAAATAGACATCCGGATTCTGAGCGGTGCCGCCGATGGAGGGGCGATCCGGGGTCAGGGCGCGCTCACGGTGAGCAATGACCAGATCCTCGTCGATCATGGAACGGATATCGTCCATGGTCAGTTCTTCGATTTTCATAACCTCATGGGAGGTGCGGAAACCGTCGAAGAAATGGAGGAAGGGAATACGGGAAGCAAGTGTGGACTGGGTGGCGATCAGAGCCATATCCTGACACTCTTGAACATCCTGGGAGCAGAGCATGGCCCAGCCGGTCTGACGGGCAGCCATAACGTCACCGTGGTCACCGAAGATGGACAGACCCTGGCACGCGATGGCGCGGGCGGTCACATGGAAGACGGTCGGGATCAACTCGCCGGCGATCTTGTACATGTTGGGGACCATCAGCAGCAGACCCTGAGAAGCGGTGAAGGTGGTACACAGGGCGCCAGCGCCCAGTGAGCCGTGGATGGAACCGGCAACACCGGCTTCAGACTGCATCTGGGAGATAACCGGGATGGAACCCCAGATGTTTTCCTGTTTGGCAGTGGCTTTGGCGTCTGAATCAGCTGCCATCGGGGAGGATGGCGTAATGGGATAGATTGTGATGACTTCACTTGTGGCATACGCTACATGCGTACATGCCTGGTTTCCGTCAATAGTGACCATTTTTCGCGACATAAGATCATTCTCCTTACACGGTGGTTGGTGTTCGCCGGCAGGCGATTGACTACCGGAAACGATTAAAGATGAACGCTATGAAAAAGAAGGTTCCGGAAGGAACCTCAAAAACGCTTACTTAGCCCGACGTGGTCCGCTTTGGTTCAGCACCTCATTTTGGGAAGGGCAATCATTGTGTTCCGGGGAGGAACAAGGGGGGGGGTTCCGGAGCTTATCCGGTTGCCGCCAAAGGTGATTGGTATCCCGTCCGGTTTGCAACAATCTTCCGCCCTCTATCAGAGCGGTCAATCCTCAACAGCACAAAAAAATATTCAATCGGAAGAGCCGAGCGGCCACCGCAATGAATTGGGATTCAGTATATTAGTGGGCCACGATAAACCAAATAATAGCATTATGCAATCTTAAAGCGTTGCCGAAAACCCATACAGTTGCAATGAGTTGTCGTTTCTTATTGAGGCTATGAAAAGCGATGGTTTGCGGCTCTTTTGATTGTGGCGACAGGGGGCGAGTCGAGGTGTGAGAGTCGGTATGGAGGGGGGGCGGCAGTGTGCTCACTCAAGAGAGGGTCGAGGGGTGAAGGCTGCCGGTGGCTCCGTTATTGGGGTTCTAAGCCGGAACCGCCGAAAATTCCGACGCTTCGATAAGGATTGAGTTTTCGGGCCAACACTATCATTCAGCCAAGCTATCTCTGCGCCCTTATAGGGGTCTGCTCACGAAACGGACAAAATTCCGCCAGCTACTCTACCAAAACACCCGGCCCGACGAGGCGGTCACTTACACTGACAGCAAAGAAACTACCGTAGGCCTGACGCTGACCGTGCCGATCTTTGACGGATTTTCTTCTACCTACAAGGTTTGTAGCGCGCCCGATTCCCTGGACACAAGTTAAGAATCACGCTGCCGCTTTGAACAATTGATTGTCGAATTCTTGCCGTGCTTGCCAAGGACTCTTGAATCCGAGTTTTTCCATTAACCAATGTCGATTGTATGTTTAGACAAAAGCCTCGACAGCAACCCGTAGTTCCTCGATATTTCTGTATATACGCCCATGGACGACCTGCTTGTCATTTTCAGAAGTCGAGTGCACCAATTTACTAGGTGTAGAGACTGGTGTGCAATCGACTTTTGACAGAAATTTGTCAGTAGTCAGCTGCACCAATCTCGGTTATGCTCAATACTCCTGTGCACCAAATAAGGGGGTCGGCATGATGTCAGACACACCACAAATTACCGAGAGTGGGGTAGCCACTCTACCCGGCGAGGTATGGGAGCAAGCCCGGCGCAGGAAAGAAATCATCGGGCCGCTGGCCGAGCTTGAAGTGGTCGGTCATCAGGCAGCCGATGCCGCTGCCCAGGCGCTGGGACTGGCTCGGCGACAGGTGTATGTCTTAATCCGCCGAGCCCGGCAAGGAACCGGCCTTGTGACAGATTTAGTACCAGGCCGATCTGGGGGCGGAAAGGGCAAGGGGCGTTTGCCGGAATCGGTTGAGCGCATCATCCGCGAGTTGCTGCAAAAGCGGTTCTTGACCAAGCAAAAATGCAGTCTGGCTGCCTTCCATCGCGAAATCGCACGGACTTGCAAAGCGCAAAAGCTGCAGGCTCCAACTCGCAACACAGTGTCCTTGCGGGTTGCAGGCCTTGATCCGTTAAAAACATCGCGACGCAGGGATGGCCAAGATGGGTCCCGTGACCTTCAAAGCGCCGGTGGCGTTCCTCCCAGTGTTAATAAGCCACTGGAAAAAGTACAGATCGACCATACGGTCATCGACTTAATCGTCGTAGACGAGCGTGATCGCCAACCGATTGGCCGTCCATATTTGACCATCGCTATCGACGTTTTCACCCGCTGCGTGCTCGGCATGGTGGTTACATTGGAAGCCCCGTCTACCGTCTCGGTAGGCCTATGCCTTACGCATGTTGCCTGCGACAAGCGTCCCTGGCTTGAAGAGCTGAGCGTGGAGGTGGACTGGCCGATGAGCGGCAAGCCCAAACAGCTATACATTGACAACGCGGCCGAGTTCAAAAGCGAGGCCCTGCGCCGTGGCTGCGAGCAGCATGGCATCCAGCTGGACTATCGCCCGCCCAAGCAGCCTCACTACGGAGGCATCGTCGAGCGGATCATCGGCACGGCAATGAAGATGATCCATGACGAATTGCCTGGGACGACCTTCTCTAATCCTGACCAGCGCGGGGAGTATGACTCCGAGACTAAGGCTGTCCTCACGTTGCGCGAGTTGGAGAGATGGCTCACTTTGGCGGTCGGTACCTATCACGGCTCCGTGCATGGCAGTCTGCTCCAGCCGCCAGCCGCGCGCTGGGCCGAGGCGGTTACATGTGTCGGCGTACCGCCGGTCGTCACCCGCGCCACCGCCTTTCTGGTCGATTTCCTGCCCGTCATTCGCCGCAAGCTGACCCGTACAGGTTTCGTCATCGACCACATCCACTACTATGCCGACGCTCTCAAACCATGGATTGCGCGGCGCCTCCGCTTGCCTGTTTTTCTGATTCGACGCGACCCGCGCGACATCAGCCGCATCTGGGTGTTGGAACCGGAAGGCCATCACTACCTGGAAGTCCCCTACCGCACATTATCCCACCCTGCAATTACCCTATGGGAACAACGCCAGGCCTTGGCGAAGTTACGCCAACTCGGACGCGAACAGGTGGACGAGTCGGCGTTGTTTCGCATGATCAGTCAGGTGCGCGACATCGTAAACACCGCCCAGCGGACCACGCGCAAGATGCGCCGCGATGCGGATCGCCGCCAGCACCTCAGGGCGTCGGTACCGCCAGTCAAACTCGTACCACCAAAAGCGGACATTGTTGACCCGCAGACGGACAACCAGCCGCCGGCTAAGCCGTTCAACCAGATAGAGGAGTGGTAGCCGTGGATGAATATCCCATCATCGACTTGTCCCACTTGCTGCCAGCTTCGCAGGTATTGGCCCGGCTGCCGGCAGCCGAGCGCATCCAGCGCATACGCGCCGACCGATGGATTGGCTATCCACGAGCGGTCGAAGCGCAGAACCGGCTAGAGACCCTTTATGCGTGGCCGAATAAACAACGTATGCCTAACCTGCTGCTGGTTGGGCCGACCAATAACGGCAAGTCGATGATCATCGAAAAATTCCGGCGCACGCATCCGGCCAGCTCCAGCGCCGACCATGAGTACATCCCGGTGCTGGTCGTGCAGATGCCGTCCGAGCCGTCGGTGATCCGCTTCTATGTGGCATTGCTCGCCGCCATGGGCGCGCCTCTGCGCCCGCGTCCACGGTTGCCGGAGATAGAGCAACTGGCGCTGACATTGCTACGAAAAGTCGGTGTGCGTATGCTGGTGATCGACGAGCTGCACAACGTCTTGGCCGGAAACAGTATCAACCGGCGGGAATTCCTCAACCTACTCCGCTTCCTTGGCAAGGAGCTGCGCATCCCGCTGGTAGGCGTCGGCACGCGCGATGCTTACCTGGCCATTCGCTCGGACGACCAGTTGGAGAACCGGTTCGAGCCCATGATGTTGCCGTTGTGGGAGGCCAACGACGATTGCTGCTCGCTGTTGGCCAGCTTCGCCGCTTCTCTCCCGCTACGGCGGCACTCGCCGATAGCCACAACGCCGGACATGGCCCGCTACCTGCTTACTCGCAGTGAGGGTACCATCGGCGAACTGGCACATTTGCTGATGGCAGTGGCCGTCGCCGCCGTGGAAAGCGGTGAGGACACCGCACGCTCAGTATGGCGGATTACACCGGTCCCAGCGAGCGGCGTCGACAATTTGAGCGAGAACTGATGTGAAGTCGGCACAACGCTGGTCGCTGCATCCAGCGCCCAAGGAAGGCGAGGCCATGTCCTCGTGGCTCCATCGTGTCGCCGTATGCTACGAGATGGACATGCGCGATCTGCTGGAACACGATCTCGGTCACAGTCAGGTCGATGACCTGGATACTGCACCACCGATGTCGCTACTGGCGCCGCTGGCTCAACGGAGCGGCATTGATCCGGACCGGCTGCGCTCCATGAGCTTGGCCGGTTGAGTGCCATGGCTGTTGGACAGCCTCGATGATTTGATTCCGTCAGCTCTCGAAACCTCTGCGTTCCAGTTCTCGGTATCGCTGCCTAAACTCCGCCGTAAGACGAGATCGATTACACGCTGGCGTGCGTGGCTGCCCAGCCAGCCGATCCACCGGGCCTGCCCACTTTGCCTGAACGATCCTGCGAATCAAGCCGTGCTGTTCGCGTGGAAGCTTCCCTTGATGCTGAGCTGTCCTATGCATGGCTGTTGGCTGGAATCCTATTGGGGAATACCTGGACAAATTTTCGGCTGGAAAACGACCGATTCTTCGCCACGCATGGCCAGCAAAGTGATTACGGCGATGGACCGGCGCACCTGGCAGGCGTTGACGACGGGATATGTTGAACTGCCGCGCCGACGTGTCCACACCGGTGTCTGGTTTCGGTTGCTGCGTACCTTGCTTGATGAATTGAACACTCCGCTCTCGCAGTGTGGTGTTTATGCAAAAAGCATCCGTTTTGTCTGGAAACAATGCGGGCACCAGGTGCGTGCCGGGCAATATAATTGGCGTCCCTACGAAACCTTGGACTTGGGGGTGCAGTTGCAAATGCTGGAAGCTGCGGCCACCGCAATTGACCTGATCGAATCGATGGTATTATCCCCTCATGGGGAACAGGCGGAGTTATTTTTGCCAGAGCCGCAGACCAAGTTCACCAAAGGTCTGCCATCGAATGAGGGGGAAAGGGAGCCTATGAATCATTTACAGAAGGCACTCAATGCTCTCAATGAAGTAATGGCCGAAGCAAGGAGCAACCCCGAAACAGCTCGCTCTCTGTTTAAGCTGGCATCTTATAAGAAGCGAGACCCTGGATTCCAGGAACGTTTGCGCACCATATTTGCCAATGAGGGAATACCTTTGGAATTTCTGTCACATTATTCCCCCGAATAGCCCTTTACATATTATAGATTGAATAACGGGTTAAGTGACAAATTTTTCCGGGCGCAACTTTCTGATTCAGATTGTCACACAATCGAACGTATAAATGACAGGTGATATATGCTGATTGGCTACATGCGGGTCTCGAAAGCTGACGGTTCTCAGTCGACTGATCTGCAGCACGATGCGTTGATTGCTGCCGGCGTTAATCCGGCACATATCTACGAAGACCACGTTTCCGGCAAAGATGAAGATCGGCCCGGTATGGCCGCTTGCCTGAAGGCGCTTCGCGAAGGGGATGCCTTGGTGGTGTGGAAGCTCGACCGGCTTAGCCGTAATCTGCGGCACCTGGTCAACACGGTACACGATTTGACCGGTCGTGATATTGGCCTGAAGGTTCTGACCGGTCACGGTGCGGCCATTGACACCACGACTGCTGCCGGCAAACTGGTGTTCGGTATTTTTGCCGCACTAGCGGAATTTGAGAGAGAACTGATTGCCGAACGCACAAGGGCGGGAATTGCTTCGGCTCGGGCACGAGGACGAAATGGAGGGCGACCGTACAAAATGACTGCCGCCAAGCTGCGATTGGCTATGGCGGCAATGGGGCAACCGGAAACAAAGGTTGGTACTTTGTGCCAGGAACTTGGCGTTACCCGCCAAACATTATATAGACATGTGTCACCCAAAGGTGAGTTGCGGTCCGATGGGACCAAGTTGCTTGCACGTCAATGATCTATACGGGGGCTACCCGTTTCGCGAGCAGAACTCTAGTATGTTGGGTGGCTAATCCGCTCAGCGATTTGATAGATTTGCCGAAAAGTTTCAGGAGAGACCTTGCTCTGCCAATGGTCACTGAAGAGTGCCGTCGCCCAGAATCCCAAAAAAATCAACACGGTGAGCACAGGAAGCAACCAAGCAGCAACTTTCGTCCCGGCCGCACCTTGTAAGGTCAGGCAATCCTTTTTGGGGCAAACGGCCACGCATTCAATACAGCCGATGCATTCCGGCGAGCGAACTGTCTGTTTTTGACTGACCTTGATTCCGCCAGGACATTGCCGATCACATTTTTGACAGCCAATACAGCTGTCGGGATCGCGGTTGACCTGCAGAGGGCTAAAATAGGCAAGAAGACCCAGCAGCGCACCGTAAGGGCAGAGAAAGCGACACCATGAATTGGGAAGCACAAAAGATATGGTTACCAAAAAGATCAGGATAGCCAGAGTGAGACTGTTGGGAGCAAGAAAAAACTGGAGCATCTTGGCGTCTGCCGCCAGGTTGTAAGGTGTCTGCAAGAATGAGGTGATTGCAGCCACGTCCATATTCCAAACGATAACGTAGAGAAAGAAGCCAAGGAGAAGATATTTAAGGCTGCTGAGAATAGAGGCCGACCAGGCAGGGATGTTCAACAGAATTTTCAACCTGGCCCCCGACCATTGCGCGAGATGGGAGGCGAATCCCACCGGGCAGATCCAGCCGCAAAATCCCTTTCTTGCCAACAAGCCAATAGTCAGGGCGGCCATTAATATGACTAAGCCAGCCGGATGGATGGGGTCGAATTCACCGGTGAGGAAGATCCGTTTCAGACTCAGTAGAGCGGAAATGGGCAGAAAACCCTCTACAGCCGGAGGTTTGGCAACATATTCGCCCTGCCCCATGCTCCACTGGTAGAAAAGAAAAAATTGGTATCCTGCATAAAGAGTAAAAAGGGCGAAAGATGCCTGCACCGCCCGTCTGATGATGGTGATGTTGTTCATGAAAAAGTCGTTGATTGCCATGGGGTCTCCTGATAGTGCTTACGATGCGTCCAATCGTAATCAAGACAACCAGCAATTTCCTTGATCCAGATCAATTCTGGTAATACTTTCAACCCATTGAAAAATCCTGAAAAAATGTGCCTGCCAGGGTGACAAGCGTATTTCTGAGGTTTGCACTGCTAGCGTTACAAGAGGCACCTGATTCGAATTGAATTCGAATTCGTTCAAGAAATCGGATATTTTTAATAATAATGTAGGGTTGAGTATTTTCAACAAAAAGGGAGAAGTGATGTTAGTACGATTTTTCTTTGGGCCCAACGGCAATTCTTGAAAAAATTTTATCGCACCTTTGAACGAGATGGATGATAAGCAACGTGAAGTCTGATTGGACGCGACAGATCGACAGATCCGACCGGGATCTGCGAGATGGCGGCCAATGTGAAAAGTCAGCAAGGCAAGAATTGGCGCCATAACCACAGGTTGATTGTCAGCGCCGGTTGTTTCTTGCGCCTCATCAATGAGTAGGGGGAATATGGGAACAGTTTCTAGTAATTGGCGGCTCCTGATGGCGGGTGCAATGGCGCTCTGCGCGGCATTGCTCGGGTTCTTTCTCTTGTTTGGGCCTCCGCGACTGCTGGCCAAATCAGAATCTCCGGCTTTTTGCGCCAGCTGCCATGTGATGAAGCCGCAGTACGCCGCATACATGCATAACGGCGCACATCGTCGATTGAAATGCGTTGAATGTCATCTTCCCAACGATAATCTCGCCTCCCATTACATCTGGAAATCCATAGACGGCATGAAAGACGTCTTGGTTTTTAATACGAACACCGTGCCGGAACGGATTGAAATTTCAAATCATGGCGCCGCCGTGGTCAAGGCCAACTGCATCCGCTGTCATCACGCCTTGGTTTCGCAGATGGACACCTCACGCAACTGCTGGAGATGCCATCGCCGGATCACCCATACCGGCACAGGCGCTCTGCAAACCCTGTAACAAAGAAACATCACCCGGGAGTATTTGTTTATGAAGAGAAAACTGCTTGCAGTACTCATGACTTCAGCGCTGTCTGCCACTATAATCACCTCCTGTACGCCTCCCGAGGCAGAGAAGGTCAAGATAGGCGAGATTCCAGATGGCGCCGTTGATCCGGCCATCTGGGGGAAGAATTATCCAGAAGAGTACGAAGGCTGGAAGGCAACTGCCCAGCCAACGCCAGAAGGCAAAAGCAAATACAAAAAGGGCAATGACGGCGGCAAGGTCTACGACAAGTTGTCAGAATATCCATTCAACGCCTTACTGTTTAACGGTTGGGGATTTGGCATTGAGTACAACGAGCCGCGCGGCCACTTCCATATGATGCGAGACCAGGAAGAAGTTGACTCCGCACGGGTGAAGGCTGGCGGTTCCTGCCTGAGCTGCAAGACGCCCTATGCCCCCAAACTGGCGGAAAAATATGGTTTGGACTATTTTTCAAAACCTTACAACGAAGCAAAAAATCTTATTCCAGAAGAGCATCGGCAACTCGGCGTTGCGTGTATTGACTGCCACGACAACAAGGACTTGTCGCTTAAAATTTCCCGCGGGTTTACATTGGGGAAAGCGTTGCAAACACTTGGGGTTGACCAGACAAAACTGACCAATCAGGACAAGCGCGTCTTGGTTTGTGCGCAATGTCACGTCAGTTACGTGGTGCAAAAGACGGAAGAGATGAAATCAAAGGATGTCTTCTTCCCCTGGGAAGGCAGCAAGATGGGCAATATTCCGATTGAGAACATTATCAAAAAAATTCGCAGCGACAAGTCCTACGGCGAATGGACGCAGGCTGTGACCGGCTTCAAAATGGCCTTTATTCGCCATCCCGAATTTGAAATGTTTTCCAACAAGAGCGTTCACTGGATGGCAGGAGTTGCCTGTGCGGACTGTCACATGCCCTACACGAGAGTCGGGACGAAGAAGGTCTCTGATCATCGGATTATGAGCCCCCTGAAAAACGACTTCAAGGCCTGTCAGCAATGCCACAGCGAAACACCGGAATGGCTGCGGGAGCAGGTCATTACCATTCAGGACCGCGCGGCTTCACAGTTCATCCGCTCTGGCTATGCACTGGCCACGGTCGCCAAACTGTTCGAGTTGACTCACCAGCAGCAGGCTGCAGGCAAGCAGATCGACAAAGCCCTCTACGATCAGGCAAAAGATGATTACGAAGAAGGCTTTTATCGCAACCTCTTCTTTGGCGCCGAAAACTCGCTGGGCTTCCACAACCCGACCGAGGCGATGAGAGTTCTCGGCGATTCCGTCATGCATGCCGGCAAGGCGGAAGCCTTGCTGCGCCAGGCTTTGACCAAGGCTGGCGTTGACGTGCCCGTAACGATTGATCTTGAGCTCAAAAAATACACGGACAATCGCGGCGCCAAGAAACTGAAGTTCAAACCTGAACAGGAGTTCAAAGATCCCTATGCTGTTCAGAAGTAAGCGGCAACTGGTGGGGCCAGTGTGCAAATGAGGAAATTCGTATCATTCTAATAGGATAGTTGATTTTAAAAAATTTTGTTGCCGAATATGCTGCTTTCTAGTGTTTAAGGGGGGCCGAACAGAACACTCTCCCCGTTTTCTCTTTGAGAAAATCATTCATTATTTGCAGTGTGGCTCACACTAACTAAATGATAAAGTATGTATTTAAATAGAATGAAATCGTGAAGATAGACAATAAAATGTGCGCTGATGCATAGCGCCGGATACGTTAAACTTGCACGTCCGGTTCGATGAGCGGGATATGGAAACAGAGTCAAGGACCTCTGCGCCACATCTCGACGCTACATATTCGATCTCTGAAGGGACAACGTCGTCTGCTGGAGTGGGAATGATGGCGATAAGCGCTATTGCTGGAAAACAAGAAAGACAACCAAATAATGAGGAGAAAGCCATGGCACAGCAAGTAGTGATTGATCAGGAGGAATGTTTGGGCTGCGAAGCATGCGTTGAAATCTGCCCGGCGGTGTTTGATTTTGACGGTGATGCGGGAAAGGCATTTGTGAAAGACGACGCCAATGCTGACGAGTCATGTGTCGATGAAGCCATTGGGTCGTGCCCGGCAGCGTGTATCAGCAAAGAATGAACGACAACTGAGATCGGTCTTGCCTGGCAGGTCTCCCCTTGTTCAGGGGCCTGTCAGGCGAGATGGATGCTAGCGGCGGAGCCAGCCAACCGGCCAGACATGGAAGGTTTTTCCAGGCTTATGGCCCACACCGCAAGCGCCTTTGTCGAGATATAAGACCCAGGCCCAATCGGTTTCGAAAAAGCTGGTGGTCGCTGTCCAATAGCTTGGCTGCACCCCTGTGAACGGGTGTTCAGCCGGCAAGGCGGGCAAACAGGCCGCGCAATCGACGAGCGATGCCAGTTCGTTGATGGTCGGCAGTCGCCAGCATATATTTTCTTTTTCTCTTTTTTGACGCCATTGAGCAATGCTCTCAAGGGCCTGTTGCCAGTCCACCGGCGCACCGGTCAGATCAGCGTGTTTGAACCAGAAAAGGTTGGTCAAGCGGTCGTGCACCACATCGTCCATGACCGAAAAACGAGGAACCGGCCAGGAACTCCCTAGCCGCAAACTGCCATCCTGGCTGGTTCCGGAATACTCGATTACCCTACCGTCCCCATCAAAACACTGCCGCTGCCCTGTGCATGGAATCAGTCCATTGCCAGTTCCCCGAACCGGCCAAAAGAGATACCTTTGGTCTTTGCGGCCGTAAAACATCCGGGCGCCTTCGAGATGCACGGACCAGGCGTAGGCAGGGTTGATGGCAGCTGAGGTCGACGACCAATACCAGCCAAGGAAAAAATTTACAAAAGGGTGCCCAGCTGGCAAGGCAGGGTTTTTCGCCTGATAACTGACCAGGCTGCGCAGTTCATTGCGGTTCGGTAGTCGCCAGTCGCTATAACCGCCATGTTGATGCTGGTTCAATTCGGCTATTTGTGCAAAGGCTTCCAGCCAGGTACAGGGGAAACCACCGATATTCGCATCAATCGTCCAACTCAACCCAGTGGCATGGTCGACAGCAACAGCCCCCTGGACCTCAAAGCGGGGCAGTGGCCAAGGGGCACCTCGAAGGAATTCAGCATCCTGGCCACTCCCCTGACAGTCAATCTCCCTGCCGGTTACATCGTAACAATGGGTCTGGCCAGTATGCATGATATGGCGCATTGCATGCCGATACAGTTCATCGGTCATTGTCCTGACTTGCTCCTTTGGTCTTCTGTATCAAGGATAACAGGTATTGTTGCAAGGCAATCGCCTGATTACAGTGAAGGTCTCGGGCAGAAAAGAGCAGAACGAGCCCCTTTGCACGCGCTAATTCGAGCAGAAAATTGACTATCTCAGGCTTAGCCTGCAACTCCTCAAAGTAGCGGTGTTTGAATTCATCCCATCGGTTGGGATCGTGACCGAACCATTGACGCAACTGATCGCTGGGAGCAACCTCACGCAGCCAGTGATCCGCCTTGAGCGTTTGCTTGGAGACGCCTCGAGGCCAGAGGCGGTCTACCAGTACTCGCACTCCCTCGTTGTTGTCGATGGGGTCATAGACCCGCTTGGTGGTGATTAACGTCATGACTCAACCTTGCCGACGTCAGTTTCAACGATGGTTCCTATTGAAAACCGTTTTCCTTGTGCTTTTGGGCAATGGCATCGGCTAGCCGCTCTAGGGCAGCAAAGGTGGCCTGATCGGGCATGCCTTTGCACAGGACCGGCTCCAACACATCGACCTTGAGATTGGGGACCATCCCGGCCAGCGTTTCCACTGTCTTGCCCCCCCATCCATAGGAACCGATAATCGACAGATACTGGGTCTTCGGACGCAAGGCATTGGCCAGAAAGGCGGCATGCGCCGCAAGAGGGTGCGGGCCTGCTAGAACGGTTGGAGTACCGACGATAATGGTGGCCGCATCGACCAGGGCCATGGCCAGTTTGCCGATATCGGTGACCTCAAGGTTGAACAGTTCAACTCGAACGTCTCGCGCGACCAATGCTGCTGTCAGGTGGTCGACCATCTTTCGAGTGCTGCCGTGCATGGAGACAAAAGGCAGCACCACCAGGTTATGGGGCGGATGCAGCACCCAGTCGCGGTAGGCCTCAAGAATCCAAGCTGGTTGGCTGTAGATCTGGCCGTGACTCGGGGCAATCATATCCACAGGAAGGTTGGCGAGTTTCTCCAGATTTTTGGCGATGATGGCGCGAAACGGCAGCATGATCTCCCCAAAATATCGTTTCGCGGCTTCGTACACTCGACCCTGATCGGTGACATACAGGTCGCTGGCGGCAATGTGGGCGCCGAAGAAGTCGCAGCTGAACAAAATTCGATCTTCTTCCAGATAGGTGACCATGGTTTCCGGCCAATGCACCCAGGGCGTATGGATAAAGCGCAGCGTTTTGTCGCCAAGCGACAGCGTTTCACCGTCCGCCACAGTGACCAGCACCTCTTCGGCCAGGTGGAGATGCTCCATGAGTAGAGTCTTGCCCTTTGGGGTGGTGAGCACCTTGGCCTCGGGGAATCGTTCGAGGAGGAGAGGGATGGTTCCTGAGTGATCCTGCTCTGTATGATGGGAAACGATGAAGTCGACTCTGGGAGTGTCCCGCAGTTGGCTCAGAAGAAGATCTGCCATGGCTGGATCGACCGCATCGAGCAGGGCTATTTTATCACTACCCTCGATGAGGTAGGCATTGTACGAAGTACCGTCTGGCAGTGGAACAAGAGAATCAAAAAGCCGCCGATCCCAATCAACCGCACCCAGCCAGTAAATGTTTTCTTTGATCTTTCTTTTTTCCACAGAAGCACCTCTCTTTGTGTAAGGGGAACACCGAAAATAATTGATCGTTCGCAGAATACGCTCCCCTATCCGAGATCGTATCGCCATGGCCGCAGTAAGGAGAATGCGGTCGAATCTGTCTTTTGAATAGTGTTAGGAGGTCGAGGTGTGGAGCCTGCTTTCGCAGGCCGGCAGGCGTTCTTTCAATGCCTTCTCCCGCTGCCAGCGCGATGTCACATTCCGCATGATCGAGGCACACCCCTCGATTTCGCCGCCTTCGTTACGCAGCAGTACCATGCTGAACTCCAATGAAAGACGTGAACCGTCCTTGTGAACACCTGGTGAGGTCAGCAGGTCAGAGATGTATTTGGTTTGCCCTGTGGCCATGACCCGAAAATAACCTTCCCAATGGCGGGATCGCAGGTTCTCCGGAATAATCAGATCAATGGATTGTCCTACAGCCTCAACGGTGCGGTAGCCAAACATTTGCTCCGCCCCGGTATTCCAATAACGAATAAGCCCTTGCCGATCGGCAACAAGAATTGCATCGGTGGTACGTTCAAGCAATTGCTGGAGATGCCTATCCATATCGTTTTCTCCAAGTGAGCCATGAGGACTAGAGATCTGCAGCTTTCAGAAAGAGGATGTTGTTCTCCAGGTGGACATGCTTGTGGAGGTCGTCCTCAAACTCCTTGAGCTTTTGATAGGTGACCATGAACGTATTGCAGACATCACCAGGGATCGCAAAGTCCTTGGCAAGATGACGGATCGAATGGACGGCGTCACCGATTTCCTCGTGCTCGCGATGCAGTATGAGCAGGGACGCCCGGATCGTGTCCCGATCCTTCGCCTTCGGTGTGGTGCCGGATGTCCTGGCCGCATCGGCTCGCTTGAGGGCTGGAAAGAAAACCTCTTCTTCCTCCTTCAGGTGGGCGGTCATATCGGTGGCTATCTTGTCGAAGATTGCGGCAACCTCAATTACCTCAGGGTGATGAGCGCCATGAACGCCGGCAATCTTGCGGACATAGGCAGCAATTTGGGCATCATTTTCTTTGAGATAGGCATGATGGGTGTTGACAATATAGTCGGCAAGAAACGGCAGTTCCCATGATGAATAATTCTGGCTCCGTTCGACTGGTGCGCTCTGCACCGCCTCCAATTCCTTTTTTAGCGCATCAAGATTGAGGCCTTTTTCTGAGCAGATAGTCGAGAGTGCGACCTTGCCACCACAGCAGAAATCGATTCCGTGGGTTTCAAAGACCTTAGCGGTTCTGAAATCGGCGGCAACAATCTCGCCGATTGTTGACTTCTCTGGTGTTCTTTGCTGCATAAACGTCTCCTCTGCAATAATCATGGAGCTCTTGGGAACGTGCCCCTAGCAGTCTTTGTGAGCGTTGAGAACACCCCTCCACCGAACCATAAGAATTCGGTGGGGGGCGGTAGGCATTGAAACGAACGAAAACGGCTTATCCGAGAATCGCTTTCAGGTCATCCTCGGGATTGGCGGCGATGGGTTTAATGTCAAAAGTGTCGACCAGGAACTGCAGTACCACGGGGGTAATGAAGGCTGGCAGCGACGGTCCGAGGCGGATGTCCTTGATGCCGAGATACAACAGGGTCAGGAGCACGGCCACCGCCTTCTGCTCATACCAGGAGATGATCATGGACAATGGCAGGTCGTTGACCCCGCAGTTAAAGGCTTTGGCCAGGGCCACTGCGATCTGGATCGCTGAATAGGAATCGTTGCACTGACCGACATCTAAAAGACGAGGAATGCCGCCGATATCGCCCAGTTGTTGGTCAAAGAAGCGGAACTTGCCGCAAGCGAGCGTCAGGACGACGCAGTCCTTGGGCACCTGCTCGACGAACCTGGTAAAGTAATCACGGCCGGGCTTGGCCCCGTCGCAGCCGCCCACCAGGAAGAAATGGCGAATCGCTTTCGATTTCACCGCCTCGATCACCTTGTCGGCCACCCCGAGTACGGCGTTGCGGCCAAAACCAACCAGGACCTGGCCATTGTCGACCTCGTCGGTGAACCCAGGCATGGTCAGGGCCATGGCGACCACCGCCGAATAGTCCTTGTCGGTGATATGTTTCACACCGGGCCAGCCCACCAGGCCATTGGTGAAGATCTGGTCCTTGTAATCGTCGCGCGGCTTCTGGATGCAGTTGGTGGTGAACAGGATCGGTCCCGGAAAATTGGGAAATTCCTTGTGCTGATTCTGCCAGGCGGTGCCAAAATGCCCAAAGAAATGTGGGTATTTCTTCAGCTCCGGATAGCCGTGGCAGGGCAGCATTTCGCCGTGGGTATAGATGTCGATCCCCTTGCCCTCGGTCTGCTTGAGCAGCAGTTCCAGGTCGTGGAGGTCGTGGCCGGTGATCAGGATGCATTTGTTTTTGCGATGGCCCAGCGGCACTGAGGTTGGCACCGGATGGCCGTAGGTGCCGGTGTTGGCGGCATCGAGCAGTTCCATGGCGCGCAGGTTGATCTCGCCGGCCTTCATGGCCACGGGTACGCATTGTTCCACGGTCAAGCCAGGAACAAGGAGGATGGCCAGGGCCTCGTAACAGAAGGCGGCGATGGCCGGGTCCTTCTGGCCGAGGATGGCGGCGTGATCGGCGTAGGCGGCAATGCCTTTGAGACCGTACAAGAGAGTCTGTTTCAGGGAGCGGATATTGACATCACTGTCAAGATTCTCGATCAGTTTCAGAGCTGCGCCCTGAGTCGCGAGATCAGTCACGGAGCCAGTCGGGATTAAGGTGGCCGGGGCCTCGGTGAAATCGGTCTTGCCACCGGCGGCTGCAACTTTGGCCTTCATCGCCTCGCGCAGCTCAACGGTCTTGTTGATCAGGACCACAAATCGATCCGGATCAAAATCGACATTGGTCAGGGTGGAAAAGATGGCCTCCAAGGCAAAGAGATCGGTGGCATCATCGATAATGCCTTTTTTTCGGCCCTCTTGCGCAAAGAGGGCAAGCCCCTGCAAAGCATGGATTAGAAGATCCTGGAGGTCGGCGACCTCCTCGTTTTTGCCGCACACGCCGGCGATGTTACATCCAATTCCTTTAGCGGTCTGTTCGCACTGGTTACAAAACATGCCATCCCTCCTCTTCTGATTTTAGTGTCGTGTTCGACGGTGATCCTTGGCACATGTCCGCATTACACATCCTTCAACAATAAGGCCTCGTTGGCATCCCTCAATGAAATAATTGCACATTTGTGAGAATTAGAGTTGTTCGCCGGAGTTGCGTTCTTTTACAACCAGAACTCAGGATATTTTCTTGTTTTCGGGATGTTGTTGACAATCAAGGCGATGGCCAGCATGACGCAGGCCCCCAAGGCAGCCGGCATCACCACATACAGGTAACCAAGGTTGTGGACGCTTTCGCCGCCAATCACGGCGATCAGCGCCGTAGCGCCTCCAGGCGGATGCAGGGTTTTGGTCAAATGCATCAGGGCAATCGCGGTCGAAACCGCCACCGCCGCCGCCAACCAGGGGTAACTCCCAAGCCACTGGAATGCCGTTACCCCAATAATCGCGGAAAGGATATGGCCGCCGAGCAAATTTCTCGGCTGCGCCAAAGGACTGCGCACAGCTCCGTAAATCAGTACAGCCGAGGCGCCAAACGACCCAAGGAGCAACATGAGTCCATGCTGGTCAAGGAGTTTATAGTGCAGCAGGGCGACGGCCGCTATGCCCAGAAAGCTGCCTATCCAGGACCAACAGACCTCGGCAAAGCTGACCCCCGGAGGACTTTGACCGTTACCGCGCATTTTTTGCAGGAAGTTGTTCATGGTGTCAGCCTCTAGCGGGTGAGACAATAAGATTGGACGAGATCGGTGCGGGTCACGATGCCTACTGGCCGGCCCTCGGGATCGACGATGGGCAGACGATTGATCCGCTTGTCGATGAACAGTGCCGAGATTGCCCCCATCGTCATCTCCGGCCCGGCAGTGATCGCCGGTGCGGTCATGATTTCCTGAACAGAATGATTGCGCAGCGAGCTAGCCATGCAGCCGCTGTTATTGAGGCAATGGGCAACGATCTGCATGAAGGAGGCCGGTTGGCCCAGACCCATCTTGGCGAGAAAATCCTTCTCCGAAAGGACGCCGACGATTTTCCCGGCAGCATCGATCACCGGAGCCCCGGAAAATCGCTTGTCCGCCAAAAAGGTCGCCGCCTGGATCACATCCATGTGCAACTCGACACAGTGCACCGGCTGAGTCATGATGTCCCGCGCCTTGAGCGAGTCCTTGATCCGCTGCAGGGCATGGGTGTAGGCGACCTGGAACACCTCGCGGAAGTCTCCGGGGCTGATGTCGATGTATCCCTGAATCGCTTTCATTGCCGCGATGACATCCGACTCGGATATATCTATCGTTGAACAGCAGTTATTTTTTATCTCGCTCACTGACGGCTCTCCTTTTTGACGAGTTGAAGAAACTGATAGAACCATTTAAGCCAAAGAATAATCTCTTTTGTTTGACCTAGGTCAATTATTTCCCATTAAAAATTAAGTAGAGGTGTAGTTTGCAAAGGAAATTGAGGCAATACTAATGCCGACAAGCGCTCCTTATTAACAATGTCAAAGCGGCGAGGTGTTGGCTGTCGCCCCAAAGAAGAGGATGTCGGTGAACGATCATTACTTTTAGGAATTGGCGGACCATATCGCCGTGGAAAGCGAATTCCTGGCCTGGCTGCATGGGAAGGTTATCGAAACTCCACAAACCAGAGAGGACTTTGACTATCTTTGGGCCATTTGCGGCTATGGACCGCTTCTTTTTTTTTGCAGGTTGAACAGCACGATCAACTTGGGTGCTATCGGCAAGGTGCTCAATGGGCCCGTCGCACGCTTGCGGACCTTGCATGATCCTCGGCTGACCGTCGGAACAACTGATAGGGAGGATGAAAGATATACTTCTATTTATCCGCCCTTATTGCTCTCGTTGTTTTTGATGATTAAGTTAGTAACCAATTACTTGCTAATCACGTGGGAGGATGCATGGAGATCAGTACAAAATTACCCGCAGAGGAACGGCGGGCCCTCACTATCGAGGCCGTCATTGAGCTAGCCGGTTCGCAGAATCCGAGCGAAATTACAACATCCGCTATCGCCCAACAGATGAACCTGACTCAAGGCGCGCTTTTTCGGCACTTTTCAACAAAAGAGGCTCTCTGGCAAGCGGTCATGGAATGGGTGCAAGATCGACTTCTGGCGCGGATTGATCAGGCGGCACACAACATCAAGTCCCCTCTGACAGCTATGGAGGCTATGTTTATGAGCCACATTGAGTTTGTCATTGAGCACCCAGGCGTTCCCCGGATGCTCTTTGGTGAACTGCAACGAGCCGAACTTACGCCGGCCAAGCGGGTCGCACATATGCTTGTTCAACGGTACACCGAGCGCATCTGCACTTGCATTGAGCAAGGCAAGGCAATCAAAGAAATTTCCCTTGATGTGGATACCCGGTCAGCTGCAATTCTCTTTCTTGGAACTGTCCAAGGGTTGGTGATGCAGTCCCTGTTGACCGGAGACATCCAGCACATTCGCACCGAGGCTCCTGGTGTTTTCATCATTTACCGACGCGGGATACGAGGTGAAAAATGAAGCAATTCCTTTCAACCCATGGCCGAACCATGATGCTGGCAGGTATCCTGCTGCCTTTATTTGGCCTATTTGCCTATGTTACCATGCGTTCCGGGCCTCTTGCCCCCATACCCGTAACCCTGATGACGGTTGAGCGCAGAGAACTCACCCCCTCTCTTTTTGGCATCGGCACCGTCGAAGCACGCTATACTCATAAAATCGGACCGACTTTTACCGGTCGACTCAACTACTTGAATGTACAATCTGGCGACCACGTCAAAACCAATCAGATACTCGGTGAAATGGATCCGGTCGATCTTGATGACCGCATTAATGCGCAGGAAGCGGCGCTTAAACGGGCAGAAGCCACTGTCCGTGCTGCTGAAGCACAGATGCAAGAAGCAAATGCTCGCAAGAATTTTGCTGAGACCCAGGCGAAACGCTACGAGCAACTGCTGACCACTCGTGCCGTGAGTAACGAAGCATCTGAAACCAAACGACAGGAATTCGATATTGCCCGCGCTGCGTTAGCGACAGCTCGCGCCAATTTGGAAGTCGTCCATCAGGAAACCATTCGACTGCGTGCGGAGCGTGACGGATTAGTCCAACAACGCGCCAACCTGCGCTTGGTGTCGCCGGTCGATGGTTTCATCTCCCGCCGCGACGTTGATCCCGGCTCCACCGTGGTTCCGGGACAATCGGTGGTTGAGATCGTGGAGCCCGGCAGTATCTGGATACACGTCCGTTTCGATCAGCAGCGGGCTCTGGGGCTTCGTGCGCAATTGCCGGCACGGATCGTCTTGCGTTCCCATGGCACGGAACCGTTGGCCGGACAGGTTGTTCGCGTCGAACCAATGGCCGACGCCGTGACCGAGGAAGTGTTGGCAAAAGTGGCATTCCAGCAGCTGCCAAAAGTGCTGCCGCCCATCGGTGAATTGACGGAAGTCACGGTCGAACTCGCTGCGCAAAAATCAATGCCTGTTGTCCTCAATGCCAGTTTGCAGCGTGTCGATGGTCACCTTGGCGTATGGATTGTTCAAGATGATCACTTGTCTTTTTCACCCGTTACAATCGGCGCATCCGACCTCGAGGGCCGCGTGCAGATTCTTAAGGGGCTCGATGGAGGCGAACGCATCGTTTCCTACAGCCGGAAAGTATTGCATGCCAAGAGCCGGATCAAAGTTGTTGATCGCATCATTGGTCAATCGCCATGATCAGCTTGGCCGGCCGCGACATCTTGCATGCATGGGGCAAGTTCGTCTTCACTGGAATCGGGCTAGGATTGCTGATCGGTGTCACCCTGACCATGGCCGGCGTCTATCGGGGCATGGTTGACGATGCGCACGTCCTGCTTGACAACAGCGGCGCCGATTTATGGGTGGTGCAGCAGGATACCCTGGGACCCTACGCTGAATCGTCAAGCATCTACGACGATACCTATCGCGGCATTCGCGGCATGACCGGAGTCGTTCGAGCCGCCAATGTCACCTATCTGACCATGCAAGTGCGCCAAACGGGAATGGCAATTCAACGGGATGTGCGGGCCATGGTGGTTGGCATCACTCCGGATGGACCGGGC
Organism: uncultured Desulfobulbus sp.; assembly: GCF_963662935.2. Lineage (NCBI taxonomy): Bacteria > Pseudomonadati > Thermodesulfobacteriota > Desulfobulbia > Desulfobulbales > Desulfobulbaceae > Desulfobulbus > uncultured Desulfobulbus sp. Next base: position 550,496 of record NZ_CAXXTL010000002.1, on the reverse strand, counting down.
CATCCCGGACAGCCAGGTTACCTGGTGGCTGGGCGGCACATCACCCGGGGGCATTACGAAGCGGTGGCTGACATTGCCACCGGTTTTGCCTTGGGCGATCGCATTCAAATCCGCCGCAACCTCTTTACGGTTGTCGGATTGACCAGACGCATGGTGTCTTCGGGGGGCGACCCCATGGTTTTTATCCCGCTCAAGGACGCTCAAGAAGCGCAATTCCTCAAAGATAACGATGCCATCGTCCGGCAACGGGCCCGCACCGCAGAGAACCAGGCGCTCAATCGACCCGGCGTTCCCGGTTTGCTCGATGCTCTCATCGCCTCACAAAGCACCAACCCCTATGTCAACGCCGTGCTTGTCCAAATAACACCCGGATCAGATCCTGAAAGTGTCGCGGAGCCGATCCGCCGCTGGAAGCGCTTGACCGTCTATACCCGGGCGCAGATGCAGGAGATCTTGATTGCAAAATTGATTGCCACCTCGGCCAAGCAGATCGGCATGTTCCTGGTCATTCTTGCCATCGTCAGCGCTGCGGTTGTTGCCTTTATCATTTATACGCTGACCTTGGGGAAAATCCGGGAGATCGCGGTGCTGAAACTTATCGGCACCCGAAACCGCACCATATCTGCGATGATCCTTCAGCAATCCTTGGCTCTCGGTCTCATCGGATTTGTTGTAGGCAAAATTGTCGCGACATTCTGGGCGCCCATTTTTCCGAAGTACGTGCTGCTTGAACCCGGGGATGCCCTGCGAGGGTTTGTGGCGGTGATGCTCATCTGCGTACTCGCCAGCATCGTGGCGATCCGAGCAGCGCTGAACGTCGACCCTGCGGAGGCCATCGGTGGATAACCAATATCCTGAAATAGCAGCACGGGGGATTCGTATCGAAGGGTTGAGCAAACGGTACGGTCAAGGCGATACCGCTGTTGACGCCCTCAAGCACGTGGATATGGCTGTTGCGCCAGGTGAAGTCGTTGGCCTGATAGGCCCTTCGGGTTCCGGCAAGACGACATTGCTCAAATGTTTGGGAGCCATCATCGAACCATCGACTGGCCGCATGACGCTCGGCAATGCAATAATTTATGACAATAAATGGAAAATTAAAGACCTAAGGGCCCTGCGCCGCGATAAAATCGGCTTCGTCTTTCAGGCCCCGTATCTTATTCCGTTTCTGAATGTCACGGACAATATCGCCTTGCTGCCGATGCTCGCTGGTCAATCAAATCGTGAAGCCCGCAAACAGGCCATGGAGCTTTTGGAAGCCCTCGATGTCGGGCATCGCGCCACGGCAATGCCCTCCCAACTTTCCGGAGGAGAGCAGCAGCGGGTCGCTATCGCGCGTGGTTTGGTCAATCGTCCACCGGTCATCCTTGCTGATGAGCCGACCGCACCCCTTGACAGTGAACGAGCTTTAGCGGTCATCCGGATTCTCAATGACATGGCCCGCAAGTTTGAGACCGCAATCATCGTGGTCACCCACGACGAAAAGATTATTCCCACATTCAAACGTATTTATAATATTCGTGATGGCGTGACCTACGAGGAGAAGGGAGAAGGGAGAAACTTCAACTATAAATCGAGCCGTTAATTGCCGAACATGGGGTCGGTTAAATCAAAACAGGTTTCAAACCGATATCTTTCTATTTGAACTAATTCAATATTTCCAATTCCTCCGCTGTCCCTATATTCATAGTTGATGCGCGCCGGATTTTTTTATTTGCAAGCCACTATATCTCTCTACCATTTCATCTTAAGCATAAATTGGTAGAGAGAACTCTCACTCTTTGTTCGCATGTCTCTCCAACACAACAAGCAAGTGCACTCGACTTCTGACATTGGTGCACTCGACTTCTGAAAATGACATTACAATCCCTTATTTGTCGCTTTCCAGGAGGTAGTCTTTGATTTTATAGTACAGCGATTCGGGGATTTCGGTACCGAACATGAACTGTTCCGCTTCTTCTCCGCTGATGCTTGCCTTGACTTCTACGGGCAGGGAGCGGAGAAAGGCCACCTTGGCTGGGTCGGGTCGTTTTTTTTGTTCTGACATGGCACACCGTTTTGTTGATGTTTGCTCGCCGTAGGTACGGGGAGGGAAAAACGATAAGGAATTATAACTATAAGAAAGGGTGGAGTGCTGAACAAGGCCTGCTCTCTTTTTTGTCCAGCATCGTCCTTCCTCTCCGGTGCAGATAGTTTGCGCCTTGTTCGGATTTTGGTCACTGAAATATATTTTATTCGAAAGATGTTTTTGTTATGCTCCCCTTTTTCTGAGGCGTCATAGGGGGGGCTATGGTTGGACAACGATCTGCACCACACCAGGATTGGTTAAACGCTATCAAGAAGGAACTGGATGATAGGGAACACTCCGCTTTCAGTGCTCTTGCTTGCCTCAGCCGCAATGCCGTCCGCCGGACTGGGGAAGTCTTGGCTGACCATCGCCAGCCTTTTGCCCAGGATGCCGACCGTATCCTCCATTCCAAAGCCTACACCCGCTATATCGATAAAACTCAGGTCTTCTCCCTGGTGGACAACGACCATATCACCCACCGGGTGCTGCATGTGCAGATGGTTTCGCGCGTTGCCCGGACCATTGGCCGCTTTCTCGGGCTCAATGAGGATTTGATTGAGGCCATTGCCCTGGGGCACGATATCGGTCATCCGCCGTTTGGACATGAGGGTGAGCACATTCTTTCGAAAATATGCCGTCGACATGGAATTGCCTCCTTTCAGCACAATATCCAGTCGGTACAGTTCCTCGATCGCTTTGAAAGGGGTGGCATGGGCTGGAATCTCACCCTCCAGGTTCTGGACGGCATTCTCTGCCATGATGGTGAGGTCCATGCCCGACAACTGCAGCCGGAACGGTGTAAGGATTTTGCCGCCCATGACCGGGAAATTGCCAACAAACTCGGCGAGCCGAGCCTGCCGCTGGCACCGATGACCCTGGAAGGTTGCGTGGTCCGGCTGTCCGACACCATTGCTTATGTCGGCCGCGACATCGAGGATGCCATCGAACTGCAGTTGATAGTCCGCGAGGAGATTCCCGAATCCTGCACCGCCGTGCTCGGCAACAGTAATGGCACCATCGTGTACACTCTGGTTACCGACCTTCTCGCCAATAGCGGTCAGGTCCGCCAGGCGGGATTGAACGATGCTGCCAGTGATTTCATTGGCTTCAGCGAGGAAGCGGGCCAAGCCCTGCGCCGGTTGAAGGCCTTTAATTATCAGCGCATCTACACCAACCCTGCCTTTAAACCGGATTGCGCCAAAATTCATGGTTGTTACGAACGCTTGTTCGAGCATTACCTGGAACGGGTGAAGGGGGAAAGGGGCGAGCGCGGTTTCCTCCGGTCCATGTCGCCAGCCTATATGGGTGCGCACAGCCCGGCCGCCATGGTCCGCGATTACTTGGCCGGCATGACCGACGCCTATTTTCTACGTCAGGCCGAGGCCATCGGTTGCGAGATTCCGGAGCGGATATGTTTGCCAGAGTAAAAAAATTTCTGCCGGGGGAACGGGCACGGATGATTCTGATAGCCGCCTGTATCGGCGTTATGTCGGGCCTGGCTATTATTGTCTTTCGTGAGGCAGTTGATCTGGTGCACGAGGTGATTTTCGTTTGGGGCTACGAGGCGCTGGGCATCGGTGACGGCGGGTGGCGCCGGTTGCTGCTGCCGATCTTGCCGATGATTGGCGTTACCCTGCTCATCCCCCTTTCCCTGGCCTTTCCCGGAAGAGTCAATGGCTACGGATTCACCAGTTTTCTCCGCCGGGTCAACCTGGAAAACGGGGTGATCAGGGCCCGCAATATCTTCATCAAGATCATTGCCACCGCACTGACTATCGGTTCCGGCAATTCTGCGGGGGTTGAGGGGCCGATCGCCCAGATCGGCGGTGCTCTCGGGTCGCAGGTCGGCCAGCGGTTCCGGGTCTCGGGCAAGCGGATGAAGGTCTATATTGCTGCCGGTTGCGCCGGCGGCATTGCTGGCATTTTCAACGCACCCTTGGCCGGGATGTTTTTTGCCGCCGAGATCGTCCTGTTGGGCACCTATGAGATTTCCTCCTTTTCCGCGCTGGTGATTGCCTCGGCCTTGTCCACCGTGGTTTCCCGTGCCTATTATGGCACGATTCCAGCCTTTCCCATCCCGGACTACACCATTGTCAACGCCTTTGTCGAAATTCCGCTCTACACAGTCATGGCCATTCTCGTCGGGGTAACGGCGGTCTTGCATATTCGTTTTTTCTACCTGGTACGCGATCGGTTCCAGCGGCTGCAGCTCCATCCCCAGGTTAAACCGATCCTCGGCGCTCTGATCGTCGGCAGTATTGCCATCTTTTTTCCCCAGGTGATGGGGAATGGCTATGATTACATTGCCAAGGCCCTGGCTGGCGACACCCTGGTGTGGCGGATGATGGTGTTGGTTTTTCTCAAATCCCTGGCCACCGCTATTACCCTCGGTTCGGGCGGCGCTGGCGGCGTTTTCGCCCCCGCGCTCTTCATCGGCGCGGTGCTCGGCGGGGCCTACGGCGGCATTGTCCATCACTTCTTCCCCGAATACACCGCCACTGCCGGGGCCTACGCCACCGTGGGCATCGGGGCATTTCTTGCGGCTACCACTCATGCCCCTCTGACCGCCATTTTTTTACTGTTTGAGATGACCGGCAATTACATGATCATCATTCCGGTGATGCTGACCGCGATCGTTGGCACCATGACCTCGTCCTGGCTCTATGGAGATTCCATGGACACCGTTGATTTCACCCGCGAGGGCATCGACATCCACGAGGGCCGCGAGGTGGCGATTATGAAATCGATCCGGGTGGGTAAGGCGATCACCGAGGATGTTGATTTTATCAGCGAGACCGCCAATATTAATCACCTGCTTGAGCTGTTTCGGTTTGCCCGCAACCATTTTTATTTTCCAGTGATCAACGCCAAGGGGCTGATGGTTGGGGTGGTGTCGATGCAGGATGTCAAAACCGTCCTTCACAGCGAGGAGGAGCGCGTCTGTCATCTGGTGGGCGCCATCTGTACCCGCGATGTGATTATGCTCACCCCGGACACCAATCTCTACGAGGCGATGAAGCTGTTTGACGTCAAAGGGATCGACGAAATTCCGGTGGTGGAAACCTTGGAGGAACCCTGGGTTCTGGGGATGCTCAAGCGTCAGGATGTGATTGCCGCCTACAACCATGAGATGCTCAAGCGTGGCATCAACGAACGGGCCGAAAGCATCCGGATGCTCTGCTCGGCCGATTGAAACGTGGTGATTATTCAAGCGAGAAAAGGACGTGAATACTTTGTTGAATTTGCTTTCAAACAATGCTGCCGTACTAAGCATAGTCGGTACAGCTATTGCTTTTGCGTGGTCTGTCGTCCAGTTTGTCTTTGTTCGAAAGCGTGACGAACAGCATAGAGAATTTGAAATTTATCATCGTCTGATTAAAGAACTTGTTGCTCCAGACCCAGAAAGCAAGGCAACTTGGATAGATCGACAATCAACCGTTGTGTTCGAGCTGCGCCGATTTAACCGCTATCACGAACTCACTTTACGTACGTTGCTGGGCTTGCGTGAGAAATGGGTAAAGGATACAGAGTTCACATTTCCGCGTCTGGTGGAAGAGTTGGACCTTACGGTTGAATATATTCGCCGTAAATCGTTAAAAATTTATTGTTTACCGGAAAAGTGGCGACTTTGAACATCCTTCTGTCTTCCTTCGGTTTCAAGCACGGCCAGTTGCAGGCCGATTTGGTCTGGGACGTCCGTTTTCTGCCCAATCCTTTCTGGGTACCGGAATTGAAACCCTACACCGGTCTGGACGCGGCGGTGGCCCGCTATGTGCTCGAGAACGAATCCGGGACGCGATTTCTCGCTTTACTTGCGCCCCTGCTGTTCTTTCTTGTCGAAGAATACGCGGCCCGGGGGCGGGAATCAGTCACCCTGGCTGTGGGGTGCACCGGCGGCAAGCACCGTTCGGTTGCCGTGGTCGAACATCTGCGGTCCCTGCTGGAAGAAAAAGGTTTACGTCCTGTTGTCTCCCATCGCGATATTGGCAAGGAATAGGTGCATGGGAAGGGTTCGCGTCGTATAGTTTAAAAAAGAGGTTTGAACGCTCATTTTCAATAACGGAGGAACGTATGAAAGAGATGCTGAAAAACTTGGTGTACGCCGGTATCGGTGCGGCTTTTTTGACCAAGGAGAAGATCGAAGAGTTGAAGGGCGATTTGATCGAGAAAGGCAAGATGTCCCAGGAAGAGGGCAAGCAGTTTGTCGATGATCTCTTGCGCAAATCGGAAAAGGCCAAGGATCAGTTGGATCTCTGGATCAACAAGCGTGTCGAGGATCGGATCCAGCAGCTCAACCTGGCAACCAAGGATGAGATTGCCGAACTGCAGCGCAAGATTGAGGAGCTGCAGGTGGTGACCAATAGGGGCAACGGCGAGTAATTCTTCGCATGTTCAGTATCAGAAAACTCGGCGCCATAGGCCGAACCTACAGGCACCTCAACCGCTATCACCGCATCCTGCGGGTTCTGTTCAAGTACGGGTTCAACGATCTGGTTGATCGCCTGCACATCGATCAGTATCTGGAGTCCGGGCTGCAGATGATCAACCGTAAGCCGCGGGAGCAGATATCGCGCCTCTCGCGGCCCGAACGGTTACGACTGGTCTTTGAGGAGCTGGGACCGACCTTCATCAAGCTCGGTCAGTTGCTCTCCACTCGGCCCGACCTGATCCCCGCCGATTTCCTCGATGAGCTGGCCAAGCTTCAGGATGATATTCCGTCGTTTACCCTGGACGAGGTCCACGCCATCTTCAAGGAGGAGCTGGGCCGTTATCCTGAGGAAATTTTTCATTACTTCGATACCGAACCCCTGGCCGCCGCATCCATCGGCCAGGTGCATCGAGCCCGTATGGACAACGGCATCGAGGTGGTGGTCAAGGTGCAGCGGCCTGGCATCGAGAACATCATTGCGGTCGACCTCGAGATTCTGGCCCACATCGCCGAATTGATGGAACAGTACCTCGAGGAGGTCCAGGGGCATCAGCCCATGGCCATTGTCCATGAGTTTGCCCGCAGTCTTAGCCGGGAGATCGATTTCTCCATCGAGCTGGCCAATATTCAGCGCTTTGCCCGCCAGTTCGAGGGTAATCCGGCCGTCCATGTGCCTTTGGTCTATCCGGAGCTGAGCACCGACCGGATTTTGGTGATGGAATATGTGGCGGGCATAAAGTCTTCCAAGACCGAGACGCTGCGGGAGCAGGGCTACGATCTCCCCCTGATTGCCGAGCGCGGCGCCAATCTGGTGATGGAGCAGATCTTTGTTCACGGCTTTTTCCATGCCGATCCCCATCCGGGCAATGTCTTTATCCTGCCGGACAATGTGGTCTGTTTCATTGATTTCGGCCAGATGGGGCGGCTGTCGCTCAAGGATCGGGAGGATTTTACCGATCTGGTGCTTGATCTGGTGGCGGGCAACGAGCAGAAGATCGTAACCGGCGTCCTCAAGGTGACGGTCCAGCTGGGCGAGGTCGATCGGGAGAACCTGGCTCGTGATCTGGGCAGCCTGATGGATATGTATCTTTATCGCCCTCTGGGGGAACTCGAGGCCGGTAAGATTCTTCAGGATTTGCTTGATCTGGTTTCGCGGCACAAGCTCTCGTTCAAACCCGGCCTCTACCTGATGATGAAGGCCTTGAGCACGGTGGAAGGGGTGGGATTAATGCTCGATCCCAAGCTCGAACTGATCAATCTGGCCAAACCCTTTATGCGCAAGATTCGACTGGGACGGATGCAGCCCGGGCGGATCGCCGAGGAAATCTCGCTCACCGGCTCGGCCTATCTCCGTTTGTTGCGCGACCTGCCCGAAGAGTTGCGTACCATTCTCTACCAGCTGCGTAGCGGCAGGATGCGGCTCGAATTTGAGCATCGGGGCCTGAAATCACTGGGTACAACGCTTGACCGGGTGTCGAACCGCATCAGTTTTGCCATTGTTCTGGCTGCCCTGATTGTGGGCAGTTCCCTCATCGTACTCTCCGGCATTCCGCCGCATTGGCATAGCATCCCGGTCATCGGCCTGATCGGCTTTCTGGTGGCCGGCGTCATGGGCTTCTGGCTGCTGCTCTCTATTATTCGCCACGGGCGTATGTGATTTCTCAACGGTAGGCTGGGCTTGATCTCAAGTCGCGGGAGATTGAGGTGGTGCCGTGTTGACTGCTTTGGGCAACGCCGCGGCCCAGTTGAAGGTGCATTTCATGGCGCACTCAAGGTCGGCTGCTCGCGGCAAGAGGTCGTCGAAGACATCATGCAGATGGCGGTTTACGTCGGATTTCCCGCCGCCTTGAACGGATTGTTTGCAGCCAAAGTGGTGTTCAAGGAGCGCGACGAGCCGGGAAAGTCATAATCGGACGTTGGTTGTCTCGGTACCCAACTGTTTGAAACGATTGTTCATCAAGGGAGAAAGGAACAGATGGAGACAAACAAACAAAATCTGGCAAACAAATCGCTTGCTCATAAAACCGCCATCGTCACCGGTGCCAGTGCCGGAATTGGCCGTGCAACAGCCTTTGCCCTTGCGGGTGAGGGGGCGGCGGTGGTTCTGCAAGCCAGACGTCAGGAAAAATTGGCGCAGGTGGCGGCGGAGATTGTTGCCCTGGGTGGCAAGGCCCTGATGGTTGCCGGTGATGCCGGTGTGGGTGCCGATATCGATGCCCTGCTCGAACAGACTCTGGCCTGGAGCGAGGGCGGCAATAAATATGATATTGTGGTCGTCAATGCAGGACGCGGCTTGGCCGGCGGCATCTTGGGCAGCGACGAATCTCAATGGGAGGAACTCTATCGAATCAATGTCTTGGGAGCTGCCCACCTGATGCGCCGGGCCGGGCAATACTTGGTGCAGCGGCAGGGTGGTGATATCGTGGCCATCAGTTCGGTGGTCGGCCGCAACGTCTCGCCGGTCAGTGGGTTTTACGGCTCCAGCAAATTTGCCGTCTCGGCCATCGCCGAGGGATTGCGTCGTGAGGTCTGCGCCCACGGGGTACGGGTTTCCACCGTCATGCCCGGTATCGTCACCTCGGAATTCCAGCAGGTTGCCGGCTATGATGCGGAGAATTTCGGCACATTCACGGCTCAGTTCGGGACCTTGCTCGAACCGCGAGACATCGCCGAGGGCATCCGCTGGCTTCTGACTCTGCCGCCCCACGTCCACGTCAACGAAATCATGATGCGCCCCACCGGTCAGACCTCTCCCTGATCATCATAAAAACGGGTTCGCCACTCTCAATAGTGGCGAACCCGTTGTCGTTCCCTACACCGCACCTTCCCGACACGTTCTTTCTATCGACATTCTCCCCGTAAACAGGTCACTTCTGCCTGCAGCCGTTCCGGAGTTGACTCAGCAGCGCCGAGCGGAGCGCCGATCACCAAGGCGATGGGGGAAAGAAAGCCACGGCGAAAGGGGCGCTGCATGGCGCGGCCCGCGATTTTCGAAAAAGAGCTGCCCCACAATCCCTGCAGCGCCATGGGGATCACCGGTGCCGGCTGGCTTGCCAGGATGCGGGAAATGAGCGGACGGAAAGGCTGGATCTCACCGTCCGGGGTGAGGGTCACTTCCGGAAACAAGGCCAGCAATTCATCGGCGGCCAGGGTTGCAGCTGCTTCCTTCACGGCCTGCGCAAAGGTTTCTGGCTGGTCATCATCAAAATCAATCCCAATGGCTCCGCTGCGACGCAGGAGATAGCCCAATATCGGTATATGAAAATAGCGGCGATCCAGCAGAAAACGTATCGGTCGCGGTGATGCGCCCATGACCACCATCGTATCGACAAAGCTGACATGATTGCACACCAAGACAGCCGGACCATCCAGCGGGATATGCTCAAGCCCCTTTTTTTCCAGCCGATAAGCCCCATGCACCAGCAGCCAGGCCAGGAAGCGCAGGAGGAATTCCGGTACTAGGCCGTAAATGTAGAGCGCGACCACGGCATTGCACAGGGCGCCGAGGCCGAAGAGTTGGGGAATGGTCAGGCCGGCGCTGAGCATGGCCGCTGCTGCCAGGGCCCCTACCACCATGAACAGGGCATTGAGGATGTTGTTGGCCGCGATGATCCGGGCCCGATGTTTGGCTTCGCTGCGCACCTGCACCAGGGCGTAGAGGGGGACGATGAAGAAACCGCCGAACATGCCGATCAGGGCGAGGTCGGCCAGGATTCTCCAGGTCCCAATCTGGCCGAGCAATGACCACAGGCCAAGGGGCGCCCCGGCAATCAGCCCGGAGGGTGAGGCAAAGGCCAGATCAAGGCCAAACAGGGTCAAGCCGATAGAGCCGAAGGGCACTAGGCCGATTTCCACCCGCTTGCCCGACAACCGCTCACAGAGCAGGGAGCCGACGCCGATGCCAACGGTGAAGGTGGCCAGCAACAGAGTCACCGTCGCTTCGCCGCCGCCCAGAACATTTTTGGCATAGGCCGGAAACTGGGCCAAAAAGAGCGCCCCGTAGAGCCAGAACCAGGAAATGCCCAGGATGGAGAGGAAGACCGAACGGTTTTCCCGGGCAAAGACAATGTTGTGCCAGGTTTCGGTGATCGGGTTGGGGTTGACTCGCAGCTCCGGTGCCGGTGGCGGGGCGGTCGGAATGCCACGGCTGGTCAGATATCCGGCGACTGCCACCACCAGACCGCCAACGGCGATCCACACCGGATGCGTCACCGCACCGGCCAGCAGGCCACCGGTCAGGGTGCCGATGAGGATGGCGACAAAGGTGCCGGCCTCGATCAGGGCATTGCCGCCCACCAGTTCATCTTCATGCAGGTGTTGGGGCAAAATGGCATATTTAACCGGCCCGAACAGGGTGGAATGGCAACCGAGCAGGAAAAGGGCGGTCAGCAGCAGCCATAAACTGTGCAGCCAGAAACCTGTTGCTGCCACGACCATGATCCCTATTTCTAAGATCTTGACCAATCTGGCCAGGGTGGCTTTGTCGTATTTGTCTGCCAGTTGACCAGCGGTGGCGGAAAAAAGGAAGAAGGGCAGGATGAAGATACCCGCCGCCAGGTTGGCCAGGACTTCAGCCTTGAGGCTGGTCCAGCTGGCTGCCTGAAAGGTGAGCAGAACAATCAGGGCGTTCTTGAACAGGTTGTCGTTAAAAGCCCCGAGAAACTGAGTGATGAAAAACGGTGCGAAACTACCTGTTTTGAGGAGGCCAAACTGTGAACTCATAGTGATGCCTTTTGAAAAAATTGTTGGGTGTGGAAGACCGAGGCGGAAAACGAATGACCTTTCCAGGAAAGGAGGCGTTTGATGGCTAGATCAAAGAGCAGGGGATTGTGCTCGCGCACCCGTTTCAGGTCGGGAACGGCGTCAGCGGGCAGCAAGCCGGCTTTGGCCAGGGTTGTTGGCGTGGTCAGGGGCAGGATGCCCGGCAACGGATAATCGGAACCTTGTAATAGGCGGTTGTGCCAGTCAGTGCGTTCCAGCAGGGTCTTGAGAACCGACAGGGGACGGTTGCGTTGGGTAACAGCGGATATGTCACCGAAAAGCAGCCCGTTTGATCTCGGTTCAGCCATCATCCGGGAAAAGAGACGAAAACTGCTGACTGCGGGGCCTGCCTGACCCCGGTCCAGGTCGATATCCTGGCCCACGGAGGCACAGTGGGCGATCACCACCCGCACGCCGGCGTCCAGTGCCCGCCGTAAACGGAGCGGGTTATTGAGATGCTGCCGGTGTTCTCCTTTGACCGCCTGTTCGCTGCCGCAGTGGACAATGAGCGGCAGGTTTGCCGTGGCCAGGGCCCGATAAAAGGGGTCGCATCGGGGCGAGGCCGGATCCATGCCCATTGCCGAAGGCAGCCACTTCACCGCCCGTGCTTCGTCGGTCACGGCCGAATGCAGGGCCTCCAGAGCGTCGGGCCGATAGGGATGAACGGATGCCGCCCACTCAAACCGTGCGGGGTGGGCAGCGGCCAACTGGCGCGCATACCTATCCGGGACATAGAAGGACAACTGCTCGTCGCGGGGCTGCCCGGTTTCGTCATGGAAACGATCAAAGGCAAACAGCAGCACTTTAAAACCGGGGGGCAGGGACTCGGTTAGGTTGAGGAGGCGCGCGGCATAGCTCCGGTCAACCTGGCCAGCCTCGTTTTGGGCACAGCCGGCATTCATGTAGAACAGCCGCTGCCCGTATTGCACCGGATGCAGGTAGGAGGAGAGCTGGGGACCGATGACGATCCCACTGCCGCTGTCACCGGTACCGGCCAGGTGGACATGGCAATCCCACACCTGGGCGGGATCGAGCCCGGACCACACTTTCTGCAACCAGGGACTGGCTGCGAGTTCCGGCGGGATCGCCGCCCGGCAGGGGTTGATCAGGACCGGCTTGGTAAGCGCCCAGCTGGCAGTTCCCGTAACGGCTGAGCCTGCCAGCAGGAGGAGAAAACGACGTCTGGTCAGGAGAGATTCCATGTCAGGCACCTATGGCGAGCCGCTGCAGGCTCAGATAATCGACCTTGCCGGTGCCCATGAGCGGCAGGGTCTCGACCAAACGGATCTTGCGCGGTACGGCCAGTTCCTGAATGCCGAGCTCTCTCGCCTTGGTTGCCAAAAGGTCACGATTGAGTGCCGGGTCAGTGGTGAACAGCACCAGGGCTTCGCCCTTGGCCTCATCGGGTTGGGTGGTGGCGGCATGGATCTGCTCAGGAGAGGCCGCCACGGCCAATTTTTCCACCACCTCCAGGCTGATCATCTCACCAGCGATTTTGGCAAATCGTTTCATTCGGCCCACGATTCTGACGAAACCTTCATCGTCGATGGTTACTACGTCGCCGGTCTCATACCAGCCCGCACCCAGTGCGGAAGCCGGTGGTTGCACGACTCCCGGCCGGTCGGCCTTGAGATAGCCGCTCATCACATTGGGTCCGCGGACATGGAGGATGCCGCCGTGTTCGACGCCCGGTACGGCCACCAGTTGGGCCTCGATCCCCGGCAGCAGGGTGCCGACTGTGCCAGTGCGGTAGGCCATGGGGGTGTTCACTGCCAGCACCGGGGCGGTCTCGGTGGCGCCGTACCCTTCAAAGATGCGGATGCCAAATTTCTCAAACCACAGGCCGCGCACTGCCTCGGAGAGTTTCTCGGCCCCGGCGACCACATAGCGGAGGCGGTAGAAATCGTAGGGATGGGCGAATCGGGCGTAGTTGCCCAAGAAAGTCGAGGTGCCAAAGAGCACGGTGCAGTTGCGATCATAGGCGAGCTCCGGAATGATCCGGTAGTGGAGCGGCGTCGGATAGAGAAAGAGGTTGGCGCCGGTGAGCACCGGTAGGAGGGTGCCGGCGGTGAGGCCAAAGGAGTGGAAGATCGGCATGGCATTGAGCACCTTGTCGTCCACGGAAAAATCGATCACCGCCCGCACCTGGGCGATGTTGGCGAGGATGGCCCGGTGGGACAGAACCACCCCCTTGGGCATGCCTTCCGAGCCCGAGGTGAAGAGGACAACCGCGGGATCCTCCGGTGAAGAGGGCAGGGCAAAAGCCCGGGGCGCATGGATCGCATAGGCCATCAGCCAAATTTTATCGGCAAGACGGATCTGTTGTTGGAGATCTTCCAGATAGACGAGGCGGATATCGTGCAACCCCGCCAACTTATCGGTCAGCTTGGCCTGCTCGACAAAAGCGCGGGAGGTGAGGAGAGTACTGAGTTCGGCAGCGGTGCAGGCGGCCTGCATGGAATCAATGCCGGCGGTGTAGTTGAGCATGGCCGGCACCCGGCGGCGTGCGGAGAGGCCAAGGAGCAAGCCGAGTGTGGGTGCCATGTTGGGCAGCAGCAGGCCGACCCGTTCGTTCTCCTGCGTGATCCGTTCTACCTGACGGCTGAGGAGGAGCGCCATCTTCAACAGGTCGTTGTAAGAATACTCGATCTGCCGCACATCCTCCAGCACCCGCCGGTTTGGGCCAAAAATTTCAGCAGCGTCACAGAGGGCGGCAAATAGGGTCTGCTGCGGCCGGGAGGAGAAGACCATCTCCTGCATCAGGCAGCGCATCGCCTCTCCGGCCAGCCGCCGCCGTAACTTGGCGGTTGGAGCCTCGGGCATTGGAATGCGGGTTGTCGGCAGGATGGTGATGCGGATCCTGGGGAAGAAAGTTTTGGGATATTTGCCGGACAGCCTTGAAAAATAGCTGCGCGATGGTCCGTCCAACCGCACCGGCAGGATGGTGGCCCCGGTCTTAGCCGCGACAAAGGCTGGTCCTTCGTAAACCTTCATCAGGCTACCGGTGGTGGTAATGCGGCCTTCAGGAAAGATCACCACCGGGCGCCCGCCCTCGAGCAGGCGAACCACCTTTTTCATAGCCATGGGGTTAGTGGGATCCACGGCCAGATAATCAACCAGCGAGAGGATAAGGCGGAAATAACGGTTAGTGGCTATCGCGGTGTGGACGACAAAGACCGGGTTGAGCGGCAGGAAGAGGCCGAGCAGCAGGCCGTCGAGAAAGGATTCGTGGTTGGCGACCACCAGGAGGCGTTCGGCGGCAAGGCCTGACGACATCTTTCCTTTGATTTCCACCCGGAAGAGCAGACGGCACAGGCTACGTAACACCAGAATCAGCAACGAACGAATCATGACAGGGTTCCTCTCAACAGGGCGGTCATTGGTGAAATTAAATAAGTCTATATGTTTAAGATTTTCGTTATGTAATGAAAGGATTAGCGGATGGCGCGGACATACTCCACGACATTGCCCATGACCTCTTCCAGGTACGGACAGTTGATCCAGTACCAGACTTCCTTGCCGATCTTCTCCGAACACAGGATTTCCGCTTCCCGCAGGATTTTGAGATGGTGCGAGACGGTGGAGCGGGAGAGAGTGGAAACCTCGGCAATCTGACCGACATTCAGCCGTTCCCCTTTTTCAAACAGCAACAACATCCGCTGGCGGTGTTCGTCGCCGAGGGCGGTGAAGACGCGGGACATGGGCTTCCAGGTATCGGGCAGGGTGCGGGTATAATCGTTTTTCATATCGATAATCTTAAACATATCGTTTTGTGCTGTCAAGATTTTTATCGCAGCAAAACAATGGATGCAAATACAGGGAGATGAGGCGGCGCTGCGGTCCTTTCTTACTCGTCGGAATATCGGCAAGAGAAGGGCGGGTGATGTGGTGGGGAGAGGGGGCATGGCATTAATCCATTCTTTGCCCCCTCGCAGAGCCTATTTTTTCTTCCAAGCACCGTCCAGCAGGATGAACTGGCCACCTGGGGTTTTTTCCATGGCCTGTTTGCCGGCGAGTTGTTCGACGGCCTGCAGCGGCGTATTGTTGCGCTGGGCGATCTTCTGGTACTCCTCCCGGCGTTGGGAATTTATCGATTGCACCAGTTGGCCAACCTCGTTGTTGCCACCCTGGACCGGGGCCAAATAGCCGGTGGGCGTCTCTCCCACCAGGCCCTGCGTTTTGGCCGTCTGCAGATCGAGGGCATAAACAGTTTGGCAGCAGAACAATAGGCTGATTATCAATAAAAAATATCGTTTCATGATGTTTCTCCCATTAAAAGAGTCCACTCTTCGCACTGATCACATTTTCCAAATCCTTTTCCACCTTGACCCGGATCTCATGTTCAATCTTGACATTCAGGTTGATGGTGATTGGTTTGTCGGGTGGGGCGATCTGCACCGTCGGGGAACAGGCAGAAAGACACACTCCCGCTGCCGCAAGTATTGCCAATCGTTTGAACATGCAATCTCCTTATGAGGTCAGTTGGCGGGTTGGCGTGAGGGCTGTTGCCGAATTGTACGGTCCAGCTCTGAAGTAAGCCCATAACTATACTGAAGACTCTTGAGCAGTGAAAGCAGATTCTGCTCGGTGGTGATGTTGAGATGTACCGGGCGTCCCGCTTCCAGCTTCGGATTCTTCCCTTGTAATTGCAAGCCAAGAGTGAGGGTGCCGTCGGGCAGATAGTCGACCAGGGCTGCCAGCCGGTGATAGTGGAGTTCCTCCAGGGCCTTGAGGGCGTACGCAGTGAGGGGGGAATCGAGCACGGTGCTGCCGGCGGGTTGATAACGGATGATGCCGCCTTCAGCGTCGTTTTCCAGTTTTCCCTGGTGAATAGTCATCCCCTGGGGCGAAAACTGCAGGGGGAGCTGCCCTTGGACTCGGCCGCTGACCGTGAGGCCGTCGATTTTTTGCAGGGCCATCAGCGGCTGTAAATCAAGATTGTCGAGGTGCAGCTGACAGGCCTCGTGCGGTTTGTTGGGCTCATACGCACAGTTCTCCAGCCCGATCGAGCCGTGAAAGAGCTGGGCACCCGCCTCCTCGATGAACAGGTTGGGACCTTTGCCGGGCGGAGAAGGACGCAGGTGCATTTTCATCACAAAATTTTTCGTGGGAACCGGACCCTGCATCTCTGTCAATTGCACCAGTCCAGGTCTGATCGACTCCATGAGGGGAAGGATGCGGAGCTGCTGTCGAAGGGTCAGGCCGGAGAAGGGAGCCTCGAAGAGTGTTCCCTGACCGTCAATGAGTTCGATGGCTGTCTGCAGCTCAGGCGGGGATGTTCGTTGCCAATGGCCTTGCGCAGAGAAGGTAAGCGCCCCCTTGTGCAGGGCAAGGGCAATATCGGGGGTAGCGAGAAGTTCGCGCAGATTGCTGTTTTCGCCCATCTGTATCGGCCCATCAGTTTGGATCGAAAAGTTTCCCTTGGCGTCGCTTGTCAACCGGTGGTTGAAATCGGTTTTGATTGTCCCTCTGCCCAGGGGCGTTGCGAAGGTGCAGTCGCCCTGCAGCTGGCCGCGATCGGCCTGGAGGTGCAGAGAGAGGTTTTTAAAAAACACAGGGGCGAGGCGAACAGCGCCGAAGGTAACGCCTTCGATCGTCCAAGGACTGGCGGGTTTGAGCTGTATCTGGAAAGAATTATTGTCAAACACAATCTGCCCACTGAGATCGGCCACGAGAGTTGCCACACCGACACCCTGGTTTTGACCATTGCGCAGGCTCAACCGGGAGGTGGGTGCAAGGACCAGGGCGGTGGTGGAAAGCGGTTGGCTACTGTCCAGCTGCAGGCGGACCTCTTCGGCAGAGAACAGGGGATGCCGCAGCGCGGAAACCGTGCACGCAAAATGCAGCGGCATCTTGGCCGCGGAACGCAGGTCGGCCTTTATTTCCGCTTTGACGATCCCCTGAAGCGGTGCAGGTGAGTTCTTCCCTTGCGGCAAGAGTTCCGACAGACCGGCGAGATCATAGTGGAGCGAGCCGGAATAATGTTCGTCCGTACTTTGCAGGTGGATAGTGAGGGGATTGGGGCGGTTTGGTGCCGTCGAATCAATCCTTAACCGGCGATCGTTTTCGGTCGTGGTCAGATCGACGGAAAACGCCACCTGCTTGTTGTCGGTTGTTGATCCGCGATGGACCAGCAGTCGCGAGAGATGCACCTGCTGCACCGGCAGATTGCGCAGCTGGAGTTGTTCGAGGAGGTTAGCCAAATCCAGTAGGACCAAGCCGGGTGAATCTCCTGGCGCGGCTATTGCTAGGGGTAGGTCGATGTCGACGGAGGCGGCTGCAACTGCCTCCAGTTTGCCCTGCAGCAAACCAAGGATTCGATAGCGGCAGACCGCATCCGTCACCTTGAAGGCAATCGGGCCGGAGGAATGGTCGAGGGTGAGGTGCAAGGACCCGATCCGGACCTCGCTTGCGTCCCACCCGGCTAGGTCAATCTCGAACTGGTGTATTCCAACCCATCCCAACAGGGCAGGGGCAAGCCGATCCGTCCAGGAAAGGGAAAACGTCAGCACGGCGAGCAGCAGGAGCAGCGGGAAGGCGAAACGGATTATGCGCATGGGAAAGCTCCGGCATCGCCGACAGTCTGGTCCAGCTTGGGCAGGATGATTTGAAAGACCGCCCCTTCGTCTCCATCCAGAACGGCAATGCTGCCGTGGTGGCGGTCGACAATCTGTTTGACCAGGTGCAGGCCGAGGCCGAATCCGTCCGCCTTGGCGGGGTGGTTTCCCCGTTGGAATTTGTCGAAAATCCGCTGCCGTTCCTCCCTGGCAATGCCAGGCCCCTGATCGATGACGCGCAGGACGAATTGCTGGGGCTGTTCTTCCATCTCCACGGTAACGGTTGTTCGTTCCGGACTGAACTTGACCGCATTGTCGAGCAGATTGATCATTGCCTGCAGGAGCAGGGACTCGTCACCAAGCAGGGGCGTGGTCCGGCTGGGTTGATGGGCAATAATATCGATGGATTTTTTTTGGGCGGCAGGCTGGACTGTGGTGATTGCGTCCTCAATCATCCTACCGAGAGGAAAGGGAAAACGGCGAATCTGTTTGCGACCGCTTTCCAGCCGGGCAATATCGAGGAAATCTTCGATCATCCGGTTCAAGCGTCGCGACTGGCCGTAGATCTCTTGGGCGTATAGCTGGTGCTCGCCGCTGAGCGCATCGGTCAAAATCTCACCGTATCCGAGGATGGTGGTCAACGGCAGCTTCAGTTGGTGGGAGACAATAGCCAACACCTCGTCCTTGACCTGTTCCAGCTCCTTGATTCCGGTGATATCCTGGAGCACGGCGAGCACGCCGCGAAAGCCGGTGTCGGGAACCAGCAGGGGGTGGAGTTCGGCCTGATAGAAGCGTCGGCCGTTGGTCCCCAGGAGTTCAATGTTGACCGGTTCTCCGGCTGCAACGTGATTGTCATCATCGGGGGTGGTTGTGGCCGCTGATCCGGTAATGGCGTCAAGGAAGTGCTGACAGGTGGGCAATCCAAGATCCATCGGGGCGAATTCTTGCCAGAATCGGGCAAAGGCACTGTTGGCAAAGACAGCCCTGCCGCTGGTGTCTTCCCAGAGGATCAGGGGCGGCAGTTCCTCCTTGAGTAGATTTTCAAGAAAGTGGTGCTGCAGGCTGAGGGCGTTGGCGGCAGCCTGCAAACGGTCAAGGTGGCGTTGGAGGGCCGAGGAGGTGAGCGGATTTGCGTTGGTTGCAGCGCGTAGGTACTGTTCCGGGATCGCGCCGGCCACCAGGTGCAGGCCGGCGTCCAGTTCCTGGTCGAGCCGTCGGGCCTCAACCAGGATGCGGTTGGCGGCGCGAAGCAGTTGCTGGACGAGATGGATCAGGTAGGCGAAAAAGAAAAAAAGGAGTACCTGCGGAAAATCATAAAAAAGATTCTGTTGGAAAAGCAGCCAGGCCCCGGCAAAGACTGCGAGGAGCAAGGTGGTATTGATCAGCAGATTGACCCGTTCGCCACAGGTGGGCCAAGCGGTGCCCGCCACCAGGCAGGTCAAGCCGATGAGCAGCCAGGGCAGCAACGGCAGGGGATGAATGAAGGAGTGGTCGAGCAGGTTGTTGATGATGGTGGCCTGGATTTCAACCCCTGGTGTGGCCTGTTCCCGGGTAAACGAGGTGATGTGGGAGTCGCCAAGGCCGACGGCCTGGGCACCGATCAGCACCAGCCGATCCCTGAAGAAGTCCGGCGGGTAGCGGCCTGCCAGGACCTCGGCATAGGAGAGAAAGAGAAAGGTCTCTTCCGGGCCGTAATAGTTGATGAACAGCCGGGAGGGAGCGGCAAGGTCTGGAAGGCTGATCGCCGCGGCCCTGAGGAGGGAAAGGGAAAAGGCGGATTGAGCTGGATCGGCGTTCAGGTCAACCCGGCGGACGATACCGTCGCCGGCCAGGATGGTTTCAATGTGGCCTGTTCCCTTGTAACCGGCGATTGATCCAGCAGGGCGCAGGAGTCGGCCATCCCGTTCATGGGTAATGGCCAGGATCACCGGCGGCCCCGATTCCAGGGCGCGGCTGAACAGAGCGTCGTCGTCGGTGGGTTCGGGGAAGAGGACATCAAACCCAACAGCCCTGGCCTGGCGGAGATGACCAAGCAGTTCGGCATGGAGGCGGCGGGGAAAGGGCCAGGCCCCCAGCTGCTGCAGGCTTGGCTCGTCGACCCCTATGAGGACGAGCCGCTGATCCGGTGGACGGGGGCCGCGCAACCGGAACAACAGGTCAAGGCCGTCGTTGCCGAACCCCGCCAGCAGGCCGCCGAGGTGGAGCAGGCCGATGAGCAGCAGGCCAACAAAGGGGGCCGGTAACCGCTTAATCACGTTTTCCGCACGTCCGGCTTTAGAGCAGGATGATGCCGAGACAGAACACGCCGATGAGCAGTTCTTCCCAGCCGGCCGGCTTGGGCTTGATCGTCATCGTCTGCGGCGGAGTCCAGGGGCTGGCTGGCTGGCCGTTCTCCACACCCCGGATGCGGACGTGATAGGTGCTAGCGGCGAGCTGTTCCTCGAGGGTAAAGGAGGTGGTCGACAAATTCTTCTGATCAACAGCCAGAGTTGTGAACTCCTCATCGTACGCCACCTGGAGGTCATAGGTCCATCCCTCGGCCATCACCGGCCATTGCAGGGTCGGGCGGACATTGGCCGTTCCCTCCATGCCGCCCATCTTCGGTGGTTCCGCCAGTTTCCAGGCCACCGGGACTGAGTAGAGGGTGTTGAACCCATCCGGGGCCACCGCTTTTACCCGGAAGTGGTAAGTTCCTGGCTGGAGTTCCGGGCTCGTGTAGGTGGTTGTCTTGATCTGCTGCTGGTCAAGGAGATGTTTGAATTCCGGATCGGCCGCCAATTGGAGATCGTAGTGATCGACCTGGTTGGAAGCGAGCCATTCTATGGTGCCCTGCTTGCCCCAGAGGGTGGAGCCGGTCTTAGGGGAAGAAACCATGGGGGTGGCCGGGATGGTGCGGACGGTGAAGGGGAGCTGTCCGGTCACCGTGCTCTCGAAATGGTCGTTGTCAAAGGCAGTCAGGGAAGCAAAATAGGCGCCGTCAACCAGGGGACTGACAGTGAATTGTCCGCTCGGAGCAACGCTTTGATCAAAGAGAGTGATCTGGGCCTGCTCGTCCGCGGTGATCCGCAAGCGGATAACTTTGGCCTTGGCGTGGGAGGGCGCCGCGATTATCACCGGCAGGCTGCGGTAGATCGGCTCAAGTTTCGGTTTGGCCGGAGGGTCGGGCAGGGAGCGGGGCTGTTCCGGCGGTTGTCCTTCCCTGACCCGCAGTCCCTGACCGGTCCCCAAAGTGGTTGCACGGCCCGAACCGCTGACCTCGACCCGGCCGCGCAGGGTCTCGACGGTGTTAGCCGTCTTCTCGGTCATCTTCAAGCGAAATTCGGTGCCGCGGATGCCGGTGACCGCAATCGGCGTGTGGGTCTGGAAGCTCTCGTTGGCCCGCAGTTTTTCCCGCACCCAATGGATAACCGTCCCTTGACCGAGGAAGAAATCGGCTTTGACGTTCCCGTCCTTGAGGCGAAAGAGGTAGGTGAGGGTAATCTGCGAATCAGGTTCGATCCGGGTGTAGGTATTGTCCGGCAAGATGAGATGGGTGTACCCGTCCGGGCCGGTGCGGACCGTCTGTCCCGGCAGCAGAACATCACCTTTGTTGAGGGGGATGGTTTGATCTTTGCTGGTCAGCAGATCAACCGGGCCGTGAACCGAGGCGACTGTGGCACTCAGCTTCTCGACGATCAGCAAAGAGAGCGGCACCTGGAGCGAGGTGTCGTGGATGATCAGATAGGGTTCGGTGAGCCGGTTGATGCGGGCGATCTCTTGCCAGTCGTTCCGGTCGCGACAGTAATCCCTGGCCAGATGGATCAGGTTGGTTCCGGCCGCTACGTGGAGGGGGATCATGGTGTCCTCTTTTTCCAGTTCCGCTGCCGGGCAGGGGAGGACGAGAGTGACCAGGATAAGCAGAAACAAAAGGTGGAAGAGCCGGGGATAAGATCGGTGGCTAGACATAAAGGACCTCGGATGAAGGAGCGAGGAATACGCTGGTGTTTTTTTTTAAGCGGCTTTTCCCGGGACGAGTTTGTAACCGACACCGGCCACTGCCTTGATCGTCAGAGCCAGGGGGCAGGCACTTTCGAGCTTGCG
The DNA here is from genome assembly GCF_963662935.2 of uncultured Desulfobulbus sp. Lineage (NCBI taxonomy): Bacteria > Pseudomonadati > Thermodesulfobacteriota > Desulfobulbia > Desulfobulbales > Desulfobulbaceae > Desulfobulbus > uncultured Desulfobulbus sp. Next base: position 528,601 of record NZ_CAXXTL010000002.1, on the reverse strand, counting down.
GCGGATGTTGGCGATGTGCATGACCAGTGATTTGGTCTCCGCCTCGGGATTGTACCCCAGGACCTCTTTGAGCAGCTCGCCATGGGCAACAACGATGCCGGGGCGGGCGGCCAGATAGAATAGTAGATCGAATTCGGTTTTGGTCAGGGGCAGAAAGGACCCATCGGGCAAGCTTGCCTCCCTGGTGGCGGGGTCGATGCGGAGCGGGCCAAGGATCAGAGGGGGATGGCCCGCTGTCCGAGGGTTGCGGCTCCGGCGCAACTGGGCCCGTATCCGGGCGAGCAGTTCTTTGGGGCTGAAAGGCTTGGTCATGTAGTCGTCGGCCCCATATTCCAGACCTGTGACCTTGTCGTCCTCGCCGCTTTTTTCGGTGAGCATGATCACCGGCAGTTCGGAATTGGTCAACCGCAGTTCCTGCAGGATGGACAGGCCATCCCGATAGGGCATGATCACATCAAGCAGCACCAAGTCAGCCTGCGCCGCCTCGATGCGGGCCATGGCATCCCTGCCGTCCTCCATCGCGACCACCTTGGCCCCCAAGGAACTGAAAAAGGCGACGAGCATGGCACGGATGGACGGATCGTCTTCAAAGAGGAGCAGGGTGCAGGCAAGTTGATGCAACATGAGACACCTGTGTGGAAATTCGATTCTTATTAGGCGAGTACCATAAAAGGTAGGCCACCATCCGGCAAGGGTTTCATGGATAAAAATGATGAAATATTGAACTGTTGCTGGACGGCGACGCTGGAGTTCTCTGGTTAGGCACCTTTGTTCCTGGTCGGAACCTACTCCCCAATCGAGAGAGGTGAGCCAGTGCTTGACTTTGCGGTGTCCCTGCGCATATAATCGAAATAATTGGTTTTTTGTATTCGTGTCATGGAATCAACCGGTTGGTCCATACCAGTGAATGGGCGATGTCACTTTATCGAGCCGATATTCCGTTTTTTTGTAGCCCCCTATTGGGCCGGGAAGCGGAGGGTGCCGGAGAGGAACGTTATGGACACTGTTGATCGGTGGTTGGCAACCCGGACCTTTCATCATGGCCAATTTTCCGAGGTCGGAGAGTTGATGCGGCAAAAAGAGAAGCTGGGCCTGTCACTCTCCCTTTGCATTCCTACTCTCGACGAGGCCGCGACTATTGGTGCGGTGGTCTCCCGGTTGCATGCGGCTCTGCGCGATCAGGTTCCCTTGTTGGATGAGATTGCCGTCATCGATTCCGGCTCCACTGACCGAACTCTAGAGCTGGCGGCTGCCGCCGGGGCTTCGGTGTACCGGGCTGCCGACATCCTGCCCGATATCGTACCCCATCGGGGCAAAGGAGAGAATCTGTGGAAGGCGCTCTACCAGCTCAAGGGAGACATCCTCATTTTTATTGACGCGGACATCACCAATATCCACCCCCGTTTTGTGACCGGCCTTGTTGGGCCCCTCCTGCGGCATCCGGAGGTTGGTTATGTCAAATCCTTTTATGAGCGTCCTCACTGCCGGCATGGGGAAGAGTGTCTTCTCGGCGGCGGCCGGGTGACGGAGATTCTTATTCGACCACTGTTTTCTCTCTACTTTCCCGAATTGACATCCTTTATCCAGCCGTTGGCAGGCGAGTACGCGGCACGTCGGAGCGTCTTGGAACACTTGTCCTTTCCAGTGGGTTACGGGGTCGAAACAGCCCATTTGGTTGATCTGCATGCCCTGCACGGCCTGGGGATCTTTGCCCAGACTGATATGGGCCAGCGATGTCATCGCCGCCGGAGCAATTCCGAGCTGGGCCGGATGGCCTTTGCTATTCTCCAGGTTCTGGAGAGACGGTTGCGAGCGCACGGTCACCGGCGCGGCTCTACAGAGGGGGACGGCCTTCTGCGTCAGTTCGGCCAGTACAACGGCACCTATCGCCAGGAGACCCACTGCATTGCCGAACCGGAACGGCCGCCGATGGGGGAGGTCGAGGCCTACCAACGGCTGCGGGTGTGTTCGCCGCTCAGTCATGACCGTCGGTCAAAAGTGGCGGACATCGCTATTGATCGCCCGGCCGCAGTTGTGGAGTCCTAAGCGATGCGGGTTGCCCTTGTCCATTACCATCTGCAAAGCGGCGGGGTTACCCGGATCATCTGCCACCTGCAACGGGCGCTGAATCAACGGGGGGTCAAGACCGTGGTACTCACGGGCAAGCCGCCATCCTTGCAAGGGGACGGGGATTTTCAGGTCATTCCCGGTCTGCAGTACGAGGCGGACCGGCCGGCCATCTCCCCTTCTGATTTGGCAGTTCAGATGCGGACGGAAGCCACCGCAGCCCTCGGTGGGCCGCCCGATCTCTGGCATGTGCACAACCACAGCCTGGGCAAGAGCCTGGTCCTGCCCATTACTCTGCGGCTGCTGGCTGATCAGGGTGAGCGAATCCTCTTTCAGATTCACGACTTTGCCGAAGATGGCCGCCCGGCCAATTATCGAGCCATGCTGGCGACAATGGCGGAAGGGCAGAGGGAGGTTCTCTCCCGGCTCCTTTATCCACGGGCGGGTCATCTTCACTATGCTGTGTTGAATAGCCGCGATTTTGACTCTTTAGAGGCAGCGGGACTGGACGCTGGTCACCTCCACTTTCTCCTTAATCCGGTGGATCTTGGCCCGCTCCCTGTCGAGATTTCCCCGACCGCAAATGCGGCCCCTCTCTGGTTGTACCCGACCCGGGCCATCCGCAGGAAAAACCTGGGTGAGTTTCTCCTTTGGGCGGCCATGGCCCCTCAGGGAACGCGGTTTGCCACCACTTCGGGGCCGGAAAATCCACTTGAACAGCCCCGGTATCGACGCTGGCGGCAGGTTGCCACAGATTTGGGGCTGCCGGTGCAGTTTGAATTGGTGGGGCCGGGCGGATACAGTTTTATTGAGCTGCTCCAGCGGGCGGATGTCGCGGTGACCACCAGCGTGGCCGAAGGTTTCGGCATGGCTTTTCTCGAGCCCTGGCTGTTCGGCACTCCGGTCTGCGGTCGCAATCTCCCCGAGATTATGTCGAGTTCGGGTGATGAAGGCATCCAACTGCCATGGTCGTACGACCGGCTTGACGTGCCCCTGGAGTGGCTGGGTCGGGATCGGGTTGAGGCAGCGGCCCGAGAGGGATTGCTGCGTAATCTGGCCGCTTATGGCCGCAAACCTGGAAAGGATGATCTGGAGCGGCTGCTGACAGCCTGGATCTGTGAGGATCGGGTGGACTTCGGCAGGTTGGATGAAACTCTGCAGGAGGCGGTTCTCCGCCGTCTGGTCAGCTCAGGCGGGCAGGCCGCGCTTCTTCGTCCCGATACTCTGCCGGATGCAGTCAATCTCCATGCACCCCTGGTCGAAAACCGGCGCATTCTCCGTTCCCGTTATACTCTTGAGCGCTATGGGGAGGCGGTGGAGGCGGTCTATCAGCAGGTGGCGAACTCAGCAATCACCGTGCCCGGCAACCTTGACGGTGAGGTGCTGTTGGATCGTTTTTTGGCCCCGGAACGGCTGTGCCTGCTGCGGGTCGAGTAAATCGGAGGGGCGACTTCAGATCCGCAGGATGCAGAGGTAGGTAAGGATGGCGTAGGCCAGTAGCCAGAGACTGATGCCCAGCAGCACACGGGAACGGAATAGGGAGCTCTTCGGCAGCCAGAAGAGCAGGGCCAGCGGCAGCAGTGGAGTCAAAACACCGGCAACAAAGGGCGGCCAGTATCTGAGGAGTTCCTGCAACCCAAGGAAAAACCAGGGGCCGGCGATAAACAGGAGGCCGAAGCGGCTTGGCTCCATCGGCGCGGCCACGGCGATGGACACCAGCACGGTGACGAATACCAGCACCAGATGGTTGCGCCAGCGAGCGGTGTAGCGGCGGAGATGCGGCCAGGCGGCCATGCCTCCGAGAACCACCAAGCCAATGACGTGGTGAGCGTAGACCTTGCGCAGGCCGCTGTCGGCCAGATCAAAGAGGAGGTCGTTGAGCTGCGGGCCAATCAAGGGCACGGAGAGGCAAATATGCTCGGCTATGGCCCCGGCTGCTTCGCCGGTGGCATCTCCTCGCAGCACATAACCAGTGAACAGGAGCAGTAAGCCGCAGGGGAGGGTAGTGCAGAGGCGAATCCAGGCCCCTCGCTTGAACGCCTCCTCGTTCTTCCACAGCACCACGGCAAGATGCGCCAGCAGGAGCAGAAAAAAAGCCTGACTGGAATAATAGTGCAGGGCTCGCCAGAAGGAGCCGTAGGGCACGACCAGTTCAATGGTCGTGGTCGAATAGAAGGGTGTGTTGACATCGTACTGCAGGGCAACGACAATCCCCGAAAGGATCGAGAGGAAGAGGCTAATCAGCGAACCGCCGCCCCATCGATACTCGTGCAGCCATTGCAGCGGGGGTGACCAGGTTTTCCTGTCAAGCAAGCCAAACATCAGAGATGGACCACATAGGCGATCACCTGGCCCTCTCCGTTTTCTTTGAAGGTGACCTCGTATTGGGGCAAATTTTTTTCGGCCGGTCCGGCGATCCGTGTGCCATCCGGGGTGAAGCGGCTTTGGTGGCAGGGGCACTCGATGTACTGCTTGTCCTGCTGGTAGTTGACCCGGCAACCGAGGTGGGTGCAGATTCGAGAAACAGCTGTCGGCCCTTCCTGTGTGGAAAAAAGGAGAAAATCATGGCCGGTGTGAACGCCGCTCAGGGGGAGGGGGGCCGGAACTTCAACCAGCCGGGGCTTGGGTGGAATCCGGTGTCCGATGAAGCGAAACAGGGGGTAGAGAAAAACAGCTGCGACCACCCCTTGCATCCAGCGGACAAGGAGGGCGCGGCGGCTGCTGTCCGGTCCGGTCCGGTTGTCCTTGCCGGCAACAGTGGTGTTCATCAAGCGAATTTTTCCTTCAAGGCCCGCTCTACATGCTCGGGTACTAGTCCGGTGACGTTTCCCTTGCAGCGGGCAGCGTTCTTGATGTTGCTCGAGCTAATGTAGATCCATCGAAAAGCGGTCATGAGAAAGACCGTCTCCACCGTCCGTTCCAACCTCCGGTTCATCAGCGCCAATTGAAATTCGTAGTCAAAGTCCGAAATGGCCCGCAGGCCTCGGATGATGGTGCGGGCATTGTTTTTCAAGGCATAATTGACAATCAGGCCGTCAGTATAGCCAATCTCCACCCGATTGCCGGTGTCTTTGAAACACTCGCGGATCATGGTGCAGCGCTCTTCCAGCGAAAACAGAGGCGTTTTTTGCACATTGACGGCGACAGTGACGATAATCCGGTCAAAGAGCTGTAATCCCCGTTCGATAATATCGATATGGCCGTTGGTGATCGGGTCAAAGGTCCCTGGATAGAGAGCAATCCGGAAATCGCCGTTCTGTTTACCGGGAGGGGATGAAATGCAGGTTTCATTCATGATATCAATTCGTGTCCGGCAGAGGTTTGTAAAACCATAATCCGGTTTCTCCATAACGGCGTTGATCAATCAAGGAAAGGAGGCCAACCTTTTCGGGGAGGATGACGCGTCGCTGCTCTTCGACGATGACCAGCGCCTCCGCTGTCAGGATGTCAGCTTGCTCAAGCATTGTAAGGACTTGATATGCCAGGTTTTTTTTATACGGAGGGTCCATGAAGACCAGGTCGAAACGGATGCCGGGTTCCATTGTGGCGCGAAGCGGCTGCAAATGCAGCGTGGTTGCCAGGTTGAGCGGGACAAAGGCAGCGCGAGGCTGGGGGATGCAGGTTCGGAGGTTGGCCTCGATCAGGCGACCAGCTTCCAGTGACAGGTCGACGAACGCAGCAAAGGATGCTCCTCGGCTCAAGGCCTCGATGCCGATGGCACCGGTGCCGGCAAAGAGATCAAGGACCCTGGTGCCATGAATTCGCGGCCCGATGATGTTGAACAGGGCCTCACGCACCCGGTCACAGGTTGGCCGAATCTCATCGGATCGGGGGGTGATAAGTTTGCGGCCTCGGGCACTGCCACCGGTGATGCGCACGAGAATCTCAAAAAGACAAACAGGTCAGTGGGGCAGATTTTCTTGGACGATTGGTTTGGGTTTCTTTCTGGTCAACCGGTTTTTAGCGGCCATGAACAGCCCTGAAAAGATGTAGAGCAGGGAGGCGCCGAAGAGGGTAATTGGCGGTTCGCTGGCCAGAAGGATCAAGAGGAGAATCAGGCCAACGATCAACTGAAATCGTTTTTCCTTGGCTATATCCATGTGTTTGAAGCTCAAGTACCGGTGCGTTGAAACCATCAGATAGGAAAGGAGGTAGACCAGCAGGAGCAGGGTGATATGTTGGACGGTGTCAGTGGTTTTAAAGACATGCGAGCTGAACATGACAGCGGTGGCAATCATACCGGCAGCCGCAGGGCAAGGAAGACCAGTGAAGTCGTGACTTGGGCTGGCAACGGTCTGGGAGTTGAAGCGAGCCAGGCGGAGGGAGGTGGCGGCGACATAGAGAAAGGCGGCCAGCCAGCCGTAACGACCGTAGGGGGTCAGTGCCCAGAGATAAGCCAGCAGTCCGGGGGCCACGCCGAAAGCGACCATGTCGCATAAGGAATCAAGTTCCATGCCGAAAGTCGAGGTTGAACCGGTCATCCGCGCCACCCGGCCATCGAGGCCGTCGAAAACGGCAGCCACCAAGATGGCCACTGCAGCCGCGAAAAAGTGACCGTTAATCGAGGAGATCATCGAATAAAAGCCGCTGAACAGGCTGCAGATGGTCAGCATGCAGGGAACAACATAAAAACGGTTGGGGGGCTGGTTTGTCGGCAATGTGCTTTCCATGTTCGGCTCGTGTAAAATCAGACGGCTTTAAGGCGCCTTTGGTGTTGTCGATTCAACATCCGGTTTCTGGTGCGTTGCCGCCACAGGTGGGCCGGAGATTATAATGTGAAGATTATACGGTACGTTGGCGAGTTAGGCAACCGGTTCTTCCGCCCCGGAGACCGGGGCCGAGACGAGATAACCGAGTACGGTTTCACCGGCCCGGACCTTCTCGCCCATCCTGACCGACACCCGTGCCGACAGCGGAAGATAGAGATCAACCCTGGATCCGAAACGGATCATGCCAAAACGTTCTCCGGCCATGACTCTGTCCCCTTTTTCCGCGCGGCAGACGATACGGCGGGCAATCAGGCCGGCAATCTGCACCATCGTGTACCGCTGATTATCCGGCGTGGCCAGGGTGAGGGCGCAGAATTCATTGTGGAGGACGGCCTTGTCCTTGTCGGCGGCGTAGAATTTTCCGGGCGACAGGGCAACCTGTTCCACGGTCCCGGTGAGGGGAATGCGGTTGACGTGGACATTGAAGACATTCATGAAGATCGAAATCTTCTGAACCCGGGTGTGTAAAAAGCGGTCGTCATCAACTTCGCCGAGCACAATAATCTTACCGTCCGCCGGGCAGACAATGGCCCCTGGCTCCTCTGGCAAGACTCGAGCCGGATCGCGGAAGAAATAGGTGACAAAGCCGGTGAGCAGCAGACAGAGCAGGGCCGGAAGAACAAAGCCAAGCAGGCCAAAAATCAGGGTGGCAAAACCGCTGAAGAGGATGAAAGGGTATCCTTCAAGGGCCAGGGGTAGTTCAGTTTTCTGCATGGGAAATCCGGGGAAGAAGAATGTCGGCTGCGGCCCTGCGGCCGACGGCGCGGCGGTTATTTTTTAGTGGCGCGGACCATGGCGATTTTGCCGGTGCGAACAATCTCTTTGATGCCGAGCGGCCGGAGTATGTCGATCACCGCCTTGATTTTTGACTCGGAGCCGGTGATTTCCAGGGCGTAGGAGTTAGGGCTGACGTCCACCACCTTGCCACGGAAGATGTCGATGATCCGCAGGACCTCGGCACGAGTGCCCGCCTCAGCCTTGACTCGGATCAGGGCCATTTCCCGCTCGACGAATTCACCCTCGCTGACGTCGTTGACCTTGATGACATCGATCAGTTTGTGCAGCTGTTTGGTGACCTGCTCGATAATGGCTGCCTCGCCGCTGGTAACCACGGTTAGGCAGGAAACCTGGGGGTCGTAGGTCTCAGCCACGCAGAGACTCTCGATATTGAAGCAACGGCCACTGAAAAGTCCGGTGACGCGAGAAAGGGCGCCGGGTCGGTTGCGCAGTAAGACGGTAAGGGTATGTTTCATAGTCGTTGTCCTGTTCGACGTGGGGTTCTGTTCAATGCGGCCGGCAAAGGGAGCCGGATAACGGTTCGTTCTCCCGTGCTCCTTAGACCAGGAGCATCTCGGTGGTGGGCTTACCTGCCGGCACCATCGGGAACACGCCTTCCTCGCGGGAGATGGAGAAATCCATGATCACCAGGTTCTTGGTGGCCAGGGCTTCTTTGATCACCGGCTCGACCTCGGCCTTGGTCTTGGCGCGCAGACCGACAGCGCCGTACGCTTGGGCCAGGGCGACAAAATCCGGGGTGACCTCCATCACGGTCGAGGCATAGTGGCGGTTATAAAACAGCTCTTGCCATTGCCGCACCATACCGAGGTAGTTGTTGTTAAGGATGGCAATTTTGACGGGGGCGCCGCATTCTCTGGCTGTGGCCAGTTCCTGGATGTTCATCTGGATCGAACCGTCGCCGGCCACATCGATAACCGTCGCCTCGGGAAAGGCCATCTGGGCACCAATGGCCGCCGGCAGTCCGTAGCCCATGGTGCCGAGTCCGCCGGAGGTCAGCAGGCGGCGCGGGTGGTTGAATTTATAGAACTGGGCGGCCCACATCTGATTCTGGCCGACTTCGGTGGTGATGATGGCATTGCCGCCGGTCAGCTTGTGGAGAGTTTCAATGACATACTGCGGCTTGATGATCTCGCCGTCCTCCATGTAGGCCAGCGGATGCTTGGCATCCCATTCCTTGACCTGTTCGACCCAGGGTTGGTGCAGTTCGGCCACTTCCTGCGCATTGTATTCACTGGACTTGTCAAACCAGAGGTTCATAGCCTGGAGGGCTAGTTTGCAGTCGGCGACAATGGGGATATCGACATCGACGTTCTTGCTGATTGAGGTGGGGTCGATATCGATATGGATGATCTTGGCCTGCGGGGCAAAGGCATCGAGCCGGCCGGTGACCCGGTCGTCGAAACGCGAGCCGACGGCGATCAACAGATCGCTCTTGGCCACCGACATGTTGGCGGCGTAACTGCCGTGCATGCCGAGCATCCCCAGCGACAAGGGATCGGTACCCGGAAAGCCGCCCAGGCCCATCAGGGTCATAGTCACCGGGATGTTTAGCCGCCGGGCCAGTTGGGTCAATTCCTCATTGCTGTTGGAGAGAATAACGCCGCCGCCGACATAGAGTACCGGTCGTTTGGCTTTGAGGCAGGCGCGGCAGGCCTTTTCCACCTGCCCTGGATGTGGATCAGTGTTGGGCTGGTAGGTCTGCATCTTGACCTGTTTCTTGGGCGGATAGACGATCTGTGATGCGATAATGTCTTTGGGCAGGTCGACTAAAACCGGGCCGGGGCGTCCGGAGGCAGCTAGATAAAAGGCCTCGCGCAGCACCGGCACCAGATCCTCGGGGTCGTTGACCAGATAGTTATGCTTGGTGCAGGGCCGGGTGATGCCGACGATGTCGACCTCCTGGAAGGCGTCGTTACCGATCAGAGCACGCGGTACCTGGCCGGTTAGTACTACCAAGGGGATCGAGTCGCAATATGCGGTGGCAATGCCCGTGACCCCGTTGGTGGCGCCGGGGCCGGAGGTCAGTAGGGCGACGCCGACTCTACCGGTGGCCCGGGCAAAGCCGTCGGCTGCATGTACTGCGCCTTGCTCGTGGCGCACCAGGATGTGGCGGATACTGCTCTTGCATAATTCGTCGTAGAGCTCAATAACCGCACCGCCGGGATACCCAAACAGGAGTTCCACGCCCTCTTCCTGTAAACATTTGATAATCGCCTGTGACCCTGTGATTTTACTCATAAAGTGTTCCTTTTCTTGTTGTGCGGTTCCGTCCGGGATGTGCTGATGCGGCTGCTTGCCGGCCCCATCGGGCAGGAATGCCTAAAAGAGTCGAAAATATATAGGGGTTACAAGGGGCTGTCAAGCGGGAAACCGGCCGTTTTCCGTCAATTGCGGCGATGCCTTTGATCAATGTCGTCGATATCCATCTTGGGGAAGTTCCCAGGCTGCTCCCCTACGGTTTGGTCGCTTCCTTTTCCAACTGATCGATCAGGTCGCTCACCATCTTGCCCGATGGTGCCGCCGCCATGGGATGATACTGAATAAGTATCTTCCATTCGGCTAAGGCGCCCTTGCGGTCATTTAATCCGGTGAGCAGGACCACGCCTTTGTTGAACCGGGCCTGCTCATGCTTGAGGTTGAGCTTGAGCACTTGATCAAACAGGTCGATAGCCTTCTGGTGCTGGCTGTCCTGGTGGTACATGACGCCCAAATCGGTCATCACGTTGAGGTCGCCGGGCAACAATGCCAGGGCTTTATTGTAGGCGTCGATGGCCTGCTTGGCCTGACCGGTGTCGAAATAGGCGTGGCCGAGTTCCACCCAGGCCTGACCGTCATTTGGTTTATCCTGGGCCGCCTTTTCCAGGGCGGCAAGAGTATCGGCAGCTTCTTGGTGTTGCGGTGTTGCGGATTGTTCGCTGACATGGGGTAAGCGGTAAGCAGCAAAAATCGTCCCGCCAAGAAAGCCGATGATGAGGGCCGCGGCCACGTAGAGATAAAATCTTTCTTTTTTAATATAACCCTTGGGGTCCACTCTGTTCACCTGAGGAAGGAAGGAGGCATCATGCCGGATGGTGTAAGGTTCGGTTAAGATAGCACAGGCAACCGGGAACCGCAACGAAAGCGAAGGAAGAGGGGGCCGCGAGGCTCTCACTCCGTGGCATCGATCACCGCGTCCAGGCAGACACGATGCACGGTGGGCCCGCAGTGACCGCAGATGGTGACTTGAACGGGTTCCATGCTGCGGCCCTTTTCTCGGCAGGCGGCCTCTACTTTGTCCTGGGTAGTGCTGCTGCAACCCTTGGCCTGCATGTCGTAGAAATGCAGTGTGCCCCCCGGCCGCAGTGCATCCAGGGCACAGGGAAGCAGATTTTCTCCACCGTGGGGCAGAACGATAAGAATGCGGTCAAACTGCCGGTTGAGGTTGGGGAGCACTCCCCTGGCATCGCCTTCAAGAAAACAGACATTGTTAATGCTTCGATTGGCCCTGAGGTTGTGCTGGGCATATTGATGGGCAACGGGGTTCTTTTCAATGCCGATCACCTCGCGCGGTCGACTGTGGCGTCCGATGATCAAGGGAAAGGGCCCGACGCCCGAGCAGAGGACCGCCACCCGTTCTCCCGGTTGGACCAAGGCGGCAATCCGTGCTCGCTCATGGGCCGAACGGACTGAAAAATAGACTTGGGCCAGATCGAGATGAAGGGTGACGCTGTTTTCCCGATGCACCGTGGTCAGGCGCTCTTCACCGGAAATGACCCGCAGCGGCAGAGTGCGGTATTCGCCTCCATACTCGCCGTCGCGCTTCGCTACCACCCGGATTGTGTGGTGCAGGGCGAGGATGCACGCGCCGATTTCTCGTTCCAACGATGCTAATTCCGGTGTGATGCCGACCACGGCGATATCGCCGACCCGGTCGAAACCGCTTGGTAGTCGGGTGGGGACGATCTCGGGAAAGCGGGCAATCAGGAGACGTTTGAGTTCCATTGAAAGAGTTCTGCTAAAATTATAAGTGGTGCAGCCTGTCGTTTACCGGCCAAGCGGACTTTGCACCCCAAGGAGGTAGCGTCCGGCAAAATGGAGGGAGGATCATGGTCGTTTGCAGGTTGGCATAATTTCCGTTAGGTAAACCCCCGGCTTTGCCGGGGGACAACAAAAGTTTGACGGTTCCGGCATAATAAAGAAGCCTCCTCTCACGTGGACCGCTCAAAGTCACGAGAAAGGAGGCTTCATGAACAACTTACAATGTTTAAGCCACACGAAATGGGATTGCAAGTTCCATGTAGTGTGGATACCGAAATGCCGTCGGAAGATGCTTTACGGTCAACTTCGCAAGAATCTTGGAGATGTGTTCCATGACCTTGCCCGGCAGAAGGAGAGCCGGGTGTTGGAAGGGCATTTGCAATCCGATCATGTGCACATGCTGATTTCGATACCGCCGAAATATGCGGTATCGCAGATGGTTGGGTATATGAAAGGAAAAAGCGCGATCCATATAGCGCGGACCTACCTTGGCCAACGGAAGAACTATAGCGGCATGAGTTTTTGGGCACGGGGCTATTTTGTTTCAACTGTCGGTGCCGATGAAGAGGTTGTGCGGGCTTACATCCGCGAGCAAGAACAAGAAGACCATCGTGTCGAGCAACTGCAACTATTCAGATAGTCGACCACCGAATGGTGGTCAGAGTATCTGTTAAACATACCGCTTTGAGCGGTTCACAATCTTTCAAGCCACCGGCTTTGCCGGTGGTCACTGACTGGGAAATTCTGGATCGTATCGGGAGCATGCCCGTTTTCCCAGAGATGGGAAAATATGGGGATAGTAGATGATTTGTGCAGGCAACGACAAGAGGCAAGTCCATCGGGCCTCTCAGTCTTGACCACCTTGCTTTTCCAACGAGTCGGTCGACCTCGTCGCATCTCTTTTCCGTCGGCAAACGTCCGGAAAAGAGATGCCAGTTACTCGTGTGCAGAATAGAAATATTTCCTTGTTATTTCAGAAGCCTCTCTTTGTCAGGGAAAACAATGAGACAGTTTTATATTGCAATATATGTGGACATGTGTTTTTTTAATTGTTGAATAACAACATCAATATGACTTCTACCTGATACAAAATCACTATGCAAACCACCAAGCTTGTTCTGATTATGATGATCGGCTTGGCGATAATCGATTTTTCCATCGTGCAATCGTCAACCGCCGCTGCACCGGCTACGGAGCCAACATCTTCGTTCGCCGCTGCCCCGACAGCCGAGTCGCCCGTTGCTGCGAAAGCCACCAAGTCCACCAAGTCGATGAACGGTCTGGCCGCTGTTTATTCTGACAAATTTATCGGCCGGAAAACAGCAAGTGGGCAAAAGTTTTGCCAGCGCCAACTGACAGCTGCGCATCGGTCACTTCCGCTGGGCACGAAAGTACGGGTTACCAACATCCGGAACAGCAAGTCGATCGAAGTGTGCATCAACGACCGCGGGCCGTTCCACGCTCGACGTGTGATCGACCTGTCGACTGCTGCCGCTGAGAAGGTCGGGATGGGAAAGAAAGGGATTGCGCTCGTCAAGTTGGAAGTCGTCAGTGAGTCGTCGGCTAAAAAATCTTGAAAGAACAGGCGTTAGGTCCCGGTTTGCATTTTTTTTTAGAATATACCTCCCCGCCCAGTGATTTGCAGCGCACCGCTCAAGATGGTGTTGCCTAAGCACTAAGGGAACCCCATTGGTCAAGGTCCGGAACCGGTTCCGGACACTTTACACTCCAACAGTCTGCCCCCTTAATTCATTTGGAAACTCGTCCACCCGACCAGCATCCTGGCTTCCTGCCCTCCCCGAACACCCTCCGCCCCTTTATCGTCTCTTGAGCGAGCACATCATTTGGTGTTGATCCACTACCTGCTGAATTCATTGGCTGAGAAAAGAAGCCGGCCCCGCCAAGCCATCATCTGATCCATTGCTCGGTCAAAAAGGGGGGTTCAGTTCTCCCTCGAATACAGATTGTCCAGAAAATAGTTCATTTGCTGGTACCACCAGGGCCAGTCATGGCTCACATCCTCGCCCCAGATATCAACCCAGGCCGGAATTCGTTTTTCCCGCAAGGTGTCCGCCAGCTCGCGGGTGTCCTCGAGCGCTTCCGTCTCCCAGGCGCCCTGTCCGGCGCAAACAACAATGTCGCTTTGGCGGTACCAGTCGATAAACCACTGATTGTCCAAAGCAGCCAGGTAGTGGAGCGGCGAGTTGAAGTAGACCGCCGGGATATCCTTTGTGCTCAGGCCGAATTCGGTGCGGTCGAGGCGATAGAGGCCGCTGAGGGCTATGGTGCCGGCAAAGAGGTCGGGATGCTTGAGGAAGGCGTTGACCGCGTGGTAAGCCCCCATGCTGCAACCGTTGGCCATTACCCGAATGTCCGGCTGTTTGCAATGCGTGCGGATAAAGGGGATGACTTCTCGGACAATATAACGGTCGTAGGCTTCGTGGCGGGCGTTGCGCTCGGCCGGGGTGATCGAAAAGTGGTACCAGGATTCGGCGTCGACGCTATCGATACAGTAAAGCTTGATCTTGCCGCCATCGATGAATTCGGTGATAGCGTCGATCATGCCCATGCCCTCGTAGTCATAGTAGCGGCCCAGAGAGCAGGGAAAGACCAGGATCGGCACTCCCCAGTGGCCGTAGACCTTGAACGCCATGTCTCTGTGCAGGTTGGGGCTGAACCATTGATGTTCTTCGATCTGCATGGCTGGACCTCCTAAACGCGGGTCTGATGGATAAAGCGGATGATTTCGTGCAAGCGCTCGAAATCAGCGGTGCGAAAGATATACCCCATGTCGCCCAAGGCACTGGCGAACACTCCGGGCACACGGTCGACCTGGCACATCTGTCCGCCGTAGCGGGTCAGGATTTCATCGTGGCTATGGATGTAATCCAGGTTGTTCTTGCGGCTGGCGTAGCAGCAGTGGTACTTGCGCTCGAAAGCAACATCTGTCTGTCCGTGTACCAGCAGCTCCGCCCAAATTTTGTAAATATCGATGTCGCAGGCGTAATTGAACATGTCGGTGGTGAAGCCGCCCGGTGGCCGCATGTTCACCTCCAGGGCGGTGAAACTGTCGTCGCCGGTATGGAAGAATTCGATGTGGAAGAACCGTTCCCGCACCCGGAATGCTTCCAGGCAACGGAGACCGGCGGCCTCCAGGGCCGGTGGAATATCGCGCAGCGAATAGTAGGCGATATGCCGGGCCTCGTTGACCGTCTCCATGATGCCCTGGCTAAAGACGTGAGCGGTGCGGAAAACCGGTGTGCCGGCAGCGTCACAGAGGCCATCGAAGGAGGTGATCGTACCTTGGATGAAGGCCTCAACGATATACTCCACCGGCCGCTTGTGTTCAAAAAAGCGCACCAGGTCCGCGTCCGAATCAAGGCGGAAGGTATCCAGGGCGCCGACGCCCACGTCGGGTTTGGCGACAACGGGATAACCGGTTTCTTCGATCAGCGTCCGTGCCTCGTTCAGGTTGTGAACGACTCGGCCGGCAGCAACCTGCACCCGCGCTTCTCTGAAGGTCTTCTTCATCTCCGACTTGCTGCGGATCATGCCGATGTCGCACGCCCTGACCCCAAAGACATTGAAATCGTCGCGCAAACGGGCCTCAATGCCCAGCCAGTATTCGTTGAGGCTGTCGATGCGGTCGATCTTGCCGTACCGGTGGGTGAAGTAGCCGCAGGCCTGCACCAGTGCACCATAGTCGTCCATCCGCTCCACCCGGTAATACTCGGTCAGAGCGGCGCGGACTTCGACCGGCAGGGCATCATAGGGCGCGTCGGCAATGCCGAGGACATTGGCCCCGACCTGTTTGAGCTGCCCGCAGAAACGGTGGTACTGGGGTGGAAAATGGGGTGAGAGAAAGACACAGTTCATCGGCAAGCTCCTTGCAATACGTTTGGTCAACCGAAGGGAGCAGGGAAAAAGTTGACCGGTACAGGTCTGCTTATGGATTTATGATACCTTGGGAAGAGCCGCCGGGCAATGGGGATAATGACGGTGAGGCAAAGCCCCGGCGATAGTTAGCCGGGGCTTTGTTCGTGCGGGGGGAAGATTATCGTTTGAGGCTGACTTCCTTCGTCACCTTGTGAATGGGGAATTCAGCCTCCGGCACTCCCGGCAGTTGCCGGAAAGTGAGGACCGCTTCGACCACTGCCTCCTGGACGCCGTCCGGGAGTTTCACCTCAATGGTTTCCTTTTTCGGAACAAAGGGTTGCAAGCTGGTGTCGCGCATGAGTGTCAGCTTGCGGTTGGCCGCGTACACCATCGTGTTTTCGTCATACCCCAGCTTGTGCTGCGGCATGTAAATTTTGGTGTCTTGGAAAATTTCCTTGCCGTCCTTGGTTGTGACCTTGATGTCGAGGGTGACCCGGTTGGGCGACGGGCAGCCATCGGGAAAGCGATGGCCGATCCGGCTCACTACTTCGCTGTTGATGACTACCATGGGGATCAATTCCTTGGCGTTTGGTTTCATACGATAGCCGATCGCGGTGATATTGAGGTCGATCCACTCCTGCAACCGCTTGGAGGTCTGGGCGGGATCCTGATAGTTGGGTGGAAAGCGGTGACCGCCCTCTTTTTTCATGTGACATTGCTGACAGGATTCGGTTCCACCCATGGGCACGTAAAATTGCTGGTGGCTGTCGAAGGTCGAGGTGCACCACATGGGTTCGTCATAATGCTGAACATTCGGTCCTTGGTGGCACTGGGCGCAAAAAACCGTATCGGCCAGCAACTCGCTTTTGGCGGCAGTCGTGAATTTTTTGTCACCATGGGGACCCGCGAATTTGGGCCCGTAAATCACGTTGGGCTGGGGTTTGCCGTCGCGGAACTTGCGGATGATGGCGTTGCGGTTATGGCAGACGATGCAGGTGATCTGAAGTTT
Source organism: uncultured Desulfobulbus sp. (assembly GCF_963662935.2). NCBI lineage: Bacteria > Pseudomonadati > Thermodesulfobacteriota > Desulfobulbia > Desulfobulbales > Desulfobulbaceae > Desulfobulbus > uncultured Desulfobulbus sp. The sequence continues at coordinate 512,065 of NZ_CAXXTL010000002.1, read as the reverse complement.
ACCGAGGACCTCTTCGTTGCCGTCGACGATGGCCTTGGCGATCTCGTTGGCCACGCCTTCGGAGGCATCCATCATCTGCGGCAGGTGGCACTCGACGCAGGGTTTGAGAAACTCTCTGGTACCGGGGGCGACCTCGCGCGATTTTTTGAGTTCGGTGTCCCGTGAATTGACATAGCCCTGGAAGGTGGCCAGCGTCCTGCCGATAGGGCCGAGCATCGGCTTGGCATGGAGCGATTGCTCCCACTGGGCAAAGATTTCAGGATGGCACCCCTTGCAACTCAATGCATCGTACTGTTGCACCAGTTCGTCAAGGGTTTGCGCTTCCTTCCCCGGCGAAACGCTAGGGATGATAGCCAACAGCAGTGCTGCGACGACTACCCGAATCAGTTTCATGGATTCCTCCTTTCGATGGGTGTTGTCTGGGGATGACCCCGGTTAAGGATCGTTCTCGCAGGTGACAGCGGGCCTTGGGCACGCTGCGGTTTGGTTGTGCAGAGGCTCGAAGATTCTCTTGGCTGAGGTGTGGAATTGTCCCCCCCTGCCGGGCCTGGATGGATGCTGGGGGAAAGGGCAATGGTTGTTTTCGGGCCGGTGGCTGCGCGATGGAGAAAAAGAAGCTGCAACTGCAAGTCTTGGGGTTGCTTGTGTTCCAGGTCCCCGTGAATGACTCAAGTCTGCTCGCTGGATGAGTCGATCAAGCACTGTCACGAATATACCCCGGTGGCCCCAAGGACCGGTCCAATGCAGCCAGTATTACAAACCGTCATGCAGCCGGTCAATAGCTTTGTCTTACCCTTGTGAAAAGCCTTTCCTGAGTTGCGGAATTTGTTTCGGCCCGGTGCAGCAGACGGCGGTCGAACACTGTTCCGGTCAACAGGCACACAGTGCAACATGCAGTGTTTGTGAGAAGAATTGACATGCTTGCGCCAATCTTTTACAATCATTTACGTTCGCTTTTCGCGCATGAAGAGGCGGATTTTTGCCTTGCCGGAAAGCGTTCCCACTGCAACCCATAGGCCCCGCGCATCAAAAAGGAGACAGAATGAGACTGCGGCCATTGTTTCTCTTGCTCTTGATCTTGCTGGGAACGACCCCTGTTCTTTCCGCCGAACCCATCCCATCCCCGGACCGACTGGCGCGGGTGCTGCAAACCAAGCAGCTGCGGGTCTGTATCTGGCCCGATTATTATGGCATCAGCTACCGTAATCCGAAGACCCTGCAACTTGCCGGCATTGATATTGATCTGGCGCAGGAACTCGCACGTGACCTTGGCCCGGAGGTGCGGGTTGAATTTGTTGACACCTCCTTTGCCCGGCTGATTGAAGATGTCACCAGCGACCGTTGCGACATCGCCATGTTTGCCATCGGCATTACCCCCGCCCGCGCGGAAAAACTCCGTTTTACGCAACCCCACCTGCAAAGCGATGTCTATGCCGTGACCACCCGGAGCAACCGGCGTGTTCAGGGATGGGCGGATATCGACCAGCCGGGCGTGGTGGTGGCGGTGGCCAAGGGAACCTTCCACGAGCCGTTGATGCGCGAGCGGCTGCGCCAGGCGCGACTGGTGGTGCTCGATACCCCTTTTGCCCGCGAACAGGAGGTGGAGTCGGGACGCGCCGATGTCTTCATGACCGATTATCCCTACAGTCAGCGGATGCTGGCCAACTCCGACTGGGCACGATTGGTGGCCCCGCCGGCCACCTACCATCTGACCTCTTACGCCTATGCCATGGTGCCAGGCGATGACCGGTGGCATGAGCGGGTCGAGCGTTTTATTGGTGCAATCAAGCAAGATGGCCGGTTGCTTGAGACGGCTAGACGGCACCGGCTCGAAATCATCGCCAAGTTCGACTGATACCACGGCCCCGTACGTGACTCTGCGCCGCGCCCTGAGCGCCGACATCGTCTTTCTCTCCCTGGTTATCCTGGCCATCCTGGCTGCCGGTTCCGGCACGGCCTATATCATCCAGCGACAGAAAAACACCGCGATTGTCGAGGCGCTCAACCGCAGTTCCTTCCACACCCGTGCCTTCGAGAGTCATCTGACCGGCACCCTCGAGACCGTGCAGCGGCTCGCTGATTATATTGCTGCCGGTTCGGCCGAAACGGCCCCGGAGATTGTTGACGAGTTGTTTCGACGGACCCTTCGGCAAGCCCCCTTTCTCCGTTCCCTGTCGATGATCGACGCCACGGGCCGGATCGTTGCCAGTTCCAACTCCGGGAATGTGGGCCAGCTGTTGGATATCGGCGAGTATTTCCCTTCTGTCAACCCCTCCGTCCATCCGCAATTGCGTATCGGCCATCCCTGGACCGGACGTGATTTTGATGAAGGCGCGCCTGCAGTGGCCGAGCAGTTACATCCTGTCAGCGGCCTTGGTTTTGTTCCGGTTCTCTGCCGGGGGGAATACCGGGACCGCGATGTGCAATTGGCGGTTGCGCTCAATTCAGATTATTTTATCAACTATTTTAGCCAGTGGTTGGCGGCCTTGGATGGGTTTGTCGAAATTTTACGCTTTGATCGGGTCGTTTTGCTGACCAGCGGAGAATCTTCTGCTCCGGGCAATCTCCATCCCGACAGGATGCTTGCCCAGATGTTGTTGGAATCCGAGATCGGCAGTTTCCAAGGCGGGGGAAACGGGCAGGGGGAAGCTTTGACCGCTTTTCGCGTTTCCCGGCAGTTTCCCTTACTGGTGGTCACGCACTTGGACCGGGATCAGGCTCTGGCCAATTGGCGGCAGGAGAGCGGGCGGCTGGTGCTGCTGGTCGGACTGGCACTTGCGGGCCTGTTGTATCTGGCCACGGTTCTGTATCGGCGGGAACGGCGGATGGCTGCAGCTCAGGAGGCTGTTCGGCGGCGTGAATACGAACGGCTCGCCGCCACTGTGTTTGAAACCGTATTGGAAGCGGTGGTGGTCACCGATTCGGAGCAGCGGATTGTCGCGGTCAATCCAGCCTTTACCCGCATTACTGGTTATGATGCCGAGGAGGCTGTGGGCGGGGATTTTTCCATGCTGGCCAGCGGGTATCATAGTGAGGCATTCTATCAAGCAGTGCAGCAGTCACTGGTAACCCGAGGGCGCTGGGAGGGGGAGGTGCGTAACCGGCGAAAAACCGGTGAAATATTTGTCGCCTGGCAGTCCATCAACCAGGTGCGGGATGATGCCGGTCATGGTTTGTACCTGGTGACGGGGTTCTCCGACATCACCGAATATTGCGCCGAGGCTGATCGCATCTCTCACTTGGCGCACCACGATTTATTGACCGGTCTGCCTAATCGGGCGCTGTTGCTTGATCGTCTGGGCCAGGGGCTTCACCAGGCGCGCCGTGAAGGCGGGCAACTGGCATTGCTTTATTTTGATCTCGACAAGTTTAAGCCGGTCAACGACACGCTGGGTCATACCGTGGGGGACCGCCTGTTGCAGGCGCTGGCCGCCAGGTTGCTGGGGGAGGGGCGCGCCACCGACACCTTGGCACGGCTTGGCGGGGATGAATTTGTCGTCCTACTCCCCGTTATCATGAATGACCGGGCGGCGACGACGGTTGCCGAGAAGATTCGCCTGGCTGTGGAGCAGCCCTTTCTGATCGATCAGCACCAAGTCAACGTCTCTGCCAGTATCGGTATTGCCCTGTGCCCTGAACACGCCACCGATGCGGAAGGGCTGATGCAGTGTGCCGACCGGGCCATGTACCGGGCCAAGGCGCAAGGGGGCAACCGGTTTGAGCTGTACCAAGTGTGACAAGGTTTTTCTGCCGCTTCAAATCTTCGGCCCCGGAAATGCTGGTTTGAAGTGAGATCAACAAACGACCTGTCTGCTGAACTGGGGGCCCAAAAAAGTCACTCCTTCTACGCGGCAAGAATGCGTGTACAAAGGGGGGTTAGTTCCGCTGGAGGTCGAAATCGATGCCGATTTTCGATTCCTCCTTGGTTGCCGTATCGTTCAACAGAATTTCTTTTTTTCCACTGAGCTGTTTGTCAAAGGGAGTGCCCGGAAAGGGGCCCCATTTGCCGTTGAGAGGAAGAGCGCGGTTGTAGCGGATTAAGGTGTTGATCTGCTCTTCCGTCAAGTCGACGTTCGTGTTGACCAGGTCGCAGGTGCCCTCGGCCTTCTCTCGCACCTTGCCTCTGTAGTTGGAGGCGAGCGAGGTACCGTCTATGCTGACCATGTAGGTGCCGTTTTCGTTAAAAATAAGCTGGATTGTGGCATCATGGTTTTCCGGTTCTCCCATCATCCGGCTTCGGTTGGAAAGCCCATTGACCTCCGCGTCGAGGGTGGTGGTCTTTGTGCTGCTCCGGCCTCCTTTTCGGCCTGAGGCGCAGCTATAGCAACCGTTTTCTTCCCGGTTCTCGCGAAATTCGTGGATGGTGGCGGTCATCTCGCCGGTGGTGTCGGGTTTGCCGATCCGTTTGAGCCGCCAATCCTGGGTGGTGGATGTTTCCTCCCGGCTGTTCTGGTGGAATACCCCATCGGAATTGTTGCAGAACACCGGATAGTGGGTGGTGTCGTCATTTTTCTTGACCGAGGAGACGGTGACCGTCACCGGACCCGTGTAGGGGCAGATCTCCAGATAGGCCATCTTTTTAACCAGTTCATCGGCCATCTCTCCGATAGGACCAGCGGCAGCATCGCCCGTACCTGCGGTCCGGTGCAGGGTTATTGCCGTCTTGTTGGTCAGCCGGTCCATGCACAGAACGGTCATTTCTGTTGACTGTCCCTTGCCCGTGATTTTCAGCATGATAAAATAGCGGTAATCTTTGTAGCCATCCAAGTTCTCCCGGATAGTTGCCGATTCTTTGTCCAAGGCCTCTTGTCCTATCTGGTGACCTGCATGGAAGGTATCCTTGTCGGTGTAATAACCAAGCAAGGATTTTCGCCGTTCCCAATCAAGCATCAATTTGATGTCCTTTTCCGTCGCCGGGGAGGCGCAGGGAAAGGCCTTGAGAATCCCGCCCTGAATCGTATCTGCCAAATAATCACTGATCATCTCGATCTCCTTGTATCCATCCATTGCTTGGGCAACGGAGGTGGTGATCAGAATTCTCGGCTTAACATATCCCCAGGCATGGCCGAGGGGCAGCGCCAGGGTAAGGATGAGGGCGAGGAGGATGCGGTTCATTGGCTCACCACCTGGCAGTCTGGAAGCGTTTTTTTGATTGCCGCCACCTCGGCGGCACTGATCCCGGTTTTGGCGATTCCCAGCTCCTTGAGACCCTGCAGTCCTCCGATGGCTGGCAGGATGGAAGCGAACGGATTGGCGTCCAGATAAAGGATCGTCAGGTTGTTTAGTTGACCAAGGGCCGCAGGAAGGTGGTTGAAATTATTGTTGAACAGGCTGAGCTTGGTTAGGCCGGAAAAGGTTGCCAGTGATTCCGGAATGTTGGTCAGGCCCCTGCGAAAATTGATGATGTGCAGCTCCCGCAGCGGCAGTTTTCTTGCTTTTTCAAAGATGATTTCTAGGTCAACGGGCTGGCTGGCCTCGGTCCCTTTCAGGATCAAGGTGCGGACGGCCTTGAATTGGTCGATCTGATCGATGAGCTGCGGAGTTTGCGGCAGGGAAAAATCAATGATCAGCAATGTCAATTCCTCAAGGACCGCCGGATTTTTGATCGTCGGATTGCGGTCTTCCTCGTATTCTTGGACGATTTTGTCCCGCACCTCTTCGGAAAGATCGATGCCAGTGCCTCTACCCTTGGCGGCCGACTGCTCGACATGCTCCAGCCCGGTTGCCCGGTTGAGTGCCGATTCTTCGACTGCTTCGGATGCGGTCTTCTCGGTGGCACCGGCCTTAACCGCCTCCTGCTTGAGCCTCATGGATTCTAACTGAGCCGTCAGTTGCCGGACTCGTTCATTGGCCTCCTTGACCGCCTTGGGGTCGTTCCAGTTGGTGGAGCGGCGGATCTTCATCATCTCGGCCCGGATCGTTGCCGGGTCGACGGGTGGATCGGCACTATACGCCCATCCCGTCAACAGGGCCATCAGCAGCAAGAGCCAGAGACCGGTGTGCAGGGGCTTCGCCCCTTGTTTCCGATTCATCGGCCCAGGGCACCGTCGCAGGGATCGGACCTGAACGGCCCCGAAGTCAGATCGTATTTGTAGGCCAATCTAAGCTTGTTGATATAATCCCGAACCAGGCCGAGCCCGGCCATGTCGGCCTGTTCGGGCGGCACGTCCACGCCGAACTGCACCTTCTGGATTTCCATCTGGGTTTTTTCCATCTCCTCCGCGTCGGGCAGGGAGGTGACGATGGCTGTGCGGTAACCGTTCAAGGCTTCCAAAAAGGAGGGAGACAGGTTGGTGCAATAGGCTTCTTTGGCTGTATAAATTCTATTTCGTTGGAAATCGAGTGCCGTACAGGAGGAGGTGCCGTCCATCATGGCTTTCAGTTTGTCTTCTTCTGCCTTGATGGCGGCCCGCAGCCGCTTGCTCTCGGGGTCTTCATGGGGAAGGTTCTTCTTTAGTTCCTCTTTGCCTTCGATCCCTAGCTGGTCCATTTGTTTCTCGATCTCCGCCCGCAATTGATCCGTGCCGGGTTCCTGCTCGGCGGTTTTCATCTTTTGTTCCCACTTGCTGATCGCCGCCTGAATCTTCAGGGCCAGATTGGCCTGCTTTTGCGCCAGTTCCGCGGTCTTCATATTACCCTGCTGGGTTTTGGCGGCCTTCTCCGGATCCATCGCCGCTTCGGCCTGCATCTGCCCCATCATCGCCTTGCCCCAACCTTCCTGGCCTTCCCGGTTGGTCTTCTTCAGGTTTTTCAACTCGTCCATGGAGACGCCGAATTGCTGTTCCATCAATTGCTCGGCCTTTTTTCGCTTTTCCTCTCGGGACATTTTTTTCAGGGTTTCACCGTCGACGCCTTCGGAACCCGGCTGGTTCATCATCGCTTCCTGCAGGGCCTTGCTGTTTTTACTCTGCGCCTCTTGCAAGATTTTTTTCCGCTCCGCCATCTCTGCGTTCAGTCTGTCCGCCACCTCGTTGATTTTTTTAATGAAAGCAGGATCTCCCTGGCCATCGACAAAGCAGCCGTTTCCCGGCACCTCGGGCAGTTGGTGCAGATAGGCGCTCGGCGGTTCAGCATGGCCCGTGGCAAAAGCGCCGCCGAGGAGGACCGCCGTCAGCAGGGCGGATGATATATGCTTGTTGCAGTGGGTGCATGAAAAGAAAATGTTCAAACGAGACCTCCTTGGAAGGGTAGAGGTTTGTTCTTGTGTCCTGCTGTTTAGCAAGGCTGCAAGTCGAGGGATGCTTCCGGCCTGATACTGCAGTCAGTATAGGGGGCGCCTGCTATCAAAGCAAGAGCGGTTTCGGGGAGATCCGGGATGGATAACTTGAAAAAGAGAAAAGGAAGAGCCCTTTTTTTGCCTCGGTGCGATCAGGCGGCTCGAAGGAGTGACGGCGGCAAAGAGAGGCTCGGTACAGCGAAATTTTTCCCGCTCTAGCATCTGGCCACCCTTTAGCCTCCGTTACCAGAGAAGAGCGCACGCCTTTTTGCCGATCACCTCTTCGTTGAAAACCAGCCGGGCCGGTGTCTGCGCCAAGCCGTAACAAACATGCAGGGGCAAGAGGTGTTCCTCTCTGGGGTGGCAGTAACGGGCATGCGGCGCTTGTTCCCAACCCGTCAGGCGTCGCTCGCGTTCGTTAGGGGAAAGGGTCTCTGCCGTGCAGGTGTCGATCAGCCAGTGGTTGAACGCCTCGTTTCGTTGGTCGGGTGTGCCGGGAGGGCTGGCGAAAAAAGCCCTGAGATTGTGGAAGGAAAAACCCGAGCCGATGATCAGGACATTCTCCTGGCGCAGAGGGGCCAGAGCCTTGCCCAGGGCAATATGGGCCTCGGGGTCAAGGCTGGCGAGCAGCGAGACCTGGAGACAGGGAATCTCTGCTTTGGGATACATGATTTTCAGCGGTACAAAGAGGCCGTGGTCAAAGCCCCGGCGCTCATCTAAGCGCGGTTGGAGACCACTGGCCGCCAATAGGGTCTGGATCCGCCTTGCCAGTGCCGGAGCGCCGGGCGCCGGATAGCCTATCCGGTAGGATTCAGGCGGGAATCCAGAGTAATCGTAGAGTAATGCGGGATGGTCGCTGCCGGTGATCGTCGGCTGCTGTTCCTCCCAATGGGCACTGATCAAGACTATGGCTGTAGGTGTCCCCAGTGAACTGGGGATGTTCTGTAAAAATTCCACCAGTTTTTGGTGCGCCGGATCGCCCAGCAGCGGCAAGGGGCCGCCCCCATGGGGAATGTAGAGCACCGGCGCGGGTGTTGTTGAGATGGCCATTTTTTCGTTTGCACTCCTTGGAAGTGTGACAATTGTGAGTGTCAGCCAAGCGGGGCCTCTGGGCGACCTCTCGCGGCAATATCTACCGTTGGGTTAAGAAGGTGGTGGAAGTGACTGGCCCTATACCAGGTGCAGGAGTCCCAGAGTCTTGAACAACGCCTCAACCCTTGCCCCGTCTTCCACGGTGAAGCTGATTTCGATCCGCTGGCTTTTCAGCACCATGAGGGAAATCCGGTCGCGGGAGGGGCGATGAGTGGCCCGCTGAAACCAGGTGGTGAGTTTGCCGGTGCCGTGCAATCTTCATTTACCGTTGTGGATAGTCGGCGGCAGAACTGCCATGGTTTTGATGTCGGCCGGGAAAACGGTCTTGCTGCCACCGCTGGGGTAATAATAATGAGTAAGAACAAGCGTGGCCGGAGTCAATGCGATCAGAAAAGAACTGCTTCGGGGACATCCATGATAAGTAATGTCAATTGGAAAACGAACTGTTTCGGGGACAGTAACTGTTTCGGGGACAGTATATTTATCGATGACTTTTTGCCGACCGCCGCTATAATGATTGCATGGCCAGAATCGCACGTATCATCGCTCCGGGGGTGCCGCATCATGTTACCCAGCGGGGCAATCGTCGGCAGCAGACTTTTTTCTGTGATGAGGATTATTCTACCTACATCAAACTCATGGCCCAGTGGTGCGGCAAGTACAAGGTGGAGATCTGGGCCTGGTGCCTGATGCCCAACCATGTTCATCTGGTTGCTGTGCCGCACACCGAGGTCGGGCTCGCACGGGCCATCGGCGAGGCCCATCGCCGTTACACTTTGCACATCAACAATCGCGAGAACTGGCGTGGCCATCTCTGGCAGGAGCGGTTCGCCTCCTTTCCCCTGGATGACCGGCACCTGCTTGCCGCCGCGCGGTACATCGAGATGAATCCGGTGGCCGCAGGTCTGGCCGTACAACCGGGCGAGTACCGGTGGAGCAGTGCCCGCACCCATCTGCACGGCGAGGCGGACGGTCTGGTCAACGCGGCGCCGTTGCTCGCGCTGGTGGGCAACTGGCACCCCTTTCTTGCCCTGTCATCGGAGGAGGAACTCGACCTGCTCCACCGGCATGAACGCACTGGCCGCCCGCTGGGGGAGGAGCCCTTCCTTGCCCAATTGGAACAGCAACTGGGGCGGAGGCTGCGTCCACAAAAGCCTGGCCCGAAGAAACAGGATCAAGAAGAGTAAAGAAACTGCGGCGGCACTCTTTTCACCCGTTGCGTTGCCTCTTCCTTCCTCATATTCCACACAAATCGGCCGAAAACGGTGAAACCATGGCAGACGAGCAGAGCGAACATTTGGCACACAATCCTTTGCCCCTGGCCGGGATCCGGGTGCTGGAACTGGGGCACAACATCATGGGACCTGCCTGCGGCCTGATCCTGGCCGATCTCGGGGCCGAGGTCTACAAAGTTGAGCGGCCGGGCAAGGGCGATGATACCCGTTGGCTGCAGGGCTTTGGCGCTGGTTTTTTCACCTGTTTCAACCGCAATAAAAAGAGTTTGGCGATCAACCTCAAGCGCGACCAGGGCCGGGAACTGTTTCTCAAGTTGGTGGAAAATGTTGATGTCCTGGTCGAGAATTTCGGACCCGGCACTGTCGATCGCCTGGGGATCGGCGCCGCCATCTGCCGAGAGCGCAATCCACGCCTGATTTTTTGCTCGCTCAAGGGATTCATGCCCGGCCCTTATGCTCACCGGCCAGCCTTGGATGAGGTTGTGCAGATGATGGGCGGACTTGCCTACATGACCGGCACCAGCGGCAAACCCATGCGGGCCGGGGCCTCGGTCACCGACATCCTCAGCGGCGGCTTCGGGGTCATCGGCATCCTTGCCGCTCTCCTCCAGCGCCAGCAGACCGGCCAGGGACAGGTGGTGCAGGCCTCCCTGTTCGAATCCGTGGCCTTTCTCATGGGGCAGCATATGGCCGGGGCCGCCGTCTCTGGGCAGGTGCCGCCGCCCATGCCCGAACGCGGTCGTACCTGGTCGGTCTATGAACTTTTTGCCACCAAAGACGGCCAGCAGGTGTTCATCGGCATCACCTCTGACCGCCACTGGCGTCGACTCTGCGCCACTTTCGGCTTCACCGATTGGGCCGATGATCCGAAGCTGGCCACCAACCAGGGGCGACTCGAGGCGCGTTCCTGGTTTTCTCCCGAGTTGCAGCACCGGCTGCAGAAATTAAGCAAGAGCGAGCTGATGGCACTGGCCGAGAAAGCGGGCGTTCCCTTTGCCCCGGTCAACCAGCCGGTCGACCTCTGGGACGACCCCCACATGAACGAGTCGGGCGGCCTGGCCGAAACCGAAACGCCTTCGGGCAAGCGGGTCAAGCTGCCCAAGCTGCCGCTACGCCTTGACGGACGGACCTTTGACCTCCGTTTGCAGCCGCCCATGGTGGGCGAAGGGGCGGCTGACATCCTTCAGCTGACCGGGCTGTCGGAAGCGGAGATCGCCGCTCTGGCGGCCACCGGGGCCATAGCGGTGCAACCCTGCCGGAAGCCGTGATTAGGACCACAAGCCACGTCCAACAACCGAAGGGGTAATCCATGATTTTTATGGGTCGTTTTTTGCTCTCGGTTGTTCTCTTCGCGCTCATGGCGGCATCTGCCCATGCCGCTTCACCCTTCTCCTGCGAGTCGATGCAGAAGCACATGGAGGGGTTGAAGGCGGCGATCAAGAAGGCACCGAACAAGGAGGCTGCCGCCAGGGAGCGGGCTAAACTCGACCGCGTCTCCGAGCAATACACCGAACACTGCATGAAGCCAAAAACAGGGAAGCCGGGTACTGCAGCCGAGGCCTGGAAAGCGCTGCTGCAAGCAACAATGCAACAGCTGGGAACTCCGGAAGAGGAAAGTCAACGCCGCCGGGACGCGATCAACCAAAAGGGAAGGCAGCTCGGCGACAAGTCCACTGCCTCCCGCACCGAAGCGGGCGGAAAGGAAGTCCCTGTGCCCCACGCCATACCCGTCGAAGGAGTGCTTCTGATCGAGGGTGGCTCCTCCTCGACCTTTTACGGCAAGGTCAAGCAGGAGCTTTCCTACACCATCCAGGAGACCTTTGTCGGCAATCTCATCGTCACCCGCTATTACGATCATGCAGCTGGTCGTTATTCCGCCAGGGAGGACTATGCGATTCAGACCCTGTCCGCCGAAATCTTTGCGGGCCCCTTCAGCGGCCGGGGCTGCGCCAAGTATACCGGCTCGCCTCCCGTCTGCACCCAGTGGCACCAGATCGATCTCTGGCAGATTGCCGATGGCGAGGAATATCCCGGCAGATTCGATGGCGTGGTCAGCGCGACCAGCGACGGTCGTGCCGTGACCATCAGAATCGACGGCCCGGATATCGAATTCGGCTCTTCCCAGGGGCCGGTCACCATTAAAACCGGCTGCGGCGATCTGCTCAGGGAAACGGTCAAACGCGATGAGTTCAAGCAGTGGATGCGCCGCTCGATCGTGCGGATCAAACGGGATGTGAGCAAAACTTCGCCGGGATGCCGCCCCGGTTCGACCGTGTCCCTGGAGATGCACATCGGGTCGGGGCAATGAGGCCAAGGCACCATGAACGGTTGCATCCCCCCTTCCCTCCCCAGGGGGGGCGGCGGAATTCGGGGGTCGATGCCCCAGTACCCCAGATTCCACTGCGTTGCATCCAGGCTACAAACTGCTCCCCGCACCTCGCATCAAAGGCTAACCCCACCCCGGTAACCCGGAAAGTGTCCTCATGGGCCCCCCTGTTTCTTTTGATCTTGACTTCCTGTTTTATGATGATTGGGCGAATTGTGCATATTGACAAACGTGTTGACTTTTGTAGGTCGCTGAGTTAGGGGGATAAAATAATTCGTTCCGACTTGCTTTTTTCATACAGGAATCTCAACCGTACCAGCATCTCGATCAGCTATACACTGCGTCTATTCAGACCATTCATTTCTTAGCAGGCTGAGAAAATGATCCCGATCCTTCGGGAGACCTTTCTTGGAACATCACTCATTCTTACTGGAGGGAATTATGCGGATGATGCGAAAAATGCTGAATGTGGGGTTGTTGACAGGCTGTTGTCTCATGGTGCAAGCGGCTGCAAGTCCATGCTATGCAGCAGGTGACAGCCCTTGGATGGTACGGTTGCGGGCATTGGGAATAATCCCGGATGACAGCAGCAGTCAGATCACAACCATTGGTGGTGAAGCCAGTGTGGATAGCGCCGTCACTCTTGATCTGGATATCTCCTATTTCTTCACCGAAAATATCGCCGCCGAGTTGACGCTGACCTATGCGCGGCATGATGTCACCGCAGAGAACACGGCGGTCGGCAATATCGATCTTGGTTCCCTTGATTTACTGCCGCCGACCCTGACCCTGCAGTATCATTTCATGCCCAAGAATGCGTTCCGCCCTTACGTCGGTGCCGGCTTCAGTTATGTGCTCATTCCTAATGAAGACTCGGGCCCTGTCGCGACTGCTGTTGATTACGATGACGGTCAGGTTGGCCTCGCCCTGCAGGCCGGATTTGATTATTTTTTCACCAAGAACTGGTGCGTGAATGTCGATGTGAAGAAGGTTTGGGTTGATGTTGACGTAACCGTGCATGCACTCGGTACAACCGTCAGCACGAATGTTGACGTTGACCCCTGGCTGTTTGGCGTCGGTATCGGGTATCGATTCTAACCCATCCGCGTTGCTGAAAATCCGAAACAGGACAGGCAAGGCCCTTTGCGGTTTTTGCCTGTTCTGTCCGCTGTCCTTCCCCTTCTCTGTTAAACCTTTTGAACAATGACAAGATCATTGATTTGTTCTGTTTATCAAAAAAACAGGGGAGATGTGTTTTGTCGTCATTTCGAGCGGTAGCGAGACATATCGTGTTTTGAAACAAGAGATGTCTCCCGTTGGTCGAAATGGTGCGCAGACGTTCATTTTGCAATAGGCTCCATTTTTCCCTTGAAGGGGGGACAAGGAACCTCTGGGCGCCCTGCACATCTCCTTTTCCGGCCGCCCCCCTGCCCGATTGTCTGTTGCCAGCCTGCAGTGTTTTTCGGCATGGGGCAATCCGTTGCGGCAAGGTGAGCAGCATAAGAAGGAGTTTCCCATGACCATTCGCTCTCGTTCGTGTTGGCTTTGTTTGTCCGTCTTTTGGCTGCTACTGTACGGGGGAGTGGACGCGGGCGCCTTTGCCGCTGGACCTTCCTTTGATTGCACCAAGGTGGCGACCAGAAGCATTGAGGTGATGATCTGCGCGGACCGGGAGCTGATCGAACTCGACCGCAAACTGGCTTCGGTCTATGGGCAAGCAGCCGAAAAAGCGGTCAACGAGCACTCTCCCGTGCTTAAGTCCGGGCAGCGTGGCTGGATCAAGGGCCGCAACGACTGCTGGAAGAGCGATGACCGGCGACGCTGCGTTGCCGACAGCTACGTTCAGCGGATAATCGAGCTGCAAGCCCGGTATCGCTTGGTGGCCCACATCGGCCCGGTAATCTATCTCTGTGGCGACCATCCGCAGAGCGAGGTGGTTGCCACTTTTTTTCAGACCAATCCACCCACCCTGATTGCCGAGCGCGGCGACCAGGTATCCCTGATGGTCCAGCAGCAGAGCGCCAGCGGCGCCAGATATCAGGGCCGTAACGAATCGTTGTGGGAACACCACGGCGAAGCTCTCATCACCTGGGGCTACGGCGCGCCGGAAATGCGCTGTGTCACCCCTCTCCCATCAGAATAGGGCAGGGCAAATGAGGAGGAAACTTCCTGGACCTCCCCTCACACCACCCTGCGTACCTCCAGCCTGATCCTTCGCCCTCTCTGTCTCCCCACGGGCGAGTCATTTTTTGGATATTTTTCTCACCCATTTTATCTCCATTTTTCCTGGATTGCTTTTTCTTTTGCAGAAGCGGATAGTTACACGATATGCTCAGCCTTATGCACAAAACTGTGCAGGCGGCACCTCTCACCCTGTTGTCCAGGGTAGGGCAAGAAAAATTCACTCTTCATGGTGAGCGCAATGACACGAGATCTCAGCCTGGCAGTGGAGTTGATTAAGTCGTTCGAGGGCATCCTGGACGGCGATCCTGCAACAGTCAATCTAGACCCTTATCTCTGCCCAGCCGGGTATTGGACCATCGGCTGGGGGCATGTGGTGCTTGACCCGCGCGGCAAGCAGATCAAAGGGGCGGAGAGCAAACAAGAGGCCCGTTCCGTCTACCCAGGCGGCATCACCAAGGCCGAAGCCGAGGTGCTGCTGACCGACGATATTCGCCGGTTTGCAGCAGGGGTCGAGAAACTGCTCAAAGTAGTGGTCAGCGACGCCAAATTTTGCGCCCTGGTCAGCTTTGCCTACAATGTCGGGGTCGGCGCCCTGGAGCGATCAACCCTACTCAAGCTGGTCAATCAAGGGGCCCTTGACCAGGCACCCGCCCAGTTTCTGCGCTGGACCAAGGCCGGTGGCAGGGAATTGGCAGGATTGAAGCGCCGCCGCGAGGCTGAGGTGCGATTGTGGCAATCTGCGGAGGCTTGAAAAGGCGGAAGTGAACTTTCGCCGGAATACCAAAAACAGTGCCCTGTTGCATCGAGGAGAAAGAACCCGAAAGGCACACTTCCCCCTGTAACGGGTAATCTTTTCCCCCATCACAAGGAGCGAGCCATGCTGTTTATCACCAACCGATTTCCCAAGCAGTCCATTCAGTCCAGAGCCGGACGGGTTTTTGATTTTGATCTGCGCAACAATGCTCCTAGTAACTCGGTGTTTTTTTGCCGACGGGAGGAGGACGGCACCACCACCGAGGTCGGCGGCCTCAAATTTATGTCGGAGCTCAAGCAATCTTCCTATCGGCAACTGCTGCTCTATATTCACGGGTATTCTAATCTGCCTGCTGATGTGTTCAATGGGGCTACTGAATTCCAGCAGTTGTGCAACGGAAAATCGGATAAAGAGGTGTTGGTCATCCCCGTGATCTGGCCCTGCGATAACGATCTGGGTATTGTTAAGGATTACTGGGATGATCAGAAGGCGGCGGACAGCAGTGCTTCTTCCTTTGCCCGTGCCCTGTGCCGCTTCCTCGAGTGGCGTGAATCCGATCTTAACGATCCCGAATCCGATCCCTGTCTCAAGCGAATCAACGTCCTCGCCCATTCCATGGGCAACAGGGTGCTGCGCGAAACCCTGGTTTCCTGGGATAAATACGACCTCGCCGACGGCGTGCCCATGATCTTCCGCAACACCTTCCTGGTGGCCGCAGACATCGAAAACGAGTCCATTCACCGCCACGAAAAGGGGCAACTCATCTGCGACGCCTCGCGCAACGTGGTGGTGTACTACGCCTCAGACGATCTGGCTTTGCGCAGCAGCAAGGCGGCCAACCTGAAGAACAAGATCGCTTCCCGCCGTCTTGGCCACAGCGGCCCGGAAAATATGGAATTGACCCCGAATAATGTGTATATCGTCGACTGTGACGACGTCAACAACGCCTACGATAACCCCAAGGGGCACTCCTATTTTCGCAGCGGCCGGAGACATGGCGAACCCGGTGTGGTCTTTGACCATATTTTCGAGTGCCTGCGCACCGGCCGGGTCTTCCCCGAGGACGCGGAGCGCCGCGCCACCATTCTGCGAGAATAGACTCCCTGCCGCTTGCCTTCCCGCCTCATTCCGGCATCCAGACGGCAGCGTCCGGGTGCCGGGCACCCCGAACACCCCTTCGAACCGGTTGTTGCACGATCATACCCGAGGTAAAGAAGACCCATCCGGACACACGGTTAACCCTTTCTGGGAGAGCATCCATGAACCAAGCACTGTTGCTGGTCGACATCCAAAACGATTATTTTCCCGGCGGGGCCATGGAATTGGCCGGAAGCCGGGAGGCTGGCCTCAAGGCCGGGAAACTGTTGCAGGTCTTTCGTCAGAAATTCTTGCCGGTCATTCATATCCAGCACATCGCCACCCGGGAAGGGGCAACCTTTTTTCTGCCGGATACGCTGGGGGTGGCCATTCACGCCAACGTGGCGCCGCAGGCAGGGGAGCCGGTTATGGTCAAGCATTTCCCCAACAGTTTTCGGGGAACAGCACTGCTTGAATATCTCCAGCGGCAACAGATCTCCCAACTGGTGATAGCGGGCATGATGACCCATATGTGCATCGACACCACTACGCGGGCGGCGGCGGACCTTGGCTTTCACTGCCAGTTGGCGCATGATGCCTGCGCAACTAGGGATCTTACTTTTGGCGGGGTGGCAGTTCCCGCTCCGCAGGTGCAGGCGGCCTATCTGGCTGCCCTCGACGGCCCCTTTGCCCAGGTGCTGTCCGTGGATACCGTCTGTGCCGCGCTGGTATCCTGAGAGCAGGAGCAAAGGACGATGAAGATTTCAGTGATTCTGGCCCATCCGCAGGAGGGGAGTTTCAATCACGCCATAGCCCGGGCAGCAGTGGAGCGATTGACGGCCAGCGGGCATACGGTTGTGATGCACGATCTCTACCAGGAAGGGTTCGATCCTCTGCTCCCTGGCGAGGAGATACCCAAGGGAGCCTCTTTGCCGCCGATGATTGCCGGCCACTGTGCGGAAATCACGCAAGCCGATGGCATCATTATCATCCATCCAAACTGGTGGGGCATGCCGCCGGCCATCTTGAAAGGCTGGGTGGATCGGGTCATCCGGCCGGGTGTCGCCTACGGATTCGTGGCCGGAGATTCCGGCGAAGGAGTGCCTGTGGGTTTGCTCAATGCCCGCGCTGCCTTGGTTTTCAACACTTCAAACACGGAAGCGGTTCGGGAACGGACGGTGTTCGGCGACCCCTTGGAGACCATCTGGAAAAACTGCATTTTCGATCTCTGTGGCGTGAAGCGGTTTGCCCGGCGGATGTTCGGGGTGGTGGTGACCAGCACTGAGCAGAAGCGGGCCGAATGGCTGCACGAGGTGGCGGCCTGTGTCAGCGCATATTTTCCCCCTGAAGACGGAGCGTAAAAGTGGTGATTAGCTCCGCTGCTCCCTCGGAGAATGCAGGTAAACAGATGAGGACAAGGAAGGAAGATGGAAAACCGGCAGATGGGCCTTTTTGAGAAATTTCTAAACAGCGAACAGGCCTCGGGCATCGTCCTTATACTGGCCACGATCGGCTCGATAACACTCGCCAATGCATCCTTTGGTCCGGGGTATCTGGACTTCTGGCAGCAGAAAATCGGTTTTTCCGGGGCAGGAGTGGAGCTGCATCAGTCCATTGAACACTGGATTAACGATGGCCTGATGGCGGTGTTTTTTCTCCTGATTGGGCTTGAGATCGAGCGTGAACTCTACATTGGCAAACTTTCCGACCCGCGAGAGGCAACTCTGCCGGCCTTTGCCGCGCTCGGCGGCATGGCTCTGCCCGCCCTGTTTCATTTTTTCTTCAATCAGGGGACGCCGACCCAGGCTGGCATTGGCATTCCCATGGCAACGGATATCGCTTTTGCCCTTGGGGTATTAGCCCTGTTGGGCGATCGGGTTCCTGCCTCGCTCAAAATTTTTCTCGCCGCCTTTGCCATCATCGATGATCTGGGGGCTATTGTCCTGATTGCCCTGTTCTATGCGCAGGGTTTTTCGCTGCCCTATTTTGCCTCGGCCCTGATCATTTTTTTGGGGTTGCTGACGCTCAACCGTCTGGGCGTCAATCGACTCGCCCTCTATCTACTTCCCGGCGTGGTCATGTGGTATTGCCTTCTCAAATCGGGCGTCCACGCCACCTTGGCCGGTGTTCTTCTGGCCTTTGCCATTCCCTTTGGCCGGGGCGACGAGGACTCGCCGTCGTCTACTCTGCTCCATTCCCTCCATAATCCGGTGGCCTTTCTGGTCATGCCGCTGTTCGCCCTGGCCAACACCGGGATTGTCCTCGGTGGGAATTGGTTGGGCAGCCTGGCAACGGCCAACAGCGCGGGGATCTTCGCTGGTCTGGTTCTTGGCAAACCTCTCGGGATAGTCTTCGTTTCCTGGCTGGCGGTCAAACTCGGCATCTCTCGTTTGCCAGACGACGTTCGCTGGGGCCATGTCCTTGGTGCCGGCCTGCTTGGCGGCATCGGCTTTACCATGTCGATTTTCATCACGCTGTTGGCCTTCAACGATCCCGCCACCATTCAAAGCGCCAAAATTACGGTTCTGCTCAGTTCGGTTGCCGCCGGAACAGCCGGGTATGTGATCCTGCGAAGGGCTGCCGTCCCAATTCCAAACAAGAAAGTGTAGCCCGCAGTCATCTCGCCTTTTCAGGTCGATTTTTTTCAGTCCGGACGCAGCTGGAAAAGTCGGGAGACGAGGGGGGCAGATGCAAGAAATTCGTCTTGTTCGCAGAGGTGTTCAGGATTTTCTAGTCAGCATGTATATTCCACGCGGTTACAATCCCAAGATTTGTCATTCCGAATGCAGGTGAGGAATCTCGGGCTATTCTCCCGTTCGGTCGAAAGGATAAGCCGGGAAGTGTCAACTTGAAAGCAAACCGGAATTAGCCGGTTGTTTCCTCGGAGAGCGGGAAATAGACGCGGACCGTGGTGCCCTGGCCGGGCTGGCTGACGACGGTCACGCAGCCTTTGTGGGCGCGGAGGATACCCAGAACCATGGGGAGGCCCATGCCCCGGCCCATGAATTTATTGGAAAAAAAAGGATCAAATATTTTTTCGATGTGTTCTTCCGCAATGCCTGAACCGTTGTCGGCAACCTCGAGACAGGCATAAGCCGTCCCCTGCGGTTTCCAGGCAAGGGGAAGGCGGTGTTCTGCAATATCGGTCGTGGCCGCCGTGCCGATGGTCAGGTAGATATCGCAGTGCTGATCGTTGCTCGATTCCCAGGCGTTTTCAACCAGAATGTTCAGCAGTTCCTGGATCTGGCGGGCGCTGGCAACAAGGGTCGGGCCTGAGGCGGGAAAGTTGGGGTGAAGGGTTGCGGTCTCAGGCTTGAGTGCCCGTAACAGGGGAAGGCTCTGGCGGCAGACGGCGCTGAGATCGATCATGGTCCTGTCGGTGATGGTCAAGCCAAGATAGGTGAGCATCTTGCCGCAGATCTCCGCCGCCCTGTTGGTCCCGTCCTGCGCGTACCTGAGGCTCTGCTGCAGCACCGGGTTGTATGGCGCATTCTCCAGCGCCAGTTCAATGTTACCGAGGATAACGAAGAGCAGGTTGTTGAAATGATGGGCGATGGCGCCGGCCATTCGCCCCAGGCTGTCTTCTTTTTCCCTCTGGTTCAATTGGTGCAACAATTTCAGGTTTTCCGCTTCCAGTTTTTTGCGCTCGGTGATGTTTTCATGGGCGACCACCACCCGTTTGCCCTCACGGGCTGGGAAACGGGTCACCATGCCGCTGAACCACGGATTTTTTCCCGGGGCATGGCAGGCATACTCCTGGGAATAGATGTCCATTTCGCCGTTAAGCACCTGGACAATGCCGGAGGCGAGTTTTTTTGCTGCCTCGGCCTCCGTGCCCTGAACCGAATGGCAGAGGGCAAGATAGTTTGCCCCTTCGCTGATCGTTTCGGGATGGTCGCTGGTGGTGTTGGCAAATTCCCGCCAAGCCTGGTTGACCGCAATAATGCGACCGGTTTCATCGAGAATGGCGATGTTGGCGGAGAGGGCATCAACGGTCGAACGGGCAAACTGTTCCGACTCAGTCAGCGCCTTTTCAACGGCCACCCGGTCGGTGATATCGGTAACGGTCAGTAGGAGTTCATCGGGGCTGGAGGGCGAGCCGTCGTCGAAGCGATGTTGTCGGGTTGCCTGAAGCCCGACATAGGAAGGCGTGTTTCCAGGTGTGTTGATCCGGAGTTCCAGGTTTTTTTCGGCGGGATTTTCAAAAAAGGCTGGGGAGCGGGCAAAAAAATTCGGGCGGTCATCGGCATGGATAAAATCACCGAAGTGCCTGTCCAAAATCTGCGTTCGATCCTGATGCACCATCTTGGCAAAGGTGATGTTGGTTTCGCTGACCACCCCGGCTTTGTCGAGGACGACGTAGCCGACGGGCGCGTTGTGGTATAAATGCATGTAGCGAGCGCGGCTTTCTTCGAGGGCATTCTGGGTCTTTCGCAGTTCTTCGTTATGCAGTTTCAGCTCGACCTGATGGTCCGGCGATTCGTGGATAGCCTGCTTGCGATCGTCCGCCAACTCAAGGGCGGATGCACTCGTGGCCGATGCAAGAATCCTTGCCGTAGATTTTGGCAGGTTTGTTAACGGGATGTCGCTGTGGTCGCTCATGATGGATCAGTGGCGGATTACTAAAAATGCC
Organism: uncultured Desulfobulbus sp.; assembly: GCF_963662935.2. Classification (NCBI taxonomy): domain Bacteria; kingdom Pseudomonadati; phylum Thermodesulfobacteriota; class Desulfobulbia; order Desulfobulbales; family Desulfobulbaceae; genus Desulfobulbus; species uncultured Desulfobulbus sp. Next base: position 491,548 of record NZ_CAXXTL010000002.1, on the reverse strand, counting down.
GTTCCGAAGAGTCCGGAGGTCGGCTGGTTCATCCAGCAGGTGGTATGGACAAGGAAAGAGGTGGGCACTGTCTCATTGTGGTACAGAGGCTAACGGGAAAAATTGAGAATAACAAGCTTTTCCATGAGGTTGTTTAAAATAAATCGCACCGCTTAGTACTCGTGGCGAAAGGGGTGGAGATTTGGCTGGGTGGGGTTGCCACGGATTTATTTTGTGGGCTTTGCCTGTGTTGCAGTATTTCGCCCGGCGAGGATGTTACAATGTGGTCATCCCTGCGACCTGATCATCCGGGATGGAGCACTTTTTTAATCAAGGTGGCCATATCTTTTTTCGTCAGGGGTTTCAGGGCAAATTCACGAACGCCGTGGGCTTTGGCCTCCTCTTTTGAGATGAGAGTGCTGTAACCCGTGCACAAAATGATGGGAAGGTTGGGCCGGTGCAGCAGCAGGCGTCGGGCCAGATCCATCCCGGTCATGCCTGGCATAGTCTGGTCGGTGATTACTAGGTCATAGAGGTCGGGGTGGTTCTGAAAGGTGGTGAGGGCCTCGAGTCCGTTGCTCCGGACTGTCACTCGGTAGCCCAACCGTTCCAACATGGTTTGCGCCATGGCGGCCAGCACTTCTTCGTCGTCGACAAAGAGGATGTGTTCGTTGCCGGAGAGTTCCGGCTCCGCGGTGATTTCTTCGGGCAGCACTTCCTGCTCAGCCTGCGGCAGGTAGACGTGGAACACCGATCCTTGCCCCGGCATGCTGTCGAGAGTTATAAAACCATTGTAGCTGGTGACGATGCCGTGGATGATGGAAAGCCCCATGCCGGTGCCCTTGCCCGGCCCCTTGGTGGTGAAGAAGGGATCGAAGATCCGGTGGCGAATGTCCTGTGTTATGCCCGTGCCGGTATCGCTTACCGAGAGTTCAATGTAATTGCCGGGGCGGGCCACGGAAGGCAGGTTGTTGGCATCGAAGCTGACTTTTTTCAGGGAAAGGGACAGCTGGCCACCCCTTTCCTCCATGGCGTGGAAGGCGTTGGTGCAGAGGTTCATTAGAATCTGGTGCAATTGGGTCGGGTCGATATGCACCGGTCCGGCTTGCGTGTCGATCTGGTGTTCGATGGAGATGGTCGTGGGCAGGGAAGGCCGGAGCAGCTTGATCACCTCTTTGACGATAACCGAAGGGAAGAAAGTCGTGGGCTCGTTTTCGGTCTGGCGGCTGAAGGTGAGGATTTGCTTGACCAAGTCCTTGGCGCGGTGGCCTGCCTTAAGAATCTGGTTCAGATCCCTGGCCAGCGTGGTTCCCTCGGCGACGTTTTCCCGGGCCATGTCGGCGTAGCCAATCACTGCCGCCAGGATATTGTTGAAATCGTGGGCAATGCCGCCGGCCAGGGTGCCGATGGCCTCCAGTTTTTGTGCATGGAGCAGTTGGGCCTGGAGGTGCCTTTTTTCCTCCTCGGCCAGCTTGCGCTCGGTCATATCGTTCCCGACGCAAAGGATTTCAGTGACCTCGCCCGCTTCATTGTAAAACGGCTTGTTGCTCCAAGCGACCCAGACGCGCGTCCCATCCCGGCGGATGTTTTCGTTTTCGTTGGTCGCGTACAACTCGGGCCGCTGGCCGATATCGGCAATCAAGGCCCGCAGATCTTTGCCCGTGGAGTCGGTCTCGGGCACAATGGTTCCTGCCACGCTCCGGCCGAGTACCTCTTTGGCAGCATACCCGAAAAAGTGTTGGGCATATTCGTTGAAAAAAGAGATCCTTCCTTCGCTGTCCATGCGCAGAATAATGCTGTTGGCGTTTTCCACCAGTTCGCGATACCGTGCCTCGCTTTCGCGCAGTAAAGCCTCGGTCCGCTTCCGCGCAGTGATATCCAGGGCGGTGAAAATTGAGCCCTTGGCAAGGCCAGCGGCGTCAAGCGGCGTCGATGCCAGTAAAATATCGAGAATGACCCCGTCCTTGCGTTGCCAGCGTGTCTCCACGACACCCGACCCGACTTCGCGGATTTGCCGGTATTTTTCTTTGCCGACATAGTCGAAATCCTCTTGGGTGGGGTAGACAAGACGAGCGTTCTGGCCGACGAGTTCCTCGGCTGTGTATCCTGTCATTTCACAAACCCGGGTGTTGACCTCTACAAAGACGCGGTCGCGAACAACGCCGATTCCTGTCGGGGCGACCCGGAAAAGGCTTTGCAGCTGTTCTTTGCTCTCTTGCAGGGCTTGCTCCGCCCGTTTGCGCTCGGTGATAAAACGGGCTTGCTGCATATTCTGGTAGGCCGAGGCCGACAGGTGACTGGCAAGGGTGAATAGGGCCTGGGCTATTTTTTCAAACCGGTCGAGCGACATGGCCGGCACCTCGTGAAAGGCCTCGATAACCGTTTCTTCGTCGGCGCCGATTTGCCGCGCATAGGCTCGCATTTGTTCCTCGGTCTGGGTTTCGTCACGCACCTGACCAATCAGCCAGTTGGCGATGTGCCGGCCGCCGACCGTGATGCCGGCCCCCGCGTCCCAGAGCCCTCCACTGAGACACCGTTGGATTGTCGGCCCTTCCTTGCAGGCTTGACCAATCAGGGCATCTGAGCGGAAGCAGTTGGCGCGGCCAATCTCGGTTGTTCGGATGATCCCGGAGCAGAGTCGGCAGAAGTTGCTGGGCGCGGTTATGGGGGTCCCATCGGCATGGGTGATGATGGACGCCACGCCGGTCGCCTGGGCGAAGTCGTCCTGGATGCGTTGCAGGTCCTGCAGGTTGAACAGTTCTTCGACGGCGATCTCTTTGAGACTGTCCAATGGTTGGACCAGAGCGATTATCCGTCTTTCCAGCGCCTCTTGTGTCCGTTTTTGCTCGGTGATGTCGTTGCAAAATCCGACAACGCGGGTATCGGCAAGATTGAGAGCGGTGAGCGACATCCAGCGGCGCTCGCCGTTTTTCATCCGGAAGGGCACTTCTCCCTGGAATCGGCCATCCCGGAGAACCGTCTGGAAGTGGCTCTGGAGTTCCGGCCAATCCTCCTGGAAATGGAGGTCGGCGATGTGCATGGTCAGCAGCTCATGTTCCGCATAGCCGGTGATTCTGCAGGCGGATGGATTGACCTGGGTATAATGCCCCTGGGTATCGGCCGCGAAGACGCCATAGGGGGTATTTTCGAGGTAATGGCGATGTCGCTGCTCGCTTTCCTCCACGGCCTCTTCGGCCTTTTTTTGTTCGGTGATGTCCAGGGCAAAGCCGTCGATCACTTGTTTCTCACCAGGGCTGCCGGTTGCACCGATGGCCGTCAGTCGGGCGTTCATCACCACCCAGATGGTTTCGCCGGTCTTTTTTCTTCCCTGATATTTAAATTGCCTGACTTCGCCGTGGGCTTGCAGCAAGGCAATGAATTCGTATCTTTTTTTCGGATCGACATAGAATTGTCTGGCCAGATCGGTGTATTCCCTGACGGCCTCCTCCGGCGAGACGCAGCCGACCATCCGCGCCATCTCCGCATTCACCAGCAGAGCCTTGCCATCCAGGGTGGTGCGGAAGATGCCCATCGGCGAATTTTCGAAAAGATGCCGATATTGGGCCTCACTTTCCTCCAGAGCTACGCGGCTTTCCCTGAGCTGCCGGTCGAGGGAGTGGCGGTGCAGGCTCATGGCCACGGTCGCCGCGAGTTCCCGCTCTGGCACAGGTTTGATCAGGTAGCCGTAGGGGGCGACGATTTTGGCCTGCTCAAGCAGGGGGTCATGGGAGAATCCGGTGACAAAGACGATGGGCACATCCGAGGAGTGATTGATGATCTCGGCGGTCTCGATCCCGTTCAGTTCCCCGGCCAGCTCAATATCCATGAGCACCATGTCGGCCGGATGATCCCGGAGCAGCGTGATCGCCTCCTCGCCGGTGGCCACGGGGCCGAGCACCCCGTAACCGAGGTCGGTGAGAATGTGTTCAAGGTTGGCGGCGAGGATACCGTCGTCCTCAACAATGAGCAGGGTGGCTGTGGTCATTTTCTGCCTCGTTGTTCGCTGAAAGTAAGAGTGAAGCGGAGTCCCTCCTGCCGGTCCAGCTCATAGCTGCCGCCCAACTGGTGGCGGCCGAGCATGCGGATGAGCACCATGCCCAGCGTCTTGGCGCCGGTCCAGTCCAATTCGGGCGGCAGGCCCACGCCGTTGTCCGCGACGCTCAGGGTATAGACCCCATTTTCCAGTTGCATGCGGACCCAGATGCGGCAGGTGTCGTTGCCCGGGGCAGGCAGGCCTCCGGGGAAAGCGTACTTCAGAGCATTGGTCACCAGTTCATTGATAATCATACCACAAGGCACGGCGAGATCCAGCGGCATCTCGACGCCCTGGGCTTCGGCTTGACAATGGATGCGCGGCGAGCCAAAGGAGGTGCGCAGATGGGAAATCAGGGCCTGAAGGTAGTGTTGAAAATTGATTCGTGCCAGGTTGTCGGCGCGGTAGAGTTTCTCGTGGATCAGGCTCATGCTCCGGATCCGGCCGCCCAGTTCGGTGAGGATATCACGGCCCTGAGGATCGACGAGCATGCGGCGCTGCATGTCCAGAAGGCCGACGATGGCCGCAAGGTTATTTTTGACCCGGTGATGGACTTCGCGCAGCAACACTTCTTTTTCCGCCAGGGCGGCGGCGAGATGGTCCTCGTTTTCCTTGCGTTCGGTGAGGTCGATGTCCACACAGAACAGTTCGGGGGGCTGCCCCGGAATTTCGAGGATAAGGTGACTGGAATACACCGCCACCCGGGAGCCATCGCGATGCATGAGAGCGAGCTCCGAGGCGGCAATGGGCTGCCCGGTTTCAGCCATCTGCCCTATTGCCTGCCGAACCGCGTCCTGCATTTCCGGTGGGATGATCAGGTCCAGAAGATTGCGGCCGATAGCTTCTTCCGCGCTGTATCCGTACAACTGTTCGGAGGCCTGGTTCCAGTATTGCGTCGTGCCGTCGGGGCTGTAACCTTGAACCGCCACCGCCGGGAGGCTCTCAAGGAGCTTACGGAATCGCTCCTCGCTTCGCAGTAATCCTTCCTCGGTCCGCTTGCGCAGGACAATATCCCAGGCCATGTCACCCAGGCTGGTTACCAGATCGATATCCTCCTGGTCATACTCCTGTGCCTTGTTGCCCACGCCGAAGACGGCGACGATGCTTTCGTTCCTGAAAATCGGGACCACCAATTCGCGCCGCACCTCGGCGTGACCGGGCGGTAACCCCTTGCGGTGGGGTAGAGAGGGATAGTCATTGTGGATGACCGCCCTCCGCTGGCGGATGCAGTCAATCCAGACGCCCGCCTGGTCCACGGGATAGTGGCGCCCTTTGCCTTCTGCTGTGCAGAAGTGGGCCAGGGTATTGCGCGACCAGGCCTGGAGCGAGAGCGTCTGTTGATCCGGTTCAACGAAATGGAAAAAGCCGACCTGGCTGCCGGTTAGGGTCTCGGCCTCGTCCATGACGCACGAGAGCAGCGTGTCCAGGGATAGAAAGGCCGATGCCTCGCTCAGGCGGAGGCGGGCCTGGAGGAGGTTTTTCATCTGCTGTTCGCGGGTGATATCGATGATGGTGCCGCGCACCAGGACAATCCGGCTTTTCTTTCGCATCGGCTCGCCCATGGTGCGAATCCAGAGTCTTCTGCCGTCAGCGGCGAGAAAGGGAAAACGGAGATCGTAGGGTTCACCCGATTCAGCGCAACGCCGGAAGGCCTCGGCGATCAAGGGCCGGTCTTCGGGAAGATAACAGGCCAGGCTCCTTTCGATGAGCTCGGCGGAAAGCGTCGGCTGGTCCTCAGGAGCAAGGCCATGGATACGGTAGGTCTCGTCGGTCCAGGTCATGGATTGCTCGGCCACATTCCATTCCCAGCCGCCGATTTGGGCGAACCGCTGAGTGGTGTTCAACAGGGATTGGCTGTCCTTGAGCGCCTTTTCAGCATGCACCCGCTCGGTGATGTCCCGGACGCTGGCGATAACCCCGTTGATGGAAGGCTCGTCGAGGAAGCTCTGGGCAATGGCCTCCGAGGTGACCCATTCCCGTGTTTTGTGGATATGCCGGTACTGGACAGTCACGGTCTTTTCCGGATGTTCGACAGCCTCATTCCAGGCGGCCACCACGTTGTTCATGTCGTCGGGATGGATGAGGGTGTCGATTGCTCTGCCCTCCAGTTCAGCAATCGAAAATCCGGTGATTCTCTCTGCCCCTGGACTGACATACCTTTGGGTGCCGTCGGCATTGATGATGACCAGGCTATCAGAAGAATTCTGGACAAGAAGATGGAGCCGGTTCTCGCTTAAGCGCAACGATTCTTTGGCTTGTTTGCGCAGGCTGATATCGCTGATGACCAGGTGGCATTCGGGAGTGCCGCCTGCAGCGGTTCCAGCGGTGGCGTCTAGCTGCACCCAGAATAGGGTGCCGTCTGCATGCACCAGCCGGAGTTCGCATTTCTGCGGTTCCTTGGTCTTTAGGAGCTGTTCTCGGAATAGAAAATAAACGCCCTGGTCATTCGCGATGATAAAACGGGAGAGAGGTTGCCCGACCATTGCCTCTCTGGCAATGCCCAGGAGGGCGGCGGCGGTGAGGTTGGTCTCCAGGATTATCCCTTGGGCGCTGATGGTGCAATACCCCACCGGTGCCAGGTTGTAGAGTTCGAAATAGCGTTTCTTTGCGGTTTCGACCTCATTCCGGGTTCGGCGCAGCTCCTCGTTTTGCATCTCAAGCTCGATCTGATGCACCTGCAGTTCATGGAACATCCGCCGGATTTCTTCAAGCGAGAGGGAGGTGAGGTCGTCCGGGGACTGCGGTGAATGGATCTGGGCGACTGCCTCGGCGGGTTTGCGCAATGTAGCAGCGTGGTTGGATCGGTTATCCGTGGGGTTCATCGTGCCTCCCCACCATCGTTGGGCGGTGTGCTGCCGCAGGGAGGATCCGCCCCGTCGAGGACGGTTCTCAGCAGGGTGGCCAATTCTTTTTTTGCTAAAGGTTTCATCGCAAACCCCTTGATTCCGTAGCGCGTGGCCTGTTCCGCGGTGACGAGGTTGCTGTAGCCGGTGCAGAGGATGATCGGCAGGTCGGGGCGGATCTGCAACATCCTCCGGGCAAGATCAAGGCCGGTCATTCCCGGCATGGTCTGGTCGGTGATGACCACGTCGAAACGGTGCGGTTCATTCTGGAAAGTGGCCAACGCCTCAAGGCTGCCGGTGCGGACGGTCACCTCGTACCCCAGCCGCTCCAGCATGGCTTGCCCCATCTCGGTGAGGATTTCCTCGTCATCCACCAGAAGGACGCGTTCCCTGCCGGTGGGAACCGGCTCGGCAGTGGTGTCTGCAAGCAGGATGTCTCCATTGATGGCCGGCAGGAAGACCCGAAAGGTCGCCCCTCTGCCTGGTTCACTCTCGCAGGTAATGAAACCGCCATGTTCGGCAACAATGCCATGGACGATGGAAAGCCCCAAGCCGGTACCCTGGCCGACCCCCTTGGTGGTGAAATATGGTTCGAAGATGCGTTCCCGGATCTCGGGGGCGATGCCCGGACCGGTATCGGAGACGGAGAGCGCCACATAGTCGCCGGGCTGGATTCCCGGCTGCTGGCCGAGGTCGGCGGCTGTCAACTCGCGGTCACCGAGGGCGATCTCCAGGGCGCCGCCGGTCTGCTCCATGGCATGGAAGGCGTTGGTGCAGAGGTTCATGAGCACCTGGTGCAGCTGGGTGGGGTCGGCTAAAATGGGTCGGGTAGCGGCTATGTGCTGGCTGATGGCAATGGTCGAGGGCAGGCTCGGACGGAGGAGTTGGGCTACCTCCTTGACGGTCCGGGCGGGGTCGAGGGCGACCCGTTCGCTGGCGCTCTGGCGGCTGAAGGCGAGGATCTGTTTGACCAGGGCCGCGGCCCTGTTACCCGCTTCCAGCACTTTGTTCAGATCCCTGGCCACAGCTGAGTCGTGCGGGGTGTCGTCCCTGGCCATTTCGGCGTAGCCGAGGACAGCTCCGAGGATGTTGTTGAAGTCATGGGCAATGCCGCCTGCCAGGGTACCGATGGCCTCCATCTTCTGGGCATGGATGAGCTGGGTCTGCAACCGTTTGCGCTCTTCCTCGGCCCGCTTGCGTTCGGTGATTTCGGTGAACATGCAAAACGAGCCAGCGAACCGGCCAGCACTGTCCTGTACCGCGGTGGCGGAGACCTGGGTCCAGACAATGCGGCCCTCCTTGTGCCATAACCTGCGCTCATAGCGGCCATTATTGCCGTGCTGTCGTAGCTGCACTTGCAGGTGATGGTCATGGAGATCATCCTGATAGATGAAATCGTCAATGGGGCGGCCCAGCATTTCCTCAGGTGCATAGCCCAGCATCGCGGTCAGGTGCGGGTTGACAAAGGTGGTCCGCATCAGCGCATCCATCCCCCATATACTTTCCTGGGCGGTTTGAACAATGCGGCGATATTGTGCTTCGCTTTCCTGCAGGGCTGCTTCTGCCTTTTTGAGCTCGCTGATATCGAGGCAATGGCCGATATATCCGAGAAAGTTGCCGGTGCTGTCGAATCGGGGCGTGCCGTCGTCTTGCAACCAGCGGTATTCGCCGTCAGCATTCCGCAGACGGTAGGCCATGCTGAACTTATCCCGTTTGTCAAAAGCAGTGACATAGGTTTGCAGGCAGCGGTCAAAGTCCTCCGGGTGAACCCCTTCTGTCCAGCCGTTGCCCACCTCCTGCTCCAGGGTCCGACCAGTAAAGCGGAGCCAGGGCTCATTGAAATAGTTGCAGAGCTTGTCAGGGCCGCTGGTCCAAATAAGCGCCTGGCCGGAATTGGCGAGGGTGCGATAGCGCAGTTCGCTCTCGGCAAGGGCTAACTGGCTTTGCCTGAGCTGGCGGTCTAAGGCGTGACGGTGCAGGGCCATGGCCAGGGTGGCGGCCAGTTCCCGTTCCGGCACGGGTTTGATCAGATACCCGTAGGGAGCGGCTATCTTGGCCTGTTCCAACAGGGGGTCATGGGAATATCCGGTCAGGAAAACGATGGGGACATCCGTTGATCGGCAGATGACCCCGGCGGTCTCAATGCCGTTCATGGGTCCGGCCAACTCGATATCCATGAGCACCAGATCAATCTGCTTGCCGGCCATGAAGGCAACGGCTTCTTCTCCGCTGGCCAGAGTACCCGCCACCGCATAGCCCATGCGGCCGACCATTGCCTGCAGGCAGGCAGCCAGGATTCCGTCGTCTTCAACAATGAGAATATTTGCCTTAGTCATTGGTATGGTCCCGGTTGCGAAGGGTAAAGGTGAGGGTGAACCTGGTGCCCTGCCGCTGATCGACCTCGTAGCGGCCGCCCAACTGGTGCTGACCGAGCATCCGAACCAAAACCAGGCCCACGGTTTTGGCGGTGTTCCAATCGAAATCAGCCAGCAGGCCAACACCGTTATCGGCCACGGATAAAGTATAGGTCTCGTGGTCGCGGTTCAAAGCAACATGGATGCGGCAATTGCCGTCCTCCGGATGCGTCAAGCCCTCGGGGAAAGCATATTTAAGCGAATTGGTGACCAGTTCGTTGATGATCATGCCGCAGGGCACGGCCAGGTCCAGGGGCATGAACACGCCCGCAGCGGCGATATCGCATTGGATGCGAGCCGTGCCGAAGGACGTGCGCAGATGCGAGATGAGCGACTGGAGATATTCCTGAAAATCGATACTGGCTAGGGATTCAGAGCGGTAGAGTTTTTCATGCACCAGACTCATGGATCTGATCCGGCCGCTCAATTCAGCCAGAATGGTCAGGGCCTGCGGGTCGTCCATGGCTTGGCGCTGCAGGTCAAAAAGCCCGACAATGGCCGCCAGGTTATTCTTGACCCGGTGATGCACCTCGCGCAGCAGCACTTCCTTTTCTGCCAGGGAGGCCCGCAGAGCCTCCTCCGCCCGCCTGCGTTTGCTGATGTCTCTGACGATATTCATCATGGCCGGTGCACCCTCATAGGTAATGGAACGGACCAGAATCTCAACCGGAACTTCCCGCTTGTCCTGAGCAATCAGGGTCGTTTCAAATCGGGCTTGGCCTGTTTTTTCAAGAGTTGCCAGTCGTTGGGCAATGCGTTCCGGCGAGCTGTCTTTTTCAACATCCGTTGCTGTCATTCCCGCCAGTTCGCGTTTTGAATACCCCACCATGGCGGCGGCCGACTCATTCATGTCAAGAAAGCATGCCGGTGTCCTGTCCGGGGTGATCCTGAAGAGGGAGATGCCATCCATGTTGGCTTCAAAGAGGTCACGATATTTCTGCTCATTTGCGGCCTGGGCCTTCTCTGCCTGAATGCGTTCGGTAATGTCCAGGGAGAGGGAGAGCACCGCCTTGGTCTTGCTTTTCCCATATTCCAGAGGCTGGAGCCGGTTGTAAAACCACCGTTCGCCGCTCGGCAGGGTAACAGCTACCTCCTGGACAAGGGACTGCCCAGTTTCGGCTACCAGGCGATAGGCGGCTGTGAGCTGTTCTCCCTGCTCATGGGGAACGAGTTCTCGGATGTTTGTCCCGACGATCTCTTTGGAGGCCGATCCGGTCAGATTCTCTGCAGCCTTTTCATTGACAAGCAGGAAGGCGCCATTGGCATCGATGATCGAAAGACTCTCCTCCATGGAGTTGATAACGAATCTGTAGTTGGTCTCGCTCTCCTTGAGTTCTTCCGTTCGCAATCTGACTGCTCTTTTCAGGTACAGGGATAAAACAGCAAAGATCAGCGCCAATGCGGCAGTTATCAGCATGGTAAAGCGCAGCCAGGGCGGAAACAATTCTTCCTGGCCGGAATTGCCCACCCACTTCTTGAGGCTCCGGAAGTAGAACGAGTCCTTGTCTTTTTTCCAGGAGGCGAGAGAGGCGTCGAGGTGACGTAGCAGTTCGAGCTGTTTTCCTTTCTTACTGGCGAAATAGATGGGGAAGGGGCTGAACAGGATGGGACTGCCGACCAGGTTGTATTCGCCGGCATATCGTCGGCCAAAATGCTGGGGCGCAACTCCGGCGGCCGCTTCGCCTTTGTGGACAGCGGCAAATACCTCGGTATGGGTCGAGTATTCCTTGATGATGCACTGAACGCCAAGGCTCCCGGCAGTCCTGATGAAATTGGTGCCGCTTATGTCCTTGCGCATGATTGCAACCGTGCGGCCGGCGAGATCGGCAATGGTTGTTGTCCCTGCTTCCTGGTGGACAAAAATCTGCCCCCAGACTTCAGCCACCGGCTCGTTTCCGTACTCCATGCTCTCGGCTCGTTCCGGCGTGTAGGCAACAGAGACCATCAGGTCGATCTGGTCTTGTTGCAGTCGATCCAGACATTCCGCCCAGCTACAGGGGATATATTCGATCTCCCAGTCCTCTTCGCTGCCCATTTTGTCGAGCAGAGCAGGGTTGAGCCCTTGGGCAACGCCGTTCTTGCCGATGAAATTCAAAGGCTCAAGGGGAAAAATGCCCACCCTGATGGGTCCGTGGGGCAGGAGTTCTGTAGCGTGAACCGGCCAGGCTGCCCCGAACAGCAGACAGGTCAGAAGAATGCCCAAAGATCTGTCAAGTATCGGCATGATGCTTCTTTCTCTCGGTGGCGCCGCGCTTCTATGAGACATCAGTACCCCCTTTCGTCGAGGTCGAGCACCGTTCTCAGCAGGGTGGCCACTGCTTTTTTGGTCAGCGGTTTCATCGCAAACCCCTTGATTCCGTAGCTCTTGGCCTGGTCCTCGGTGACGAGATTGCTGTAGCCGGTGCAGAGGATGATCGGCAGTCTGGGGCGGATCTGCAGCATCCGCCGGGCAAGGTCAATGCCGGTCATGCCCGGCATGGTCTGGTCCGTGATCACCGCGTCGAAGCGGTCCGGCTCGTTCTGGAAAGCGGCCAGGGCATCGAGACTGCTGGTCCGGACGGTCACGGCATAGCCAAGCCGCTCAAGCATGGTTCGACCCATCTCGGAGAGGAGCTCCTCGTCATCGACCAGGAGAATGTGTTCCTTCCCCGCCGGGACCGGCTCGGTGGCGGCGACCTCGAGGGGGGCCGCACCTTCGATGGCCGGCAGGAAGACCCGGAAGACTGTCCCTCTGCCCAATTCGCTGCCGCAGGTGATGAAGCCGCCGTAATCGGCAACGATGCCATGGGCAATGGAAAGACCCAGTCCAGTGCCCTGACCGACGCCCTTGGTGGTGAAGTAGGGGTCAAAGATCCGCTCCCGGATCTCCGGATCAATACCCGGACCGGTATCGGAGACCGCGAGCACCACAAAGCTACCGGGTTGGGCGCCCGGCCGCTGGCCGAGGTCGGCGGCTGAGAGTTTGCGTTCACTGAGCGAGATGTCCAGGACGCCGCCGGTCTGTTCCATGGCATGGAAGGCGTTGGTGCAGAGGTTCATGAGGATCTGGTGCATCTGGGTGGGGTCGGCGAGAACGGACCGGGTGGCGGCTGTTTGCTGCCGAATGGCGATGGTGGAGGGCAGGCTGGGGCGGAGGAGCTTGAACACCTCGTTGACGATCCTTGCGGGATCGAGGGCGACCCGTTCGCTGGCGTTCTGACGACTGAAGGCGAGGATTTGCTTGACTAGGGCGGCGGCACGGTGACCGGCTTCGAGCACCTTGTTCAGGTCTTTGCTCACCGCCGAACCGTGCGGCGAGCCATCCCGGGCCATCTCGGCGTAGCCGAGGATTGCGCCGAGGATGTTGTTGAAGTCATGGGCAATACCGCCTGCCAGGGTGCCGATGGCCTCCATCTTCTGGGCTTGGGTGAGCTGCGCCTGTAACCGTTTCCGTTCCTCCTCCATCAGTTTGCGCTCAGTGGCGTGCCAAACGCTCTCTATCAGCAGTGAGACCTGAAGAATATCGGCTTCTTCATAGTCAGTTGCCTTGTTGGCCAGGCCGACGACACTGACGATCCGGTCATTTCTGAAAATGGGGACAGTCATGAAGTTCTGCAGTTGGACATGGCCCTCAGGGAGCCCCTTTTTCAGGGGGTGGGCGGCTTGGAAATCGTTGACAACAATGGGCCTTCGCTGCCGGACCGCCTCGCCCCAGAGTCCGGTTTTTTCCAGTTGGTAGCAGCTCAACGGATTGGCGACGGCACAGCTGGGCATGACCTCCTTGGACCAGGCATTGAGGACAAACTCTTGCCTGTCTTCGTGGTAGTGGTAGATGTAGCCGATTGTACTTTCGGTCAGTTGTATGGCCTGCTCCAGGGCGTTGTCGAGAAAGTCTCGGGTGTTTTCGGCGGGATGCTGAAGAATATCTACCAGCCTTCTTAACCTGGCCTCATTCAGGCGAATGGCTTCCTCCGCCTGTTTGCGCTCGGTGATATTGCGGATGATGCCCACCGTGTGCCAGCCTTCAGGTAATAAGACCGAGGAAAGAGACAACTCAATGGGAATTTCGGCACCGTTTTTATGGCGGGCCTGGAGTTCAAGGATGTTGCCGATGGCCTTGCCCTGACCAGTTTGGAGAAACTCGGGGAAGGTCTTTTCGTGTGCCTCGTGATAGCGCTGCGGTGCAATGAGCCGATGCAGGTTCCTGCCGATCACTTCTTTCTCGGAGAACCCGAATATTTTTTCCGCTGCGGGGTTCCAGAAGGAAACGCGACCTTCGGGATCCATCACCAGGATAGCGTCCTTGGCTGCATCAGTTATGGCCCGCATGCGGGCCTCGCTTTCCTTGAGAGATGTTTCCGCCCACTTGCGCTCGGTGATGTCCTTGATCAGGCAGGCGAATTGGCCGGGTGCCGGACAGTAGGCGTTGATCGAGAAATGCTTGCCGATCTCGCCGGAGTAGTTCTCAAAACGGATCGGCTCACCGGTCAGGGCCACTTTGCCGTAGGTGGTTATCCAGTGGGGTTCGGTGTGGGGAAGGATACTCAGGACCGTGTGACCGACTATCTGGGCCGCATTCAACCCGATTATGCGCTCAAAGGCGGGATTGACCGCGAGAAATCGATAATCCACAGGATTGCCCTGGTCATCGCAGAGAATCTCATGCAGGGCAAAGGCATCGAGCATTTCCCGGAAGAGCTGCGCATACTGCTGCTCCGATCGCCGCAGGGCGGTGATATCGTCGACGGTGAGCAGCGCACCTCGCTGGCCGTTGATGGCCAGTGGCTTGATTTTGTAGCGGATCCAGAGCGGCTCGCATCCAGGTTCCCGGTTAAGGGTGGCTTCATCTTCCTGGTCATCCGTTGTGGCTTTGCCGGCGAGGGTTGCCCGCAGTCCGCGCAGCAGAGGACAGCTCGGGCAGGAGGGGGAATGGCCGCAGCCTCTGGGCGTTCTCAGACGATTGGTGCAGCGGATGAAATCGCCGCATCTCTTAAGCGAATTGGTGTTCGAGGAAAGGTCGAAGAGTTTCTCGGCGGTTGGGTTGGCGAGGATGATCTCTTCCCGTTCGTTGAAGACCAGCATGCCCACCGGCGAGGCGTTCAGGATGAACTGGAGCTGCAGGTCCGAGGTTGTCAGGGGTTGGTTGTTTTCCTGCATGGTTTCTCTTTTTCTGGAACGGCGAAAAGGCCCGCCGGATGAAGGTGTTCAGTGCCTGGGCGGCGGATGGTCTGCCAGGACTTGGTCCTGTTTCCCTAACCTGTTTTGTGTACCATGGGGATGGGGCGGCAACAAGGATAACCGTGCAAAAATCCTTGAATAGCAAGGGCTTCAGGGTAGACACCGCACGGCGGGGCCTTCGGGGAAAACGGTGGGGAGCGGAGGACGGGGAAAAACAATCCGGGCGGATGCGAGGGGTGCGCATCCACCCGGAAGGGTTCTGCAATGCTTAGACCTTGAACTGTTTCACCAGTTTCTCCAGTTGGGCCGCCAATTCGGCCAGTCCATGCGCGCTCTGCTGTACCTGGCCGCTGCCCACGCCCACCTGGGATGCCTGCTGGTTGATGCCGGCGATATCGCGGGTGATATCGGCAATCACTATCGTGGACTGGGCGACATTCTCGTTGACCTCGGCAATGCCCTGGGAGGCCTGGTTGATATTGCCGGAGATTTCGTTGGAAGCAGCCGACTGTTCTTCCACGGCGGTGGCGATGCCGTTGATGACGTTGTTGATCTCGGCAATCACCTCGGAGATCTTCTCGATATCTTCCACCGTGGTGGCGGTGGTGTCCTGCATTTCGCTGATCTGATTTTTGATGTCCACGGTAGCGGCGGCGGTCTGGCGGGCCAGTTCCTTGATCTCGTTGGCGACAACCGCAAATCCCTTGCCTGCATCGCCGGCCCGGGCCGCCTCAATGGTGGCGTTGAGGGCCAGGAGGTTGGTCTGCTCGGAGATCTCGGTGATGGTCTCGGTGACCCGGCCGATCTTGCGGGCCGATTCACCCAGCACGGCCATTTTCTCGGAGGTCTGGCGCGACTGCTTGACCGCGGCCTCGGAAATGGACCGGGCCTTCTCGGCGTTCTGGGCGATCTCGGTGACGGTGGCGGTCATCTCTTCGGTGGAGGAGGCCACCATGTTGACGTTGCTGGTCGACTGCTCCATGGCGGCGGAAACCGACTGGATGTTGGTGCTCATCTCTTCGGTGGCGGCGGCAACCGTACCGGCTCTGTCCGAAGTGTCCTTGGCATTGGCGGAGAGTTGCTTGGAGACAGCGGCCAGATCATTGGAGGAGGCGGTCAGGGTGTTGACGCCGCCGATGATGTCCCGGATCATGGTGCCCAATTGCCCAACCATGGAATTGAGCGATTTGGCCATACTGCCGATCTCGTCCTTCTGATTGATGTCGAGCGTGGCGGTGAAATCGCCCTTGGCCATGGTGTCAGCCAGGGCCGCGGCCTTGCTGACCGGACCGGTGATTGAGCGGATAATAAAGATGGCGAGGAGCACGCTGAGCGCCAGGGCTACCGCCAGCAGGGTGGCAATCAGGGTGGTGGCTGTGCCGGCGGCATCGGCGGCATCCTTGCCTGCTTTTTTGGCCAGATCGTTCTGGAAGGTGATCAACTCCTCGAGTGTTTTGAAGTAGGCGCTCTGGATTTGCCGGTATTCGCCCATCAGCAGCATTTTAGCCTTCAGGGTTTGTTCCTCCTTGATCAGCCCCAACAGGGCTTCCAGGTGGCGGCCGAAGGTCGGACGGATATCGTTGGTGATTTTGTTCAGGATCGCCACCCCCTTTTCGCTTTTAATCGATTTATTGAGCTGCTCCAGCAGTCCCCCAGCAGTTTTTCGGGCATCGGCAATGCGCTGAACCTCCTTTGCCTGGTTTTCCTTGTTGTCGTCGATAATCAGGTTGCGAGTGGCCCGGGCCACGATATTGATCTGGTCGATGATCGTATTGGCCTGCTCGACTTTGACCATCCGGTCTTCGACCAGGCGGTCGATTTCACCTCGGAGATGTTTGATTTCCATGATGGCATATCCGCCCACAACCAGCATGAGCAGCAGGAGAAGGCCGAAACCGAGGCTCAGCCGGGTTCCAATCTTAAGATTTTTGAACATAGTTGTACTCCGTGTGATGAGTGTTCCGGTCGATGCGGACATTTCCGCACCGACCGTAAAGCCCTTGTCAATTCTAGCATTCTGACCGAGAACCAGTCTCGGTTGCTGTTTATTTGAATTGACTCACGAACCGGAATGAATGTCAAATTTTTTATTGGTCCGGGTTCCCGGCTACAATTCAGGGGGCGCATCCACCCGGAAGGGTTCTGCAATGCTTAGACCTTGAACTGTTTCACCAGTTTCTCCAGCTGGGCCGCCAATTCGGCCAGTCCATGCGCACTCTGCTGCACCTGGCCGCTGCCGTCGCCCACCTGGGACGACTGCTGGTTGATGCCGGCGATGTCGCGGGTAATGTCGGCAATCACCATCGTGGACTGGGCGACATTCTCGTTGACCTCGGCAATGCCCTGGGAGGCTTGGTTGATATTGCTGGCGATTTCGTTGGACGCGGCCGATTGTTCTTCCACGGCGGTGGCGATACCGTTGATGACGTTGTTGATCTCGGCAATCACCTCGGAGATCTTCTCGATATCTTCCACCGTGGTGGCGGTGGTGTCCTGCATTTCACTGATCTGATTTTTGATGTCCACAGTAGCGGCGGCGGTCTGGCGGGCCAGTTCCTTGATCTCGTTGGCGACAACCGCAAATCCCTTGCCTGCATCGCCGGCCCGGGCCGCCTCAATGGTGGCGTTGAGGGCCAGGAGGTTGGTCTGCTCGGAGATCTCGGTGATGGTCTCGGTGACCCGGCCGATCTTGCGGGCCGATTCACCCAGCACGGCCATTTTCTCGGAGGTCTGGCGCGACTGCTTGACCGCGGCCTCGGAAATGGACCGGGCCTTCTCGGCGTTCTGGGCGATCTCGGTGACGGTGGCTGTCATCTCTTCGGTGGCGGACGCCACCATGTTGACATTGCTGGTCGACTGCTCCATGGCGGCGGAAACCGACTGGATGTTGGTGCTCATCTCTTCGGTGGCGGCGGCGACTGTGCCGGCCCGGTCAGAGGTGTCCCTGGCATTGGCTGAGAGTTGCTTGGAGACGGCGGCCAGGTCATTGGAGGAGGCGGTCAGGGTGTTGACGCCGCCGATGATGTCCCGGATCATGGTGCCCAATTGCCCAACCATCGAATTGAGCGATTTGGCCATACTGCCGATCTCGTCCTTTTGGTTGATGTCGAGGGTGGCGGTGAAATCACCCTTGGCCATGGTGTCAGCCAGGGCTGCGGCCTTGCTGACCGGACCGGTAATCGACCGGACGATGAAGAAGGCTAGAATCACGCTGATGGCCAGGGCTGCAGCTAGCAGAGTGGCAATGAGGGTGGTGGCCGTGCCGGCTTCACTTGCCGCTTTTTTCCCCTCCTCTTTGGCTAAATCCGTTTGGAAGGTAATGATTTCTTCAATACCTGTCAGGTAGGCGCGCTGGGTCTCCCGGACCTCGGTCAGCAACAGCTTCTTCGCCTGATCAACCTGGCCGGCCTTGATCAGTTCCATGTAGGCTTCGGTGGTGCGGACATAGCCAGCGCGGATGTCCATTACTTTTTTGACCAGGGCCGAACCTTTTTCACTCTTGATCGTTCTGTTTAAGGTTTCAAAGAGTTCACCTGCTTTCTTGCGAGCGTCGGCAACCCGTTTGAGCTCTTCAGCCTGACGGCCTTTGTCGTCATCGATGATAATGTTGCGCAGGGCTCGGGCAATGACGTTGACATTGTCGATAATCCCGTTGGCCTGCTCGACCTTGACCATCCGGTCTTCGACCAGCAGGTTGATTTGGCCCTGCAACTGCTTGATCTCCAGAACTGCATACCCGCCCACCGCCAGCATGAGCAACAGAAGGATGCCGAAGCCGAGGCTCAGCCGTGTTCCGATCTTGAAATTTTTCAACATTGTTGTGCTCCTTGTGATGAGTGTTCCGGTGGCAACAGATATTTCCGCATCTACCGTAAAGCCCTTGCAAATTCTGGAATTTTAGCCGATAGCTAGCTCGTTTTCTGCTGTAAATTTATCGTAAATACATTTAGTTAAATTGACTCATAATCCAGAGTGGATGTCAAATTTTTTCTTCGGAATGGCCCAGGCAGCATTTGCAATTTAATGGTGCGCATCCACCCGGAAGGGTTCTGCAATGCTTAGACCTTGAACTGTTTCACCAGTTTCTCCAGTTGGGCCGCCAATTCGGCCAGTCCATGCGCGCTCTGCTGTACCTGGCCGCTGCCCACGCCCACCTGGGATGCCTGCTGGTTGATGCCGGCGATATCGCGGGTGATATCGGCAATCACTATCGTGGACTGGGCGACATTCTCGTTGACCTCGGCAATGCCCTGGGAGGCCTGGTTGATATTGCCGGAGATTTCGTTGGAAGCAGCCGACTGTTCTTCCACGGCGGTGGCGATGCCGTTGATGACGTTGTTGATCTCGGCAATCACCTCGGAGATCTTCTCGATATCTTCCACCGTGGTGGCGGTGGTGTCCTGCATTTCGCTGATCTGATTTTTGATGTCCACGGTAGCGGCGGCGGTCTGGCGGGCCAGTTCCTTGATCTCGTTGGCGACAACCGCAAATCCCTTGCCTGCATCGCCGGCCCGGGCCGCCTCAATGGTGGCGTTGAGGGCCAGGAGGTTGGTCTGCTCGGAGATCTCGGTGATGGTCTCGGTGACCCGGCCGATCTTGCGGGCCGATTCACCCAGCACGGCCATTTTCTCGGAGGTCTGGCGCGACTGCTTGACCGCGGCCTCGGAAATGGACCGGGCCTTCTCGGCGTTCTGGGCGATCTCGGTGACGGTGGCGGTCATCTCTTCGGTGGAGGAGGCCACCATGTTGACGTTGCTGGTCGACTGCTCCATGGCGGCGGAAACCGACTGGATGTTGGTGCTCATCTCTTCGGTGGCGGCGGCAACCGTACCGGCTCTGTCCGAAGTGTCCTTGGCATTGGCGGAGAGTTGCTTGGAGACAGCGGCCAGATCATTGGAGGAGGCGGTCAGGGTGTTGACGCCGCCGATGATGTCCCGGATCATGGTGCCCAATTGCCCAACCATCGAATTGAGCGATTTGGCCATGCTGCCGATCTCGTCCTTTTGGTTGATGTCGAGGGTAGCGGTGAAATCACCCTTTGCCATGGTGTCAGCTAAGGCTGCGGCCTTGCTGACCGGGACTGTAATCGACCGGATAATGAAGAAGGCGAGAATAATACTGAGCCCCAGGGCTATAGCCAGCAGGGTGGCAATGAGGGTGGTGGCAGAACCAGCGGCATCGGCGGCATCCTTGCCCGCTTGCTTAGCCAAATCGGTCTGGAAGGTGATCAGCTCTTCGGCTGCTTTCAGGTAGGTTGCCTGTGTTTGCCGGTACTCGCCGAGGAGCAGCATCTTGGCCCTCAGCGTTTGCTCATTCTTGACGAACTCCAAGATGGCGTCGAGGTGGCGGCCAAAGGCCGGGCGAACCTCGGTAGTTATCTTGTTGAGGATAGCCACCCCTTTGTCGTTCTTGATGGTTTTGTTCAGTTGATCCAGCATCCCGCCGGCGGTTTTGCGTGCCTCGGTAATCCGCCGCAGTTCCTCCGCTTGGTGCTCCTTGTTGTCGTCGATGATCATATTGCGTACGGCCCGGGCGACGATGTTGATTTGGTCGATGATCGTGTTGGCCTGCTCGACTTTGACCATCCGGTCTTCGACCAGCCGATCGATTTCTTGGTGCAGTGATTTGATGGATTTGATTCCATATCCGCCCACAACCAGCATCAGTACAAGGAGGATGCCAAAGCCGAGGCTCAACCGCGTTCCGATTTTGAAATTTTTCAACATTGTGGTGCTCCTCGTGATGAATGATCCGTTACCGCCCGGTGCTCTTGTTTCTGTTGGTCAGGAGTGCAATTTTACGTCCAAATTGATCGCTATAGAATTTTTAGTATTTTTCTATTTGTATTCAGTAGTTTGATTAAATTTTTTCGTTTGGGTGTGCCTCGATTGGAGGCAGGAAACAAGTCAGGAAAAGAGACTGATCCCCTGCCAATTCTGGTCGAAAGGAGCAGGGCGGGGAAGACATCCGAGTAAACTTTTTTTGTTTAACAGATTGAAAATATTATTTAAAAAAATGTGGATGGGTGTCTCTTGGCGTCGGCGGCAGAGAGGTTGAGAGTGCTTCTTCTCGTCATCCACAAAAGTGGACAGTGTAAAGGAAACTGTTCACTTTAATGGAGTGTTCCAACTGTTGTTGCGATGGGGGAACCAGAAGGAGAGTGGAAGACCTATTTTTTCCCTTACCTCGAACTAGCGCGCAACCGGCTCTCCGGCCTCGCAAGCTCACGGTTCATTCTCTGGCCGAATCGATACTGCCAGTCATCAATGACAAGGAGATGTTGCCTTTCGGGGCGGCACTGCCGGCCTTCCGGTTGTTACCTGTCCGGCAGTTGGCCGTTTTCGGCAACGGATCTTGTGTTTGAAATTCAACGCTTCGATTGCTCAGGGCAAGTTGCTGCAATTGATGGTTTCATAAAAAGTCTATTTCTGTCATTTCGACGAGCACAGCGATGAAAAATTTCATAATAATACTAGAGTTTTATCGCTCTCGCTCGAAATGACAACACTGAAATATTTCTCATTTTACGAGCTCATCACAATTCACTATCACCGATTTTCCTGAGACCGGGCAGTATGAGCGCCATCTACGGAAGCTTCGCATTGCGCAAAAAAAAATCAGGTGAGCAATAATACCCAGGGAATTGCCCGTGAGTTTCCTCAAGGGACAAAATTGACCGCGCCCACCGGAGGCTATGTCTTATGGGTGCAATTGGCGGAAAATGTTGATGGAGTCGAACTGTTTCATTTGGCCAAGGCGGGAAAGATTTGTATTATTCCAGGGGCTATCTCTACGGGGACCGGCAGCTTTAAGAATTGTATTCGCATAAGCTGCAGCACGCCCTGGAGTGATCAGATGGAAGACGGCATGCAGCGGCTAGGGGTGTTGATGAGCAGGCTGCAGGCGAGATAAGGAAGAAGAGGAAGTCGCCGCGGCGATAGGGAAGAGGAAAGGGATGGAGCCCCTCTCCCCGCGGCACAAGGCCGTACAGGGAGAGGGGGAGAGGCTGGGGAAGAGCGTTAAAAGGTGTAGGTTAAGCTGATACCGCCAAATACATTGGTGTGAACCGCTTCATCCGGCAAGGCGTTGTCGTCCAGGGAGTCGGTGAGGTTGATATTGGCACCAATGCCAAAGGCATCGGTCACCATATATTTTACCGAGGTGGTGAGGGTATAATTAAAAAATCCGCTGTCTGTGCCCCCTGCGTAATAACTGGAGAAGTCTTCGCCCGCATAACTGATCAGGCCACTCAGCCCCAAGGTGGTTTTGTCGTTGATGCTGTAGGTGTATCCCAGGCCGGCGGTGATATAATAATCTGAGACTGCGTCAATGTCGTAATAGAGCTTGGTGGAGATGGCGAACCCGGCGCCCAGGTCGTAGCTGAGGCCTGCAAACAGTTCGGTCGTATAGTCGTCGGCACCTTCGGCTGCTTCGGGGAACAGGTAATGAATGACGCCAACACTGGCATCGACGCTCCCCAGTTTAAAGGCATAGGAACCGGTTAGGTCGAGTTCGGAAAATCTATTGTCGTTGAGGGCGCCGTCATAGTCATCAACGTCGTAGTTGCCCCAGACGTTAAAAGCAAAGCCGTTATGGGATACATCCATGCTCGGCTGTAAAACAAAACCGTTGTTGAAGGTCAGGCCGCGCCATACATAGGCGCTGTTGGCATCAAGGGCAGCAGTGGCGGTTGCGGCTGTAGCCTGGGATGCTGCGCCACCGGTGGCAAGGGCGACAAGGGCGGCCATGGAAAATAAACGTTTCATATTCTCTTCTCCTTTTTTAATAAAAAATTGCAGGGTCTCCAAGCTGCAAGGACATAACTCTTGTGTACATGGGCAAGAAGTCGTTGCTTGTGGAAAGTTGGCACATTGAACGTTTTTACTTATACACTTATTGTGCCAAATTTTAGGAAAAATGATAAAATATTAATTTGTATTAAAATTAATATTTTGCGGACGATGCTACGAGCTGATGCTTTCAGTATTGAAAAGAGAATAACATTTTTGGTGGTTTTTTGTTGGTAACATATCAAAAATGTACTTTTTTGGGGTGAGGGGAAAGCTTTGGGCGGTGGGGGATTTCAGGCCTGATCAGAAAAGGGAGGGGCTTTACTGCAATTCGATCAAGACTTCCACGTCCGGCCAACGTTTTGTGACCGGTTGGATTGAGGGGCGGGCGATCACCTTGCAGAAAAGCTTACTGTCAGTGGAGATGGACTCAAGGTAGATCGGGGTAGTGAGAACCTCGGTAGTATTTTTTTCGTCTTTACTGACCGGGATGGTCACGAGCACGGTTTCTGGGGTAACGGTAATTTTTTTGATTTTCAAATTGCCGGGGAGTTTACCGATGATTTGCGGCGTAATGGGCACATTTTTTTCCATCACGGCGGCTAGGGTGAGTTTGAGCTGTTGAGGTGAGGTGTCCAGCAAGGTGACGCCCTTGGGGAGGCGCATATTTTCACTGGTGATGATAATGGTTTGGCTCCCCTTGGCCATTTTGGATAAATCGATTTTAACGCTGGGCGGGTTGGTTGCCAGGTTGTCGATTTCGGATTTGGGTCCCGAGAGATACAGTTTGATTTCGTTGGCTTTTTCTCCCACGAGGACCAAGTCCTCAGACGGTGCGGTGTAATCAATATTCACCGGTAGGACACGTTCCACCACTTCGCGCTGCGAGACGATCAGGGTTGACCAGAAAACCACCGCGATGATCAGGCTGGCTGCAACTTGAAAGAGCGTTCTTTTGCGTATTCGAGGAGTGCTATCCCTTCCGAGAAACCCCATCTCCCGTTGATGCGTGATAATAGCCCGGGTTATCTCGTCTGCATTCCGCAGCGGCCGCACTTCGCCGTTGCTGAATGCAGTGACCTTGCCCCGTTCCTCGGAAACCACCAGCGCCAGGGAGTCGGTCTGTTCCGCGAGGCCCATGGCTGCATGGTGACGGGTGCCGTAATCCTCGGAAAGTCTGGCGGATTGCGACATGGGTAGCCGGACGCCGAATTGGGTCAGCTTGTTGCCATCGATGATGACGGCGCCGTCATGGCCCGGAGAATTCGGATCAAAAATACTTAATATCAGAGGGATGCTGGGGACGGCATTGAGCTGGTATCCCCCTGATATTTTGTCGTTGATCGGTTCTTTTCCGGGGAAAACGAGTATGGCGCCGCACCGCTCTTGGGCTAGTTTTATCAGGGTTTCGCCGATCAAGGATTGCAGGGCGCTATCCCGGTCTTTGAGCCGATGCGGCGGCACCGAAACCGCTTTTTCCAGAACCTTACGAAGTTCCGGTTGAAAAATGATGATCAGGCCGAGCACGGCCACGTTGCTGACGTTATGGTAAATCCACTCAATGCCTTTGAGATTGAGGGCGTTGGCCAGAATGAACACCACCAGCGCCATCAGGATGCCGGCCATGATCTTCCAGGTGCCAAGGCGCAGCAGGGTCCGGTAGAGGAAAAAGAGACCGGCGGCAATCAGGAGAATGTCCAGGATCGCTCGCCAGGTGAAGAGTTCGAATGTGAGAGCAACGGCATGCCCCATGAAAGAGTTCCTTGTGCGTATGGGAGGTCTTATGCGTGGTGCGCCCGATGGCGGGCTGTCTTTTGCTGGATCTGGTCCTCTGCATGGGGCAGCAAATTCGTGACAAAGAGGGCGTTCACCAGTGCGGCAAAGATAGTAAGGATGATTATAGCAGAAACCAACCGATGGGCGAAGAAATTTTCTCTTTCCTTTTTACCGGGTTATCCTAAGGTGACGCGTCTGTTTGGGGTGACAAAGCGTTGTTGAACTCGACGGGCAGGCTCATGGACTAAAAGGCGGGCGAGTGGATCGTCGTGTCCGGAGCCTTCCTCGCCTCGGGATGATGGTGAAAAAAACTTGCTTTTTCGAGGTGAGCGGGTATTATTTGCGGTTACTGTAATTTGACTTTTTTTTTGAGGAGATGATACCATGGCCCGTACTTGTGAAATTTGTGGCAAAGGCCCCTCGACCGGAAACAACGTCAGCCACGCCCATAATAAGACCCGTCGTCGTTGGCTGCCCAACCTGCAGAGAGTTCGGATGCTCACCCGTAATGGTGGCACTGTGCATATCAACGCCTGCACCCGTTGTATCCGTTCGGGAGCTGTTGTTAAGCCTGCCTGAACCCGATTTTTGAAAAAGGCGAGGTGGCTAGTTCCTCTCGCCTTTTTTTTATGTCCACTGATATCGATGTTGCTGACTGCACTGCGGAGAATTCCATGAGCGACGATCAGGTTCGTTTCTTGCCCTACGAAGAGGCCTCGCGCCTAGTAGCCGCCATTCAGGAAGAAGAGGATCTCGATGATCCGAGTCGCCGGGTTCTCACTGTTTATAGCCACCAGGACAAAGAACTCTGCTGGTTCGATTTTGAGGAAGTGATGCGCGATGCCGGAGTGCAAAAAAACGATCCGGACTCCAAAGAAAAGGTGACAGCGTACATCATGCACCACATACCCGAATGGGCCCTGGAAATCTGAAATTGGCTTCTTTGGTCTCTTACAGCACCCCTTCGGGCATCTCCGCAGGGTATTCCCCGCCTAGTATATACCCACCGTCGATTCGCAGAACTGTACCGGTGAGAAAATCGGCATCCCGGATCAGAAAAAGAACGGCTTGGGCGACCTCTTCCGGCGTACCTGTTCGTTGCAGCAGCGTATGCCGCAACAGATCGTGACGCTGGTGCTCTGTCAGTAAAGCCCAGCCTCTTGTGCCCGGCCCGTGCCGGGAATCGATGAGACCCAGCATGATTTCGTTGACCCGGATGGACGGCGCGCCTAATCTGGCCCATGTTTCGGTCAGTGAAGCCACGCCCCGGTTGGCGGCGGCATAGCCGTCGTTGAACAAAAGGCCTGCTGGACCGGACCTGCCAATGATCCCTGCAATTGAGGAGACGTTCACCACCACCGCTTCCGGGTTTCGGCGAAGCAGGGGCAGGGCCTGGGTGAAGACCATCCATTTGGCGTGCAGGGTGGTGTCTATTTCCAGTTGCCATTGTCCGGAGTTGACCTCGCGCTCATAATCTCCGTGCAGAATCGGCATGCCGCCGCGCTCAATGTTGTTGATGAGGATGTCCAGGCCGCCAAAGCTGCCGTCGATGGCGATCATGAGACCTGCTACCTCGTCCGCTTGGCGCAGATCGACTCGCATCAGCAGATGGCCACCCTGTGTGCCGCCGAATTCCTCTTCCAAGACGGACACCGATTCGGGCCAATCGAACCAGGGCAGGATCAACTGCAGTCCCTGGCCGGCGAGCATTCGGGCAACGGCTAGGCCGACGCCGCGCGAGGCCCCGAGCACCAACGCTCTTTTTCCGGCAATATGCATCTTGTTTCCCCTCCCCGTATACACTATATTTTGAGAATTCTTTCTGTTTTGTACACCAAAGCCAAAGGTTCGACAATGAAGCAAACCCTGATTTCGAAATCCGGCCTCGTCTTTCTTGCCCTGCTGTCGATGTTTTGTTTGCCGCTCGATTGGGCTCAAGGCACCGATAATGCTCCGGTTCAATCTTCCTGTCTCTCCATCGGTTGGCCCCAGGATGCCAGTGATCTTCAACCGGATCCAGCCCTGGTGTACGGCAGGTTTGCCAACGGCCTGCGCTACGTGCTCATGGCGAATGGAGAACCGAAAAACCGTGTGGCGCTTTATATCAACATCCAGGCCGGATCGATCCACGAAGCCGATGGACAGCGGGGTGTAGCCCATTTTCTCGAGCACATGCTCTTCAACGGCACCACCCATTACCCACCAGGAACCCTGATCGAGTATTTTCAGTCACTGGGCATGACCTTTGGCGGCGATACCAATGCGCACACCGGCTTTGACGAGACGGTGTATAATCTGCTGCTGCCTTCAGGTGAGGCCAAGGTTCTGTCGGAAGGATTCAAGGTCCTGGCCGATTATGCCAGGGGGGCGCTCCTGCAGGAACAGGAGGTGGATCGAGAGCGGGGGATCATTCTGGCGGAAAAACGAAGCCGCGATTCTGCCGCCTCCCGGGTGGCAAAAAAACAGTTGCAGTTCGATTTTGCTGGAACTCTGGTGGCCCAGCGCGATCCCATCGGCACCGAAGAAGTGCTGAAGATCGCCGATAGCCGCTTGCTTCGTTCTTACTATGATCGCTGGTATCGACCGGGAAATATGATTGTTGTGGTGGTCGGCAACATCCAGCCGCAAGAAACCGTTCAATTGCTGGAAGATGCGTTTGCCGGTTTGAAGGGTGTGGGAGAGATCGGCGCATGTCCCGATTTTGGTCAGGTACGGGAGGCTGGGACTGACATTCTGGTCGTTCCTGAGCCTGAATTGGGGTACACCGGGCTCTCCCTGAGCACGGTGTTCAACCTCCAGCCCCGTGTCGACACCTTAGGCTGGGAGATCGAGCAGTTGCGGCAGTACCTCGCCGTTGCTCTTCTGGCCAATCGTCTGGAGCAGTTGGAGCAGCGTCCGGACAGTCCCTTTGCCCAGCCGAGGGCCCAATCCGGCATTTTTCTTCGGCGTTTTGGCTATGCTACGCTTGTCGCCCGGACCGAAACCGACAAGTGGCGGCAAGGGTTGACGCTTCTGCAAGCATCCCTTGCCCAGGCCCTGAAGGACGGATTCTCCGAGGCGGAGTTGGCCAGAGGGAAGCGGGAGGTCGCAGCCTTGCTGGAAAAAGCCGTGCAGACAGCTCCCTCCCGCGACAGCAAGCAGCTTGCCGAAGAAATCATCCGCAAGCTCAATGATCAGGAAGTGATCCTGAGTCCTGCGCAGGAGATGGCCACCTATGGGCCCGTGCTCGAAAAAATGTCGCTGGCCGAGGTCAATGCAGCCTTTCGTCAGCTCTGGAGCCGGCAGCGCAGGCTGGTTGAATTGGTGGGGGCCGTTGAGCCGAATCTGAGTGTGGAGCAGGCAGAAAAACAGCTCCGGGAGCTTTATCAAGCCAACGAAGTCAAGCCTGTGGCCGCCTGGGTGGAGGGCCAACGCGCGCTCTTTCCTTACCTGGAATCGCCGTCTGTTCCGGCGCCGATTGTGGAGCAGATAAGTCACAAGGAGATCGGGGTGGAAAGCTTTCTGCTCAAGGGCGGGGTTCGCCTGAATGTCAAGACCACCGATTTCCAGGCCAAGCAAGTACTGCTTTCCGTCCAGTTTGGTAAGGGCAAGCAAGCTGAACTGGCGGACGGTTTGGCTCTGGTTGCCGAGGCTGTGATCAAGGAGAGCGGCATTGGTAAGTTGACTCGGGAGCAACTGGCGGAAGCCTTGGCCGGTTCAAATGTTGCCTTGGAGTTCAAGGTGGGTCCGGAGAGTTTCTCTTTTAACGGCAGCAGTTTACGTAACGAATTTGAGTTGCTGCTGCAATTGGTCCGGCACCGGCTCAACGATCCGGCTTATAGCCCAGAGGCTTTTCGCCGCAGTCGGGAAAACCTGCGCCGGATGTATGATCAACTGGCCAGCTCGGTGGAAGGCGTTCAGCAGGTGCAGGGTGAGCGGTTCTTGGCAGGGGCAAGTCCGGAATACGGGCTAGCCGCTTGGGAGCAGGTGGAGAAGATCGATCTTGCCCAGATTAGGGATTGGCTGACGCCGATTTTTGCAAGGGAGCCGCTGGAAATCAATGTGGTCGGCGATATTGAGCCGCAGGAGGCGGTGCGTCTGGTTGCCAGGTATTTTGGCGAGACCCAGCGCGGCCAGGAGGATGCCTCCCCTGGAAAACCGATTATCTTTCCCGCCGGTGAGCAACGGCTTCTGCATGTGGCCAGTTCCATTGACAAGGCGTTCTTGACCGTGGCCTGGAAAACAAGCGATTTTTGGGATATTGCCCGCACCCGGAGGCTCAATTTGCTCGCCGCCGTTCTCGACGACCGGCTGCGGGTCAAGATTCGCGAGGAGTTGGGGGCCACCTATTCTCCCCATGTGAGCAGTCAGCCCAGCCGGGCCCATGCGGAATTTGGCCTGATGAAGGGGAGCCTGATCGTTGCCCCGGAGCAGGCGGAACCTTTGGCCAAGGTCATCAAGGAGGTGGCCGGCAGCCTGGGTAGCAAAGGCGTCAGCGAGGATGAGTTGCACCGTGCTCTGGAGCCAACCCTGACCTCGATCAAGGACATCAAGCGCAACAACCGGTACTGGATGGAATCCGTCTTGAATCTGTCGGGCCGTCATCCGCAGCAATTGCGTTGGCCACTGTCGATCAGCGAGGGATTTGCCGAGATCAAAGCGGAGGAGTTGACTGCCTTAGCGCGGCAGTATCTGGTGCCGGATCAGGCGGCTACGGTGATTGTCAGTCCGGGGGGCGCAAAGAGCGCTCCTCCCCTCTCGCAATAAGCGCAGGCGGGGAAGGAGCCGTTCATCCGGCCAGCCAGACTGCGATATTTTGGGCCTGATTGAGGGTCTTGTCGGAGACGCCCTTGAGCTGACCTTTGGCGAGATCCCGCCGCCGGCGGCCGATGACGATGGTGCCGCAGTGGTGCTGTTTTGCCTGCCGCAGTAAATCGGTGCCCACGTCGATGTGCATCTGGGCGGGCAACTGGGTGATGCGGTGTCGGGGGATACCA
Source organism: uncultured Desulfobulbus sp. (assembly GCF_963662935.2). NCBI lineage: Bacteria > Pseudomonadati > Thermodesulfobacteriota > Desulfobulbia > Desulfobulbales > Desulfobulbaceae > Desulfobulbus > uncultured Desulfobulbus sp. Next base: position 462,580 of record NZ_CAXXTL010000002.1, on the reverse strand, counting down.
CTGTCGGCCAACAATTGGGCGTGGGCGTAAAAGAGAAAATTCTCCAGATCAAGGTATTGATCGCACCATGATTGACCCCATTGGCCATGAAAATCTTCCGCCTTGGCCGGTTGCTGGCTGCCGAAAACCGCATTGGAGTGATAGAGGTAGATCTCCGCTCCCGGATGGTCCTTGAGCATGAAGGCAAGGTGGTCCGCCGCCATCAGCGAGGATGGGTGGCTTTGGACGGCAAGCAGGAAGCGGGAAGCGTTGACATTACCGTCAATGATCCAGAGCGGCACCTTGTGGCATTTTTCAATCAACTCGCCCGAGGTGCTGCCGAAAAACATGCTGCCCATGGCTCCCAACCCACGGCGGCCGATGAGGACACTGTCGTAATTACCGCGCTCGGCCTCCTCACGGATGGCTGCGCTGATTCCGGAGGCAAATTTTACCCGGGATTCGATCCGTTCCCTGGCAAACCCGTTGCGGACCAGCCTCTCCTCGGCATCCTTGAGCTGCTTGCGGGCTGAGTGCGCCCGTTTTTCCGATTCGGGTGATTGGCTGCGATGCGGATCGACATCAAACATCCAGTCCTTGCCACCCCCTCCACTTGAAACCACGCTCAGCAGGTGGATGGCAAGGCTGCGATCCGGTCCGAAGAATTTTGCCAGATAATCAAGGCTGTTGCTACTGTAGACCGAACCGTCGACAGCCACCAGAATGGTTTTTTCCATCTCTTTCTCCTTGGCGTTCCATGCACGTTTCTGAGGATTTGCCCATGGTGGGATTGGTAATCGAGCATTACATGGCGAGAAAATAATACAGAATGGCAACCAGGGCTATGCTTAAGGCCCTGAAACTCTGGCTGAAAAAGATCAGTTCTGCTGCCAATACCGGTTTGAAGATGCCGGCATAGTAAGGATATTGATGGCGGATGGCTCGGATAGGCGAGGAGAGGATGTTGCCGATCAACAACACCAGCACGATTTCCTCCATGCGCATCGAACCGTTGGCCAGAAGCGCACCGGCGGCGGCCAGACCGGCAGTGAATTCGGCGGCCATCTGAAAGGTGAGGATAGACAGAGCCTGGGGGGAAAGCCAGGACAGCCAGGAGAGATGCTGCCCCATGAAACGTTCGGCGGCTGTAAAGAATCCAGCCTCGGTGAGCGCGTAAAACAGGATATAGATGGGGACGGTATAACTGACGATCTTGCGGATGCGGCGTTTGAACCGTTTGAGACTATTGCGCAGGGCCGAGCGAAAGGGGTTGGCCGGGGCCGGCGGCAGCTCAGTCTGCACGCTCTCGCTGTTGTCGACGGGCAGCAGCACTCGTCCCAGCAAGGCAATAAACAAGGTTCGCAGGACCGCAGCACTCACGGTCAAGCCGATGTAAATGAAGGCCGCGCCCTTGATAATGGGAACGGCAATGAAAAACGTTGTCGGCAGGTGAAGGAAATTGCTCGGTAGGCTGTTGAAGAGGTTGGCCAGGATCAACTCCTTGCGGCTTAACTGCTGGTTATTATACCCCTCGGCCAGCATGGTGTTGGCGGCCATCCCAGAGAAGAAACACACCGAGAAGGATGCGCCGGTCAACGGCGAGAGATGGCCGAGCTTGGTCAACGGGCGGGCGACGACTGCCAGTTTTCTGGTCCAGTTAAGCGACTCAATAAACAGGGCCGCCAGTAAGCCAATGGCGAGATAGATGAGCAGGCGCAGCAGCGGCCAGCCAAGGTGGAGCCAGAGATGGGTCAGGGTTTCCTGGGTAATCATGGGGGCAACGTAAGGCGATTTTTTTTAGTCGTTTTGGGAGATATCCGTGCGACAGTCGGCAAGCGGGTGCGGCCGCGTGGATAACAGTTTCTTGAGGCGGAACTATATACCAGATGGAGCAGAGAGCAAGAGGACACTGTGAAACGGGTCATTACCACTGAGAAAATTCCCCTCCTGCTCTGGCTCGACGAGCTGGATGAGGAAACCCTGGGACAGGCACGAAACCTGGCCAACCTGCCGTGCGCCTTTCACCACATAGCCCTGATGGCCGATGCCCATGTCGGCTATGGCATGCCGATCGGCGGCGTCTTGGCAACCACCGGGGTTGTCATCCCCAACGCGGTCGGGGTCGACATTGGCTGCGGCATGCGGGCGGTCCGTACCGGCCTTGCCGAGATGGAAACTCCGCTGCTGAAAAAAATCCTCACCGGGCTTCGCGCTGCTATTCCAACGGGGTTCAAACACCACGGCAAGCCCCAGCCGGCACAGGCTCTGCCCGATCCCGGCGAGAGGGAACGCGATCTGCCGGTGGTGGCGGAGGAATTCGAAAGTGCTCGTCACCAGATCTGTACCCTTGGGGGCGGAAACCATTTCATCGAGATCCAACGGGGCAGCGACAACCGGATCTGGTTGATGGTCCACTCCGGCAGTCGGAACCTTGGCTTCAAGGTGGCCGGTCATTACAACAAACTGGCAGAGCAGCTGTCCAAGAAAAGGGGCAAGGAGGCGGTTCCCAAGGAGTGGCAACTGGCCGTTTTGCCGCTCGACTCAGCCGAGGGACAGCGTTATCTCCGGGAGATGGACTACTGCGTCGCTTTTGCCCGCGCCAACCGGGGCGAGATGATGACCGCGCTCCAAGAGATCGTTGTTGAGGTGACCGGTTGCGATCAATTTGACGAGCCCCTGGATGTGGCTCACAACTATGCCGCCCGAGAAACTCATTTTTTCAAGGAGGTCTGGGTGCACCGCAAGGGTGCCACCCGTGCCTTCCTTGGCGAGCACGGCATTATTCCGGGGTGCCAGGGCAGCCGCAGTTTTATTGTCCGGGGGCTGGGCAATCCGCAGTCGTTCATGTCCTGCTCGCACGGCGCCGGGCGGCTTCTCGGTCGAAAGCAGGCGCAACGGGTGCTCAACCTGCGCGAGGAAATCGACAAGCTCGACACCCAACACGTCCTCCACTCCCTCCGCCACCGCAGCGATCTCGAGGAGGCACCGGGTGCCTACAAGGACATCGGCGAGGTCATCGCCAACCAACGCGACCTGATCGAGGTCGTGGTCGCATTGCAGCCGCTGGCGGTGCTCAAGGGGTAACGATCCAACGTCTATTGGAAGGAGAGGGTTGAGAGCGGGAGCAGGCAGTGGCTATAGAGACCCCTGGGGTCGCTGCTGTGCAGCAAAAAGTCCAATTGTTCTGCCGCCGGTCGCCGCAACGGGGCCGGCACCAGGGGGGAATGGAGCAGTCGGGCCGCCATGGCCTCGACCGGTTGTTCCGCCCGTTTAAAACGTTCCAGAAAGTTGTCGGGAGTCAGTTCAATAAAAAATCCGTTCTCCTCGGGAACCTGTGCTCGTTTGGCCGCTTCAGCAATGGCCTCTTGCAGATTGCCGAGCTTATCGACCAGGCCCAGCTTGAGGGCGGTTTCGCCATCCCAGACCCGGCCTTCAGCGATTTTTTCCACCTGCGCCGCGCTCATCTTCCGGCCCTTGGCTACGATGTCGATGAATCGGCGGTAGCCCTGCTCGACATCCATTTGTAAAGCGGCTCTCTCCTTGTCGCTCATGGCGGTGGTCAGGTTGCCGAAATGGGCGATGTCGGTGGTGCCGACGCCGTCGCCGTGGATGCCGAGATGGGCCAGGGTCTTTTCCACCGTGGGGATGGCCCCGAAAATACCAATCGAACCGGTGAGGGTGGTCGGCGAAGCCACGATAGCATCGGCGTCAGCCGCCAGCCAGTACCCCCCCGAGGCCGCCATGGCGCCCATGGAAACCACCACTATTTTCCCATCTTTTTTGGCCGCGACCAGTTCCTCGCGAATCAGTTCAGAGGCAAAGGCGCTACCGCCGCCGGTGCTGATGCGCAGGACAATGGCCTTGACCCGCACATCTTGCCTTGCCTTGCGGATGCGCTTGATCAGGTCGTCGGCACCAATCTGGCCGACAGCATTGTCGCCGGGCATGATGGTACCGGAGGCGGTGATGATGCCGATCAAGTTATTCTTGTTTGGAATGTCCGCATAGGAAGGAGAGACTGTTTCGAGATAGTCGTTGAATCCGATGTGGTTGTAACTTTTTTTGTCCTTTGAGAGGCCGACCTGCTCCTTGATGAGCTCTTCCATCTCCTGATGGGTTTTCAAACCATCGACCAGGCCAGTGGTCAAGGCGAGTTGGCTGCGGTCGCCGCCCACCGAAGCCAGTTGGGCGACCAGCTGGTTGATGTTGTCGGTAAGAATAGCCGGCTCGAGTTTGCGGTGCTTGGCGATATCGGCACAGTAGGCGGTCCAGAGGTTACCGAGCCACAGGCTGTTGGCCTCCTTGTCCTCGGGCGACATATTGTTGCGAAGAAAAGGCTCCACTGCCGACTTGAAGGTCCCTACGCGAAAGACATGGAAATTGACGGCCAGTTTGTCAAGCATCTCCCGTAAGTAGAGCCGGAAAACCGAAAAACCGCGAATGTTGACCGCTCCCATGGGGTGAAGGTAGATTTTGTCCGCCCAGGAGGCCAGGTAATACTGCGCCTGATTAAAGTTGTCGCCCACTGCAATGACTTTCTTACCGGTCTGCTTGAAGATGTCGATGGCCGCGCCGATGGTCCGGATCTGGTCGAGGCTGGCATCGCCCATGCGGTTGGTGTTGATAACCAGCAGCTTGATCCGCCGGTCATCGGTGGCGGTCGAGACCGCATCAATGATGTCCTGGAGAAAGGTTTCTTCATGGAGAGGCGCCCCGGAAACCCGGCTCAACACCCTGGTCATCGGGTCCATGGGCGATCGCTCCTCGACGATGTCGCCCTCAGGGGCCAGGACGAGAGCGCTTTGCAGCGGTACGTGAACCTTGGGCGTGTACAGCGCCACAGACAGGCCGATCAGGACAAAACTGAGAAAAACGAGATTGGACAACACCGTCAAGCCGGAGCTGAGGAACTTCCACAGCCAGACGAAGGGGCGGGTGAGAATGTAGAAAAAACGTTTCATTGAGGCGGCTCCTTCATGGCGGAACAAGATGAGGGGAAAGAGGGAATTCAGGGCGTAGGGCGTTTGTTCTCCTCGGGAAAGAGAGCTTCTGGCCGGTCTCGGCGTATTCCATGCCGGGAACGCGAATCTGGCCTGTTGAGCACTCTCCATGCAATAGCGTGTCATCATACCATTCTTTTCCAGCAACAGGAATATGCAGTTTGTCGCCCGGCAAGAAAGTGAAAAAGGGTTTCCTGGTAAAGGAAGAGCCGGATGAATGGCGACGCGAGGCCGATGAAAAGACAGCTCTAGTACCAAAGTACAATGGACGGATTCTTGCCAAAAGCGTAGCGTACCAAAACAGATAATTTTTCACCCATAAGGGGAGGATTGACACATGGCGACTGGAAATATGCAGCCTGTAGGCAAGGCGGTCATTGTTTATGGCACGGTTAAGGCTGTTTCCGCTGGAGGTTTCGAACGGATACTGACCCCTAATAGTGTGATTTATGCCCACGAACGGATCGTCACCGGCCCGGATGGCAGCGTCTCCATAGCCTTTGCCAACAATCCCGCCCAGCTTGTGCTGGGTCGGATGTCCGATGTTGCGGTTGACGAGGACGTCTATGCTCATGCAGCACCCGGAGAGGTTGGCGATTCAATTGCCCAGGTTCAAGATATCCAAACCGCGCTTCAGCAGGATGGAAATTTTGATCCGACCGTGGACTTGCCTCCACCCGCGGCAGACGCCGGCGTTGCCGGAACAGCGGCCAAGGGGGGAGGTCGGCAGGTCGTCATTTTTACCGCCGATCAGATGGAGGTTACCCCCGACTCCGGCGCGGAAACCTCGGGCATCGGCCTGACTTTTCTTGATCCCCCTCCCGGTGCTCTCCCTGATGAGGAGCCCGTGGCTATATCCACTGCTACAGCCACGGTGACCGCTGATGACAGCCCGAGTCTTGCCATTGGAAACCAATCGGTGACCGAGGCGGACGGACTGGATAGCGTCACCGGTACCTTGAACTTTGGTTACGGCGCAGACGGTGCAGGGAGTCTGGCGATGAGCGCTGACGGGGCCATCTGGGATCCGGCGACGCGGACGCTGACCGGGGCTGGCAACGCCTGGACGCTGGTGGTGAACGATGGCGGCACCTATACCTTCACGCAGAATGCAGCGCTGATGCACGGACCTGATGGTTCAGCCACGGACGATGCTTTGGATATAGTGGTAACTGCAACGGTGACGGACAGCGATGGCGACAACATCAGTCGTGATCTCACGATCACCGTAAGCGATGATAGTCCATCCCTTACGGTGAGCACCAACCTGTCTGTAGCCGATGCGAATGCTGGTACGGCTTTAGGGGTCGTGACCGGAACGCTGAGCTTTGATTACGGTGCTGACGGGGCAGGGGGGCTGGCGTTGAGCGCTGATGGGGCCATCTGGGATTCGTTGGCGCGAACACTGACCGGAGCCGATGACGCCTGGACGCTGGTGGTGAACGATGGCGGTACCTATACCTTCACGCAGAATGCAGCGCTGGCGCATGGACCTGATGGATCCGCCACGGACGATGCTATAGCTGTCGTGGTAACGGCAACGGTGACGGACAGCGATGGCGACAGCGTCAGCCGTGACATTACGATCAGGGTGAACGATGACAATCCAGGAATTACTGTCAGTACCAACCGGGCTGTTTATGATGAGAAAGCAGGAACTGCTTTAGGGTCTGTAACTGGAACGCTGAGGGTTAATTATGGTGCTGATGGAGCGGGAAACCTGGAACTGCGAGCCGATGGTGCCAATTGGAATCCGGTGACGCAGACGCTGACCGGAGCTGATGATGCTTGGCGGCTGGTGGCGAACAATAACGGCACCTACACTTTTACCCAACTGAAAGCGCTCACTCACGGACCTGATGGCTCAGCCACGGACGACGAATTAAGAATTGTAGTGACGGCAACGGTAACAGATAGTGACGGCGACACCTTGAACCAGGATATCTTTATCCGGGTGGTCGACGATGTTCCGCAGGCAGTTGACGATACCAACAGCATCGCCGAAGACACCGCCTCGCCGATCACGGGCAATGTCTTGGAGAACGACCTGCATGCCAATGGCCAACCCGGGGCGGACACGCCGACGAGTTTTGTCAGTTGGGCAAGCACGGCCGCCGCCTACGGGACCTTCACCGACACCGGCAGCGGCACCTACAGCTATGCCCTTGATAACGCCATCCCCGCAGTCCAGGGTTTGGGAGCGGGCGAGAAGCTGACGGAGACCTTCAGCTATACGCTGCAGGACGCCGACGGTGACCCCGCCACGACGACCTTGACGATCACGATCACCGGCACGAACGACGCACCGGTTGCGGTGAATGACCCGTACACGATGTCTGAAGACGGTACGGCGATCATCCTCAATCCGTTGACCGGCGACAGCGATGTTGACGGCGACCCGCTGACGGTGACCAGCATCAACGGCACGCCGTTGACCCCTGGGACGGCGCAGACGATCCTGGTGACTGGCGGCACGGTGAATGTCAGCGAGACGGGTGTGATCACGTTCAGTCCTGATGCCAACTTCAACGGAGAGGTGAGCTTCCCGTATGCTATCAGCGACGGGCAGGGCGGCACGGCGACGGCGAACCAGGTGATCACGGTTGATCCGGTGAACGACGCACCGGTTGCGGTGAATGACCCGTACACGATGTCTGAAGACGGTACGGCGATCATCCTCAATCCGTTGACCGGCGACAGCGATGTTGACGGCGACCCGCTGACGGTGACCAGCATCAACGGCACGACGCTGACCCCTGGGGCGGCGCAGACGATCCTGGTGACTGGCGGCACGGTGAATGTCAGCGAGACGGGTGTGATCACGTTCAGTCCTGATGCCAACTTCAACGGAGAGGTGAGCTTCCCGTATGCTATCAGCGACGGGCAGGGCGGCACGGCGACGGCGAACCAGGTGATCACGGTTGATCCGGTGAACGACGCACCGGTTGCGGTGAATGACTATCTAACCGGGACGGAAGACGTTGCCCGGACGATAACGGTAGCCGACCTGTTCGATACTGATGGAACCGGAACAGAGAACGACCATGACGCAGACTCCTCATCGTTTACGAGCATTACTATCACCGATGTTGGAGCCCACGCTAAGCTACAGCTCAATGGAGTGGACGTAGCTGCCGGTCGAGAAGTTTTGGTGGCGGATATTACTGCTGGCCATTTGCAGTTTGTTCCGGATCGTGACTTCAGTGGTGACACCACCTTCACGTACACGGTGAGCGACGGTACGCTGTCGAGCAACGAGGCGACTGTGACGATCGGTTTTGCCCCGGTTGTGGATGTGCCTGATGTCCCACCACCGGTTCTGGGCATGCCGAATATGGTGTACACCACCATCAACAACAGCAATGTCACAAGCCCCGGCCTAGGCTTTACCGTGAAGGCATACGATCTCAACGGTAACGTTGGCAGCATCGCCGTTAGATCAGAAGGAACTCCCACAGGTTTCGGAGTTGCGGGGAATGCATCCGGTGATGCTATGGAACTTGGTCAGTCAAGGGGATTGTCAGAGAAAATCACCGTCGTTTTTGATACGCCGGTCTCTGAAGCGACCCTTCGTTTTGCCTGGTTGGCAAGCAATGAACTGGCGGAATACAAGCTCTACGATGCCAATGGCCAACAGATCGGTGGTGCAATCGTGCGCGGCATAACCGATAGAGTTGATGATCCGATAACGCTGCGTGGAAGCGCCGGCACGCTGATTAGTAAGATTGAATTTACAGCACCAACCAATGGAGGGGATAACGACTATCTGATTCACGATATCAGTTTTGTTACCGGTACAGTCTATCCGATTGATCTGACTGTGGCGCCTACGGACATTGACTTTTCAGAATCGGTTGTCAGTATTGGTCTGTCAATCCCAGATGGCGCCAGTTTGTCCAGGGGAACGGAAAACTCGGATGGCACCTGGGTTCTGCCTTTGATGAGCGATGGCAGCTACTCCGTTACCATTGATCCAGTGACCCATGCAGTGACGATTGATGGACTGGAAATGACGGTTCCCGGCAACATTAGCACGCACCCTGACGTGTCAGTGATTGTCACCGTTGAAGACAGTGCGAGTGGCGGTTTAACAGACACCAACACTTTCATTATTGGCACTGACAGCGCTAATATCCTAGCCGGTGGTGCCGGTGAAGAAACCTTGATTGGCGGTGGCGGTAACGATAGCTTGCATGGTGGTGGCGGTGATGACGTCCTCATTGGCGGTGCCGGTGCAGATACTATTGACGGAGGAGCCGGTAATGATACTGTATCCTATACAGGTTCAAGCGCAGGTGTTGCGGTGACGCTTCATGACACCAATCCAGCAACGGTCAGCGGTGGGGATGCTCAAGGGGATACAGTGACGAATGTTGAAAACATCACTGGAAGTGCACATGATGACACGCTGACTGGCAATAGTAGCAATAACATTTTGGATGGTGCTGCCGGGAACGACACCCTTGCCGGTGGAGGCGGGGATGACACCTTAATAGGTGGCAGTGGTAATGATACCTTAACTGGTGGCAGTGGCGCTGATACCTTCAAGGTTGGTGAAGGCCACGATACTATTACGGATTACAATCCGGGTGATACTGTGGATATCAGCAATGTGATTGATAGCCCCGTAGATGATCACTCCCGGCTTGGGGTTATCGATGATGGCGGCGACAACGCGCAATTGGTCATCTATGACGACGCCAGCCACACTACCGCCATCGGCAATGTCACCTTTGACAACGTCGATTTCAGTTCGCTCGACCCCAGTGATCCACTCAACTCGCTGCTGGGTCAGGTGGACATCGACCATACCAAGTAGTCTGCATCCCCAAGCGTGCAACATAAAAACGCAACGGGCATCAGTTGATGCCCGTTGCGTTTTTTTTGTTCGTTGGCCTGGTTCCGGTTTCTTTACTCCTGGGGGCTTGGGACTCCCGCTGCCTCTGTCCTTTACCCATCAGCCCCTAAAGGGCGCATCAAGAGTGCCAGGGCCAATCGGCTTTTTGCCGTGGTTTTGGCATAAATAGCACTGAGATGCGCCTTGACCGTTCGCTCGGTAATGTCGAGTCTTTCTGCGATTTCTAAATTCGACAGTCCTTCGGCAACCAGGGCGGCAATCTGGTATTCCCGGTCGGAGAGTTGGTGGAGGTGGGCTGGTCGCGGTGGTTCCGGCGATGCGGCAACCGGGTGAGGTGATCCCAACTCGGTGATCAAACGCTGCATCAGTTGCTGGTTGATCCAGACCGAGTCCGCTGCCACGACCCGGGCCGCCTCTTGCAGCCGCTCCGGGCTGATGTAGCTGTTGGCGTAACCGATTACCCCCAAACGGATAAAAGTGAGTCCTTCCGAATCATCCGGCCGGTCGGACAAGATGAAGAGTTTACAGGCGGGCTGCCGCTTCCGGATATAGGCGACAATCTCTGGATCGACTAGTGCCCGGTGGACAAAAAGGAGATCAAAAGAGAGTTTTTGCCGCACCAGGATGCTCAGATCCTGCAGGGTGGTGGCTTGGTACGTGGAATACATAGAATGCAGGGCCGAAAACCAGCGTTCCCGCAGGCCGGTGTTGCCGCAGCACAGAATCAGATTCATATCATCGCTCCCGCAGCGCTGTGGATTGGGCACGCAGGACGGGCTTGAGCAGGTAGGAAAGGATGGTTTTCTTGCCGGTGAGGATATCCACTGAAACCACCATGCCGGGGATGATCGGCAACGGTTTTTCCTTACTTCCCAAGTAATTCTGTTTTGTCCTCAGGCGAACCAGGTAAAAATCGTTGCCCTCCTTGTCGGTGATGGAATCGGCACTGATGTGCTCAAGATTGGCCTCCAGCCCACCATAAATGGTGTAGTCATAGGCGGTGAATTTGACCACGGCCTGCTGGTTGGGGTGGAGAAAGGCAATGTCGGCAGGTTTGATCCGCGCCTCGACTAGCAGGGAATCCTCGAGGGGAACGATCTCAATAAGGTCCATGCCGGGCTGAATGGTGCCACCGACCGTATTCACCTTGATTTGGTTGATGGTTCCGCGCACCGGCGAGCGGACAGCAGTGCGCTGCAAACGATCCATCAGGGCTGAGGAATTGGCGTTGATGCTTTCGAGCTTGGCGTAAGCCTCGATCAACTCGCCCCGCGCGGTGTTGCGAAAGGTAAGTTGCTCTCCTTCTATAGCTTTTTTGGCTTCCGCAATTTTCGACTCAATCTTGGGAATCGCGATCCTGGTTGCGTCAATATTACCGCTCATTTCACTCGATTGGCGCTGAAGCCGCAAGACTTCGACCTCAGAGACAGCACCCTGTGCAACCAGCGGTTTGGTCATCGATAGTTCTCTTTGCAGCAAGCCGGATGTGCGCGTCAACTCTTCCTGCCGAGAACGCAGTTCAGCCAGCTCCTGCTTACGCTGGTTAAGCTGCTCCTGGAGCATCTGCAGTTTCGCGGCCAGTTGTTCTTTCCTGGAACCGTAGAGTTTTTGTTCACGGGAGCCCAGTTCGGGCTTTTCAGTGACGACTTCCCCGGGAACGGTAAAGGGGGTGTCGTGGGTCTCGGCCTCCAGGCGGGCAATCTGCGCCTTGAGCGCCAGGAAACCGACCCGGCTTTCCTGGTAGGGCGCCGAAAATCTGGTTTTGTCGATTTCGAGCAGCAACTGATCTTTTTCTACAATTTCACCGACATGAACCAGCATTTTAGAGAGGATGCCGCCCTCCAGGTTTTGCACCACCTGGATCTGCTGGGACGGGATGACCTTGCCGTCGCCACGGGTGACCTCATCGATTTTGGAAAGCGCCGCCCAGGCAATAAAGAACAGAAAGAACAGTCCTGTGAGCCAAATAATCAACCGGCCACCGCGGGGATTTTGCACAAGGAGGGTCGTACGGATGTCGGTGGCGAGATCCAAGTCAGGGGTCGGCAGGCGGCGGAAAAGCCCAGCCGATGGAGTGCGTTCTTTTTTTTCCGGTTGTTGTTCTGCCATGATCATTTGCGCCTAAAAGTGAATCTGTCCGCTTTTCATGGCGGTCATAACCTGATCGCGCGGCCCGTCGGCCACCACCATGGCATTGTCGATAAGAATGATCCGGTCGACCAGGTCGAGCATTGATCCGCGATGGGTGATCAGAATCAGGGTCTTGCCCGGGAGCAGTTGAGTCAGATTGTTCTTGAGCCGGGTCTCGGTGCGATTATCCATGGAACTGGTCGGCTCGTCGAAAACCAGGATCGGCGGGTCGTGTAGCAGGGCTCTGGCAATGGCAACACTTTGCCGCTGGCCGCCCGAAAGGCCTCGGCCCTGCTCGCCAATCTCCATGTCGAATCCCTTGGCGTGTTTGCCGACAAATTCACTGACCCCGGAGAGTTCCGCAGCCCTGAGAATGAGCGTGTCTTCAACCTCTGGCGAGCCGAGGATGATGTTGTCCCGGATGGAGCCGCGAAAGAGGGTGACGTCTTGGGGAACATAACCAATGAAGTGGCGCAGTTCGGCCGGGTCGATCTGCCGGATATCGGTGTCGTCCAGAGTGACCATGCCGGCCGTTGGTTCGTACAGGCCAAGCAGCAGCTTACCCAAGGTCGTTTTTCCTGAGCCGATGGGACCGATGATTGCCACTCTCTCGCCGGGTTCGATAGACAGGGATATATTTTTCAGGGCCAAGCCGCTCTGCTCGGGATACTGGAAATCGACCTGTTCAAAGGCGATTTTGCCCCGGCATTCGCCCCGGAGCAGAAAATTCCTGTCCGGCGGCCGTTCCACCGGCAGTTCCATGATGGCGTTGAGTTCCTTCAGGGCTGCCTTGGCCTGATGGTAACGGGTGGCAAGATTCACCACCTGAGACATGGGGGCAATGGCCTGACGGGAGAGGATGAGCAGGGCAATGATCCCGCCTTGGGTCAGTTCGCCGGCGGCAATTCGGTAGACCCCGGCAATGATTGTCGCCACTGTGGTCAGGTTCATGATGAAATCGGTAAAATGGCTGACCGAGGAGGAAAAAAGGCGGGAGCGGCTGCTCCAGGTGGCGATATAGCTGACCGCTTCCTCCCAGGCACGCTGAATCTGGCTTTCCGCACCCAACATCTTGATGGTTTCGATGCCGGAGAGCCCTTCCACCAGAATGGAATTTTTCTGTGCCGAGGCCTCAAAAGATTGCCCCACCGCATGCTTGAGCGGAGCCTGAACACCAAAGGCGAAAAGGGCCATCAGCACAACGGCACTGAGGTGGACGAAGACGATTGCACCGCCGAGATACCAGATGGCTGCCAGGCCCAGGAACATGAAGGGCAGGTCGATGAGGGCGGTGATCGAAAACGAGGTGATGAAATCGCGAATGGATTCAAACTGCTGTAATTTTTTAGAAAAGGCGCCCACGGATTTCGGCCGAACCTCGAGCCGCAGCCCAAGGACTTTTTCCAGCAGAGCCGCTGAGATCCGCAGGTTGGCCTTTTTGCCGGCTTCATCGACAAAATGGCCACGCAGGCCCTTGAGTGCCAGGTTGAAGAGGTATACCACCCCGATGCCGATGCCGAGCACCCACAGGGTCTCAAAGGCCAGATTGGGGATGACCCGGTCATAGACGTTCATGGTGAAGAACGGACTGGTCAGGCCAAAGATATTGATGAGCAGAGAAGCCAGCAACACATCCCGGTAGATCCGCCAGGAAGAGAAGAGGGTACCCCAGAACCAACTTTTTTTATCGGGCTTGAGATGCTGCTCCAGCTGCCGATCCTTGCGGAATTTTGGCCGGACAAAGAGGGCAAAACCGCTATAGCGCTGCTCAATCGCGGCCAGGTCGAGTTCCGTTTCTCCGAGGCCGGTTTCAGGGAGCAGGACGGTGGCCCGTTGTCTGCCATGATCGATGGTTGCCAGCAGGCAGGCCTGTCCTTCCTTGAGCAAGAGGACGGCCGGCAGCTCCAAGCCGGACATCTTTTCCAGGGGCCGTTTCAACAGTCGCGAAACCAGCCCAGCCCTATCGGCGGCGCGGGAAAATAGCTCGACCGTGAGACGGTTGTCCACCAGCGGCAGGCCGGCACGGAGCCCGGTTCGGGAAACCGGCAAGTTATACAGTTTGCCGAGCTGCATCAGGCAATCGGTTAGGGGGTCATCGACGGTCTCGGGGTCGAGGGTCCGGCGCCAATCCTCGGTTTTATGCGGTATATCCGTTTCAATCATGTTTGTCTGCAAAGGGCGGTTGTGGAGCGATCAACGCATGTGGTATGTTGACTGTATCACAAGGGGATCAATCGTATCAAGGTATTCAGCAGGAGCAATCTATGTTGTATGTCGAACGGGACACAAAGGGCGGCATTGTCGCCATCCGCAGCGGGGGTGAGCAGGAGCCGGGGCGGGAACCCGTTTCCCTGCTTGATGAGGAGGTCCTGGCCTTTCTCCAATCCAGCGGCGAGATTGAGCTCCTGGGGCAATTGCTGATGCACTCGGATGCCTCGATGGTCAGGGTGCTGGAGGATCTGATCGATCTTCTGATCTCTAAGAAAGTCATCTTGTTCACCGAATTACCGCCGGAGGCGCAGGCAAAGATTCAAAACCGAAAACGGCTTCGCGCCAAAATAGGCAACGATCATCTGATGGTCGACGACATCCTCTAACCACCTCACGCCCGGCGATGCTCCAAAGGCTCCGGACGCTGTACAAAAAATCCCTGCACGGCATCGACGTGCGTTCCCGAAACAGTGCGCCACTGCTCCTCGGTTTCGATCCCTTCGACAATGACTCTGATATCGAGACTGTGCGCTACGTTGCACAGCGCACTGACAAAGAAGTGGCTGTCGCTGTGCTCGTTATGCAATTCGTTGGTGATTGCCCGGTCGATCTTGACGTAATCGGGAAGAAGCGATTTGAGATAGCCGAAGTGGATGAGTCCCTGGCCGAAATGATCGATGCCGAGGGCGTGGCCCATGGTTTTAATCTCCTCGGAAAAAGTTTTTATCAGATGCAGATGACGGATGGCGCGGAACTCGGGAAACTCGAAGTTCAGCGACAGGCCGGCATCGGCGCTTTTTCTCAGCTGGCGGCGGAGCCAGGCGACGAATTCGCCGTCGGTCAGCGAGAGTGGCGAGAGGTTGATCGCTACCCGTTGCGGTTCAAGCAGATCCGGCGGCAGTTCGAAAATTCGTTCCAGGATGATCCGGTCGAGGGCGGGCATCAGGCCGAGCTGTTCGGCCATGGGGATGAACATGCCTGCGGAGAGGTGGTTGCCGCTGTCGTCGATCACCCGGGTGAGAATCTCGTGATGCACTATTCGCCGCCGGTCGCCACGGCCGACCGTTGGCTGGGAATAGAGAGCGATGGCGCGCTTGGCGAGGACATCCTCCAGTAACGGTTTCCACTCCGTCTTTCCGGCTGAGATCGCCCCCTGATCCTTGGCGGGAGAGGCAATGACTGCTTTGTTGTCGTGGTGGTATCGGGCAGTGTTGAGGGCGGTGTCGGCCTTGGTGATCAGTTCGCTGAAGCTAGCCCCCCTTGCATACGCCACGCCGCCGCAGGCGAGGACTCCCAACGGCAGTGCCGTTTGCCCTTCCGTTTGCCGGGACAGATCTTCTACAATGGTGCCGGCAATCCGGCTGGCTGTGGATACGTCCGTGTTGGGGAGAAGTAAGGCAAAATCGCCGCCGCCCAATCTGCCGAGGATGGTCTCGGGCAGCTCTGCACAGGCCTGCCGGATGCATGTTGCTGTGTCCCCGATCAGCTGGTCGCCGGCCTCATAGCCATGTTCCTGGTTGAATGACTGGAGGTCTCGGATTTGAAAAAGGAGGAAGACGCCTTGAGCGACCGTCTCCTTGCCTTCGAGTTTTGCCTTGATCTGTGCTTCAAGAAAACGCCGGTTGCCCAGGGCAGTCAATGGATCCTGATAGGCGCGTTGTCTGAGGTTGTCGGCGATGGCCGCCTGTTCTTGAAACATCTCCCGGATTCGTTCGGTCATCCTGTTCATGGCGGTGACCACGCGCCGGAGCTCCCTGGTGCGGGGCAGTCGTTCCTGAATGTGGAAACGACGGTCGCAGAGGGCTGTGGCCTGCTCCTCAACCTCGGACAAGGGTCGCAGCAGGCGCCGCAGGCCGAGGCCTCCCATCAGGGCCACGGCAGCGGCCGCTGCGGCGAACCATAGGGTCGCAGCCAGGGCCGATTTCCACATCATCCGGTACGCATAGCCGGGATGGCATTCCACGGTGACCGAACCGGCCTGCTGCCAGCCGTGCATGATCAGGGCATTGGCCCGGGGCGCGGTCAGCGGTGTCAAACGGATAAACCAGGCAGGTACACCCTCAACGGTTATATCAGCCTTGCGATCGACTAACACCTCTCCTTTGACCCCCCGTAACTCAATGATCCGGTAATAGCCTCGGTCGAAAAGGGCATTGATCATAGCTTCCATGGCTGGAACATCCGTGCCCTTGGCCAGAGTGCTGAGGGAGAGTCCCAGCGAGGTGGCCGTATCCTGGGCATGCGACTCCAACTGGTCGACGAGAAAATCGCGGGTGCGTTTCTGCTCCCCTATCCACAATCCGGTGCAGAGGCAGATCAAGGTGATAAGGGTGAAGAGCAGTAGCTGTCGATATAGGGTCATGGTGCCTCCTCTTCCTGTTCCATTTCGTTGGTCATTCTGTCGAGTAGCTCACGCCATCGCTTGAGTCTATCGCTGTCGCCAATCATCTTGCCTTTGCCGCGCTGTTTCGCCAGCCAGAGCCCGGAGCCGTTCAGGCTGTATACCGGCAGCAGATCGGTTCGCTGTGAGGAAGGCTGGATGGTTTCGATCAGGTTATCAAGAACAAGCGGTTCCGCTCCGGGCGAAGGGTAGTAGGTGAGGACCATGTGGGCCTTGTTGAGTCGCACTGCCTTGACATAGGTCAGGGTCAGGCGGTCCTCCGCGATCCCGAGCTTGATTAAGGTGAAATATTTGGCGATGGCAAAATCCTCGCAATCGCCGCCTTCACTGGCAAGAAATTCAATGGGCGTCGCCCAATAATCAGCCTTCTTCCAATGAATGTCATCATCGACGAAGGCCATGGCGTTAAAAAAACGGTTGACCCGCTCAAGTTGGGCCCGATCGTCTCCCCCGGTGGTTTGGATCAAGTTCTGCCAACCGAGCAGGCGGGTACGTGCCCCTGTACCGTACCGTTTTTCCATGAGGCGAAGAGTGCGTTCGTTGATGACAAATGATTCCTCGGTACCAACAGGGGCGGCGGTTGCAACCAGCAGGATCAGGAGCAGCCATCGGGCCGTTCCTTGGATCAGGGAAGAAGAGAGTCCGCCGATGGGCATGGGGAGACCAGTGAAGAAAAAACGGTGCCTGGAAACAGGAGAACGAGCAATCCGTTTGGCGGGGGAAGCACCGTTGGGACAAAGGGGAGAGAAGTAACCCGTCCATGACGTGAGTGCATGGACGGGTTGTTGGACAGCGTGAGGATTGGAGCGGTTGTGTGAATGATATCAGGATTTTTTGGTGGGTTGAGCCGTTGAGGTCACGGCATTGTTGTCATTGTCAACCGATCCTTCCGTGGGCCAGAGGAGATTAAGAGAGGGAACCAATTTCCCGGTTCCGTTGAGAATCCTGTATTGCGAGTACAGGCCTTCGTACTCGGCGGTGACCAACTGGCGGGCAGAATCAATGCGCTCGGCTTCGGCATCAAGAACGTCAAGCAGGGATCGTTGACCGATGTTCCATTGTTTAGTATAGGCGCTCGCCGTCTTGGCGGCAAATTGCAATCGCTGATTAAGATAGTTGGTTTTCTTTTTCGCGGCTTCGTGCGCTTGCCAGGAGAGGCGGATGGATTCAACCACCTGGCGGTGGGTGTGATTTTTAATTTCCTGCGCTTCGTTGATCAGGTGGACGGTTTCGCTTTTTCTCGCCTCGTCACGCCAACCATTGAACAGGTTGTAGCGAAACCGGAGAAAAACTCTCAGGTCCTCCCGTTCCTCACCGTCATAATAGGAACTGAAGCTGGTTTCTTCCTCCCAAATTTTGTCCGCCTCAAGGTCGATAATCGGCATGAACGGGCTTTTCGCTACTTCATCCTGCTTGCGGCGGGCTTCAAGGTCGGCACTGGCTGATTTGAGCTGGGGATGACCGGCAAGGGCGATCTGCTCGGCATCCTCAAGGGTGGCGGGAATCATACCCACAGGGCTCTCGGGGCGGTTGAGCTGCAGCGGGGGATTGCCAACCACCGCATTGTAATTGGTTTGCGCGTCGAAGAGGTTTTGTTCAGCGACGACAAGATTGGACTGCGCCAGGTTCAGGCGGCTCTGGATCTGGTCCATGTCGGCAAGCCGGTCAACGCCCGATTCGCTCCGGAGCTTGATCTGGTCGGCGATGCGCTGGTGCAGTGTCAGGTTTTCCTTTGCGAGAGTGACAATAGCCTCGTTTTTCAGAACTTCTAGGTAGACATTAACGACTTTCAGGGCAGTGTTGTCAGCCGTGCTGCGGACGACAAAGGCTTCCGATTGCACTCGTGCTTTCTGTCGGTCGACCTCGTTCATGGTGGAGAGGCCGGCAAAAAGATTTTGCCGCAATCCAATCCGAGCCTGTTGTGGGTTAAGGTCATCGTCGAAAGGTTTATCAACATAATCCTTACCCGTGCCGGCTTCAACATCAAGGGTGGGGAAGTAGTTTGCTTTTGCCTGCCGGACCTCCTCGTCTCGCGCTAGTCGGTTATGCGCCACGGAACGGACGTCGGGATTGGTCTCAATCATTGTTTTAACAGCCTGCTGCAGGGTTTCGGCGTGTGAAACCGTGCCGGCGACAACGCCCCCCGCCAGGGCCAGGGTGAGAATTGCACAAAATCTTTTCAAAACCATGAAAACCTCTCTCAAGCTGATGAATGGAACAGGACGTAACAGGATAGGAACAGGCAAGTGCGGGTTTCTATATACCGAAACTTTTGCTGATGGGGTAGTAACTTTTGAGTAAAGGAGTATTTTTCCCTTTGGCGGCGAGTTGTTACCTGTTCATGATTGGGCGGGAGAGTGGTGGGGGTTGATTTCCAGTTTAAGGGCTTGGGCGAGTTCATGCAGGGAATAGGGTTTTTTGACAAACTGGCTGATGCCGAGATGCATGGCTCGATTTATATCCTCGGCATTGGAATATCCGGTGGTGATGATGGCCTTTTGACCCGGAGCCTGCTGGAGGATGCGCTCGTATGTTTCACAGCCGTTAATGCCCGGATCCATCATCATATCCAGGATGACCAGATCCACCGTTGCTTTTTTGAGGTATTCGACCGCCTCTTCACCCGATTGGGCGGTCAGTGGGTGGTAACCGAGCCGGCTGAGCAGACGGCTGGCAATTTCGCGTTGGCTTTTCTGATCGTCAACCACCAGGATTTTTTCGCCGTTGCCCTGGTATTGACTGATGACCGGCAATTGCTGCACCGGTTTGGAGACGCCGAACTTATCCACTGGGAAATAGAGCGAGAACAGGGAACCATTGTTGTCGCTGGTGACATCAACAAAGCCGGCGTGGTCGTGCACCGTATTCCAGACCACGGCAAGGCCGAGGCCGGTCCCGCTACGTCCCATCACCTTTTTGCTGTAAAACGGGCTAAAAATCTGCGGGAGGTCCTGGGCCGAAATGCCGGGGCCGTCATCTTGCACCGAAATAAGCACATATTCGCCTGGTTCGATGGTTTCGTAACCCTGATGAGGGGTTGTCAAGGTAATGTTTTTGGTGGTCAGGGTGACCTGGCCTTTGCCCTGAATGGCCTCGGCGGCATTGTTTGCCAGATTCATGATCGATTTGCACAGATGCATGGCCGAGCAGTTGATGTTGTGCAGCTTGCCTTCCAGGTAGGGAGTGATCTGCACGGCCGGAAATCGCTGGTAGAGTTCCTTAAATTCAACCGAGTTAAAGTAATCGGTGATGATACCATTCACATTATGGACTTCTTTCTTGCACGTTGCGCCGCGGGCCACGGTCAGCAGATCGTTGACCACGGCCGCTGCCCGTTTGCCGGCCTCGCGGATCATCATCAGCTCTTCCCGGTATTTGAAATCAGCTCCCAGATCCATGAGCAGCAGCTCCGGGTAGGTGATGATTCCGGCCATGATGTTGTTGAGGTCATGGGCCACGGAACTGGCCATCAGGCCAAGGGATTCCATGCGTTTGGCATCGGCCAGTTTTTCCATCAGGGTCATTTTTTGCTGCAGGGCGATTTCACTGTCCGTGACATCGCGGATGGCAGCCACCTGCACTTGCCGCCCTTGAAAATCGATATGCTTGACCCTGAATTCAACAGGGAAAGAGTTGCCGTCCTTTTTGATGCCCCGGGCTTCAAACGGACCTACCGAGTCAGCGTCGGCCGGCATGTTCATGGCCTGAATGGTGCTGCGATCCAATAGAACATCAAATATCTGTTTGCCCAGTAATTCGCTTTCCTCGTAGCCAAACATCCTGCAGAGCTGATTGTTGGTCTGCAGCAACTCGCCCCGGTCGTAGATGATGATGCCCTCCCAGGTTGCCTGGGAAAGTTGGCGAAAGCGCTTTTCGCTGTTGTATAAATCCTGCTTGAGCTGTTTGTGCTGAATGCTTCTGGCGATGGTTCGGAGCAGTCGATCCGGGGGGCAGGGCTTGCGAAGGTAATCGTAGACCCCCTGGCGAAGAGATTCCACGGCGCTGTCGATGGTGGCGTTGCCGGTCAGGATAACGATGGCGGTGCCGGGGTGTTCGTCCCGGATGCGGGCGGCAATGTGGTTGCCGCTTATGTCGGGTAGGTCCATGTCCACCAGCGCCACGGAATAGGCATGCTGTTGGAGCAGACAAAACGCCTGTGCCCCTGAATTGGCGGTGTCGACTTGGTACCCATCCGCCTTGAGTAAGATTGCAAGACTGTTACAAAGGTGCACTTCATCATCAATGACGAGAACAGTGTGTAACCGAGGCATGGGGGCAGGGTAAACCTCTTGTTTAAATTGAGATTTATTGAGAATAAAGCAGTTGATTATCCATAGAGAATCATTCAAACGTGTTTGCCGGAAAAAGTCCAATGAAAAAAACAATTATTCAATGGGGACAAGGTTTTCAGGCCGGAAGGGTAAGGGTGAAGATCGTCTGTCCTGGACGGGTTTGAAAGCTGATTGAACCGCCCAGCCTTGTTGCGAGGTTATGGACAATGGCAAGGCCCAGTCCGCCATGGCGGCCATCCTTGGTGGAGGCGCCGATCGTGAAAAGCGTTGCTGTCAGGGCCGGATCAATACCGGGCCCGTTATCCTCCACGGAAATCAGGATGTTGTCGTTGTTGGCGGTTATGCGAACGGCAACAGCGCCGTGTCCCGCAACGGCATCGACAGCGTTCCCCAACAGATTTTGCAGGATCTGACTGAGGCTTCCGCGGTCACTGCGGATGTAAAGCGGTTGGGTCCAGGGGGTGAAGGTGAAATCGATCAGGTGAATTTTGCCTGAGGTGGCCTGAAACAGATGCAGTGTTTCTTCGAGGAGCCGGTGCAGGTCCAGCTGCTCGAGGTGGAGCTCATCCTGTTCGCGGGCCAGATCTTCGAGTCCCAAGGTAATGTGCCCGAGCCGTTCCAGTTCGTTGTCGAGAATGGCCAGCTCTTGGTTGATTGCCTCGCCTTGTTCATTTTTTTTGCCGAGGATGTGCAGGTAGTTGCGGAGAATGGCCAGGGGGTTGTTGATCTCATGCGCAATTTTTCTGGCTACCAGGGTGGCCGACTCAACACGTTCAGCCGCAATCCTCTCCGCTTGGGTTGTTCGCATTCGCTCCAGGGAAAAGCAGATGGCCGCATGGTTGGCCAGGAGGCGGAGCGGGGTCCATTGGCCATTGAAGTTGTGGAAGGTTTTTTCCGTCAGGCCGATGAGGACCAAGCCCAGCAGTTCTTGTTGATGGATCATGGGAAGAGCGACCATGCCTTCTGTCCCGAGAAGGTGCAGCAGTTGGGCGTCAACAAGATTGACCGGATGCTTCTCCTCGGACTTTTGCCGGAAGGTGTGCAGCAGGCGTTGTTGCTGGAGGGCTTTTCCGGGAAGGCTGTCAGCATACCGCGTGGGCGCAAAGGTGAAATCGCACATTTCCCGGGCCAGTTTGTTGTCGGGGGAGGTGGAGCAGCGCAACTCGCCGGTCTGCGGGTTCAACACCATCACCACGCAGGCCTCCTCGTTAAAGAGGATTTTCATGCCTTGTTCCACTGCGGCCACAACTTGTGCCGTGTTTTCAGCTCGGAGCAGGTTGTCGAGCAGGCCGCTCATCTGGGTGATTTCCCTGATGCGATTGATCAGCCCTAAGGAAATTTCTTTGTGCGTCTCCTGGCTTTCCGGTTCTTTATCATGGGAGGTTTTGGCGTTGTGGGGAATATGGATGCCCAGGTGTTCGGCAAATTCTGCTATTTCTTCATCCACCCCCTTGTAGAGTGCCTTGACGTGCGTTGGGGAAAGATTGAAGAAGCGGTCGGCAGCCTCCAGGCAGTCTTTGCCGGCGGTACTGCTATGGCTGAGCAAATCGGTCAGATAAGCGATTCTGGTTAACGGCAGAGCCTGCTCGACCTCGTCGAGCGGATGGTGGTGGTAACGGATGGCATCGGCGATCAGGGTGGGCAGCCGCCACTGTTCGCAGAGCCAGGCCCCGGCCGAACAGTGGTTGACATGGAGTTTTTCCTCTTCAAGAAAGGTGAGGCGACCGCTATTGCAGCGCACTCCCTTGAGTAAAAGCGGCGCGTATTTGCCCGGAAAGGCCATCCATAGCAGAAGTTTGCCGATATCGTGCAGGAGTCCGGCCAGGTAGGCTTCCGAAGGGTCGGGGTAGGAGGTGGCGACGGCAATGTTGCGCGCCAGTAGGGCGTTGAGATAACTATGATGCCAGAACCGGTCGATGGACAGCAGGCCGTTGCTTTCGACCCGGCGAAAGACCTGTTGCACCGAGATGCTGATGGCCAGGTTTCTTACGGTATTGCCGCCCAGATAAACCACCGCCTGCTCCACATTGGTAAAGGTCCTGCGCGCGCCAATGAAAGCGGAATTAACCAGTTGCAGCAATTTGGCGCTGATGGCGGCATCTTTATCGACTATGTGGGCAATCGCCCGAAGATTGATATCGGTTTCGTGGCAACTGTCGATCAATTGCACCAGAACCTGCGGCATGCTCGGCAGGTTGCCGGAGATTTTGAGAGTGCTGAGAACGCTGTGGGCAGTGGTCATGGCCAATAACATGGGCAGGTGAAATGTAACTCTCTTAAAACAGGCTACTTTAGATTGTATAGCAGAGCATAGAAGAAAAATCCAGCAACCAAGTTTTAGGCGTCCATTATTTTTGAACGGCCTCAGGCCCAATTGATCGATGGTGGCGTACAAATCGCTTGACCCATGGTGCGCCGTTTAGGTAGGTATGAGCAATCATGAGCACGGAGCGAATTTTCTGGTAACGGTGGCGGCTCCGTTCACCGGACTGACGATAATTTCCAGAAAGAGGTGAATTTTGAAGGTAAATGGGCAGGCTTATCGGTCAATTTGGCTGGCGGCTGACGGCGAAGGAGTTGAAATTATTGATCAGACCCAACTCCCCTTTCGTTTTGCAGTGGTTCGACTGGAGAGTGTGGAAGAGGCGATGGCGGCGATTAGTCGGATGCTGGTTCGCGGTGCGCCCCTCATCGGCGCCACGGCAGCGTACGGCATCTGTCTGGGGTTGCGGCGTCATCTGTCTTCGGCAGCCCTCGTGAACATGGCCGAACAGCTGATCGCCTGCCGGCCAACGGCGATCAATCTGCGTTGGGCTGTGGATCGGATGCTGCGACTGCTCTTGCCCTTGCCGGTGGAGCAGCGGCTGGCTGCAGCGTACCAGGAGGCCGGGCGCATCTGCGAGGAGGATGTCGCCGCCAACGAGGCCATCGGCCGGCACGGTGCCACCCTGATAGCGGCCATCTGGGAGAAGAAGGGGGGAGGGGAACCGGTCAACATTCTCACCCACTGTAATGCCGGCTGGCTGGCCACCGTCGACTGGGGCACCGCTTTGGCACCGATCTATAAAGCGGTAGAGGCGGGGATACCCGTGCATGTCTGGGTGGACGAGACTCGGCCGCGTAACCAGGGCGCCAGCCTCACCGCCTGGGAACTGGTGGCTGCCGGTGTGCCTCACCACCTGATCGTGGATAATGCCGGAGGGCACCTCATGCAGCACGGTCAGGTCGACTGCTGCATCGTCGGGACCGACCGGACCACTGCCAGTGGCGATGTCTGCAATAAGATCGGCACCTATCTCAAGGCGCTGGCTGCTTTTGACAACGACGTGCCCTTTTATGTGGCCTTGCCCGGCTCCACCGTTGATTGGACGGTGAGCAACGGGGTGGCGGAAATTCCCATTGAAGAGCGGGGCGGGGAGGAGGTTCTGAGACTGCAGGGTCAGGATGAAGCGGGCGTGGTGCATACAGTGTCGATCGCGCCTGCGGCAACACCGGCAGTTAATCCGGCTTTTGATGTCACTCCGGCTCGACTGGTCACTGGCCTGATCACCGAGCGGGGCATCTGCTCGGCGAGCCGTGCTGGTTTGCTTGGGCTCTATCCGGAGCCGGGAAAATGACCGAATCGGAGTTGCGGGAACAGTTGCTGGCGACCGCCCGGGCCATGAACAGCCAGGGGCTCAACCAAGGTACTTCGGGGAATGTCAGCGTTCGGGATGGCGAGGGATTTTTGATTACACCTTCGGCTCTGGCGTATGATCAGTGCCGGGCGGAGGATGTGGTGCGGCTGGATTGGGCCGGTGAAGCGCAGGGCAACCGCAAGCCTTCTTCGGAGTGGCGAATGCATTGTGACATTTATCACCACTATCCCCAGGCGGACGCTGTCCTCCATGCCCATAGTCTTTACTGCACCACTTTAGCCTGCCTGGAACGGTCCATCCCATCCTTTCACTACATGGTGGCCATGGCCGGCGGCGATTCCATCCGCTGCGCCCCCTATGCCACCTTCGGCACCCAGGCCCTTTCGGATACGGTGATCGAGGCCTTGCGTGACCGGTCCGCAGCACTTCTGGGCCATCACGGCATGATCTGTTTTGCCGGCGGCCTCGATCGGGTCCTGGCTCTGGCTGTCGAGGTGGAAGCCCTGGCCCGTATGTACCTGCAGGCCCTGTCCGTGGCCGAGCCGCCGGTCCTCCCCGGCGCGGAGATGGTCGAGGTTCTGCGCCGGTTCAGGGACTACAAGTCCTGAATCTGCGGGAAACCTTTAACGTAGATAGAGCAGGGCGCCGATCTGGTAGACTGCCACCGCCAGTATGAAGGCGAATAGGGTGTTAAAGGCTATGGAAAAGCCTGCCCATTTCCATGACCCTGCCTCCTTGGCAATGCAGACCACGGTGACGAAGCAGGGGGCGTAGAACATAATAAAGACCATCACCGCCAAGGCGACCACAGGATTCCATTTGGGATCCTTGGCCAGCCGTTCACTGAGCGATGTCGGTTCCTCTGTGCTGACATGGCCCAGAGAGTAGGCGGTGCCCAGGGTCGAAATGATGACTTCCTTGGCGGCAAAACCGCCGAGCAGCGCGATGTTGGTCCGCCAGTCGATGCCCGCGAAACGGCTGACGCTTTCAAGGGCAATACCGATCCGGCCACCGAAGGAATGACGGAGCCCTTCCATCGCCTCCTCCGCCTCAATCTTGTGCAGTTCTGTGGCTTTTTCTTCTTGATTCATCGCCGTATGGATCGTCTGCACCTGTTGCCGCTGTTGTTCGTAATGGGTCACCCGTTCCTGCGGCAGTCCCGGATAGGTCATCATCGCCCAGATGAGCACAGAAATGCCGAGAATCACGGTGCCTGCCTTTTTCATGTATTGCCAAGTCCGCTCCCAGGTGTGGATGAACAAGCCTTTCAGTGTGGGGAAACGGTAGGGCGGCAGTTCCATGACAAAGGGGGTGGATGCGCCTCTGAGCACTGTCAGGCGTAACAGTTTGGCCGCGCACAGGGCCACAATCCAGGCGGCTAGGGTGGAGAGAAACATGTAGCGGGCTTGATGATCCGAGAAAAAGGCGCCGATCAAGAGCGTCAGCACCGGCAGCTTGGCCCCGCAGTTCATGAAGGGAACGGTCAGGAGGGTGGCCAGCCGTTCCTTGGGGGAGCGCAGGGTGCGAGTGGCCATGACGCCGGGAACAGCGCAGCCGCCGGCAATGCCTCCCGAAACGATGAAGGGCATGACCGAGGAGCCGTGCAGGCCGAAAAAATGAAAGATCCGGTCCATCATGAAGGCTACCCGGGCCAGATAGCCCGAGTCCTCGAGCACGGCAATGCCGAAAAACATGAACATGATGATCGGCACGAAACCGAGGACGCCGCCGACCCCGTCGACCACGCCGGAGGTGATCATCGATTTCAGCGGGCCGTCAGGCAGCAGAGCGTCGATCCCCTTGTTGATGAGCGCAAAAAATTGCGCGAGCCAGTCAACCAACACGGTGCTGTAACTGAAGGTAAAGGTATACAGGGCGTAGAGGACAGCGGCCATGATCAGCGGGCCGAGGAGGCGGTGGGTGACGATTTTATCGATCTTGTCTGAGGCGTACAGGCGGTCGGCGACAAATTTTCGCGAGACGACCCCTTGGTGGATAATGGACTTGATGTAGCCATAGCGGTGGTCGGCAATCACCGCTTCCGGGTAGACGCTGAGGGTGTGCTGGAGATGATTGGTCACTTCCGCACAGCGGGCGATGAGTTTTTCCCCAGCCTCCGGATAGGTGGCTAAGGCCTTTTGGACGATTTGGTCATCGTTTTCCAGCAGCTTGACCCCGAGCCAGCGCTCGGGGTAGATGGCGGTCAGTGCTGTGCATTGTCTGATATCGGCAGTCATGTCGGTGAGGGCCTCATCGATATCCGAGCCGTAACGGAGGAAGGCCGGCTGCGGCGATGTTGGCGAGGCGGCCACCGCCAACACGGCATCAAGCAACTGGTCCACGCCCTTGCCGCTCCGGGCGATAATCGGAATTATCGGCACGCCGAGGCGTGCCCCCAACTCATTGACATTGATGGTTATGCCTCTTTTTTCGGCAACATCAACCATGTTAAGGGCAATCACCAGCGGTGTCCCGAGTTCCAGGAACTGGCAGCTGAGATAGAGGTTCCGTTCCAGGTTGGAGGCGTCGACTACATCTACCACCACATCAGGTTTCTCGTTGATGATGAAATCGCGGGCCACCAGTTCCTCGACCGAGTAGGCAGTCAGGGAATAGGTGCCCGGCAGATCGACCACGCGCAGGCCCTGGCCCTGATGCCAGCAGCAGCCTTCCTTCTGTTCAACCGTGATCCCGGGGTAGTTGCCCACATGCTGACGGGCACCGGTGAGATGGTTGAAAAGGGTGGTTTTGCCGGCATTGGGGTTACCGGATAAGGCAATGGTCAAGGCGTTATTCATGGTCTTTTGGATCGGTCTGGCGTTGAGAGTGGGGGATGGGCCGGATACGAGAAGGTGGGACTCCATGCAAGCAGATAAGGTTTAGGGAACAGACGATCAAGCGAAAGTCTGGTAGGGGAAGGGTTCGAAAGAAAACAGCAACCCCCCATCATCAAGGTTTGTATGTGGGCAAGGAGGTTGCCTTTTCCGAGCAGTCGTCAGCTGCACCGCAACCAGAACATCCACAACCGCAAGTGAGATTTTTCGGGTTACGCAGCGTTTTCCATATCCGTCGAGCGATAAAAAAGACGGCAACGGCAACGGCGATCAATACGAGAATCTGTTGCATTTTTTCCTCCAAAGGGCTGAGAGCAGAGGCAACTGTTCCATCCCCAAACTGTCGTGATAAAAATTCCTTGGCCTGCTTGCTGCCCCAATGGGAACTGATTGCTTAGGCCGGCGTCACCAGAATATTGGCGGCGGTCGGGGCATCAAGACTGATGGTGCCTCCGTTAACCTTGATCATGCACTGTTGCCCTCCGCCCTTGCACAACAGTTCCAGTTCGGAACCCGGCAGCACCCCAAGGTGTGCCATTTTGGCGCAGGTCTGCCGGTCGCCGTTGATGGCACAGACTCGTAAGCGGCTGTTGCAACAGGTTTCGGGTAAGGGGGTTCCTGCCTGTACCGCCCGGTTGCCACATTTTTTACGCCAAAGGCACTGGGTTTGGATATCACTGAGCAGGAGGCAGGATGTTTCGGAGGGCTCCTTGGTCATGAACACGATCTCTACCTGTTGGAATTTAGCTGGCCCTGAAAGTCTTGTCGAGCAGGTTGGTTTTCATAAAAAAGCGTTTCCAGCCCCTGCCGTTCAGTGGAAACAGTCATTGTTAGGTAATCCGAAACAATGCCCACTGTCAACAGCTTTGCCAAGGGGGGATCTCGATACGAGTCGATTTTTCAGAGGAAGGACGAGAGGGGAGCAACGGGGCCTTATGCTGGTGCTCTCGGCACAAGTTCTGGTGCGGGCGGGAGCGGATTTTTTGAAGAAACGGAATGCCGCCCTGTTGGGGGTGGGAATGGCAGGGGTCAGGGGGCGATTTCCACCTCAATGAAATCCGCTTCGTTGTTGCGCAGGGTCAAAGTTCCGCCCATGACCCGGAGGGCAACCGGGTCGTTGAGGGGCGCGCGTTGTTTCACCGTGATCTCCGTACCGGGAACAAGCCCCATTTCGCGGATTCGGCGACCGAGTTCGCCGCCCACCTTGACGGAGACAATGGTGCCGCTCTGGTTGATGGACATATTTCGCAGATTAACCAGTGGCATGCCGTTCACTCATGGGATTCGTTCAGTTTAGCCCAGCTGTCACGGAGGGTGACAATCCGGTTGAAGACCGGTTTCTCCGGTGTGCTCGCCACCGGGTCGAGGCAGAAATACCCTAGCCGTTCAAACTGAAAACGGTCATCGGAATGGGCCTGGGCCAAACCCGGCTCCAGCATGCAGTCAGCCAGAGCGGTCAGCGAGTCTGGATTAAGGAAGTCCTTGAAACTCTTCTCCTTATCGGCATCAGGATATTCGGCGGTAAAAAGCCGGTCATAGAGGCGAACCTCAGCCCGCAGGACATGGGGGGCAGAAACCCAGTGGATGGTCCCCTTGACCTTGCGGCCGTCGGGTGCGGAACCGCCTTGGCTTGCCGGGTCGTAGGTGCAGCGCAGTTCCACCACCTTGCCTTGGTCGTCCTTGATCACCTCCTGACAGGTGATGAGATAGGCGTAGCGGAGCCGTACTTCTCGGCCGACACTGAGGCGGAAGAATTTTTTCGGGGCATTTTCCATGAAATCCGACTGCTCGATATACACCTCGCGGGAGAACGGTACGAGACGCTCGCCCATAGCTGGATTCTGCGGATGATTTTGGGCAATGACCTCCTCTGTCTGGCCTTCAGGATAATTGGTGATCACTATTTTAAGCGGGTCGAGCACTCCGAAGACCCGCCGGGCCGCCTGGTTGAGATCATCTCGAACCGCATTCTCCAGCACGCCCATATCGATCCAGCTCTCCCGCTTGCCGATGCCGATGGTGGAACAGAAGCTACGGATCGCGGCCGGCGTATAGCCACGGCGGCGCAGGCCGGAGATGGTCAGCATGCGGGGATCGTCCCAACCAGAGACATGCCCCTCGGTCACCAGTTGCAGCAATTTGCGTTTGCTGGTCACCGTATAGTTGATATTGAGCCGGGCAAATTCGATCTGTCGTGGGTGGTTGGGGGTGTGCAGCGTATCCAGGACCCAGTCGTACAGGGCGCGGTTGTTTTCGAACTCCAGGGTGCAGAGAGAGTGGGTGATTCCTTCCAGCATGTCGGAGAGGCAGTGGGTGAAATCGTACATCGGGTAGATGCACCACTTGTCGCCGGTGCGGTGGTGACTGGACTTGAGAATGCGATACAGCACCGGATCACGCAGGACGATGTTGGGTGAGGCCATGTCGATTTTGGCCCGGAGCACACAGGTTCCTTCCTCGAAGTCACCGTTGCGCATCTGGACAAAGAGGGCGAGGTTTTCCTCCACCGTCCGGTGGCGATACGGGCTTTCCTTACCGGGTTCGGTCAGGGTGCCGCGGTATGCACGGGTTTCTTCACCGCTGAGATGGCAGACATAGGCCTTACCTATCTTAATCAGTTCGATGGCGAAGTCGTGCAGTTGATCAAAGTAATCGGAGGCGTAATAGAGGTGCGGGCCCCAGTCGAACCCTAGCCAGCGCACGTCGCGCTTAATTGATTCGACATACTCGGTGGATTCCTTGTCCGGGTTGGTATCGTCGAAGCGCAGGTGGCAGGTGGCGTTGTTTTCCACCGCGACGCCGAAATTAAGGCAGATCGATTTGGCGTGACCAATGTGGAGAAATCCGTTGGGCTCGGGTGGGAAACGGGTGACGATGGTCTGATGTTTCCCGGAAGCGAGATCTTCGGTAATGATCTGGCGGATGAAATCGAGCGGCTTGCTGGCGCTTTCTTTTTCTGTGGTCATCTCATATTCCGTAGGCATTCGTTAGGCTGCGGCGAACAGGCGGTCGACGTCGTTTAAGCGGGCCACGACCTTCTCCCGGCCCAGGGTAGTCACAATGTCAAACATCGAAGGGCCGGCTAACTGCCCAGTGAGCACGGTCCGCATGCCGTTGATCAGAGTGCCTGGTTTGATCTGTAACTCGTCAGCGAGTTCCCGGCTGATCCGCTCGGTTTCCTCGGTGTTGAAAGTGTCCAACGTGGCAAAACGCTCTGCCAGCTGCGGCAGCCAGGTGGCCAGCTCCGGGAATTTGAGCACGTTTTTGGCCAATGGCTTAGGATCGATTGCATACTGATCGGAAAAATAGGCGCGGCCTGCCGTGGTGAAATCTTTGAGGGTGTGGAAACGGTCACGGATCAACCCCAGTGTCGCCAGGTACCAGTCTAGTTTGGTGGTTTCGTAAGCCGGATCCCAGAGGTTCTCAGTCTCCAGTTCTTTGCGCACCAAACCGCCAAGTTGTGCAAGATCCATGGTGCGCAGATAATGTTCATTCATGGCGATCAGTTTTGGGTCGGTGAAGAATTTAGGGTCGCCCGGTTTGTAGTTGAACACCGAGTTGACCCGGCTCATCCGCGAGAGGCTGAAAACGTCGATGAGTTCCTCACGGGAAAAGAATTCTTGATCCGTGCCAGGATTCCAGCCGAGCAGGCAGAGAAAGTTACACAGCGCCCAGGGGATGAAGCCCTTCTCCCTGTAAAACTGGACCGCCACCACTTCGCCATGGCTGCGTTTGGAGATTTTTCGTTTCTGCAGATCCAGGGTGAGCGGCATGTGGGCAAAGGCTGGAATTTTAGCCTGCAGGGCCTCGTACAACAACACCTGGCGGGTGGTGTTGGTCATGTGATCCTGACCACGGATGACATGGGTAATGCGGTCGCGGATGTCGTCAACCACATTACACAGCAGGTAGAGCGGTTTGCCATTAGAGCGGACAATGACAAAATCCTCGATCTCGCTGTAGGCTCGCTCGATGTGTCCCAGGACTTCGTCATCGTAGAAAAGAGTGCCTTGGCGTTCGGGCACCTTGAAACGAATGACCGAGGGGATTCCCTGTTCTTCCTTCTCACGGACCTGCTCAGCGCTCAGGTGGCGACAGGTGCCGTCGTAGCCGGCTTCGCGTTTTTTTTCAGCCAAGGCCGTCTCACGTTTGCGCTCCAGCTCTTCTTTGGTACAGAAACATTTGTACGCATGCCCGGAGGCCAGCAGACGGTTGGCAGCTGCGACATGATCATGGGTGAATTCGGTTTGGAAATAAGGACCTTCGTCCCAGTCAAGGCCGAGCCATTGCAGGCCGTCGATGATGCCGTCGATTGACGCCTGGGTGGAGCGTTCTTCGTCGGTGTCCTCAATGCGCAAGATCAGTTTACCGTTATGTTTCTTGGCAAATATCCAATTAAATAGTGCCGTCCTCGCTCCCCCGATGTGCAGGTATCCGGTGGGGCTAGGGGGGAAACGAACGCGAACTTCTTCCATGCAAAACTCCTGTAGTTGACTCTTCTTTGCTCCTCGCGATTCAGGCGCGGGAAACTTTAATGATATAGCGCCTTGCCAGCTTCTCTTCAAGGAAAAGCTGATCCTGGTTGTTTGATTGCCTTCGTCTGGATGGGTGGGGTAACTCGGAATTGTGCTGATTCTACTTTAATATTGTGGGTATCCGGGAAAATCGGTATATTGCCCAATTGTTTGTGACCCCTTAAAGTTGAAGGGTTGCGGGTCAAATTTTATTTATATACCCGGTTGATGCATCGGCCTTTCAGTCGATTTTATGCTGTCTTGCTCCTTGGTACGCCCACTGGCAAACCGAAGGATGGAAGGAACTTGAACTGTTGAGCGAAGAACTATGAGCGAGAATCTCTCCAGCTGCGACGAATGTCCGGATGGTAAGGTGAAGGACGCCTCCGGCAGATGCGTCATGCCGGAGGTTACCTTTGCCTCTCTGATCCTGTCCCTGAATACCTCCGCCCTCTATCACATGGGCGAATTGCCGCATCCGGAAACCGGGCAGCGGGTTGTGGATCGCGAGTTGGCTAAGCACACCATCGACACTCTGATTCTGCTTGCCGGTAAAACTAATGGCAACCTCGATCCGAATGAAAGCGAGTTGCTGACCCGTATCCTCTACGAATTAAAGATGCGGTTTGTCAAGTTGACTTAAAATTGTCTGGTTGTTTCGGGCCATGCAGCGAACTCGGCTTATTATTGAAGCGCCGGCGAAGATCAATCTGTTTCTTCAGGTGACCGGCCGCCGACCCGATGGGTACCATCTCCTTGAGACCATCATGCAGAAGGTCAGCCTGTACGATGAGATTGAGCTGCGGGCGTGTGCTGCGGGTATTCACCTGCGTTGTTCGGAGGATGGAGTCCCTGAAAATAAAGAGAATCTCGTCTACCGGGCGGCCGCATTGTTTTTACAGGCCACCCAGGGACGGAGGGGGGGGCGGGAATTCGGTGTTGACATAACGCTGACCAAAAGGATACCGGTGGCTGCCGGTTTGGGCGGAGGCAGCAGCGATGCGGCGGCAACGCTTAACGGTTTGAATAAGTTATACGAATGCGGCTGTTCCGCCGTGGAGCTGGCGGAAATTGGGCTGCAATTAGGAGCGGATGTACCGTTTTTTCTTGCTGATGCACCGGCGGCGCTTGCTACGGGAATTGGAGAAATTCTGCAGCCAGTCGAACCGCTCTGCGGGTGCAGCGTTCTCCTGGTTAATCCAGGTTTTCCCGTTTCCACCCGTTGGGTTTATCAGAGTTTTGCGTTGACAAAAAAAGAAAACACAGGTAACCTAAAAAGTTCGCAAGAAGGTGTCTCTGGGCCCTTCACCCTAAACGGTTCCGCGCAAACGGTTCCGCAAAGGACTTTTTTGTTGAACGATCTCGAAACGGTTACCGCTTTCAGGTATCCAGAGGTCGGGCGGTTGAAGGAGGAGTTGCTCCAGAATGGTGCGGCCAGGGCTTTGATGTCTGGTTCCGGGCCAACGGTTTTTGGTTTGTTTGCCGACCGGCAGAGTGCGGACGCCTGCTATACTCTTTTCAAACGCCGTTTTTTCCATACCTATTTGGTTTCTCCTGTTGGAGAGAAATGAATACCACTGTCCGTTTAGTCTATCTGGCAATGGGCTGGGGCGTCGTCAAGCGGTAAGACACAAGGTTTTGATCCTTGCATTCGGGGGTTCGAATCCTCCCGCCCCAGCCATTCTCTAAGAGATGAGCGTCATGCCCAAAAAAATGAAGATTTTTACTGGTAATGCCAATCCGGCTATTGCCAAGGAAATCTGTGAATATTTAGGCGTCCCTCTTGGGGCAGCTGAGGTCAAGCAATTCTCCGACGGTGAAATTTCTGTCGAGATCGGCGAGAATGTTCGCGGTGCCGATGTTTTTGTCGTTCAGCCCACCTGCACCCCGGTCAATGATCACCTCATGGAGTTACTGATCATGATCGACGCCTTGCGCCGCGCCTCTGCCCGGAGAATTACAGCGGTCATGCCCTATTATGGCTATGCCCGTCAGGACCGCAAGGTACGGCCACGCGTACCGATCACCGCCAAGGCGGTTGCTGAGATGCTCATGGTGGTGGGGACTCGAAGGGTGCTGTGTATGGATCTCCATGCCGGCCAAATTCAGGGTTTTTTCAATATTCCAGTCGACCATCTGTACGCTGCGCCCATCATTTTGAAATACATCAGGGACAGCTTTAGCGATGTGGTCATGGTTTCGCCGGACGCCGGAGGGGTAGAGCGGACGCGTGCCTTCGCCAAGCGCCTGAATGCGGGGTTGGCCATTATCGATAAACGCCGCGAGCGGGCCAACGAATGCGAGGCCGTGCATGTCATCGGCGATGTTGCTGGAAAGACCGCTATTCTTCTCGACGATTTGGTCGACACTGCCGGAACACTTTGCAGCGGGGCGGAGATTTTGAAAAAGGTTGGTGCGAAAGAGGTGCATGCCTGCTGCTCGCACGGGGTTTTATCGGGGCCTGCTATTGAACGGATCACCAATTCCTGCTTGAAATCACTCTTGGTCACCAATTCCATTCCATTAAAGGACGATGCCAAGCAGTGTGATAAAATTACTGTGCTTTCTGTTGGTGAGCTACTGGGCGAGGCTATCAGCAGGATCCACGATGAGGATTCTGTCAGTTATTTGTTTGTTTGATTTTTTACTACTCACGAATTGTTCTAGATCCCGGAGTAAGGGGGGAGGGTTTGCATGTTACAAGTACATTTAGATTCTACAGTGCGCACGGTTTTTGGCAAGGGGCCGATGCGGCAGTTACGGATGCGTGAGATAACGCCAGCCAATCTCTATAGCGGTGGTGGTGAGCCTATATCTCTCCAGTTGGATACAGCAAAGCTCTATAAAAATCTCCTCTTCATTCATGGCCGCAATGCTGTGGTGACCTTGCAGGTTGAGGGGGACAGCGCTGGGGAGCGGCATGTTATCGTTCAGGAAATTCAAAAAGAACCCGTTTCCGGTCATCTTGTCCATGTCGATTTTTTAGAGATAGACCTCCAGAAGTCCGCCAAGTTTAAGGTGCCGATCGAGTATGTCGGAACAGCCAAGGGAGTTGATCTGGGCGGAGAGTTACATGTGCTCAAGGAAACCATTCAATTGAAGGGTTGCCCACTTGACGTTCCCGATGTCATCCAGGTTGACATTACCCCGCTTGAGCAAGGTGGTGCTGGTTTAACCTATGGCGACCTTCCCATTCCGGCAAATGTCGAAATGTTGGAAAAGAGCAACGTCACCTGCGTGGTTGTCCAGTAACTCCCCCCGCTCTATTGTAAAGGAGGCAGGGCCTCTGCTTTTGTTTGGACCTCCCACGAGCCGAAATGTTCTTTCGGCTCGTTTTTTGTTTCTCATTCTTTTGCTTCCATGACGGATTCTCGTTTTTTGCTTGTAGGGCTTGGTAATCCTGGGCGGGATTATGATTTAACCCGACACAATATCGGTTTTTTCTTTATTGATTTTCTCGCCGGCCTTCAAGGGTGGCAGGTAGATACCTTGAAAATGCAGGGCCTGTATTGTCAGGGTCGGGTCTTTGGCGCTCAGGTTTTCATGTTGAAACCACAGGGGTATATGAACCGATCTGGCGAATGTGTTCGTGCTTTCACCGACTATTTTAAAATTTCCAAAGAACATATTCTTGTTCTGCATGACGATATTGATCTCCAGGCCGGCCGTATCAAGGTGGTAAAAAAAGGTGGCGCTGGAGGGCACAACGGCATTCGTTCTATTATCCAGCATATTGGCGCGCAGGATTTTGCGCGCATGAAAATCGGCATAGGGCGCCCCGACGTTCACTCTGAAGGTGCAGGGCAACCGGTCGATCGATTTGTCCTGTCGCGCATGAGTGAAGACGAGCTGGATTTGTTCGATCAGCGCAAGGCGCTTGTGGCAGAGGCGGCCGATCTGTTTGTCCACGAGGGGATTGATGTCTGTATGAATCAGGTGAATGGTCGATGATGGATCATTTCCTGCGTTCAATTAGCATCATTGGATAATTTAATTTGGGGCGAAAGCAGGTAGCTGCCAGATTTTAAACAGAGTTTTTTCTTCCAGGTGTCTTTCTCCTTTCCTTGCTATAGACAGGCTTTGCGATTAGCAAAAAAATATGCTAATATAATATTTTAAGAATATGCGGGCCCCTTTTGAATCGGTCGGCATAAGTCTACTTCAGTTTTGGAGGATAATGTGTTTTCACAAGGCGATATGGCTGTGTATCCAGCCCATGGCGTAGGCCTCATTGAAGCCATAGAAACACAAACCGTCGGCGGTGTTGACCAGCGTTTTTATGTGATGAAAATTTTGGACAATGACATGACTATCATGATTCCGACGGCCACCAGTGCCAATGTCGGCTTGAGGGCGATCATTTCTCGAGAAGAGGTGGCCAAGGTTATCGATATTTTAAAAGAACGTGACGTTAAAATTACCGCACAAACGTGGAACCGTAGATATCGCGAGTACATGGAAAAAATTAAGACCGGATCTGTTTTTGAGGTTGCTGTCGTCATGCGGGATCTTTTTTTGCTGAAAGAGGATAAAGATCTCTCCTACGGCGAGCGAAAGATGCTGGATACCGCCAAAAATTTGCTTGTGAAGGAATTATCGTTGGCCAAGCAGACCGAAGAAGAACAGATAGAAAAACAGATAGAAAAACTTTTTAGTTGAACTCCTTATTTTTTATTGTCTATGACAGGTTCCGTGGATAACGATTCAGTGAAACCTGAAGCTTCACAATCTGTTGAACCTCATGCTTTCTTGGCCATTGATTGCAACGAAGCTGGACAAAGACTCGATCATTTTCTGAGCAGTAAATACCCGGAGCACTCCCGTTCCTCTCTCTCTAAATTGATCAACACGGGTGATGTTTTGGTCAACGGTCAGCGGGTAAAAGCTGGCCAGTGTTTGCGGGGAAATGATGCGA
This sequence comes from uncultured Desulfobulbus sp., assembly GCF_963662935.2. Taxonomy (NCBI): domain Bacteria; kingdom Pseudomonadati; phylum Thermodesulfobacteriota; class Desulfobulbia; order Desulfobulbales; family Desulfobulbaceae; genus Desulfobulbus; species uncultured Desulfobulbus sp. Next base: position 425,808 of record NZ_CAXXTL010000002.1, on the reverse strand, counting down.
TATCGATCGTTTTTCTTCCACCCCAAGCCCATACGCTCGTCCCTGAGCAGGTCGATTTCACAGTCCTGCTTGAGGATGAACACCTTTTGGTCATCAGCAAACCTCCAGGTGTGGTCGTACATCCTGCCTGCGGGCACCATAGTGGCACTTTGGTACACGGGCTGCTGCACCGGTGCAAAGATCTGCCTGAAGCGGCTGCTGGACGTCCTGGAATTGTCCATCGCCTGGATAAGGACACCTCCGGGATCATGCTTGTGGCCAAGACAGAGTTTTCTTTGCGAACCTTGATGGCTGATTTTAAGGATAGAAAGGTTCATAAAACCTATCACGCCTTGTTGTTGCGTTGTCCCCGAGAAGGTAATGGCCAGATTGTAGCTCCCATCGGCAGGCATCCGGTGGACCGAAAAAAAATGGCCATTCGACCGGTACATGGCAGGTATGCGGTCACCAACTGGCACCTTCAAGAGCGTTTTGCCAATGGATGGTGTTTGGCGGAAATAGGTATTGAAACCGGAAGGACCCACCAAATCCGTGTGCACATGGCTTCGATCAAATCGCCGGTGGTCGGTGATCTTCTCTATGGAGGCGCGGTAGATCGCAATATGGGTTTCAGGCCAATGCGGCAGATGCTCCATGCCAGCACACTCCACTTTAATCATCCCCTTACCGGAGAAGTTCTTTGCTGCTCAGCGCCATTGCCTGAAGACATGAAGGTTTTGCTCGTCAAACTCCGTGAAATTCACCAATGAACCCCTTTGTTCTTGGCATTACCGGTGGGATCGGATCGGGGAAAAGCTGCGTGAGCCGTTTATTGGCCAGCTATTGCCTCGTCCCGCTCATTGATGTTGATCAATGTTGCCGGCATTTGTTGGATATCAATCAACCCGGATGGCTTGCTCTCCGGTCAGAGTTTGAAGAGGCGTTGTTCCTGGAAAATGGTGCGGTCGACCGGGTCGCTTTGCGTGAGCGTATCTTCAATAATGCAGAGATTCGCCGACAGGTCGATGCTCTCCTGCATCCCTTGGCCCGTGAAGCGATGCGCGAGCAGCTCGGTCTCCAGCAGGTGCCGTTGATTTTGGTCGAGATTCCCCTGCTGTATGAGGCCGGCTGGCAAGGAGAAGTGGATGCGGTCTTGGTGGTGTTCGCTCGGCGCGGTGCTCAATGTTGTCGGATCATGCGTCGCGATGGGGTGTCGAGGCGAGCAGCGGCACAAGCCATAGCTGCTCAAATGAGTCTCAAGGAAAAAGCAAATCGAGCCGAATACGTCATCGATAACAGCTGGACTTGGGCCTCCACCCGTGCACAGGTCGTTTCTTTGGGAAATGAGTTGTCAGAACGGTTTGCGGATTGATTTTACCAAGAAAGTTCTTGACAGTCGCACTGGAAACAAATATCTAACAGTAACATCTCAATAGATCGATTTGTGCCTGTCGGTTTCTTGTTCTGATATTTCACACAAAAAAATATACGTTAACTGAATCGATGTGGTGTACTGCCTGATTCGGTTGCATCAACTTGATACCTGTTTGTTGCAAGGGTTTTTCTCGCCTTTTTTCTATCCAGTCAGCCTTTGTATATAATTATCACGCCAATTTATCATTATTGGTACTCCAACGCTCTAAGTGTGACAAGCGCGGCAATTAAGCATTTCCGTTGTTCTCATCACTTCAAAACTCCCCTAAATTTCAGATGATATCCCATCGGCGGTTTATCGTACTGGCCCATGGAGGAAAACCGATCAATGAATCCAACTGATCTAAAGAACAAGAAAATTAAAGATCTCGTCAGCCTTGCTGCTACCTTAAACATTGAAGGGTACAGTAATATGACCAAGCAAGAACTGATCTTTGCCATCCTCAAGGAACAAGCGGACGAGGACGGTAAGCTAAGAGGCAGTGGTGTCCTTGAAATATTGCAGGACGGATTTGGTTTTCTTCGTGCTCCGGATTACAATTATCTCCCCGGTCCAGACGATATCTATGTTTCCCCGTCGCAGATCCGCAGGTTGAATCTTCGCACCGGCGATACCGTGGAGGGCGAGGTTCGGGCGCCCAAGGACAACGAGCGGTATTTTGCTTTGCTCAAAGTCGACACCATTAACTACGAATTGCCTGAAGCGGCTAAAAATAAAACCGCTTTCATCAATTTGACTCCGCTCCATCCAGAGGAAAAAATCAATCTGGAAACCACACCCGATAATCTATCCATGCGGGTGCTCGATATAGCTGTTCCCCTAGGCAAGGGCCAACGCGGGCTGATCGTCGCACCGCCACGTACCGGCAAGACCGTGCTGATGCAGAATATTGCCAATTCGATCGTCACCAATCATAAAGAAGTGATCCTGATTGTGCTGCTCATTGATGAGCGCCCCGAAGAGGTGACTGACATGCGGCGGAGTGTTGATGCCGAGGTGGTCAGTTCAACCTTTGACGAACCACCGCAGCGGCACATTCAAGTAGCCGAGATGGTTATCCAGAAGGCGCAGCGCCTCGTGGAGCATAAGAAGGATGTGGTTATACTTCTTGATTCCATCACCCGTTTGGCCAGGGCGTATAATACGGTGACCCCGGCCTCCGGTAAAATACTCTCCGGCGGTGTTGAGGCTAACGCCTTGCATCGTCCCAAGCGTTTTTTCGGTGCCGCCCGCAATGTCGAAGAAGGGGGCAGCCTGACGATTCTCGCTACAGCCCTGATCGATACCGGCAGCCGTATGGACGAGGTCATCTTTGAGGAGTTTAAAGGGACCGGCAACATGGAGATCGTTCTTGATCGTAAGATGGCAAATCGTCGGATTTATCCCGCCATTGACATCCAAAAGTCCGGGACGCGAAAAGAGGACTTGCTCCTGCCGCCGGAAGATCTCAACCGGATTTGGATCCTTCGTAAACTCTTGTCCTCGATGAATCCTGCCGACGCCATGGAATTTCTCCTCGATAAAATGAGTCAGACCAAGACGAATCAGGAGTTTTTTGCCTCCATGAACCGGTAGATTTCGTTTTTTCTTTAAAGAAATGACGAAAAAAGATATATAGTTTTTCTTTTATTATTTTCCCGAGGCCATCTTTTCAGAAGGAGTGTTACCCATGAAGCCAGATATCCATCCAGAATATTATAAAATTAGCGCTGCCTGCGCCTGCGGCAATCAAATCGAACTTGGCTCCGTCCAGAAAGAAATACGAGTCGAAATTTGTTCCGCCTGCCATCCTTTTTTTACTGGTAAGCAGAAACTGATCGATACTGCAGGACGTATTGAAAAGTTTAAGAAAAAGTATGCCGGTTTTCAGGGCGCCGACAAGAAATAACGCTGTTCAACGCTTTTCTCTTTCCCCTCCTGATCACGGGCGTCATAGCCTACCGTGCCTTGTCCACCTATAAATCGGCAGACAAGACACGGCTTATGGTTTTGGCTCCCGTTGTCATGAGGGATTTTCTTTTTCTGCACACAAACGGGCATGTTTGAGAATCTGCGCGATATTGACGAGAAGCTGAGTGCGCTGGAACGGCAGCTTTCGGACCCGCTGCTGGTGAGTAATCAGCAACGGTTCCGTGAGGTGGTCTGTGAGCATTCTGTTGTCGCCAGAGTAGCTGAACTTTATGCCGCGTACACGTCAACTTGCCAACAAATCCGGGACAGCCAGGAATTAATCCGCACCGAACAGGACGATCCTGATCTGGTCGAAATGGCAAAGGCGGAACTCGAAGAGCTTGCCCTGCAACAATCGGAGCTGGAAAAAGCCATCCGCCTCCGGCTTCTCCCGAAAGATCCCAACGATGAAAAGAACATTTTTCTTGAAATCAGGGCCGGAACAGGTGGTGACGAGGCGGCTTTATTTGTGGCAGACCTATTTCGCATGTACAGCCGCTATGCCGAAATGCAAGGATGGAAGATTGAGGTGATGAGTTCTAATCCCATCGGCATCGGCGGGTTCAAGGAAATCATTGCCCTCGTGAGCGGTCATCAGGTCTATTCCCGATTGAAATATGAGTCCGGGGTACATCGTGTGCAGCGCGTCCCTGACACGGAAACCCAGGGGCGCATCCATACCTCGGCGGTGACGGTTGCTATCATTCCCGAAGCGGAAGAGGTGGATATGCACATCGAACCAAACGAACTCAAATTTGATGTCTACCGTTCGTCCGGTCCAGGCGGACAATCGGTTAACACCACCGATTCCGCTGTCCGGGTCACCCATCTACCCACCGGACTGGTCGTCACCTGCCAGGACGAGAAATCCCAGCATAAAAATAAAGCCAAGGCTTTACAGGTCCTGCGCGCCCGGTTGCTTGACAAACTGGAACAGGAACGGCACGACCGGATCTCTGAAGATCGAAAAAGTCAGGTCGGCACAGGAGATCGGAGCGAACGCATCCGTACCTATAATTATCCCCAGGGACGGGTCACCGACCACCGCATCAATCTGACCATCTATCGCCTAGATCAGGTCATTGCCGGCATGCTCGACGATATTATTGTTCCGATCATCACCCACTATCAGACCGAAGCGCTGAAGACCGCCAATTAGCTTCTTGCCGAGATGCCTTCAATGCGGATCGATGAATTACTGGCCGCTGCGGCTCGCGACCTGTCGCTGGCCGGCATTGGTGAGGCTGCCATTGATGCGCGCCTGTTGTTGCAGCACTTGACGGGACTCAACCGGAGCCAATTGTTGCTGCACGGAGATGCGGTGTTGGATGAGCGGACTTTCGAGCGTTACCAGAATCTCATTACAGAGCGTAGCCATCGAATCCCCCTACAGCACCTGATCGGCTCGCAGGAATTCTGGTCAATGGACTTTGCGGTGTCGCCCGCGGTGCTCATTCCTCGTCCCGAAACCGAATTTCTCTTGGAGCAGGTATTGGCTACCTGTTCGGGAACTCTGAGCACCGAGGCTCTTGACATGTGCACCGGCAGCGGCGTGATCGCGGTTGTGCTGGCCAAAGAACTGGGATGCCCTGTGGTGGCGGTCGATATCTCCGAGACCGCATTGCGGGTGGCGGTCAAGAATTTTTCCAGGCACCAGGTGGCGGAGCAGATCCAGCCGGTGTGTAGCGATCTGTTCGCCGCGCTGGCCAGCAACCAGAAATTCGATCTCATTGTCAGCAATCCCCCCTATATTGCCGAAGAACAAATTGACCGCCTGGAACCTGAAGTGTGCCGGTCCGAACCTCGCCTCGCCCTCTCAGGCGGTCCTGGCGGGATGAAGATCATCGAACGAATTGCCTCGGAGGCGCACCTCTTTCTTCAGCCCGGCGGCTGGCTTTTTCTTGAAATCGGCGCGGACCAAAGGAAGGCGGTGGGTACCCTGTTCCGGTTACTCGCCCCCCATTACAGTGAAGTCCGCGTTATTGATGACTGGGCCGGCCGGCCGCGGGTTGTGCAGGCCCGGCATGTGCCGAAATGATACGTTATTGAATGATACTTCCTCTTTCCTTTTAATCGCTGAGAATCTTTATGGATAAACTCATTGTCGAGGGCGGGCGTCCCCTGTACGGCTCAGTGGCCATCAGCGGCGCCAAGAACGCTGCCCTTCCTCTGTTGGCGGCTACCCTACTCGCTCCCGGATTGCATACCCTACATAACGTCCCCGATCTTCGTGATACCAGGACTATGCTCAAACTTCTTGAAATCCTGGGTGTGCAATGGGAACGGACTGGAAAAACTGTACGGATCAACAGTGACCGTCTCACTGGTGTGGAGGCGCCTTATGATCTGGTGAAAACCATGCGGGCATCGGTTCTCGTGCTCGGGCCACTGCTGGCACGATCGGGTTTTGCCCGTGTTTCTCTTCCCGGTGGCTGCGCCATTGGCGCCCGGCCCATTAACTATCACCTCAAGGGATTCGAAAAATTGGGGGTGACTACCCACCTGGAACATGGGTATGTCGAGGCAATTGTCGAGGGACGGATGCGTGGCGGCACGGTCTATTTCGACATCCCTTCGGTGACGGGTACAGAGAACGTGCTCATGGCCTCGGTGGTTGCCCAGGGCGAATCAGTGATCAAGAATGCCGCCAAGGAACCGGAGGTTGGCAATTTGATCGATATGCTCACAGCCATGGGCGCTGAGATCGAAGGCAAGGGAACAGATCGGCTGATTGTTCGCGGTGTCGACCGGCTCCATGCGACCGAGTCAACCATCATTCCCGACCGGATCGAGACCGGAACCTACATGATTGCGGTTGCCGCCACCGGTGGCTCGGTCACCATCACCGACTGCAACCCCGCCCATCTCCCCGCACTTACCGAAAAACTCCTGCTCTGTGGCGTCAATATCGATACCGCAACAGATTCGATGACGGTTTCCTGTCCTGAGGTCGGTGGTCGGAGCTTGTGCCGTTTGCAGAGCGTCGATATCACCACGTTGCCTTATCCCGGCTTTCCTACCGATCTCCAGGCCCAGTTTATGGCTCTGATGGCGCAGGGTGAGGGCACCTCCATTATCCATGAAACCATCTTCGAAAACAGGTTTATGCATGTAGCAGAGTTGATACGCATGGGCGCGGACATTACCATTGAAGGCTCCCGAGCCGTTATCCGAGGCGTCGGCCGCGACAAGCTTTGCGGCGCTCCGGTCATGGCCACGGACCTGCGGGCCTCTGCTTCCCTGGTTATCGCTGGTCTTTCCGCAAGCGGCACCACCCAAATCTCACGGATTTATCATCTTGAGCGCGGCTATGAGAACATGGTGGAAAAACTGCAAGGACTGGGGGCAAAGGTCTGGAAAGTTAGGGAGTAGTCGTCTGGGGCACGGGGAGATGCAGGCGGATGATGCAGGTGTAAGAGGTGCTGTCGTCGATCTCAATCTTGCCGCCATGATTCTCCACAATCTGGCGGACAATGGCCAGCCCTAATCCGGTGCCATCTGTTCGGCTGGAAAAGAAAGGAGCAAAGACTTTCTCGCGCAGTTCCATCGGTATCCCCGGCCCTTGGTCCCGAATTTCAATGCACAATTCTCCTTGATCGGCGACGGCGTGTTCGCTGGCGGCCACGACAACACTCCCCGGCCGGGCGGCTACGGCATGGCAGGCGTTGTCAAGGAGATGGGTCATGACGGTCTGCATCTGCTGCCGGTCGCCCCAGCAATCAAGCCGCTCGTCGATTTCCTTGACGATCGCCGCCGCAACCATCGCATTACTCCCCGCCTGCAATCGGGCCGTCACCTCATCGATCAGCCGGTTAAAATCAAACCATTCGGGTTGGATGGATGCTGGCCGGGCAAACTGGAGAAAATCGGTGATGGTCTTGGCCATCCGGCCGGACTCCCTGTGAATAATGCCCAGCAGAGTTTTCAAAGTCGCCGGGTCAAGGCCGCCGATGTCGTTCTGTTCCATGGATAAAATCTGGGCGGAACCGGAAATGGCCGCCAGGGGATTCCTGAAATCATGGGCAATGGAGGCGCTCAGTTCGCCGATGGCCGCCATCTTCTCCGCCTCCCGCACCTGTTGTTCCATCCTTTCGATCTGACTGATATCCTGAAGGGTTATCACCTTCCACCGGGTTGATTGCTCCTTCATCTCCTCCGGTTCCGGCATGTTGAGAAAAGAAAAGGAATAGCCTATTCTAATTGAAGTTCCGTCGGTTTTTTGAAAATCGCAAACATTGCGACTTTGGTGTTTGTGAAGAAGAATGTCGGGGAAGCAACGACTGAACGGTTGGCCGAGCACTTTTTCGCGAAAATATCCGGTGATCCGTTCTGCCGCCTGGTTGTAGGAGGTGATGAAGTCGCTGTGATCGGTAGTGATGATCCCAGTGGAGATATCCTCAAAGATTTGTTTATAGAGAATCGACAGCCGGTCATACTCGAGGGCGGTTCTCTGCAGTTTTTCCTCGGTGACCCGCAGGCGCCGGGCGAGTTGTCCGCTCAACAAGGCAGCCAGAAAGAAGAGCAGCCCATAGATGGCAAACAGGTTGGTGGCGGTGAGAATGGAGGCGGGCGCTTTGTAGCTTGAGGCGAAAAAATACCGGGGAATCCATCCGAGTTGCTCGCAGGCAAGGACTCCGCCATAAAGCAGGGTGGTGGCGGCAGCGAGGAACAGGCCGCCACGTCTGTAGAGGATGAGGCCGGCGGCAATCACCGGTAAGATGAGCAGGGAGGTGAAATCAGACCGGCTGCATCCGGTGGCGTACACCAACAGGGCAATGAAAACGGCGTCGAAAAACAGTTGGATCACGCCGAATCTGCGAATCGAGCGAGTGATTCGCTGGAGAAGAAGCGCTGAGCCGATGGAGAACCCGTACAGTCCCAGAAGGAAAACAGAGGTCGTCCAAGTGGAGGGGAAAAGGAGGTTGAGTCCTTTTTCACGAAAGAAGGCGGCAAGCCCGATGAGCAGGGTGAACAGAAAGACCCTGGTCGCTATCCACCAGAGGAGGTGTCTCCTGGTTTCCTGTTCACTATCGACGACCGGGGTCAAGGCCCTGCTGATAAAACGAAACATACTGGACGCTGTTTGGAGTGAGAGATGGAGGCGGCCTCGCCTGTTCAAACCGGTTTCAGTCGATGTTATGCTTTTTTGTTTTGTAGCGCAGGCTGCGGAAACTGAGTTTGAGCAGGTCCGCGGCGCGCATTTTCGAGTTGTCGGCCCTGGTCAGGGCGTGGAGGATCATCTCCTTCTCTACTCTTTGCAGTACCTCCTCCAATCCCTGGTCAAAAAGCTCGCCTTCATCGTGGGCCGCGACAAAAAGCGGCCCATTCTTTTTACCTGGTTCCGGCTTGTTTTTTTCCTGGCGATGCAGGGAGAGAATGAGACTTTCCGGCAGGATGATGTTGGAGGATTCGAGGGCAACGCCCCGCTCGATGATATTTTCCAGCTCACGGACATTGCCGGGAAAATCGTATTGCATCAGCACTTCCATGCCATAGGAGCTGATGGTCTGCACCTCTTTACCGAGCAGCCGCGAATATTTTTTGAGAAAATGGTCGACCAGAAGGGGCACATCGCCGATGCGTTCGCGCAGAGGGGGAACTCGTATGGGCACAACCGCCAGCCGGTAATAAAGATCTTCCCGAAACTTTCCGGAAATAATCTCCTGCTCCAAAATTCTGTTGGTGGCGGCAATGATCCGCACATTGATCTGCCGGGTCTTGGTCGATCCCACCGCCATGAATTCCCGTTCCTGCAGCACCCGCAGGAGTTTGGTCTGAATAATCGGCGTCAGTTCGCCAATTTCGTCGAGAAAGGCCGTACCGCTATCAGCCTGCTGAAACAGCCCGGCTTTATCGGCAATCGCCCCGGTAAACGAACCTTTGACGTGACCGAAGAGTTCACTTTCGAGTAAGCTTTCCGGGATAGCGCTGCAGGTAATGGGAACAAAGGGATTGGCCGCTACCCGGGAGCGGTTGTGGATGGCCTTGGCCACTAGCTCCTTGCCGGTTCCTGATTCACCGTAGATAAGAACATTGGCCGGCGTTGGCGCAATCTTGGTGATCAGGTCGAAGATCCGCATCATCTCCGGACTTTGACCGATGATTTCTGAAAATCCGCTCACCGGTTGGGGATCACTCTTCTGTTTCTTTTTCAGCGCGGCCCGGACAACGCTTTTAATTTCGTCGACGTTGAAGGGTTTGGTGATGTAATCGAAGGCTCCGTTTTTCATTGCCGCCACCGCATCGTCGGGTGAGGCAAAGGCTGTGATCATGATCACGCCGATATCGGCTTTCAGTTGCTTGAGTTGGGCCAGTAACTCCAGGCCGGTCATGCCAGGCATGCGAATATCGGAGATAACCAGGTCAAAGGGGTGTTGTTCGGCAAGCTCAATGGCCAATTTGCCATCGGCGGCAGTGGTGACATGGTACCCGTCTTTTTCAAGAAGAATCTTGAGAAATTCGCGCATGCTCAATTCATCGTCGACAACCAGGATGGAGGCCATGTGTATCCTTGTAAAAATCCTTGTAAATCAGTTCATTGGCTCTGGGGATCAGTGTAGCCCCAAGTGGAAGTCGAAGTCAAACATTATCCATAACCGGTTTACTTTAGAACGGGGATAGGGTAGAAAGCCAAGGTGCGTATTCTCTCTAACCCCAGTTTCTCAGGGATGAACTCGTGGAAAACCAAGAACAATTCGATCAACAGAGCCTGACTGAACATCTGAAGGAGTTGCGTTCCTGTCTGTTAATTACCCTCGGTGCAGTGGCCGCCGGTTTTACCGCTGCCTACAGTTTTGTTCAGCCACTGGCCGATTGGTTTCTCCGGCCCTTGATCAAGGTGTTGCCCGCCGGCAAATCGCTGATTTTCACCTCGTATCAAGAAGGGTTTTTTTTTATCTAAAGCTCGCCCTTGTCTGCGGCGTGGTTCTCGCAAGCCCAGTTATCTTTCTCCAAATCTGGCGGTTTATTGCCCCTGGCCTCTATCGTCATGAAAAGCAGATTTTAGCTCCTTTCACCATCATTTCTACACTCTGTTTTGTCGGCGGTACCGCTTTCGGCTATTTTGTGGTTTTCCCACCGGCGTTTCGATTTTTATTAGGGTATTCCAGCGCGTTCCTCGAACCCATGCCAGCGGTGGATGAGTATTTTTCCCTGGCTCTTCGCCTGTTTTTAGCGTTTGGCGTTATTTTTGAGCTGCCGGTTTTCATGGTTTTTCTCGGTAAAATCGGGATGGTCAACAAGTCTTTTCTGGTGAAAAATCGGAAATACGCTCTGTTGATTGCTTTTATTGTCGCCGCCATTCTCACCCCCACACCCGACGTGGTCAATCAGTTGCTGATGGCTGGGCCGTTGATCCTGCTCTATGAGGTGAGCATCGTGGCCGTGGCTCTCTTTGCCCGAAAAACCCTGGCCGGTTTTCCGCCAAAGGCCGATGCCGAGGAACCCGCATCCGAGCCCGGCAAACAAGAGTAAGGACTTTCGCCGGCCTTCCTGAAGTTCCCAGCGGTGTCACTGCTCACTGATCTTGACTTTATCCTTGCCGAGTCGTTAACAACTCGTTTATTCTAAAGTATTTGGAGGTCAACCCTGAAGGTTCCGTCAACAAGAGATCGATTCTGCCGCCATCATTTGAATGCATTGTCAACAGGAGGAGAGAATGTCGTACATCGCTGATTTTGAGAAAGCCCTGGAAATTGGACGACCGCCGAATATCAAAACCCTGTTTCCCCACTCACGTGCCCTGGTCGTCAGCGGCAAAGTGATTGATCGCGCCTTGCTGGCCAAGGGTGGGGCTATGACCATAGCCGCCAACGGCAGAAACCATCTGGTTATCCGTGGCGCCCTGCAGGCGGCACAACGGGCACATGCGGCCATCATTATTGAAATCGCCCGCTCCGAAGGCGGAGCCAACGCCTATTGTCCGGTCAATTACTGGAATATCGCCCGGCAGGTGGACGCTCTCTGCAACGAACTGGCCATTACCGTGCCGGTTGCCATTCATGCCGATCATTACGGGATCAAGAAACCCGAGGATGTCCCGGCTGCTGTGGTTGAGATCCCGACGATTTTCGAGGCGGGCATCACTTCGATTGCCATCGACGCCTCGCACATGCCCGATGCCGACAACCTGCTGGCCAGTATTGAGTTGGCGAAGTATGTGCCCGCCTGGGCCGGTCTGGAAACCGAGGTCGGGGAGATCAAGGGCAAGCACGGCCTATCCACCAAAGAAGAGGCCTTGTTTATCATTCAGGGGTTGAACGCCCACGATATTTTCCCTGACTGGATTGCCCTGAACAACGGCACCACTCACGGCATCGAGGCCTCGGCCCAGGGGATCCAGGTGGAGTTGACCACCGAGATCCACAAGGCTCTGGCCGGGTATGCCGTTTCCGGCGCCCAGCACGGCACTTCGGGCAACAATTCCGACCGGCTGCGGGCCATTGCCGCCCAGACCTACACCACCAAGGCCAATGTAGCCACGGCTTTACAGATGGTTTCTTGGGGCTTGGAGGTCAATGATTACGGCAATGCCGCCCTTGATGCCAACGGCGATTTCATCAAGGTCGTCGGTGAGGGCGTCACTGAGGAGCTCTGGTCGGCGATGCGGACCTTTGCCGAGAGCAAGGGCTGGAAAAAGGGCGATTACAAGAATATTAATCTGCCCTTTGAAAACAAGATCCTGGGCCAGCCTCAAAGGGTGCGCGAGCGGATGGCCCGGCGGGTCGAGAACTTCATCTACACCATGCTGGTCGAGGTCTTCAACGCTGCCGATACCGCTCGCTTCGGGGTGGAGGCTATCCTCGAGGCTGGTTCCTATGACATCGGACCCAAAACCGGCCGGATCGAGTCCCTGGAGGATTGGACCGAAGTCAAAATTCGGGAGCGGGCAGCGCACCTGGCCACCGATAAGGGGCCGCAGGGCAATTTTGATGATTGAGCGGCGACCAGCTGCTGGTGTCCTGGCGAGTGTACAACATCGCCAACAACAAGGAAAAGCTGATTGGTAGAGGAACGATCACAAGGTGTGAGAGTCTTCGGTCGTCGGCGGGGGAGGGGAGGTCGGCAAGAGGGCCACGAAGCTTAAAGGTTCCGTGGCTCTCTTTTTATTTGCGGAGTAATTTCTGCACGCTGCGAACTATACCGTCGGCGTCGATGCCCGCATTGTTCCAGAGGGTGGCTTGCGGGCCGTGCTCGACGAAGCTGTCAGCATAGCCGAGAATCTTGACCGGTAGATGCAGGCCGCGTTCGTTAAGCAATTGCAAGACCCCACTGCCAAATCCGCTCAAGGCACTGTTATCCTCAATAGTGACCACATGGCCCGTCTGTGCGGCCCAGGAGGTGATGAGTTCGGTGTCGAGCGGTTTAAGGAAACGGGGATTGATGACGGCCGCATTGACCCCTTGCTCCGCCAGTCGAGCTGCCGCCGTCAAGGCCGGGTAGACCCGGTTGCCCAACGGCAGGAGCAGCACATCCCCGCCTTCCCTAAGCAGTTCCCCTTTGCCGATCTTCAGCCTTTGAAACGTGGCCTCCAGGGCGACGCCTTCACCGCTGCCCCTGGGATAGCGGAGGACCACCGGACCGCTATGATGCAGCGCGGTAAAGAGCATCTGTTGTAGTTCGTTTTCGTCCTTGGGTGCCATCACCGTCAGGTTGGGAATGAAGCTGAGAAAGGAGAGGTCAAAGACGCCGTGATGGGTCGGGCCGTCGGCCCCAACCACGCCGCTACGGTCCAGGGCAATGGTCACCGGCAGATTGGGGAGGCAGACATCGTGGATCAGTTGATCCACGGCCCGCTGCATGAAGGAGGAGTAGACTGCAAAAAAAGGTCGAAGTCCTTCCAGGGCCAGGCCTGCGGCAAAAGTGACCGCATGCTGCTCGGCGATGCCGACATCAAAAAAACGTTCGGGAAACTCAGCGCTGAAAGGCAGCAAGCCAGTGCCGCCGGGCATGGCAGCGGTGATCGCCACCACCCGCTTGTCTTGCCGGGCCAGCCTGCAGAGGGTCTCGCCAAAAACCTTGGTGTAGGAAATGGCGGCGTTTTTGTTCTTTTTTGGAGCACCAGTGGTAACATCAAAGGGGCCGATCCCATGGTAGTCGCCGGGGTGGGTTTCCGCCGGCTTGTAGCCCTTGCCCTTGGTGGTGATCACATGCACCAGCACCGGACCGTGGTTGTGGTCGCGGACATTTTCGAGCGTTGCAATCAAGTCTTCCAGTTCGTGACCGGGGATCGGGCCGATATATTTGAATTTCAGGGCCTCGAACAGCATGCCCGGGGTGAAAAATCCCTTGAGGCTCTCCTCGCTTTTGCGCAGGACTGTGAGGATGTTTTCACCCACCGAGGAAAGGGCCATTAATCGTTCTTCGATGTGATCGCGCAGGCGGCGGATAGTTTTGCCGGTCATTTTGCGGCTGAGGAAACTCGAGAGGGCTCCGACGTTTCTGGAGATCGACATCTCGTTGTCGTTAAGGATAACCACCAGATTGCGGCCCAGATCACCGGCGTGGTTGAGTCCTTCAAAGGCCATGCCCGCAGTCATCGAGCCGTCGCCGATAATGGCCACTACCTTGCCCGGGTCTGCCTGGATTGCCTTGGCCGCTGCTATGCCGAGACCATAGGAGATTGAAGTGGAGCTGTGGCCGGCCTCGACCGTATCGTATTCGCTCTCTCCCCGCTTGGGAAAGCCGCTCAAACCCTTGTACTGGCGCAAGGTGGTGAAGCGATCCCGACGACCGGTGAGGAGTTTGTGGGCATAGGCTTGGTGGCCCACATCCCAAACCAGACGGTCGCGAGGCGTGTCGAACACATAATGCAGGGCCATGGTCAGCTCGACTACACCTAGGCTGGGCGCAAGATGGCCGCCGGTTTCGGCCACTGTGGTAATGATTGTCTCTCGCAGTTCCTGGGCAAGTAATTCCATTTGTGGCAGACTGAGCCGACGCAGATCACAGGGAGAATCGATGGTGTCGAGCAGGAAACTGGTCTGGTCTGTCAGGGAATCCACAATCAGCATAACTATTTTTTACGGTTGACGATGTAATTGGCGAGAGCTCTCAGTGGCTCGGCCTGATGGTTAAAGGCGGCCAGGGCGGCAATGGCTTCCTGCACCGCTTCCCGGGCCATGGTTCGGGAAGTTTCCCGGCCGAAGAGTGAGGGATAGGTGACCTTGTCGGACTTGATGTCGCTGCCCGCCGGTTTACCCAATTGTTCGGTGGTGGCTTCGACATCAAGCAGGTCGTCGACAATCTGGAAAGCAAGACCGATGTGGTCGCCGTAGGTCTTCAGTGCCTCCTCTTGTTCTTCGCTGGCCCCGGCGACGAGAGCGCCGCAGGTCACTGAAGCGGTAATCAGGGCGCCGGTCTTGCTGCGGTGGATGCTGCGCAATACCTCGTATCCGACCTGTTTGCCCGCATAGATCATGTCCAGGGATTGACCGCCGACCATGCCCAGGGAACCGGCTGCCCGGGCAACAGTCTGGATGAGGCGGAGGCGCACCGGGTCAGCAAGAGCTGCTGAAACCGGGCTGCTGAGCAGGTCAAAGGCAAAGGTCAGCAGGCCATCGCCAGCAAGAATGGCGGCTGCTTCACCGAAGATCGTGTGATTGGTCGGTTTGCCCCGGCGCAGGTCGTCGTCGTCCATGGCCGGCAGGTCATCGTGGATGAGGGAGTAGGTGTGGATGCACTCCAAGGCGCAGGCCACGGGCAGGGCGCACTGGCGGGTTTGCTCGTTGTTGTTCACGGCCTCGGCCGCAGCCAGGCACAGGATGGGCCGGATTCGTTTGCCACCGACAAAGAGACTGTAGCGCATGGATTCGATGTGCTGAGCAAAGGCACCGACGGGGTCGAGCATGAGGGCGGCAAGACGATCTTCGACCCGTTGCCGCTGTTCATTCAGATAGGTTGTGATCTCCACCGTCTTCCTCTGCAAAGGGCACGCTCACCAGTTCGCCATCCTTTTTCAACAGCAGCTCAACCTGACTTTTCGCCTCATCGAGTTTACCGTTGCAAAATTGCACCAGTGTCATGCCTTCGTTGAATTTCTCCAGACTTTTTTCCAGGCCGAGATCGCCGCTTTCCAGTTCGTCGGTGATCTGTTCCAGCCTAGCCAGCGCATTTTCGAAGGTCTTTTTTGCCATAAAGCGGCCTCGCCCGCCTGAACTGAGAACGATTTTATTTGCCGAATACATTGAGCAAGGGTAATCGTCTATACTAAACACTCTCCCCATGGGTTTCAACATCTCTTTGGCAATGACTGCTCATATAAAACGATTCGTGGCTTGGCTTTTGGTGGAAAAGGGATATTCGCCCCATACCGCCGACAGCTATCAGCGCGATATCCTCGAGTTTCAACGCTTTTGCGGCAGCGATGTTGCACCGGGATTGATCACTGCTGTTACGGTGCAGTCCTTTGTCGGCTCGCTTTATGCCGGCAACGCAAGTGCTTCTGTTGCCCGCAAACTCTCAGCTCTGCGCACTTTTTTCCGCTTCCTGCAACGGGAGAAGGTGCTGGCCACTGACCCGATTGCCGGCGTTGTGGGCCCGAAACTCGGCCAGCATATTCCTTCCTTCCTCACCGTGGATGAGGTCTTCGCGCTACTTGAGGCCCCGATGGCCGCAGACCGCTATTGCCGTCGCGATCGCGCCATACTGGAGATGCTCTATTCGACTGGCATGCGGGTCTCCGAACTGGTTGGTTGTAATCGGGAAGATTTTGATTGTTCCGCAGGGATGGTTCGTGTCCGGGGCAAGGGCAACAAGGAACGGCTGATCCCCTTTGGCCGCGCTGCCGGGGAAGCGATGGAGCAGTACCTGCCCGAGCGCGAGGCCCTTAGTATTGCCCGCATCCAGCGGGGACATGAGGCCGAGGGTAAGGCCCTCTTTCTCAATGGTCAGGGAACCCGAATCAGCGCCCGTAGTGTTGAGCGTTCTATCCAGATATACGGTCTGCGGGCCGGCATTGGGGTGATGGTCACCCCGCATGCTCTGCGCCATTCCTTTGCCACCCATCTGCTCGAGATGGGAGCCGATCTGCGCACGGTTCAGGAGCTGTTGGGGCATGTCAGCCTGTCGACAACCCAAAAATATACCCACATCAACATCGATCATCTGTCCAAGGTCTATGATCAAGCCCATCCCCAGGCCAAAGCGCGGGGACGATGAAGAGCGGAACGGGGATTGACTCCCTTTTTTATCATGGTTACACGTCCCCAACAACTTTCCCTTGAATCAACCACCCTCGAACGAACCCTATGCAAACACAAAAAATTCGCTCCACCACTATTATCGCCATCCGGCACAAAGGTCAGGTCGTCGTTGCCGGTGATGGCCAGGTTTCGCTCGGGGCGACCATCCTCAAGCATCAGGCGCGCAAGGTGCGGCGGCTGTACCATGACCAGGTGATTACCGGATTTGCCGGCTCCACCGCCGATGCCTTTACCCTCTATGACCGGCTGGAGCAGAAACTTGAGCAGTACAACGGTAACCTGCTGCGGGCCGCTGTCGAGTTGGCCAAGGATTGGCGTATGGACAAGATGCTGCGCCGCTTGGAAGCCATGCTGATCGCCGTTGACACCAAGCATTCCTTGCTGCTTTCAGGCACCGGCGATGTCATCGAGGCCGACGACGCCATCTTGGCCATCGGCTCCGGCGGGCCCTATGCCCAGGCCGCAGCCAAAGCCCTGGTTGCTCACTCCGATCTTGATGCCGAGGCCATTGCCCGCACCGCCCTGGAAATAGCCGGATCGATCTGCGTTTATACCAACACCAACATTGTCGTTGAAAAAATATGAAAGGAATCAACTCACTCACCCCCAAGGAAACCGTTGCCGAACTGGATCGATACATCATCGGTCAGAACGATGCCAAACGCTCGGTGGCCATTGCCCTGCGTAATCGGTGGCGGCGGCAGCAGGTCGAGCCCCCGCTGCGGGAGGAGATCGCTCCGAAAAATATCATCATGATCGGGCCGACCGGTGTGGGGAAAACAGAAATCGCCCGCCGGCTGGCACATCTGGCCCAGAGTCCCTTTCTCAAGGTCGAGGCCTCTAAGTTCACCGAGGTCGGGTATGTGGGCCGAGATGTCGAATCCATGATCCGTGACCTCACCCAATTGGCGGTCAATATGGTAACCAAGGAGGCGGAGGAGGGCGTGCAGGGCAAGGCGGCGGCCATGGCCGAGGAGCGTCTTCTTGATCTGCTTCTACCACGCTCCCCGGGGCAAGGGACGGGCATGTCTACCTCGCTGGGGGCAAATGTAATCTCGCTCGGTTACGATGCCGGTGCAGACAAGCAGGAGGCGTCGCGCAGCCAGACTACCAGGGAGCGGTTCCGCGAGATGCTGCACCGGGGGGAACTGGACGACCGGATGGTCGAACTGGCGGTGTCCTCGGCTGGCGGGACTCCGGTGGTTGAGGTTTTTTCCGCCTCCGGCATGGAGGATATGCAGAGTTCGCTCCAGGACGCCTTTTCCAAATTTTTCCCCAAAAAGAAACAGCCCAAGAAAATGAAGGTGCCCGAGGCCTTGGAATTCCTCAAACGGGAAGAGGCCGAACGGCTGGTGGATACCGAGAGTGTCGTCGAGAAGGCCATTCGCCGTACCGAGCAGTCGGGGATTATCTTCTTGGATGAGATCGATAAAATTGCCTCGCGTGGCGGCAGCAGTTCCGGCGCGCCCGAGGTCTCGCGCGAAGGGGTGCAGCGCGATTTGCTGCCCATTGTCGAGGGCACGACCGTCACCACCAAGTACGGGCCAGTCAAAACTGACCACATCCTCTTCATCGCCAGTGGCGCTTTCCATGTCTGCAAGCCCTCGGATTTGGTGCCCGAACTGCAAGGTCGTTTTCCCATACGGGTGAATCTCCATGCCTTGGGTGAAGAGGAATTTTTTCGCATCCTCACTGAACCGAGGAGCGCCCTGATCAAACAGTATACAGCACTGTTGGCGACCGAGGATATTCAGCTGGTGTTCGAGGATTCGGCCATTCGGGAGATGGCGCGAATTGCGGTGCAGGTCAACCAAAAGACCGAAGATATTGGTGCCCGCCGACTCCACACGGTGATTGAACGGGTTCTGGACGAGGTGTCCTTTGATGCTTCGGACCGGGAGGACCTGGTGTTCACGGTCACCGCTGAGTATGTTCGCCGCCAGTTGACGGAAATCTCCGAAAACGAGGATCTCAGTCGCTATATTCTCTAATGCACCTTGTGCCTGCCATGAACCAAAACATCGATCCCGATCTCAACTATTGCCCTCACTGCAACGACGAGTACCGCGCTGAAATCTCAACCTGTGCTGCCTGCGGCATTGACCTGCTCAGCGGCGAACAGATGCTGGCCCTGCACGCGGACCGGATTAGGCCACAGTCGAACTCCCTTTCCTTGGAGATTCACCCCGAGGAATCGCTGCTCACGGTCCGCAAAGGGCCGGTGCTGCAGATTAAGGAGTTGCAGGCTTACCTTCTGCGTGGCGGCATTCCTTCCCTCGCCCTCAAAGAGAATGGGGCCGCCTGTGGTTGCCGGGGCGGCGAGCTGCTCCTTCAGGTGCGTGAGAACGACTTGCCAGCGGTGATGACTGCGCTTGAGCAGGAATACCGGCACAGCACCAGGTTGTCGGACCACGACACCCGGTTTGCCGGTGCGGTGTACAATGTTGAAGCGGCCGAGGCAACCTGTCCTGCCTGCGGCTGTCAATTTTCCACCAGTTTGACTGCCTGTCCCGATTGTGGCCTCTGTTTTGCCTGAGTCATGGCGGCAGGTTAGAGTTTCTGCATGGGGTAGCCGGACTTTCTTGACGGCGGAAGAGATTTTGCTCTACAATGCTCCCATAGTGACACGTGTTGCCTGTTCCTTTTCGGGTCCGACCTGCAAATTGAGCTGGTGACGTCGGGGGATAGTTTTTCTTAAAAAGCGGACCCCTTTCTCTCTGACCATGTTGTGGAAATCTTCCTGACCTGTCTTTATGGGAAATAATTCAGCCATTTTCACCTTGACCACCGATTTTGGCCTGCAGGATCCTTATGCGGGCCAGCTTAAGGGGGCCTTGCTCAAAGGCTGTCCGTCGGCTACTATCGTCGACCTTACCCATGCGATCCCTGCCTGGGACGTGGTCACCGCCGCGGTCACCATTCGCACCAGCTATACCTTTTTTCCGCCGGCAACGATTCATCTGATCATTGTTGATCCTGGGGTCGGCAGCCAGCGGGCCATCCTGGCAGCTGCCGGGGATGGCCATTTTTTTATCGCTCCTGATAACGGCATTCTGTCCCTTTTGGTCGCCGATCACAAGATTGAGTCGATTCATCGGGTGGAGCATCCCGCATTTTTTCCGGCAACGGTCAGCCCGACTTTTCACGGCCGCGATGTCATGGCCCCCGTGGCCACGGCTTTGGTCAAGTCGCGCGCCTTGGACGATTTGGGCCCCTCTGTATCCTTGGGAAGCATACGGATGGCCATTGTCCCTTCGGCAGTCCATCAGCCAGGTTCCCTCCATGGGCAGGTGCAGCGTATCGATCATTTCGGCAATATCCGCACGAACATCCGCGTCGGCGGCGGGCGTTTCGATCCTGCCACCTTTGGTTTTCTCGAGATTGGCAACCAGCGGATAAGCCAGTTTTTCCAAACCTATCATCAGGCTAAAGCCGGTTCTTTACTCGTCTTGGTCGACAGTTCCGGTTATCTCGAAATCGCGGCTAACCGGGCGAATGCCGCCGAATTGCTCGGCTGTACGTCCGGTGACCCGATAATTGTACATCTTGTGCAAAAATAACCAGTAAAAAACAATAATTCATCACGGGAGGGTTGTATGAAGAAGTATCTGTTGGGGATTGCTCTGATGGCATGTGTTTTGCCAGCCTGCAGCCAGGTGACAATGGGAAGTGCAGGCGCCAAAACCGAGGCCACGGGCAGCGCCGGCGGCGCTAACGCCTCCAATGCCAATGCCAGCCTGGAGCGGTGCGGTTCCCCTTTTGGCACTCTTGCCGTCAATGAGGACCACGCCGCCAATTGGTATTCCTATCTTGGGCGGTACGGTATCCAATCAACCATACCTGTGCTGCGGCTCCTGGCCCAGCAAAGTAACTGTTTTGTCGTGGTTGAGCGCGGCGCCGGTATGGATAGCATGATGCGCGAGCGGGATTTGGCGCAATCGGGCGAGCTGCGCAAGCAATCCAACTTCGGCAAGGGGCAGATGGTGGCCGCCGATTACACTGTAACTCCCACCCTGATCTTCCAGGACAACAACATGGGCGGCGTCGGCGGTGCGGTCGGCGGCCTGTTCGGCAGCGTCGGCGCGGCAGTTGGCGGTGCGATGCAGTCCAAGGGCGCCCAGAGTATGTTGACCCTGGTGGACAACCGCTCCGGCGTGCAGGTAGCGGCGGCCGAGGGGAGTGGCAGTGCCATGGATGTTGGCGGTGTTTTTGGCATGCTCGGAGGCGGTGCCGGCGGTGCGTTGTCAGCCTATCAAAAAACCCCTGAAGGCAAGGTCATTGTCGCGGCCATGACCGATGCCTTTAACAACCTGGTTAGGGCTACTAAAAGTTATCGTCCTCAGGATGCCGCTGGACCCCAAGGGCATGGAACCGGGGGCAAGCTGAAGGTGTATTAATTGCCCCTTTGCGGTTGCACTACTGCCCGTTTGTGCGAAAGTGTAAGCGGGCAGTGGTTACACTTTCGCCACTTCTCTCAGGTGGGCAAACCTTTTTTTCGAGTCATGCGGACACAATTTTTTGCTTCTGGGTCCGGATATGTTTATATTAAAGACGTAACACGCTGTTCGTTATCTGGTTGTTCATGTACGTCCGATTAACCTACATCAACACGAGGAGGAACACATGGCTGTCAAGGTTCTGATCAAGAGGAAAGTCGCGGATAAGCTGGCTCCGGAACTGGAAGCCCTGCTCAGGAAAATGAGGGCATTAACCCTGAATCAAAAGGGCTATATTTCGGGGGAAACCTTTACCCGGGTTGACGAACCAGGCGTTAGTATGGTTATCAGCACCTGGCAGTCCATTGATGATTGGCGGGCGTGGACTCTGACCAAGGAGCGGATCGAGTTGCAGGAAAAAATTGATAAATTGCTCGGTGAACCAACAAAGTACGAAATTTTTGAAAATGCTTGATTAAAAACGGCGGGCGCTGGGTTTGTAAACCAGCACCGACCAAGAATGTTTCAAAAGCGGCCCATCAACCTTGATGGGCCGCCTTTTTTTTCAGCCGGCTTCAATGACCGTTGCGGCCGTTACCGTTGCCATTGCGCCGCTGTTGTACCTCAGGCTTGCGCATCTGCACTGCCAGAGAGCGGGGCCCGCAGAGCCGGGTGATCTTGTGAAAGAGGTCGGTGGAAGGGCGGATACTCATGTCCTTGAGCACCTGGATGTCCACCTCTCCGCGATTGTCGAAATGCAGGGTGAGAAGCACGGGTGCGGTCCCGTGGTGCTGGTAGAGCAGTTCCTTGAGTTCCAGCATGTGCTGGCGCGAGGTCGAGGCTGCCCGCAGCGTGATCACCGCCCGCTCGGTATACTGCTCCAAGGTCTCGGTTAACCCTTTGATTTCCTGGGCCACCACCTTGGCGCCCCGTTCCCCCTGCTGGACGGTGCCCAGCACAATCAGCGGCTGATCACTGGTCAGCAGATGCGAACATTCGGCAAATGTCGAGGGAAAGACGATGACCTCGATGCTGGAAGTCATATCCTCCAGCACGGTAAAGGCCATACGCTCGCCCTTCTTCGATTTATGCTCCTTATACCCGGCGAGCAGGCCGCCGATTCGCGCCACCTGTCCATCACGCAGCTTTTCAGCCCCGGCGATGTCGGTGTCGACCACTCGCCGCAGATCCTCCATGATCCCTTCAAGCGGGTGCCCGGTGAGGAAAAATCCCACGGTCTCCTTCTCAAAGGCCAGTCGCTCCAACTCCGGCCAATCCTCGACCTCGGGTAGTTCGACCTCTGCAGTTCCGGTCGGCTTGGCGGCCGGTTGACCGACGGCAAAGAGATTCATCTGGCCGCTCATCCGGTCACGTTGCACCGCCTTGGCCCGTTCGATGCACAGATCGAGGAGCTCAATGTACTGCCGCCTGTTCTTGTTGAGCGAATCAAAGGCCCCGGCCTTGATCAGGCTCTCGATCACCTTGCGGTTGACCTTGGAGGAATCGATTCGGCCGCAGAAATCGTTGAGCGACTGGTAGGAGCCGCCGGCCTCACGTTCGGCGAGGATTGAGTCGAGCGCTGCGCCGCCGACATTCTTCACCGCCGCCATGCCGAAACGGATGCGGTCGTTGATGACCGTGAAATCGCTGAAGGATTCGTTGATATCCGGTGGCAGGACCTCGATCTTCTCCTGGCGGCATTCATTGATGTACTTGACCACCTTGTCGGTGTTCTCCACGTCGCAGGAGAGCAGCGCCGCCAGGAACTGGGCTGGATAATGGGCCTTGAGGTAGGCAGTTTGGTAGGCGATCAGGGCGTAGGCCGCCGAATGCGATTTGTTGAAACCGTAGCCGGCAAACTTGGCCATGAGATCAAAAATGTACTTGGCCTTTTCCTCCGGGACGTTGTTGACTTTGGCCCCGGCCATGAATTTGCCGCGCTCCTTTTCCATGACCTCTGGGATCTTCTTGCCCATGGCCCGGCGAAGGATGTCGGCATCACCCAGGCTGTAGCCGGCCAGGATGTTGGAGATCTTCATGACCTGCTCCTGGTAGACAATGACCCCGTAGGTCTCCTGGAGCACGGATTTGATCTGCGGCAGCGGGTAATCGGCGGGCTTGCGGCCGTGCTTGGTCTCGACAAAGGTGTCGACCATGCCCGAATCCAGCGGGCCCGGCCGATAGAGGGCCACCAGGGCGATGAGGTCGGAGAACTGCTCAGGCTGCATCTTGATCAACAACTCGCGCATGCCGTCGCTTTCCAGTTGAAAGACTCCCAGGCTGTTGCCCCGGCAGAGCAGGGCAAAGGTCTTGGGATCATTCATCGGAATCTTGCGCAGATCAACCTCGGTGCCAAGGTCAAAGGCAATCAGCTTCAAGGCCCGGTCAATCACGGTCAGAGTCTTGAGGCCGAGAAAGTCGAACTTGATCAGTCCGGTCTTCTCAGTGTACTTCATGTCGTACTGAGTCAGGATCTCCTTGTTCGGGCCGATGCAGACCGGCAGATATTCGACCATCGGCTTGGGCGAGATGACCACGCCGGCGGCATGGGTCGATTTATGCCGGGCCAAGCCCTCCAGGGTCTGCGAGATGGTCAACAGTTCGCGGACCTCGGGCTCTTTCATCGCCTCGCGCAGCCGGGGTTCCTTTTCGATCGCCTTTTTTAGGGTGATTTTCAATTCTTCGGGTACCAGCTTGGCGATCCGATCCACCACGGGCAGGGGGATATCCAGCACCCGGCCGACGTCGCGGAGCACCGCTCGGGCCTTCATCGACCCGTAGGCCACGATCTGAGCGACATGGGCATCGCCGCCGTACCGTTGGCGGACATATTGCAGCACCTCGTCGCGCCGTTCCTTGCAGAAGTCGATGTCAAAGTCGGGCATGGAGACCCGCTCGATGTTGAGGAAGCGCTCAAAGAGCAGGCCGTAGGGAATGGGGTCGATATCGGTGATGGCCATGCAGTAGGCCGCCAGACTGCCGGCGCCGGAACCGCGCCCCGGGCCGACCGGAATCTTCTGTTGCTTGGCCCAGTTGATAAAGTCGGCGACGATGAGAAAGTAGCCGGAGAAGCCCATCTTTTGAATGACCTCGATTTCGTAGGTCAGCCGGTCCCGGTAGGTGGACTCGGTCTCCGGTGAGACCGGCTCCATTTCGCGCATATGATCAAGCCGCACTTTGAATCCGTCCCAGCAGGCCTTGGCAAAGACGGCGTCCAGGGTCTCGCCTTCGTTGAGCGGAAAGATGGGGAAATGATTATCTCCGAATTCCAGTTGCAGATCGCACCGCTCGGCCACCTCCAGGGTGTTGCTCAGTGCCTGGGGGCAGTAGGCAAACTGGGCCGCCATCTCATCGCCGGATTTGAAATACAACTGGTCGGTATTGAAGCGGAACCGGTTGGGATCATTGATGGTCTTGCCGGTCTGGATGGAGAGCAGGACCTCGTGGGCGTAGGATTCTTCTTTGCCGAGGTAGTGGCAGTCGTTGGTGGCCACCAGTTTGATGCCCAACTCCTCGGCAAGGGCCATCAGTCCCTGGTTGGCGAGGGTCTGCTCGGGGATGCCGTTCTCCTGGATCTCCAGATACAACCGGTCGCCGAAGACCTTTTGCAGTTCAAGGGCACGGGCGCGGGCACCGGCGGGGTCGTTGTGGGTCAAGCGCCAGGGGATCTCGCCCTTGAGACAGGCGGTGAGCACGATCAGCCCTTCCTGGTGCTCATAAAGGGTGTGCCGGTCGATCCGCGGCCGGTAATAGAACCCTTGGGTCTGGGCCAGGGAGGCCAGTTTCAGCAGATTGGCGTAGCCGGTGGCGTTCATGGCCAGGGCGACCAGGTGGAAGTTGTGGCCAGCACTCCGTTCGTGCAGATGCATGCCGTTTTCCGCCATGTAGAATTCACATCCGACCAGCGGTTTGATTCCCGCCTTCTTCGACTTTTCGTAGAACTCGAGCGCCCCGTACATGGCGCCGTGGTCGGTCATCGCCACCGCTCCCATGCCAAAATCCTTGGCGGTCTGGATCAGGTCGGAGACGCGGATGGCCCCGTCGAGCATGGAGTACTGGGTGTGGACGTGGAGATGGACAAAGGGAGTGGGCATGGTGTTTGGATATGAATGTTTTTATGGATTTAGTGGGTAGCCTGGGGGAAGCTTAACCGTTATCCGGGAAAAAAGAGGTCGTGGAAAACCAGAGGGACAAGGGGCATTCCCTGCACCGTTTAAAAGAACCGGTTGCCCGAGGTCCTGCTCTTGAAAGAACGCGGTTATTTCCAAGTTCGGTTTAGTGATTGATTTGGTCGTGAAGTTAGGGTGTTGCCTCTGGAGCCTGATTTATAAAGGCCCAGAGTTCGTCGGCGTTTCTTTTGAGCTCTGAGTTTGAACAGCCATTTTTGGCAGAAAGAGTGCCGAGTAACTTGTTGACCAGGACGTTTCGCTTCTTCACCTCCTGTTTCATGAAAGCGAGTTCAGCTTCCACTTCCAGCCGGCCTTTGGGATGAGCGAATCTTTGAATATTCTTGGTCACAGAATCATGCACGATTTCGTTGCGAATTGTAAGACCGGACTCAAGATAGTCACTCAGGTCCGCCGGAATGTCGATTCGCTTGCGAAGGTTGTTGATCGACTGACCCAAGGTCTCGTTCGAATAATAGTCTAATGAGGAGCCAAAGGTGCCTTCTTCTTCCAGGGCGTCATCTTGTGCCAGCTGGGCATTGAGAAAACGCAAGCTCACTTCGAGGGATTGGCAGATAAACACTGCTTTACCCAGCTCAAGGAAGATTGGCGCCATTTCGCTTTCAGCTCTGTTTTCGGTGCTCATACGCAGTCTTGCGGTCTAGCCACTGGGAGCGGCGACCTGTCAATGCAACAAGCAGATTGTTGTCGGGAAGAGCACCCTCCGTGGATGCACGACATTGTTACTCGATGCGTTTTCTGTTTCATTATTTTCAGCAGGTAGCCCGGATGAAGCCAAAGCGTAATCCGGGACAAAAGCAGGCGCGGAAAAATGAACTCTCGGA
The DNA here is from genome assembly GCF_963662935.2 of uncultured Desulfobulbus sp. NCBI lineage: Bacteria > Pseudomonadati > Thermodesulfobacteriota > Desulfobulbia > Desulfobulbales > Desulfobulbaceae > Desulfobulbus > uncultured Desulfobulbus sp. The sequence goes on along the minus strand of NZ_CAXXTL010000002.1, from coordinate 399,795 downwards.
TTCCGTAGCACCTTATCCGGGCTGCAACCTGCAACCTGCCGAACCTTCAGTCTAAAAACCTCCCAACCTAAATCCCTACTTAAGCCCCTTCGCCCCTTCTTTCAGTACCTCGGTCAGGTCGGCTCCTTCGAGCTTGGCTCCGGTGAGATCGGCCTTGATCAGGTTGGCCCCCTTGAGCGAGGCTCCGCGCAGGTCGGCTCCCCGGAGGTCGGCGCCAGGCAGATTGGCGTAGGTCAGGACAGTCTTCTGTAGATTGGCCTTTTGCAAATCGGCCCGGCGGAGGTTGGCCATGCTCAGGTTGGCGCCGTGCAAATCAGCTCCGGCCAACTTGGCCTCAATCAATTCCGCCTTGCCCAGGTCAACTCCTGCCAGGTTGCAGCCTGGACAGTCTTTGGCCATGTACTCGATCGTGGCTCCGGTGTCCTTGCCCGCATGGTCTCCGGACGGCCGTTCCTCAGTCAGCACCGGTGCCTGCTTCTCTTCCCAGGTTGTTGTGCTCGCTGTCGCCGATTCTTGGCCGCTCTCCTGTTTGCTGATCGAGCGGCGCAGGCTTTTTTTCTTCTGGTCGCTGTCGCTGTAGAGGCCTTTGCTGTCGCCTTCTGCCTGTTCCGCCGAATACTGGAGCACACCGCTGCTGTTGGCCAAGCGGACCTTGTCCTTGTCGCCAATGTGATAAACCGTGAAGCAGCGTAGATCGCCGTACCACCATTTCTCCATGCGGAGACAGAGTTCGCTGCCCTCACTGACATCCCATCTGCCCTTGTCCTTGTCAGTGGAGATGCCCTTGGCAAAGATTTTACCCGAGGGATCGAAATAGAGCAGGGCGTCCTCATTGAAAGAGTGAAGAGAGAGGGTGTTACCCTTGACCAGGCTCAGCACGTCACGGGCGGCCATCTGACGGGCACCTTGTTCTTTGACCAGAGAATTGACAGTGGTCGGGCCGCAGCCGCAGAGCAGGAGGCAACAGAACAGGGCCGGGAGAGCAGAGTATCGCATGGAGAACCTCTTCTTTTCTTTTATGAGGGAAAACAACAGGTTGATGGACTGCTTTTCGTCAAAACAGTCAGCACGCAGGGTGCCTCGTATATTACACGGTCAGCGACTATTTGCACCCTTGTTTTTCGGGAATGGTTCCCGGCAGGAAGAGGACTAAAAGACAGCAGGTCCCGGACGATCCAGGTGGTCGTCTTGATTCTCATCGACCCGAATGTGAAAGCGTTCCTGGATCAGGGAAAGGGGCACCAGATCGGCCTTGCGGTCCGAGGGGGTGAGGAAGGAGAGAAGTTTGGTCCGGAGCACGGTGGGGTTCAGTTCGCATTTTATGGAGATGATGCCCTCCATAATGATTTTTTGCAGGAGCAGTTCATGGTTGGTGCGCTCGCGCAGGTTAGCGGCAAAGGGAATAAAGAAGAAATTAGCAAAGATAAGGCCGTAAAGAATTGAGGTTAGGGCCAGCGGCACGGTCTTGAGAATGATGCCGGTGTCGTCGATACCTGCCAGCATCGGAATCAGGCCGGCCACCGAGCCGACAATGCCGAAAGCCGGGCAGAAATCGGCAATGGTACGCAGCACCCGCTCACTGTCCTCCCGTCGCAGCTTGAAAAAGTACATTTCGGTGTTGAGGATGTCGCGGATCTGCTGCGGTTCATAGTTGTCGACCAGGCAGCCCAGTCCCCGGCGGAGGAAAAGTACGGAGGTCTCGTTTTCGTCCTTCTGCAAGGAGAGGATGCCCTCCATCCTCGATTTGATCGATAGGTCGATGAGAATGTCGACGATCTCGGCCTCGGATTTCAACCGGTTGCGGTAGGACGCCCGGACGACCCGCTGGACGATGCGCAGCCGTTCGAGCTGAAAACTGAGCAGGGCGGCGGTGGCGCTGCCGCCGGCCACGATCATCAGGCTGGCGATATTGAAGTAGAAGGTGAGTTGCCCCTTGATGAGAAAGCCGCCGAAAAAGATGAGGCCGCAGAGCACGAGGCCAATCAGGTTTTGTCGTTTCATTGTGCAACAATTCCGTTATTGAAGATTTGCAGGTGAGGCCGCTTCCACCTGCGGCAACTCCTTGGAAAGAACGATTTCCACCCGGCGGTTGGTCTTGCGATTTTCGTCGCTGGTATTGGGTTGCACCGGCCGAAAGGAACTGTAGCCGGAGACGCTGAACTGGGTGGCCGGTAGCTGGGTGTCGTCGATAAGGAAACGGGCAACCCGTCCTGCCCGGGCCAGCGACAGCTCCCAGTTGGAGGGAAAACGGGAGGTCTTGACCGGCCGGTCGTCGGTGTGACCGATAACGTTGATCATGTAGGGCGTTTTCTTGATGACGCTGGAGAGCTTTTTGAGCGAATCCATCGCATTGGGAGTCAGCTCTGCCTGGCCGGAGGCAAAGAGCAGATCGCCGGTGAGGATGATGCGCATGGTTTTGTCCGGAACCAATTCCACCGAGGCAAAACGTTCCAGCTTTTCGTTGGCCAGGGTGAGCTTGGAAAGATCGTAGATTTTGGTAATCACCTCCTCTTGCTTTTTTTCCTGGGGGGTGGGAGTGGTTTCGGGTGGGGGTGGTGAAGCTTCGGCGGGGACCTGGGCCTTTGGAGGGGGCTTTTCCTTGGCTAACTCCGGGATAGGGGTCAGGGGTTCGGCCTGTGGTTTTTCTTCCATTGCCTGGTGACGGATGAGCACATCTGTTCCCAATTGTTCCTGCTTGGGCGGTGCGGTCTCTTGCAGGTTGTCTGCTGTTTTGAGCGAAATATCTTGAGATATCGGATGGAAAATCAACGATGGCTTGGCGTCGTCCGACCGAACGGGGATGGTCTCGTCCGCGATTTTGTTGGGTTTTCCGTGGGCGAGGATCTCCTGGTGGGTGCGGAGATGGGCAAAAAGGGTGAGGAAGAGGATGAACATGGTCATCATCAGGTCTGACCAGGCGATGGACCAGTGCACCGGCCGAGGCGGGGTCCGCGAGCGGTAAAAGGAATCCTCGACCACAAAAACCGGCTGGGTGGTGTGCTGCCAGTTCGCGGAAAGGGCAGGCGGCTTCGGTTCCGGCTGCACCGGAGCGGTTGCTGCGGGTTTTTCCTCTTCGGCAGGGGTGTTGGTTTCGATGGGTTCGTTGTCCATAACCTTTCTTCGGCCGGTTGCGGCCGGAACAAAAGCGGATTATCCGATAGATTACAAAAGAATGACTCATTCTAGCAGGATTATGTCAAAAAGTCATACCCTGAAACGTCCTGCTTCCCCTGGTAAGAGGGCAATGCAGCCCAAAAAAAATCCCCTGCCGCTCAAACGAGCGACAGGGGATAGGTAACGAGAAGAATTTTGTGGAGAATCTTACTTTTCTTCGTCCTGCAGAGATTTGACCAAGAGACCGCCAGCCAAACCGAGGAGACCGAGATCCTTGATCTGGTTCTTGGCGGTGAGCGACATTTTGGACAGCAGGCTGCGGCGCAGCGAAACCTTCGGCAGCTCCTGCGGAGCGGCCTTCATCAATAGTTCCATGTCACCCTTCTTGCTGCCGAAATACATGCCGTTAGGGCCGATCTGCACGGCTTTGGAAGTCAGGCCGACCGCACCTTTCTTCACATACTGCGCCACTGCTGACTGGGGATCGTCGAGATCGCCAAAGATGCGGGCGCGGGCCAGGCAGGTTTGGACACAGGCGGGCTCCAGGCCTTCAGCAACGCGTGGCATGCAGTAGGTGCATTTGTCGACTTTGCCAAGGCTGTTGTCATCTTTGAGTCCTTCATCGACATAACGAGCACCGTAGGGGCAGGCGTCACGGCAGGCGCCACAACCGATGCAGCGTTCGCGGTCAACCTGAACGGTGCCGTTGAACGGGTCCTTCCAAGTGGCGGCCACGTCCATGGTGACCGTTTTGCCGCTCTTGACGTCCTTGAAGGTCATGCTGACCTGATCGGCCGGGCAGACGGGGACGCAGGGCGGGTTTTTACAGTGGTTGCAGAGACCGGGATAGTAGGTGGCGGCCATGCCGGTTGCGGTGATGCTCGGCCCCAGGCGGTGAACCCAATTGCGGTTGTATTGAGCAGGAACCTCCCACTCGGCTTTGCAGGCGATGACGCAGGCATGGCAGCCCACGCACCTGTCGATATCGATAATCATGCCATATTGCATAGGTACTCTCCTTCAGAGGTGGTCGTGGCTGATGGTTGCAGGATGTGCGGCCCCATCATCAGCTGACTTTCACGAGTTTGACAAAGTTGTTGCGCATGCCGTGGGCTCCGGTTTCCGGATCAACCGCTATTTTGGTGATCAGGCTGCAGTCGTCGACGCCCTTGCCCACGCCCAGGGTCAATTCCGGATTCATCGAGCCGAAACCGTGGTACATGTACACCGAATCCTGACGGATACCGGGGGTCACCTTGACCGTGGTAGTGGTGCGCGATTTGACGCCGTCTTGGTTGATCAGCGACACGGTGTCGCCTTCCTTAAGCCCCAACTTGGCAGCCAATTTGTCGTTGACCCAGACAGGGTTGCTGTCATTCTCCGCCATCAGCCAGGCGTTGTTCTGGCTGCGGTTGAAGGTGTGGACCGGCGAACGACCGTAGAGCAGACGCATGTAGCCCTCGGGGGCACGTTCCACCGGGATGTAGGTGGGGATGGGCGGATAGCCGTTCTCCTCCAGTTCCGGGTTGTGGAACAGCACCGTCAGTTCCATCTCGCCATACGGGTCTTTGCCGGGTTGGATGTGGATGCCGTCCTCGGCTTTGATCTTGTCAATGGACAACTCGACGCCGGCCAGCATCTTATTGATGGCTTCTTCCTGGGACTGCACCGGGATTTTGTCACCGTAGCCCATACGCTTGGCGATCTCGTTGGTGATCCAGATGCTTTCTTTGCGCTCGAAACCGGGGGCCACCAGCGGCATGCGGGGGGCAATGTACTGCTTGTGCTCCTCGGCAAAATCCCACTGGGTACCCGTTTTGATCATGTCATACCGTTCAAGATAGGAGGTGTCGGGCAGGAGGATGTCGGCGTACATAGTGATGTCAGTGGGCATGACGTCAACGCACATAACAAAGTCCATCTGCTCAAGCATCTTGATGGTCTTTTCCTGGCTAGGGATGGTCTGGATCGGGTTCTGTCCCCAGATGACACAACCCTTGATTGGGTAAGGCTTACCGGTGATGGCGGTGTCGCGGATCAGGTCGGTCGGGGTGCCGGGCGGGGAGTAGTGATGGACGCCCTTCATTTCCCGAAGACTCTTCTCGTGCGATTCACCTTTTGGCCAGCCGACTTTGCCTAAGCCTTTGGGGCCCTTGGGCTGAACAAAGCCGCCCTTGACACCAAAAGCGCCGAGGACGCCGGTGAGGCAGGCCAAAGCCCGTTGACGTTGGAAGTCGTTGCCGTTCCAGGAGACGTGGCGGCCAGGGTGAATAGAAACATTGGGCATATTGGCGGCCAGCAGTTCGGCCACTTCTTTGATCTGGGCAGCAGGAACATCACATTCCTGGGCCGCTTTCTCCAGCGTCCAGCCCTTGATGCCCTCGGCCATTTTCTCAAAGCCCTCGCCGTGTTTTTCAACGTATTCGGCGTTGTACTTCTTGTTCTGGATCAAGTAGTTCATGATCGCCAGCATGAAGGCGGTGTCGGTGCCGGGCCGGATCTGCACCCAGATGTCCGACTTGGCCGCCGAGGCCGAATAGCGGGGGTCGACCACCACCAGCTTAGCGCCATTCTCCAGTCCTTTGAGGTAGCGCTTGAGGTGGGAGACATGAACATTCTCGCCCAAGTGATTCCCGATGAAAAACATGACCTTGGTGTTGGCCATGTCCACGTCCTCATTGGGCGGCAGGCCAATGGTAGCCATATAAGCGGTGTCGCGGATGCCGCGGCACTGGAAGAACGAGGCCTCGGAGACATTGTGAGTCCCTACGACATTCTCGAGGAAACCCATGGGATAGGTGGCTGTGGAGCCGTGCGGAAACATAGCAATCCCTTTAGCGCCGTGCTGGTCAACGATTGCCTTCAGTTTGCTGCCGCAGGTGTCGAGCGCCTCTTCCCAGGAAATGCGTTGCCACTTGGGTGCGCCGCGTTTGCCGACGTTTTTCAACGGGTATTTAAGACGATCTGGATCGTAGAGCAGCTTGACGCCGGCATTGCCGCGAGCGCAGATCGAAACGCCGTTGTCGATGGATTTAGGATTTCCCTCCAGCTTGATCAGGCGGCCGTCGCGGATTTTTCCGACCAGTTGGCACCGCCAGAAACACATTTCGCAGACGCCGCCGACCGCCGTCTGGGTATCCTTGAAAGTCCCTGGAGCCGCCAGGGGAGTTTTAATCACTCCTGATTCTGCTTTTGCCGCCACCCTGGACAGCGGCACGGACGCAGCGGCAATCGAGGCGGCTTTGAGGAAATTCCGCCTGGTAAGGTTCATTGCCATTTACTGTTCCTCCTTGGTAAAAAAATCAATTAACTGTATCGACACTTTGTAAAAAGGATGTCGAGCTTCTTTCATACTTTTTTCTTGAAATCGTTCAAACCACGGCCGAAAAAGGGTTTGCAGAAAAAGTTCTTCGTCGTCAAACTTGGCTTCACCGGCCAGTGCAGCCAAAAAATCGAGTTCAAAACGGATGTGATCGGCGGGTTCGGTCTCGTCGGCCAGATCATAACCCCGTTCGCGATAGAAATCTCTGGTTCGTTCGGTGGTCCGGCCATACAAGGTGCCGTCACCGTCAAGGTAGACCGAGGCGTAGGGCGGTATGGTTGCTCGCGGCGCGGCGGTGATGAACAGACCGGTATATTCGGTCCGTAGATCGTCAAGATGATTGGGGGTTTGTGCGCGCCACCGGCGAAATTCAGTGAGTTCTTCCCGCCAGTCGAGTGATTCGAGGATCGATTCGGCAGTGTCGAACAACTGGTCGTTACAGAAGGCCAGTTCGGGGTAGCGCATAGTCAGCGCTAAAAAAGAGTAGAGGGAACTGAGGGTGGCAGCTTGGGTCGCTGAGGCGTCTTCCTGGTCGAGAGTTGGACTGTGAGCTGGCATGGGAGTTTTTTCTGGGAATCAGTGACGGGAAATCAGCGTGACCTTTTCGGGTAATCAAGGAAGACCGTTGGCAGGTATTTGCGCGGATTATAAATGATACCGAAACATTGTGGTTTTTCCATCGGCTGGATTGCCGCCTGCGTTTCTCCAAAAATTGGCACACTGTAGCATAGAATCTCTAATTCCACAAGATACCTGTACTTCCTGCTAAAGGTTTCATTCACCCCAACCGATCAGACGATAAGGCAGAGATGTTTGTTCACGGATGAAACAGCGCCTCCGCAGACTCACCCCATAATGATAACCAGGGAAGGGACATCATGAAAATTGCAGAATCCACCATCCAACTCGCCAGTTCCCGCACCGCCGTCGAATATCACGAACGCCAGGAATTGCTCGCCGTGTGGCGGCAGGGCAAGGAGCCGGTCCGCACCGAACGAAAAAACGCCAAGGACGAGACGCTCAAGCACCAGGCTGACAAACTTGCCAAGGAGGCGGCCAAGGTCTCCCTGTCCGAGGCGGCTAAGCAGCGGGTGGCCGAAGTCCCGGAAGCAGCCGAGACCGATGCCTCGGGAGAAGAGGAGGTGATGACGGATCTCAACATGCGCATTCTCAAGGCCTTATTCGAGAAACTCACCGGCCGGAAGTTTAAAATGTATACCCCTCCTACGGCCCAGCAGGCCACTTCATCGACGCCGGTTCCGGCCGAGGGAGCGCCGACACAGGCCGTTCAGGGATGGGGGGTGCGTTACGAGCGCCATGAAACCTACCATGAAGCTGAGACCACGCAGTTCAGTGCCCAAGGGGTCGTGGTCACCGCCGATGGCCAGCAGATCGAAATCGGGGTGGCGCTGAATATGAGCCGCAGTTTCACCAGTACATTGGACGAGACTCTGCTGCTCGGTGACGCGGCCCTCAAGGATCCGTTGGTGATCAACTTTGACGGAACGGCGGCTCAATTGACTCAAAACACCTTCAGTTTTGACATCGACGCCGACGGCACCGAGGACCAGATTGCTTTTGTCGGGCCTGGTTCAGGATTTCTTGCTCTGGACGCCAACAACGACGGCACGGTCAACGATGGTAGCGAGTTGTTCGGCGCCCAAAGTGGCGACGGCTTTGCCGATCTGGCCGCCTATGACGGCGACAACAATGGTTGGATCGATGAGAACGACGACATGTATTCCCGCCTGCGGGTCTGGATGAAAACCCCTTCCGGCGAGGATCAGCTGCTGGCGTTGGGAGAAAAGGGCGTCGGCGCCCTCTATCTTGGCAGGATTGATACCCCCTTCAGCGTCAAGGACGACAGTAATGTCTTGCAGGGACAGGTCCGCGCCACCGGCCTTTTTCTCTTAGAAGAGGGTGGGGTGGGCACTATGCAGCAGCTGGATCTGGTCGCTTGAGATTGAACCCCGGCAGGACTTTTGGCGATTTTTTTGTCTCTTGACGGGCCGGTTTACTGTTGTTATAAGCCCAAATTCACGAACATTTTTAGGTTTTCAGCTCGCGGTCCTCAGGGCAGTGACAGGGAAGGCCGATCACAATGCGTTTACTGGAGCGGAAGGGAGAAAAACAGATATGGAAATACAGATCCCCACGGGAATCAAAGGCAAGGAAGAGTTGGTGGTTGCATTTGAAGATACTGCCGCCCGCTACGGTAGCGGCCTGGTCGAGGTGTATGCAACCCCGGCAATGGTTGCCCTTATGGAAAAAACCTGTCTCACCTCGGTGCTGCCCTTTCTGCCCGAAGGCTTTGGCACGGTCGGTGTTAAAGTGGATATTACCCATAGCAAGGCAACCCCGGTCGGCATGAAGGTGACCTGCGAATCGACCTTGGTCGAGGTTGATCGCCGCCGGTTGGTGTTCGAGCTGCTGGCCTCCGACGAGAAAGGCGAAATCGGTCGTGGGCGGCACGAGCGCTTCGTTATCGATACCCGCAAATTTATGGAAAAACTGTAAGGAGCATCCTGTTTCCGGTCAGAGCCGGATATTTACTCCGGCGGGGTGTTGTAGCGGCTCAGTACACCGCAAATCATGTCGGGCAGGTCGTTTTTCTGTCGGGAACTGCGCTGAATCTGCTTGAGGCATTTTTCAAAGGTGAGGGGTTCGCCGAGGAAAATGTGCCTGAGGATGAGCGAGATCAGGCGGGTGATGGTGGTTAGGTTGGAGATGCGTGACTGCAGTTCGTGATCGCGGTCAAAGGCAGTCGATGCAAAGATCTCCACGGGTTTGCCGTTGACCTCGCTCACCGAGAGATACCATTTGTTGCGGTCGCGGTCGATGGTTCGGTAGCGCTTGCCGTCGAGCACCTCAGGCAATTCCGCCTCGCTTTCAATTGATCGGTGGACCGCTTCCGGCAGTATCGGTTCGTTGCGGTAGCGCAGCCACAACTGTTTGACCACCTCGGGCTGTTCTTGCACGGCCCGGGCAAGAACCTCGCAGTAGTGACAGAGTTGATCCGTTTGCTGGGGTTGGTCGTGCTGGCGGTCGCAGATCGTACAGAGGGGACGGGATGGCTCGGATTTCACGATGCGGCTCCACAGAGATTGAGGGTCGGTTGCCGGGACGATCATGCCCCTTGTCGCCTGTCAAAATACAACGACGGTAAAAAAAGACAAGCAGTGATGTCGCGACGCTCCAGTTGCCCCTTGGGATTATTCCCCGCCAGGTTGTCGGCTCCCCTCCCACCTCTATCCCCTGTCTCGCCCGATCTTCATGGCGGGCCGGAGCCGGTCCTTCCGCCTTTTCCCTTGCACATTCAAGCGGGCTTGGTAAAATCTGCCATTTCGCGTACAGCCCGGCCAGTTTAATTTCTATTTTGACAGATCGAGAAGAACGATGGATTACAGGGAATCACTGAACCTGCCGCAGACCAAGTTTAAGATGAAGGCTAATCTGACCCAGCGGGAGCCGATGGTGCTCAAACGCTGGGAGAAGGAAAAACTCTATGAGAAGCTGCAGCAGGCGGCCGCTGATCGGCCACTGTTTGTCCTCCATGACGGCCCTCCTTATGCCAACGGCAACATCCACCTTGGCACCGCCTTCAACAAGGTGCTGAAGGATATCATTCTTCGCTCCAAGCGGATGGCCGGTTTCAAGGCCCCATACATCCCCGGCTGGGACTGCCACGGCCTGCCCATCGAGCATAATGTCGATCTGGAGCTGGGCGCCAAAAAACAGACCATCTCTATCCTTGGCAAACGCGCCGCCTGCCGCAGCTATGCCGAAAAATGGATCAAAACCCAGCGCGAGCAGTTCAAGCGGTTGGGGGTGCTTGGTGATTGGGGCAACCCCTATTTAACCATGAGTTTTTCTTATGAGGCGGTCATCGCCCGGGAATTTAACAAGTTTCTTCTTTCCGGCGCGGTCGTTCGTTCAAAAAAACCAGTCTACTGGTGTGCCACCTGCGGCACTGCTTTGGCCGAGGCCGAGGTCGACTACGCCGATCACACTTCGCCCTCAGTCTATGTCAAATTTCCGGTGAGCGATGATCTCGGGACAGTGGCTCCGGAACTGGCGGGCCGCAAGGTCTCGGTGCTCATCTGGACCACCACGCCCTGGACTTTGCCGGCCAACATGGCGGTCGCCTTTCATCCTGATTTTGAATATGCCGCTGTTGCCGTGGGTGATGAGGTCTGGATTCTGGCCAAGGAGCTGGTTCCGTCGTGCATGCAGCTGTTCGCTATCGATGCGTATACCATCCTCGCCACCTTCTCCGCCACCGGCCTGGAGAGGAAGCGTTGTCGTCATCCCTTCATGGAGCGCGACTCGTTGATGGTCCTGGCTGATTATGTCACTGCTGATTCGGGAACCGGTTGTGTCCATACCGCTCCCGGTCACGGCGCCGACGACTATCTCACCGGCCTGCGCTACGGCCTGGAGGTAATGTCGCCGGTGAACGACGAGGGGCGGTTCACGGCGGATGCCGGCAGGTACGAGGGCCAGCAGGTTCCGCAGGTCAACCGGCAAATCATCGCTGACATGGCCGCCGAGGGTTCGCTGGTCAAGGATATGGCGATCAGGCACAGCTACCCGCATTGCTGGCGCTGCAAGGAGCCTGTGATGTACCGGGCCACAGCCCAGTGGTTCATCTCCATGGAGAATCTGCACCTGCGCGACAAGGCCCTGCAGGCGATCAAGGAGGTGAGCTGGACCCCGTACTGGGGGCAACAACGAATCTATGGCATGGTCGAGTCCCGGCCCGACTGGTGTCTGTCCCGGCAGCGGACTTGGGGTGTGCCGGTGACGGTGCTGAGTTGTGTTGACTGTGGCGAGATTCTGAAAAACGAGGCGGTCTGCGCACGGATCGATGCACTTTTTGGCAAAGAAGGGGCCGACGCCTGGTTTAAATACGAGGCCGGTGATTTTGTCCCCGAAGGCGTTACGTGCTCCTGTGGCAGCCGTGCATTCAAGAAGGAATCCGATATTCTCGATGTCTGGTTCGATTCTGGCACCAGTCATGCGGCGGTCCTGGAAGAGCGAACGGAACTGCGCTCACCGGCGGATCTCTATCTGGAGGGTAGCGACCAGCACCGCGGCTGGTTTCAATCTTCCCTGCTCACCTCGGTGGGCACCAGGGGGCGGGCTCCTTATAAAAGCGTGCTCACCCACGGTTACGTAGTCGATGGCCAGGGCAAGAAGATGTCCAAATCCGTGGGCAATGTCGTGGCGCCGCAGGAGGTGATCGACCAGTACGGGGCCGAGGTGCTGCGTCTCTGGGTGGCCAGCGAAAATTATCAGGATGATGTCAAGGTATCCGACGAAATCCTCAAGCATGTCTCCGACGCCTACCGCAAGATGCGCAACACCCTGCGTTTTTTGCTGAGCAACCTCTATGATTTTGATCCGGACAAGGACTCGGTGGCCCCGTCGGCCATGCAGGAGATCGATCGCTGGGCTCTGACCAAGTTTGCCGAGTTGAACAAACGCATCACACTGGCCTACGAGCGCTACGAATTCCATGCGGTTTATCACGGGCTGCACAATTTCTGCGGCACCACGATCTCCAGTCTCTATATGGATGTGCTCAAGGACCGGCTCTACTGTTCGACACCGGACGGCCCGGAGCGGCGGGCGGCGCAGACCGTGATCTACCGGATCCTTGATGGGCTCTTGCGTTTGATGTCGCCGATCCTCTGTTTCACCACAGCCGAGGCTTGGGAACATCTCCATGATTTGGGTCAAGAGGCTTCGTTGGAGCGTTCGATTTTCTTTGCTGATTTCGCCAGCGTCGATGATATTGAGAAAAATGAAGCCTTTGACGAGCGTTGGGATAAACTGCTGACCTTACGGGGTGCCATTACTCGGGTTCTGGAAGGGGCGCGGCGGGACAAGGTGATAGGTCTTTCCCTGGATGCGGAGGTGGTGCTGAAAGTGAGCGGCGAATGGGCCGGTTTTCTTGCAGACAGCCTGGATCAGTTGCGTGAACTCTGCATTGTTTCCAGTTTGCGTCTGGCCGAGGAGGCAGCAGACGATGGCGGGCTGACCTTTGTCGAGGCGGAGGCCCTGCCCGGTATCCAGATAGCCGTCCGGCCGGCACCCGGAGTCAAGTGTGAACGTTGCTGGACAATCGCCACCACGGTCGGCGAAGATCAAGAGCATCCTGCTCTCTGCGCACGCTGTGCCGCTGTGGTTCGGCAGTTGGCCGGATGAAGCACCGTACTCGGATGCTCTCCTTTTTTTCCGTCATCGCAGCGGTTATCTGTATCGATCAGGCGGCCAAGATTTGGATTATGGATCATTTTGCCCTCTTTGAGAGCAAAATGATCCTGCCCGATCTCTTCAATCTGACCTATCTGACCAATAACGGTGCTGCCTTCAGTATTCTGGCCGGGCAACCAGCTCTCTGGCGTCAAATCTTTTTTGTCGGCGCTGCCTGCGCGGCCCTGGTTTTTATCTGGATTGCCCAGCGGAGTTTCGGCCGCCGCAGCGGTGTGTACTCCGTGGCCCTTGCCCTGATTGCGGGTGGGGCCATCGGCAATCTCATTGATCGGATCCGCCTCGGTTTTGTGGTCGATTTCCTCGATTTCTATATCGGCCGTCATCATTGGCCGGCCTTTAATATCGCCGATTCCGCGATCACCATTGGCGTCACCCTCTTTATTCTTAAGAATCTCCTGTTCGATCGGCAGCAGCCAGGCCAGGGTTCGTAACTTTTTTGTCATCAACACATGAAGAAAACAGCTATTCTCTTTCCGGGACAAGGGTCCCAGTTTATTGGTATGGGGCAGACGTTCGTTCATCAGGATCCGGAGGCCTCGGCCCTGATGGATCTGGCCGAAAAAATCTCCGGTTTCCCGATTCGCACCCTCTGTTTTGATGGACCGCTGGAAGACATGACCCGGGTACTCTATCTGCAACCAGCCCTGACGGTGATTAATCTTATCTGCTGGCAGCAGTTGCTCACCTTGCTGCCGGGCTTTCGGCCGGCCTTTTTTGCCGGGCATAGCCTGGGCGAGTATTCCGCCCTCCATGGTGCCGGGGTGTTGACCCTGGAGGACACCCTGGCTTTGGTCACCAAGCGTGGCGAACTGATGGAGCGGGAGGGCGCGCTGCATCCCGGCGGCATGCGGGCGGTGGTTGGACTGGGCATCGAAGAGGTCGAGGGCATCTTGGCCGGCTTTTCCGGTCCCGGTGTGGCGGTGGTGGCCAACCATAACACCGCCTCCCAGATCGTGCTCTCCGGTGACATGGTTGGGTTGGACGCTGTTGGCGAACAGTGCGCGTCTCATGGGGCCAAGGTGATTCCGCTCAAGGTGAGCGTGGCCAATCACAGCCCGCTGGTTGCCGGTGCGGTCGAGGACTTTGCCGCTTATATGCAGGGTGTCACCTTCCACCGACCTGAGATTCCGGTGCTGTTCAATGTCACCGGTGGGGACGAAACAGATCCTGCCGAAATCAAGGCCATCATGGCCCGGCAAATAGCCTCCAGGGTGCGCTGGCTGCCGATCATTGAGCGGATGATAGCCGAAGGTGTCGAGGTGATCGTCGAGTTAGGCCCGAAAAATGTTCTGACGGGAATGATGAAGAAAATTTTACCGAAAAATTCGCCAATTACCTGCATGCAGGCCGACACACCGGAAAGCCTGGCCAAGGTGGCTGAGCTATTGGCTGGGTGATAAGCACCTGGACCACCATGGTTTTCTTCTCGCTTGACAAGAGCTGGCATGTCGGGTATTAATCGCCTTTTTCTCGTAGGCAGAACCGAGGCGGGGCGTGTTTCAACTTTTTGTCTGAAGTCATTGCGTATTGAACACTCAAGAGAAACATGTTTGAGAATTTAACCGACCGTTTAGAAAGCGCGTTTAAGAAGTTACGCGGCCACGGCAGGCTGACTGAAGAGAATATTCAGGAGGCCATGGGCGAGGTCCGCACAGCGTTGCTCGAGGCGGATGTTAACTTTGGTGTCGTTAAGGAATTCATCGCCGCGGTCACCGAAAAGGCCATCGGCCGGGAAGTGCTGACCAGTCTGTCCCCAGGCCAGCAGGTGGTCAAGATAGTCCACGACGAGTTGGTCGAACTGCTCGGTAGCCAGGCGCAGCCCCTAAAGCTTGACGGCCGACAGCCGGTGGTTATTCTGCTGGCCGGTCTCCAGGGTTCGGGAAAGACCACCACCGCTGCCAAACTGGCCAGGCAGCTTAAGGAAAAAGGACGGTCGCCTCTGCTGGTTCCTGCGGACGTCTACCGGCCAGCGGCCATCGAGCAGCTGCAGGTGCTTGGCCAACAGGTTGGAGTTCCGGTTTTTGCCTCAACCACCGAACAGAAACCGGTGGACATTGCCCGTCTGGCACTGGCTGAGGCCAACGCCAAACAGTACGACACCGTCATCATCGATACAGCGGGTCGGCTTCATGTCGACCAAGCGCTGATGGCAGAGTTGCAGGAGATCAGTCGGGCGGTTCCCCTTTCCGAGGTGTTGTTTGTCGCTGACGCGATGACCGGGCAGGACGCTGTCACCGTTGCCGACAAGTTCAACACCGATCTCGAGATTACAGGTGTCATCCTCACCAAGATGGAAGGCGATGCCCGTGGCGGGGCGGCCCTGTCGGTGAAAAAGGTGACCGGCAAACCGATCAAGTTCGTCGGTGTCGGCGAATCGGTCGAAGCTCTGGAAGTCTTTCATCCCGATCGTGCTGCTTCCCGTATTCTCGGTATGGGCGATGTCCTGTCGCTCATTGAAAAGGCCGAGGCGGTCGTCGATCAGAAGAACGCCGAGCAACTGGCCAGAAAAATTCAGAGGAACGCCTTCACCTTGGAGGATTTTCTCGATCAGATCCAACAGATCAAGAAGATGGGCAGCTTGGAGCAGATCATGGGGATGATCCCCGGGATCAACAAGCTCAAGCAGATTAAGGATGCGCCCAAGCCCGACCAGAAGGAATTGGTTAAGACAGAGGCCATCATCCGCTCCATGACCCTGAAAGAGCGCCGCAACCATAGAATTATCGATGCCAGCCGGCGGGTGCGTATTGCCAAAGGGTCGGGGACTTCGGTCGCCGAAGTGAACCGGGTTCTGAAAAGTTATGCCATGATGCTGAAAATGATGAAGAATATGAAAGGCAAAGGCATTATGACCAGCGGCAAACACCGCAAGCGCCCCAAGGGGCTTACTCGATAAATTCGATTGTATTTACTCAACAACGTCCGGCAGTCTGTGCTGCTAGGGCGATATCCACCGGAGGATAGAGAACAATGGCAGTTCGTATTCGTTTGACCAGAAAAGGTAGAAAAAAACAACCGTTTTACCGTATTATCGTCGCCGACAGCCAGGCACCTCGTGACGGCAAATTTCTTGATATCGTCGGCACCTATGACCCGATGCAGAATCCGGCGGTTGTCAAAATCGACAACGAGAAACTTGACAGCTGGATGAAAAAGGGCGCCAAACCAACGGAAACCGTTGAGAGCCTGATCCGGAAATATGTTCCCGGAGTGGTTGTTGCGGCATAAATGAAAGAACTGATTGAGTTTGTTGCCGGCAAGCTGGTTGACCATCCTGACCGGATTGAGGTGAACCTGCATGAAGAAGACGAGAATGTCACCATTGAATTGCGGGTCGCCCAGGAAGACTTGGGCAAAGTGATCGGTAAACAGGGGCGGACTGCCAGAGCGATGCGGGCGGTGCTGGCCGCTTCACTGGCCGGTGACGGTAAGCGCACCCGGCTTGAAATCATCGAATAGTGACTTCGAGCGTTCCTGGACCGGAAAATACTTTTGTCCTGCTCGGCACTGTGAGCAAGCCGCATGGCATTCGCGGTGAACTGAAGGTTCGACCGGTTACGGACAACCCGAGCAATCTTTGCCGGTACCGGCGGTTGTTTTTGGCCTCCGAAGACGGGCAGAATAAAGTTGAATGCACCAATGTTCATGCGCGAGTTAACGGCAAAACCGTTATTCTCAAGCTGGATGAGTGCACAGACAGAAACGGGGCGGAACAGTTCGTAGGCATGCAGGTTTTGCTGGCAAGCTGCGATTTACCGCCTGTCGGGGCTGATGAATTTTATCTGCACACCCTGGAAGGCAAGCGGGCAAAAACCACTGCTGGCCAGGTGCTCGGTACGGTCAGTGGTCTGCTCAACAGTGTGCAGGATGTGTTCGTTATCCGAGATGGCGAACTCGAATATTTGATTCCGGCCGTACGGGAATTCATTGCCGCTGTCGACGAGACTGAAATCGTGTTTGATCTCCCCCCGGGTTTACTCGAGATCAACAGATAAGAGCAGATAACCGGTTGATGATTTTTTCTGTCCTGACGATTTTCCCTGATTTTTTTGTTTCCCCCCTGCAGGAGGGAATCGTCCGACGGGCCTTGAACGAAGGGAAAATTCAGGTCGGTATCTATAATATCCGGGACTATGCCCTGGATAGGCATCACATGACCGATGATCGACCCTTTGGCGGCGGAGAAGGCATGGTGATGAAGCCTGAACCTCTGGCAGCCTGCCTGAAAGCTGTGAGTCGCGAAGAATGCTCTTCTCGGGTGATCCTGTTGTCGCCCAAAGGAGAACGCTTCAGCCAGCAACAGGCACAGCGGTTGGCCCGATACGATCATCTGGCTTTTATTTGTGGCCGCTATGAAGGGGTCGATGAGCGTTTCCGCCACAAATATGTCGATGAGGAACTGTCCATCGGCGATTATGTTTTGACCGGTGGCGAACTGGCCGCGCTTGTTGTCGTGGATGCGGTCTGCCGTCTTCTTCCTGGTGTACTCGGGTGCGAAGCTTCGGCGCTTAATGACAGTTTTAGCTGCGGTTTACTGAAACACGGGCAATACACCCGTCCACGGATTTTTGAAGGGGCTGCGGTTCCGGATGTTTTGCTCTCCGGTGATCATGCGGCCATTGACCGCTTCCGGTTGGTCGAGTCAGTGCGGCTGACCTTGGAGCGTCGACCGGAGCTTTTAGCAGCAACACAATTCACGCCGGCCGAAAAGAAAATTTTAAAGCGGGAAGGGCTGTACAGCCGGATTGAAACCATTGTTAAGGAAAACAGAGAATCCCGGAGTTCAGGTTGATGTCGCCCTGGTTCATTATCCGGTCAACAATCGCAACGGTGAAACCATTGGCTCCGCCGTGACCAACCTTGATCTGCATGATATTGCCAGAGCTGGGAAAACCTACGGGGTCGGCACGTATTGGGTCATTACGCCCTTCAAAGAACAGCAGGAACTGGCCGGGCAGATCGTCGGCCACTGGACACACGGTTACGGTGCCGTCGTCAACCCCGACCGAAGCAGTGCCCTGTCGATCATTTCTGTCTGCGCAAGTTATGCAGATGCCTTGTCCGGGGCAACGAAAAAATTCGGAGAGAAACCGTTGGTACTCGCCACCTGTGCCAACATGCAGGACAATACTTTAGAATATGCCAAGATTCGCGAAAGAATTTGGTATGGGGAACCCGTGCTGTTACTCTTCGGCACAGCTTGGGGCTTGAGTTCCGATATGCTGGCAACAGTGGATGGCGTGTTGCCGCCACTTTGCGGATCTACCGGGTTCAATCATCTGTCAGTACGGTCGGCGGCATCGATCATCCTCGACAGACTTCTTGGTGTGCACGACAGTGTGGAAAGTTGAGGAGATAGACAATCACCCCCAAGCCGGTGTGGTTGAAACGATATAAACGGAGTAAGTAGTTTTTTCTGGATGATTTGGAGGCATCCTTCGGCGGGTAAACCGTTACCGGTGACCAGCCGTAAATGAGCGAATATGGCAATGAATCTATTGGACAAGATCGATATGGAACAAATGCGCTTTGATCTACCCGAGTTCCGTCCCGGCGACACCGTTAAGGTGCACATCCGGATCATGGAGGGGAACAAGGAGCGGGTGCAGGTGTTTCACGGCGTGGTCATTAAGCGGAAACGTGGTAAAATGAATGCCACTTTTACGGTGCGTAAAATTTCCCACGGAGTCGGTGTGGAAAAAACCTTCGCCCTGCATTCGCCGAGGATAGAGAAAATCGAGGTGGTTACTCTTGGTCGTGTCCGCCGGTCGCGTCTGTTCTATCTGCGCGAGCGTCGTGGTAAAGCAGCACGTATCCGTGAGCGCGGCATTATTTAAGAGAGTTTCTCGTCCCTGTTTACGTTTTATGTCGTGGGGACGGACTAATGATTTTACCAGGCAGCGCCTGGCGATAATCATCACGGTTATCGCCAGGTGACTCCGGGTACTCCACAGCGGTCCTTTTTTCCTCTCTGTCCGTTGTCCTTTTGGAAGCATGGGCTAGAGCTATGATTCCATGCGTTTCTTCTCTTTTCACCCGTGTATCATCCTCTCCGTCTGATACTTTTTTTTTCGAACGCGAATTATACCGTCAAGGATTGACTCTCGTCGCCGGTGTTGATGAGGCTGGCCGGGGGCCGCTTGCCGGTCCGGTGGTGGCTGCTTGCGTCATTTTG
Organism: uncultured Desulfobulbus sp.; assembly: GCF_963662935.2. Lineage (NCBI taxonomy): Bacteria > Pseudomonadati > Thermodesulfobacteriota > Desulfobulbia > Desulfobulbales > Desulfobulbaceae > Desulfobulbus > uncultured Desulfobulbus sp. The sequence goes on along the minus strand of NZ_CAXXTL010000002.1, from coordinate 380,905 downwards.
CCCCAAAATTGCGCCTATCAGGTCTTTCGGGATTCCAAAAAATTGACTAGCCGGCAACGTGATCAGCTCTTTGAGGTCCTCCAACACAATGGTGCACAGATCGGCGTCGGCCAGGCCGGACCTCGGGAAATTGAAGAACTCAATATTCTTCAGGCATCCCTCCTGGCGATGAAAAGAGCCTTGGCCGACTGCACCGCCGCCAACAACGGCTGCCCGCCTTCGTACGTCTTGGTGGACGGAACTTTTACGATCCCGGTAGCGGTCAATCAATTGCCCCTGGTCAAAGGGGAATCCAAAAGTGCCTCTATTGCCGCTGCCTCGATTATCGCCAAGGTGACCCGGGACAGACTCATGGCAGAGGCTCATCGCCACTACCCTCAGTATGGTTTCAATCGCCATCAGGGCTATCCCACCAAGGAACATCGGCAGGCGATCAGTTGCCACGGGCCATGTCCTTTCCATCGTCGGACCTTTCGGGGTGTTGCTGAATTTTTCGCTGCTAAGATGCCAGTCCCTGCACCAACCCAGCATGGATTGTGGTAAATGACTCGCTGGTACCGTCTTTTTAAGAACTGAATGGGCAGGGAGGCAACGCCGTGTTGTTGAAGAAAAAAAATGAAACAGCCACCACTGCCCGCCTCGGTGAATCTCTTGCTCTTCAGTTTCTGATCGGCAAACGCTATGCAATTGTTGAAAAAAACTATCGAAAAAAATACGGTGAGGTTGATATTATTGCCCGGGATGGGGCTACGCTGGTGTTTGTCGAGGTCAAGACCCGTCATTCCACGATTTTTGGTACGCCTTTTGAAGCGGTTGATGCGCGCAAACAGCGGCAACTCTCAAAAATTGCCCAGGAATATCTCCAAACTCACCAATTAGGCGAAGCGTCAGCCAGGTTTGATGTGATCGCGGTCCTGCTTGATCGGGGCAATCGGCCGGCGGTGATCGATCACATGAAAAATGCTTTTGATTTTGTACTGTAAGGAAGAGTCATGACGAGCCCAGCAAAGAAGAATTTGGCCCCAGTGACTGTGACTATGGGATGTCCTGCGGGCATCGGCCCGGAGATCATCTGTCGGCTTTTTTGCCGGGACTCCAGAGCCCGAGTAAGCCAGTATGTCGTGGTTGGTGACGGCAATGTCCTGCGTCAGGCAGCCGAACGCCTCGGTTGTTCCACGGATATTGTCTCCTGGCAACCTGGTCAACCTATTGCTAGAGGGACGCTGCCGGTTCTTCAGGTGGGGGCTCCCTGGACCGAGCCGGTGCGCTGGGGCCAGCCTGATATGGCAACCGGTCGGGCCATGGGCCGGTACATAGAGGAGGCGGTCAGGCTTATCCGATCCGGTTACTGCAGCGCCTTGACTACCTGTCCGATCAGCAAAAAGAGCCTGCAGCTGGCTGGCTATCCGTATCCGGGCCATACCGAAATGCTGGCAGCCCTTACCCAAACCGCCAGGGTGCGGATGATGATGGCCGGTCCTCGCCTAAAGGTAGTGCTGGTCACCATTCATGTAGCCGTGCGCCAGGTTAGCGATCTCCTGACGAAAGAGGAGGTTGTGGATTGTATTGCCATGACTAGGGCCGCTCTGCAGCGTGATTTTGCCATTGCCGCGCCCCGGATAGCAGTGGCCGGTTTCAACCCCCATGGTGGTGAAGAGGGCCTCTTTGGCGATGAAGAGGCCCGGATCATCGCCCCCGCCATAGCGGCATCCTCCGGTCAGGGGGAGATCAGTGGCCCCTGGCCCCCGGATACAATTTTTCACAAGGCAGCCGCCGGGCAATACGACGCGGTCATCGCCATGTATCACGACCAGGGACTCATTCCCTTTAAGCTCCTTCATTTTCAGGACGGCGTCAATGTCACCCTTGGGCTGCCTCTGGTCCGCACCTCCGTCGATCATGGCACGGCCTATGATATCGCCGGAAAAAACCTGGCCGACCCTTCAAGCTTGGCTGCCGCACTGTCCATGGCGCAAACCATAGTCGCCAATCGAGATCATTGGAGCGCTTTATGAACACAGGATTGTTGATTGCCTTTGAAGGCATCGACGGTACCGGGAAATCGACGCAGCTGCCGTTGCTGGCTGCTTATTTACGTCGTCAGGGATGCGTCGTGGTCGAAACCAGGGAGCCGACCAGTGGTCCCTATGGTCAGCAGATCCGCGCTCTCTACCAGAACCGGAATCAGGTCTCGCCGGAACAGGAATTAGATCTGTTTTTGCTGGACCGTCGGCAGCATGTTGCGGAATGCATCCTCCCGGCCCTCGCCCAAGGGGCGATAGTCCTCACTGACCGCTACTATTTTTCCACCGCAGCCTACCAGGGGGCTGCCGGCTGTGACCCTGCAACTATCTTCGCCCGGCACGATTTTGCTCCTGAGCCGGATTTGGTGCTGCTGCTTACGCAAACCCCGGTGGAGAGCGTGGCCCGGATCCGGGACCTGCGTGGTGAGAAGCTCAATGATTTTGAGCAGCAGGAGCAACTGGAAAAAGTGGCTGCCCTCTTTGCATCCTTTCCTCACGGTTGTATAGTGCGCATTCATGCCGCTCGACCGGTGGCGGAGGTGCACTCCTCCATCCGTGAGGCGATTTTGCAACTGCTCGTGACCAAAGGTGTGCGATGTTCTTGATGACTTTCTTTTGCCGTCAACGGCTGCTCGTTGCTTTGGGGTGTTGTGCCCTCGTGCTCTGCGGGTGCCAACCGAAAATCGATACATCCGTGACTGACCAGCTCCGGAAGAAGCCCGTATCCCCCTCTTCAGAGAGCGAGGCCGATTACGGCTGTTCCTATTTTTATTTTCTCTGGGGCCGGCACGCTGAGTTGCTGCTCCGTTTTGAAGAAGCGCTTGAGTTTTATCAGAAGGCCTTGGTCTGTGATGAAAAAGCGGAAATAATCAGCGAGAAGGTGCCGATTCTGTTGTTGCGGTTGGAACGGACCGACGAGGCCTCCATTTGGCTGCACAACTATCTGGCTGTTCACCCTGACAAGACCGGGATGCGAATGTTGTATGCCAAGGTACTCCTCCGTCAGAAAAAGAATACAGAGGCGATGAACCAATACCAATTGATGAGTGACCAGCATCCGGACGATCCGGCTATTTTGTTGCTGCTCGCCGAGATGTATCTGGCTGCCGATCAGCCGCACAAAGCCGGACCGCTCCTGGATCGGATACTCTCCCAGGACCCAACTTCCTACCCTGGACATATTCTCATGGCCCGACTCTGCCAGGTGCAGGAGCGGGTCGATGAGGCTGTGGGACATTACCAGAAGGCCTTGGAGCGCAACTGGTCGAGTGAGCTGCAAATGGAATTGGGTGAGTTATATATAAAAGTCGGGCGCTATGACGAGGCGGCTGCCCTTTATGGAGCACTCATCGAGCGTGATGAGCAGAATGAGAGCGCCCGCGTTGCCTTGATTCACGTGTATCTGCTGCAGAAGAAAGACGCCCAGGCCCTGGCAGAGCTGAACAACCTCAAGTCTTTTGCCGATCAGCCCCGGCGGGTTGATTTGACCATTGCCCGACTGTACGCCAAGCAGAAACATTACGACAAGGCCATTGCCATTATCGAAAAAATCTTGGAAAAGGAAAACCTGCCCGAGGCCAGGTATTTTCTTGCAGTGATCCTTGTCCAACAGGAAAAGTACAACCGGGCGTTGAAGCAGGTGCGGCAGATCGATCGCAAGGCTCCCGAATATCCGGACGCGCTCTTCCTGCAAGTCCGCATTCTTCGTGAGCAGAATAAGTTGGAGGAGGCAAAGCTGTTGCTGGAAAAGCATATCGGTGCAGGTGAGAGCAGCAATGCCGAGATGTACATCATGCTTGCCGCCCTGCACCAATTGGAGGGAAGAGAGGACCTGAGCAAGAAGGTGCTGCTCCAGGGGCTTGAATTTTTTCCCGATGATGAAGATCTGCTCTATGAATACGGCCTGATCCTCGAAAACGGCGGCGAGCACGGCGCGGCTCTGGCTATTATGGAGAAGATTATTGAACTCAAACCCGACAATGCCGCGGCGTTGAATTTTGTCGGTTTCAGTTGGGCTGAGAAAAAAATCAACCTCGATCAGGCCTTGGACTACATTCAACGGGCGATCGAGCTCAAACCTGATAACGGCTATATCCGCGACAGTCTGGGCTGGATCTATTACCGCCTCGGTAAGATCGAACAGGCCATTAAAGAGCTGGAAACGGCCGCGAGACTTTCTCCCAACGATGCCGCCATCCTTGAGCATCTTGGTGATGTTTACCTGGAAAGTGGCCGGGTGCGGGAAGCCCTGCAGACGTATAAAAAAGCGGTCAAGTTCTCTAACGAGGACGAGCAGGAAAAGAAAAGGATCTTGGAAAAAATTCAGATACTGGACAAGCAGGGTACCCATTGATGCGGACGAGAATCATCGCCCGTCTCTGGCTCCCGGCGCTCTGCTGTCTGCTGGTTCTCTCTGGCTGTGCGGGCAAGCAGCCGAAAACCTTGCCACTCGGCCCGGTCGAGGAGCAGGAGGCTGGAGTCCTGTGGTCTGGCTTCCTTGCAAGCAAACGACCGCCAGCTCTCGATGCCGACATCCGTCTCGGTTGGGACGTGCTGGGCAGTAAAGGGAGTGTGAGTGCAACTGTGCAGCTGCAGCGGCCCGCTCTGCTACGCTTTGCCGCTAACGACCCATTGGGCCGCTCCCTCATTTTAGCCGTTGCCGACGCAACGTCCTTCACCATGGTTGACAACAGGATCGGTCACGTCTACCGGGGCGGGACTGATTCAAAATTTTGGCACTCCTACGTGCCAGAGTCGGTCGGGCCTGAAGGTCTCTTTTGTTTCTTGGGCGGATGTATTCCGGAAGGTGAGGCGCAACAGGTGACGCTGGAGCAGGATGTGGAAAGGAAGGGATTCTGGTACCACTGGCAGGACAAACAATCGATGCGTCATTATGCTTTTCTGGACAGGCGCAGCGGAGAGCTGCAACAGCGCTTACTCTTTGATGCCCGGGGGGATACGGTCCTGGAGCTGCGCTATTCTGATTACCGGAGAGACCCTGCCAGCGGATATGTCTGGCCGGGGCATTTGCGAATTACCGGCGAGGCAATCACCGGAACACTCACCGTCCAAGTTGAAAAGATTTATTCTCACACCCCCCAAGGGGCGGCAGCCTTTCGTCTGGTGCCGCCTCCCCACTTCACGGTCGAACAGGTTCCTTAAGGGTTATTTTTTTACCGTATTGACAATGATGACGAAGAGATTGTCCTCTTTGAAAAAAACCTGCTGCAAGTCATAGCTGCGGTTCGGCTCAAGATCGATCACCACCCGGATCTTTTCTGGTTTCTTGGTTTTCGAGGTGCGGATGATCTTGACGAATTTACCGTCCGTCTTGATCAGGTTTTTGGTCGAGTCGATCAGTTTGGTGTTGTTGAAATCACAAATAACCCGGGGGATACCTTCCTCGACGCCATGCACGGTGGGAGGATGAAAACCGTTGAGCTTGAACACCACCATCTCGCCTTTGGATGAGGTGGCGTCGAATTTGACGTATTCAAGCTGTGGTCCCTCTGCTGTTTTCGCGGGGATGGCAGTCTTTGCCGTCTCGGTTTTATTCTTGCTGTCAGCCGGCGTTGTTTCCGTCTTGGCTGTTGCCTGGGGCTCCACTGCCGCCTCGGGACGCGCCGGTTCCTTGGCCGCCGTCTCGGCTTTTTTCTGCTCGCCCTTCTTATCTGTTGCAGGGACTGTCGCGGTTTCCTTGACTGCTTCTGCAGGTTTGGCATCGCCCGCAGTTTGCGGGGTCTCCGCTTTCTCTGGCGGTTTTACCTCAACCGGCGGAGGGGGCAGGGGTTTTTCCGCCGCTTTCTTTTCAGCAGTGATCTTCTCCGCTTCCTTTTGTGGAGCAGGAGCCTCTTTCTTCACGGTCTTTTGGCTATCGGGCTTTGCCGACGCGGCTGCTTCAACGGCTGGTGCAGGCTGTTGGTCAGTTCCCGGGAGCGGTTCTTGTTTGGTTGGTTCTGTGAGAATGTTGGGAGGCTCGCTTTGCTGAGCCGATGGCTGCGACGGCACACTCTTGTCGATCTGTGCCACTTCGCTTGGTGCTTGCGGGGGCTCAACAACCGCAGTCGGTTGGGTTTCGGTCGTTTTCTCGGTGGCCTTCTCGGTGAGCTGCGCTTGCGGCTTGCGTTGGGTGGCCACCTTTTCCGGTCCGGTGAATTGGATGACCAGGGACGAGGTCTTTTCGTCGAATTTCTGGGTATAGGTTACTCCTTGCAAGGTGGCGACATCAAAGACGACGCGTGTTTTCGGCGAGTCGTCGGTATGCATGCCCACCCGCACCCGTTTGACGATCGAACCGTTGGTTGTGGTGATACTTTTGACCTCCAGGCCATAGGTCATGTTGGCAAAATCAAAAATGACCCGGGGTGTTTCATCTTTCAATGTGAATACTTTTGGACTATAGGAGCCGTTGAGTTGCAGAACCACCTGTTCGGTCGTAGGCGAGAGAATGGTATGCTTGACTTTCTGCAACTGCGGTGCGTCGTCGGCTGCTGCCAGACCGCAGGTCAACAGCAGGGTGAGCAAGGAGCGCGAGACGAGGGCAATGATTTTTTTCTTCATTTTTCTTTCCGGTATTTTGGTGAGAGAACGAGAGTGTGGTTGAGTTTTTTGTGGACTTTTTTGAAATTAGCAAAAATCGAGCCGGTATTTTGTGCCTCTCGGGCCAGAAACCACTTTCCATCCGCCGGCTCCCAATCCGGGCGAGCCATTTTTTATAGTACGGTTATTAGATAAAGAATTTAAGATTGTTACAACTGATATTCCCTTTTTCTCTTATTTTAAACGTAGGTCATTCTTTTTGCTATGGTTATACCAACTCCCCTCGATATTGGCCGGATTCTCCCTCTGGTGCGCAAGCCGGGTCAATATGTCGGCGGTGAACTGCATGCGGTTAGCAGCCGATTCGACACGGATGATCTGAACATTTGTCTGATTTTTCCTGACCTTTACGAAATCGGCATGTCCCACCAGGGCTTGCAGATCCTCTATCATATCCTCAATAGCCAGGACCGGATGGCGGCTCATCGCGCTTACGTTCCGGATGTCGATATGGAACAGGAGTTGCGCTCCCAGGGATTGCCGCTTTTTTCCCTGGAGGCCAAGGTCAGTCTGGCCGCCTATGATATCCTCGGCATCACCTTGCCGTATGAACTCTGCTACACCAACATTCTCACTGTCCTTGATCTGGCGGGTTTGCCTCTGCGGGCCGAAGCGCGTACGGAGAACCATCCTCTTGTGCTAGGCGGTGGGTCCTGCTCGCTCAATCCTGAACCGGTGGCTGAATTTTTCGACGCTATTGTCCTTGGTGACGGCGAGGAGATTATCGTTGAAATTGCTGATCTGGTTTTGCAGGCCAAGGATGAGCAGTGGGGGAGGGAGACAGTTCTTGAACGGTTGGCCCAAATTTCGGGAATTTATGTCCCTTCGCGTTTCCAGCCACGTTACGAGCACGGTCGGCTCACCGCCATCGATGCCCTGTCACCTGAGTACCAATCGGTCAGCAAGAGGGTGCTGCCGGAGCTGCCTGCCGCCCCCTACCTGTATCACCCCCTGGTGCCGGTGGTCGCACCGGTGCATGATCGGCTCGGAGTTGAAATTGCGCGGGGCTGCACCCGGGGCTGCCGCTTTTGTCAGGCCGGGATAACCTACCGCCCCGTCCGGGAGCGGACCCTGGACGAGATCATGGAGCTAGCCAATCAGGGGATCGCCCACTCTGGCTTTGAGGAACTGGCCCTGCTCTCGCTCTCCACCGGTGATTTTTCCTGTCTGGGTGAGTTGATGGCCGCTCTCATGGATCGTTTTGCCGATGACTTTGTCTCGGTTTCCATGCCGTCCATGAGGGTCGGAACTTTGACACCGGAAATCATGGAGCAGATCAAGCGTGTCAGGAAAACCGGTTTTACCATTGCCCCAGAGGCCGGGACCGACCGGTTGCGTCAGGTCATCAACAAAGGCATCACCGAGGAAGACCTGCTCGACACCTGCCGCGACGCTTTTTCCTTGGGGTGGAAGCTGATTAAGCTCTATTTTATGGTGGGCTTGCCGACTGAAACAGAAGCAGATGTCGAGGCGATTGTCGATTTGGCGAAGAAGGCCCGTAATCGGGGAGGGCAGGGCAAGGGGCGGCCGGTGCAGGTTAACCTCGGCGTGGCGACGTTCATTCCCAAGCCGCATACCCCTTTTCAATGGGAGCCGCAAATCAGCCTGGAAGAATCCACACGGCGGATCAACCGGTTGAAGCAGATGCTGCCCCGCCAGGGATTTAAGATCAAATGGCACGATCCGGAACAATCGTTGCTGGAAGGCGTGTTTTCCCGAGGCGACCGCAGGTTGTCGCGCTTGCTGGAAACAGCGTGGAGCAACGGCGCCCGGCTGGACAGTTGGTCCGAACATTTTAACCTCGAGCAATGGCGACGGGCGGCTGCCGAATGCGACCTCAACCTGGAAGACTATCTGCGCCGGCGGGAGGTGAATGAAGTCCTGCCTTGGGAGCACCTGCACAGCGGCGTTGATCGTTCCTTCCTGGAAGCTGAATATGCCAAGGCCCTGCAGCAGGAATATACCCCGGACTGCCGCAATCACGGGTGCCAGGGCTGCGGTCTCTGTGATTTTAAGACCATTCGGCCGGTGGTCCATGAGCGACCCGCTGCACCGCAGGAGGTGCGGCCGGTGGCGTCGCTGAAACCGGAAAAGAAGCAGCCTCAGCCGGGATATACCTACCGGGTCCAGTATTCACGTTTGGGCGACAGCCGCTTTTATGGCCATCTGGAACTACTGCAACTGGTGTTCCGCGTTCTGCAGCGCACCGGTCTGCCGCTGCTGTTCTCCAGCGGCTTCAATCCGACCCCTCGGGTTTCCTTCAGTCAGGCCCTGCCGGTTGGGGTCGAGAGTCTGGTGGAATCCTTGACCATAGACCTGGCTCGGCCCTTGGCTTCAGTGGAAGAAGCCGTTGTCCTGCTTAATAGTCAGATGCCCCCGACCATCCGGGTGACCGGTATCACACTCGCGTCGCGTTCTGTAGCCATGAGTAGTGCCATCTGCTATGAGATTCAATCCCCATCCTACCCGGAGGATGTGCAGCAGAAAATAACCGATTTTCTTACGCGGGAATCCTTTGTCATCGATCGATTTCGCAAGAATCGACACAAGGATTTGGATCTGCGGCCCTTGGTAACCGGTATGGAGTTTGATGGCAAGCTGTTGCGGCTGGAGCTGCTCGGTCATCAGGGGCAGCCGGGGGCCAATCCCCGGGAAATTCTGCAGAAGGTCCTTGGTTTTGGAGAGCGCGAGGCCTTGCTGGTCCGGATAATGAAGACCGGCGTTAAGGAAATGGTGTCCCCATCTTGATAATTTTACACGATTACTGTAGATAATGCCGATTGATGCCTGTCCGGTGGCGGTTCGATTCCGGAAAGCTCAGGTTCTAACGATTGCAAGGAGTGCCGGCGTTTGCCCAGAGAAACGCGGTCGCTCCTTTAACCATTTGCCAAGAAAGGAGAAATCATGAAGAAGATCGTTCTGCGTGAAGATCAGATGCCGACAAGCTGGTACAATGTAGTTCCCGATATCCCAGGTGGTCTGCAGCCACCGCTCGATCCGGAGACCCTTCAGCCCATGGGACCGGAAAAGCTGGCCGCTGTTTTTCCCATGGCCTTGCTTGAGCAGGAGATGAGCCAGGAAAGGTTTATCGAGATCCCGCAGGAAGTGATGGAAGTCTACAAGATTTGGCGGCCTTCTCCTCTGGTGCGGGCCAACAAGCTGGAAGAGGCCCTCGGCACCAAGGCAAAGATCTTTTTCAAGAATGAAGGTGTGAGCCCGGTGGGCAGTCATAAGCCCAACTCCGCCGTACCCCAGGCCTATTACAACAAGCGGGAAGGGGTGAAACGGCTGACCACCGAAACCGGCGCGGGGCAGTGGGGTTCGGCCTTGGCCCTCGCCACCTCCAAGTTCGGCCTGGAATGCAAGGTCTATATGGTCCGAGTCTCCTACGACCAAAAACCCTACCGCAAATTCATCATGCAAGCTTACGGCGGCGAGGTCGTCGCCAGCCCGAGCATGGACACCAAGACCGGCCGCGAGATCCTCGCCCGTGACCCCAACACCCCCGGAGCCCTCGGCATGGCCATTTCCGAGGCCCTGGAGGATGCATCCAGCCGCGATGATACCAACTACGCGCTGGGTTCGGTGCTTAACCACGTGGTGTTGCACCAGTCCATCATCGGGCTGGAGGCCAAAAAGCAGATGGAGATTGCCGGGGAATATCCCGATGTGGTCATCGGTTGCTGCGGCGGCGGTTCCAACTTTGCTGGACTGATAGCCCCCTTTGTCCCCGACTATCTTGACGGCAAAAAAATAGAATTTATCGGTTATGAACCCGCCTCCTGCCCCTCGATGACCGGCGGCAAGCTGGCCTACGATTGCGGCGACGTGGCCATGATGACCCCGCTGCTCTATATGTACACCCTTGGGCATGATTTTGTCCCACCCGGTATTCATGCTGGCGGACTGCGGTACCACGGTATGGCGCCGATTATCTCGGCTCTGGTCCGTGACGGTATCGTTACCCCTAAAGCTGTGCACCAGATGGAGTGTTTCGAGGCAGGTATCCTCTTTGCGCGAACCGAAGGCATAATTCCCGCCCCGGAAACTACCCACGCTATCCGCGGGGCGATCATCGAGGCCATGAAAGATCCCAATGAACCGAAGACCATTCTTTTTAATTTCTCCGGCACCGGTCTGATCGACATGCCCTCCTATGACAACTATCTGAGCGGCAAACTCAGTGATTACGCCTATCCGCAGGAACAGATAGATGCCGCGCTTGCCCGCCTGCCCAAGGTTGGTTGAGACCCAAGCGGCAACGGCAGGGATGATGAGGAGGATGCGCCACATCCTCCTCTGGTCTCTTGTGCTCTTGACAGTACTGTTCTCCGTTGAGCGGCGGGTTGGTGCAACCTGCCGCACCATTGCCGATCTGGCCGCACAGGGCGCCTATGGGGTTGCCGATACCAGCGGCCGGGTCGTCGATTCCTGCAATTCCGACCGCGCCTTGGTGCCGGCCAGCGTACTCAAGATTGCCACCGTCTCGGCGGCACTGGCAATCCTCGGCCAGGATTACCGCTTTCTCACGGAATTTTATCTCGACGGCCACGATAACCTGTACGTCAAGGGGTTTGGTGATCCCACCCTGTTTTCCGAGGAGGTCAGCGGTATTGTCGAGCAGTTACGGCACAAGGGATTGCGGCGGGTGCAGACGCTCTATGTCGACACTTCGACCTTTGCCCTGACCATGCAGGTGCCCGGTCAAGAAGACAGCGACAACCCCTATGATGCTCCGGTCGGTCCGTTGTCCGTCAATTTTAATTCCGTGCCGATTAAAAAAGACGCCGCCGGCCGCATTGTCTCCGACGAGCCCCTGACCCCGACCCTGCCGATTATGCAGGAACTTGGGCGACAACGACCGGTTGGCCGCTATCGGGTCAACATCTGTGCCCAAGGGTGCAATGCCGAGAGTCGCATGGCCCAATACGCCGGTGAACTTTTTCGAGCCCTGTTGCAACAAGGCGGGGTGCCGGTGGCGGCTCTTGGCGGGATCCGCTCGGTGCCCACACAGGGAGCATCGCTCTTGTACGCGCATCACAGCTCCCAGACATTGACCGATATCAGCCGCTCCACCCTCCACTATTCCTCGAATTTTATGGCTAATCTGGTCTTTTTGACCTGCGGCGCCCAGCAGTTTGGCTATCCGGCCACCTGGAAAAAAGCCGAACAAGCAGTGCACCAGGAACTGATGCGGCAACTCGGCAGCACCGCCGCCGATGCCATCGTTCAAGTGGAGGGGGCTGGACTGTCACGGGATAACCGTGTCACTGTTCGGGCCATGCTTCAATTGCTGACCCACTTTCGGCCGCAAGCCGAACTCTTGAAAAAGGAACGCGATGTGGCCGTCAAAACCGGTACACTCACCGGCGTCTATAACCTGGCCGGTTATCTCCCCGACGGTCAGGCTTTTGTTATCCTTCTCAATCAGCAGGTCAATCAGCGGGCAGCTGTGCTTGATCGACTCAAGCGGCAAGTCGTTTCCCGAACTCCCCCGCCCGGTCAGCAAACTGTCAGTGTCAAATCCGGCATAAGGCCGGAAAAATGACCGTCCGAACGCAGAGTCAATAGACAATGCCTACTTAGATCTTATAGTCCTCTGCACCAGGGATTTCCTTCCAGCAACCCTTCTTTTTGTGAATCAGCCCATTATGGAGTACTACCAAATTCTCGGCGTCGCCAAGACTGCCACCGCCGATGAGATCAAGAAAGCCTATCGCAAATTGGCCCTCAAATATCATCCGGACAAGAATCCGGACAATAAAGAGGCCGAGGAAAAATTCAAGGAGATCAGCGAGGCCTACGCCGTGCTCTCGGATGCGGAAAAAAGGCAGCAATACGATACCTTCGGTTCGGCCGGCTTCCGCCAGCGCTATTCCCAGGAGGACATCTTCCGCAATTTCGATCTCAACGATATCCTTCGCGGATTCGGCTTCGGCGGGAGTGCACGCGGCAACGGTGGCTTCCACACCAGCGGTTTTCGGTCCACCGGCGGCGGTTCACCCTTTGACAATATTTTTGGTCAGGCCGGGATGCGCGGTGGCGGTGGCTGCGGCGGCTGTGGACCGCAACCAGTCAAGGGCAACGATCTCACCTACGAGATGACGGTTTCCTTGGAGGATGTGCTGCACGGGTCTGAAAAAACCATCAGCCTGCGGCAGAATGGACAGACGCAGAACGTCTCGGTTAAAATTCCCAAAGGCATCGAGGATGGCAAGCGGTTGCGGTTGTCGGGAAAAGGCGGGGTGTCCTCATCGGGCGGCCCAGCCGGGGATTTGTACTTGAAGGTGCAGGTGGCTGAGCACCCGGTGTTTACACGGGTGGAAGATGATCTGGTGGTTGAGCATCGTATTCCCTTCAGCGAGGCCTGTCTCGGTACAACTCTGGAAGTGGTCACCCTGGACGGCAAGAAATTCAACGTCAAGGTGCCTGCCGGGGTGCAGCAGGAGGCCAAACTCCGTATCAAGGGGCACGGTCTGCCCGCAGGTCCCATCGGTCACCGTGGCGATTTGTTGGTCAAGGTTGCGGTCCGAATTCCCAAGGCTCTGACGCCGGAGCAGGAGGAGGTGGTCAAAGCGCTGACTGCGGTCGAGCTGTGAAAGAAGATCGTTAAGGCGGTAAGCCTGGAGATTCCTGAACGCACACGAGAAACGTCGTGCTTCTCGTGTGCGGTTTATGCGAAAATCAGCATCCTTCCAGTTTCTTTTTTTCTTTGCCGCCGGTGTTCTGGGCAGCTGGCTGCGCGTCACGGGCCGTATCTTTCAAGGCCTGGGCGGCTCCTGTTTCCGCTTGGGCTGCCTTGCGGGCTTCCTCCAGCGGTTTTTGCACGGCTTGCGCGGCATCCTTGCCCATCTGCTCCTGCGCGGTCACTGTTTTTTTCTCCTCCTTTTTCCCCTGATCTCCCGAACATCCCCAAAACATCATGGAACAAAGGGCCATGCCTGTGAAGGTGTAGGCTATTTTTTGGATAGTGCGCATCTGTGTATCTCCTGTGGTTAATAGAGTTTTTTGATTGAATCACCCAAGCGTTTGATTCCTTCGACGATAGTCGGCTCATCCGAGCAGGAAAAGTTGAGGCGCAGGGTGTTACTGTCTTTGCGGTCTACATAAAAGGGTGTCCCAGGAACAAAGGCCACCTTTTTCTTGATGGCTGCTTCAAAAAGCGCCATCGACGACATCCCCTCAGGCAAGGTCACCCAGAGAAACATCCCTCCCGCCGGATTAGTGTACCGCACCTCAGGCGGGAAAAATTGCTGGATCGCGCCGATCATCGCTTCCTTTTGCTTGCCGTATTGATGGATGATGGTAGCGATGTGCAGGTCGAGATCATTATCGCAGAGGTAGCGGTAGAGGATGCGCTGGGCCAGAGAGTCGGTGTGCAGATCTGCGGCCTGTTTGGCGATGATGAGCTTGTCCATGATCGGATGCGGTGCCACCAGCCAGCCAAGGCGCAGGGCCGGGGCCACGGTTTTGGAGAAAGAGCCGAGCAGAACCGTGTTCGCCGGCAGGATACGCTTGAACGAAACCTTGCGGGTTCCCGAAAAGCGGAGATCCCCGTAGGGATCGTCCTGGATGATCAGGCAGGAGCTGCCGCGCACCAAATCGGCCACCGCCCGCCGGTTCTCGTCGCTGTAGCTGATGCCGCTGGGATTCTGAAAGTTGGTCACAGTGTAGAGTAATTTCGGTTGCCGTTCACCAAGGACCTGACCGAGTGCGGTGATGTCCATGCCGCCCTCGCTGACCGTGACCGGGTGGAAGCGGGGCCGGTACATGGCAAAGGCCTGGATGGCGCCAAGGTAGCCGGGCTCCTCGATGATCAGGTCGTTTCCCTCGTTGAGAAAGGTCTTGCCCAGTAAATCCAGCCCCTGCTGCGAGCCGGTGGTAATCAGGATGTCGTCCACCGGGATATCCAGGCCCTCCTGCTGCCGGTATCTGTCGGCAATGAACTGGCGCAAACCTAGATAGCCTTCGGAGTTCGCGTACTGGAGAATCTCGTCGCCCGCCTCTTCGAAAACGTCATGGGCAGCCTGCTGTAGGGCTTTGACCGGAAAGAAGAGCCGGTTGGGCAAGCCGCCGGCAAAGGAGATGATCGAGGGATCGATGGTGACCTTGAGAATTTCGCGGATAAAGGACTTGGGAACATCGGTGATGCGGTCGGAGAAGGCGTTTTCCATGGGATTGCCTCACGGCTCGGATAAACCGGGCAGTACAAGGTTGAACGGTTGGATGAGAAAAAACCGGTTACCCTAAGGTTGCCCGGCTTGACCTTTCAAACAAAAGATTCGCGTTTGCGATAAACGGTGGCCTGGCTCTTGGCGACCAACTGCCGGCTGTTCTGTTCGGTGACCACAATATCGTAGAGCGCCGTGGCCCCTCCCAGGTGGATCTCTTTCGCTTCCGCAACCAGATGATCGCCAACACCTGTGGGCCGAAGAAAACTCACTGCCACGTTGAGGGCCAGCGCTGTCTGTCCGTGGGAATTGCTTGCGGCGGCAAAGGCGATATCGCCGAGGCTGAACACTAACCCGCCATGGGTCATGCCGTGAAAGTTGAGCATCGATGCGGTCACCACCAGCGAGACCCGGCTGTATCCCGGTTCAATGGTTTCAATGGTGGCGCCAAGCCAGTTGGCAAAAGAATCCTTGCGGATATGGGCAGCGATGTCGGGGCTGGTCATGGTGTGAGGATATCCAGGTTTGGTGGTCAATGATCCAAGGAGACGCGGCAATGAAAAAAACAAGAGAAGCGATAAGGTGCCATTACCCTCCTGAGGTTGGCTCGCTGGTGAAACACCAACCTTGAGGAGTTCACACGACGGTTGAGCTCACCTGCTGCCGAACTTAAACGAGGATGCTTGCAGGCCAAAGACAAGCGGTCAAGTGCAATGGCAAGCCTATTTTTTTAAATTATCAACAAAATTAGCTTGTTACCCTGATATTCAGGGCTGGTTTTCTGCGGCGTCGATTGCTTTTTTGAACCGCTCGGTACTAAAACGCAGTTGGCAACCGGGGCAGCAGTTGCCCGGCTTCTTAAACCAGCCTGCGGTGTTGTTGATTTTTATGCCGCATTTGGGACAGGTCACTTGAATCGCTTTGTCTTCCATCTCCATTCTCCTAGGAGTAAATGTACATTTCACAGTAGTGAGTTGAACGCCTGTATGATGAGTGAAGGCAATAAATCAATAACCATAAAATTGGAGCGAGGAGGTCTTTTTTGCAGTATCGACAGCCACATTTTATCATTTATTTATGGCTAACAGCGATAATGTCCAGCCTCAGTCCCCGGCAAGCAAGCCGGCGATGAAAGGGCCCACAGCCTCGGGTCCCTGGGCGTCGACCAATTTAATGGTGGCAGTGCCGATCACCGCCATGTCGGCCTTGCCGGTGAGGAGAGCTACATCCTCGCGGCTGCTGATACCGAACCCGACCGCCAGCGGCAGATCAGTGGCCTGGCGGCAACGACTCAGGTACTGATCGAGCGTGTGGTCAAAGGCTGTCTGTTTGCCGGTGACGCCTCGGCGGGCGACGCAGTAAACAAAGCCGGCACCCTGGGCTGCCACCGCCCGCATCCGCTCATCGGTGGAGGTGGGGGTGAAAAACTGCACCGGCGCCAGTCCCAGTTCCTTGCTGGTGGCCAGGTAGCTCTGCCCTTCCTCGGGCGGCAGATCTGGGACAATCGTGCCGCAAAAACCAATAGCCTTGGTCCGGTGAAGAAATGCCTCTTCGCCGTATTTGAAGACGATATTGTAATAGGTCATAAATAAAAAACGAACCTGGGGGAATGCCGCCGCCATCTCTTGACCGAAGCTAAAGCATTCCTCGACGCTGATGCCGCTCTCTAGGCTCTGCTGATTGGCCTTGAGGATGACCGGGCCGTCGGCGATGGGCTCGGAAAAGGGAATCTGCAATTCGATGCAGTCCACCCCGTTGGTTGTCATCTGCCGGATGACCTCTCGGTTGACCGCCAGCGAAGGATAACCCAAAACCAGATGGGTCATCAGCAGGATAGGTTTGGTTTTTAGCCGGTTTTTCAGTTCTTTTGCCAGATCCATGAACGTATTGCCCCTCGATAAAAAACGGTTCGCCCAACGGCGGACCGATCATTTTTCTCTGTACTGATCCGCCCGCTTGACGATGAACTCCTTCCAGGAGGGATCGTCAAAGGCATGGGCAATGGTGAAGATATCTTTGTCGCCCCGGCCGGACATGTTGATGATGATTGCCTGATCCTTGCTCATGGCCGGTGCCTCCTTGAACGCCTGAACAAAGGCGTGCGCGGATTCCATAGCCGGGATGAGGCCCTCGGTGCGCATGGCCAGGCTTAAGGCCTCTATGACCTCGTGGTCGGTGGCGGATGCAAAGCGGACCCTGCCTTTTTCTCCCAGGTCGGCGAGGATCGGCGAAACGCCGACGTAATCGAGACCCGCCGCAATGGAATGGGTGTCGCGCATCTGCCCTTCCGGACTTTGGAGAAATTTGGTTTTGTACCCTTGAGCCACGCCGGCGGTTGCCCCGCTGCCCTCGACCATGCGGGAGGCGTGTTTGCCGGTGGCAATGCCCTCGCCGCCGGCCTCGACACCGATCAGTTCTACCTGCGGCTCATCGAGAAAACCCTGGAAGATGCCCATGGCGTTGGAGCCGCCGCCGACGCAGGCGTAGACGCGGTCCGGCATGCGGCCGTGCTGCGTGAGGATCTGTTTTTTGGCCTCAATGCCGATGATCGACTGGAACCAGGCCACCATCTCCGGAAAGGGATGCGGACCGCAGACTGTACCAATGACGTAATGGGTGTCGTCCATGGAGGTGACCCAATCGCGGAAGGCCTCGTTCATGGCATCCTTAAGGGTGCGTGAGCCGTCAGTGACTGGCACGACCGTGGCCCCGAGCTTCTCCATCCAGAAGACATTAGGACGTTGGCGGGCGACATCCTCCTCGCCCATGTAGATGGTGCAGGCAAAGCCAAAACGGGCAGCCATGGTGGCGGTAGCTACGCCATGCTGGCCGGCGCCGGTCTCAGCGATCACCCGTTTTTTGCCCATTCGTTTAACGAGCAGTCCCTGGCCCATAACGTTATTGGCCTTGTGGGCGCCGGTGTGGTTGAGATCCTCGCGTTTGATGTAGATCTTAGCGCCACCCAGATGACGAGTCAGGTTTTCCGCATAGGTCAGTGGCGTGGGCCGGCAGGAATAATTGCCCATGAGATCGACATACTCCTGCCAGAATGAGGCATCTGCGCGGGCAGCCTCATAGGCACGGTTTAAGTCGGCAAAAGTTGCATAAAGAACTTCCGGGATGAAAGCCCCGCCCCATTGTCCGTAATATCCTTTGTTCATCTTTGTTCTGTCCGTTGAGTGATCGTTCGTACCTCGAATTATCCCGGCGCAAGGCGACGACGGCCTCGCTTACCTTTGGGAAAACAACCGGCATATAGTAGCACGTCGGCGGCCATTCTTCAGTTCTTTTCTTGAAAGGCCCTCGGGAAAGCCGCCTCAAACCAGTTGCCGGCGGCAGGCTTCGGCAAAATCCTCGGGATAATGCCCCAGGATAAACCGTCCCTGTGCCTCGCTGAAGGCTCCCATTGACCAGGGCAATTTGGGGAGAAAGGCATACAAGAGCCGCTGACCGTTGGCCACGCCAATGCGTTTGGAGTATTCGATTGAGGTGACCATTGTGGCCCCTAACCTTGCTAATACCTGCTGTGCCTTGAGGATGCCGGTGTCGAGCGACTTCCGTACCGTCGCATCTGCCTCGAGCACGTTGCCCACTGGCCCGGTGTCGCTATCGGCGGTGACCATCAGTTGGATTTCCCACTGGGAGACCTGGGCTTTGGGGACAAAGAGCAGCACGTTGGCATCCCGCCAAATGACCAGCGACCGCTCGCCCGCGCCACTGTCGGTCCGAGTGTTGTTGGCAATGGCCCGCAGGTAATCGGTAAAGAAGTCGGAATGGTACTCGTGGTGGTAACGCTCTAGCACATCCGCCACCAGGTCGCCGCAGCAATAGGCCGGGATCCGGCCGTCCTGGACATCATTCACCCATTGCGGCACCATGGCGTATTGCTGGTGGATCATCTGGTGAGAAGCATGCAGGCGGTAGCCGGATCCGGAAAAATCATAGCCGAAATTCCAGCCCCAGAGAGTGGCCAAGAATTCCAGGCCGGTGTTATCTTCAGCCATTTTTTTGAGGATACCCTGGCGAAGGGTTTCCAGTTCTTCCCCAGAGAGCCGTCGGCGACGAATGGCAGGAGGTATCCCCAAGTGTTCAGCGACTGTGAAAAAGATGCGCTGATAAAAGAGATGCCGCAAGCCCGTCATATCCTCTGCCGATAAATCGGCAATCCGGTAGCGGATACTGGTATGGGCAAAATTGGCGGCATAGTGGCCCCAGGGGATATAGGAGTTGCCGCGCAGATACTCGAGCACCTCGGTGTCGGCCCTTTGATAATCGCCAACGATTTCGCTGTTGCCCTGCACTCCGGGGCGCAATACCATGACCTCTTTATAGGCATCGGGCAGGTGCGGGTTGTTGGCAATGGTTTCAAACAACTCGAAATCGTCGATGTCCGCACGGTATTGACCGTTTGTTTCGATGTATTGCAGTCCGGTGGGAGCGCCGTCTTCATTTGGCAGCATCCGGCAGCAGGATTGGGCCAGCCAGACCAACTCCTCGGGATCAGTGGAGGTCGCCGCCAATTCATAGCGCAGGGGTAGCGGCAAGCGGGTGATGATCTCGCGTACGGCAGCTGGCGGGCAGTGAGGGCCGAGTGTAGACCGCAAGGAAACAGCCTGGGGCGGATGTATTCGTATCAAGCCCGGTTTGGCTGCTCTGGCGTTGGCCCAGCCGGAATCGATAAAGGTGCACCCGCGAAAAGGGAAGGGGTTACAGATCTCATAGATCGGCCGGCCCGTCCCAATGGTGATATCTTCTATGGGGAAATTGTCTCGGTTGTCTATGGCAGTGCCATCGACAAGACATCCAAGGGCGCAAGGATGATCGTGCTCGCGCAGATTTGCGACTGTATACGAGGGCGTATGCAGGCCGACGCGAAACCGGCCTTCCGGGGTTATCGATGTGTGTAACATGGGTTGATTCCTTGGCAAGAGTGCTCTTGAAGCAGCGTTGCGGCGCTCGAATGATGACCGGCAGGAATACCTTGTCTCCCCGGCGCATTTCGAGCATAATACTCAATAAACTATGCGACGAACAATCAATGTTTAAAATCTTTTCAGGTATGATCTTCAGGAGTTATTGATGGGTTTTCCCAAAATAAGCTTCCGCGTTTGTGAAACCAGGCACTGTCCGCTCTTCCGGTATGGTGATGTTTTTCAAATTTCCGGAATCGCCATCAGTATGGAAAGCAACGGGGAAAACTCCTTTATCAACACCACGATGGTTCATTCTCCCCCCAACCGTGGCAGTTGCAAAATACTCAACGGTGATCTGACCAAAATTATCATTGAATACGAACGGGCCGACCAGATTCCCGACTGCATGCTTTCTTGCTCCGGTTGCACAGGCTCTATCCGGCTGGAACATTTCCGAGCCATGCATGAAGAGGATGAACCCGATAACATCGGCAACCATCTGGGTGGTATCTTTCATCTCTTGAGCAATTTTGCTTTTTTCCGCAACATCGATCAGAACAATCTCAATAACGTTATTAAGTACTTCAATCTGCGGGACTGCAAAAAAAATGATATCATTCTCCGCCGGGGCGATCCTGGTGGCCACTTTTATATTGTCGTCACCGGGCAGGTCGATATCCTCAACGATGCCGGCATCCCCATCTCCACCCTCAAGCGAGGCGAGGTGTTCGGGGAAATGAGTCTGATCTGCGAGGAAAATGTCGGCGCTACTGTTCAGGCGAGCACCGATTGCCAACTCATATATATCGGAAATAAGCATTTCAAGACGATTTTACATAAGTATCCTTCGCTCCAGTCCTATTTTACCCGGTTGATGGCCAAACGGTTGACCGACTCAAACAGGGTGCGGTCGGACGACTACGCTTCGGGTATGATCGGTAAACTGGAAGAGATTCCCCCGGAAGCGCTTTTTCAAACCCTTAATAGCAACCACAAGACCGGTATTCTTACGATCACCCAACTCCAGAAGGGCACGGCTCGTTTTTCGTTGCGTCAAGGCGCCTTGATCAAGGCAAGTTACGCCGGCAGCAAGGGCGAGTCGGCTTTTTTTGAGGTGCTCCGGGAGAAAAACGGACGATTTAAATTCACCCCCGGGCTTCCTCCCGAAGATTTCGATGCCCCCGAGATCGGGTACTTCATGAAATTGCTCATGGAAGGGCTCCAGCGCATCGACGAACGACCCGCTTCCCAGGTCAGTTGATAGGGGCATTCTTGCCCTTATCCTTTCCGCGCGCCACATATTTTTATCCTGACGTCCCTGCCGCTTTTTCCTGAGAGAAAGCGGCGGCAACCCCTATGGTGTCCTTTTGGTGCTGACAAGATTTCTTACAAGCGGCACAGTGTTGTTATGCAACTTGTGCCCGTTTGGAAAGGATTGCTATAGTAGATGCTCAAGGAGCGCTTTCAATCACGCTTTTATTGGGAGCTATTTTTGACAGAGCCCCTGCGGTTCAGGTAAATCGAGCCGTTTGTTGCCTATCTTGCACAACAGGAACAAGTCGTGGTGAAATGGTGCTTCGGCGAGGGGGAAATGACCTTGTCTGCAAGGACTTTTTTTCCTTGACAGGAGAGACAACAGACTGTTAATGAATGACCGTTCAGTTCGAACATTTTTTGAATCTGATTATAGTTTTACCAGTCGTATCAACTGTTTCACTCTTTTTAACTCTCATTCAGGAATGGTAATTATGTCGTGGTTCATTCAAACTTTTCGATCTTCGTTGGGCAAAAAGTACATCATGGCTTTTACTGGGTTTATGCTGGGCGGGTTCTTGCTCGTCCATACCATAGGCAACAGTACAATTTTCTGGGGGAGAAGCGCGTTTAATGCCTACGCGCATCATCTGCACTCCTTAGGCGTTTTCGTCCCCATTTTTGAAATCGGGCTCTACTCAATCTTCTTTCTCCACGTCATCACCGGCGTTATTCTTTTCCTTGAGAACCGCAAGGCCAGAGGTGGAAAATATGCCGTCGAGACCAGTGCAGGCGGCCGCACCTTGGCTTCCAAAACCATGCCGTACACCGGTGCCGCTATTTTTCTCTTCATCCTCATTCACCTCGCCAACTTTCACTTTGTTGAAAAAACTGCGGTAAAAACGATTTCTGATTTTGTTACCCAGGTGTTGAACAACCCGTTCTTTACCTTGATTTACGGTGCGGGCATCTGTCTTCTTTTCATCCACGTCAGCCATGGTTTTTGGTCACTGCTTCAGACCTTTGGAATCAGCCATCCGAAATACGATTATCCGCTGCGCGTGGTTACCTGGGCACTGGCAGGTATCATGGGCGGAGTATTTCTGTTGATCACCTTCCTCATGGTCATCTCTCGGAATCAATTGCTCTGATACGGTAACGTTCTACAAGAGACGATTGAAGGTTCTCGCAATGTGTCAGCACTGCTCGGGCAAGAATCTTCTTAACAAGCTTTATTCCTATTCACCTACAGCAAAAAGAAACGACTATGCAGCTTGACTCAAAGATACCTGAAGGACCGCTGGCCGAAAAATGGGACAAATGCCGTTTTTCCAACAAACTCGTCAACCCTGCCAATAAACGGAAATACGAAGTTATCATCGTAGGAACCGGTCTGGCAGGCGCTTCAGCAGCCGCCTCCTTGGGCGAACTGGGGTACAATGTTAAATCGTTCTGCATTAATGACAGCCCCCGCCGCGCCCACTCCATTGCTGCCCAGGGTGGCATTAATGCCGCCAAAAATTACCAGAATGACGGCGACTCCATTTTCCGTCTGTTCTATGATACCATCAAGGGTGGCGACTTCCGCGCCCGTGAGGCAAACGTCTATCGTCTTGCCCAGGTCGCCAACAATATTATTGACCAGTGTGTAGCTCAGGGCGTTCCCTTTGCCCGTGAATACGGCGGTACCTTGGCCAATCGCTCCTTCGGCGGTGCCCAGGTTTCCCGTACGTTCTATGCCAGGGGCCAGACAGGACAGCAGTTGTTGCTCGGTGCTTATACCGCCATGATGCGACAAGTATCCACCGGCAAGGTGAAATTGTACACCCGCCGGGAAATGATGGACCTCGTTGTCGTCGACGGCGTAGCCAAGGGCATCGTCTGCCGCAACTTGATAACCGGTGAGATCGAAAAATATTCAGCGCATGCGGTTGTTCTTGCGACCGGCGGTTACGGCAACGTCTACTTCCTGTCCACCAACGCCATGGCATGTAATGTCACCGCCGCTTGGCGTGCCTACAAAAAAGGAGCTGGATTCGCTAACCCCTCTTTCGTCCAGATCCACCCAACCTGCATCCCGGTTCATGGCGAATTTCAATCCAAATTGACCCTCATGAGCGAGAGTCTGCGGAACGATGGACGCGTCTGGGTTCCAAAGAAAGTGGGCGACACTAGAAAAGCTGCCGATATTCCGATGGACGAGCGTGATTATTACCTGGAGCGCAAATATCCCTCCTTTGGTAACCTCGTGCCCCGCGATGTGGCCAGTCGCAACGCCAAGGAAGCTTGCGACGAAGGTAAGGGTGTCGGCGAAACCAAACTCGGCGTCTATCTGGACTTTTCCGATGCAATCAAGCGTGACGGTCTCGATGTGATCATGCGGAAATATGGCAATCTTTTCCACATGTATCAGAAAATCACCGACAGTGACCCCACCAAGGAACCAATGATGATCTACCCGGCGATTCATTACACCATGGGTGGATTGTGGGTTGATTATGAGCTGATGACCACCGTCAAGGGTTGTTATGCCATGGGTGAATGCAACTTCTCTGATCACGGTGCTAACCGCTTGGGCGCTTCCGCATTGATGCAGGGCCTGGCCGACGGCTATTTCGTTATCCCGTACACTATCGGGAATTACCTAGCTACCGTCCCACCGGTACCGACCAGTACCAACGATCCAGCGTTTGATGTTTCTGTCAACGAAGTAAAGGATCAAACCGCCAAGCTGTTGAAAAATACCAAGAGTGGTAAGGGCGGCCAGACAGTTGATCATTTCCACAAAGAACTGGGTAAGGTTATGTGGGACAACTGCGGTATGGCACGAAACAAGGAAGGCTTGGAACTGGCTCTGAAGAGAATCCCAGAGATTCGGGCTGAATTCTGGGAAAACGTCATCGTGCCTGGCTCCGGACAGGAACTCAACCAGTCACTCGAGCGTGCTGGACGTGTCGCCGACTTTTCATCGGGTATCTATTGATTGGCACCGATAATACTGCTCGTAAGCAGGCAGAAGCGGCGCTGCTTCAAGCAGGTGCTCTGCAAAATGCGATTTTCAACAGTGCCAACTTCTCAAGTATTGCCACTGATGAAAAAGGCGTAATACAGATATTCAATGTCGGTGCCGAACGCATGCTGGGTTACACGGCTATCGAAGTTGTAGACAAAATCACCCCTGCCGATATTTCAGATTCGCAAGAAGTAATAACACGGGCTAAAGAACTGAGTCTTGATTTTAATACTCCAATAGCACCGGGTTTTGAAGCTCTGGTGTTCAAAGCTTCCCGCGAGATTGAAGACATTTACGAGTTAACATATATCCGCAAAGATGGCAGCCGTTTTCCGGCAGTGGTATCTGTTACGGCATTGCGGGATGACCAGGGTGGAATCATCGGTTATCTGTTGATTGGCACCGACAATACTGCACGCAAGCAGGCAGAAGCGGCGCTCCTTCAAGCAGGCGCTCTGCAAAACGCGATTTTCAACAGTGCCAACTTCTCAAGTATTGCAACCGATGAGAAAGGCGTTATACAGATATTCAATGTCGGCGCTGAGTGTATGCTCGGATATACAGCCAGCGAAGTAGTAGATAAAATCACCCCTGCCGACATTTCCGATTCCCAGGAAGTAATATCGCGAGCCAAAGAACTTAGTATAGAATTTAATACTCCAATTGCGCCGGGTTTTGAAGCGCTTGTATTTAAGGCTTCACGTGAGATTGAAGACATCTACGAATTAACATATATCCGCAAAGACGGCAGCCGTTTCCCGGCAGTTGTATCAGTTACAGCATTACGCGATGACCAGGGTGGAATCATCGGTTATCTGTTGATTGGCACCGACAATACCGTACGCAAGCAAGTAGAGGCAGAACAGAAGCTACTCGATCAACGCCTTCGTGATCAACAATTCTATACCCGTTCATTATTTGAATCGAACATTGATGCGATTATGACTACAGATCCATCCGGTATTATAACTGATGTCAACAAACAGATGGAGACTCTCACCGGTTTCACCCGTGATGAACTGATAGGGGCGCCATTTAAGAACTACTTCACTGATCCAGCAAGAGCAGAGGCAAGCATCAAACTGGTATTAAGCGAAAAAAAGGTTACAAATTACGAACTCACCGTACGTGCCTGGGATGGTAAAGAGACAGTAGTATCATATAATGCAACCACCTTCTATGACCGCGATCGAAAACTGCAAGGGGTATTTGCCGCCGCTCGTGATGTTACAGAGTTGAAACGGTTTGAGCAAACACTAAAAGAGAACAATGTGGAGCTGGAGAGTGCTAAAACTGCGGCAGAGAAAGCAAATCTAGCGAAATCAGATTTTCTATCCAGTATGAGCCATGAGCTGCGAAGTCCGTTAAATGCAATTCTGGGTTTTGCTCAATTGATGGAATCCGATTCACCTGAGCCAACAATTTCTCAAAAGGAAAGCATATCTCAAATCCTTCAGGCTGGATGGCATCTGTTGAAACTGATAAATGAGATCCTCGATCTCGCGAAAGTCGAGTCAGGACAGGTACCGATGTCGCGAGAGCCGGTATCACTCGCCGAAGTCATGTTCGAATGCCGTGGCATGATAGAACCAAAAGCGCAAGAACGCGGAATCAGCATGATGTTCCCGCCGCTTGATATCCCTTACTTTGTACATGCCGATCTGACCCGAGTAAAACAAGTACTCATTAACCTTCTTTCAAACGCGATTAAATACAACCGGGAGAATGGTAGTATCGTCGTAGATTGTTTTACCAGCGCACCGGAACGCATACGTGTAAGCGTCAAAGACACAGGCGAAGGATTGACTCCGGAAATGCTGGATCAGTTGTTCCAACCGTTCAATCGTCTTGGACAGGAAGGCGGAAGCGAGGAAGGCACTGGTATCGGCCTCGTAGTTGCTAAACGATTAATAGAACTGATGGGTGGTACAATCGGTGCGGAAAGCACTGTAGGGGGTGGGAAGCGAATTCTGGTTTGAGCTGGCTGCAGATGTGGCTCCTCGATTAGCAGCGGGTGAAGATGAAACCACTTCAACCGACCAACAACAATCGTTAAATGGCACTGAGAAACACAATCTGCTTTATGTAGAAGACAATCCTGCCAATATGAAGCTGGTTGAGCAACTTATCGGACGCCGTTCTGATCTTCACCTGATGACTGCGGTAACCGGGTATCTTGGTATCGAGATTGCCCGCACATCTATGCCGGAGATGATCCTAATGGACATTAATCTGCCGGACATCAGCGGAATTGAAGTCCTGAAAATTCTACACAATGACCCAGCAACAGCACACATCCCTATCGTTGCCCTCAGCGCCAATGCAATGCCGCGGGATATTGAAAAAGGCCTCGAAGCCGGATTCTTCAGATATCTCACTAAACCAATAAAAGTGAATGAATTTATGGAGACACTAAACGAAGCTCTAGCACTTACAACAAATGATGCACCAACAGGAACATCGAATATCCAGAAACAGGTTGCTTCAGAAGTCGCTCCGGAAGTCATGACGGATATACCAAGTGATTTGATCTACCGTCTCCAGGAAGCAGCAATCGACGCAGACCATGACCAATTGCTGTTGCTGGTTGAAGAAGTCAGACAATATAACAGGCAAAAATCACAGCAACTCAAACACTATCTAGAGGCATTTGATTATCAAAGTTTACTGAATGCACTTAAAGCAGGAGTTACAATATAATGGAAACCACGTTAATGAATTCACAGCCTATACCCAGTATTCTCGTTGTTGATGATACTCCAGCAAACCTGCTCCTTCTAACAGGAATGCTAAAGGGATTGGGATATAAAGTGAGGTCAGTTTCTGACGGAGAGTTCGCAATACAGACAGCCAGGCACGACCTGCCTGATCTGATCCTGCTTGATGTCATGATGCCGGGTATGAATGGATATGAAGTATGTAAGCGCTTGAAGATGGATGACGAATTGTCAGAAATCCCGGTGATATTCCTCAGCGCGTTGAACGAAACTGCGGATAAGGTAAAAGCGTTCGAAGCAGGCGGGGTTGATTATGTAACCAAACCATTTCAATTGAGAGAAGTCCAAGCACGGGTGGCAGCCCATTTGGAGCTACACAGACAAAAGAAAGTGATACAAGAAAGCTACGATCAACTTCATCAGCTTGAGGAACTTAGAGATAATCTGGTACATATGGTCGTACATGATATGCGCACTCCTTTAACAAGCATGAAAGGCTTTTTACAATTGCTGGACATGGTAGAAGGAGAAACAATGTCAAAGGATGGCAAAGAGTATATCAACATCCTGACAGATGCCACTGAGAGTCTAATCGAACTTGCCAGCTCATTACTGGATGTCAGCAAAATGGAAGCCGGAGAGATGACTCTCGATCTGGGTGAATGCAATATGATTGAGATCATCCGAGAGGTGATGGGTAAAGTTGAATCCCTGCGCGGAGACCGGCAATTCATTTTCGAAGAGCCAAAAGATCCGATTTTTATACAAGGCGATGCTAAACTACTCGCTCGAGTTATACAGAATTTGATGGGCAATGCATTGAAGTTCACCCCGGATGACGGCAGCATTTCCATTGGAATAGAAGCAGGAGAGACATGTGTGCGTGTATATGTCCAGGATAACGGCCCGGGAATCCCGCAAGAAAGCCTGGGAAGAATCTTTGAGAAATTCGGACAAGTAAAATCGCAGCAGAATCAACGGCAATACTCAACCGGACTAGGACTAACTTTCTGCAAGCTGGCAGTTGAAACACACGGCGGTACCATCGGTGTAGATAGTGAAGTCGGCAAAGGGAGCTCGTTCTGGTTTAGCATACCTGTCAACGGTCCTGCGGAAGCATTACCGGTTGATTCAAGTACAGCCAATGTTTGTGCGGTAAAATCATAAAGCTTATAATCAAACAGAATCTATCAGCACAATTGCTTAGAATTACAGAGCAGTATGAAATTAATTTACACATTAGAGCTTGTATCTTTTATCTGTAACACGCTTGAAAACCGTAAGATTAGATAGACTCATCGGATTATTACTGACACCGGTATATCGTTTTACTTCGCGGTATATCTGATGAAACTCCTGCTCTTTACCGTGCGTC
The DNA here is from genome assembly GCF_963662935.2 of uncultured Desulfobulbus sp. NCBI lineage: Bacteria > Pseudomonadati > Thermodesulfobacteriota > Desulfobulbia > Desulfobulbales > Desulfobulbaceae > Desulfobulbus > uncultured Desulfobulbus sp. The sequence continues at coordinate 352,839 of NZ_CAXXTL010000002.1, read as the reverse complement.
AGGAAAAGAGGTCCGCCATTAAAGTGCTTGTTGGTATCAACTTCGAATGAGCGAAGCACAATATAGTCGGGCTTGAAGAACTGCAATACTGAGTCGAAAACTTCTCCATTCATCGCGGTTTGCTTCTTAAACTCGACGGTCTTGGGGGTTACGAGCCCCGCAAAATCTATGACTTTTCTCTCAGAATAATATCCCTGATAACCAATCGCTTCCATCGCAACAGCCGCATCTTCAGGAGTATTATCTCTCAGCCACAAACCAATCCCTTTTCTTGCGCTGTCCTCCCTGCGCTGAGAGATCGACATCTGTCTGATTATTGATGGAACGATGCAAGAGCAGTATGTAACAACCACAACTCCGATAAGCGCCGCAGAAACCATAATCCTGGTACGAACAGGAAGCCATCTTTTGATCCATTGAAATATCTCAACTATGCCTACACCTGCAAGTATCATACAGCAATAAGTAATTGGGAGAAGGTACCACTCAAACCTTGGAGCGCGGCCTGCATACATCACCAATGTATAAAAAATCGGAAATATTGCAATCGGCCATAATTCATGCGGACTCTCTTTGAATAATCTACGTGTACCGACTGCAAAGAGTCCAAGCCATAGAGGTAGAAGCCACATACTGCCGTAATATCTTGTTCCTTTTACATACCAAAGCACATTTGTGAGTATGTATTGGCTATTCAACAGTTGATGTTCTCTTCCCGGACGTATTGCAGCCTTTGCTAGCATTGAATTTGGTAAGAATGTACCGAAGTATATCGTAGCAAAGACAATCCATGGAAGCACAACAATGAATGCTGTTCCTATTGAGATAGCAATCTTACGCCGAGATTTCAGTAATCCTGCTAACACTATAATCGATGTCCAGATAGCGCCATCAATCCGACAAAGCATTAGCAATCCGCAAAACACTCCCATTGCAGCATACTTCTCCCGACCCAATGCCCATAAACTCAATCCCATCAGGAGCAATACAAGAGGCGTTTCCATTCCTCCAATTCCTGTTCGTATCATAGCCAGGTGCATATAGAGGAAACACATCGCTGTACCTGCGGCTGCGACAGAGATACAACGATCTTTCAGCACAAAGTAGGCGGTTAGTCCAGACATGAGGCCGAAAATCGGCATGACCACAGTTGCAACTTGTACGATAGAACGCGGTCCGAAGGGAGTAGATAGCATGGCAAGAATGAGGGTCGCAAGAGGAGTGGTTGTTCCTAAAACATGCTCACCAGCATTAAAGACAAACCCTTTATGGCTGATAAGGTTCGCTGAATATCTATAGGTAATCAACGCATCTTCGAGTTGAAAACGAGTGAAGTAAACAATAACACCCCAGAGAAGTGCTCCACACGCCAGGATAATCCAAGGCACTGCGTTAGTTCGATTATGCGTTTGTTCTTGAGTTAGAAGCGGCAACTCCTCTTTTTTCGAATCACATGAATGCATACATAAGCCTTTATAATTGATATTTTTGAGTTTAATAAATAAGGTGATGGCATAATTATGGAAATCAGACTAATCAAGCACAATTGATCTCTGCATAACTCAGAGGCCCAGTCGATCGAACTGTTCAGGCGGACAACCATCCTCAGTAATGCGATCTTTGAGACGTCTTCGCAGGCTGGCAGCGGTTTCGGGTTCAGCATCAATGATGTTGGTTTCGTTGAACAATGGGTCGTTACGCTTATACAGAATCGACGGGAAATCATGCCGATAGTTGATCGGAATCTGCCACCCCGGGCAGTCGACGCCGGGAATGAACGTCCCGGCTTTGGCATCTACGCAAGGCCAGGACATAATTGTGGAATATTGATTGAGCGGCGCATTGGAGTTGCATCCCTGTAGCAGAACATCCTCTCCGTCTGTACAGCAGATACCCTCTCCGAATGTACCCCAGTATGTCAGATCTCTGATCTGCTTTTCACCTGCCATGAGCGGAAGAATCGAACGGCTGTGGACATCGGCAGATGCTCCTGAGCCGATGGCATCAAGCACGGTGTTGTAGATATCGACTGTGCATGTCTGAGCATCTACCGACTTCCCGCCGTTCATAAGGTGCGGATGCCAGATCAACAGAGGGATGTTGGCATGACTCAGATAATGAGGGTGCTGTTTCCCAAATGGATTTCGGAGCGTATGATCGCGCGCATCATCATCAAACTCATTGATATCCAGAACCGCCTCTGCCAACTCATGCCCGTGGTCGGTGGTGAAGATAACGGTAGTATTATCCCACAGATTGTGTTTGTCCATCATCGCCCAAACCTGACACAGAGCCTTGTCAACCATCGTGAGTTTGCCCTGGTACTGCGCTCGGATGTAGTCTAACTCAGCCATCGATGTGCTTTGCAAAAACTTTAGGCGCTGGTCTGTATCCTGATAAGGCGGCCAGCATGTATATTCAGGATTGAGGTCGTTGGTATACATCGAGCGATATGGTTCCGGCACATGGAAAGGTTCATGCGCATCAAAACTCTCTATGTGAAGGAAGAAACGATCCTGGTTGTGATTTGCATCCAGCCATTCCGCAGCTTTTCGAAAGACCTTCGGCGAGAAGAAATCTTCTTCACTTGTAAACTTGGCAACATTTCGATAATACTGGCTTCCCCATCCTGGACGATATTCATTTATCGATTTCACCCATTCAGGTTCACTGGGTTGAAGCTCAGTCTTCCAGTAGTCCAGCTCGTGACCACGGATCATCTCACAGCCGTTGAAGTGCTCAAGATAACCATGCGCGCTGTTCTCCCAGTAGTGATAGTGGTCAGTCACTATCTGAGTTACCGCGCCTGATTGACGACATCTCAGAGCAATCGGAGCATCATATGGTTCCAGATGCCCCCAACCTCTGTAAAGGAACTCTTGACGCCCTGTCATGATCTCTCTCCGAGCGGGCATACATGGAGCCGATCCGATGACATGATTCGTGAATGTCACACCCTTATCTGCCAGATGCTGGATGTTAGGCGTGTTGACTGTTTTACAACCGTAAGGAGAAAGATAGTGTCTGTTGCAGCTATCCACCAGGATTAGTATGACATTTGTTTGTGGTGTTCCATTATTCGGTACGGCAGATGCGCTGCTCATGTTCGTCTCCTTTACGGATTGAGGAAATATTTTCCTCAATTTTACTCTACTTCATCCCGCTTGTCTACGTTCTCTGATAACTTGAATTTGAATGTATTTCAATAAAGTGGGTAATTACTATCAGTAGAGATATCAATCACCCGTTTAATCTTGAGTGTTCGCCGCAGGGAATGTATCGAAGGATGATATCCAGTCACCTAACCCGCGTGTGCCTTTCGATACAATCTGCCTGCGGGCAGATCACTCAGGGTACACGGCTTGGAAACATGAAGAGATTTTACCTACAAATCTCGGACCTACCTTTTGAATACCGGCAAATGCTGATTATAAGCTATTCCCACAAAAACATGTTGACATTTCTGATAATACGGCTTACAATAACCGCAAATCAACATCATTTCACAATATACCTGAAGACTAGTTCAAGGGGGATGTATCATGTATAGAGTAATCCGGTATGCCATAATAGCATTTTCGATATTCGCAGCAGCCGTTACAGGGCACTGTTCCATCGTCGATGATTTCAACGACGGGGCGATGAATACAACCCTCTGGACAACTTTCATCGACGGGATTGGACCATCAGCAACTGAGGTTCCAGGCTGTGTAGTAGTTACAATTCCGGCAGACGCTCATGAAGCCGATGATCCGCATTCCTTTGGAGGCGGTTTCAAATCAGCTAAGTGCCTCAGAGGTGACTTTGATATCCAGATAGATTACACACTCACAGAATGGCCTTCGGGGAGCGGAGTGCGCGTTGGGATGGGACTCTTTCCGGCACATACCGGCAGCCTTGCCAACGTACAGAGGAGTTCTTTCGGCCAAGTTGAGAGCGGTCCAATTGAGGCATACGCCACTGACTATGGGGGTATCGGCGGCGGAGGCGTACCAACGAACCATATCTCAGGCAGTCTAAGGTTTGCAAGAGTGGGCAACATGCTCACAGCCGGAGTTCTGGTCGATAGCGAGTGGGTGGAGATATACTCAGCCGAGTTCAGCACAGACGACTACTACTTCGCATTTACCGCATGGAGCCACAATTATGCATTCTCCCACGAACCGGTAGAGGTAGAGTTCGACAATTTTCTGATGCGTTACGGGGAACTGGTTGATCCCTCAACGCCGCCATTAAACGCCTCTATACAAAAGTCATCATTCACGCCTAAAGTGGTTCGAGCATATGCCGGTAAGAAACCAAGCTTCCGATCAGCAAATGTCATCGTAATGCCGCATGGCAGATCGTTCATAAGGCTTCAGAAGATATCACCGGCAAACGTCGCGCCAAATGTCGGTCCTTATGCGCGGGTTATGATCAATCTTCCATCAGTGAAATCAGGCATCAAATCATCAAGTTTTTCTATGCGCAAGTAGATGTGAAAAATGCTAAAGAGTTTCGCAGTCATACACCAATTCACCGGTTTTTTGAATTTCGGCAAGGAAACCACTTCGATCTGAAGATGGCTCTATCAACACCGGCTCAATTGATAGATTAATATCTCGGCGCAGCTTGAATAAACTAGTTGAGGCTTCCAGCCAGTCATCAACGGGTGTGTTCGTGACTACAGCAACATCGATATCACTCAAATCTGTTGCGGTACCCCTGGCATATGAACCAAACAAGATCACCTGCCGAACATCCATATTCTGCCTGGCTTTCTCAGCAAATAACCGAACACATTCTATAACGTAGCTTTTATCCATTGATATAATTCCTCAGTTTGAGTAAGTAGCTCGCTGCAGCGTTTAAAATCAAGCATCTGGAAAAGACGCTCTTTATCTTCGGGATATCTCGCTTGAATGTTTAAGGGTTCCAAGCTATCAAGCAAGTCTTTTTGGATGCCATCAAGTTGTATATAAATTCCAGATATTTCCGCAAGTCTGCTAAGGTTATGGATGTATGGTGGAATTTTATTATTGTTTGCAACCACAGCCTTAAGCGTTTTTTCGATAACTTGATGACACATGAACCCGACATACAGATAACGTCCAGTCTGAAGCATAGCCCGTGCAGTCTCAAGGTCATATTCTGCCATTTCTATCCAATATAAAGTCTTGTTGGTCACTAAAATCCACCTTAACTCAAAGTGATATTCATATTATATTCTATTATGTAAAATATTATAACATTTTTTATTACGATTTAGGGTGAATCAAGATTGGAACACAGCCAATAGTTAATCATCACTGCAAGCTAGAAAATGACATCATATTATTCGATGCCAGAGAAGGAAATGACACGACTCTTATTGAATAAATAGATATATTCAAAAACCAAGAAGATCCATTTAGGAGATGTAGTTATGAAATATTCATACGGCAACCGAAGATATTCGCTTGGAAAACCTATCACGACTAACTGGCTGATTCTGATCATATTCATTCCTCATATCATACGTGATTTATTTAAAAGTTTTAAGTTACCTGAGCTTGCATGGATAGAACCTATCACTACTGTAACGTGGGTTGTAGCTCTCATCTGGCTGATAGTCCGCGTCATCCGATATTATCGGCCAAAGAACTGCCCTGATCTACCATCTGCCATTGAGATCACCGATACCGGGGTTCTGCGTCTCTTCCATGGGCAGCAAAAGTATGCAGAGATTCCGATTGATCAGATCGCATCATTGAAGGACACCACTCTTGATATCAATGCCGTGGAATCAGATAAATGCCTCTCAACTGACATTAAAAACTCCGATTCAGGGAATAGACCACATCTATGTTCTACCTTATCTTGAAGGATACTCAGAGTTCATCCTGAAACTACTCAATCAATCCCCCAGCCTTCGACCACCACATAAAGATCCTGAATGGATGAGCGCTTCAATCCACAATATAGAACCCGGACTGATGATACTTGTTTTTATCGCTGCTACAGTTTTAGTAATATGCATCACATTAACAATTCAACTGGTGATGAAAGGACATAGCAATTCACCGGCATTATGGATCGCATGGGGGATAAACGCGATAATCGTCTGGGCACTGGTGGTGAATGCCAGAGAATCTACTAAGCGGGTAACACTTATCACATTTTACCCTAACAAGATGCAGATAGTCCGCAGCTCAATCTGGTACAGTGACGTTCACCCTGAAGATATCACTAAAATGGAGATCATTCCGGCAGGAAAGAATCCTGAACGATATATGATCCAGACAGACAAGAAAAGTTTCTGCATTAGCTCAGACAACATGAGAAACTATCCGGAATTGATCCAGCACATCAGAGAGTTTGCATGACCGAAAACAGACTGATACAAGAAACAAACGATCATATGTTTGGCTATCGGCTGTATATGGTACAATAGTCATACAAGCAACTCAAATAGCTGAGAGATAAATGGATTACAAAGAAGCTCAATAACCATATGAGTAATATCATGTAAGCGTATTATTTCCAGACGAGTTATAGAAGGTCGAAGTATCAGAATGAAGAAAAACAGATTTTTAATGATTCTCGTAATGGCAGTTCTTGCAGTCTCTCTGTGGACGATCACAGGCTGCGGAGGCGGCGGTGGTTCGGCAAGTAACGGCACAGGAACCTTGCGGGTAGCCCTTATAGATGCTCCATTAAATGCAAGCGAAGTAAATGTCGATATAACCTCTGTGCAGGTACACAGTACAGGTGGAGCTTGGAAAACAGTTGAAACTTTCACCCCAGCGAAACATGTCAATCTGCTTGACTACAGTACCGGCGGAAATTCACTTATGCTTGTCGATTCACCCTTAGCAGCCGGACATTATACCATGATCAGGCTGATGCTTAGTAAAGCCGAAGTAGTTGTGAATGGACAGACGTTTGATGTTGATCTCAAGAATGTAGCACAGACCGGTGTTAAGTGTAACGGCCAATTCACAGTCGAGAGCAACCAATTATGTGCTGTAACTTTAGATTTCAACGCGCAACGATCTTTTGTTAACACGGGAAGCGGCACTTATATGCTTCATCCTGTGATGAGCATGTCGCCGGTAAACATTGCGGCAAAAGTAACAGGATCAGTAGAATTTCAAAACGGAACCGGCGTTGTACAACCGCTGCCAGCAGATGTAGTGGTAAATGTGTATCCACAGGGGAGCGCAGGAAATCCTGATGCTCTTAGCGGCGGCGCAGTGGTCCAACTTGATGGTACCTTTGAGATCCCTGTGATTGCTCAAGGCACATATGACATACAGATACTTGTAGGCACAAACGTTGTAAAAACGCTTAGCGCCGTTGTAATCACATCACCCAGCACAGACTTGGGTAAGATCATAGTCGTAGAGTAAGACAGGCATATCACTCCTGTAGCGTAATATGATAAAACTATGAGACACTGCTAAGCCATCAGGGTTTGCAAGAGTTCGCAATTGAACTTCTGTAGATCCTGATGGCTTTTATATCCCGAATTCCACAAGTGCAGACCCGTACTTTTGAGTAAATGTAGCATCTGTATTTGAGGTTATTATATCTCAGCAAGAAGTTTTGTGATTATATCAACATGCGATACTTCTTCTAGAAGAATTGCCTCAATCTTGTCTTTACCCATAGATACCGGAACTATCTCTTTGATGCTTTTGTAAAAGGAAACGGCATCTCTTTCCCGATCCAGTGCAATGTTGAGAATCTCCAACAAGGATGGATTTGATCCGAGCATTTCAACCGGATCCATCTTCGAAGTGAAGACTACTTTACTGGCCATCGCTTTCAAGTAGAGAGCCATTTCATCATCTGGATCGAATACTGTTGGCTGCTTTTGGTCACTAGTCAAAACTGCACGCATATCGCGGATAAGTTTTTCGTGAGCAACCTCCCATTCTGCCAGATTCGATAACATCTTATTGGCTTCAATACCTACCGCCGCATTCGATGCCGCTCTGTAGAAATTCAAGCCATTCTGCTCAATCTGCTGAGCAATTTCTAATATATCATCTGCGCTGAAACTGATTGGCATTAGCGTCCTCACATACAATTTTCAATATAATCTGCTGCTCTCAACGACATTGTTTGAAAGCTGTATTTACTGTTACTGATATTATCACACAGAGGTTCCTTGCACAAGACAGTAGAGTGCATTCACCTCAATTAAATGAGTAATAAAAATACAACCGATTCGCTTCAAAAAATAAAGTATTAGTTATTGCAGTTGTTTATTTTGGTAATTCAAGAGAGATCTCATTCGATGAAATCTGAAACCGTCTGCCGTCGAGTACCCCTGAGATGATCATTTTCAACCACCATGTCTCACCAGGCTTCATGAAGTATGTGATCGGTGAAACAGGTCCCACGGATGAGCTAGATTCATTCCATCTTCCCGATGCCAGGTCGAATTGCACACGATACGAACCCTCACCGTCTTGTTTGAGACTTCCCTTGATGTCCTCTGACATCCGTCGACCAGGTGACCCATACAGATACCCAAACATCCTCATAGGTTTTGCAGAGGCAGTATATGACACCTTAATCTTAGAGAACTGCTTAAGTTTAGCATCTTTCGCTCCAAACACCAATTCAACCGGCATGGTTCCATTAGTTGCTATAATATCTGACTTCGCCAATCTGGTGAGCTGCAGTGAGAAGAAATCCGCAGGCACAACTCGAATACTGATCTCCTGAGATTCAACGATCTGATTGCTGTCTTTGTCGAAGGGATACCGCATCTTAATCTTATAGATGCCTGGTTTGATGATGTTGAAATCCTTTTCCAGATTTGGGACCATATTGTCGAAACCGGGATTATCATCTCGATTGTATGATGAGGTTACCGGTAATCTATATAATGGAAGTCGTTTCCCTGATGAGTCAGTAACAATAAGGAATGGAGCATGATTGTTATATTTCTCAACTGGAACGCTTTTGAATCCCGGGAGTATATGGAAATTCGTATTTATGTGAATAGGAGTGCCGACAGGGAAGATATCTACATCTGTTTCCAGTAAACAGACCAGACCTTGGTTGGCGACCGGTAAGCCATAGAATGTGTAAAGCTTCTTCAGGATATTATTCCATTCTTTTGGATGTGCCGCGCCATATGTACCGGGATTATAATACCAATAACCATGACTTGATGCGCTGAATACGATATCGGAATCAGCACCACTATGATCACGCAGTGTCGGAATTGTCCAATTGGCTCTTGTGATCCGAAATGATACCGGAACACCGTGAATCCTCATTGAGTCGTTTGTGAAAGTGGAAGCAGCACCGCTCAGATAATCTTTCCAACCTGCAAGTGTTTTCACGAACACGGTGTCTACATGCCAACCCTTTCCGAGCCTGGTTGCCGCATTTTTACTGAGTTGGTCCATTTCTGCAACATCAATAGCGTCAAAACGATCTAATAACGGTTTCGTCTTCGTACCTGCACTCGCGGTGAGTGTAGATGAAATCATGATGGCGATGATGAGTGTGATAATGGCTAAGATATGTGTTCTTTTCATTGGTGAGCCTTTCGCTAAACATTTGCCTCTTGTTGAAATATCTACCGCAAAACAATCTTGAATCCTTTAACATTAGAATGAATATTTACCTTCCTGGTAATCGATTTCCCATGCCATTTTGCATCAATCCTATATTTTCCTGGACGAATTGGAAAGAGCTTGAAGTTACCTCGGCCATCGGTAATGACTGGACGAACTACCGGCTCCCAGACATACCAGTGTTCCAACTCCTGATCGGGTAGATATGCCGTCATGACACTGATAGTAATTTCTGCTGAAGTCAGTGGTTTAAATGTAGTTCCATTAAAGACTCGTCCACTCAGACTGTATGCCGTTTTATCTACAGGGTAGACAATCTTCAACCCCTTGATATCACGATCTTTCGGAACCGTTATAAGGATATTATCCCGCACGATATTGCTGTCCCTTGGTTGATCACCTAACTCGGGAGTACCGTATTTGAGGTCATAATCACCGGAAGGCAGAGGTCCGATTCTGAAAGCGCCATCGCTGTCGCGCGAGGTAGCCATTGCATCCCTTATCGTGTAATTAGCTCCGGCTGATGGAAAGTCACTGAATTGATTGTTCCACATATTCCACGGATCATTTTCTTTGTAGATCCTTGTTGGATAAAACACGACTCCACCCAGCGGTTTTCCAGAACTAGAGATGACACGACCTGATAAATATCGTGATGCTGTGCTTCTTGTGTCTGAGGTAAACCGCACGATGATATACTTATCGCTGTGTGACGTCTCATCATCAGTGATATCTAGTTTCGCATAACCTATATCAAGAGCTGCAAAAGAGAGCCGAATTGGTGCATCATTCACTAATCTCCACATTATAATGCCGTGTGCATCTGTTGTGATGGGACGATACGGCTGGTTTCCCGCACCTCTTCCCCTACACCATATACGTGTATTAGCGACAGGTGTACCGTCAGGTGCGATGAATCTGATCTGCATTCGGTTCATCATTAGACTGCCGGTAGCCTTTACCGAAACAAGATGTCCGCTTTTTGGTATGACGACAGATCCAGGTGACAGATCGGCAACGAATATGCATGAAGTTATGATGAAGAACATAGATACAATAATGATTGAAATCTGGTTTCTTTTCATTTTTGAATCCTTTCACTATAGAGATTAAGTATTCTACACAATACCCGGAATTCATTTATATACAATCGTTCACCATTACAAATCCCGCATACAGAGATTTCCACTGCTGAGATAAAGAATCTGTTTGTTAGAGATGCACTTCAAGTCGCTGATTCCATCGCGCTCTGGGAATAATACCTGATGCTCTGTTCCATCTTTGGCGATTTTATGCAGTATATGCGGCGGATCCATCGGGAAAGCGCCTGGCGGGGCATCCTGCTGCGACTTCGGATCGGTGGTGACTAACAGCAGACTCTCTCCACCGGGAGTCCACTTCATTTCCAACGGCAGAAAATCCGCGATGCTCACCTGTTGCGCACCTGTCGATAACCGGCTCATCCATACCTTCCCGCCGAATCCATATACCAGATCCTTCGCATCTGGAGATACTTCCCAACTGCTGATTGAATAGACTCCATGAGATGGACCATTCCACTCATGCTCAATGTACCAGGTCTGCTTTGTGTCTGGCTTGATGAATACGATCCTATTCCAGCGCTGTCCGGATGCGATATGCCCGTTGGATGTCCACTGCACATTAGACAGCATCCCGTTGCAGATTGTTCTGCTCTGCGTCATGTCAGGCATAGTTGCGACCCTGAGTTCGCTGACCGGCATCTGAACAGGACCGGCTTTCGGCAGCGAAGACATCTGCATGGGTACTCGTTTCGCAGTTTCCTCGAACCACGCCAGCCGTTTGCCATTGGGAGACCAGGCGGGACGGCCGATGGCATCCGATTCCCTAAGAATGATGCACTTCGCATCATCGGCGTTGATCAGCATAAGTTGGGACCGGCTCCGACTGACATTGCGAACAACCACGATCTCATCTGAAGTGGGTGACCAGCTCACAAACCAACCACCCAGTTCGTTGCTATATCCGGAATTCGGCATGGGTATTCGCGACTGAATCCTCCCAGTGGGCAATGTGATAACGGTCAGGTTTCTTCCATTAATCACTGCGACATGCATTCCATCAGGAGATCGGTCGAAGGCAAACACACCTTTCGCCAATACTCTCCTTCCGGGTGGACCCAAACGGGAAAGCACGGCCATTACCGATATCGCCAGAATGATGATCCCTGCCGCGACTACATATCTACCTACCTTCATACCTCACCTCTTATCGCTCCACTATTTCTCCACTACCGAGGTACCTTCCAGGATATTGATGTATATCTGTGCACTCTCGCGTTCCAGTGCGGAACCTGACTCAAGCGACTTGTGGAGACGTACCAGATCTTTTGCAATTTGAGTATCAGCCTTTTCAGACCAGACTGCCTCGCTCCAGTTCCTCGCGTTCTGCCTGAACTGCACAACGTCCACCGATGCCAGTTTTTCTCCGAATTGCAGTTTTGATGGCACAACCACCGGACGAGGCAGTTTGAGCTCACCAAAAACCATGCCAAGTACTGAAGCAGCACTTTGTGAGACATTTCGAGCTGGATCTGTTAGGAGCGGAATCAGGGCGGGGGCGGCAACCGACACTGGAGCGTGTCGGGTAGCAGCAGCAGCTTCGATCCTGATCTCGGGATTTTCGCTTTTAAGCAGAGGGAGCATGAATGCTGCGATCTGAGTTAGTTTTTGCCAGTTGTTACCATCTGCAAGCGTTTTCGAAAATACACTCGATGTCATGAGTTGCAGGCCAGCAAGCTGAAGCATCTCGTCAGGTGACTTGGTCATCGATATGATCCGGCGTGCCCGTTCTTCAAAATCCTTCCCGTCCATTGCATAGATCAATGCGTTGATAACCGCACCGAATCTGGTCATATCATCTGTGAGGTATGTCGTTGGTACAAAAAATCCATCGTTTTGTCTCGGCCATTTGCTTATATTGCCGTTATACAACAATGCTTTTGTACCATCAGGATTCACATAAGCAAAGAAGAGAATGACTCTTTCCCCATCAACAATCTTTATCGCCGGAGCCCATTCTGTGTCGCGTTCTATAATGATGGCATTGGAAGCACTTCCCTTCAGGAATCGATCAACGATGAGGATTGATTTGCCATCCGACATCCTGATATGTCCCTCAACGATCACTGGGACCTTGGCGATATAATCGGGCAACCGCGGTATGGCTATCATCATCGCATATCCCGAAGATGCGGAAATCATTAAGAAAGATAAACATATCAGTATTCGCATTATTTTGGACATCATTTAGCTCCTTGCTTAGTATACGATGGATACTATTTATATGTTTCTGAGAAAGATCTCTGCTTAGGCGTCTTCCCCGCACCCCCCGGGAGCAGGAGTTCGGTGTTGCCAACCCAGAGCGCGAAATACGGATTCTTTGCGCTATCCCGCTGAAGGAGGACGAGGAACGGCTTGTCAAACACAAGGTTGGTCCGACTGAGGCAAGCCACCATGATAGCTTCCGACTTCAGAACAGCACCTGTCTCATCCAAGCGGAACCGTATCGACTGCAAGGCAACCTCTATCGGTTGGCCATTCAACCGCTTGTTTGAGGATTGAATTATACGTTTCAACTCAGAGTAATCCTTCAGCAGGTCGAAATCCAGCACCGGGATATACATATCTGCTGAATCGGTAAAATCCACAGGTCTGCCGTTTTTCATCCGATTCATCACACTGCGCACAGTCTGATCCAGTGTCTCCAGAGGCTTTATCTTGGCGAGAATCAGATGGTCCTTCTTCTGCAAGGTCTTCAACTCGATGATGAAGTCATCCTGATCTTTATAATCAAGGATCGATATCTGCTTACCGGATCTCGCTTCTCTGGGTTCATCTTCAGGTAAATACTGCTCAACCCCGAAGCACTCTACCTTCTTATCCTGGAAGGTGAGTTTGTCACTGAAACGGTCGAATGCCCACTCGAAGGGTAGCGACTTGAAAAGGTACCCGTATGCGATGAATCCACTTTTTGGTGCGAGCCGGTTCAGCAGATCGGGAGACTCCTGACCGTTGAACTTAGTCTTGAGTTCCTGCCGTATCTTCTCAACGCTGCCGTCTTCCGCGAACCCAGCAACCGCGACGTAGGACGCGTCGTCGATGTCGGCTTTCGAGGCGCCCCGTTTGCTGAGGATATCCGCCATAGAGGAGTCGAGTTTCAACTTGACGGAACCGCCTCCCAGGTCGCAGAGTTCGTTCCATGCGAGTTGGAAAGTCGAACACCAGAGCACATTCTTGCCGGGGACGATCTTCTGCTCCATGTGCGGTGTGACGATGGTGCCCTTCAACTCATCGGCGTTCTTCTTCAGGTATGCCGGTCCCGCGGTCTGGTTGTGGGTCAGCGACATGCCGTGTTCCTGCGGTTTCGAGGAAACTCGATATGCGCCGTATATCCCGGCGATGATGATGATAAAAACTATGAATCTGATTGAATTGAAGCTTTTCAAAATCTTGATCTCCTGTCGCCAATAATCATATTGATACAATACTGGATAAACTAGTGGGAACTCTCATCTTTCACAGGTTCTTTCCAAAGAGCACCGAGTTCCTTATATTCCTTATCAGTAAACCATTTGGGACACTGTTCTATGAGTAAACCTATCGGTTCTCGATGTGTTGCGGCATCTTCTTTTCCTCCTACATATTGAGTATTGTCAGTGCTTTTTTCATGAATCATAAAACGATCACCCTCAAACTGAGTACGATATGCCATGTCAGGTGAGATGTAGAAGTCGATCCAATACCCACCCGCACCAAAATCAGGAATCATCGAGGAAACTGGAGTCTCACTCCGAAGAAGAAGCTTCACTGGCGCAATAATTCCACCAAATGCTTTATCTTTGCGATCAAAGCTCCAATATCTCTTCGCACTCTTGCCTTTGTAAATTCCAGAAAACCGGATCTTGATCTTGATACAATGGTCATTAATATCTTGTGCAATCTGGCTTCTTGGAGTATCAGCGAAGCGGGTGAAAGTCGGTTCATCAGTACGCTGATTGATCTGCATATCTACTTCCGATCCACCTGGCCGTTTCCCTTCACGAGTGAATAGATATCCTACTATAATCAGAATTGCCAGAATGAATATGATTCTTGAGGTTTTCAATGTGTGTGCCTTTCTGTGATAGATCTTTGGTATATATATATTCCTGATGAATACATTTCTACATTCGGGTCGCTTATCTAGGTGCGTGCCGTCTCCACTGCCCGATAGACCCTTACCGGGAATGACATCTTAGCCGGATCATATGGCATCAATTCAGCATTTGTATAATTCGACAGTATTGATAGACATATGATTAACAAAAGCCATCTTATAAATCGGACCATGGCAATTCGCTCCTTAGACTGTTTTTGTATCAGTCATCTACTGGATTTCCACTAATCGATATACAGCCAAAGCATCTGGGCCTTCTCGTTCGACTCAACACGCCCACCCGGCAACATCGTAATCACAGATGCAGGAACATAAAGAGTAGTACCTTGCATATAACCTCTGATAGTTCCTTTTGGAAGGGGCCCATCAGCGCAAGATATGATCAGTTTTTCACCGCTACGAGTCAATATGTATGGCCTATCTCCAGATAGATTGACATGGGCAATCAAGGCAGCAATCTCCCTTAGCGATATATACTGTTTATTATCAATAGTTATGCATTTTATACGTTTGTTATGATTCAGAATGCAGAGGTTATCCAATTTCTTCCCAGCAGTGATCAATCTGATGCGGCATGCACTTACGATGAAAGATAGACCACTTTCATAATAGAGAACCTTTCCATCATATCGAATTTCTGATCCGGTAAGTACCAACATCGCACGCTCAAGGTAGGGCAAGGCGTGTTCATCATCTTTCTTCTTAAGATATGCAAAGCCCAATCTTTCAGTTATACATACAGGAATAGTTCCTTTAGTCGGACTAACCACCCTATCACCTAATGTATCAGCATATGGTTCAAGGAGGTGTATGATCTCATCAATTTTTTCTTCCTTATTATAAGCAGAAGCCTTTCTGAGCAAAGCTTTTGTCTTGTAATCTTTATCAGAGGAGACGCCCCAAAACACCACCGGCACCGCAATGATAACAGTGATAAGGAGCAGAACAATAAGTCTAATCGGTTTCATGTTTTTCAAAGCCTGAATTCCCTTATACTATAGATAAATCACTCATTGGCGCCTATGTATCTTCTTTTACAATTCTTAACATTCACATTTCATCTATATGTAAATATTTAATATCTGTGCATGCTTGCTCCAACTAGAATGACCTCCCAATGACTTAATCACCTCATTTGCTGAGACAAAAGGAGTATTACCTTCCATATGACCTCTGATAGATCCGCTTGGCAAATGCCCTTTAGAACAAGATACAATCATTTTTTTGCTGCCGTATGATATTAGATACTGGTTACCGCCATCAAATACGCTGACATCTGCATCGACTGCTTTAGCCAATTCCCTTAATGATAAATATCGTTTGCCATCTAAATCCACACAAGCTATTCGCATCTTCCTATTTACAACACATAGAATTTTTAGTTTTTTACCAGCTTCAATTAATTTGATCCGACATTGGTAAGCGCCTGAAAGTGAATCTCTTTCATAATTTATCACTTTCTGATTGTAATGATATGATGAATCATTTAAGATCAATGCTGAGGTTTCAAGATATGGAAGAGCATGTTCATAATCTTGTTTCTTTAGATAAGCAGAACCTAATTCCTGGGCGATACATGTAGGGATAGTACCTTTAGTTGGACTAACCACCCTATCACCTAATGTATCAGCATATGGTTCAAGAAGGTTTATGATCTCATCGATTTTCCCCGCTTTACTGTAGACTTCGGCTTTCCTAAGCAAAGCTTTCGTCTTATAATCATTGTCAGAGGAGACGCCCCAAAACACCACCGGCACCGCAATGATAATGGTGATAACGAGCAGAACAATAAGTCTAACCGGTTTCATGTTTTTCAATCTACGCATCACTTTTCTTTACCAGCCAAAGATATAGAAGTCTTTGTTATTCTCATTCTGAATATGTTCACGAATTACAGGCCGTCTGTATGCAAGCAGAAAGTGTTGAAATATATAAGACAATTGTATTAAACATGTTGTGCAACCTTCATTTTTTCGGTTATAACAGCTAAATTAATCAATATTACATGTTATACAATAAATGTTCATAATTCTATACATGCAGAATATATCTAAAATTGAAGTATGTCAAGTGATATTTTTAAAGCTATTATATCTAGGAAATCATACCTTGAGAATTGGCTGCAAAAGTACAAAAGTATCACAGATTCTTAGAACAACTTATTTCTTCCAATTCTGAAAAAGATATTCATGAAATAAAACATCTTGAATTCATTGCCATAACTCCCTTGAGACTTCTTCTTCCACCAGAATTGGGGGAAGAAGCAAGATGATGAGGGCTTTCTGAGCAAAAAGATGTATGTTTGCAGTTGATAACTTGAGCAATTCACATAAAAATCATGGCGATATTTGGAACCTTAAAGCACCCCACCTGCCTCCCTTGGAAAGGGGAGGTTCTTGGCTTGGTTTCTCCAGGTGGTTGATGATTCTAATGAGTTATCTGTGGGAGACATGCGCTCCAAATGAGAAACATGATGATTAATATGATCGAATCATCTGCCTGACAAACTCAAAGAGTCTCCCTATCTATATTGGATTGGGAGACTCTTTAGCATATTTCTGATTTTACTATGTTTTCGGGTGCAAATCACTGAATGCCGATTATTAATGCTCTTCAGCGAGTGATTTGTAACTCCACTTTTTCTTCGTATACTTGCGCCAGTCTTGCGATGGGTGTTTGATATCTGCTGTTCTGGCTTTCTTTGCGGCAGGGGTAGACATCGCTTCCGTCAGCTTCTGCTTGAAGAACAGCATCTCTTTCTTCTGGGTCTCAGTGGCGAAGGCATCACACTGATAGTCGTCCCACGTAATCCCGGGAACTCCGCCTTCCTCGTATACTGCCTTAAACCACGGATACACAGCCAAAAGGGAGTGCATCATCTGTCCCTTTTTAGGTTCGTTGATGTTGTAGTGTACCTGGAAATCCGTACCATATTTGTCATTCACAGCGATATCACGCATGTTGTCGAAACATGGAAGATATGCCGGGATAATCCCCTGTTTGACTTCCATCCTTGTCAGCATTCTGATTTCAGACGGAGTATACGGCATCGTCGTATAGTCTGAGTGGAACGATAAGAGACCCGATTTCTGCATGATCTCCGCTATCGCGCCAACCCTTCGCTGGCTGTAGAAGATATGCCGCATGTGAGTGTTCGGATCCTCGGGATTGATGCCGCTAACAATGACATTACCGCCTTCAGTCCGTAACAGGAATTTAACCGTGGGTATCTCTTTGCGGATTATATCAAGAGTGTCTTTGTAATTCTTAACCCTCACATCTGTGCGGAATTCATCGAAATCAGCGATGGCAGGACTCCAGTCGTGGAATACATTCTTGGGATCTGTGAACTCCCATCTCTGGCCAAAGACATTCAGCACCTGGTTAGCTTCAGGATTAACCTCATCAAATGAGTTGAAACTTGATCTCCAGGCGGTGTTTGCAGCACTGATTGTACCGTATTTCGCCTTGCACCAATCCCGGAAAGCAGCCATCGTGCGGTCACCTTCCTGGTAGCGGATGTTAACATCCTGACGCATCCATCCACGAGTGTCTTCTATGCCGATCGGCACATCACCGCGTTCCATCTGGTAGTAAAGGTCACCCCAGCGATGGAACTGATACAGCCATGCAGCAGCATCAGCAGCGGGGAGGTTGGGATCGGTGTGACTGATAGCCGGGTATCCCGACATGAAGGTGTCCATCTGGACATTCTTGCCCGTTATCCAGTTTGAGATTCCCTGTATGGTTGATCTGTCATACGGATAAGCGCCCCAGCCTTCGATGGTCATTCCATCTCTGCGCGCGCAGTCCAGGAAATACTTCCATGCATCACCCTGCGTATTGGCTTTGGGGGTGTACATGTCATCATAGAGCCACGGCATGCTGGTAGACGCCACAATATTGATGCCGCAATTCATCATTTCATGCATTCTCTCGCGAATATGAACTTCAGGAAATGGCCCAATCTGGATGTTGCTGCGCATGTCCGCCATGCTCTGTGACCATACAACAGGTTGTCGGATGCCGTTTTTAGTTAAAGTTACTTGATTCTTGGCATTATATTTCACCTTAAGCGATTTAGAATCTACATCAATCGGTATCGCAAACGACGATATGGATACTGGTCCATCTGCGATCAATTTCACTACTACATTCTTTGTCCACGGTGCAACCTGGAGGTTCAATGTTCCCTTCACTGAACGAGTTTTAGCGGCGCTTTCCGGTTTCTTCAAATAGCAGTCAAACGCAGTCATGAACTCTTCGTGGGTGTGAATCCAACGCGTGAGTTTGTCAGGATCGTTACCGTCAGTGAAGGTGATCTTCCCGGCATCAACAGGTGCCATCTGAGGGGTATATTCAACGGTTATCGGCATTTCATAGACATACGCAGGAAGACCCTCCCAGATGTTCTGGAATGCATTGAAGTCCTTGTATGACCTGTAGATCAATCTAAGTTTTATGAGATATTCGCCTTTAGGAAGTCCAAAATTCTGACCATCTCCGTAAGGCCACTTAGCGAAGTTGACCCACATTTCATGGGATTCGCCGGGATACAGATACTTGAGATCGCGGATATAGAGATTGTACGGGTAACCATACATCTCCCACTGGCCATCTTTGTTTTTACGGTCGATTTCAGGATAAAACTGGCATCCCCCGATTCCTTCCGGATCGAGAATGGTGTTCCCGGTGTTCTTATACCTGAACTTGAACCAGATGAGATCGCCGGATTCAACCGCGCCTGACCGAGTGAACTGCTTACGTGCAAATCCTGGATATTCACCGGGTTTATCGCTCATATCAGGTTTCATGTTGTGTCTGGCGCCGGGTATCCAGTTAGCTGTTATTGAACCAAGGTATTCGAATTTGAGGTCGATTTTCCCCGGCAGAGCGAGGTCGTACAAGTCACGACCGCCTCTACGCTTGGCATCCTCGAACCCCGTCGCCTCGACTGCCACGGGAAATCTGCCGTTATCCTGAGTCCAGGTGAGTGTATATGGAATTGGGACTACATCGTAGGCAGTTACCTTCTTTGGCACAGATACATTCAATATATAATCACCCAGCTTGATCTGCTTCTTCTGCGTCGGGACATTAGCGTATCGTGCAAGCTGACCGGTAGATGCGGCTTCCCTGCGGAGCGGATCATACACAAGTCCGCCATCTTCATGGATCGAGTATTGATTGACCGGCGCAGGTTTGGGATTAGCTACTCCGAATGCTGCACCTGCTATTAAGAGTAAAGCTAATAATACATATTTTAATTTCATTTGTGACCTTCTATTCCTAAATTAATAGAATAATATATAGGATTTCTATTTACTGTCTCGTATAGACTCAAAGCTCCACTTTTTCTTCACATTCTTACGCCAATCCTGCGAGGGTTGTTTAACATTGGTTGTTCTAGCTTTTACCGCAGCAGGAGTAGACAAAGCCTGTTCCAGATTCCCTTTGAAAAACTTCATTTCGCGCTTCTGAGTTTCAGTGATAAAGGCATCACACAAATAGTCATCCCAAAGGATTCCAGGTGCTCCACCTTCCTCATATACAGCCTTGAACCATGGGTATACTGCTGTCAGACAGTGCATCATGATTCCTTTCTTAGGTTCAGACAAGTTGTAATGAAGCTGATAATCAATGCCGTATTTATCATTGATGACTACATCACGCATATCCTGTAACTGAGGCATATAAGCCGGAATGATGCCTTGCTTAACCGACATTCTGGTCAGTTTACGAAGCTCAGTCGGAGTGTATGGCATGGTCGTATAATCGACATGGAACGCTAATAATCCCGACTTCTGTAGAATTTCCGCAATAGCCGCAAGACGACGCTGGCTGTAGTAGATATGGCGCATATGCGGGTTTGGATCTTCAGGATCGATTCCGCTCACAAGAACATTTCCACCTTCTGTATGCAGACTTATCCTGGCGCCGGGAATCTCTTTACGCACGATATCAAGGGTTTCTTTGTAGTTTTTTACTCTGAGTTCGGTACGGAACACATCCCAGTCTGCCATTGCCGGACTCCAGTCGTGGAATATCTGCTTCTGGTTTGTATACTCCCACTTTGAGCCAGAGGCGCTGAGCGTTTGATTGGCTTCCGGATTTACATCGTCAAACGACTTGTAATCCGATCCCCATGCCGCATTAGCAGCGCCGATAGTTGTATATTTTTCGCGGCACCAATTCTGGAAAGCAGAGATTGTATGCATGCCCTCTTCATATCGGATGTTGGCATCTGAACGCATCCAGCCGCGGGTGTCTTCTACGTCTATGGGCACATCGCCCCGCTCCATCTGGTAGTAAAGGTCGCCCCATCGATGAAAATCATACAACCACACAGAGGCATTTGCTGCCGGCAGGTTCGGATCAGTGTGGCTGACAGCCTGATACTGACCGTTGTCCATGATATCCATCTTGAGGTTGCCGCCGGTAATCCAGTTAGACATATTCTGGACATTTGATCGGTCATACGGATATGTTCCCCAACCTTCGGCTAACATACCTTTCTTGCGGGCACAATCCAGCCAGAACTTCCACGCATCACCCTGAGTGTTTGCAATGGGATTGTTCATATCGTCATAGAGCCAGGGCATACATGTGAATCCTGTAATATTGATGCCGCAGTCCATCATCTCCCGCATGACATCGCGAATATGCACCTCAGGGAACGGACCAATCTGGATGTTGTTGCGCATATCGACCATACACATTGAATATATCAAAGGCTGACGCATACCATTCTTGACTGTGACAGCCTGATTTTTCGGATTGAACTTGATCTTCAATGATTTAGATTCTACATCAATCGGTATCGCAAGCGAAGATATTGAAACAGGACCGGTACTAATCAGCTTGACCACCACATGCTTTGTCCATGGCGCCGTCTGTAGATACAGCGTGCCTTTTATAGTGCGAGATTTTTGGGAATTATCGGGTTCTTTGATGTGACAGTCGAATGCGGTCATGAACTCTTGGAATGTATGAATCCAGCGAGTGATCTTATCCGGATCGTTTCCATCAGTCAGAGTAACTTTTCCATCTGCTACCGGAGCTTGCCGAGGTTTGCCCTCGACAGTAATCGGGATTTCGCAAGTGAATGCAGCAGGACCATCATACATGTTATTGTATATATCATTGTTGAACTTATAGGATCTGTAATCGGCTGTGAACTTTATGAGATACTCGCCGGGGGTTAATCCAAAGCGCTGACCATCACCCCAGGGCCACTTGGCAAAGTTGATCCACACTTCATGGGATTCACCGGGGTAGAGGCACTCTAAATCGCGGTAGAACAGATTGTACGGTTTGCCGTACATTTCCCATTTGCCGTCTTTGTTCTTACTGTCGATCTCAGGAGCAAACTGGAAACCGCCGAAACCTTCTGACTTTAGGATAGTATTGCCGGTGTTGGTATATTTGAACTTGAACCAAATCAAATCGCCGGATTCTACTACGCCCGACCGAACAAACTGTTTACGAGTGAATCCGGGATATTCGCCCGGTTTATCACTCATATCCGGTTTCATGTTGTTTCTGGCGTCTGGTTTCCAGTTTGCAGTAATCGATCCCAGAAACTCAACCTTGAGATCGATTTTTCCCGGCAGAGCGAGGTCGTATAAGTTACGACCTCCTCTGCGTTTGGCATCTTCAAATGCTGTTGCTTCAACTGCAACCGGGAATTTTCCTTTATCCTGGGTCCAGGTGAGAGTATATGGAATCGGGATTACATCGTAGGCAGTTGCTTTCTTTGGCATTGATACATTCAATGTATAGTCGCCCAGCTTGATCTGCTTCTTCTGCATCGGGACTTTTGCGTAACGGGCAAGCTGACCGGTAGATGCGGCTTCCCTGCTGAGCGGATCATACACAAGCCCGCCATCTTCATGAATCAAATACTCATTTACCGGCGCAGGTTTGGGATTAACTGCTCCATATGCCATCCCTGCCATCAGGAGAAGCGCGAATACGATATATCTCAATTTCATTGTTACTCTCAATCAAGTGATCTAGATCAGCTTGTTTCATTAATGTATTGGTTCCGTGCTTAACGAAACCTATCCTGTTATCTTGATTCCTTCTTCTAGCACCGCGATGTAGTTGCTGACCGGCATGTAGTTCGTCAGTGAGTTGCCTGTGCCAAGCGCCCAATATCCATCGTAGAAACATTCTTCGATTTTTGTTCGGGCATACTTGCGGACGTCTTCTTCTGAACTCCTGCATATAACATCAACATCAAGACCGCCAAGAGGAGTTACCCTGGTTCCATACATTTTTTTGAAATCCGCAACCGGAAGAATAATATCTTCAAAGGAGTGTTTGGCGTCAATTTTGCAGTAATCAATCAGATCATCATACACTTCTCGAAGGTTGCCGCATGAATGCAAGATGAAAGGTTTTGAAGCCTTATGAGCCTCTTCAGCCATTGCCTTGTATGTTGGGAAGATAAAATGCCGAAGATCGTCCGGGCTTAAGAAGGTTGATGTTTTGAATCCCAGATCATCACCCTGGCGTAGTGCGCAGATACTATCCATGGTTGCCAACTGTCTGTCTGCACTGTGATGAAGGGCACCAATCCGACCTGCGACAAGTTCAACCAACTCCGGCTCATCCAGCATCGCATAGGAGAGACCGATGGTTCCCATCATCATCGACAGCCACTCGTAAGGACCGGCAGCAACTCCGCCAACGATTTTCGCTCCTTCAGGAAGCAATTTGGCTACAGTCTCAAAATGACGGAATTCAATCGGGTTCTCAAGGCTTGGCCAGGGGTATTTCTCATAATCTTCCATTGTCCGAAAGATAACATGAGCTTCACTACCCTCTGAAAGAGCCCCATGTCCCACGGGAAGCGGACAGTTTAATCCTATTTCCATAGGGATACAGTCATAACCCATACCGATCCAGAAATCAACGTAGATGCGCCAGTATTCATCGTTATCAGGCGTCATCTTGTCGTAATCAGTACCGGTCCGTTCAGCGATGAAACCGGGACTTGCAAGATGCTCATAAAATGGGAGGTGGCTCGGTTTCCCTTTACGCCATAGCACCTTCAAAAATTGCTCGTAATCTGGCTGCCGTTTCAGTTGTTTGTTCATTAAATTATCCCTTCTTTAGTAAAAGATTCTTCATAGACTCATTAATCGATTAATGGTTTAAATCTGACTTGCTGGACATCAGTGTTGCCGTCCAACTTGCTCATTACGATCTCGACGCTTTTTGCACCAATCTCATTTAATTGCTGCAACACTTTCACAACATGCATCCCGTTTGGAAATGCAATATACGGTTCATCGAAACACGCCAAATAGAAATTCTGCGGGTCTACGATATAATCTGAAATACAATCCCATACCATCGCAGCAGTTGCCGCATTTGTGGTAAATACACCTATTGGTTCGCCAACATTCTCGTTCAGGATTCGCTGGAAGGTCAATGTAAGCATTTCTGCATCAGTCTTGTCCATTAAGAAATCCATGCAATGTAAAACTATCGGCTCAAGATCCTGTTCTTGCATTGCATTGATGTATCCCTGTTTTCTCTCTGTTGCGGTAGAAATATTCCACGTTGTAGTAACGTGGTAGATCTTCTTCACACCTGCATCCAGAAGTTTTTTCACTGCCTGATATGCGCCGCAGACATTATCAGTAACCACATAATCGAGGTTCATATCATCAATATAGGTGTCGATCAACACTATATGAACGCCGGCATCACGCAGTTTTCTAATACAGTCGAGATTTCGTTCAGCGCCCCAGTAGTAGATGATGGCAGCATCTACTTTATACTCCAGCAGACTGAGGAGATTCTGCCGTTCCATCTCGATATCATCATTATCAAGACACAGCAGCAGATGTGCGCCATGTTTCTTGATCTCCTTTTCAATAGACCGCACGAGTCTTGGCGTAACATCGATTCCGGGATTATGTTCATCCATTCCTTCGTAGAATAAGCGGGGAACCACCAGGCCTATCGTTACAGGATCAGGTTTTCGATCGACAACGAAGGTGCCTTTTCCCTGCATTCGATGAAGAAGCCCCTCCTGGACAAGCAGAGTAACTGCCTCGCGGACTGTATTGTGGCTGACTCCATAATGCTCAGCCAACTTAGTCTGTGCCGGCAGCATATCACCAGGTTTGAAGTCACCACGCTTCAACGAGTCAGCGATTATATCACGAAGCTGGCAATGCTTTAGTGATGACTTAACCTGTTGTCCACCCAGTATATTTTCGAGATTTTTGTCTTCCATAGATTATTAACATACACCTTAATCTGATTGTTGCATCATCCAATCATCCTATGAGTTCGACCATGAGATATGATATCGGATATTCCATGCTCTGTCAATTATAAATTTGAACCATGTGAAAATAAACCCTATACCTACTTAAGCATATTCTTGATCGAGTGCGAGGGCATCACCGTCTCGCGGTCATCATACCGGATGTGCGATTCTTTATCACCGCTGTTCAGGAAAAGCACGCTGCCATCCCGGAATCGCGTGATGTATACCGTAAGGTCGCTTTCCACCATTGGATAAGGCGCCTTATGTCCCGGCAGAAAACGATCTGTGTGATACACCACCTCGCGTGCTGCATCTTGCATCCTGAGATTACTCATGGGAAGATGAACGACTGCACCACGGCCAAGTTTTACTGTATACGGAGGACGAACCAGTTTCGCCATACTCAATCCGCTTACAAAACCAAGTGTCGGAACGTCAGCCAGCTCAACAAGATCAAGTTGTCCACTGCCGACTGCCACTGATGAAACCGCCACGCCAAGCTGTCTGGTATCTGATTCGGAACCCCGCCATGTGGTTCCGCCGAATGTAAGACGGATCGTTGAACGTCCTGCAATCTGTACCGGCGTCAATTCAAACGAGAGAGTCTGCACACCGATTACGTCTGGGTGTGCGACTACCCTGTCATCAACAAGCAAGAGCTGATCCTTAACACGGGGTCCGTTGGCACAGATTCTGACAGCGACTGTGATGCCTTTGTTTCCAGGAACTGGTAGATCGATTTGCGATCCGTCTGTGCTCCAGCGATAAGTATCGTCAGATGGTGCAAATCCATTGCCTTTTTCCTGTCCCTGCCAGGGACCAATCAGGTTTGTTTCATAATCAGTATTGCCCACATCGACCTTGTAACGATCAGGCGTCTTCTGACTTCCGCTCATGACACCGGGGAGCCAAGTCACAGGGGAACCCTCAACTGTTTCGATTTTCTCTCTGCTCTGCACCACGAGAATGCCGCCGTCACGAACCCATTTCTCCAATAACCGAGCTGTAGACTCCTCCACAACCGATCCATCTAGCCAGAACAACACTCGCTTATTTTTGAGTGCTCCCGCCGCGATGAGCCGTTCATCGATGATATCAAAATCTGTTACGGTGCGAAGATTTATCCCTGACTGCCAGTATTGATGGAGTAGATCAAGGTCCCAGGATGTGCGGTTGAGGAAGAATCCTACATCAACAACCGGCTCACGTTTGATCAGGAATTTCCGCAGATCGGCATAGGCTTGTGCCCGTGCACCTTCCGGCTCAGGATCATATGTGAAAAGTTCATCGGCGCCGGATGCGGTCGCGTTATACACCCGAATTGGGATCGCTTCGGTAGTCACACCGCCTGCAGGTTCAATGCCAAAGTAATTGTTGTAGAATCGGCAGGCAGTGGCAACCTGACGCGTCCACATGAAGTTCAGTCCATAATCGCTGCCTTCGTTTGTGACCCTCATCCCGGCATGATATTTAGCTGCAACCTCTGCCTGTGCAGAGAAGTCGGCACCGCCGGTCGACCACCCGTCGCCGCCCGCCGCAATCTGAATACGCGACTTCGGGAAATATCGGCGCGTCTCACGAAGCCAGAACTCCAGGTAGTCAGTCATGGCAGCGCAATACCAGCGTTGGAGATCGAGCCTTGCACGCCGGTTCGATGCTTTCTCCGGCACAAACGGCTGAACATCCTTGAATGTTTTGAATGCTGTTCCCCAGGCTGCATTCAACTTATCGATGCTCTTATACTTCATAGTCATCGCACGCCGGAAGTCATCGCGGACATAAGATTCCGCACACCAATAACCTGGATGTCCATGATACGCAGGACCAAGAAACGTCCAGATATTCCCTGCCTCTGTATAAAGTGTTTCACCGAAGTCGCCGGAGACACCCATCTGTATGCTTTCGATTCGACCGGCGTCGAAATGCTCAGCAAACCGGCGAAGGTATTCTGACACATGCGGACGGATATACGGGCTCCAAATCGATTGAGCTGATGTATCCAGATTATGCTCCAGGCAGCGGGAGAGCACGGATTCCTTCGATGCCTTGAACCATGGCGGTGTTCCATATGATGGACCGGCGATGATCAGAGGGAGCCATCGAATCCCTGTATCTTTCACAGCTTGGTCGAACAGATCGCAATATGAGAACTCCCACTTGCCGGGTTCAGGTTCACAGAGCCACCACTTTGCATAAGCTTCCAGAGAGGTGATACCGGCCTGATGAGCAACCACGGCACGGTGCGATATCGCCGATGCAGCTTCCTGACGGGTGAACTGCTTTTCACCGGGTGGCACAACTGCCTGAAAAGCGACATCGTTTCCGGAAGCGAAATACATCGGCGCACCGACAGGAAGCGGTAATGGCGCCGGAGGTGTTCCTGCAAAAACATTAGTGACGAAGAAAATGAAACAACAGAATGCTCTCAGTGCAGTTTTCACAGGTGAACTTCATTTCATCGATATGCTGATATACTATTCTGAGCAGCCAACCGCATACAGCCACGGTTATTTCGGCAAGAAACAGAGCCTCGTTTTAGACAGGGAGGGTGAGGCTCCTGCCGAACCTAGGGTAACAAATGGCACCTAGGCTCAGCGGGAGCTTCACCCTCCCCTGTCTATCTTCGACTTGTTTCTTAGGAGACTGATGAGGCAAATGGTGTAGTATCTAATCACGTATTGCTCCCTCAGTCTCAGCTTGATCACTATCAACCTTATCGTTTAATCGATTACATATCCCAGGTAATACTCAAGCGCTTCACGCAGCGGTTTGATGATATGCCCAGGCGTAACACTCACATGATGACGATATCCGCCATACACCACTTTCTGAAGGACATCCTGCAGGTTCGGGATATATGCTGTACCGGGACATCCAAAGAAGTCCTGAGCAATTGGGTCATCCTTAAACTCACCTTCTCCAAGAAGCGCTCTGATCTTTCCTTCATCAGTCAGAAGGCTTCCAAATGTGAAGTTCATCGGCTTGATGCGACCCACATTGCACCCATAACTGCATCCCTCGCCAAGAGAGTTCATCAGGATTGAATGATCTACAACCATTCCTTTGGCCGTCATCAACGACTGAGGTATCGGTCCGCAATGGAACAGGATGCACTTGTCTTCATCATCGCCGTAGTTGTTGTTCCAATCCAAACATGCAGATGCTTCACCGGATGCTTTACTCAGAGCATACATCGCAGCGGCATTACCGATGTCGTTCTCACACGCGGCAGGTATCAGGCGGTTGTTCATCTCGCTGAGAAGGACGCATGGCGATATCCCCATCTGTTTCTGCAGCTCCATCCAGCATCTTATGGAGATCGCATCCAGCGCATTCTCTTCAACCATGTTGTCGAGTACGACTGCCAACCGGGTCAGATTGTCGAATGCGGCTTCAGGCACACATGAGAATCCGGTATAGTTTTTAAGCAGATTTGCTTTCGATTTGTAAGCGTCACCGCCTGCTTTGAGATCTTTCATTTGAGCAAAGATGTCCGACAGGTCGTATGTCTCTACGTTGATGCCATGTCTCTGAAGCGTGATCTCATCGATTCGCACAGTTTTGAACGCTGTTACACGCGCTCCTATATTACCGATTGTCATGCTTTTCATCGCGCCAACAACGCGGCACATTCTATCGAAGTAGTCGATCTGCCGTGCGAATGCATCACTTCCCGGCGATGATGTATGAGGCTTTAATGATGTGAATTTGATTCCGTATTGCTTGAAAACATCAGAGATCGATATTTTGCCGCAGAAGGCATCACGCCTCAGTTCAGGCGCCATTTTATCCAGTTCATCGGGATATGCGTGAAGCAGAATTGGCACATTCGCGTTCTTGAATGCGGCGGCGGCTCCATTCTCATCTCCAAAGTTCGGAAGACATAGGATGATGCCGTCAAACTCTCCCTCATGCGCTTTCAGGAACTTCGCATAAACTGCGCCTTCTGCTGATGTCTCGACTGCCCCATGTCTGGTTGCTTCAGCATCCATCATGAGCGTTTTATGTCCAAGATCATGCAGGACTTTCGATACTTCATCTCTGGCAGATGCCATCAAAGATGCAGGGAAGAATCCCCTGTTTCCAAAATATAATGCGAATGTTGATTTTTTCATATGCTGCCTTTCTAACAGATTTATGTAAGATCAAAGCGATTGTTTTCTTTATAAGGTATATTACCACAGGGCAGGTAGATTGCGTTAGTAGAAATTCATAAAATCTGAATAAAAAGTTATATTTTCAAGGTATTATACCTTAACCAAATTTATTAGATAGATGGAATCCATCAGCAGATCTACTTTATCCAGAGCCATCATTGAGTGAAACACTCACATCATCAATGATCACATTCACGCTAACCGGTACAAATTCAAGATCAAATGATGATACTTTGGGATCATTGATGGTCAGTTTACCTTCCAGCTTCTGCCATGATCCTTCCTGTCCGCCATCAACGATTGGTTGGTAGCTATATCCATCTTTTCCGAATAGAGCAGAAACCATGCTGACCTTCCCGTATACCCAGGCAGATACATTATATGTCTTACCTGCCTCAGGTTCGATCAGACTCATGACTTTAAGTCCACCCAGTGCCTTTGCCAACGAGATTGCACGCTTTCCACTGTGGACGATATTAGTAGAGTAGAGGATTGGCGATGAATCAAAGTATGTCCAGCCGAAATCGCGTTCGAAACCCGGATTGACAATCAGATTGCCGCTCTTCGGTGCAGTAAGTTCATCAGGCGTCGGGATATTGGCGAAATCAAGCTGTGTGAGTTCTTTGGCGGTTGGTACAGCCACCGTGTGTGGGATGAACTTCCCCGGGAAAAAGACCCTCTCCATTGCATCCAGATAAGTACATCCGCGCTGTTTTGTCGGCTCGATATATGATCCCTCACCGAACTCATTCCAGGTGCCGACCATCATCATGTTTAACCCGGGATCAACATAAGCTTTGAGAGACTTGCACATTTGCTCAAATTTCTTCGGTGTTGACCCAGTCCGATATATTGCATGATCTACGCTGTTCGGTACAATTGCAGATTCTTTGCTGTACCAGGGTCGCGAGTCCCAACCCGGCGAAACCATAGGTATCACCGGAAGCACTCGTTCTCCGGCGGCTTTTCGATACATGGGCTCAATGGTCGGAAGTATGCTATCGTAAGGCGCTTCCTTCTGACCTGCAGGCAAACCATATGCATCATAACTGTAAAGTGTAGATGCGTTAAATCCAGCATTTTTCAACTCTGTGAGTTCGCCAGCCGTTGGATTCTTAATGCATATGAAAAATAAACCGCCCCACTGTTTTGCTTCATTATTCATAGCTTCGAGTATATCTCTTGTGCCATCTACACCGAACTCCGAGATAAGGCGATCGGGTCTTGTGAAGCCGAACACATTGCGACCATCAGATGTCCGCAGATAGTTCTTCCTGGAGAGATACCGTGTCCCGACAGTGCGCGCAAGTTGGAGAAGCTGTTCCTTTGTATAGTCAGGCTTCCGATTCTCTTCATTACACCACATAAGCGCGAAGTCCATTTTATTGCACAATGTTGCTCTAAGGAATCCTGCATCAAGCGCGCGCATACTGTTCATCATATTGCCAGTCCGATGATCATAATACAGATCGAAAACCCAGAACGAGATGCCGTGCTGCGTCGCCTGCCGGATATGCCAGTCCTGCACCTTTGGTGAATCATCCCGATAATATCCAAGTACAGGATCACGGTCTCCAAACTGCTTTATCAACGACCATCGTTCCGGAGAATCCCAACCGGTGAAGTAGAACGCGCCTACCTTCAGCGGACGGAGTGTCGATATGGTGGTTTGCATGTGAACTGTCGGTTTCACGATGATTGTTTTCGCGGCAGTCTGAGTTTTTGAAATGCAGGAGATAGATAATAATCCAATGAGTACTGTTGTAATAATCAGTCGTTTGACCATGTTGTGTCTCCAGTCAGCAGAATCAGATGATAGTATATTATACCAATGTCAAACCTGCGGAGATTGTGAATGAAGAAAGGATATTGCAAAGGGTAGGAGATACGATATTCTATCTCTCACCTACTGAAATCATACTATGATAACATGAATTCACACAGGCGCTGCGAAAACTGGATATCAGCGCCTGTCGAATCATTTTTCAGATCAAGTTGCCAAGTGTTGTTGCTGAACCTTTAATGTGAAATACGTCGCA
This sequence comes from uncultured Desulfobulbus sp., assembly GCF_963662935.2. Taxonomy (NCBI): domain Bacteria; kingdom Pseudomonadati; phylum Thermodesulfobacteriota; class Desulfobulbia; order Desulfobulbales; family Desulfobulbaceae; genus Desulfobulbus; species uncultured Desulfobulbus sp. The sequence continues at coordinate 321,596 of NZ_CAXXTL010000002.1, read as the reverse complement.
GATTAACTCGCCCATTTTCTCAACTACGGCGGACTGTGCATCTTCTATGCTTCCGCCTGCCGCGAGCGCTCGCTCATACGGCTGTCGGATGTCTGTTCCGATGTTAATCTTGAACATGCCATTTTTGATCGCTTCATCAATATATGACTGTGCGACCCCGCTTCCGCCATGCAGAACAAGTGGGATGCCTGTTGCATCTCTCAGCTCTTTCAGCCGTTCGATGTCAAGTTTTGCAGTCATTTTCACCTTGTCTTTAACTGACGGAGCTATTGCGCCATGAATCGAACCTATCGACACTGAGAGCCAGTCAACGCCGGTTTCCTGGACGAATCTACGGGCTTCTTCCGGTTTTGTGAATCCGGCTTTACTTGCAAATAACTCATCATAAGGAGGTAAAGGACCATCTTCATGACCCATCACTGATCCCAATTCAGCTTCTACCAGAACACCGCTTGGATGAGCAAGTTCAACTACCTGCTTCGCCACTGCGATGTTCTCATCAAGTGAAAGCCTCGACCCATCAATCATCACTGAGTCGTACCCGGCAGCGATGGCATCCGAAATATGCTGCTTCCAATCAACTATCAGTCCGTCTTCATCTATCACAGGGGTATGGTCCAGGTGGAGTGTGGTTACGCGTTTATCGGCGTATTTCTCAAACAGCGCGTAGATCTCAGGTATACTCCCGGCTTCGAACTTTGTGAATTCAAGTCTGGCGACTTCGACCATTCCGAATGCATCGTATTTCGCCAGTGCAGTTGTGATCGCCTCTACCATTGGGAGGTAAGGTGCATTGAATGCCGGAATCACTATCCCTGATGATGCCGCGGCTGCGACAGTTTTTGCCAGTTTATCTGAACGTCTAACAGTCATACTTTCTCCTTATTATGTTCTTGCCAATCATAGTTTACAGTTGTGTCGCCGAACTTCCACTTGCATGGAGTCAGATTAGTGAGCCAGTCGATCGGTTCTCCAGCTGGCTGATGGGAAGATGCCTGCTCAAATGCGCGTCGAAGAGCGGCAGATTGTTCTGGTCCAACCGCATCAGGCGACGCGGAGACAAAGAGCGGAGTTCCACTTCTCGCAAGTAAATCAAGCCACTGGGCATTCAACTCCCAGGGGATATCTTTTCTGAGACCGACACAATCTGCATCTGCAAGGAAGAACGCCTCATGCTGCGGCATCCGAAATGCAAGAGTGTTGACACCCATCTTCCGGGTGCGGTCCCATTCTGTTCCGCTGGTATCGTCGCCGGTGCGCTGGATCTCAAAAAGACCTGCTCCCAGATGCCCGATTGTGTTACACCCGATAATAACAGCATCTCCGGCGGCGCTGCGTATCGTTCTATAGAGATTCAAAATCACTTCTGCAGTAGTATGAGATCGATCAGCAAACGACCATCCCGGTTTTGTGATCTGAGATCCCATACCAAATCCCCAATTGCCTGAAATATCATAAGTAGAAAAATCGTGTTTTATGAGAGTATACCCCCACTCCCTTAACCGCCTGATGTCATCGGCTACTTTCGCGAGGTTTTCAGGGATAGTCGGATCCATGATCGGCTCAGCCGCATCAATGTTCTGATACCGGCAATTCGGGAGTAAAAGTGATGAATCGAAGTCGGCGCCCACTGCGAGCGGTCGAATCCAGATGCCCGGGTGCGCGCCCATAGATCGTATCGATGCAGCCAGACCGGGCATATCAGGAAACTTGATGTTCCCCTTGTCCCACGGTCCTCCGGCAACAGGAGAATAACCTGCTGATACCAATGAATTGACCGTCCAACCGCAATCAACCACCATATATGGCGGATTACCGGTATTTGAACAATGTGAAACCAGCAGTTGTGTATCATTAAGGATATCTTCATGAGAACTGTTGCCATAGGAGTGGTACCAATTGTTGCCGCCATATACCGGATGATCAGGCAGTCTTGGATTATCACACATCATCTTGCAGAATTCATGTCCCGCTGCGAACGGCGTCTCATCAGCGATTCCTTGTCTGAAAACAATCTCTGCCGCCTTCAATATTCGATCGCCGAGTAAAACTCCATCGCCGCCTGCCCGCACATCGATTGTCAGGCTGATGCCGGATGGATCAGCTTGCCAGAAGCAGAGTCCCGAGACGCCTGTCTTCACTCCGTAACCATGAGTAAACTGTCCATCATAAGCCAGGAAATACCACGGCATAATACGCTCTGCTGCGATCTGCATCCACTGAAGGTCGCCGTAACCGCGCTCCCAATGATCGCCAAGCATCATCATGCATGGGTCGAACTTCCCAGACCATCGCAGGTGAATCCGCTCCGCAGCCATCCCGAGAGCATGCAGTTCTACCGTCTTCCCATTCGATGTTGACTGCATGTGTATCTCAGCACCATGACCCACAAAGACGAATTCATCAAGCTTTTCTAATCTGCATTCAATTCTATTCCCTGTAAAGGTTACAAAATCCGGAGATTGAGATATATCAATGTAGTTCAGCGACTGATCAACAGATTGCCTGGTCATGCAGTTCTCCTTCAGATAAATGGGAACTCGATAGTGATTGATATTATACATCCTGCATCAGATATGACGCAATGAGATATGATATCCTGATTTCTCCTTTTATCTGGAATTGGAGAGGAGAGAATGGGGTTTGAGGACTGTATAGAATCATCCTGGTTTCGGGAAAAGGGTTTCCCGAAACATCTATTGAAGGAAGTGCGGCATTGTATATAAAAGATATATTCACTAGATGAAATCGAATATATCTTTTATATACAGTAAAACCCATCGGCGCATTCACATACTATCGCCATTTTTATTTGGCGGTTTTAGCCGGTGTGCTATGACATTGAATAGCCTTATCCGTAAGCAAGGGGAATATGCCGTCTGCTTTCGCCATTGAGACTGTGCCGTCAGGATAACTGACAAACCATGTCGGCGTCGAATTCACTCCAAGCTTTTTGGCATCTGCGATGTCCTGGTTGATCTGCACAAGGAATCCTGCACGCATCGTTTTGTCAGTCAAGAGGCGTTTTGCCTCCGATTGATCCAACCCAATCCCAGCCAACATAGCCAGCATATCATCGGGCCTTGTCTTTTCCTGATTCATAAACTGGGCATTAACGAACTCCCAGAACTTGCCTTTACTCTTCGCCCACTCAGCGAAAACAGCGGCATCCATGGTATTGGGATGTCTGCGCGTCAGCGGGAAGTGTCTGAAAACCAGACGAACCTTGCCGTCCAGCGGTCCCTGCATCTTCTTCTCCAGAGCCAGATGGTTCAAGCGGCATGGCGGACAATGCAGATCGGTGAAGGCTGCTATCACAACAGGAGCATTTGCGGCGCCAATCGAAGCATTCCCGGGTCGAACAAGCACAGTATTCATCGGCAAAGATACCTGCCTGCCGGCAGTCTCCGCTTCTGCAGCACGAATCAGAAGTATTCCGTAAACACCTCCGGCCAGGAATGTTACTATAAGTGGGATAGCAAAAAACTTCAATTGCCAGCGTCTTGGTCCGCCTGTAGTATTCTGCAAAATTGTCGCTGTCTGCATACAAAAAGCAAGCATCATAACAATACCGTTTGCCATACACCACATGCATGTAGCTTGAATCTGAAAGTGCGCATGACTCAACAACATGGCGCTTGTTATCGTACCTGCCGCTAATACCATCCACAATCCGTAACCAACCCATATCGTCTCTTTAGTCCCTATCCAGTCACGCAAGAAAGTGACTAAAGCTACTAACAGATACAACCCCAATCCGAATAATGCAATTGGGATGCCGAATACTGTACTCCAGGGATCCATTTGCACTTTGTCGCACCCGCTTATTGGTGCATTATCTAATCCACAGGGCAATTTCGCGCCTGCAAAATCTGCGATCCCCAGCACCAGCGTAACAAATACACCGAAACATGCAAGCAGAAATACTCCGCGGTTGAAACCCCATGTTAAAAATTTACTTTTTGCATTCATTTCATATCTCCCGACCGGCAAGACAGAGTGTTTTCCTACCTCTGAATTGCTTTTTGTTCCTGGTTTCCCATAACATATCGTTCGAAGTTTGAAATGTTTGATAATCTCAAATGAAGATTTTATGACGAAGCAGTAGAAATAAAACCTGTGGTATACCTGGAACACCTTTTATATACCCAGAATAATGGATATACAACCATTCCACAGTTTGAGTTAGACCAGGTTTTGAGGTATTAAGAAGTTATAAAATAAGTATTTGAAGACTACTGGATAGGATGAAAATGCAACAGTAAAATCAACGGTTATCTATAATCACATTGTCCAGTTTAGAATGCGGAGACAGCAGCACGATCGGTTTCGGAAGTTGCTGAAGTCGATCCATAATGGCGCGGATAAGTTGTGTAGATTCCTCATCTTTTGGATCCCAGGGGATGTATATGGATTCCATCCATCCCATGCATAATCTGAGAACCAGCTTTGATGGAGCATCAACATATCGGCAGGATGGACCCTCGTTTTTATATGCCAGACTATCCCATTTAGCATCAGTCACTTTATTCCATGCCACTGCCTTCTCACCAAATATTGTTCGAGCAGTGAATCTGTCTAGCTCAATCTTGAGTCTAAATGCAGTAAATATTTCTTGGTATATGTGGTAGATCAGATATACTCCGAAATACAAGGGAACAAGTATCCGCCAAACCAGATGTCTGGTTCCAGTGTCGGCGAAAATAGTAAAGGCAAGAAGAGCAAGAATACCGAGTAACAAGATTATCACCCCATAACGCCGCCACAATGGGATGTTTTTCAGATGCCAGTTGATCTCAGGAATTTCCCTGGTAGATGGAGGTTGAAGCAACTCCAAAGCTGCTCTTGGAATTGCAATTGATCTACCCATCCCATATCGATTAAGGTGCATGAGTATTGATGCGATCAGATGTGGATTCCTGCCTTCGACTTTCAGAGACCTGTCGCCATCCCATAGGGTGATGACGAAATCCCTGCCATATTTGTCATCATCCACATCAACATCAGGTAGGATCTTGCCTGTCTTGCTGTCGATTATGTGCGTCTCAACGTTAGTGATTGCCTCCCAGAAGATGCGTTCTTCAGAGAATAGTTTGAATTTGACAATATAATCCTTCGTGGTTCTCCAATTATCTGTTCTAAACATTCCTATCATAAAAATCACTCCCAGCAATGCAGGAGCCGCAATTACAATAACGCCTAGAGCACCAACAAAATTGAAAGGGTTATCTATATGCGGTAGAACCATGTCTATCATGATTCTATACGACATATATCCTATGACAATCACCAGTACTATCGATCCGAGTACCATCGATCTTCTAGAAGTAGTTGCAACCGATTCCAGCCGATCGTAATCTGGCGCTTCATTGTGAGAGATGCTCATGAATCATTACCTTTGCCGCTAATAATGTAAATTTAGAATAGATATTTTAATCACATGTCTTAGTATAGCCAAAATACAATATTTGTCAATATATGGTTTGTTGTGAGGTGCATTTTTACAAATGAGCAGATCATCGACAAATGTATTTAACAATTGACGAACCGTCCTTAGGCTATAGATAACCAATAAACAGATAGCTGCACAGATTGTTCAATGATTTGGTGATATGATATACTAGCTTTGAATCATCATTATGAAATATCAGCATGATAGTGATTCAAAAACTTGTCAGAATTATATCATTGAACAGGAAACCAATCAGGAGTACCCGGTGCATATCGATATTCGCCAATTGTTTACAGAGGACGGCAAGAACGCTTATGATCAAGGAGCGTCTGCCGAACTTGTGCGTCGGCGAAACAGCCAACTCGGGAACCTGCTTAATGCAGAGCGCGGCATCTATTATGTACAGATATTATATGGGATGCTGCGTTTTCGACGGGCACACGAGCTTGAACCGCTGCATGACGACTTATATGCTGCCGTCCAGCCTGCACAAGAAGCTCTAGTCGATGGCGAAGAATACACCCAGGATCGGTTCCGCGAAGATATTGCATCTCTTAAAGAATGGAATCTGCTGGAAGAACGAATTGAACTCCAACGTCTGCGCGGATATCGTGACTCTCGACGGCGCAAATTCCGTTATTCACTGAACGATGAATCGATCAATTTTCTTGAATGGCTTGAAGATCGGCTGCAGGACGATCTAGAAGAACGCGGCGCAGATACTCGAGATCTTCTTGAAACAGTTTGCGGATTGCTCCAGGAACTCAACAGGGTACTTTATCGGGTTCACACGAAGAATGCTCATGAAGGAGACTCTCGACGCGTCCTGTTCCACCTTGGACGACTGGAGCAGCTCACTCAAGCTATAAATGAAGAGTTAATCTCACTGAATGCGCGGATGTATAGCTTTGTAATGCGTCAATATACCCTTTCAGAGGCGCGGCAGATTCTGCAAGAGCTCGATAGCTTCTCCAAGTTATTCCTGATGCAAATTCATAGTCTGCGCGGCGAGATCACCGACAAACTGGGATCAACCCAGGGAGATGCGCTGCTTACAAAGATCCGTAAATGCATAGAGGAGATGGAAGAAGAACGTCGTGAAGTCCCTCATCTTCTGCGAAGGATACAGGATCCGGCATCAATTCTGCGTATTCCATCCAACCTTCACGAATTTTACAGCGAAGACGGCTCCCTTGATCTGTTGTGCCGTCGAATCAGCGCAACTACCACAAACGTCTGGCGAAAACTGCATCTGCACCTGCGTGAGCTTGAACGAAAGAACCATCGTCTGGAAGATCTTCGTTCACGGATATCGGAGATCGCTGAGTTTTCACCTGATGAGGTTCCCGATCTGTTTATGTTCGAGCTGATCGCTCCGGCGCAGATATCTACCGATGCCCAATACTGGGATGAATACGAAATGGCTGATCCACCGCAACCGCGGAGAGAATCATTGCGTCAAGCAGAACCTGCCAGAATCCCGATTCCGGCAAAAGATCGTCATCAGGGACCTGTGCGCACTCTGGAACAGAAACATCTCGCCATGCTGCGTGAATGGCTGGATAACAAGATCATCACTCCTGCACAAGCCGATGCCATCGTTACCGACCAATGCTTCGATAGTTTTGAGGATCTGGATCGAGTAATTGAACTGGTGAAAGCGGGAAAGCTGGGACGAGGACGCAAGCTAGAGTCGATAGATTATCTATTGAATGAGTTGGGTGATCGAATTGAATTGAAGGCAGATGGATTCCTACTTTCTATCCCAACTGTCTCTATCTCACGAAGGAGCTCGAATGGCAGAGAATAAGTTGCAGGATCTATTGCTAAGACAGAGCAGTCGGGTTCAGTCAGTTTTGAACATATTGGTTGAATCTGCGTATTTCTACCGCACTGATGATGAAGAATTATTCGCATTTTTATTGAGGTATAAAAAGGAACTCACACAGTTCTACAAAGAGTTTTATGACTGGGATTTGGTATATGATAACAAGTGCGCCCGAGTCTTCAAACGCAAGTGGTACAATCCTTCTGTAACCGAAGGGAAACGCCGATGGTTCAAGTTCACCCGTCGAGATGAGTGCCTGGCTTTCATGCTGCTGCTCGAATTCTTTGAACAGCAGTTAGAGGAACAAAACATGTCAGTAGAAGATGCCGAGAATATGCGGTTTTACTTCGGAGATTTGCTTTCCTATACTCACCGCCGCTTGCAGGAGCTGTATCCGGGAATGACAGATACATATACCATGGATGCAGTCAGGAAGATTTTGAAAGATGTGATACCCGAGCTAGAACAATACCGTCTGCTTCTAAAGATCAAGGCTGATGCCGGCGAACGGGTTACAGACGATCAAGTAATATTCGAAGCGCTTCCTGCCATATATCATTATAACGCCACACGGCTCAGTTATCCTGTATTCAGCAACACTGAAGTGGAAGAGGAGGAAACAGATGCCGAATGATCAACTGAGTAAAATTCGACGGATTCGTTTAATCAACTTCCATAACTTCATTAATGAGACAATTGAGATAAATCATGGCGGACATCTATTCCTGCTGGGCGATAACGGTTCCGGTAAGACCACCCTCCTTGATGCCATACATCTGGTTCTCACGGCAAACGAAGATGTGGAATTCAATGCTGCGGCGCGAGTCGTGGGAAATCTGCGCGAAGGCCGGAGATTGCAGGGTATAATCCTTCGGCATAACATGGACGCCGCATTCGATTCATGTGGAATTACATATGCCGCTCTGGAAATTGAAGGTTGGCAGGGGAAGCCGATATGTTTGGTTCTAGGCATGGAAACACATACAACCGATGAACAGATCCGCTATTGGGGTGTAGTGCGCACATGTAAGCTGGAGGATCTGCCGCTCCTTGTCGAAATCCCCGGTGGAACCGCTCCGGCAACACGCCGCGAATTAAAGGAACAGCTTTCAGGAAACGGTTTTTGTCCCGATTTGAAGAGTTACCGCAATGAGTTGATCCGTCGTTTATATGGAGATGAGAACCTGTTTAAAGAGACCTGCCGTCTGCTTCGAATGGGAAAAGCTTATCGAGAGATAGCTGCCGGAACAAGCGATTATCATGAGTTGTTCAAGAAACTGCTTCCGGATCCGCAGCAGGATCTGTTCGAGCGAGTAATCCGTACATTACGAGAACTCGACCAAAGCAAAAATGATCTCGCCGGGTTGGAAGACAAACAAAACTACCTTAAGGCGCTTGCTGATACGGTAACGCAAATAGATCACTTACGGGAGTCTGCGCTTCGATATACCTGGTTGATTCATTATCTGACCATTCAGAACCAGTCACAACAGATCGCCGCTTGTGAAGAAGAGAAAACTCGTCATGAATCGGAGCTAAAAGATCTCCGAGTGCAGATCGAACGTGAAATCAACATCTGTGATGATTACAGACGCCAACTAGATGCGCTCCAAAAGGCAGACGCGAGCGGATTGCTCACTCTTCATAAAGAACGGTCAGCCGAATTATCGCGTCTTTCCATCGAATTATCACGCCAAAAAGATAATTTGAAAATGAACGAGAAACATCAATCAGAGATGGAAACCCGATATCAGCATGAGTTTCAAAGATGGCAGACCCTAATCACCCAATTCTACAACGCTTTGCACAAATTGAGACAGAATCTGCCATTCGCGATTAGTGAACTCCTTGCAGAAATTGATTCGATGCAGCGTGAAACAAGTGCGAGGGAACTGTGTGATGGGATTATAGAATCGTTGACTCTGAATACCCAGCAGCATTTGACCGATCTGGCAATCGAACAATCCGGCATTCAGAACCAAAGAACAAATTTGCAGGATGAGATCAAAGCAATTGAATCTGAGATCATCCGTCTGAAAGATTCCGGCGAAGTCATGCCTCGCATTCCAGGATTCACAGAAGCATGTCGAACCATCGAACGAAACATGATAGAGTTTTCACCATTATATCGGCAACTGGAATGGAAACCGGGTATATCAGCCAATATGCGATCAATGATTGAAGAAGTTATTGGCTCGGAGATTCTCAGCACGATTCTGATTTCATCCGCCGATTATGATACAGCCGCAGAACATATCTTCGCCAGTTACCCTGGAATACGGCTTGCACGAAGAGAAGACGCGCGGGAAGATGCACCTGCATGGATTCGGGAGTCATTCGATATCGCCGAATCCGATCCTGCTGCAATACGAATACTGGCAGCGGAGATGTATGCGGCGGCAGATACACATCCGGCAACTCGATCTTTGAATGACGCATTAGTGATGCGGTTTCGCTCTCATGAATACAAACTGCAAGGTGATCCTGCGATCCTGATCGGCGCTCAGCGTCGGCAGGAAGCTCTGCGTCGTGAGGTCAAGCGATTATCAGAACAGCAAAAAGAGCTGGAAAGCCGGCTTCGAGATCTAGACAAAACACAGAATGCCCTCAAGATCAAGCAGGATGCACTCTATTCACTCTCACAGGAACTAAGAAATGCCCAGTTGAACATAAAAGATGCACGGTACAAAGTTTCGGAAGCACAAGCTCAGAAATCGAATGCCGAGATCCGGGTTAATGAACAAAGGTCAGCGCTTGATGAGACAATTCGTGTTGAGGGTAATTGCAGAGAAGTAATAAATGTTCTTGAGCAGCGGATCAATAATGAGGGGCTAGATAAGCTCGAAGAGAAACAGCATAGAGTTTCAAGGGAGATCGAACGGTCGAATCAGCAGATAACATCACTGCGTCAGAAAGAGGGTGCACTTTGCCAGCGTCTGCTCGATTCCAGCCATCAAATTGAATTTATCGGTATGCAGATTCGCCTAGAAGAAGAACAATTAGGTATATTCGATGCCCAATTGCAGCCATTCGCAGGCGGCGTAGAGAGCGTTACATATTACGTCCTCCGCACCTGGCGGGGTCAGCAATTCGATAATATCGAGAACGTCCATGCTGAGTTAGAGAAGGTACAACGCGAAGAATACGGGCAAATCGGATCCTTGAAAGAACGCTTGAATCATCCCACTTATGGAGCCGTCTACTCTTTCACATATGAAGAGCGGGTAAACCGGCTTGTCGACCGGCATATGAGCCTCATCGCCGATGTGGTAGAAGCCGGGCGCCAGTTGATCGACGAACAGCGTGAAGTCATCAACGAGCGGACGACAGAATTGATTCGCAACATCATCATGGGCGATCTCTTCATGGAGATGAAAAGAGGCGTACGCACTCTAAGAGACATGGTGAAGAAGATCAACTATCTGCTGAAAGGCCGAGTGTTTGGCAGCAACCGGTATCATTTCCGGCTGGAAGAAGAGAAGCGCTATCGTGAACTGCTCAGTGTCATAGAGCGTCTGAACCCGCTTGATCCGGCTGCACAGGAAGAACTCCAGCATTTCCTGGAATCCTGTAAGTCGGAGATCATGGCAACCGAAGTCAATGAAATCCCGGAACCACTTGATTATCGGAACTGGTTCCATTATGAACTGGCGATGGATGTCGAAGGCAGCGAGGTGATAATAAACCGCCGAACCAAGAGTTTAGGTTCAGGCGGCGAACAAGCGGTCCCGAACTACCTGCTGATTTTAACAGTGGCATATTTCCATTATGACCGAAATGACTCATTGCGTATCAGAGCGATGCTTTTCGATGAGGCGTTCTATGGAATTGATGCCAATCGGCGCGATCAACTGCTTGGTTTCGCTTCCGATCTCGGGTTGCAGCTCTTTATCGCTTCTCCTGACCTGGATGGAGTAAAGCAGGAAATACCCAGTTCTACAACATTGCTGGTGGTAAAAGATGAAGAGTGCAATATTCATCTCTTTGCCTGCGATTTCACCAACCCAACCCAACTGACATTACTGGAAGGTGTTCCTGATCTTGCGGCGGCTGAGTTTAACACAGAACTGGGTACTGTCGATGTTTGATTCCAATTCTCTTCAACGAGCATTACATCATGTAATCGATCGGCATCCCACGGCAGAACCATTTCTACTTCGGCTGGCTGAACGTTTAGCAAAGAGAGGAACCCTCATCGGCCGTTTCAAACTCGGCGATCGTCTTTCTCCTGATGTTCTGGAAGCATTCAGCGCTCTCTTTCCCAACACAGCTCTCGTTCAAAATCCGGATGGAAGCGTATATCTGCATCTAGACCGGATAGGAATCTGCCCGGAGGAATCCGAGATCTGGATCGACACATTCTGCAGCGTTATGAATGTAGAACGCATTAACCAGCATGAGGCATCTGCACAGGCGAACCGGGATGCGGCATTGAAACTGGATCGTTGCCGGTTACTGTATCCTGAAATGATGCCGATATGGGATTCAATCCAAACCAACTCTGCGCAGGATCAGACTGAACTACTTCGACTGGCAGATGCAGTCCAATTCCTTACCCTCGATCACGACCCACTGGGATTCGCAGAGTTAGGCGCTCGATTCTTTGAGAACAGCAAGGCGCTCAAACGTAATCCATCACTTGTCCGTCGGCTGGAAGAGTGGCTGCTGATCCTGCGGGATGATGAGATTACCGATGAATCACGGCGTAAGGTCTGGGTGGATTATGGGGTAGTTGAGAACGCCACAGCGATAAAAGTAACGCTGTTTGGCCCAATTGTCTATTGGAAGAATGGAGAGCGGTTCGATTGGATTGCGCGATTACATGAACTTGGCGAAACCGCCACTCTTTCATGGGATAACCTGCATGGCATCGAATCTTTCGAGCTGCCAGCCAATATGGAAGTGATAACCTGCGAAAATGAAACACCTTTTACAAGTCTGATTCGCGAAGGCGTTGAAGGAGTCATTGTTTACACTGCTGGGTACCCTAATTCGGCTGTAAAGAAGGTTTACAGACTGCTGCCGGATTTAATGACGGCATTCAAACATTGGGGTGACACTGATCTTGATGGCCTGCGTATCGCCGATATGCTTCATCGAATCCATCCGCTTCAATTGTGGCGCTGTAGTCTGCGAGATATTCAGAGCCATAGACAGCAACTCTTGCCTCTCACTTCATCAAAGAGATCAAGAGCGGCGGCATTCCTGGCAGACCATCCTGATTTCCCATTTAGTGAGGAGTTGTCATACGTCATCGAGAATGGCTGGCTGGAACAGGAAGTCTGGCAGCATTCCTGATGCATGGCACTAGCATCCCATTGATTCCAAAAAACAGCTTATATTGGCTTTATGTTATTCGATGCAATATTATTTTCAAAATACCCATATTGATTTTATTAATTCCAGCTTGGTGTAGATATTGCAAAATCATCTAACAACACTTATCTTTCAACCTATAATTGCAATCTCACACATAATGTCATTCCGGGCGCGACCCGGAATCCATAAAAAAGAAGTATGAGAAATGAAATGATACACGAGTAATCAAATTTAGCATCTGAAATATTAGAAGAAAAGTCTTCTATTTACATAATTATATCAAGAGTTACCTTGTATAGATTCCGGGTCGCCGCCCGGAATGACATTGGCGTTGAATCAATTCATAAAAAGAGTGATGTGTTTCATCAGTAATCTACTTTGATCAGGAATGTTAATGATGACCGACACACAATTTCGGACTGCCTATGAGAAATCATCCTCAATTCCCATTCTATGGACTATCAGGGAAACGATACAATGCAACATATCCTTTAGCTGCCACAGCGAATTCATTCTTACTAGTTGAAAACACCACTGCAGTCATACCATTTGTGTAAAAATTCCTCTTGCGGTTATTTACAATAACATCTCTTATCGGCGCTCCTGAAGATACATTTCGGAATTGGATTAATCCATTTACAAACCAACTGGCACCAATTGCAAGCATCCTGTCATCAGGAGAAAATACAAGACTCTCCGGAATAGGAAAAGGCGCCAACCCATAATCTCCAATTTCATGTTTTTCTTTTTCGCTGAGGACCATACGACCCCAGGTGATATTCTTCACCAGTTGTAAATCTTTCACCCGCAATAGAGATATTCTACCAAATCCTCCTATCGCAAGAAGAGAGCTATCGTTCGAAAAACATACCGCGTCCATCCCAACGTTTGGATCAACAGCGCATTGCACTTTACCGGTCTTCGAATTTAATAATGTCAACTTCGAGTAATAGTTTTCACCGATCCAGTAGACTACCGGTGCTGCCAGATATTTGCCATCAGGTGAGAAATACAACCAGCGGCATCGATCAATGTTATAAACGATATGTTGTGGTCTACGTGTTTTACCACTGCTGACATACGCGCCAATATTCCGTTTCTTTTTATGCCAGTTGAGTTTTCCGGTTTTTGCATTCCACACCAAAACATCGTTTCCTGATTTACATGCCAGCAAACTGCCGTCCGGAGAGTATGCAAGCGCACTGGCAGATATTGAAAACTGCCGTTCCTTCTTGAAAACGCCATCCTGCAACCTCCACTGTCCAATCTTGCTCCCAATACTGCAAGCTAACGTTTTTCCATCTTTCGATAATGCGATCGCCCATGCCGGATCTTTACCTTCGTATACGGTCTGAATCAAAGCGCCTGTGTTCTTATTCCAGACTTTTACTTCACCTTCATCAAAACTGTATCTCTCTCCGGGAATCATTCCGCTGCTGCTGGTAATAACCTTTCCATCGACAGATACACATATCCCAGATATCCCGCCTCGAATGCCATGCTTCCAAACCGGCTTCAACTCTGAGGTTTCGTTTCCCGCAGATCTATGGATATGAAATAAATATGCTGCGGTGATGAGAAGTATTATAGATATGATTATGACTGAAATGTATTTTTTAGACATATACCCGTTCCTTTGATATAGAGAATGCTTAAGATCTGTGCAAGCTAGACCGATCTCAGACAGGATCTACTATTTGTATTTGTTTTACGTATCGATGTTTAAGTTAGTGCCCTTATTATTTCTTATGTGCGATACTATTACTCTCAAATACTGATTAAAAAAGTGGGGCAATGAATCAGATTCATTACCCCATATTCTATATATAATATCGATTAGTTTCTATATTAAGCACTTTCATATCATGCTATTATAGAACTCATTAACAAATTCGAACTAGTCTAAAATTATAAACATAACATTTCTTACCATCAGCTAGTCATCAGAATGTCCACGGCTTCACCCGAGGGTAGTCACGTTCCACATTGTGTAGAGCTACTTCCATCTTGCGGAAGAAGTCAGATGGCGCTTTACCAAACGGGATAGATAGCAGTTGAATCTTTTCTGTTACTTCCTTACCTTTCTGCTTACGTATCCGTATCTTCTCTACCATCTCAAAATACTTCGCCTTGACATCCAATTTCGCAACATAGGCTGTATCAGGTGATACATAAAACCGGAAATAATACTTTGTAACAATTGCAGCTACCCCATCTTCTGTGACTGCATTTCGATTCTTGATTAAGTTGCTGACAGTATTAATGATGGTAGAAGCATTCTTGTCGTTTTTATTGATAAGAATCACACGGTACCTATCAGAGAAATTCAAAATCTCTATTCTTTTGCAGGCATTTAATTCCTTCAATATTTTAGATGCATTAGGTTTATTTAAAGCGATCTTCTTGTCATTAGCTAGTGCAGCTTTTTCTATTCTGAGATTTACATTCGGTAACCGATGGATGTTTACAGTACTTGTGGCGAATGCATGGGTACACACAATAACCATTACTGCTAGTATAATCGCAGATTTAACTAAACATTTTCGAATCATAAACGTTAATTCCTCCATTAATGTATACTGCAAGTAGTTATATTATACTCTATTATCTAGATAATCATAGGCGTACCTCTTTCTTGCGAAATACCAGATTTGCAGCACTTTTTTTTCAGATAATAGGATATCTATTTACTCAAAAAGATTCTCCAAAAGAAACACAGTTGAATTTCAAGTATTCATTTTATATCCAAGACTCACACATTAGAAACTGTTTATCGTATCAGTAATCGTTTTCATATCGAAGCTCATTATCCATCTGGTGTTAATGTTCTGCAAAGGAATCGGCGCCGGGTTTGTTGATTTTATCTTAATCGCTATGATTTTCTTGCCTTCATTAATGGCTTTATATATCTCCCAGCACTGCCAGTTTGTCTCACCGATGGCATCTTGTTCAGGATGGCATTTGTTTGCGTGTTCTCCTACAATCACAAGCACATGAGTAGCCTCCTGTATCTTTCTTGCAACAACGGCCTTTATACGCTCAACATCACAGTTTTGCATTTCATTGATTGAGTGTTCATGGTACATAACATCAAAGTTTCTATTATTATTAAATGCAGTCAACAGATTGCGATGAATGCCGTCATTCTCAAAATCAAAACTTACAAAAACTTGTTTCTTTTTCATAACTACTCCACTTTTATTAATATCATATCGATTGTTAAACAATATATCACTAATTTAGATAATAGTCAATTCAGTGTAATTTAATCTCATCAATCCAGTTACACATCAATGTGAAGATTTTTTCACATTGTGTTCTCATAACAATAAATAATATTGATACTTATTTCATAAAATCTCCTCCTTGGAAAATAGAAACAATTTACAGCATAGATTGTGTGTTGCTTCGGTTGCCTGCAGCCGAAGTCTTGTGCTCATGCGCGGAATGCCACGGCGGGCATTCCCTACGTTTCATGCCAAGGCGGTGTCCTTTATATGTAGGGAACGGTCGCCGTGCCATTCCGCCTCTGTTTTATATTGTTTCGATAGTCTTCTGCTGAGGAAGGAAAAACTATTGCAAATTCAACTTATGCAATCCATTTCTAATGAACATAATAAGCTAAAAGTATTACCTCTACTATATATGACACACAATTCACCTGAAATGTTACTGCAAGAAAAAATAATCTTTTTAATGTAGACGATTACACATAAAAAAAGGTCATTTATGAAACGAATCATAGAAGACCTTTTGAAATACCGGATCTGCTATATGAAATTACTACCCAAAACGACTACATATGAAGTTACTTCCTATCCTCAGGTATGTATCGATTAATGATTTCACTAAACTTTTTGTTTGGCTTAATGCTGAATCCCTCTTGTTTCCATTCATCACGTTTCTCGGATTTCATATCTACCGGTCCAATAAACTCAAAACGCAAATAATCATCATTTGGGACATACATGCAATAGCGAGCATAATTATCACCTTGAAATCGAATACGCAACCATATCTTGGGTATAAGGCACAGGTATTTATTCGAGGATTTCCTAATCATACTGCGCAATTCTGAAACTGCTTCTGAGAAATCTGGTTCATCTTTACCGAGATCCAGCGAATCTATGACAATCGCTTTCTTTGCTTCTACAGGTAGTTCCAGCTGAGTTCTGATTTCATCTTGCCCGGAGTCAGCAATGATGTCTATACCAATAATATCATTCATCTCTTCTGAAAATATTCTAGCATTTGCATGCGCTTGCTTATCGCCTGGCGATGAACATCCTTCAACCAGAAAGACCATCATCAATCCGCAGATCAACAGCATGTATAATAAACGCATATACTAAATCCTCTCATGACAGGGGGGAATAACCAATCGAAATTATCACACACATCAAAACCGAACGCTTTAAGGTAATTGATCAATCGTGAGCTATTGTCTCTACATTGTTCGGGTCTATCGAATCCGGCAGACAAACGGGTAATACACCGATCGGCTGCATTCGGCCAAGTATGACATCTCTTGTGGCCTCTACGCTCACCTTGAATGGACCATAATTCGCGATAATCGTCTTTGCAAAAGGCAGTTCAGCGGTAACATATGGATTGCTGACCACAAATACCGTCCGTTCATTTGCCGCAACAACTGCCTGAATGAGTGATACCTGATCAGCATTCAGCAATCCAACCTGACCAGCCAGACTCTTGAATGATGTGCTTATGAACACAATATCAGCGTTCTTCGCGAGGCTGAGTATTTCATCGGTTTCCAAACTGTTACTAGAACTCGAAAAGTGTTTAATCTCAGCATTTACGAACACTTCCTTCAGTGAGTCACAAATGCTTGTCATGTTATATTTAAGTCCCCAGTCAAACCCGGGATGATTCGGATTAGCCGGTTCCAGAAGCAATACGCGCATATCATCGCACGGTGTTATCGGAATCAGCGACTGAGTGTCTCGAATCAGCGTAATAGACTTTCCGGCAACTTCCAGAGCTACTTTATGACGCTCATCTAACAGCATCTGGGGTTTGGTATCAGACGGATTCGGTGACTTGTAGAGACCAAGCTGCTCTTTGTATTTGAGAATCCGAGTCACAGCTCTATCGATAACTTCCATCTGGATTCGTCCAGATTCTATGGCTTTATGGACCCATTCAATTGCGAATTTCTTGTTTGATGGTTCAAGAATGAGATCATTGCCGGCATCTACTGCAAGGATAAGAGCTTCCTCAGCGCCGAACCCGGATGTGATTCCATGCATCTCCATTGCATCGGTTATAAGCAACCCTTCAAAGTCCATTTTGTTCCTTAAGATGCCGGTAATCAACTTCTTTGATAGGGTACACGGGTAAACTTCATCGAAGCAGGTATATATTGCATGATTTGTCATCATCATAGGGATCCCCATTTCAACGGCTTTTCGGAACGGCAGCAGATGGATATCTTCCATTTCCTGCTCTGTCACCTGCATCCGCTCAAGCCTGAGATGCGGATCAAACCTGTGCATGCCTTCACCGGGGAAGTGTTTCGCCTGAGGCAGTAATCGTCCGGTCATCATCCCGCGGGAATAAGCTCCGGCTATTCGCCACACCTTTTCGGGATCATCACTTATGCTTCGGGTGTTTGAAATCGGATTCTCAGGGACTGTATTGACATCGAATACCGGACTGGGCGTGATATTGACACCTATGTAATCGGCTTCCATTGCCGTGATTCTGCCTGATTCATATGCAAGCCTGACAGCTTCATCTATATCCGAAATGGCGCCGTAAGCCATCATCGACGGAAACTCAGTGCAGGACCCATCTGTGATACATTGACCGGCTCCATTTTCAAAATCGGTACTTATGAACAACGGGATGTCAGCGAGCGCCTGCATTCTGGCGATATCGGCGCGAAACACTTCCGCATTGTCCTTCGGAGTTCCTGCAGGCCAGACACCCCCGCATTTGAGTTCGGTGATACAGTATTCGACCGACTCCCAGTTCGACACGACGATCATCTGCCCGATCTTTTCGTCGAGGGTGAGATCATCGATACTTACGACACGCATTGTATATCCTTTTCTTTCAGAGATCAGATGCAAGGGAGAGGCATATAGTCTATTGCGGATCGTATGTCTCTATCTCCTACGTCTTTAGAGTAAACTAAATAGCAAAACTGTCTTGACCTTCATTTCTTACTGCTCTGCGCTAAACATGTATGCAGTACTGTATTTGTCGCATCCATCAAGAAATACTTCCGCAGTCCAATATTTATCCGGGTAAGGAATACCTGCACCCTCACCAAGCATAGTGTTTCTGGTGATATCGTACATGGCGTCACCGTCATAACCTTCACGTTTGTGCATGGCGTCCATGTCGCCGGAGAAGGTCGCATACGCAAACTGAGAAATGTAAGGCGGACCCGCATTGCCATCGTTTTGTGCCACGAAATCGAAATAGAGAAATCCATCTGGCACAGGAGTATCTGCACGCATAAACCGTCCCCATACACCATGCCACGGACCAACATCGACGCATAACCCGTAATGGTGCATAAACAAAACATCATAATCAAGGTCGGATTTATACTCGCTTATGGTGTCCAGAATGGCGAAAAGCTCCTTGCGGGTTTCAATATCGGCGAATTCGTCACCTTCCCACCCGATAAAACGCATGGCTGGCATAGTTTTGTATTCAAAGCTGTCCACTTTGAAGCCACTTTGTTGTTTCACAACCATATCCGGCATAAACAGCGCCCACTGTACCGCCGCATCGCAGTCCTTCAGGTGATTGATATATCCGAACAAATCTACACAATTCGTACCGGTAGGTCCTGTTTTATTTCCTGCAATCTGTTCTCGTACGCTTCGATCCCGCATGGCAGAAAAATCAGCAAACACCCGGGCAACCACATCCTGCAAGTGTTTGTCATTAGAATGCCCCGATAGCTCTTCATCAAATCGATCTAGTGCCCCAAACACAGCTGGATTCACCACACCAGATGGCTCTAATTCTAATAAATACGTCCGAAGTTGAGTGTTTTGTTCTTTGAACCGCGCAAACACACCCAGCATCAAAATTCGTTCATTTTCGGCGAGTGTTTCGTCACTCCATTGGGAATCATCCAGCACCCATTCAGTCAACGCATCAAAAGCATTCGGATTTTGCCCTCTTGCTTTGCCTGCCCAGCTAACAATTCTTTGATATTTTTCTTCATCGCTCAGTTTCTCGTCCTTTTGCTCTTCAATATCATTCCAGTAAAATCCGTCAATCAGGTTATGTGACATATTAAATTCTCCTTTAATGGTAACATTGATAGGCAACGAATGATATATCTTAACCTTCCCACGCTGAATTTTCAATAGGGAATGCCATAAATACATTCTACACCTGTTGTAAAATACTTCTATAAAATCGATGATATTCCTTCTTGCATTTTCCCCTGGCAACTTTAAATCTAATCGAAATATTGATATTGAAACACAAATCTGATCATTAACATCTGGCGGCGATAATAAATTACACATCGAAATTTACATCAATTCCCATTCGTAGAAACGTAAAAACCCCATCCACCGCGGCGGACAAGGTCAAAATGCAGAAAGACGTTTTCAATTGTATGAATGGCTAGACAATCGATAATGACATTGAACTGGTCATATGTGAAATTCAGAGATTTGATATTATCAGAAATACTCCAATTACCCTATACACTAATTGCCTACGCTACTGACCCGCTAATTGTAACTTAAGACTCGAACAGCGTAACTAGTATCTAAAACAAACCTCAGACTAATTTAAAAAATTAATCGAAAATAATTTATGTGTCGCGTAAAGAAATATACATTCTCCTTGTCTATATTAATGGGAGCAATTAGAAAACAGTTCAACTAGACGCTTTCATATGCAATATACGCAATCTAGTTATGCAGAAACAAGTATTCTTTAATGGCACCAAAGTATTTGATGAGATCTTTTTCGTATCAGATTGTATCACTTGTTAAAGGGGGATGTTGCTTGATTAATTTCCGTTCCAGATAGTACCAACATATATTTCATCGCGATTGTTCGAGTTTTATGTATTACAAATCTACTTTGAAAGGGAAATTGATATGCCGAGTAAACCTAACTCAAGAAATGTGTTTTGCAGATCCTCGTTGTTTTTAGTTTTAATGTGGATGATCGTCTTGGGCTTCATGCCGATCAGAGCTCACGCATGGATACATTATTTGAATAAGTATCAGGAAATATATCCGAATATTAACTGGTTTCAACTATCCGAAATGTATGCGCCTAATGTAATGAAGTTTGAATGGAACGCCTCTGTTAAATCATTAAGCGGGCAAGACTATGATATAGTATGTCAGCTCAATCGTGTGGGTGGAGGGTATTCATCAGGAGATATTAATTCCTCACAAGCTACTTACCAGCAAGGCGCTTACCACTTTACCGCCGTAGATTCAAATGGATTTACGAGTAATACGCCATATCAATACCAGGTAAAAGTTATAGCTGGAGGCGCTCCACCACCACATAATGACGAATATTGTGGTATTCAAAACTGTGACGCGACGTCGCATGAAAGCATAATGCACTACTGGTGGGCTGAAACAACAGCAACAATAGATGTAACTCCCATAAAGATCTATCCAAATCACAACCAATCAGTTGACAGCAGGTATGATCTGAGGCGGGCTGACAACCACTTCCTGGATTTCCAATTCGGGAGCCGTATATACAAAGGCGGACTTTTCGTTGGTTATGCAGCTGATGGTTCTCGTGTTGGCCGCAGCTTCATAAAGCATCAAATGCCTATCTCATTACCAAGTAATGAGCATTTGTGGGCAGGTTCATTCAATATATGGTATACAGGTTGTGCCACATCTAATACTACCACAGTTGCTTGTATACCTGTTTCAGATGTATGGACTCAGCAAACAATAGTTTGGAGTACTGCACCCTCGGTGAATCCAAGTCAGGCAACCAATGGGGTATCGATTCCATCGAATACTCAACCCGGGTGGATTCGGTGGCCAATGGATCATGAGATCACAAACGCCTTACGGTCAGTTGTTCCGAATAAATTCGCAGTAGCATTAGCCAGTACAAATGAAAACTCGCCGGGATGGGCATATTTCGCTAAATGGGAATACAGCGAACCAAAGCGAGCTGTTCTTCTATATGCCACCAAAGAACCGCTCATGGTGACTGATCTTACTATAACTCCAGGATCAGTCGTTGGTGGGAATGGAAATACTGCGACTGGTACGGTTACGATAAACTGGCCAGCCACTGGAACTGGATTTATTGTTGAACTAAAACTACAGGCATGCAGCTCCTATCCTGCACCACTTTCTTTTCCTTCAAGTGTAACAATTCCAACGGGGAGTACAAGTGCCACATTTACAATCAACACTACTTATCCAAATACTTTTTCTGTTACTGCCACGATACGCGCAGGTGAGAATGCTCGTTCTTCAACGATGCCGATGTATTTCAAAGATAAAGATATGTATATTAGGCAAATGTAGACGGAGATCAATATAATTCTTAAGGAGATTAACAATGTATAAAACATTGAAACATAGATTCGCGCGATACACCGCGTGGGTGTTGGTTCTTTCATCACTTGTCACATTTACGCCGGTTGATGTATTCGCGATGAAACCTGTCAAGGTGCAGGACCCGCAGTGCAAACCCGGACTTACACAGAAGCTTACCAAGAAGCAGTTAAAACAAGTTCAAGCCAACCCCTTGAATGAAAAGCCTAAAGCTGATGTTCGCACCCTTAGCACATCAGAGATGAAAGGCATCAGAGGAAGCGGCCAGTATCGAAATGCCTATTTCAATGGCGTTATGCCGTGGCAGCGCAGCTTCCATGATGTAAACACAAGTAATGGAAACTTATTCAAGTCATTCACAGATATCCAGGTGGCGCCGGCAAGAGGAGCCGGACTTGTGCTTCAACGCACATACAACAGTAATGATGATCGAGTCGGTCCGTTTGGCGTTGGCTGGACTCATGCTTACGATACACGCATGGAAGATGTTGGAAACAATATCGTTAATAATACTGACTTCTTTGGCGCTAAGCATAAATATACACGAGATGCCGATGGACTGTATACGCCGCCATTATATTCACATTCTGTAATGAGCAGTGAATATTCCGCGACTCTTGATGATTATGGTCCAATTGCTACATCTGATAAGTTAGTTGGACTCGATGGTACAGTTAAGCATTACATCAAAGACGGCGCAGATAGAGTATGCGACTATATTGAAGATCGGCATGGCAACAGGACAACGCTTGAATATGGCTTAACGGCAACCATGTCAGATGGTACAACTAAGAATTTACTTACAGAGGTAACAGATCCAAGCGGTCGCACCTTGACATTTACGTGGAATGATATAGATCCTGGGCCTTCAACATATGCATGGCGCATTATACATGTTGAAGGTCCATCATACGGCGTTACATATAACTATTATATTGGTACAGGAAATGTTAATAAAGAATATAATCTGTCTAGTGTACAACTTGATCCAACAGGTTTAAATCGAATCACAGAGTATGATTATACAAGCTGTACAGGTCTTAATGGAACGGAGAATGGTCTCTTATATAGTATAAAAGATCCAGTAACAAATGCTTCTGTCAGATATGCATATACGATTCCTCAAGATACGAGGATTGGCTATATATGGGTAACCCAGATACAGGAACCAACAGGAGGTAATGGTTGCACATGGACCCTTACTCCGTTTATTGGAGAATCTGGAACCTTTATCATGTATTCAACAGATGTTATCGTTTGTAGAATCCAAGGTCCAACTCAAACTCCGATTGTCGACATCTTTGCCATCTCTGATTTATATCGAAGGCAACTTACATATTTCCTTCAGGATTGCAGTCCTGTAAGCGGGAGTACATATTATAACGACTATAATAATACTACTATTACATATTATGATCCGGCAAATAATGTGCATACCAGATATACAAAACATTATTCAATGTATCAAGGTGGTCTATCAGTCGGTGTAGCAGCGGTAAATCGTCAGGATAATTATACATATGGACCACATGGACATGTGCTTTCGCATACAACCGCAGGGATTTCTGGTCATTCAGACAGTTATGTGTATTCCGACGAAAACAAATATTTCCAGAAATTAAGTGTTACAGATATGGAAGGTCGCACGTCTACATTCAATTATGGAACTGAGACAGATACCAACCTTGGGAACAGAGGGAATATGCTGTCGGCATGTAATTCTTTAAATGGGCAATATACATACACATATAATCAATATGGTCAAAAAACAAGTGAGACTAATCCTAATAATGTAGTTACAGAGTATACATATGGCGATGCTTGGGGTAATCTCACAAAAGTGGTGCAGGATCCCGGAACCGGGCATTTGAACCGTACCACAGAAATGGTATATGATGAGTCTGGACGCGTTATTGAGAAGACAGATCCTAATGGACGCGTTAGTACGGTAAGTTACAATGTGCTTGGTCAACCAACAGAAGCATACTTCCCGGCGACTAACAATACACCTGCAGAAACAATAACTTACGGTTATGATACCAATGGACGTCTTCTAACGGTGACAGACAACAGAGGTACTACGACTATTGGATATGTATCAGGATGTGACCGTGTAGCAAGCGTAGAAGATCCAGTGACTGGAACTATTTTATATTCTTATACACTGATGGGGTCAGTGGCATTTAAAATACTTCCTGGCGGAGATAGATGGGATTATACATATTCAACAAACACTTCTTGCATGTCAAAAGATGATCCTAACAGCATAACAGAAAAGCTTGTTTCAATCACAGACGATGATGGCAGGCTTGTTGAGTTTGATCTAGATGCTACCGGATATTTGAGAACAGTAAAATTCAACCAGACATTCGATCAGAATGATGTATTAGTAAGCTATTGTATGACTGAATATATATTAGACGGCATACCAGTAGACTCTAACGGCGTTTACGGGCCAGCAACGGGGACTTCTAGACATTTGATGAATAGAATAAAGAACACTTGGCACTGGCTGGAAAATGGTACCATGCAGAGTCGGCTTATATCAAGTAACATTTACACATTCGATAATGTAGGCAACCGGATGACAAATGAAGTCACCACTAGCTGGGATACTGGTAGAATCGAAGCTTACGGTTACGATGCGCTTTACCGTCTGACAAGCGTAAACTACGGCGATGGTCAGAATCAGTCATACACATTCGATGCGGTGGGGAACCGGCTTACGAAAAACGACAACCAGAATGAAACCTATGTCTCTAATGCGGCGAATATGATGACAATGCGTAATGGGCAACCTTACACATATGATACCAATGGAAACACTTTGTCCGGTGGCGGCAGAGCCAACATATGGGATTCACAGAACAGATTACGTAGTTGTACATATAATGGCAATACGAATCTATACACATATGGATCAGATGGGTCTAGACGTGCATCTGAAACCAATAACATACGGACCGACTTTATACTTGATGGTCAAAACGTTGTCCGCGAGATGCGCGATATCAACAGTGATGGTATTCTCGAATCAATCGCCACCTACTTCAACGGAATGTATAAGCGTGATGATACGAATGGTACACTGAGATGGTACATTTATGATGGACTAGGCTCCGTTCTCGCAGAGGTTGATCCATCAGGAAACGTGACTGCCGGGCGTAAGTATGATGTCTATGGTCTTGTGCGTTCGGGGCAGGCTGGAATATCGAAGCACAAGTTTGTTGGTAAGCTTGGGCATTTATCAGAAGATGAGACAGGTTTGATCTACATGCGTACTCGGTATATGGATCCGGTGCTTGGGAAGTTCATGAGTGAAGACCCAGCATACAATGGATTAAATTGGTATAATTACTGCAACAGCAATCCGATTAATCTGGTAGATATAAATGGGAAGACCGCCGACGATCTTATGTTAGCTTACGACGAATTATTGGCAGGCGAGATCTCGGGAATTGGCGATTGGGCTTGGGATGAAGCAATAACAACTATGATTGATGCATTAAGAGGCGAAGCAAGAGATGGAGCACTCTCTATGATAGCTGAAATGGGGGGGGCCGCAAGCTTCATTCTTGGTTGAAGCGCTCTTGGAATTAAAATCAGCATATGAAACAATGGAGCAAGGCTATGATATAGCATCTAAAGTTGGGTATCTAGGTGCTCTAATAAATGCTAGATATGAATTGTGGATGTATGAATATAGTGAGTAGATATAAATGGGGTATTAGAGAATTGGAATTCAGACTATAGAGTATCATCAGAAAAGATCTAGTAGTAGGCTAGATCATCTTATAGGACAGCGAATGTGATATCTCGTTTGAAATGTAATTGGAGATATCCCGCTATCGATTACAAAATGGAAAGCGTTAGCAGCCATCTGAAACACTTAGGGGTGGCTGCTAATATATTTGCAGACAGGAGTCAACCATTGTCAAACCACAAATACAGAATCATACTTATCGTAGCACTGATTATATTGATTATCAGCTACACAATCTGGAGGACAGCATCAAACAAGCCAACCTTCAACAAACAAGGGTATGGCGGATACACGTCATCCAATAGCAAGAACACCGATTCCGCCAAGCAGAAAGACCCTCTGCAACCGGCATTCGATGCATACAACTCCGGCAACTATAAGAAAGCGGAGATATACGCTCAGCAAATCGTAGACACCATGTCTCAATCAAAAGACCCTGCACAGAGAAACACATCTGTCAGAGCGCGCAAGGTTCTCGCATTCTCCGCAGCCCGCAGGAAAGACCTGAAACTCGCACGAGATCGATTCGCGGTGATGAAAACAGAAGCATCCAAACTCCCGGACAAGGGCAAGCAGGTAGCAGAGATCGGTAAGATGGAGCCAACCCTCACAGAAGATGCCGCATATCAACACGCCGTATGCACATCAGCTCTGGGAGACAAGAAAGCGGCAGAGGCGGAATACTTCAAGTTCATGAGCGACTATCCTGAGAGTCCATTGGTGTATGGCGCTTCTCAGCGTATACGTATGCTTCATGACGGCAAAATCACAAAGGAACTGGACAAAGCATTCGCCCAGGCGATGAAGGTCTCCAAGGACCGGCAGATGACCCGGATGAAAGAAGCCTCCCGCTGCGGTCCGGAATGCCTCGCTGAGCTTCTGAAACGCAAAGGCACAAATGTTGATGTTTTAACCCTGGCAAAAGAGATGAAGAGCGATGAGATGGGCACAACCCTCAAGGCGCTTTCAGACATCGCAAAGAAGCACGGATTCACGCCAAAGGGACTAGAACTCACACAGAAGGGACTCATCAAGCAGCAGTTCCCGCTGATCGCCCTCGTCGCGCCAGGTCACTATGTCATCGTAGAGAAAGCCTCGATGAACGAGGTGACGATCTGGGACTCGAACATGGTGAAGGCAAAGAAACCGGTACTCAGGGATGTACCAATCAAAGCGTGGTCCGGGATGTGGAAAGGGATCGTCCTGGCATTGGAGAAGTAGCCGTGTGATCAGAAAGAATTATGCAGCAGTCTTTCTAATATTTTTCAAAAATCTCTTGACAGAAAGATGATTTGATGAGATAATTTGAACGAACGGTCAGTCAATAATTGAAAAGGACTAATTAAATGCGGAAAAAGTCTATACCACAGTCACATAATCAAACTGATGTAACCCAGCGAATTCTGGAAGCAGCGGGACAACTCTTTGCTGACAAGGGGTTTGATGCGACATCCATCAGCGATATTACGGAAGCTTCAGGCGTAGGTCGCGGTCTTCTATACTACTACTTTAAGAATAAGCGTAGTCTATACGAGGCCGTGCTGCAGGACGGAGCTGAACGCATGTTCATGATCAGTGAGCGCGCGTATGCCTTCAAAGGGACAGTAT
This sequence comes from uncultured Desulfobulbus sp., assembly GCF_963662935.2. NCBI lineage: Bacteria > Pseudomonadati > Thermodesulfobacteriota > Desulfobulbia > Desulfobulbales > Desulfobulbaceae > Desulfobulbus > uncultured Desulfobulbus sp. The sequence continues at coordinate 294,072 of NZ_CAXXTL010000002.1, read as the reverse complement.
TGGAAAGGCTTCGTAATTTTATTGTTGAATTCCATCAACTCCACATCGACCGACCGAATATCATGCGAGTTGGGATGCGAGCCGAGTTTGAGGGCAGCCTGGTATCCGCTACCCAAGCTCCGGAAGGTTTTCAGCAGATGTCTTCCATGCTCCAACGGATAATCGAAGAGGGAATCGAGCGAGGGGAACTCCGTAGTATTGAGCCGGAGAAGACCGTTCATATCATTATGGGCATAATTCACTCCCTGAATGTGATGTGTATTCAAGGAGTGTCAAGCCAGTGCCCAAATGAAGACATCGAATTCGCGATGAGCATTCTGGCTAAGGGGATAGCTACCTGTAAATAGACCAGTTTATTTGTTAGTCGCATAATCGTAGTTGCCTGCGCAGAGATTGCATCAGGCATTTTTGTTGCTCAAATAAGTTGACTGACCGTTCAGTTAAGAACATACCATACAGGAGGAAGTAATGACTAAATTCAGGGGCGTTTCAATAGGAATCGCCGTCATTTGTTTCACCACATCCATTGCTTGGGGAAGCTCAGGTACGCCCGACGCACCATCCGGCTCACAATCAATATTCCCAAGAGTTTGTCCGGCTCAGCCGGGATACTATGCTTCGACAACGAGATTACCATCGAAGTCGGAAGCAATACTCATTCCTGCGAATAAACCGAGTATCGCCGTTCCGAGCAACCATGATACGGTTATCACGCCGTGTCCGTCATCTCCGGAGCGGCAGGAACGGACTTTTGTACCTGCTATAACAACCTTGTCTGTGCCGGATGTTATGAAGAAACCCGTTACCTTGGAGCAAGTGCTGCAAGTAGCATTCCAGAACAGTCCAAGTATCCAGGCAGCTCTTAGCCAGGTCGAGGCATCTAGAGACTCTGTGGATGAAGCTCGAGCACGCTTCAACCCAACCTTCAACATACAGACATCTTATATGCGGCAGGGACCGACTACTGCAACTGAGTCTACCGGCGGAGGTACAATCGAGACTGTTTTGCCTTCCAGCACCACCGCCAGCCTTGCAGTCCAACTCCCTCTCGATATATCTCACCAGATCAGATATTCATCGGATATTGCGCACTACAGCTTCCAGATACAATACCTTTCTATGGTATCTGTGTCACAACAGTTAATTGTAGATGTGAAGAGTGCCTACTATGATCTGCTTCGTGCCTGCGGACAGCAAGACGTCGCCCAGGCAGCCGTCGATAGCGCGAAGTCGAGGCTTGAGAACATACGAGCCAAGCGCGAGGAGGGAACAGTCCCAGAATTCGATCTAACAAGCGCCGAAGTCGAGTTCGGAAACCTCAACCAGCAACTGATAGCCGCGGAGAATCATGTACGCATCGTTCAGTCTTCGCTGAATGCAGTTCTGGGAGTAGATGTAAACAATCCCACCCAGGTCATTTCAGATGATGTGCCTGTCACCATCGACACAGTCGACATACCCAAGAGTATAGACGAGGCATACGCCAGGAGAGCAGAACTGAAGGCGGCCCAAACTGCAGTTACCCTGTCCAAGTCAAATGTGAACTTGGAGAAGTCAGGACTGCTACCCTTGCTTAATCTTACTGGAGGTCCTGCCTACGATTTTAATCCAAACGGACTCAATCCGACCAACTACTCCTGGCAGGCCAGCGCTGTCATCAAAATACCACTATGGGACGGCGGAACTGCCAAATCCAGGGTTCGCCAAGCTAGAGCAGGCGTTCAAAACTCCGCCGCATCTCTGGAGAAGACGAAGATTGTCGTGGCAACAGAAGTACGCCAAGCAGCTTTAGATCTGCAGGATGCAGCTCTTCGCACCCGAACAGCGGACCAGGCGGTATCACTCGCGGAAGATGCACTCGGCATCGCCTTGGATCGCTTTGATGCAGGTATCGCTGTACAGGTAGAGGTTACAAACGCACAATCGCAGCTGACCCAAGCGCGATTCAACTATGTAAACGCTAAATATGACTATGCTGTTGCCTTGGCCCAACTCCAAAGAGCAACTGCCAGCCAACCGGAACTCAACCAGTTGCAGCTTCTGGCAGACCAGGGTGTCACAAAGCAAAATAATGGGGAGGGTCGATCATGAAGAGGAATGGTATTCTGGCGCTCGTGTTCATAGTCATCATCGGTGCATTGATGGCTGTATCAACGGTAAGGAAACCAAAACCACCGGCAGCTACAACACAGCAAATCTGGAAGGAGTCCGGTGTGCCGGTTGAAACATCTGTCGTTACTCGCGGCGATATGTACGAGTTTGTTCAGATAACCGGAGACTTAAGTGCGCTGAACAGCGCTGTTGCGTCGCCGAAGATTTCGGGGCGACTTATGTCGATAAGCATCCATGAAGGTGATCGTGTTTCAAAGGGGCAGGTGGTTGCCGTTCTCGATCAAGGCGATGCTCTGAGTGGCCTTGAGAGTGCACAAGCCAGCCTGGAATCTGCAAAGGCAAGGCTTGCACAAGCCATCGCTAATGCCGAGGTGACAAAGACGCAGACCCACACTGCAATAGAACAGGCTCAGGCTACGCTCAGGTCGACTCAGGCAAAGCTGGAGGTGGCTAAGAAACCTTCCCGTTCTCAGGAACGGATGGTGGCTGAGAATAGAGTAAACTCAGCGAAAGCCAATCTCGACAAGGCTGAAGCCGACTACAAGCGGAACGACCGGCTTCTGAAACGGGGAGCTATCAGTGAGTCCTCATTCGACGTGGTGAAGACGCAATACCTTGTAGTGCAGTCCGACTACAAGACTGCTGTTGAACAGCTATCCCTTATTGAGGAAGGAGGAAGACAAGAGGATATCTCCAGTGCACAGGCACAGGTGGACGTCGCCAAAGGACAAATCTTAGATGCCAATGCAAACACATCCCAGAATACGGTTAAACAGAAAGAAATACTGGTAGCCAGAGCGGGCGTCCTTCAGGCACAGGCTGCTGTCGATACGGCAAGACGTCAACTTGAGAATACATACATCAGGTCTTCGATATCAGGGATAGTCTCCTCCCGTACCGCAGATCCAGGACAGGTTGTCTCTCCGGGGTATACGCTGGCAACAATCGTTGATCCTGGCAGCGTATACTTCAAGGCGGAGATATCAGAAAAAAGCTTGTCCCAGATCACCCGGGGACAGACTGTTACTGTTCGGATCGACGCCATTCCGGATCTCGTCTTCCATGGCTCGGTATCAGAGATCTATCCATCTGGTTCGACATCGAACAGGAACTTCTCTGTACGCATATCTATCGCTGGGGCAAGCACAAAAGTGAAACCAGGCATGTCTGCAAGTGGAGAGATCCTCACCGGTAAAGTGCGTAATGCACTGCTTGTGCCCAAAGACGCAGTCGATGATCAGGAAGGCACACAGTCAGTGTTTGTGGTCAACAACGACAAGACTGTGAAGCGTCGCATTGTCTCAGTCATCAGAACAGACCGCAACTATGCGCAGATAGGCGTACCTGCAGCCATTAACGTCGGTGATGCCGTCGTTACCCAGGGGCGCAAGAATGTCAAAGATGGCTCCAAGATCGAGCTGAGCGGAGTGGGGGCAAGCAATGTGGCTAACTAGCACATCCATACGGCGGCCCATATTTATCGCAATGTTCGTTATAGCGCTCATAGTGATGGGGTTTCAATCTCGGTCAAAGATGGCGAAGGAGAACATCCCAAACACAGATGTACCCATTGTAACTGTCATAACAGCATATCCGGGGGCTGGTCCCAGCGAGATTGAAACACTGGTGACGGAGCCTATCGAGAAAGCGGTTACGTCGATTGGCAACCTGAATGATGTGAGTTCGACATCCCAGGAAGGCAACTCGATGGTAACGCTGGAGTTTCAATTCGGCACCGACATAGAAGCCGCAGCCGCAGACGTCAGAGACAAGGTCGCGGCCGTCAAGGCAAGCCTCCCGAAAGATGCCTACGAGCCGAAGGTCGTCAAACTCGACACATCATCAATACCTGTGATGACTATCGGCCTTGCAGGGGATCTGACTCCCAAAGCTATGCGATTGCTTGCCGATAACGTAGTCTCCGACAAGTTGGCCAAGGTGGGCGGCGTAGCCTCAGTAAATGTCAGCGGAGGCGAGGAACGGGAGATTTCCGTCTCAGTTGATAAGCACCGTCTGGATGCCTACGGGATAGGTATCGGCAGCGTGGTTGACGCACTTCAAACAGCTAACAGAAACAATCCGGCCGGATCTATCAAAGAAGACGCCAGAGAATACACCATCAGGACGGTCGGTGAGTTCGCGGATACCGCAGGAATCTCGAATGCCCCTATATCTCTTCCCGGCACAGTAGATGCGGCGAAGGATGTTATCCGTGTCGGCGATGTGGCTCGCATTGTTGATGGGGTAAAGGAGCCGACCAAGATCGTTCGGCTCAATGGGAAGCCCAGTGTAATATTCACCATCCAAAAGCAGTCAGGCGCGAACACCGTGGCTATTGCCCAAGGGATCAAGAAGGAACTGGCCGATCTACAACCACTGCTTCCTGCCAGTGTTCATCCAGTGATTGCAACAGATGACTCAATATCAGTTGAACGATCACTAGAAGCCGTTAACAGCAGTCTGCTTGAGGGTATACTCCTCGTTGTTCTGATAGTATTCCTTTTCTTGCACACTGCGAGGGCTACGTTCATCGTGGCTCTAGCTATCCCAACTTCTTTGATGGCAACATATATACCAATTGGTGCGCTTGGGTTCACGCAGAACACGATGGTATTGCTTGCACTTTCACTCGTGGTGGGCATCCTCGTGGACGACTCCATCGTAGTGTTGGAGAACATTGAGCGGCACCTGCGTCTTAAAGAACAACCTGAAGAAGCAGCGATTAATGGTCGGTCAGAGATCGGTTTAGCCGCTATTGCTATTACGATGGTTGATATCGTCGTGTTTCTGCCAATCGCCTTCATGGGTGGTATGCTCGGTCAGTTCTTCAGGCAATTTGGGATCACGGTAGCCGTTGCCACAGCATTCTCCCTTCTCATGTCGTTCACTCTTACCCCGATGCTCGCCTCCAGGTGGATGAAGAGCGAAATAGATAAAGAACACGACGAAGAGAGCACCAAACAACGAGCCAAATTGGGTACTCTGACATTCAAGGACAAGCTGGACATAATTGCCGGCAAAGTGTTTGGCGTACTGGAGGCTTTCCTGCGTGGTCTTGAAAGACGGTACAAGGGTGTTCTGGAATGGGCGCTGGGAAACCGATTTCTTACTGTTATGATCGGTATCGTCTCTCTACTTGTTGTCGTGGCAATGGCAACACCAAAGGGAGGAGGAACCGCACCAGGAGGCGCTCCGGGGTCAGGGGGGATGCCGCCGTTGAATGCAAGGCTTCTCATATCGTTTGTAACTCTGGTACTCACAGCCGCTGCCATGGTTGTTAACAGACGAAGCAAAGGCGTAGCTCTAATCTTCGGTGTCTCGATGATCGTTATAGCGATGACAGTCTACTTGCCTTTCGGCTTCGAGTTCTTTCCTCAGAACGATGATGGACAACTAAAGATAACGGCACGGACTCCTGCCGGTACATCTCTCGCAGCGACAGACCGTGTAGTCGGGCAGCTAGAAGAGATCTTGAGCGGATTACCGGAGATGAAGACCGTACGCTACCCTGTATCCGACTCACGCTGGTGGAATCCGACTAGTTGGGGTAGACATCATACGGAGTCTGAGACCGGCTACATCATGGCTATGGTTGGCTCTGGTACAAGTGGAATGGCCGGTTCCGGTGACACCGGCTCGCAATATGCCAATGTAACGGTCCAGTTGGTCGATAAACGTCACCGCAAGCGCAGCACTCAGGACGTGGTGAACTGGATATCCCAGCAGACGGCGCATGTTCCCGGCGCTGAATTAATCACCGTCTCAGTATCTTCTGGGTCAGGTCCAAGTGGAGGCTTAGAGAAACAGATCCAGGGTCAGAAGCGCGAGGATGTGGCCGCAATGGCTAACCAGGTTGCAGCGGTAATGCGCAAGGTTGCCGGGACTGTCGATGTGGACATCTCCTATAAACCCAACACGCCGGAGCGCAGGATTGTAGTAGATAAGTATCGCGCGGCAAAGGTTGGCATGTCTGTATCCGAAGTATCAACATCTGTCAGAACAGCCATTGATGGTGATGACACAGTAAAACTCCGTCAAGGAGGAACAGAGTATCCAATCCGGGTGCATTACGATCTCTCTCAGCGTAACAAGGCATCCGACATCGACAGTCTGATCATTGGTACTCGCAACGGAGCGCCTATTTACTTGAGTGATATCGCAAGGGTGGAATCAGCTTTTGCACCGAACAAGATTGAGCAGATTAACCGCCAGCAGGTTGTGAGCGTGACTGCCAACGTAGCAGGCGGATATCAGATGGGGAACGTAAATCAGTCGATAGAAACGGCGCTTGCGAAACTGCCAAAGATAGCTGGAACAACCGTCACATCTGGTGGAATGACCAAACGTATGGGCGAGTCATTCGTTTCCATATTCCTGGCATTGGTGCTGGCCGTGCTCCTGGTGTATATGCTGATGGGCGCGTTGTTCGAGTCGTTCCTTACACCACTCGTTGTCATGTTCAGCTTACCGCAGGCAATGGTTGGTGCCCTTCTTGCTCTGCTGTTGACAGGGCAATCTATGGGGATCACAGCGATGATAGGGATTATCATGCTGATGGGACTGGTCAGCAAGAACGCAATCCTGCTGATCGACTACACCAACACACTGATGAGCCGTGGCATGAGTCGCAACGAGGCGCTTCTAGAGGCCGGGCCAACGCGACTGAGGCCGATCCTCATGACCACCCTTGCTATGGTCGGCGGTATGCTGCCGACAGCACTTGCCCTCAGTCAGGGATCTGAGACACGCTCTCCGATGGCGACAGCGGTCATAGGCGGACTGATTCTCTCTACTGCCTTGACTCTGGTCGTTATTCCGGTTGTATTCACCATCGTTGATGATGCCTGGAAATGGCTGCTGCGCAGTTTCTTCCCAGACGCATACCGGAAGTCGATGACTAAACAGAATACACTTGAGAGTGAATCAATATCTGTAAGTAAATGATGTGAAAATCAGCGAATGCGGATAGGAAAATGCATCTCCGCATTCGCTGAGATTATCCATTGTTTACATTACTATCAATGTAAATCTCATTTCCACAACCCGGACTTTATGTACCACTCCATTCCAGACTCGAAAGGGTTATCGCGAATTTCCAATTTTGAGAGGGAAAATCTTGAAGTCCAACTTAACCGAGTCATCAAGATTCAGAGAAAGAGAGGGGTAAATCGTGGGATTTGCCCGAAATGTAGGTTTTCGGGCGCAAACATGGTCATCAAGATTTGACGGTAGAAGAGGAATCTACATCGGAATTTGTACTAATTTACTCTCGTAGAAACGAAAAAACCCCGTCCACCGCGGCGGACAGGGTCAAAATGCAGAGAGATGTTTTCAATTAGATGAATGGCTGGGCAATCATCTGTTCGCGAACAATGACGAACATAGGTTCGAGTTCAGGATTAACCATTTTACTCTCATGCCGACCAGAGATGGTTTATAAGTTGTTGGATTCGCATAACCGAATGGTGGCGAATCGTTTGGTTGTGAAATTATTGGATATATCATACTTTTCCCAATCAACCCAACTGGTTACACATTGGTGTAGCAGTGAGAAGTGCTAATTCATCGACTTTACTGCTAGTAAAGAATAGAGATACATAAGATTGTTGTGTTGTCAACCCCACCATGTCACGTTCCGAGCCGACTCGGAAGACGCGTCCAGCAGCAGGACCGTTAGGTTATGGCGTCGCCATCACAAACTCGGATGACTGTGGGTTCTCCCTGCTTGGCTCCAGATACAGTTATCGGCAGGTCAATGACTATGCGTTCATCCCAGACTCCTGATCCAACCATAATCTCTTCCCCCGGGTCTGCGTTGGTAACGGTATCCATTATTGTTAAATAGTCGCCGGGAACCCGAAGTTGCATTTATCAGTGATGATTCTTGGCTGCCTGGCTAGTGACTATCGGGAGAGAATAGACGCTGAACGTGCAACTAAGGTTCTGCAACAGAAGCCATCGCGATCAAGTTTAGCTTTGATATCCGAGTCCGCGCAAAGCTTGGGAGACTGTTTGGAATGACATGTAAGGGATTCCGCCAAATACTTCATGGCTCTAACATCACCACCGCTTATTGGTTGCTCTATTGTAAAAAATGCTCCCGGAGATCCTGGTTTTGTATATGGATGGTGCAATTCTATACCATCATTTCTGTAAATTGTCGGGAGGGACAACTCACCATATACCAAGTAGAAACCTTCACCATCGATGTCATTACCAAAGATGTGCCTGAACTTTCTGTTGGCATACCAGATACGCACCCATCTGAAAAAATCAACGAACCCAACAGCAAGAAGCCCACCTATTACATTCAATGACAAAGATACATAATTGTCTTTGATCCATGATATACTTCTCGATAAGCAATTACACTGCAAAAAGTCGAACATGTGATCCTCTCATTCACCCGCCCCCTGGAAGGCGCCCGGCCATCCACCGTGGGATTCGATCACCTCGTCGATCTCGCCCATGATGCGGATGGTCTCGTGCAGGGCGACGACGATCTTCTGGTAGTGGATGATGTCCTCTTCGGAGAGTGTGCGGCCCTTGCGGTCTTTCAACCACTTCTCGCAGACCTGGTAGCCACCGATGTGGAAGTTCCACACATCCTCCGGTACCCCACGGAACCCAACTGTGCCTGGGGTAGACGACTGTCCCTTCTTCGTCGCAGCAGCATTGAGCCAGACTGTATCGTCCGACCAGTTGACACGCAGAACCTCTGGGTCTTTTGAGCCAATGTAAGTGGTGATGAAGTCATCAAGTTTGGGAGACTCCATCAGATGAAGACCGACGAGTTCACCACCGAGTCTTGCGAGTTTGTGAAACAACTCTATCTTTGTTGTGATTGGCAAGCGAGGGAATTCTAACTTTAACTTTTCTTCATACCTTTTTCTATATCCAGGTGAGAATAAGATGGAGTAGAAATAATTGAAAACATCGCTGCCAGATATTTCTGTATCTTGTTTTACACTTACATTATCTACTATAACAAATCCTAGCTTTCGTTTGAGTAATTCGTGAAGTTCGCCAGAATAGTTAATAACATGCTTATTATCTAAGAAAAGTGTGCCTTCACCAACTTTGCAAGAATCAACATAGAGAGGGAATCCGTATGTCATCTCACGACTCTTAGCTGAGACTAAACAGCATTCAAACATTTGTCTAGTCACAAACGCATGTCGAAAGCCAGTTTCAAATTGCTGTCGGCAGGAGAGAAGATATATGTTATTGCATCTAGCCTGGGCCATAGTCTCAAAGCGTGGATTATAAACAACATTTTTTTGATAATATATCCGACGTCTATCAAACAATCGATACTCGATATCACGCATTCGGTCATGATTTGTATCGCCTCGGAAGAGTCTTCGAATCTTTGAAATTTTCCAAGTGTAGTTTTCTTTGAGACCAAGCATTCGTTGAACATCTGCATCTGACACTTTTTCATCGCGAAATACGTTCATCCTATCAAGAACTGGAGCATCATCAAAATCAATCACAAAGTCATCACGGTTGCTCTTGAGTCCAGTTCCTCCAAACGGCATGATTTCATCTAGTTTCGGCCAATGATTATACTCATCTGTCTCTGATTCCTGGGTTTCAGCATGGAAGATATAGAAATCAGGTTGTGGTTGGAATCGGCAGAACTGGATATCATATGGCATACTCAATAGCAACCTAGACTTCTCATCTCTACTTCCATAGATTGTGGCATGTGCTAATTTAGTGGCATCTCTTTTATATTGAGTTTTCCAAAGGAAACTGATCGCTACTCCTTGTTGAATATCAAATACATTTTCATCTCCGGGGTGTTGCTTGGCATCATTTCGTTTAATGTTACCATTTAAATCTAAGAACCTCGCACCTGAAACATTTTCATGAATGTAATAACGCATTCCGCGAAATGTTGGACTATATAGGAAACCATGATTTGTGATCATCCCACATATACCCAATCCACTATTCTCAAGCTGGTATAATCCGAAACGTATGAATTTCACATAGTCATCTTGTAAGTGATTACGTTTGCCTTTTTCTATGATCATAGATCCTTCGACGATACGAAATATGCCAACAAGTTGTTTTATCCATTCACCCATATTCTTAGACATTGTGTTGTAGGGTGGATTCCCAATCACTACTGTAAATCGCTGGTTGCGTTTAATTTCATTCACTGCTTGTGCTTCATGCGCCAGAGCCGGGAACATTCCAACAAGCATCTGTTGTCCGGTATCACTCGCAGGTTCCAGTGCATTAGTCAGATAGATGCGCGCTCGTTCATCGCTGCCGAAGCGATAGCCGGTCTCGTGAAGCTTAAGTCCAATCTTTAGGTGTGCGATGGCATAGGGCGCCATTAGCAGTTCATAGCCATGCAGTCGAGGCAGAAGGTGTTTGGACACATAGTCGTTCCAAAGGTCGGTAATCGCAGCATCTCGGCAACCTGTGCGTTTCCACTTCTCAACAAGGGTGCGGTAGATCACATCAATGCACTCAACGAGGAAGGTGCCGGTTCCGGTGGCAGGATCGAGGATGGTTACAAATCGGTCGGCAGGCTTCACTCCATCAGGGATCGTCAGGTCTTTGTGACGTTCAGCCATCTCACCCCAGGTGGCAGTGTCTGCAAGACCATCTTCCAGTCCGAACTCCGTCTGCAACAGCTCATGCACAGAGCGGACGATGTATGAGACAACCGGACGCGGTGTGTAGAAGACTCCGCGCTGCATCCGCTTCTTGGCATCGTATTCCTTGAGGAACAGCTCATAGAAGTGGATGACCGGGTCTTCCTGCGGGTTCTTGTCTCCAAAATCGCGGACGACGGCTTCCATATTGGCAAGCCTAAGCATCTGCACAACCTCGTTGATTCCTAGCTCATCGAAATCAATGCCTGTGTTTCGGTGTCCGGTGCGTCGTCGTCCTCCAAGTCTGAGAAAAGTTTCCAGAAGCTCCTTCAGAAACGGATTGGTAACAGGCACCAGATCCGCCATATTATCGGCAACGAGACCTTCCGGACGAGATACCCGGGCTGATAGAAGCCCATATGCAATCGTCTGGGCATACATATCGGCGAAGTCGCTCTCGTTAAGGTCATGAACCAGCGACTGCTGGAATGCCTTCATCAGCTTACGCAAGGGTCCATGTTCAGACTCGATAGCGAGTGCCGCGGTTGCCTTGTTCCGAATAGAGCGGGCAAGCTCAGCCAGGCGTTCAGCCATTCGCTTGGATGTGGTAATGACTTCCCGATGATGCAGTGTGAATGCTGATGCCCACGTGTCGTTCCAAGCTTTGGTATCATCTACATCATCGGGCCAGCAAAGTTTCGTTGTGAGTGTTTTGGCGACATCATCGATATGCAGGTTCGTATCGTCCCCATCCCAGCCAAGCACCTTCAATGTGGGCAGATCGCCGGCGCCGGAATCCTCTGAGAAATGCGCGAATGTGATATGCCGTTCCTCATCCTCCCCATAGTTGGAGATGAAAAGCAAATCGTGGAGATTCCACGCTGCCTGTTCCGAAGAACGCGATGATCTTTTCTTGATCACCAGTCCGTTCAGCAACCTTCGGAGTGCAACAACCGGAAGCCGCTTGGGCTCAAACTTAACGAAGAAGATCCCCCAGGGCTGGTTAGTCACCAATGGCCGCAGTTGTTTGATCTGGACGACCTTAGCGGCGGTCTTTGCATCTATGCCGAGTTCGCCTGCCTCATAATCGAAAGTAAGGTCCTCGAAATCATCTGTGTCGATAGGCCAATCCATGCAATCTCGAAGGTATTTAACCAGTGATGGGAAAGTCTTGATATTTCTCAGCGTCTCTCTATCTTGCAAGATGAGCCTCCCTTATGCCAATTCCATCCAGGCCTTCAGCGCCGGTTTGACACCGATGGGCGCCTGGACTGATTTCAGATATGTGTTCTTGATGTGCCTCTCAACCTTAGCTCGTATCTCGGTGAGAGTCTCATTCGGCAGGTTCCGTTTGCGCGGAGTATCGGGATCGCACCGAATGATATCGACTATCTCAGCAGGTTCAGCTGTAATCTTACCTGTCTCCACAACATAGAGATACCAACCGGTTTGCCCGGCTTCCTCGGTCCATTCCGATGGGTCCGGGTTCTCGATCATAGCAGGAGCCGCGGGTAAGGCGTAACAGAAGAAGATCGCCTGTGAATCCGGCGATGGGTGATCCTTCCCACTGAAGACTTTACTCGGAAACGCTTTCAGACGATCTTCGAGGCTGGCATCCATTTTCAACAACTGCTGATATTCCAACCGGAGCTTCTCATGGAAAGTCGCTGAGCCTTCATACTCATGGGTGAAGTCTTTCAACGCGTCAAAGTCATCATCCGGAGTCAGCAGCTTCTTCCCTTCAATACCGAAAACCTTGGAGATGCGCAGTGTCTTATGCGACACCCTGCCATAGAGGTTCAAGAGGTTGTCCAGTTCATCAGGCGGCAGGAAGTTCCAGTAAGTGATAGTTCCGCGAATTTTAGCTTGATCAGGATGATCGGTAACTATTCGAGCTTCAATCATAGGATCCAGGCGACGATCAACACGGCCTATACGCTGCATCAACCGTACAGGATTCCAGTGCAGGTCGTAGTTTATGAGGCGGGTGGCATCCTGAAGGTTTAAGCCCTCAGAGAGCACATCGGTTGAGATGAGCACCCTGGTCTCACTGAGTTTCTTTTCTGCTAGGCCCTCGGACGATGTGTCATTGTAGTAAGGCGAGAATTGCATGACAATCTCACCTCTATCGCGTTTGGCGGAACTGTCCACTTCATCGACACCGGTAATGCCAGCCTTTTCGAGTTCCCTCTTGAGGTATCGCGCCGTGGTCTGATACTCTGTGAACACCAAGACTTTGTGCTTACTCAGCACAGGATCTGCCTTGAGGAGACGAATCAGGGCGCGCAACTTGTCATCATTGGATGGTTTAAATTTCATCAGGTCTTTAAGGAACGAGGCGATCTGATCCAGGTCGAGGATTGTCTCATCAAGTATCGCATCCACATTATATTCTTCGCGTGATAGTTCCTCTACTGACTCCAGCATCTCCGGCGTGATAAGATCGTCGTCCTCATCGTCCGAATCAAGATCATTGATTTCGGATTGGTGCTGCAGTATGTGGGCGAGCACACTCGCATGCTGGGCCTCCCATCGATCTATTCTGCGCTTATCTCCTTCATTCGCATGCTTCTTGAAAAATGATAACAACCGCATCAGGAGAACCTCGCAGGACGATTCAAATGCACACACCGAGCTCTCGAATCGTTTCAGGAACAATGTGCGGATGAGAGCCACAACCGCCTTCTGCCGGTTCTCAGCGAATACGTTGATTTTGGAATCGGGACCGATGTAGTATGCTAATGGATAATAGATGGCCAGACTGAACAACGGCTTCTGTTTCGAAAATGCGTCTTCGATTTCAGTCAGCAGATTCCCATATGTCTTCTTGATTGAGTAATCAGCTACTTTCGGATCTTCCCGTCTTGGGAAAAGCGCATTGTCTATGCCTTGTTGTTTCTGACTCTGTTGAACATAGGCACGGCTCCGCTGGACAACCAGCTCTCTAAATAATCTATCACTGAAGAGAATCTCCTCAGCCTCAACCTGGTTGGTTTCAGTGAGCATTTCAAGATCAGCATTACTGGCATCCACCTGTTTCTGAAGAGCTTTCTCCAGTATACGGAAATGTCCCGGAAGAGAATGAATGCCAAGGGGGGCTTTCTTAAAATAAGCTTGCTCCTTGCGTGAGAACAGCTCGATCATGTGTTGAAGGTCGATCAGCTTATTGTTGATAGGAGTTGCAGTAAGTAGATATAGCTCTTTACCCTCGGCTAACTCATACATGCGTCGGTATCTGGAGGGACGTGTTACCCCCTCCCCCATTTTTCCTCCGGTGTCTTCACCGAGGATCCCCGGATTCCTGAAGTGATGGGCTTCATCTATCACGATTACATCAGCCAGTTTCGCAATACGCTCCAGTCTTTCCTGGAACTCTCCACCGCGATTGAGATCGGTATGATTGAAGATTACCAAATTGCTGAAGTCTCCGCCTTGGTGTCCGAGATAACGTTTCAACTTCGCTTCCCAAACCGGTTTTCGAGCTGCCTTCGGTACAAATAGAGCCACACGTTTTCGCTCATGCTCAATAAGCCGCTCAATCACCATCATACCGATAAATGTCTTGCCCAGTCCGACACCATCACACAGGAAAGCGCCGCCATAATTACGCGCAATCTTGATAAGGGAATGATAGCCTTCTTTCTGATACTCATCAAGGATTGGGTATATCTTCGACTGGTTGAGATCCCATTCCGAGGCTGTTATTTCATGGCTGCGGAAGAACTCCTGAAGTGCCTTAGCGTATATCTCGAAAGGGGAATAATCACGCGTGTGGTGTTCGATAGTTTTGAGGATATCGGCAGAGATATCTAGCGCCTGGCTCCAGTATCCCTCATACCACTCCTGAAGGAGTTCAACCTCGCGGCGTATCTGAATGTTAAGTTCGACATTCTGCGTCAGTCCCGGAACCGTGAAGTTGCTCGATCCCACCAGCGCCGATGAACCGATGATCGCCTGTTTCGCATGGGTGATATAGGCTTTCGCATGGAACTTGTCCTTATTGTAGACACGGCACTCAATCTGGCCACTACGCATTGCCTCAACGATAGCAGGAACTCCGGCAAGGAAATCGTTTTTCTCTTTTTCAGACTCGATACTTTCGTCAAGCCTGTCCTGAACCCGTTTCACACCATCAAGGAGCGCCGTTCTCGTGCGTTTGGACATCTCATCGCCGAGGAGAATCCTGATCTTGTCAAGTTTCTGCCACTGACCGTCCAAGGCAAGGAGCGAGCCGATCTCGAAGAACCCGGTAGCGATATCGAATGCATGAGCGATTTCCGTCCATTCGCGAAGGTATTGCAGAACCTTCCAGTCAGCGTCGCTGTTATCAACGATGAATAGATCGCCCCCCTGGCGCTTGATCGCATTAGAACTCATTAACTGTTCTCCTTTGCCAATCTATGAACGATGACTACATTTGATTATCAAATGATTAAGCAAATCCATTACAAGTATAATAGAGAGATAAATAAGCATATACCTGATTGCCAACTATTGTCAAGCAAATATATTCGTTGAAACAATATACAACAAATAACAACCAGACACATTTCATTTGCTAGAGAATGCAAAACGATAATAAAAGAGACCCCCAATCCTAAGTGACTGGGAGTCTCTTTCCTCATGAAAACTGGTGAGCCCGGTGCGAATCGAACGCACGACCCACGCCTTAAAAGGGCGTTTCCACTCTTCTTTTCCGCCATTTAGCATAAACTACAATGTCATTTTATTCACGATTTCAACGATTGTATAGTACCTGATCATATGTGTTTCTTTTCCTCGCTATGCCAATTCTATGCCACTTCTGATACTCTATGCCAATTCACTATACCTATGATAGTTATTCCTAGATTTTCGCCGTCTTTGCAATCCTAATTAATTCTTCTTTGTAATTATACGATTATTTCTGTAGGTATATTAAGCATATTTATAACCGGGGTGTATAAATCAATCCTTTGATCCGGAGTATTCAATGAGACAATGAGTGTATACCGTGCCCTGCTATTCCACTTTCCCTGGTTGGTACGTGACTTCCACCAACCCGTAATCAGATAAATACCGATCACATTGCATGTGGCAACATCCGCTGCTGTACACTCCCATAGAACGCATTGAAGCATTCCAATTGCTGCTGCCCGTGACATGGGTCCTCTGTGGCATCAACATCAAGTATTACCTGTTTTGATCTTTCAGGAAGCTGCGCAATCACATTCTCTGCGATTATGCGGCCCATCCTGATCAGGTCTCTTCTGCCAACTGCATTCTCAAGTCTTGATATTGTCGGCTGACTCCCCAAGTCAAGTCCGGTCTTGGGCAATCGACCGCATGCTGTCTTAAGAGCCGGGTCATATCGGAGCCTATCAAGGTCATTTGCATCTTCATATCATGTAATAGCGTAGATCCGTTCCTGCATCAGAAGCTTTATTGAATGGTCTACCTTCACCTGATCTCGCTTATCATCAAATGCCAGTGCAAGTAAGGACGTTAGTCCCATCTTCTTGTCTGCAGCAGATACCAGAGCAACACCGGCATCTGAACTGATATCGCCTCCATCAAAAAGAACTACTACTTCATGATTAGATACTGAAGGAAAATCAAGTGATAATGTCGTATTTGTCATTGGGCATACCTCTGTTTTTAGTTTGTCGTGGTAACATACTATTCGACAGAGTGTGCCCATTTTACTCTATTCATGAATAATTCAGGCTAGCTCTTGTTTTCGTTCCAGATGGCAACCAGCCGTTTTACAGCCGATACCATATCATCAGCACATACGACCGCAGATATCACTGATGCTGACTCAATTCCTGATTTGGCAATCTCCGCAATGTTTGATTCATTGATTCCGCCGATTGCAACTATCGGGAGATACGTTGCCGCCTTCAACAGTGGAAGCACACAAACGCCTGTTGCATCACCGGCATCTGATTTTGTCGATGTGTTGAATACCGGTCCTACGCCCAGATGATCTGCTCCATCTGCCTTGGCGCGTTTGGCTTCATCTACTGTTACCGCAGATATCCCAAGCAGCTTGTCACCCAGCGCTTGCCGAAGCTCTTTTGCCGGACGGTCACTTTGCCCTGCATGCATACCATCTGCATCACACGCCAGCGCAACCTCTAGACGGTCATTCACGATGAAAAGGGCACCGGCATCAGATGTCAGTTTTCTAATCGTTTTACCGCATTCTATCATATATTCATCAGAAGCCAGTTTATCTCGAAGCTGGATGACAGTTACTCCGCCTTCGAGAGCCGTTTCTACTATTTGTACATGCGTGCGTCCCGGATAAATCGTTTCGTCGGTAATCACATAAACGCCGTTTAGTTTATTCATCAATTCGTTTTTCATCGTTATTCCTTTGTCGTATTCTATCGGGTTGATTGCACTTTAATATCATACTATCATATCAAACCGCATTCAAGGTCTTGACAGAACTGTAACCGCAGCCGGAGAAAAATGTCGAACCTTGTCATGCGAGAAGGCTGCGTAATACACTTTGCCGTTTGTTGGTGCAATTGGATGTGTATATGTCATCCGGCTATTGGCGGAACCCGAAACATCGGCAACAAGTTTCCCATTTCGAGGGTCGGTCGGGAATCGATCGGTGCGGAAGCAGATCCATGTCGCCTGTAACTTGGTTTCTGGTGGGTTCCTCCAACTAAGAGTGACCTTGCCGTCCTGCATCGAAGCCTTGAACTCTGTCGGCACATCAGGGGATGACTGGGCTCTTACCAGTTCTGCACCATTATAAGGTGCAGGGTCGAAGTTCGGTTTATCAGCAGACCAGCTCCACTCGCCGATGAACGGGAAACATGCGAGTTCATCCGGGTTGTTAAGTGAGGTTTGTTTGCTGCCACACCGATACTTGTTGAATGCCACTACGCCTAATATGCTATGCCGTTTAGCCGCCTGGCACCAGGAATAGATATTTTCGATCCCGGGAGGGTAAACGCCATACGGCGCTCCCAGTGATTGCAAACCATTCTCATTCCATATATTCAGAGATGGGAAGTCGGTATGATGCCCGGTATAGAACCAGTCGCAGAGGATGATATCTTTCGGTATCTTGGAGACAGCTTTGTAGAGATTCCACGGCTCACCGCCATTCTGGTCTTGGCGAAGCATATCAGCCCACATCAGCATCTTGATCCCCTTCGAAGCCAGATAGTCTCGGTCGTTTTTCAGAAATTCTGTGAATAAGGTGACTGGATCTTCGCCTTTGCAATACTGGCACTCACCGATTGAGCCGATTTCATCCCAACCCATATTGATATATTTCGGGTGAAATGCATCTATCTCATCCTGGAGTAGATCATGCATCAGCTTCTGAGCCTTCGGATTGCAGGGGCAGAGGTTCTCGGCGGTACCCCCGGCATTCGGGGATTCCAGTAAGTCGGAGTTCATATCCTCGGCAGTCTGCCACTCCCAGGAGTGAGTCCAACTCGGACCGGTGGGGATCACCTCCATGAAGTGCTTCCGCGCGAAATCGGCAACTTGTTTCACCTGTGCCAGGCTTGATGGGTTCGGCTCTCGGTCCTTGCGGTCGTAGTATAGCTCGGGATGTGATGGCCAGATGGTTCCGTATGAGATGTGGAACTCGATCACATTGAGTTTATACCTCGCCATGATCTCTGAAACAACTTCCTTTGTGTAGTCGACATCGAAGTTGCCGCGCACTCTGACCATCGTCCCGCGCCACGGCATATCCGGGTAGTCGTAACAGAAAAGACCATCAATCCTGTTTTTGCCAAATCTCTCGATGATTTGGATGAGAGTCTGGCATCCGTAGAATGTCCCTGCCTGATCGAATCCTGCGATGACAACTGCGTCCTTGTTGATGCCGAGTATGTATCCTTCTGTTTTTGGTTTCTTGCCAGATGCAGCCTTCCAGTGCTTGAGATGTGATGCGACCGCCCTATTCCCGGACCTACTGCCAATTGCGATGACATTGTTTGTTGGAGCGCCTGTTTTAGATTGCACTATCTTCAGGTTGTAACCGGTAACATCCCAGATCTTCCTTTGGAGTTGTGCAGCCGTGAACCTGTCTTTCTCATCTGGATGGCTATTGATCACTATCCGAGTCTTGGCGTTGATGCTGAATTCATCTCGTGTATTCCAGGAGATATCCTGAGGCGTGGGTATGATTCGGATTGCGGCTTTCGGCAGGTTGGTAGATACTTGATCAGCATGGGCTCCGATTGCACCTATGATGAGTATGATAACTGTGAGAGTCAGGATTAATGATAGAATTATAGTTTTATTTAGATTATATATCATAAGAGATTCTTCCTGTTAAATAAATCTTAGATACGGGAATTATACCATCATTTCACAGGAATTATATTTCTCAAATTGGTTCTCTGATAATTCAAGCAGATTCCCATTCGTCCTATATGTCCCACACGTCCCATCATACCAATCACGGCGGAATGCAGATAACCCCATTTGAACCAAAGCTATGATTTTGGTATAATTTCTCAGGTATGCAATTTATAAGGATAATATATGGCGAAGACACACACCCGATATGTTTGCCGGCAATGTGGATTCCAGACTCCTAAATGGGCAGGTAAATGCCCTGAGTGCGAGCAGTGGAATACATTCGATGAAGAAGCTGCACCGCGCGCAACCTCATCCAAACGTGATGTGCTGCCGGTCTTCGATCCGCCGAAACCTCTCTCGCAGGTTATAGTGGGTGAACACCATCGGCACAGCTCCGGGATAAAGGAGCTGGATCGTGTGCTTGGCGGCGGAATCGTCCCGGGTTCGGTTGTATTG
This sequence comes from uncultured Desulfobulbus sp., assembly GCF_963662935.2. Taxonomy (NCBI): domain Bacteria; kingdom Pseudomonadati; phylum Thermodesulfobacteriota; class Desulfobulbia; order Desulfobulbales; family Desulfobulbaceae; genus Desulfobulbus; species uncultured Desulfobulbus sp. The sequence continues at coordinate 274,564 of NZ_CAXXTL010000002.1, read as the reverse complement.
ATCGGCGGTGATCCCGGCATCGGTAAATCGACGTTGCTCACACAAGCGGCAGGGAATCTCAGTCGAAGCGATGAGATTACGCTCTATATATCCGGTGAGGAATCTCCGGAACAGATCAAACTGCGCGCGAACAGGCTGGGTGTGGCATCTGATAAGCTGTATCTGGCATCGGAGACGGACATCGAACAGGTTGAAGCCTGCATCATGAGTCTGAAACCCGGTGCGGTGATCATCGATTCCATCCAGACGATGCGCGACCCGGAGCTGGAATCGGCACCTGCAACGGTCAGCCAGGTGCGTTCATGTACATCTATCCTGACCAGGATTGCGAAGAGCAGTAAGATACCGGTATTCATCGTAGGCCATGTCACCAAGGAAGGTGCAATCGCAGGACCGCGTGTGCTTGAGCATATCGTAGACACGGTGTTATACTTTGAGGGCGACCGTCATCAGTCATACCGGATACTCCGCGCGGTGAAGAACAGGTTTGGCTCTACGGATGAACTCGGTATATTCGAGATGTGTGAAGAAGGTCTGCGTGAGGTTTCCAATCCATCTGAGATTTTGCTGTCTGAACGACCACTGCACAGTTCAGGATCGGTTGTGTCAGCCGCAATCGAAGGCACTCGTCCGCTCCTTGTTGAGGTGCAGGCACTTGTGGCTCCATCGTATTTTGCGGCTCCAAGGCGGATGGCAACCGGTGTCGACTACAACCGCACGATGCTCATTCTGGCGGTTTTGGAGAAACGTGCAGGATTCAGCTTCGCTAACCAGGACGTGTATGTGAACGTAACCGGCGGCGTGAAGATAGAAGAACCTGCCCTTGATCTGGCAATTGCAGCAGCGATAGCGTCCAGTTTGAAGGACATGCCTGTAGATCCGAAAGTGGTGATCATTGGCGAGATTGGGCTTGCGGGTGAGGTTCGCGGCGTATCACAGGCTGAGAAGCGGATCAAAGAGGCGTCCCGGCTGGGTTTTGAGCGGGCGATAATTCCTTCGCACAACAAGAAGACCACACCTGATGGGATGAAGGTCGCAGGTGTGCAGTCGGTTTTCAAGGGAATCGAAGCTGCGATAGGCGTCTTCAGAAAACCGGCGAAATCCGAGTAGGGAATTAGGCTGTAGGTGTTTAGGCTGTAGGGGTGGCTGGCGAAGTCTGAATAGCTGCTTTTGAGATATTAACATAGATTAGCAGGATGGGCAGGATAGAGATCAAGGTTTCTTGATGTGCGTAGGGGACGCTCGCTGAGCGTCCCGCAGATCTTCCCATTAAGAGACTTAGGTATTATGTGAAACAAGACGGAGCGGAGCGGCGTCCGCTCCCTACATACGCAAAATCATCCGTTTTTATCCTGTTAATCCAGTCTATCCATGTAAAATAAAGATTAATGACAATCCAGGAAGTGATATCATGGTATATAAAAAAACAAATGAATCTACATCAGATTTGATGACAATAATCCAGGAGCGCAAGAAGGCTCGGAATGCCATCATACTTGCGCATAACTATCAGATTGACGAGGTGCAGGACGCGGCAGACTTCGTGGGCGACTCCCTGGAGTTGAGCCGTAAAGCTGCGGACACATCTGCTGATGTGATTGTGTTCTGTGGTGTGCATTTCATGGCGGAAACGGCGAAAATCCTGTCACCTCAGAAAACTGTTTTGATACCGGACATCAAGGCCGGGTGTCCGATGGCTGATATGATAACCGTCGAGAAGCTGCGGGCATTCAAGGCGAAATACCCGGGACGACCGGTTGTGGCATATGTGAACACATCTGCCGAGGTGAAAGCTGAGGTAGACATCTGCTGCACATCTGCCAATGCAGTCAAGATTGTTGATTCAGTTGATGCAGATGAGATACTCTTTGTGCCAGATAAGTGCCTTGCGGATTACGTTGCGGCGCGCACGACAAAGAAGATCATCCCATTCTCAGGATTCTGTCCAACCCATCATCGAATCTTACCTGAGCAGATCTTGAAGCAGAAAGAACTGCACCCGAATGCAATTGTCATCGCACACCCCGAATGCACCCGTGCGGTGCTTGATCTTGCGGACGGCATCTTCAGTACATCCGGCATGATCCGGTTTGTGGACGAGAGTCCGGAGAAAGAATTTATCGTCGCTACTGAGCTGGGGATACTACATCGTTTGAAGAGGAGTCATCCTGATAAGTCGTTTTACTCGCCATCTGAGCAGACAGTCTGTCCGAACATGAAGAAGATCACCCTGGAGAAACTGGCATGGTCACTTGAAGATATGCAGTACCCGATTGAGCTTCCACAAGAGATCATCGAGAAGGCGCGCGGCTCAATTGAGCGAATGATTGCCGTCACTTAGGAGATTAGGCTGTAGGGGTGGTTGGTGAAAGCCAGGTCTCAGTGATGATGAGTTAGCACCTTCCGGTAATCCCAGATGTCCCATACATCTCATTCGTCCCAGAATTTACATTTCCGGTATCGGGAAAAGGGTTTCCCGATACATCACACATGGGGGTTATTAACATGAATTACCTTGAAATAGAAGACATCGTCAGGCGGGCGCTCATTGAGGATATCGGGAGCGGCGACATCACTACCGAGTTGACCATCCCTTCGGAATCTGTGTCGAATGGGTACATCATCGCTAAGGAGCACGGCATTGTTGCTGGGATCGATGTTGCATCGCTGGTATTCGGGTTGACGGCAAACAGCTACTACAATGTAGATGAGTTCCTGTTTACCGCATCTGCCACTGATGGGGATGTGGTTGAGCCTGGTCAGACACTGGCGCTCGTTGAGGGTTCAACACGCGTCATCCTCACTGCCGAAAGGGTTGCGCTGAACATCATGCAGCGGATGTCCGGGATCGCCACACGGACCGCCAAGTTCGTTGAGATGGTGGCGCATACCAAGGCGAAGATCATCGATACACGCAAGACGACTCCCGGACTTAGGATGCTTGAGAAGTATTCCGTGCGGATGGGCGGCGGAAGTAATCACCGGTTCGGACTTTATGATGCGGTTCTGATTAAAGATAACCATATCCAGGCGTGCGGAGGTATCACTCAGGCTATCACAAGCGCGAAAACATGCGCACCACACACCGTGAAAATCGAAGTTGAGACGGATACCGTATCGCAGGTCGAGGAGGCTCTGGCAGCAGGAGCAGACATGATCCTGCTGGACAACATGACCCCTGAAATGCTGCGCCAAGCAGTCGACCTCTGCAAAGGTAAAGCGCTCACCGAAGCATCCGGAGGCATCACAGAAGAGACAATCATCTCCATCGCCGAAGCCGGTGTAGACCTGATCTCCATCGGTGCACTTACGCATTCGGCGAGGGCGCTTGATATCAGTCTAGATATTATAGGCTGAAGACTGAGGACTGAAGGCTGAAGGGGATTCACAAGTAAATTTGGTATATATGCTGTAAGTTTTTACTTCATCTATAATTTTGGGAGATAATGTATGCGCGATCACTCCAAGCTTCGCACATTTGAACTTGCTGATAGGGTTGCACTTTTAGTATATGAGGTAACGCGATCCTTCCCGAAAGAGGAAATGTATGGACTAACTTCTCAGATGCGGCGAGCAGCGATATCAGTTCCTTCGAACATTGTTGAAGGTTGTGCGAGAACCAGTCAGGCAGAATATCTTCATTTTCTGCAAATTGCATTTGGTTCTATAAGGGAACTCCATTACCAGTTTGGATTAGCACAACGCCTTGGATTCATCGATGATAAAGAAGATTCCGATTATAATGCACTTATTATCGAAACCGAAAAGGCATTATCTGCCCTAATCCGCTCAATGCGCGTAAAATAAGGTTAAACTATTGATTGAGCGAGATATTACTCATCCTTCAATCTTCAGCCTTTAATTTTCAATCATAATTTCATTGAGAAAGGTACATGTAGGCTCAAAATACTGAAGGAAAACCAACCTGCTTTTACTTCAGCCTTCAGCCTTCAGCCTAATATGCTACACACCATTTTCCGTTACAGCCGAATCACATCAACCAACGACATCGCTCGGACGATGGCGGAGAATGGTGCGTCTGAGGGGACTGTCGTTGTTGCTGAGACTCAGAGCGCGGGGCGGGGACGTCCGGGTAAGGACTGGGTGTCTCAACCCGGCACTGGACTCTATCTCAGTGTTGTGCTGCATCCAAAGGCTCCGTTGAAGGACTTCTGGCAGATGGCTTTCGTGATGGCGGTGTCGGCAGCAGATTCGATAAGAGAGGCAACAGGACTCAATGCGGAGTTGAAGTGGCCGAACGACGTCCTGATCAATGGGCGCAAGGTGTGCGGAATACTCATTGAGACCCTCAAAGGCGACGAGAAACGTCATGCGGCGGTTGCCGCGGGTATTGGGGTCAATGTGAACAACACGGACTTTCCCGCGGAAATCGCGCGTAAAGCGACATCGATCTCGAAGGAACTTGGCGCTACGATTGAAATCAGTAACATCGAAGGTAGTCTGCTTGCGTCGATCAACAAGTGGTATACCGTCTACAGTGATGAAGGTTTCACTCCCATAATTTCACGCTGGAGGGAGTTGGACTGCACTGCCGGAAGAAACATCTCAGTAGATACGCCTGACGGACTGCTTGAGGGAACTGCGCTTGGCGTAGATGACAACGGCTCTCTGGTCATAGAACGTCCGGACGGAACCCGCGTCTCCATCCACACCGGCGAAACGATCTGGAGAGCGGATGGGTGATTTGCGGCTGATCTTACATGTTTAATAAACAACCGTGTGTAATCGAGGCTATTTCGGTAAGCGATTGATCTATGGTTTGGGACGGGGAGGCTCCTGCCGAACCTGGGGTAACAAATGATACTCAGGCTCAGCGGGAGCTTCGCCCTCCCTGACTCATGTGATACTCTTCATTCGAGTTATAAATAGTTGTCATCTGAGTGAAAATGAAGGATCCTGCCAGTATGAAATCACTGCGTTTACGGGATCCTTCACTCTATTCATGGTGACATTCTGTTCTTATGCATTCAGGTTTTGGTATCGCTCCTCACCCCATCGCCTTTTCGCCCCATCACCGCATCTACCCTATTTCCACTCTCTGAATATCTTCGCGAGGACGAGGGCTGCCGGTTTCGGGTCGCCGTTCACGTCTACGATCGATGTATTCGCGAGGCATGGGTAGCAGTCGTGGCCCATCCAGATGATCACGCCTCCGCACTTCGGGAAACGGTCTTTGCAGCCCTTCACCGCGATGCTGAGGGACTCTGCCTGGCGTTTCTGGCTCCATTCTACATACTCGTCAATTGTAGACGGCTGGTAGCCCATATCGGCTTCGAACTTGTCGCCTTCGATCCACCATGCTGTCGGAAGCCGCCAGAGCGGATTCTCCATTGACACAGGGAGCGGATTAAGATGTCCTGCTCGCTTCTTGATAATCTCGACTGACGATGTACCTGGGCATCCGGTTTCTGAACGGAAGAGGGAGTCGTCGCCTTCCCATTCTTTTATCCATGATGACATATCGCCGGTGGGTTTCCATGGGCCGTGAACGTCCCAGTGACGTCCCTCACCGTAGTGTGCCGGATCAGCGCCGAAGCTGGGTCCTGACGGTGATGTAGGCAGAAATCTTCGTGTAGGATCGTTCGCCTCAACAACGGTTTTCAGTTTCGCAAGCATTGGATGTGTATCATCGACCGGCGTCCAGTCGGCGTTGATCAGCTCGTTACCGCCGCACCACGCAGCAAGCGACACATGATGCTGTCGCCTGTCGATGTATGTCTTCGCGATGGCAGCCATCTCATCGATAGCTTTCAGGTCGGTTGGCGGGTAGTTGTCGATGCCGGATGACGAGAGCGGGAACTCCTGCCAGACCATGATCCCGGCTTCGTCGCACAGGTTGTAGAAGATCTCCTTCTCAAGGACGGCGCCGCCCCATACGCGGAAGATGTTCAATCCCAGCTCTTTGTAGAGGGAGATTCGTTTTCGATAGTCAGCTTCGGTCACCTCCGCGAAGTTCGGAAGGATCGGAACCCAGTTTACACCCTGCAGGAAGATCGGCTTCCCGTTGACGACGCATATCCACGGATCGGCGCCTTCAGGTGCGTCTTCGTTCTGCATCCAGGTCAGCTCCTTGAAGCCGACTCTCCGTCTTATGCAGTCGATCGCCCTGCCGTCAGCACCGGTCATCACGCATGATACATCGTAGAGAGGCTGTTCCCCGAACATATTCGGCTGCCAGAGTTCGATGGGGATACCGTTCCATGCGACTCCCACCGATGTGAATTGCGATGCTGAGAGGGTCTCTTCTTTGATGACCTTGCCATCCTTCGCAAGGGTGATAGTGACATTCGCGCCATCAGATGCCAGCGCACGGCCTTGTAACCTCAGTGAGCCGGTTGATGCTGATGAAACCGCTCCTGTTACGCACTGGAAGTCGGCGATCTCCTGTTTGTCCGTCGCTTCGATGTATATGGCGTCCCAGATGCCGATCTGCATCAGGCGGATACACCAGTCCCATGTGTAGTAGAATCGGGGTTTCCATTCAACAATCTGGCTTGTGAATCCAGCCTGACCGAGCCATCTTGGGGAGTTCTCGAAGATGATCTGCAGGACATTTGTCTCTTCCGCAAGATGCGGCGTCAGATCGAAGGTGTATGGTGTGTATGATCCGCAAAACTTCTCGATGATCTTGCCGTTAAGGACGATGCTTCCCTTGTAATCAAGACCAAGACAGTTCAGGCGATAGGTTTTCCCGCTCTCGAACCATTCTTTTGGCAGAACAGCCTCATAGATCCAGTCGCGGTTTTCTACCCATTCGCATCCAAGCCAGTTGGATTCGACATTCCAGTCAGCGATTACGCCTGCCGTTCTGAGTGCTTCCTGCACTGAGCCGGGCACCTTCGCCGGAACCGCAAGCACCTCTGAGCTGGGTGTCTCCCCGATCTCCATCGTCTGAGTCAAACGCCAGATATAAGGCGTCCACCCGGTGAGACGCCAGTTAAGCTGTGACAAATCATATTGTGTTTTCATATAAAATCCTTATTTGTATGATTAGAATACCAAGTGTAGATATTGGGCAAAAGCAGTGGAAATACCTTCAAAAAAAGCGCCCGGAGCAGAATAATCTGTCCGGGCTAATGCGGGAGGTTGGTTCACTATCTGATAAAACGGTCTACGCTGTCACCTTGCTTCTAGAGGAAACAGTCGATGCGAAGGCTTTCAGATTTTCAATCGGAGTTCCGGGTGGAAGGTCGCAGCCGGATGAGATGATGAACCGTTCGCAGTCAGCCATCCTGTCATAGAGCTTCAAAGTCTCTTCACGGACTGATTCCGGTGTGCCGCGCAAGAATATCTCGGTTGGATCAAGGTTGCCCATAAGGACCACATTTTGTGCTACGCGCGGGTAGATCGCCTGCGGATCGGTAACAGATCCCACATGAAGCGCCTCAATGCCGGTTGCGCACAGACTCTCAACCAGATGCTGAATCCTGCCGCAGTTATGCAGGGACGGGGTTTTGCCTTCAGATTTGATCAGAGCGACAAGTTCTTTGATGTAGTCATTGGAGAACTCGTTTGCATCATCAACATTCAACATACCGGATGCGGGTTCAAGCACCATCAGACCGTCTACGCCTGTATCAAGGAGAGCTTTAATGTATTTCTTCAATAATGTGTTGCATTTACCAAGCACCGCATGAACCAGCTCAGGCTCTAACTTTGTCGCGATGGCGATCTCTGTCATCCCCATGAGTCTTCCCGCTATGGAGAAGGGACCAAGCACATATGCCCAAACGAGTTTGTTTGGAAATGCCTTCTTCAAAGCTGAACATGTATCTACGAACACATTAAGCCGGTTGCCGACACCGATTTCCGGGATTACAAGTGCCTCTGCGTCTTCGATGGTTTCTACCTTGATGCCGGTGACTGCCGGAAGTTCATCGATGTGCCAGTTGATTTTAGCACCGAGAGCTTCTGCTTCGACGGTAAGGTCCATCATCGGGAATGCAATATCCAGGTCGACTGCGTTATGCAGTGCGATAATTGTTTCTGCCTGCAGAGTGCCGTCATGAAGGTTCTGCTCTACGGTTGTATGAGTAAAGACTTTCCCCGGGAATCCCGCAAGCGGAGCCTTCACCGGTTTTTCCATCTTGTTGAATGTACCTATGAAATTCATTGAATTATTCTCCCTCCCGCATCTTCGCGGATATATCGATGATCTGTTATCAGACCATCGATAACATCTTACCCCTATTTCATGTGATAATCTTGCATAATGGTATGATATATTTGGCAACTTCATGCTGCTGTTTGGCAATGTAGCGCTTTTTGTGATTCTCGTGCTCTTTTTGGGTGTGTCATTGTCGATATTGTTTAACTTATCAGGCAGATGGAGAAAATAACGTGAATGGACATATGTGAATTCACGAAGTTCCAGCACCTTGAAAACTATCTATAGAAACTATGAAGGATTACTGAAACCTGCAACGAAATAGTATATATTAGATTGGCATAGTTCAGATGCTGAGGTGCGTACAGTTAATGACAGATGAGTTGATAGAAGCGGCGGCATGGAAACTTGTAAGCGAGGATCGAACCGTGAGGACAGAAGCTTACAAGATAATCAAAGAGTTTGGTGGGAGCGCAGTTCCTGTTCTGATGCAGGTTGCACGCGAGTGGGACGAGAAACAGCAGGGATGCTGGTTGGGCATATTCGCAGGTGGAAGTCCGACAGAATCCCTAGTATATGCCATTAAAGATGCAGCAGCAATCGAGCCGCTGGAATCGTTGATGGGCGATCCTGATCCGGTGTTTCGGCGCTTTGCGGTTTTTGCACTCTGTGAGATAAATGATCCGCGTGTCCTGGATATCATCGAAAAGGCAGCCAATGATGATGATCCCGTGGTTCGTTCAAATGCTGTAAGAGGATATTGCAATGTTTCATCAGGTAATCAGAAAGCATTTGAGCTTACTATGCACGCCATATATGATCCGGATGAAAGAGTGCGAAAAACTGCTGCGAATATATTGAGGAGAGTCGGCGGTCCGGAGTCTGTTGATGTATTGATTTCAGCGTTAAATGATCCTTCAGAAAAGGTCGCTGTAAGCGCGGCTTCCACTATTGGAGTAATGAGAGCTGAGGAAGGAGTAGAGCCATTAATCAGAGTATTGCAGAGTCAAAACAACAGTGTTGTTAGTTCGGCTATACGTGCTCTTGGAAAACTATGTGACTCTCGTGCGGTAGATCCTCTACTACAAGTATTGAATAATTCAGATTATTTCTTGAGATCATCAGCGTTGGAAGTTCTGAATGAGATCGATCCAAACCGTGCTATCAGTTCTGCGATCAATTCATTACATGATCTACACTATATGGTACGCAAATCAGCCGTGGATTTACTCGGTAACTCTGGAAACAATGACATGTCTGATTATATTGCACAAATGCTTGATGATGAAGAGCCATCCGTGAGGCAAGCGGCACTAAATGCATTAGCGACGCTGAGTGATAATCGAGCGTTTGAGCCACTCGTGAATTTATTAAAAATCGAGCCGAAGTTTGAACCCGTGTTGGTTGGTGTAAATCCGCAGCAATATCGTGATGAAGATGAGAATCGTTTTGCACGTGAAAGAGCTGCCAAGTTCCTTGGCATACTCGGTAATCCATCAGCGATTCAGCCCCTGGTTGATGCACTTGCAGATCCATCAACAGAGATCAATGCCGCTGTCGCACTATCAAGGATTGGAAATGATAGAGGTATACAGCATCTTCTTTCGATGCTTGACCCATCACATAAGAAATCTTATTCTTTAATAATTCGAACTCTGGGCGATATCAAAGATATCCGTGCTGTGAAGCCACTGATCAAACTACTGGATTCGAATGAGCCTCTTGGGTTATCGCATCATGATGTGCTGAACGTGCTAGGAAGCATCGGATCTGATGAAGCGATAGACAAGTTGAAATCAATTGTGGCTGAAGGTCAACATGACGCTCTTGATGCGGCTTTGGCTCTTGCGAAAGCAGGATATGACGTCGGTTTTGATTATCTAAGATCAGAACTCGAATCTTGCAGTAAACCATCTTGGCGGGTTATGCATAAATTAAGGTACATCAATGATCAACGTGCCATCGACCTGATGATAGATGCACTTAACGTTAACGATGATACTTATAAAATCGAGGCAATTCAAGGTCTGTGCGGAACTGATGATTCTAGAGTATTTGGGTTATTGAGCGGATTACTTGATGATGAGAGCCGACAGGTGAGATTGACCGCATGGAGAGGCATTAATAAGATCAAGTGCAAAATACGAAAATGTGCGCAATAGAGCACTTATAATAATTTTTGTGTTTCCTGCAACTTTTAACGCCAGAAATACTCTTAACATATATCAACCAAATAGTTTACGATGTAGTATTATGTAATGAGTCTTAATCAGGATCAGGAGGGTTTTATGAAACGAATATTGTGTTTGCTGTTTATATTGATTTTCTCAGTAAGTGTTGTGGCACAAACAACGGTGCCTGCAGCCGCACCAACAGCGCCTCCCGCAAAGGATGTGCGTCTGGACAAGAAGGTTTCTCTCTCATTCAACTCCGGCAAACTGGAGGATATCCTTGCATCGATGAGCAAATCGTCGGGCATCGACTTCACTGCCGGAAACAACGACCGCGACTGGCGGGTGAGAGAGCGAAAAGTTACGATCTATGCAAAAGATATATCTGTCGGCTCAGTGATGGATGAACTCTCTAAACTGCTTGGATACAGAGTCTCCCGTCAGGGTAAAGAGAATCAGTGGAGCTACCTCTTCTGGCAGGATTTGAAATCGAAACAGCTTGAGGCAGAGATGGTAACAGCTGCCAAAGCTGATGCCGCTGACAGAGCGATGAAACTGCGGCAGTCAGCCCTGGATTCCGCACAGGCTGCACTTGATATGTCGCAGGAAGATGCATTGAAACTGAAAGATACAGATCCATGGACTGCCTATTTGGGCGGTACAAAATCAGGCAGAGGATTCGCCAGCCTTATGGAAGGAATCAGTCAATTCTCGCCTGTAGAAAGCGACTTGATGCTTCGCGGTCAGGGTGTGAATATCTCTCTTGATAGCTTGCCCGCCAATGTAGCACAAGCGGCAAACGACAGCACCTCAGGCGGATTTGGTGGAATGATCCGTCAGATGGCGCAAGGCCAACTGGATAACGTCAGACCATCTGGTATCTCTTTCCTGCCAATGGGTGAACTGGGCGGTGGAGCGATGGCCGGTATGGCTGGATTCGGTGGTATGGCGATCATCACAGGCACGGTACCCGGTATGCCTGATATGGGCGGCATGAGTCCATTTGGAGGCGGAGTTCCACTGGGGATTTTCCCGATTACAAGCGGAAACTCTCTGGTTGGAGGAGTCTTCGGCAAAATGCTCTTCGCGATGGATGAAGGTAAGAGTTTGGCAGATACTATCGCTCAAGTGGCGGCGCAATCAACAGATCCTGACTTACTGGCAGAATCTCTTGCACGAGAGTCAGTCACAGAGAAAAATCCGCCAACAGATCCTGATCTTACACGCGAGATAGAAGTTAAAGACATGCGCAAAGATGTTGTGATGTCACAGAATGATCCTTCAAAAACAAAAGAAGGACAGGGGAAGATGATCGAAGAGATCAGCCGTGCATTCGGTATGCCGGTGATTGTGGAGGCATTCAACAGCTCAATGCCGGTTGGACCGTTTGTTCGGCCCGGAAAGCAACCTCTATATAAAGTGTTAGTGGCATTTGAAAAAGCTGGATACATCTGGGAAAAAGGCTCCGGCACATTCAGGGTTAGACCTGAAGACTGGGCGCTTGAACGATCTTATGAAATCCCCGATGCTTTCATCCAGCAATACAAAGATATTCTTGCAAAACAAGGTGAGTTCACACTGGAAGACATCGCGAACATTGCATATGTTCTTACAGATGATCAGATACAGAACAACTTGGTGGCAGAACCTGAACTGACATATGCCCTCATGGGACTTATGTCGCCGGTTGGAGGAAGCCGTGGACTTCTTCGCGTATATGGCTCACTGAACAATCAGCAGAGAGCGGCAATCAAAAGCGCGCAAGGACTGCCTTTCCAGCAACTATCAAACGTGCAGTGGGATAGGCTGAATGCGGTTATTACAGATAAAGTCGGCGGTGCATACATCAACAGCGGATCAATCCGGCTTATACCTCAGAGTGTTGATACCAGCAAGGCGAACACACCGCAAGCGGCGCAGATGGGCACAATGAACATGGCGATTTTCGAAACCACATTGCAAGTGAATGATGAGCAGAAACCTCGGGTCCTCAGAGATGTAATCGTCATTTATGGCAAACAGCAGCTTGAGATGATGAAAACCATGCAGAAGAATGCCCAGGATGCAGCGAAAAAGGCAAGTGATGCGAAGGCAGCATCTACCCCGACTAAATAGTCAGATGAAATGCGTGTAACATTGTATTGATTGAAAACTCCGCCGATGCTTTGAATGTTAATGACATCGGCGGAGTTTTAGCTTATCATATTCGAAAATTCGTGGTTAGACTGTTTTGTCGATTTTGTTTATCCTGTAAATTCCTATTAGCAGTTGGTATCTGGAAAAGGTTTCTCGATACATCAATGGGGCAAGATGATGTAGATCTTATGCCAACCTGCATCATCTACCCCTACAGCCTAAATACCTACTTTTGCGTTTACAGTGATGCATACCTCTGAATTACTGGAAGCGGCTGGTCTGACGGCCATGCCATCTCATATTCTATGCCCGGCAGAAGGTCGAAGATGTCATCGGTGACCGGTGCTTCACCATCAATATCGAGGCAGACGCCCCATACAAAAACAGGTGACCTGAAGATCGCCTTGTCGCCGCGGCGTTCAATGCTGACTTCCGGTTTCGCCCACTTCAAGTCTTTGAACTTGGTGACGAACAGCCGGTTCTGGGATACAGGCTCTCCATCTTTGTAGAGTATCCCGAACACACCGGAAACATCTTCACCGATCGCTTTCCAGTCTGCAAGTGATATCTCATCAATCACTATTGCTGCATTGGGAACAAGAGTCACATCAACACTCTTATTAATGGGTAGCCCTCCTGCCATCTGGAAAATCCCATATACGGCTTTCCCCTGCCATGTCTCGAGTGTGTCATTCACACCGAATATCTTCACCACATCTCCGTCAACCGCGGGAATGATGCGGATAGGCTCGAATGCACGCCTTACAGGATGGTATGCCATCTTGCGCCGGTTGTAGTAGTCAACAATCGTCCAGCCATGCGATGCAGGCCATGTGTCGTTATACATCCAGAAGATAGCAGATGATGAGCTGAACATCCTGCGCCGGAAGTTGTTTGCGTATTCCTGCAATCCCTCACCTTGAAGAACTCCGCTGTAGAACACGTAGTCATCGAGTGCAAGTTCATCAGCCTTCTTGCCAACCCAGTAGTCGACCGCGCTGTAGCAGAGATTATCTACCCAGTAGTTGCATGCGTTATCGTGGAACTCCCATGAAGGAGATCGTAGGTACTGCTGGTCTGCCGGCAGGAACTGCCGAAGTGTGGCCGGAGACGATGCGCCAAGAACGCCGCCTTCATTGGGGAATCGGCTGACATCGCCGCGGTAATGCCAAAAGTTTGGACCTTCTCCCTGGAGGCTGACGTTCCACGGATGCTGATCGCCGGTTGTGCGGTCGTTCGGCTCTCGGTGGTTTGTTGAATACGGTGAACTCGGCCAGTATGGTCGCGATGGATCTTCCTCCGCCATAATGCGCGGGAAGTAGAAATGGAACAATGAATGGTCGGGAAGCGGTTTGCTCTTCTGGAAATCCCAATATGGATATACCCATTCAAGTTCGTTGTTGCCGCACCATACCAACAGGCTGGGATGCGGGGACAGGTCGCGGACTATGTGTGTGACTTCATCGCGTACCAGTTGGTTGAACTCACCATCATCACCGGGGTATTTGGCACATGCAAAGATGAGGTCGTGCCACACCATGACGCCGAGTTCGTCGCATGCATCCAGGAACGCATGGTCGGTATACATGGCGCCGCCCCAGATTCGGAGGGCGTTGAAGTTCGCATCGACCGCCAGTTCAACCAGTTTGCGGTACCGTTCAGCCGAGGTTTCCGCGAAGATGATGTCGGGATGCACCCAGTTGCCGCCTTTTGCGAAGATCGAAGCGCCATTTACCTGAAGGATGAAATACTCACCCGTTTCAGGATGCGGATCCTGGCAGATTCCGATACTGCGGATACCGGTCCGGCGCTTTGCGATATCGACAACCTGGTCATCAACGAGAACCTTGATCTTCACATTGTAGAGCGGTTGGTCGCCATGAGGTCGAGGCCACCAGAGCTTAGGATTATCGACATCGACTGCCAGATCATGCCTGGATACACCAGCTGGAAGCTCAACATCAATATCAACCACAGCACTGATATCAGGGACCTTCATCCTGATTTTCGCCTTGATTGGTTCAGCCGTTGGATTGTCGATAAAAACTCTTGTGTGAATTTTCGCAGATTTGTGATCGTCAGCCAGTTCTGGATACACTGTCACGGCATCGATTCGGGCGCTGTTTGTCCATTCTAGATGCACCGGGCGCCAGATGCCGACGTTGATCAGACGCGGACTCCAGTCCCATGAAAATGACGACTGAGGCTTTCTTAACCATGACCGTTTCGATAACTGATCAGGCAGACCTGGGCAATACGGTGCTCCGGGTTTATCTGCAACTCCATACAAACCGCTCTCGATTCTGACGCAGAGCAGGTTCTCGCCTTCAACCAGTTTACCGGTCACATTGATGCGGCACGGCGTGTAGAAGTCGTTGTGCCTGCCGATTTCCTGCCCATTGAGGTAGATCACCGCATTGAGATCGAGACCTTCGAATACAAGCCAGGCATTCTGCGCGACAGCATCGGCAGGTGCATCGAATCTGGTGCGGTAGACCCATATCTGCTCCTCAACCCATCTGGCAGACTGAGCGTTCATCCCGATGTTGACGTCGCCGATGAGTCCGGCAGCTTCCAGGTCGAGATGTACATCGCCAGGCACCTGTGCCGTGATGAAGGTTCGCTCATCAGCGCCTGCCGAAATGAATCCTTCTGGCTGCCCGTGCTGGCCATCGAACCCTTTGACTTTCCACTTTCCGTTTAGATCCAATTTTGATAACATATAGTTTCCCCTTATGTAATATTCTATTGAAAAGCTGCGTATGATTTATGATGATATTGTTCGTGTTGAAAAGGTGTTTTACCTGCATGGTTTTCTTTTTTAGTGATGTTTCTTTCCAGGAGTGTAGATGGGGCACCTTGAAAACATTTTATTGAATTATAAGACATATAAGACATATAGGACGAATGGGTTACTAGGTTAGAGATGTAGAATATAACGGAACTATTATTAGGCTGTCTCACTTTGTTTCGGCTGATTTGCAGTGACATTGCAAATCAGCCGAATATTAGAGATCTTATACTAGAGGCACCATCAAAGAAATGTGTTTTTGGGGTGTGATGCAGTAGTTGCATCTACTTAACAGGCCTCAGCGTAATCACCGTGATTTCTGCGGGGCAGTTGAACCTTACCGCGATGGAGTGCATACCCAGACCGCGGTTCACATAAAGCTGAGTGTCGCCGACCTGATAGAGACCAGCAAGATACTTCACATCGGACATGCGAAACGGCCAGCCAACTTGTCCGCCGTGCCAGTGACCGGCAAGCGTCAGATCAACATGGTTGCCGGATTCATTGATTGAATCAACCCCATCAGGATCATGAATCAGAGCTATGGTTGTCTGTATATCAGGTGCCGGCTGCTTTTCACTATCTCCGCGGATCAGCAGTTTCTTTCTACCTATGGTGATTACCGTTGAGTTTTCATTAACAACATGAATGCCCAGCTTCTCCATGCACGGTATTATCTCCATGTTGTCCCAGTTGCCCATGCACGCATATACGCCATACTTTGCTTTGAGTTCGCCAAAGAAGCGATACGCCTCCTCTGCGCACTCCTGCCATGTGTATGTTCCGGGTGTGATCCCATCATCCTCGATGTAATCACCCGTCAGGCAGATGATATCTGGATTGAGAGCTTTGATCTTCTTAAGAGCTCGTTCTTCCCGTTTACCGAGTTTCACGATATGCAGGTCTGAGAGTTGAACAATCTTCAATCCGTCAAACTCAGACGGCAGACCGTTGATATACACAGTCTGCCGAATTACACGCGGATAGTATGGCTCGATGTAGAACCCATCAATCAGGCATATGCCTCCCACGACTGCTAGAATGCCAAGTGTGAGTAATATCCGTTTGATGAATCTTTTCGAGATGAGCTGCATCGTTATTCCAAGTCGCGGATTACCGCTGACTCACCGCAGTTGGGGAACTTCACGCAATGGATGCATTCTGTCCACACTTTCTGCGGCAACTCGGATTTATCGATGTCACTGTAGCCGATTTTCTTGAAAAACTCGGGTTTATAGGTAAGCGCAAATACTTTGCTTATGCCAAGTTCAAGGGCTTCATTCATGCAGACCTGTACCAGCGAGCGACCATAACCTTTGCGCTGATATGATTCATCTACAACGAGAGCTTTTATCTCAGCCAGGTCACCCCAGCATATATGGAGCGCACAAGTGCCTATAATGCGTCCGTCTTCTTCCATGAGGATAAACTCCCGAAGATTCTCATATAACTGATTTAACGAGCGGGGCAGAAGCTCGCCCTTATCGGCATATTGATTAATCAACGCCTGCATCTCAGGCACATCTTTTACATTTGCTTTCCGAATTTCCATAATTTTCGCCCTTTCACTGGCTGATAAATATAAAAAAAGCCGTCGGCCCTAATCCGGACTGACGGCTTTCACATAGATGATTTTATCCTGCTGCTACAGCTTCAAGAATCTCTTCCGGGATGTCGAAGTTTGCATGAACCTGCTGCACGTCGTCTGAGTCTTCAATCTGGTCCATCATACGTATAATCTGTGATGCCTCTTTGACAGTTTCAATCTTGATTGTAGTCTGGGGAATCATGGTTAATTCAGCACTCTCAAATTTGATGCCGGCATCGGTTAGCGCCTGCCTGAGTCCGTTCAGGCTGTTTGGCGCGCAGGTGATTTCGTAAGATTCATCATCTGACTGAATATCTTCAGCGCCTGCATCAAGAGCGGTCAGCATAAGGGTATCTTCGTCGATTGTGCTTTTCCCGATTGTGATCAAGCCTTTCTGATCAAACATCCAGCTTACACATCCGCTCTCACCAAGACTGCCGCCGTTCCTTGAGAACGCGACTCTCAGTTCGGCTACTGTGCGGTTTCTGTTCTCTGTTAAACAGGATACCAGCACCGCCACTCCAGCCGGTCCATATCCTTCGTAGGTGACTTCTTCGTAGTTCACACCTTCAAGTTCGCCGGATCCGCGTTGAAGCGCCCGTTTGATATTCTCGGCGGGCATACTGTTCTCTCTTGCCTTTTGAACTGCAAGTCTAAGGCGGAGGTTTGTATCAGGATTACTGCCGCCTTCTTTAGCAGCAACGATGATCTCTCTAGCGACTTTAGTGAAGAGTTTTCCGCGTTCGGCGTCTTGCTTGCCTTTACGGAGCCGTATATTATGCCATTTTGAATGACCAGACATTTTTGGGTTACTCCTTAATACCGTCGTCTGCCGTTGTTATATCCAATTCCAAATCGAAAATCACATTGTAAAAAACGGAGGCGCGGGGTCAGATTATGCAAAAGAAATTATAACACGCAGTAGAATCTGAGTCAAATCTGCATCGATTTTTGGAAGGTGTTTTTATCTTGTATTCAAAGAACTTCAATAAGGGTATATAATTAGGAAAAATTATGGAGAATCGAGATGCCAAAAACTCCCGGTGCATATATGGATGAAAACGAACCTGCTTTTCATTCTGAGGTGAGCGTTGAAAAAGCGCTCAATTCTAGATGCTCAAGCGACAATGACGGTGATCAAAAGGTGTTTCATTGGGGGATGTATGACTTGAATACACCCATACCGCCTGAGTATATCGGCGCAATCGAGCAGGGACTTCAAATCCCTAGATTCACGACAAAAGAGCTTCATGTAGAGTTGGATAAACGGCCGATTGTGTTATCAATGTATAATGATGTGAAAAGTATCGAAAAGGATTGGCTGAGTATTGAGAGTGGAATGCAGCATCAGGCGGTGCATCTGGTATGTGCTGTGCTTGGTATGGGAACATGCATCCACAATCTGGGTACAGAAGGAACTCTACAGCGCAATGGATTAATCGGTACTGCCAAAATGGTATTGAATATGATGCTCCCATCTTACAATGATTTGATCTGGTCCGTTGGACCACCGTCTGACTTATATATAGATTCCGGCTTGCCTGCTCCCCGCCGTGACAGCGAATTTCCTCTGCTTAAGGCAATGGAAGATGCATGTATTGACTCTGATGGAAAAGATGCTGATGCCTCTGATATCTCTCAATTGTTATGGGCGGCGCGCGGTAGAACTCCGCATTATATAATGGGGAAACCATATGGATTAACGATTCCTACCTGGGCTGGTGGGCAGAATATTGCATCTGTTTTCTACGCGTCTTCTGATGGATTATATCAGTATGTGAATACGATAGATAATAAATCTGCCCATAGTCACAAACGTGTTAATGACAATGGAACTTCTAATTCATCAACACAAATACTTCTTGCTGTGAACGAATCTACCGGCCGAGGATTGTGGGAAGTCGGCTACATGCTGGAAAACCTGATTCTTCAAGCAACTGCGGTTGGGATTCGATATAAGGCTGTATTGTTTGATGAGGATGCTCGTAAAAAATGGGAAGAATTGGGGATTAAAGGCGCCAAGGCATCATGTGTTGTATATCCGGGTTGAGATTATCACCAAAACATTTCAAACTGGCCCTGAGCAATACGCCTGGCGACGTATTGCTCAGGATGAATATAGGATGCGGCAGTAGCGTTTATCAGAACAAGCTTCCGTGAGCTTTCCCGTTAATTGATATATTTTTAACTTCCAGTCGTCCGCCTTCAGGTGATGAAACGACAAAATAAATGTATACTCTTACATTGCCATTGCTGTTATGCAGCATATCTGAGATAAAGCTTCGTAGAGGTTCATTCCTGTTCCCATCAACGGTTTCATCGCGTATGATGATATTCTGAGCGGTAGTTAGCGTTATATCTTCTATCTGCGTCGCAGTTGATGGAATTACTACGTCAGTCCCAGAACCGGTTGGAGGAGTAAGTGACGCCAGTAACTTCAAATTCACTTGTGAACCGCGTTTCAGTTCGGCTGTGAATTTCATCCCTGCCCAGTCAATTCCTCCGTTGTATTTGTCAAACTTCTTGACAAGATCATCGGCGATATCAGCGTATGTTGATACAACAAGCGGTTTTCCTGTAGGTGTTCCTATTGGACTATCAATGGCTGGAGGATTTCCGACTGTGTAGCTGAAGTTGAAATACCTTGTAGTCAACGAGCGCATTACTCCGCATCCGCCTACAAGCAAGAGAATCGATATAGTTACAATTAAACTTACTGCTGTTTTCATTAACAATTCCTTCAAATATGTGATCACTCTTACTATAATTATGGCATTTCTTGTGTCAATATTGATACTTAATTATCAAATAATTTACAAGGAATTCACATTGGTTCAAATAATGAGGAGAAATACGCTAGTTTGTGAAATATGAATGAAAATCCCGAGAGAATGTTCAAGTGTTTATCGATAGTCTGGGGTTTTTAGAAAGTATATTCATCTTGAGCAATCAACTGTAAATAATCGTGGTTATTTCAGAAAGAAACAGGACTTTGACTTAAGACGGGGAGGGTGAGGTTCCTGCTGAACCTGGGGTAACTAATGATACTTAGGCTCAGCAGGAGCTTCGCTCTCCCTCTCTATTCCAGACTTATTCCTTAGGAGGCAGGAATGACAAAACTCCTGCCGAACCGAGGTATCATATGTTACCCGCAGTTCGGCAGGAGTCTGTGCCAGTCATTCTAAATACTTATATTCTAAGCGTCTTCCCTAACGTCTGATATGGTATATGCCCGGAGTTACCAGCCATCCGCCATCAGCCTTTGTCACGGGTTTCTCTTTTGCACCTTCGATTTTCAAGCATCGTGATTTTCCCCATCCGGGGAGCTTCAGTTTGAACCACTGCACATTTGATTCCAGGACTGCAACAGGTGTAGAGAGCGAGCCTTTCATGCAGTCACCAAGCTGTCTGGCATCTGGATTGATTGTCAGTTTGAGATTGTTCGCATCTACAGTCTCGATTTTATAGATGCCTGTACCCCCATAATCTACATATTGAGATGAACCCGCTCCTACAATTCGTTTTGGGTTTGCAGGAAACTTCAATGGTTTCCAATCGCTTATCGTACGCGAATACATCACAGTATCCGGTGTTGATAAGATACTCTGGTTATGCGTGAAAGATGTGGCTAAAGGACCAAGTATCAGCTCTGTTTGAGGATCGGCATACTGCACTTCACGCGGTAGACGTCTGAATGCTTCTCCGGCAAGCATGAAACCCGCTGTTTTTGCGGGTGTATAATGCCAGTTCAGCCAGTGGGTATTCCAGTCGGTATTCCATTCGGCAGTCGCGATACTGTCATACTGGAACTGGCATGCGATTTGAAATCCTCCGCTTCGGAAGGATGTTGCAATCGCCGGATACATGTATGAACTGGTGTTTGTACCGTCGTTATCGAACTCATATGCCGCACGGGCTTTCTTGTCGAGGCGGCCATCAAGGGCGTAACCATAATATGGGAGATTAACCATCCCACTTTTGCCCATCTGTTTCATGAGCGGAAGCAGATTCACTCCATCGACTCGGTTTGTCAATCCACCCGGATAAGCGCTGAATGTAAGTGCATCGCACTCAGAGTCGGCGATTGCCTGGATCAGGTCTTCACCATTCAACCCATAATTGAGAGCGACCGGCTGTTTTGCTCCTGTTGATCGAATAGCACCTATCATATCTTTGATATACGACCGCATCAGTTCGTATCTGAAGGCGCTGAAATACTCAGGTGAATCTTTTAGATCATACTTTTTCAACCAGACGTTCCAGAGTTCGCGAAGAGTCTGTCTGTCTCGTTCCAGAACTTCGGGTTTTTCTCCCTGTGGAATATAATAAGATCCATAAAGGTCGCCATACTGGAAGTATGAAGGCTCGTTCATCACTTCAAAGAAACAGATATTGGGTTCGTTGAGATACTGGTTTCCTGTATATTTATTTTTTCGAGTTAGAAACTGCTTGAGATAATTAACCGCTGCTTCTTTGGCGGATGGCACATACATCATACCGGGTTTACTTGTAACTTGAGAAAAAGCGCCCGGTATCTCATTTGGACCGCTCCACCATGCGACAGGCGTGAAGTACATGTATATCCCGCGTTTTCCGGCTTCTGATATCAAGTAATCCAGGAGATCCAGATGGATATTCGGTTTGATGTTTCCTTTTCCGTCAGTGATTTCTCGATCAAAAACATGTATTCTGATGATCTCAATCCCCATCTGAACCATGTGATCCAGATCTTTGCGGATAGTTGCCTTCATATCTATATGGAGTTTCATCATATTGTCAAACTGATACCAGCTTTGTGGATAGTAATTCACACCCCAGAGAGCTACCTCATCTCCATCCGGATACTTCAAAACTCCATTGTCGATGTGTATCGGCTGGAATGGCAGCGGTTTCCCGATTTTGCCGGTCTTTGGTCTGGATATCGGTTGTTGCTGCTGGCTGACTTTCATATCCGGATCTATCTCTTCCGGCACAATGATTATCGGCTCAGTTGTAAATCCGCCGCCTGCGTTGAAGTTGTCAACCATAACCATCAGGGTGTTGTCTTTGCCCCAGTTCACTAAATCCGGCGATATGGAATACTGGCGTTTCACGTTCCAACCACTTCCTCTTCCAATCTCTGTACCATTCAGATATGTAACATCATTATCATCTATTGCTCCGATAACAAGTTTCATTTTTTTGCCGCGCCATGTTTCCGGGATATTCACCTTAACTTTACACCATGCGTAATTGGTGTCTTCCCAAATAACAGGCGGAATCATTGCCGACCATGCGTCTTTTCCAACTGTTTCAAGAATCTTTGGATCTGATCCTGAAGCGCGGGGAGTGAAGGCGCGCATCCAAGTCAACCCAGAAAGATTTATTCCGCGTGCGATGTTGACTTCAGTAGAGACACCGTTATACGCGCATATAACCTTCCCTTGCGACTGATCTTCATTAAATGATGCGGTTGCCTTTACAACTTTCCATCCGCCGGGTTGCAGATCAAGGGATGTTGTATTTGAACTCACCGAACCCTCTTTGAATGTGAACTGTATCGGTGAGTTTGATTCTGTTGAACCGGTATTGGCAATGAGCATCAGAATAGGCGCTGAATCTCCCTGCTGAATTACGAGTCTGGAAGATGACCGTATACTGATGCCGTCTCCGAAAGACGGGATATCGCATATAAATATTGACGCCATTAGTACGAAAATTAAAATTGATATTTTTTTCATGGTAACTCCTTTGATATTCGGACAGATGCTTATCTGTATGAATCTTAATTCTATAAGAAGAAACAAAATCCCTTCTTGAGTGATTTCACGTTCAACGCTATCTGATTTTTCAGATTCTTCATAAATAATCGTAATACTCACACATAATGTCATTCCGGGCGTCGACCCGGAATCTATAAAAAAGATTGATGAGTGGTTAAATAATGCTTGCAGACAGGTTTTTTGAGAATATTTTCGAAAATATCATAGATTATCTGAACAAAATTCGATTTGGGAAAGTCATAAATGGGTAGTATATGTTATTAAACTGTTTTTTATTCAATGGGAGGATAAAGATGTTCAACAATGACAAAGGTAGATCGCTCGTAATTCTACTGATTTTTGTATTGGTTTTATGTGCAGCAATTGGCATTAGCCGTCTATCGGCAGTTTCTGCTCAAGATGAAAACGCTGGGATGCCTGGAATGATGCCCGGCGGGATGCCTGGGATGCCCGGTATGGGTGGTATGCCTGGACAGGGCATGATGATGCCCGGAATGATGCCTGGCATGGGACAGATGGGCGGGTCTTCATCAATTGCTATTTCAGAAGGGTTTGTATATGTTGTGCATGGCGGACAATTGTCTATGTTCAATTCAAAAACTCTCAAACTGGTAAAAAGTGTTGATCTTGGAAACCAGGATGGAATGCGTGGAATGGGCGGTATGGGTGGTCGGCAAGGTAATATGCCGCAGCGCATGAACAAGTAGATATTCGATAACTCTGGGGATATAAATTTTACAGGTGAATCTATAATTGGTTCACCTGTTTTTTATTATCTGGATTTTATATGTTAATTAAGGTATTATCAGTATATAGGAAGAAGATTTCGATAATAGTTTATAGTATTTCAGTTCAAATGGAATTATGTATTATGCGATTTACTAATATTCTGGCTTGTATTGTCATTCTTGTTTTATGTATATTCAGGATTGGGAATACCGATGTGATCAATAAGGGAGATATGCGGATGAAGGACGGCTTGTTGAAGGTTGCTGACGGAGAACTGGCGATTCATGTTCTTGGTGGAGTTGATACAGTTGAGTGGCATGCTGCGGAGATCTTTACTCGAACTGTAAAAGACCGCACCGGTATTGATGTGCAAATAGGGAGTAATCCCCAAACTGTTTATACCATTGTTATTGGAACACAATCTGATTACGAAATCCGCGAATACTCATTCAACCATCAGGAAGTTCTCAAGCTGAAGAATGATGGATACTTTATAAACACAGAACCGGATAATCACGGCTTGATCTATGTTATTGGCGATACTCCATCGGGTGCTGTTGCCGGGATCGGTAAGCTGCTTCGGATATCCCAATATGCAAAAAACATGTTGAGCATTCCATCTGTAAACATCATCTCAAATCCGAATATGCCCGTTCGCGGGATGTATTTCGCTACACATTTTGGCAACTTTTACGAGGCGGCGCCTTTGGAAGATGTCGACAGGATAATCGAAGATCTGGCGTTATGGGGGACTAACTCGTTAATGGTTTGGTTCGACCAGCATCAGTTCAGGGATTTCAATGATCCGGCTGCAAAGAAGATGATTGCTCGATTGAAGCATATGGGTAATACTGCTCACTCTCTGGGGATGAAATTCGGACTCACAGCGCTTGCCAATGAAGGTTATGGTGGAAGTCCGGCTGAGTTGCGGATACCGGTCTTGAATCCTGGAAGCTATGGAGTTGAGATATGCCCTTCGATACCTGAAGGACTTGATCTGATAGTGAAAAATCTGGAGCAGGTGGCTCTTGCGTTTCCAAAAGTCGATACAGTCTGGATTTGGCCGTATGATCAGGGTGGATGCTGGTGTGAGAAATGCCTTCCCTGGGGCGGTAATGGGTTCCTGAAAGCCGCTCAACAACTTGCTCCGATGTATAAGAAGCATTTCCCGAATGTAGAGATATGGCTTTCTACCTGGAAAATGGATTACTTCAACAATACCCAAGGCGAAATAGACGGAGTCATGCGTTTCATGCGCGAGAAGAAACCGAATTGGCTGGCTGGAATCATCACAGGGCAGGATGAGTATGCAACCCAGAAATCTTTGATGAACCGTCCTCAGCCTGATCGATATCCGCTGGTGAGTTTCCCGGAGATCTCCATGTACAGAATGTATCCCTGGGGTGGATTCGGCGCGACTGCATTCCCGGAATTTAATGAGAAAGTCGAAACGCTGATGAGCAGTTTCATATCAGGCGGATGGCCGTATTCAGAAGGGATATATGAAGACCTGTCCAAATATCAGTGGATTGCATTCTACTGGGATCCTAATCGCAAAACAGAGGATGTCCTTCGTGAGTATGCATCATACTATCTGAATCCTGCTGTTGCTGACGACTTTGTAAAGATGTCATATATGCTTGAGAAAACTCATGACAGATACAACTGGTATGTGCAATCGCTGAATGGAGCCGATGAAGCATGGAAACTTGCGCAGAAGATCGATTCATCACTTGATGAATGGAGCCGGAAATCTTGGCGGTGGCGGCTTTTTTACCTGCGGGCTGCAATTGATAATGTGCTGCTGAACCATTCGGCTGCTTCTGATGAAGGCAAAGCGCTTCTAAAACCGTATTGTGATGAGATCATCAGCATCTGTCATCTGAATGCGACGCATCTGCGTCCACCTGATTTCCCGAAACCTGCGTCGCCTGATAACATCGCATTTGGAAAGAATGTGACGGTATCATCAGTAATGCCCGGTTATGAAGGATCGGAGAAGTATCTCGTTGATGGGGTATCAGCGCAAGACAATCCGATGGGTTTCTGGGCGAACGATCCCGCCAAAGAGAAGACATCGTCAATTGTGATAGATTTAGATAAAGTAGTTGATGTTGACGAGATCAGGCTTCAATTCAGACCTCTCGAGGGGAAATATTGGTTTGTGCCATCCAGTATTAGTTTTTCGGTTTCTACTTATGGAACTAAGTTTGATCCTATTTCCGTTATGTATCTAGATGGAAATGGTGGTGAGGCCGGTCCATATGTGAACACAACCTGTCTCCCAAAAGAGAACTCTGCTTATACCCCTCAGCTTTGGAGATATAAAATCGCCGGTGGAAACTGTCTGGGCAGATACATTCGGATCGAGCTTGGCCAATCACAGCGGGTTGAAGAGCCATACAAGGGAACCCTGGAACTGACAGAGATAGAGATTACGGGAACCGGCAAGTAAGTATATTACGGTAGTAATGGTAAAAAATGACTAGACATGATTCCGGCATCTTGGAGCTAATATCTTGAATAAATTCATTCTTATACTTATGTTGTCTGCCATTTGTGAAACTAACGCAAATGCTGATAGATTATCGCCGACATTCATTGTTTCTAATGGTGCAACAATTACGGCTTCTGCTGTTGCGACAAAACTGCCTTATAATGCAGATAACACCGGTAAATTAGATGCAACATCCTCGATACAAAAGACGCTTGATGCCGTAGCCGGATTATCAGGTGGAGTTGTATTTCTACCCGCTGGCAAATATCGGATTGATGGGAGCTTGAAGCTGGGATACGGAACAGCTCTTGTCGGCGAATGGATAAATCCTGAAAATGGCGGTATTGGCAAAGGAACAATCTTTCTTGCGTATGGCGGTAGAGATGATGCATCTGGCAATCCCCTGATTCAATCTATTTCTTCAGAAGCTGTTGTATCAAATATCAGCGTGTATTACCCGGAACAGAAGCCGGATGATATCCATGCCTATCCACCGACGATATCCGCTTCCATGGCAACAATAGAAAACATCACCTTATGCAACTCGTATTACGCGTTGGATATAAAGGCCATGAATGCCAGCGTGGTTTCCGGTATTTATGGAACTGCTTTAAATCGTGGAGTATTCGCTCCTGAATCTACAGAATTCTCCTGGATGTATGACATCCATTTCTCAAACAGTTACTGGCAGAAAGCGGCAGATGAGATAGCCGGTAAACCAATGAGCGCTAAACAGATTACAGCACTTAATCAATACACAAAATCAAACCTGGTAGGTATAGAGCTTCAACGACTTGATGGCCTGGCTATCTACCATTTCAACGCAGATGATGCGCAAACACCAATATGCATTTCGAAGAATCCTAAGTTTCTACATCCTGTATTTGGGTGGGGTGGAGTCGCAGCAGATTTCAAAGGCAGCCGCGATGAGCAGGGATGGGCTCCCTGGTATTACTTCATGCGTTATGCGAATGTAGACAACGTACCGGAAGCAATAAATATGAAATATCAATTTGCAAAGACCCCTGTCCCATCCCGTATTGATAAGAATTCTTTCATTGATGTAACTCATCTACCCTTCAACGCCGCGGGTGATGGAATTGCTGATGATACAACTGCGGTTAAGCAGGCTCTTTCTGCCGCATCAGCTCAAGGCGGAGGCACAGTATATCTGCCTCAAGGTAAATACCGAATAACATCGCCATTAGTAATCCCCTCAGGCGTAGAGCTTCGAGGACCATATGGAGCCGGAAAACGACGGGCTTTCGCAGAAGCCTGTACACTGGAAGTATACTGCGGCAAAGACTCTAAATCTCCTGAAACAGATGCAGCCTTCATCACTCTTGAGAAAAACTCCGGTATACGGGGATTCACTATCTCGCATCCTGAGCAGTCATATGATGTAAAACAGCTTCATCAATACCCGTATACAATACGCGGTGATGGCAAGGGTATCTGGATTGTTGACATCGACCTGCTTAACTCATGTTATGGAATTGATTTGGCGGCAAACAGATGTGACAACCATATTGTAAAAGGAATGTGGGTTACAGCATTCTTCAAGGGGATAAATGTTGGAGGCAACTCACATGGCGGTAGACTTGAGCGTCTAGCATTTTCGGTAGGTACATATTCAGAATCAGGACGAATCAGTTCCATCAAAACTGACGAGGGAAATATAGCTCTAAGAGATTTCATCAGCAACAATCTGGTCTGCTATCTGTTTGGCGATTGTGTAAATGAAAAAACCTGGGGGCTAGTCAGTTTTCTTCCATTAACGCATTTTCAATTCTACAAAGATAAGGGCCAAGGTTGCGTAGATTCTGATTTCTGGCTCACTATGCAGGATGTAGGAAAACGATACAATATTTTGGCAGAAAGCGGTAGAAATATCAGACTGATTGGGTATTTCGGCTCGGGTTCAGGTGAAGGAATATACAATTGGATTGAAGTCGGTAAAGATTTCAAAGGACCGCTGAATGTCTATGCAAAGACGGTTCAACAGACAGGTATTAATCATCCTTATGACTTTACTCCTCAACAGGTTATCTTTCATGATGAGGAATCTTTAACAACCGGAAAGAAGGCATCTGCCAGTCAGGTTGATCCGGGGAGTAGTCCGGATAATGCAGTCGACCGCGATGAACGTTCATTCTGGCAGGCTCCGGCAGGAAGTTATCTGGAGGTTGATCTTGGAGAAATCCACAATATCACAGGATTCGGATTTGTTAGCGCAGGGATGTTCAGCAATCTGGATATTAATGCTGAAGAAGCAGAACTCCAGGTGAGTAAAGACGGCAAGTCATTCGTCAAAGCAGGAACGGCATATGCCAGACCGGGAGGCTTTGCACAACCGCACGCATATTCGTGGTCAGATGAAGCCATAAAACCGGTATATACCAGGTATGTGAGGTTGTATGTAACAAAACCAGGCGCTGATAACAAAATTCGGATCTCTACATTCAATGTATATGGTTATTGATATCCGATATCAGGTATGCAGGATTAACCGTATCTGAAAACCGGACTAGACTTTAAAGATAGTATTTACCCTGTTTTTACACTACATTTATTCGCGTTAATTCGCGTGCATTCGCGGTTAATATTAAAAAACCAGGTTTGCAATGAAGATCAAAGCTCCATCGATACTTGATTACAGAGGAATGCAGGCAGTGAAGCGTGCTGTCGCATACCTTGGTCCGGGATTTTTTGTCACAGTCGGATTTATCGATCCTGGCAACTGGGCTACGAACCTTGCGGCAGGATCTGAGTTCAACTATCAACTTCTATGGGTAGTTCTTCTCAGTTCATTAATTCTGGTTTTGTGGCAGCATATGTCGGCACACCTTGGAATCATCACTGGCAAATGCCTTGCCGAAGCTGTTCACTCCTACACTAAACCAAAACTCGCGTTCGTTTATGGTGTTACAGCTATGACTGCAATGATCGCGACTGCTTTGGCAGAGATTCTCGGAGCGGGGATTGGGATCAACATCCTGTTCGGTATCCCGGTAAAACTTGGGGCATTCATTGCTGCCTGTGTGATCATTATTGTTTTGTTGTATCAGAAATATGGTTTGATTGAAAAGATCATTGTGGGTTTTGTCAGTGTAATAGGATTTTGCTATCTGTTTGAGTTATATATCGTCAAGCCCAATTGGGGATTGGCCGCGGTCAGCACATTCATCCCAAATCTAGACTCAAAAAGCCTGCTGGTGGCGATAGGCATAATCGGTGCAGTAGTAATGCCGCACAACATATATCTTCATTCAGAAGTGATCCAGAGTCGAAACTGGAGCGGGAAATCTGAAAAAGAGACCCGGCACCTGCTAAGATATGAGTTCCTGGATACTCTTATCGCCATTGCTGTAGGGATGGCGATCAATGCTGCGATGGTGATCGTAGCAGCGTCAGTCTTCTTCAGAAACCACATAACTGTTACAGATATAACGCAAGCCTCACAAACGCTCAAACCAATCGCCGGGAATATGGCAAGCATCCTGTTTGGAGTCGCCCTGTTGTTTGCGGGATTTTCGTCCTCAATGACGGCTGGGATCGCCGGCGGTACTACGTTCAGTGGTTATCTGGGTAAAGAAACCGTTCTTGAGAGCAAATGGTTTAAGACGGGGATGCTTATTACTATCTGTCCTGCCTGCCTGATAATACTCTTTATCAGCAATGCATATCAGGCTTTGATTATCAGTCAGGTGTGCCTCAGTATCCAGCTTCCGCTTACTATGCTGCCTCTATTTTTGATTACAAGCAACAAGAAGATCATGAAACAATATGCAAATGGCTTCACTGAGAACCTTCTTATGGTAATGAGCGGGATATTCATACTTGCTCTAAATGGATTGCTTGTGTACAATCTATTATGAGATTAGGTTGCAGGGATTCATGTTGATAGGGGTGACTTGCGAAGGCTAATTCTGAAACACTCCTGGCAATGATTTCCAGCGATTATCTCTTTATTCCAGATCCCAAGAAAACAAAACTCCAGGAGATGCCAATGTCAGCTTTACGAGTATCTGCCAACTATGTAGAAATTCCATTAGATAATGTGCCGATTAAAATGATGGGCGCCGATATCGCCGATGTCCAACCTGCAGAAGACTGCTTCCGCGTGACTGCCGTCGTCCTTGATGCCGATACGCGTGTCTGTATCGTCTCCTGTGATGCTCTGGGTCTTGATCGCGAAGTATGCGACAGGATCGCCAAATCGATTGAAGAACAATGCGGCATACCATTCGATAATATCCTCATCTCGTCGACGCATACACATCATGCGCCTATGACAATAGCAGTACTGGAGATGCAGGTTGATTCGCAATTCATCAAAAGTCTTGAAGAGGCTGCCGTCAACGCCGTAAAGAAATCTACAGACTATCTTGATAGCAACCCTCCCGCGAATGAAGCCGATGCCGAGTTATTCGTCGCAGTTGGAAACGAGGCCACGGTTGGGAAGAACAGCCGGTTCATTTTGAGGGACGGCGGCATCTCATGGCTGGATCACGATCTTGATGAAAAGATTCGTCCAACCGGACCGATGGATCCTGACCTTCCTGTGATCATATTCCGACGGCCGGATGGATCTATCGCAGCAGGAATATTCAGTCATTCGAACCACAACATCGGATGGAAGGACAAACCGCTTTCCCCGGGTTTCTACGTGCTTGCGGCTCGAGAATCTGAGCGGAAACATGGCGGAGTGTTCATGTTCATGCCGGGCGCATTCGGGTCTACCCATCCTATGGATGTGCCGCCTGTTGATGAGCGTATCATCCGCGTATCTGTGGCGATTGATGAAGCAATGTCTGATATGCGGATGGGTCTGTTTGGACCTTTATCATCTGCCAGGATTCCGTTCAAATATAATATCAGATCCTTCGATGATGCCACAGAAGATACTGCCGTAACGGACTACTGTTCGCGTTACCTTGACCCAAACACATCGAAGTCTTTTATCGACATCTTCCGAAATATGAGGAAGAAGATGGAACCAATCCAGGGTGAGGAACGTGAATCATGGATTCAGCTTATCAGACTTGGAGATATCGCCATCATTGGCGTGCCGGGCGAGTTGTTCACGACCCTCGGGATGGAGATTAAACGCCGGTCGCCTTTCAAATACACCATAGTCACTGCCATCGCCAACGATTACATTGGATATCTTCCTGATAGAAAAGCCTTTGAGCTTGGTGGATATCAAACCTGGGCAGGGCTTCAATGTCCCGCAGAGAAGGGAACCGGAGAAGCCATTGTGGATGCATCTGTAGACCTGTTGGAACGAGCATTTGGAACTGTATCTGATGCCGAACCGGTGATTCGTGACCTTGCGGCAGATGATGCCCTCAAGCTTCAGTCTTTCTACAACTCGCTTGACCATGGAGCAAGGCTTCTATTCCGACCGATGGGCTGGACCGGCGCTTACTCCGATTTCGAAGCTGTAGTCAAAGGAGTTCTTGATGGTGTCAGATATGATGTTGTTGTGGAAAAAGACGGTAAAATCCATGGATGGGCTTTCATTGCCGGTATGGATGGTGAGTTCCCGGTATTCGGCATAGGGGTTTCTGAAACACTCAGAGGGATGGGTTACGGTAGAAAGATCATGGGACGGGTGATTGACTTTGGCAGACGTAACCGCACCAAGAAGGGGATTGACCTTACAGTGGTACAGACTAACGACCGCGCCCGTTTGCTGTATGAGAGTTTCGGGTTCCGATCAACAGGGGTTCTGGATGGCGGCGATGGTTTAATGTACTACGCAATGCGCCTCCTCTTTGATAATGTTGAATCACCCGGTATGACATAAACTAATTAAATATTAGACCAAACAAATACAGTTTTCATCGAATTGTTAAAACGAAGATAAATCAGGAGTTAAAAATGCTGGCAGCGAGATTATATGCGCCAAATGACATACGGCTTGAAGAGGTATCGAAACCATCACCGGGACCGGGTCAGGCGCTTTTACAGATAACAGAAGTGGGCATATGCGCCTCAGATGTTCACTGGTACAACGAGGGTTGTATCGGTGAAACTGTGATTACGGATCCGCTTATACTCGGTCATGAGTTTGCGGCAATAGTTGCTGAGGTTGGGGCAGGAGTGTCAAATGTGAAACCTGGAGACCGAGTGGCTGTTGAACCGGCGGTCCATTGCGGGAAATGCGATATGTGCCTCGAAGGACGATTTAACATCTGCCGAAAGATACTGTTTTGTGGAACTCCTCCCACAGATGGTGCGCTTTGCGAGTATCTGGCATGGCCCGCGAGTCTGCTTGCTCCGATCCCTGATTCCATCAGCATGGGTGAAGCTGCAATGCTTGAACCGATGGCGATAGGAGTCCATGCTGTGAACCTGGTGCATGGGATGAAGGGTAAGACAGTCGGAGTATTGGGTGTCGGAGCGGTTGGATTGTCTATCCTGCAAGCGGCGGTAGTAGAAGGATGCGGAGAACTGATCGCGACGGATCTGCTTCCCATGCGGCTTGAGGCTGCAAAACGACTCGGCGCCTCGAAAGTTTTTGATGCCGGAAAACCGGATGTGGTTGATGCAATTAGAGAAGCAACCGGCGGACGAGGACTGGATGTCGTGTTTGAAGCAGCCGGGGTAAATGATGCGGTTCGCGTTGCCACAGAGATCGTTCGCCCCGGAGGACTTCTCATCGCGGGAGGGATACCGGACAACAACATAATGACCGTTGAAGCTTCTATTGTCCGGCGCAAAGAGCTTACCATACAACTCCTGAGAAGAAGCAACAACACGCTTCATGATGCGATTAATCTGCTTGCAGATGGGAAAGTTGATGTGAAATCATACATTACCCATCGATTCCCGCTTTCAGAGGTGGAAACGGCATTGAAGACAGCTCGCGATAACAAAGCGAACTCGATAAGAGTGATAGTAAAGGTTAGTTGAAAAGTTGGATTGACTGATAGCGGTTATGAAATCTAAGTGTTGTTGTCCTGCTTCCGTCAGCATTAATGATATTTCGGGAAACCCATTTCCCGAAACCTGGAATTATTACAACGAATTTCAATCCTCTTTCTTTTCTTTCACCCGATTTCAGATGAAAGAGAGGAATGCAACCAAGGATAAGATGATATGACAAAAAATGAAAATATAATAAGTTCAATATTTGGTGCGATTTTTATAGCTCCATTATTGTTTTTATTTTTAAAATATACGTATTTTGATAAATTAAAAAAAGATAATAAATGGAAAAAAGGAAGAAAATTTTCAGTATGGTTTCAGTATACTTTAATTTCTGATATAATATATATATTAGTTATAAGATTGATAATATTTTATACGTATAATGATATCGATTTGCAGCTAGGTATGAAAGTGACTTTCAGTATGATATGTTTAATGTTAATTATTTCTACATTAATGTCACTAGAATATTTTGAACTGTCAACAAATAAATACCTGTCACTGCCACTAATATCATTATTGGTTGTTGCAATAGGAACACTATGGGAAGCTATTGCGCAAGCAAATGGATATATTATTATGAATTATGGAACAACTATATACATTTCCATTGCAGTTTTCTATTTAATAATTATTGAAATATATTTTTTGAAAAGTAATAGATGGAAATTTATACCAGAAAATCCTAAATAGTATTGATCGATTGATTATTTCTAGTTAATCTCTTCTATATTGATCTTTACTACTAAGAACGAAGCCTTATTTAGTTTTCAGACCTTCTCCTATATCTTTCATTCATGTTTCATATTTCTTCACTGTGGGGATAGAATTCTATAGTTCTGGAAATATAACCGGTATCGTGGAATGGCTCATATAGAGCATCCCCGCAGTTTTTTTGCGGAATACCGGCAGCAGAGTGGAGGCAACCGGCATGAGCAGCAATCATTCATCAGCAATTAACTGGCATCAGTGGAATAGTGAATCGTTTGAGCAGGCCGCAAAAGAAGGCAAGCTTGTTCTGCTTTCAATAACGGCTCCATGGTGTCACTGGTGTCATGTGATGGATAGAACTACATATTCCCATCCAAGTGTGATAGATCTGATTAACAACAGATTCATACCGATAAAAGTAGAAGGCGACAGCCGTCCTGATATACAGGATAAATACCTCCTTGGAGGATGGCCTACAACATCGTTCCTTGTGCCGGATGGACGGATACTGTCAGGCACTACATTCCTTCCACCTGAAGCGATGATCAACAAGCTGCGCGAGATCGACGCATTATATACCGATCAGAATTCGTTGGCGATGATGCAGGTTACCAGTATGGCGGCAGAAGCTGAAGCTGGTACTATGGAAGCAGAAACTAAAACTGAGCAGCCCTGGTATGAAATAACTGATAAAATCGTAAATGCTGTATCAAATTCATATGATCCTATCAGTGGAGGGTTTGGGAAAGAGCCGAAATTCCTCTATCCTGAAGCAATCCGTTTTGCTTTCTTGCAATTCAGACGGCACGGCAGCAGCAGCCTGTTGAAAATCGCTCTCAATACTCTGGATTCAATGATAAGTCTATGTGATCCTGTATGGGGCGGATTTTATCGATACGCCGTAAACCGCGACTGGTCTCATCCGCATTATGAAAAGATGCTGTATGTTCAAGCCGGAGCCATGGACAACTATCTAGATGCCTATCAGATTACATCCGATTCAAAATACGGAGAAACTGCCGCAGGGATTGAGGCTTATGTAAACAGATTTCTCTCAGATCAGGTAAATGGCGGTTTTTATTCCAGCCAGGATGCTGATGTTGGAAGCCACACCCCAGATGCAACTCTTATTTTTGGTGAAGATTATTTTTTCAAAGAAGAGAAGGAACGTCTTGAGATAGGTATACCCTATGTAGATAAATCGCTTTACACAGACATAAACGGACAAATGGCAAGTGCATATTTTCGTTTATATCAGGTGTTGGGTGACGATAATGCAAGGAAATTCGCGCTGAAAACAATCGATCGTTTACTGCGCGAGAATATGAAAGACGATTGCATGTGTCATCGCTCAGATGTAGATATGCCGATTTACGGTCTTCTTGCAGATCAGGTTTATTTTGGTATTGCATTGGCGGATGCATATCAGTCAACCGGTGATAGAAAGTATCTGGATTATGCAAAAAAGATCGCAGGCTTCATGATTACCCAGCTTCAAGATATTGTCCAGGGAGGATTCCACTCTAAGCTGGATGATCCTCATGCAATTGGGCATCTTTCAGAGAGACATAAACCATTTATTGAAAATGTTGCATCGGCTAAATTCTTCGCAGACCTGCATTATCTCACGGGAGATGATATGCTGAGAAAGTATGCAATCAATACTCTAGATGATGTTGATTATCCGGATATGATAAATTCCATCCTGGGTGCCGGTTATGGAATTGCTGCGGATACGATAATGTATCATCCGCTACAAGTGGTGATAGTGGGACGATTGAGCGATCCTATAACGAGTAAAATGTTATCTGCGGTTCTATATGCAAGCGAACCATGGAAGCTGGTTCAAGTTCTTGATCCTGATCAGGGACCTTTGATAATCGGTGACAGGGAGTTTCCGGATAGCGTAAAACCTGCGGCATACATATGCCAAGATAAAAGCTGTAATGGTCCAATATCTGACATTGAAGTTATTGTATCAACTTTGAATGAGATTGAGAAACGAATCAGCAGGTGATTGAATAGAAAAAGCTCCGATATATCATGAAGACTATATCGGAGCTTTTTTAGTTATTTAATATACTTGCTTATGGTCGATGAAGCGCCGCTTGAACCACTGCTTCAAGATTCAAATCAGATGCAGATGCATATTTTTTGAGCGCAGGTTTAGCACGCGGATCACCTGTGTGTCCAAGAGCATATGCAACCCACTTTATATTGGCGCCGCTTGTGCTGAGAGCATTGATCAGCGCAGGAACCGCAGGCGGGCCGATTTTACCCAGAACTGTCGCTGCTCGGAATTTCGCAACATCTCCAGCACCTGAACTGATTAAACTTATAAGGTTAGGGACGATACGACTACCGATATTCTGAAGTGAATTGGAAGCTGCATCTCCAACAAGTCCGTCCGGATCAGCCAGCATTGATACCAGCACATCGGTTTTTAGACTAATTGTCTGGAATCCCAGTCCTCTCGCTGCTGATGCCCGAACTTCTGTATCAGCGTTATGTGAAAGGGCAAGAAGCTCATTGGCAGCTTCAGGAGAATCGATACCTTCAAGAGCTGCTGCTCCTGATCTGCGCGTTTCTATGCTTCCGGATGCGATTGCTGTTGATATTGAGTTCACAGCAGGAGCTCCAATATGCTGGAGTCCTGTGATTACGGATGTCTGAACTTTAAGATCGAAATCGGCAAGAGCTCCAACTAGTGTATTGATAGCCTTTGGTCCGCCGATAACGCTAAGCGCTCTCGCTGATCTTGCGCGAACTTCGCCGTCATCAGTTGTATGGCTCAATACATATACTAGAACATCAGTTGATCTTGGATCGCATATTGCGCAGAGTGAACTGACTGCAAGTCTTCGAACAGCTTCAACATCATTTGTAGCTTCAATCAGGGCTGTTGTGGCGCTAGGTTTCGCTACAACTCCAAGAGCTGCTGCTGCTGCCATCCTGATATTTTGATCTTTGTTATGCATAAGATCGATTAATGTGGGTACGCTGGGTTCGCCGACTCGCCACATCACTTCAAACGCATGGGGTCGAAGGTCCTCTTCTATTGCCGCAGTTTTCATAAATGGAATCACTTTGGGGCCAATAGCGACAAGCGTATCTTTAACACCGATGCCAACGAAAACATCAGGATCTTTCATTGCCGGTACAAGCAAATCTATATTATTTTTAGCAAGTACCTTCAGAACATTAACGATTTTTGTATGTAGAGTTACTTCAGTGTCGCGCAGCTTTATAAACTCTGCTCTCTTATCCATATCTTCTTTCAAAAGCGGAGCATTGCGTTTCTTTGTTTTTTCATCCTGATAGAATTGCAGGCTTCTGATTTTATTCTCAACCTCAGCCAGATCTGATACATTGCGTAATTTTGCTTCAGTATCTTTGAACAGCGGAAGTGTCTGTTTGATAGTCAGCTCTCCCGGAATTTTTGCTATTACATCCATGATCTTCAGTCTGTCTGTAGATGGCATCGACTGCATCTTTTCAAACAATTTATCTCGTTGCATTAACTCGGTTGCAGCGCTGATCTGTTGATCTGATGTACCATTCACCAGTTGGTCAGCCAGTTTGTTGAGATGCATGCTTTTGCTGACTGTAATCCCAATCATCCCGAGAATTACAATGATAAATGCTGCTCGCCATAACAATGTTTTATTCAATGTATAACCACTCCCTTAAATTAGAAGTTCGAATTAAATAGCCGGTTGCCTAATATCCGACTGTAGAATATATCTTTGAGTTCTTATCTCGTTAACAACAATGTCGCGGATATTGATACAAAGACCATTATCCAAGACCAGACTTTCCATTTAGATGCGGTGAGAAGCTGTATTACTATTACAAAACTTAATAGCGAACCTGATATAGCAGTAGGTTCAATATCAGCTCTTGCCAGGATTCCGCCTCTAGCCATTTCCTGCCAGATGATGCCGATGATTGTTCCCAAACCAAGCGCCGCCATTAATGCCGGAATGAACCGTTCCCACGAACCAAGTTCAGCATGTTGTGCGATTATATACAGCATGACCGACAGCAATCCCAAAACCGCCATATCAGCAGGTCTTATGGATGACTTTCCGCCTAACCATCCTCCATGATGTATAACAAGCGGCAACCAACACAAGAGTAATAGCGGAACATACCACCATGCCGTCTGATAGAAACGCGGACGCGGATTAAGTATATCCACGGCGACAGGTATATTCAATCGTTCGCCGTCTACTTCTGCAACAACAATACCGGTGTATATGCCGGGTTCTTTATCGTCGCTTACTGATGCCGTAAATACAATTGTCTGATTTCTGCGGCTGAATGTTTCAGGTGAAGCGGCTATCCAGTCGGGTTTTGATATAATCTTCCCGGAACACCGGCCTCGGCCTTTTGTATAAATCGAAATCTTTTTGCGTGATGGCTCATCTCTGCGGATACCGCCGAAATCGACTTCATCAACATCAGCGCTTATTCCGTTATCAGAACGGCGTAACACATCTGTCGGCATTTCATCAGGAACAGATTTGATCACAGATGTCTGGCTGATACTGCTCAACGGTATTCGTCCGCCCATTGATGCAAGTATCGGCTTTAAGTCATCTCGCATTTCACCGGCTGTCTGATAGCGACTGTATTTATCTTTCGCCAAAGCTTTCGAAATAACCTGCTCTATTTTTTCTGGAAGTAAAGAATTGATTCTGGTAACCGGAATCTGTTCATCCTCTTCAACTGTACGTTTCCATGAAAACGGGTCTTTCGACTTAACAGGAAGAAATGGACGCTGACCGGTGAGCATCTCGTATAGAGTTACACCTATCGCCCAGATATCTGATCGGTGATCTGATTTGTCTTCCTCTTCAAAGTCTTCAGGCGCCATATATGCATATGTTCCTGCGCCTCCGGCATAAGATCCGCTTCCTAAAATCTCAGCAAGTCCGAAGTCAACGATTTTCGCATTGCCTTCCTTATCGATCAAAATGTTTGCAGGTTTTATATCCCGGTGGATCGTATGATTTCGATGAGCAAAATCAAGTGCATCACATACCTGCACCGCGATTCCGAGAGCTTCTCTGGGATCCATTCGTCCCTTCTGCTTCATGTAGTTCAGCAGATTGGCGCCTTTTACATATTCCATATCGATGATGAGATGACCATCGATCCTGTCTACGCTGTTTACCTGCACGATATTGGGGTGACGGAGCCTGTCCAACACTCTGGCTTCTTCCAGAAATCGTCCCTCTTCAGAGGCAGGAATGCTGATTACTTTTAAAGCGACGTGCTTGCCAAGCATCGTATCCCATGCGAGATATACAATCCCGGATGCTCCGTGCCCAAGCACATCCAGCTTCTCATATTTTCCGATATTACCTAATGACATATTTCCTCAACCGTTACCGGTAAATTATATTATAATGCTTTATTTGATTTTCGGGAATAGGCAATTTTTAGGTGCATTTCTATAATCTGGATAAACACCTTCATCTGAGATCCCGATGACCCGACTAATGCTGAGTGTTTACCGTAGCGAACATATCGAAGTATGGAATCTGCGACACTCAATGCTAAACAGTTTGAATTAGTGAAGAAAACCTACCCGCAAAATACGATGCATCTTTATTTTTGCGTATTCATATCTGTGTTTCCTGTAGAAGGCTTCGGTTTTATGATTTTCAACCGTCCGGAATCTATCACATATATAGAGCCGTCATCTGCTATAGCCAGTGCTTGAGGTTGGATCAGCTTCCCTGCGCCAATGATCTGCAGCCTGTTGCCTTTATTATCATACTTCAGAATTGATTTGCCAACCAGATCAGACACATAGATGTTGCCATATTTATCTGATGCACCCATATATGCCGGGTTACTTGCCGTCCTGGGCTTCAATTGAATCTGTGCAGGCGTTGTATATACCACTCCGCCGCTTTTATCCAGTCTTATCATCTGCCCAAGGAAATCTATCAGATGAATATCACCATTATTTCCCAATGTAAGCATTCCGCTCTGGACTGGTGTATAAAGCAGAGATACCGGATCGTCATATTCGATCATGGTTGGGATGACGGCATTATCAACATGAGTGCTCACACTGCTTGATGACTGTTTTGCCCAGAATCTATCAATCAGTTCATGCCCCGGAAAG
Source organism: uncultured Desulfobulbus sp. (assembly GCF_963662935.2). Classification (NCBI taxonomy): domain Bacteria; kingdom Pseudomonadati; phylum Thermodesulfobacteriota; class Desulfobulbia; order Desulfobulbales; family Desulfobulbaceae; genus Desulfobulbus; species uncultured Desulfobulbus sp. The sequence goes on along the minus strand of NZ_CAXXTL010000002.1, from coordinate 234,970 downwards.
AGACACAGTGCAATTCCTAATAACAGACCGGCTATCATAGGGAGTATCCAACCGGTTTTATTTCCTGGTTTGGTAGATATTCCAGATGCAGTGATCTTCTGTTTGCTTAGATCAGGCGTTCCATAAACAGCCAGTATAGTTGAGATGTTATCACTTCCGCCTCTATCTAGTGCGGCATTCACGAGCCGTTTACAGGCTCCCTTGATATCTGATGCTTTTGTTGAGAGAAGAACATCTACTATCTCGGCTTCTTTAACAGGAGTTGTTAATCCGTCTGTGCAGATCAGAAGTATGTCGCCCGGCTGGAGATCTATTTGTCCTACTTCAGGCTCAACGCTGGCTTCTATGCCAATCGCTCTGGTGATGATATTGCGGAATCGGCTTTTGCGCGCCTGATCTTCAGTCAGTTCGCCATTCTTCACCTTTTCTGCTACAAATGAATGGTCTTCAGTCAGTTTGATCAGTTTTGCATCGCGAAGAAGGTATGCGCGGCTGTCTCCCAGGTGGGCATAATGCAACTTGTTGCCGCATACTATCGCAGCGACACAGGTTGTGCCCATCCCTTTAAACTGAGTTTCGGTTTGTGAGACATTATACACAGCGACATTAGCTGCCTTAAGCGCTCCGGTTAACATAGCAGGATAATCAATGTTGCCTTGGGAGATGTCCTTCATCAGGAGGCTCTTGACTGTATCGACTGCCATGCTGCTAGCTTTTGCGCCGGATGCACGTCCACCCATGCCGTCAGCGATAATATAGATGCCGTCACAAGCGCCGTTCAGCTCTGATGATGTAATCACCGCGACGGAATCCTCGTTTTCCGACCGTCTGCCTATATCGCTCAGCCATGCGGCTGATATTTCGATTTTATCCATAATGCGATCCTAATCAGTGTTTCTTCGCAGCAATCCTATCATATATACAAGGAATAATGATAGACCGCCGAGAAACAAATACTTCAATATACCAAGAAGATATCCAAGCAGATCAACCCATTTCAAAGCTGAACTCCACCTCTCCTACGCGTATTCGGTCGCCGGTTCGAAGACGTACCGGTGAATTCTGATGTACGTCTGAATCGTTTACCGATGTGCCGTTTGCGCTGCCAAGATCTTCAATATAGTAGTCTAACCCATCTCTGAATATGCGCGCGTGTCTGCGTGATACAGATGAATGATCGACTCTGATATCGCTCCCAAGGCTTCTGCCGATAACCATGTCAGATGCCAGCAGGTATTCTTCATTTTTGGCGTCATTCCCTGATACAAGTTTCGGTGATGGCTTAACCTGTTCTTTCGCTGCAGAAGCGACAGTTTTAGAAGCTCCTGTTTCATCAAACACGATTTCGGTCGATCCAAGCCGTATTACATCGCCGCTCTTCAAGATAGTATCGGTTACTCTTTCGCCATTTACCCATACGCCGTTTGTGCTGTCGATATCAACTATGCGGAAACCATCAGCGGTCATTGATATCTTGGCATGCCGTTTAGATATCATGCCGTCGTCTTCAATGACGATGTCGTTATTCAGACGATGCGACCTGCCTATTGTAACATTTGGCTTGGAGATAACAAAGAAACTTGAACCGCCTCCTGCTTTTTTGATTGTTAATCCGGGAGGTGATACAGTGCTTGCATCATAGATATCAGTAGATGCGACTGTGTATTCTTCATCATCAAATACATCAGTTTTATCTTCATACTCAGCGAGCGCTGGGATTACGAGATTCACATTCTCTTGAACGTCAGGCGCATGCTCAATTGGTTTGACATCCCATTTGCATTTTACCGCGAACTTATCATGTTTTTCTGATTCGTCAGTTGATGAGACTTCTTCAATGGTAAAATCCAGCGGTCCTCGCAGGCTGTATTTGTTTTGCGCCATATACTTAGTCAATGCGTTATCGAGTTCGTCTTTGTCCAGGAATGCAAGAAGGTATTCACGCTCTTCATCATTTTCGAAGTTTATCTCAAGGATATATTTGTTTGGCACATATATTCGGTTATCAAGACCCTCTTTGCGGTTGTCTTCCATCTCACTGATGATTTTCCGAAGCACATCTTTTGGACGTATATCGCCAAATGAGTCACCAAACCACGATTCGTACCATCCCGCGAAAGTCTTGTTTAGTTTTTCTAATATATCCATCGAATCCCTCCGATTTGTTTATTTATAATGTTGAATGTCATTCTGAGTAACCAATCGCTAACAATCGCGGTTATTTCAGAAATAAACAGACCTGGCATAAGACAGGGAGGGTGAGGCTCCTGCCGAACCTGGGGTAACTAATGATGCTCAGACTCAGCAGGAGCTTCGCCCTCCCCCCTCTATTTACAGCTTGTTTCTAAGGAACGCTAACCTTTGTGCCTGCCCGCGTCTGCCCTTCGATATATCCGCTTCGCGGATACTCAGGGTAGACAGACCTGGCTTTTCAAGATTTAACTGTCTTATTTCAAAGCTGACTTCACGATGTCGCGGCAGATCGGTCCTGCCGCTGCGCGTCCGTATCCGCCGTTCTCCACCACAACCGCAAAGGCGATTCGGGGATCTTTGACCGGCGCAAATCCGACGAACCATGAATGCGGCATCTTATCAGCTCGATCATTCTCAGCGCTGCCGGTTTTTCCTGCTGCATCTACATTCAACCCGGAAAACAAACCCTTGCCTGTCCCAATTCGCGTTACATCAGCCATCATCTTGCGGAGTGAAGCTGCACTCTTGGAACTGATAGGCCGTCCCAGTTCAATCGGTTTGATCAATTCAGTTGTCGTTCCGTTGATGCTGATCTCTTTTACAAAGTGCGGCTTCATCATAATCCCGCCATTCGCGATTGCCGCCGTCATACGCGCCATCTCTAGAGGCGTAACCTGAATGATTCCCTGTCCATATGAATTGTCCGGTAAATCTTCAGCAAGAGCCTGTGATGATGGCGTCTGGCTGAATCCATACTTAAGCATTATATCATGGAGTTTATCCTGACCCAGCTTCATTCCAAGGTGAGCGAAGTATATGTTGCACGAAACTCGGATTGCTTTTGCCAGATCGGTTACTCCATGAGGAGTCATCTCTTCAAGATCCGTGATTTGTCTGCGTGAGTATGTTTTACCATATGCCCGCCATGAGATATCGGTTTCTTTATGATTGCATCGATACAGGAAGTCTTCATTGTTTTCAAGGGCGGCGGAAGCAGTTGCCAGCTTGAATGTTGATCCCGGCGGATACAAGCCGTTTATCGATCTATCGAACAGAACTGCCTCATCAGACTTATCTTTATTATACCTTTTCCAGAGATTTTGTGTTAGTTCATTAGGATTGAATTCCGGGATTGATACTGCTGCAAGCACTTCACCGGTATAAACATCGATTACGACTGCGGCACCTTTGTGCTTCGATTTACCGGTGCGTTTATCGGTGACTTTGCCTGCATATTTCTCAAGTGATTCCCTTACAGCCTGTTGCAGTTTGGCATCAATTGTGAGCCGGACATCTTTACCCTCTATCTTTGGGCGGAATGGAGTGTGCGTATATCGGTAAAGCGGAAGAAGTTCCGAGTAGTCATCAAACCCGCGGAGTTCGTTATTCCGCCACATTTCCATGCCAGCCGGTCCGCCGCATCGCTGATCCATATATCCAACTATATGTGCCATATCAGCGCCATATGGGTAATATCTTCCGCCGGGACGATCCTGTGCCTGTAATACCAAATTTAACTTCTGAAGCTCAGATAACCTTGAGACTGCCAGAGGTTCGCCATTTCTATCGTATATAGTTCCGCGCGGGATTGATGCCTCAATCAGCTTAAGTCTGGGATTCACATGAGGCCTTACATAACCATCGGCATCAGGCGTTGAGATCAGCATACCGGCTGTCTGATCTGCCTTCACACCTTGCATCCATACGAGGCGTCCAATCCCTGCGATTCCCAGCAGGAGTATGAGCATTGCTGTAGATAGATGATTAATCGCCTTGTGTGTTTCAATCCTTACACCGGATATATCTTTTTTGCCTGAAGATGATGCGTTGAGCAGCAATCCCATCATGAAGAATGAGGCGATGATAGAGGTTTTGCCATAACTTACAAACGGAAGTGTTACTCCTGTTAGTGGAATGATTCCCAGCACACCGAAAAGTATGATGACTGTTTGCAATCCCAGTAATACAGATATACCGGTTATGAGAAGGCGTTCGAAATCTGTTCTGGCGTGCATCGCGATTCTGAAAGATCGAGCAATGAGTACGGCAAATAGAGCTGCAATGAACAGCGACCCAACCAATCCTAACTCTTCACCCAGAGCCGCAAAGACGAGATCGGAGCCTGAACGCGGCATCAATGACGGCTGTCCCAGTCCTAATCCGCTGCCCCATATACCGCCGGAACCCATCCCCCACAACGCCTGCCCTAACTGCATCCCGTTTGGATGTGAATTGTGCCATGGATTCAACCACATGTCGACACGGACATCGAAAACACCCAGATGCAGGAAATACGCCACCAATCCGGTAACGGCAACAATTACGATGCCGATACTGATAAATGCCGATTTGCCTGTAGAGGTATACAACATCGCCGCGAACATCCCAAAGAGCAGGAGCATTGGACCCAAATCTTTGACTAGAATGAATGTGGCAATCGACAGGATATACATCACGAGCAGAGGCGCGATATCATGGAAGAGCGGTATCTGGAAACGTCCCTTTGCGGGAGCGCTCTTATCTGTAAGGAGCATCCATCTATCGGCAAGGTAACTCGCTACGAAGTATGCCAGAGCGATCTTGACAATCTCTACAGGTTGGAGTCCAAAAAGCCGAAGTTTGGCGCCTCCTGGTCCGGAACCAAAAACAGCCAGCATCAATGTAGTGAAGACGGCAAAAAGGACATAGACGTATGTATATCTCCAAAGACGCAGATTGCGGTGCCATGCAGCGAGGGGGATGCTTGCTGCGATTAACCCTAACAATATGCCTTGAGCCTGGCGCGAATAAACATCAGAATCGCGTAATGGATCTTTGATTGAGAAAAGTGCTATCATGCCCAAACCGGCAAGCATCATAACGCATGGTAGGATATAGAAATCGGCTTGAGGTGCGCGCCTTCGAAGAACGGTATGAAACAATAAAAATCCTGCCATCACCAGAACAGCGTATATCCAGAATGAGAGTATAACTGTAATTGGATCTCGAACGCGTATATGCGGTTCTGCTTTTGAAAGCACGTTATCGCTGATGATAGGAATTTTCGCCAGATGTTTCGCATCTAATTTCGAAGATGAATTGCCAGATATAACATCAAGCACTCTGTTGACTGACGGCAGGTCAATCCCGGTCTGGTTGGATATCTTTCTAGGTGTTAGTTTGTTTATTTTGAGCAAAACCAGTTTTTCACATTGAACCGGTTTTAGCAGCCTCACATCACTTATTGCAGATGTGTTTTCAAAAAATCCATTCTGGTTTCGGTAATCAATGATTCGTTTGGCTAGATTTTCATCAATTTTCAATGCTGCGGCTATTGAGTTTGCAGATGCGGTATTGATGTTGATTGATCCACTCGTAACAATACCTTGCAGCTTCGCCAGGAAAACCAAGGCGAAGCCGGAGATTATCAGAAATGAGGCAAATATCAGGAGTTTGCCTTCAATTATTCTATATGGACGTTGCATATATGATTAATACGTAGACCGAATTATGATTGTTACCTCGCTTTATACGTAAACTATGCTTCGCCGCGGGTTGCCTGAAGCAGCAGATTCAGCATGTCCATATGAATCCCTTCAATACGGGCGAGAAAACGGAACATCTCAATGACTTCTCTATCGGTAGCTTTCCCCATTTCATTAAGATAAAACTCCCGGCTGCGGGTTTCCAGATCATGAGCTACTTCATATATCCCGATGAATGTTGTGCCATCTGTAATCTTTGCTGCAGTCTCATTCATAATCAGTTCGATGCGTTCAGCAGCTTCAGGAATCGGTAGAAGCGACGTATCTACCACCGGCCACCCTTTGCTTTCAACCATCGCGTGATAAAAGCTGCCTATTACTCTTTCATGTTCTTCTTCATCGTTTGCCAATGAAAGAAGGATTGCAGCTAATGTATCATCTTCACATCTGTCAGCCGCTTTAATATACTCTTCATATCCTTTTTTCTCCATTTTCAATGCTGTTAACAGTGCTTCATTCAGGTTATTCATAATACTCCTCTATGTTATTATAAGCTTCATTTTTTCAAATTTAACTCAATTATTCGAAAAATTTATTGGTAATGTCAGTAAATGGCTATTGTATTGCTTTAGATTTTATTGTAAAATTCCCATAATAATTCTAATACCGCTTGATATTCTACAGCTAAATCGAATTATATTATCATCTGTTCAATTATTATACAATCGGCTGTGAATTTAATAGAGTAAAACAGATTGTTTCATTATTATCCCATCGCTGTATCTGCAAATAGATTGGGTCGTAAATTCGAGCAATGATGCGCAGAAAACACCTTATTCTTTGATATTATCCATTTGTTAATAGAAAAGCTCGAATTCATTAAATCAGAGTAAGCATTCTTAGATACTTTAAGATACCCACTCTACATACGTTTACCCATAAATCAATAATTTTTTTGCAGTGAGAGTAATAATGACAATGCAGGACAGAAAAAAAACATTCTTAATTATTCGAATTATCATGTTCGTCATCCTGTTGGCTCTTGGAATTGTGTATTATATTGATTCAGAGAGATATATAGGATGGATGGTGGTAATCACCGCTGTCGTATACTTGTGTATGCTTTATGTGCCTGGATTCATAAAATCCGCCAAGTCAGCAAATGCTGATAAAAAGGCGCATCATGTAGTGGTTACAGATATAAGGCCGTATACCTATGAAGATGCTGAAAAAATACCAAGGCAAGGTGTAACTGTAATTTATTTGATGGGTAACGGCAAAAAAGGTAAAGTGAATTTAACCGAAACAACTTTTCAGGAAAGATTTTCCGATTTAAAAGTTGGCGATACCTTAACTAAAAATAGAGATGACAGCATCCCCAGAAAAGAAAAATAGTTCAAATGTGTTATCGGAATTATAATGATTGATATCCACAACCATATTTTGTCTGCTGTTGACGACGGACCAAAATTAATAGATGAATCAGTTACAATATGTAAGATTGCAGTTGAACAAGATATTACTGTTCTCTTTGCCACCCCTCATGTAGCATCACACAATGAACTTCTTGCATCCCGCCAGTTTCAGGAGAAAACTTCTGAATTGCAGTCTATCCTGGATGAAAAACATGTGAATCTGCGATTAGTTGCCGGCGCTGAAGTTTATCCTACGATGGATATACTGCGCTGGCTTGATGAGAAATATCCTCTTACTTTGGGTGATAGCAAGTTCATACTGCTGGATTCGCCTCTCACACAGATGCCGAATGGACTTGACAGCCTTATTTTTGAACTGCAATCCAGAGGCTACAAACCGATACTCGCACATCCTGAACGGGTAGAACCGATTCAATGTAATCCCAGACTGCTTGAGGAGCTTGTACGCCGAGGTTTGCTTTTGCAAGTGAATGCGTCCAGCCTCTGCAGTAAAAGAGTCGGTGAATCAATGAAGACTGCAAAGATTCTGCTGGATCACAACTGGGTGCATTTCGTTGCATCAGACGCGCATTCGATTAGGCACAGACGCCCGATGCTTTTAGAGGCATATGAGGTGCTTGAATCCGATTATGGTGAGACCCTAGCGAAGAATCTGACAGAAATCAATGGTCTCAAAGTGTTGAACAATGGAATCGTGTCCTCTGATCCGCTCCCTTACCACGAAAAAAAGAAATCATGGTTCGCACGTCTTCTTCCTAACCGTAAATAACCTTATCTGTTAATGACCACATTAAGCAACTAAATATACTCCCTTGCGGTTTTTACAAACGCGATGTAATTCTCAGGTGGAGTGCCGGGAAGAACTGCATCAGCCGTTGAGAAGATATGCGGGTATCCACGCACTGCCTCGACCATCATCCTAGTTGCCTCTATCACCTGATCGGGAGTTCCGTCTTTCAACAGACCAAGATCCAGGTTTCCCTTAGTGCAGATCGACCTATCTATATACTGCCGTGATTCTGCCAGGTCATTATCACCGGATGGCGGAGGGGAAATCGTTTCAATCACATCAGCGCCAAGTTTATTGTAGAAACCGCTCATAATCAACTTGCTGGTCTGGCCGCAATTATGATACCAGAACAATCCGCCATTTTGATGCGTCCACTCGGCGTAATCCTGAAGAACCGGCATATCCATTTCCTGATAGAGCTTCATGGATGTGATTTCCAATCCATAGGTGCAGTTGCTCATGAAGTCGATCCCTTCTTCAATGGCGATTTTCATCACCACCAGCGAGGCATCGTATACAGCCTTGATACTGCGTCGGTACACATCTTCGAAATCCATCCAGTGCAGGAAGGCGTTAGATTGGCCAATCTGAAATCCCAGCCATGAAGGGTTCGGATGTCCGATAACAATGACGCCGTTTTCGCCGATCATCTTCCTGAAGCTGCGGTAGTATTCCCGAATTGCATCTGTGCGATCTCCTACCTGTGCGCATACATCCCACAGCATTTGGTGGTCTTCTTCGGTTCTCACCGGGAAACCGGATTCATCGCCCCATATGCCAAGCCGTTTTGACACATTGCGAACCCATTCACCGTTGCAGGTTTCTATCACATAGCAGTCTGTTTCATCAGTAGATCTGTCCGGACAAAGCACCCATGGAAATATCAGATCGCTGCACGATGTCATGAACATCGGTTCGTAATCTAGTGCTTGTGACAGTGCAATTTCCGCGGTAAATGGATCATCGGGCGGTTTGATCCCAAGCAATTCCAGACTGCCTCGTATAACATCAGGATACGGCAGAAACGGAGAGACAATCCGCCGTGAATGCTCAGGATCGCGGACATAGTTGATGAAACGTTGCTGTGGTGTGGATTGCATGGGTGTGTTTTCCTCGATATTCTATTGATCGTAATCACTCGTCAGACGGGTCATGTGTGCGATATGCCCAGGTCCCAAGTGCGATCCCAACAACTGAAAGAACAAGGCATATGGCTCCAACAATGCCAACGGTTAGAGTAGTCGGCAGCTTCATTTGCAGAAAAACCACAAAGACGATTATAGGTAAAAGGAGTCCGAATATGCTCGCGGCCATTGATGCCATCTGGCTCAGGTATCTTTGAGTCAAGTCGTCCCAGTTAGGATACAAAACTACTGCCGCGACCTGTGCGCTCAAGCACGAGTATGCGGCAAACGGTAGACAGTAAAGAGTAGCAAACAACGGACTTCCGGGTTTCAGTCCTATGATGAAGTATATCATTCCGATCACTACCGCGCACATGATCGATATCACCAGGACGCCGTGTATTGGTTCAACGGCTATGAGCTTCCATGGAGATACGGGCATCGGTTTCAGGATATTCACCTGCTTCATGTCGTTGCGAAGACTGTGCGACATCATTAGCGAACCAAGGAACAAAAGATATGCGATGCCGATCATGGCAAATGGAGTTATATCATTTTTGCCGATTATACCTGAATTCCTGGCAATCATCATTAATGCCGCCAATATAATCCCACTGACAATCCACCCCTTGAACGATGAGCGAAATGTGATGTTCAGGTTCTTCCAGAGTATGGCAAGCGCTCCTCCCCCAAATGGCGGGAGTCCGTAACTTACGCGCTTATTTTTCATGCGTTCTTTCATCAGCGCTGTTCTTGCGGCATACATATTGCCTGCCTTGAATGCAGTTCGCATTGCAGCAAAACGGGCGCTCACCATTAACGAAGGCTCATAAGGATTTTCATCTCGTGAAAGCACAAGGAGATAAGAAGCAATTGTGAGCAATGTAAGCAGGATGAATTCTACTAGATATGTTGTAAACCATAGTTGAAAAGGCACCACAAGAAGGTCGGCCACCCATTTTATCGGAGTTAGAATTGTTGTGAAGAGTGGGTGGGTTAGAATCCCGACTACACTCTGTACAATATCGTGAGTTGATGTATATCGAATCCCCACTCCAATAAGAACAATTCCTATCAGTATGTAGATGGCAGTTCTAACGATTGCAATAGGTTGGATTCTGCTCTCTTTCTGATACGATGAAATCAGATTAATTGTTATGCTGATGTTTGTGGTGAGAATAACGAACAGCATTATGGAGATAAAAATCGACGCGGGCTGCATTCCGGCCTGCATGAATCCGAATAACCTAAGGCTCGGGAAAATCATTATCGTGAAAAACAACGTCATAACAGCATATTTGGCGTATACTTTCAACAATTTTAGCGACATTACCTGTCTTCTGCTGATAGGAGTTGGGAATATCATGTCAATTTCAGGCATTGTGAATACAAGAACACTCTCTGAGAATGCCTTATAGATGTTGAGAATAGTGAGTGCAGATAAGAGAAAGAAAATAATCGCCCATAAGTTTTGGGGCATGATGAAACCAGCGATATTCATTTGCGGCGGGAGTTGTGGGTTGCCCGCTAATCGTTGCGGAAGTAAAATAAGCGCCATCCATAGTAGAACTGCAACTATCGGGATTAATCGTTTAGGCGATCTTAAAGTTATTTTTATCAGATTAATTAACTGCCAAAGATCAAGATACAGCAACGTTATCATTTACGTTATCATCCTCTGTTAGTTTCAGGAACATGTCTTCCAAACTGGCATCTTCACTCATCTGGACTTTTTCATGAATCTCATCCAGTGTTCCCTCAAAGATCTTATGCCCTTCGTCAATTATCAACACTCTGTCACATAGTCGTTCGGCGGTATCCAGCATGTGGGTACTGATCAACACAGAGCAACCCGATTCTCTGGCAGCGAGCATCATGTCTTTCAGTTCACGCGCTCCTTTAGGGTCGATTCCAATGAGCGGCTCATCGAACAGCAGAACCCGCGCATCATGGATGAATGCACACACAACCGCCAGTTTCTGCTTCATCCCCTTAGATAGAGACAGTACCAGTTCATTCTTCTTATCGATTAAGTCGAACTTCTCCAGAAGGTCGGTTGCCCGCTCATCAAGATGATCCAGTGTGTTGTATGCCATCGCGATGAAGCGTAGATGTTCATAGACGGTCAGCATGTCATACAGGTTTGGAGTCTCAGGTACGAATGCGATATTCCGTTTAGCGTTCTGTTCATCTTTTGAGAGATCATATCCGCTAATTGATATATTTCCTGCATTAGGCTGTATGATACCGGCAATACTGCGTAGAATAGTCGTTTTACCTGCTCCGTTGGGACCAAGAAGACCTAATATCTCGCCATCTGCCACGGTGAAGCTTATGTCATCTACAGCTAATGTGGTTTTGTATTTCTTTACTAAAGAGTTAATCGAAAGCATTAATCAACCTCTTTCTGCCGTTTTAGCAGATCATCGTAAAATATGTATTCCTGTGCCCAACCTGCATATCGTCCGAATTTGTTTTGGAAGTAGCTGATGATTTGATCATAGACGGCCGGTGTCAAAGTCTTCTGCTTGAACTCCGGCATATAATGATTTACAGCTACCTTTCGAATATGCGTATCTACCGGGAATGACTGGTCTTTATCAAGTGAGAAGAGCATCACACAATCTGCGATTTTCATCCCTACGCCATTTATCTTCAAGAGTTCCAAACGGGCTTCATCGTAGGATGCATCTCTCAACGAGTTCAGCCATCCGCATGGCTTTTGAGAGAGTTGTTCTGCCACAGCATGGAGTTTCCTGCATCGGAAACCCAGTCCGCAGAGCTTAGCCGTATGTGCTACATCCATCCACAATATCGATTCAATTGTGGGGAAGGAGTAGTATTCCTTGTCATCAATCACAGCGATTAGATTTCCATACATGCTTGAGATGATCTCAACAGCGTTCGATATCCGCGGTACTGAATTAGCTGCCGAACAGATGTATGACAGCAGCGTTTCAACCGGCTCCTGCCGCAGAAGGCGAAGTCCCTTAAAACGGTTTATAATCGGTTCCATCCGCGGATCAGCATCAATGAAATTTTGGTACAGGTCGGCAAGTTTTACATCCAGTCGAAAGTAGTCATACAGCATCGACTCACCATCGCCGTCAGGGAAGACCTGATATGCGATATCCGGCCCATCGCGCCATATTCTGATGACCTTGTTGCCTATCACCCCAACCCAGCGATCTTGTTCATCCTGTTTCCACCTGAACGATTGCCCGGGTGTAAGGGTATGCGTCAGGTTCAGTTCGTCAGGGTTTACATGCAGTATATGAGTTTTGGGATCTGTTATCACATCAAGCGCCTTTATATTAGACCAGGAATACGGGAAATAGTTGCAGAAAGATTTCAAAAATATTATATCATAAAGTTGAAGAGAATATGATCAGAGGTTCAATAAGATCAAGTTGACTATTATTGATTCGGAGCGCGTCTGTTCTTTGAGATTTTTATCATTTCGATTCTTGAAAGAATAAAAAATTATATTTTTGCTCTCTTTAAACAAATTTGTATCAACTCCACTTATTTTCCTTCACAGATATATGCTGATAAACAATAGATTTATTGATTCTACTACTACGCTGTGTTATACTTTTGTATTGAATATTAAACGAATTGTGCGCTCCTGCATGGGGGTTGGGATCTAGTGAACATAATATCTGGACTTAGATGGTTTGGCAGTATCGATTATGTAGAAGTATTGGCATGGCTGCTTGATATTTCTCTTGTAACATTCATTATATATAAGTTGATAATGTCCTTAAAGGGCACACGAGCGTGGCAGATCATTGTCGGGCTTGGAGTATATCTACTGCTAGTTAAGGTCAGCGATATGCTTCATCTAAGGGCGCTTAACGGGCTCCTTCGGATATTTCTACCTTTAGGACCTGTAGCATTAGTCATTCTATTCTTCCCTGAGATGCGTAATCTCCTTGAGCAATTCGGCAGGTTGAAGTTTTTCGGACAGGGGTTTGTGCTTCTGGGTAGAGAGGATATCAACAACCTGATCGATCAACTCACAAAAGCGGTTACTGAGATGTCGCGTGTAAGCGTCGGTGCCCTTATTGTCATTGAACGTGAAGTAGGATTAGATAATATAATCGCCAACGGAAGGCATCTGAATGCAGATGTATCATCTGACCTTTTAAGGACTATCTTTTATCCGGGTACACCTTTGCATGATGGAGCCGTAATCATCCGCGGCAACAGGATAGTCGCTGCCGGATGCACCTTACCACTCAGCGATAATCCCAAACTCGGTACAATGATCCATACCCGTCATAAGGCGGCTCTCGGTGTTACAGAGCAAAGCGATGCAACTGTTCTGGTCGTTTCAGAGGAAACCGGAACAATCTCGATCTCAACGGAGGGTTCTCTGGAAAGAGGATTAACCTCAGATCAACTTAGAGCGAAACTCACCGCTTTGCTGCAGGTGGAAGAATCAACTGAAGGAAGAGTGCAAATCCGCAGAGTTATGCATGATACCATGAGGAAGATACGTACTGGCAATGGAAACAAGCCGGAGCATAAAAAGAAATGATCAGGCAGAACTTAAAATACAAGCTGTTAGCATTAATACTGGCGATTATTATCTGGGGATACGCCGACGCCGGACAGAACAGGAACGCCGTTAAAGAGCTTTCAGATCTAACTATTCAATTGAAGAATATCGATCCGAATTTTCTTGCCTCCTGCAGACCGAATACAGTAAATATCACATTTAAAGGTAGTAGAGCTAACCTGAATGCTTTAACAGATGAAGCGGAACAGATTAAAGCTTATATTGATCTTCAGGGTTTGAAAAAGGGACAATATAGTTTACCGGTACATCTTACAATGCCTGATGGTTATTCCTCACTTGTAAACAAGGAAATTTTACCGGATAAAGTATTTGTTGTTTTGGAAGACAAAATTGGACGTTCGCTGTGGATAGATTTACGGATGTTATCAGAAACTCCAAAAGGATACCAATTTGGAGCACCTATAATATCGAGAAATAAGGCGAATGTCAGCGGACCATCTAAGTTGGTGAATTCAATCAGTAATTTGGTTGTATCTATAGATCCTAAAGATTCAGCCAGTAATATCGAAGGCGATTTTACTGTGGAGGCTCTTGATAAAAACGGGAAGAAAGTCCAAGGTGTAGATATCGCTCCGGAAAAAGTTCATCTAGTCATGAAGATGATTAAGTCGCCGTCAAGTAAAATTGCATTTATCTCGCCTGATTTAGTTGGACAGCTTGTTTACCCGTATCAGGTTACCAGCATTGATATTGAGCCGCAGACTGTTGTGATAAGCGGTAAACCTGAGTTATTGGCTGGCATGAATATTATCAATACCAAACCGATAAATCTTGCAGGTCATGTGAAAACTTTTACTGAGGACGCTGAATTAGATGTGCCTGCCGGAGTAAATATAATTGGATCTGTTTTAATAAAAGCAACTGTTCATATTGAATCATCGGACAATGCGGGTCAGGATAAGAATGCTGTGCAGCCTGATTCGGGAGGCAGATAATCAGTGAATAGCTACTTCCGAACACTGACGCTGCTTAACCATCATTACAGAAGCGTAACCAGCATTGAATCTGTACCTTATTGAATCCATTACAAGACGCATGAAGTGAATCCCCATTCCGCCTTCGCATGGTGCCTCAACATTAGGAATCGGTACGCTATCCGGATCGAATTCCTCGCTTTGGTATCTGATTGACAATTGGAGTTTATCTTCAGATGCCATACATTGAATCTTGATGCATTGTGATTCAACTGCGCCATGACGCACTACATTTGAAAGTGCTTCGCCTAATGCCAGTTTTATGTCATCTATATCTTCACTGGCAAAACCCATTTTTTCTGCAAACTCCGCGATTTTCATACGGGCTGATCTGCAATCATCTTTTGTAGGGTGAATCTCCAGTTTGATAACGCCTGTTTTACACGATATCAAATCTATAGATTGTCGGATCTCTACATCTTTATTAATCTCAAAAAGATTCCAAAATCCTGATACGTTAAGAATATGAGCGGTATGGGAGTTTAATGAGTGAATCTTTACTGAGGATCCATTTTTCCTGGCAGCCATCGCTGTTGAAACAAGCGACATCAATCCGCTGCTGTCGATAAAATCCAGCGAATCCAACATGAGTGTAACTGATTCATTTTGTGCAAGCGATGCCTTTATCAATGATTCAATTTCATGGCAATTATCATAATCCAATTCACCGGTAATGCGAATAACGGCGGGATCATCATTTATATAACTCAGATTCAAAACAACCTCTTGAATTATCAGAAAGATTAATGCGAAGAATTACATCAGGATTACAAATGCGATGAACTATACGTAACGGAATTCCTGCTGATGCTTAATTGTAGTATTATACCTTTTTTATATTATTTTTCAAACATAGTTTAAAAATATTTTTTTTGCATTATTTTTTTTAGCAGAATTTGGAATTTTATTGATGAACGGATCCAATATTAACTAATTACGATTCAATTGCCGGCACCGATGCGCTTGTGAAGCTCATGTTTAACGTAGTTCTCAATCCGTTGCTCCAGATTACAGATCGAATATGCCATTTTGGATCGAGTATTCTGCTTGCTTTTTACAAGCCGTGTATTTAAGCGAAACTCTTTAGTCCACCTCGACTTATAATGTTCGTCACCGCGCAGGAAGTCGAACTCAGCACACCCATTTTCCACTGCGCTTCTGACTGCATGCCCCGTAAGGACTGTCCCCAGGCTGTATTTCGACAGCTCAGGATCGAATCCGCCCAGGTAGTAGAAGTATCTGCCGCCAAAAATGTAGCAGTAGAGGATCGATCTGATCTTCCCATTTACCCTCAATGCATGGAGTTTGAGTGACCCATTTTTGATGCACTCCTTAGCGATCTCTTTATGGAACCGCTGCCGACCTGTATCAGCAAGCATCCCCGGGAGCCATCGTTTGCGCCACCGTTTGGTATGTAGGTCGAAGAAAGCTGCCATCCCCTCAGCAATCTCATCTTCACCCAGTAAACAAATCTCTACATTCTCAAAATCTCGACGCATCAGGCGCTCGTAATATCCCAGATTAAAACGCATCTTCTTGCCGAATACCCCAAGCATGGCATCCCAGTTTTCGGCAAGCGGGAGAAATGGACACTTCTCTCCCGGGATTAACACCCCTTGATGATTTGTATCACGGCTGCAGAATTCCAATGTTGTAGAACCTTCGGGGATCTGCTGGAGGTCAAGGAGATCCCATCTGGAGGTGTTCGCATTAATCCAACCGAATATCGCATTCAATGCTTGATCCTCGAATCCCATTGCGATTACGAAATCCATGTAGTCAGAAACCCCGACGCCGATGAACTGCAGTCGTCGGAATGGGAGTCCATACATGAGGGTGATCTCCATTGGAGCGATAGCGACCAGGTTTCCCTCATCTCGTATGCATAGAACCACAAATCGTTTCATGCGTCCGAAGTTCTTCATGCAGGAGTTTATCCATTCCCATGTCTGGAATATTGCAACTTTAGGGCATTTCGTGAGCAGGGAATTCCATTCCTCACGCAATATATTCATCTCAGCTTGGGAAGTTATTTCAGCGATTTCGATCATTGGTCCTCCATAGTTTCTGTTGAACTATAACAGATAAAAGGTGGAGTTGTAAATGATGGATTGTATTGTAGAAATTACATACACTGCGAATACCATTCTTGTAATAATGACGCTTCATGTGTATACTATCTCAAATCCGCATGATAATCATAAATGTAAGGCAACCATATGGTATTTGAAAATCCAGCCATCATCGATGTTTTTTCTACCTAATTTACTACATTAAACGATTTAAATCATCACTACATGATTATCGAAGATAATCGCAGATAGAGGGGTACCTACATGACCAGCGGATCTAGATTTGTAATTCTGATAACCATGTTGTTTGTTGTATTAGCCGGATTTGTACAGGTCGGATCCCTGTCTGCCAACGAGAAGGTCGTCTGGCAAATTGGTATGCTCGATCGCAATTATGCGGAGTTGGCAATCACACAAGACTTCTCATCCTATACAAGTGTATTCCCTAACGATGTCACCTTCAGGATCAACAAGGACGATCCGTCGAAGTCCTGGCCATATTTTCATCCGGGACCAATGGATGGCTGGGCAGGCGCGCGGGTACATCCTTTCACCATCCTCTTTGACCTTTCTGATGAACCACGCGGACTTATGCGCCTGTCAATCAACCTCATGAACGCTTTCCCTTCGGAAACCACAACATATGAGATAAGCGTAAATGACCATAAGTGTTCTCTCAGAGTGATTCCGATTCCCGGCGGCAGCGGGTTTTCGATTGATTCTGCACTGCCGGCATCATTCTTTTCCAAGGGTGAGAACAAGATAGTGCTAAAATGCACCGAGGGTTCATGGGTGCAATATGATTCACTTCAGCTAACAAATGATCCTGATGTGCTATCTGTTGAGCCTAACTGCATCCAACTCAGTCTGACCCCGACATTTCGCTTTGTACGACGTGGATCCAAGCTGAAACAGATTGTCCGGTTGTCCGCAGCATTCTCATTTGATGCCGAGAACCGATTCGCAACTGTGAAGATCGGCGATACATCGACACAAGTGAAATTGCGTCCGAATTCTTTGTTCACTGACATAGAAGTCGATGAGGTGACAAAACCTGTTCCTATGGAAGCCTCAGTGACATCAGGTGGTCAGACGAAGAGTGTTTCGTGTGAGCTTCACCCAGAGAAGCATTGGAATCTTTATGTGCAGGCGAGTTCTCATGTTGATATCGGCTATACTGATCTTCAGGAGCGGGTTGCCGATCTGCACAACAAGAACACATCACTTGCTCTGGATCTATGCAAGAAGTATCCTGATTTCAAATGGAATACTGAGGCAGCCTGGGTGGAAGACAATTATCTGACCATGATGCCGGGTGACCGCAAATCAGAGTTCATAGATATGGCTAAAAAAGGCCGTATAGGCTGTCCGGTTCTTTACGGTAGCATGCTGACGGGTCTCTGCTCACATGAGGAGCTCATCCGGACACTGTATTTTTCACACGCTGCAGCTCACAAGTATGATATACCATTCGACATCGCTATGAGCAGCGACGTGCCTACACTTGTCTGGACGCTTCCCACAATACTTGCCGGCAGTGGAATCCGATATCTCAGCGCCGGTCTGAATATGATCCGAGCTGACTCGTTCAACAAGCTTTTCAGCAAGTCTCCATTCTACTGGCAAGGTCCGGATGGCGCAAAGGTACTTACATGGTTTGCGGCATCTTATGCACAAGCCTTCACGCTAGGTCTGGACAGCAATTTGGACCGCGCTGGCGATGCTGTCGAGAGTTTCATAAGAGGCTTCGATCGGAAAGATTATCCGTATGATGCGGTTCTGGCATTCGGAGGATACACAGATAATCGACCACTTAATGCTCAGCTTGCACCGGTAGTAGCAGAATGGAACAAGACTTACGCATATCCGAAGATAATCTTCTCCCGTGGAACGGATTTCTTTGAGTATGTAGAATCGCGCTTCAAAGGTAGCATCCCGACAATCTCAGGTGATGCCGGCGTTTATTGGGAGGACGGAGCCGGGTCGTCTGCACATGAGACATCGCTGGTCCGCAACGCTTCCCAAAACCTGACCAACGCGGAGAAACTCTTGGCGCTCACTGCCAAAACATATCCGGTAACCGATATCAACGCAGCCTGGAAGAACATCATCATCTACAACGAGCATATCTGGGGTGCTGCTGGTAGTATATCCGAACCCGAATCTGTTCAGACAGTAGAACAGTGGAAACGGAAAGCTCAGTTCGCCAAGTCTGCATATAGTTCATCGGAAGCGTTACTGAACAGAGCAGTTGACGGGTTGATAAAGAAGGTGCAGGTACAAAAACCTTCTATAGTCGTATTCAATCCAATGAGTTGGACGGTAAGCGGTGTGGTGGACGTGAAGTCAAAGGATGGAAAGCCGGTTCGGTTCTGGGCTCAGGATATTGCGCCAATGAGTTACAAGATATATCCCATCGCACAGACAAACAGCAGTAGTGTTGATTCCGAAAAGCCTGGTGAGACTGTTCTAGAGAACCGCTTCTACCGTGTGGAGTTTGATGCAGTGACCGGTGCAGTAAAGCACTTATTTGATAAAGATCTGAACCGTGATCTCATAGATCCAACCTCTCCATACGGAGCAAACCAGTATCTGTATTACGCCGGACAAGGTAAAGATTTGCGGGAGACTACTCGTCCTGGCAGCGATCCGCCGGTGACACTGGTCAAACACACTTTGCCTTATGGATCTTCGATGAAAGTTCGCGGCACCGCTTTCAATACTCCGGAGTGCATATCAGAAGTCATATTGTACGACAAGATCAAACGTATAGACTTCGATAACACACTGGACAAGACTTCGACTTACGAAAAAGAAGCCGGATACTTCGCATTTCCATTTGCTCTTAACAAGCCTGTATTTCGAATCCAACTGCCCGACGGCGTCGTCCGTCCTGATCGCGAAATGCTTGACGGCGGTTGTATGGCATGGTATTGCACACAAGACTTTGTGGCAGCATCCGATAACAATTGCTCCATTGTGTGGACGAGTGTCGACAGCCCATTAGTCACCTTGAGTGATATCAATCGTGAAACTCCGCAGGGAGCATGGTATACCGCCGGAGCGAAGTGGCCAGTTCCGATTACTAATGGACATCTCTTTGCATACGTTTTCAATAACTACTGGTTCACGAATTATAAGGCATCGCAGGGCGGGAAGCTCCGGTTCCGGTTCTCGCTCACGAGTATGAAGGACTACGACCCGGTTGCAGCCTCGAAGTTTGGCGCATCGGTGCGAAATCCGCTCCTCTCAGCGGTAGCAGCAGGCGGATCTGCCACATCGAGTGTAGGACAAAAAACATTTCTGAGTGTGGAACCTGCGAATCTGCTGATTCAATCGATCAAGAAAGCCGAGTCAGGAGACGGACTGGTGATCCGTCTGCGAGAGGTTTCCGGCAAACAGACTATCGCGAGATTGTCGATCCCATCGCTCGAATTCAAGGAAGCCTGGTTATGCAACCTGGTAGAAGATCCGCAGAAAAAACTAAAGATATCTGCTGGTAAGATAGAGATCCCCATCCAGGCTAACGGCCTTGCGACGATAAAAGTATCACGCTGAGTATATCAAAACGTGGCCCGTCATGGGCCACCCTTGGATAAGGTGAGGTTCTTAGTCTGGTCTTGTAATGATAATTGGCAGCCAATTTATGCCTGTCTCCCCTTCAGCCTACAGCCTAATCTCCTTCCGAATGATGATTATGGCGATATGTGATGCTTAAAAGCACCCCACCTGCCGCCCCTTGGAAAGGTGAGGTTCTTGGTCTGGTCTTGATATGATAATTGGCAGCCAATTTATGCCTATAGCTCCTTCAGCCTTCAGCCTTCAGTCTTCAGCCTACACCCGTCGCTCCTACAGCCTAAACACCTTCCCAATTGCACAGCCCAACGCCTTGTGATAGAATAACCTGTGAAATACATGCCTGAGAGGCTTTTTATATGACTGATATCAAAACGATTCTCGCTACCGACTGCGGAAGTACAACGACCAAGGCGATTCTCATCGAAAAGCAGGGCGACGAATATCGCCTCATCGTGCGGGGGGAGGCGCCGACTACCGTCGAGGCTCCGTTCGATGACGTCACAGTCGGTGTGCTGAACGCTGTCCGCGAGGTAGATGAACTGTCCGGCAGACGGATTCTGGTTGACGGCAAAATCCTGGTTCCATCGAATGGCGGGGAGGGTGTTGACCTGTATCTGTCGACCTCCAGTGCGGGCGGCGGTTTGCAGATGACGGTCGCTGGGGTCGTGAAGTCGATGAGTGCGGAGAGTGCGGAGCGGGCCGCTCTTGGTGCCGGTGCGATCATCATCGACGTCATCGCGGTAGACGATGGACGCAAGGAGTACGAGAAGGTCCAGCGTATCCGTGAACTTCGTCCGGACATGATCCTGATGTCCGGCGGCACGGACGGCGGCACCACCACCCATCTGGTCGAAATCGCCGAGATGCTGCTGTCGGCTGATCCCCGTCCCCGTTTGGGAATCGGGATGAAACTGCCGGTCATCTATGCCGGGAACAAAGATGCGGTTGGCGCGGTGTCTGACATCGTGGAGAAGATCGTCGATCTGAAGGTTGTCGATAACCTCAGGCCGGCAATCGACAGGGAGAACCTGTTCCCTGCCCGTGAGGCGATACATGAGTTGTTTCTCCAGCATGTCATGCAGCAGGCTCCCGGCTACGGCAAGCTGATGACCTGGACCAGCGCCGGGATCATGTCTACCCCGAACGCTGTTGGGAAGATTATCCAGGCGATCGCGGAACAGGATCAGATCAACGTGCTGGCGGTCGATATCGGCGGCGCGACCACCGATGTCTTCTCGGTCTTCGACGGCGTCTTCACCCGCACCGTGAGCGCAAACCTTGGGATGAGTTACTCCATCTGCAACGTACTCGCCGAATCGGGGATTGCCAACATCCGCAGATGGATACCATTCCAGACGGACGAGGGATACGTGCGGAATGAACTCCGAAACAAGATGATCCGCCCGACGACGATCCCCCAAACCCTTCGCGATCTCTATATCGAACAGGCGGTCTCACGCGAGGCTCTGAGGCTGGCATTCGACCACCACAAATCGCTGGCGAGAGAGCTGAAGGGTGTGCAGCAGAGCAGGACCATCGGCGATGCATTGTCGCAGGAATCGACGGGCAAGACGCTGGTCAAGATGGTCGACCTGGATATGATCGTGGGGAGCGGCGGCGTGTTGAGTCATGCCCCTTTGCGACAGCAGGCGGCGATGATGATGCTTGATGCCTATCAGCCGGAGGGTGTCACGATGCTGGCGGTCGACTCCATCTTCATGATGCCGCAGTTGGGGATTCTCTCCACAATCATGCCGGAAGCCGCGTCGCAGGTGTTCAACCGCGATTGCCTGATCAAGCTGGGTACATCCATCGCACCGATGGGAGTCGGCAAGGAGGGACAACCCGCCTGCCAGATCGAAATCAACGGCGAGACCATCTCCATCCCATTCGGCAGCATCCGGGTGATACCCCTCAAGGCTGGTGAGAAGGCTGAAATGCTGATCACCCCCTCGAAGGGTTTCGATGTCGGTGCAGGGAAGGGTCATCCGCACACGGTGGAGGTCGAAGGCGGCGAGGTCGGCGTGGTGATCGATGCACGTGGTCGTCCGCTCCAGATCCCATCCGATGATTCTCAGCGACTGGCCAAACTCAAGGAGTGGTTCGCGGCGTTTGGTTTGGCGGAAGTTAAATAATCACATTGTGTGAGAGTTGAAATGATATTATCCGGAAAAGAGATAAAATCGAAGATGGGGAATGAGATCATCATTGATCCATTCAATGAGTCGCAACTTAATCCCAACAGCTACAATTTGCGCCTGCATGAGAAGCTTCTCGTGTATGAAGATGCTGTGCTGGACATGAAGAAGGATCATGCCACAGAAGTGATCATCATCCCTGAAGATGGATTGATTCTGGAAACAGGAAAACTGTATTTGGGCAGAACCGTCGAATACACAGAGACTCATAACTATGTCCCGATGCTGGAAGGCAGATCGTCTATTGGACGGCTTGGTCCATGTGACGGCAGGATTCGGTGATGTCGGCTTCTGTGGTTTCTGGACGGTTGAGATTTTCTGCGTTCAGCCGATCCGCGTTTATCCCAATGTTGAGATATGCCAGATCTATTATCATGGGATTGAGGGTCAATACGATAAATACTGCAGTGGTAAATATCAAAATAATCGCGGAGTGCAGCCAAGCATGCTTTATAAGGACTTCGAGAAATAGAGATAGACCAGAGGATTTTGATTTTGGAATACAAAGCTGTTATATTCGATCTTTTCGGTACAATTGTTGATCTGCAGTCTGAAGAATCACATAAGAATCACCGACGAAGACTGGCATCGATCCTGGGTGTAGATGAAGTTGATCTCGGACCGGCGCTGCATCAAACGAGGCTGATCCGCGATCTTGGTCATTCCGGCAGCATTGAAGGTGACCTGCAAGTCATCACCGAAGCATTAGGAATCTGTCTGAATCCTGATCAGGTTGGTGAAGCCACACGGTTGCGGATCAGGTATTTCACCGATTATCTGGAACCCCGGTCTGGTGCGATTGAGACAATTGAATGGTTGAAATCACATAGATATAAGGTTGGTCTTATATCTATGTGCGCAAGGGAAATTCCGCATGTCTGGGATGAATCGCCTCTTGCTGAATATATGGATGCCTGTGTGTTTTCGTGTCTTGAGGGATTGATCAAGCCTGACAAACGAATCTACCAACTGGTATGTGATCGGCTATCGGTTGAGCCAGGCGATTGCCTGTATATCGGGGATGGCAGCTACCGGGAGTTGGCGGGTGCTGAGGAAGCAGGCATGCATTCCATAATGATCGATCGAGGCATGAAGGGCGACTGCGTCGACAAACATGTCCACACCGATATCGAGGAGTGGGATGGTCCGTGGATTTCACGTTTGACCGAAATTATAGGGTTGCTGGGATGCGATTAATGTTTGCACACACGAAAATAGTTATGAAGTAGTGTAATTGTCTCAAATGGAGTACCAACCCAGAACCTCCACTTTCCAAGGGGAGGCAGGAGGGGTGCTTTTAGCCTCCAACAGCATCTCATTGATAGTAATATCACCAAAGTAATGGGTAATGTATCATTTTAGACTTTAGGTGAAAGGCACCACCCCTGCCCCTCCACAGAGGGGAATCGGGAATTCCTCCTTTACAAGAAGGAGTGGATTGAATGTAGCACCACAAAACAAGGAGTTCATGATGGGTACAGCTTATACGCCGGGATTGAAAGTCACTGCCCGGACTAAGATATCGAAGACGCGGCGGCTGCCTCTGAAGGGGCGCGTGATGGTGAAGATCGGTGATCGTGTAGAGCCGGATTCCGTCGTTGCCGGAACCGAATTGCCGGGGATCATGCAAACCGTACGCGTCGCCGAGGTGCTGGGCATCGAACCAGCCGAGGTGCTTGAGCGATTGAAGGTCGCGGTTGGAGACTCTGTTGAGCGGGGAACCATCATCGCAGAGACAAAGTCGCTGTTTGGGTTGCTCAAGAACGATTGCAAATCGCCGATTGCCGGCATTGTGGAGCTGATATCGCCTGCATCCGGGCATGTGGGGATTAGGTTCAAGCCGACCCCCGTCGAGGTGAAGGCGTACATTCAGGGGAAGGTGACAGAGATCATCCCTGAAGAGGGTGTCATCATCGAGACATCCGGCGCGCTGATTCAAGGGATATTCGGGATCGGCGGAGAGCGGCTTGGTGAGATCATGATGGCTGCGAAGTCGCCTGATGATATACTTGATGCCGACCATATCACCGGTGAGATGGCAGGGAAGATCATTGTCGCAGGAGCGAATATCACCGGCGCGGGAATCAGGAAAGCGGCGCAGATAGGCGTGAAGGGGATCATCACCGGGGGGATCATCGACCGCGATCTGGTGGATTTCCTGGGATACGACATCGGGGTAGCTATCACAGGGCAGGAGAAGATCGATATTTCGATCATCGTTACGGAGGGATTCGGCATCATTCGGATGGCAGGCAGAACCTTCGAGTTGCTGAAGTCCCTTGAAGGGAAGATCGCCTCGATCAACGGAGCGACCCAAATTCGCGCGGGAGTCATCAGGCCGGAGATCATTGTCCCTGTTGCCGGCGATGAATCGGTGGGCTTCGTCGAGAAGGAGCAGACCTTCGATATCGGCGCCAGGATCAGGATCATCCGCGAACCCAACTTCGGGATGCTGGGTGTCGTGACCGACCTCCCGTCGCAACCGGCTGTGATCGAATCAGGTGCGAGGGTCCGCATCCTGGAAGCCAAACTGGACAGCGGTGAACTCGTCACCGTTCCGCGCGCGAATGTGGAAATTATCCAGGAGTAGGTATCGGAGATGAATCTTTGACCTCAATCAGCTTCGAACCATTTACATCTGATATGGCGAATGATGTTGTCCGTCTTTTCCAGCGTGAGTTGCATGCTGATCCAATCACACCGGAAGCATTTACTCTCAAAGTGTTGCTTGATCCTAATTTCCGCCAGGATCTGGCGGTTACAGCGAAAGCAGATGGCAAAGTCGTTGGGTTCATGCTTGGGATCATGCGCAGGCATCCGCTCGAAGATGCGCCGTTCGATGGTCACAGAGGCTGGATCACCTTGATGGCAGTCGACGCGGAGTATCAGCGCACCGGCATAGGGTCCACGATGTTGGATATGGTGATGGACTCTATGAGAGTGAATCATGCCGGGTCAGTCTGGGTGTCGCCATATGCGCCGAACTACTTCACACCGGGGATCGATGAGCACGCCTACCCCAATGCGATCCGATTCCTCCAGAAACATGGTTTCCGAACAGCGTTCCGTCCCCTGAGTATGGAAGCAGACCTCACGAATTTCGTGATCCCAGACTGGGTATACGAAAAGGCACACCAGCTTCTTGATGACGGTTATACCTTGCTAGATCTCCGCAGGGAATGCCCTCCGTGGCATTCCGCTCCGACATCCCTTACACAATTCCTCAAGACCGAGTTCCCCGGCGCCTGGCAGCGCATCATCCGCGATTCCATGGAATCTGAGGTTGAATGTAGCCATCCGGGTTCTCGTTTATCTGTGATGATGAAAGATGGTGTATGTGTTGGATTCGCCCATAACGATGGAGAACGCTTCGGACCGTTTGGGGTTGCGGCATCTGAGAGGGGCAAGGGTTTGGGTGCGGTCCTTCTCGGCAACCGGTTGGAGTCGATGGTGCGGCAGGGGTTCGACCGAGCCTGGTTCATGTGGACCAACGACCAAACCGCACACCTCTACGCGAAATTCGGCTTCCACGAAACCCGCCGCTTCGCCGTGATGATGAGAGAGCTTTAAACTCTCATTTGTGTTTAGTTACCGTCTCCAAGATCATCTGACTTGAGAGAGTAGGGGACGGTCGCCGCACCGTCCCGTTCCGCTTACTGCAACTTGATCTCATCAATCCAGATTTTCATGCCAAGGTTTGAGCATGGATCGAGTCTGAAGCCGGTTATCGTGCCTCTCCATCTTGGACTGTCACCTACCGGGAAAACATATGTGTGATATTCACCGTCTGGGATTAATGGCAAACCTATCATTGAAGCCTCAGATACTCCGGCTGTGGATGTGCTCCAGAACAACTGGACGACATCCTTTATCCCTATCGCAGAACTCGTCTTCATACGGATCGACACACTCTTGTATTTCGATGCCATAACCCGCATATTGGGTCCGCTGAATGCCGGATCAGAACCTGTTACATTCGCAAACAAGTTACCGTCGATGGCTTCTGCGTTAGACAGGTTCATCATCGAGAACCAGCCTTCGGTGTCACCGGGTTTGTTGAATTGCCATATAGTCTTGTTCTCAAGCTTTGGTACAGGAAGGTCATATGGGCCAAGGCCGACATCAACCGGTGCGATATCTTGATGAGGGGTATCATCGCAGAACACACGGCGCACAGCGTCATACATGCCGAATCCAAACTCTGTGTTCGGTTCGATGTAGCTCCCTTCACCCCACTCGTTGCATGGACCAAGTATGACGGTTTTCTCACCCCGCGCATCCAGGTACGACTTCGCTTCCCGTAAAAGACGCTCCCACTGCGGTACATTTCTACCGGTGATGATGAATGACTTGTCGCCATGCCATGGACGTGCGTCCCAGCCGGTATCAGGCACCGGGAGGAACTTGATTCCCGCTGCATTCATGACCTTCGCACGAGATTCCCATGCCTGTTTACTGCGGTCTACCACCAGCGAGTATGGGAAGCTATTGGGATCTTTTGCGAGGCTCATTGCATCGGCGAACCAGTGATATTCTGTGTTGAAAGTGTATCCCTCTGAAGCCATCATAGATGCGGTGGTTGGAGATCCGCCTTCATTCATGCTTGCAAATGTGATGCCCGGATATCCGGCATCCTTTGCCATCTGCTGAGACATTGCCAGCAGTTTCGCCGACTCCTTCGCTCCGCCGACGTCATTACGCAGACCGGCTGGCGACCACATGAATATGGCTGGTTTGCCGTCAATGCGCAGGTATTCCTTCATGCCGAAGTAGTTGTCGATCCAGTATTGCGTTACGTTCTTCCAATCCTGCATCGAATGAGATCCTGGCGGATTGTGGTTTGCCCACATCACTGCCCATTTCAAGTTGCCTTTATACCTGGATTTCATGTATGCTTTGTGAATCCAGTGATCAAGAGTTTTGTTCCCCTGGTTCCAATACCAGTCTACCAGGAAGAACGAAATCCCATGCTCTGCCGCCCATTTGATCTGCCAGTCTGCGCATTCGGGATTGGCTTCATCGTAATACCCTAATACCGGTTTGCGGATCGGCGCCACGCGACTGATCGGTTCCCACTTGCCGGCAGTATCCCATCCCGGGAAGTAGTATAATCCGATGTTGTAAGCTGTCTTTGCAGGGATGACTTCCGGTATATAGCCGTTTGGTATGAAAGTTGGAGCTTTTGTTATGACGAGTTTGCTTTTGTATACCGTATCCGACGCTCCGCGTCCTTTTAGTCGGATGGTGAACTCGCCATCTACAGGCGCTTTTGAGATCAACTCATATCTGAATGCTGCCGGGGTATTAGGCTCAAACTTACCAGGTGATTCAATCAGTTTTGCGGTTACTCCTTTTGGTACCGTGATCTCAGCCTTAATGCCGGTTGTATCTGTTCCGCCCTGATTGTTGAATCTGGCCATGATTTTACACGGTTTCCCAATCCGGTTAACCGCATCTTCCATCCCGATGTAATCTTGAACGAGGTCGGGAGCGCCGGTCATTTCGCGTTCCAACGATATCGAACTGACTACCGCATTATTGCCGCTCACATCTGATGGAGTCAACGACATGAGAACCAGCTTGCCGGTCCATGCCAGATTGCTGCCAAGATCGATATTGTATGTGTGGAATTTGCCATCACCGTTTACCGCAAAACCCGAGGCTTGCAGTCCGGACGTAGAGTCGGTAACCCAGTTGAGGAACGCTTTCCCGCTCTTCGACGCTTTCATTCTCACGGCAGCCCATGTCTTGTCTGCAATGGGGATCGAGAGGACCGGAGACCAGATCATATTATCTTTCGCATCAGTTCTGAAAGCTAATCCGCTGGAGGTTTCATTGATCTTGAAATCAGACTGTGGATCCCATCTGCCGGAGCCTTTGGTGAAATCCCATTTCGATCCGGTTACAGGTTTGGACTGGTTTGCCGGTTCCACGATTTTAATAGATTTCAATGTGAAATCTGCTTCCTGGAAGAGGTCAATCCTTATATGAATGATCTTCTTCTCTGCATGCCAGAAGGGGTGTATGACGATTGTTTTCCAGACGTTCCCACCTGGGAATACAAACGGCGTCATCTTATCAGGAAGATATCCGCCATAAGGAGAAACCATTGTGTTTGACCAATAGATCTGTCCGCTTCCCGGTTTATTGCATTTGATCCGCAGTTCAATCCACTGATTAGGATTAACCGTTACGTCGAACTTTGGGCTTTCGATGAACGGATCCCAGTCAGACGCAAGCGCACTCAGTCCCTCGGCATCGAGCTTCACTTTGGAGAGATGAGTGTTCGGCTGCCACCCTTGAAGTCCCGTCTTGCCATTGAATGTCCACCCGATGACGGTCTTCGTCGGCATCGCACTTGTGAAGGCATTCGATGCCAGAATCAAAATTGCGGATAGAATCAGTATGATGTTTCGCATGGTATACTCCTTTTGTAGGCTGAAGCCTGAAGTCTGCTAGGCTGAAGGAAAAACGGTATGGTGCCTGAAGAGTGTTCAGCTTTTCACATTTAACGCTTAACTTCCAAGACGATGTTTTCCGGACTCGATTCACAAGCATCCCATAGATAACTTAATAGAATCAACAACTACCTTAATAAACTCAGCTAAGAACCTCCCTTTTCCAAGGGGAGGCAGGTGGGGTGCTTTTAGGTGCCAAAAATCGCCATGGTTTCCATTAAGATAACTCAGGGTAAGCGGTTTGAGACTTTTATGAAGGATCTACAGTCTCTTCATATTTCAAGAAATCAAACTCAAGGGCGATGTCGTCGCCAAAACGGCGTGTCCTCAGGTTCGAGGCATTGAGTGCATCTGCCATCATCTCGATGCCGGCACCCTCAACGATGGATTTCGCGTCTCTGCCTCCGATGATTTTCGGCGCCACAAAGATCATCCCGCGGTCGATAAGTCCTGCTTTAAGCATCGAAGCTGAAAGTTCGCCGCCGCACTCTAGCATCGCTGTGTTTATCCCTAAATCTGCCAGCTTGATCATCAGCGCCTTCAGGTCCACTCGGTCATCCACAGCAGGCATCATCACAATTGTGGCGCCTTCATCCTGCAGGCGATTCATCCGCTCACGATCTGCCAGTTCTGTAACCGCGATGTAGATCGGTACATCACCTTTCAGAATCCTTGCAGTTGGGGGTGTAGATGCTTTGCTGTCTACCACCACTTTTATGGGATTCACTGCTCCTCGAATCCCCCTCACATTCAGTTCCGGGTCATCCGCCAGAATCGTGCCGACTCCCGTGATGACTGCATCATGTGTGTTTCGGAGCTTGTGAACTTCTTTGCGCGATCTCTCTCCTGTGATCCACCTGGAGTCTCCGGAATTGGCTGCGATTTTGCCATCTAACGACATCGCGGCTTTCCAGAGGACGAACGGCCTCCCGGTGGTCACGCGCTTGATGAACCCTCTGTTCAATTCGCGCGCTTCGGATTCAATCATGCCGACTTCAACTATGATCCCTGCATTCTGAAGTTTCTTTATGCCGTTGCCGGAAACCAGCGGATTCGGATCAACCATCGCGGCGAAGACACGTTTTATACCCGCTTTGATGACGGCATCGGCGCATGGAGGCGTTCGTCCAAAGTGGCTGCATGGCTCCAGCGTAACATAGAGATCGGCGCCTTCAGTAAGAGTACCGGCTGCGTTGAGGGCGAATACCTCGGCATGAGGTTCTCCGGCGCACGGATGGTACCCCTCGCCGACGATGGCTCCGTCACGCACGACGACCGCCCCAACCATCGGGTTCGGACTTGTGTGTCCGCGCCATGCCAGTGTGAGTGCGTGTTTCATGAACTTGGGATTACCTGATGTCATAAGGTTTCTTTCTGTTTGAGATTGATTTGAGACTTTTTGGTGTTCGTTCTGAGATGTGCAATGCTACGTCCTGTGATCTCTGCGAATATTACTGGGAGAATGAGAGAAAGAGTTACGCCTGCGTATTCTTCGAATCCTGCGAGATAATAGGAAACACCCATTTTCCAGGCGATAAAGAAAAGCATGACTGCACCTGTAATAATCCCTACAATTAATCCTGGAATCCAATATTTATTATTGGCAATCAGGCCAACTATGATGCCACTTGGTATTGCACCAACACAGATCCACCACATCCCTATTTTAGAAATCCATGATTCTTCAAAATATGGATAGGACATAAATATAGCAACAGCCACAACCAAACCACCAATAACAGCTAGAAATTTCCTCAACATGAATTTGCCTTTCTCATACTCAATCAAAGATTGATGTGAGACGTTTTGATATGTGCTCTTATAAGTTTGATAAACCGTCCTGTAATCTTTGCGAATAATACCGGAAGTATAAGAGAAGGAGTTACACAGGCGTATTTCCACTTCTGTCTCATAGTCCAAAGATAGCTGATGAAAACACATCTCTCGTTTTATAAATCAAACTAACGTCAATGTCATTCCGGGCTCCGACCCGGAATCTATAAAAAGTAGCTCTTATATCAATTATGTGAATAGAGTAATTCTGTTATTAATATGTCAGATGCTAGCTTTGATCACTCGCATATCATTTATGTGCTCATCCATCCTTTATGGATTCCGGGTCGCCGCCCGGAATGACGATATGTGTAGGTTGAGAAGCATATGCATACTAGTTTATGAAACACTAGTAGTCTGCATTCGAGATGACAATAATCGGGTATATAAGCGTCAATCAATTCCTGCATTCTTGATCGCATCAGGATCACTGAGCATCTCATTGATTTCTTTGCAGTCGAAGTGTTCGGAGTCAAAGTCTTCACCGATCCAATCCAGCATCTCGTCATAGTTATCGCTCTCGGGATCATTTATGGTATCAAGCAGTTCCATGTATCCGAATGGTCCTCCGCAGTCTTCCGGCGGACATGCGCGTTTTCCCGCAAGGCAGACCGGATGCACCAATCTTTCATCAGCGAAGAGTATCTTCTCAACTTTCACGATGTGCTCCCACCCATCGCCGAAATCGTATTCATAGATGAATGCCATTCCTTCAGCCGGCGCTACTTTGCTGAGAATAAATTTAGCCTCGTTCTTCTCGCATTCTTCGTCTGCATCGGGATCGCTGTATGTCGCGGGTCCGATGTTGAACAGATGGAGATGACTGTTCGTCCAGCCCATCACAACCTGCAGAATCAGATGAAGTTGATGCAGATTAGTATCTCCCGGTAGCTGGATTCTGCGCCATACGGACGGTTTGACATCCTTAAGGCTAATCTTGAGCTGGTATGTTTTTGGAGGTTTTACTGTTCTCATCATGATCTCCATTTATTCAGTAATGTTGGCAGATGCTTAAGTAAGTTAATTCACATAATAAGTATATTAAGTGTTCAAGTCAAGTTTTAGATAATCAGATCATGTTGCATTATGTCTATGAAATCAAATATCTTTGAATACATTGCCATATTCTCCTTGGGACTTCTTCTTCCACCAGAGCTTACTGAGCATAGAGATGTAGATGTAGTATGCAGTAAATGATTGGGTTATTGTTGTGAATATTATGGCGATATTTGGTACCTAAAAGCACCCCACCTGCCTCCCCTTGCCAAGGGGAGGTTCTTGGCTTGGTCTTTCAAGGTAGTTGTGAAAATTACTGAGATGCCTATTGTAGCGAGTGTTTCATTAAAGTAATATTTCACTTTAATAAAGACGACAAGCATACCTGATCTTTGATGGACAGTTATGCTTGTCTCTGATAGATTCTCTATTTGCAGGATGTATCAGGAAATCTTTTCCTGATATCGGTTCTTCTAGTGTGAATTGCAACGGCTACTTCATCTTCTGGTACTTCGCGAGGATCTCTGGTACCTGGTCTGCGGTAAGGCGACCAAACACCTCGTCGCCGACGGTCATGATCGGTGCGAGACCGCATGCACCGATGCATCTGGTCTCCACCAGGCTGAAGAGGCCATCATCGCTAGTTTCGCCCACTTTGATGTTAAGCTGCTCTTTGATTGTGCTCAATATCGCCGTGGCGCCTTTTACGTAGCAGGCGGTTCCCATACACACCGCAACGGGATACTTCCCTCTTGGTTTCAGCGTGAAATACGAGTAGAAAGTTGCAACACCCCAGACGTATGACTCAGGGACCTGTAACTCATGTGCGACCACGCTCATCACTTCCGGAGACAGGAACCCGAATGTATCCTGCGCCTTGTGAAGTACTGCGATCAATGCTCCCTGGGGTTTGACGGGATCGCGGTGTTCCGATATATATTTGCATAATTTCTGCATATTCTCTGATTTATCTGTGCATGATGCGCAGCTCATGGGCGTGCCTCCTTGCTGTATATTCCAACCGGCTCTCTGGGCACATAGGTGGCGTGAAGCAGATGGTGTGCCTTCTCTGATAGCGGTTCACCCAGGTACTCACGATAAAGCCGCTGCACCCACGGATTCTCATATGAACGCCGGATAGTTTTGCTGCGGTCTTCAGATCGAAGTGCGGCTGCACGCTGGATAAGCAAATTCTCGTCCAGGGGAAGCGATCCGGTGGCGCGGGCATACGGTTGTCCGCCGCCTCCAATGCATCCACCCGGGCATCCCATTATCTCAAGGAAGTCGATCTTCTCTGTGCCGTTCCTTACTGCCTGCAACACCTCATGTGCGTTTGCCAGTCCGTGTGCCACAACGATGTTGTAATCACGTCCGGCAATTGGAATCGTCTGCCGTTTGATCCGCTTCATAGTGCGGAGTTCATCAAACTCGATATCTGTAAGGGTTTCGCCGGTCAGGAAGTAGTAGACTGACCTGAGAACTGATTCAGCCAGACCGCCGGTCCACCCGAATATCGAACCTGCGCCGGTTGAGTATCCTAGAGGATCGTCGAACTCTTCATCCGGTAGATTCATAAAGTCGATGCCGTTGCTCTTAATGAGCCACACAAGCTCGCGGGTGGTCATGACTCTATCTACCGCAGGCATTGTTTGGTCATTCAACCAGTATTCCGGTCTTGCGGCTTCGAATTTCTTTGCCGTGCAGCACATAGCGCCTACACTGAATATCTTCGAAGGGTCGATTCCCTGCTTCTCTGCATAATAAGTTTTTGCAAGAGAACCCAAAATACTCATTGGCGACTTAGTAGATGAGATGTGAGGGATGAGATCGGCATAGAAATGTTCAGCGAACTTCATCCAGGCTGATGAACATGATGTAATAAGCGGAAGTGGTCCGCCGTTTTTCACACGCTCAACAAACTCCATCCCTTCTTCCATGATGTTTACATCAGCACCTACTTCTGTATCGAATATCGAATCGAAGCCGATCATCCGAAGCGCGGCGACTGTTTTTCCCTGCATTGGTGTTCCGGGTTTGATGCCGAACCCCTCACCGATTGCCGCCCGTACTGATGGTGCAAACTGCACCACTACATGCTTATCGGGATCAGCAAGCGCCTTCATGATGTCATGAACTGCATCTTTTTCCAGAAATGCCGCTGTTGGGCATACATTGATACATTGCCCGCATGCGGAACAGATACTCTCATCAAAAGGCACGTTGTATGCGGGAGTAACAACCGTCTTGAATCCCCTGCCTGTATATCCCAGCGTATGGATACCCTGCACTTCGCCGCAGATACGGACGCATCTATGGCACATAATGCACTTTTCGGGGATTCGTGTAACGGCAACGAATGAATTGTCTATTTCATATCTCTTCCGTTCGCCTTTGAAATACCGCTCTCGGACACCTGTTGTGTATGCCAGATCCTGGAGCTCACAGTTACCGTCGCGTTCACAGCATTGACAGTCCATAGGATGGTTGTCTATCAGGAGTTCAACGATGTCGCGGCGAATCTCTCGAATCTCCGGAGTGATCGTCTTCACGTTCATCCCGTCGGCTGCCGGATATGCGCACGAAGCCACCAGGCTTCGCATCCCCTCGACTTCGACGACACATACGCGGCATGCGCCTTCGATGCTGAGTCGAGGGTGGTAACACAACCGCGGAACTTTCACGCCGATTGTTTCTGCGGCTTTCATTATTGATGTTCCTTCCGGTACAGAGACCGGTTTTCCATCTATCGTAAGGTTTATCATGCGGACTTCTTCCATAATACCGCCTTTCAGAAGTTACTGATTATGTTTTTGTATTACACCCCTCCTTTCCAAGGAGGGGCAGGGGTGGTGCTTTTCACCCAGTGTGTGCTTATATTATGATATATCATCCGAGTATGGAACAATCGTTATTTCACCCCATACCATAAACTTATCGTATCAGCGGAATGCCACGGAGGGCATTCCCTACGTTTCATAAACAGCTATGTAACCAGAGATTGCAGGCAGGATGCCTGCACAACATTACTCCTTGCCATCGTCGATTATTTCTTATATATCGCGTCGAAGCGGCACTTTGCCATGCACTGACCGCATCTGATGCATCGGCTTTGATCGATTTCATGCACCTTCTTGGGAGTTCCACTTATGCAGCTTACAGGGCAAACCTTGGCGCAGAGTGTACATCCTACACAAGCTTCAGGTTCAATGAAGTATCTCAGCAATGCGGAACACACACCTGCCGGACATCGTTTCTCGTTGATGTGAGCTTCATATTCAGCGCGGAAGTTCTTCAGTGTGCTGAGAACAGGACTAGGAGCTGCCTGCCCTAGACCGCAGAGTGAAGCCCGCTGAATGGTATGGCAGAGCCTTTCCAGCTTCCAGATGTCATCTGGTACACCTTCGCCTTCGGTGATGCGGGTGAGTATCTCAAGAAGGCGTTTCGTGCCTTCACGGCATGGAGTACACTTGCCGCATGATTCATCTTCAGTGAAACCAAGGAAGAACTTCGCGACATCGACCATGCAGGTATCTTCATCCATTACGATAAGGCCGCCCGAACCCATGATGGATCCAGCCTGACGCAGAGTCTCGTAATCGACCGGCGTATCCAGGTATTGAGTCGGTAAACATCCGCCGGATGGACCGCCGGTCTGAGCAGCTTTGAATGCCTTGCCGTCTTTAATCCCGCCGCCGATTTCGAAGATGATCTGCCGGAGGGTAGTGCCCATCGGGACTTCTACAAGTCCGGTATTATTAACCTTCCCGGCAAGTGCAAAGACTTTTGTGCCTTTACTGGTCTC
Source organism: uncultured Desulfobulbus sp. (assembly GCF_963662935.2). Taxonomy (NCBI): domain Bacteria; kingdom Pseudomonadati; phylum Thermodesulfobacteriota; class Desulfobulbia; order Desulfobulbales; family Desulfobulbaceae; genus Desulfobulbus; species uncultured Desulfobulbus sp. The sequence continues at coordinate 199,466 of NZ_CAXXTL010000002.1, read as the reverse complement.
AGTGCCGATAGATTTGAACCATCCGGAACCGTTCAATATGATTGCTGGTATGTTCGCCCAAGTTTCTACATTGTTTATGAGCGTTGGATGATCCCACAAACCTGATACGGACGGGTATGGTGGACGTGGACGCGGCATCCCTCTTCGACCTTCGATGGAGTTTATCAGGGATGTTTCCTCGCCGCATACAAAAGCGCCTGCTCCCAACCGGAGATCGAGTTTGAAGTTGAATCCGCTGTTCAAGATGTTATCACCAAGCAGACCATAACACTCTGCCTGCATAATGGCTTCTTTCAAGCGTTTTATCGCAAGCGGATATTCTGCTCTGATGTAGATGTATCCAGTCGATGAGCCGATCGCGTAACCGGCGATGATCATCCCCTCTATGATGCTGTGAGGATCGCCCTCTATGGCGCTTCGATCCATGAATGCGCCGGGATCGCCTTCATCTGCATTGCAGATCACGTATTTAGTTTCGCCTTCGGAATCTGCCGTAATGCGCCATTTCATACCTGTAGGAAATCCGGCTCCGCCTCGGCCTCGAAGTCCTGATTTAATGATCTCTTCAATCACATCATCAGGTTTCATTATGCTCAATACTTTTCCGAGAGCGTCATAACCTTTGACTTCGATGTAATCTTCAATCGATTCGGGATCAATGATGCCGGTGTTTCTCAGAGTGATCCTGAGCTGTTTGCCGAAGAAATCCGCATCGCCAAGCACTCTGATTCTTGATCTGTCAAATCCGCCTTTACTCAGCAGGCGTTCAACCGGTTTGCCATCTCTCAGATGATCGCGAACAATCTCTTCCAGGTCACCGCCTGTTACATGCTCATATACTGTTTCATCAGGATATATAAGCATAAGCGGACACTTGCCGCACAAGCCGAAGTATACGGTTTCCATAACTCGAACGCTTGAGGCTAAACCGTATTTTTCCAGTTGTTTCTTAAGCTCCGGCTGTATCGACTTCGCTTTGCCGGTACATGCGGTTCCGCCGCAGATCAATACATGTTTTTCTATTCCAGTCATTCTTCACAACTCCTCATAAGAGCGCCCATTCTTCAATTACTTCATTGTTCACAACATGCTGCTGGACGATACGCCGCGCCATATCAGGTGTTACATGATAATACATGATCGGCGCTTCTCCATCTTTCAACACTTGTACAAGCGGTTCCAGATCGCATCTGCCGCAGCATCCTGTTTCGGTAACAGCCACACTGCTCAGCTTACGGGCAGCGATCTCCTGATTGAAAGCATTCACAACGCCTTGCGCGCCGGCAGCAACTCCACATGTAGCAGTTCCTACAATTATTCGCGATGTTGCGCCGCCCAACGCCTGCTTCCGTACCGATGCTGCTTTTTCTTTTATCGATGCAAGAGCTTCATTTACAGGTCCCAAGTTACGAACCTCCACTTCAACGTTCGGATATTTTATAATGGTACGACCGAGATTTGCGGGTAGGATTTCATCATGCACTAGATCCGTGTACCCTGAGTGATCTGCCCGCAGGCAGATATTATCGAAGGGCACACGTGGGTTAAGTGCCTGAATCTCATCCTTCGATACATTCGCTGCGGCGAATACTCAGGATTAGTCGGGTGATTGATATATCTACTGATAGTATAAACCATTTCTGGAAATTCACCCATTCATGAAAATCCTATACCAGTTCAAAGTATATTAATGTATAATTGAACAAAAGTATTATTTCACCTTCAAGGGATTTATAAACATTATGAATAATTCTGATAAAAAACTAAGATGGCTTTCTTATCCGCTTGGAATAAATGATCCCAGACCCCCTGCGATTCCTGCGCCTGAGCTTACCAATCTGTATACTGTTGATGCTGATGATGCTGCCGTGCAGATCATCAAGGTTGCGAGTCATACCGGAACCCATGTAGATGCTCCCGCGCATGTAGTAAAAGACGGCGTAGAGATAACTGAATACTCGCCTTATGAGTTCATCTTCACAAAACCTGTGATTATCGATCTTCAGATACCGGATGCATGCATTGTGCAGCCTCTTGATTTGGAACCATTCAGAGATGTTCTGAATAATGCTGATATCGCCTTATTCAGGTTTGGATGCGGCAATATAAGGTTGAATGACCCCCAGCGGTTCAGTCTGAGATCACCCGGGTTCGGAGCGGAATCGGCTAAATGGTTGAGAGACAACTGTCCGAATCTGCGTGCGATCGGGATAGATGTACCATCGCTGGCATGTATCGCCCATTTGGATGTGACTATGGCGGCACACAATCGTCTCCTGGAAGGCGCCGGTTGCCGGTTCCTGGTAATTGAAGACATGAAGCTGGATGACGACCTTGTCGAACTTGTGGAGGTCCGCATCAGTCCATGGCTGGTTTCAGGGATGGACAGCGGTCCATGCTCGGTCGTAGGGATAGTTGTCTAGGTTGCAGGCAAGGTAGTCTGGTTTTCACTTAGGAATTGGCTAACTGTCTCTATGAAACGTAGGGAATGCCCTCCGTGGCATTCCGCATGTCGCCTCTCAAGGTCCGATGGGAAGGTGCGGCGATCTTTCTTTGCATACTACTATCATATATATATGCAATGTTCAGGTGATGGTCTGAATAAACAGAAAGATTGGGTATCATGCCAGACCTTCCTGGATTACGGGTCGGCGCCCGGAATGGCATAATAATCATTATAAACTTTCTCTTCTAAGGTAAAGTAGTATTGGAGTTGAATTGAATCGATACAAACTGGTCATTTTCGATATGGACGATACCTTGATATCCAGCGGAAGCACATGGGTACATGCGGAGTTGAAGCTGTATGCACACCTTGGACATCCATACAGCGCAGAGGCGGCATCCGGTTATAAAGGGATGAACGCGATAGATGTGGGACGAAGTATTTGCCGATTCTGCCGACCTGACAATCTTACCGAAGACGAATGCGGATTGATGCTTCGCGGGTGGCTTCTGGAGGAGTTCCATGGTACCCTGAACCCAATGCCCGGAGCCGATAGCCTTCTCAACAGCCTGTATGGACGGATAGACATGATGGTAGCATCTGGTTCTCCCGCAGAAGGGATCAGGAGTGTGCTTGACCGTCTCGGTTGGGATCGGTATTTCAAGCAGATCATCTCAAGCGAAGAGGTCGCGAAGGGGAAGCCATCGCCGGATGTCTTTATTGAGGCAGCACGGCGGATGAGTTGCGCGCCTTCCGACGCACTGGTGATCGAGGACAGCTTGCATGGGCTCCGCGCGGCGCAGAACGCCGGGATGGACTACATCATCATCCCCCGCCCGGACGACCTGCTGATACAGCGCGAGGCGCCCCTCGTATTCCCGAGGTTGGACGAGATCCCGCTGGGATTGGTTTTGGGAGATGGGTGAAGTTATGGTGCATACTGCCGATTGCATCTTAAGCGTTATCGGCGATACGTTACTTTTGAGTGAGCGGTCTACCTAGAGACTATGGAGGTTTACATGGAGGACGAAAACATCTTTGACGAGTTCGAGAGTACACTCAAGCGAATATGGGCTGATGATCCATCGACTAAACTCTACCGCAGGATCTATCAGGCCGCACTAATTCTTGCTACTGTGGGAGGATCGCCAAAGGATCAGGCCGAGTTGTATATTCTCGCTGGAAGGATCATACATCAAACCCTCCCATTTCCTGCTCTGGTGTTGGGTATCAAGACGCAGAGGATTAATGGCGAACTGCTGCCGCATCTAGATCCAGACTTGGCTAAGGTGTCAGGATGCACTGCCGTAGCTACTCGCCTGGCGTTTCTCTCGGAAACCGAGACACGCCTGCAAGCGATATGTCACCGGCATTCTATCGATCCAGATGTGGCGTTATCTGCTCTTCCGTCCGTCGTTAGAGGCAGGCTGGCCAAGGCGTTGAACGTAAGAAGGCTAATACTAACTCGGTTGGATTATCTTAACTGTGAGATCGACAGTGCCCTCGATGTAACATGACGATGTTACGTTGAGAGCACAGATTTATCGGAAGAAGAGCGTATGACGTTGTTGGATCGTTACCGCGCGCAAGTTGACCACGCCGCCCGTGAGTTGGCAGAAGAAATGGATCTGCGCTAAACTCAAAACAAAGCGGTAGGAGGCGTGCATCCATAACAAACGGCACCAGCACCGATTTTACGCTTGACGGCGTGACGGTTATCCGGGAGATAGGTCAGTCAATTAATGGGAGCTTCAAGACATGCCAACATCATTACCGAGAGTTGTTTTTCTATCACGCAAGGGTAGGCTTGGTAACGAGGATGCCCTTCTGCTGGCGATCCGTGCACATGGGTATTCATTATCTGTGATTCGCTCTGTTGGGGAGATCGTCCCCGCCATTGATGCCGAACCCGGTCGAGTCATCGTGATTGCAGATCAGATGTCGACGTTATATGAGCCAACAAGCATCAAGGGATTTGACGACTTCCTGCACATCTACGGAACAGCTCGTATGACAAGAAATGTGAATCTGCTCGTGATCTTCCCAGGATGTAATGAGATTGAGAAACCTGATACGATGAAAAGCTATGGAAATCTACTGACCTGCATTATGTTTACACCTGTTGATCCACAAGAGTTAGTACAATTTCTGGATCGAGCATCAGACAATGAAAAATATTGGTTGCCGTTGAGGCGGGAATGATCTAGCTCCTCTTTGGTCTAACCTCATTGATAGCATATGTCAGATGAAATCGATCATCTTCCTGTCGATTGTAGGGGCGATTCACGAATCGCCCTGAACCAGGTGATAAATGACACGCGGCTTCCTGGATTGTGAAACAACAGTCATAACCTATGTATTCAAAATATTCATTCTGCCTTACATGATACCTTGAGGGCGATTCGTGAATCGCCCCTACATATATCTGATAGTTTTTGCGTGATGATGAAGGATATTGTCTGCCGTTGGTTTTCTTATGAGCGAATCTATTGATTTGACCTTCGTCCCCCAAATACGCTAAACTCATGCAAATAATCCTGCTTGGGAGGTTCGATTAATGGCAAATCCGCTGCACTTGGGCGCGCTCGCGCTCATACCGGTTTTGATGTTCGCGTTGGCTGATCCTGTGTCGGCAGATGGGCCGCTTGTGCTCAAGACGGATGCGAAATCCAATTCAAAGATGCTCTTCTGGCTTGAATCCTCGCTAAAACGAGTCTATCCCACATCGAAGCCCGGCAGGAACCAGACGATCACAATCTCCTCGGCGAGGAACAGCAAGGTCTCCTTCCAGGCTTGTGTGCGGAACCAGCGCTCACTCCCTCTCACCATCGAATGCGGCACGACAAACGGCGTCGAGGGCGGATATGTGCAGATACGACGGGTCGGATACGTGCCGATGCGGTTCTGCACCACGGGTGTCCCGTGTGCGGAGATCGATGGCGCCGACCATGTTCCGGGACTCGTTCCTGATCCGCTGTTCAACGACAGGAAAGCTGATGTAGGGCCGTATGAGAACGTGTCGTTCTGGGTGACACTGACCATCCCCACTGAGGCGAAACCCGGACCAAGGAAGATGATCATCCAATACAGCTTCGGCACCGAGCCGTCGCAGAAGGCCGAACTCTCAGCCACCATTGATGTGAAACCGTTCACCATCCAGAAGATGCATGACTTCCCGGTCATCCACTGGTGGCGCGGCGAGTGTATCTGGGACTACTACAAGACCGGTATGGCTGAGGATGAACGATGGTGGACACTCACCCGCAAGTACATCGATGATATGATCGAGCACGGGACGAACAGTATCTATGTGCCTGTTTTCTTCTTCAGACGTGAAACCTTCGAGCGCCCGTGCCAGCTCCTGAAGGTCACTGAACCCGAACCCGGCAAGTATGAGTTCGACTGGACAGATGTGAAGCGCTTCGTGAAGCTCGCGAGGGATGCCGGGACTGAGCATTACGAGTGGTCGGCATTCTGGATCTACTGGGGTGCGAAGAATCCACTGCGTGTCTACAAGTGGGCCGATGGCAAGGCTGTGATGCTCTGGCCTCCCGATGCCGATGGTCATGGACCGATGTTCCACAACTTCCTGAAACAGTTCCTTCCGGAGTTCCACAAGTTCCTGCTCTCCGAAGGGATTCTAGAGCAGTCGTTCTTCCACATCTCCGATGAACCCGGTGAAGGTGAATCGCTGGATAACTACAAGAAGGCTCGCGACTTCCTTGCCGAGAACGCTCCCTGGATGAAAGGCAAAGTGATCGACGCGCTGAGCAGCATCGAGTATGGCAGGCAGCATCTGACCGACATCCCCATCCCGATCATCAATACGGCGAAATCGTATATCGATGAGAAGATTCCTCATTGGGTCTATTTCTGCTGCGAACCGAGAGGCTCATACCTCCAACGTCTGCTTGATACTCCGCTGCCCAAAGTCAGGATGTCGGGGTGGCTCTTCTACCGGCTAGGTGCAAAAGGATTCCTCCATTGGGGTTACAACTACTGGCATGTACTGGAGCAGGAGAAGCTGATCGATCCATTCTCCGATGCTACCGCCGCATGCTGGCCGATGATTCCGCCGGGTGATCCATTCATGGTCTACCCGGGCGTCGATGGGCCGATCGACTCGATCAGGTGGGAGATATTCGCCGAGTCACTGCAGGACTACGCAATGCTTCAGACCGCCGGCATCAAACCGGATGACCCGATGTTGGCAGGAATCAAAGACTACGCCGATTTCCCAAAGTCTGAGGAGTGGATTAATCAGGCATTGAAGAATATACTGGATAGCAAATAGCACATTGGATTTCCACGTATGGAATCGCATAAAACTCAGGTATGAAATGCACTCCATGGTATTTCGCAAGTATCAATTCGGATTTTAGATGAGTGGTAAAATAATGATTCGCATGGTCCGAATTACAAATCCCCGGGAACCAGATTAAGAACCAGTCCCGGGGATTTTCATTCAAGATCAAAGTAGTTAAAGTTACTTCCCTTTTTTCGTCACACTGATCGTTACAGTGGTAACATTAGATAAAGTTATGCCGTCACTAGCATTGTAGGTAAAAGTGTCTGTACCTGTATAACCTGTGTTAGGTTTGTAGGTGAATGAGCCGTTTGTATTCATCACCAGTGTTCCGTTAGCCGGCTGGGTGAATGTTGCGACTGTCAGAGGATCACCATCTGAATCAGTGTCATTGGACAACACTCCAGGTGCTCGTACTGTCAGAGTTTTATTGACCGTCGCTTTGTAACTGTCAGAGTTAGCTGTTGGAGCTGCATTTGCTGATGGAGTCACTGATATTGTTGCAGTCATCTCATCACCTTTGGCTGAAATGTTGGCGATGCTGCATTTCTGAATTGCACCTGCATTTGTTTTTGTGCTTGGGATTGATGCGGCACCGAATGCAGTTGATGAACCTTTCGGCCAGGAATCAGATGAGAGTCCACGATTGCTGCCGGTAAACAGGTGCATAGCTGCATAGCTGTCTGTGACAGCGTCAGCCTCCTCCAGAGCAACACCATATGGGTGCGTATTCGAGTTCACGGTATTTGCATACATATAGGTGTTAATGATATCTGTGTCTATGTGGTAGATGAATAAACCGGTGGCAAACAAATTTTGGTCATACCCGTTATGCTGACGGTTCTCTACCAGGAAATACTGGTTAACTGCACTGCCTGATGGTTTCACCAGATAACAGGACTGCGTCGAGTTAAGCTCAGTATTCATTATGGAATAAGGTCCATCAGATGTAACCACAGAGGGACTGATCCACCCCAGATCAACTTTACACCAGGCATCCATATGGGCTGGGTAGCGGGAATCGTTGCCGTCTCCGCCCCAACTGCCGGCGGCCATCAGACTGGCATTACCCAAACCTTCGCCGGTGCCGCTTGTATCATATAGATCGGGTAATCCCAGCGCATGACCGAATTCATGGCAGAACACACCTATGCCGACAATGCCCTGAGACAAACCATCTCCACCGGACCAGAAACTTGTTTCCGGTTGAATGATGTAGTTGTTGATTTTGATATATCCGCCGTTATAAGAATCTGGTGTTGATGTTGTGAAGACACCTTTACCGGCAGAAGCAAAATCCCATGAGTGAGACCAGATGTCTGTGCGAGTGTTGCCGGTCTCTTCAGCACCTAGTCCGCTGTGGACAACCCAAAGAGTATCAACATAACCATCATGATCGTTATCGTAGGGAGCCCAGTCGAATCCTGCTGCATCTGCTTTTTTTGCGGCTTCATAGGCGCAATCAGCATAGCGTCCGGTTCTATCACCATAATGGGACTTGAGATAATCAGTGGTATACCAGCCCTGTACCTTACCGGATAGCGTCAGTTTGTTAAAGGAAACTTCAGTGTAATAATCTGCGGCACTCCCGGTAGGGACACCTCCGGGTGTAAAAAGAAGATCTTTGAAATCAGTGGTTGAGTAAGTGTTAGCATAATCCGGGAATTTCATTAAGATACACGGCATCTGTTTCGTGCCGCTTACTAATAATTGTACCGGTGCAGCAAGTGGGTTATTTACTATACTTTTTTTGCTGGCATCACGCACAGGATGGGATTGGTGTTTCCATTGTCCGGTGCGTTGTCCTTCTTCACGCTGCATCGCCGCACGCACATCAGAAGGCAGATGCGGACTGGGCGGCATCAGATACTGAGCGATTGATCCACCGGCAGTACATAATACTAATGCCAAGATAATCATGCTGGTGAACAATCGTTGGATCAGTGGGAGCGACATCAATCTCTTTGATGTATCAGGAAGTTCAAATACATTTGGTACGGTTTTCATGATCAGATCTCCCTTCAAGATTTACTTTAGATTCAGAAAAATGATGCAGGGTAACTTCATTATTATCCTGCAATTCTACTGCTGCAAGTATCTGATTTATAGATGTATCTCAGAGAACCGCCTCCGTATTATGAGGTGTAAAGCTAATCACATTTCAGTTATCAACAACACTGATGTCAGTATATCTTTACAGTGACACCATTAACATCAGGAGAATCAGACGCAACATCAGCCAGACTTCTGAATATTTTACATTATACTACTGTCATTTAAATAGTCAATTGTAATATTAATTCCATCTCGAAGAAATGCTGCATTACTTTATTTTACCCAGATAACCACGAATTCTGCAGTCGGGCCTATTAATATTCGATCTGTTTCTCAGATATTTAAATTAGGAAATTGCAAGCTCTGATTCAAACTTCCCATTTCCGGGTATATATATTGCAAATCGAGTGGATAGCGGTGAGTGTCTGGAGATCTATCCTCAGGAGAGAATATATGAAATATACCAAGAGAATCGTAGTTGGAGTGTTGCTGGCTGCAACGCTCGGCACAAGTGGAATAGTTTTTGCCGGCGAAACAGGCCAGAAGAACACAAGAAATGCCCTGGGTGCCGCGACAGTAATCATGGCTGTCAAAGGTAACAAAACCGGGACCATATTAGGAGCGGCTGGAACAGTTATCGCTTCAGAGAAACTTAATAAAACGATAAGAGCACGGCATAGAAGAGATGCATATAGAAGAGCACACAGACTAACCAGAGCCCAGCGTGCGCGTATCTACAGAGCAAAACAAGCACGTATCAAACAAGCAAAAATAAATCATGACAGACGTGCGTGGCTGCTGAAACAGAAAAACGCCGCATCTGCGAAAAAATACTAAAGCAAAAAATGAAGAGACGCAATTAAACCTGCGTCTCTTCATCTGTTCTCAAACCTTCACAGATGTTTATAAGTTCTCCATATGAAGGTCTTTCCTATATCCCTACAGCCTAAATCCCTAACTTGATCGTCTTGATCTCGAAGGGCTTCAGTGTGAGGGGGATGACTCCGCACTGCATATCGAGTGGTTCGATGTCACGCTCCATCAGGTCGCACTCGGATGCTTTAGTCACGGGGAGATTCACCTGCATGTCGAATTTGGCGTTTATGCCGGAACACTCGTACATGCGGACGATCATCGCGTCTTCCTTCTCGGCTTTCTTCACGGTCTCAACCACCACGTTCGGTGCATCGACTGTGATGAAACTCCTGGATGGTGCGACTGTGTCTGAGACGGATGCAACCATCGGGACGTTCAGCTCGTATGCACGGCGGACTGTCTCTGCGCATCGCCAGTCGCCCTGATGCGGCAGCAGTGAGTATGTGAGGGTGTGCTCGCCTCTGTCCGCATATGGATCAGGATCGGTTGGAGCACGCAGCACGGTGAGACGCAGGACGTTCTCATGCACATCGTGGCCATACTTGCAGTCGTTCAACAGACTGACGCCGAAATCCGCTTGAGACAGATCAGCCCACTTCTGCGCCGCCACCTCAAACCGAGCGAAATCCCAGCTTGTGTTTGAGTGTGTCGGACGGTCTACGCTGCCGAACTGTATCTCGAACCTGGCGCTGTTTGCATGGACATCCACAGGGAACGCCACTTTCAGCAGTTTCTTGTGTTCGTGCCAATCGATCTTCGTCTCGAAGTCGATCCTGGGATTGTTATTCCACAGGACGATCCGCTGCTCGATCACAGATGAGCCAAACGAACGGCGCATCTTGATTGAACCCCGCACCGGTCCAGATTCCTCAACAACGATTTCATCCAACTGGGTGATATCCGTGCGCTTGTCCGGATAGTAGAACTCGATGTCCCATGCGTCGGGATGGATCGGCTTGTCCTCGAATAGTTGGAACTGGTTCGATTTAGCGCCTTCAGGAACTACTTCCCTGCCGGCACGTTTGTCGTATATCGACGATATCAACCCGTTCTCATCCAGTTTGATATTATAGAACTGATTCTCCATGCATCCGGTCGATATCTTGATCTCCGGCACCACGACTTCATAGGGTCCTTCTGCCAGCTTGATTGAATCGACACCGATGCCCGCGACTGAATCAGGGGTGATCCACAGCGATGACGGGTCATCGCTGACCACCTGTGTTGGAAGCGCGATCCCATCTGCCGAAACCGCATGCAGCTTCGATGCGTCTCCGCCAACACCGATTCGGAATGAGTCCATCCTTCGCCATGAAAGGGTGTTGAATAACGCCACATTGCTGCCGTCCGACTTCTTGCCTGTTATCGATTTGAGTGCAGTGTCGCGCATGCAGTCACCCATGCCGAAGATGGCCATATAATCGGCAGTCGAGTCCTTATACACCTCAGTGACTGACGAGCCCGGGATGACATCATGGAACTGGTTCTTGCAGATCAGCTTCCATGCCTTTGTGATCGTATCGGACGGGTATTCCGCGCCTGACATGAGCCATGCCAATGCGGCGATCATCTCCGTGTCGTGCATCAGGAATTCCGACCTGCGGTTGTAGAGCTTGTTCTTCGCCTGGGTTGTGTATGTTCCACGATGGAACTCCAGGTACAACTCGCCAACCCATGTGGGAAGCCCTTCGCTTCTTTTCTCAAGTTCCTGATAGAAGTCCGCTGTCCACATTGGAGTACATGGGGGCAGACCGTCTACGTTCGCGGCGCGCCTCAGGTTCTCCAGATGAGTCCTGTCTGGGCCGCCTCCGCCGTCGCCCCATCCATAGGAGTGGAGGACGATGTCAGATCGGTCTTTCTCGATGTAGTCGTTTGCGGATTTCCAAAGTTGATCAGGATCGTTTCGGGCGTTGTAGTCATCTGCAGGCGGGAAGTGTGCAAGCGCCTTCGTGCCGTCGATCCCTTCCCACCAGAATGATGAATACGGGAACCGGTTGAACATGCTCCAGCTTATCTTGATCGTCATGAAGTAGTCGATCCCGGCTTTCTTGATGATCTGCGGGAGGGCAGCGCTGTATCCGAAGACATCCGGCAGCCAGAAGCAGTTGGTCTCTATGCCGAATTCATCCATGAAGTAGCCCTTGCCCAGGAGTATCTGCCGAACCAGCGACTCACCGGAGCAGATGTTGCAGTCAGCCTCGACCCACATGCTTCCCTGAGGCTCGAACCTTCGCTCTGCCACGCGCTTCTTGATCTTTTCATACAGGGCTGGATAGTGGTCTTTGGTAAACTCATAGACCTGCGCCTGACTCTGTGTAAACTTGTACTCGGGATACTCCTCCATCAGCCGGTCAACGGTTGAGAATGTCCTGGAGCATTTGCGGATCGTCTCTGCATAAGGCCACAGCCAAGCGACGTCGATGTGTGAGTGACCGGCGCATGCCACTTCCAGGGCGCTCGCTTCGGCAGGAAGGTCGTATAAAGGCTTGATAATCTCTCTCGAGGCGATTGCGGTGGCGGAGACATCATCGAAGCTCTTGGCATCCATGTTGAACAGGTCGACGCTCTTGTTCACTTCCCGCACGATAGTCGCACGTCGTCTGGAATCCGGCTTCTGCACCTCGGCGATCTTGATCAGCAGTCCAAGGTCGAACCAGTAATCCCATACATCCTGATTGATAACCGCGATATCTGCCTGCTCAAGTTTTACTTTGCCTGTTTTGTACTGCCATACCTCGGTAGATACGCACTCTACCACCAGATTATATGTTTCACCCGGTTTCGCGCATTTCGTGAGGATGACCTCAGGATGGTTGCGGTCGATCCCCTGGTATGGAACGCCGTCGATGAAGAGACAGCCCTCACCGCCAAGCCATCCGGCCAACCCTAGTTTCATAATCGCGACTAACGGTTTGCCGGCATATTCATCTGGCACGGTGAATGAGAGTTTGAACCATGCGAATTCGCCGTTTCCACCCCATTCATCCCCGGCTTTGATCTCACGCCAGCCGTCCGCCTTTACAGCGTCATCATACTTCTCATAATCGGTCGTCTGACGCATTGTGATGTTCTGGATCGGTTTAACTCCCCAGTATCGTTTCGTGCCGATCTCGCCGAAGCGCGCTCTGATCTTATGAAAGAGCATTTCCTGAACATTTTCATGCAGCATAGGTTGTTTTCTTGATGCCACTTAATATCTCCTGTTTGAAAGTTGTGAACCAAATTTTCTATCTGCCATTATAAATGAAATCATGGATATATTACAAAGAATACTTTCGTGGTTGAAGGTGTGTGGAATTATTGAGATATGGTTGCAATTATAATCCTAGTGTTTGAATAATTGATAATTAATAATTATAGTTATTGACAAATACGTGTCTAATGCGATACATTAACTCAAATGATTACATCATGGAGCCATAAAGGATGACTGAAGATTTAAAATGCGCGTTAAGCAAAGAAATCGAAGAAGCTCGTGGTTTCTTTGATAATCCTCCTCCAAATGAAGCTGCAACCTGCGATTGGGTAATACTTCCAATTTTACATGCTATTGGATACAACAAGACAGATATTATCCCTCAAATGGGTAATGCCGGGAATCAATTTCCGGACTACACTCTATTGTCAAATACTGCCTATACCTGGTATCTGGAAGCAAAAGACTGGAAAATCAATCTGGATAATATTCCGGCAGCGGCAGTTCAAGCATTGAATTATGCAAACACTCAAGGGCATAGATGGGTTGTTCTATCAAACGGAAGAGAGTGGATATTGTTCGACAACCACATTCATGGAGTTCTAATTAATGAGCGGATATCGGCTCGCTCTGATATAAACAGTCCGGATTTCATAGAATTTATCTCAGCTTTAAGTAAAACTTCTATCCAGTCTGATGGGCTTGATTTATATGCACGTAAATGGCGTTTACATAATGTTTTACGCAAGCTGCTTGTAACAAAAGATAGTTCGTTGATTAAAAATATGCAGAAAGTCATAAAGTCAGAAACTGGCCTTTCAAATGTTCAAGCTGTAGAAATTGTACAATTTTTCGCTGCAGTTTTTGATATCTCGATTGAAACTCCTCCTGTCGGTCTGTCTATTCTACAAGGTGGAGAAGCTGTTAATGGTGATCCCAAATCAAGCATATATAGCTTAACTGAATTGAGTGATATGGGTAAAAAAGTGTGGGGGCATAGTGTTGATAAATTATATCTCCCTGACGGTAATCAGTTGGATGCAAAGAGTTGGTGTGATGCAAGTGTAAAGATTGCAGAATATATCGGAAACATGAATAAACTGCCAACTATCCCTTTCAAAGGTCTCACAAATGGTAAAATGTGGTTTATCAATTCCTCCCCTTTTGATGATAATGGTGAGAAAATCAGATATCGTACACTCCAGATTGGTAATAAAGAACTGTATTTGGAAATTAATCGTAGCTCAGATAATTTTATTAAATGTTTATGCAGTTTATGTGACGCATCGGGTATTGCAAAAACTGGCGTAAAGATCAGATTGACACCTAAATAGAGTATTCGACTGAATTTTGTAGTTGGAGATGTGGATGCGATTGGTAAGTAATGGTTTGAATGACCAGGATGTTTGATTACTATGCGTCACTCTCTTGGATTCCAGATCGGGGGTCTGGAATGACATCACTCGCCGGAGGGGATGTTTTATTGGGAACTTGGGGTATAAGTTAGAGTTTCTCTACTCATGATAGTCTTCTTTTATGTGAAGAAGTGGCGTTCTTTACAAAACCGAAAACATTGATGTGTATCTAATTGAAAAAGGCAGACTATCATGTCTGCCTTTTCAACGTCTATTTACAAATAAGTCTGTGAAATCTATGGTGTATGCGCGACTTTCACCATGCTTGGGCGGATGACTTTATCTCCCAGAGTATAGCCCTTCTGGAACTCGTCAACGATTGTTCCATCAGGCAGATCAGATGTTTCTTCACGCATAACAGCCTCATGCAGGTTAGGATCGAATGCCTGCTCGGATGTTTCAATCACTTTAACGCCTTCTTTTTCGAGTATATCAAAAAGCTGGCGCATTATTAACAGAACGCCTCCATGAAGCGCATCGAAGTCTTTCAATTCTTCTGATGCCTTCAAACCCCTCTCGAAGTTGTCCAGCAAGGGCAGGAGTCTGATTATCAGGTCTTCTGAGCCATACTTCCTCGCCATTGTCAGCTCTTCGCGGGATCTGCGTTTGAAATTGTTGTACTCTGCCAGCGTGCGAAGGAAATTGTCATGTTCTGCTTCAGCTTTATCTTCAGCCTCTTTGCAGCGTGCTTCCAACACAGCCAAGGGACTATCTGCTGTATCCGCAGCCGAGGTATCTGTTTTAACATCGGCATTGTCAGTTGGTGAATCATTTGCGGTTTCCGGATCTACAATATATTCGTCGCTATCTATTTTGATTTTCTTTTTCACTATTACATACCTCCAATTGCGGGTTGATCGCTTTCCCGTTTCCTGATGATGGTGTTGATTCGCAGGATTGCCTCAGCGACTTCCGCTGCTGTTTTTAATGCATGCATTTTTACCAATGCGGGATCAAAAACTCCGAGTTTGCACATATCTGCGACTTCGCCGGTATCGCAATTGATCGCCAGAGAGATGCTGTCTGCGCTTGATTGGGCGGTGATAACATCCTCGACTTTCTCAAGCGGATTGAATCCGGCATTTGTTACTATTTGAGATAATGGCTTTTTCAATGCTTGTGCCACGCAGATGGCGCCATATGCAGCCATCCCTCTGATGCTTTCACGGAGCGCATACACCTCGCGCGCGGCTGCGATCTCTATCGATCCGCCGCCGGGAGTCGATCCGCCTTTAACCACCGCCTGAGCTGCAGATGCGGCATCGTCGGCGATGCGTTTGCGCTCATCTTTGACTTCTCTTGTGGAAGCACCAACAAGTATCGTGGCAGCCGGTTTCCCTGCGCCTCCGATTATCCGCGTGTGTTCAAGTCTTTCATCTTCGTATACCCTCTGGCAACGGCCGGTAAACCTCAAAAGCTCATCAGCAGGTTTGCTCAGACTTGTGCGTTTAATGCCTCTGGCACCTGTATGTTCGGCGATCCTGGTCAGGTCGGCAGATGACAATCGTCTAAGCACGATTACTCCGGCATCAGTCAACATCTCTTCTGCAATATCTGACACGGATTTGTATACTGCAACGACTTTGACGCCCATATTGATGATTTTCTGGATGCCAGCTTTGAACTCTGATTGAAGATGCAGATACCTTGCGAAACCGGATTCGGTGCCAAGCGCATCATCTTCCATCTGTTCAGGTTCAAGCGCGTCATTTACAACCAGTATGATCGGATTGATTGCTTCGTGCGGCATCAGGCTGTTCATACGCTCTTTATCGATTATCAAACCCATAAAGACTTCGTTCTCGGCGCCTTCTTTAGCCACGATCGCATCTGCAAGGCGGAAAGCAGGATCCATCAGGATATCTTTGCCGATCAGTTGAATCGCACTCACAACTAGGTCAGATATATCGGCGCACTCTCTGCCTGATATATATGCCGCCTGACGCAGTATAGGATCGTCAAGACCCGTAATAGGGGTGGCTGCCTTCGATATCACATCCAGCGCCTTTTGAACAGCGATAGACATCCCCTCAATGACCTTAGTGACGGGTACGCCGCGCGAGACCTGATTTATCCCTTCGGTGATAAGTGCAGATGCCAGCACAACTGTAGTGGTAGTGCCGTCTCCAACCTCAGCGTCCTGCGACTTCGCGGCGCGGATGAGTATCCCTGCCGCAGGATGATTCGCCTCAATCCGGTCCAGGATGGTGCTGCCGTCATTGGTGATCGTAACATCGCCAAATCTGTCGACCAGCATGCAGTTCAATCCCTTTGGTCCCAGTGTTCCTTCTACGGCAGATGCCAGCGCCTGTATGGCGGAGGAATTCGATATCAGCGCCGATATTTTGTCATCGGCATCAATTGTTCTTGCAGGTTGTTTCGAATTTGTGTTCATATCCCACCTGACAATCTAAAAGGCCGAGTTGTTACCCTCGACCTAATGAGTCGTTGCCTTAAAATACTCTATTTTGCAGAATTATTAACCGCTAATACACGCGAATTAACGCGAATGAATACATAATATATACGAGAGTTTATCAACATTCAAGCAGAGATATACTTATGTGTTACTTTTATTTTAAAACATTTATATTTCTATTATACTATTCGCGTTCATTGGCGTTCATTCGCGGTTTATAAATAAAAAGTTTTATCCTATGCTCAGCGAGGTCAGCAATCCACTCAGGTTCATCGCCATGAACTCGACGGCTGCAACTGCACGGCGATAGTCCATCCTGGTGGGGCCAATTACCGCGATGCTTCCACATACGCGTTTGCCGATCGTGTAGGAAGAGGTGACGAAGCTGCACTCACGCATCTCATCAACCAGGTTCTCAGCGCCGATCACAACCGTTACTTCTTTACCCAATAATGATTGGCTGAAGACCTGGAAAAGGTCTCTCCTGCTCTCAAGAGCATCCAGTAATGAGGCTAATCTATCGCTACCGGTAAACTCCGGTTGCTTGAGGATATTGCTTGTCCCAGTTACAAATATCTCATCTTCATCGTTCATGGAAAGTGCCTGCTTGAGGACATAGATCACGCGTCTGTATAAATCATGCATGCCTGCGATTTCAGATGGAAGCTCCATATCAGTTTTGCGGATCAACTCATGCAGGTCGGCATCCTGAAAGCGTTCGTTGATGAAGTTCGTCATGGCGGTGACTTTATCAAGCTTCAGGTCGATATTCGAATCAACCGATCGATGGTCTATCCGTCCGTTATTCATCACGATAACCGCGAGAAGCTTACCTGCACCGATCAACAGAAGCGCGACCTGCTTTATGCTGATTGTATCCATCTGCGGTGCGGTTGCTATCGATGTATATCGAGTGAGCCCGGAGAGGATGCGGCATGTGCGTTGAAGGATCTCCTCGATTTCACTCTCAAAGGGATCGTAACTTCGACGGGCATGCGCGGTCTCATCCGGACCAAGATGCGGTTCGGGCATCAGTTCATCGACATAAAAGCGATATCCGAGATCAGATGGTATGCGTCCGGCTGATGTATGAGGCTGTCTGAGATATCCGAGTTCCGACATCGCGGCGAGTTCGTTCCGGATGGTGGCGGGTTTCACTCCGAAGTCATACTTGCGTGCCAGTGTCTCCGACCCCACCGGTTCTGCCGTTTCTACATAATCATTGATAACGGCCTTCAATATACTGCGCCGTCTTTCGCAAAGTCCCATCGTAAACCTCAATACTAAAACTCAACCATTGGATGCCTGAATGACACAATCCCCCACAGTGAATTTATGAGTTGAGTATACCATCCGTGAAGGATGAGTGTCAATATTGAGGGGCTAAAATACCTCTTCGCAGGGAAGGTGTGATTCAGGCATTTTGACTGCATGTTTTTCTTATGTAGGGAACGGATATCATCCGTTCCGTTTACCTCAGAGGCATAATCTGGTATAGAAAACATGCAGGCTGGAAGCCCGCACCACAATGGTTCAACGGGGGAGCAGATGATATCCGTTCCCTACTTAGAGATATTCCAGATGAGAGAGTCAATGTCAGTTGGCATCACGCTACCGGCATGCCCGTCAACAAATCCGATGCTGTGTCCCTGGGGATGCCGTGGCGGTAATGGAAGAAGTTCTTTCCCGCCGCATTGGTTCATGCCGGGAACTGACTCAAATTGCATCACTGTGTTGTCAGGCTCTTTTATATCTGAATTTCTGGTCTTCTCCAGCTTCGAGTTAAAAGCATAACAGGGATCTAATGTAGAAACTGAGGGGCACTTTAGTATTGCCTTTGATCTGATATAAGGATCTACCTCCCACAGCCAGTTGTTACCTGAAGGCATTTGGTCATCGCTATCAGCCATGTACATGAGAAAAGCCATACCCAATGATTTGGTGTTTGACAGGCAAATCATTGATCTAGCCTTCACTCGTTGATGTGCCGGATATAGAATCGCCGCCATTACGGCGAATGTCAGGAATATGATAACAATACAAGACAGCCATGCGATTCTCGTTCCTGTTAACGGCACAGTCGACGGTGGTTCAGGTGATCTGAGATTTGGTTCTGTCCCATTAATATTCATTGACACTACCAATTTCCTTAAATTGCCTATTTGGCAAGAGTCTTGATGTTCCAGACGAGTGAGTCGATCTCCTGTGGTTTCACACTCTTAGCATGACTATCAGCATATGCAATGCTGTGACCTTCCGGATGTCTCGGCGGTGATGGAAACAATTCTTTCCCGCCGCATTGGTTCATGCCTGGGACTGACTCAAAGACCATCACTGTGTCTTGCGGCGTGTTTATGTCTGAAAGCTTCGCCTTCTCCAGTTTCGAATTGAAGGCGTAACATGGGTCGGTAGTCTGGGCAGATGGGCATTTCCAAATTGATCTGGATTTGATGTATGGATCTAAGGCAGCCTGCCAGTTATTCCGAAGCGGCATCCGGTCATCAAACTCAGACGTATACATCATGAAAGCAATGGCTAATTGCTTTGTATTTGACAGGCACGATGTAGATTTTGCCGCACCACGCGCACGAAAGAATACTGGGTATGTGACTACTGTGATCGCTATGAATATAAATAACATGATTCCTAGACAACTCAAACACACGATTTTAGTCGTTGATGACGATGATTTCGACGACGGTGGTTCAGCTAACGGCAATTCTCTTTCCTGATTCTTCTTGTTGTCATCCATTTATAATCTCCAGAAATTGTATTATAGCTAAATTACTCGTTTTGGATAGTTAATCCTTCCTGTTATTATTTATTATTTAAGGACCATAAAGCTCAAGGAAATCTATATTCGCACAGAATCCTTTGTTGTATTCATAATCATCTGCATCTACCCGGAGTTCAACTGATGAACGGACCGGTAGTGATATATTGATTTTCTCATATGAATACCAGTCGGCAGTTTTGGGAAAATCGATGGTTACGGCATCTTTACCGTCGATGTAAAGGCTGCACCTGGTATCTTTACCGGTTCCATTGGAGTAGGTGATGCTCATGCTTTTCGACGGAGTGAGATTCTCAAACAGGATTGAGTCGCCGACCTCTTCACCGAAGTAACCTACCGCATTGTTATCTGATGCATTCGGATCTGAGTATACCTGTACATTACTCAATACGGCAGATTCAGCCTCATATATCTTTGCTCCATTTTTAGATACTGGATTTACAGGTTGGATCAGCGATACACAACCTGAAGGACGGCTTTCATGTCCTAACCTGTCCACGGCTGATACGCGGTAATAGTATCTCCCATGTATTTTCTCACCATCAAAACCAGGTTCGATATCTCTGAACTGATGAGTACCCTTGTCTACCCATGTTAATAGGTTGTCAGGTCCGGGCGTGAACGACTTCGATCTGCTCCGGTATATTCGATACCACAAAACATCGCCTGATACAGCATTCCATACAAGGTTGCCATCTGATGCATGCAATTGAATCTGTGAAAATTCAATTTTGCTCCGAATGGAATCACATCGAATTACCGCCGCATTCACATAGGGTGCTGTCATGGGGTAGAAGCCTGTGTTCGATCCATCTGACGCTGTGATGTAGTATTCCAGACCTTCAGATGATATCTCAGATGCAGGTATCTTGATGGCGAATATACTTCTCACGCGTCTGTTCATCGATCTGGATTTCCACTGAGTTGCTCCGGGTGTTCTGTAGTGGATCGAAGCTGATATGCTCCCGTATGTGCGGTCGTCAAGTATGCGAGCCTTGATTTCCGGTGATTGGCCTGATGCGATCGACATCGGTGGTGATACAACAACGATCTTCGGAGCGCCTGCATCTGCAGATCCAGCAGCACATATATCGGGAACGGATTTCGCACTTTCTATGCCAGATTTACTTATCGCCGTTACTGAATATGAATGGATGCCATTCACTGTATCCTTGAATGATAGATGTGTTGGCGATAACTGCGATTTGTTGATCTTCACGGAATCCCGATAGACATTGAAACTCCTTGCATTCGGTTCCATATTTCGCCAGGTGATCTCCGCGCCGTTGATTGTT
Source organism: uncultured Desulfobulbus sp. (assembly GCF_963662935.2). Lineage (NCBI taxonomy): Bacteria > Pseudomonadati > Thermodesulfobacteriota > Desulfobulbia > Desulfobulbales > Desulfobulbaceae > Desulfobulbus > uncultured Desulfobulbus sp. The sequence goes on along the minus strand of NZ_CAXXTL010000002.1, from coordinate 178,664 downwards.
CCTCTTGTTTCCACATATGACGGCGCTTTCACGACCTGCTGCTTCCTCAATTCGTTCTCTTTGGCGAGATATCTAAGCTGCACCAGACGATTTTGTGTGCTGACCACATTTCCTAGAGATGATATATCCGTCACTCTATCTCGAAATGTCTTCGCCCATGCCGGGAATGCGCCTGGGAGACCATCCCAACCTGCGTTTTTGAAGCTCTGATCGAGTTCGCACCAGTATTTCACAGATGCGATGCGATTGCGGAGAAGTTCAAGCCTGTGCCTCATCCCGGGATCATCAGTCTTGAGGATGTAGTCATCAATTACCGCAAGTTGAGCCACCGCCTTCTGTATGTCTGTAGATCTGTCTTTGCCGGTGAACTCCGCTGTTCCCTCGCACTCGCTCGTGTTGTTGGCATATGGCTCATTTTCGTTGATGATATCTGTTATCTCTGATGCCGATTTTACTCCGTAATTCTTCTTTGCGTATTCATAATATACTGCTCGAGATGAATCAAGCTTGTTATCTATATCCCATGGAGCTTTTGCGATATATGACATCTTTGCATCGACTGCATCTGTGAGTCGCCATGTCAGGCACATAAAGCCGGTCATGTTCGGTGCTTGTTTTGTATATGCTTTAATGGTGTCAGATAGATTCATGTTGTATGGGTAGTAGTGGACCGAACTGTTGAAATCGCGTTCAAGCCAGGGACATCCCCAGTATTCATGCAGAGTGTAAATGCTGCCGTCTTCAAATGCTGCCGAATAAGGCGCGATTGGTGCGGCGATCACATCAGCCGGCAGATGAGCCACATGATCTGCAGACAATCCCCATCCTGAAACTGTAAGCCTGGTGCCAGGCGCCTCTGCCTTGAATCGCTTGTAAAACTGATCGAATATCTCCTGCCATATATTCTGTGATTCGGCTGCGATCACTTCTGATCGATAGCACATAAGATAATCCAGGTTCGGGTAGTCATTTATGATCTGATTGATACGTGCATTTACCACATCCGGGTTATTTGGCTTCGTTTTGTAGACGGCAGGGATGATGTCCAGCTCTATTCCAAGCCCGATTTTCACACCTCTCGAATGAGCATACTCGATGACTTGTTGAAAAAGGGAGGCGCCTTTACGGAACACCTGCTCATTGGTAAGAGATTTATTATGCAGTGTACAATCTGAGCCAAAATCGTAGTCGTCGAACAGATCAGCACCTTTGAACAAGTAATCTTTCACCTGCCACGATGGTCCGGCCCATCCATGACCGGTTGATGTAGAGTTCATATAAACTCTTGATGTGATTCCGTTATATGTGAAGTTGTGGAACATCTCATTGTGAACACCCATACCGTTGTAGTTGTGGATTTCAAGGAAATTCATCCTCATTTTAGCCATCTGGTCGATGATGAATCGGTAATCGTTGAAGGAGTATACACCGGCGGATTGCGGGAAGTTTGTCCAGGGAAGGAACCCGCGTATCTGCTGGCTGGGAGTCTTGCTTTCATCTACATCCGGCAGCCGGAATGAGATCTTCTTCCCTAGAAGCACATCTCCGCCTAGATAAAATCCAATGCCGTACCAGTCATCAAGCAGACCATAAACGCCGTATAGGCATCCGGTTTCATCACTACCGGCGATTATGATTGCATCAGAGTTCCAGATTCTAAGTTTCTTCAGTATATAACCTTCATGAACGAGAGTTATCTGACTAATCTTAATTGTGCCGGAATCTGCCAGATCTTTGATGATGGTATTTGTTCCGGTCTGACCGATGATGAATGAACCAGCTTCATTCATATCCTTCTCATCGCCGATGGAAAGAAGATCGCCGGTTAACTGGTAGATGTATCGTTGAAGCTCTTTGGCGGCGTATACTTCCTTTGGTGTTGCTTTTAGTCCGACGATGATATTCCGTTTCGATATGTTATTTGCAGTCGAAACATTTGGGATGAGTATGGTTATAACACAAAGCAATATCGCATATGAAAAAATTCGAGGCAGTTTGAAAAGTAAGCGCATAATATGAATCCTTATTGATTAGTTTGCTTGATTATATATAACCGGCAAGAAAAAAGATACCACTTGGAGAAATGGTATCTTTTTCAAATCTTGTAATCGGTTAAATGAATCTAGAGTTTGAATTCTGAATCACTGATGCCGGTATTTGCTTCGATATCTTCATATTCAATCGTTCCGGCGAGTTTTTCGTCATTATTGTAAACGTCTATTTTCGATGGAACCCAGATGCAGTTGTCGACTCTCTTATGGTTCGAGTAGACATATCTAACAATTCTTCTTCCATCGGATTCAAAATTTTCCTGTTTTAGCAGTTTCAATGAATCGGCATCGACCCAGCATATCATCTTTCTGCTTTTTGCATTTTCTCTACAGAATGTAAGTTTATATACCGAGCCGTTCTCACCTTTTTCAATCTCTACTTTATTTACAATGTAATCTCTCCACAAAGAATCGGAGAACATACCGATATCAAGGTCTGATTGGCGTTTATGAGGCTTGTTTTTGATATTTTCTTTCTTGTTGTAACCTACTGCTGGGATGATGAAAGCTTTCTTATCGCCATTGATCACCATCTTCATTTTTATCAGGCCAAGCTTCCCTTCCATCTTTATCTTATCAGGTGATTTATACATTAGGGTAGATGTTTTGATCTCGTACCGTTGTGTGAAGTCTTTGCTGACTTTCTTCAGTTCCTGCATATTGCAGTATGTAACTTTGCATGTCAGGCTTAAGTCTTTCAATCCCTGCGTTGCCTGTTCGGCTCTAATCTTCAAATCATTTCCAACAACACTCGCTGATACACTGGATATAAACATAAAAACTGCCAATATTACTAAGCAGCGCATGATGATACAATATTTCATTTGAACGCAAATTATCCTCTCTGTGACAAATCATTTACATTTTATACGTTTTGTGTGCTGCTGTTGTTACACTTAATCACTTAGTCTTAGACTCTAGTGTTTTTCGTATATTCCTGCCATCTCCGAACAGATATCTGCAATGGATTTACGCAATGTCTCAGGACCGATAACCTCGACATTTCGACCATAGCTCAGTATCCAATGCTTGATCTCTTCAATGCCTGCAACGGTAACCTCAAATATCGAGGATCCATCCGGCTGAGCGGTGACTTTCTGATTTGGATGGAACCTGCACCCGGAAATCCATGGGGTTATCTCTTTACTGAACTTAAGTTTTATGTGTTCAGGTTCTCCATCTGCCTGAAGTGACCATCCATGCGATAGATAATCATTCAGATTGAAATCAGTTGGATAAGCAAAATGATCGTTGAAGATCTTTATCTCTCTGATCCGATCTACTCCGAATGTGCGTACTTCTTTCCGAAGATGGCACCATCCGATCAGATACCAGGCGCCAAATCTAAATGTGAGTCCATATGGATTAATCCTTCGTGATGTAAGTTCGTTACGGGTTACAACGAAATATTTGATATCGACCGGATTGTGATTTGTTATCGCACGGCTTATGGCATCCAGAAAATCGGAGTTGCATTCTCTTATGACATCAATCCCGATGGATACGCGTTCTTTCATTTTTTTCAGCGATGAAGCTAGTTGTTTCGGCAAATGATCGTTGACTTTCATCAACGCGCTCTCTAATGCATCTGAATACGGCATACCTATGCGTTCTGATCCCAGTTGCCCTGCGAGTGAAAGAGCAAGCATTTCCCGGGGAGTAAGTGATACCGGCAGAAACCTGGACTCCTCAATCGCCAGATACCCTTTTTTCCGTTTGATGGTTGCCCATTTGCGTAGAATTCTCAGATCGCGCTCTACCGTAGCATGACCCAGGCTGAATCTTAATTCAAACGCTGTTACATCCCATTTGTAAGGTTGATCTTCAATCAACTTATGCATTTCTATCAATCTGGCGAACTGCTCATCAAGTGTCATGAATGCTGCCTCCCGCTTGATTGTCTGGGTATAAAAAGAGGGCCGGTATGTTTCCCGACCCATGTTATGCCAATATTATACTACTTACGGAGATATTATGAAATTGGGGGTTGAGATGATGGCGTCATGGTGTTTATAACATCAATTGTTGCAAGATCAGGATCTAGCTGCCCGAGGACTTGCAATGCGAAAACCCGTCTGAAGACCAATAACGGCTGCATCAGACAGACTAATAATGTTGAGAACACGAATAACATGATTACACTTAATATTGAGACAGAAGCAATGGTGAATGCATTCCATGTCAGACTTGCGGCAAGAGCTATCAACAAAGATAATCCAACCAGTATGCCAACCGGTATCGCCATTATGATGACAGCAGCAATCATTATAAATATAGAGATGATACCGCTGGCGATAGCAATGACAATCAACAACAGTATATACAGAGCAATCTGTCCCTTATTTGCTTTGATCACCGGTATCACAGTTCGCCATGCTTCTATTATCCGCAGGTTCTTCACATACATCGTAGTGATGACAAAATCCCTGGCGAATATATCAATCACACCACCCACGATTGCCAACATGATGAAAAGCAGGCTGCCGATGACAATACAGCCAATACTCAATGCAGTAGATGTATAATATGTTTTATAAGCGATAAGCGCCGGTATGCCAACAATGACCAGCAATGACAATAAAAATGCCAGTCCAAATGCAATTGTCCAAAGGAAATACGATGTTCCTAATCCCTTTAACCGTGCAAATGGTTCTTTTATTTCCATTGAATTCCGGACTAGTTGATCTGTATATACAAACTTGAATACTGATGCCAACCATGTGAAGATGAAACATAAAATAATAATTAAGCCAACACCCAGCAAGATCAACCATAAATACTGATGGAGATATGTGCCGATGTCTGGTGACATCTTATCTACACTGCGGCCCCAGGATGATGTATTACTGCCGCTATTACCACCACCTCCAGATCCGCCTGAGCCAAATCCGGCAAGCATAGCTACAAAACCCAATGCAAGCCACTTTCTGAATATAAACGGCTTAAACAAAATGCTAGACATATAGTTCATTGATGAATTGAATGCTTTGTTGAAATCTATCTTCACCATATATTTATCCTCACTCGTCTGGTATATTATCCTGGATTGGCGAATCTACATATTTGACAATAATACCTGCAAATAGTTTCTATATAATTTATGAATTATCCTTCATGCGGCATAATTATGGTATCCTCAGTATGCAGATTTGAGATATTCTTTGCTATAATCTGATTTCTGATGATATACAGGAAAACCAGGATTGCGATTCCTACAACCGCCATTCCTGATGGATTATCTGCTTGGCCGGGTTTGAATTCCCGGACTAAATCTATGAATACAAATACCAGTAATACTCCCGCAGCAAGAGAGAATTTGTGTTTATCTGTCCATCTGCCTTGAGCAGACATCCGGACGATCAGCAGGCATGCGGCATATGCCCAGGTTGTGAGTATCAATATCGCCAGGATGGGTGGAAGCCCGATCTCAGGCACAATGAAAGATGATAACGCATAACTTAGAGTGGCTCCGGCTCCGATAAGGCAGAATGATAAAGGACCTCGAACTTTTAATCTGTCATCTGACGATGCAGGTTTTGGCGCCGGTATCCTTCGTGCAAGCAGGCCGAACAGAAATACTACAATCAGAGTGATGATTATGTGAGGGATAGGCGGATAGTAGATGTGAGGCGGCATCATGATGCAGAACATCAGGATGACATTGGCAGCAAACACTCCACATACCCATTTGAAGGCTCTCGATGGAATCCATTGAACCGATTTTTGTGCCGGGAATATCAGATATGTGAGTAGTATCGGCATGAAGATGCTGAACAGCATGTGATAGATCGTGAGCTGGGTGCTCCAGACCCAATTTACACCGAGTGTGCGTCCATATACACCCAAATTACCGACATCACCCCAGTTTGCGTTGAAGAAGCTCTTGCATGCCAATCCTTCTTCCACAATTCCATATGCGGCGCCAAGGAGGAGTATCGTTGGCCACCCTTTGTTCCATCGAAATGTCAGTTCTCGGACTATGATGGCGCCCAGTCCATATAGTAGGGGTTGTATGATGACGCCGAATATGCTGAAAAACTCCAGAGGTGGGGATGAGCTTGATATCAGTTCTCCAAAGACAGGCGCAAGGAAGAATAGAAGTATCGCAGGTGCGGCAAATCGGCGTTTGATGATGATCACCTCATAGTAGATGATCATTGCGGCAAATACGAAATTGATTGCCCATCCGCCAAAAGGTTTCACGATTGCTATCAGGATGATTGTGAGAATTAAAGGTAGAATCCATTTCAGAAAGGTATGTGAACGGGAATTTCCAGACATCAGAATCTCCATTATATGTGTATTCGTTTCCTGTATGAATGACGAATGGGAGGTTGGAATAGTTGAATCAACCGGGCTGGAATATTTACTTTCATGTCAGCATTTCACTTTCATGCATAGTGTAACCTATGTGCCCGGTTTATATACATTACACATTTTTTCTTGACATGCTGCCATTCATATAGTTTACTGTATTTGTTAATTACAGGAGGACAGATATGCCCGGACGGTTATGGACAAAGGCGAACGTAATTTCCGCCATATTGCTGGAGTTTACTTCCGGCAACCCACTGAATTACACAGCAGTTCAAAAACGCACACCTGCATTATTAAGGTCAGCGCAACGGGTTTTCGGAAGCTGGGGTGCCGCAGTGGCAGCATCCGGTATTGACTATGGCGACATCTGCCTCTACCAGTCATGGTCGAAGGATAAAATCATAAGCCGGATTCAGGAATGGTATAGAAAAGGTGCCGATTTGAGCTGGCGAAATGTAAGCCTGAAACTAGATCCTCCGCTTGCCGCCGCCGTCTTGCATGGCGGACGTTATATGTCATGGAACGACGCTCTTGCTGAGGCTGGAATAGATCCCGGTAATGTGCGGAAATATCGCAAATGGTCGAAGCAGAAGGTTCAACAGCAGCTTTTTGAGCTTGCAGAACAAGGACTAGCTCTTGATCAGGATACACTCATCTCAGAAGCACCTGCGCTCCTTGCAGCGATTTATCGTCACGGCAAGGGTTTGGTTGAAGAGCGGAAATCTGCGCTTCGAATGAAATCTGATGAGTCACAGCAGATTCTACTCCCTTTGTGACAGGAATTCTCTGCAGATTACCTTCATGCCCAAATTGTTCAGATACTTGTTGACATAATGAAATAAATGTGATAATTTTCTATTAAACCGATTTACGTATATCGGAACTAATCTGTATAAACTACAAAATCTACCTCAGGAGTTGATGGAAATGTTAACGCACATCGTCAATATTCGATATAGTATCGCTGTGATCGCGCTTGCGGTTGGATTGACCAGCCAGGCATGCGGTGCTGATCAGCATGGAACGCCAATTCTCGGATTGACCGGAACTGTCACCGATATCCAGACGGCTGTCCCCACACCGGAGAAGGTGACGATGTTGAATGCTTCTAGACCACCCGAAGACATCAACATGAAGCGGATGGCAGGATGGGCGCTCAACTACCTCATAGAGACGCCGCGGAAAGATCTCGGTTACGAACCGGTCTTCCAGTGCTATCTTATGCAGTGTCCTCCTATTCCCGAAGGCACAGATCCGGTTGTTTCCTGCGATACAGACGCACGCATGGATTGGGAATGGTACTACATGCGCGATATCACCGGTTCAAAGCGGGGACTGGATATCGAGACCGCATTCCACAATCGGATGAAGCAGTACATCGACCCTGAGGGTAGAGTGTGGAGTGCTCCCGGAGCATTCAACGAAGGAGCGACTACGGCGGTCTACACAGAGAAAGATCATGTAATCCACATCTGGGGCGCGACCAAGATACTCAAGAGCCTAAGCGAGGACTACATCCGCACGAAGAATCCTGAGTCGAAGACGTTTGCTCATAAGGTGATGCTTGCCCTCAAGAAGCTGGCAACCTGGGATGACAAGGGACGATGCTACTTGGCATGCGGGATGGGAGCATTTGATAGGAATGGCAAAGTGATTCCCAACGGCTGGAATCCGGAACCTGCGCCGATCGTGGAGTCTCTCGTCACCTACTGGAAAGCAACTGGTGACCCGGAAGGGCTGACATTCGCGAAAGCTTATGCGGACGGAATCATGGACAGCATTCAACCAGATGGGATTCACTTCAATTCAGACGGCAGCTTCTTCCTCAGCGGCGAGTACCACGGACACACCCATGCCACCATGCATGCCATCTGGGGAATCGCCGATCTCGGGCTGGTTACTGGCGAGAAGAAGTATAAGGACTTCGCGAAGAACATCTGGGATTTCGTGAGGCAGCATATGGGAACCGGCACAGGCTGGTTCTCCGCCGCCGCACACGTCGCCGACTTTGAGGATGAGACATGCAACCTGTCAGATATGATGTCGATTGCGGCGCTGATTGCTCAATCCGGACACCCGGAATACTTCGACTATGTAGAGCGCTACCTGCGAAACTACGTCAGCAACGCACAGTTCATCTGCACACCGGAGTTTGAGGCATACTATCGGGAGGCTCACAAGTCGGAGCCTGTTGATAAGGTGGACAAGTCTCTTGAAGTGATCAAGAAGTTCCAGGGAGGGATTCTGGCAATCACCGGACCGAACGATATCGACAACGAGCTGTTCGGTGGAGTGGGAGGCTGGTTCATGGCCGGATGCTGCGCGCCGGAGGGGATGCGGGCGATATACACCACATGGATCAACACCATCAACCGGCTGCCGAAGTCACCCCTGGGATCTGCGGGTGTCTATGTGAACATGAGCTTCAGCCGCGACTCGAAGTGGGGCAGTGTGGTCTCATTCATGCCTGCAAAGGGGAGGCTCACGGTTAAAGCTTCGGTGAAGGATGCGTTCTTCCTGCGTCCTCCACACTGGGCGATGCGTGGTCAGGTGCATGCCTTCGTAAATGCGAAACCGGTTCCGGTGGAATGGTCAGGCGCCTATGTGAAGTTTGCCGCGAAACCCGAGGATGAACTCACAATCACCTATCCGCTGATCAAGTTCAACCAGGAGGTCGAGGGTCTCTGGAAGGCGACTTCTACTCCTGACCTAAAGCTGACATTCAACTGGCTGGGTAATATGGTAGTCAGTGTTGATCCCGCCGCGAAGAGATGGCCGCTCTTCCTCGGACATCCGAGGGTTCTCCCTCCAGCACCCGGCGAGTAGGGAACCACCGATCTGACTAAGCATTGAAAGCTGAATCTGATGGTTGATATGATGATGATTCATCGTGTCAGCCATCACTTTTTTATGAGTGGGATAGTCAGCATTTATTTTACATCACAAGGAAATCATGTATCTGATTATTTATCACTTAATTAAACCAGAGATGAGTCGTATCTAGAAGTTGAATGTTAGAGGTTAGACCGAATACCAGCCAGAACCTCACCTTTCCAAGGGAAGGCAGGTGGGGATTTTAACAGAGCACATGGAAACTATGCTTTAGACCATGAATCTACTGCTAAACCATGAGAGGCTAGTGAAACATTTCCTTATTCTGCTATCGACTATTGTTGCTATAAAATGCCCGTTTGATCAAATAGCATACATCCCCCAACATCATCTGGACGTTCTACTCCTCCTCATGTTTACCCTGCGTGACAGGCGGGTAAAGAATCCCAAATGAGAATCCTGATCGTCGCAACAAATCGAGAGAGATCTCCACAAACACTGATTCCATTGGGCGCTTGCTGTATCGCATCTGCCGCTGAGTCTGCAGGCCATGAGGTTTATCTCCTTGACCTGGGCTTTTCCCGTCGCCACATAATTGATGTCGAATCGGCTGTCAGGAGAATCCGGCCGGATGTGATCGGTCTGTCGGTACGCAATCTCGACAACTGTGATTCCCGGAGCTCGAAGAGTTACCTCCCAGAGATCAGACAGATAGTCGATGCCTGCCGGAGAAACAGCAAGGCGGAGATAGTGCTCGGGGGTCCGGCGGTAAGCATATCGCCAAGAGAAGTTGCGCTCCATCTGGGGTGTGAGTATGCGGTCATAGGGGAGGGCGAGATCCCCTTCATCGGGCTCCTTCAGGCGCTTGAGAGCGGGGCGGATCCATCGGCGGTGCAAGGCGTCGTTGCGGTAGGAGGAGGCGATCACAGTGCTCCGATCCCCGTCCGAACCAATAATCCAGGATCGTTACCATATCCCAATCCGGCCAAATGGCTTGATCTGCGCCGATATGCCGCCAGCGATACATCGATGCCGATCCAGACCAAACGCGGCTGCGAGTTCAATTGTAGTTATTGCAGCTATCCGCTCCTGGAGGGACATGCCTATCGCCTCTACGAACCCGATGCAGTATCGAGGCAGATTGAGATGGCGCGGGTTGCGGGTATGAGAGGAATAGAGTTCGTCGACAGCATTTTTGGATTCCCGCAGGCACATGCCATCGCGTGCTGCGAATCAACGGCCTGCGTCCTGGGACAAGGCATATCCGTCGGAACATCCGATCTCAATCCGCTTGCATGCACCCCGGAAATGGTCGATGCGATGAATCTGGCACAGTTTACGACCGTCGGTGTGACAGCCGAGAGCGGTTCTGACACAATCCTTCAGGGCATGAACAAAGGTTTCAGGACTGATGATCTCCGGCGCGCAGTCAAGAATCTGAACAAACTGAACGCGCAGAGGATGTGGATATTCATGTTTGGCGGACCCGGTGAAACAATGGAGACAGCCCGTGAGACCGTCGGTTTCATCGAGAGCCTGCCTCATGACGCTCTTGTATTCATCACCCATGGGATCAGGGTGCTCCCGGGAACCGCGCTGAGACAGAGGCTGGTGAATGATGAGCAGATCGATGCAGGAGATAATCTTCTGGAGCCGCGGTTCTACTACTCGCCGCATGTGGTTCCTGAGCAGGTGAACCAAATCCTGGGAGATAGCTCGTTTCCCGCATCTAACATCGCCACAATCACTGATTGCAGCCATCCGCTTGCACCGGCGCTCCAACGATTGGCCGCTATGATCGGCATGCAGCCTCCATACTGGCGAGGGCTGCCCACGATAAACCGCATCAGGAGGATTTTGAGAGTATGAGCATGATGTTTGAGAGAACTGTGGATGATATCCTGGTGCATGCAGACCAGGACACCATCTTCCGTTATGCATCCGATATTGAGAACTGGCCGAAGATCCTCCCGCACTACCGGTGGATTCGGACGCTCGAACAGCATGATAGAACTAGTACCGTAGAGATGGCTGCCAGACGCGGTTGGATTCCGGTCAAATGGACATCCGTCCAGGTGGTGGATCCGGAGCATCATACGGTGCATTACCATCACACAGGCGGGGCAACACGCGGAATGGACGTCGAGTGGAATATGGCAAAAGAGGGCGACGGCGTGCGCGTAACCATCATCCATGAGATGACTTTGACAATGCCAGTGGTTCGGTCGCTGATCGGGCGCTGGATCGTTGGCAAATTCTTCGTCCACCACATAGCAAGCCTGACACTAAAGAAGATCAAAGAGCTTTCAGAGGCAGAGAGGATCACAACATGAAGCGAGCAGTAATTACAGGTTTGGGCCCGGTGACACCCATTGGCACCGGTGTTGAGCGGTTCTGGGCAGGCTTGAAAGGGAACGAATCGGCAGTGAGACGCATAACACTCTTCGATCCCTCGCCATTCAAGTCGCAGATCGCAGGCGAGGTGAGGGATTTCGATCCGACTGACTATCTGGAACGCAAGGCTCTGAAACGGATGGACAGGTTCTCCCAGTTCGCGGTTGTGGCGACAAGACTGGCTATCGAAGACGCCAGTTTGGATATCGGCTCTCTCAACAGCGACAGACTAGGCGTGTCCATTGGTTCCGCTCTGGGCGGGATCGGTTTCGCTGAGAAACAACTCGGTGTCTACCATACCGAGGGACTGCGGTCGGTTGATCCATCCCTGGCGCTCTCTGTCTTCTGCGGGGCCGGGAGTTGCAATATCGCGATCGATGTCGGCTGTACAGGTCCGGTGACGGCAAACTCAAATAGTTGCGCATCGGGAACAATCGCGTTAGGCGAGGCGCTTGAGTTCATCAGGAGCGATCAGGCGGATGTCGTTCTGGCAGGGGGCTCTGAGTCGCCTCTGTCGCCGCTCTGCTTCGGAGCTTTTGCCATCATCAAGGCGATGAGTTGCAGAAATGATGATCCAGAACACGCGTGCCGCCCATTCGATGCCGGCCGCGACGGATTCGTCATGGGAGAAGGTGCAACGGTTCTGGTAGTCGAGGAGTTGGAGCATGCTCTCAATCGAGGCGCGCACATCTACGCTGAGATAGCGGGTCACAGCCTGACAAATGACGCCTACCAGATGATGGCGCCGCGTCCAGATGGGAAAAGCGCATCTCGGGCGATGTCGTTGGCACTCTCAAACGCGGGTGTCGCCCCGGAAGATATCGACTACATCAGTGCACACGGCAGTTCAACTCCGCTGAATGACAAGAGCGAGACTCTAGCCATAAAAACCGTTTTTGGTGATCGAGCATACTGTATTCCGATAAGCAGCACCAAAGGACACCATGCACACGCACTTGGAGCCACCGGTGCATTCGAAGCAGCAGCATGCGCCCTCGCACTCGAGCACGGCTTCATACCACCGACTCTGAATCTGGACTCTGCTGATCCAGAATGCGATCTCAACTACATGCCGAATCAAGGTTGTTCATCAGAACTGCGGACCGTCCTCTCAAACAGCTTTGGGTTCGGAGGGATAAACGCCTGTCTGGTATTGAAGAGAAACGATTGATGTTCCGTTCCATGAGATCACGCATATCCGGAGATGAGCTGATCGATCAGCCGGAGACGTCGACTGAAGATATCAGTGACAACCTGCGGGATATGGCGCTGATCAACAAATGGTTTGGGGGAGCTAAGGCTGTCCTTGTGCATATACTACCCTTACTCAGAGTCTGTACATCCGACCCTATCAGGGTGCTGGATGCCGCCTGCGGTGGAGGAGATATATCCCGACGCATAGTGGACGAGGCTCGGAAGCTGGGGAAACTTGTGGATGTCATCGGACTGGATCTCAGCGCTAAAGTCCTTGATTACGCAAAACGGAGCTCCTCGGATTACCCGGAGATCACCTTCATTCAAGCGGATATGCTGAATCCTCCATATGAAGCAGGCAACTTTGATATCGTGATTCTGACGTCGGTAGTACACCATCTGGAGCCGGAAGAAGTGATCACGGCCTTACAGGCGGCACGTAAAATAAGTAGGGGACATGTGATCGCAGTGGATATTGTGCGTTCACGGTTGGCTCACCTGGGCTTCTGCCTCATCACCCGCATTTTGCATTTCAGCCCTGTAACCCTGCATGACGGCGCGATCTCAATCTACCGCGCATACACCCCCTCTGAACTTAACACCTTTGCCAGCCGCACTGGTTTGTCGGAATGCAAGTTACACAAGCATCGGTTTTTCCGCATGGCACTCGTGTACAAATGCGCAGATCACGATGGAGTTGTCGACGCATCATCATCGGATTGACAAAACCCTCCTTGCAAACCCATAATATGATTATTCTGAATCATGATAATCATTCCAATCATATAAATCACAGTTCAGATAACAAAGACATATATCGACCCAACTAAGGAGTCACCCAATGATCAATACCCAAAACTTTATCATCACAATCGCCTGTGCATGTGCGTGCATGACCGCCGTGGGTTCCGCGGCGACGGTCAACGCAGACCAGGCAGAGAAGCGCGCCTCTGAGCTTCTGAAACAGATGACCCTCGAAGAGAAGATCGACTACATCGGCGGACTCGGTATCAGCATCCGGGCGATTCCGCGGCTTGGCATCCCGGAAATCGTGATGTCTGACGGTCCAATGGGCTGCCGGTGTTACGGTAAAGCGGCGGCGTTTCCAGCTGGGATCGCTCTCGCGGCAACCTGGAACCGCACCATGGCAGATGAGATCGGGATCGCGTTAGGTAGAGAATGCAGGGCACGGGGTGTGCATATCATCCTGGCGCCGGCGGTCAACATCTACCGGTCACCCCTCTGCGGCAGGAACTTCGAATACATGGGCGAGGATCCCTACCTGGCATCGCACATGGTGGTACCGCTCATTGACGGCGTCCAATCGCAGGAAGTCCTTACAACAATCAAGCATTTTGCCTGCAACAACCAGGAATGGGACCGTAACGGCATCAGCTCAGAAGTCGACGAACGCACCCTGAATGAGATATACTTCACGGCTTTCCGTGCTGCCGTCCAGAAGGGGAAGAGCAGATGTCTGATGATCTCCTATAACCTGGTCAACGGCGTCCACAGCTCTGAGAACGACTACTTGATGAACCAAACCCTGAAACGCGACTGGGGTTTCGGCGGCATCATTATGTCAGACTGGTGGTCGACATACAACGGTGTGAACGCTGCAAACGCCGGCCTTGACCTCGAGATGCCGAACGGAGACTACATGAATCAAAAGAACCTCCTACCGGCAATTAAAGACGGTCTGGTGAAGGAGTCGACCATTGATGAAAAGGTGACGCGTATACTCCGCACCATCATTAAAGCCGGGTTCCTGGACAGACCGCAGACCCTCTCGAACATCCCGCTTGACGACCCGAAAAGTGACGATGCGGCATTGAAAGGCGCCCGCGAATCGATAGTCCTGCTGAAGAACGATCATAAGGTTCTCCCTCTGAACAGGAGAAAAATCAAATCAATAGCCGTGCTTGGCCCGAACGCTTATCCCGCCGTATATTGCGGGGGAGGAAGCGCATACACCACAACCTTCAAGTCAGTCAGCATCCTTGAGGGGATCAAGAGCGTCGCAGGTAAGGGAGTAGATGTCTATACTCCTCTCCAGGATCTGGGTTTCGTGAAGTGCAAGATGGAAGTCTTCAACAACAAAGAGTTGAGCGGCGAACCCGTGAAGGTCTCGGATGTAGAACACATCAACAACATCTGGACCACAGTGGCGCCTGAAGGACTTGCAAGCCCCGCCAACTTCTCGGTGCGGTGGACCGGTAAGATTCATCCTGATAAAGCTGGCAAATATCGATTAAATACCCGTTATGATGACGGAATCCGCGTGTGGCTGGACGGAAAACTCATCCTTGACGACTGGACTGATCATCTGGTTCGCTCAACCGATGAAGCGATGGAACTTGAAGCTCGTGATTACGATGTGAAAGTGGAATATTATCAGGGTGGTGGAGAAGCGATCATCGCATTCCAGTGGAAGCCATATGTAACTCCTGAAGAGGAGATGCGCGATCTCAAGAAATACGATGCCGTGGTATACTGCGCCGGATTCAACAACACCACCGAGGGAGAGGGCTTCGACCGCCCATTTGAGCTTCCAAAAGCGCAGGTGGAATACATCAGCGCCTTGTCGAAAGTCCATCCAAAGGTGATTGTTACACTCAACACCGGCGGAGGCGTGGCATGGGCCGGTTGGCTCGATAGGGTACCGGCGGTTATGCAGACCTGGTACTCCGGTCAGGAGATCGGACGCGCTGCCGCAGAGATCATCTTCGGTGATGTGAATCCATCAGGTAAACTCCCGGCAACCTTCGAGAAGCGCGCCGAAGATAATCCATCATTCCCATACTATAGCATCAAGACTAACAAGAAGACACCTTACACAGAAGGGATTTTCGGCGGATACAGAGGGTATGATAAAAACAAGGTCGAACCGCAATTCTGCTTCGGATACGGATTGTCATACACAACCTTCGAGTTCAGCAATCTGAAGATCAAAAAGACTGGAACTGGAGATGCAAGAAACATCATCGTTACATGCGATGTTATGAATACCGGCGAACGGGCTGGCATGGAAGTCGCTCAGTTGTACCTTGGCGATGTCAAATGCAGCGTCCCAAGACCGGTTCGCGAGTTGAAAGGTTTCGACAAGGTCAGCCTGAATCCCGGCGAAACGAAGCCCGTCTCATTCACACTCACCAAAGAAGACCTTTCTTTCTTCGATGTGAAAACCCACAAGTGGGTCGCAGAACCGGGCAGGTTCAAGGTCTGGGTGGGCTCCTCATCGAGGGACATCCCGCTTCACGGGGGATTTGAGTGGTAGGTGTTTGACAAAGTCCGCATGCTAATTCATAATGAGATTAGGATATCAAGCATGATAGAGGTGGAATGATGGCACAAATAGAGCTTCCCAAGGAGCAGATAGCTGCTTTTTGCCGGGATAAACATATCATACGTCTGGCGATTTTCGGATCGGCTTTGCGACCGGATTTCGGCCCAAACAGCGACATTGATCTGCTGGTTGAGTTTGATCCAGAACAGATACCCGGACTCTTTGGAATCGCACGCATGGAACGCGATCTGTCTGCGATACTGGGAGGTCGAAAAGTGGATCTTCGTACGCCTGAGGATCTAAGCAAATATTTCCGCCAAAAAGTAATGGATGAGGCTGAGGTTCAATATGTTCAATGATGATGTCGTTCGATTAAGACATATGCTTGATGCAGCACGTGAGGCTGTGGGATTTGCTCAATCTGAGTCTCGAAAGGCTTTGAATAGCAATCGTATGCTCGTATTATCGTTAGTTAAAGATATCGAAATCATCGGTGAAGCTGCCAATCAAGTCTCTGAGTCAATGCGGCACGAACTAGATAATATCCCTTGGGACGATATAATCGGCATGCGTCATCGGTTAGTTCATGCATATTTCGATATCAATCTTGATATACTCTGGCGTACTGTCCAAAATGACCTTCCAGCACTAATAGTCATTCTGGAGTCGGTAATACCCGAAGAAGCATCTTGATGAAAATCTTTGTTATTAGCCATCTCATCACCTTATCTATCCTCGCATGCGTATGTGTGCCCGCCGCATGGTCCGCGGATGATGCCGACATGACGAACTGGGCATCACCCGCGAACGGCGCGCGGATATCTGCCGGTGCGAAGACCCAGTTCCTGCCGCCGAACGACCTCGCGCAATTCGCCACCGGAAACGGGCTGATATTCCGCCATGGACCACGCAGCCTGGAAAAGACCCTCATCGTAGAACTGCCGAAACCGGTGATGGTGAGGTCGGTGGTGGTTTCGACAGTGTATGAGGACACGGTGCGGGTGTCATCCGGATTCACGGTCGAGTTGTCGATGACCGGTGCCGATGGCTCCTGGAAACCGGCTGCCTCGGTCGATGACATCCATGCAGACAGGACGCTCGCTGCTGTGGGAAACCCATCTGAGGCACGGTTCGTCCGACTCTCCTTTCGGGACAGCGGTGGTGGATCGCGTATATCCGACATCGGGGTATACAGCGCTACACCGGATGTTGTAAGGTCTAGTCTTCAGGGATTCGTCTACACGCCGGGGCAGGGATGGTTGTCGATTGACGAGATCACCGCACTCCGCGGGAAGTATGGTTCGCCGAAGGACTCCTACCTCACCATGATATGCGGCGGTGTCGAGTATTCCGCGCCGCCTCCTCAGGGTGAAGGCAGCATACTCAGCCGATATACGAAGGAGCGAGGCACAGTCTGGCGCGAACTACAGGCTTATTCAAAATCGCTGCCGTATTACTCCGCCATGGGTACCAGGTCGATGGAGATATACGTCCGCTGGAATCTTATTGAAGATAAGCCGGAGCAGTTCGACTTTTCGTTATTTGATGAATTTGAAAAGATGTTCAGGAAAAACAACCTCAAGTGGTCGCCGCTTCTACTCGCGGGACCGGCATACACCCTCCCGGACTGGTTCCGCAAAACAGACTATACTCCCTATCGATGCCTTGAACATGACAAAGACAATATTGTGGTGTCGCTCTGGGATCCGAAGATGAAGCCATATATCGACAGGTTTTTCAAGGCGTTCATCAAGCATTACGGCGGATCGGATGGCATCATACAGAACCTGATGCTTGGCGTCACGGGCATCTTCGGCGAGAACCTGTATCCGCATGAATCCGACAAGGACTGGACGACCAACGCTACCGGAGACTACCACTCTCACTCGGGTTGGTGGGCAGGCGACAAATACGCCCGGCAGAGCTTCCGAGACTACATGAAGCGCCGATACACAAGCATCGAAGTCCTGAATAACGCATGGGGCGAGAGTTACCCGTCGTTCGCCGAACTGGAACCCAAGACCCCTGAAAAGTGCCGAACACCTCGTGCTAAGTATGACTTCATGGATTGGTACATCGGCTCAATGACGGATTACACCGAGTTCTGGTTGAAAACCGCGCGGAAATACATGCCAAAAGGAGACATCCAGCTCTGTGTGGGAGGCGAGGGCAGACAAAGGGTCGGGACCGACTTCTCGCGGTCGGCGAAACTGGCAGCGAAGTATCACGCCGGAATCCGCATCACCAACGAGAGTCCTGACTACTCGCTGAACATCGCCATGACCCGATGGATCAGCACAGCAGCGCGCACCTACGGAGCATGGCTCGGTATGGAGCCGGCATCACTCCAGATACAGTATGACAGCATCGCGCAGAGGGTATTCAACGTCCGCACATCAGGTGCCAGAGAACTGTTCTGCTACCAGACCGGATTGAGTAACAGAAAGGCTTACACAAAACTTTTGGAAAATATGCGCTACCTGCAACCAGACACACCGACAATCTCAGTTGCCTACTGGATGCCGCGGACACATATGATGGTCGCCGGTGATGTGGATTACGTCTGGGATATGCGCGGTCTGCGTGATGCGGTCGACTTCGACGCGGTAGACGATGTTCTGATACAGGACGGCGCCCTCGACCGGTACAAGGTACTTGTGATGGGCGCGGGTTCCATCGAAGACGAACGTATCCTCAGCCATATCGAAAAGTGGGTGGAGGCAGGCGGTGTGCTGATCCGCATCAGACCGGAACCGCTGACTACGATCGACGGCTCGAAGGAGTGGCAGTCAAGGCTGTTTGGTATGGCATCGACGCCTTCATCGGCCTCATGGACACAGGCGAAACGTGTCGGTAAGGGATACACCCTTCTGATACCGGATGCATATCGCACACGCAAGGAGATCGCCGGGGTGATGGACAGGCTGCTCTCCGACATCGGGAGCTTGGGTGATGGATTCACCTCCCCGCCGCGGGTATCAGGTTCCTCTGAGCTTTACGGGTGCCTGATGCAGAAGAGCTTCATGCTCCTGAACGCGAACCCGTTCCCTGTGACGGCGATGTATGATGTACCCCTTACGGACGGGAAACGCCTGAAGGGATCTGTGGTGATGCCGGAATACTCGATTCACGAGGTTGGGTTTCCGCGGTGATGTTGGAATTGTTGTTTGAAAGGAGAAAGGGAAACCCTTTCTCCTTTTTTAATTGTGGTGCAGGCTTCCAACCTGCATTCATCTAGGCAAACAAGTTAGAAAATATTTATCAAATGTGGGAAACATTATAATGCTTGCATAAGTCGAATATATTATAATTACAGATTTTATCATACAATAAAACATCAAGGGAGCCAACAATGAAGAAGTTGTTGATCATCGCCGTTTCCCTCATCATACTGCTTTCGATTGGTTATCATTGGTATCAAACCTCCTATACTGAAATAATAGTCACCCGTGATTATCCAAAATCAATGCAGTCTTCGGATCAGATCAACAGCATAATGAAAGTCGGATGGCATAAAAATATCATCCTGGGGAAGAATTCAAAAGGTAAGATCCTCACCAGAATCAAGCTACCGGGAAGTATTGATAAAATATATTACAGTGACAATCTACAGCGTCTACTTATCACGACTTACTCTTCCTGGGTTGGATCAGTACCTTCCAGCCTTTATGTATATGATCCCTCTGCTCACGGTCTCAAAAAAACACTCAGTGACATCAGAGAGGTAGATAATATAATCTCATATTCACAATATGTTGCGTATGGGCAGAGCGGAAAAAGATCACAAAGTTATGATGAATATACTAATGTAGTTTTTTATAACAGGAAAACCATTAAAAAGAAATATTCCTTGACCGGTATTGTATTCGGTTTCAGCGAATCCAACGATTACAGTAAATTCGCTTTCCTTAGAAGGACCAAAGATGAATATGGCGATATGGATTTGTATAACCTGAATGCTGTAGACATCGAAACGAAGCAACTCTGGAAAATCGCATCGAACCGGCGGAACATCAAAAACAAGTGGGTTGGACTCAACCTGATCGCTTATGTGATTCCGGATAAATATGAGCATCTCTCAATCCATTTGTTCAACATTAAGACTTCCAAAGATACATTACTGGTTACAAACCTCGATATAGCCGCCATCCAACTCGATAAATATGATGAAACGACCTCAACGCTCTATTACACAATTTACATGAATCACAACTTGCAAGGATACGGCTTTGGCTCCAAAAATCAATGGTGTGTTTCTGAGGGACAGAAACCTCAGAAGGTGGAATATGCCAGAATAAGTACAATGCCACCGATAATAACACCGGACTTTCTCCTTAAGAGAAGAGGCGCAAAATGAACAGCCAATCACCAAACACCATCACTGGAAGCAATAGATGGAAACGAGTGCAGATCGGTCTATCTGCACTTGTGTTACTCACAATATTCATACAAGCCGGAGTACCGCTCCTGAACCGCGAAAAAAGAGCGGAGAAACTCTACATTGATTCGTGGTTTGAGGGAAGCAGTTTTATATTGCGGATGGTACCTTTTGTAAGTAATGGTGCCGTGTACCAGGAAGAGCAGAGGAAACTAGCAATCACGAAACTTGAAAAGGCACTGGAGCTGTCGCCGGGGAACTCCCTCTACGAGCAGGCACTCATCTGGCAATACCCTTCGTCAGAATTACCGATCTTGCTTAAGAAGAGCAAACTCGGTGAAAGAGCGATAAAACTGACGAGTTATCGATATTACAGATATCGATCCCAAGCTTTGAGAGAGCAAGCTGATAATGTTATAACAGCCCAAGCAAACAGAACAGGACAGATAGATATCAATCCAATAAATGGAAGGCGGTTATACTCTAAAATATTTTGGCAGGATTGTTTCCGCTATCTGGATGAGCTTGCCGCCTCAGATCCTGGAAATGGCAGGATATATTATCAACGCGCTGGATTTTACAGTGAAATGGCGCAATACGATAAGATGCTATCGATGATTCGTAAGGGCAACTCTATGGATGTTTTCGATTATACATCCCCTGAATTGCCGCAAAGCTTTGAAGGAACTATGGTAGAATACGAAATAAACGGTAATAATTTTGGTTATTCTGGAACAACTGATGGGTTAGTTAATTACGGAAATCAACTTTTACGCAAAGGCAAAGTAGATGAAGCAATTGGAGTATACGAAACCTGTTGTCAGTATGGAATCAGATATGCTCTTCAGAAGCCATTGACCGATTACCATATTTCTACAGGCGCCATGATTTATTCCAAGGGATGGAATGAACTAGAACCGATATATAAGGATTTTGGTTTCTCCGGCAAACTGGCAGCCTATAAAAATACGAACAACGCATTCTCTCATGCTGTAAAAGATCTTAATCCCGATTTCAAGAAATTATTCGTACAAACATCTGGATATGATATATTTTATGGCTATTCATGGCTTTTCATATTGATTACCGGCAGTATCTTCTTGTTCGCAGTATCATGGCTTATTCTAGCAGTCATTCGCAAGCGCAGGAGGCTGGAAATTTTGCAGTTCTCGCCATGGGATGAGGGGTGGCTCACCAGGATTTTCGTTATCATCTACATGTTAATCGCCTTAACCATATTAGGAGTGACGAAACTGGCTCCCTATCTGAGCATAACAATCGTACCTTTCATATTCTGTACGGGTATCGATGATAACACTCTGCTTTTTTACAACCTGGGAGGATTAGGTGCAGTTCTCATCCAGATTATCACAGCATATGTTGTAATCCGCCAGCTTCGATGTCGATATTCGCAGCATATCGGCGTAAAGACCGGGATGCTCAGGTTCCTCTTCAATATGCCGGTCGATGTGCAGGAGTGGGGTTTCCGGTCATTCGCGCGGATGTATGCGGCTCAGATGATATTCTTGCTCTTCATTCTGATGGTCCATGGCATCTTCTCCAAGGCAACTCTTGGTTATTATCCATGGCAGCCGGAACGCATCAATGGTGTAAACACCGCATTAATGAAGGCAACCGCCGAGAATACCCGGCAGATGATCGAAAAAGCATCATCTGAGATATTTACACAAAAAACAAGGAAAACTCAACCCTGATATAAAACATCTAACCAGAGCAGTTAAGACAATCAGATGGATAGCAACTATTTCGATGAGCTGCTTGCGAGAATTCGAGATATCCGATCACAAAAATGGGTATATTAAATAGCACCTTCATGCAACCGATGAAATGGAGGATACACCACCATGTTCCTCACCAATAGAAAACATCGTAAATGGACGATTTCCATTGGGATCATCCTCCTCATATGCGGGGGATACCATGTCTGGCGGATGACCGGGCGGGAAGGGTACACAGGAGATCCCCAGCTCAACATCGAGCTTACATACGAGTATGGCAAAGACTTCGGCAATGGAAACATCGTCGCCATACAGCCGTGGATACTTGGTGCTGACTATTCGAGCGCGCAAGCATTTCGCAGCAAACTCGATGGGTACTTCCGCGAGGCTGACAGGAAGGGCTGGCTCAGGAAGAACACCATTGTGGTGTTGCCAGAGTATCTCGGCGCGTGGCTGCTCTGTGCCGGAGAGAAGCGTTCAGTCTGGGAAGCGCCGACCATTATGGATGCCATGAAGATGAAGGTACTATCAAACATCCCCTCAATCATCGCTGGTGCGGTGTTGGCTCCATGCGCAGACAGGACCAAATACGCCATATTCCGGAGCAGCGGGAAGAAGTCGGCTTCGATCTACGATAAGACACTGTCATACCTGGCACGCAAGTACCATATAACCATCGCAGGCGGTTCGGTGATCCTGCCATCGCCGTATGTGGAAGATGGTCATCTACGCACAACCG
Organism: uncultured Desulfobulbus sp.; assembly: GCF_963662935.2. Lineage (NCBI taxonomy): Bacteria > Pseudomonadati > Thermodesulfobacteriota > Desulfobulbia > Desulfobulbales > Desulfobulbaceae > Desulfobulbus > uncultured Desulfobulbus sp. The sequence goes on along the minus strand of NZ_CAXXTL010000002.1, from coordinate 155,734 downwards.
GCAAAGGTCCCTTATACAACGTCTCACCTGTGTATCGTCCTGATGGGAACGCGTATCCGGAACTCGTCATTAAGGTGTTCGTAACGGCCGATGAGAAGGACTTCGTCAGTCCCGGTAAGATAGACGACCTGCCAGTCTTCGATACACCATCCGGTAAGCTGGGTGTCCTGATATGCGCCGACTCCTGGTTCCCGCAGGCTTTCAGAGTTCTGAGTCAGAAGCAGGCTAAGCTGGTCGTGGTGTCGTCATTCATCGGCGGAGATAGCTCACTCAGAGAGATCTGGAAGGGATACAGCAATGCCAAGACTCCATCTGATGTGAATCCCACCGACCCAGAGAAGATCACCTCATTTGAGGCTTGGAAGAGATACACACTCCCAGGACGCATCTCAGGCACGGGTATACAATTTGGGGTGTTATCATGCCTTCGTGGACAACTGTGGGACCTGGGTTCGGATTCGTTTGTTTGTGCCGTCCGTGATGGTAAACCGTCGGTGTCTGACTCGCCGGATGGAGCGGTTCTGACGAATGTGTGGATTGGCAGGTCGCAAGGAAAGTAATGTAGATGTGTAACTCCAATGTTCTTCGATTTAATTACCCAATCCTGCGTTTATATTCTGAAGGCCACATCCCCACACACTGATGGAAACGATGAGCAAAGTGGAACGGATCGCAGAAACCAAGTCGATCTGCAGTCTCTTGAACAGAATACTGTTCAAGCAATCTGCAAGCCAATTCGAATTGCTGACGTGTATGAGTTCGGCGCGGAGATTCTCCGACAAGACGGGTGTAACGTTTGCGAAATGCATCGTAGTCGGTGTTTAAGCTGTTTGAGATTTCTGATCCTGAAAATGGTCTATCCGCCTGGGTGCGGATTGATTCTGACGCGCGTTCGATCCAATCCATCCGTTCCTGATTCTGTATCATCCCCTCGCGCCTGCCAAAGATATCCGAGAGTAAAAGCTGCAGCAACATCATACGATTTAGTTCTTCTTGAAGGTTTGCGCCTGGCTTAATCATCTGTCCGAAACGTGTTGTCCACCATTCAACAGGTTCCAGATGGTTTATGGCCCGCTCAGGGATCAACAATCCGGCATCTCGCCACACTTGAAAAAGAGGTCCTATAAAACCGATAAAAGTCTCTCCCCACTCACAGCCTGGTTGCGGACCGAATATATGCCCGACATCAGGAAATAGCGTTATCAGGTCTCCAGGCGAAAGAGCCTCGCGTCTCCCAAGATCATCTTCGTAATACCCTGAACCGGATACCGTGTAGACCAAGGCGAAATATGGAAACTTTCTTCTTCGTGGTACTCCATTGCTGTTTGGAGAATATCCGGCAAGGGGGATCGCTCCAATCCCATTGATACCGGATGCGAGTCTTGACCCAGGCGCTATGTCAACAGGTATATTATTGTCCAAAATACGCATGTTAATTGCCTCGCTACACATTCAGTTAAAAGAATCAACGTGATATTATAACCCAGGATATGAAATACCACAAACAGATATATGAGTAATACATTCCATTAAACACATTGTTGATAACGCAAAGGAGAGAAATAATGAACAAACCATTGCATGTAGCAGTAGTAGGACTGGGTTTTGGAGCTGAGTTTGTGCCGATATACATACATCATCCGAATGTGCGTAAGGTCACCATATGCGATCTGCATCCCGAGCGGATCGAGAACGCCGTCAATCATTTTGGAGAAGTGCCTTCTACAACGCGGTTCGATGATATCCTTAATGATCCTGATATCGATGCGATTCATCTCATCACAAGCATACCGGAACATGCCAAACAAACAATTGCAGCTTTGAATGCAGGCAAGCACTGCGCTTGCACGGTACCGATGGCAACCAGTTTGGATGACCTTCATCAGATTGTAGAAGCGCAGAATCGAAACTCAAAAATCTACATGATGATGGAGACAACAGTCTATGATCGGACATTCTTGTATGTCAAAGAGTTGATGAAACAAGGAGTCTTCAGCAAGATACAGATGCTCAGAGGCGCTCATTACCAGGATATGGAAAACTGGCCGCCGTATTGGTTCGGATTGCCGCCGATGTGGTATGCGACCCACGCAGTGGCTCCCTTGATGGCGCTTGCGGGAACAAGAGCTGAGAAAGTGCAGTGCTTCGGCTCAGGGGTGATGCGCCAAGAACTCCACGAGCAATATGGAAATCCTTATCCGATAGAAACAGCATTGGTGAAGTTCAAAAATCGACCATTTGTAGCTGAGGTTACACGCGCTCTTTTCAACTGTGCAAGAGCCTATACTGAGTGTTTCAACGTCTACGGAGAGGACGTCTGTTTCGAATGGCAGCAGCTTGATTCTGAGAATCCGGTACTGTTTCATCTATCACCATTAGGTCAAGGCACAAGTCCGCGCCAGACCACACAGGAACGCATCACACCACCGGATAGAGCCGATCTGCTGCCTCCTGAGATTGGACGATTCACCAGGCACGGTGTCTATGATGAGAAAAATCCCCATGCATCATTCATGCACGGTGGGGGACACGGAGGATCACATCCTCACATGGTACATGAGTTCGTCCGGGCGTGCATCGAAGACCGTCCGTCATCGATCGATGCTGTTACCGCGGCAAACTGGACAGCAGTCGGCATCTGCGCACATGAATCGGCGATGAACGACGGCAAAGAAATAAAGCTTCCGGTGTTTGGTTAAGATGATAGTGAGATTGGAATAAAATTCGATTGAAATGGGGAGGGTGTAGTTCTGCTGACCATGTTCGACAAAAACTTCACCCTCCATTTATGTTTATTTCGTGAGCTGTATATTATTGATATATCGTTTGCTTCGACAACTATGGAAGTTTTAGACGTATCAGTCTAGTTATTTACTTTAACTCTTGCACCAACAACTGATCTGTTGCCGGCGATATCCCATGCATATACATTCACTGAATACACACCATTCGGCCACAAAGCGTTGCCGGTTGAATCTCTACCGGTTGTGTCCCAACATTCGGATGCATCCCGCGATGTGATCAAGCCGTCCCCGTCTGTTTTGGTTACCCGCAGCATCTGATATCGAGGAAATCCATCAGGGTTGAAAAAAACTTTTTTCTCTTCATAGGTTAGATAAAGCGGTTTAGTCAGCATCTCATTTCCGACATCTCCACGATGGTCGAGTACAAGTCTCTGTTTGGTATGTGTCCCATCGCTGATCGAGTACATCACCACCGGCGTCCCGATATTACCCATATGTTCAGGATATCCGCTATCTGCTATTGCTGCCAGAATATCAATCTTGCCGTTCACTGATGCTACGCCCGAATCATCAGCATCAAACTGACGCGTAGAGCCTTCAGAAACAAAAATCAGTGGTTTGAAAGTCGGAGGCACAGTGTCTTTCCAGTCAAAAAAGTATAGCGGATCTAGCAGGTTGTGCAATGTTACCTTTCCTGATGAATCTTTAGTAAAACTTGCATACTGAAGATGCAAATGAGCAACTCCAGGTTCTTTGCCTAAGGAGAAGTCAACAAGCGAACCCAGGTTCTGACCCCGGCGGATATAATCACCCACTTTGAATGTATATGTGCGGGGATCAATATGAGTGTAGCACCACCCCTTCTTGCCGCCCTTTACAGGAGTTACGATAAAAAAATAATGTGTGTTCCATTCTGGATAATTAGTATAGATTGCTGCCACATATCCGGCTCCGACAGCTTTGACAGGTGTTCCAGCCGGATGTATGAAATCCAAACCACAATGGATATATGTATCAGTTGCCTGCTGATAGTTATTGAAGATATTTTGTGCTTTCTGATCTCCTGCAAATGGCCATGGCAGCGGTTTGGAGACCGGCGGTTTAGGTCCTGCTGGAGGTACAGGCGCACCGGATGGAGCCAATTCTTTGACGTCTTCCATTGCAGGGGTAGGAGTCGGATTGCCGACTGGGACAGTTTCGCCCAAACGGCGATGCAGCACTTCACGTACGCTTGAATCGGTGGCAGCCGCCTTTCGTAAAGCGTCGATTGCTGCCATACTTTTGGTATCTTTGTATATCGTGGCCAAAGCTTCGGCAGCAAAAGGACTCAAACCTGATTCGCTATCTTGTATCATGCGAACTAACTCAGGCACGGCTTCAACATCACCTGTATCGCCAAGGACATATATACACTGCCATCGATATTGAAAATCTTTAGATTTGTCATTGATGATTACTGTTGCTTTGTAGATGATCTCCCGGCGCAGTTTGGCATCGCCATCTTTTGCTTTTTGACCAAGCGCTTGAAGTGAAGCGAACTGGTGATGTCCGGTTTCAGGAGGCATCATGTGTTCAAAGAAGAATTGAGATGATTTACTGTGAATTTCTTCAGGGGTATACGATTCGCCCTGACCAAACAGTGATGCTGAAGAGAGCATCAGTAAAATAGCAAATACCATAAAACAACAAGCACGATACATACAGCCTCCTCTGCTCCATCGATGAATAAATCAAGGTATGGAGGATTAGAATCATATATTTGTTTTATTGCTGTTGTACAATTATATGTTGAGGTTTGATATTCCTTTGTTGATGTAAAATATTTTCCGCATTTATTCTGTTATCATGATACAGCTTGTTATAAGGAATTTTTTGGATCAATAAGGCGTGTAGAGGTTCAAGTTATTCTGGGGTCGCAATGAGTGAAAAATGTGCGAACAAGGCAGCGCAATAAGAGCAACAGGCTGCCTTGTTCAACTAATGCAATTCAGCTTCGGTCGACCCACTTAATGGGGAGCCGCGTCTTTTTCTTTGAACTCTTGATAATGTGAGCGATCAACTCGTCAACCACATATCCATCCCAGGCAGACGGTGATGGCTTCTCTCCAGCCTCAAACCTACGGACCATCTCTGCCATCTCGAAATCAAACGGGTTATATGCGGGGAATCTGTATTCGGTAGATGTGCCTGTGAATGCATCCTGATGCACAAGAAGCATTCCGTTGTTCTGCGGCGTGTCCCATTTCACGGTGTAAATATCTAGGCGACCTTTTGTTGTGTTGATCTCCAGACGTTCATCCCAACCGTTCCGCTCGTATCCGGCGCGTGTAAGAGGATGCCAGCATACCTCAAAGTTGACGATACCGCCATTCTCCAGATTCATTAATGCATTAGCTCGAATATCGAAATCCAGACCTTCACGCACAAACATATCTCCACTGAGTTCAACCGGTCGCCCGGCAAGCCAGTGTATCAAGTCGAGAATATGGCTCCCTCCGCAGACTAATACTCCTCCACCATAATTACGAACCACCTGTGACGGGCGCTGTAAAAGCCATTCGTTTATCTCGCAATTCCAATAATCGCCTGGCTGCCATGAACGTGCATGAATACTGATGATGTCGCCCATATCAGCAAGCATCTCTTTTGCCTGCTGCATACCAGGGAAAAACCGCTTCATATAGGCAGTCGCGCAGAAGACTCCTGCTTCATCTGCTGCTCTTGCGATTTCGGCTGAGTCAGTCGGATTTTCTGTCAGAGTTTTCTCACATACAACACCTTTTCCGGCTTTTATCGCATCGAGGCACAACTGCTTGTGTGCAGATGAGATCGTTGTTATGCTCACCAGGTCAACATCAGGATCAGCCAGCAGGACTTTGTAATCAGAACTTGCTTTGGCGCCGTATTTTGATGCCATATGCTCTGCGGCTTCCAGTCTTAGGTCAGAAAAATGAGTCAGTTTCGCGCCTGCTCTTTCATAACCTTCATAATGAAAATGCGATATATTACCGCATCCGATAATTCCTACTTTTACCATTCTTGTCCTCCAATGCATCATGAAAATCAAGGTGATATGCCATACTTTAAAGCACCCCACCTGCCTCCCCTTAAAAAAGGGGAGGTTCTTAGCTAGTCTTCTTTTGATAGCTGTTTAGTGAAAACAAATCTGAGTTACCTTGGAAATATTCATGCTCAGGGTGATATACCATACTTAAATGCACCCCACTTGCCTTCCCTTAAAAAAGGGGAGGTTCTTAGCTTGTCTTCTTTTGATAGCTGTTCAGTGAAAACAAATCTGAGTTGCACTAGAAACATTTATGCTTTGAATTTGCTGTCAGGGATTACTATTACTTTGCGGACTGTCTCTCTGTCTTCACGCATAACTCTGACTGCTTCATCAATCTGGCTTAATGGAAATGTGTGTGAGATGATTTTGTCTGCTGGAACAACGCCGGTTTTCAGAAGATGAAGCGCTTGAGGGAAATACATCGCCGGTGAAGCGAAAGATGATCGAAGCTGCTTTTTACCGAAATGGAGGGCATGAGTATCAATTGGGACGACTCCTCCGCCTTTGAAGTCAGATCCAATGAAGGCAATGTATCCGCCATATGCCGCGGCTGAGATGCAGTCCGGTATGACTTGTGGCGGGGCGGTTATCATGATCTTGTCGAATCCACCGAAACGCGCTCCTATCTCAGGGATGCTTATCTCATTTGAGGAAAACGCGTCATCTGCGCCAAGTTCCATGGCGCCGGATAGTTTTCCCTTGCTTCTGTTTACGGCGACGACTGCGCCTGTTGTTAATCTGCGGGCGATTGCGATACCCATCAACCCGATGATCCCTGCGCCAACTACGAGCACTTTGTCGGTAAGGCCGATCTCTGCGGTCTTGATCATATCAACTGCCACACCGCATGGTTCAGCCAGAACTACTGACTTCACATCCATATCCGGCGCCGGAACAAGACATCGTCCGGGAACGAGCATAGCATCAGAGAATCCCATGGTTAAGCCGGTCCAGAATCCTGCACCTTTATTGCAAAGATCGACTCTGCCGTTTCTGCACAAATCGCAGTCACAGCAGAATGAGCTGGATTCCAACGCAACCTGATCTCCGACTTTCACATGTTTTACGTTCTCGCCGATTTCACGCACAACTCCTGCGATTTCATGTCCGAATGCTCTCGGTTCAGATGCCAGTGATTCACCGATTTCGATGTCGTGCCCACAGACTCCACATGCCAGGACTTCGATAAGCGCTTGATCACTCCCAGGTGACGGAAGATCAACCTGCTTCAAACTGATTTGAAAAGGAGTCTGAATATATGCTGCTGTTACTTTCAATGCTGTCTCCTTATGACTTAAATGATAATTGTTATTTTGATTGTTGAGTTAGCTTGATAAGTAAATACTATGCGGCTGTGTCAATCTCCTCTTTTCATGGCCCGGTTTCTTTGTCTAAATCATCATCTGATTCTGCCGGTTTTGCATCCCTTATAATCTGGGTTGTGCTTGTTGTGCGGAATACCCAGGATAACAATACCCCTCCAATGATTATCACTGCCCAGATATAAGGAGCAGATTTTAAGTTGTCAATTTGATCGAGTCCGCTCAGTTTAATGATCAGGTTTACAAGATATAGAGATGCAGTAAGTATCACTACAGCGATTGATCCTCTAATCAATAACTGCTTTATAGGAGGTTTATTTCCTTGATAAGGATTTACATCAGTCTCTATGACTCTCTGCTTAATATATTTCTGAAGCTGAAAGATTGATCGCGGCGTCTTGCCGTCTTTGATTGCAGTAACAGGATTATCTATTAACAGCCTGTATGCACTAAGATTTCCGATAAAATCTAATGAAATGACAGTCTTATCTTGATCTTCAGGATTGTTGTAAATGTTAACCCGCAATACTTCGTGTTTTGTGATTGTTAAATCATTGATCTCTCCAAACAGATGCAATTCTTCATTCTCAATTATTAACCATGCGAATTGCCAATATTCACCACTATCAGGCTTATAATATACAATTATTGGTGATTCACCGGTCATATCGCCATATTTTGTAATTAATTTGCTCAGTAACAACTTGTAAAAATCAGCATAGATTCTTTTACTTTTAATCGAATGCAGGATATTTGGGGCAATCATCATTACCAGCATAAGGGCAAAGCTTAAGATGATGATATAAGGAGTAGCTTTGCTTATATTTAACATTGTTAAGAATAAAAAAACTACGAATTGGATCATTCCGCCGATCATGAATCCAATTCTTACATTAACATTAGGAAATGGATCAATATCACAGTTCAGCAGATCAAGCTTTTCAGATACCTCGTCGGATGACTTTTCAGCAAAACTCGTAAGTTCGTACCGTGGATCTGATTGATCTTCAATATCTGCTTTTGCACTCTCAAATAGATTTTCCAGTTCAGATTCAGTCAGTTTGTATTGTGATGCGATTTGTTTAATCCGCTGATCCATCGAAGGATGTGTCGACACCAACTTCGACCATACTGGACGGCTCATCGGGGTATCGCTGATCAGATGGAGTTTATACAAACCGGAGATACACGCCTGGGGATTTGCCAGAATACCGTAGTTCGCATCTGCCTCATGTTCTCTCTGTCTTGAATACCACATCACTGCAAGAGGCGGCAGTATGAATAACGAGAGCCACTTTACATATTGCAGCCATAAAAATGATGCAGGAAGCGCATTGATGTATCTTTCTGCGACAACCATTACCGCCAGAAAAACCAGCATCAGTCCGAATTTGTAGAGGTTGGATAACTCCCAGCAGTTGGTGTCTACACAATGTCCAATTTCATGTGCGATTACAGCATCGACTTCATCTTTAGAAAGGTTCTTGACAAGAGAGTGTGTCAAGATTACATGGGAATCATTGTATAAATTGATGGCAGCAGCATTAGTCATAGGGAAATCTCTATCATCTATGATTGATATCTCTGTCAATTGGAGGCCCATTGATGAAGCGATCTCACCAATTCGGGTACGTAATTCGCCTGGTTCCAGCGATTTTGGAATGATTACTTTGACACGTGAACTGTTCCTTCTCAGTTGATCAGCGAAATACATTCCCCAATATCCGGCGAAATAGATTGCAACAAACAGATATATACTTGGCTCAAGTGGAAAGCTGTTGGGTTGTGATAGTCTATAAAACATCACACATGCCAGGATTCCGATTGACTTGCCCTGTGACAAGAACGCATGTCTGACGACATCTTTCAAAGTGGTTTTATCAGGTGATTTACTTGAACGCAATATAAGCACATCCAATATAAATCGGATTGCATAGTATGTAAGAAGTATTTGAAAAAATGATAAAACTGCGGTATCTTCAACAGGTGTACCGATACGCAATTTTATTCCAACAGCGGTAACTGCAAAGGCCGGCATCAGCCAGTCTAGTATACTCGAAGCATCTCCATAATCTGCGCGAATATCGCCAGTCTGTGAATACAAAGCTCGTATTCCAAAATATACGATAATGGCAGACGGTCCAAATCCTGTCAGAATATAAAGCACATAAACAAGTGTATCCATTGCACTCCCTTCACCAATCATCATATTATATGATGTATCTGATGAGATTAAGCTGCATGTACTTTACCACTTTAATATCGAATAATCAAACATCAACTCGATTGAGGACATAAATGGGGATTTTAGAAATCGATTATCTAGAATCGTATTGAAGATATAAACCAAGTCAGTAAGGATGTGGTCTGGATCAGGAAAATCAGCGGGAGATTCGGCTTTCAACGTTGATCAAAGTCGGCATCCCTTCCTGGGCGCCACAGACGAGTGTGCTGAGACCGGAGGCTGTAACGCCGAACAACAACGCATCTTCCAGAGAGGCGCCGTCTGCAATTGAGACACCCAGTGCCGCTGTAAAGCAATCACCGGCACCAACAGTATCGATTGCCATCACTTCGATCGCTTTCACATGAACAGATCCGCTGCTGTCAAAGGCTTTCGCTCCATCTTTGCCCATCGTAACAACCACAGCGCTCGGCCCTTTTGTCAGTATAAGGTGCACCGCAACATCGACATTATCAGCATCAGGGGCGATCTGCATCAGTTCACCTTTATTGGGGGTCAAGATATTAACATACTGAAGCAACTCGTCAGGCAGACCGTCAGATGACATCGGTGCCGGATTCAGCACAACAGTATGCCCCATCTGTTTTGCCATCTTTGCGGTTGCCAGAACGGTTTCCATAGGGATTTCAAGCTGAAGGATGACAAGTGCTTTCTCAGTAAATGCGTTTTTAGCGGAGATTACATCATTTGGAGTAAGAAGACCATTCGCACCGGGACTAACTGCGATCACATTCTCACCGGATGCATCAACAAATATCATCGCAGTGCCGGAATGTACATCAGGTTTCCGAACGATATATTGGGTGTCGATACCTTCTGACGAAAGCCGGCTCATAGATTCGTCACCGAATGAGTCGCACCCAAGCGAAGAGATAAATGTTACATCAGCGCCTAATCGTACCGCAGCCACCGCCTGATTTGCGCCTTTACCCCCCGGCAAGATCTTAAAATCACTCCCTACGACAGTTTGACCTGGAGCAGGCAGAATCGGCACATTGATAATCATATCAGTATTTGTTGAACCTACAACGATGATTTTTGATTTCATTGAATTACTCCAAACTGAATATAGAGATAATCATTCAAGATGATGAGGGTATTCTGCGAAAAGGGTGTGGTTGCTGAGATCATGTGTTAAAATCACAATAGAAGAGTTAAGGTCTGGATATGCGGTCTTCTGTGGCGATACCAAGTTTACGTTTCAGCCTAATCGTCCGCGGCGATGTGCGAAATATGAGCTTGGCGATCTCCCAATACATCTTGCTGCGTGCAAATGAGCCTCTGAATATGCCCAGTTTCTCTTCCTTCATAGGATGAGTAACTCCACGGAATGTTACCATCTTGATGGCAATCCCATTTTCTCTTGCATGTTGGCCCAGAGCTACCTCGACACCATAACGCGCATTTTGAAGATTTGGTATAGATAGAAAGTCTTCTTTCAGGAGCGCTCTTTGCCCGGAGATATATGGAGTGATAAACTGTGCCCAGTCGGTGCATTTCCGACCGCCTTTGAATACGCCGATACTCATCCCTGCAGTTTTATCTAATACCGGAGCAATAAGGGCATCTACATGTTCAGGAAGTAATCCAATTAGGTCGGCATCAAGGAAGACAATCACTTCGAAGTCTGCATGTTTTACGCCTTCCAGCATCGCCCCGCCCTTTCCCAGGTTGCGGACGAGTTTAAGCGCCATAACGCCGTCATATGATGAAGCGACTTCGGCTGTTTTATCGGTAGATCCATCGCTTACAACGATGATTTGATTTACCATAGAACAGCGTTTGACGACATCGATTACGGCGCCTACACGGTTCTCTTCATTATATGCCGGTATAACAGCGGTTACTTTCATTTCCCATTACTGCCTTTAGTTGCTTTCGGTTCTGCGCCGATTTTTTCAAGAAGTTTCTGAATGTTATCTGCTGTGTCGCGCATCTTCTTCTGTACAGATTGAAGCGCGTTCAACGATGGAGCGCTTGCATCGCGTCCGGCTTTTTCCAGCCCATCAAGACTCTTCTGTAGTTCAGATCGAGCTTTCTCAAAGTTTCCCTTGACTGCAAATTCTCTTGCCAGCTCAACATGACTCCTGATTTCGTTCAATGAAGATGCTGATGAAGGCTTTGCGGCACTCATTATCTTGAGTTGAGCCACTTCAGTTCTCAGAGAAGCCACTTCTTTGCGCAATACCGATATCTGCCAAATGCCATAGATCAGTAATCCTATCAATATTAACGTCATAAGTTTTGATGCAAAACCACGCATTGTTTTTTTACCTGTCCTCAATATACCCGCCATTTTCGATAAAGTAATCTGATTATTGTAAGATACCAGCGCTTTAAGCCGGATTGCTTACTGACATTATATCAGGAATGCATACCCACAAACAATACACGCCTCATTTACGGGTGCATTTCGATAACTTGGGTAAATACCATCAGTTGAGATGCCAATGATCCGTCTGATGCTGAGTGTTCGCCGCAGCGAATGTATTGAAGGATGGAATCCAGGCACCTGACCTGCGTGTGCCCTTCGATACAATCTGCCTGCGGGCAGGTCACTCAGGGTACACGGATTGTATCCGTAAAAAATCTACCTGCAAATTTCGGTCGCGCTTCTTCCAAACAATCCTGAGTGTCTATCTACTAGACGTATGTATCGCCAATTAGACTAATTTGAAAAATTCTCTGCTTCTTCAAGGGCGATTTCAACCCATCTTACTGCACGTTCAGGTTCGTTGCGGAGTGTATGGTTGTCTTTCATCACAACCTCCAGACAGCAACCTTTTGCCTGATCCATTGATTGACGGAGATTCTCCCTTACTAGATTCTCATTGAACGACTCCATTGCCAGCATGCTGGGATTGGGTTTCAAAGAGAGAATGTATTTATCTTCAAGATACTCCGCCATCTTCGGGATTGATGACCATGGCGATACCGATATCCTTCGTAGATTTGGTATCTGCTTTATTATACGCCATCTGGTGTCTACAGGTTCGCAGCATCCGTAACAATTTAATCCAAACCTTTTCAGTAAGGGCAGTTGATATGGGAAGATGAACTCCTCAAACATATCAGGCGATACTGCAACCGTCTCCTGGCTCTCTGCAAATCCCCATATATCCTGGGTCCGCACTTTACCATCGAAATCAGGTTGAGGAAGTTCGTGAGTCCAGCCGAATCCGCCCGATCCTACATATGAACCATCGTTGTTAAGATAAAGAAGTCCATTTTCCTGCAGGAAATCCATCTTGGCATTATTTCCATCGCGGAGGATTGCCATGAGTTGATGCAGACCTTCCGGATTGTCTATCATATCAAGCATCATCTGCTCAAGACCGCGAATCTGGGCAAGGGTCCAAGTCATGCCAAACGACCACCACCATCGGGAGTTTAACCTGACTGTAAGAATATCCCCGAATATGCCAGACGCTTCGTCCAATAGTCTATCGGTTGCCGCATAATCGACGGTTATCTCGGGATACCGGAGTTTATTCAGATCATCATAACTTTTCAGAGGTGAATCCCATGTGTATGCACGGCCTGCCCCACCGCCGATAATATTCTCATGCATTCCCCAGTCACTCTGCGTATGCACATGAGCTACATCGAAATAAGGAGATATCACGACATCATCTTTCATCTTCTCGCATCGGAAGAGTGACACGCGCAGTCCGAATTCCCATGCGCGTGCAAGAGGATCCTCGCATATCAGACTGCTTTGAGGGATTATCTCATTCCAACTGTTTTCAGGATCACAGAAGATTACAGGCCGGGTTTTTTCTAGCGAGTTATGCTTATACCATAAGTCGCGGCGTTCAGCCTGTATCGGTAATGCCGCATATCCGGCAACCATAGACGCTAACTCTCTGAGAATATTCCTATCCGCCAGACTTATCATTGATTATATCTCCTATCAATAACTGACAATTATTGAGATAATTGTATTCCTCATCGATTCTGATGTCAATGATATATGGAGAATACGATTTTTTTACCTGCTTTCATTCGAATGTGATATAATCACAAAAACACTATCTTTTTGCGAATTATATTATTCGTTTAATTTGTAACGCTGTCAATTTTAAATCTAAAAAAATGGGAAAGGTGTCGAAATGAAAAAAATATTTTGTATCGCATGTATCGTAATATCGATGATTCTACTCACTGCCGTATACAGTGTGAGTTTTGCGGCTGATGCCGATACGCCAACTGCCGGAGATAAACTAGATATCAAAGACCTTGTAGAGCAGGTCGATGTCTTACAGATCGTTACCGACATGAACTTGAAACCTGATCAGTTAAGCTTCATGGCCGCAAGAATCGATTTCCTGAGCCAGAAGCGTGATGAGACACAGAAAAAGGAAAAGGCTCTTCAACTGGAGATCAGAGAACCTTTAATGATAATGAGGGATGCTTTTATCGCAGGTAAAGATGTTCCTGCTGAAGCTCGAAATGCCGCTTTTGCCAAACTGAAACCGATCAAACAAACCCGCCAGGATATGCAGACGGCATTCAATGACGCTGCAAACTCATGCGTCGATATGCTTGATGACGGTCAGCGCAGAGTTTTAGGACGTACCGCAGATGTTCTTTCTCGAGCTCAGAAGATGATACAAGAGATACAATCAGTCTCTGAAGATGAATGGCCGAAGACTATGGCGTCGTTGGCGGCTGAGATAATTAAAGTAAAAGAATCCGACCGATATGGCGATTGGCAAACACAGGTAGATAATGTTCAGAATCTCCCTGCATCAGAAAGAGAACAGGCGTATCAGAATCTGGAAGGCTCCCGTAAAGCGGAACTTGATCAGATGCAGGCAGATGCAGAACAGCTTCTACAGAGTGTCCGCAGCGCCAACAGACAGGTTCTTCCGATTGCATTGAACAAGCTGGCAGGCGCGTTGAAATCACAGACAGAACTGCATAACCAACTTTTCGGCGCAATGGTGAGAGTGCTTGACAGTCCGGGCGCTCCGGCTGCATTGAAAGCTAGAATCGAAGTGATGAAAGCAGCTACGGATAAGAAGGCTGGGAAATAGAAGAATTTCAGTTCTTACTTATCATATTATTATGAATTTCAACAAAATGTGAGGAATGATTTGAAAGTTTACTGCAAAAATTTAATTCTTGTAAGACTTGTGTTCATCAGTATCTTTATTTGTATAATATCTACTGTCGGTGCAACAGCTCCTAAGGTTCAATACAAGTTCCAATTCAATCCGCCTAACGGAATTTCATACATTACAACTTGCAAGTCTACAAAAGTGGTTGATAATGGTGCAACTGGGAAGCAAGTCGATGTATCAATATCTAAAGAACAAATTCAAATAACTAAAACTGAAAATGGATATTTACTTGTCCCTAAAACGCTCTCTGTAGAAATGACTCGAAATGGTGGAAAACTACCGGCTGCTCAGGAAGCATCAATGCAGGCATTAGCGAAGATATCTCTCCCTTGTAGCTTAGATGCAAATGGAAAGCTTACTTCTGTTAATAATACTGATGAGCTATATCAAGTCATAGATGCTATGTTGAAAGATCAAAATTTTTCAACTCCCGATAAACTAGCTGAACTTCGTGAATCTATCAAAACAGGAGTTGTAGATAATATCGCATCAGATTGGAATAACCGCATTGTTGGATTTACGGGGAAAACTGTTAATGCAGGCGATATATGGAAATCACAGCAAGAGATAGGATCATCATTTGGCAATGTCAATGTAACAATGAAAACTTATTTTGGAAATCCTGTAATAGCAAATAAACACAATTGTTTGAAGATTGGGTTTGCTTATGTCGGAGATAAAAATTCGATTAAACAACTTATGACTAAAATCATGGAAACAATATCAAAGACAATTCCTGCAGGTTATCCAGCGCCACAGGTGATTAATGCAACTATAAGCGGCAAAGGATCACGAATTATAGATCCGTCAACTATGCTGATTTACTCCGATGAAGTAAGTAGGACAATGACAATGACACTAAGGATCGCAGGAATGGGTGATATGCCTACAACATTCAGTGAATCAAAAATCTATAGGTATGATTATCTTGATTAAGTTGTCAATAAAAGTCTTTTCTTAATAGAGAAGGTGCGATTTAGAAACTTATTAACATTAGAAAGATGATGGAAGCTTGCCTAAACGAGTTCCCATCATCTTTCAATCATTCCACTAATACTGTGTCACACCGGACCTGACGTGATCAGATGTGCCAGTCTAAACAGCTCTTCCGGAGTTGTGATGCCTTCCAGAACCCTTTTTCGTGCAACTTCGATCATTGTGATAAAACCATGTTCAATCGCACAGCGAAGTATCATATTCGGATCAGTCTGTCTTGCGCTGATCATACGGGACATCTCATTATTCAACACAAGAACTTCATGAAGACCAATTCGTCCCTTATACCCAACTCCTCGACATGCATCACAACCGGTTCCATGGTAGAATTTGGTCTTTCCAATCATGTCTGTAAGACCCAGCCATCTTAATGCTTCGGCTGAAGGTTCATACTCCTCTTTGCATTGCGGACAGATAATACGAGCCAGCACGCTAGAGATCACTCCAATTGTACTATCGCTAACCATAAATGGATCGGCGCCTACATTCAATAGTCGTTGAGGTACATCGACGGCATGCTGGGTGTGTAAAGTGCTGAGCATGAAGTGACCGGTAATGGCTCCTGCAATCAATAACTCAAGTGATTCATAATCTCTAATTTCTCCAGCCATTATTATATCTGGATCCTGCCTGAAAAATGCTCTTAACGCCGAAGCGAAAGTCAGGCCCTCTTTCTTGTCTACCGACGCCTGCTGCACACCTGTCAATACCATTTCAATCGGATCTTCTATTGTCATGATACTGATTTCTGGATTTATCAGCTCTTGCAGTATTGAGTATAGAATGCTGGTCTTGCCCGTTCCGGTCGGTCCGGAGACATACAGCGCGCCACATGGCTGTTTGATCAATATCCGAACCTGATCTAGTTGCTCAGGTAGAAACCCCATGCGATCCAGGGATGGCAACGATATCCCTCTATCCAGGATTCTCGCAACAACTTTTTCACCATATAAAAACGGCATCACGGATATCCGTAGATCATAATCGATGTTGTTCAATTTTACCAGCATTCGTCCATCTTGTGGTATTCGGCATTCTGATGTGGGGATACTACCCATCATCTTGTATCTTGTAACTAAGGCATCTCTTTCCTGAATAGACAAATGTTTGATGTGCTTAAGCACGCCATCGATTCTTAGCAGAATATCGGCACCATCTCTAGTTGGATTTATGTGTATATCGCTCGCAGATGTATTAACCGCTTCCTGGACAATCGAATCAGCCAGGTCGACAATCGAACTCTCATTGGCAGAGAGTGTTTTGGCGAGGAGTTTCTGTGCCTGCTCAAGTTCTCGTCTGCACCCCTGACAACGTGCAAGGTGTTCATCGATCTCCTGTTTGGCTTCGTCAGACAGTTCGCCTTTAAGATATGCCACCATTTCATCTCTTATCTCTTCGCATTTCATTGCTCATCCCTCATTTCGATAGAAATCGTCTCTCGAAGTATTCTCGTTGCCGCAGACATCCGTGATTTGACTGTGCCGACCGGTATCTCAAGCGCCTCAGCGATCTCCTGATACCGCATATCCTGGAAGTGGCACATAATAAACACAAACCGGTAGTGTTCCGGCAACGCATCGACCGCCATCCTGATCCGTCTGTCTCTGTATCTGCTTATCAGCAGTTTCTCCAGATTGGAGTTGTCATCTTCAATGCGGAAATCGTCTAGCGGGATTGTGTTTGGCCGGCATTTCCCGGAACGGACCGCAGACACCCATAGATTTTTCGCAATCCGATAGATGTATGCGGAGAAACTCGCTGTCGGCTTATATGCTTCTCTGTGCAGCCATATCTTCAAGAATACTTCCTGTGTATAATCCTGCGCGGCATCTGAGTTCCAGCATAACGAATAGAAGAAGCCTTCCATACGGCGTCGATATCTGCCGCATAACGCATCAAATGCGTCTATATCGCCGCCATTTGTACGCACCATCAAGTCAATATCGGACTGCTGGTTGTATAGAATACCGGATGTCATCTGCCGCTCCTTACACTATTAGAACGCGATAGATAAGAAAAAGGTTCGCAATTAGTATAATAACTCATACATTCCTTGACAATAATCTCTTCACCTATTAAAATGAGATTCGTGCTTTGAGTAAAACCATTCGATTCCGGGGAGGAGTTCATCTAATGAGCAGCGCCGCAGAAGTAACAACGCAGACTTTTGAACAGGAAGTATTAAAATCAGATATGCCTGTTATGGTAGATTTCTGGGCTGAATGGTGCGGACCATGTAAGATGCTTGCTCCTGCAGTTGATGCCATCGCTGAAGAGTTTGCAGGTAAACTGAAGGTACTCAAGCTTGATATAGACAAAGATGCAGCGATTGCATCGAAGTATGGCGTAATGAGTATCCCGACCCTGATCATTTTCAAGGGCGGAACCATAGCCGAACAGATAATTGGTAATCAGACTAAGCAGAAGATAATAGAAAAGATACAACAGCACTTGTCGTAATAGTATCAGCTTATCTACCATAATCTGTGCCGAAAACATTAGGAGGCTTAGCAGGACATGGCCGGTGTAATTTTAAAAGATCTGAATAAAACATTTAAAGGCGTAATTGCTGTAAATGATGTAAGTCTTGAAATCAATGATAAAGAATTCCTCGTACTGGTAGGACCTTCCGGATGCGGCAAAACCACCGCTCTGCGAATGGTTGCCGGTCTGGAAGAAGCGACATCCGGTGAGATATACATCGGCGACCGACTGGTGAACGATGTATCCGCCAAAGACCGTGATATCGCGATGGTATTCCAGAACTACGCGCTTTATCCGCATATGAGCGTCTATGACAACATGGCGTTCGGATTGAAACTAAGGAAAGTGCCGAAACTGGAGATCCGCCGCCGTGTAGAAGAAGCGGCAAAACTTCTGGGACTGGAAACCCTCCTTGACAGGAAGCCTAAGCAGCTCTCAGGCGGTCAGCGGCAGAGAGTCGCACTTGGACGAGCAATCGTTAGAGAGCCAAAAGTCTTCCTTATGGATGAACCACTCTCCAACCTGGACGCAAAACTCCGCGTACAGACACGCGCAGAACTGATTAAACTGCATAGGCGTCTCGGTATCACAACCATCTACGTAACCCACGATCAGGTAGAAGCTATGACAATGGGCGACCGCATCGTTGTCATGAAAGACGGCATCGTTCAGCAGGTAGATTCACCGATGGGCCTCTACAACACACCGGCAAATGTATTCGTCGCCGGATTCATCGGTACACCTTCAATGAACTTCGTGAACGCAACGTTGAAAAAAGAGAACGGTAGAATAATCGTAGATGCCTGCAGCTTCAAAGTCATGATACCTCAAGATAAATGCAAACCGTGCTTCGACGCATATGTAGACAAACCTGTTGTATTCGGTATCCGACCTGAGGACATCGCAGATAAAGCAATCAGCTCAATGGTTACCCCTACCGAAGAGAACACCATAAAAGTAATGGTTGATGTAATCGAGCCGATGGGTTCAGTTGTAACCGTCTATCTCACAAGCGACACGAACGCCATGATAGCGACGATTGACTCAGATACGAAGGCTGTTGAGAACCAGGAGATGGAAATCGTCTTCGATATGAACAAAGCCCACCTCTTCGACAAAGAGACCGAAGTCACGATAGGCTAAGTCATCCGCATATAAAGCCAATACAAAGCCCTGTTCCCAGTGTTTGGAGCAGGGCTTTTTGAATATCAAGTTTGTTGCTTTGAATTTGTCTAGATAAATTTTGTGGAGTGTATATCATGGATAATCCTCAATCAGTTCATAGAGAATCTTTCTCCCGCCGTCCTGTATTCAACGCATATCTCGGTAACAATCCCAAATGTGAAATGATACCATGGATGCATGCTGATAACGGAACCACTGATTATGGTGAATCATATCCTTCACTGGTAGTCTCTATTGAAAATATTCCACAAACTGGAGCTTGGAATCTAACTGCTTCCATCTTAGATTTTGATGACCGCGAACTTATTTCATTCAATTCTGATGTGCTATTGATTGAAAGATGTATCGAAAAGATCTGGCATCTAGAATCCCCTCTGATGAATCCTAGCAGAGTCAATTTAAGCATAAAGAAAGATGCTGTTTGTTTCGATGAAACAGTGAGCCTGCATCAATATCATCTATCTGGTAAAGTGACGAATTTCGCAGGCAATCCCGTCAAGTCTATCGTACATGCAATCGGACTTGAGGGAGTGGCAACTATGACAGATGAAGAAGGAATGTATAATCTTTGGCTTCCATCTGTTCATATCCGAGCTCTACAAGCTTATGATGCCGGTTATGGGAAAACTTCTCTGGAATGCTGGATTTATGATTATTTTCCGAAGGAGGATCTGAAACTGGATCTTCGAATAGGTGAACTGGAGATATATGAATTGCGAGCGTGGCGAGGTTTCCTGGGTGTAAAAATGGATTTTTTGCCAATGTCATTATCTTGTGTTTTATCAGCATTGACAGATAAAGGGATTAGTGGCAGATATTCACCGGAGTTGATACTTGAAGATATCAAAGTGATATTAGATGGAACTGAAGTGCCATTGCTGTCAGTTGATAAACGCAAGGAGATGCTCTCGGGTAACGAGTCTATTGATCAAAGAGATGAATATTCTCTCCACATTTCTGATCGAGAATTGCCCCCAGGCGGTATGGGGAACCTTCAAGTCTTACAGATTGTCTTGCAGCATACATATGAAAAAGCTGATCTCATAGAACATGGAGAGGGATTCTTTCTGGGTTTGAGGAATAGAGTTAGTATCAATGGGGGAAAGGATTTCTAGAACTGTCTTTATAAACGTTCAAAACTCAAAATATCGAAATGATGGTCGAATGAAAATGATTTCTTCATGCCGAGTTTTTGCATTACAGCAAAGCTTACACAATCTGTGAAAGAAAATCCTGCCGTATTGTATTGATTGAATATTTCCCATGCACGTTTTTCAATCTCATGGGTAGAATAAACTATTATTAGATTAGCAGATATGGGAAGATCGCAAATCTCGGTTCCCAGATAAACTGGTGATGATACATCATAAATCATATTACCGAATTTCACTGCTGCTTTATGACCCAATGTATTATCCCAAAGTAGATAATTATATACTTCGTCAAGTATATGATTTGTTGTTAGCAGATTTGAATGGGTATCTAATAACTCTGAATATATCTTCACAGCGGATTTATGATATTTGTCTCTTGTTGCGCTCAATGCGATAAATGCACCGGTATCAATGAATACATAATCAGCGTTCATAGAGAATCTCATCGTGATTCGTAGAACCATTCTCATTCACGCCATCACCCATACCTATGATACTCAGCATTTTAGCTTTACATTCACGTTCTTCAGCAATTTCAATTTTTGCTGCTTGCAGTAATATTGAAGATACAGAAGTCTTCTTTCGAGCGGCTATCTTCTGCAGCAATTCGTAATCATCTATAGGTATACTCACCCGTTTTGTTTTACGCGGTGTAACAGGCATTATAAATCGCCTCCTCATATTCATAAATTACCATTTTATATGTTTCTTGTCAACTTATAGAATGTGTTTTCAATGCTAGTATCTAAACTGTGATCTAAATGATAGGATTGGATTACATGTTTTTCGTCTCATCACTCAGGTCTCTTATAAAAATCATTTCAATCATTCTAATCATTGTTCAGACAACATGCAGATAAAATGCAACAATATAGAAGGTAGAATATTAAACTCATATGCGTATTTTTTATCAATGAAGGATTTCCCTGGCTTTTGGCGAATATATGAGCATGTGGTGATTATAATGATGATTCATGCATAATCTAAAATCATTATGTGATCATTGCGTTCATATATGAAACAACAGATTGCTAGTTTTTGATCATAGGAGTGAGTTGAGATGCCGATTGACACAAGAACCAACGGACAAAAACTGAGAGATACGCTTACACTGAACGGCACCGGCGAGGTCCCGATGTGGGGTGGATTCTCCATGGCTACATGGATTAAATACGGCGACGCGCTTATCGATGTCATGAGCAGATACCCCGAGCTTCACTGGTGGCTGCCGGAAAAAGGAACCGATTTCGCCGCGCTTGTGGGTCCTGCTAACCGGGAATATGAAGAGTGCCTCGATAACTGGGGATGCCTGTGGTATTGCATCCGGCATGGTATGGAGGGACAGATTATGAATCATCCACTGGATGATATCAGGAATCTGAAGCATTACAAGGCACCTGATCCTCTTCTGTATAATGAACGCGGGATGCATAACTGGGGAGCATTCGCGCGGGCATGTCGTGCGGCAAATGCAGCAGGCGAGATGGTGACAATCGGCGGAGAGCGCTTCTTCGAGCGAGTGCATTTCATCCGTGGTATGGAGAACGCCTTGTCTGATATGGCGGAAGGTTCTCCCGAAATCGATGAAATCGTTGATCTGGTGTTGCAATACAACCTGCAGTATCTGGAACACGCGCTGAAACTTGGATCTCCTGTCGATTTGGTCGGTTTTGGTGATGACTGGGGATGTCAGGATCGGTGCATGATCAGTCCGGAGACATTCCGCAGGTACTTCAAACCCGGCTATACAAAGATGTATTCGTTGTGCAAGCAGTATGGAGCGCTTACCACTCAGCATTCTGATGGGC
This sequence comes from uncultured Desulfobulbus sp., assembly GCF_963662935.2. Taxonomy (NCBI): domain Bacteria; kingdom Pseudomonadati; phylum Thermodesulfobacteriota; class Desulfobulbia; order Desulfobulbales; family Desulfobulbaceae; genus Desulfobulbus; species uncultured Desulfobulbus sp. The sequence goes on along the minus strand of NZ_CAXXTL010000002.1, from coordinate 133,603 downwards.
ATACGGTCGATCTCTGGGAGGAATTCCTTGAAGCGGGACTCACAGCCTTCAACATGCAGATAAACTGCATGGGTGTTGATGTAACAAGAGATCGGCTTAAGGGCAAAATGTGCATCGTGGCAAGCGTCGATCGGCAGTACATCCTACCTGTTGGAACGCCTGCACAGGTTAAGGATCACATCGCTGAGATGGTGACGAAACTTGGTTCTCCAAAAGGCGGATTGATACTATCTATCGATATGTATCCGGATGTACCGCTTGAGAACATTGACGCGTTGCTTAGTGCTTGCGTAGAATATAAGGACTACTGGGTTACAAAATAGAAAATCGAGGTATTTGATGAGTTTTGTTAATATCACAAAGATGCTGCAAGATGCAGAGGAAAATCATTATGCGGTAGGAGCCTTCAATTACTGCACCTCTGAAACTGCTAAAGCCATAATTGATGAGGGTTGCAGGAAGAAATCACCCATCATGATGATCTGTGGACCATGGGAGCTGGATCTCGTCGGTCCAAACATGATGGCGCGGATGGTTGATATATTATCTGATGAGGCAGGTTCTCCCGTATGTCTTCATCTTGACCATGCAACAGACATAGACACGGTGAAACGCTGTATAGATGCCGGGTTCCCATCAGTAATGATAGATGGGTCGCATTGCGACACATATGAGGAAAACGTTGCACTTACACGAGCGGTTGTAGAGATCGCAAAACCATATGGCATCACTGTAGAAGGCGAGTTAGGTGCCGTCGGACGCGTAGATGACGAATCACCTGAAGTAAACGACAATGCATTGCTTACCGATCCGGCTCAAGCAGCAGAGTTTGTGCATCTGACAGGTGTTGATGCTCTTGCGGTGGGGATCGGCAACGGTCACGGGATGTATCGGCAGGCACCCGTATTGGATTTCGAGCGGCTAAAAGCGATACGAAGTGTTGTGACAGTTCCGCTTGTGCTTCATGGCGGATCAGGCACTCCTGCAGATCAGCTCCATCAGGCGATCGACCTGGGTGTGAGTAAAGTCAATGTAGCAAGCGAACTGGCTCGTGCATATCTGAAAGCGATTGATGATCGGAAACCAGGATTGTGGTATGCATGGGCGCTCATTCAAGCCAGAGATGCGGTAAGTGAAGTAGTAGGCCGTTGGATGGATGAACTTGGCTGCTCAGGACGTGTAAAGTAAATACGAAAAACATGTATGTAAGGGCGATTCACAAATCGCCCTTACATACATCAAATATTTCTGTTTGCAATAAACAATATGATTAATCTCTATGAAAATCGTGGCAATATATGATACCCAAAAGCACCCCACCTGCCTCCCCTTGGAAAGGTGAGGTTCTCGGCTTGGTTTCTCAAGGTGATTGCGGAATCAACAGAGTTCTCTATGGGGCGGTAGTGAATTCTTTGCCTAGAACTGCTTATCCAATTATTCTATGATGGTTGATTAGAAACTGACTGGTAAGTGACTAATCAGGAACGGGTGTAGAACTCCCTCAGATAATCTGCTGCCCATACATGACGGCTGTCGCTTGAAAGCAACTCCTCATTATGGTGGAGTAATTCCTCTTTATTCAACCTCGCTGCAAGTACATAGGCATCTGCTCCGCCATATATGAGGTATATATCGCCTTTATACTCGTAACTGCCGCATGGAAACACGCAATTCAACCGCTGCTCATGAGGCCAGGGCGACTCCACCTCGTAATCTGTTTCGGGAAACAATATGGCTTCAGTCCGCCATTCAACAATTTTTTCAGGATGCGCGATATCGAATTTGTTGAAATCCAGCAGGGCGTAATTCGCGAAATAATCTCTCGCGCCTGATGCCAGATAGTTGCCGGTGTGATAATCAGCCAGATAAATGTTGTTGCCTAGATTTATCGGAGTTGAACCCATCCCTACCCATGACTCAATATAAAGCGGATGTTGAACAGCTTTCATAATCATCCCGCAGTCTTTCCACACGCCGGTCGGTGAGTCGCTGATAGCGAGTGATATGCTGAAATCGCTCTGTTTGCCGGCACATGGTCTGTGCATCATTATGTAGTGTCCATCCACCGGTTCCGGCAGAAGGACTGCATCTTTATTTGGCCAGACGTTTACATCGCCTTTAACAGGACCCAGTTTCTGCCAGCTTATCAGGTCTTCAGACACAGCCATGCACACCTGAACTTTGTAATCACCGTTTGGGTATGTTACAAATCCACAGTATAGCAGGTAAAATGTGTCACCGATTCTTGTTATCCGTTGATCTTCAACGCCGTTATAATCATATTCCATTGGATCATCTGACGGTTTTAGTACAGGATGATCGAATTTTTTGATGAAATGAAGATCAGGAGTAAATACCGATAATCCAACTGCCGATCTGCACGAAGGTAATCCCGGTACATCAATCGGTATGCCTCTGTAGAAGATTACAACAACGCCGTTTTCGAGCAGGGGATCATCTATCGAGTGTTTATCCAGCAGACCTTTGATAAGTTCATCATTGTGCGGTGAACGTTCAAGGTATAGAGCTGTAGGGTTAAGAGTGAATCGGCTATCCCAACTATCCGGGTCAGCCTGAATAATCGGTTCGCCTTTATTGAGACGAGTTAAGCACAACTGGTTGTTACAATTCATTGATAAAGTAATGACTCCGTGAATTTTCTGTGAATAAATAATGAAGACTGCATTAATAATACAGAGTGCATCATGTTTGGTCAAGTCGTATGAAGAAATATTAATGCTGAGAGATTATACCATGAATTTTGTTGTGTAAACATGAAAAATGCAATGTTTTTCGAACTGATTGATCTTATAGGAAGCTAAAATGTTGTAACAAAGGTATATAATAGTATAGTATAATACGAATGGGAATTATTTGGAAAATATCAACTCAGATTGGACCTTTGCAAAGGAGCATTGCATTGGAATTTTGATGGTGTAATAGTTTCTGGACACATGATTGCCTTAGAGGAATACCAGCGGGTTCTCGAAATAATCGATATGCTCACTTTTGGAGCAGGAAATTACATTTCCGTGGAGTTCGTATTTTGGAGGTTAACTGGAATATGGAAGAATTCATTGTATTTGCCATAGAATCACCGACTCTTTCATCAAGGGTGCATGCTGGCGGTGCGATTTCATCATGTTCAAAAGCAGACTACCGATTTTCAAAGAATGATCTAGTCATTAGTAGCGGCTACATTGAAACTGATTGTAATGCTGGAGAACATACGCGTATTATGCCTGCTGGTCTACTCCAGATGGGCAATCAGCAGTTTTCTGAGAATATTGTAGCGCAATTAGTAAAACCAGATAGTTATGTTATTATAGTCTACAGCGGCAAAAGGAGTGGGCGCCAAAAGTTACTTGAAGCAGCACTTAATATCGGATTTCAGATCATTGAGTCCCAAGACGATCTCGTATGCTTAGGTAAAGGATCGCTTATACACGATATGCACTGGCTCACTGGTGCTTGGCCTGCAGGTGTCACGAGTTTAATATCATTAAAGAAATGTTCTAGCATTCTTGAGCGGACTATAATAGATGGGGGTCAATCTGGAATTGATGTAATTAAAATGTTAGATCACTTTTGGATAAGAGTTCATGCAGAACCAGAAGTCGTTTCGAACGAATTAAGCAACTACGAATTGATTGCTACTCTAGAAGGTGTGGAATATTCCGATGTTTTCATCAGTTTATCTGAGATTGACGTTGTAGATACCAGAAGTCTTTGCCGGCAAACAGCAGACAAGATGGGAATCATGCTTTATGATGCTGGTACGATTAGTGATTTAGAGTCTAGCGGGTATTTCAAAGGGACTGATCAATGGCGATTGCTTCCAGATGGATGGAAGCGGATTGTATGATCTGAATCGATTACCAATAGAAGTTACTAATGCTACAGTTCGCTGGTATTCAGAGAGTATGAAAGCAGACAATAGCAGCCACATATGATCAATACAGTTATACAGGCATTATTTGCTCTGATTTATGTGTTGAATTGTACCAAAACAAAAAGTGTATAATACTACTTGATAATACGCATAATATGCCGGATAATAAGGAATATGTGGTCATTACTGCATCAATGGAGTGTATTTCATGCGATACTTTATGATTTTGTTGTGTGCTGCTTCAACTATCTCGTTGGCTTATGGAAAGGGAGACGAACTGAAATCTATATCTCTCGTCTCGCCTGTGGATAAGACGGTCATTAAAACTCCGCTGACATGTATCCTGAAATGGGATGCTATTGATGGAGCCGCCTCATATGATGTAACTGTTACACAATCCGGCAAACGGAAACCAGTTATCACCGCGAAGGGCATCATTGATTCAGAACTGCGTCTTGCCGTGAAACCTGGTTTATCATATGTATGGAACGTCGCTGCGGTTGACGGCAAAGGCATCTGTGTAGCCGAATCTAAAGAATCGACATTCAGTGTCGCTGAACCAGTTTTAGCAGAAGTTACCGACAACAACGTTCTATTCGCCGGGATGTTCCCAAATGCTCATTGGGTGGAAATGGCACCGGTTAAAGCAGATGGATCTGCGGTGATTTCTCCCTGGTTTTCAAAGAAAAAGTTCGATGACGCACCTCCATCATTCATCCAGGCCAAATCCCGACTCCCCATTCCAATCTGGGATGGACATCAGGACTCTATCGACATGTACTGGTCTGCTTGGGATATATTATTCTCCACATGGCTGTATGCGCCTCCGAGTAAAGATAATCTGGCAGTCTCAAACGTTATCGGAATGCCGACCTGGGCGGGGTGGGGCAGCACGATGGTCCTGGATACAGCCTTCATCCTGCAGTTCGCGCGATATGGAGATACGGCATATCCATTTATTACATCGCTGGATAACTGTTATGCGCGTCAGCATGAGAACGGATTCATCTGCAGGGAAACAGACAACAACAACTGGGAAGTGCTGTCAGGATGGCCGGTAAATCCTCCGCTGCTTGCCTGGTCGGAGTGGCGGTATTATGAGGTTACCGGCGATGTCGAAAGGTTGAAGAAGGTCTACCTCCCTCTGGTGAAGCAATATGAGTGGTATATGCTGCATCAACGCAGGATGAACGGCGCCTATTGGACAAACGGCTTAAATGAGTCTGATGACTTGACCCGCAATCAATATGCGCACTCATTCATCTCAACCACCTGTGTGCAGGGGATGTCTGCTGAGATCATGGCGAAGATGTCGAAAATCGTTGGACGACCGGATATGGCATCATGGTTCGATGGGGAATACAAGACTCTGTCGAAACTGGCGAACGATCTGTTCTGGGATGAACGATTTCGCCTCTACAACGATTTGAATGTGAAAGGTCAGCCGATCACCCTGACGCCGGATGGGCATCTGTGTAAACACTGGCACTCATTCTGGCCTCTGCTTACAGGCATCGCAACTAAAGAGCGGTTTGGTTACCTTGCAGAACACATCCTGGATAAGACGGAATTCTGCAGATTGAGCGGGACTGCATCGCTTTCTGCCGATAGTTTTGGGTATAACAAGGATACCGGCGCATACTGGCGTGGAGCGGTCTGGCCTCCTGTGCAGTATGTAACAGTGGAAGGCTTGCATCGTGCAGGACTTGATGATGCAGCGTATTATTCTGCATCCCGATATTACAACGCGTTCCTGACCGTTTTCAAAGCTAAGAACGACATCACTGAGTTCATGGCGCCGGATAAATCCGAGATGTATGGTATGGGTTCGTTTGTGGGATGGGGCGGTGTGGCACCGATCGCATTCCTCATCGAAGAGATGCTTGGAATCAGGCCGGATGCGCCGTCGAACACAATCGATTGGGATATCCGTCAGGTCGAGCGTCACGGCATGAAGAACCTGCATTTTGGGAATCACACAGTATCATTGATCTGCGAGGCTCGAAAATCCGCAGATGATTCGGTACGGTTAACGGTTGAATCTGATGGTGAGTTCACCCTGAAAATCCATCTGGGTAAGAAGATTCAGATACACAATATACAGAATGGCAGAACCGAGATATCAGATGGCAGGTTGGAGTGACATTTCAACCAAATGACGACAAAACTCTGATAGAGAACGTAGGGAATGCCCTCCGTGGCATTCCGCGGGTTGATACCCAGGCTTCCGGAGCGGAACGGCACGGCGACCGTTCCCTTCGTGCATGCGTTACATAATCATGAACCCAATAGGTTGCGGCAAATGAGGGTGGATGGCTGTAATCAGCACTCAGTTTGCGAATTTATAAATCAGCCTTGGCATCTGCCGGTAGGGAATGCCCGCCGTGGCATTCCGCAGGTTGATACCCAGGCTTCCGGAGCGGAACGGCACGGAGGCACGTTCCTTACGTTTCAATATGATTCATATTCATATGCTTATGGGAACATGCTGAATAATCTGGATGTGAGATATTTTCCAATGAAAGGATATGCACCATGAAAACAATCAAATACAACGCGCCTGAAATCATGTGTGAAGGGTGTGCAAAGACCATCAAACGCGCATTGAGCGTCTCAACGGCGATATCTTCTGTTGATGTAGACATTCCCGGCAAAATCGTCACCGTTGTGTATGATGAATCCGGGATAAAACCGGATGAAATCAAAGAGTTAATAGAAGGCGCCGGATACGACACATTCCCGGTAGATTAGGCGATATTCGAATTTACAGGCTTGAGGTTTTCTATTGTTGTTCCCCAGGAAATGTGCCGGTATGCTGATGCAGGCAGTTCTTATTGTCATATGCTCTGTCATGATGCAGAACTCGTCATCTGCCGAAACAGGTTATATGCCTGAAATCAGGAATGCTCAGAACGAACCTGATCTCAGTCATCTGCCAAAGTTCTACACATCTGATTCTTCATATGATGAGTTTGTAAATGAATACTTCATGAGGCATCTCAGCATCGATAAAAGCGGTGTTTATAATGATGGTGTGATGCTTGGCGCAGTGAATCACATGTGGGTGGTTGAGTGGGATTGGTGGATGCTGCCATGGATCGACAGAGGCGCGATGGGTTTGGCCAGGCAGGGCGGGAGTCCATCTGATGTGCCGCTTTCGACGCTGGTTACATGTGCGGTCGACAAGTATGGTTACACATGGGGTGCCAGACCATATCCCGAGGCAAAGAACACAATGGGGAGTTCTATCCCCACATTCGGCTGGCCGTGGCCGAAATACAACTGGAACAGAACTGTCACCCAGCCGACCGGTTGGGAGTTCAACGACATCAACGATGGTTTCCGCGATAAGTGGACATCGCACGATATGGAGCTTCAACCCGGATATGCGGATTTCAGTCTTGCTGGGAGAATAACCGGATCCAAGCCGGAGCTGATCTCGCCGAAATTCGACTGTGATTCGTTTCAGATCCCAATCATTGAGCTGGATATCACATACAAGCCAAAACCGGGTGAAGATGCTTCAAAGTGTATTGACGGACTGAAGATATATTGGACTACCGATGCCAATCCCCGTTTCTCCGAATCGCGCATGGTGACTGCTGATTATTCCGTGATGCCGCCGAAGTCGTTTGCTGCTGACTATTCGCCGTGGATGAGCAGCTCCGAAGCTCGATACGCGCTCTACTTCCCGATGTATCTGCATCAGGAGTGGGACAAAGGCGGACATCGGATCACTCGCTTGAAGATTGTTCCTGGCGGCGATGACAGCATCGGTGATGATGTCTCGATCAACTATGTCCGCGCATCCTATGATGTCCGAATGAGCACGACAAACGCAACTTTAATAAATGCATCATACAAGTTCTACATGTGGAACGGCGATGATCAATTCCTCAAGGAGATGATGCCCAGACTGCGGAAATCGATCATCTTTATGAATGAGCATCTACAGGGGAAAAAGGACAAACTGTTGAACTTCGACTGGTTTGTGGGGCATGATGGATTAGGCGGAGATAAACCCGGACATGGATTGATCGGCTGCTATTGGGATCTGCTTCCAGTAGGACGCTTCGATCTGGAAAGCAGCTACAACTACTATCAGGCACTCAAAGCGATGTCGGAACTTGAGCGGGTTGTTGAAAAGAAGAAGATTGCAGTGCCGGATGTGAAGGTAATCGCACCGAATAACATGTCTCAGATATCTTATATCGAGACTCCTGAATCCTTGAAATCACTCGCATCGAATGTGAAATCACGCATCGAAAGATCTTTCTGGAATGAGAAAACCGGACGATTCGTGCGAAACATCGACATTAACGGTGTGAAGCACGATTTCGGATTCCTGCATCACAATCTCACTGCGCTGGCGTTCGGTATAGGGACGGAAAAGCAGCGCACGTCGATCCTCTCATGGCTTGATGGAGATCGGATTGTGGCTGGCGATACCTCCACCGGAAAGGACATCTATCATTGGAGGTTCGCACCCAGAACAACCACACTGGCAAACAAGGACTACTTCTTCTGGCCGTGGGTGATTGGAGGTCGAGAGGCCACTCCTGATCTGATGTGGACCCGTGAATTCGGCAATCAGATACAGGATGGAGGCGCCATACCGCTTACATCGTTATTCGACCTGATGCTTCGTATCAGCGATGGAAGCCAGAAGCAGATAGATGCGGCATATACTGGAACAAAAGAGGTTCAGCAGTGGTTCACCGGACGTGAAATCTGCCGGCGGAGAAGGCTTTGATTTTTTTCGAAAGTATTATGACGGACACCCGGAGCGTGGCAAGCAGCAGAGTCCCATGCCCGGAGGTCTAGGGCTTGATCATGAGTTCCTGTCGGATGCAAGTTTGGGCACAGAATTCCTGTTCTACGCGTTCATGGGAATTGATTCTAAAGAAGACGGCATTATTGAAATCAAGCCTGCCATTCCATCAGAACTAGATAAAATCGGCATATCAAACGTCTTCTTCAGAGGAAACCATCTGAAAATCGAAGCAGGCCGAAACTATGTCTCCCTTGTTGGAAGCGAGATTCCTAATGGAACTGGGTTGAAAGCCAGAATTACTATGCGTAGCATATCCGATAAATCCAGGATATACGCAGATGGAGCACCAGTCAGTGATTATAAACGGGTTGAAGAATGGCAGTGTATCTGTGCTGGTTGATCTGCATCCTGTGAAGATAGAAGTTCGGTGATAATCCTGTTAAATGCATCTTATACTTGTGACGCGCAATGATGAATTTTCAGTGATGTGAATCATCCGGAGCATTTTGATTTCGCTTCGGATTTTGTAAGATGCCAAACCGAAGAAATTTATCTATGCCGTTACTTAGGAGAAGTACCGTAATGTTTGTAATAAAATATAAACTTTTGATTTCGGAGTAGAGTTTGCCATATAACAATATCACTAGACTTGAAATAACAACAGCAGTCACAACTATAACTATGATGCTAAGCAGACATGAGTGGGTAAAATGTGCAATTGCATAATCTGGCATCTCATTCAAACTTAAATAACTCGGTAATATGGTCTTTTCTGGTTCAGAGGTAATGTTTTGTTTATATGTTTCGATATTCTTAATCATAGATGTTGCCATTGATCTTTGTTTCGGTTTGGAAACCGGTTCGCGTATCTCTATCAGAAATTGATGCCAATGAGATACAGGTGTTTTTCGCCATGTCACTAAGATATTTGGATAGCCTGAAATGCTATTTTTCAGTTTGTGCTTATCTTGTGTGTATAAATCTGCATTAATGATATCGTTATAGCTGATCTCAAAGTGCATGCTATCTCCATAATAGTATATCCTATCAGCTTCAACAACGATAAATCCAATATCAAATACGGTGTCTCCGCCATATGATTGGGGGGTTGGATTCAAAGATACTCCAACGAATGTGGCTTGTGATAAGTCTCTATCATACAGGTGCTTACATCGCTCTATCAATAATGGCCGCATTTCTAGCATTCTTCTTCGTTTGAACCATGGTTCCAAAAGAAGGACTGATGCAACAGATAAGCTGATCCCAACCCAGAGTGATGTCATCAATACTTTTGTGCCATATGGAACCAGGATTTTTGCCAGGAACAGGATCAATGCCATAGGAATACCAACTGCCAGAGATGCCTGGTATTCGTATGCGGTTCTTGCCCTGATATTGTAGATTGGCTCAGATAAATTTGTTGTCATCGTCCATCTCTAATTGCAAAAAACATTCGTATTAATAGTATGTGTTACCAATTAATACGAATGTTAGATGCCAGATATCTAATATCCTTCTTCAATATGCTATTTAAGACTACGAATATAGATTGAGCCGTTCAGTGCAAATGATTTTGGTTAAATCGTCCGATCTACTGCTTCTGCCACTCTTCTGAGCTGTCCCATCAGTTCGGTGAACTGCTCAGGACGCAGCGATTGTGGTCCATCACTGAGAGCATGTCGAGGATCCTGATGCACCTCAAGAAGGACTCCATCTGCTCCTGCCGCAATTGCCGCTTTTGCCACAGATCCCACATATCGCCAGTCGCCGGTAGCATGACTGGGATCTAGCATGATGGGGAGATGTGTCCATAACTTCAACACCGGTATCGCATTGATATCGGTGGTGTTCCTGGTGGCATCCTCAAATGTAGTGATACCTCTCTCACAAAGGATGACATCCTGGTTTCCCTCAGAGATTATGTATTCGGCAGACATCAGCAGATCCCGTATCTTGCATCCAAGACCGCGTTTAAGTAGAACCGGTTTTCGTATAGAGCCGACTTTCTTGAGAAGCGAGTAATTCTGCATGTTGCGGGTGCCTATCTGCATGACGTCGGCATATTCGGCGATAAGATCGACATCGGTGGTATCCATGACTTCGGTAACAATGGGGAGACCTGTCTCTTCGCGCGCCTTTGCCAGCATCTTCAAGCCTTCTTCGCCAAGTCCCTGGAATGCATATGGCGACGTCCGAGGTTTGAATGCGCCGCCCCTGAGCATCGTTGCGCCGGATTCCTTGACCTTGAATGCGATGTCTATGATTTGCGCTTCAGATTCCACGCTGCATGGTCCTGCTACTACAACCGCCTGCACCCCGCCGACCAGCACACCTGATGCATCAATCACGCTGTCTTGAGGATGATATTCTCTGGAGGCAAGCTTCCATAAATGAGAGATAAGATCCACGCGTTCCACGCCTGGAAACGAATAAAAATGCTCAACCAGATCTGCCTTTTTGGCATCGATAGCTCCGAGGACCGCGATAACTTTTCGTTCTACACCCGGATTCATAAACGGTTTCATGCCGATCCTGATTATTTCATCTTCAACCGCTTGAACCTGATCAGGCGCTGCCTGGGTTTGCATAATTATTATCATTTTCTAACTCCTGCTGTGGAAAATCGTGAACTTAATGTATTGTAACAATTATAACAAAAATCTGCCTTCTATGAAAAGCTTATATGCAAAGCTGAGTGATTTCCTGTGATGATGACAGATATGATGGAATATATTTCACTAAAGACACATATTTCTTCGTTATGAATGATTGAATCTACCGTCTCAAAGGTATACTAATGCAGACGAATTATTTTCTTTCCAGCAGCACTTGACAATAATGCTATCAAGTAGTATGATTGCCTTAGTGTTATATTTTAGAAATCCAGGATATGAAAATTCATATCACAGGAGTGTGATTAAAATGAGAATGGATAAATTTACGATAAAAGCCCAGGAAGCCGTAATGGAGGCTCAGAACCTGGCTGATAAAAACGGACATCAGGAGATCAGCGCCGACCATCTGCTTCTAGCTCTAATGGACCAGGATGAAGGGATTGTAAAACCGATACTGCAAAAGATCGGGATAAATCCTGCAACAGTTAAAAGCCGGATTGCCGCAGTCCTGGAGAAAGTCCCGAGAATATCAGGCGTGAGTGGACAACTGTATATGTCGACCACTATGAAATCCGTGCTTGATCTGGCATGGGAAGAGGCGCAGCGGCTTAAAGATGAGTATGTAAGCGCAGAGCATCTTCTAATCGGGATATCAGAAGTTCAGAGCGAGGCAGGCACCATACTTCGTGAAATGGGAGCCTCAAAAGACAAGATATATAAAGCGTTGATGGAAGTCCGAGGGGGAGCACGTGTAACCGACCAGAATCCTGAAGAAAAATACCAGGCGTTAGAGAAATACGGCCGCGACTTGACCGAGATGGCACGCAAAGGGAAACTTGATCCGGTCATCGGCAGAGACGATGAGATCAGACGCGTGATTCAAGTGCTTTCAAGAAGGACCAAAAACAATCCGGTTGTAATAGGTGAACCGGGAGTCGGAAAGACAGCTATCGTGGAAGGTCTTGCCCAGCGTATCATAAACGGCGATGTGCCTGAAGGACTTAAAGGCAAACGAGTCATCGCACTTGACCTTGGAGCGATGGTTGCAGGAGCCAAATACCGCGGCGAGTTTGAAGACCGTATGAAAGCAGTTCTCAGAGAAGTCACCGAAGCTGAAGGCGAAATCATCCTGTTTATTGATGAACTGCACACAGTAGTAGGCGCAGGCGCGGCAGAAGGCTCGATGGATGCATCAAACATGCTGAAACCGATGCTCGCAAGAGGCGAACTTCGATGCGTAGGGGCGACCACTCTTGATGAATATCGCAAACACATAGAGAAAGATGCTGCACTTGAACGGCGCTTCCAACCGATTGTCGTCGGCGAACCGGATGTTGAAGATACAATTGCTATCCTCAGAGGACTTAAAGAGCGGTATGAAGTTCATCATGGTGTGAAGATAAACGATTCAGCGATCGTAGCGGCGGCATTCTTGTCCAATCGTTACATATCCGATAGATTCCTTCCGGATAAGGCGATTGATTTAATTGATGAGTCGGCATCAAGGCTCAGGATAGAGATAGACAGTATGCCGATAGAGATAGATACCATCGAACGGCGTATCCGGCAACTGGAGATCGAGCGGGAAGCGTTGAAGAAGGAGACCGATAAAGCTGCTATTGAACGCCTGAACAAGCTGGAGAAAGAACTGGCTGATCTTCGGGAACAGAGCTCAGAGATGAAGGCGCACTGGCAGAATGAGAAAGTGGTAGTCCAGCGGATTCAGCAGATCAAACAACAGATAGAGCAGGCGCATATTGACGAACAAGCTGCAGAACGATCAGCCGATCTGCAGAAGGCGGCGGAACTAAGGTACGGCGTCATACTTGGTCTGCAGAAAGAGCTTGAGAATCAAAACGCCAAACTGGCCGAAGTTCAACAAGACCGCAAGATGCTGAAAGAAGAAGTTGACGAGGAGGACATCGCAGAGGTAGTGAGCAAGTGGACCGGCGTCCCGATCTCTCGGATGCTTGAGGGCGAGATGCAGAAACTCGTCCATATGGATGAACGCCTGAAGATGAGAGTGATCGGTCAGGACGATGCGATATCGGCAGTCTCTAATGCGGTTCGGCGGGCTCGTGCAGGATTGCAGGATCCCAATCGGCCGATAGGAAGTTTCATCTTCCTTGGGCCTACAGGAGTAGGAAAGACAGAACTGGCGAGAGCGCTTGCAGAGTTCCTGTTTGATGATGAAAAGGCGATGATCCGCCTGGATATGTCCGAGTATATGGAGAAACACTCCGTAGCAAGGATGATCGGCGCCCCTCCGGGTTACGTGGGTTACGAAGAGGGCGGACAACTCACAGAAGCAGTCAGACGTCGGCCATACAGCGTGCTCCTGTTTGATGAGATTGAGAAAGCGCATCAGGATGTATTCAATGTGCTGCTTCAAATACTGGATGAGGGACGCATGACAGATGGCCAGGGACGCACGGTGGACTTCAAGAACTCGGTGATTATCATGACCTCCAACATCGGCTCGCAGTGGATTCAGGAGTTTACAGGAACCAATGATACCGAGATGCGCAGCCGGGTTATGGATGCCTTGAGGTCGCACTTCAGGCCTGAGTTCCTCAACCGGTTGGATGAAATTATTGTGTTCAATTCGCTCAGCGCGGAGCACATCAAGCAGATTGTTGATATCCAGCTCAAATATCTGCGGAAACGGCTTGAAGAACGGAAAATCACCATCAATGTTACAGACCGTGCAAAAAGTGAAATCGCCGCCGAGGGATTCGATCCTGTATATGGCGCGCGTCCATTGAAGCGAACCATCCAGCGAAGGATACAGGATCCTCTTGCGATGAAGATCCTTGAGGGTGAGTTCCATGACGGCGACACAATCAAAGTCGATTCAGTTGACAGCGAGATGGTTTTCACTCGAGTCTTAAATGGCGAAGTTGTGTAGACGTAGATTGCTTTACATCACACCCCTTTCTCCCGATTGATGGAGAAAGGGGTGTTTTCCTTGTTCTAATCAACATTATGATGCCATTAGGTATATCAATATGAGTCATATTGATATATCGAGACGTAGGGAACATGCCTCCGTGCCGTTCCACTCTGGAAACCTTGCTCACGATCCTCGAAATGCCCTCAAAGTTGACAATAGACATGGTGAATGATAGTATTTATGAGAATATGGGAAAGTCTGTGAAATATTAATCTAATAGCGTTAATCTATAAAATCGACACATGAATGAATATTTGTGTATCTTAAAATCTATTATAGTTAGGGATAAAAAATGAAAGAAAAAGTTGCTGTTGTTGGACTCGGTTATGTAGGCTTGCCTGTTGCTCTGGCATTTGCTGCTGAATTCCCGGGTGCGATAGGATTTGATATAAACAAATCCAGGGTAACTGCTTTGAAACAAGGGATCGACAAAACCGGAGAAAGCTCAGCAGAAGACCTTGGCAGATCCACAATAACTTTTACATCAGATATCAACGACCTTCGTGATGCAACTTTCTTCGTAGTAGCAGTTCCTACTCCAATTGATAAAGCGAACCGACCTGATCTCACTCCGGTACGCAGCGCATCCAAGACTGTAGGCAAAGTCATTAAACCAGGCGCTGTTGTTGTATATGAATCCACTGTATACCCGGGTGTAACAGAAGAGATATGCGGTCCCATAATAGCCGAGGAATCCGGGTTAAAACAGGGCATAGATTTCAAGTTGGGATATTCGCCTGAACGGATCAATCCCGGTGATAAAGAACATACACTCACTAAGATTATCAAAGTCGTATCCGGTGAAGATGCAGAAACCCTTGATCGTGTAGCTTCGGCATACGGCTCAATTGTTGATGCAGGAATACACAAAGCGCCTTCCATAAAAGTGGCAGAGGCGGCAAAGGTGATAGAAAACACCCAGAGAGACTTGAATATCGCGCTGATGAACGAACTAGCAAGGATATTCGATCTTATGGGTATATGCACCAATGATGTTCTGAAAGCGGCAGGCACCAAATGGAATTTCCTGAAGTTCACTCCCGGACTTGTTGGCGGGCACTGCATCGGTGTTGACCCATATTACCTCACTACAAAGGCTGAGGAGTTAGGTTACAGGCCGGAAGTCATCCTTGCAGGCCGCAGGATAAATGACAGCATGGGCAGGTATATCGCCGAGAAGCTGGTGAAACTGTTGATCAAAGCTGATTGCTGTTCTGTGAAAAAAGCGAAGGTTGGGATTTTAGGTCTTACATTTAAGGAAGATGTACCCGATCTCAGAAACAGCCGAGTACCTGACATTGTAAATGAATTGAAAGAATACGGAATATCTCCTGAAGTCCACGATCCACTTGTCGATCATGAAGAAGCTTTCAATGAATACGGCATCCGCACAGTTGAACTTGATGAAATCCATGACCTGGATGGACTGATTCTGGCTGTTCCTCATAAGGCTTATATGAAAATGGATATCAAGAGCATATTCGATAAGCTGAAACCCAATGGTGCGTTTATAGATATCAAATCTGCTATAGATGACAGCCTGATACCTGATGGCTTTCATGTTTACAAACTTTAACAAACTGAATATATAATGGCTCTCTTGTAATGTGGAGAGGTTGGACGAGATCATCTGACACAGCATCAGGCGGCGTAACAAACGCAGGTGGTATGATTCTGCTGAATAGATTCATCTCAAGCATAGTGGAGGGAAATAATGTCTGATAATCAGGAATTGCTGCCTGTTAACGTTGATGAAGCATCGTCTTATGTCATCGAACCATCCAGATTGGAAGGTGAAGTTTACATCAGCGGCGCGAAGAATAGTATTCTTCGGCTTCTGGCGGCGTCGATCCTAACTGATGAACGCGTCAATATAATGAATTACCCCAAATATCTGCTTGATGCGCAGGTTCATCTGGAGATGCTTAAAAATCTTGGTAAAGAATGCGTTGTAAAAGAAGATGAAGTAGAAATCACACAAGTCTTTGATACACCGTCTGTATTGAACTGGGATGGACGTTCGATTCGTAACACTCTTCTGATACTAGGCGCGCTGACGACCCGAACCGGTATGGGGGCTGTTCCGTTACCCGGAGGATGTAAGCTGGGTGACAGGAAGATCGACTTCCATGTTATGCTGCTTCGTGCTATGGGCGCTGAAGTGTGGGAAGAGAATGATATGCTCTTCGCAAAGACAGATGGTCGTTTGAAAGGTACAGATATTCATCTTCCGATGCGGTCTACCGGTGCCACAGAAAATGGCATTATATGTGGATGCCTTGCAGAGGGAATTACGCGTATCTGGAATCCTCACATCCAGCCGGAGCTGTTTGATCTTATAGGTTTTTTGAAGAAAATGGGTGCAAAGATCAATGTTTATGGTCAAGAGCATATTGAGATTACAGGCGTTAAAAAACTTCGCGGAACCAATCATTCCATTATCCCTGATAACATAGAGGCAATTACCTGGTTGATAGCTTCTGTAATCAGCGGCGGAGACATAGAAATCCACAATTTCCCAGTTTCAGATACTGAAGTACCTCTTGTATTCCTTAGAGAAAGCGGCGCCAGATTCTACCGTAACGAAAACAGCCTCATTGTAAGAGGTGGACGGTGCTATCCATTTGAGATTACTACAGGTCCTTATCCGGCGATAAAATCTGATATCCAACCTTTGTTTACTGCATTTGGAGCATGTGCTAATGGCGTATCCAAGATCGTCGATCTCAGATATTCCGATCGATACAGGTATGTGGCTGAGTTAAATAAGATGGGTCTGGTGTCAGAAATAGACGGCAACATGTTAACAATAACAGGCGGAAAACAACTCAAAGGGGCGGAAGTTAAAGCTCTCGACCTTAGAGGCGGTGCGTCACTGGCTCTTGCCGCTCTTGTTGCAGAAGGCCAAACCATTATATCTGACGCATGGCAGATTGAACGAGGCTACGACAAATTTGCCGATAAACTAAGAGCTCTTGGCGGAAAAATCTGCAATGTATAAAGATTTAATTATTCCGGATTTCTCCGGTAACATTCATGCCGATGTACCAATGTACAGGTACACTACATGGCATGTGGGTGGTCCGGCAGAATATCTGGTTGAACCGAAATCAATTGATGACATTTCCGTGTTATTCAATTTTGCCTCCCATAAGGGTATCCCAATAACCATAGTAGGTTATGGATCTAACATCCTTGTAGCGGATTCTGGTATCCCAGGCATAACGGTCTGTATGAAGAGATATTTCCGTAAAGCCGAGATAGATACCGAATCCGGACTGATTACGGCTGAGGCTGGGTGTTCGCTTCCTGCGCTTTCACATCTGGCTGAATATAACAGTATCAGCGGTTTCGAATTTCTTGTTGGTATACCCGGTACAGTCGGCGGCGGAATGGTGATGAACGCAGGGATGGGTGGACATGACGGACCATCAATTCGTAATGTGCTGGTTCGCGCTACATTGTTAGATTGCGTAACAGGTGAAATATGCGTAAAAAGCAAATCTGATCTTGACATGCACTACAGACACACGTGCATGTCATCTGGGAAGCTTTGGGCGTTGAAGGGCGAATTTGCCAGTGAAAAACGAGACCTTCCGGCTAATATCCGAATGAGGCATAAAGAGATAATCGCGGGACGTAAGGCAAAACAGCCTCATGGAACATGGAATGCCGGCAGTGTTTTCCGACGTCCGGAAGGTGAATTCGGAGCCGGATGGTATATCGAGCAGGCAGGCTTGAAAGGATTCCGTATAGGCGGCGCAGTTGTCAGTCCCAAGCATGCGAACTGGATCATAAATGAAGGAACAGCCACCGCAGATGATATCATCAGACTGATTGATCATGTCAGCGAGGTAGTTCAAAACAAGTTTAATGTCACGCTCGATAAAGAAGTGCATATCATCCCTGCATAGATCTGCAAACCTGATGGAGTAATCATACTTAGTGGATTTGCTAAATCGATCATAGTCCGAACTTCTTTCCCCGCTGATAAAGCTTATATTTAGTCCAATTTCATCTCTGATACAGTTCATGAAATTAATGTGAACAGAAAAACAATTTTCATTTGCCGGACGTATTAAATCCCATAAAGGTGTTGGCATGCTGATTGACGTTTGGATGCAGATGGAGACGGGTGATTGCAAAATGATTATTGCCGGTGATGGACCAGACCGGCTGCATCTTGGGGAGCTAAACCGGAACTGCCCAAGTATTGAGTAGCATTGTTGCATTTCAAATATTGGGATCAATCACATAAGGAATGGTTTGCATTATCCAGGGCAGCCTACGAACAATATCTGACGCATTATTTTGCAGAAGAAAACTACAGTCAGTTGATGAATATATTTAAGTTAACAATTTTTCGGAACAAGCGATTCCTGTATTTATGATGAAAGTGGTAAGCAATTAGAATGGCAATAAAAAAAAGCTTCTTGTCTAATGCTACAGGTGTGTTCATTACACAAGTGACAGTCTATGCTATAGGCATGATTGCTGGTATAGTCCTAAACCGTAATCTGGGTCCGGGCGGAAGAGGTCTTATTGCCGCATTGATGGTCTATCCGTTGGCAATATTTTCAATCGCTGAAATGGGAATCCGTCAGGCAGCGGTGTATTATATCGGTAAAAAAGAACACAGCGAAAATGTTATTATTGGTATAATCTATTTCCTTTTGTTGTTCACCAGTGTTACCGGTATGGGGATATGTTTTGGGATACTTACGCTGCTGCATAACCCTGATTTTACTCTTCCGTTAAAGTTAACAGCGATACTAATTATCCCAGTGAAGCTCTGTATTTCTTATTCAAGCGCATATTTCCTGGGCAGAGAACAGATTGGTAGATTCAACAGGGTACAGTGGATATCGCAGCTCTTCTATCTTGCGATGATTTGTCTTCTATTATGGTATCTTAAAACAGGAGTAATCGGCGGGTTGATAGCCGTAATTGTATCAACCGGATTTACAGCGGCATATGCAGTATCGATGGTAGTGAAAAGTGTAAAAAATATTCGTCTGAGATTTGACTGGGCAATTATCAAGAAGATGCTCAGTCTTGGTATAATCTATGCGCTTTCTCTATTTGTCATGCAGATGAATTATCGAATTGATATAATGATTATGGAGCGGTTAACTGATAAAGTGCAGATAGGATTATATAACACCGGCGTATCAATGGTAGAATTGCTGTGGTTCCTGCCTACAGCGTTGGGAACGGTTATATTTTCAAAAAGTGTAAATGCTAAAGATGATCATGCTTTTTCGATAAAGATCGGCAAACTGCTCAGAGTCTCTTTCATTGCCGTCTTTTTAGCAGGCACAGCGCTTTTCATCGTTGCTCCATTTATTGTGCCGTTGATGTTCGGGAAAGCTTTTGATACATCGGCTCTGGTTGTGCAAACATTAATGCCGGGTGTTGTTTTCTTCACTATCTATAAAGTATTAGGAATGGATATTGCGGGTAAAGGCAAGCCTTGGGTTTCGATACTTGTTATGATACCGGCAGTTATCTTGAATGTTGTGTTGAATATTTATCTGGTTCCGAAATATGGCGCAATAGGAGCATCTTACTCATCTACGATCAGCTACAGTCTGGCGTCAATCATTTACCTTCCCGCATATGCGAAGGTTGTAGGGGTACCGGTTAAGACTCTAATAACATACAAAACATCAGATTTTGAGTTTCTGAAAAAGTTCAAGATATTTGCCAGATTCGGTGGAATGCTGAATAAGAGTAGTTGAGAATCTGTATCTTTCATGTTGATCAACTTTAGCATAATGATATTCTAATAATACAAGTAGGAGACTAATTTGAAAATCGGTATAGTATTGTTGTATGCTGGATTAGGAGGCCATGTACGCTCAGCGATCACAATCGCCCAGGCGCTGGAATCTGCCGGTAACAGCATTACCTTTTTTCTAGATGCTACTGAAAACAACTCTTTAGTTGATCAAGCAGGTTTCCAATCTATAAAGATCCAGCGTGGAATTAAGGGCGATTATATACAACTTACAGATAAGATTAAAACTGTAAAACCGGATGTGATCCATTCATTTGCTATTACCGGCTATGCAGAGACAGTTATGTCGTGCAAGAAACTCAGTATACCGTGTATACTGACAATATGCGGAGGAAAACTTCACACAAGGCTAATCAACATCAGTCCCTTGGTTGTATTTTCCAATGAACTCAAAGATGCGGCTCTTGCAAATTCATCGCTGCAAAAAGATGACATCGTTGTTCTACCGGCAAGGATTATTACAACAGATTACAGGGTAGATTCAAATAGCGAATTACTCTACAATACATTTCGTCATAAATATAATATCCCTGATGATGTTAAGATTGTCTTGCGTATAGCCAGAGTAAATCGTTCATATGCGCAGAGTATTAAAATAGGCGCACTGGCTGTCGAAAAATTGTATAACGACGGATGTAAAATACGGTTCATACACATCGGCACAATTAATTCATATGATGAATTTAATGAAATCTCCAGTTTGTTTGAGGAAATCAATACCCGTGCAGGGACAAATCTGGTCATCTCAGTACAAGACGAAGCAATCAGAGGAGCTGATTATACCGGCATCGCGGATTTTGCCATAGGTGTTGGACGCTCAGCTTATGAACCAATGGTGTTAGGAATCCCTACTTTCGTGTGTGGAGAAAACGGGTATGTAGGAATTGTATCTGCAGAAAATGTAGACGATATTGCTTATTACAACTTTTCAGGCAGGAATAATAAGGCTGCTGTTCCGCTGGAAACCGGCGTGATGATGCTGCATAAAGATATTAGCAGATTATTAGAGGATATAGAATATCGGAAACGTGTGGTTGATTTTTCTGTTCGATATATCAAAGAGAATCTTGATGTTAATATTGCCGTAAAAGAATATACTGATATATATAATAAACTAATATTGCAAGGCCAAAAATATCCTGATGATGCAGAACTTAAGGCTGGGTATGTTTCGTTTTCAGAATTCATTAGACACAGATTGCGAAATTGGTGTATAATCAACAAAGCAAAAGGTGTAATTAAGAGATGTAGAAAATAAGAGAGTTGTTTATAATTGCCTTTTACAATATAGGTTTAACATGCGTAAACAATTAACTAATATAACCAAATTATGAGTGTAAAAATTGAAAAAACAGAAAAGATTCCTTGGATTGTAGAAATACTTCTGATCGTATTTTTATTTGCTATCCCTTTTGAATCTATTAATGTGTTGGGTTCAGATAAAGGATCAACGGTATCTAGAATCATTGGCATGATACTGTTTGCTTCATATATTGTTACCAAAGGACGTTATGGTAAAATACCCAAAGCTTTAATATATTTTGCAGTATATTATTTTTTCGTAACGCTTAGAATCACTTTCACAAATGTTGTAGATTACAGCGAACAATACAGGGTTCTACTTACTATGCTACAGATGATTGCGATGACCTTCATCACATATGATCTGTTTAAACATGAGTATTTACGTAAAGATTTCATTGCCGCATTCGGGTTGTCTTGTGGTCTTCTTGCAATATTAACATTCTTCGGTTTAGCCACTACCAATATTGAAACAGATTATGGAGATCGTGTCAGCGCTTTTGGTGAAAATGCAAATAAATTCGGGCAGTTAATGGCTATAAGTATCATAATGTTCTTGTCTATCTGGCTTGAGCGAAAAAAATACCATCTATTAGTATTTATTGGTTCATTAATTTCTGCTCCATTCTGCATGTGGGCATTGATCAACAGCGGTTCAAGAGGCAGTCTGGTTGGTCTTTTATCAGGACTTTTTGTATGGTTTATTTTTTCATCTTTTGTATTGAAAAAAAACAAAACATCATTGATAAAACAAATCGCAGTGATACTTATTGTTGGAATAGGAATTTTCGCAGTATACCAGTTTTCTGATGTTGCCCAGTATCGGTGGAATTTAACATTTCAAACGTATGATACAGGTGAACGTACAGATATTTTCTACGCTGCATCAGATATGTTTCTCGAAAAACCTATATATGGATGGGGATCTGTAGCCTTAACTCGAGAACTGGGATCAAGGCTAGGTTTACAATCAAGAGATACGCATAATATACTGCTTTGGGTAATCCTGGAAGTTGGACTTCTGGGCGGTATACCATGGATTTTCGGTGTATGGGGTTGTGTAAAAAACTCAATATCTGCAGCAACCAAACTTCATGATCCTTTACCGATAATGTTGGCAACAACAGTGCTAATATGTGGAATGTCATCTAATAATTTTCAGAAAAAGACATTATGGCTTATATTGGCATTTGCGCTATCCAGTATTGTTATAATTCAAGATATACGCAAATCTAAAGGAACGTGAAACGAAATAACCATGCGAGTTGTAGGAGTGGGCACGTTTTGGTCTCCATCAAAACCATATGCCGGAAATTTCGCCGTTGCTGGCTTCAAGAAATTGCAGAATTATGCAGATATAAAACTGATAAATCTGAGAGCAATGAAACCAGGTAGGAAATTTATTGAAGAGACAGAGATTCATGGCATCCCTACGATTCATCTGTCTATCCCGCAAGTTCCGGGTAATCAATTGATTTCATATGCTCTCTCAAAAGCATCTATCAGATTCATTAAACCACTGATTGCAGATTTCGATTTAATTCATACAGTAGGTTGTTTTATACAAACCGGTATATTATTCAGCCAAATTTGCAAATCAGCCGGGAAGCATCATCTCGTACAGCTTGTGGGTTCTGATGTGAACATATTTCTCAAAAAATATCATGCAAATAAGGCATTAAATGGATGGGAACGTAATGTTCATGCGGTTGCATCGGTAAGCAAGGACACGCTTGAGAAATTTCGTGAGCTCTACCCGAATGTTCCTAATATGCGGACTGTTTACAGAGGCGTAGATTTAAATCGTTTTAATAAAATTGATAAAGACCAGCGTATAGATTTTAACAAGATAGAGTTTTTGTTTCTTGGAGGATTTCTATCGGTTATTCGCAATGACAAAGGTGGAGAGTTAATAAAAAGCATTTGGAAGGCTAATGAGGATTTTTTTGTAGAGCATAATGCATTCTTAACTCTTGCAGGGATTGAATCAGATGATGCAGCAAACAAACAGTGGCTGATTACATTGAAACACCCAGAACGCGTAAGATTACTTGGTATTGTTGATCCAGATGACATTCCAAAAACAACTGGTAGCGCAGATGTACTCCTGGTGCCGAGTTTGATGGAGGGGTTGCCAAATGTAGTAATGGAAGCGGCTGCAGGTGGACTACCGACAATAGCTACTAATGTTGGCGGAATACCAGAGATTGTTATTAATAATGAAACAGGGATATTGCTTGATAACAGAGAACAAATCACTTGGCAGCAAGCTATGCAGGATTGCTGTATAAATATCGATCGATATCGTAACATGGGAAAAGCGGCGAGAATACATATGGAATCGCATTTTAACGCAGAAAATTACCCGCTGGAAATTTACGATTTATACAAGCAGGCATTGAGTGTGCCAATCAAATAAGACAATCTCTGCACAAGAGTATAAACTGATAATAGGACGAATATATGACTAGATTGAAAAAATATATCTTCCGAATGTGTTATATGACAGTAAGATTTCTTCCTGAATCATGTTATTCGATAAGGTGGATTGGTATACTGAGCAAGCGCATACGTGTATTCTTTGCATCAAGGTTTCTGGCAAAATGTGGTAAAAATGTTAATATTGAAACAAGATCAATATTTGGATTCCAGGTTGAAATAGGCGACTATTCAGGAATAGGTGTTAGAGCTAAATTAATTGGACCGGTTATCATCGGTAAGTATGTGAATATGGGTCCGGATGTGTTGATTCACACTCGCAATCATAAAACTGATGATCCCACAATAATAATGCAGAAACAAGGATTTGATGTTGTAAAACCGGTTACCATCGAAGATGATGTCTGGATCGGTGAAAGAGTCATCATTCTACCGGGAGTTACAATCGGGCAAGGAAGTGTAATTGGAGCTGGCGCTGTGGTGGCCAAAAGCATTCCTCCATATTCTGTTGCGGTAGGTAATCCGGCACGAGTGGTAAAATCCAGATTGAAAGAAAATACTATAATCGGAGATGCACAATCCGAATAAAGCTATTTCTGATAAATGACGATGAAACATAAAAAGCCACAAGTTTTGATTATACAACCAATTGTGCCTCATTACAGAGAACCATTCTTCCGGCTGCTTGCCGCATCTGATTATATAGATGTAACGGTAGCATATGGTGAAGCGGATAAAAATGCATCTCTCCAAAGCATAAGCAGCGGTATAAATTTTAGAACTCGTAAGCTGAAGAACCTATTTTACTCTCCAAAATATCCATTCTATCTCCAATTTGGACTTTTGAGCGCCATTATGAGCAGGCGTTATGATACAATAATCGCATGTTTTGAGATAAGAGCTATATCAAGTATGCTAGCATACCCGATAGCAAGATTGTTTGGGATAAAGTGGATATGGTGGGGGCATGGAATTGGTCATGGAGAATCTTCACTAAGCAGGAAAATACGTCTGGCAGCGTTGAGGAAATCATCTGCGCTGATACTTTATGATGCTGAACGCGGCGAAAAATTTATCTCATGGGGTGTACCGAGGGAAAAAGTATTTATCGCTTGGAACTCGATTGATATGAGTGATATTGAAAGCTTGCGGCAGGAATTTACTTCCGATAGATACCGAATCCTGTATATTGGCAGACTCATCAAGATGAAAAAAGTCGATCTGGCAATTCAGGCATTCGCAAAGGCTGTTGACAGGCTGGATGAGCGGATAATTTTGACGATAATAGGTGATGGTCCCGAGAAACAGACGCTTATCGATCTTGCAGCAGACCTTAATATAAGCAATCGAGTTGAATTTATCGGCGCGTTGTATGATCAGAAATCATTGTCGGAACTATTCAATACATCATTAGTCTCAATATCACCAGGTGGTATCGGATTGAGTTGTATGCATAGTTTCGGTTATGGAATACCGGTCATCGTTGCAGACAACGAGCCTCATGGCCCAGAGTTCTCAGCCATCAAAGACCATTATAACGGTAGAATATTTCGTTCTGACGATGTTGAGGACTTTGCAAATACGATAATTGATATGCTCGTAAATTTTCCATTGCTAAGTAATATGAGTATTAATGCGCTAAAGACGATATCTGAAAAATACAATCTTGCTAATATGGCATCTGCCTTTGAAGATGCAGTTAGATATGCGCATCGAAAAGATTGACATTTAGTATAGCAGCCAGTTCCAACCTTATAGGGGATTGTTATTGAAAGTTTTACAAATCCACAATGAATATATGTCTGGGCGTGGCGGTGAAGATACCGTTCTCGATGCAGAATTTGAATTGATGCGTAACCATGGTCATAATGTGTATCAATGGAAAGAAAACACTGGTGGTTTGAAAAATGCATCACCATTAAGAAAACTGCTAGCGTTGATGGGTTTCATCTGGTCTACCGGATCATATTCAAAAGCAAAAAAAATCATTAATGAAATTCACCCCGATGTAATACATGTCCATAACTTTTTCCCACTATTGAGTCCAAGTATATTGTGGGCTGCTAAGGTAGCTGGTGTTCCTGTTGTTATGACGCTCCATAATTATCGTTTGATCTGTCCAAACGCTATGTTGCTTCGCGATGGCAAACCATGTGAGTTGTGTGTTGGTCATTTGCCGTTTGCAGCAATAAAGCATAATTGTAAATACGCAGAATCGTTTACTATAACCATATTTATAATTGCGTCTCAGTTATTTCATAGAGCATTAAAAACATTTAATAGAAAAGTTGATTCAATCATAGTTCTAAGTGATTTCGCAAAATCAGTTTTTGCTCGAACTTATCTGCCGGTGACGAATCTTTTTGTTAAACCGAATTTCATCTCTGATATTTGTGTGCCTGATATGTCTGGTAATAGAAAACACAAAGTTGTTTTTGTTGGACGCATTCAATCTCACAAAGGAGTAGATCTGCTGATTAATGCATGGATGCAGATGGATCCTGGAGATTACAAACTGATTATTATCGGCGATGGGCCTGACAGATCAAAACTAGAGGAATTGAGTAAAAATTGCGAAAATATCGAATGGCTTGGTTTTATTCCTCATGATGAAGTTAGAAGTCTGCTTAATGAAAGTCAGTTTCTGGTTTTACCTTCACGCTGGTATGAGGGATTCCCAATGGTAATACTGGAAGCATTTGCATCAAAGATTCCGGTTGTTATTCCCAATCATGGTCCATTCTTGAATATTGTTGAAGATAATGTTACCGGATATTTCTTTAATAGCGGAGATAATGACTCGTTAAAGAGTAAGTTAGAGCAAGTAGTCAGATTATCTCATGAAGAATGGTTAGTCATGTCTGAATCTGCCTATAATCAATATTTAAATCATTATACTTCAGAGATAAATTATAAGCAGTTGATGGCTATATATGAATCAGCGATTTCCAGATCTAATAACGCTGGATCTGGTAGTGTTTAGGACTACAATAAGAAGTTTTATCCAGGATTATGAACATAACCAGTTACTGAAAGACCCAATATGAAAATATGCCTGCTATCTGAATATTTCTATCCTGATAACATGGGCAGCACCGGAACAGTGCTGTCAAATTTGTGTAGATATCTAAAAGATAATTATCAGGATGTTGATATTGATGTCATTACAAGCAAGAACCTTTATCGAGGTGGAGAATGCTGCATACCGAAAGAGGATTGGAACGGTATACGCATCACAAGAATCAACTGCCCTCCTACTAAACAGGAATCTACGGTAAAGCGGCTTTTATATGGCATACTGTTTACCAAACTAGCATTCTGGAAACTGCTTTTCAGAACCAAGTACGATATCGTCTTCGTTGTTACAAATCCGCCGATGCTTGCCGAAGCCGCATGGTGGACAAAACTTTTCAAACATACACCTTTTGTATATCTGATACATGATCTGCATCCGGATGTACCTGTTCGATTGGGCTCTTTACCGGCTGACGGCTTGATCGCCGGATTAAGCAGGTTGATTCAGAATAAATGGCTTCATGCCGCCGATAGAGTAGTTGTTCTGGGGCGCTGCATGAAGAAGTATCTGGGGAAAGCGTATCATCTGCCTGAATCCAGAATCGAAGTAATCACCAACTGGTCGGATCCTGATACGGTAACTCCAACTGACACCAACACGAAATTCCGCAAAGAGAACACACTCGATGGATTCGTCATTCTGTATGCCGGAAACCTTGGCAAATTCCAGAATTTTGATGATCTACTCGATGCTGCATCTACTCTATCAAAAATACATCCAGACATCACTTTCGCTTTTGTAGGCGAAGGTGCAAAAAAAGATTACATCAGAACCCGCGCTGAGGAAATGAAGCTTGATAATATCCGCATGTTTACTCATGTGCCGCCGGAAGACCTGGGCGACCTTCTCTGTTCAGCCGATGTGTCGATAATATCGCTTGAACCCGGAATGGAAGGGTTGGGAGTTCCAAGCAAGATGTATAACATCCTTGCTTCAGGTAGACCCATAGTTGCTTTGTTGAGTAAAGACTCTGAAGTTGCGATGGTTCTGGATGAAGCCAAATGCGGCATCCAGGTAGATCACGGAAATCCGTCAGCGCTGGTTGATGCTTTTTCAAGACTTTATGAAGATGAAACCCTTCGTAGTGATATGGGTAAAAATGCAAGATCCATCTTCCTTGAGAAATATATATTGCCTAAAATCGCAGAACAGTATCATGAAACATTTCTCAGTATACTGAAAGCTAACGATAACATCGCCTAATTGACAATGAAAATCCTGCATGTTAGCATGATAATGGGTTTGATGAGACAATGTGAACGAGTGGTGAAACTGTGTGTATGTACGTCTCAATTGACGCGTATTGTCATTCCAGACTCGATCTGGAATCCAGGAAAGGCAGTAAAAGAATTTTAAATAATCATCGTAGAGACAATACTTGTTGGATAACCCGTATAAGCGGTTTTACTCGTGAAATCACTTGTAGATGAGTGATAATGGCGGAAATATGGTTCTGTATGTTACCCTCCTGGATTCCAGATCGGAGTCTGGAATGACATCGTTTATAGATTGAGCATTACTTACCAAAAGAGGGTGCAAGCAAAGTATCGTGTGAAAGCTGAATTACCAGGCATTGTGTAGAACTATTAAAAAACTCAAAGGAATATTACCATTAGAATTATACTATTTGGCGAATGTGGATTTGTTGGATCAAACCTGTTGAAATTTATTAAACAGGATATCATCGCACCCACGCTGGAACAGGCTGACTTTACCAATCCTGACAGCTTGCGTCAGGTTATTCAACCGGGTGATGTGGTGATCAACGCCGCCGGATATGCAAACGCCACTGATACAACCGAACATGGAAGAGCGCTTTTCCAATCCATTAATGTCGATGGTGTTAGAAACCTTGCCGAAGTCTGTAAAGAGATGAAAGCCGCACAACTGATACATATCAGCAGTGTAGCGGCAATGGGACGCCTTGAAGGCGAAGGTATCACCGAGAAGATGATGAAGCCGGTAGACTCGCCGTATGCCGAAAGTAAACTCGAAGGCGAGAAAATCCTGACCGGATTCATGAATGATATCCCGATAACGATTCTTAGGCCGACGTCGGTATTCGGCGAAGGCCGTGGATTAGCTAACACTCTCTGCCGTATCATATCGAAAAAGACAGTTCCGCTTCCTATGGGTGGTTCCGCAAAGATACCATTCACATATATCGGCAATATTGCTCGATGTGTAGAGTTGTGCATCGGCAGGGACAGCACATACGGGCAGATATTCATCATCGGTGATTCTGAATCCTACACTCTTAAATCAATCGTTCGCTCAATCGCAAAAGCAGCGGGAATAAATGTAAAGATAATTCCTGTTCCTTATGCTGTTGCTTATATTGCGGCAAGACTGGCAGAAACGGCAGCTTCATTAAGACATGGAACTCCGTTGTTGGATAGAGGAAGACTTCATACGCTTACAACTACAGTTTCATATTCTATAGATAAATTCCGCAAGGCAACCGGTTATACTCCGCCATTCAATTTAGATGCCGCCGCAGAGAAAATCGCGATGGCATATCTCAAACAAACGAAAAATAATAATGCATAAAACAAGTAAAAAGCTTTATCTAATAATCAAAGCCATAATCGATTTTGTCATGGCTGTTATATTGCTGATCATCCTGGGTATCCCAATGCTACTGATTGCCCTGATGATCAGGCTTGATTCACGTGGTCCTGTTATCTATCGGCAATTGCGGGTTGGTGTGAATGAGAAACCGTTCACGATATACAAGTTCAGGACAATGAAGATAGATGCTCCGGTGCTTCCTACAGAAGAGATTCAGAAACTTGAAATAGATCCATACACGAAACTTGGACCAATCTTGCGTAAGGGCAGCTTTGATGAACTGCCTCAGTTTTTCAATGTCATTAAAGGTGAGATGAGTTTTGTTGGACCAAGACCTGCACTTCCTACTCAGACTGATGTAAATGATCTCAGAAAGCAATGTGATGTAGAATGGCTGAAACCGGGTATTACAGGTTGGGCGCAGATCAACGGCAGAGATGATATCAGTGTTGAAACTAAAGTGAGACTCGATGCTGAATACGCGAAGAAAGTCAGCTTCCTGTTCGATTTTATTATCGTTATACGAACATTTACAACTATATTTACAGCCAAAGGAAACAAGTAAAATCTGTCTGATCGGCTTAAAATAAACAACAACAGGTAATATATATGAAAAAAGCATTAATAACCGGCGTAACAGGCCAGGATGGTTCATATCTGGCAGAACTACTTCTTGATAAGGGCTATGAAGTCCATGGGATTAAGAGACGCTCTTCAGTATTCAACACTGAACGGGTAGATCACCTGTTCACTGATGACCATACCCCTGATAACAAATTTTTCCTCCATTACGGTGATCTGGCAGATGGAACCAACCTTAGGCGGGTGATTGAGAAAGTCCAGCCGGATGAGATATACAACCTCGGTGCACAGTCTCATGTGCGCGTCAGTTTCGATCAGCCGGAATATACAGCCGACATAGTGGCAACCGGCGCTCTAAGACTGCTTGAAGCCGCGCGTGACTACATAAATATCTCCGGCCAGGATGTCCGCATCTACCAGGCATCGTCATCTGAGATGTTTGGTGCGGCGCCTCCGCCTCAAAGCGAGAATACGCAGTTTCATCCTAGAAGTCCATATGCTGTTTCGAAGGTTGCTGCCTACTGGTATGGGGTAAACTATCGTGAAAGCTACAACATGTTTGTATGCAACGGTATCTTGTTCAATCATGAATCTCCTCGTAGGGGAGAGACTTTCGCCACAAGGAAAGTTACCAGGGCTGCCGCTCGAATCAAGATGGGGCTTCAGGATAAGCTCTACATGGGGAATCTGGATAGTTACCGCGACTGGGGATTTGCAGGTGACTTCGTTGAGGCTATGTGGATGATGCTTCAACATGATACGCCGGATGATTATGTTGTGGCAACCGGGAAATCCCATACAGTAAAAGAGCTTGTTGAGCTTGCTTTCAAGATCCTGGATATGGACTGGAAAGAGTATGTTGAGATAGATCCTCGATATTACCGTCCGGCGGAAGTGGATTATTTGAAAGGTGATTACTCCAAAGTTCGTGAAACCCTTGGCTGGGAACCAAAAGTCTCATTTGAAGAATTAATCAAAATGATGGTAGAAAACGATCTGGAGATCGCACACAATGACAAAATCGTGTTAGAAGCCAGAAAGAAGAGATAATATGCGTAAAGATGGGAAAATATTCGTAGCAGGACATAGAGGTCTTGTTGGATCGGCGATATTGCGCAGACTCATTGCAGATGGTTACACAAACACGATTCATCGAGCTCATCATGAACTTGATCTCACAATCCAGGCCGATGTCGATCTGTTCTTTGACGTTGAAAAACCGGATTACGTATTTCTATCCGCAGCGAAAGTCGGTGGAATAAAGGCAAACAGTACCTTTCCCGCTGATTTCATCAGAGATAATCTACTCATCCAGACAAATGTGATAGATGCCGCATACAGGAATGGCGTAGAGAAGCTGATGTTCCTTGGGTCATCGTGCATCTACCCTCGTATGGCGCCTCAACCGATCAAGGAAGAGTACCTGATGACCGGACCGCTTGAGTCAACCAATGATGCATACGCCATCGCGAAGATTGCCGGGATGAAGATGTGCGATGCATACAAATTCCAGTATGGCTTCAATACTGTATCTCTCATGCCGACAAACCTTTATGGTCCGGGCGATAACTTCGATCTTGAAAACTCACATGTAATGCCGGCGTTGATTCGCAGGTTCTATGAAGCCAAATTGAATGGCGCATCGGAAATCGTGATATGGGGCACAGGAACGCCAATGCGTGAGTTCCTTCATGTGGATGATCTGGCATCGGCGGCAGTGCATGTGATGGAGACATATAGCGGTGATTCGTTCTTGAATGTTGGAACCGGCGAAGATATCACCATAAGAGAACTTGCCGAGATGATCGCTGATGTTGTTGATTACCGTGGACAGATAGTATTTGACTCAACCAAACCGGATGGAACCCCAAGAAAACTTCTGGATGTGTTACGAATCAAAGCTCTTGGCTGGAGTCCGCAGATTGGATTGCGTGATGGAATAGCATCAGCCTTTGAGTGGTACAAAAATAGTCTCTAGTTTGCGATTTCATATGTTGAGCACTTGATATGTTAGTTTTAGTCTTTTGGCGGAAGCTGAGTTTTACCCCACCTGCCTCCCCTTATAAAGGGGAGGTTCTTTAGCTGGGTGACTGATAAAAATATGTTCTGAAATGCAGCTTTGAAGTAAAAAAATTAGTTTTCCTAACGTGGTAAAATAATCATGGTGCAGGTCTTTATTCCCATAAGCAACCAAAACCAGAACCTCCCCTTTATAAGGGGAGGCAGGTGGGGTAAAAAGACCTCCGCATTAGGCAAATCTATGACATCATATTACAACAGGTCTGATGGAAAATCTTTAAGACGTACATTGAGATCAAAGATCAATGATTTCGAGAAAATCATCTGGAGCAAGATCAATCGAAACCAATTAGGTGTGAAATTCCGCCGACAATATGGAGTTGGTCCATATGTAATAGATTTCTATTGTCCACTTATTAAGCTTGCTATTGAGATTGATGGTGATAGTCATGGTGAAGATGATAATCCAAAGAAAGATATAAGAAGACAAAATTACATCGAGAATTTCGCGATACATTTTCTAAGATATAAAAATGAAGAAGTGAGAGATAATCTAGAAGGCGTATTACTTGATATTTTGAGAGATATTTCGAAGCATATTGAGACTGGTGGCAGCTGAGTTGTACCCCACCTGCTTCCCCTTATAAAGGGGAGGTTCTTTGACTGGGCAACTTTTAAAGATTATGTTCAAAAAATTAGTTCAAGAGCCAAAAAACTAGTTTATTGAACACCGTAAAACTGATAACGCAGGTCTCTATTCCCATAAGCACCAAAACTAGAACCTCCCCTTTACAAGGGGAGGCAGGTGGGGTAAAAAGACCTTCGCACTAGGTCAATCTATGACATCGTATTACAACAGGTTTGATGGAAAACTTTTCGTCAATATGAAGTTAGCTCATGTATAATAGATGTCTATTGGCTGCTTATGGAAAGCATATTATTAGATAATTTGAGAGATATTTCGAAGCATATTGAGACTGGAGGCAGCTGAGTTGTACCCCACCTGCCTCCCCTTATAAAGGGGAGGTTCTTTGACTGGGCAACTTTTAAAGATTATGTTCAAAAAATTAGTTCAAGAGCCAAAAAACTAGTTTATTGAACACTGTAAAACTCATAACGCAGGTCTCTATTCCCATAAGCACTAAGACTAGAACCTCCCCTTTACAAGGGGAGGCAGGTGGGGTAAAAAGACTCTCGCACAGACAACATTTTAGAATGTTTGAACCGGATGGTATGGATGAATAATAAAAAACATGAGGTTCTGGTATCGCTGCCTGAAGCTCTTAATTCCGAGTTTAAAGAGTTGTTTCCGGATAAGGCTGAATGGTTCACTGCAAGCGATCCTTCCGGCAAGAAACTGGGATCGGGCGGCGGCACAGCATACCTCCTGGCTGAATGCTGGAGGCAGACAGACCCGGATATCTCATTCATTGATTGGCTACATATGTCAACAAAGCTGATCGTCCACGGCGGTGGACAGAGCAGACGCCTTCCGGCATATTCGCCGGTAGGGAAGCCATTCATACCGATGCCTGTCTCGCGTAACTCGATCGGGGAGTCTCTACGCCAAACACTCATTGATGTTCAACTTCCTGATTATCAGCGCATTTTGGACCATATACCTGATAATATCGTCGCAATGGTAACAAGCGGTGATGTGCTGCTAAAATTTGGTAAAGACATCCCTTCGCTTCAACCTGCCGATGTAATCGCCATGGGAATGACTGTATCACCTCAACAGGCAGAGTGCTTCGGTGTCTTCTTCACTAATAAAATCGGTTCTTCTGATGTTGAATTCTTCCTTCAAAAACCGGATTCATCTGAGATTGAACAGTTAGTGGATCAGTATGATTTTCTGGTTGATACTGGTATATGGCTGCTCTCAGAGAACGCTGTGATGACGCTTATGTCTAAATGCGGGTGGGATTCAGTAAATGAGAAATTCACCAATGATTTCCCGGATAAATATGAACTGTATTCAGGACTTGGATTATCTCTTGGCAATCATCCACATAAGGCTGATGATGATATCATACAGCTTAAATCTCGCGTAGTATCGCTGCCGTCGCCGGAATTCTATCATCTTGGTACAAGCAGGCAACTGATAGAGTCTATGACGGCTATCCAGAACAGAGGGATGGCATCAGGATGGAATCCGAACGCCCATCCGGATCAATTCATCCTCAATACACCGAATCGTATTGCTGACAGATCCAGCGCCAATCATACTCTGTGGATTGAGAATTCAGCCATTAACAATTCATGGCACATAAAGAATCAACATGTGATTACCGGCATCCCCGTAAACTCATGGGATATTTCGTTAGCAGAAGGCATCTGTCTCGATATTGTACCTGTTTATGACGATAAATTTTGTATCCGATTTTATCATATTGATGATGAATTCCGAGGTGATACCGCAGATCCAGCAACCGGATTCATGGGCAATCCGATTGCTTCTTGGCTCGATAATCATGGGCTTTCGTACAACGCCATCGATGCTGGAGATATCATATCCGCTCGTATATTTCCTGTTCTACAGTATAAAGATATCAGTGGCAAATTCATTAACTGGTTGATATCTTCTGAACCAATGACTGATGCTGTTCATGCTGATCTCTATATGCATTGTAAAAAAATGTCGTCTGAGGATCTTAGATCCGGCGCCAATGTGAAACGCCTTATCGAACAGCAATCTAAATATCGGCAATCAGCCATATCATATCTTTATCGAAATGCTGATAGCAGTATCTTTTCAAGGCTGGATCTTGCAGATACAGCAGAAACGATCTCTCATACAGATGATGTCGTCGATTATAAAGCTAAATCCACAAATGCTCTAAAGTCCATTCACATAAATATGTTCCATGCTTATTTTAGTCGATATCAGGGTAATACAAACTGGCATGAGTTTGAGAGTTATGCTTTCAAAGAACTTCGTGAGTCGATAATCTCTGCGACTTCCACTCCGATGAGTATCCCTGTATGCGGCATCCAGCAAGATCAGATTGTATGGGGCAGAAGTCCGGTGCGAATAGACATCGCCGGCGGGTGGACCGACACGCCTCCATACTGCATCGAACATGGTGGTCGGGTTGTGAATCTGGCTTGTAACCTGAATGGCCAGCCACCGGTTCAGGTATTCGCAAAACTTAGCAAAAAGATGGAAATCGTGATACGGTCAATCGATATGGGTGTCGACCAGAGGATTGAAGATTATGATGATATCCGCACTTTTGCCCAGCCCGGCAGCGAGTTTGCCCTTGCGAAGGCAGCTTTGGCAATCGTTGGATTTCTACCCGAATTCCATACAGGAACCCGGTACCCCAATTTAGAAAGTCAGTTGAGTGATTTCGGCGGCGGAATCGAAATATCACTCCTGTCAGCAATCCCAGCAGGTTCAGGATTGGGAACAAGCAGCATCCTGGCGGCAACGATACTTGGAGCGCTTAATGAACTATGCAGATCAGGCTGGAATAAACATGATATCATTATACGGACACTTGCCCTTGAACAGATGCTTACAACAGGCGGCGGATGGCAGGACCAGGTTGGCGGGGTGTTTCCGGGTATAAAACTGAGTGAGACGGTTCCGGGGATTATCCAGAATCCCACACTAAAATGGCTTCCTGATATGATGTTTAAAAATCGTAACACACAAGACGTATCGATGCTGTATTATACCGGGTTGACCCGTATGGCGAAGAATATCCTTCAAGATATTGTAAGAGGGATGTTCCTGAACTCAAGAAGGCAATTGAGCATCTTGAAAGACATCGGTGATCATGCGATAGATACCTTTGACTGCATCCAGAAAAACGACTGGGATTCATATTGCCGTTCTATAAACCATTGCTGGGAACTAAAACAAGCTCTTGATTCTGGAACAAATCCGCCTCAAGTGGAGTCTATAATCAATAGTGTATCTGACTACCTGTCATGCGCAGCTCTGCCAGGCGCCGGAGGCGGCGGATACATCTACATGATTGCGAAAGATGAAGAAGCCGCCCGAAGAGTTCGAAAACAATTGCTGGATTCCCCGCCGAATAAGCTATCAAGATTTGTTGAGCCATATATATCTGATACAGGGCTTGAGATAACGAAAAGTTGACTGATATTGCTTATATATTGTGTTATAATATCAGTACAGACTTTTAATAGATAATCGTTTTTACAAATAGACATCCGAAAATATATTGATAGATTGGGTTGTACATGAGAGTTTTACTTACCGGAGCAGCCGGTTTCATTGGTTATCATACAACAAAACGTCTGCTTGAACGCGGCGATGAGGTTATCGGGATTGATAACCTGAATGATTATTATGATGTAAATCTCAAAGAAACACGTCTATCTATGTTAAACGGAAGAGATAAATTCAGTTTTCATAAGGTAGATATCTCAGATACAAGCGCTATTACTCAGCTTTTTGCCGATATCAAACCAGAACGGGTTATCAACCTTGCCGCACAAGCCGGAGTTCGATATTCGCTCATCAATCCATATGCGTACATTAACTCTAACCTGGTTGGATTCACAAACATCCTCGAGGGTTGCCAGCATAATAACGTTGAGCATCTTGTATATGCGTCATCAAGCTCAGTATACGGCTCTAACACTAAGATGCCGTTCAGTGTAGATGACAATGTGGACCATCCAGTGAGCCTATATGCGGCGACTAAAAAAGCAAACGAACTGATGGCGCACACATACAGCCATCTCTACAGCCTTCCTACCACAGGATTGCGGTTTTTCACGGTATATGGTCCATGGGGACGGCCGGATATGGCACTCTTCCTTTTCACTCGTTCGATTCTTGAAGGCAAACCAATCGATGTCTTTAATTATGGCAAGATGAAGCGTGACTTCACATACATTGATGATATAGTAGAAGGGGTAATACGCGTTCTCGATAATATACCCCAACCCGATCCGCAGTGGTCTGCCGAATCATCTTCAACCGGATCGAGCAGCGCACCGTATAAAGTTTATAATATTGGGAACAGTAGCCCGGTAGATTTGATGCATTTCATCGAAACTATCGAAAAATGTCTGGGTAAAACCGCGGAAAAAAATATGCTTCCGCTTCAACCCGGTGATGTCCCGGCAACTTTTGCTGATGTAGAAGCGTTAATTCGAGATGTAGGTTTCAAACCGAATACTTCCATAGAAACCGGAATCTCCAGGTTTATAAGCTGGTATAGAGAATATTATCAGGTGTAAAAGAGATCATGCGTAGAATTATTAACAGTGTGGCTCCTATTCGCATATGTGATAACGGCGGGTGGACTGATACCTGGTTCGCCAAATACGGGAATATTTTTAATATTGCTGTATACCCATATGCCGAGGTGCAGATTGAAGTTATGCCTCTGCAGGATGGTAAACCTGATATATCGATATATGCCGAAAACTATGGCGAACAATACATTGTAAACAGAGAACGGCTCGGATATGATAAACATCCGCTTATTGCAGCGGCTATTGAGAAGATGAATGTGCCAACTGATATATCTATCAGCGTAACAATTTTCTCTGAAGCACCTGCCGGCGGATCTACCGGAACATCCGCGGCTGTTACGGTAGCTTTAATTGGGGCTCTAGACCGGCTTACTCCGGGACGTCTGACTCCGCATGAGGTTGCGCATCTGGCTCATAAAGTTGAAACAGAGATGCTCAATCAGCAATGCGGCATACAGGATCAGTTAAGCGCCGCATACGGCGGTATCAACTACATTGAGATGTTTGACTATCCTTATGCAAGTGTATCTCAGATCAATGTGCCTGACTCGATCTGGTGGGAACTGGAAAGACGACTTGTTCTGATATACCTGGGGAAGTCGCACAGTTCATCTAGAGTGCATGAGCAGGTTATCAAACATTTGGAGAATGAAGGTCCGGATTGCAAGAAGATGTGCGATTTGCGGAAGACTGCTCCAATAGCAAGAGATGCGTTATACAAAGGTGATTTCCTGGCACTTGGGCAATCTATGATCCAGAACACCGAAGCCCAACAGAATCTCAATCCGGCACTTGTTGGTGAAGATGCTCGAAAGATCATTGAGATTGCGAAAGATCATGGTGCTGTGGGATGGAAGGTCAACGGTGCAGGCGGTGACGGCGGTTCAATCACCTTACTGTGTGGTTCAATGAGCTTTACAAAACGTGATCTGATTAAAGAGATCGAACAGGAAAACAAGCTATATCGGAATATAACAATATATCTTAGCCGTCATGGATTGAGAGTTTGGGAAAATTAGTCTTTAGATGTAAATGGCATTACAATACTTCTGACATAAGATTTTATTGACAATCAGAATACAATAGTGTTAATATTTTGCCATAAGGCGAATATATTTATTCTTATTTTACTTTTTGAATTTATCTTTGTAAATATAATTGTTTGGTAGTTAATGTATAGATCCATTTGAATTATAGTAATCAAATTATTAGCTAATGTGGTGTAAAAAATATGCGAAAAGAACAAAACGGGAATACGAATCAGCAAGTTCAGACAACTGTCGTACATGATGACGCTGTAGGCGCAGAATACGAGACAATTGATATCCAGGAATACATAGGAATTCTCTTCAGAAGATATCGATTGATGATAGCTGTAATGTTAATAGTTTTGATGTTAGGAGCTATTTACACGCTGACCAGAACCCATATTTATCAGACAACTGCTAAAATTGTAGTTGTAACAAGCAATACTGGCGGTTCAGCATCAAGCAGCAGCATTCCCCTTCTAAATGATCTTCAAGCTCTTACTAAAAGCCGCTCAACTGACACACAAGTTGAGATTATTTCCAGTCATGACCTTATAGATAAAGCCTATCATAGTATGCGGATGGGCGAAAAAATCATTACCACTGATGGAAGAAAAGTGTTCTATGAGAGAGTTTATGATCTAGACGGTAATCTGGTTGCGGATAGCACTGTAGAGAAGAAGCATACCAAAGATTCAAAAGGCAACCTGATCAGTGATGAATTATTAGGCAAAAACGGTCAGCATGTAGCAACACTCATCTATAGTAAGAATGAGCATCTTGATTCAATCGAAAACCTGGCAGCAGGTTATGCAATTGAGAACGGCACCGATGATAACAAGATGCTGTATGACGGATTCACCTCGGAAAAGAATGCTCCAGAGTGGTCATATAGAGTCGATTCAAAGAAGAACACGGATGTAATATCAATTACCGCTATGGCATATACTCCAATTGCCGCTGCGGCATTTGCTAACAATATCGCAAACTCATATCTTAAAGAGGATTTAGATAATAACCAGTCTGCTAATGAAGAGGCTATGAATAATGCCAATTCTCAAATGGAGAAATTCCGAAAGCTTCTAGATGTAGCAAACGAAAAACTTTCTAAATACAAAGAGAGAAACGGCATTATCGATGCATCAACCCAGGTTTCTGCAATTGCAGAACATATGGCTAAACTTCAGACAGATACTGATACTGTAAAAGTAGATATAGCTGCAAATGAGAAAGAGATTGGCAATATTGAAACTCAGTTAAACGGCCAGTCGAAAAAGATCATTTCAAGCAGCACGATAACCCGCAATCCAGATTTTGAGGGTGTTATCGCTAAACTAAATGAATTGAATAGTAAACGAGCATCAATGATGCAGGAATATCGTCCTACATCTGATGAGATGATAGCACTGAACGGCGAAATTAAGGCAGAAGAATCAAGACTCAAAGAGATCGCTGAAAAATTAGTCAGTTCTGAAACTGAGTCTGATAATCCTATATATGGTGCCTTAGCCGCAAAGTATTCCGACTCTATATCAATGCTTGCTGCAAATACTGCAAGATTAAACGCGATGGATTCTATATACAAAGGCCGCAAGAAAGAGTTAGCCGCGTTACCTGAACAGCAAAGTAAACTTGCTAATCTGATGCAGGAAGTTTCTTTATTAAATAATACATATGAGTTAATATCCCAAAAATATTACACGCTTTTACTAAGTCAAAATTCTACATTGAAGAATGGCAAGATTATATCAACAGCAAAATCGCCTACAGGTCCTACATATCCAAATAAGTCCAAAAATGCTGTATTGTTCTTCTTGCTTGGATGTATGCTCTCTGTAGCAGTAGCAATTATCGCTGAGAAACTCGATATTAGATTACATGACCAGGCTACCGCAGAACGGATTGCCGGGGTTCCTACTCTTTCAGTGATTCCTGAGATAGCGGAAGGCGAAACTAACATCATCAGTGATATCGATAGAAATTCGCTGCTGCTTGAAAGTTATCGAATCCTAAGAAACAATATATCTTTCTCATCGGTTGATAGAGAGATTAAATTATTGGCAGTTACAAGTCCGGGGCGAGGTGAAGGTAAATCGACAACAGCCACAAACCTGGCGGTTGCGATGGCAATGGATGGCAAAAGAGTGCTTTTGATAGACTGCGATCTCAGACGTCCATCGGCGCATAGAAAGTTAGCTGTATCTAGGGATATTGGATTTACCAATGTAGTTACGAATACATGCAAACTGGAAGATGCGATTGTGCAAACAAGCGTTGAAAATCTGTTCCTGCTTCCTGCAGGCCCGATTCCGCCAAACCCGACCGAAATTCTTAACTCTCAGAGAAGTCATCAAATTTTCGAACAGATTCGGGATATGTATGACACTATAATTGTTGACTGTCCTCCATGCGTTGGTTTGAGTGATGTCCAAGTTCTCTCTACACTGGTTGATGGTTTGATCTTACTTGTCGCGATGGATCAAACATTACGACCGCATCTGCAGATAGCTATGAGAGCCCTTAATCAGGTTGACGCGCCGCTCATCGGTGTTGTACTCAACAGGATGGAGATTAGACGGCAGGGCTATAACAGCTATTACAGCTACTATTATTACTACAATTATGATTACACACAAGATAGCGAACATAGAGAAAAGTACTCAAAGGTCAAACGCAGACGAGGAGCGAAAGGTAAAGATAGTAATAAACCGAAGTAGAGTTATGTGAAATGTGAAGGCGGGGATTGATTAAATTATCAACCCCCGCCTTTTTAAATTCTTTGCTAATATATGGATTTTACTATAATAAGCTTTATCTCATAGGAATGCTGGCAGGATTTGCCTGCATCGTGATTTTCCCTTCACCAAACTCTATGTCTGTAATTCCAGGCGGTAGATCTACGCTGCCATTCTTAATCGACTTACTTAATGCTGCGTTTATCAGAGATTCAGGTGCCGGAAAGCTACCGATTTTGACATCAGTAACATCCACAATCAATTTTCTACCCAAATCCTGCCGTATATTGACTATCGCTGATAAAGGAAACATGGCTCCTTTATACGGAACTTTCATTCCCACTAGTATACGGTCTTTATGGAGTTTCACAACAACGTCTTTGCCGCCGATATCCTGGATCTTCTTTTGTATATCAGGCGATGTCTGGATATAGGCATTCAGTTCACGTTCATCAATATCAAGTGATGCATGGTTTGCTGTCCGATTTCTCAGGGCACTCTCAAATAAAATCGCATGTTGATTGAGCGTCGTTGCGATTTGGGTGCGTTCATCATCTGATGAAAATACAACAGGCTTTCCAACTTCAGATGAAGGCAGAAACAAAAGAATTGCTAATATTATAATCGTAAGAACAATTATCGAAGCAATAACAATGATGATCTTGCGTTTCTTCATCTAACCTCCCATATGAAAGAAGATGTTTAGTTGCCTGCGAATATGCCTCTGAGTACAGGTTCCATATCAGCATTCACAAGTGCAATTACACTGTCGCCCTCTTTGAACTCTACATCAATATTTGGCAATATTGCATGACCTTCCCGGACGATTGATATTACCAGGGCGTTTTCCGGAAGTCCTATGTTGCCGATTCTCTTGCCAAGAACTGGGGAGTCAGGACCAAGGTCGATCTCCACAATCTCAATATTCCCCCTCTGAAGAGGTGCCAGAGGGATGATCAGATCTGTTTCGATCTGCTGCTCTATCAGATTGAAAATAATCCTTGTGCTGCTCACTGTAGTAT
This sequence comes from uncultured Desulfobulbus sp., assembly GCF_963662935.2. Classification (NCBI taxonomy): domain Bacteria; kingdom Pseudomonadati; phylum Thermodesulfobacteriota; class Desulfobulbia; order Desulfobulbales; family Desulfobulbaceae; genus Desulfobulbus; species uncultured Desulfobulbus sp. The sequence goes on along the minus strand of NZ_CAXXTL010000002.1, from coordinate 91,554 downwards.
CTATACCAAGCGCTTTGAATATGCCGTCATTCTCCGGGTTGTTCACTTTTGATATCGCTCTTGGCACCTGGAATTTGCTCTTAGATAACTGGCATATAACCAGATTATCTTCGTCATCACCGGTAACTGCGACGACTACATCCGCCCGCTCCATGCCAGTCTCGCGCATTGTGCGGACTTCACATGCGTCTCCGAATGTAACTGCCTCACCCAGGTCTTCTGCCAGATAGTCAACACGTGCCCGGTCTTTTTCTATAAGCAAAACTTCATGTCCTGCATCTGCAAGCGCTCTCGTAAGGTAATGTCCAACTTTACCACCGCCGGCTATTATCACATACATATGTTATCTCCATTCTAAAGAAAATTGTCGAAAATTAAAGCTGACTCTGTATATCTTCTACCATACAGTAATCTGCCGCCATACCCCATTCCTTGCCAAGTAGATAATCATTGATTAACCTGGCGCCTACAACTGTTGTGCAGATCGTTTCAACTCCAAGCTGCTGATAAGCGCATGCTCGAATTGGATCATATATTCGAGCTATAACTTTAGGTACTTTGAATGTTACTTTCGCAATCTGTACCGACATGATATTAGTGTTATCGCCATTTGTTACGGCTACGAATGCGTCAGCTTTTTCGATCCCGGCTTTCTTCAGAACTTCACTATCTGTGCCGTTGCCAACTATTGTGCATCCGTTGAAACTGGTTCTTATCCGTCGAAATGAATCGCTTCTTTTGTCAATAATTGTTACATCATGACCGTCAGCCGACATATTTCCTGCAAGTGTGGAACCTACGCGGCCGCATCCCAGGATTATTACTTTCATTATCATCCCTCCTATTGCGAATAAACCATCAGTTTTATGCTCATGATGGTGTAAGTATTCTGTTGTTAATCATATTGGAAATCAGGGGCGCTACATTGCATCGATGATTTGATATAATGATTGTCTGGTAAATCACATCCTGTAGATATGGCGTTTAAGCCATTAAAAAGGAAATTACCGCAGTCAGAATCAAATATTGATTATATTGGTCTGCGGCATCATATTTGGATGAGGATGAGACTCCAGACTATATCACAGTCTCACCTCGAAAGTATATATCATGCAAGATACGTATGTCAATGATTGCATGATGTGTTTGCATTCTCATGTATTTCATAGTGAGAATTGATGGTGCAATGTGAAAAAAACGTCCAGAATGTGACTCCTGGACGAAACAATAATACTTTATGATGGAATAAAGATGACTGATCTCACCGTACCCTTACGCAACGAAATCCACTGTGATAATCGCTGCTTGCTGGCAAGATACGGGCCCGTCGTGAGCAGCGTTCATTATTGACCATATTGTCCCACCACGAACCTCCGCGTAAACTGTGTTCTATCCCTTTCTTTGGTCCGGTTGGATTTCGGAATGGCGATTTTGCGTAGTAGTCTGCCGAATACCAGTCAGAACAATACTCCCATGCATTACCTGCCATATCCATGCATCCATATGGACTTGCACCGTCTGGATAGCTTCCTACCGGTTGAGTTCTCAGCAGTTCTTTGGATGATTCATTGCATTTCGAAGTGTCGAACTGGTTGCCCCAAGGGAAGATACGTCCATCTGTACCGCGTGCGGCTTTCTCCCACTGAGCCTCTGTAGGTAATGAAGCTTCAGCCCACTTCGCATAGGCGGAAGCATCCTGCCAACTGACATTGACTATGGGGTGGCTATCGATCCATCTCCAGTCCGGTGCTATCGGCATCAGTCGTCCGGTCTTTGTGCAGAACTTCCGATATTGTGCCACTGTTACTTCATACTTGTATATCCAATAACCGCTAAGGTACACAGTGTGCAGTGGTTGCTCATTATCGTACCATTCCCGTACGAGGGTGGGGGCTTCGTTTAACACTTTGGCTATCTGAGCGTCGGTGCTTCCCATCCAAAACTTTCCTTTTGGCACCCAGACCATCATAGCGTTATCTCTTGGATTGGTCCGAACATCGCCGATTTTAACGCCGGGTCTTAGTGTTGATCGATGTTGAATTCGTTTATTGTGAATGAACTTCATTGTAGATGGGGCTTTAAGTCGGTTTCCGTCTTTTATGCAGAAACTGGCTGAGTTGCTGTATTGGCGAAGACATTTCGGGCATCTACCCATTGCTTCGACTGTTGTAGTTATGCAAAGCGCCAATAAAATAGTTAGAATTAAAAGTCTGATCTTTATCACAAATATCTCTCCAATCACAGAATTGAATGATAGTTAAAATTAAAGCGGGATGTCTTGGTAAACATCCCGCTTATTGTGAAACAATTTTAGATCGTATTTCTAATTGAATACCGTCTTGAAATCAATCTGATATACTACATCATCAGTTGTTACTGCGGCTGGTTTTGCGCCTTGCCAATCTGTATACGACCCTGATAATGAAAGGAAATGATCAGAATCCAGTTGCTGATCGTATTTCAGTCTGTACGTTACTGAATCAGCTCTAATGCCGTTAGCCAGAACATTGTCGAATCCATATCCTGCTTCAACGGTTCCTTTTGCCGATAATTTTCCTGCGATCCCTAGACTGAGAGTGTTCTTATCGTACTTTGTATTAGAATCAGATGCACGATCCCATTGGCCTTGAAGTCCTAAAGTTTTGGTTACTGCTGTTGTAAGTTTGATGCTTTCAGCGTCTGCAGGATTAATCGTTCCATCCGGATTTTCTTTTTTGCTGTTATAGCAGTAAATCAGTTTGGCGAAAGGAGTTACCTGCCAATCTGCGTTATAATTCCGAATCAACACATTTTGAGGTGCGCCTGTATCGCGCATCTTATATGCGAAATTGTAATTGATTTTATTCTTAGGGTTAGGATTACTCGCGATATTAACAGTTCGGGTGATACTTGGTACTCCTGCATTTGTTATACCGCTTGTGTATTCGACGCCTAACTGATGTTTGAGATAATTGGTATCGATTTTTATCGACTGACTCTCAGTCTGAACTTTTCCGCCTGTTTGCACTTGTCCATAACCCAGTTTCCAATTGACTTTTTTGAATGCGCCATAATCTTTAGGCGCGTCAGGATTCAGACTAAGTTCGCGTACTTTTGCGGCTTGAATACCGTTTACAAGCGTATCGCCGAATTTAGCAGCGAGATTGATCTGCTTCATAACTTTTCCGGTTACAGCGTATTCTTGACTTGCAATCGACATCTTGTCTGTATTAATTGTTGACCGTGTTCCGATAAACGCCATCTTGGAGTTCAGCTTTGTATTCATCTTCAGCGTCTGAGTGTCTGTAAATGTGCCATTTGTGTTCTTAACTGAATTCATATCGCCAATAAATGATGTTCGTTTCTGCAGATCCGTATTGAAATGCAACATTGATGTTTCTATTGTTTCTACAGTGGTTGGGGTAGTATTAGTTAGTGAATCACGGAGTGCACTCAGTGTAAACTTCCCTTTTCCAAGCACCTGGTCATATGTGTATTTCTGATGTGAATATCCGCTAACAACTGTTGGCAATCCGTTTGAATACTGATCCATTAAAGCTGTTATTCTCGGACCTTTCGCAGGACTGTAAACCAGGCTGTTCAACAATTGGCGTCTGAACATCTCAGTGATGGAGTTCTTCGCGTCATACAGGTAACTGTCAATGATTACATTTTTGGTTGCCTGCAGATGAGTTGTCAGGTCGTATCTCTTCATTCCCTGTTCGGTAGCTAGTTTGCCTTTGTCAGCATCAGCCAGATCTGCAATGCGGGTAAACTGGTTGTCCATGTTCATGTAATTGGCAGACATTGTAAGTCTGGCGCTTGTCAGGCTCAGTCCATACTTCGTCAGTCCGCCATTATCTGATGCCACTTTAGACATCGATGTTGATAATTGAAGTTTAGGATTTACCGTAAAGCTGCCGATCAGATTAGTTCGCTTCATACCGGTTTCATTACCGAAATTAGCTTTCTCCACATTCGCCATCGATGCAAGTCTGGTGAAGCCTTTATCAATCGACTGCGTGAATCCTGATATAGCGAATTTCTTCCCAGTCAATGAAAGCGACTGCCGGATTATGCCGCCTGATGTATCACTGATGTTCAACATTCCAAGCTGCATTGCAGAAGTTCCCATATTTAGATTCATACGGGTGTTCTTGCGGTCTATACCGGCCTCTGTAAGGATTTGCGCTCTGTCTTGATCGTTTACATTCGCTGCCGTGGCGTTTGAATCAAATTGTTGATATATTGAAAGTGCCATGGATGTTCGTTCAGCATCTGAAAGTGATGCCAGTCGACTGAACCCTTTATCTACAGATAATTGGCTTGATGTTATAGAAAATTTCTTCGTTGAGAAATTCAGGCTTCTTGTTGAAAGCTGTCCGCTTTGATCACTTATGGTATTCATGTTCAGTGAATTCCATGCAGAATTTGCTGCCGACCCTTTACCTGGCGCCATGCTCAACTGCATGCTGGTTCTGCTCATTCCCTGCTCTTTAGCCCACTGTCCGCGTTCACCCTCGGCAAGGTCGGCAAATCTTGTGAATCCCTTATCGATTTTCTGTAAATTAGCATTAAATTTCAGCTTATCGTTGCCGATATTGAGTGATTGTTTAAGTATATCTCCACCTGTGTCGGAGATCCTGCTGAATCCCAAACCGGTAGTTGTTTTCGCACCCATTTTCACATCAGCCTGCAAGCCCATTCTTTTGAGGCCTTTTTCTTTTTCAAGCTGATTGAGTATATCACCAGGAGCTGCACCTTGCTGTCTGAGGGCGGTAAATCCGCTGAAATCTTTACCTACATCCTGATAGTTCAGTTTAACTGATAGATTTCCTGATTGCAGCAATGAATCGTGAACGAACATGTTATCTGATTTGGGTTTATCGCTCTTTGGAGCTAATGCCGATAAGAGCGACATGCGTCCTGAATCCTGCGCAGATGACATATACATCATGTTGGTCATGCTGGATTTTTTTCCAAGGCTGGTTTTCATGTTCAGCCCATAGGTCATTATGTCATAAGCCTGGTTGTTTGTAGCTGCGTTTGATGCATACATTAGACCAATAGTATTCTTTGAACCGAGTCTGAAGGATAGTGATGGTATTCCAAGCGAGCTGCGCTGGCCTTCTTTGCCTGGTACATATCTGTAATTTGCTTTGATAATATCTGCGGAGCGGACTGCTTCTGCAAACATTAATGTACCTGAAAGGTAGTCAATGGAATAATCGCTGTTACGGCGCTTCATGATTCCGCCGACACTGATTGTTTCGCTGGCATCTACAATTCCGCCATGACTAAGCATGTACCCGGATTTGCCGCCATTTCCCTTGATGAGGTCGCTTGCTGGGACTCCACGTTCTTTTAATCCTGTTGATGAAAGCGATGTAAGTCCTGCACCGGTATCACCCTGTAAAAGTGATGACTGGGCATATACAGAGCTAAAAGCAGCCATGATAAGTATTGCTGTCATGCATCCGGTATATATGAATTTTATCGCCTTCATTATAATCACCCCGCCTTCGGGCGGTATTTATCTAATATTCTAGAATCGCATACTGGCTATTTGAACAGTTATCGTCCTGTCGTCCAGGTCCTGGGCATGGAAGTCGCTGTATCTTCGATTCAGGTTGCGTGATCTTAGTTTGTCGCGCATCTCTTTAAGAGCATCTTTTTCTTGAGCTAATCTGTTTTCACGCTCTGCTGTAAGTATCTTAGCGGTTCTGATCTCAGGCTCACTTGGTTTTTCGTTTACTGCGATATCAATTTTAGCTGTATCATCTTTTTTAGTGTCAGATGCAACAATAATTGGGTTGTCTGATATTACATTATCGGTATTCTGTTTACGAATACTTGTAGTATCCATTAAATTCTTTGCCGTTGTAGACGAGGCGATTTTTACATCAGCCTTTTTTCCGGTCTTTTTAACATCGATAGTTGCGGCTACATTTGTCTTGTTCATATACATTTTACGTTTATAAGTTGAATATTGTTTACTAATTATCTTGTTTTCGCGAATATTTTGATTGATTTTTGCTATTTGTATAGTTTTTTGCGAATTATTCACAGATGGTGTCTTATTATTTGATTTGTTTATAACATTTGGCGTTAAGTTTGATTGAACGATACCAGGCGATACATTTACCGTTGTGTCCGATGTTGATGGGTTATACATCCATATGAAGCCGGCTGCTAATACTAGTATTGATAATGCCCCTGCAAGCCTGGGTATGCGATTTATACTTAATACTGCAACCAATCTGTCTGCGAATGTTTGCCGGTAAACTGTTTTGGCTAATATGTTATCTTTAAGCGATGCCGGTGTATCTACCTCAGGCATGGTTGAGGCGATTAATGATACCTGTTGAATTTCTTTTATCTTCTTCGCACATTCAGCGCAATTGCCGATGTGTGACTTGATAATCTGGGTATCACTATCCCGCAGTTCGCCGTCTATATATGCAGAGAAAAGTATTTCGATTTCATGACAGCTCATTTCGGGAACCTCCTTAATCTAGAGTGTATTTCTCTTCTATATATATAAACTGTTTTTCTATCAAAAAGTTACAACTATTTTCATCACTTGTGGAAGATTCAATTATAACATATATAGCCATAATATTTCATTTTTATGTTGTATCAATGAAAAAACTTTGAGGATTAATAAATCAAATCAAAATCTGAAAATCATTATAACAAAATGTGAAATAAAAACTTGTGACACATTCAAATCTAATTCCGTATTTAATAAAGCAAACCTAATAATTTTGCTATTTCAAAGGAGAGATAGATTATGAATTGTCCTGTATGTGATACAAAACTTAGACCGGTTGACAGACATGGTGTAGAGATTGACCTTTGTCCTGACTGTAAAGGCATATGGCTAGATCGTGGAGAACTGGATAAAATCCTGGAAATTGCGAACGGCAACAGATCCGAAAACCGTGGGAGTGATGAAAGGCGCATGTCTGAAACTACATCTGTTGATAGAGATGCTGATCGTTTCAGAGATCATAAAGAAAAAGAGCATTATGATCATGATGATGACGATGATGATGACCGGTATAGACGAAAAGATGAGAAGATCGATCCAAAGACAGGTAAACCTCGCAAACGAGAAGGAATATTTGGCGAAATATTCGATATTTTCGGTTGATAGTTGAATCCAAAAGGTGCATTGAGTTAGAATTAGGCAACATAAAAACCAGGTATGGAGACTGAAATGAAAGAGATAATTCAAACTGACAAGGCTCCTGCAGCTATTGGACCGTATTCGCAGGCTGTAAAAGCAGGCGGATTCTTGTTTCTATCCGGACAGATCCCTGTTGATGCAGTATCAGGCAATGTGATTCAGGGTGATACTGCCTTGCAGACAGAACAAGTGATATCAAATATCAGGGGTGTTCTTGATGAAGCGGGCCTATCGTTGGCGGATGTGGTGAAGACAACTGTTTTTCTTGCTGACATGAATGATTTTGCATCAATGAATGCGGTTTACTCGAAATACTTCAATATCGATCCGCCTGCAAGATCTACAATACAGGTTTCCCGCTTGCCGAAAGATGTGAATGTTGAGATTGAAGTAATCGCGCTTTTGAAGTAATGATAATGGAATCTAAGCGCATGGCGGAAGCTCGATGGTGAAAGTGCTTCCGATTCCGGTTTCGCTCTGAAGATAAATCGTTCCGCCATGTGCTTCAGTCATAGTTTTGCAGTAAGCCAATCCAAGTCCCGATGTATTTCTACGTCTAACCCGGCTTGATTCTACCTGGAAGAACTTATCGAAAATCCGATCATGGTATTCTTTCGGGATACCTTCGCCTGTATCTTTCACACTTATTCGCACTTTGTCATTATCTTTGTCGAGAATCGCATTTATTATAATAACACCATTCGCAGGAGTGTATCTGATCGCATTGCTGATCAGATTGATAACCACACGTGTTAATCGATCTTTGTCTGCTGATATATCCGGAAGCGGTTCAGATATCTCGGTAACGACTTTCAATCTCTTCTTACCTGCGAGGATTTCTGTCCCGTCTATCGCTTGTCTTATGATAGATACAGGTGATACCGGCGCCAGAGTGAGGTTCAATTTCCGGCCTTCTATCTGGCTGATATCCTGAAGATCACTGACCATATTCACCAGCATCTGACTGCTTGACAGGGCGATTCTTATCAGCTTGGTTTCCTGCGATGATGGATTAGTGCTTATCATATTGGATAGCATCTCAAGTGAACCCATAACCGCTGTCAGTGGTACCCTCATGTCATGCACAATCATGTCATTAAGGTCTTTCTTCAACTGATCGGATTCCTGTATTCGTTTGTTTGCTTCACGCAACTGGAGATTTTTACTTCGCATTGCAATGGCTGCGTCTACTGATGACGCTGCCTTATCTGCAAGTGCGATTATCATATCAAGCGGTTGCATAGATTCACATCCGTCGCTTGTTTTGCCATCCATTCTGGATATCTGCCATCTGCAGATGGTGTCGCCCAATCCCCAGCACTGTGTCTCAACCGCTTTGAAACTGTCTCCGCTGATCTTCCCCAAACCACCTGCGATGAATCCACCCTCGAAGCAGCATAACGGGGTGCCGACATTCGGCAATCCGGAACATGTGGCGCATTCTTCAGCCGATATAACCACCAGGTCGTTTGACTGTGTTTCGAGTTTCAGTTTACCAATCGACATGCTTTCGAGTATATCGAACATATCCTTGATGCTGCCGATCTCCATCTTTTCGGCTATTGATCTACCGGAGATTGCCAGTATAGATGATGATATCTTGTCACCCAGGACTTCACGAAACGCCAGTAGCCTTGCGGTGCGGTATAATCCAACGTGGACCGTTCCTCCAAGTGAAGGCCGGGAGTATTCCATGATTTGTTGAAGATTTAGAGGACTATGTGTTTGCACGTCATCCAGGTTTGTGCTTATGATACTGAGGGCTTGCGCTCTCAGTATCTTAGTCAACTCATGTTGTTCATGGTCATTTGTGATGAAATCGCCGTTGTTCACATCTACACAAGCTTTCTGTATTTTAAGGTTTTGATGATGTAATGGTAATATTTGACATCATATCGTCAAGAATAACACATATTCTTCCAAAAGACAACACCTCATACGTGGGATTGTTACGCAGATTACATAAATTTGTTTTTTCTTTTACTAACCGCTAATGAACGTGAATACACGCGAATGACGGAAGTGCAGATATATTTATGATATTTGAATTACATATGATAAATCGTTGGTAGGAAAATATTAGTTACTACAGATAATGACAGGAGGAATAATATAAGATCATGTATTATATTAACATAGATATTATATCAAGCTGACCAATGCCGCAATCACATGGAGATATAAATGAGAAAAATCTGTTTGACTTTGCTGTTACTTATCTTACCCCAATTCATGATTTCATGCAGCATTCATAAAGCAGAATATATACAGCAGGTTAAGAATCACGAGGAGCCTGCAACTGCCGTTGAGTCATCTGGGTTCCACAAACAATTTTGGGGATATATCGATAAATCCGGTAAACTGGTGATTCAGATAAAATTCTCTCAGGCAAGTAGATTTAAAGAAGGTTTGGCAGCGGTAGAGATTGAGTCTGGTGACAAGCAATTGTTTGGTTATATAAACAAATCCGGAAAATATGTGATTAAACCAAAATACATATCAGCAGGATCATTCAATGAAGGATTAGCTGCTGTTTCAACTCGAATCAAACCAGCTAAAAGTAATAGTAGAGACAATGGTATACGAATCGGTTATATAAATCCAAAAGGTGAGCTAAAAATAGGGTATAAATATGAATTATCTAGCGGATCTGAAGAAAGTAGCTTTTCGGAAGGATTAGCTGCGGTATGTATAAAGCAAATACCGTTTACATCAGAAGCCGGTTATATTAATAAACTTGGTAAACTGGTGATAAAACTCAGAAGCAACAGGACAACTCCATTTAATGATGGAATTGCATTGACTGATGCTGGTTTGATTAACAAAGCAGGGAAACTGATCTTGCCAAAGAAAATTATCATTAATTCCACAACATCATTTCAAATATTTGAACAATTAATACCTTCATCTGAAATTAGCGGCATTTCTAGTCAGGTGTTTATATCAGAAGGATTTGTTCCTATAATCGATCTTCATTCTCTAAAGTGCGGATATATGAACAGAAACCGGAAAATAGTAATTAAACCAACATTTCAATTGGCATATCCATACTCAGAGGGTTTGGGACGAGTGCAGACAGATACCGGTCAGGGTTATATCGATAGAACAGGTAAAATGGTCATACCTCCCCAATTCCGGGAAAGCAGGCGATTCTCTGAAGGATTGGCAGCGGTTATGCCATTATATAAGAGAGGCAAGTTATCCAAATTTGGATATATTAATAAATCTGGCAAATGGGTGATAAAGCCGGAATATGATGATGCGTTTGAATTCCATGAGGGGTTGGCAGCGGTTTGTATATCAAAACGATGGGGATTTATCGATAAAACCGGGAAGATGGTTGTAGAACCCAAATATGATATCGCAGGATCATTCAGTGAAGGACGTGCACCAGTTGCGATTAAGTTTTGAATCCGGTGTTTTTTATTAACCGCTAATGAACGCGAATACACGCGAATGATAGAAACGATGGTGTACTTGTGATATGAAAAGCTCCCTGAGGATTTATCAACAAGATATCTACATGTCCTCATATCATATGCATTTCAATTCGCGTAAATTCGCGTGTATTCGCGGTTTCATAAATCCCGATTGTTATGGAGGATTGTTTGTCTTAAATATTTAATATAAATCAGTATGTTATCTGCATTTCAGGAGAGTGTTATGAAAAAAGATACAATGAGTCCTAGAGAGCGATGGCTGGCGGTGATCTCACATAGGATACCTGACAGAGTTCCGATGGATTACTGGGGAACAGGTGAAGCAACTGAGAAACTGCTTACACATCTGAACTGCACATTCGATGAAATGCTTGTTAAACTGCATATCGATATACCTCATACGGTAATGGGTCGATATATTGGTCCACCGCCGGAAGAAGGATGCAATATCTGGGGGATAAAATATCGGCAGATTGAGTATGCAACCGGTGTATACAGTGAACCGATAAGCTCTCCGCTGGCAGATTTCAACTCTGTAGAAGAGATAGAAGCCGGCTATGTCTGGCCTGATCCTGATCACTGGGATTACTCGCATCTTCCTGAGGATGTCAAAGGCAAGGAGCATCGGCCTATACGCGGAGGGGGCTCTGAACCGTTTCTTCTCTATAAGCTCCTTAGAGGCGAGATACAGGCCTTTGTTGATCTGGTTGAGAATCCTGAGATTGTGGATTACTGTCTGGATAAGCTGTTTAGTCTGGCATATCAAGATACTCTCCGAATCTTCGAGACTATTCCCGGAAAAGTGATCATTACCTATGTAGCTGAAGACCTGGGTGGACAGACAACATTGATGTATTCGCCGAAACATATCCGCCGGTATCTGCTTCCCCGCATGAAAAAGATGATGGAACTTACAAAGCAGCATGGATCATTTGTCTTCCATCATACCGACGGAGCGGCAAGGGAGATCATACCGGATCTGGTAGAAACCGGCATCGAGGTGCTGAATCCGATTCAATGGCGATGTCCGGGTATGGAACGCGAGGGTCTGAAACGTGATTTCGGTTCCAGGATTGCGTTTCATGGCGGCGTTGATAATCAATACACAATTCCATTCGGCACAGTTGACGAAGTGCGTCAGGAAGTGCAGGATAACATCAGAATACTGGGTGATGGCGGAGGATATATCCTGGCACCATGCCACAATATACAGTCAGTTGGTCCGGCAGAGAATGTCGTTGCTTTATATGAAGCCGGTTACGAATACGGCTGGTACTAATATCTGGAGGAATAATGCTTTTCCTGTTTTCTATAACTCTTTTCTTAAGCGCGTGTATGTTATTCGTGATGGAGCTATTATACGCCAAGATGGTACTCCCTTTACTTGGTGGAACTCCGGCAGTATGGAATACATGCAGCGTTTTTTTTCAAATCGCGCTACTGGCAGGATATTCATACGCTCACCTTTCAGCGACTAAATTGAAACCGCGTACCCAGGTGATTCTACATATTGCTTTATTTGTGATTCCGCTCCTCCTGCTCCCCATTGTGCTTCCGCTTGGATGGCAGCCTCCAAAAGGCGGAAATCCCATCCCCTGGCTGCTCATGCTGATGACGGTGACAGTCGGACTCCCGTTTGTGATTGTATCAACAAGCGCGCCGTTGATACAGCGATGGTTCACATATACCGATCATCCCGCAGGTCAAGATCCTTATTTCCTTTATGCGGCAAGTAACGCCGGAAGTTTTGCAGGACTCATTGGATATCTGGCATTTCTGGAACCGAATCTCCATATTTCAACACAGAATCTAATCTGGAAATATGGATATGAGGTTCTGATAATCTTGACTGCGTTGTGCGGATTTGCAGTATGGAAGGGGATTCAGAAGAAAGCTGCCATGCCGGTATCATCTACACAAAATGATGCAAACGATTCGGATGCACCCAATTCAAGAATTCCACTTACAACCGGTAGGCGGCTAAGGTGGCTGCTGCTGGCGTTTATACCATCAAGCCTTATGCTTGGTGTTACCACTCATCTGACAACCGATATAGCATCAGTTCCACTGCTGTGGGTTGTTCCACTCGGGTTGTATCTACTCTCATTTGTTATCGCATTCTCAAGGCGTGAATATATCCCACAAAAGTGGTTGATTCAGCTCCTGCCGATCCTCGTGCTGATCCAGACAGTCGGACTTGCAAAAGTGAATCTTGATCTGGCATGGATGATCATCATCCCAATGCCGACGTTTATCATCGCCGCGATTGCATGCCACAGAGAGTTGGTTATAGACAGGCCTTCATCAAAACATCTCACCGAATTCTATCTGTTGATGTCTGTTGGAGGAATGCTTGGCGGGATGTTTAATGCGCTCCTTGCCCCTCAAGTGTTTAAATCGATTGCTGAATATCCAATCGTTCTGGTGCTTGCTTGTGTAGTCCTTCTACTCCCGCGTCCGAATGCTACTGAAGCGGAGAAGAAAGCTGCGCTCCAGGTAACATATATGGATTCGGTGTGGATTATCGGTATATCGATACCACTGATGATAGCTCTCGGATATGCTATGAAACATGCATATTCGTATGATTCAACATTTGTATCAGTAACTCTTGGTATAGCTGGTATTGCGTGTTACTTAACTGTTAAGAAGCCATTTAGATTTGGCGTTATTTTGAGTATGCTGCTGATCATTATTGAACTAAGTCCCATAATCAACGGGCAGACCCTTTATCAGGAACGGAGTTTCTTCGGAGTTGCGCGTGTAAGATATAATCCATACACCAATATGGATGAGCTCATACATGGAACTACGCTTCATGGTATGCAGAGTAAAGATTCTGTATACCGCAGTGAGCCTTTGACATATTACACTAGATCCGGACCGCTTGGGCAGGCATTTAGCGCTTTAAACAGCACTGGCACTTTGAAAGATGTAGCTGTTGTTGGACTTGGCTCGGGTACGACTGCTGCTTATGCAAACAGAGACCAGCATTTCACATTCTATGAGATTGACAAAAGCATTGAAGAAATTGCATTGAATCCGGATTACTTCACATATGTATCTGACGCCAGAGCTCGCGGCGCTGATGTGAATATCGTATTAGGAGATGCAAGGCTCTCCATCGCTGATGCGCCTGTTAAGAGTTACGATATGATCATCCTTGATGCATTCAGCAGTGATTCCGTTCCGATGCATCTGATTACCAAACAGGCACTTGCATTGTATCTGACTAAGTTGAAAGACCATGGAGTAGTCATCTTCCATTTATCTAATCGATATCTAGATCTTGTGCCTGTGTTCAGCAATCTGGTTGAGGATTCCGGTTTGCATGGAATAGTCGGTCAAGATTCCAATGTGTCATTAGAAGATAAAATAAGAGGTAAAGTTACATCGTGCTGGCTGCTTGTTGCTAGACAGTCATCAGATTTTCTTGCGCTTGCAAATGATCCTCGGTGGTCGCCAACGATATATCATTCCAACAAACCGGTGTGGACTGACGACTATTCAAACATATTAAGTGTTTTGAAATGGAAGAGATAGAACCGGTCATCGTGTTGTAAAAATATTCTACCAAACAGACTAAGTTAAAACGGATGCTCTCTACTATTAAGAAAGCATCCGTTTTCATTTACTGATTTCTATAGGAATATTACCACTTATGTTCGAACTTCTGGACGCTGTCATAGCCGCGCCACATCATCAAGTGATCGAGTATCGTCATAGCTACCATCGATTCTGCAACAGGGATCAAACGTGCAAGCAGCGTGGGATCTCTGCGGGTGATGGCGCCAAGCATCTTTTCTTCTCTTGCCTCCATGTCAACCGTCATCTGGTCGACTGAGACAGTGGGAGTTGGTTTTACGGCGATCCTCATCACAAGGTCTTCGCCGGTCGATATCCCGCCCAGGAATCCGCCTGCCTTGTTTGTCTTGAAGCGGACTTTGCCGTTTTCATCAAGGTACGGGATGTCGTTGCATTCTGAGCCTTTCATACATCCAACCTCGAAACCTGCGCCAAACTCCAGACCTTTTACTGCGCCGATGCTCATCAGTCCATGTGCGATGCATGCGCTCAGTTTGTCGAATACTGGTTCGCCAAGTCCGGCTGGAACACCGCGTGCGATGATCTCTACGATACCGCCTGCGGTTTCGCCTTCATCTTTGATTTCAAGCACTTTCTGGATCATCTTCTCACCGGCTTCTTCATCCGGGCAAATGATCATATTGCTGTGCTTCTTTGCCTTTATCTCATCAAAACTCATCGGTTTTGCTTCGATGCCCATGCACGATTTTGTGTATCCTACGACTTCGATTCCTTCGCTCTGAAGGATGATCTTCGCGAGGGCTCCTGCCGCAACGCGCATGCAGGTTTCTCTGCCGCTTGCTCTACCCGCTCCGCACCAATCAGCGAATTCACCGTATTTTACAAAGAATGTGTATTCAGCATGTCCGGGCCTTATAAGGTCTTTTACATCCTTATACTGCTGAACATGGATGTCATGGCGGTCTACATTGTAGATGACCATCCCAATCGGAGCGCCGGTCGTCTTCCCCTCAAGCAATCCGGCGACGATCTTTACCTGATCTGTCTCCATACGTGGAGAATCGATAGGCGATTGTCCCGGCCGCCGCAGATCCAGTTCTTTCTGAATATCTGCATCGCAAATTGAAAGTCCGGCTGGAACGCCGTCAACTATCACCATAAGAGCATCACCGTATGACTCGCCGCATGCGGTAACTCTGAATAACCGTCCGTAAGTGTTTCCTAACAACTAACCAATACCTCCACCAAAAAGATCAAACCTGTCTATTTCTTTGCCGATTTCTGCATTAATTCCTTGCATAAGGTCAACGAAATTAGGGAATGTAACATTTATTGATTCAGCGGTATCTACCTGAGTCCAATCATCGCACCCCATTCCCGCGATTGACAGTGCCATTACAACGCGATGATCTCCATGACCGCTGAGTGTTGCCGCATAAAGTGGAGATCCCACGATTTCAAGCCCATCAGGGAGTTCCGTAACCAGCGCACCCATCTTGGTAAGCTCTTCGCGCATAACACGGATACGGTTGGTTTCCTTCAACCGGGCTTGTGCGACGTTCACTAATCTCGTCGTTCCTTCCGCGTAACATGCAACTACCGCAAGTGCGGGGAGCGTATCCGGCATATCGCTCAGATCAAACTCTCCGCCGGTGAGATAACCGCCTGAAACTTTTATTCCGCCATTCATAATCGGTGTGATTTTGACACCCATACTGACTAATATATCGATTATACCCTTATCACCCTGGGTATCATTCATATCCAAACCGTATATCTCAATTTCTGATCCGGTTATCGCGGCTGCACACAGGAAAAATGACGCCGATGAGAAATCACCCGGAATACGTTTATCAAACGATTTGTAAGTCTGTCCGCCTGGAATCATGAATCTTGTGTATCCTTCATGTTCGTATCGAATACCCAGGTCGTCCAGCCACTGAAGCGTCATGTTGATGTATGGCACCTCAACCGCGCCATCTACAGTGATTTCAGTTTCACCGCCTGCTAGTGGGCAGTTCATCAGCAGACTTGTCAGGTATTGGGAGGTCTTGCTTCCATCCAGAGTGATTTTTCCACCTTGTAACAGACCGGCTATTGCGATTGGCGGTCGTCCATCACCTCGTGTTGAAAATGCTTTTGCCCCCAGACTGGTCAAGGCTTCTAGAAGAGGACCTGCTGGTCTGTTGCGGATCTGTTCGTCGCCGGTAAATATCGACCACGAATTATTCAAGGCTGCCGTTCCCATCGCAATATACAGTGACGTGCCGGAGTTGCCGACATTTATCACATCATTGGGTGTTACAGGCAAACCGGATAAGCCATCAATGTGTAGATCAGTTCCGGTACTTATGCCGGCTCCGAATAATCTATAAGCGTCAACGGCGGATGTTGTATCAGCCGATATCAGCGGATTTCTGATTATGGACGATCCATTTGCCAGAGAACCAGCCGCAATCGCTCTGATTGTATGTGACTTCGATGCGGGAATGCGTACAAGCCCGGTAAGTTTTGATCTTCTAGATATAAGAAGCATCTTCTTTGTGCCCTCTGTAACATAGATATAGCGATTCTAATTATATCATAGTTTATCTGAAAAGAAGTTGAGGTGTCAATGTGTACCAGGAAATCACAATTAACTTCAAAGGACCAGACTAAGAACCTCACCTTTCCAAGGGGAGGCAGGTGGGGTGCTTCAAAGTATCAAATATCGTCATGATCTTCGCGGTGATAATCAAATCTGAATGTAAATATCTATATTTCAGCTCCTAAAAATAGGTCGGAGAGAGAGTGGGGAGGGCGAAGCTCCTCAGGCTGTCTGAAAAGGTAATGGGAATCTGGCGACTTTTGGGATTCAATTTTTTTTCAACCCAATTTTGCCAAGATAAACAAGGGCATCAAATATTAACAGGCGATTTTCCGCTTCAAGAGCGATATTTTATGAATTTCGCCTGTATATTTGCTCTTTTCTTCCTCATATTCCCAATAATACCTTCCTTTCGGCCCAATACCGCAATATTTTGCCGATATTATGCCATATACAACCCAGATTCCACTCTATATCAACTCCATCAAGCCCTCTTAACCTCAGCTTGTTGAAGCCTTTATTATGTTTGATGTTCCCAAAGACCGGTTCAATTATCGACATTCGCTGCTTATATATCTTTTTGCCTTCCGGGCTACTAACCTTTTTCGCCATTGCATCTTGCAACTGCCCGTCCAGTCTCACCCATTTCTCTACTTTCCTGCTTTTGTTCGCATGCTCGCAGGTGGTTGAGAGAGGGCAGCTTCCACACTTCAATCTATATAACCTGCAGGTGTAATCCCCGCGCTTCCTTGTTTTGTAATATGTTAGCTCATTTCCTGCGGGGCATATATATACGTCCTTTGATTCATCATATTTGAACTTGTTCTTCTGTTCTTCCTGCCCTCGCTTATTGGGTATATACAGGTCGACGTTCTCTTTATCTGCGTATTTTAATGACTCTGGACTGTAATATCCGCCATCTGCTGTTACTATCTCCGGTTTCTCACCAGTGTTCTTCTTAGCTTCTTCCAACATATCAGGCAGCAATCCATTGTCAGCCGACTCCTGGCTTACTTCGTTTGCGATTATAATCTGAGATTCGCTGTCTACTACAGCCTGCAGATTATATCCTGCGCGGACCCCGCCCTTGGTCTTCATTAATCTGCTGTCCTTATCTGTCCAGCCGATCGTGTTTATACCTTCCTTTTCCATTTCCGCTTTTATCTCTTCAAGCTTCTTCTTTCGGGCTTCCGCTTTCCTTAATGAATCTTTGATATCCCTGCCGTTACTATCTCCATAGAGCTTATCTTCTTCTTTATCTGCTTCATCCCATTCAGCCATTATCTCTGATATTCTGTTTTCAGCCCGTTCCAATGCTTTCTCAAGACGCTCTTTATTGAACGAGTTGTCTTTGGATACGTTCGCTTCCAGCCTTGTTCCATCTACAGAAACATGTTTGAGCAGCACAATACCCATCTTCATACTCATTTTTACTGTTTCTCTGAATACATTTTCCAGTGCCTCAAGGTTGTCTTTCCTGAAATCCGATATGGTTCTGAAATTGGGCTTGCTCATCTCTGATAAATACATGTATTCCAAGTCTTTATGGAGCAGTTTCTCTATCACCCTGCTGCTTCTTATTCCATTGCAGCCCGCATATATCAATATCTTCAGTAGCATTATCGGATTGTATGCCGAAGCCCCACCACCAGTGTATTTTCCAATCAGTTCACTGTGATCCATGCTATTTATGATCTCGTCAATGATTCTTGCTTCTGAGTCTTCTGTTATAAAATCATTCACCGATAACGGTAAAAGCATGTATTGGTCTTTTTGTGATAGAGGGTCTTTAAATATCTTTCTTGTCTTCTTCATTGCAGGCATATCTCCAAGTAAATGTATGATTATATATTCTACACCACTCTTGATATATCCTTCTTTTTTTACATATAATTATTACCTTTTCGGACAGCCTGTCCTGCTGAGCCTGGGTTGTAATTATACATCAAATGTTCCATTCTACATCTTTCAGGTTCGGCAGGAGCCTCACCCTCCCTGTCACATGCCAAGGTTTTTTCTTACCGAAATAACTGCGGTTATTCGCGATTGGTTGCTCAATAACTACCTACCCAGAACGCCGATTTCCATCAGGCGGGTACCGATGGCATCAGTGCTTTGACCTAGATCAAACCGCACGAATCGAGCCATCATCGGTTTGAATCGGATATGGATTCTATCTGATTTAATCGCGGATGTTGTATATACATCCTGCCATGACTTGCCGTCATCCGATACACGAATCGTCACATTTGCCAGTCGTCTGCCTGCATCTTCAAATGCGGTCTCCATGAATGCGCCATATACCAGTTTTGATACCGGCAGTTCAACATCGATATATTCATCCTGCAGTTTGTCTGCGAATACTATGCGGCTTGCAACAGGATCGCCGTCTATCAGATCCATTGGATTATACAATGCGCCGGGATTTATCTCATTCTCACTCTTAAATTCTGATGTTGTAAATGCTTTTGCGCCTTCATCTTTGTATGCTGCATTAAACTCTTTTTCTTCAACCCTCATAAATGCATCGAGTAGTTCAGCGCCATACTTCGATTTCTGCAGATCGGCATAAAAGTCCTTTGGCACGTAACTACGCTCAATCCTTCTGCCGTTCTCATCGACGAAGTATGAATACGGGCATATGATTCTGCTGCCTAGTTGGTTGATTGCTTTAATGGCTTTAGTCGGAAGGTATTTCTCCAGGACATAGATCGGTGCGTCACCAGGCAGTTTCAGCAATTCAGACGTGAACACCGGCTCAAAGACTGATGGAGAGAGGGTGTCGCACACATGATCGTATGCATCAAGATGACTGGATTTCAAGACCGCGCTTCGGTACGTTTCTTCAGGAAAGTATACATATACAGTTCCGGGAATGTACCGCGTCTGTTCAGGTTTTCGGTCTTTAAGATGTGTGAAAAGCTTCTTGACTGCATCCAGGCTGGCTTTGTTGGTCGAATCATCCGTTTTTATGAGACCGAATGCGTCTTCTTTGCCGCACCACACAAGCGCGCCGCGTATTGATCCGCTTGCACTCATCATCGCCTCAAATGCTGCTGGTGATTGCCCGTTGATCTCTACCGCCATATACGACTTTTTCTCAGATGCCGCTATCTTCGCAATAGTGCGATATGCCGTCAGCATTTTTTGCGGATATTGATAATTGTCAGCCGCAAGCACATCGCTGGTGATGGCATGAGTGCGGATTCCCCAGTTACATGCAGGAGGATTGCCAGTCTGAGCGTCGTAGTATCCATCGAAACCATCGTGAAGGCATGCCCCAGCCCACATCGCTCCGGGTGCGATTTGCTTTAACCGTGTGCGCCATGATAACAATCGTTCTCTTGAAAGAAGGTCGATTGCGGTTCTGAGATCGTAAGTCCGCCTGTTATTGTATGCGTCAGCCGGGATGCCGCGTATCGTGCCCAAATCCCAGACAGGCGCTTCATCAAATGATTTGTAATGCGTATTCCATGCCAGGTTAAGCGACTTTATCTTGCCTTTATACATATTTTTCAACATGCGATGCCATTCAGCCGGAAACATCGAACTAAGCGTATATCTGTATACGCCGGAATACCAGGGTTCCATAGAGTTCTTCCAGATGTTTTCATACCAGCCGTAAATCACATTGTTTCCGTATTTTGCGCTTACATGCTTCACTATTAATGAGGTGAACCACAGACATCGATCTGCATCTTCAGGTATGTAGATGGTCATCCAGTTTGCAAGTGGATATGGATGAGGGCAGATATAAGGAGTGATCCCATTCCTCTGGAACTGATCAAGTGTTGCATCAAGGAGCGACCAGTCGACCGTCCACTTATCAGCTTCTGCGGCATCAAACTTGTCGCCGCGCTTCCATGTCAGTTTTGTACCGTCAAGACCGATGTTAGTTGGATAGACAGGGATGCGGATCGTATTGACTCCGATCCCCTTAAACAGTGCGATATCAGCATCTGTAAGACGCCATGGAGATTTGGATTGTTCAATATCTGTTGGAATACCTGATGGTCCCGGTTGGTTAATACCGAGGATCACATCAGGTATTTTTGGAAATACTGATGCATGTAGTCCGGCGGTTCCGATGACAACCATCATAATTATAGATGCTAAAACTCTAATTCGCATATTGTGAACTCCATGCATTGTATATGTATCTGAATGCTCGATAAACATTCCGGTGTTTGATTACTTTTTCTCGCTGCTGAATGCGCCATCTGCTGCTCTTGATGGAATTTTCCACCCTTCATAAATACCGATTAGTATAAAAACCCAGCTCATTGGACTCATCCCGCCGCCGAATAGATATTTTGGGAAGATAAACATGGAAACCAGAAGCTGCCCAGAATATGAAAGATGCTTACCGTTTACAGTGTCTTTTGCAACCTCGCTGCCAAGCAGATCGCCTAACAGAAGGTATTCGCCCAGTAAGATGCCGAATCCTGCTAAAACGGCGCCGATTATGGGAAGTGCTTTACTGTGTCCGCCTTTAGCGCCTTTCAAGACGGCGATTCCAACAATTACCCCAATTATAACTGCTACCAGGCCTAGCTTGTAATGCGTGAAAAATACAATTTTGTCCCAAATGAATGCACTGGCTACAGCCGCAATCAATCCATACAGAATTGCCATTCCGATATTAGGCTGCACAATCTCAGACGGAGCTTGGTTAACAACAATTGTTTCCGGTGTAACTGTAATATTCTGATTTTGATCTGTATTTCCGGCAGGCCGGTTTTTTTCGCGAGTCATACATGTCTCGCACAGAATCTGAATGCCTAATCGACGTTCACACTGCATACAGATCGGTTTGCCGCATATTGCGCAGTTTGTAATGGCGGGAGTCCCTTGGTGTGCGCTGCAATCCATGTGTTGATGTCCTCCAAATGTTGAAAATTGATATCCTGCAAGTATTAACTGATAAATATATTCCACGTATCAAATGTTATTCCTTCATACAATCATAAAATATGAGGAGTTTAATCTCAGGAAATATTTTCAGTGTGATTCGTGAATCATCCGGTATACTGACTGCACATATTTGACAGTCATCTGCCTGCGGAATATACTGATATACAATGGATATACACACTGAAATAACTCGAAATGCATATGCGAAAATCAATCTTACACTTGATATATTGGGTGTAGAAGCTGATGGATATCATAGACTTCGTAGCGTGATGCAGACTATCAGCCTGCATGATGTAATCACTGTGCGTCGAGGTAAACCGGGTATTCGTCTCATATGCAGCGATAAGGAGATCCCATCCGATAGCAGGAACCTGGCATATCGAGCTGCAGAATCATTCTGCGCCGTAACGGGTATTATGCCGGAATTCGAGATTACTCTTGATAAGCAGATTCCCCATCAAGCCGGTCTGGGTGGGGGAAGCAGCGACGCGGCGAGTGTTTTAGCTGCATTTAATATAATGCATGATGAACCCTTAACAAAGAGGGTATTATGTAATATAGGCGCAGGAATTGGATCGGATGTTCCGTTTTTCATATATGGAGGAACAGTATCGGTTGGTGGGCGAGGCGAGCATATTGAAATCCTGCCTCCCATTCCGGTTTGCCATCTGGTAATTGTAAAGCCGAAGTTTGGCATATCCACAGCATGGGCATACAGACGACTTGATGAGATCCGAGACGATAGTATTGCAAGAGCACCGGATATCTTGATAACAAACAGTATGATAGAATACCTTAATGCAGGAGATTGGGATCGATTACCTGCTCTGATCTCAAACGATCTGGAACAGCCGTCGATTGAGAAGCATCCTGTTATTGCAGAAATCAAGCGTCAGATGGTAAATCTAGGGTCAAAAGGCGCGCTTATGTGCGGCAGCGGATCGGCTGTATTCGGTATATTCGGCAGCGAATCAGAAGCTGTAAATGCTTCATCTGAACTCAACGAATATGGCGATGTATACACTGCTTATACGATTCATCCGGATACAGAAACTGACTCAGAATTAATCTAACTTGAGGTATATATGTCAGACAGCAAGGCGACAAATGTTAAAATTCCGGCTGTAATTCTCGCAGGCGGTACAGTTGATCCTGAAATGCAGAAGGAATATGATATCGAATATCGTGCTGAACTGCCGTTTGCCGGAAAACTGATGATCATCCACATTGTAGATGCTCTCGCAGGAGCTTCATCTGTCAGCACAATCCGAGTAGTAGGTGAAACGCTGTGTGATTGCATAACAGAGACGATCCCGCCGAATGAGGGTATGCTTGAGAATGTGATTGCAGGAGTCAAAGCATGTGCCGCAGATTCACCTGATGGTCGGGTGTTAATCGCCACATCAGACATCCCGTTCCTTACATCAGAAGCAGTTGATGATTTTATCACTCGATGCGCTGGCATAGATGCAGATTTATATTATCCTTACATACTGAAGGAAGACAACGACCGCCGGTTCCCCGGTGTGAAACGCACGTATGTGAAGCTTGCAGAAGGTGTTGTTACCGGCGGGAACATCGTTATGATGAACGCCGATTTTATCGATAAGAACGCCGATCTGCTTCGGGAGGTCATGAATGCACGGAAGAGCATCTCAAAGATGGCAAAAGTAATAGGGATTGGCACGCTGCTGCGTATGATTGTTGCCCAGACTATCTGGAGAGGCGCTTTGAATCTATCTCAGATAGAAAAGGCGGCTGGACGCGCAATGAATGCCAGACTCAAAGCGATTCGAAGTCCATACCCTGAAATCGGAGCTGATATCGACAGGCTTGATCAACTGGAAGAGATGGAAACCCTGTTTGAATCGGAAGGTGAATCGAAATAGCTATACTTGAAACGATAAACCAGCCGTCTGATTTAAAACGGCTTTCAAAAGAACAGTTAGTGCAGCTCACGGACGAAATCCGTGAATGTATAATCGCACAGGTGTCTAAAACAGGCGGGCATCTAGCATCTAACCTTGGTGTAGTAGAGCTGACGACTGCATTATACAAGGTATATGACCCTTCAGAAGATGCCATCATCTGGGATGTCGGACATCAGTGTTATGCGCACAAACTTCTCACCGGCCGATTCAATCAATTCTGCACACTGCGCCAGTTCGGCGGGATTAGTGGATTCCCGAAAAGAGCTGAGAGCAATTTCGATTGTTTTGGTACAGGTCATTCCAGCACATCTATATCGGCGGCGTTAGGTTTTGCCAAAGCGCGAGACTTGAAGGAAAGCAATGAGCATGTAGTTGCGATCATCGGTGATGGAGCCCTGTCAGGTGGAATGGCATTTGAGGCGCTGAACAACGCCGGACAGCTTGGCACTGATATAACCGTCATATTGAATGACAATGAGATGTCTATATCTAAAAATGTAGGAGCCCTCTCAACCCACCTGAGCAAACTCCGCATGCAGCCCCTCTATCGTAGAGTTGAGAATAAGGCGAAAACCGTCATAGAGAACCTACCGATGGGCGGTAAAACCCTCTCCAGAACTGCTGAAGGAATCCTCCATGGTGTAACCCACCTTATCGGCGCCAAAACCGGAATCGTATTTGAGGAGATGGGATTTACATATCTCGGTCCAATTGACGGACATGATATCGAACTCCTTTCTGTGATTTTCGCCAGTGCAAAAGACATCAAAGGCCCGATTCTGATTCATGTATTAACTACAAAAGGCAAAGGATATGAACATGCAGAAAACAAGCCTAGGATGTTTCACGGTACACCACCGTTTGAAGTAACTAATGGTACTTTTGAGAAGAAGTCGGACGGCATATCTTTCACCGATGCATTTGCCGGAACGTTGATCGAGATTGCGGAACAGGATGAGCAGATTGTGGCGATCACTGCCGCTATGTCTGATGGCACCGGCTTAAGCAAGTTTGCCGAAAAATTCCCAAACCGATTCTTTGATGTTGGAATTGCGGAACAGCATGCAGTTACATTCGCAGCCGGACTCGCGGCGGCTGGGATGAAACCGGTTATCGGCATATACTCCACGTTCCTGCAACGAGCATATGATCAGGTTGTGCATGATGTTTGCCTTCAGAACCTGCCTGTCGTGATTGCAATTGACCGCGCCGGTCTGGTTGGTGATGACGGTCCAACGCATCACGGCGTATTCGATCTGTCATTCCTGCGCCACATCCCGAACCTGGTTGTTGCTGCTCCGTCGACTGCATCGGAACTAAGCAAAATGCTCAGACTTGCATTCAACCATAACGGTCCATTTGCCATCCGATACCCAAGAGGAGCTGAACCAAATGGGTTGCCTCAGATTGAGGAATCAGAACCGGTCGTCGGTAAGGGAAAGCTTCTTGCAGAAGGTGATGATGTTTGTATCGCTGCAATTGGGTCGGCTGTATCAATCGCTTTCAGAGCCATTAAACTGCTTCAGGAGAACGGCATATCTGCAGCATTGATAGACTGCGGATATGTGAAACCTCTGGATAATGATCTTATAATATCACAAGCAGCAAAATGCGGAAAACTTCTGCTTGTTGAGGAGAATTCGCTGCAAGGCGGGTTTGGCAGCGCGGTCCTAGAAATGCTTTCAGATGCAGGATTGTCTGACATCAGCACGAAGCTGATCGGTGTGCCAGATCGTTTCATCCAACACGGCGCTCAACCGATGGTTCGAGAACTCTGCGGTATAAGCGACGATCAGATTGCCCAAACCGTGATTGATAAATGGTTCAAAGACGGCAGATAGAACACAGGGATCCCGGTGTTAACTCTGAGGCACATTCTATGCCGTCTTCAAACGCTTTCTGCGAGCTATGGATAAACGGTAATTGCTGTCTAGATTCATCCAGAACTGTGCTGATGTGCCAAAAACATCTGCAAAATCAAGGGCTGTCTCTGCAGATATGCCGGCATGTCCGTTTATAATGTTGCTTATAAGCTGCATCGGTCTGCCAATTAACTCCGCCAGATGTTTTTGGGTCCATTTTCTTTCAATGAGTTCCTCAAGCAATATTTCTCCCGGATGGACAGGTATTGCAGCATTGAAATCATCATGAATAATCATTCTTAATATCCTTTCAAACTCTTAATGATAATCTGAAATTTCAATTATCATAATATATTTCCCATTCTCATCAATTTCTGGGATGGCGATTAACCTCCATTGATCGTTCAATCGCATAGAATACTGACCTTTTCGACCGCCTTTCAGCTTTTCTATATGCAGCGATTTACATGCATATAAATCGCGTTCATCAATTGCAGCTGCAATTCTAGCTACAGTTCTAAAAAATGAGTGTATCAAGTTAGGGTGATATTTTGGAGAAAATCCAGTGTCATATATCTCTTCCAAGTCAGAATCTTTGAAAGCAAATCTCATTTAATATACCCTTTCACTGATACACTGAATGTATATATCTTAATACACTGATATCCAAACGTCAAGTAGAAATATCATTAATGTTGCAATAAACCTTTCTCCCGAAACTAGACGTGAAAAGCCATGCTCGATTCCTAGTGCGCCCTCTATCCCCCTTTCTCCCAATTCTGGGCGAAAGGGGGAATTCAGGTCGTAAAATTACCTCTGAATTCATCGCCATTACTTCCTAGAGACTTCTTCTTCCACCAGAATTGGGGGAAGAAGCAAGATGATGAGGCCATCCGTACAGAAAATGTCTGTTTGCAATTAACAATTCGAGCAATTTCTGTGAAAATCATGGTGACATATGAGACCTTAAAGCACCCCACCTGCCTCCCCTTGGAAAGGTGAGGTTCCTGGCTTGGTTTCTCAAGGTTGTTGTTAATTTTATTGCGTTATTTATGGGAGGATAGTGTGTTTTAATGATAATCTTACAATTCGATTATTATAATATTTTTGCTTGGAAATGTTTCATTAATTCTGCAAATCGGGTATTAATATCATGTAACCTTTAGGGTAATTTTTATTACCAAAGCCTCCATCATTCTGTAAGCGGTATCGATAGATTTCGATACCGCCTTTTTTTTCGCAGATAGATGAAACTATGATGCGGTATTAGCCGTAAAAAGGTTATATATAACTGATGGAGAGATGATATGAAGATACGGAACAAAACAATTTTTTTCGCTATAATCATTCTGGCTCTGACCACTGCAGTTTTCTGCGCTGTCCCTGATGTGAGTATAGATTCCCAGAATACAGTTGTGAAGGCTGTGAAGATGGTCGGTCCGGCAGTTGTGAACATCGATACAGTCTCTCAGCCAGATAGAAACGACTTATCTCCGTTCGATTTTATGTTCGGTGATCCTCAACCGCAAAAAGGCCAAGGATCAGGTTTCATAATTGACAGCAAAAATGGATATATCGTTACAAATGAACATGTTATCCACAATGCCGATCAGATTACTGTTACCTTGCCGGATAAACAATCATATACAGGGAAACTCATTGCATCAGATAGGCAGACTGACATCGCCATCGTGAAGATCGTTGCGAAGAATCTTCCGGTTGCTAAGTTGATGAATGGCGGTGAACCTGAAATCGGTTCATGGGCGATTGCAATCGGCAATCCATTTGGTTTCAAGAATACTGTGACAGTTGGAGTCATAAGCGCCACCGAAAGACAACTTAAGGCACCGGATGGAAGAGAGATGGAAAACCTGCTTCAGACTGACGCTGCGATTAATCCCGGCAACTCAGGCGGGCCGTTATGCGATATCAATGGCAATGTAATCGGGATGAATACCGCCATCGTTCCTAATGGCCAAGGATTAGGATTCGCGATACCTGCAGAGACAATTAGCAAGGTCGTTCCTGAACTGATAAAGAATGGCAGAATCATCCGTCCATGGGTCGGATTCCGCTATATCGATATGTCGCAGGCACTGGCAGACAGGCTTGGGATATCATATGTAGATGGGGTAATCATTCAGATATACAAAGGCTATGCCGCAGATAAAGCAGGATTGTATTCGGCGGATATCATCGTAGAAGCCGGTGGAAAACCTGTGAAGAACTCTGAGGATTTCAAAGCGATTGTTGATAAGTTAAAGGTCGGCGATAAACTTCCCATTACAGCAGTTCGTGCCGGTAAACGCATCAAGTTTGTGCTGACAATCGATGAGCTGCCGGACGGAGCCCAAGTGTGATGCCGCATCATGCTGTATATTTGTTGCTAACATCAATATTTACATGAATTCTTGTTGACGTGAATCTGCAATTCGCGTAGTATGAAAGCCGATGTGTATGACAGTATATGAGTGAAAACTCCATTCATAGATATACTGTCATGTATATGAGTGAAAAATATTATCAGGATAATGTAATCATATATGAAGAATAGCAACGAGAATTTGATCGATTATAAAGACACAATCAGAGATGCGGTATTGAAAGACAGTGGGTTTATCAGACTTGTTTTGAGCAGCAAGAAAAACGACATGATCCCATGGATTAAGGTGGCAGTTCGTCCTGTAGAGATTAAAGGCCGAAGAAAGCATCAATTTTCTTATTATGACACCAAAAAAGTGATTGTGAAGAATTACTTCGGCGACGAATTAGTTGCCATGTTGGATGAATTACTTGCAATCCCTTTCAACCAGATTACATTGATGACAACCTCATCAGATACGAATATCCGAATCACTGATAAAGGCAAAGTGTTGACATCAACCTCAAAACCTTCTTGTAATGAAGAACCGCAGGACCTCTCTCACGACCGCAAAAAAGCTTTTCCAATTCCAGATGGCGTCCCGGACGAACTACTCTACACACTGGGAGTCATGAACAGAGAAGGTCATGTGCGTCCCGGTATGCAGGGTAAATTCCATCAGGTCAACGAATTCCTGTTGATTCTAGATCGAAGCATATCGGAGTTTACGTCTCCTGAGCAACCGATCCATGTAGTTGACTGCGGATCCGGGAACGCTTATCTCACCTTCGCGGCATACTACTACCTGAACATGGTTCGAGGATTGAATGTGCAGGTTTCAGGGGTTGAAGCCAATGAGAAGCTGACTCAGAAGTGCATTGAACTTCGTGATAACCTGGGATGGCAGGGACTTGAGTTCTGGACTATGCGGATTGCCGATTTCGTGCCTCCTGTGCCGCCGGATGTAGTCCTTAGTCTGCATGCCTGTGATACCGCCACTGACGATGCCATCGCGCAAGGTATACTATGGGGAAGCAAGTTGATCCTCGCTGCGCCTTGCTGTCAGCATGAACTTAATACACAGATCTCATCTCAAATCTTCCGACCCATAATCCGGCATGGGATCCTTAAGGAGCGTCTTGCCGATATCATTACAGACTCTTTCCGTGCGATTGTGCTCAGAATCATGGGATACAGCACAGATGTGATTCAGTTCGTCGATCCTGAGCATTCAGCGAAAAATATCATGATCAGAGCTGAGAAAAAGCTGAAGCCGGGTCATAAACCTTCGGTCCAGGAGTATAAAGAACTGAAAGACTTCTGGAAAGTGACTCCTTATATTGAAAAGCTATTAGGCGAACAAATCGACAAGTATTTGAGGTAGATATCGAAAATCATATTACCTTTCTTCGAAACCTGTTAGTTGACTCTTTCTTAATCAAATACATATTCAGAAAATCAATTTGAATGGAGAAATAATGTATAAAGGCATCATTCGGTTATTAGGATTAACCATTGTAATTCAAGCATTATTCATCTTGCCTGCTATGTGCGGCAGCGCCCAGACTCAGAAAGGCGGTAAACCCATTGTGTATATATACAATATAGTAAAACAACCCGCTAACGCTGATGATTATGATGAGATCGCCGCATTGGCCTCAATGCAGGGGATCATCAACAGAGACAGAGCGATTCTGTATATTAACAATGATAGATATGGACGGCCAAAATACTGGCTAGACATCATGTCGAAAGACGGCAGGTGGCTTGAAGGCCGCGAACACAAGAGCTTAACAAGCCTGGATGCTGTATACAAACTGGCTGCCGGGAAACTGAAAGGCGCTGTCATCTGGGATCCTGATGTGCCTGCTACTATCAATGTAGCCACAACAATCGCCGGTGTTGAGGATGCAGTGATCTTCAGTCCATCAATGGCAGATAAATACCTGAAGAAGTGGAATCTGAAAGTAATCAAGGACCTTCGCGGGATGTTTACCGGCAAAGAGACCGGCAGTAAGAAGAATGATGCTTACAGATGGGCAATCCGCGAATATGTCGATAAAGGCAAATGTTCTCCGCATTTCTTGTGCCTCTATACCGATGCTTTCTATGACCGCAAACCCGGGCAGCTTGCATACTTGATAGTCCGCGACTGGGCGGTTAAGAATCGGGCATTCACCTACGATCTTTCCCCATGGGGTGATGAAGTTCCTGCTGATGACCCTAATCAGCGGTTGGGGACTGACCTTGCCACTTACAAGATGCTTCTCGCCGCAACGCTCAAGCAATCGGCAGGCAAGCAGATGACTGAAGTCGCCGGATTCTTCAGCTTCCAGAAATATGCCAATATGCCGGGACATCCGAGTAAGCATGATCCGGTTCCAACAGAATGGGAAACCGTCTATCTGATTTCACCATACAACTGCTACCAGAACACTGCAACCGAATTCTCTTATAACCAGTCGTTTCACTGCCATGCCCCTGTAAAGCAATTGAAACAATCTCGACCCGTTGTGAAACATAAACTTGAGAATAAGTCGTACATCGCCATACTGATGGCTGATTATGATTCAGCTTTTCCACTATATAATTTTTTTCCTAATAATTGGGATACCAAAGAAAGAGGCGATCTTCCTCTCAATTGGGGGATCAATCCGAACCTGATAGAGGCATACCCGGACATCATATCTTATATCTATTCAACTGCTACGCCAAATGATCACTTTGTTGCTGATGCCAGTGCTGCGGGATATTTCAATCCAAACAGAATCCAGAAGAAATACCTGCCGCTCTTTGTAAAACACAACCAGAAATTCTACAAGCAGACAGATATGACGATCTCAGGGATGGTTCTCGATTGGGATCAACCCAGCAGCGATGTAAAAGATGCATTCTCTAAGTTTTCGCCGGATGGGTATGCCACCATAGTTGCAGATATGCACGGAAGCGGTGGACGACCTCCTCAGCCGCAGGTATGGAAAGGGATGCCGATCGTGAACCTCCTCGGTGCCGATCCTAATTCTCCGGAATACACAGCGGGTGAGATATACAACGCTGTAAAGAAGCGTAAGAAAGACGAACCGGGTTTTTACGACTTCCGATGTGTATGGGTAACTCCGGCGCAAGTGAAGGCATCGCTTGATCTGTTTGCGAAACAGCATCCTGAAGAACAGTTTGAAGTTGTCGATATCTACACATTCTTTGATCTGTTCAAACGATATAATGAAAAGTGGATTTCTGATAATCAGGTGATAACCACTCTTCCTGCATCTTCAGCTTTTCTTGAGGGATACAGTTCCCGTTTTGATACGCACTACACAATTCAAAATGTAACATCCAAACCGATGAAAGCTGTTTTCACTGTAACAGGGCTGGAAGATGCTGTGGTTACTCCGGCTAATGCAGATTTACCTCCAGGAAAAGAAGTAAATGTCGTGATATCCGGTAACGCAGTTTCAGACAAGATCACTGTAGAAGCGCGTGGTCCTTTTGGTTTGAGGCAATCAGTTACGAAAGTAAGACGAGTGCTAAATCAGGAGATATCAGGCGTCATCCCAAAGAATACAAAGCTGCAGTTTATCAGTGATTCCGGGATTGATATTTTGCCTCATAACACCGGTGAACAGATTACCAACAGTGATGGATCGACTTCTCTAGAAGCGAAAAAAGGTGATTCTAAGCCTGGTTTTCTAGCTTATGGGCCTTATTCATCGCTTAATGCAGGCCGGTATCTGGCGTTATTCAGAGTCAAACGCACTGGTGAAGGATCAGGTGATGCGGCAGAAGCCGACATTGTATCGGGTGGTCATCCTATTGGCGCTTCAAAGATGATAAAGGCAGACGAACTCCCGATTGGTGAATACAAGTCAGTTGCATTGATTTTCGACTATAATCTGCCGGGCAGCGCATACGAATCCCGCCTTAGTTGGACAGGGAACGCCTCTCTAGTCTTTGATCGTGTTATCATCTGGAAGATTGTAGAGTGAATGGCCGTATATCTCACAGTAGATAGCAGGATTGGAGAAGTTATGACAACAGATACTCAGAATGGAGAAAACATGCAAAGAAGCATAATTCGATCACTTGGATTTACCATCATAATGCTGGTTTTTTCAATTTCTTTTGCGTCATGCGCCAATGTTGA
The DNA here is from genome assembly GCF_963662935.2 of uncultured Desulfobulbus sp. Taxonomy (NCBI): domain Bacteria; kingdom Pseudomonadati; phylum Thermodesulfobacteriota; class Desulfobulbia; order Desulfobulbales; family Desulfobulbaceae; genus Desulfobulbus; species uncultured Desulfobulbus sp. Next base: position 59,594 of record NZ_CAXXTL010000002.1, on the reverse strand, counting down.
TAAAGGAGGTAGTAAAACTATGATGTATGTCTACAATATGACAAAACAATCTAGCAATGCTGAAGATTATGATGAATACGCTGCTTTAGTTTCAATGCAGGGGATCATCAACAGAGACAAACCGATCTTTTATATCAACAATGATGTGTATGGCAGACCGGGATATTGGCTGAATATCATGTCAAAAGACGGCAGATGGCTAGAAGGTCGTAAGCGACAGACTATCACTGATCTGGACGCGGTCTACAACCTGGCAGCAAAGAAGCTGAAAGGCGCTGTCATATGGGATCCCGCAGTTCCCGCGACCATCAATGTCGCAACTACAATCGCCGGTGTTGAAGATGCAGTGATCTTCAGTCCATCAATGGCAGATAAATACCTGAAGAAGTGGAATCTGAAAGTCATCAAAGACCTTCGCGGAATGTTTACAGGCAAAGAGACAGGCAGCGCGAAGAATGATGCCTACAGATGGGCAATCCGGGAATACATCGATACAGGCAAGTGTTCTCCACATTTCCTGTGCCTATATACCGATGCCTTCTATGACCGTAAACCGGGAAATATGACATACCTGATAGTCCGTGACTGGGCAGTGAAGAACCGTGCCTTCACTTACGACCTGTCTCCATGGGGTGACGAAGTTCCCGGTGATGACCCCAATCAGCCGATGGGAACAGACCTTGCCACATACAAGATGCTTCTCGCCGCGACACTTAAACAATCGGCAGGAAAGCATATGACGGAAGTTGCCGGATTCTTCAACTTCCAGAAATACAGCAATATGCCGGGACATCCCAGCAAGCATGATCCGGTGCCGACAGAGTGGGAAACAGTATATCTGATCTCTCCTTACAACTGCTATCAGAATACAGCAACCGAACTCTGTTATAACCAGTCATTCCACTGCCATGCTCCAATGAAGCAGTTGAAACAATCTAGACCGACTGTAAAACGTAAACTCGAAAATAAATCGTATATCGCCATACTGATGGCTGATTATGATTCGGCATATCCGCTTTACAATTTCTATCCCAAATACTGGGATGACAAGACAAGAGGCGACCTTCCGCTTGCATGGGGTATAAATCCCAACCTGATTGAAACATATCCTGACCTGATATCGTATTTCTACGAAACCGCTTCACCTAAAGATAATTTTGTTGCTGATGCCAGCGCAGCGGGATATTTCAATCCAAACAGGATTCAGAAGAAATACTTGCCTCTCTTTGTAGAGCACAACCTTAAATTCTACAAAAAGACGGATATGACAATATCCGGAATGGTTCTGGATTGGGATCAACCTACAGATGATGTTAAGGACGCATTCACCAAATTCTCACCTGATGGATTTGCGACTATCGTAATGGATCTGCATGGCGGATCTGGTAAACATCCGGATCCTCATGTATGGAAAGGGATGCCTGTTACTCAGCTTTTAAATAACATTGATCCTAATTCACCGCAGAATACCGCTGATGTCATCAACCAGATGGTGAAGAGCAGGCCGAAAGATCAACCGGGTTTCTTCTACTTCCGATCTGTTTGGGTTTCACCAACACAAGTGAAAGAATGCATCGATCTGTTTGCGAAACAGCATCCTGAGGAACAATTTGAGGTTGCTGATCTTTACACTTTCTTTGATCTGTTCAAACAACATTATGGTAAAATGTCAAAATAAGTAACAAATATTTACAAAAACAAAAGGAAATTTCGTTTGAATGGTAGAATATACGTAATAATTGCGTAATAATGTAACATATGAACATTTTACCATTTGGGAGGATTATAAATGATGAGATTGCTTGGGATTATTGGTGCGTGTGCACTTCTGGCATCGATAGGTCAGACTGTAGATGCCAGTAACTCGATTAAGATGGTGGGATTATATGCCTTCCGTCCATCTCCGGAAAACTACACATTCTGGAAAGCCTGCGGATATGATACGCTTCAGTTCATCGACCATGCTTTTTCAGAACCCAAAGAAAGGCATGATGCAATATATGCCGGAATCCAAAAAGGTATCAAAGATGCCCAAAAAGCAGGATTCAAAGTGTATGTCATCGAGCTTTCCAACATTGCGTGCTATCCGAATTACTCGGTATATCCATCAGTTTATGATCCCACCGATCCGGTGAAGATGCAGGAACGTTTACAGGATATAGAGATTGGCATCAAGAAACTGTCATCCGCAGATGGATTTGTCTTCTTCGGAGGAGATCCGGGTGGTTCGCCGGTTAAACTCGGTCCTGCCGGGATCAAGGCGTGGATGGAGATGGGACGCAAAGTCGAGGCGATGGTGAAGGAAAACGCACCCAAAGCCAAGTTTAATGCTAACATCTGGGCTATCGCGGCTTGGGATGATATCTATACCAGCGCATTCAAAGTAGAGTTCTGGGAGAAGGAAGTCCAGTATGGGAAGATGGTCCTTGCAGAGAAAGACTTCATCAGTCCATATTGCGGCGTTGAGTTCCCGCTTCACAACTACTACAGATCTCTTACATTCAAATCTTATGAAGATGCCAGAAAAACACCTGAAGTGTTCCCGGTTGCTTCTGATATCAAGAACCTGAAATCCCGCGGCGTCAAACGATTCTGGGGATGGGCCCACTTCCTGATTGACGAGGTAGATGACGGATATACCGGCTACAGCGGTGTAAAAGGGCATCCGGCGCAGGCAGAGACTAGATATCTGCGAAGGATTGTATCGGATGCGCAGAGGATCGGCTTGAATGGCATCTATAGCAATACCGATGGAAGCAACACTGCGATTGAGGCGATTAACACCTACGCATTTGCCAAATTCTGCAAGAATCCGAAACTGACACCAGAGCAGGTGATTGATGATTATGCAGGATTCATCGCGGATGAGGGATCTGTGCATGACATGGCGCAGGTCTTCAGGTTCATCGAGAACCACAGCACATGGGAATCAAGCATCCCGCCGAAATACAGGATCAAGAGCTTCGATTGCGACTTCAAGACCGCAGATGAGGCATTGACTGCTCTTTCACATGTAGTTCCCAATATGGAACCCGGCTTCCCAATTCCGGAACCGGCATCAAAGTACATAGCCAGACTTAAAATCAGACTCCAGGATATCGCCAAAATGTAGGTGCGGATATCATCCGCCCGCTAAATCTTGATTGATAATCAAACACCTCTCCTTCCATATATTGGGAAGAGGGGTGTTTTGCTGAGATTAGATTAGTTCTACAGGAGAGTCACTTGGAGTCCAGAAGGATTCCGATGATAGCTCAGGCATCGGAATCCAATACTAAATCATGTTTAATGTCATTCCGGGCATCGACCCGGAATCCAGGAAGGTAACAAACAGAACCATAATTTCGCCATTATCACTAAGTATTTGAATAATATTACGAGAAAAGCACCTTTATAGATGATTGACCCACAGTATTGTATGATGATTATCCATGACTCTTTTACAGCGTTTCCTGGATCCCGGATCGAGTCCGGGATGACATTGTTCGCGAGTTGAAGCGTAAATCCGAAGGGCATTGTATTCAGAGGCACCCTACCTGTCTTTCCTTCAGCCTTCAGTCTTCAACCCTAATCAGCAATCACTAATTTTTCGGTACTGACTTCGCATGTCCATCGGCATACAGATCAACCTGCCACCCGTAGCCTGCGTCCATGGTGAGAAGCACGGTTTCTGCCGGATTTGTGATGCTGTTGAGATTCCCTTGGGGGAAATATTCATACAAGTCTGCCCCGCCATTTGGCGACCGGAAGATGTCATTATTCCTCGAATACGGAGTCAGATCATCCTCAAATGTCGCCGCATCAGGAAGTCTGCCATCGTTGTCAGCAGCATACATCTGCATGGAAGTTCCAATCTGTTTGGAATTGGAAAGAAGTGTCATTTTCATCTCATCTTCAGAGAGTGGAATGCCAAGATCGCGCTTGTCTGTCATGTCCGCCGGACGGGCGGTCAGCCTGGCTGTGTAGAGATGATCCTGCGATATGTAAGCGAGGATAGATCCATCGCAAGACCATTTCACTTGCGGGTAACTATCTAATGATGTGACATACATATGATTGTATTTGCCTTCTTGTGTGAGTCCTATCCATAAAGCCGGCAACCCGTCTTTCCGTGATTCAGAGTCATCTTTGATCTCCATATCTTTCCAAAATGAGATCATCTTGCTATCCGGAGACCAGTCTATAAAATGAGAGTCAGGTTTTCGTAAAAGCGATATCTCTTTCCTGGGTGATATTTGCTCAATTGTGATACCTGGTTTATTTTCAATCAGCTTGAATGCGCCATCAGGAGATAATCTATCTGGTGAAAGCTTCTCTTCCAGCAGTTTCATTGGCTCCCCGGATAGCGACACTTCTACACGCGCCGGACCTTTCTTGTCCTGATGCATCAGGCAGATAAGTCCTTTGCCATCATCGGTGAATTTCTCAAGTTCGATAATATTGCTTGGGGTGTCAATTTGAATCAGCGGCACATTTGAGATGGTGTCGTATAATATGATGTTTCTTGCAGGTTTTTCTTTGGGATCTCTAGACGGATTTTGTACAAGGATAGCAATTTTCCTGCCATTTGGGGACCAGGCAAGCCGTCCCATGATATATGTACCTTTCGGCAGATCAATCAAACCCCGTCTGCTTCCATTCCTGTTTACCATCAAGATCGCTTGCCATTGGTTGTCAACCGTGTCACGGCATAAACCAACAATCAATGCGATAGATCGACTGTCCGGCGACCATACAAACTGTGCAAGACCACCCGGGATGATCACATCTTTGTTTGGCGGGATGACTCCATTGGCAGATAATGCCGTATTGAGAAGCACAGTTGGACGTCCGCCTGTGGATGGAACTGCAACAATCCGTGCCTGAGCATCAAAGTCGTCGGTACTGGCTGACCTACTAATGATTGCGCTGGCATACGCGATCGATTTGCCATCCGGTGAGAATTCTGCACCTTCGACAATTCCATCGTCAAGTGTTGTGAGCTGCCTGATCTCCGCCAGTTCGATGATCTGCGAACCGTCATACATAGATCGGATACTCATTTTTGCCTGAGCACACATTGCCGAAAAGATACAAATGATTGCCAAAATGATACGTAAACATGCCTTCATACAAGCCTCCCAAGGTGGTGTTGTGTAGATTATATACATGTATGACTGTCATATCATTGGAATTTGTTTCATCTATAAGAGGATTATTTTTCGAGGATCAATAAAATGTAGGGGCGGATATCATCCGCCCGCACCACAACACTATCCCAGACAACCGGATTTCTCGATGAAAGCGCGCACCTCAGATTCGAGTTTGTCGGGGTACGCGAGGCCATGTTTGGCACATGCCGCCCTCGCATCGGCAGAGAACGCATCGAGCTCAGCGGGAAGCACCTTCGCTACCGACTCCCGATCTGCATTCGCGAAATACCGATGCATTTCCACCTGCTTCTCCGGGGTGAGCAGCCTATGGACGTTGATTGGCCACCAGTCCCAGATCACCTCTGGCATCAGGTTGTGCAGAATCTCGAGGTGGCATTCGAAGAAGACATTCTGCGTGTAGACGATCTTGAAGGTCTGGTTCCTCAGCATGTATTTCGGGATGATGTAGCCGTAAACCCAGAACAGTTCAATGTTGTAGAGCAGCTTTTCCGGACTGTGCACAGACTTAATGCGGTTCTCCATCGCCTGGCGCAGGATGCCGGTCTTGTCAAAGAGGATCTGCTCAGGCTGAGTGCTGACCAACCATCCGGAGCTGAATGCCGACTCCCGCATGATGTTCATATCGTATTGCAGCAATTCAGGCGCTTTGAAGAGGATGGCATAGTTTTTCACCATATCGTTGTTCCCGCGCTCAGGCCACCAGAGGATGATCTCATCGACAAGCGGTTCGAATACGGAACGCATCTCCACATCGAAGGTGTTGAAGTCCTCATCGCGGATGATGAAGATGGGGTCGACATCCGAATACACATCCTCCGTTGCCGCATTCCCAGAACCCCCAATCCATGCGCCGATCACGCGCAGGTCATCGGCGAATATCTCTACTGTCTTGTCGAATACTTTTCTCAAATTCTGATGCATTTTTCTAGTCCTTAGTTGATAGTTTGATAGACGATAGTTTCTTTATATTTCTGCTTTGCCCTCTATCCCCCAACCCCTTTCTCCCAATTTTGGGAGAAAGGGGAGATGCTTCATTACCCAATATTCTCCGCATTCATCGCAACGACTTCCTGGAGACTTCTTCTTCGCCCAGAATTGGGAGAAGAATCAAGATGATGAGGGCCTGCCAGAGATAGATATCTTACTTCATATATCAGATTCTGGCACATCCTATGTGAATCCGGGCAATATGCGATACCCAAAAGCACCCCACCTGCCTCCCCTTGGAAAGGTGAGGTTCTTAGTCTTGATTTCTTAAGTTAATATAATAGAATAGAAATTTATTTAGCCTTCAAGAACCGGATCTCATCGATTATAATCTTCGCGTCGGACACATCGAGGGGATCGAGTCTGAACTGATCCATCGTGCCGTTCCACATCGGATTGTTTCTCAGGTTGATCGTATATTCATGCCAGTTGCCATCAAGGATGACCTCGAACTTCTCACTCGCGGATTCCGAGAGTCCCTGCTTGATGGTTGACCAGAATATCTGCCCGATGCTCTTATCCCCCGTGTCTGCCGGTGCCTCAACACGCATACGAATCCTGACTTTGGGATAGAGGCTACATTTCAGGTATGATATCGGGCTGTTGATCTGAGGATCGCCATTGAGAGCTGTGAATGAAAGAACACCGCCTTCAACGCTTATTGTGGAAGTATTGGCTCCATGCCACCCATCTGCATTGTAGTCGAACTTCCAGGTATCGGTATTCGGGAACCTGAGATCGAAATCCGGAAGCGGCAGACCCATCGACTTGGGATCGGCATCCTTGTGCGAACCAGTTTTTGGCGCGAACACCGATCTGACTTTGTCAAGATATCCGAATTTCCACTCAACACTCGGTTCCAAAACGGAGCCTTCGCCCCACTCGTTCCATGCCTCAATCATGACAACTTTGTCTTTGTTGGCATGCTCACGCGCGCTTTTCAGCGACTTCTCGAACAGCGCCGGGGTGCTTCCCGTTCGAAGGAGGTCGGCATCTTTACACCACGGGCGCCTGTCCCAGCCGGGCATGACGGTCGGCCAGAAGGCTCCCTTGCACAGGTTGTTCCAATGCGTCCAGAGACCGGTGCCTTGATCCACGAGATCGGCATACGACGCTTCCTCATGCTTGCCCGGACCGGTCACCTTTGTTCCGGCGTATGGGTAGTTGTAGAGGCAGAAGGTGTCTATCCCGGCAGCGAAACCATCTTTGAGGTTATCTTCACCCATGATGTAACCCTCGCAGGATACGAGGTAGAGTCCCTTTAATCCGGCATCTTTGCATCGTTGTTCGAACTTCTCGAACTCCTTCTTCGCGCCTTCGATGCCCAGGTTCTTCACGAATGAATACCCTGATAAGATGAACAGCACGGGTTTCCCATCGATCTTCAGGTATGAGGGATGCGCTAGATACTTCTTGATCACCAGGTCGCCGAACCGTTCCAGTTCTTTGGCTGTCATCATTTCGGCGGGAGCATGATTGCACCAGTTAAGGCAGAACTTGAACTTGTCGATGTACTTCGCCTTCAGGAATCCATCATCAAGCGCCGTCTCGATAAACTGGCTTCCGGCTTCGGTGTAGAAATCGAATGAGAAGAACCCGACGCCGTGTTCCAGCGCCCATTTGATGTGCCAGTCCGCGGCTTCAGGATTGCCCTCACGATAGTACCCGAGCAGCGGATGTTGAACTGCATCGTTGGCGGCGAGGCAATACCATCGGTCTTCCTGACTCCAGCCTGGGAAATAATAAGCACCAACGAGGGTATCTCCCTTTACAGGTTTTGGCTCAGGCACAGGATATCCCGCTGCATATGTTAATGATGTAAGTGTCAGGAGTGTGATAACGATAGATATGATTATTTTATAGATACATGTAAACTTCAATACAAACTCCAAATTTGTTCTCGTCAATGATTTAGCGCTTATATCGGCTCAACACCGACTGAATTGCGTCAAGTCTTTTCGTGCCTTCTGATAAGGTCGGAACAAGCCATCCGCCTTCGTCTGTCTCATTCCATGCATATATCAGAACCGTGTCGGCGTCAGTGGCATCAGGATTCTGTTTAAGCCAATCGAAGGCGGATCGCAGGTTTTGTGCCAGTTCGACAGGTTTCGGCGATGCATACCATCCGCCTGGGTAGTCGCGTGGGCGTCCGTCCCAGCCTGCATTCACAAGCGGCACAACTTTCTTGTCGGTTGCCCTGAAGCTGTTCCAATACCATTTGTTAGAATCTGCCAGTTCGGAATATGAATACTCTCTATGTTCGTTCCCCATGGGAGCACTGTATGCCCCGATGGCGTCAAAGCCCAACTCATCAATATACTTCGTCCCATCCGCAGCCGCGAACACCTGCGCCACGATGTATGGATTCCCGGTGCCCGCCTTGAGACTGGCTGTCCGGAGTTCGTCAATCGCTTTACGTGCATCAGGGATCGAGCCGAATTGCTTCTCCATATAATCCCAGTTGAAGAAGTAGATGAGTGGTCTGCCATTACTCACTCGCTGATATGTGGGTTCTTTGAACATGCTAATGAACCGCTTGATGGTTTCATCCCATTCATCTTTTGGTCCTAGATGTCCCCATTGAAGCAGAAGACAGAAATTCAGTTTGGATTTGTATTTGCTTGCAAGATATCTCTTCCAGCCGTAGTTGTAGGAGTCGGCTTCTGACCATGATTTGGGATGGTAATAGCAGAATGCCCAGTAGTCAATCCCTGCACGGCTTGCGTAGACGATCTCCTTATCCATGACTTCCTGCGAATCTTCGATGACAGTGATGATGCCATCTGCACCGGTCTTGGTGTAGAATGGCAGTCGATTCTGCCACTCCTTCGATTGGAGATTCTTCTGCCAACTGCTGCCGGCGAACCACCCATCCCATCGGATGGCTCCTACAGAGGGATGATTATCTACAGATCGTGCTTCCGCAGGACTACCGGATAATATATTGGATATGAGAAAAACTATAAATAATAGGAGAGTCATACGCATAAGGCATTCCTCTTGATACAGGATTGTCTATTATCTCATTTTTTATGTGCCATTCGCTGTTATATGTCTGATGGAATAAGAGAAGTTGTATCCGCACAACCACCAGTGTTGTCATCTTGATCAGTCAACCGCGGTTATTTAAGTAAGAAACAGATGTATGGTTATAGACAGGGAGGGTGAGGCTCCTGCCGAACCTGAAAGACGTCAAGGAGAACAAAGGCATATGATTACACCCAAGCTCACAGGAGCTTCGCCCTCCCTCCTCTATCTCCGACTTGTTTTTTAGGAGTGCCAGTGAAGGATCCCGTTTTACAGCGAACTCTGCGTTGGACAGGATTCTTCACTTCGTTCAGAATGACAAATCTATCTGGTTCTTCTGCATACCCATCACTGGCTACCACATTCGTGGGCCGTAGGGAGTGGCGCCTTTAACACCGAGAGCGGTCATGATCAACGCCCAGACGAACTGGGTAACCGCATCCCCCAGGGCAATCCCAAAGAAGAGCGGGAGTGACTTCCTGTAGAGGTTCAATCCGCCGTATCGCATGACCAGCAGCTTTATTAACCATGTAACAAACACGATATTCCAGATGTATTCCATAGCGTAACTGCAGGCAAGCGCATATCCGATCGGATTCAATGGGAAGCTGAACCAGACATTACGGGCAAACGCCAGGAACAATACAATGGTGGTAGAGATACCGATCTTTAGTATATCCTGGAACTGCGGTGGTTTTGGATTTGTCACCCAGTTGAACTGCCGACCCCAAGCTTCAGCGCCGACCCACACCTGTCCCATGTTGGCGACATTGGCAGTGGCGGCTCCTCTGTGGTAGTAAATCTGGAAGGTAGTCAACATCCCTACCACGATTCCGGTTACAAGGGCAAGCATAACCACTTTGGACATGAGGCGCATGTTTTCGCCCTGTTTTTCTGCAAATGCCATCGACTCCATTTCATGTCCCATTGGATGAGACCTGTAGGTACGGTCGATCCAGTGAAGGTCTGAGAGAAGAGTCAACTCCCTCTGATTATACATCTTTGTACCGCTGAAGTTGGTGGCAAGGTCAATTGATCGGTAGAAAGAGAGCTCGAATATAGGGACTGCAATCTGCGAGTAAATCCTAACGATGACGATGACTGCCAGGAAATATACTGTGAAGATGAACAGTGCGATCATCGGCCTCATCCCCGAAACTGTCATGGCGGTTACGAGAAGCAGGAATCCGATAAGCGCTCCAAAGACTGCCGTCTTATATGGGAGTGGTTCGCGTTCATCTCCCGGCATCTTCTTTTTACTGAATGCAGCATTAAAGACTTCAATTATATGCCCTTTTGCGCTCCTCATTACCACAAAGAACATCCCAAGCCAGGCTCCCTGTGCAAGGTGGTAGATATGAGGAAACTGGTTTGGTGCAAATCCAGCGGTTGGATCACGCCATCCCTGTGCCGTTGCGAATGCCGATGCAAGCCTGATAAACACATAGAAGAACCAGCAACTGAATGCTACATCAAGAGGCATCAGGTAGCATAAACCAATCGCAAAAGGCCACCATGCTATCCATATAGGATTCATTCCGCTAAGCGGCGGATTAGTGAATGCCATGGCGCCGATATTCCTGATATCGAGTGGAATACACGGGATAGATGGATATATGGACGACATATAGTTCAATGACAATGCCAGCGATGTAACCGCGAACCCACCCAGCAGCAACCGATTCTTGAACAATGAACCGATGCCGTTTTCGCGTACCATCATCATCGGCAGCTCGATAATAGGGAATGTCAGCTTTTCACGATCAACCCATTGCCGCCTTAATATTGATCCGAAGCAGTACATTGTAAATGCCAGCGTGAACAGGAACAGCGACCAGAAGAGCAGCGGTCCAGCCCATGCCTTGAATACCTCGGGACGGAAGAATCGCCAGAAGTCATCGTTGCCCAGATAGAATCCGGTGATCAACTCTTTATCCTGCGGCATAAACCATCGTGGAATATATTGAAAGAACTTGTCGAATCCCATACTTGGTGCACCCAGATAGAACGGGTACATCAGGTTGGGCAGGAGTATCTGAAGCAAGTCGTTTCCGGATATAGTGGCAGCGACGGTAGTCATGGTAAATATGACCATCATCTCACTGGGCGCCAACACAAATGATGGAAGAAATCGCTTGAACGCTGAATTTAAAATCAATATAAAGAAGAGTATGCCCAGCACAGATGATAACAGCATATTGGCAGTTGCGCCTGTATGCCCAAGGGCGGTCTCTTCATATACGATCCAGCATGTGTGTATCACAGCCAGGATAAATCCTATTATGATTGATCTTCTAGTGATGCCGAGTTTCTTCACATTCAATTGTGATACTCCTGAAATATAAATTTAGATGGCAGATTCAGATAACTCCATTGCTTCGGTAACTGTTTCCGAAGCTGTCCCAGATAATAATAAAAGATTTATAGAAAGGTTACCTCTAGATAAAGCAGATTATCGAGCATATCATGAGGGAACCTATCTTCTAGATGTTGGCTGACAGGTATCATCAATGTAACTGTAGAAGGGTCAAAGACCTAGCCAGCGATGGCGTATATGTGTTAACTCATATTGCAACATCGCTTGATGTCATCTTGAATTTCTGTTTAAATTGTTCAAAAAGTAATAGATGTTTATCCAGTTTATCTTTCTCGCATCGTATGCAGACAAATGCTCTACGTTTGGTACCAAAGAGAACATAATAGTCGATTCCTCCACACATTTTACACTTCCAAGCATCGAGTTTTGTTTGATAATATGGCGTCTGAAATAATCCCTTCGTATTTGGAAGATCAACGGCGAGATGCGCATAATCTTCTAAACTATAAAGATTATTAATCTCCAATTCTTTTAATGATTTCAAGCGAGTGAGTGGTTCAAGTCCCAACTCACGTGGTTTTACCGCAAATAGCTCCAGATATTCAAGATTACACAGATCGCCAAGAGGATCAAAACTATCGAAACAACCTGTCCCGCCATTCACGGCTTTACTCATCAACGTTGAGATAGATAGCACACGAAGGTTTGTAAGTAGGCGTAAAGGTTCAAGAGAAACATCCTTGAAACTGCTTTCAAGAGAAAGAATCTGTAGATTACTCATTTTGGCAATAGGCGAAAGGTCTGTAACGCTTGGCGACAAATATACACTCAATCTCTCTAGTTGTTCTAGGCTAGAGATTTGCTTCAACTGATCGTAGTTTATCCGGTTCATCAACAGTTGGCGCAGATTTCGAAATTCATGAAGCGGCGTTAAATCTTTAATTGAGCCGAAAACAGCCAGTGCATCTACAGATCGATCAACTCCTCGGAATTTTTTTATTCTCGATGATTCAGGAACATTATCTAATCGAGCCTGTTTGAGCAACATTAATTGTCTCCTGTTGCATCCCTGCAACCCATGAACTTTTCTTCCTTGTTAAACTAGCCAATCCAATTATATTGATAAACCGAAAATGTTTCAACATGCGTCGGAATCTAAATGTATCCGCAGTGATGGGCAAGCAGACGGCAGTAGTCGAGGTAGTTCTGCCAGGATATATCTGATGGAATGCCGTGATCGCAACCTGGGATGAATCCGCCTTCTTTCAACAAGGGTGGAATTACACGGGCAATCTCATCTTCCAGTGCTTTGCCGCTTTTCGAGATGGCGCGTTTATCGATGCCGCCGGTATACGCCATCTTCTTTCTGAATTGCTCCCTGTAGGCGACGATATCATTGTGTGCAGCGACCTCTATCGGCGTGCAGACATTCATTCCTGCTTCAATCCAGATGGGTATAAGCTCCCCGATATAGCCATCTGAATCGACACACGGACATTGGCATCCGGCGGATTTTAATTCTGCAACCCATTCTTTGTAGACCGGGATTATGAACTTGCGGGTCATAGCCGGCGAAATCATTGAATGAGCTTTATATGCCATATCTTCATTGATAATTATGTGATCCGGGGTAATGTGCCTATGCATCTTCTGCATAACGCTCAAGACAAAATCTCTCCAGAAGTTGATCATCTCCTGCACAAAATCAGGTTCTTCGATGAACATCATGCACAACGGTTCAAAGCCACACCACTCTCGAAGCTGCCAGAATGGACCAGTTACGGTCATGAATACCAGCGAATCGTTTTTCTTTATCGACGCACAGCGTTCGGCGAAATTTTCAGGGAATCTCTCAGGCGCATCAGGTTGATAACGTTCCTTCATACGCTCGAAGTCGTCCCGTGTTTCAACCGGGAACTTGTGCCACTTGCGGGTTACGAAATCTTTTGCGGATCTGATATATGTGTAGTCGAACTGATCTGATATCTCGGTGATATTCCCCATCCAGTCCTGGATGATGTAGTGGCCGTTGATGTGTTCCAGCACCTTCTCTTCGAAGGTCGGAATCATCGCAAAGTTAACGCCCGGATGTGCGATGTTGATCTCTGATGGCGGAAGTCCCAGAGTTTGGAGCATCGTATCATAATGATCGGCGTCTTCTGGAAGTCCCTGTTGATGCCATGCACGCAGCGTCGATTCTCTCGGACCGCCAGGCATCAGTGGGATTCGGTCCGGTTTCCCGAACAGCAGAGATTCAAGATATCGCTCACGAAATGTCATATATTTCCTCTAGCAGATTCCATTTGTGATAATTCTTCCACAAACATTCCTCTAATATCTAACAATGTCATTCCGGGCGCCGCCCCGGAATCCATAGAAAGATGCATGAGTAATTAGATTATATGCGAGTAATTAAGGATAATATCTAAAATATTCGGACAGAATTACATTATTCATGCAATTAATTTCAAGTGTTGCCCTTCATAGATTCCGGGTCAGCGCCCGGAATGACATAGGCGTTAGTTCAATTCTTAAATCGAGAGATCTGTTACATGAGTTATCTGCTTTGGTCTATGAGAAGCTAGTGGATCTAACCTGGAATGACAATGCTGTATGATGAGATGTATATTCATTTCAAATCTGTTTTTCTTACAGATCGAATCTCTACAGCTTTCCAACCGTATTTACAATTGAATTAGGCTGGACGACGATTTCTTTCCTTCTGATTATTCTGGTCAACGGTTGCGCAGAACCGTTGTAGAGCATGATTCCGCTGTCTCTCACTGTTGTAACAAGTCCATCGAACTTGCCGTCCATGGGATGTTCCAGGTGGAAAGATTGATACAGCTTTTCGAAACCGGCGTTATCAGTCGGGATCTTTGCAAATCGGATTACATTTCCCGCTCCGACTTTCGTTTTATGTCCATCTGCAAAAACTTCTGATTTGGTGAGAATCCATGCATCACCTTCAACATTTCGGATAGGCTCGGAACCGCATATGACGAGAGTTCCACCCGCGCGGATCCACTTCTCAATTTTGTCGAGAATCGGCTGGTCGATGAAATCTCCCTGCGTTATCAGCAAGGTTTTATATCGCTTATTTAAAGCTCCATCCTGGATTAGCAGTTCATCCAGCACATCGAAGTCTGTAAGCTCGCGGAGCGGATATGACGCACGGAGTGTCGGTCCCAGATCAGCGCCTAATCGGTAGTTTGTGGTAGGGCAGAGGAATGCCAACTCTGTTTTGGCAAACTCTCCATTGAAAAGATGGATGTATGATTTAATCTCCGGCGCATGCTGTTCGTATTCATAAGTGAAAAGCTGTGTCGCCCCGATTGATGCATCGGAAAACATCCTGCGGACGAAGATGTTTTTCTCTACGCCTCCAGCTGGTTCGGTGGAAAGGGGAACGCCATAAAACCTGTATGCTGTTCCAAGCCATTTGTCGCCGAAATATGCACCGATGCAATCGGCAGGCTGCATCATGATCTCGTATTTCGCTGCCATCTTCGCATATCCCGGACAGTATGTTCCCCATGCAACAGGATTGACGCCGTGAGCGGTTCCACCCGGTTTAGTGCGGACTTTCTCCTTCGGGAAGTATTTGAGTGTAGTCTTGATTGACTCTTCGGCAAAATCGATGATCGCCTGGTGATACCAAGTAATGAAATCCAGCCATCTACGCCGGTCAGCACCGGTCTTGAATGCTTCTGGTGTTGGGGTGAAACCGGGTACAATCTCCTTAGGTAGTCGGACATCCGAGAAGCTTTCGAGGTCGGTTCCCCATGCCGAATTGAGAGTTGATATCGAGTCATATTTCTTTCTCATCGCGTCTCGGAAAGCCGAAAGGGCATATGGATCTTCACACCAATAACCCTCATGGCAATGCCCCATGTCGATGAAATCCGGCACATAGAGCGGGTAGTTGCCCTCGCCATATGGACCCAGGATGCAGGCATAAACGCCATCAATTCTGTCGCCAAAATGCGCTGCCAACTCTTTGTAGAAATGGTCGTAATAGCTGATTGTTTTCGGGTCACATATCGAAAGGTAGTTGGTATTCTGTTTGTGTTCTACGCAACGCATCAGAGTGCATTCTCCGCTGTCACGGAGCCAGACAGGAGGGAAGTGTGTCCAGTTGTAGACTACATATTTCAATCCTGCTTTCTTGAGGGTATCGCAGACCTTATCATGCTGTGTCCAATCCCATTTGCCTTTTTCCTGCTCAACCGATCCCCATGCGACATAGTCCTCATATGCAGTAAGACCGTTCTCTTTGAGTATTTTCAGTGATTCAACAGAAGGAGGTTCTTCATAGTATCCCGGCTGCGGCAGATGCCCAATCGGCGAGTGCTGGATGTATGTGACACTCAGATTACCGGTTGATACTTTCCACTTCCTGCCATCAAAGCCTTCAGCATTCGTCACTGTGGAGATGGCTGTTATGAGAATAATGGTAAACATAATGGATTTCATCTTGCCTCTTTCGTTAACTGTTAATGTTAATTTAAAAATGGATTGGTTTCGGTAGGGAGCGGACGCCGTTCCGCTCCGCAATGTGACACATGCGGCTTGATCTTCATGATTACCAAACCAACCTTACCAGATAGTCTTGCGGGACGCACAGCGAGCGTCCCCTACCAGTATCGCGAAGCTCTAGATTGGCTAATATAGGGTAGGGAGTGGATGCCGTTCCGATCCGCAATGTGACGCATGCCGCCTGATCTTCATGATTACCAAACCAGCCTTGCAAGCTAGTCTTTCGGGACGCTCAGCGAGCGTCCCCTACCAGCAATCCCAATACTATGGGTAATCAGGCAGCTCTAGACCCTCAACCAGGTTGCTGATTCGGACTACTTTACCTGTTGCAATCGATGTATTGGCTGCGATGCCGGTGAGGGCGGAAAAGGCGCCTGCCCGGTAGTCGGCAGCACGCATGTATTTATCATCTTGCGGGTTTGGATTAAAAAGGTCGTCTAGGAGCCGTTCGTCTCCCCCGCCATGACCTCCAACGCCTATGCTTGCTTCAATCTGATAAGCTGGTTCAAAGTGTGGGTAAACGCGTATCCACGAGCCTTCTTTCTTGAGTGTTCCCAAAAGAGAATCATCGTTGCTGATGTTTACAGTCTCTTCATATTTGTGCTCAAGGCGGCCTTTCATTCCGTTGAAGGTGATAACGTATCCCTCCAATGGCATGAAAGCATTCAATGAGTAGCTCATAGTGACCTTGTTCTGATACCTGACTGTCAGATTCATAGTGTCTTCGATGTCGATCTTATCGCTGAATACGCATGCATCGCGGATATATCCGTCATACTGCTCATTATCCAGATATAAACGGCGCATCCCTTCATTGGATTTCATATCCAAATAGAACCTGCACTTACTGCTCTCCGGACAGTCAAGGCAACGTTCCGATCTATTGCTTAATCCAAATGTTTTGGCGGTTTGCGGAGTGTAAAAGCTCCTTTTGCCTGTTGCATACACGGTTTCAGGAACTGACTCTATCCACCAGTTAACAAGGTCGAAGTGATGGGTAGCCTTATGAACCAGAAGTCCACCTGAGTTCGCTTTGTTGCGGTGCCATCGGCGGAAGTAATCGGCGCCATGACTGGTATCAAGCATCCAATGGAAATCAATGGAGACGATTTTGCCTATGATGCCGGACATCAACAATTCCTTGATCTGGGTGTGAAGCGGTGAGTATCGGCAGTTGAATGTAACGATGCATTTCTTACCGGTTCCTTTTTGGGTATCCAGGATATGCTGGCATTTCCCGGCGTCGATAGTCATCGGTTTCTCAGTGATGGCATCGCAGCCGAATTCCATCGCACGGCAGATGTATTCATCATGAGCAGAATCCTTGGTGGTTACAATCACGCAATCAGGTTTTTGCTCATATATCATCCGGTCGAACTGGTCATGCGTATATATTGGGATATCAAGCCCCTGGTTTTTGACCCAGTCATGCATCATAGAAAGACGGCCGGCATTACAATCACACATGCCGACAAGCTGTCCATCATCTTTATGAGTAGATGTCAGTGCCTGGATATACATGCCTGACCTGCCGCCTGTTCCAACGACAGCATATTTCTTCCCGTAAGACATTGTATTTTGTCCTATTAACGCTTAGTGTCTCGGCATCCCTGCGAGTCTGAAATCGATGAAACCTCTATCTACATCAACAGATATCAACTCAACGCGTATCTTGTCGCCGACATCGATCCCTTCAAACCCGTGCATCAGCCTTCCTTCAACAGGGATATCAATCAACCTTGCCCATGTGCCTTTAGGAGAAGCGCCTGTAACAAGAGCATTGAACCGTTCTCCGATTCTTGACTGAAGCAGAAGAGCCGCCGCGGATTTGGCGATCTGCCGTTCAACTTTATTCACGATGTCTTCCTGTTCTGTGCAGTGTCTTGCCAGATCATCAAGATCATCATTTTTATATGGTACCGGAGCGCCTTTAAGAGCTGCTTTTAATAATCGCTGAGTGATAAGGTCGGTGTAACGGCGATTTGGTGCAGTAGAGTGTGAATAGTCTTTCACCGCCAATCCGAAATGCCCAGGTGCGGTCTGTCCCGGGAACTGCGCCATATACTCGCCATTGCCCATGAGTTTTATGATGGCTAGAGAAAGATCCGGAAATCTTAATGGATCTTTGACTTTCTCCTTTACCAGAAATGCTTCAAGGGCGGCTGAGTTTGGATCATCCGGAAGACTGTATCCATGCGTTTCTGCAAGCTGAACAATGCGGTCCCATCGCTCCGGGTTGCGGACAACTCGTCTGATAGACGGGAATCCTTGTGCAGACAGGTAACGGGCTGTTACGCCATTTGCTCCAATCATGAAGTCTTCGATTATCTCTTTGGCACGGTTTCTTGTTTCTATTTCCAGGTTGCTTAGCTGTTCACCGTCGAAGACGGGTTTGGCTTCTATCGTTTCCAGACTCAAAGCGCCGTTGACTTCGCGATAGTTCTTCATCGCCTGTGCGATCTCATCTTGCAGACGAAGATTCTCAGCCAATCCTTCTACCTTTGTTATGGGTTCAGGTATCTCGCCTTCTCCATCCAGCCATGCCGCGACGCTGTTGTAGGCGAGTTTAGCCTGATTGTGTACGATTGCCCTGTATATGCCGGAGTCGGTGACTTTTCCGTCTCTGTCTACAATCATCTCTACAACAACCGCAAGCCGATCCTCGCCTTGACTCAGAGATGTAAGGTCGGTCGACAGCTTCTCAGGAAGCATGGGATAAATTACTGCGGCTGTGTATATTGATGTTGTGTTAAATGCTGCATCTTCGTCAATTGCAGATCCAAGATGAACCAGCGCATCTACATCGGAGACTGCAACTTGGACTTTCACTCTGCCGTCTTCCATCGATTCAGCGACGGTGAGCTGATCAAGATCCATTGAGTCGTCATTATCGATTGATGCCCAGAGCAGATTCCGAAGATCTATGATGGATTCATCTGATGCTGTTGCAGCGATTGTAATCTTTTTCAGTTCTGAAAGCGCCTGAGCAGAGAAATCCGGCTGCAATCCTCGCTCTATCATCACTCTGCGTGCGATGTTTTGTAAAATGCTGCAATGTTGATCGTTATTCATGCTCATAGCGATTTAGGTTACCTTTCTTTCAAAAGAAGATGAATTCGTTAAAATCAGATTATGGCAGGATTACTGATTAGCTTTGATTCGATTATATCATATTCTATGATTTTCGCTGTATGGTATAGATATACAATATATTTATTTATTTGAAAATAGCAAATGAATAAAATCTGGAAATCAGAAATTTTTATAAAATCATAAGCAGTATATATTTAAGAGTTTAATGCGGATTGTAATTACTGTTTTACAATCCAGGTCACTGAAAAGCTGGTGACCGTTTCTCTATATGTTTAAAATTTATAAAATGTTTGGTTAATTTTTACTGAAAATGGATACATTAAAATCTATAGCTGTTATAATGAAGGCGCAATATTAGAAATAATCGAACATATCACCTGAAATAGTAACATAGTTTAATGTGGAGGATATATCATGGGTGTTGAAGATCTTACTAAACTGATTACTGATGAACCGTCTATTGAAATGATTCATGCTGATGATATTAATATTAGTGATCTGTTGGATTTAACTATTTCGAAGGAAGCTTCTGATCTCCATATATCTGTAAATTTGCCTCCAATGATCAGGGTAGATGGCGAATTATGTAAAACAAATTATTACCCGCTAACCATAAATGATTCGCAACGTCTGATCTATAGTATATTATCTGCTGATCAGATTGAGAATTTAGAACATACTCATGAACTTGACTTCTGTTATGCCGCTCCAGGTATTGGACGGTTTC
The DNA here is from genome assembly GCF_963662935.2 of uncultured Desulfobulbus sp. NCBI lineage: Bacteria > Pseudomonadati > Thermodesulfobacteriota > Desulfobulbia > Desulfobulbales > Desulfobulbaceae > Desulfobulbus > uncultured Desulfobulbus sp. Next base: position 39,751 of record NZ_CAXXTL010000002.1, on the reverse strand, counting down.
GATGCAATGTTTTTCTTGAGAGAGGATTAATCGCTGCTGCTTTACGTGTTATACATGATGGCATTCCAACACTTGAAGAATTAGGAATGCCGATAGTTTTAAAGGAACTTGCCAGAAAAAACAGTGGATTGATTCTGGTTACAGGACCAACCGGATGCGGTAAATCTACAACAATTGCCGCCATGATTGATTTAATCAACAGCGAGCGGAATTTGCACATAATAACAATTGAAGATCCGATCGAATATTTTCATCAGCACAAGAAATGCATGGTGCATCAAAGGGAATTAAAAAGCGATACTTATTCTTTCAACAGCGCATTACGAGCCGTATTACGGGAAGATCCGGATGTGCTGGTTGTTGGCGAAATGCGTGATCTGGAAACAATTGCCACTACTGTTACATTAGCTGAAACAGGTCACCTTGTATTTGCGACACTACATACAAGAAATGCTCCTCAGACTATTGATCGAGTAGTTGATGTATTCCCGCCGCATCAGCAGGAGCAGATAAAAGTTCAATTGTCTAATACGCTTGAAGCAGTTATAGCCCAACAGCTTTTACCTCGTATCGGAGGCGGCAGATGCGCGATTACCGAAATCATGATCGCAACAGCAGGGATTCGTAATCTAATCCGTGAGAACAAAACTTATCAATTATACTCAGCGATGGAGACCGGTTCACAATATGGGATGAGTACCATGGATAAAGGCTTGGCTGATGCATATCGAGACGGCCGCATCACTTATAAGGATGCCGCAAGCAGAGCAATCGATAATGATAATTTCTTAAGATTGATGAGAGGGTATTAATTTACTCTTTTTATGCTTAAAGCTATATTGATTTCATAATCCGGTGAGTTCAGTTCTATTGGTCCTCCAGCATGAGTGAAATGTTTGGTTAATATACCTGTTCCGGTTTTCGTGTTAAGCCATGCTGCCTTATATCTGCCTTCAGGTAAAATCATAGATAGAACTACTGATGTGCCTCCGCGTATATAGACGGCATATTGGCATCCGGGTTCTGATAGTGCGCATACAGTTATGCTATCATTAGTATTACTAGGATGTATGCTTATGTCTGGATGCATTTTTGTGAAATCGAAACTCTCGATGAACTTCTTCAACACTGACAGCCCTGCTCGAAGCGATTTTCCGCCTCCGCCTGGCGTCGGAGCCACGACCTTTTCTGATCCATCAGGTGTCGCTGCTGTGAACGAATAATCGAGATTGTTATAGAGCGCTCCACCGGACAGAATAAACTCCCAGCCTTCCTCTACATAGAGACTATCGTCCTGCCCTTTGAACCCAGTCTCGTCACAGCCGATGACTCCTTTAAATGCTGTGTTATCGGCTATGGCAACGGGCGGATAGGCGTAGTGGAAATTGAGGATCGAGACATTCGGGTCGGGATTGGTTACGCGTTCTGTGCCATTGTTGATGTTCTGGGCGATCAGGTGCCTCGCGGGGAATCCAGCCTCGGTTTCGGCAATCACCCCGGCGATGTGTTTCTGCCATTCGAGGGTGACGCCATGGAAATACGGTTCATTACATATCTCATAAAACAGGTTGTCGAAATCCTTCAACTCAGTGACGATCTTACGCACCATGGTTTCCTGTAGTCTGGTCAGGTCATCGTACATCAGGGAGTAAACCTCTTCGGAACCGGCGTTACCAATCCCATTGATGTTATTTGCGATATTCATAGGACTTATCTTCCATATGCCATCATTGTAAAACGGGCTGAAAAATGATAGTTCTACAACAATGCCGCGCCGTCCCGCTTCCTTAATGAAAGACTTCAATCGAACGAAATAGGCGTCGTCCCACTTATCGAGATCGAACTTCATCCCACCCATAGCATATCCGGATTGGTTGCTCCGCGCCCAGGGGCAGATCAGACGATCCTGAAGCGATCCGAGTGTGTTGTGCTGTATGCTGAACTCTTCAGGGTTCTCGACGTAAGCGCCGCTGAATATCCGTGTGTAGTTCATCCCGCTTCGCTTCAGCTCATCCAGATACGGTTTCTGCGGAAAATCCAGATTCAACACTGCACCGTAGTGCTCTGCCGATGTAATAAGCACGGTTGGTTTGCCTCTGAAGAGGAAATACCTTGGATTCTCAGGGTGCAGTTTGATGTTCTTTTGGGTTGCAGCTTCACAGTTGCCTATCAACATCATACCTGCGGCGGCAGTGACAATGGTGAATATCATAGTCTTCATTACTGTTCTCCCTGTATAGACAAATTTGAACATGTCGGACAGTTTCGCGTCAGAACGACGATCAACTCTAACAGCAGGTCAAGGCGACCAACAAGTTCTCCCCCTTCAACAAGACAGATGTGAGCCTTACTGAAGACTGTTGGGCATCGTTTCATCGATGCAGACAGACTCATACCCGAGACCAATCCTTCAATCAGGAATGCCGCTGCGTCACCCATCGGTTCTGGATGTAGCGTTGTCCGGATCTCATCAAGAGTGGTAATCAACTGACGACCGGCACATATGCCTTCTGCGAGCAACTCCCAGAATCGAAGCATGTCAATACTACATTGAGGATCTGCCAATGAATCACTCTTACTCATTTCTTACCTCCAAAATCAGGAGGTGAACCAACCGTACGGAAATCCACGAAACGATGCGAGAATCCACCAGTGTAAACTTTGAAAACCGTATACCCGGTCAATCCCTGATCAGGATCGCACGAAAAGCTGATCGCGGGTGACGTAAGGAAACTGGTTCCATTAAATACGGTGGAATTCATACGATGATAATGACCTGTAATCACTGCTTCAACCTGATACTTTTTGAAAAGCTTAAGTAATTCATCTCTTACCGGATTATCAACTGCGAAGTAGTTGCCATTCTTCTCATCCGGGGTATCCAGATACAGCGGACTGTGTTCGAATATGAAAATCCGCCTCTTCTTTGACTTCCGAAGTTCAGATTTCAACCACTGTAGCTGCACCTTCTCCTCCACATATCCGGTATTCCAAAGGTTGCTATCCAAACCGATGAAGACACAATTCTCGTATACAAACGAAATCCTGTCGGGACCGATTGCCCTGTTCCAGGCAGTTACCAGCGCGGACGCCTTCTCCGCACCGATTTTTTGTAGCTCAGGGATATCATGGTTCCCCGGTGATATATATGTGGGACAAGGGATACGGTATGTAAAACTATTGAAGAGTTTCGCGCTCTCGACTGACCATCCCTGAAGTGCGTCGCCGGTGTGGATAACAAATGCAGGCTTGATGCCTTGTATCTGCCTGATGGTTTCGTTGAATCGGGCATTGAACACGGTTTCGGCAGGTCCTGTATGGGTATCGGTGATCTGCACAAATGTGAAATCGGCTCTGGCGAATGTGGACATGCCAAGTAAGATAACTGCAAGTATCGGAATTTGGATAGACCTTTTCATTTCAACCTCAGATGAATGATTGCTGCTCATAGTTTATCAGGAAATCCGGCTAACTTCAAAGGATGACTCTAATCTGAACACTGGAGAACTGCAATATACCTGCCATTCGTTGACAATTGATGCTGAGAGTCCTAGAATATGGCGAGTCAAGAGATCCAGTCATTCATAGACAGTGACAATCATAGCATTAACAGGTGGAATCATGAAACTGATGCATTTACATATTCTGGCACAAGCTGCAGCGATGATCTGCATGGGAACTAGTGTAAACAGCGCTGAGATCCCAATAAAGGTCGGAGTAGTCGATCACCATCTCCTACTTCAGGATGACTTCATCAAGGAGTGGAAATCCGACTGGGAGAGCAGAACGATCGTCTCGCTGTTCAAAGGTCACGGGATACAAGCCGAGATTATCGGCGCGGATGTGCTCAGGGATGCAGGCAAGCTCAAGGAGTACAAGGCGATCATGATCCCTACCGACCACTGCTATCCTGAAGAGGGGTATCTTAATGGGATTATCTCAAAATCTATCACGGAGTATGTTCGATCCGGCGGCATATACATCATGCCGATGGGGGCATCCCATTACCGATGGCGCGATGTGAATACCGGAGCTGTCGGTGTTGGAGCGGGTGAAGGTCAGCGTGACTTCCTCGGACTCACCTGGCGGATTGTCAGCGATCCCGGAACTGATGGCCGTATATTGAAACTGACGCCGGCCGGTGAGAAGGCTGGCATCCCATCACCGAACCTTGGATCGCATGTTGTCACCTATACCAGATCAATTGATCAGACTGCTCTCCCTGTCTATTCATATGTCGATAACCTGGCAGGGCATTCCTGCCTCTATGCCGCAAGCATATCAAAGGGAGTTGTCATCCACTACACGGGTTGGACTCCACTCGATGCGAATGTCAGAGACTGGTTGATCGCCAGCTACTCCGCGATATTGAAAAGCGGACCTGATATGGACGCGATTCGCTCGCGCAGAGAGATGGGATCGCGCGTATACACATCGATTCCCGTAGCGGACAGGCACGGATCGGGTGAACTACGACTTGACGGCGACTGGGAGCTGGCCAAGACAGAATCGGTTTTCTCTGTTACTCCAAATATTCCGACAGACGGCGAATGGACCACGGTGAAGATGCCGAATACCATCCAGTATGCGCTCTATCTGGCAGGAAAGACACCCAATCCATGGTGGGCGGACAACTACAAACAGCTTCAGTGGATACAGAACACCGACTGGTTCTTGCGGTGCAGATTCAAGGTTCCGGCGGAATGGAACGGCCGGCAGATCAGGCTTCGGTTTGACGGAGTCGATTATCTGGCGGCGTTCTGGCTCGATGGCGAGTTCATCGGCAATCACGAGGGGATGTTCGGTGGTCCAACCTTTGATCTAACCGGCAAGCTCACTCCCGGCAAAGAGCATGAACTGCTCATACGGCTCTTCCATGATACCGGTCCAGCCATGAAACCGCTGGCGCTCAACGGCTGGAACCTGTGGGGGAACAAGTGCACAACCATCGGAATGTGGCAGTCTGTTCGTATCGTATCGACAGGCAAGGCGTATGTTGAGACCCCCTATGTGCGAACCGAATCGATCGGCAAGGGGAAGGCATCGCTCTGGGCGCAGGCGATGATCACCAATGCAGATGAACGCTTCCACGGAATTATCCGCGCGCGAATCATCGACCTGACGACATCGAAGACTATGTGGGAGACGAATACAGCACAACCTGTTGCATCAGGCACCTCGTTCTGGGAGCAGCGGATCAATCTGAGGAATCCGCGGCTCTGGTGGACGAACGGACTTGGCGACCAACCACTGTACCGCCTTGAACTGACTCTGTTAAAAGATGGTAAAGAATTCGACCGAATCTCCACCCGCTTCGGCGTGCGCACCATCGAACTCAAACGCAACCCCCAGCCTGCGGATTCCCCAAGAGCCGAGAGCTGCACATTCGGCGCGGATCCGGCGACAGAACCGCTTGTCTATGATGCCATGAAGCTCTCCGACGAGTCTCACCGCTACCTGTTCGTGGTGAACGGCGTCCCAGTCTATATCAACGGCACGAACTGGCACACATCTGAAGGTCTGTTCGCGTATAAGCAACTTCGCCAGGAGTGGTGCGTCAAAGCAGCGACAATGTCGGGCATCAACCTTTTCAGGCTCAACGGAGGTAATGCGCTGTATGAAGATGAGGAGTTCTACAACCTGTGCGACGAGAACGGCATCCTTGTGTGGCAGGATATCCATGTATGCGGAGCCCGAGGGACGGATATACCGCTCTCTACATGGCGGGAGCAGCTTACCCAAACGGCATTCAGACTGAGACAACATCCATGTCTTGCACTCTACTGCGGAGGGAACGAGTATGTACCGTACCGCAACGAGATGATGGCGGTCCTGGGCGTCGCGCGGGATGTCTTCGCTTCATACGACGACCGGCCATTCCGCATGTCATCGACCAGCGGCGATTCATGGCATTACCCCAACTACGACCAACCCGGACTCGGATTCGCGGCTGAGTGGCATTTCGGCTACGGCTTCTCGAATCTTTCCCAACTCAAGAGAGTTCTGCCGGAGCAGGAGCTAGATTCGAATCCGGTGGGTTATGACTTCGCCAAATTCGGGGAGGCGCACCCGATGTTCCGCGACCAGTTCCTTGAGTGGAGCTGGTTGATGCCGTTCTATTGGACTCCGGCGTCGTGGTATGTCGACCTGTCAAAAGCCGGGATACCCGAATTCATGGAAGGTCAGCAGGCTTTCCGCTCCGATAATAATGCATACGCGGCCGAACAGATGCGGGCGCGGTTCCCTGAGGTGGGCGGGCAAACCTTCTGGGGATTCAATCCGCAGGCACCGACGTCTGCGTGGCATGTGATCGACTGGTTCGGGCAGCCGCAGACCGCCTATTACACCATGAAACGCGCACATGAGCCGGTCCATGTTCTGGCGAATATCAGGACCAACTGGACCAAACCGGGGGAGATGTTTCTGGGTAGCTGGTACAGCATGAAGCCTGGTGATGAGTTCCGGGCATCGGTGTGCGCCATCAACAGCACGCTGAAACCGATTACAGGCGCAAAGATCACTGCCAGGATTCTGGACTCGAAGATGCGGCCGGTCCTGGAGAGGAGTTGGACGACGACGATCCCCGCGGGGGGAAATCCCGGCAAATCGACAGATATCACATGGAAATCGTCGATTGATATTCCGAAGTCATTCTACTTCCTGGAGCTCACACTCAATGCGGAAGACGGGAAGAGGCTCTCGAGGCAAATGTATTACTTCCGCATACACACTGATGATGCACGCGCGATGACCCCTGAAGGTCCATGGCTCAAACCGCAGATACAGAGTGTGCCTGCCGCCCTTTCGGCATCCATTAAGGCGGTGCATGCGCTTTCCGATAAAGAAGCTTTGATCACGATTGAAGTGCATAATACAGGATCGAATCCCGCATACCCGGTAGAATTGAACCTCGCGCCGGATACCCACTCCGTCATCTGGTCGGACAACTATTTGTGGCTCCGTCCGGGCGAGAAGATCACGGTAGAGGGATTAGTTCGCACCGACATGACGGGCCTTGACCTGATGTCATCCCAAGTGAGAAAGCCGATCTCCGAGATGGAGATCGAGGTGTCAGCATGGAACGCGGAGACGGTGCATTTGCAGCTCTGATGCAGGTCATCAAAGCCATATCAGCAATCTATGTATTGACGTTAATAATAATTGTGAATGACATAACACCATAAAAGAGCAGAGCATCTCACAGAGCGATTACTCGCTTGTAAGATGCTCTGCTCTGCAACACAAGATATAATCCATGGGGGTGGATTATATCCACCTGGGGGTTTGTTTTCAACCCAGTCTTTATGTATGTCCTTTCGGACCTTCATTCCTATAAGATGGCGGCCTCACCGGTTTCCTTGGTTCTGATGCGCATTGCATTATCTACCTTGTAGACGAATATCTTGCCATCTCCGATTTCACCCGTACCTGCCGCATCAGCGATTGAATTCATAACAGAGTCTACGATTTCATCCGGTACTACTGTCTCGATTTTGATCTTATCCAGCAGGTTTATTACATATTCCTGACCTCTGTAGTGCTGGGTTCTACCTCTCTGCTTACCGCTTCCCATTACATGGGAGACTGTTACTCCATGCAATCCCAGATCATCCAGAGCGGTTTTCACCGCGTCCAGCATGGCTGGTCTCACAATTGCCTCAATCTTTGTCATTATGATCCTCCATTGATCTTACCTAACTATTTCGGAATCTGAATCTCAGATATTCATTACTCTATATTTTGCTTTCAATTCCTAGTTCTTGCTTTTCGACACCGGCGTTGTTATCGAACTCTCGGTATATCCGGGAATCGTTGGAACTGCTGATGGTATAGCCCAATGATTTAGAGCATACTCCGGATAAGCAGGAACTCCATGCTCATGGATATCGAGTCCATCAAGTTCACCTTCTTTGGATACTCTGAGACGACCAATAGCCTTCACAGAATACATAACTACTAGAGCAATTGCGAAAACAGTTACAGTTACTACCAGACTGCCAATTGCTTGGGCTGCCAGCAGATTTGTTCCTCCGCCGTATAGAAGTCCCTTAAGCGGTGCGGAGGTGTCTGCTCCAAATGGACCCGCAAGACCATACTTACCGCAAGCAAACAATCCAAGTGAAAGCGTTCCCCAGATGCCGCAGATTCCATGAACCGGTACAGCGCCAATTGGGTCGTCAATTCTAAGCCATTCAAGCAGATTGACTGCTGCTACTACGATGATACCTGCAATAGCACCGATTATTATCGAAGCTCCGGGTGATACCCAATAGCATGGACAAGTTATCGCTACCAGACCAGCAAGGAATCCGTTGACCGTGAAACCCATATCCCATTTTTTTGCCATAGGATAAGCATAGAACATTGCAGCCATACCTCCTGCGCAGGCAGCCAGCGTTGTATTTGCAGCTACTCGGCCTATGCCGTTGAAATCCATCGCGGAAAGCGTACTGCCAGGGTTGAATCCGTACCATCCGAACCAGAGTAGAAGTCCGCCGATACATGCAATCGTTAAGTCATGTGGTAGAAAAGGTCCACCGCCATCTTTCCTGAACTTGCGTCCAATTCTTGGTCCAAGAGCAATTGCCCCTGCAAGTGCTATGAATCCGCCGATTGTATGTACAACAGTTGATCCAGCGAAATCATGGAAACCTGTACCTAATGCCGGTAAGAAATTACCCGCGCTTCCCATAAGAGCAAGCCATCCATCAGGACCCCATGCCCAGTGACCGATTATTGGATAAATAAATCCGGATACTGCCACACTATAGATCAAGTCTCCAACAAAACTCGTTCGTCCAATCATCGCACCGGATGTAATCGTTGAACAGGTGTCAGCAAATGCAAATTGGAACAACCAGAATGCCAGGAACGATACTCCCGTTGCGCCATAAGTATCAGGCGCTCCTTGCAGGAAGAAGAACTCTTTGCCAATCCAGGGACTTCCCGTACCGAACATGAATGCAAATCCAAATGCATAGAAGAGGAGTCCGCAAAGACAAGTGTCTACAACACATTCCATCAATACGTTAACCGTCTCACGAGATCGGCAGAATCCAGCTTCAAGCATAGTGAATCCGGCTTGCATCCCAAAAACCAGGAAAGCCGAGATCAATACCCAGACAGTGTTCAATGGATTTACTATTTCATTAGCTTTTACTACCGGATCAGAAGCTGCTCCTGCAGATCCACCGATAAGTGATGCAATTATTACTATTGCCATTAATGACAATATTACTCCAATCAGTTTACCCCCAAGTAGAGCGTATCCATAACGCCTCCATTCCGGGTCGCGTATACGAGCGCCTAATCTGGCTAACTTGTTAACTCTCTCACTACTAACTTCCGGATTCATTGATTTCCTCCTTTTTCTAATATAAACTAAATAAATCTTAAAACAGGATTTTGAGGGATACTATTTCTGGGTTTCCTGTTTTTTTGTATTCCTTATCAAAATTACTTTTGTTTTCTTCATTTCAATTAGTCCTCTACTTTTCAATTATTTGTTGAAAGTACAATTCGTGTTCAACAGCTATATTATGCTCTATCCACATTTCAATATCGTTACTCTCAAATTAATCTAGTATTTCTCTTAGATTACGATTAGATTTCACAATGAGCGATGAAATACTTCTGAAGGTGTTGTTGAGAGCTTTTGATATAACCCTGAATGATTTGACAGTGAAACATTCATAATGTATCATTAATATAGAAAATGAAATGATTTCAGGGAGAACTAAATGACTATATATGGCAGAGATATAACTGTCTCAGTCTCAGATACACGGATGAAAATGCTGGCAACTGTATTCTTTGCAGTGTTGACGGCGGTATGTGCGAAACTTTATGTAAACTTGTGGTTTACCCCCGTGCCAGTCTCGCTTCAAGTGTTCGTTGTCCTCCTTGCAGGATTGACACTCGGCAGCAGATTGGGTGCTCTCAGCCAGGTTGCTTATCTGATGATGGGTCTGTCCGGACTCCCGGTTTTTGCCGGAGTGGTTTCCGGTCCTGCGATACTTGCCGGTCCGACTGCCGGATACCTCATCGGCTTCATTGCAAGCGCTTACACAGTAGGATTAATCTCTGAAAGAATGGTAAGTAAATCACGTTTTGGATATCTTATTTCCGGTTTGGCCGGAATTGTTGTAATCCACTTATTCGGAGTGTTATGGCTGACCTCATGGGTGGGTATAACCGATAACAGGACATGGATCACATCTCTGAAAAGTGCCTGGTTGATGGGTACAGCGCCGTTTGTGCTGGTCGACATCATAAAGGCGATTATGGCATCAGGGATAGTATCTGGTGTAAAATACAGTAGATCAATATTAGGAGGATTTACAAAACCCTGATATTGTGAAAGACAGGATTGATATGAATATCATGTCAATGAATAAACGCTGCTTGCATCAATGTAGATGCAAATCATCAAAGGAGATGGAAAAATGAGCGTTGTAGATCTGGAACTGGTGTCCAAATATGCGGACATCGGGGTTGAGGCGCGGCAACTCCTCGGCAAAAGCGAGCAGGAGCATTACGCGAACCTCAGCCTGAAATGGGAAGGCGGCCTCATACAGGCCGATACCTATGTGGTTTTTCACTGTGCGGTAAGGGGTCCGGCAAAGGGTGGAATACGCATGTCTGAGAACGTTTCCATGGAGGAGACGCGCAGACTCGCTGAGTTGATGACATACAAGTGCGCCCTTGCGAAAATCCCTTTCGGCGGAGGAAAATCTGGAATCTGTATAAACCCCAAGACTCTCCCCGTAGAAGCGCGTCGAACTCTCATCAGAGAATACGTGCACATCTTTGAGCCGTTCCTGCGAAACGGAGCCTACATCCCGGCGCCTGACCTGGGTACCACACCATCTGACATGGCAACCATTTATGGACGCACACACATGCCAGAATGCGTGACGGGTAAACCTCCGCGGATTGGCGGTCTCCCCGGTCGTGAGGAAGCAACCGGATATGGAGTGGCAACCAGCGCACGAATGGCAGCAACCAGCATCTTTGGGAAACAGCCGTCGGAGTTACGTGTGGCGATACAAGGCTTCGGCAATGTTGGAAGATGGACCGCCAAATTCCTGAATGACTGGGGTGCCAAGGTCGTTGCGATCTCAGATGTCAACAAGGCAGTTTATATGGAAGATGGACTCCCCATCGCGGAGATGATGGCGATGAAGACGCTTGCAGATGCATCGCTGCCTGAGATTAGCCATGATGAACTGCTGCTTCTCCCTGTAGATATACTTATCCCCGCCGCTGTTGAGAATGTGATTACGGAGTGCGTGGCATCAAACACCGGCGCTAAGCTGATAGTAGAAGCCGCAAACGATCCCACAACCCGTGAAGGCGACTGTATTCTGCAGGCACGCGGTATCCCGGCGATACCGGACATCCTGGCAAACGCAGGCGGTGTGATTGCCTCATACATCGAGTGGAGGCAGGCGAAATCCGGCAGTCTTACAGAGCGGTCTGAAACATATGCTGCGATTGAGAAACAACTCACCCGTGCATTTGAAGAGATGATCGAAACTGTAAGCCGTGAGAATGTCAGCCATCGTCTTGCTGCGCATATCATCGCGGTGAACGAGGTTGTAGAATCCATGCGGGACCGCTCCTGGGTGTGAGATTGATGAGGGCAGACGGCGAATATCCCGTCTGCCTCCGAGATCGGGCACATACCCGGCATACTGAAAAAGACGCCTAATCAAAATGACTAAGCGCCTTTTTCACTCACGAAAAATGGTGAGCCCGGTGCGACTCGAACGCACGACCCACGCCTTAAAAGGGCGTTGCTCTACCTGCTGAGCTACGAGCCCGCTTTTTGAACAAAAGCAGAGGAATTATATCATTTTCCAGCCTGTATGTCAAATGTCTGCCTCAACAAAATAACATCATTGGAAAGAATATAGATAAATGATATAATGCAGATGAAGAAAATGAGTATTTACAAAGCATGCGACATAAGAGGAATATACGGTACAGACCTCACTGATAACGATGCATACCTCATCGGCAGGGCAATGGGGGCCATACTTAGCAGCAAAGATGTTGTTGTCGGCGGTGATGTGCGTATAAGCACGCCTGCCTTAAAAGAGGCTCTCATCAAAGGTTTATTGGCAAGTGGTTCAAACGTTGTTGATGTGGGAATAGTTCCGACTCCTGTGTATTATTATGCTAAATCTCTTTTGAATATCGAAGCCGGCGTAATGGTTACTGCATCGCACAACCCTCCAAAGTTCAACGGGTTTAAGCCGGCACTGGGTTCGCTTCCAATCACTGAAGCAGAGATACAGAACATCCTATCCATCGTTCGCGAAGGTTCTTTTCCAGATGACATCGGCGTATTGAAAACGTATGATATCATCCCGGAATATTTGAAATATATAGCATCTATATCACCCAAACCTTCGAATGCCGGAACACTTAAGGTTGTTGTAGATTGCGGTAATGGATGTTTCTCCGAAATAGCGCCATCTATACTTAAGAATGTTGGATACATTACAGAGAGTCTATTCTGTGTGCCGGATGGTTCATTTCCTAACCGCAGTCCAAACTCTGCCGTTGCCGCGAATCTGAAGGTCCTGACATCAACAGTTGTGGAGTCAGGTGCCGATCTGGGTGTAGCATTTGATGGTGACGGCGACCGTGTGTCATTTATCGACAGTAAGGGGCGGATGCTTTCTGCTGATAAGTGCATCGTTGTTTTAGCCGGGATGATGCTGGCAGATAATCCGGGTGGAAAGATTGTATACGACTTGAAGTGTTCATCAATAGTTCCGGAATCTGTAAGCAGAGCAGGCGGAATACCTCTTGCAGAGAGATCGGGGCATACATTCATCAAAACTCGTATGATTCGAGATGAAGGGCTTTTTGGCGGTGAGATCAGCGGCCACTATTTCTATAAGGAATTGCACGGCGGCGATGACGGTTTGTATACTGCCCTCAAGTTAGCAGGATATCTGGCTGAAACCGGATTGCCGCTCTCAGATCTCGCGGATTCTATACCGGAGTATGCCATTACACCTGATATCAGGCTTCCATATGATGGGGACCGAAAGGCGGTAATCGAGAAGATCGCAGCCGGATTCCCAGATGAGATGGTTTCACGAATCGACGGCGTGAAAATCAACTTCACTAACGGCTGGGGTTTAGCTAGAATATCGGTAACTGAACCGGTAATAACACTCAGGTTTGAAGCAGCAAAGCCGGACTTGCTTGTAGATATCATAAACGAGTTTCTGGCGCCTGTGCCGGAGATATCTGACTCTGTCATCAAAGAAGCCGGTTTATAACCCAGAGTCTACCTATTCATTAATAATTTTTCAAAAAACATCAACTAATCTTCATCATATGACAGTATAATTATCTTTGGACTTATGTGAATTCAATTTAGCGTCAGCAGATCGAATGGAGACCAGCTTCGTGTTCGCTCCTAAAGACTCAGGCAGTACAAAATCAGAAGACATTCTGTTAATAGAAAGATCGAAGAAGGGTGACTTGTCGGCTTTCGATGATCTTGTGCGCCGCTACGAGAAACAGATTTACAGTTACGCCTACCGTATGACACAGAATTACGATGACGCCAATGACATTGCCGCCGAAGCATTTATCAAAGCATATCAGGCAATCGACAAGTTTCGAGGCGATTCAAACTTCTCCACCTGGCTTTTCCGCATTGTAACAAACATATACCTCGACAAGCGCAAACGCACAAAGACCCATGTCAATATCCCGCTTGACGAATATATTGAGCTGGAAGAAAACTCCGTCGCCAGGCAGTATGAAGATCCCGCGCCTGATCCGCTTGAAATGCTTGAAGAGACCGAGCGTAATTCCGCCCTTCAGCAGGCAATCAATGAGCTTCCGGATTACCAGCGCGTGATGGTTCTGCTGTTCCACACCAAAGGTTTATCATACGAGGAGATCGCAGGGATTGTAGATCTGCCGATTGGCACTGTGAAATCGAGACTGAACAGAGCGCGGCTTGCTCTCAGACAAAAATTAGATGGTGTAAGGGAACTTTTTGACGTCTAGCGCCGTCCAAAAACTGATGAATAAAATTTGTATAGTTAAAAGATGGGTATCTGTAACATTAAGCAGTTGTCCGGGGAGATGGTATAAATGAAGTGCGAAAGAGCAAAAGAACTGCTCTCTGATTTATATGAGGGTAATATTGATTATGCTCTGACTGATACAGTACGCAGTCACATAGATTCATGTGCGGCATGTAAACATGAATATAACAGATTGAAAAGCATGTGGGCTGCGTTAAATACAATGCCGGATATAGATCCGCCAGCCGATTTCAGACATAATGTGATTTTGAAACTGGCACAAGCCCAGAACGATAAGCAGAATGCCAAACGGAGTCTGTACAGCCTGAAGTGGAGCGACTTTGTTGGACAGTTACGGGCATCGCGTAAGGTAGCGGCTGTATGTGCGGGAGTAATTCTCACAGCATTGTTGGTAAGCGTGCCAAAAGATACATATCGATATGCGGCAGGTATATTCAGGCCTGATTTTGCGCCTGTTACAATGCCAAGCCGCGACACATCAGTGAATGATGCAGCACAGACCTCTGTGTATGACATGTCCGCCATTGATAAAGAGAAGTGGATGTCACGCAAACTGATTCGGAATGCAGTATGGACTTCTATCAGCGGTACTCAGAATGGACAGAACGCAACTCTGTATAAAATCGAATTGACCAAGAACAACAATGCTCTTGTTAACAGCAGTTCGATAGAGTCAATCAGAGTTAGTGTTTACATAGCGCCTAATAATGAATACAACATCGACACAATCAAGAGCGATATGCCTTCATGGACGGGATTAATCACTAATGACTCATCGGTTACAATACCGGTAATAGTTGATCAATCATCAGATACTGTAAACCTGCTGATTACATGGACTACAAATAGTAATGAGTATGGTCAGTTTGTATTCCTTCCATCAAAGAATGTAACACAATCTGATTTGTTGAATCAGGGACAGTTGATTGAAACTGACAACAACCTTTATGCAGAGCTGAGATCAATTGCAAAAGACTTTGGATTGCCGGTTGTGGTGAACTCAAATCTGCATGTAGATATTACACCATCTGCTGCAGGAGCAGGTACTCTGAACAAAGAACTAAGAAACTTGTTGAGTCCTGTAAGTCTGGATTGGCTGAGTGCAGATAATGTAGTATATGTAGACAAAGAGTATACCGTAAACAACGAGTAATACTTTCCAAATAAATGTCTAAAGCCGGATACAATAAAAAATGTATCCGGCTTTTTTATTTTACAAAGATTTTTATTTCTGAATTATTTATCGAAAACCATCTTCTGGATATCAATACCAGGAACTTCTCTCAGTTTAGCTTCCATTGCTATGATTGATTCTTCTTCACCATGCAGTTCCAGAATGAGAAGTCCGTTTGGAGAGCAGCTTGTTTCTGAGACATCATGGAGCCCAAGCCGCGTTTTTATGTTGCATCCAAATTCTGAGAGTATCGTCTGCATATGAGGTACGTTTTTCATCCGGTTGCTGATCTTTATTCCAAATATAACCTGCTTATCCATAATTGCCTCCATTGATATATTTACTTTCACTTACTTTACTCTGTCTACCGCAATTATATATAATTCAAAACATTTGCTCAACCAGTTCTGACATTTTATTTGAGAATACCAATCCGATATTTATTATCCCGATATTCTTTACCCATCATGCATCCGCTTATACAGTTATCTGTACATGTGTAATTGCACGGTTCTACATGTACATGCACGCTGCATTCCGGGAAATGTGCTGTTATATGTTCGGTTATATCTTCGCAGATCGCGTGTGATTCCTCAACGCTCATATTTGCTTCTACAGTGATATGAACGTCGATGAACCGGTTTGATCCGGCTTTGCGTGTGCGAAGGTGATGGAATCCGCAGATGACTCCTGCTTTGCCTGCCATATAATCGCGGATCCATTTTTCTTCCTCTACCGGAAGACTTACATCCATTAGGTCTCGAGCAGATTCTACAGTTAAATCATATGCTGCTTTTATGATAAGAAGCGCCACAGCAATCGCAGCTACAGGGTCGATCCATCTTATATCGGCATCTGGGAATATCTTCTTGGCAATCATATATATCGCCAAACCGGCCATTACTCCTGCCGATGTATATACATCGGTACGCAAATGCCAAGCATCGGCTTGCAGCGCCACAGAATCAGTCGCTTTGCCAACTTTGAACAAACGTGATGATACAAATAGATTCACAAGCGCTGATAACAGCATAATACCCACACCCCATCCAGCCGCTTCGATGGTTGTTGGTTTCATCAGCTTATGGACCGCTTCATAAATGATCCATAAAGCAGCCACGAATATCAGCAGAGCTTCCACAGTGCCAGATATGTTTTCAGCCTTGCCATGTCCAAATGGGTGGTCTTCGTCAGCCGCTTTCCCCGATGTTTTCACCGCAAAATATGCGATAATCGCAGCGACAAGGTCTACCCCTGAGTGGATTGCCTCTGAAATAACCGATACAGACCCAATGAAAACACCGATTACTATCTTAAATATGACAAGCGACGTATTTGAGATGATAGAGAGCATCGCCACAGACGCTTTGCGGTTTGAACCTGTCATTAAAAACCTCTTTGATATGTAATATGCGACAAAAAACCCTGCGAGACATTATACTGTCCCACAGGGTTTTGATTCCTGCTGCATACCGCCCGGCCGCATCCTCTTAAAATTGAAGACCGCCTGATCTGCGATTAGTATATGAAAAATATGTTAATGTGTCAAGATGTGAGTTTCAAACGGGTGGAATTCCACAAAGTGGGTAGAACACGGTCTACGCTGCTCGTGAAGCGGCTTCTATGCGCTCAAGCTCGTTGGAAAGAAGCGCCGTTCTTATGGCCAGCACTACATCAGCACCATCCTTTGTCCACCGCATTCCCGCCAACTTCATTCTTTGACCCACCACTACTTTGCAGGCGGATTCTACAGGTCCGCTGCCAATCATCATGCCTTTTGCTCTATATGCCGGGTAATTCATGTATTTGCGATACTTTCTGAAATAACCGCCTTCCAAGCGTAATGCTTCCCGACTCGACTCATCTTTGGGTTTACGCCGCTTGATTGCATTGAGCAGGCTCTTGGGACCCTGATTCTTCAATTTCTCACAGTGCTCCTTTGCCCAGCGAGTCCCCTTTGGGTTTCCCTCTCCATATAACTCTGCGGCAAGACTGTATATATGTTCGCAGGCATGGAAGTAGTCGAGGATCTTAATACTTTTCGGAAAGTGATTTCTTACCTCGTTCCATATCCATTCACCTCCATCAGCCAACACCACGCACTCACGAGCCTTGTCATATCCGGCATGCATCGCCTTTGTGTATATCCGTCTGCCAAAATCCTCACTCTTCTCTTGCGCAGCTATAAACCGTGAGTTGCTTACGGTGTCTGTCTCAGCGCCATCAAGTCTTTTGCCTTCATATATCACCGCGGTCTTGATATCATGCCAGGCTCCATCTGTGTGTGCTTTTGCAGCATCGATACCGATATAGAGCCTGTCTAGAGATGCATCAGTAATAGCTTCTTCGCCCGTATCTACCGCTGCGATGATTGCCTTTTCTTCTTCAATGCGGAGTCTAATGCCGATATCACGCACTATCTCCTCTCCGCTGCTCTCTTCTATCACTAGTCCTGTGGCTAATTCCACCAGATGCATAGCCGCTTTATATGGTAGATCGGCACAGACAGTTGCCACAAATGCCTTCACTCTGGGACTCCATACTCTATTATTCAGTCCCTGCTCTATATCCCATGGATTATATGTGCGATGGCATTCGCGGCACCGGTAGTATCCCCGAAACACTTCCACATCCCCATGGAGCGTTCTTATCCAACGCTTGCGGTAGTCCTTGAAATCGGCTTCTTTCCCGCATTCACAACTTATCCTGACTCCTCTATATGTGGGATTCCCACTCATCTTCCCCGCTACCTCCTGCATCATAGTATTGCCGATGATTCGCAGGATATTCTGTATCTCGTTCTCGGCAGTGGTTATATCCGTCGTATTCAGATGATTAATCGCAAAATCTCTTACCGCCTCAAGAAGGGAGTTATGCTTCTCATGTGTAATCATAGCCTTGGGAATCTCCTTTGGAATTATTTGTTTGGCTACAATATAATTCTCCATTATAGAAGGAGATTCCTTTATTTCTTACTACCCACAAAACTCGGTCGCACCCGTTTCAAACAAGATAATTATTTCAAATCTATCTTGATGTTTTCAATATCTCATCCGGCTTGTAAGCTTGTACCAACGCAACTCCTGCGCTTGTTCCAAGCCTGTTGGCGCCTGAGTCGAGGAGGTTGATCGCATGATCCAGCGTTCTTATGCCGCCTGCTGCTTTCACACCGATTGCCGGTCCTGTAATGCTGCGTATCAGTTTGATGTCTTCTACTGTCGCTCCATTGGGTGCGGTACCCGTAGATGTTTTAATGAAATCGGCTCCTGCTTCAAGGGCGATCCTGCATGCGATGATCTTTTCGCGGTCTGTCAAATAAGGGGTTTCGATGATGACTTTGATCAGTGTGCGTTTTGCATCTTGTGTCATGCCGGATATATTTGCGGCGCTCACGATATCAGATATCTCCCGCCTTACAAAGTCGTAATCACCGGATTTTAAGGCGCCAACATTAATTACAATATCAAGTTCATCAGCTCCGTTAGCAACGGCGTTCCTTGCTTCATGAACTTTTGATGCACGAGATATGGCGCCATATGGAAACCCTATCGGTGTGCATACTTTTACATCACTGTCTTCAAGCTCGCTAGAGACCAACGGCAACCAGAACGGAAAAACAACAGCCGCCGCAAAATGATATTTCCTGCACTCATCGCAAAATCTGATGATATCTTCTTTTGTGCCTGTAGGTCTTAAGAATGTATTATCAATTAACTTGCAGAATTGCTCTTTGGTGTACAACCAGACCACCCCGAAAAAATAATTCATTTACGAACAGGTATAAAACCCCGCCGTATTTATATGCAGAACTCATATATATTACTGCAAACCATCATAAAATATCAAATATCGCCCTTTTTTAGGATAGTTTTCCCTTGAATGTGAATTTCATTTCGTTGGATTGAGAAAAATCTGTCTTAATTTGAGTGTTTTTGCTTACGGATACTTCTTCGATATATAATCCCTATTTGCGCTAATTGCCATTAGTTGTCTTATGTATTTTCTTGTGTTATTCTGTGGAAATTTATGGTATTATACCGTATTGGTAATTATCCTTTATGAGGCGCTGATGCATTATGCATAATTCACAAGCAGGATCGATTCAACCGGTTATCGTGACTTTTGCCCCAACATGGTTCAACCGTTATTACGGAATGGACTTCTCTGCTGAAACATGGGATGACCCCATCAGTCGGGTGGAACGCAATCGTGAAATGACACGTCTTCAATATGATAGATTCAGTGACGTTGGATTGGGATGTGCTGATCCGGGACCTGCGCCTGTGTTCAGCGATGCATATGGGAACTACTTCATGCCAGCTCTGTTTGGCTGTGAGATATCTTATCACTCAGACCAGGCGCCTGCATCGATTGCATTGAATTCAACCATTGAAGATATGCGGCATCTACAGGTTCCTGATTTCAATACGAATCCCGTCATTCAGAGATCTCTTTCAGAAGCGAAAGTTTTGATTAGGAAATACGGTTTCTGTCATGGAGGAATCAACACCGGAAGCCCGATTAATGTAGCCGTGAATGTGTTCGGCGAGGAGTTCCTGATGGCATGTGCCGCAGAACCGGAAACAGCTCAGCATGTGCTGATGGTCATAGCTGAGACAGAGTTCCGCCTGTATAAAGAGCTATCAGCGTTTGTTGCACCAGTTGAATTTCCACTGGAAAATATCAGTTTCGGTTACGGCAACTGTCCCGCAATTATGTTCTCACCTAAACTGTATCGGGAAGTCATTTTACCGGTCGACAAATGGGTCAGAAGCCAGGTCGCGGCTTTCCACCTGCACCACTGCGGCGTGTTCGACAACTACATTGAGTTGTACAAAGAACTGACACCTGACAGCCTTGATATCGGCGGAGGAAGCAACTACAAGGCAATCAGGGATGCATTTCCTGATACACCTTTCTCAATGATCGTCAATGCGCCGGATGTTGAAGGGAAAACAACATCCGAGGTAGATAATCTAATCGGTTGTATGGTAGACGGTGCCGCTCCGACAACTCATATCTCTCATCTTTGGGTAGGTGAGGCAGGCGATATAATTGAAGATGAGACCGTGAGAGCCCTGAGAACCGCTCATGAACGGATATTTATATAGAAGACCCAATTGCTTCGGCAGCTCGCTCCCGAAGCTCAACGCACTAAAGCTGGTTAAACACACCAAGGCTGGTTCTATAAAGCATCGGGACAAGTTACCTGGTTTACAACTGATGTCTCGTATCCTGTCAATCCTGCCTATCCATGTTAAAATCTGTTCTGGTATCAGAGGCTTCGGGAGCAAGCTACCGAAGCAACTACATTATCTAAGAAGGTAAGTATTTTGATAAATCGTTTTGTTTTCGTTTTACTGTTTCTAATTATTATAGGAGGCGCTGTTTTGGGATCTGAATCTAAAATCGGCAATTCAAACAAGAAATCAGGATTTGATACTGTTGGACTTTACATCTGGACCGATACTCCGGACCAGCATGCGTTCTGGAAGTCATGTGGAATAAACACACTCCAGTTCTGCGATTTGGGGTGGTGCCGCAACCTCAATCTGCATGACTCTTACTACAAGGGTATGGCGGCAGGTATAGATAAGGCAAAGAAAGATGGATTTAAAACTAATGTGCTGCTATTCGCGAACATCCGCCAGTGGAAAGGCCCTCAAGATCTTGAACCAAGCGGCATAGGAACAAAATTTCATCCAAGCGATGAAGCAGCCATGCAGGAACGATTGATGTTCTTAGCTAAAACCGTCAAAGCGCTCCACAATGCAGACAGTTTCTCGTTCCTGGGTGGAGATCCCGGCGGTGTGCCGTCTGACCTGGGTCCGGCAACGGTTCAGGATTGGATCACTATGGCGAAACGAGTTCATGAAGTTGTAAAACGTGAGGCACCTCATGCCGTATTCAATGTGAATCCATGGGCGATCACAATGTGGCAGTATCCCGACTTGGGGTGCGGTTCATCTGAATGGTGGCTGAAAGAAACAGAGCTTACCAAAATCATCATCAACGAGAAAGACTTTATCGGATCAAAAATCGGAGTAGAGTTGGCAGGTCATAACTACTACCGGGCGATGGCATTGCGGAACTACAGCAGAGATGGAATTAATCCGGAACCATTCCCCACGGCAGACGATGTAAAGATGCTAAAAAATAAAGGGACCACCCGCATTTGGGCATGGCCATACTTCCTTCTAGATGAAGCAGATGACGGCGATGTCGGTCCGGATGGATCTATTCTACCCTTACCCCAGTCAGAAACGCGTTACATATATAAACTGGTGTCTGAGATGCGTGCAATCGGCATGACAGGGATCATGGGGAGCTGGAGTTATGCCGGATATCTGGCAAAAGCTCCGAACACCTACGCATTCGGCAGGTTCTGCAACGATCCTGACGCCACACCTGCGATGGTTATCGATGAATATGCCAAATGCGTTGCCGATGACTCTACATGGGCATCGCTTGCACAGATTCTTCGATTCATTGAGAACAACAGCAACTGGCAGAGAAAGCTTCCGAAAGAACGGCAGTTGCCCAATTATGAATGCAACATACAATCGGCAGATATGGCACTCGCGAAACTGGCGAGGATTGTGCCAAGAGATAAACCACTCTTTGCTCTTCCTGAACCTGCGCCGAAATACCTTTCTCGATTGAAAGAGCGCCTGGAGCTGATCAAAAATAAATCTTTGTGAAATATTGCAGATCAATTCTCAGACCAATTGACATTAAAAGCAGTTCATATCTAAACGAAGGATAAGTGCGATACAACAAACACTTATCCTTCGTTTAGAGTTATTCATAAATGGAATACGGTTTCATTGTTATCGATCATTTCTTCAATCGCTTATTGATAATACCGATGTCTTTGTATACATCTCTGCGATTTCCAACCTTAACAATAAGAACAACTAAAGATTCATCTCTGATGGCGTATATAATCCGATAATCACCCACACGAATTCTATATGCATCTACCTCGGTCAACTTTTCAGATACTGATGGTCTTGGCTTCTCTGAAAGATCGTCAAGAAGCTCTCCAATGCGTTTTTTCTGTGCATGAGGCAGCTTATTGAACTCCCGGGCAGCGTCCGGGTCAAAGATCACTTCGTAACTCATAAACCGGAATCCGCTTTGATCTGCTTCCAGGAGATACCCTCACCTGTTTCCTCGAATCGCTGTAGGCGTTCTCTGATTGTAGGAAGGTCTCGAGTATCTTCGATTATATCAAGAACCTGTTCAAGAAACTCCAGATCTTCTAAAGGGACCAGCGCGGCTACAGGAACGCCTCGACGCGTAACTTTCAATCGTTCATGAAGATAATGAACCCTGTTGATTAACTCTCCAAGACCATCTCTTACTTCTTCAGATGTTACTGTAGTCAAACTAATGCCCTCCTGCATTTAAATCCCGTGAACCACAGGCTTCACGTGTTTAGTATACTTCAATAATGTGCATATTGCAATAATAATGAATAAGCAGGCAAACAAAAAAAGAGGAGCGTTAGCCCCTCTTTTTGAATCTATCCACTGATTGAATTTTTTGATAAACGCCTATTTTCTCTCGCGGAATCGTTTCAACTCAAGAGCGATCATCGCAGGCGGAACGTCAGTCAATGAACCGGCTCGGTCGATTACTCTCGCAAGCGATCTCTCTGTAAGCTCATCTACTTGGCCGCCTTCAGGAATCAGATCATCCATTGCATCTGAAATATCTTCAATCACAGATTCGATAAATCTCGCTCTGGCTTGAGGAAGCTGCCTGAGAGGCAGATTCGCATAACCTCGTCCGACCTGCTCATACAATCCTTCCCATGTTTTAGTGATTGCAGATTCTTTTTCGCGCTTCTTCTGTTTTGCATCAGCAAGTCGTTCGGCATCAGCTTCCTTTATTTTTACATTCTTCCAGTCAGCTACTGTCTGTCCTTCGATAACTCTCAGGAAAAGCCTTGTTCCACTGTATGCCTCCAGAGCAGATTCGATCGCGTTTCTATGCTCAGGAACTGTAAGATGCCCGCTCATATTAAAATTCGTTGGAGTAAATCCAACTACAAAAAAGCTATCTTCGATGATAACCGGTACTGCTAATTCAAGTGTACGCCAAAGAGTGGGATGAATGACTTTTTGTTTTACATTATCTTCAACTTTCTCCCATAATGCCTTTAAATCTACCTGATTTGTCATTCCAGCGCCTCCTGTTATTCGTTGCTAGCTAAATTATATCAGAATGATGAGTTTTTGAACAAATTGAGTATATCTAACTGAATACATTAAAGTCAAGAAAATAGTTTTTCAGTCTCTACATTCATCTGTCACTTATTAATATTCCTGATAATGGCGTGATACCTTAATCATCAGGATATACGAATTCATTATCTGATAATCTTCATTCTATCAGCCAATCTTGACTGTTACAATCCCATGTGCCGGTAATCTCACTTTCAGAATATCGCCATCCATCTTCGCCGATGATGCAGGTAATGGACATTCCATGATATCTACTTCCTGAGCAGATGCGTTAGTGACTGCCAGATTTGAAATCCGGACTTCACCTTCAGTATCAATTCCATCCGATTCAAACAGCCTTATGATTACTGCATCTGAATCTTCTGCTTTCTTAACTGCGGCGACTTTTACATTTGGCGTTAACTCTTCGACAAAACCCATTTCGCCTGGGAGATCACCGGTATGGATATCCGTGCTGAGTATGGACATCGGCAAGTTGAATGCCGATCCTTCATTAATCGCATCAGAAACATCGCACAATCCATCATGTGCAATAATGGCGAATCTAATATCATGTCGTTTAACTTCCGGTACAGGATCAGGATTGAAGCTTGATCTGATCAATGTCAACCGCAGCGTATTTCCATCGGCATTATGACCGTATTTATCGGCATTTACCATAGTGATACCGCATTGCCCGTCCGCATTGATCTTCTCGCCTGAAAGATCCGCCCATTTCAATGCCGGGACTTCTCTGCCATCAGGTTTGCGTTCAATACTACCAAATGGAATTTCATATGCGCCTTTAGAATCTGATATCTGGACAGGGAATGCCATTCTGAGCATAGGAACACCCAATGCAGGAGTACCTATCTCACGCCAGTCTGCAATTACTCGGAAATCCACCATTCTGCTTCCGGCATTCAATCCAACTTCCACCCAGATTCTTGATCCCTTTACATCGCGGCCAAATTTCGCAGAGCATCTATACGGTCCCTTCTGCGAGTAATCGGTTGGTGGAAATGGATTCTCTGTCCTGCCGAAGCTGAACGGTAACCCTCCATCACAAGGCAGATCAAATCCCTGCCATCTATCGATAAGCTTCCCTTCATCAATAAGTTTAGTAACACTCATAAGCGGTCCGATGGTCCATGATGACATTGGATTTGTGGCTTCATGGCAGTATTCCAGTATCCCCATCATCTCGCCATCAGGCACATAATCATATCCGGTAGCCTTATCGATTAGGTGAACGATTCCGCCTGAATTCATATCGAATTCAACTTTTAGATATTCGTTCTCCATCACTGATGGTGATGTAAAACTAACTCCTTCCGGCTTCTTCGGAGACGGATCGCGTTCGATGATATATGTTTTATATCCCATGCCGGGAACATTATCTGCCGGGAAAAGGACGGTGATGTAATTATGATAAAGCCAGTAATTGCCGGTCTCAATAACCTGCCCAGCAACCGATGAACCATCTGAACCTCGAACAGTGATCATATCATGAGGAATCTCTTTGTTCCAGACACGTGCTGCAACCATCTCTGATCTGGCAAACGGCATCTGGTTGTAAATCAGGAATGGATCGCCTGCGACAGACCCTGCACCCCATGCTGAAACTCCGCCCATTGTACCCAGATCACCTGCGCCTCCACCGATTCCAGGTCCAACGCCGGAACCCTGATCTCCTGATGGCAGTTCAATCCCGAATGTCTTGCTGGTGTCAATTTTTCGAGCGAGTTGCTTGAGTGCTCTTGCTCGGATCATCTCAGTGATCGATTGTATCTCCTGGAACTGACCCTCTGCACGGCGATATGTAGCATGTATTCCGGATCCAGGGAGGATATCATGGAACTGATTGAACATTGCCATGCGCCAGGCTTTCTCCAGTTTCTCCGATGGATATTGGAAATCCGACAACCGACCTGCGATCAGTGATAACGCCTCAACTTCGGGGATTATGTTTTCACTTACGCGGTTTGCGTGTTTTATACTGCTCTCTGATGTCCAGCAGCCATCGAAGACAAAGTTGATCTCATCATCAAGAACAAATAGATGGCTAAGGTCTTGAGCCTCTACTGATGAATAGTAGTCATCCATTGTTGAGAGTTTATAAGCTGGGAATATCGGCCACGAATCTGCCTCAAGCGCTTTCATAATCATCTGACGGGTAGGTCCACCGCCATGATCTCCCACTCCATAAAACACAAGGAAGTCTTTCAACCCATTTTCTTTGATATAATCTGCAAGCGATGTGGAGATATAATCGATTGGTAAATCTACGCTGAATCCGGGCAGCTTATTGTAGAAAAAGCTCAGGAGTTTTGACCCATCCGGCGACTTCCACCAGAACAGCCACTTATCAGGAGCCATTCTACCATATCCATATCTTGTAACACCGCCTCTGGAGAGTATAGACGGCAAAGTCCAGGCGTGACCGAATGTATCAGGTTCCCATGTAATTTTCACCTGATCATAAGGAATGCCAAACTTCTTATTCATATAGCGCTTTGAATAAAGGAGATGCCGGCATATGATCTCGCCGGATGCCATGTTTTTATCGCCTTCAACCCACTGAGTTGCAACCGGTTCCCATCTGCCTTCTGCAATCCTCTGTTTGATTCTCTCGAAAACTTCAGGTGAATACTCCTCCATTGCCTCATAAACAGATATCTGGCTCTGGCTGAATTTAAAATCCGGGAACTCATCCATCAGTTTATCAACAGTAGAGAATGTGTCATGGCAGATGCTGACTGTCTCCGGAAATGGCCACATCCAGTCCATATCTATATGCGCATGACCGCAACAATGTATTGTATACTCCTTAGCAGCTTTCCCAATCGGCGCCATTATTGATTCCGCCTGTGCAACTGCGCCGTCCAGATCAAAACTGCCGCCGTTTGCGATTGTCTTAGTAAAACTCTTCATCGCATTGATGATGAGATCATTCCATTGATCTCTGGTATCTGCAAATAGATCACTGAACATCCGTGCGAAATGAAGTTCATGACGAAATCGCTTACATGCAGGTGTAGATGCAAAATTTGATGTATCGATCTCTACCATCAATTTGTCGAATTTGTGTAAAAAATCCATTAAAATCTCCTTGAATTAATCAGTTAGGTAATCTAAAAGTATGGCTTATTGCTATTATACATATTTTACAATTATTTAAGCTTCATAGAATTGAAATGTTCTCTCAGAAGCTTGAGTTCACGCTTCTGGGTTTCGGTCGCAAAACCGTCGCACAGGTAGTCCGACCAGATGATGCCGGGTGCTCCGCCTTCCTCATATGTCGCCTTCCACCAGGGATATGCTGCCGTCAGACAGTGGATCATCATCCCCTTGCTGGGTGCATCGAGGTTGTAGTGCATCTTGTATTCCCTGCCATAATACTGGTTGAGCAGGATGTCGCGCATGTGGTCGAACTGAGGCAGGAACATCGGAATGATACCGTCGCCCACCATCTCGCGCATCGCCTGACGCCACTCGGCTTCGGTGTATGGAAGGGTCGTGTAGTCGCTGTAGAAGCCAAGTGCATCGGATTTCTTCGCAACATCATAGACCATAGCGTTTCTGCGCTGGGAGTAGTAGACATGGCGCCAGTGCATATCATCCGATTTCCCATCGCCGCGTATAGGCAGATTCGCGCCTTCAGACCGGATGCACCATTCGGCTCCGGGGATTGTCTTCCGTATGATTTTGAGCGATTCCTCAAGGATCTGCATCCTGAGCTCAGTGCGGAAAGTATCCCAGTCCTCTGTCGCGGTGCTCCAGTCATGAAAGGGATTGTTCGGGTTGTTGAAAACCCCGGTTCCATAATTGATGCCATCGCCTTCTATACCCTGGTTCGCCTGCGGGTCGATCTCATCGAAAGACTTGTATGTGGATTTCCATGCAGTATTCACATTCTCGATATTCGAATACTTCTGCGCTACCCATTTGCGGAATTTATCGAGAGCCAGCGGTCCGGATGCATATCTGGTGTTGATGTCGTCCCTCAGCCAGCCCCATGAGTCTTCAATATCAACGGGAACGCGTCCATCCGATGTCTTGAACCACATGTCGCCCCATCGCTGATACTGGTATTTCACCCATGCAGCGAGCACTTCCGGCGCAATCGGATCGCCCATATCAACGCCGGAACTAAAACCAGATGCATTTGAGGATTTCGAATATGTTATCTTCCTACCCAGAAGAGGTTCGGCGTTTGTATACCATCCTTCACCTGACGGCGGATATACGCTCCATCCCTCGAGTTTCATTCCTGCTTCGCGAGCCAGCACGTCATAGAAGTACTTGTATTGGGCAGCACACATGTTGAAGCTCTTCGGATCGGTCAGCTCCCCGGTCCACCATCCGCCGCTTGTGTTTGCAATCAAGTTAACACCAAGCGACTTCATCTCACGAATCTGTTTCATCAAATCCTTCTCAACATAAGGACCAAGCTGGAATCCGGTTCGCATCCCCGGCATCGCCTGAACTACAAACACCGGATCTTCACGTCCGTTCTCTTTAATCACCATCACATTTTTGGGGTTATACTTTACATCCAGGGTTTCATCAGAAATCGAGACTGGGATTTTGGCAACCGATATCTGCTGAGGATTGGTCTGCATCAGCTTAATGACGACCTTCTTCGTCCATGGGGCAACCTGCAGATAGATGGTTCCCTGCTGTGTTAGCGGTTTTTCAACCGGTTCAAATATTTTGAAAGATGTCATGAACTCTTCGAAGGTGTTCACATATCCGGGCATCTTCTCGCCCGTATCGGTGATTGTGCAGGTGCTTTTAACCGGTGTATATCCGCCGGATTTGGTCACCCTAATCGGCACCTCGAGCCGCGCAAACTCCCCGCCCGCCCAGATGTTTGTCCCCCAGTTGTACTCCTTATGATATCGGTAGAGCATCTGGACCCTCAGAAGGTAGCTTCCCTCCTTCAGTCCGAGGTTGTATTCCCCAAATTGAGGCGACCACAACGCTACCCACTGCTCAACAGATTCACCCGGGTATATATATTTCAGTTGGCGCTCAAAGAGGTTAACCGTGCCGTTCACCCATTCCTGGTTGCCGGCGGAATCCAGCTTTGTGATTGTGGTTTGCGAGAAGCTTGCACCGAACCCTTCAGGATCGAGGATGGTGTTGCCAGTGTTTGTGATTCTCACCTTGAACCAGATGAGATGAGCCTCTCGAATTGTTGACGACCGCACCATAGAATCTCGTTTAAATGGGGGGAATGGACTGATGGGTGTCTTGGGATCGGCGGTAAGCGGGATGTATTTGTCACGCTGATAATCGGCGCTCACACTGCCAAGATACTCTATCTTCACCTTGAGATCGCCGGGGATCGACATATCATACAGCGGAGTGTTCTTCGATTTGTCAGTATTTTCATATGCCACTACCGATATTGCAGTCCGGCGTGATGCTGCCGGTTGGGAGAGTTTGTAGTGTATAGGAATGACATCATACGCACGAGACTTTGCCGGAATCGCATAATCAAGACGGCAGTCACCGATAGCGATGGAGCCGTTCTTCATCGGCACCTTGTCATACAGCTTGAGTTGTCCTGATCTCTGCGCGGCATCTGACAGCGCAGTGTAGCTGATAGTGGGCATGCTCAATGCAGACGATAGGCAGAGTAGTACGCATGTAATTGAGAACAATGCAGATCGAGGAATCAAGAAGACCTCCAGCCCATAGGCATACTTTGAATATAAGGTGGAGGATACAAGAGCACCCGTTTAATCCTGAGTATTCCGCCTTCGGCGGACGGATGTATCGAAAGATGGCGTTCGAAGGCACTCAACCCATATCTTGTGAATTCAATTCGGCGGTTTACTCGACAATTTTGAATAGGAACGTGCACGATTCTTTACCTTCACTGGCCAGAGCCGATGACCGCACCGTGAGCGAGAGTTTACATCCAAGAGCTGTCTGAAGGTGATGTTTCGCATGCCCGCCGCAGCAGTAGCAGTAGGTGATAGAGACAGGTCCGTTAGCCTGAGGGATGCAGACGCATCGGTAGCTCTCGAGGCCTTCAGGAGCGAACCGCACAAGTATCTGCCCGTCATCCAGCATGGTCACGCTATCACCGAAAACATATTTGGCTTCATTTGAGGCCGCAATCCGCTCATCAAGCGTCTCATATTTCGCCGCTATCTCTTTGGTGATCTCCTGACGCTTCCCCTTGAGGCAGCACGCACAACCCTCACGGACGGCATGCCGTGTCTCTTCATCCAGCAGCATATCCATGCGGTCCATGGCGGATTTCATCCATTCAGCCTTCTTCTTTGACGAAGAACTCTTGAGGATCTTCTCGCCGCCCTCCATGATTCGGGCAGCGATCTCATTGTCGATCCCAGCCTTTGCCAGCGCGTGTGCCAACACTGTCATGCGTCCATATTCATATTCGGCCATCTGGATCACCTTCTGATTCATACAGGTTCTTGTTTATCAGTTTTCTATCATGCAAGTAAATCGAAATTAGGTGTAGATTTTTGTTATGAATTCAAACCGTCTACCCTGAGTGATCTGCCCGCAGGCAGATTGTATCGAAGGGTACTACTAGTGACATAGATTCCATGCTTCGATACTTTCGCTGCGGCGAACACTCAGCACTTGACGGGTGTGTTATACGGCTAATGACCTAATCTACTCATTCTGTGGAAATGCACTTTTTTCAAACAGCCTCAGCTTTCACACTTCTCACGGAGGGTGTTAATCGCGTAATCGACGCCGGTTGGGCAGTCGAATACATATGATCCGGCAATGAGGACATTCGCACCGGCTGATGCAACGAGCGAACATGTTTCCAGGTTTACACCCCCATCAACCGATATATCGATATCTCTCCCGCTTTGCTCCACCATCTGCCTTGCCGCTTTGATCTTTGGAAGCGCAGATGTGATGAATGCCTGCCCGCCAAATCCAGGATTGACGCTCATAATCAAGATTTCATCGAGGCAGTCCATAACATTTTCAATCATGCATAACGGTGTATGAGGATTCAATGCAACTCCAGCTTTTGCTCCTGCCTCACGAATCTGCTGCAATGTGCGGTGAAGGTGTGTTGATGCTTCAACATGCACCACGACTGAATCGCACCCGATTTTCACAAACTCATTCAATATATCTTCAGGATGCACGATCATCAGATGTGCGATCAGCGGGATATCAGTTTTATCTCTCAGCCGTTTGATTACAGGTATGCCGAATGTAATGTTAGGCACGAACCTGCCATCCATAACATCCAGATGAAGACTATCTGCTCCTGCGGCGGTTACTGCTCTTACATCTCGTTCAAGGTTGCTGAAATCCGCCGATAGAAGGGACGGTGATATCTGAATTTTCATTTACGCTCCTCTTTAACTAACTTGCCGTCTATGTAAATACGAATTTTTATTTTACTTCCTACGCCTTCGACTGTCTGATCTACAGCATCACCAGGTGCTTTTACTTCTGTGAATACGATGTTTTCACCATAATCGTCAACAACAGCGATCTCTACATTTTGTTGATTTGATCCGGGCGGCACTTTGAATTTCACATCAAACGACCTTGGTTTGCCTGATGACTGATCCGAACCACCGTTTGTAGAAGGTGTTTCCTCAATTGTGCTTGATGTTTCATCAGGAGTTTTAGGTCCTAGACTGTAGATGAGATCTACTTTTGAATCTTTATCCAGTTTTGTGCCTGATGCGGGCTTCTGTTTGATCACATTGCCCATCGGTACTTTATCATTATATTCATCAGTTACATCACCAACAGCGAGACCGGCTTGTATGATATTCTTCTGAGCATCTTCGAGAGGTGTATCTTCCAGAGCAGGAACTTGTGCATACCTCGATCCTTTGCTCACCCATATTTCAATATCTTTGCCTTTTTTAATTGTTCTCCCTGCTAAAGGCGTGGTGAAGTATATGGTTCCTTCCGGGAATTTCTCATTATACTGCTCCATGTTGGTGGTAACGTTCAATCCCGATTGAGATGCGATCCCTTGTGCATCCCCGACCGTTTTTCCGACCAAATCCGGTACAATTACATCAGCAGGTTTTGTATAAAAATATGCACCAATTCCGGCTGCGGCAACAATGATTATGAGTACAAGTATGAGTAATGTCTTTCGAATAATAAGCAGCGCAGGAGGATCTGTAACATATTCATATTCATCTGAATCATCTTCAGGTTCAATCTTAGGAGAAATCTTATTATTATTTGATGTAAGCGACGTTTTCTTTGGATTCTTTTCATTTGCCAGCGCACTGAGCATCTCTTTGGGCGATTTATATCTGCCTGCCGGAGTTTTCTGCATCGCTCTGATGATTATCGATTCGAGGCCTTTAGATATGCCGGGACTTAATACTCTGATATTTGGAATTGGTTCATCGGCATGCTTCATCGCGACTGACATGGGAGTATCACCTTCATACGGCAGTTTACCCGTAATCAGCTGGAACACTATCACCCCAAGTGAATATATATCAGATGAAGTTGAAGCAGTTTGTCCCGAGGCTGTCTCCGGCGACATATAATGTACCGAACGCATCAAGAGATTTGTTCTTATTGTCTGGGATGATGCGGCAGCTTTACTGAGCCAGAAGTTTGCGATCTTTATCTGCCCTTCAGAAGTAACCATAATGTTCGCCGGTCTTAGATCGCCATGGATGAAGCCCTGATTCTGCATATAATCGATAACACTGCAAATAGCTGATGCAATATCCAGTACGGTAGGGATTGGGTATGGCGCGCTTTTCTTGATATGCGCATCAAGAGTAATGCCGTTTACATGCTCCGTTATGATGAAAACTCTACCATTTTCTTCACCATGATCAAACGTCCGCACTATCCCGGGATGAATCACTTCTTCAAGCGATTGTGCATCTTTCAATATCTGGTCGACGAAGGCACGGTTGGATGCATATTGCGGAATAAGTATTTTTGCGGTTACAGTGCGTTTGCCGATTAAATCGTCGCATTTATATACAGAAAATAGATCTTCATCTGCTTCTTTCTCTAGAATC
The DNA here is from genome assembly GCF_963662935.2 of uncultured Desulfobulbus sp. NCBI lineage: Bacteria > Pseudomonadati > Thermodesulfobacteriota > Desulfobulbia > Desulfobulbales > Desulfobulbaceae > Desulfobulbus > uncultured Desulfobulbus sp. Next base: position 7,233 of record NZ_CAXXTL010000002.1, on the reverse strand, counting down.
CTGTATCGATACTTTAGCAATTCGCCAACCAATTCATTACCTCCGGGCAAATCAGTTATTTGCCGCGATCCTGTTTTCTTGATATGACATACGCTGCCAGTTTAACAACAGCAAATACAGCCGTTACAATCATCATTATGATGTATGCGATGCTGTAATCTACGTCCGGTATCAAGATATAATATCTGGTGATATATTGCATCATCACGATGATCAGCCAGAAGGTGATCAAAGCATCCCATATGTAGCTTGTTGATGATTTGCGGCTAGTATTATCAATCTTTAGATTATTTTTTACTTTACTCATTCACATTGCTTCCAAAGAAACATCAAAAATCTTATGATAACTAAAGCTGCGATTGACGATCCAGTGCGGCAAGCCATTGGTTCTGCGATATAGAATCGTCAACATACGCTGTTCCGATTTCAACCGAAATCACCGCATTCAATTTCCCGTTTGACACTTTCTTATCAAGTCCCATTGCGGCAAGAATATCATCGTGGCTTACATCCGGCGGACATCTATATGGTAATCCTATCGCCTTAAGCAGGTTTACAATTCTGTCAGTCATTCCGGTACTAGATCCATAGATAATATCTGCCGCGCATGATGCTGTTACCATCCCGATTGCGACTGCTTCTCCATGCTTGTACCTGCGGTAACCTGTTAATCGCTCTACAGCATGTGCAACAGTATGTCCGTAATTCAATATACGCCGCAGTCCTGATTCACGCTCATCCTGTCGAACTACATCAGCTTTTATCATACATGACACAGATACAATATGTTCAAGAGCAACCGGATCAAGGCTCATTACGCTGTTAAGATTGTTCTCAATATATTCAAAGTAGTTTCTATCACGAATTATACCATGTTTAACAACCTCCGCCAAGCCGGAACGGAATTCTCGGGGTGGAAGAGTATTCAAAACCGATACATCGATGATTACTGCCTTTGGTTGATGAAATGCGCCTGCGAGGTTTTTCCCTCTTGAAAGGTTAACACCGGTCTTCCCGCCAACACTGGCATCTACCTGTGCAAGCAGCGATGTCGGAACCTGGATGAAGTCAATCCCCCTCAACCATGTCGCGGCCGCGAAACCGGTCATATCACCAACAATGCCGCCGCCAAGACCAACCGCCATACATGAGCGGTCGATTTTCTCATCCAGGAACTTTTCATAGATCCTTGCGACCGTCTTCAAAGTTTTGAACCGTTCACCGGCAGGGACGCTGATAACATTCGAAGTGATACCCGCATTCTCTAAACCGCCGGTCAATCGTTCCGCATACAGTTTACCGATTGCAGTGTTGGTTACAACCGCCGCTTTTTTTCCATTGCATACTTCTGCAATGATAGAACCGGCATTATCTAGCGCACCTGTTCCTATATGGATATTGTAGCTTCGTTCATCCAGATCAATTGTGATTGTTTTCATTCATACGCTCATTGATTCAATATAGAGGTATTCTACCACGAGGGATGCTCAGGTGCAAATATTGTTGGTTTTTACAGGTGTGTGTTCACTGAGGAGGTAAATATCTCCAGCAGCGATATCAGCCACCCGTCTCATGCTGAGTGTTCGCGGCAGCGAATGTCATACCTGTCCAAAATAGCATTTTGGATATTAAGAATCCCCGAAGTGGGGTGAAAGATACTCTAAGGTAGCATTTAAATCATTTTCGTATCTAATCGAATCACCTACATGGTATTTATGTATAATTAACCAATAAATTATTAAAATATTCACATATTATCAATTGACATTTTTCTGAATCGTGATAATATATTGCTGCATAGAATGATTTATCAAAAAATTACTTGAAACCATAGTTTAGATATCAGTTGGTTATTATATAGATAAACAGATTTTCACCTGACATGATTTTGTAAACTAATAATCTAATGAAAACCGAATTATTCTGATGCAAATATATAATATTCGCAGGGCGATCCATTAAACAGGCATATCACTCATGTGCATATAATAAAAAAGGAGAGTAAGTTGAAGAGAATCACTATTTGTTTAGCGTTGTTAGGGTTGTTATTAGTTATTATGCAGCCTGCAATTTCATGCGTAGGCGCACGGCAGCTTGGAATGGGAGGCGCATTCATCGGTCTGGCAGATGATGCAGATGCGACATATTGGAATCCTGCCGGATTAGCATTTCTTGAAAAGAAAGAAGTAAAAGGAATGCTAATTCTTAGCGATGAAATCAATTATAAAAGCAACCTTTCCTATGCGCAACCTGCCGGAGAGAAATACGCAGTTGGAGTAAACATTATAGGATACAACAAGTTCGTTGATGGCGCAGACGATTCAATGCAGCAGTTCTTAATCCAGGGATCAGTTGCTTACAGAATAAGCGATAAAATAGCAGTTGGCGCCAATATCAAAAAACATTCCACCAGATTCTCAATATCTGATAATACAATAAAAACTGATGGCGGTATTGGGATTGATATTTCATTCCTGCAGAAGATTAATGATAAAACCAGTTGGGGAATATTAATTCAAGATGTAAATGAACCAACAGAAAAAGTAGAAGGGCAAGATCTAATCAAGTGGGTACGTAATGTTCGTCCTGGTATAGCATATCACGCATCTGACAAACTGGTGTTAACAGCAGATGTATATGATTTATTCAATGCTTCTAATCAGGATGTATCATTCTGTTTAGGTGGTGAATATAAACTCAATGATGGTAAATATACTGTGAGAGGCGGCGTTTACCGACTTGGCGCAGAAGATGGATCTTTAGTGTCAGTTGGCGCATCGGCAAAAATCTCAGATGCATTCACAGTTGATGCAGCTTTACTAGATGGAAAAGCGATTATAGGCGGTTCCTATTCGTTTTAGGTAAACAATCTGACCTGCACTGGATGCTAAAAATCTAGTGCAGGTTATTTTTATGCCTGAACTCGAAAATGCGAGGCGTTACCAGCGCTGCCGCACATGCTAATCAGTCTCAGGTATATACTCGTATAAAAGAATGAAAATCGATTGCTTCTACGAAAAAAAAGGAGAGGAAACAAGTTCCTCTCCCTCAATTCAACATGCAATTTACAGTTAATATTTTAAAGTAATTCCTGCGCCTACCCATAACAGATCCGGATCGGAAATCCACTTTATCGGATTAGCATTTTTGGACATCGAACTTGCCCGTAAGTCAATAGAGAAACCACCCGTAGGTTTGCCAAGACTCACAGATGCTTCCATACCTGTAAGCAAGCCATTCGGACGATCTGCACTGTCACCTGCCGCAAGTGGCTTTATCCCTTCAATGCCTAAAACCGGTGTGTTGTCGACTCGATTGTTCGCATAACCCAAAACTACTCCAACATTTACCGGAAATCCACCCAAGTGTGTTGATTGAGACTTTGATACTTGAAATACATCAAAATTTTCAAAATGCACATAAGTCATCGCGGCGGTTGGGTCATCTTTTAATGTAAGCGACACCCCATAACCGGATTCATTTGTTTTTGTGTCACTCGCCAGGAAAATGTTGGCAGTGCTTTTTTTATCACTACTGCTGCTGTTAGTATAATTATACTGTGCTGAAACCTGTGATGCCGCTAATACTGCGGTAAGCGTAACCGATAGTAGAATCGTTCGTATCATCTTTCTGCTCATCTGGTAACCTCCTGTAGATTCCTATTGCATTATTCACCGCTTCTTCAGTGAATTCCTTCTATTATAACGTCAAATAAAGCATTCATGTTTCAAGATTTGCTTGACAAACACAATCCTCTTTCCGTTATAGTATATTCGAGGTGAAAATTATGTTCAAACTATCTGCATTTGCCGATGAAATATCGCCCGACCTGAATGAGCAGGTCGATGTTCTAAAGTCAGAAGGAATAACACACATCGAACTTCGAGGGGTTTGGGGAAAGAATGTGCTGGACTTTACTGATGATGAAGTTTCACGCATCAAGAAGACCATCAAGGGGAGCAACATCGGGATTGCGGTGATCGGCTCCCCGATTGGGAAGGTCAGTGTGCTGGATGACTTCGACGTGCACTTGACACGGTTTAGGATAGCCGTCAGGATGGCGCATTCGTTCGATACAGATATGGTGCGCGTCTTCTCATTCTACATCCCGGAAGGTGACGACCCCGCGAAGCATCGTGACGAAGTGATGCGCCGGATGACTTCGATGGCTGAAATCGCCACGCAGGAGAATGTCCTACTGGTGCATGAGAACGAATCCGGCATCTACGGCGACACCGGTGAGCGGAACCTCGACATCATCGAGAGTGTCGGGATGGACAGCTTGATGGCATGCTACGACCCTGCGAACTACATATTCGTCGGCGTGGAACCCTATCCGGCAGCATACGATCTGGTTTCAAAATACGTGCGGCACGTCCATATCAAAGACGCCACTCGAGAGGCAGGGAAGCCGATCGTGACTCCAGCAGGTGAAGGACAGGGATTCATCCCCGAGCTTCTTGCAGATCTGCGTGCCCGAAATTACAACGGATTCCTGTCACTGGAACCACATCTGGCATATGTCGGCCAGATGTATGGATTCAGCGGCCCAGACCAGTTCCGAAGAGCATCTCAGGCGCTGAAGAGGTTGTTAGGGGTTTAGTCTGTAGAGATTTTGGGGTGGTATGCCAGGCTGAAGACTGAAGGCTGAGAGCTTAAGGGGTGACTGGCTGAGGTGGTTTGGATTCTATAGGTCTTATAAGTCCTATTTGTCCCAGATGACGTCATCATGAGAAAGATATAGTGAAGTTCATGCAGATGGATTTTAAATTTGAATACCACCCGCATGACAGAAAGGTCGAATACGATGAAGACTAATATCATGAAGCGTATTCCCTACGGATGGATGTTTGGTATCTTGTTCTTGGTTGCCGGGTTGGGAGCGGACTATGAATGGCTGTCCGAAATGAAGATCATGCAAGAGAAACCAGGATTCTTTATGCTTGTAACTCTCATTACGAACACTCTGCCGGGAGTCACGCAACTGGCGTTTGCCTGGTATAAACCCAAACATCCAAGGAAACCTGGTGATTGGGAAGTCGGCATCCCGATAGTCGGAATGTTGATTATCGTCGCGGGGTTTTTGAATGTCATGATATGGGTTTTCAGTCATCACTAATACGGCTCAGAAGGAGCTTCGCCATCACTACTATATCACTTAGATCAAGGCGCATTTCGCAGGTTGAGAGGCAGCTAGAACCTCACCTTTCCGAGGAGCGACTTTTACTGGCTCTCATCAACAACAAAAGAGGAAAAACATGAAGCATTTTATTCTCGCGGGGATTCTGATTCCAATCATCATGGGCTCCGCTGTCACCGGGGCATCTGCCGGGAAGTTGATCACGGAGACCTTGTTTAAGGTACCGTATAACATCCCAAGGGTAGACAATTCTCCGATACTGCAACTCACTCGGCAGGATTACGAAACTCTGCAAGTTGGGAAGTCGGTGGTCAAGACACCGCTGAAGATCGGCTCACGGGAGTTCACACGCGGGCTTGGGACGCACTCGTTCAGCCAGATTCGCATCTATTCGCCGATCCCGATTACCGGTTTCAGCGCAATGGTCGGCGTGAACAAGACATCACCAGCACAAGGCGGACTCGGCTCTGTGGATTTCGCTGTGTCAGTCGACGGCAAGGTTCTGCACAAGACCGGTGTGCTGAAGGTCGGTGAAGAGCCGGAGCGCATCGATGTCAAGGTGAATGGTGCCAAGATCCTCGACTTGCTGGTCGGCGATGGCGGAGATGGCCCTGCATGGGATCACGCCGACTGGGCTGACGCATATATCACCACACAGGAGGGATCCAAATTGTATCTCGACGACATCAAACAGGGAGTCATCCCCGCGGCGCTTTCGGCATATCCGTTCTCCTTCACATATGGCGGTAAATCCAGCGATGACCTGCTCCCGACCTGGAGTAAAGAATCCCATTCGGAGAAGCTGGATGCAGACCGAACCAAACTCATCACCACATGGACCGACGCATCTACCGGATTGAGACTCACCTGGGAGGCTGTGAAGTTCAGCGACTACCCAGCGGCAGAATGGCTTCTCTATGTGGAGAACACCGGCATGTCTGATACGCCGATCATCAGTGACCTACAGGCGATGGATATCGGCATGAAGTCGCCGATGAAACCCAAGACGCCATACATCTTCCACTACACAAACGGCGCACAATCCACCCCCACCGATTATGAAGTGAGTATCAAGCCTTTAGACAATAACGGCGCACAAACCCTCAGTGGAGGAGGTGGACGCTCATCAAACAAAGACTTCCCGTTCTACAAGGTGGAAACCGGCGATGGCTCCATCATCGTTGCGGTTGGATGGTCGGGGCAATGGGCATCGCGGATTGAGACGGTTGACAACGAGACACTCCACATGACGGCAGGACTCGAGAAGACCAACTTCATCCTGCATCCGGGGGAGAGAGTCCGTACCCCCCGCATCCTCGTCTTCCAATGGCAGGGAGACACCCTGGAGAGCAATGCCCAGTTCAGGCAGCTCATCTACAAGCACTACTCGGCACCTCGAAACGGGAAACCGAGTCCCCCGACGCCTTTCTGCAACACATGCTTTACCCGCGGCGGCGGATGGCTGAATGAGTGCAATGCGGAGAATCAGATATCCCTTATCAAGGCATACGCCAAACTCGGACTGGAAGCACTGATGACCGATGCCGGATGGTTCACGGGTGGCTGGCCAATGGGTGCCGGCAACTGGGATGCTCGCAAGGATGCATATCCTCAAGGGATGGATCCGGTGGCACAGGCTGCAAAAGATAACAACATGATCTACGGCCTGTGGTTTGAGCCGGAGCGCGTCATGGCAGATACTACCGTCCACCGAGAGCATCCGGAATGGGTACTGGGAGCCATGGCAGGTCCGAACGGTACCTATCTACTCGACTTCGGGTTGAAAGATGTGCAGGACTACTTCTTCGACATCGTGAAGGGGTATATGGATCTGCCCGGATTTCGCGTCTACCGTCAGGATTTCAATATGGATCCGCTTCCATTCTGGCGATTCAACGATGCCCCGAACCGCCAGGGCATAACTGAGATGAAGTACATTGAGGGACTTTACGCATACTGGGACAGAATCCGAACCACATGGCCAGATGCCTTCATGGAGGAGTGCGCAAGCGGAGGACGCCGCATCGACCTGGAGACTATCACCCGCATGAACGCGCACCAGGATAGCGATTACTGGTTCGATTATGATGTTG